>NZ_CM142898.1:2290000-4337452 GCF_054919315.1 Pseudooceanicola profundus | reverse complement strand
CGATCCACCTCGGCATCACCGAGGCGGGCGGGCTGATGACCGGCACGATCAAGAGCGCGATCGGCCTCGGCAACCTGCTCTGGATGGGCATCGGCGACACGCTGCGCGTCTCGCTTTCCGCCGATCCGGTGGAGGAGGTCAAGGTGGGCTACGAGATCCTCAAGGGGCTCGGCCTGCGCCACCGGGGCGTGAACATCATTTCCTGCCCGTCCTGCGCGCGTCAGGGCTTTGACGTGATCAAGACGGTCGAACTGCTGGAGCAGCGGCTGGAGCACATCAAGACGCCGATGTCGCTGTCGATCATCGGCTGCGTGGTGAACGGCCCGGGCGAGGCGCTGATGACCGACGTGGGCTTCACCGGCGGCGGTGCAGGCAACGGCATGGTCTATCTGGCGGGTAAGCAGTCCCACAAGATGTCGAACGAGCAGATGGTGGATCACATCGTCGAGCAGGTCGAGAAGAAGGCCGCCGAGATCGAGGTCCGCGAGGCCGCGGAGGCGGCGCAGGCGGCGGAGTGATCCGGCGCTGAGGTGCTGCGGCGCGTCCCCCCGGGGGCAGGCAGCCGTGGGGCAGAGGCGTCGACCCGCCCTGTCGGGCTACAGAAAAAGACGGGGCTCCATGCGGGGCCCCGTCTTTTTGTGTGTCGGCTCGCGCAAAGCGATCACTCGTCGAGGTAGCGCCGCAGCACGATGGTGGGCATCTCGCCGCGCAGCATCATCCCGGGCAGCACGTAGGAGGGCGCGAGGTCGAGCCCGAGCTTGTGGAACAGCACGGCATCCTCCTGCACCGAGGCCAGCACGCCGATGTCCTCGGCCTTGTCATCGGTCTCCTCCTCCGGCGCGTCAGTGTAGAAGGACATCCGCAGGGCGGCGAACGCTTCGGGCGTCATTTCGCGGGCAAGGGCGCGCAGGCTGCGGGCGGCGGGGGTGTTCTCGGCGGCGCGGATCTCGACCCGGAGGCCCGGCACCTCGGCCACGAGGGTCCGGAGCCCGCGTTCGGCCATGGCGCAGTCGGGGCAGGGATAGGTGACGAAGAGGGTGATCGTCTGGCGCGGCCTGCGCGCGCCGAAGCCCTCCGGCGTGATCGCGGTCAGGGCGGCGCGGGCCCGGTCGAGGAGGCTCAGGTCCTGCTCCCGGTCGTCCTTGTAGAGGTCGAGCGGCGCAGCGGTGGGGGCCATGGCGCCGTCGGCGAGGCCGGCCACGAGTTCGGGGTGGGCCAGCAGCACCGCGCGGATTTCGGCCCCCAGAAACTTACGGGCCTCGGGAGAGAGGGCGCCGCCGCCGTCGCTCGTGGCTGTTGCCGGGGCGCGGTCGCCCGAGGCGGCGGACAGGGGCGCGCTGCTGTCCTGCGCGGCAAGGGGCGAGGACAGCAGCAGGAGCGGCAGAAGCGCCGCCCGGATCATTCGGCTGCTTCGCGCAGGTCCTCGATGATCTCTTCCATCTGGCTGCGCGGGACCGCGCCCACGACCAGCTGGTGATCGAAGAGGAAGGTCGGCGTGCCGCTGATGCCGAGCGCATCGCCAAGGGCGCGGTTGGTGCCGATCACCTCGGTCACGGCCTCGTCGTCCATGCGCGCAAAGATCGCGTCGGTGTCGAGGCCGAGGCTCTCGCCCAGACGGGTCAGGGCGACCTTGTCACCGGGGTTGCCGCGCATGGTCATCATGGCGTTGTGGACCTGCTCGTAGGCCTCGTCGCCCGCGACCTGCAGGGTGGCGATGGCAAAGCGCGAGGCGGTCACCGAGTCATCACCGAGCACGGGGTATTCCTTGACGATGAACTTGATGTTGCCGTCATCCTCGACCAGCGATTTCACGTCCTCGAAGGCCCGGCGGCAGTAGCCGCAGCGGTAGTCCATGAACTCGATCATGACGATGTCGCCCTCGGGGTTGCCACCGATCCACGAGAAGCCGTCATCGTAGATCGCCTCGGGCTCGGACTTCAGCATGTCGGTCTGGGCCTGCTGCTGCACCTCGGCCTCGCGGGCGCGATAGGCCTCGACCGCCTCGAAGATCACCTCGGGGTGGTCCATGAGGTAGGACTGGATCTCGCGCCGCAGGGCATCGCGCTGCATCCCGCTGAGATCGGCCAGTTCCGACCCGCCGGCAGAAGTCGGGGCAGAGGTCGCGGCGGGGGCCGCGCCGTGCTCTGCGGTCGGTTTCTCCGAATGGCCGGTCGCGGCGGGCATCGCCTCTGCCATCGCGGCGGGGGCCGCGACGGGGCCGCGCACCTTGTCGGCGCCGTAGGCAAAGACACCAAGCGCCACGGCGGCGGCGGTCAGGACATAGGCGGTTTTGGAACTCGTCATCAAATAACTCCGGTCTCAGTCGAAATTCAGGCCCGCAATCAGGCGCGTTATTGTGCAGAAAGCATATCGGGGCGGCGATGCCAACCGAACCCACCGTGACATATCGGTGACCCGGTTGCCCTTTGCCGATGCAGAGGGCAGAAGAGAGAGGCAAGACGGCGGCGCCCCTCAAGAGGCGCGGGAAAATGGATCAGATGTTCGGCATGGGCCGACGGCATTTTTCGATAATCCTGTGAAACGCGGGAAGCTGTCCACCGAAAGCAAGTGTCGGAGGAGTACATGCGGGTTTCAAGCCGGGGCACGGTCGATCCCTTTATTGTGATGGAAATCGCCAAGGAGGCCGCCGAGATGGAGGCCTCGGGCATCGACATCGTCCACATGGAAATCGGCCAGCCGGGCACGCCTGCGCCGGAGGCCGCCCGCCGCGCCGTGGCGCAGGCGATGGAGGACGGCGCGCCTATGGGTTATACCGTCACGCCGGGCCTGCCCGAGCTGCGCGCACGCATCGCGCAGCTCTATGGCGAATGGTACGACGTGGACCTGAACCCCGAGAGGGTGCTGGTCACGCCGGGCTCCTCCGGGGCCTTTTCGCTGGCCTTCACCTCGCTCTTCGACCCGGGTGCGCGGGTCGGCATCGGCTCGCCGGGCTATCCCTCCTACCGGCAGATCCTCAAGGCGCTGGACCTCGATCCGGTGCTGATCGAAACCAAGGAAGAGCACCGCTACCAGCCGGTGCCCTCCGACATCGCGGCGCATCGCCTTGACGGTCTGCTGGTGGCCTCGCCGGCGAACCCCGCCGGGACGATGCTGGACGGGCCCGCGATGCAGGGGCTGATGCAGGCCGCGCAGGAGGCGGGCATCGGCTTCATCTCGGACGAAATCTATCATGGGCTGCACTACGAGAACCGGGCCGTGAGTGCGCTGGAATTCGGTGACGACGTCTATGTCATCAATTCCTTCTCGAAGTATTTCTCGATGACCGGCTGGCGGATCGGCTGGATGGTCCTGCCCGAGGCGCATTTCCACCGGGTCGAGAAGCTTTCGCAGCACATGTTCATCTGCGCCACCCATGCCAGCCAGGTGGCGGCCCTCGCCGCGCTCGATGCCACCGAGGAACTGGATGCCCACCGCGCCACCTATGCCCGCAACCGCGCGCTGCTGCTGGAGGGGCTGCCCAGGATCGGCTTCGACCGGATCGCGCCGCCGGACGGGGGCTTCTACATCTACGCGGATGTCTCCGGCCTGACCAACAACAGCCTCGCCCTTGCCCGCGAGATCCTGCACGAGGCCCGCGTCGCGGTGACGCCGGGGCTCGACTTCGATCCGGACCGGGGGGCGCATACGCTGCGCTTCTCCTATGCCTCGACGACCGAAGACATGCTGGAAGGGCTGGAACGGCTCGGCAGGTTCATGGCGCTGAAGGGTGCGGTGCCGGCGTAAGGGCAGGGCGACCGGACGGCTGCCACCGGACCGCCCGCAGGGGCCGGACATGCGAAAGCCGCCCCCGAGGGGGCGGCTTTGTTCGTTCCGGATCGGTCCGCACCGGTTCGTGACGCCACGTCGGACCGCAGGCCGGGACGGCGTCAGCTCAACGGAAGGCCTGGTCCAGCCGCAGCAGGCGGCGGTGGAACTGGGGCAGTTGTTCTTGCGGGACGAGGCCGGTGCCCCGCGCCGTGGTCATGATCGAACGCATGTTGGTCCCGAGATGCTCATAGACCATGCGGGTGGCCCGCTGGCTGGTCAGGCTCTCGCGCACCGTGCGGGTCACGTAGCCTTCCCAGAAGTTGTTCTCGAAGGTCGGGACCTTGCAGAGGAAGTTGAACGAGCAGGTGATCGCGCCCTTGCGCGCGATCAGCGCGGCCACGCCCTCTTCCTGACGCAGGAAGATGCCGCGGAACTCGCGCGTGGCGGCATCCACCGGCAGGCCCTGCTGCGCCATGGCTTCCTTGGCCTCGTATCCGCGCACGAAGGTGTAGCCGTCGTTGCGGAAGACGTAGACGAGGCCGAGCGCGGCCATGGTCTCGTCGACGAAGGAGCGCCGCGAGAACCGGTAGAACCCGTCGGGCAGCAGATCCTGGCCGACCTCGGTCGAGGTCCGGCCGAGGTACTCCGAGATCTCGGGATGGTTGAGCAGGTCCGCGGAGATCGGCGTCAGCGCCTCGACCGGCTCCAGCAGGATGCGGGCGTCCGTGTTGAAGAATTCGCAGATGCGATGCAGCACGTCCGGCCGCGGGAAACTCTCGCCCGAGAGGTAGCGGTTGTACTGCGTGCGGTTGATGCCGAGTTCGCGGCACAGACCGGCAATCGAGGGGTATTGACCGGAGAGAAGACGCAGGTTCGCGCCAAATATTCCGCGGATTTCCACCGGATCGACGGCGGATTCCGACCCATGGCTCGAGGTAGGCTTCTTCACGGGCCGTTTTTCCCTGTGTGATTCACGTTCAGCGTGTATTTTGGGTGTGTGTAGCACTGTTGAGGAGACTTCTTGATGCTATGTGGCGTCACGGGTGATGTGGTATAGCGCCAGTATTTATCAAACCCGTCACAAAATCAATCTCTCCGACACTGATTGGGGAATGTCGGAAAGAAGATCTTTCACAGAAAGTAACCATGTGGGGGAAAGTGATGCATCTGCAGAGGGTTGAGATGTTTGGTGTAGTCCTGTGGAGCGACAGTTCGGATCGGAAAGCGGTGATCTGGTGCGAAGATCATGGCGATCTGGCCTACTTCAGCGCCGCGGAGGGAGAATTCTGTGACGGAATCGCCCTCGACGCGGGAGATCTGGTGCAATTCGACCTTGCCGAAGACCGTGTGATGCGACGGGCGCAGAACCCCCGGATCGTTGCGGAGGAGCAATATCCCTCGCTGGCGACGCGTCTGCAGGAGGCCAATTGCATGGCCTCCGAGAAGGTCAACATTCCCCCCGTCAGTCGCCCGGAGGGCGAGGAGGGCAGCGCGATCGTCCTGCCGTTCACGCCGCGCCGCAAGGCCCATGGCCGGGCGCAGGACAAGGCCCGGGCCGCGCAAGCCTGCGAGATCGCCGGCAAGCTGTAAAGGCGGTCCTCCGGGGCACATCTCGGCCGGCCTTCGACGGACATGAGAAAGCCCGCCCGCGGTGACGCGGACGGGCTTTTGCTTTTTCAGAGACGGCGGGATCGGGCCAATTATCGCGCCAGTCAGGGGATCGGCACCACGGGCCGGGGGGCTGCCCCGGGCCCGGGGACCCCTGTGATCAGTTCGCGCCGCGGGCGAGGGCGGCAACACCGGTGCGCGCCAGTTCGACGAGGCCCAGCGGGCGCATCAGCTCGGCGAAGGCGTCGATCTTGTCGGGCGTGCCGGTCAGTTCGAAGACGAAGCTGGTCAGTGTCGAATCCACCACGTTGGCACGGAAGATGTCCGCCAGGCGCAGCGCCTCGACCCGCTTCTCGCCCTCGTTGGCCACCTTGATCAGCGCCAGCTCGCGCTCGACCGAAGGGCCTTCGACGGTCAGGTCGTGGACCTCGTGGACGGGCACGATGCGGCCGAGCTGCGCCTTGATCTGCTCGATCACTTGCGGCGTGCCCTTGGTCACGATCGTGATCCGCGAGCGTTTGCCAGTGTGGTCGACCTCGGCCACGGTGAGGCTTTCGATGTTGTAGCCCCGGCCGGAGAAGAGGCCGATCACGCGGGCGAGAACGCCCGCCTCGTTGTCCACCAGCACGGCCAGCGTATGCGTCTCGATCACGTCGGAGAAGGTCGGGCGCAGGTTGTAGGCCGAATGCTTGGTCGACCCTTTTTTCAGTTTGAGTGCCGACATGGGTGGCTCCTTGTCTTCAGGGTTGTCTTCCGGTGGAAGGTATCGGTTGCCTTTGGGGCAAGTTGGAAGCACGCTAGGGTTGCATCCGGTTTTCCCCGTGCCACAGGGCGATGTCTCCAGCGCCCCGTGCCTGAAAGTTTCTTTTCCGAGTTCAAGGACTTGCCATGACCCCAGTTTTCAAATCGGCGCGTCTCGCGACGGTCGCCTGCCTTGGTGTCGCAACCCCCGTTGTGGCGGCGGAAACCGACCTCGCCAAGCAGCTCGCGAACCCGGTCGCGGACCTCGTGAGCGTGCCGTTCCAGTTCAACTGGAACCAGAACATCGGCCCCAACGACGATGGCGAGCGGATGACGCTCAACGTCCAGCCGGTGATCCCCTTCGACCTTGGCAACGGCTGGAACATTGTGTCCCGCACCATCGTACCGCTGGTCTTCAACGATCTTCCCGGCAATGACGATATCGGCCTTGGCGACATCACCCAGTCGTTCTTCTTCTCGCCCAAGGAGGCGCGCAACGGGCTGACCTGGGGCGTGGGCCCGGCCTTCGTGCTGCCCACCGGGCGCGACGGCATCTCGGCCGATACCTTTGCCGCGGGTGTGACCGGTGTGGCCCTGCGCCAGTCGGGGCCGTGGACCGTGGGCGGGCTTGCGTCCCATGTCTGGCGCGTGGGCGACGGGCCGGTTGACATCAACCAGACCTACCTGCAGCCCTTCCTGAGCTATGCCTTCGACGGCGGCCTGAGCGTGACGCTGAACACCGAGACGACCTATGACTGGACCAACGAGCAGTGGACCGTGCCGATCAACGGTGTGGTCAGCAAGGTCTTCATGGCGGGCAACCAGCCGATGAGTATCGGTGGCGGCATCGGCTATATTGCCGAGGGCCCGGACAGCGGCGCCGAAGGCGTGACCTTCCGCGCGGTGCTGACGCTGATCTTCCCGAAGTCCTGACACGGGTCACATCCTCCAGCCGGGGGCGGGCGGCGGCAGGGGCCGCCCGGCCTCGGTCAGACCTGATCAGACGAGCGCTGCCCCGCCGCCGGTGATGGCATTGGTGGCCGCCGCATCGCCCATGAGCATCTCGTTGTGGGCCTTGCCGCTGGGGATCATCGGGAAGCAGTTCTCGTGCTTCTCGACGAGGCAGTCGAAGATCACCGGACCGTCGTAGTTGATCATCTCCATGATCGCATCGTCGAGGTCCTTGGGGTCCGAGACCATGATCCCCTTGGCGCCGAAGGCCTCGGCGAGCTTCACGAAATCGGGCAGCGCCTCGGACCAGGACTGGCTGTAGCGCTCGCCATGCAGCAGCTGCTGCCACTGGCGCACCATGCCCAGACGTTCGTTGTTCAGGATGAACTGCTTCACCGGCAGGCGGAACTGCACCGCGGTGCCCATCTCCTGCATGTTCATCAGCCACGAGGCTTCGCCCGCCACGTTGATCACGAGGCTTTCGGGATGGGCCTGCTGCACGCCGACCGAGGCCGGAACGCCATAGCCCATGGTGCCGAGGCCCCCGGAGGTCATCCAGCGGTTCGGCTCCTCGAAGGTGAGGTACTGCGCGGCCCACATCTGGTGCTGGCCGACCTCGGTGGTGAAGTAGCGGTCATGGCCCTTGGTGAGCGCCTCGAGCCGCTGCAGCGCGTACTGCGGTTTGATGACGGTGTCGGAGTTCTTGAAGTTCAGGCACTCGACCGCCTTCCACTCGTCGATCTTCTTCCACCACTTGGCGAGCGCCTCGCGGTTGGTCTTGCGGCCGCGGGCCTTCCAGACCTTGAGGATATCCTCGAGCACATGGGCCACGTCGCCGACGATCGGCATGTCGACGTGGATCACCTTGTTGATCGAGGAGGGATCGATGTCGATATGCGCCTTGAGCGAGTTCGGGCTGAAGGCATCGATGCGGCCGGTGATCCGGTCGTCGAAGCGGGCGCCGACGCAGATCATCAGGTCGCAGTCATGCATCGCCATGTTGGCCTCGTAGAGACCGTGCATGCCGAGCATCCCCAGCCACGACTTGCCCGAGGCGGGGTAGGCGCCAAGGCCCATGAGCGTCGATGTGATCGGCGCGCCGGTGGCGTCGACCAGTTCGCGCAGCAGCTGGCTGGCCGCGGGGCCGGAGTTGATGACGCCGCCGCCGGTGTAGAAGATCGGCTTCTTGGCCACTTCGAGGGCGGCCACCAGTTCCGTGATTTCCTCCATGTCGCCCTTGACCTGCGGGTTGTAGCGATAGGTCGAGGGTTTCGGCGGCGCGACATACTCGCCGGTGGCGAACTGCACGTCCTTGGGGATGTCGATGAGCACCGGGCCGGGACGGCCGGTGGTGGCGACATGGAAGGCGTGGTGCATGATCCGCGGCAGGTCGTCCGTCTCCTTCACCAGCCAGTTGTGCTTGGTGCAGGGGCGGGTGATGCCGACGGTATCGGCCTCCTGGAAGGCGTCCGAGCCGATCAGGAAGGTGGGGACCTGTCCGCTCATGGCGACGATCGGGATCGAGTCGAGCAGCGCGTCGGCCAGGCCGGTGACCGCGTTGGTCGCGCCCGGGCCCGAGGTGACGAGCACGACGCCCGGCTTGCCGGTGGAGCGGGCATAGCCTTCGGCGGCATGGACCGCGCCCTGCTCGTGGCGGACGAGTATGTGCTTGATGCCGTTCTGCTGGAAGATCTCGTCATAGATCGGCAGGACGGCGCCGCCGGGATAGCCGAATACCGTGTCCACGCCCTGATCCTTGAGGGCCTGAACCACCATTTTCGCGCCGGTCATCTGCCGTGTCATCGCTTCTCTCCGTCTCACTGCCCCGTGTCGGGCGCTTCTCGTGAACTTCTGTCTCGGGAATGAAAAAGCCCCCGGAGGTGATCCGGGGGCGCATGGGGTACCAAATGGGACAACCGGTCTTACCGGCCCATGCGCCAAACTCCTACGATAATGACTAGTGCGGTCATTGGGGGACTCCTCATTCGGGGCGGACATTAGAAGCGGGCGAACGGGGCGTCAACCGCCTTTGGGTGGAAATTTCTGTCCTGCGGCGAAAAAATTCTTTGCGAAAGTTGCGTTGATCCGTGGTTCGTCGACGTTTTCGGAAAAATTCGGGGTGTTTTCCGGTGGGTGGCCAAGAATTTTCGAAAATTCTTGGGAAAATTCTTCGAAGAATTTTCGGCGCGGGGCAGTGGGGTCGGGGGCCGAGAGAGCGGGAGTTGCGGAAAATTCGAATTTTCCGGACCGGAATTTTTGAAAATTCCGTGGGGGCGCTGCCCCCCTTGCGCAGCTGCGCCGCGCAATTCCCCCCGGAGGTATTTGGGGAAAGATGAAGCGGGTCAGCCCTTGCGGGCGACGAGGGTGTAGCTCATCGGGATCTGCGCGGCGCGGCCTTCGTAGAGGTCATACGCCGGCTCGCGGTTGGAATGGGGATGTTCCGTCAGGGTTTCGAGGCGCAGGCCCGCGCCGGCCATGGCGGTGAGGATCGCGCCCATCGTGTGGAGGAACCAGTAGCCGGTTTCGCCGGTGCCGTGGTCCTGCCCGTCGTAGGCGATGGCGTCGGTCACCTTCTGGGGGGCGGAGGTGAAGTAATTGAAGGCCGGGGTGTGCGGCGTCTCGCTGGCGGGATCGAACAGCTCGAGGAAGGGATGGGTCTCGTAGATCACGAGATGGGCGCCGGGGGCCATGAGGCCTGCCACGGCAGCGAAGAAACCGGGCAGGTCGGGCATCCAGTTCAGCACGCCGATGGTGATCAGGGCGAGGTCATGCTGGCCGAGGTCGCCCTCGGGGAGGGTGTAGATGTCGGCCTCGAGCAGCAGCGGCGCGAGGCCGGCGGCGGCGGCAAGCTGTGCGCCCTGTGCGAGGAAGGCGGCGGACTGGTCGATGCCGAGCGCGGGCTCCGCCCCGAAGGCCGCCAGCGAGAGCAGTTCGCGGGCGTTGTTGCAGCCGATCTGCACGGCGCTCCTGCCCGAGAGGCCGATCTGCTGGAGCGTCGCGGTCAGGCAGGGATCGAAGGTGGAGAAGCCGGGCAGGCTGGCGGAGGCGAGCAGGGCTTCCCACTCCTCGCCGGCGCCATGCAGATGCGCCGAGGCCTCCCAGGCGGCGCGGTTCGCGTCGGTGTAGGTCTTGCGGTCGCGATTCGGCATCGGGCCCTCCTGCTGTTCCCTGACTCGGTAGGGGATCGGGCGGGGCCGGGCGAATGGCAAATACGTGAATGAGCGAGAAAATTCCGCCTGTGGCGCGCAGAGCATGCCGTCGCGGCGCACAGCGGGCGCCCGGGGGGGCAAGCGGGACCGGTTGCGGGCGTTTCGCAGGCGGAACCGTGCGGGTGGACCCGGTCGGGCGGCCAGGTAGGCCGGGGCGGAGTGGCCGGGGCGGGGCGCCTCAGAAGACGCGGCCGGTGCCCTGCAGGACCCCGTGTTCCAGCGCGTAGCGGGTCAGCCCGGCGGTGGAGGAGATGCCGAGCTTGCGCTTGATGTTCTTGCGGTGCGTCTCGACCGTGCGGACCGAAATGTCGAGCGCGAGGGCCACCTCCTTGTTGGACTGGCCCTGTGCCAGCAGCAGCAGGATCGACTGCTCGCGGTTGGTGAGCTGCTCGCGCGTGCCCTCCTTCGGCGCCAGCCCGACCTTGGCGCCGGTGCAGAGGTAGCGCTCGCCGCGCATCACCGCGTCGATGGCCTGCTTGATCTCCTCGGTGGGCACGTCCTTCAGCACGTAGCCCGCCGCGCCATGTTCGAGCGCGGAGGTGATATACTCCGGGCTGTCGTGCATGGAGAGCACGAGGACCTTCGTCTCGGGGCGCTTCTCGAGGACGATCTCGCAGGCGTTCAGCCCCGAGACCTCGGGCATGTTGAGATCGAGCAGCACCACGTCGGGGGCCAGGTCCTCCACCTGGTCGACGATCTGCCGCCCGCTTGAGAGCGCGGCCACCACCTCGATGTCGTCGTAGCTTTCGAGGATCGAGACGATGCCCTCGGCCACCAGCGGGTGATCGTCGACGATGACGACGCGGGTCTTGCTCTGGGTCATGTGCTGTCCTTCCCCTTGTCCTGCCGCGCTTCGTCGCGGTTCGGCTCCAGCAGGTGCGAGAGTGGCACGAAGGCCGTGATCTCCGTGCCCTTCGGCCCGGAGCGGATGTCCAGCGTGCCGTCAAGCTGCTCGACCCGCTCCTGCATGTTGCGCAGGCCGAGGCCGGTGGACCGGCCCTCGCGCACCTCCGCCGAGAGGCCGTGGCCGTTGTCCGCGATGTGCAGCCGGGCGCCGGTCCGGGTGCCGCGCACATCCACCTCGATCCGTGTCGCGCCGGAGTGGCGCTCGATATTGGTGAGTGCCTCCTGCGCGATGCGGTAGAGCGCGATCTTGCTGTCCTTGTCCAGACGGTTGCGGAAGACCACGGTGGAAAAGGCCGTCTCGATCCCGGTTCTGCTGCCGAAATCCTCGACCAGCGTCTTGATCGCGGGCCCGAGGCCGAGGTCGTCGAGCGCGCCGGGGCGCAGGTCGCGGCTGATCCGGCGGACCTCCTGGATGGCATCGCCGAGGCTCTGCATGCCCTTGTCCAGCGTTTCACCCGCGCGGGGATCGCCGGCCGCCATCCGGCGCTTGGCCGCGTCGAGGGCATAGCGCACGCCCACCAGAAGCTGGCTGATCCCGTCGTGCAATTCGCGCGCCACGCGGCCACGCTCCTCCTCCTGCGCGTCGAAGACCCGCTGGGTGAGGCGCTTGAGCTTGGCATCCGCCAGACGCCGCTCGCGGATGTTGATCACCATGCCCGAGGCAAAGACCCCCATCAGCGCGATCAGCGTGATCGCCCCGATGTAGAGGAAGGTGCGCCGCACCCGCTGGCGCATCTCGGTCTGGGAGGCGGCGACGGTGTCGAGCACGTCGTCGATGAAGACCCCGGTGCCGATCGCCCATTGCCACTGGGGCAGGGAGGTCACGTAGGTCAGCATCCGCTCCTCCTCGCCGGTGGAGGGCTTGGGCCAGAGATGCTCGACCCAGCCACCACCCTGACGCGCGGTCTCGATGAACTCCTGCACCACCGGGGTGCTCTCGCTGTCGGTCAGGTCCCACCAGGTCTGGTTGATCATGTCGGTCTGGCGCGGCGAGACGAGGTTGGTGCCGTCGAAGGTGTAGACGAAGAAGAACCCCTCGTCGCCGTAGATCATGGCGGCGAGGATCTGCAGCACCTTGGTCTGCGCCTCCTCGGAATTGTAGGGCGCGGAATTGTAGGTGGCGTAGAAGCCGTTGCGCGCCTGGGTGACGTAGTTGCGCAGTTCCTGCTTCTTGGCGTCCAGCAGGCGCTGTTCCAGCGTGGCGATCTCGCGTTCGGCAAGCGCGCGCGACTGCTGGGCCACCATCAGCGCAATGGCCGAGACGGCAAGGATCAGCGGAAGCGTCGCCAGAAGGAAGAGCTTCTGGCCATAGCTGAGCCGTCGGAGGGTGAAGAAGCGCGTCATGAGTGATTCGACGGTAAGCTTAGCCCAAGCCGCGAAGCCAGTGTATAGGCGGCTCTTCGCCGGCAAGAAAGCGATCCCTTTCGCAAGGGAAACTACCCGAAAGTTTCGCCGCTACGTAGTACTAGGTATTTTCCGGTGCCAAATGTCTCGCTAGTGTCCTCCCACTATCGAACCGATCCGCACCCGCCACAGCGGGGGCAATACCTACCGGGAGGAGAAATTATGGATCGTCGTTCCTTTCTGAGAACGTCCGCTTTGGGCGGCGGCGCAGCTGCAGCCTCGACTCTGGCCGCACCGGCCTACGCACAGGGCAAGCGCACCCTGACCATGGTCACCACCTGGGGCCGTGGCCTCGCCGGGGTGCATGACAGCGCGCAATACTGCGCCGACGCCATCACCGCCATGACCGACGGCCAGCTGACCGTCGAACTGAAGGCCGCGGGCGAACTCGTGGGCGCCTTCGAGGTGTTCGACGCCGTGTCCTCGGGCCAGGCCGACATGTACCACGCCGTGGATTACTACTTCCTCGGCCAGCATCCGGCGCTGTCGTTCTTCTCGAACATTCCCTTCGGCATGACCTACCAGGAACTGAACAACTGGTATTACCATGGCGGCGGTCAGGAACTGCAGGACCAGGTCTCCGAGATCTTCGGCCTCAAGACCTTCATGGCCGGCAACACCGGCCCGCAGTCGGGTGGCTGGTTCAACAAGGAAATCAAGGGTCCGGAAGACTTCCAGGGCCTGAAGTTCCGGATGCCGGGCCAGGGCGGCCAGGTGCTGGGCAAACTCGGCGCATCGGTGCAGAACCTGCCCGGCGGCGAAGTCTACCAGGCGCTGTCTTCGGGTGCGATTGACGGGACCGAGTGGATCGGCCCCTGGGCGGACGAGAAGGCCGGCTTTCAGGAGATCACCAAGACCTACTACACCGCAGGCTTCCACGAGTCCGGCCCCGGCCTCTCGCTGGCGCTCAACCGCGACCTCTTCGAGGACCTGCCCGAAGCCCAGAAGCAGATCGTCGAGCAGGCAGCGCGTGCCGGCAACAACTGGACCATGTCGCTCTTCATGGCGAACAACGGTTCGGCCCTGCAGCGCCTGCAGTCCGGCGGCGTGAAGGTTCTGGAATTCCCCGACAGCGTCTGGGATGCCTTCGGTTCGGCCTCGGCCGAAGTGGTGCAGGAGCCCATGGACGATCCGCTCTACGCCGAATGCTACGACAGCTACATGCAGTGGCTGAAGGCCTCGGCTGCGTGGATTTCGACCTCGGAAGGCGCCTACGCCAAGCAGCGGAACCGCGTTCTGGGAATTTGATCCGCCGAAAGGCTTGAGATCAGCGAAGGCCCCGGCGTGACGGGGCCTTCTTCAATTGACGCACTCGGACCCGACGCTGCGTCAACATGACTGACACGTCAGGGAAGGCGGGGACGATGGAAGAAACGGGCGGCACGGGCGTCATCGGCGCCATCGCGGGCGGCATCTGGTGGCTCATCCAGAACATCGGCATGGCGTTCTACAATTTCGGCTACGCGGTCACACATCCGCAGTTGTGGCTGAACTGGTCGGACAATCAGGCGATCATGCGGTTCGTCTACTACGGCGGATCGGTGGAGTTCTTCTTTGTCGTCTTCACCGCCATCCTGATCCTGACGATCGCGGGCATCATGCACCGTCCCTTCATGTGGGGCATGGTCCGGGTGCTGGAAGGCTTTGCCAACACGGTGGGGCGCTTCATGGCATGGGCCGGCCTGATCATGGTGATCCAGCAGGTGCTGATCGTCTTCGTGCAGCGCATCTTCGCGCGGCCCGATCTGGTCTTCGGCCTTGGCGTGCCGATCGGCTTCGACATGAGCTGGTGGTCGGAAGAGCTGAAGCTCTACAACGCGATGGTCGTGGCGCTCTGCGTGTCCTACGCCTTCGTGCAGGGCTCCCACGTGCGGGTCGACCTCGTCTATTCGGGCCTGTCCTTCCGCGGCAAGCGGGTGGTGGACATGATCGGCTCGCTGATCTTCATGATGCCCGTGGCCGTGATCACCTGGATGTATGGCTGGTTCTTCCTGTGGCGCCACCTGATCGTGCCGAAACCCTCGGCCTCCGATCAGCTGGATCGCCTGCTGGCCAAGTCCCGCGCCCTGCGCTGGAACGTCGAGACCATCGGCTTCAGCCCGAACGGCTTCTCGGCCTACTTCCTGTTCAAGATCCTGCTCTGCGCCTTTGCAGCCATGGTCTTTATCCACGCCATCGCCTTCTTCTACCGCTCCTTCTGCGAATTCGTCGAAGGGCAGGGAAGCGAGAACAAGTACCTCGACCGCGACACGCTGGGCGAGGGCGAAGAAGCCTACGAAGGCACGCACTGAGGGGACCTGAGACATGCTTTTCGGACTTGATGGGGTCGAGATCGGCCTGATTATCGTCTTCCTGTGCCTTTTCGGCGGGATCCTCTCCGGCTTCCCGGTGGCCTTTGCCATCGGTGGTGCGGGGGCCATTTCCTTCGGGATCATCGCGGTGCTCGACAGTTCGGGCCTGCTGATCCACCAGGCGATCGACACGTCCTCGGACATGTATCGCACGCTGACGGACAGCGGCATCCACCCGGATGCGATTTCGATCTTCCGATATCCCGACCTGCCAAGGATCGCGCAGCCGGTCTTTGACCGCGGCTGGGACGTGGCGCTGGACCGCAACGTCAGCTTCATCGTGAACCGGATCAACGAGCGCGTGCTCGCCGGTCAGTCGATCGAGACGCTGCTGGCGGTGCTGATGTTCGTCATGATGGGCATCACGCTGGAACGCTCCAAGATCGCGAACGACCTGCTGACCACCATGGCGCGCGTCTTCGGCCCGCTGCCCGGCGGTCTGGCCGTGTCGGTCGTCGTCGTGGGGGCCTTCCTCGCCGCCTCCACCGGCATCGTGGGGGCCACCGTGGTGACCATGGGCCTGCTCTCGCTGCCCACCATGTTGCGCAACAACTACTCGCCCGAGCTTTCCACCGGGGTCATCGCGGCCTCGGGGACGCTGGGGCAGATCATTCCGCCCTCCATCGTGATCGTCCTTCTGGGCACGCTGGCGGGTGACCTCTACAGCCAGGCACAGGAAGCCCGCGCCCAGACCGTCGGCTGCAGCGACGCGCTGACCTACCTCGGCAAGCCCGCGGTGGTCTCGGTCGGCACGCTGTTCCAGTCGGCCATGCTGCCGGGCATCCTGCTGGCGGTGCTCTATGCCGCCTATGCCTTCGGCTATGCGCTCTTCAACCCATCCAAGGCGCCTGCGGTGCAGATCGAGGCCTCGGGCGGCAAGACCATCACCCGTGGCGAAGGCCTGACATGGTTCCTCTTCGTGCCGGCGGCGCTGGTCGTGCTGGTGGTGCTGCTGGGGCAGGTGGGCATCGTCGGCTCCCAGAGCCTCGCGGTGGACACCTTCTCGGAGGCCGGGCAGGTCGCCTCGCTGCGCACCAACGTCTCTGACAGCTGCCGCGAAGCGATGATCGCGCTGCACGGTCAGGATGCCTGGAACGTCGCCGTGCAGGAAGCCGAAGCCATCGCCGCCTCGGGCGGGGTGCAGGAGGCGCATCGCCTGACCCCGGAAGAGATCGAGGCCGCGCGCAGTGCCAAGATGGCCGCCGCCGCCCCGATCGGCACCGGTGTGGCCGTGCTGCTGGTGACGCTGGCGCTGATCCTGACCACCGCCCGTGGTGCCGATCCGCTGGCCGATCCCAAGCCGCTGGCCATCGGCCTCGGCGGGGTGCTGGTTGCGGCGCTGCTCGACGTGCTCTTCATCTCGCCCGACATGTCCTCGGGGGCCACGGTGGCCATCCTCGCGATCCCGGTCGCGGTGGCGCTCTGGGGCTGCAAGCACGCCGCGGCGCGTCTGGCCGAGAACGAGCTGATCCGCGTGGTCTTCCCGCCGCTGATCCTGATCGTCGCGGTGCTGGGGTCGATCCTCGGCGGCATCACCAACCCGACGCCGGCAGCGGCGCTCGGCGCGGCCGGTGCGCTGATGCTGGCGGCCTATCGCAAGAAGCGCGAGCTGGGCCAAAGCGGCAAGGTCATCATCAACGCCACCTTCGCGGTGATCGTGATGATCCTCGTGGGCGTGAACTTCGACCTGCGGATCACGCAGGAGAGCGTCAGCGCCGAGAGCTGGATCGCCTTCGTGGTGGCCTATGCGGCCTTCCTCTACGCGGCCTTCGGTCTCTTCTACTCCTGCTGGGTGCTCTGGAGCACGGCGGTGCTGAAGCCGGTGGTGCGCGAGACGGCCAAGGTGACCTCGATGGTCTTCACCATCCTGATCGGCTCGCAGCTGCTGAACCTCGTGGTGATCTCCTTCGGCGGCGAACACTACATCCAGCAGTTCCTGAAGAGCTTCGACAACGAGTTCACGGTCTTCCTGATCGTGATGCTGGTGCTCTTCGTGCTGGGCTTCGTGCTCGACTTCCTCGAGATCATCTACATCGTGATCCCGATCGTGGGGCCGGTGATCTACGGCGGCACCTTCGATCCGAAGTGGGTGACGATCATGATCGCGGTGAACCTGCAGACCTCGTTCCTGACGCCGCCCTTCGGCTTCGCGCTGTTCTACCTGCGCGGTGTCGCCCCGGCGAGCGTGACGACCGGCCATATCTACCGCGGGATCGTGCCCTTCGTGCTGATCCAGGTGCTGGGGCTGGCGCTGCTGTGGTTCGTGCCGGGGATCGTGACGATCGTGCCGGACCTGATCGGGAACTGATCGGACCTGACGAGACAGGGGCCGCGGCAGAGATGCCGCGGCCCTTTTCGTTTGGAGGAGGGGGCAGTTTTGCGGCGCGACTGTCCATCCAACCGCGAGAGGTCGCCGCCGGCCATTTCGATACGCAGCACATGCTTCAACGCCTCACCCTTGCCCAAGCTTCGTTTGGGCCGCGCCCACCCCAAGGGACGGGCGCGGGGACAGGCAGAGAGGGCAGTTCGGTGACGTGATGGGCGATGGCTTCCGGTCCCGAGACATCGGGCGGGCGCCGAGGCAGGGCGGGTTCATCGCAGGGTGCCGAAGCCCCTCTGCCTTGCCTTGGTCTCACCCAAGAGGCATTTGACTGAGCGCTCACATGCCATGGGTCGTGGGGCGAAGGTTCAAGCCGCGCACGAGACCCCGCCGCCCATGCTCAGGCCGGCTCCCGATCCTCGCGGGTCCAGGGGGAGGAGATCACGAGGAACCGCACCGCCTCGGTGCTCTCGTTGAAGGCCCGGTGCGCGGCGCCCGGCGGGACCTCCAGCGCGTCGCCCGTGACCAACTCGTGCAGCGTGCCCTCCATCTCGAGGGACAGCTTCCCGTCGAGCACGTAGAACATCTGCCGCGCCACGCCATGCCGGTGCCGGTGTTCCGACCCGCCGGGGGGAATGCGTTCCTCGATCACCTGAAGCCCGGGCTGGTCCATCAGGCGCCAGCCGTCGCAGAGCCCGCCCCAGACGTAGTGTTCAGCGGTTTCCCGATTCACCCGCGGCGCCATGCGTCAGGGTCTGGTCCGCATGTCCGGCAGCGAGATGTTCGCCACCTGCTCCGCGATCGGATCGACCTTCAGCGGATGGGTTTCGGAGGAATAGCGCGACGGATCCTGCATCTTCTCCCAGCGGCCCTGCACATAGAGCTCCAGCCCCTTGAACTTGGCCTTGTAGCCCATCTTGGGCGAGCCCGGCACCCAGTAGCCGAGGTAGACATAGGGCAGCCCCGCCTCGCGGGCGATCTCGATGTGGTCGAGGATCAGGTAGGTGCCGAGGCTGTCGCCGGGCCGCGTCGGATCATAGAAGGAATAGACCATCGAGAGCCCGTCATCGAGCACGTCGGTCAGGCTCACGGCGGTCAGGGCCCCGGTCTCGCCATCGTGGTATTCCACCACGCGGGTGCGGATCGGCGTCTCCTCGATCATCGCGGCGAATTCGAAGATATCCATGTCGGCCATGCCGCCGTCCGCATGGCGCGCGTCGAGGTATTCCCGGAAGAGCGCGTATTGATCCTCGGTGGCCCAAGGGGAACTGGCGCGCCGCTCAAGCCGGGCGTTGCGCTTCACCGCGCGCCGCTGGCTCTTGGAGGCGGTGAACTCGGCCACGTTGACCCGCGCGGACAGACAGGCGGTGCAATCGGCGCAGGAGGGCCGGTAGAGCACGTTCTGCGAGCGGCGGAAGCCCTGTTTCGACAGGCAGTCGTTCAGGCGCGTGGCATTCTCGCCCTGCAGGGCGGTGAACAGCTTCCGTTCCATCCGGCCCTCGAGGTAGGGGCACGGCTGGGGCGCGGTCACGTAGAACTGAGGGGCGAGAGGAAGAGTGTGGCGCATCTCATCTACCGGTTTACGACAAAACGATAACAGCGCCATTCCGATCCGCCAAGATGGTTAACCGGCGGATTTGTGCCAGCGGACGGACCTTGCGGAAAGGCGCTCGGGAAAGCGGCGCGGCGGCGGCCTGCCTCTTCCTCGACCTATGCGCGGTGCTGAGGGAGTAAAGGGCCTCACGGCGGATGTGATCGGCTTGTGCGGCTGTGACCGAAGGAACGCTGCGGAAACCCGCCGGCTTGTCGGTTTGATACGGTACGCCCACCACCACCACGAAGCCGCGCATCGACGACGCGCGCGGAGGCGATCCAGACCTCTCTGGCTGCCACTTTATCTCTGCCAAGCTCGCCGGTTCCCCTCAAGGGACCGCCCATCCTCACCAAATCGCCGCCGCGTGGGGGCGCGTCGGCGATGCGCGGCGGCCTTGTCCCGCGCGGGGATGTTCGGAAGCGGCTGATTTGCAACGAAGAAGCCGCCCCCGGGGGAGCGGCTCCACGTGTCTCATGGCGCGGCTGTGTCAGCTGACGGCGCGGCGGTTCACGGCGACGGTGCCCAGCATGTGGTCCGTCAGGCCCTGCCGGCGCGGCGAGAAGAGCATCATCGCCACCGAGATCAGCTGCAACACCGGCAGCGCGAAGGAGATGGTCAGCCCCAGCGTGTGCAGGAAGGCGGTGCCCGCATCGAAGAGCTGGCCGTCGCCGCGCCGGAATTCCACCGCCATCAGCCGCATCCCCCAGGTCGAGGAGCGCGAGGCGATGGTGAACCAGCGGTAGAAGAAGCCGACCACCAGCATCAGGAAGGGGAAGAAGAACAGCCCCGTGAAGGCGGTGAAGGGCAGGATCAGCACGCAGATCAGGGCGATCAGCACCGTATCCACCAGCCATGCGATCAGCCGCTTGACCGGCGTGTCGGAATAGAAATCCGGCTGTGTGTCGGGATCGGGCAGGGTCCAGCTGGGGTACATCGGGGTCAACGTGCCTTTCGTCATCATTGGGCAGGAAGGGAGGTCAGGGGCCGCGCCGGCCCCGAAAGGGGGCCGGCCGGTGGTGCCGTTTCAGGTCTTGGTGCGCCCGAGCGGCGGGCGCGGTGGCCGTGGCCCCCGCTGAGATCGGGGGGCCAATGCGTGGAGGGCAGCGCCTCAGGCGGTTTCCTCGTCGCGGATCGGGGCGGCGTCACGCTCGGCTGCGGCCTTCTTGGCGCGCTCGTCCATGAACTGGTCGAACTCGGCCTTGTCCTTGGCGTCGCGCAGCCGCTCGAGGAAGTCCTCGAAGCTCTTCTGCTCGTCTTCGAGCCGGCGCAGCATGTCGGCCTTGTAGGCGTCGAAGGCGTTGTTCCCGCTGGAGCGCATCGCCGTATAGGCGCTGCGACGCATGTCGGAGGAGGACGAACGGCGGCAGGACTTGCTGAACATTTTCTTGCTCCAGATCATGTAGGCGAGAAGGGCGAGGCCGACAGGCCAGAAGAGGATGAAGCCAAGCACCATTGCGGCGATCCAGGCTCCCTTACCCTTGCTGTCGAGCCATGCTTCGGCCTTGCCGAGCCAGCCCATGGGCTGGGTTGCATAGGCAGGGGCAGTTGCGGGGGTCATCTCGGTTCTCTCCGTTGGTTGATGTGAATGTCTTTCACATCTCCTAGATCGGGATGGTGTCCCCGCATTGCAAGGGTCGAAGTAAATGTTTTTTACATATGCCGGATCACGACGTGAAATCAGAGACTTGAGCGCCGGTCAGCTGGGCCATGTCGGCGGATTTCATCGGGAAGACATGGGTCGGCGTGCCCGCGGCGGCCCAGATCGTCTCGAACTCCAGCAGGCGCGGGTCGAGGAAGGCGCGGATCGGGTTCAGGTGGCCGACGGGGGCCACGCCGCCGATGGCAAAGCCGGTCTGCGCCCGGATCAGCGCCGCGTCTGCCATGCCCAACTCTTCGCCCGCCAGCTCCGAGGCCTTGGCGCCGTCCACCCGGTTGCCGCCCGCGGTGAGGAAGAGGATCGCCTCGCCCGAGGCCTCGCCGCGGAAGATGATCGACTTGGCGATCTGGTCGATCTCGCAGCCGACCGAGTCGGCGGCCTCCTGCGCGGTGCGCGCCTTGCCCACGTCCGCGATCTCGGTCGCGATGCCGGCCTCTTCCAATGCGCGGGCCACGCGGGCCTTGCTCTTGCTCATCTGCGTCTCCTTCAGTGTCGGGCAGGACCGGGGCGCGGGGGCACCCCTGTCCCGTGGGGGCGCTGCGCCCCTCTGTCGCGCCCGTTATTCCGCGTCGGGCCGCTGTTGACCAGCCCTGCCGCCCGGCGCATCTTCCGGCCATGACATTCGCTGCCCGTATGACCCGCTGCCCCCGGCCCTTCGACCCCGAGAGGGGCGCGGAGGCGCGGGCGCTGCTGCCCGATCTCGCCCCGGAACTGCTCGAGCTGATCGAGGGGACGGGAGGGTGCAGCCCCTATCTCCTCGGCCTTATGCACCGCGAAGCCGATTGGCTGCGGGCCGCCTTCGACGATCCCGAGGCGGCGCTGGACGGGCTCCACGCCGACCTGCCGGGGCAGGACAACGTCGAGAGCGCCCTGCGGCAGGGCAAACGCCGGGTGGCGCTGCTGACCGCGCTTGCGGATCTCGGCGGGGTCTGGGCGCTGGAGGAGGTGACGGGCCGGCTGAGCGGCTTTGCCGATCTGGCCACCGACGTGGCGCTGAAGGCGGCGCTCGCCCGGGAAGTGAAGCGTGGCAAGCTGCCCGGCATGGACGAGGCGGCGCTTGAGGACGGCGCAGGCATGGTCGTGCTGGCCATGGGCAAGGGCGGCGCGCGGGAACTGAACTATTCCTCCGACATCGACCTGATCGTGCTCTACGACGAGGCGCGGTTCGACGCCGATGCCTTCCTCGAGGCCCGGCCTGCCTATATCCGCGCGACCCGGCGCATGGCCGCCACGCTGAGCGAGATCACCGCCGAGGGCTATGTCTTCCGCACCGATCTGCGGCTGCGGCCCGATCCCTCCGTCACGCCGGTCTGCGTCGGGATGGAGGCGGCGGAGCGCTACTATGAAAGCCTCGGGCGGACGTGGGAGCGGGCGGCCTATATCAAGGCGCGGCCCTGTGCGGGCGACCTTGCGGCGGGGCAGCGGTTCCTCGACGACCTGCGGCCCTTCGTCTGGCGGCGGCATCTGGATTTCGCCGCGATCCGCGACGCCCACGACATGCGCCGCGCGATCCGCGATCACAAGGGGCTGCACGGGCCGATCACGCTGGACGGCCACAACATGAAGCTGGGGCGCGGCGGCATCCGCGAGGTCGAGTTCTTCACCCAGTTCCACCAGATCATTGCCGGGGGCCGGGATCCGGAGCTGCGCATCCGGGGCACCGTGCCCGCCCTCGCGGCCCTGGCCGAAAAGGGCTGGGTGCCCGGCGAGGTGGCCGAGGTGCTGACCGGCCATTACCGCGCGCACCGCGAGGTGGAGCACAGGCTCCAGATGGTGAACGACGCCCAGACCCATGCGCTGCCCTCGGGCGGCGAGGGGCTGACCCGGATCGCCGCGCTGATGGGCCGCGAGGAGGCGGAGCTGGCGCAGGACATCCGTGCCCGGCTGACCGAGGTGCACGAGATCGTCGAGCATTTCTTTGCCCGCGAGGAGAACGGCGGCGGCCGGGCCGCCCCGGCCGAGGCCTGCGAGATGCCGGACTACGACGCCGAGGTGATCGCCCGGTGGCGCGGCTATCCGGCGCTGCGCTCCTCCCGCGCGCAGGAGATTTTCGAGCGTCTCAAGCCCGAGATCCTGACCCGCCTGGCCCGCGCCGCCCATCCGCACGAGGCGCTGCTGGCGCTTGACGGGTTCCTGGCCGGGCTGCCCGCGGGGGTGCAGGTCTTCTCGCTCTTCGAGGCCAACCCGCAGCTGATCGACCTGCTGGGCGATATCGTCGGCACCGCGCCCGATCTGGCGCGCTACCTGTCGCGCAATGCCTCTGTCTTCGACGCGGTGATCGGGGGACGGTTCTTTGCGCCCTGGCCGGGACTGGAGGCCCTTTGCAAAGAGCTGACGGCGGTTTTGCAAAACGAGGACGACTACGAGACCCGGCTCGACGCCGCCCGTCGCTGGCTGAAGGAATGGCACTTCCGTGTCGGCGTGCATCACCTGCGCGGGTTGATCGAGGCCGAGGAAGCCGGGATGCACTACGCAGACATCGCCGAGGCGGTGCTGCGGGGGCTCTGGCCCGTGGTGGTCGCCGATTTCTCGCGCCGCCACGGGCCGCCGCCGGGACGCGGGGCCGTCGTGGTGGGCATGGGCTCGCTGGGGGCGGGGCGGCTCAACGCCCGCTCGGACCTCGACCTGATCGTGATCTACGACGCGGCCGGGGTGGAAACCTCCGAGGGCACGCGACCGCTGGCGGCGCGGACCTACTATGCCCGGCTGACGCAGGCGCTTGTCACCGGGCTCTCGGCGCAGATGGCGGAGGGGCGGCTCTACGAGGTCGACATGCGGCTGCGGCCCTCGGGCAACCAGGGCCCGGTGGCGACCTCGCTTGCGGCCTTCACCGAGTATCAGCGCGGCGAGGCCTGGGTCTGGGAACACATGGCGCTGACCCGCGCGCGCGTCATGTGCGGAGACGCCGGGCTGGCCGAGGAGGTGACCGCGCTCCGGGCCGAGGTGCTGGGGCAGGGCCGCCCGGCGGAGGAGGTGCTGCCCGCGCTGTCCGAGATGCGGGAGCGGATTGCCCGGGCCAAGGCGCCGGCGGGGCCCTGGGACGTGAAGGTCGGGCCCGGGCACAACCAGGACATCGAACTGACGGTGCAGGCGGCCGCGCTGATGGGGCGCGAGATCTCAGGCAGCTTCGAGGCGGGCCTGGCCGCGGCGGAGCGGATCGGCTGGCTGCCGGCCGAGGCGGGCGCCGACCTGCGCGCGGCCTACCGGCTCTGCTGGCGGGTCGGGCAGGTGGCCAAGCTGCTGAGTGACAAGCCGCTCGACCCGGAGGCGATCGGCGAGGGCGGGCGGGCGTTCCTGTTGCGCGAGACCGGGGCGGAGGACATCGCCGGATTGGAGACGCAGCTGGAGGCGGCCTGTGCCGCCGCAGCGGCGCGGATCGGGGCGGCGCTGGCGCTGGACCCGGCGGCGCTCGAAACCGAGTTTGATGGCGCGCAGACGGGCGGGACTGAGACGGGCGGGAGTGAGACTTGGCGGACTCAGGCGGGCCCTGCTGAAACGGACGGGACGGAGGCGTGATGAAAGGCGATGCACAGGACCCCAAGGCCCTGATCCGCGAGGCCTACCGGATCGAAGGGATCAACACGGAGGAATGCCGAACGGTCTTCATGGACTGGGCGCTGTCGCTGCCCGAGGGCGCGGATGTGCAGGCTGCCCTCACCGATCTGGTGGCGCGGCATGGGCCCGTGGCACCGGACCATCCGATGACGGGGATCCTGCGCGAGGCGCAGGGCGCCCCGGTCACGGGCCGTCGGCGCGGCGGCTGGCGCGGACGCCGGACCTAGGCGGAACGGTCTGGGCGCGGTCTGGAGGGCGCAGGGACCGGTTGGAGCCTGTCGCGGACAGGTCGGGGCTGTCCGGAAAATGCGCATTTTCCGGTCCGTTTTCTGTGCAGAAAACGGGTGCGGCCGGGAGCGCATCACGCGGGGAGGGGGCGCGCGTGACGGCGCCGTGGGGTCAAGAATTTTGGAAAATTCTTGGCAAAATTCTTGGAAGAATTTTGGGCACGCGGCGCGCGCGAGGGCACGCCGTGGACCCCTGGTCCGTGCCGGTAGGGCGTGGGAGGGGGCTGTCTGCCCCCTCTTGCGGGCGGGGCCCGCAATTCACCCCCGAGGATATTTCGGAACAGTGGATATTGGGGACAGTGGATGTCAGCCGGCGAGCTGGGAGGCGGTGCGGGCGAGCTCTTCGATGGCGGCCCAGTCTCCGGCCTCGATCAGGGCTTCGGGGGCGACCCAGCTGCCGCCGACGCAGGCGATATTGGCAAGCGAGAGGTAAGTCGGGGCGTTTGCGGGTGTCACGCCGCCGGTCGGGCAGAAGAGGATCTGCGGGACGGGAGCGCCGATCGACTTGATCGCGGCGGCACCGCCGGATTGTTCTGCCGGGAAGAATTTCTGCACCCGATAGCCGCGCTCCAGCAGGGCCATGGCCTCGGAGGCGGTGGCGGCGCCGGGCAGCATGGGCAGGCCCGCTGTTTCCGCCGCATCGAGGAGCTTCGGCGTGGAGCCGGGGGAGACGCCGAAGGTGGCCCCGGCCTCCAGCACCTGCGCGACGTGGTCGGGGGTCAGGAGCGAGCCTGCGCCCACGCGCCCGCCTTCGACCTGCGCCATCTCGCGGATCGCATCGAGGGCTGCGGGGGTGCGCAGGGTCACCTCCAGCACGGGCAGGCCGCCCTTGACGAGCGCCTCGGCCAGCTTCGCGGCCTTGGCGGCGTCCTTCACGGTCAGAACCGGGATCACCGGGGCGAGGCGGCAGAGCGCCTCGGTCTGCTGGCTGGCGGCTTCGGGGGTCATGTCACTCTCCTCGCGGTCACGTGTTAGCCCTAACATGGGTCTTCCCTAGCATGTCATCGGGCGGGTGCGAAGCCCCAAGCGTCGCCGGTCAGGTGCCGCAATAGGTTGCGGGGACGATCTGTTCCTCGGTCGGGGGCAGGGTCAGGGAGGTTTGGGCCGGTTGCGCCCTGTAGGGGGTGGAGAGGACCTCCATCAGCCGGTGGAAGGGGGCCATGTCGCCTGCGACGGCGGCGGCGATCATCTCTTCCATGCGGTGATTGCGGGGTATGACCCAGGGGTTGGCAGCCTCCATGCGGGACTGGGCGGCGGTCTCTCCGTCGAGGCGCGCCTGCCAGCGGGCGTGCCAGTCGTCGAAGGCGGTGCGGTCGAGGAAGGCATCGCGGGGCGCGGACCCGGAGAGGGCGCGGAAGGTGTTGGTGAAGTCGAGCTTCTGGGCCTGCATCAGGTCGAGCAGGTCGGCGATGAGCTCTGCGTCCCCGGTTTCGGCCCCCGGACGGTCGGTCAGGCCGATCTTGGCGCGAAAGCGGGTGAGCCACTGCGCGGTGATCTGGCCGGGCATCGCCTCGATGGCCTGCTGGTAGGGCGGGACGGCGGCCTGCGGATCGGCCTCCAGCGAGACGAGGGCCGAGGCGAGCTTGGCCAGGTTCCAGGTCGCCGCGTGGGGCTGGTTGGAATAGGCGTAGCGGCCCTGCTGGTCGATCGAGGAATAGACCGTGTCCGGGTGCCAAGTGTCCATGAAGGCGCAGGGGCCGTAGTCGATCGTCTCGCCTGCGACCTGGCAGTTGTCGGTGTTCATGACGCCATGGATGAAGCCCACGGCCATCCACTGCGCGATCAGGCTGGCCTGCCGGGCGATGACGGCGTGGAGCAGTTCCAGCGGGGTTCCGGCTTCGGGGTAGTGCCGCGCGCGGGTGTGCTCATAGAGCTGTTGCAGCCCGTCGCGGTCCCCGCGGGCGGCGAAATATTCGAAGGTGCCGACGCGGATGTGGCTTTGGGCCACGCGGGTCAGGATCGCGCCGGGCAGGGCGGTTTCGCGGTAGATCGTCTCGCCGGTGGCGACGGCGGCCAAGGCCCGGGTGGTGGGGATGCCGAGAGCATGCATCGCCTCGGAAACCACGTATTCGCGCAGGACGGGGCCGAGCCAGGCGCGGCCATCGCCCCGGCGGGAATAGGGCGTCGGGCCGGAGCCCTTGAGCGCGATATCCCGGCGCAGCCCGTCGGTGCCGAGGGTTTCACCGAGCAGCAGCGCGCGGCCATCGCCGAGCCGGGGCGAAAAGCCGCCGAACTGGTGGCCGGCATAGACCTGCGCCAGGGGCGTTGCGCCGGAGGGGACCTCGTTGCCGGAGAAGAGCCGGGCCAGCGTCTCGTCGTCGGGCAGGTCGCCCAGGCCCAGCAGATCGGCCAGCGGCCGATTGAAGGCGAGGAGCCGCGGGGCGGCCACGGGGACGGGCACCTGCCGGCTGTAGAAGGCGGGCGGCAGGGCGGCGTAGCTGTTGTCAAAGGGGATCTGCAGGGTCATGGGGATAAGATATGTCCGGGGAGGCGGTTTGCCAATCTGAGTGGCGTGGAAGGGGCGCGGCGGTGGGGGTGCGTCGCGTGGGGAGGCTCCGGGCGGGCGGTTGTGAGGGAGGCGGAGACTGTCGGGCGAATGGGGTGCCTGACGGGGCAGTGGCGGGGCCAAGCCCTGCCGTCCCGCCATTCAGATGTCCCACGCGGCTGTGAGGGGCCTGCATGCCCACCGGAAGGCGCATCTGCGCCTCCCCGAGCGGGCGTTGCCCGATGCGGGGCCCTTGATGCGCCGTCCCTTCGGGTAGCGTGTCAGGTGCCCGGATCGGGCCAGCCGCCTCAGAACCGGCGCGTCATCAGCACGTAGTCATCGCGCAGCGCGAACTTCTGCCGCTTGTAGAAGGCCACCACCCGCGCATCGCTCTTGCGCACCTCCAGGTGCAGCGCCTTGAGCCCGGCCTTGGAGAGCGCGGTGGGCAGGGAGTGGAGCACCTCCGCCCCGATGCCGCGTCCGCGCACACCGGCGCGGATGTAGAACTCGTCCACGAAGCCCTCCATGCCGCCCAGTTCCAGCGACCAGCCGAAGGTGATCACGATATAGCCGATGGGCGCCCGCGCGGGCCCGATTAGATAGGCCACGCCGTGCGGCGAGCCCTCCAGCAGCGGCATCAGCGCCGCCTCGCGGGCCTCGTCGGTCTGGGTGATGCCCATCTCCTCGTGGAAGGCCGACACCATGGGCATCAGGCGGGTCAGATCGTCCGGGGAACAGAGGTGAACCGAGGTCACAGCAGGGCCAGCCTTTCGCGCAGCAGGGCGAAATAGCCCTCGTCATCGATGGTGCCCATGAAGAGCGCATTGGGCGCGCGCCCCGAGACACCCCACCAGTCGGCCACGGTCATGCCCATGGTGAGTTCCGAGGTGATCTCGATCTCGACGTTGATGTGGCGCCCAGTGAAGAGATCGGGCCGGATCAGGTAGGCCGTGACGCAGGGATCGTGCAGCGGCGCCCCGGCGGAGCCGTATTTCTCGAGGTCGAAATGCTGGAAGAAATCCGTCATCTCGGCCACGGCCACGCCGACCCGGTTGCCGAGTGCGCGGAAGGCCTCGTTGCGCGCGGGCGTGACCATCGCCTTGTGGGTCACGTCCAGCGACATGACCACGAGCGGCACGCCGGCCCGGAAGACCACGTCCGCTGCATGGGGATCGACATAGATGTTGAACTCCGCCGCGGGGGTGATGTTGCCGACCTCGAAATAGGCCCCGCCCATGAGGACGATCTCCTGCACGCGGTCGATGATGTCGGGCGCCTTGCGGAAGGCCATGGCGATGTTCGTCAGCGGCCCCAGCGGGCAGAGCGTGACCGTCCCCGCCGGTTCGCGGCGCAGGGTCTCGATGATGAAATCCACCGCGTGCTGGTCCTGCAGCGGCATCGCGGGGTCGGGCAGTTTCGGCCCGTTGAGCCCGGTGGCGCCATGGACATGTTCGGCGGTGCGCAGGTTGCGCACGAGGGGATGGTCGGCCCCGGCAAAGACCTTCACCTCGGGCCGGCCCGCCAACTCGCAGACGATGCGCGCGTTCTTCGCGGTCAGCGCCAGCGGCACGTTGCCCGCCACGCAGGTGAGGCCGAGGACCTCGATTTCCGCCGGGCTGGCAAGGGCCAGCAGGATGGCAATGGCATCGTCCTGTCCGGGATCGGTGTCGATGATGATCTTTCTGGCAGTCATGGTCCCCTCGTCTTTGGTGCCGACCTTGGCGTGGGCCGTGCCTCATGTCCATCGCTGGTGCAAGGGCAGGCGGATTTCCATTGCGGAGCCCCGCCGATCGCCGCAGTCTGCGGCCATGTCCGACAGCTCTCCCCTTGCCCATGCGGCGCCGGTCTACCTGCACGCGGGCGCCCATCGTACCGGCACCTCCTCGTTCCAGATGTGCCTCTCGGTGAATGCCGGGCGGTTGCGGGCGGCGGGCTATGACCTCGCCTATCCCGGGCGCGACGGCATTCCGGGCGGCGATCTGCAGTTGCGGCTGCCTGCGCCCCGCCACGGGCCCAAGAAGATCCGCCGTCTGGGCGAGGCGGCACGGGCGCATCTGGCGGGGCTGCAGGGCGGCGAGGGGCGTCCGCTGATCCTGTCGGAGGAGAACATCCCCGGGCGGATGCTGCATTTCTACCAGGGCCGGTTCTACCCGGCGGCGGCGGCGCGGCTCCGGGCGCTTAAGGCGGCGCTGCCGGGGCCGGTGGCGCATCTGGTCTACGTGATCCGGCCCTATGACACGCTCTATGTCTCGGCCTACCGCAAGCGGGCGGAAGATCGCCCGGTGGAGCCCTTCGCCGCGATCCGCCCGCGGCTGATGGCCATGGACCGGGGCTGGGTGGACATGGTGGAGACCCTCGTGGAGCGGCTGACGCCCGCGCGGGTGACCGTCGTGGACTACGCCGCGCGCGGGACGAGTGCCGCTCTGCTGGCGCACCTGCTGGAGGGCGGGCCCGCCGGGCTGGAGGAGCCGGAGGAGGTGGTGAACCTCTCGGCCACCGATGCGGCGCTGGAGGCGTTGCAGGCGGTCTATGCCTCGGGCGGGACGCTGGAGCGGGCGGCGTGGAAGGCGGTGATCGCGGAACATGCCGAGGATCGTGCGCCGCGTGGCTTCGCCGCCTTCCCGGCGGAGGAGGCGGCCGTGCTGCGCGGGCGCTACGAGGCGGACATGGAGCGGCTGGCACGGATGGCCGGGGTGACCGTCTTGCGGTAGCGCGCCGTAGCCCGCCATACGCACCCCTGATATCACCGCCCCGGTCCGGACGACACGCCGCCCCCTGATCCCCCACACGAAAACGGCGGCCCCTCGGGACCGCCGCTTCCATTTCAATGTGTCCATGTCTCTCCGACCCGTCGGGCCGGTCGTCCGACAGGCTCAGCCGTCGAAATCCACCGTCTCCATCAGGCGCAGCGCGTCGGGACGCAGCTTGGCGAGTTCCATCAGGTTGACCTCGTCCGCGTCGAAGCTGCCCCAGCCCTTCACCAGATCGGACGGCTCGGAGCCCGGTGCGATCGGGTACTCGTGGTTGGCCTCGGCGTAGATTTCCTGCGCCTCGGGGGAGACGAGGAATTCCATCAGCTTCAGCGCGTTCTCCTTGTTCGGGGCCGCCTTGGTCATGGCGATGCCCGAGATGTTCACATGGGTGCCGCCGCCTTCGAAGACCGGGAAGACGATGTTGACCGAGTTCGCCCATTCGACCTGCTCGGGGTCTTCCAGCATCTCGCCCATGTAGTAGGTGTTGCCCAGCGAGATGTCGCATTCGCCGGCCCAGATCGCCTTGACCTGCGCGCGGTCGTTGCCCTGCGGCTTGCGCGCGAGGTTCGCCTTCAGGCCCTTGAGCCACTCCAGCGTGGCCTCTTCACCATGGTGGTGCAGGTAGGCGGCGGTCAGCGCGACGTTGTAGGGGTGCATGCCCGAACGGGTGCAGATGCGGCCTTCCCACTTGGGATCGGCGAGGTCCTCGTAGGTGGTCACTTCGCCCTCGGCCACGCGCTCCTTGGAGGCATAGACGATGCGCGCGCGGGTGGTCAGACCCCACCACTGGCCCTCGGGATCGTGGAACTCGGCCGGGACATGGCTGGCCAGAACCTCGGAGTGCACCGGCTGGGTCACGCCGGCCTCGACCACGGAGGCCAGACGCGAGATGTCCACGGTCAGCACCAGGTCGGCGGGGGAACGGTCGCCCTCGGCCAGCAGACGCTCGACCATGCCCTTGTCGAGGAAGGCCACGTTCACCGTGATGCCGGTCTCTTCGGTGAAGGCATCGGTCAGCGGCTTCAGCAGCTCGGGCTGACGATAGGAATAGAGGTTCACCTCGTCCGCCAGCACGGGGGCGGCCAGCAGGGACGCGCCTGCGGCAAGAATGGTGGTACGCAGCATCTGTTTCATGGGATCCTCCCTGGGATGATTTCCCGCCTGATACTTGAGCGAAATTGTCGGGTCAACTGAGCTTGACTAAAACGGACAGGTTTTCGGTCACGTCGCCGTGATCGCACGGGGTAGGGCGGCGCAGAACGGGCGAAGCCTGCGGCTCCGCCCGTGAGATGAGTATTTCGGGAAAGATGAAGAAGCGGACAGTGCCGTTCAGATCTTGCGCCGGGTCCAGGCCCAGAGGCAGATGATCTCCATCGCCACATGGGCGCCCGCGATGGCCGTGGCCCCGGTGGTATCGAAGGGCGGGGAGACCTCGACGATGTCGCCGCCCTGCAGGTTGATGCCTGCCAGGCCCCGCAGGATCGCCGCCGCCTGCGCGGAGGAGAGCCCGCCCCAGACCGGCGTGCCGGTGCCGGGCGCGAAGGCGGGGTCGAGGCAGTCGATATCGAAGCTGAGATAGCAGGGCCGGTCGCCGACGATCTGCTTCACCTTGTCCGCCACGGCCCTGTTGCCGATCTCGTGAACCTCGGGCGCGTCGATGATGTTCATGCCCCAGGCGTTGTCGTTCACCGTGCGGATGCCGATCTGGACCGAGGTCGCCGGGTCGATCAGACCCAGCTTGATCGCCTTGTAGAACATCGTGCCGTGGTCGATCCGGGTCAGGTCGTCATCCTGCCATGTGTCGGAATGGGCATCGAAATGCACCAGCGACAGCGGGCCGAACTTCTCCGCATAGGCCTTGAGGATCGGGAAGGAGATGTAGTGATCCCCGCCGAGCGCCACCGAGGCCGCGCCCTGATCGAGGATGCCCTTGATATGCGCGGTCAGCGCATCGGGAAATTCCGCCACCTTGGCGTAGTCGAAGGCGAGATCCCCGTAATCCGCGATGGCGAAGCCTCCCAGCGGGTCGAAGCCCCAGCCGTAGGGCGGATCGTAGGGTTGCAGGGTCGAGGCCTCGCGGATTGCCCGGGGGCCGAGGCGGGTGCCGGTGCGGTTGGTCACCGCCTGGTCGAAGGGCACGCCGGTGACGGCGAGGTCCACGCCGGTCAGGTCCTTGGTGTACCTGCGCCGCAGGAAGGAGGGCGCGCCGCCGAAGGCGTTCTCGTAGCTGAGCCCGCGCAGCTCTGCCCGGGTGAAGGCCTGATCGACCTGTGTCTTCGCGTCTTCGAGTGCCATCCGTTCCCCCTGGCTCGCGTGTCATGTCCGGTCATGTCCGGGGCAGGCGGCCCCGCTGTCGGTCGTCCGCCGGCCTCACCGGCCGAGCGGCTGCGCCATCTCGACCAGCTTCACGAAGTAGCTCGCCCCGATCGGGGCCACCTCGTCGTTGAAGTCGTAATCCGGCTGATGCAGCCCGGCGGTGTCGCCCTGTCCCATGAAGATGAAGGCACCCGGGCGGGCCTGCAACAGGAAGGAGAAATCCTCGGCCCCCATTTCGCGGAAGTCCTCGATCTGCGCCTCGCCCGTCACCGCCCGGGCCGCCTCGACCGCGAAGGCGGCCTTGTCGGCGTGGTTGATCGTCGCCGGGTACCAGCGTTCATAGATCAGCTCCGCCTCAACGTTGAAGGCGGCGGCGGTGCCCGCCACGATCTCCTTCATGCGCTTTTCCACCATGTCCTGCACGGCCGGGTCGTAGGTGCGCACGGTGCCGTTGATATAGGCGGTTTCCGGCACGATATTCTCGGCCGAGCCCGCGTGGATCTGCGTGACCGAGATCACGAGGTCATCGAGCGCGTAGTGGTTCCGGCTGGAAATCGTCTGGATCGCCTGGATCGTGGCCACGGCGGCCGGGATCGGATCGCGGGTTTCCTGCGGGTTCGCGGCATGGCCGCCTTCGCCCTTCACGTGGACGTGGAAGGTGTCGACCGCCGCCAGCATCGCGCCCGGCGAGGTCAGGAAATGCCCCACCGGCATGCCGGGCGTATTGTGCAACCCATAGACCTGCGCGATCTCGAACCGGTCCATGATGCCTTCCTCGACCATGACGCCCGCGCCGCCGCCGTCCTCTTCCGCGGGCTGGAAGATCAGCGCCACGCGGCCCGCGAAATTGCGCGTCTCGGCCAGGTACTTGGCCGCGCCGAGCAGCATGGCGGTGTGCCCGTCGTGGCCACAGGCATGCATCACGCCCGCGTTCTGCGAGGGGTAGTCCACGCCCGAGGTCTCGGTGATCGGCAGGGCGTCCATGTCGGCGCGCAGCCCGATGGTCGGCCCCGGCTCGCGGCCCTCGATGATGGCGACGATGCCGGTCTTGGCGATGCCGGGATGCACCTCGTCCACGCCGAATTCCGCCAGCCGCTCCTGCACGAAGGCCGCGGTCTCATGCAGTTCGAAGGTCAGCTCGGGGTGGGCATGGAGATGCTGCCGCCATGCCTTCATCTCATCGGCAAAGCCAGCGATACGGTTGATGACGGGCATGGGTGGACTCCGGTTTCAGGGCGGTTCAGGTTGCCCGCGAGAGACCACAAAGCAGGAGCCGCCGCAATGGCCGACGATCTGATCCAGAACCCCGATGGCGGCCTTCCGCGCCTGCTGGAGATCATGCGCCGCCTGCGCGATCCCCAGACCGGCTGCCCCTGGGATATCGAACAGGACTTCGCTTCCATCGCGCCCTACACGATCGAGGAGGCCTACGAGGTTGCCGACGCCATCGAGCGCGGCGAGATGGGCGAGCTGGAGAGCGAATTGGGCGACCTTCTGTTGCAGGTGGTGTTCCACGGCCAGATGGCCGAGGAGGCCGGGCTCTTCTCCTTCCACAGCGTGGCCAATGGCGTGGGCACGAAGATGGTCGACCGTCATCCGCATATCTTCGGGGAGGAGAGCCGGGACAAATCCGCCGCGCAGCAGACGAAGGACTGGGAGGCGATCAAGGCGCGGGAACGCGCCGCCAAGGCCGAGACCGGGGTGCTCGACGGCGTGGCCATGGGCCTGCCGGCGCTGATGCGCGCGGTGAAGTTGCAGAAGCGCGCCGCGCGGGTGGGCTTCGACTGGACCGATGTGTCGGATGTGCTCGACAAGATCGCGGAGGAAAGCCGCGAACTGGTGGAAGCGCGCGACACCATGGGCCCGGACGAGATCGAGGATGAGTTCGGCGACCTGCTCTTCGTCATGGCGAACCTTGCCCGCCACCTCGACGTGGATCCGGAAGCCGCGCTGCGGCGCACCAACGCCAAGTTCACCCGCCGCTTCCGCGCCATCGAAGCCGCCCTTGCCGCCGAGGGGCGCAGCCCGCAGGACAGTTCGCTGGAGGAGATGGATCGCCTCTGGGACGCCGCGAAGGCCGCGGAATAGCGCGCCCCCTCAGCTTCATCTTTCCTGAAATACTCCGGGGGAATTGCCCCGCGCTGCGGGGCAAGGGGGCAGAGCCCCCGGGCGCTTTCGCGGAAAGCGCCTAACGGAATTTTCAAAAATTCCGGACCGGAAAATTCGAATTTTCCGGGAGGCACGCGGACCGGTTCGCTGGGGGCGATGAAAAGTCTTGGAACAAGACTTTTCTCAAGAATTTTTCTCAAAATTCTTGGGGACTGACGTCGAGCGGCTGCCTTTGGAGAGGGCGGACGGGGGGCTGTCTGCCCCCCTTGGCCCCGGAGGGGCCAATCCCCCCGAGGATATTTGTGAACACTGGATGAGGCTCAGAGGCTCTCGTAGCGGCGGGCCTGGGTGGGGGTCCAGATCACGTCGATCTCGTAGCCTTCCTCGGTCTGGCGCTCGGACTGGATCACGCCCTGTTCGAAGAGCCAGGCGCGGCGCTTGCCGTCGGAAAAGGCGAGCGTGAGCCGCTCTTCGCGGCGTTCCGTGGCCACCGCGCCCGAGACCTCCGCCAGCAGCGCGTCGAGCCCTTCGCCGGTGATCGCGGAGATCGCCATGACGTTTTCCTCGCGCTCCGCCCGGCCTTCGAGGGCGGGGCGGTCCTCGGCGGGGACCAGGTCGATCTTGTTCCAGACCTCGATCTGCGGCACTTCCTCGCGCACGCCAAGGGAGGCGAGGATGTCGTCCACGTCCGCTGCCTGTTCCCGGGTCTCGGGGTGGGCGATGTCGCGCACGTGCAGGATGACGTCCGCCTCCAGCACTTCCTCCAGCGTGGCGCGGAAGGCCGCGACGAGCTGGGTCGGGAGGTCGGAGATGAAGCCCACGGTGTCGGACAGGATGACCTCGGTGCCCTCGGGCAGCTTCAGCCGCCGCATGGTCGGGTCGAGCGTGGCGAAGAGCATGTCCTTGGCCAGAACGTCGGCCCCGGTGAGCCGGTTGAAGAGCGTGGACTTGCCCGCGTTGGTGTAGCCCACGAGGGCGACGATCGGGAAGGGGACCTTGGCCCGGGCCGAGCGGTGCAGTTCGCGCGTCTTCACCACCTTCTCGAGCTGGCGGCGCAGGCGCACCATCTGTTCGTCGATGGCACGGCGGTCGGCCTCGATCTGGGTTTCCCCGGGGCCGCCGACGAAGCCGAGCCCGCCACGCTGCCGCTCAAGGTGGGTCCAGGCCCGCACCAGCCGGGTCCGCTGATAGGCCAGCGCCGCCAGTTCGACCTGCAGCACGCCTTCACGGGTGCGCGCACGGTCCGAGAAGATCTCGAGGATCAGCCCGGTCCGGTCGAGGAGCTTCACGCCCCATTGCTTTTCGAGGTTGCGCTGCTGCACCGGGGTGACCGGGCCGTCGACGAGAACCAGTTCGATCTCGTTGGCCTTCAGCAGCTCCTTCAGCTCGGCCACCTTGCCGGAACCGAAGAGCGTCGCGGGAACGGGTTTTGCCAACCGCACGATGTTCTGGCCCACGACCTCGAGCCCGGGCAGGGCATGGGCCAGAGAGACCGCTTCTGCCAGGGCATATTCGGGGGCGTGGCGCAGCTCGGAGCGCGCGATGTCGGGATGCAGAACCCAGGCGCGGGTCGGCGCCTTGTCGTGTGGGATCAAGAGTTGTCTTCGCCTTCGTAGAGGCTGATCGGCTGGGCCGGCATGATGGTCGAGATCGCGTGCTTGTAGACCAGCTGCGACTGACCGTCGCGGCGCAGAAGCACGCAGAAGTTGTCGAACCAGGTGATCACGCCCTGCAGCTTCACACCGTTGATGAGGAAGATCGTAACTGGGACCTTCGTTTTACGCACATGGTTGAGGAATGCGTCTTGCAAATTCTGGCGGTCGGAAGCCATTTCTATACCTTTTTTCTTTCTTCGGCCGCGATCGGCTCGCCCCGTGTTCCTTCCGGCTGATTATGCTGTGCCGGATTGGGAGTTTCCAGCCCAAATCAGGACCGTAGCACGCATGTAACTTCTTTGCGTCAGTCACGCCAGAGGTCGGCGTTCGCAAGTGCGATAATTGCCAGCAATTCGAGCCGCCCCATGATCATGATCAGGCAGAGCACCAGCTTGGCGGGATCGCCCAGTTCGATCAGCGGCACGGGAATGTCCGCGGCCAGCGTGATCAGGGGGCCGGTGTTGGTCAGGGCGGCGATTGCCAGCACCATGGCCGCCTCGAAGGAAGAGCCGAGCAGGGCGAGGACGGCCGTGCCGACGGCGATGGTGACCGCGAAGAGCATGAAGAAGAGCCAGGCGTGGAACGCGCCGTCACGGCCCATGCGGCGGTTGAGCGTGCCCATGCCGCTGATCGAGGAGGGGTGCACCAGCCGCTCCATCTCGCGCAGGCCGTTGAGATAGAGCGCGAAGACCCGCATCAGCTTGACCCCGCCGGCGGTGGTGGCCACGCCGCCGCCCATGATCGCAAGGCCCATCAGGATCTCGCCGGGCGTGTTCAGCCCGGACCAGTTCTGCGCGGTGTCCCAGCTGGCGCTTTCGAAGCCGGTGGTGCTGAGGAAGGAGATCACCGTGAAGATACTGCCCCAGAGCGCGTTGAGCGCATTGCCCAGTTCCTCGGCCGCCTGAACGTCGAAGGCGCCGATCCAGTGCCGCAGGAACAGCAGCAGCGGCACGCCGAGGATGATCACCGCGGCGAGGCGCAGTTCCGGGTCGCGGTGAATCGCCTGTCGCTGCACGGCGGTGTCGTTGGCAAAGGTGGAGCGCGAGAGCGCGAAGATCATGAAAAGGAAGATCAGCACCTCGCCCCAGAAGCCGGAGGTGCCGTTCTCCAGCCCGCCCACCGGCGAAATTCCGCTGGTGGCGAGGGTCGACATGGCGTGGGTGACGGCCAGCAGGGGGCGCTCGCCGCTGATCAGCAGCAGCAGGCAGAGCAGGGCGGTCAGCCCGATGTAGACCGGGCCGAGTTGCAGCGCGAGCCGGATCAGGCGCCGCGCGGGCGGCGGGCGGTCGAACCGGTCGAGCCTGGTCTGGATCTCGTCGAGCGGGGCGGCGGAGGTCACCTCGAACCCGCCGAGCGAAAGCGGCGCCATGATCGCCGCTGCCGCCAGCCAGATCAGCAGCCCGCCCATCCAGCCCACCTGCGCCCGCCACAGGTGCAGCGCATCGGGCAGCCGGCCGGGATCGCGGAACAGCGTCGCCCCGGTGGTGGTGAAGCTCGAGACCATCTCGAAGTAGGCGTTCATGAAGGAGGTGGTGCGCAGCCCCTCGTGGACCGGCACGGCCAGCACCAGGGGCAGCAGCAGGAAGGCGAGGAACAGCCCCAGCAGCGCCTGCAGGTCGGCCTTGCGCCGCGGCCGCGGCGTGGTGGACCGCGCGATGCCGATCATCACGCAGGCAAAAAGCCCCAGCAGAGAGGTGTAGAGGAAGGACCGCGCGACGAGGTGGTCCTGCTGGATCAGCGCACAGAGCGCGGGCGCCAGCATCGACAGGCAGGTGATCCCGGTCAGCAGGATCAGGATCGGCTGTTTTTCCAGCTGCGCGCGCATCGGTCTAGAAGTAGTCGATCGAGACCTGCAGCAGGCGCTCGACCTCCGGCACGTCCGAGGTGAGCGAGAAGATCACGATCACGTCGCCCTCGTCCACGCGGGTGTTGCCGGCGGGCTTCTTCACCACGCCGTTCTTCAGGATGCCGCCGACGAGCACGCCTTCGGGGAAGTCGATCTCGCGGATGATCTGGCCCGCGATGGGGCTGGTGGAGAGCACCTCGGCCTCGATCACCTCGGCCTCGGCGTCGCCGATGGAATAGACGCCGCGCACCCGCCCGTGGCGCACGTGGCGCAGGATCGAGCTGACGGTGGTGGCGCGCGGGTTGATGTAGGCATCGATCCCGAGCGGGCCCATCAAGGGCACCAGCGTCGGGTCGTTCACGAGGGCGATGGCCATCGGGCAGCCCTGCGCCTTGGCCCGCACCGCGGCCAGCATGTTGGTCTTGTCGTCGTCGGTGACGCAGAGGATCGCATCGGCGCGGTTGATCCCGGCCTCGGCCAGCAGCGCCGAGTCGAGCCCGTCGCCGTTCAGCACGATGGTCCGCTCGAGCGCATCGGCGGCCTTCTCGGCGATCTTGCGGTTCTTCTCGATCACCTTGGAGCGGATGCGCTGCGCCTTCTCCTCCAGCGTGCGCGCCACGGCGAGCCCGACGTTGCCGCCGCCCACGATCACGAGGCGTTCCTGCGTCTTGGTGGTCTTGCCGAAGATTTCCAGCGTGCGGTGCACGTCCTCGTTCACCACGAAGACATAGCAATCGTCGTCCGGGAAGAGCTGGTCGCCGGGTTCGGGTGCGAAGAGGCGGCCTTCGCGGCGGATCCCCACGACCACGGCGCGCAGGGTCGAGAAGAGATCGGTCAGCTGGCGCAGCGGCGTGTTTACCACCGGGCAGTCGGCCTCGATCGAGATGCCGAGGAGCTGCGCCTGGCCGTCCATGAAGGTCTCGATGTCGAAGGCGGCGGGGGCGGACAGGCGCTGCAGCGCGGCCTCGGCCACCTCGCGTTCGGGGCTGATCACCACGTCGATGGGCATGTGATCGCGGCGGTAGAGGTCGGAATAGATCGCGTCGAGGTAGGATTTCGAGCGCAGGCGGGCGATCTTGCGCGGGATCGAGAAGATCGAGTGGGCCACCTGGCAGGTGACCATGTTGACCTCGTCGGAATAGGTCGCGGCGATGATCATGTCCGCATCCCGCGCCCCGGCCCGGTCCAGCACGTCGGGGTAGGAGGCAAAGCCCGCGATGCCCTGCACGTCGAGCGTTTCCGTCGCGCGCCGCACGAGTTCGGGGTTGTTGTCCACCACCGTTACGTCGTTTCGTTCGCCGGAAAGGTGGCGGGCGATCTGCCAGCCGACCTGGCCCGCGCCGCAGATGATGACCTTCATGAAGCTCGCCTTGGATCCTCGGGGCGTGTGCGGGCGCGCAAGGCACCCGTCCCATGACCTCCTTGCATGACAGATGGCTCCGGGCCGGTCAATTCAATTGTCTCGGGCCGGGGGGCGGGGCTAAGGTGAGGAAAGATAACGGGAGAAACCTGCCATGAAACCGATCCGGAGTGTTGCGGGACTGGCCCTGCTCTTGGCCCTGGGAGCCTGCGGCAGCTATTCGCTCTATTACCGTGACGGGGCCGAGGTGAGCCGCGCCAAGGCTGATGAACTCGCCTGCGAGACGACGGCCTATCAGCAGGCGCCGGTGCGGATCGAGCGGGACATCGACTATGGCGACGTGATCGCGCTGCCGCCGGTCTGCAGCCCCGACGGGTCCTGCCGCCCGGGCGGCTATCGCCGTCTGCCGCCGCGGGTCTACACCTATGATGCGAATGCCGGGCTGCGCGCCACGGTGGAGCGCCAGTGCATGGCCGAGCGCGGCTACGAGCGGGTCAGCCTGCCAGTCTGCTCCGAGCAGGTCGCCTCCCAGGTGCAGCCGGGGATCACCCGGGTGTTGCCGGCCCGCGCGTCGGGCACCTGCGTCATCCGCCGCGGCGGGGACCAGTACCAGATCGTCCAGACCACCCCGGGCTGAGGGCTCGGCCCCGGCGGGGAACGGGGGTGAAGCCGGGCGCAAGGTCGGGTGTCGCAGGCCGTGGTGTCAGGCGCGCATTGGCGCACCCCTCGTTCAGCTCGCGCCACATCGGCACGTTCAGCGACATCTGGCATTGCGCGGTGAAATCGCGGCTGTCGACATGCAGGCAGATGATGTCGCCCAACTCGTGCCGCTCGCCCCGGGTGCCGGTGCAATAGCACTCGATCACCTTGGTGCCGCGCTTGATGTCGGCCTGCGCCGGGAGCGGCGCGAGGCTGGCGAGGGCAAGGCCGAGAAAGGCGAGGCTGAGGAGGGGGGCCACGGGCCTTGGTGCACCTCTGCGACGCGCCTCGCCGCGTCCCGCCTCGGCAAGAAAACGCTTCGCGCTGACCGTCCGCAATGACAGCCCCACCAGCCAGCCCCAAGGGACGCGCCCGACCCTTGGGGGGGCGGACAGCGCCCTCCCTGTGGGGAGGGTCGGGCGCGGCCCGGCCTCACGGCCGGGCGGGACAGACGACGGGGACAGTGTCCTGATACCCAGCAACCAGCGTCGCGTACCGGCGATGGCCATCCGGAACAGCGCCCCGGCGGTCAGGGACCGCAAGAACTCACCAGCGGCCACAGTCCGCCATAGCGCCGCGGCGCAGGTGACCACGGTCAGTGCAACCCGCCAAAGCGGGCCCGTGGCGCGGCGCGACACCGGCGGCGCGGCTGTACATATACGGGAACTCTCGGGCATCGGTCCTCCTCCTCTGCCGCGCGTATCCTACCACGCCGCGGGCCCTTGACCAAAACCAACCGATAGGGGAAGCAGTCCCATGGTTTCCGACGACAAGCTCCGCCAGATCACCCAGCGTTCCGAGTATCTCGAGGCGCGCCTCGCCGAGGGCGGAGGCGACATCGCAGCCCTTGGCCGCGAATATGCGGAGCTGCGCCCCGTGGTGGCCCAGATCGCCGAATACAGCGCCCTGCGTGCCGAGCTGGACGAGGCGCAGGAGATGCTCTCCGACCCCGAGATGAAGGCCCTCGCCGAGGAGGAACTGCCCCGGCTGCGTGCCCGTCTGCCGGAGGTGGAGAAGGCCCTGCAACTGGCGCTGCTGCCCAAGGACGCCGCCGACGCCCGCCCCGCGATGATCGAGATCCGCCCCGGAACCGGCGGCGACGAGGCGGCGCTCTTCGCGGGCGACCTGCTGCGCATGTACCAACGCTACGCCGAGCGGCGCGGCTGGCGCTTCCAGATCGTCGAGGAGAGCCAGACCGAACTGGGTGGCATCAAGGAGGTCATCGCCAACGTGCAGGGCGAGGGGGTCTTTGCCCGGCTGAAGTTCGAATCCGGTGTCCACCGGGTGCAGCGCGTGCCGGCCACCGAATCCGGCGGTCGCATCCACACCTCCGCCGCCACTGTCGCCGTCCTGCCCGAGGCGGAGGAGGTCGACCTTGTCATCGACCAGAACGACCTGCGGATCGACACGATGCGGGCCTCCGGCGCGGGCGGCCAGCACGTGAACACCACCGACTCCGCCGTGCGGATCACCCATGTTCCCACCGGCATCGTGGTGACCTCGTCCGAGAAGTCCCAGCACCAGAACCGCGCCATCGCCATGCAGGTGCTGCGCACCCGGCTCTACGACATGCAGCGCCAGAAGGCCGACGCCGACCGCGCCGCCGCCCGCAAGAGCCAGGTCGGCTCGGGTGACCGTTCGGAACGCATCCGGACCTACAACTTTCCGCAGGGCCGGATGACCGATCACCGCATCAACCTGACGCTCTACAAGCTGGACCAGGTGATGCAGGGCGACCTGGACGAGATCATCGACGCGCTGATCGCCGAGGATCAGGCGGCCCTGCTGGCGGAGATGGAAGGGTGAGCGAGCGGCTCGACGCGCTGCTGCGCCGGGGTACGCTGCGGCTGACCGAGGCCGGTATCGCAGGGGCGCCGCGCGATGCACGGCTGCTTCTGGCGGGGGCGGCGGGTCTGCGGCCCGACCGGCTGTCGCTGGAACTGGGGCAACCGGCCGCCGACACGGTGACCGGGACGTTCAACGCGTACCTTGACCGGCGCATCGCCCATGAACCCGTTTCGCGGATCCTGGGCCAGCGGCTCTTCTGGGGGCGGAGCTTTCGCGTCACGCCCGATGTGCTCGACCCGCGCCCGGAAACGGAGAGCCTGATCGCCGCGGCGCTGGAGGGCGGCGCGGCGCAGCGCCTGCTCGACCTCGGCACCGGGTCCGGCATCATTGCCGCGACCCTGCTGGCGGAATGGCCGGGCGCCACCGGGATGGCCACCGATGTCTCTCCCGCCGCGCTCGCCGTGGCAGGGGACAACGCGGCGGCCCTCGCCGTGGCCGACCGGCTGACCTGCGTCGAGGCCGACTGGTGGCAGGGCGTCGCGGGGCGCTTTGACCTGATCGCCTCGAACCCGCCCTATATCACCGAGGCCGAAATGGCCGAGCTTGCGCCGGAAGTGGCCAATTTCGACCCGACAGGTGCGCTGACCCCGGGCGGGGACGGGCTGGCGCCCTACCGGATCATCGCGGCCCGTGCCCGGGAGCACCTGACCCCCGGCGGGCGGCTGCTGGTGGAGATCGGCTGGCGGCAGGGTGCTGATGTGGCGGCGCTTTTCCGCGCGGCGGGTCTGGCGGAGGTGGCTGTGCTGCCCGACATGGATGGCCGCGACCGCGTGGTGACGGGCCGGGCCCCGGCCTGAACGCGCAGGTGTTAACCGGGCCTTAAACTTTGGCCCGATCCCCGGCCATCCGTCCATTTTCCGCGCATCCGGTTGGCGAGGCAGATTGCCGCAGCGCAGCGGCTGCAATTCACGGGGCTGAGGCCCCCGTGGCAGGGGAAATCCGCTGATTTCCACAGGAACTCATGCGGAATTTAGCTAAATCCGTCCGTTTTTACCCTATTTGCCCTTGTCAGGACGGGGGGACCGTGCTTATTCCTATTACAGGTCACGGCCAGGGCGCTGACACAGCAGCCCGCCGGACCGACAAGCCCATAAAATGCCGAAACTCCCGAAGACACGCGCAATGAGGCGCACGCGGGGGGCAAACGGCAGCCAGACACTTAAGGCTGGACAACCGGATACATGAGATCGTCTAAATCCCGTTCGCGGTCGAAGTCGAACCGCAATCGCTCTGTCGGCAATATCGTTAACCGCGTCTTCGATTCCTCGGGTCCCGAGGGCAAGGTGCGCGGCACGCCGCAGCAGATCATCGAGAAATACAACCAGCTTGCCCGCGATGCACAGCTGGCCAACGATCGCGTGGCGGCCGAGAACTTCCAGCAGCATGCCGAGCACTACCTCCGCATGCTGGGCGAGGCGCAGCGTGAGCAGGACCAGCGCCGCGAGCAGCAGGAAAACGAGAACCGCCAGCGGCAGTCGGACCGCGACCGTGAGCGCGCACAGCGCCAGGAACGCGAGTCGGGCGACGCCGCCAACGCGAGTGAGCAACCCTCCGAACCCGCAAGCCAGCCCGCGCCGCAGCCCGCCGCGCAGGCCTCCACTCAGCCCGCCGGGGCGGACACCTCCGGCGACGTGATCGAGAACGGCGCGGAAGAGGAAAGTGGCCTCGTCGAGACGCCCGAAGACCGCGCCAGCACGCCCAAGCCGCCGCGCAGCCGGTCGCCGCGTGCCAAGGCCAAGCCCGCGCAGGCAGCCGAAGGGGAGGCCTCCGGCGAAGAGGCGCCGAAGCCCAAGAAGCGGACCTATACCCGCAAGAAGAAGGCTGATGCCGACGCGCCCGCCAATGGCGAACTGCCGCTCGGCAACAGCGACACGCAGGCCGCCGAGTAAGGCAGGCCGCCGAGTGAGGCAGCCGCACGGAACTCAACGGGCCCGGCAGCCAGTCTGTCCGGGCCCGTTTCGTCTCTGCCCTCCTGCATCCGAGCCGCGAGCCGCCCATGCGCCTCTCCCAGACCGCCCGCCTGATCGAGACAGATGCCGACGTGGCCGAAGGGGCCGCCTGGCTCTGTGCCCGCGATCCGCGTCTCGCCGCGGCCTGCGCCCAGACCGGCCCGCTGCCGCTGCGCCGCCGGGCGGACGGATTTCCCGCCCTGCTTCAGGCCATCGTCGGACAGCAGGTCTCCACCGCCTCCGCCGCCGCCATCTGGGCCCGGGTCGAGGCCGCGGGGCTGACCGATCCCGCGCAGGTGCTGGCCGCGGGCGAAGAGGGGCTGCGCGCGCAGGGCTTCTCGCGTCCCAAGATCCGCTACGCGCTCGCCCTTGCCGGGGCCGATCTCGATTACGTGGCCCTCCGGCAGGCGCCCGACACGGAGGTCATCGCCACCCTCGTGGCCCAGAAGGGCATCGGCCTCTGGACCGCCGAGATCTATGCCATGTTCGCCCTTGGCCGGGCCGATGTGCTGGCAGCGGGCGATCTGGCCTTGCAGGAAGCGGCCCGTGTCCTTTACGGCTTGGACGCGCGCCCGGCGGAGGCGGCGCTGCGCGAGATAGCGCAGGCCTGGACCCCATGGCGCGCGGTGGCGGCCCGGATTCTCTGGGCCTACTACCGGGTGGTGAAGAACAGGGAAGGGACCCTTTGATATGACACGGGTTTTGCAGGCGGGCCGGAAAGAGCCCCAATCGGGTGACACGCGCTCCGCGGTGGTCTTCCTGCACGGATACGGGGCCAACGGGGCCGACCTGCTGGGGCTGGCGGACGTGCTGGGCGAACATCTGCCCGACACGCTCTTCGTGGCCCCCGATGCCCCCGAAAGCGTGCCCGGCGCGCCCTTCGGCTTCCAGTGGTTCCCGATCCCCTGGCTCGACGGCTCCTCCGAGGAGGAAGCCGCCCAGGGGCTGGCGCGCGCCTCGGAGGATCTGAACGCCTTTCTAGACGCCTTCATGGTGGACGAGGACCTGCTGCCCGAACAGGTCGTCCTCTTCGGTTTCTCGCAGGGCACGATGATGTCGCTGCAGGTCGCACCCCGGCGCGAGGACCCGGTGGCGGGCATCGTCGCCTTCTCGGGCCGCCTGCTGGAGCCGGAACTGCTGGCCGACGAGGTCGTCTCGCGGCCGCCGGTCCTGCTGGTGCATGGCGATCAGGATGACGTGGTGCCGCCGCAGTCGCTGCCCGCCGCCGCCGAGGCACTGCAGGGCGCGGGCTTCAAGGAGGTCTATGCCCACGTCATGAAGGGCACCGCCCATGGCATCGCGCCCGACGGCCTCTCCGTCGCGCTCGCCTTCATGCGCGACAAGCTCGGCTTCTGACCGGCGAGACCGGAGCGGCCCCATACGGCCCCTCCGGCTTCATCTTTCCAAAAATACTCAAATTCCCACGCAGCCCGGCGCACATCGTCAGCTGTCGGCCCACAACCGCGGCTCCGCCATCTCGAGCGAGTTCCCGGCTGGATCGCGGAAGTAGATCGACCGCGCCCCGTTGGGCCAGGCGAAATCCGCCTCGATCGCCACGCCCGATGCGTGCAGCCGGTCGTGCCAGGCGTCGATCTCCGGCGCGGTCACGGCAAAGCAGAGGTGCCCCGGACCCCGTGCGCCATGGGGTGGCACGGGCAGGGTGGCCGAGCCCGGGCTCTCTTCCGTCCGGTCGGGGTTGAAGAGCAGCAGCGTCATCGCCCCCAGTCGGTAGAACACGTGCCGGTCGGCCACACGCACGATCCGCTCCAGCCCCAGCAAGTTGCCGTAGAACGCCTCCGCCGCGTCGAGGTCGTCGACGTAAAGCGCCGCCTCCAGCAGGGCCGCGAGCGGCGGTGCCGCCGGCAGCCCCGCATCCAGGGTCACATCCTCTCCCATGATCTCCTCCCGCGCCCCGTACCGGGGGCCGCCTCATACACCTGTCCGGTCAGATAGTGCGGTGTGGGCGCGGGTCACGGCGGGCCGCCTTCGCCGCGCGGTCCGGGGGCCGTGGCGCCTGTGGGGTGAGTTGTGGAATGCCCTGTGGATCGTCCTGTGGATAACGCATGTGCCACTGTCATGAGCCTGTCACCCGGCTGCGGTAGCTCTTTGCCTGCATCTGTATATCGTGGGTCTTGTCAGAATGCCTCCCCGATATATAGTCGAATCAACTGGGGCGGCGCGTCCCGCCCCTTTGACGGAACGACCCCTCTGCGGGTCGCACGGGCGGGAAGAGAGTCGACCATGGACGGTGATTTCAGAACGGAATTTGTCAGGGAGCCGGCAGCGCTGAAGCAGCACCCGGCGCTGGTGTTGAACGCGGACTACCGGCCCTTGTCCTACTACCCGCTGTCGCTCTGGCCGTGGCAGGAGGCGATCAAGGCGGCCTGGCTGAACCGGGTGGACATCGTGGCCGAATACGACCACTGGGTCCGAAGCCCCAGTACCGAGATACGGATCCCCTCGGTCGTCGTTCTCAAAGACTATGTGAAACCCAGAAAGCGCGTGGCCTTCACGCGCTTTAATCTTTTCCTGCGGGACGAATTCTCCTGCCAGTACTGCGGGGCCAAGGGCGACCTGACCTTCGACCACGTGGTGCCGCGCGCTGCGGGTGGGATCACCTCTTGGGAAAACGTCGTGGCGGCCTGTTCGCCCTGCAACCTGCGCAAGGGCTCCAAGAGCCTGCGCCGGGCGGGGATGCACCTGCGCTCGGCCCCCCGCGCGCCAAGCGCCGAGGACCTGCGCAACGTGGGCCGGAAATTCCCGCCCCATCACCTGCACGAAAGCTGGATCGACTTCCTCTACTGGGACGCCGAACTGGAGGCCTGACAGGCGCGATCAGATCGGCGCACGTGCGGCCCTGAAAGGGCCGTTGCGGGTGTGGAGCGTCCAAGTGGGCGTGGCCCCGGCCTCTGAGGGGGCTTACTTGGCGGCCACGTTCCGGGCGAGGGCGCAGAACTGTTCCAGCCCGATGGTCTCGGCCCGGTCGGTGGGCTTGATGCCCGAGGCGATCAGCCGGTCCTCGATATCGGGTGCCAGCCCCTTGAGCGCCGCGCGCAGCATCTTGCGCCGCTGGTTGAAGGCCATCGCCACGGTGCGTTCCAGCACCTTGGGATCGGCCGGATAGCGCGGCTCGGGCAGGGCGGTCAGATGGACCACGGCGGAGGAGACCTTGGGCGGCGGGGTGAAGGCCTCGGGCGGCAGGTTCAGCGCGATCCGCGTCTCGGCCCGCCACGAAGCCAACAGCGCCAGCCGGCCATAGGCCTTGGAGCCGGGGGTGGCCACGATCCGCTCGGCCACCTCGCGCTGGAACATCAGCGTCAGGCTTTCCCAGAACGGCGGCCATTCCGGCGGCGTCAGCCAGCGGACCAGCAGTTCGGTGCCGACGTTGTAGGGCAGGTTCGCGGCGATGCGGATCGGGGGCGTCAGATGCGCCAGCGGATCGATCTCCAGCGCGTCGCCCTCGATCACCTCCAGCCGGCCGGGATAGCGCTCCGCGATCTCGGCGAGGGCGGGCTGGCAGCGGCGGTCCTTCTCGATCGCCAGCACCCGGCGCGCGCCCTCGGAGAGCAGGCCACGGGTCAGGCCACCGGGGCCGGGGCCGATCTCCAGCACGTCGCAGCCCGTCAGGTCACCGGCCACGCGGGCGATCCGCGCGGTCAGGTTCAGGTCGAGCAGGAAGTTCTGACCCAGCGACTTGCGGGCCGAAAGACCATGGGTGGCAATGACCTCCCGCAGGGGCGGGAGATCGTCAATCGCGGGCATCGCGGGCGCTCACTTCTCGATGATGCGCGCCTCGGCACGCAGCTGCGCGAGGTAGCCGTCGGCATAGGCGCCGAGGCGTTCGTTCTGCAGGTTCAGCCGGATCTGGTCCTGCGTCACGTCGGCGAACTGGGTCGCCGTCCGGCCGCAGAGCATCAGGAAGACCATGGTCTGACCGCCGTTGCGCGTCAGCGCGGTCGAGACCTCGCCGTTGTCCATCTTGGCCAGTTCCAGCGCGATGTCCGAGGGGATCGCGCCGGGGGCGTCCTTGTGGCGTTCCAGCAGTTCGGCCGGCTGGCCCTTGTTCACGGCATAGAGGTCATCGCAGCGGTCGATGTCGGCCTTGATCTCGGCCGCGCGGGTCATGGCTTCGACGCTCTGACCGCCGTCGATGTAGTAGGTCATGTAGTCGATCTCGGAATAGTCTACCGGCGTCACGGCGCCTTCCTGCAGACCGCGCAGCTGGAAGATCGCGATCGCATTGGGCAGCGGCACCGGTTCGCTCACGTCGCCGGGCTCCATCTCCATGAAGGTCGTGCGCAGCTGCGGCGGCAGGTTCGACAGCGGCATCCAGTTGATGCGCCCGCCCTGATCGCGCGTCGGCGAGGCCGAGAAGCGGCGTGCGGCGGCGGCGAAGTCCTCGTAGCTGGTGATCTGCGAGATCTCGCGGGCGAGGTCCTGTGCCTCGGCCTCGCGCCCCGGCGGCAGCGGCAGGATGATCTCGGACATCAGGATCTGTGCGCCGGCCATGGTGCCGCCCTTGAGCCCGGCCTGCGCCCGGCTCACCTCGGCGTCCTGCACGTCCACGCGCGAGGCGAAGCGCGCGCGCACCAACTCGCGCCACGTGGCGCCGGAGATGATGAAGTCGCGGTAGGTCTCACGCTCGACACCGGCGTCGGAAAGGACCTTGTAGAACTGGTCGAGGGTCAGGTTGGCGCGGCCCGCGAATTCCTCCATCGCGGCCTGGGTCTGTTCCTCGGTGATTGTGAAGCCGAAGCGCTGCGCGGCCTCCAGCTTCAGCCGGTCCTCGATCAGCGCCTCGCGGGCGTCCGCCTGAAGGTTGCCCGGCGCGCCGAGCGCCTGCATCAGGGCCATGCGCTGTTGTACCTCGTACCCCGTGATGGCCTTCTCGTTCACCGTGATCACCGGCGAAAACAGCCCCTGCGCCTGCGTCTGCAGCGGGGCCATTGCCAGGAAACTGGCGGAAACGAGAACGGCGATGCGGGGAAGGCGGGTCATGCTCTGTCTCATCATTGTCGTTTCTTTTACTTGCACGTCCGGTCGTAGCTCACCCCATCCGCCTCGGCCTGGAAGCCGCGCAGACCGATGGTAAAGGCGAAGTCCGTCGATGGCGTGACAGTAGAGGAAGAGGTGAAGCGGCGCGAGACCGAAAACCGCATGTCGACGCATTCATTCTGGTAACTCACGCCGAAGCCGGCGCGCGCGGTCTGGTCCTGGACGATGTCGTAGCGCCACAGCGCCTCGCCGGTCCAGTTGGGCGCAAAGCGGTAGCTGGCGTCGATGGTCCACTCCGAGATGTCGTTGAACCGGCTCTCGTCCGGGTCGTCCTCGATCCAGACATAGCTGGCCGCAAGCCCCACCGTCTGCGAGCGCCATGCCGCGCGGGCCTCGGCCTTGTGGACGTCGAAGGCGTTGTAGAAGAGGCCCCGGGCGGTCACCGTCAGCCCGTTGTCGATGGCGACCTGGTAGGCCAGCAGCAGGTCCGATCCGGTGCCGGTCAGCCCCGAACTGTCGGAGTAATCCTGCTCCGAGGTTTCGCGCAGGATCTTGCCGAGTGCGAGGGTCGAGTTCCAGCCGCTGGGATCGTACCGCGTCCAGGTCGTGCCGAGGGTCAGGCGGCGGCCATGCTCGCGCCGGTCGGGGGCGGCGAAGCGTGACAGCGACAGCAGGTTGCCCTCGTCGAATTCCACGATCGCGGATTCATCGTTGGACACGTCCAGCTGCTCGCCGCCGCTCCAGGCGAATTGCAGCACCGGTTCGATCACGTCGATGACGCCGCCCGCGCCACGGCGCACCAGCGGCATCCGCAGGGTGCCGGCCACGTAGGGCGTGACGCCGGTGTCGGAGGAGGGCAGGCTCACGTCCTGCCGGGTCTCGAAGTGATCGACGGCGGCGCCGGTCTGAAGTTCCGCATGGACGCCCACGGGCAGGATCCACGCCCGGCGCCAGTTCGCTTCCAGCTCGTAGCGGGTGACATCCCGGCCGTCGGCATAGCTGTCGTAGTCCGAGCCGTCGGTGTTGACGTCGGAGTAGCGGTAATGGGTATGCGCCCCCAGCGTCATGCGCAGCTCGCCCCCCGGGGTGCGCGGGAAATAGCGCCGCTCGTAGGTGACGTCCCCGATGATCGAGGGGATCTGGCTGTTGACCTCGTTCTCGCGCAGCGTGTGGTAGTAGGTCAGCGCGGCGCGGATGTTCTCATCCCGCTCGGTCCGGGCCAGGGTCAGGTTGCTGGCGAGGCGGTCGGCGTCGGAATAGTCGTAATCCGTCAGGTAGGCGTCATCGGTCACCGTCTGGATCGCGAAGCTCAGCTTGTAGTCGCGCGGCAGGTCGAAGCGCCCGGTCCCGAAGAGGTAGGCGCGGGTCTCGCCCGGTTCGAGCTCGTCCTTCGTCACCGCGCCCTCGAAGCTGATCGCCCCGTTGGTGAAATTCTGCCGGTAGGTGAGCTCCAGCGTGTCGGAGTTCTGCGCCAGGTAGGGCGTGATCGTCATGTCCCGGTATTCGCCGAGCGTCAGGAAGTAGGGGATCTTGACCCCGGTCCCGAGCTCCGAGTTGCGCCGGAGCGAGGGGATCAGGAAGCCCGAGGCGCGGGTCTGGGTCGGGTCGGGCAGGCGCAGGCGCGGCAGGTAGAGGATCGGCACGCCCATGACTTGGAACTGCGCGTGGTCGAAGTAGAGCGCCTGGTCGGCCTCGTCATGGACCACGCGGCGGGCGCGGATCTGCCACAGCGGCGGCTTGCCGTTCTCGCAGACATGGCAGGAGGTGACGGTGGCCTTGTAAAGCTGGTTGTAGCGTCCGTTCACGCGGTTCATCTGCTGCGCGGCCAGTTGCACCTGCTGGTTCAGCACCACGTGGGCGCCGCTCAGAATCCCGTTGCGGAAATCCCGGTCCAGTTCGGCCGCATCCGCCAGCACCACCGCCTTCTGATCCGCGCCGCGGGTCAGGTAGAGCGGCCCCTCGATGGAGAGTTTGCCGGTGGCGCGTTCATAGGTGACCTTGGCGGCGCTCAGCTGCATCTCGCCATAGACGGCCTCGACGTTGCCTTCCGCCACCAGCGTGTCGCGGTCGCGCAGGTAGACCCGGTCGGCCATCAGGAGGGCAGCGCTCTCCTCCACACCTGCAACCGGGGTGGCCTGCGCCAGCACGGGCAGCGGCGGAAACGCCGTCAGGGGCGGCAGCAGCGCGGCCAGCAGCAGCGCAAGCCACCGCTTGGCAGGGCGGTGGGCCCGCGGGAAAAGCCGGGGCAGCGGAAGGGCGGGTCGAGTCGGGGCAGGCAGCGTCATCACCCGTCCTCTTTATACAGCAGCAGTCCGAGTGCCAGCAGGAATGACGCCACCGGCGGGGCCCAGGCGGCCAGCATGACGGGGATTTGCCCACTCTCGCCAAGGATCTGCGCGAAGTTGCGAATGTAGTAGAGCGTGAAGCCCAGCATCACCGCCGACAGGACCGAGACCCCGGTCCGCCCGCCGCGGGCATGGCGCATGGTGAAGGCGGCCGAGGCCAGCACGACCGCCACGAGGAACAGGGGCCGCGCCAGTTCGCGCTGCAGCCAGACCTCGTGCCGCCGCCCCGAGAACCCCGCAGCCTCGAGGTCGCGGATATAGGCGGGCAGTTCCCAGACCGAGATCACGTCGGGTTGCGCAAAGCTGTCGCGGATCGAATCCTCGGTCAGGCTGGTGGCGATGTTGAGCTGTGGCAGGACCTCGGCGTTGGCCTCGGGGTTCACGACACCCTCCAGCTGCCAGACCTTCGCGCCACGCAGCAGCCAGCCGCCGCTGCCCAGTTCGGCGGTATCGGCCTCGATCCGGCGGACCGGGCCCGCGCCGGGCGCGTAGGTCAGCATCGTCACATCGTAGAGCTGGGTGCCCTCGGGGTTGGCGCGGGCGGCGCGGATCACCGTCTGTCCCTCGCCGTCATGCCCGCTCTGGCGCAGCCACAGCCCCTCGGAGGAGAAGGAGAAACTCTCGACCGATCCGGTGCGGTAGTATTCGTAGAGCGCGTTGTAGCGTTTCGAGGTCGCGGCCACGATCGGGTTCAGCAGGATCGTCGCCAGCACGCCGATGACGGCGGCCACGACCATCGTGGGCATCAGGCTGCGCAGCGCCGAGCGCCCCGCGGCCCGCGCCACCACCAGCTCCGACGACCGCGCCATGCCGATGAAGAGCGCCACGGTGGCGAGGATCATGATCAGCGGCAGGATCTGGTTCAGCCCCTTGGGCGCGTTCAGCACGATCAGCCCGGCCACCTGCGCCAGCGAGGTGCTGGTGTCGGTCAGCTTGCGCAGCAGTTCCACGAGGTCGATCAGCGCGAGCAGCAGGAAGAAGGCCCCGCCGACGGCAAGGAAGGATCGCAGGAAGCGCCGCGCGAAGTAGAGATCAAGGGTCATGCCACGGCCTCCGGCTGCTTGCGGCGCCGGGGATGCCGGGTGCGGGTGGCGAACCACAGCAGCACGGCACTCAGCAGCAGCCCGGCAAGCGTGGGCACATACATCAGCCCCCAGAGCATCGGGTTGTCGCGCAGCGGGCCGGTCACCATGCCCTCAAGGCCCTTGACCACCACCAGCAGCACCATCGCCAGCCCGATCTGGCGCCACATGCCGAAGCGGCTGAAGGTGCCCTGCATCAGCGCGGCAAAGCCGATCAGCGCGGTGGTGAGGCAGAGCAGCGCATCGGCAAAGCGCCCGTGCGCCTCCTCCAGCACGCGACCCATGGAGGTGCCGGAGAGACGCGCGGCCTCGGCCGGGTCGGAGAGGAGTTGCCACGTGGACATGTAGCGGAAGTTCGTCAGCCCGTCATCGCCCCGCTGCAGCAGGCCGCTGATGTCATAGGTGAAATCGGCGAAATGCGTGGTGAAGAGCCGCGAGCCGGGCTGCTGCACCATCTGGCTCAGCCCGTTGACCATCACCAGCTGCGGCCTCGGGTCCTGGCCGCTCTCCGCGGTGTTCAGCAGGTAGGCCTGTGCCGCGGTGAAGGTTTGCGGTGCGGCAGGATCGCGCCGGTCGGAGAGGAAGACATCGCGCAGCGTACCGTCGGGGCTGATCTCGCGGATGAAGAAGGTGATCCCGTCGGTGGGATGCAGGAAGGTGCCCTCGGTCAGCAGCTGTGCCGAGACGTTGCGCGCGATCGCGTCCTCGCGCTCGGCCATCTGCCGTTCGCTCACCGGGACGAGGAACTGCGTCAGGACCGACCCCATCAGGAAGACCAGCACCCCGAAAGTCGCCACCGGCCGCGCCAGCCGCCACGGCGAGAAGCCGGTGGCCTGCACCACAACCAGCTCGCTGTCGTTGCTCAGGCGGTTGGTGACATAGATCGCCGCCGCGAAGCTGGCGAAGGGCAGCACGCGGATCACCACCTTGGGCAGGGTCAGGGCCGAAAGCTCGAGGAACACAAGCGCCGTCTGCCCGTCCGCGATCAGCCTGTCGAACAGCCGCACCGCCGAGTTGATCCAGTAGATCGAAATCAGGATGAGCGCGAAAAAGCCGAAGAGGACGAGCAGTTGCGACAGCATGTATCTGTCGAATCGAGCCAAGTTCCGTACCCCCGGGTCTTCACGCCTTTTGCGCCTTGCCGTGGGAGGTTATCGGATCTGCCGGGGAGGGGAAACTGGTAACTGGCCAAACCGGCGGCGCGGCGCTAGCTTGCCCGGCGACAGTCCGGACTGGGAGACAGCACATTGGAGAACGCGACGTGACCACCCCCGCAGATCTGAGTTTCCTCGCCACCGATCTCGACAGCATCGCCACGGCGAAGGGCCGCGTGGCGCTGCTGGTGCCGGAACAGGGCAAGATGGATTCCGCCGCCCGCCGTCTGAACCGCCTGACCAAGGGCGCCATCGCCCGTCTGCTCGACAGCGATGCCTTTGCCGCGGCCAAGCCCGGCGATGTCACCACGCTGGCCTGGCCCACCGGGCTGGAGGCGGAGGCGATCGACGTGGTCTACCTGCCCAGGACGGCCCCGCAGGAGGCCGCGCGCAAGGCCGGTGCCGCCCTCGGTGCCAAGCTGGGAGGGGCGGGGCTGCTGGTGCTGGCGGGACCTGTGAAACGGGTCTCGGACGTGGCGCTCGGCATCCTGCTCAAGGCCTATGGCTACGACGCGCAGAAGACCAGGAAATGCGATCCCCTCGGCCCCGTGCGCATCATGTGCAAGACGCCGGCGGAGGTGGACACCGCCGCGCTGACCGCGCGGGCCGCGGGCGTCTTCTTCACCCGCGATCTCGTGAACGAACCGGCCAACGTCCTCACCACCACCGAATTCGCCGCCCGTCTGGAGGCGCTGCGCGCCACCGGGCTGGAGGTCGAGGTGCTGGAGGAGGACCAGTTGGCCGCGCTTGGCATGGGCGCGCTGCTGGCGGTCGGGCAGGGCTCCGACAGCCCGTCCAAGGTGGTCGTCATGCAGTGGAAGGGCGCGGGCGACGCGGCCCCGCTGGCGCTGATCGGCAAGGGCGTGGTCTTCGACACCGGGGGCATCTCGCTCAAGCCCGCGGGCGGCATGGAAGACATGACCATGGACATGGGCGGCGCGGGCACCGTGGCGGGCGTCATGAAGACGCTGGCCCTGCGCAAGGCCAAGGCCAATGTCGTGGGCCTCGTCGGGCTGGTCGAGAACATGCCCTCGGGCAATGCCACCCGTCCCGGCGACGTGGTCACCAGCATGAAGGGCGACACGGTCGAGGTGATCAACACCGATGCCGAGGGGCGCCTCGTGCTCTGCGATGTCATGTGGTACGCGCAGGAGCGGTTCAAGCCGGTCGGCATGGTCGACCTCGCCACGCTCACCGGCGCGATCATCATCGGGCTGGGGCATGAGAACGCGGGCGTCTTCTCCAACGATGACGGCTTCTGCGGCCAGTTCCTCGACGCGGCCAAGGCCGAGGGCGAGGCCGCGTGGCGGATGCCGCTGGGGCAGGCCTACGACGACCAGCTGAAGAGCCGCGTGGCGGACATGAAGAACGTCGGCGGCCGGCCCGCGGGCTCGATCACCGCGGCGCAGTACCTCAAGCGCTTCGTCAAGGACGAGACGCCGTGGATTCACCTCGACATCGCCGGGGTTGCCTCGCTCAAGACGCCCTCGACGCTGGCGCCCAAGGGCGCGACCGGCTGGGGCGTTCTGGCGCTCGACCGGCTGGTGGCGGACGGGTTCGAAGCCAAAGATGGGTGAGGCCTATTTCTACCACCTGACGCGGCAGCCCCTCGAGGAGGCGCTGCCGCGCCTGCTGACCATGGCGCTGTCGCGGGAGTGGCGGATCGCCGTGCGCGCGCAAGACGGGCGGCGGCTCGACTGGCTGGATCAGCGGCTCTGGATGGGGCGGGACGAGGACTTCCTGCCGCACGGCATCGCGGGCGGGCCCCACGACGCGCTGCAACCTGTGCTGCTGACCACCGGCGCGCCCGCCAATGATCCCGCGTGCCTGATGGCCGTGGACGGCGCCGAGGTCGCTGCGGAGGAGGTGCGCGCGATGGAGCGGGTCTGCATCCTCTTCGACGGCATGGACGAGATGGCCGTGGACCACGCACGCGGCCAATGGAAGGCGCTGACCGGCGCGGGCTGCGGCGCGCAATACTGGTCGGAAGAGAGCGGCAAGTGGGAGCAGAAGGCGCGCAAAGAGGCCGCGGGCTGACTGTCCGAGGCTCAGGTTTTGCCTTCGTTGCGGCCTTCAGGTGTTTGATTTCAAATCAAGAATGTCGCGTGCGGCGAGGGCAATCCGATCCACGTCCTTGCTGCTGGGGCGCAGGCCCGCGACCACCTCGTGCAGCGGTACCCATGCGGCGTCATGCACGTCGTCTGCCGCCTGCGGCACGCCCGCGACCCAGTCGCAGAGCACCGCCACCAGCAGAAAGTGGAACCGCACTGCGCCGCTCTCGTCGCGTTCGATGATGTCGAGCGCGTCGATCATCTGCCGGGGCGTGGCAGTGACGCCGGTCTCCTCCAGCAGTTCCCGCGCGGCGGCCGCCTGCACGGTCTCGCCAAGGTCCACATGGCCCCCAGGATAGCCCCAGAGCCCCGCATCGGGCGGGTTTCGACGGCGCACCAGCAGCACGTCATCGCCCCGGATCACGACGGCGAGCGCGGCGAGGCGGGGATGGTCATGCATGGCGGGCCTTTCCGGCGGCGGAGGATACGGAGGCGAAGGGTGCGGCCTCAGCGGGTCAGGGTCAGCGCGCCGTCCCGGATCTCGATGGTCGAGAAGCGCTGAAGGTAGGACATGCCGAGCAGCGAGTGCCGGGTCTCGGAGTCGTTCACCCAGGCCTCGAAGCCGCGGTCCACGATGCTGGGACCAAGCGCCACTTCGTCGAGCCGCACCGGCGCGATCCGGATCTGCCCGTTGGCGGTGACGGCGGTGGAGGAATAGATCAGGTCCGAGGGTCTGATGCCGATCCGGGTCGCGTCCTTCTGGGTGAGGACCATCTCGGAAGCGCCTGTATCCACGAGGAAATTCACCGGTGTATCGTTGATCGACAGGGTCATGTAGTAATGCCCGTCACGCGCGCGCGGCACCTGGATCACGGCCCCGCGTTGGAGCACGGATTGCTGCGGGGTCCAGCTCGACTGGATGTCCTGCCAAAGCCCGATGCCCGCCACGACCGCCACGAAGATCAGCACCCAGGCTGCCATCTGCCTGAGCATCGCGTGGAACTGGCCGCGCCGGTGCAGCAGCATCCAGCCCAGCAGGGCGATCAGCAGGACGACAAGGTAGTAGAAGCGCGGCTCGAGCGTCTGGGGCATGGGGGTCTCCGGCGGGGTTTCCCGAATATAGGCGCTGCAGCCGCCTGGCGCCAGTCAAGGGGGCCAGTGACCGGGCATCTGCCCTGTGGCATCCGCCACGAGGGCCCCGTTTCAGGGCCCGGTCACGGGGATCACCGGGGTCTAGAGCGACAGCCCGTAAGCTCTCAACCCGTCGAGGACGAATTGCACCGAGAGCGCGGCCAGCAGCATCCCCAGCAGCCGTGTCACCACGTTGATGCCCGTCCGGCCGAGGACCCGTTCCAGCAGGCCCGTGGTCATGAAGAGCAGGAAGACCACCATCAGCACCGCCAGCGTCACCCCCAGAACCATCACCGTCCCCAGCACGCCGGGTTTCTGACCGGCCAGCAGGATCACCGTGGCGATGGCGCCGGGCCCCGCGATCAGCGGCGTGGCGAGGGGGAAGACCGAAGGGTCGGGGCGTTCGTCGGCCTGATCCTCGCGTCGCTTGGCGCGCCGTTCGAAGAGCATGTCGAAGGCGGTGAGGAACAGCAGCAGCCCGCCCGAGATCCGGAAGGCGGGCATGGAAATGCCCACGAACCCCAGGACCTGCTCGCCGAGGAAGGCGAAGACCACCAGCACCAGCAGGGCGATTCCGCAGGCGCGCAGCGCGATGGCGCGGCGCTCATGCGGGTGCTGGCCCTGGGTCAGCGCGGCAAAGAGCGGCGTCAGCCCGATCGGGTCGATGATCACGAAGAGCGTGACGAAAGCCGTGATGAGGAAGGCGCTGTCCATGGGGCTCCCGGCGGGTCTTGAGCGGAACGAGGGCCCGGATAAAACGGGCCGGTCGGACCCCGCCACCGGGCGGAGCCGCGTCATAGGACCATGCGGTGACGGATTCGTGAAGCCTGTCGGCGCGTCAGGGCGGTGGCCGGGGCTGCGCCAGGGAGCGCGCGCTCAGGGAGCGCCGACCACAGAGACCGTCAGCGCCCGGGTCTCGGGACGCGTCAGCCGGCGAGGCGGCGGCGGGCCTGCGAGACCGGCAGGAGCGGGCCTGCGGGGCGCGGCGCGGGACCCATGATCCGCAGGATGCGCTGCATCATCTCGCGCGGCAGGTCGGCCATCACGGTGTCGCCGGGCCAGAACGTCTCGCAGGGGAGGCCCTCGGCGAGGATCACCGCGTGATCGCGGGTGACGACATGCACGTAGCGCACGGAGAGCCATCCGCGCATCGGCCCGATCCGGGGCAGCACGCTGAAGGCCCGCGCCGGGGCAAGGGCGCCGCCGGGCAGGCGGACGCGGTGCTGCGGCGACAGGACGAGATCGCGCCGGGGCAGGTCATCGCCCATGGCGCCCGCATGGATGCGGATCGGGGCGTCGCCGTTGTGCCCGCTCAACCGGCTCTGCGCGGTGAGCACCAGCTCGACCCGCGTGGTGCCGCCATCGGCCAGCTTCAGATACATCCCCGGGCGCAGCGCCTCGACCGGCATCTCGCCCCGGGTCGTCTCGATCCGTGTGCCGGTCGCGAAACAGGCGGGGCTGGTGGCATCCGCGTAATAGTACTGGCCATGGGACCCGTCGAGGTTGCTGACCACGGTCAGCGGCTCTCCGTACGGGGGCGCCTCGCCCTGGATCACGAAGCCATGGGCGGTGAAGGCGTCATCGTTCAGCGAGACGAATTGCAGCGTGTACTGGTTGCCGACACTGTCCTCGACGATGATCTCGTACTCGGCCTCGATGATCGTGCCATCGGACCACATGATCCCGTTGATCTCCTGTGCGCCGGCGAGGGTCTGGTCGGTGCCCTGGTCGTCGTCGAAGGAGGCGTCGACGTCGTTCACCTGCAGCAGCCGGCTTTCGGCGCCGGGCGTGATGGTGACGGTGCTGGTGCCCCAGTCGAACTGGTAGCCGCCGTTGTCATTGAAGCCGTCCGGATCATCGGTCGAGATCCAGTCAATATCAAAGAACGCAAGATCGAAGGTTGGCATCGTGGATGGTTGCCTGCTGTTCTACCCGTTTTCGCCCCGACCTTGTGACGGCCTTGTCTGGTGGCGCCCCGCAAGCATCGTTAACTGCTTGGGATTTACAAACAATTATTGAATGCCGCCGGGGTGTCAAGCGGGGGGCGGGCCGCTTGCGGCGCGCTGTTGCACGCTCACCATGACGTGAAATCGCGTCACGCGACTTGTGTCGTCGTGATTTTTCGATATATCGAGACTCGATTTTAGATATATCGAAACCTGTGGACATGGAGAGGCAGATGCGACATCGGCAGAGGGTCTTGGGCGGTATGGCACCGCTGGCCCGGGGGGCAGAGGGCGGCGGCCGCGGGCCGGGCGAGGGGCGGCATGGCCGGCATGGCGGAGGTCATGGCGGTCCTCACGGCGGTGGGCAGTCAGGGCGGCACGGTGGTGGCGGACGGCGCGGCAAACGTCCGATGGACTATGGCGAGATCCGTTTGCTGCTGCTCTCGTTGCTGACCGAGGGGCCGCGCCATGGCTACGAGCTGATCCGCGCCGTGGAGGAACTCTTCGGCGGCAGTTACACGCCGAGCCCCGGGGTGATCTATCCGACCCTGGCCTGGGCCGAGGACATGGGCTTTGCCGTGGCGATGACCGAAGGCACCCGCAAGACCTACGAGCTCACGGAGGCCGGCCGCGCGCACCTGGAGGAGCAGCAGCCGGCGCTGGAGGGGCTGCGCAGCCGGATCGGCGGCATGGCCGGATCGGGCCGGGCCGGGGTGCCGCCCGTGGTCATGTCGGCCATGGACAGCCTCAAGGCGGCCCTGCGCCAGCAGTTCCGCGGCCGCAGCTGGACCGAGGCGGATGCCGCCGAGATCGCCGCCGTGATCGAAAGCGCCGCGGCACAGATCGCCGCGTCCTCCAAGACCGATCCCCAAGATACCTGACACGTCAAAGGACAGACCATGACCGAAACCCCCATTCAGACCGCCCTGACCACGTCCACCCCGACCCTGCGCCGGCGCGCCGAGATCCCGACGCCCCAGGCCAGCCGCTACCTTCAGCAGCTGTGCAAGCACTTCCAGCACAAGATCCCCGTCACGTTCGACCCCACCGAGGGCAGGATCGAGTTTTCCATGGGGATCAGCGAGTTGCGCGCCGAACCTGCTGTATTGGTTCTGGAGGTCGTGGCCCGGGACCCGGCGGATTTGCCCGCACTCGAAGACGTGATCGCGCGGCACCTTGTGCGCTTCGCCTTCCGCGAGGAGATTGCAATCACCTGGTCGGACGCCTGAGCGCCCGACCGGCTCTCTCCCTGCGGGCCTTCTCTTGGGCCCGCCGCTGCTGCTCAAGCCGCCGCCAGACGCAGCTCTCCCAAAGCCCTGCAAGGAGGCCGCTTTGAAATCCCCGTTCTCTCCCCTTCATTCCCTCGCTCTCGGCATCACGGTGCTGGCCGGTCCGGCATTTGCCACCGACCACGAACCGCTGGTCGAGGCCGCCGCGGCCAAGCTCGGCCTGACCGAGATCCGCATCTTCCCCAAGGGCCCGCATATGCCCGACCTCCACGGCCGTCTGCCCGACGGGATCGAGGTCGAGGTCGACGTGCGCCGTGACGGCTCCATCGAGGAGATCGAAACCGAGGAGCGCGCGGGTTTCACGCTCGGCAGTGTCGAGAGCCTGCTGCACCCCGACATGCTGACCGGCGCCCCCTGGGGCCCGGAGGCGCGGTTCTACAAGATCGAGTTCGACGACGACGGCGAGATCGAGATCGAGGGCATCGACGGCAAGTCGCGCCGATTCGAGGCCGAATACGGCCGCGGCGGACGGCTGCGCGAGTTCAAGTACGACGATTGAGGTCAGGGGGCGGGCGCTGGCCGCTTGCGGCCAGTGCCACGAGGCCAGTGTCACGACGCCGGTGCCATGATCCTGGTGTCGCGGAACCAGTGTCGCGAGTCTGGTTTGCCGAGGGCCGTGTTCCGAGCCCCGTGTCCCCAGGCCCAGGTCACGAAGGAGGGGCGCGGCAGCTGGCGGGCTGCGGCGCCGCCCCTGCTTTCCTGAGTGCGCCCGGATACGGCATCAGGAATGGGGTGCATCAGGCGGCCGACTTGGCCTGAGAGGGCGCGTGCCGCCGCATCATGTCGCCACAGCCGCCGCAGCGGCGAGGAACGGCGGGGGCCTCAGGCCTCCGCCGAGTCCAGTTTCTCGAGCGCGCTCATCCAGAGGCCTTCGGCGCGCTCCAGCGCGTCCATGACCTCGGCATACTTCTTGTTCCAGACTTCCAGCTCGCCGACCTTCTCGCTCTCGTAGAGCGCGGGATCGGCCAGCTTCTTGGCCAGCTTGTCGCGCATCTCGTTCAGCTTGTTGACGCGCTCCTCGCCCTTGCGGACCTCGGCCTTCAGCGCCAGCATCTGGTCGCGGGAGGGGCGTTTCGGTTTCGGCGCCTCCTCCTTGGCCGGTTTCGCGGGCTTGTCCGGGGTCAGCAGCATGCGGCGATAGGCTTCGAGGTCATCCTCGTAGGGCGTGACCTGTCCGTCCTTCACCAGCCACAGCCGGTCCGCCACCAGCGAGAGCAGGTGCATGTCGTGGCTGACGAGGATCACCGCGCCGGTATAGGCGGTCAGCGCCTCGACAAGGGCCTCGCGGCTTTCGATGTCGAGGTGGTTGGTCGGTTCGTCGAGGATCAGCATATGCGGCGCGTCCAGCGTCGCCAGCAACAGCGAGAGCCGCGCCTTCTGCCCGCCCGAGAGGCGGCCGACCTCTGTCTCGGCCTGGTCCGCGCCAAGGCCGAAGCCTGCAAGGCGCGCGCGCAGCTTGGCCTGCTGTTCGCCGGGCCGCTCGCGCTGGATGTGCTGCAGCGGGGTTTCGTCGATGTGCAGCTCGTCGACCTGGTGCTGCGCGAAGAAGCCGACGCGCAGCTTGGACGAGCGCGTCATCTTGCCTTCCATCATCGCCAGCCGGTCGGACAGCATCTTGGAGAGCGTCGACTTGCCCTCGCCGTTGCGGCCCAGCAGGGCAATCCGGTCGTCCTGGTCGATGCGCAGGTTCAGGTTGCGCAGGATGACGGTCTCGCCATAGCCGGTCTTGCCGCCTTCGACGGCAAGGATGGGCGGCGAGAGCTCTTCCGGTTCGGGGAAGGTGAAGACCGTGCGCGCCGCATCCTCTGGCGCGGTGATCCGGTCCATCTTCTCCAGCATCTTGACCCGGGACTGCGCCTGTTTCGCCTTCGAGGCCTTGGCCTTGAACCGGTCCACGAAGCTTTGCAGGTGGGCGCGGCGCGCCTCTTGCTTCTTGGCTTGCGCGGCCTGCACGGCGCGCTGTTCGGCCCGCTGGCGGGCGAACTGGTCATAGGGGCCGGTGTAATAGGTGAGCGAGCGGTTCTCGAGATGCAGGATCGCGCCCACGGCGCGGTTCAGCAGCCCGCGGTCGTGCGAGATGATCAGCACCGTATGCGGGTATTTCGCGAGGTAGCTTTCCAGCCAGAGCGCCCCCTCGAGGTCGAGGTAGTTGGTCGGTTCGTCGAGCAGCAGCACGTCCGGCTCGGCAAAGAGCACGGCGGCAAGTGCCACGCGCATCCGCCAGCCGCCCGAGAAGGCGGAGCAGGGCATCAGCTGCTCTTCGGCGGTGAAGCCGAGGCCGCGCAGAATGGCGGAGGCGCGGCCCTCGGCGCTCCAGGCGTCGATATCGGCCAGCCGGGTCTGGATATCGGCGATGCGGGCGGGGTCGGTCGCGGTCTCTGCCTCGGCCATCAGGGCGGCGCGTTCGGTATCGGCGGCCAGCACCGTGTCCAGCAACGAGACCTCGTTGCCCGGCACCTCCTGCGCGACGCCGCCGATGCGGGCACGCTGCGGCAGCGAGATGGTGCCGCCCTCCAGCGCCAGCTCGCCCCGGATCAGGCGGAAGAGCGTCGTCTTGCCCGCCCCGTTGCGGCCGATGAGGCCGACCTTGTGGCCCGCGGGAATGGTGGCCGAGGCCCCTTCGAACAGGGGGCGGCCTTCGACGGAATAGGTGATGTCATCAATGCGCAGCATGATGCGCGCAATGCCTGAACGCCGGGGGACGGTCAATGGGGCGCGCGCGGGCACGGCACGGCGCAGAAGAATTTTCGAAAATTCTTGCCAAAAATCTTCGAAGATTTTTGCAGCGCGTGGGGCGGGGGGCTGCCCGGCAGTGAGGGCGGGCAGCGGCCGCGGCCGGATGCGAGGCCCTGCACCCGGTCCCGAAGAGGCGCGGTGCGCGAGGGGCTGTCCGGAAAATGCGCATTTTCCGGTCCGTTTTCTTCGCAGAGAACGGGCAGGGCGGCGCATGGGGCGCCCGGGTTCCTGTCCCGCCTGCACACCCCTCTGCACACCCCTGTGCACCGGCCCCGGGAGGTTTCGTGCACGGATGCCCTTGACCTCTGCCCGGTGAGGGTAACATCTAGGGGCAGTCAACCCATTCCAAGTAAAGGGGGCCCTCTCATGGCTTTTGAACTTCCCGATCTTCCTTATGCCCACGACGCACTCGCCGACCTCGGCATGTCCAAGGAAACGCTGGAATATCACCACGATATCCACCACAAGGCCTATGTCGACAACGGCAACAAGGCGATCGCCGGTACCGAGTGGGAAGGCAAGTCCGTCGAAGAGATCATCAAGGGCACCTACGACCCCAAGGCCGTCGCCCAGAACGGTATCTTCAACAACGCCTCGCAGTTCTGGAACCACAACCAGTTCTGGGAAATGATGGGCCCGGGCGCAAGCGCGATGCCCTCCGAGCTTGAAAAGGCGATCACCGAGTCCTTCGGTTCGGTCGACAAGTTCAAGGAAGATTTCTCCGCCGCAGGCGCGGGCCAGTTCGGCTCCGGCTGGTGCTGGCTGGTGAAGGACACCGACGGGTCGCTGAAGGTCACCAAGACCGAGAACGGCGTGAACCCGCTCTGCTTCGGCCAGACTGCCCTGCTGGGCTGCGACGTGTGGGAGCACTCCTACTACATCGACTTCCGCAACAAGCGTCCCGCCTACCTGTCGAACTTCCTCGACAAGCTGGTGAACTGGGAAAACGTCGCCTCGCGCATGTGAGGGCGTGGAGTGCTGCCGGCGCGCCTGCCGCGCCGCAGCATCGAGACGTCTATGCCAAAGTCCCCCGTGCGGAATGCCGCGCGGGGGATTTTTCTTTTGGAACCGTGGCTTTACGGGCGCGTTTTCTCCCTGAAGCCCCCGCGGACCGGGGGCATCGAGAAGGAGGAACCAAGATGGCAGAGCGAGCCAGATCCCACGATCACCGCCGCGAGACCGAAGAGGTTCTGGGTGTCCCCCCGGAAGAGATCGACACCCCCTCGGCGGAGGGCCGCGAAGGCGGCGAGATACAGCGCAAGGTCGGCACCCGCGACGAGCTGAAGCGCGTCACCGAGAGGGGCCAGACCGCCCCCAAGGCACAGGACCAGAGCGGCAGCGGCGACAAGGAGGGCGTGTGATGAGCGATCCGATCAAACTTCCCGAAGGCGCATGGGTCCTCGTGGCCGATGGTGAGAAGGCGCTGTTCATGCGCAACGTGACCGACGCGCAGGATCCGATGTTCGAGATCGTCCGCGAGAAGAAGCAGGACAATCCGCCGGACCGCGAGCAGGGCACCGACAGCCCGGGCCGCAAGGCGGATACCGGGGTCGGCCAGCGATCCGCCATGGAGGAGACCGACTGGCACCAGATCGCCAAGGAACGCTTCGCCGACGAGATTGCAGAGCGGCTCTACAAATACGCCCATGCCGGGCGCTTCGACCGCATCCTGCTGATCGCGCCGCCCGCGACCTTGGGCGACCTGCGTCAGAAACTGCACAAGGAAGTCACGGCGCGCGTGGTGGGCGAGATCCCCAAGACGCTCACGAACCACCCGCTCGACCAGATCGAGAAGCTGCTGAAGCGTGAGCTGAACGAGGCGGCCTGACGGTCGCACCAGACTAGACCGTGCCAGCCTCGACCGTACCCGTGGCGCCGCCCGCCTCACGCGCGGGCGGCCTATCGGCTCATCGGGTGCCGCGTGCGGGAAGGGGGCACAGCACCTTTCGGACGGGTTTTCGGACCGGGCCTATCGGCTAGACCAAAGTCGGGCAGGAACCTCTTGCCCGGCTTTTCGCATCTGGCACCTCTCCTTGCGCGCGTCGTCCATCACCTCGAAGCCACGACTGGTGCCGCCGCGTTTTGCGGCGCCCACCGTGGCGCTCATGAGGCCTCCCCAGAGCTGCGGACGGGATAGGGCGGGCGAACGAGGCAAGGCGCACACCAAAGCCTCGACCGGTCCCGCTGACGAAGCCCGTCGATCCGGACCCATCCCCCGGGACACATGCTTTGGCCCCGCCTCAGCCCAGCTTCGCCTGCAGCGCGTGCATCAGCTGCGGCACATCCGGCGCCACCTCGACCAGCGTGGCAAGGCTCTCTCCGGCAAAGCCCTCGCGGATCACGTGATCCAGAAGTCCGCTCAGCGGGTCCCAGTAGCCGCGGGTGTTCAGTAGCCAGATCGGCTTGTCGTGCAGCCCCAGCTGGCGCCATGTCAGCACCTCGAAGAACTCGTCCAGCGACCCGGCACCGCCCGGCAGGACCACGATGGCGTCGGAGTTCATGTACATGACCTTCTTCCGCTCGTGCATGTTCTCGGTCACGATGAACCGCGTCAGATCGGTCTTGCCGACTTCCAGCGTCATCAGGTGGGTCGGGATCACGCCGAAGGTCTCGCCGCCCGCGCCCTGTGCGGCCCGGGCCACGATGCCCATCAGCCCGACGTCGCCCGCGCCGTAGACCAGGCGCCAGTCGGCCCCGGCAAGGGCGGTGCCGAGGGTCTCGGCCGCCGCGGCATACTCCGGGTGCACCCCGGGACGCGAGCCGCAAAAGACGCAGACGGAGGCGCGGGCCATGGCAATTCCTTTCGAAAGCGGGATCAAGGGCTTTTGACCCGTGATAATCCTGTTGGTATATGTGCTCAACCGGGGATGACGTGTCCGTGAGGCACGAAGGGGAAGACATGGGGAATTCGATGAACACGGGCGGCTGGCCCGTCTTTGCAGGCGTTGCCACCGTGGCGGTGGCCGGGGTCGTGATCGTGGGCTACGGCCTGCTGTCCTCGTCCCCGACGCAGACCCCTGCGGCGAAGGCGCCCGCCACCGCCGATGCGGCCGCGCCTGCGGCCAACGATACCCCCGTGACATCTCCGACGGACAGCGCATCCACCGCGTCCCGGGCCCCGGTTGCGACGTCGCCCGACATCGCCCCCTCCGCCCCCCAGAGCGATGCGCCCGCCGCCCCGGTGGCCGGCACCCCCCCCGAGGCGGGCTCCGGTATCGCCGCGGCGACGGGAGATGTGGCGCCCGCAGCCGGCCAGCCGGCCAACCCGACTGCCACGGGGGAACTGGCGGGGGATCTGCCAGCCCCGCCGCGCTTTGACGTGGTGCGGGTGGAGGCGGACGGCTCGACCCTGATCGCCGGCAGCGCGGCGCCCGACTGGCCGGTCGCGGTGCAGCTCGACGGGGCCGAGATCGGCCGCGGCACCGCTGGCGCGGATGGCAAGTTCGTCACCTTCCTCGACCTCGCCCCCAGCGATACCCCCCGGGTGCTGACGCTGGTGATGTTCGCACCCGGCGCCGGGACCGAGGTCACCTCGACCGACCAGGTGATCCTCGCTCCCGGCCGTGCGCCCGCGCAGCCTCAGATCAGCGCCGCCGCCCCGGCGGCAGGTCCCGCCGGCACCGCCGGCCAGGCGCCCATGCTCACGTCCCCGGGCCCCGATGGCAACACCGCCGCCAACCCCGCGGCCCTCGCCATGACCGGGCCTGAAAATGCCCCCGCTGCCCAGACCGATCCCACGGCCCCCCAGACCAGCGGCGCCCCCGCGGCGCCCGCCGCGGGCGCCAGCACCGAAACCGCGCCCACCCTCGCAGGCGACGCCCCGTCCGCGCCGGACCCCCGTCCCGAGCCTGCCGCGCCGACCGTCCTTCTGGCCGGCGCACAGGGCGTCCGCGTGCTGCAGAGCGCCGAGGCCCCGCCCGAGGTGATGGACAGCGTCGCCCTCGACACGATCAGCTACGACGCGGCGGGCGACGTGCAACTCGCCGGACGCAGCCCCGATGGCGGCTTCGTGCGGGTCTATATCGACAACCGCCCGGTCTCGACCTCCCGCGTGGCCGAGGACGGGAGCTGGGCCATTGCCCTGCCGGAAATCAACCAGGGCCTCTACGAGTTGCGCGTCGATCAGGTCGATGCCGAGGGCAACGTCCAGAGCCGGATCGAAACCCCGTTCCAGCGCGTCGCCGCCGCCGACCTGCCGCCCTCGGGCGTGACCCAGGTGACGGTCCAGCCGGGCTCGACCCTCTGGGCGCTCGCGCGGGCGAAATACGGCGAGGGGATCCTCTACGTCCGGGTCTTCGAGGCCAACCGCGACCGCATCCGCAACCCAGACCTGATCTACCCCGGGCAGGTCTTCACCATGCCCGCCGCCCAGTAAGCCTGCGCCCTGGCCTTCCCTGCGGCCTTCCCCGTGACCTTCCCTGTTACCAGCCCGATGACCTTGCCCGTCTGAGCTCCGCCTTCCGGGCCGCCCCGTCCATTTTCGTTTCCCAAGTATCCTCGGGGGGAGGGCGCAGCCCGGAGGGCAGACAGCCCCCCGCGCCCCATCCCCACGCACCGCGGCCGGACGGCCCCCCCTGGCCAGACGGCCCGCCATCTCCGCCCACCCCCACCACACCGCCGCGCACCCCGCCTGCCAGTCTCATCTGCCAACCCTGCCGCCTTATTTCGACAGCTGTTGAAATATCCTCCGCCATCCCTTACGACGACCGCGCCCCCGGGTGCCCCGCGGGCCACGGCAGCGAAAGGCGACCCATGCGCAAGACCCCCTCCGGAAACGTCGAGGAGATGCCCGAAAACGGGCGCGAGATCCTCCGCAAGGCCTTTCCCTACCTCTGGCCCGCCGACAAGCCCTGGGTGAAGCGGCGCGTGGTCATCGCGCTGACGATCCTGTTCCTGGCCAAGGTCATCGCCGTCACCACGCCCTTCTTCTTCAAGGCGGCCGTGGATGCGCTCGCGGGCGAGGGCGACAGCGCCACCTGGCTGCTCGGCGTGGGCGCGGTGGCGCTGACGATCTTCTACGGGCTCACCCGGCTTCTGAACGTGGGCTTCCAGCAGCTGCGCGACGCGGTCTTCGCCAAGGTCGGCCAGCGGGCGCTGCGCCAGCTGGCGATGGAAACCTTCACCCATATCCACCGGCTCTCGCTGCGCTTCCACATCCAGCGCCGCACCGGGGCGATGTCGCGGATCATGGAGCGTGGCGTGAAGGGCGTGGACTTCCTGCTGCGCTTCCTGCTCTTCAACATCGGCCCGCTGATCGTCGAGCTGGCCATGGTGGCGGTGATCCTCTGGATCGCCTTCGACATCTGGTATCTCTTCGTGGTGGTGGTCACCGTCACGCTCTACGTCGCCTTCACCTTCAAGGTGACCGAGTGGCGGGTGAAGCTGCGCCGCGAGATGAACGAGCAGGACAACGACGCCAACCAGAAGGCGATCGACAGCATGCTCAACTACGAGACCGTGAAATACTTCAACGCCGAACAGCGCGAGATCGGGCGGTACGACAGCGCCATGGCTGGCTACGAGCGCGCCGCGCTGATGACCTCCTATTCGCTCTCCTTCCTGAACTTCGGCCAGAGCCTGCTGATCACCACGGGCCTCGTCATCGTCATGATCATGGCCGCCATCGGGGTCGAGAACGGGCAGCTCACCGTGGGCGATTTCGTCATGGTGAACGCCTACATGCTCCAGATCACCACGCCGCTGAACTTCCTCGGCTCGGTCTACCGCGAGATCCGGCAGGCGCTCGTGGACATGGGGCAGATGTTCCACCTGCTTGAACAGCCTGCCGAGATCGAGGACAAGCCCGACGCCAAGCCGCTGAAGGTCACCGGCGGCACGGTGGAACTCGACAACGTCGAATTCGCCTACGACCCGACGCGCCCGATCCTCAAGGGCATCTCCGTCACCGTCCCCGCGGGCCGGAAGGTCGCCATCGTCGGCCCCTCGGGTGCGGGCAAGTCGACCATCGGGCGGCTGCTCTTCCGCTTCTACGAGGTGACCGGCGGGGCGCTGAAGATCGACGGCCAGGACGTGCGCGACGTGACGCAGGACAGTCTCCACGCCGCCATCGGGATCGTGCCGCAGGACACGGTGCTCTTCAACGACACGATCCGCTACAACATCGCCTACGGCCGTGAGAATGCCACGGCCGAGGAGGTCGAGGCCGCGGCCCGTGCCGCCCAGATCCACGACTTCATCCTGACGCTGCCGGACGGCTACGACACGATGGTCGGCGAACGCGGGCTCAAGCTCTCGGGCGGCGAGAAGCAGCGCGTGGGCATCGCCCGGACCCTGCTGAAGGACCCGCCGATCCTGCTGCTGGACGAGGCGACCTCGGCGCTCGACACCCAGACCGAGGCCGGCATCGGCGAGGCACTCGCCCACGCGGGGCGCGGCCGCACCGTTCTCGTGATCGCGCACCGCCTCTCCACCGTGGCGGACGCCGACATGATCGTCGTGCTGGAGGCTGGCCTGGTGGTGGAACGCGGCACCCATGCGGACCTTCTGGCCCGCGGCGGCAAATACGCCGCCATGTGGAACAGCCAGCGGGCCGAAGACGCGGCCTGACGGTCTGGACATGAGTACTTTGGGAAAGATGAAGCCCCGCCCGTGGAAATAGAGAAGGCCCCGGTGAGACGGATCACCGGGGCCTTCTCATTTCCGTTTCCCAAATATCCCCGCCGGAGGCCAGAAATCTCCTGCGCGACGCCGCCTCACGCGCGGCCTCGGACGCCCTCTCAGACGGCGGCTTCGAGCGCCTTGATGATCGGCGAGAACTGCGCCTCGGTCAGGCTAGCGCCCCCGACGAGGGCGCCGTCGACGTTCGAGATGGCAAAGATCTCCTCCGCATTGGCCGCCTTCACCGAGCCGCCGTAGAGCAGCCGGACGGAGCGTCCCACGCCAGGGCCGAAGCGGCGTTCCAGCCGGGCGCGGATGAAATCATGCACTTCGCCGATCTGGTCGGGAGTGGGGGTCAGGCCGGTGCCGATCGCCCAGATCGGCTCGTAGGCCACCACGAGGTTCAGGCCCGTCGAGCTGTCGGGCACCGAGAGCGAGAGCTGCGCGCCGATGATGTCGAGCGTGTCCTGCGCCTCCCGCTGGTCGAGGGATTCGCCGAGGCAGATCACCGTCATCAGCCCCGCGGCCTGCGCGGTGCGGGCCTTGATGCGGATGTCGTGGCTTTCCTCTTCGTGGTCCTCGCGCCGTTCGGAATGGCCGAGGATCACCGCTGTGGCACCCGCGTCCACCAGCATCGGCGCCGAGATGTCGCCGGTATGGGCGCCGTCGGTCTTGGCGTGGCAATCCTGCCCGCCGAGCGCGATGGGGCTGTTGCCCACCAGAGACTGCGCCGGGCTCAGCAGCGTGGCGGGGGGACAGATCAGGATATCGACGGCGGGATCGGGATGGGCGTCGCGCAGGGCCTCCAGCTCCGAGAGCGCGGCCTTGGTGCCGTTCATCTTCCAGTTGCCCGCGGCGAGTTTCCTGCGCATTTCAATCCCTTCCTGCCTTTGGCCGTCCCCTCTGGGGGCTGCCGTTCGGGGGCATCTTTCGAGGCTTACGGCGGCGCGGTCAAGGCTGGTAGCGCCCCAAGTGACGGCGCGGCGGGCAGCAGGCGGGGCCTGCGCGTGTCTTGCGGGCGGATTGCGGCCTGCGGTGAGGGAAACGGGGCGCGTGCCGGTGCCAGGGGGCGATCGGCCCCTGCGTGTCGGTCCGGGGGGCCGGGATGGGGCGATCCCTATCTGGGCCTGTCCCGGGGTCCGTATTGAAGCCTGCCTTGAGGCCCCTCTCGGGGCTGCTCCGGACAGGCGTTTCAGCCCGCGGCTTTCGCCTTCCGTGCGGCCTTGCGGGCCTTTTCGGCGCGTTTTTCCAGCGCGGCGGCGAGGGCCGGTTCCACCGCCATGCGGGCCCAGTCCAGCGCCTCGTCCGGATCGTCGAGCGCGCTTTCGGGCAGGGCCATCCAGCTGGGGATCACGCGGGTGATCTCGCCGCGGGTATATGTGAAGGGAAAGCTGCCCGCGGCCTCGAAGGCGGGGCGCGTGGCGTCGTCGGCTTTCATGTAGACCGTGCCGGAGGAGGCGATCATAGCGATCATCGCATCCTCGTCGAGGAAGAGCCCGGCGCCGGAAAACATCCGCTTGACCCGAAGCGGGCCGAGCGGATCGAAAAGTTCGAGCACGTGGTCGAGGAACTCGCGCTCGACCGCCATCACATGTTGGCGAACTTGATCGACTCGCCGCAGCCGCAGGCCTCGGACACGTTCGGATTGTTGAACTTGAAGCCCGATTCCAGCAGCGAGGTCTGGTAGTCGATCTGGGTGCCGAAGAGGAACATCTGCGCCATCGGGGCGATCATCACCCGGGCGCCGTCCTGTTCCACGACCTCGTCCATCGGGTCGACCTCGGTCACGTAGTCCATGGTGTATTCCATGCCTGCACAGCCGCCCTTCTTGACGCCGATGCGCAGGCCCTGATGGCCGTCACGGCTCATCAGCTTGGAGATCTGGCTGGCCGCCGCGGGGGTGATCGTCACGGCCTGTTTGCCGGGAATGCCGAACATGGGAGGGATCCTTTCGTACCTTCCCGTCAATGTAAGGTCACTGGGCGCCGATCTCAAGCGGCGGAAGCAGCGCCAGCAGCTTGGCACTCCCGTAGGCGACAAGGATCGCCCAGAGGAAGGAGGCCAGCGTGCCGATGATCACGTATTCCGCCGTCCGCTGGTCCCGGGTGGCGGTGCCGAAGCGCAGGATCGACTTGGCCGCCACGAGGAAGCCGACGCCGAGCGGCTGGTTCAGCAGGATCAGCGCGTAGATCATCCCGCGCTCCAGCTGGCCGATGAGCCGCCCGCCGTTGCGCAGCCCGTTGTTGCGCACCCGCATCGCATGGGGACGCATCAGCAGGCCGACGGCAAATTCCCCGGCCCGGATCGATAGCACCGCCCCTGCGACGAGCACCATGAGCGGCAGCAGCCAGGGCGCCCCGGCCCAGGGCCCCGCGGCCCAGAGACCGGGCCAGAGCCAGGCGACCCCCGCGAGTGTGACGAGGTGCGCGCCCTGATCCCAGAGGAAGGCCGCCAGACCGCTGGACTTCGAGGCCAGTTTCACCGCGTCGATGGCGAGGTGCAGCCCGGTGAGGATCAGGAGCGCCGGCGCGGCCCATTGCCCGGTCGCCGCCTGCGCCGCGATCAGGACGAGGAGCCCGTGCAGCAGGAAGGCCAGCGGACGCGCCTTGTTGCGCGCGATCCAGTCGGTCTGGAGCACGAAATCGGCGATCACATGGGCGAAGAGCAGCGCGGCGAAGGTCTCGATCATGGGGCGAAGCTGGCCTCTTGCCGCAGGGCGGGCAAGGGGAATGTGCCGGGGGCGCTGAAATCAGGTTTGGGGGCCTGATCCGCGCGTATCAGGGTTGAGGGACTGAGCTAAGGGGCCGTGAGGTGAGAGGCGGTCAAAGGGGAGGTGGTCTGCGGCGGGATCGGGCGAGGGACGACGGCGGGGACAGCGTGCTTCGGCCAAAGGGCCATGAACGGAAGACGCCGTGGCGAAGTCGGGCCGCTTGGGTCGCCTTTGGTGGGGCATAGGAAATGACGGGCCCCGGTGCAGGGCCCGGCGCCGGGGGGTATTCTCGGTTAGATCGGAAATCAGCCTTGAGGGCCTGATAATTGAAAATCAGGCCTTGTGACCTGATCCGTTGCCCTTCTCGATCACGGCGAGGCTGGCCTCCAGCGCCCAGAACCGGGCGGCTTCCAGGCGTTCGCTGAGCGACTGGGGGCGGATGTTCAGCGCCTCGGCGATGCGGATCTGTGCCGGCGGTTCGGGGGGCAGGGTGTGGATCAGCGCCTCGGCCTGTTTCACGGTCCAGCCGCGCACGATGGCATCGGCCAGCGGCAGCGCCCCGACAAGGGCGCGGTCGGCGGGCCCGGCGCAGGCAAGGCGGGTGTCGCGGCCCATCTCGTCGAGTGCGCGGCCCGCGGCCTCGAAGGCGGGGCCGGCCGCAGCGGAGAGATCGCGGGTGGCAGGCAGCTGCATTTCGCCGAAGCCGATGGCGACACGGCTGGTGGGCAGGTCGGAGGCCCGCAGCCAGGCCAGAAGCGTGAGCGTCACGCGCAGGGCCTTCTGGGGCGCCGGGACGACGGCCTGCCAGCCATCGCCGCGGAAGCGGGTGAAGCGCAGGTCGCCACCGGCCCAGTCGGCCATGGTGGCGCACTCGCGCGAGAGCACCTCCATGGCGGAAGTGGTGGCAGCGGCCCCCGCGCGGGAGGACCCGACGAGATCGCCGGTCAGCACGGCCTGTCCCATGGTGAAACCCTCCGGCCCGGGGATGGGCGTTCTCGCATCCCGGTTGGTGAAGACCTTACATGAAGCCCAGTTCGAGACGGGCCTCGTCGCTCATCATGTCCATGCCCCAGGGCGGATCCCAGGTGAGCGAGACGTCGACGTGCTTCACGCCGTCCAGCGGTTCGACCGCATCGACCACCCAGCCGGGCATGTCGCCGGCCACCGGGCAGCCGGGGGCGGTGAGGGTCATCACCACCTTGACCTCGTTCTCGGAGGAGATGTCGATCGTGTAGATCAGGCCAAGGTCATAGATATTCACCGGAATCTCCGGGTCATAGACCGTGCGGCAGGCTTCCACCACCTGGTCGTAGAGCGGATGATCGGTGCTCGACGGCGCGATCAGCGGCGCGCCTTCCATTTGTTCGGGGCTGTCTGTCATTGCGTCCTGCCGGTTTCCTGAGCGATTATATAGGAATATCCGGGGCCGAGGTCCAGTGCCCGCGCGGCTTGCGTGCCGCTGCGCGTCTCTCCGCGTGGCGGGCCTGTGCCAGGTGCTGACGAGCCCAGTGCTGAAGAGATGGTCGGGTGCGGCAGGCGGGCAAAAATCTTGAGAAAGATTTTTGGGAAGCGTTTTACGGAAAACGCTTCTGCGCATGGGGCCGGGGACGGGCCCGGTCGGAGAGCGGTGCCAAGGCGCCGGACGCCCCGTTTCGCTTGGCTTTTGCGCCCAATTGGCCCATGAGGGCGCCGAACCAGGGCCGAACCAGGAAAGAGCGGATGCAACGTTTCGAATTCACCCTCAAGGCCACGGACGGCAAGGCCCGGCTGGGCGAGATCACCACGCCGCGCGGCACGATCCGCACGCCGGCCTTCATGCCCGTGGGCACGGCGGCGACGGTGAAGGCGATGATGCCCGAAAGCGTGGCGTCGACCGGGGCCGACATCCTGCTGGGCAACACCTATCACCTGATGCTGCGCCCGGGGGCCGAGCGGATCGACCGGCTGGGCGGTCTTCACAAGTTCATGAACTGGGACAAGCCGATCCTGACGGATTCGGGCGGCTTCCAGGTGATGAGCCTCTCCGGGTTGCGCAAGCTCAACGAGGAGGGCGTGCGCTTCAAGAGCCATATCGACGGCTCGGAGCATCACCTGACGCCGGAGCGCTCGATGGAGATCCAGAAGCTGCTGGGCTCGGACATCGTGATGTGTTTCGACGAATGCCCCGCGTTGCCCGCCACCGAGGAGCGCGTGGCGCAGTCCATGCGGATGTCGATGCGGTGGGCGCAGCGCTCGCGCGATGCCTTCGGGGACCGTCCGGGCCACGCGCTCTTCGGCATCCAGCAGGGCGGCGTGACGGAAGAGCTGCGCGGCGAGAGCGCCGAGGCGCTGAAGGCGATCGGTTTCGACGGCTATGCCATCGGCGGGCTGGCCGTGGGGGAGGGGCAGGAGGCGATGTTCGGCGTGCTGGATTACGCCCCGGACATGCTGCCCACGGATCGTCCGCGCTACCTCATGGGGGTGGGCAAGCCCGATGACATCGTGGGCGCGGTGAAACGCGGCGTCGACATGATGGATTGCGTGCTGCCCTCGCGCTCGGGCCGCACGGGTCAGGCGTTCACCCGTCACGGGGTGGTGAACCTGAAGAACGCGCGCCATGCGGACGATCCCCGGCCGCTGGACGAGGGCTGTGCCTGCCCGGCCTGCCGGAACTACTCGCGCGCCTACCTGCACCACGTCTACCGCTCGCAGGAGATGATCAGCGGCATGCTGCTGACCTGGCACAACCTGCAGTATTTCCAGGACATCATGGCGGGGATGCGGGCGGCCATCGCGGAGGGCCGGTTCGGCGCCTGGGAGGCCGACTTCCATGCCGGGCGCGCGGAAGGGGATATACCGCCGCTCTGAGGGTGGGCCAGTGGATGGTGGCCTGTGGATGGTGGCCTGTGGGGGATGGACTGCTTGGCTGGCCCGTCTGGAGGGCCCGTCTGAGTGGCTCGTCTTGATAGTCTGTGAGGGCTCCCCAGGGTCATCCGTCCCGGTGCCCCTGACGGGGCGGAGGGGGGCTGTCTGCCCCCCGTCGCTGGCGCGACTCCCCCCGAGGATACTTGGGAACAGTGGATGACAGGGGCACCGGCGTCAGGGGGCGTGTCTGGAGTGAGGGGGTTGTTTGCGGTCGCAGAAAGCCTACCTCGGCTGTCTGACGGGCCGGCGTCTTGGAGGAGGGGCGCGGCAGGTCCGACCTGACCGGACAACCCACAGGAGGCCGAAATGGCAGAACCCCTCTTCACGCCCTTCACCGCGGGGGCGATCGAGATGTCCAACCGCGTCGTCATGGCACCGCTGACCCGGAACCGGGCCGATGACGAGACCGGCGAGGTGCTGGACATGCATGTCGCCTATTACCGCCAGCGGGCGGGCGCGGGCCTGATCATCACCGAGGCCACCAACATCAGCTGGGAGGCGCGCGGCTATATCCAGACCCCCGGCATCTTCACCCGTGAGCAGGCCATGTCCTGGCGCAAGGTGACCGACGCGGTGCACGAGGCGGGCGGCAAGATCGTCGTCCAGCTGTGGCACGTGGGCCGGATCAGCCATACCTCGCTGCAGCCCGGCGGGGCCAAGCCGGTGGCGCCGTCGGCGATCGGGGCACAGTCGAAGACCTTCGTGAAGGAGGGCTTCGTCGAGACCTCGGAGCCCCGCGCGCTGGAGCTGGACGAGATCCCGCGGCTGATCGAGGAATACCGCAATGCCACGCGCATGGCGCGGCTGGCGGGCTTCGACGGGGTCGAGGTCCACGGCGCGAACGGCTACCTGCTGGACCAGTTCCTCAAGACCGGCGCGAACCACCGCGAGGACGCCTATGGCGGGCCGATCGAGAACCGCGCACGGCTGCTGCTGGAGGTGCTGGAGGCGGTGAGCGAGGAATGGCCCGGCGGCCATGTCGGGCTGCGTCTGTCGCCCTTCTCGCCGGCGAACGGGATCAGCGATGCGGAGCCGCAGGCGGATTTCGAATACGTCGTGAAGGCGCTGAACCGCTTCGGTCTGGCCTACCTGCACATGGTCGAGGGCGCCACCGGCGGCCCGCGCGAACTGGCCGAGGGCGAGAGCATCGAGGCGCTGCGCAAGCTCTTCGACGGGCCCTACATGGCCAACAACGGCTATGACCGGCAGATGGCGCTGGACGCCGTGGCCGGGGGCAAGGCCGACCTCGTGGCCTTCGGGCGGCCCTTCATCGCGAACCCCGACTTGGTGGCGCGGCTGAAGGCCGATGCGCCGCTCAACGCGGGCGACAGCGCGACCTTCTACGGTGGCGGCGAGGCGGGCTTCACCGACTATCCGACCATGGGCGATGAAGTGACCGCCTGACCGGGCGCTCGCTGCGAGACCTATCAGACCTTGGCCGGGGGCAGGGTGGGGAATTCCCGCCTTGCCCCCGCGGCCATTCCGGGGATGCTGGACGCAGATTTCGACCGGAGTGATTTGATGCGTGTCTTTCCCCTTGCCGCGGCCCTTCTGGCCACGGCCCCCTCTCTCAGTTCCGCTCTCATGGCGGCGCCCGTGCTGGATGGCTGCACCCTGGGCGCCGAGGACTTCGACGCGGTCGCGGCCCCGCTGCTGGCCGGGGTCTGGACCGTGGAGAACGGGCCCGGCGCCGTCTTCATGCCCGGGGGCATGGTGATGCCCCTGCCGCCCGAGCCCGACGATACCGCCGAGATGACCCTCGTGGACGGTCAGCTTTTCGTGAACGCCGCGAGTTTCGGCCAGCGGCCCGTGACGCTGATGGACCGGCCGCGGGGCGACTACGGCCTGCTGGGCAAGCACCTCGGGGACCTGGCCCCGGACCTGCCCGCAGAGATGCAGCGGCAGATGGATTTCAACGCGCTCGACCGGGTGCCCGACTGCACCGCCGACCTGCTGCAGATCGCGGAATTCACCGGTGCCGTGACGCAGGAGGGGGCAGCTGTTTCCTTCCAGGTCTGGCTGCATATCCTCAGCGAAGAGGAGTTGGCCGGGGTCATGCTGATGAATGTCACCGAGACCGCTCCGGGCGGCGTGGACATGCACGGCCGGCGATTCATCACGTTCCACCGGGCGGCGCAATGAGGCCCTGAAACGCGGGTTTCGGGTGTCCTTGCGGCACTCTGGTCCGTGCAACGGCGGGTGGCGGCAATTTTCACGGTAAACGGGGCATTCGCGCCTTGCCGCGCCCGCGCCGCACGGGCATGCTGGTCCGAACCGAGGTTGAAACGGGGGACAGGCACCCCCAGTTTAACACTCCATAACAGGAGGTGGTCGGGGTCGCCGTGACACGGGGCCGGTACCGCCTGCCATAGATAAGGATAGAGCATGCAAGAGCCTCTCAACCCGTCCTACCCGGTGTTGCCGCTGCGTGATATCGTGGTCTTCCCGCACATGATCGTGCCGCTCTTCGTGGGCCGCGAGAAATCCGTGCGCGCGCTGGAAGAGGTGATGGCCGACAACCGTCAGATCCTGCTGTCCAGCCAGATCGACCCGGCCGAAGACGATCCCAGCACAGACGGCATCTACCGCACCGGCGTGCTGGCCAACGTGCTGCAGCTGCTGAAACTGCCCGATGGCACCGTGAAGGTGCTGGTGGAGGGCCAGTCGCGGGTGCGCATCACCGAGTATGTCGAGAACGACGACTTCTTCGAAGCGCGGATCGACCTGCTTGAAGAGGCCGATGGCGACGAGGAAACCATCGAGGCGCTGCTGCGCTCGGTCGGGGCCGAGTTCGAACGCTACGCCAAGGCCAAGAAGAACATCCCCGAGGAGGCGCTGACCGCCGTGGCCGAGACCTCGGACGCCGCGAAGCTGGCGGACCTCGTGGCCGGGCACCTCGGCATCGAAGTGGCCCAGAAGCAGGAGCTTCTGGAAACCCTCACCGTGTCCGAGCGTCTGGAGAAGGTCTATGGCCTGATGCAGGGCGAAATGTCCGTCCTTCAGGTCGAGAAGAAGATCAAGACCCGCGTGAAGTCCCAGATGGAGCGGACGCAGCGCGAGTACTACCTGAACGAACAGATGAAGGCGATCCAGCGCGAGCTGGGGGACGGCGAGGAAGGCCAGAACGAGGTCGCCGAGCTGGAAGCCAAGATCGCGGCCACCAAGCTGTCGAAAGAGGCCCGCGAAAAGGCCGATGCCGAGATCAAGAAGCTCAAGAACATGAGCCCGATGTCGGCCGAGGCCACGGTCGTGCGCAACTACCTCGACTGGATGCTGTCCATTCCGTGGGGCGTGAAGAGCCGCACCAAGAAGAACCTCGGCCACGCCGAGAAGGTGCTGGATGCCGATCACTACGGCCTCGAGAAGGTCAAGGAACGGATCGTCGAGTACCTCGCCGTGCAGCAGCGCAGCCAGAAGCTGAAGGGGCCGATCATGTGCCTCGTCGGCCCTCCGGGCGTGGGTAAGACCTCGCTGGGTAAGTCGGTCGCCAAGGCCACGGGGCGCGAGTTCATCCGCATCTCGCTGGGTGGCGTGCGCGACGAGTCCGAGATCCGTGGTCACCGCCGGACCTACATCGGCTCGATGCCCGGCAAGATCATCCAGGCGCTGAAGAAGGCGAAGACGACGAACCCGCTCATCCTGCTCGACGAGATCGACAAGATGGGGCAGGACTTCCGGGGCGACCCGGCGTCGGCCATGCTCGAAGTGCTCGATCCGGAACAGAACTCGACCTTCGTGGACCACTACCTCGAGGTGGAATACGACCTGTCGAACGTGATGTTCCTGACCACGGCCAACAGCTACAACATGCCGGGGCCGCTTCTCGACCGGATGGAGATCATTTCTCTCGCCGGCTACACTGAGGATGAGAAACGCGAGATCGCCAAGCAGCACCTGATCGCCGAAGAGGTGAAGAACCACGGTCTGCGCAAGGGCGAGTTCGAGATCACCGACGGTGCCCTGTCCGAGATGATCCAGCGCTACACCCGCGAGGCGGGCGTGCGGAGCCTCAAGCGCGAGATCGCCAAGCTGGCACGGAAAGCCGTGACCCAGATCATCAAGGGCGAGACCAAGAAGGTGGTCGTGACCGAGGACAACCTCGACGACTTCCTCGGCGTGAAGAAGTACCGCTATGGCCTGGCCGAGAAGGAAGACCAGATCGGCGTCGTGACCGGGCTGGCCTGGACCTCTGTCGGCGGTGACCTGCTGTCGATCGAGGCGCTGCGCCTGCCGGGCAAGGGCCGGATGAAGACGACGGGCAAACTGGGCGACGTGATGAAGGAGTCGATCGATGCGGCCTCTTCCTACGTCCGCTCCATCGCGCCCGAGATCGGGGTGAAACCACCGCGGTTCGACAAATGGGACATCCACGTGCACGTGCCGGACGGCGCCACGCCCAAGGACGGCCCCTCGGCCGGTCTGGCGATGGTGACCTCGATCGTCTCGGTGCTGACGCAGATCCCCGTCCGCAAGGACATCGCCATGACCGGCGAGGTCTCGCTGCGGGGCAATGCGATGCCCATCGGCGGCCTGAAGGAGAAACTGCTGGCCGCGCTTCGGGGCGGGATCACCACGGTCTTCATCCCGCAGGAGAACGAGAAGGACCTCGCCGACATCCCCGACAACGTGAAGGAGGGGCTGACCATCATCCCCGTCACCCACGTGAAGGAGGTGCTGAAGCAGGCGCTGATCCGTCAGCCGGAGCCCATCGAATGGGACGAACTGGCCGAGGAGGAAGCCGCGGCAGCGGCGGCCGCCAAGGAGGCCACCGGCTCGACCTCGGGCGCCACGGCGCACTGACCCGGGTCTGACCCTCCCGCGGCGATCCCTCGTCGCAGGCACAAAGTATGGCGCGCGTCCCCCGGGGCGCGCGCTTTCTCTTGTGTGGCGAGAATGGATTTTCAGGGAAAAGCGTGCTACAGCTGAGGGAATAAAAAGCAGAGCAGTTAACGAGGCAGTTATGGGTAAAGAAATGAGAGAGGCGGATTTCGCCCTCGAACCGACCACTGACAGTGACGCCGGCACCAGTGCCGGCAGCGATGAGACCGCCGCGGAGGCGCCCCTGAAGCCGTGGCAGCAGCGGCAGGCCGCGCGCAGGGCGGCGGATGCCGAGGCGGCGAAGGTGCGCGGGACCGCCGCAGAGGCCACTGCGGAGGCTTCGGCGGAGGCCTCGGAAGGGCAGCCCAAGGCGAAACCGGCCCGGGGCAGGAAGGCCGCGCCGGTCGAAGAGGCATCAACCGACACCGAGACGACTGACGGCACCATCGCCGAGACGCTGGCGCAGGTCGCGCCTGTCGAGGTGGAGGCCCGCCTCGAGGCGCCCGCCATGGCGCAGGTGGCCGAAGGCGGTGCGCGGCGCAAGATGCGGGCCAAGAAGGTCGAAGGGCGGGGCGCGACCCCGGAGGCCGGCCCGGATGTTGACCCGGAGACCGTCGCAGGGGGCATGTCGGAGGGGGACAAGCCAGCAGACAGTTCAGCCGCCAAGCCGGGGCCCAAGGACGCTCCAAAGCAAACTGGCAATCAAACTGGCAAACCCACGGCCAAGGCCGCGCGCAAGGCCGCCGGGAACCCTATGAAGCTGCGCCAGCTCGTGACCGCCGTGGCCGCTGACATGCAGCGCCGCCCGAACGAGATCCGTCCGGTGGTCGAGTCGATGCTGCGCATTCTGGGCGAGGAAGTGAACGCGGGCCGTTCGGCCGATCTGCACCCATTGGGCAAGCTGATCGTCGAAGGCGTGAAGCCCGGACGCGAGACCTCGGTGATCAAGTGCAAGATCCGACGTAAGGTCGCAAAAGAAATCGACGGAAAGTCGAAAGACCCGCTTGCAGACCCCGAAAAGGATCGCTAAAGAACCCGCCAACGGGTGATTAGCTCAGTGGTAGAGCGCTTCGTTCACATCGAAGATGTCAGGAGTTCGAATCTCTTATCACCCACCATTAATTCCTTGAAAGGTCTCGGTTTTACCGGGGCCTTTCTTCGTTTCGCGGACCGGCTTCAGGCCTGCTTTCAGGCCCGGTCTCCTGCCTTGACCTGCCCCCCGCGGTCTCAGACGCGGGAGAGCAGGGCGCCGAAGTCGCCCTCCGGCATGTCGACACCCGCCAGCTGCGCCATGTGCCATGCGAGGACCTGGTTCGAGCTGAGCACCGGCAGGCCCAGTTCGCGTTCCAGCGGCGCGAGGATATCGAGCGTGCGCAGGTTGGTGCAGGAGAGGAAGAGCGCCTCGGGCGCGCTTTCGCGGGCGAGGTGGCGGGCGGCATCCGTGATCGAGGCCGGGGCGATCCGCGCCACGCGGGATTCGATCTCCTCTCCGAAGGACAGCGTATCGGGCACGGTCAGCCCGCCGGCCTCGAAGGCATGGCGGATCGGCAGGGCCACGGGCGCGATATAGGGCGAGACCACCGAGACACGGCGCACCCGGAGGTGCCGGAAGGCCGCGAGCGCCGCGGTCAGGGGATCGCTTGTCTCTGCCGTGCGGGTGGCGCCCTTCAGCAGCGTATGGACCCGCTCCGCCCCGATCAGCGTCGTCCCCGAGGTGCAGCCATAGGCGACCACATCGAAGGCCGCGGCCGGCGGCAGCAGGGCTGCGGCGGCGGGCAGGGTCAGGGCCATCGCGGCGATCGTGTCGGGCGTCAGTTCGGCCCCCGAGGGCACGCGGGTCACGTGCAGGCGGGCGACGGCGGGCGGGAAGAGGCGCCGGAAGTCACCCTCTATGGTTTCGTCCACCTGCAGCGCCACGAGGCCAAGGCGCGGCGTGGGGTCGTCTTCCAGCACGTAGGGAAAGTTGGTCATGCACCGATCTCCGGCAGGGTTTCGGGGGCACGGGGAGAGAGCAGCTCGACCCCGGTGTCGCGCAGGACGATGTTCTCCTCGTGCACCATGATCGCGCCATCGCGGGTCTCGCAGCCGGGCTCCAGCGTCAGGACCATGCCGGCACGCAGTTCGGTGTCGTCCAGCGGGGTGAGGGAGGGCCATTCCGTCAGCGTGACGCCCAGACCGTGCCCCAGCCGCCCGGAGAGCGGCGTGACGCCGTGACGCTCCAGCGCGGTGCTCAGGAGGCGATGCAGATCACAGGCCCTCAGACCGGGGCGCAGGGCCGCCATGGCCTCCTCCGTCGCCTGCCAGAGCGCATGGTGGGCCCGGCGCATCGGCTCGGTCGCTGGGCCGATGGCATAGTTGCGGTCGAAGTCGCAGAAATAGCCGTCCCTCACCGCGCCGGTGTCCAGCATAAGCAGGTCGCCCCGCTGCAACGGCACGGGCCCGGCGGGCGAGATCACGTCGCCGTAGCCATCGGGGCCTGCGCCGCCCGCGACGTAGTTGACCCAGTCGGCGCCCTCCTGCAGCAGGGCGATCTGGAAGTCGCGGAAGACGGCCTCCAGCGGGCGGCCGGGCAGGGCGAATTCGGGCACCCGGTTGAAGGCCCGCCCGGCGAGGGTGCAACTGCGGCGGATGCAATCGATCTCGGCCTCGGACTTGATCTCGCGGACGCGCTGCACGCAGGCGGTGGCATCCGCGAACCGGCGTGGGGCGAGGGCCTCCTGCAGCGCCGTGTAATCGGCCAGCGGCATCCTCAGGTGGGTTTCCAGCCCCATGGGCAGGCCGATGCAGCCACCCGGGGGCACCATGTCTCCGAGGGTCGTGGTGAGCTGGGAGAGGCCATCGTCGCGGGGATCGGGGGCGGGCCATGTGCGGATGTCGCGCAGCCAGCAGCGGCCCATCAGTTCGGCCCCGATGGCCGGGATGACAGCGACGGGATCGCCCGTGGCGGGGACGACGATGAACCACGGACGGGCGGGGCTTTCCCAGAAGCGGGTGAGGAAGCCGGTGACATAGAAGACATCCGCCGGCTGGGTCAGCAGAAGCGCGTCGATCCCGGCCCCCGCCATGGACGCCTGCAGCCGCTCCGTACGGTTGCGGTAGTCCTCGGCGGGAAAGACGAGCGAGGGACTGGTCTGGCTCTGCTGCGGCATCTGGGGCTCCGGCGGGTCGCGGGTGGCGCGAGCCTAGCGCGGAGAAGCGCGCCGCGCCAAGCGATCCGGTGCGGGCATGACCATGGTGCCGGGTGCTATGGGAAGCGATGCCGTTTGGGCGGCGCGGCCGTGTGGGAGGCGCGGCCATTTTGGGAGGCGGGGCCCTGTGGGAGGCGGTTTGTTTGGGAGAGCGGGGCGCAGGCCGGGGGCTGCATGGGCCATCTGCGCATCGGCCCGGACAGACCGGACAGACTGGACACGAGGGTGCACCCGGTCACCGGTGGCTCAGGATGCGGCCGGGCCCGGCCTGCGGGAAGGGCTCACTTGCCGGTGTAGCGCAGCGGCGAGAGCGCCTGCACCAGCGGGCCGCTGTCGCCTGTCATGGCATCGGCCATCAGCCGCGCCGTCGTCGGGCCGAGGGTGAACCCCTGGTGACCGTGACCGAAATGCGCCCAGAGACCGGGGTGGCGGGGCATCTCGCCCATGACCGGCATCATGTCCGGCATGCAGGGGCGGTTGCCGAACCAGGGGTTGGCCTCCACCGCCGGGCCGATGTCGAGCAATGCGCGCGCGGCGGCCTCGGCCTTGATCAACTGGCTCCGGTTCACGGGCGCCGACATGGGGGCGAGCTCCGCCCCGGTGGCGACCCGCAGCCCGTCCTTCATGGGCGAGAAGACCGTGGAGGCGCCGGTGTGCATCAAGGGCAGGTTCAGCCGATGGGTGCCGGAGAAATGCAGGTGATAGCCCCGCTTGCGCACCATGGGGATGCGGTAGCCGAAGCGTTTCATCAGCTGCGGCGCCCAGGGGCCGAGCGCCACGACGACCTTTTCGGCGCTGACCGGGCCGCCGTCGCTCATCACCTGCCAGCCGCTGCCGACCTGCTTCAGAGACATGGCGTCACCGGTCAGCAGCTGCCCCCCGCGCGAGACGAGCAGCTGTGCATAGGCCCCGACGAGGTCCCCCGGACTGGCACAGGACCATGCGTCGTGCCAGTGCACCGCCCCGGCGAAGCGCTTCTTCAGCGCGGGCTCGGCCGTGGCGAGCGCGTCACCGTCCATCAGTTCCGCGTTCACGCCGTAATCGCGGGCGAGGCGGGTGATCTCCGGCTCCATCGCCGTGAAGGCGGCGGCATCCATGTAGCCCTGGCGGAAGCCCTGCTTGGTGATCAGGTTGCCGGCGCCCGAGGCCTCGATCAGCACGTCGTGATCGGCGGTGGCGGCCTTCACGAGCTGCGCATAGCTTGCGGCGATCTTGCGGTGGCGGGCGGGCAGCGAATTGGCGAGATAGCCGAGCAGGCCACCCAGCTGTCCCAGCACCCCGGCAGGCGTCAGCCGCACGGCATTGTCGGCGCCCATGGCCAGCGACAGCAGCTTGGCAGGCGAGACGGGCAGGGCGTAGGGCTCCACCGCTTCGCCCTGGATGATGCCGGCGTTGCCGTAGCTCGTCTCGCGGCCCGGTGCCTTGCGGTCGATGAGCGCCACCTCGTGCCCCTGTGCCTGCAGGGCGAGGGCCGAGGCAGTACCGACCATGCCGGCGCCCAGAACGATCACGCGTGCCATGGGATGCTCCTGTTCCATGAAAGAGGGCCCCGGCGCATGGGACGCGGGGTGATCTGATCCATGACACGAGGCCCGGACAGGCGTCAATTGAACAGTGTACTATTGCCGCGAGAGGCAGTGTTCCGCGCGGTTTCGCCGCCCAAAACGCAGGCGCGTCAGGGGGCGCGTCAGCGGGCGCGGCGGGCTTCCAGCCCGAGGATCAGCGTGTCCAGCAGCAGTTCGAACCCGCCATCGAGCGGTGAGTCGGAGCCGTTGCGCCAGCGGGTCACGAAGGCGCGGTTGCGCATCTCGGGGTAGGAGGAGGTCAGCAGCGGATACTCCTGCGGGTCGAGCTGGTTCATCCGTTCGTCGAAACTCTCGGCCCAGTCCTCCGAGCCTTCCGGCGCGGGGCCGAGCTCCATGGTGATGAAGCCCTCCAGCCCGCCGACGAGCGCGTTGAACGCATTGACCCGGTCCTGCCCGTCGAAGCCCGCCTGTTGCAGCGCCTGCAGGATGATCTCGACCCAGGGCGCATTCGGGGCGCCGTTGGATTTCATCTGCGCGCCCAGCAGGGGGGCGGCGTTGGGGTGTTCATGCAGCCGCGCCCGGAACCGGCGGAAGAGGGTGCGGAGCGTCTCGCGCCAGTCGGGGCTGACCTCTTCCGGGGGCATCAGGTTGGCGGTCAGCCCGCCCGATATCTCGCCGAAGAGATCGGCCTTGGAGCCGCCGACGTGCCAGTAGATCGCCGCTGGATAGACCTTCAGCTGTCGCGACAGCTCCCGGATCGAGAAGGCCCCAAGCCCGTTCTCGTCGATCAGTCGAATCGCCTCTGCGATGATCTGCTCCTTCGTGAGGCCGATGGCGGCCGCCCGACCGAGCGCAGGTTTTTTGGTGCTTTTGTCGCTCATAAATTCAGCGCCCTCCCGGACCTCGCTCTCCGCCCTCCTGACGGCTGTCGACAATTGTACAATGCGCAATTGACGGCGGGGCAATATTTGATCAGCGTACAATAAAACCACGCACCGGCAACTAATTCGTGCTCAAACGATCCTCTGCCGGGGCCCGATTTCCGCGAATGCAGGGAGAGAGGGCACAGAACAGGGACGCTCCGGCCTATGCAAGCCATTCCGATCATTATCTTTTCTTTTGTCCTGCTGATCGGGGGGGCAGTTCTGGCGCATATCATCGGCGCGGCCTCCATCCTGACCTTCCTCGCGCTCGACCGGGCGCGGTTCCTCGCGGCCGCACCGCAGCGCATCCTCGCGAATATCGACCTCTTCTCGCTCATGTCGATGCCGCTCTTCATCCTCGCCGGGGAGATCATGAACCGCGCGGGCGTCACCCAGGCGCTGCTCGATCTGGCCTCGGCGATGATGGCGCGGCTGCGCGGTGGCCTGGGCCATGTGAACATCCTCACCTCGGTCTTTTTCGCAGGGATTTCAGGCTCCGCCGTGGCGGATGCGGCCTCGGTCTCCAACACGCTGGTGCCGGCGATGAAGAAGAACGGCTACCCGATGGATTACGCCTGCGCGATCACCGCGGCCTCCTCGGTCATCGGGCCGATCATCCCGCCCTCGATCACGCTGATCTTCTACGGCGCGCTGATGCAGACCTCGGTCACGGCGCTCTTCATCGCGGGCATCGTGCCGGGCATCCTGATGGCGCTCGTGCTCTTCGGGCTGAATGCCTATATGGCCAAGAAGTACGATCACCCCCGGGGCGAGAAGGTGGCCTTCCCGGTCTTCCTCAAGCGTCTGTGGCGCGCCATGCCGGCGCTGCTGATCCCGATCGTGATCATGGGCGGCATCGTCTTCGGCATCATGACGCCCACCGAGGCCGCCGCCGTCGCCGTGCTCTGCGCGATTGTCGCGGGCATGATCTATGGCCAGATGACCCTCAAGGGGCTCTATGACTCGCTGCACCGCACGGCGATGATGACCGGCTCGATCTTCGTGCTGCTGGCCGCCGTGGCGATCTTCGGCTACCTCGCGGGGATCGAGCAGATCCCGCGTTACCTGTCGGGCGTGATCGAGAACCTCGGCCTCGACGGCTGGCGCTACCTGCTGCTGCTGAACGTGATCTTCCTGATCGTGGGCACCTTCCTGGACGTGCCGGTGGCGCTTGCGCTCTTCGTGCCGCTGCTGGCGCCGCCCGCGCTCGCCATGGGGGTCGATCCGATCCACCTCGGCATCGTGATCCTCGTGAACCTGATGATCGGCCTCGTGACGCCGCCACTGGGGGCGGCGCTGCTGGTGGTCTCGACGGTGACCAAGGTGCGCTACTGGTCCATCGCGCGGGCGGTGCTGCCCTTCCTCGTGGTGCAGATCATCCTGCTGATGGTGCTGACCTTCGTCCCCGAAATCACGCTCGCCGTGCCGCGCGCGCTTGGATACTGAGGAGAGCCCGATGAAACTCGTCGCGAAAATCGCAGAGGCGCTCTACACGCTGTCCCGCCGGGTCAACACGGCGGCGGGCTTCGTCTCGGTTCTCTGCTTCGGGGCCATGCTGCTGGTCGTGCTGTTGCAGGTGGTGGCGCGCTACATCTTTGCCTCGCCGCCGTTCTGGACCGAGGAGCTGGCCCGGTGGCTGATGATCTGGGGCGGGCTGCTGGGGGCGACCGTCGCCTTCCACACCCACGCCGATCCCTCGCTGGTGACGCCCGCGCCGGAAAGCTTTGCAAAGATGACGATCCGCGCCGTGACCCGCGCCGTGGCGGCCTGGCTCTTCTTCCTGCCGGTGCTGAACTATTCCTATCCCTTCGTGCTCCGGCAGATGACGCGCCTCTCCGAGGGGCTGGGGATCTCCACCGCATGGATGTCCATGGCGCTGCCGGTGACCTGCATCATCATCTGCCTGCACGGCCTCTCGGGCCTCGGGCTGATCTTCTCGGCCCGCGTCCGCGAGCAGGAGGCCGCCCTCCAGCACGAGGCGATCGGGACCGAACCCGCCTAAGACCTGAACCAATAAAAGCATAGATATTCCAACGGAGTTATGACCCCATGTTCAACCGCTTCCTGATGGCCGCCACGAGCGTTCTGGCGCTGTCCTCCGCCCCGCTGATGGCCGCCAGCGTGAACCTTGCCGAGGACTCGATCCCCGATATCGAGAACTCGGGCACCGCGCTCTGGTCGCATACCTTCATCGAGAGCCTGGCCGCCGCCGGCTGGGATACCGAGGTCTTCCCCTACAACACCATCGGTGGCGAGGACGAGCGCCTCGACCAGGTCCGTACCGGTATCCTCGACATCTCCATGTCGGACTACCGCGTGTCGGTGGAATTCGCCCCCGAGATGCGCGTGCCGCAGCTGCCCTACCTGTTCTCGGGTGAGGCGCATTACTCCAAGTTCATGCATGAGTCCGACTTCCTCGCCGGTGTGAACGAGACCCTGCTGCCCGAAGGCTTCCAGGTGCTGTCCTCGGTGGGCCTCGGCCCGTTCTCGGGGCTCTACAACAACAAGGCCGAGATCAAGACGGCCGCGGACATGCCGCAGCTGCGGATGCGCGCCCTCGACACCATGCAGATGGACCTCTTCTCCAAGCTGGGCGCCTCGGGCGTCGTGGTGCCCTGGACCGAGGTGCCGAACGCGATCCAGACCGGCGTGGCCGATGGCTACATCAACCCGGTGGGCGTGGCGCTGACCTTCGGCCATATCGACCTCTTCGACTATTTCACCGACTTCAAGGTGATCCCGGCCGTGCGCGTCGCCATCGCCTCGACCATGTGGCTCGACGGGCTGAGCGACGAGGAAAAGGCACAGGTGGATGAGGCCGTGGCCGCCGCCGACGCCGCTGTCGACGCCTGGATCCCCACCGTGGACGAACGCCAGAAGGGCGAGATCGCGGATGCCGGCATCAAGGTCTACCAGCCGACCGCCGAGGATCTGAAGACCTTCGCCGATGCTGCCGCCCCGATGGCCGAGAACGTGGACGGCGTCGAGCCGGCCCGCGTGCAGGAGATCATCGCGGACATCAAGTCCTACGCCGAGTGATCGGTTGAGCGCCGGGCCCCACGGGGCCCTGCCGGAACGTGGCCGGTTCCGTTTCCCCTTCACGGGGCCGGCGTCCCCCCTGCGGTGCATGTGTCTCCCGTTGTGCGCCACAGGGTTATTCGCCCGGGCCGCAGGCGCGCGGTTCGGGCGCCTTTTTTAAAGATTACAGGAGCTTCCAGAGATGAGCGCGCAGGCATCCTTCGACATCGTCATCCGCAATGGCCGGGTGATGGACCCCGAAACCGGCCGGGATGAAATCGCCGACGTGGGGATCAAGGGCGACAAGATCGCCGCCATCGGCCAAAGCCTCGCTGCCGGGGCCAAGGAGATGGACGCCGAGGGCAAGATCGTCTGCCCCGGTTTCGTCGACATCCACGCCCACGGCCAGTCGATCCCGGCGGACCGGATGCAGGCCTTCGACGGGGTGACCACCTCGCTGGAGCTCGAGATCGGCGCGCTGCCGGTGGCGGACTGGTACTCCGGTCAGGCCAAGACCGGCCGCGTGCTGAACTACGGCTGTGCCTCGGCGTGGATCATCGCCCGCATGGCCGCGATGACGGAATTCCCGCTGGATGCGGGCATCAAGCCGCTTGAGGCCATGGGCTACGGCGCCAAGGACACCCGCTGGTCGACCGAGGCCGCCACCAACGAGCAGGCGCAGGAGATCGTGCGTCTGGTCAAGGAGGGGCTCGACGCGGGCGCCATCGGCGTCGGCATCCCCAACGGCTATGCCAAGGGCGCCGGGCTGAAGGAGCTGACGTGGATCTGTGACGCCGCGAAGTCGGTCGAGTCGCCCACCTTCACCCACGTGGCCTTCGCCTCGAACATCGACCCGCAGTCCGGCGTCGAGGCCTATGTGCGCATCATCGGCCTCGCCGGGGCCACCGGCTGCGACATGCACATCTGCCACCTGAACTCCACCAGCCTGCAGGACGTGGAACACGCGATCACCGTGCTGCGCAAGGCGCAGGAGCAGGGGCTGCCCGTGACGGTCGAGGCCTATCCCTATGGCACCGGCTCCACCGTCGCCTCGGCCGGGTTCCTGCGCGCGCCGGACTTCCGCGAGAAATCTGGCGGCGACTACAAGGACATTGAACTGGTCCGCAACCGCCGCCGGATGGAGAGCCGCGAGGATGTCCTCGCCGTGGGGGATGAGAACCCGAGCGAACTGATCCTGTGGCACTTCCTCGACGTGGCCAACAACGAACGCCACCAGGAGCTGCTGGACATGTCCGTGGTCTATCCCGGCGGCGCCATCGGCTCGGACGCGATGCCGTGGATCAAGCCGGACGGGTCGCTCTACGAGGGCACCGAATGGCCGCTGCCGTCCGATGTCTCGGCGCACCCGCGGTCCTCGGCCTGCTTCGTCAAGTTCATGCGCGACTACGTCCGCGACCGGAAGCTGGTGCCGCTGATGGAGGGCATCGCGAAATGCACCACGATCCCCTCGGCAGTGATCGAGAAATGCACGCCCCAGATGCGCACCAAGGCCCGCCTGCAGGAGGGCATGGACGCCGATATCCTCGTCTTCGATCTTGACGCGCTCGACGACAAGGCCGACTTCTCGAACATGACCCAGGTGTCCGAAGGCGTGATCCATCTCATCGTGAACGGCGTGCCCGTGATCGAGAAGGCGACGCTGGCCGAAGAGGCCCTGCCGGGCCGGGCGATCCGCCGATGAGCCTGCCGGTTCTTGTCGTCACCGGGGCCCTCGGCGCCGGCAAGACCACCCTCATCAACCGCCTGCTGGCGGGGGATCACGGGCGGCGCATCGCGGCCATCGTGAACGACTTCGGCTCGATCAACATCGACGCCGACCTGATCGCCGGGTCCACCGAAGAGGTGGTGGGCCTGCGCAACGGCTGCATCTGCTGCACGCTTCAGGGGGATCTTCTGCGCACGCTGAAGATCCTCTTCGATCAGGACCCGCGCCCCGAGATGATCGTGATCGAGGCCTCGGGCGTGGCCGACCCGGCGGGCATCGTCGAGGCGCTCTACGATCCCGTCATCTTCTCCCATGCGGCGCTGGAGGCGGTGGTCTGCGTGCTGGATGCCGAGGCGCTCGCCGACGATCCCAAGATCGCGGAGGATGACCTCTGGCAGGCGCAGCTGGCCGGGGCCGACATGGTCGTGCTCTCCAAGGCGGCGGGGCTGGCGGAGGATCAGCTGGCCCGCATCCACACCCGTCTGGGGGCTGGCGGCCACCGTCAGGTGATCGACCCGGAGCGCGACACCTCCGACCTTGAAATGCTGCTGCTGGAGCCGGAGACGATCCGCTCCGCCGCCGGGCCGCGCATCGCGGGGCAGAAGCCGCGCGTCGTGGACGCCGGGCGGTTCGCCACGGTGGAATGGGTCGTGGACCGGGCGATTTCCCTGCCGCGGTTTCAGGCCGCCATGCAGCAGATCGCGCCGGGGCTGCTGCGCGCCAAGGGCTTCCTGCGCACGCAGGAACATCCGGGCCAGCAGCTCATCTTCCAGCTGGTCGGCCGCCGCGCCGCCGTCTCGCAGGGCGATCCTGCGGGGCCTGAGGGCTGCCGCCTTGTCCTGATCGGCCGGGCGGGGGAGTTCGACGCCGAGGGCGCGCGCGAGGTGCTGGACCTCTGCTGAGGTCCGCACCGGTCGCACTCAGGGGGCCGCTACAGTCCCGTCGCCTGCCCCCCGGCCTCAACCGAAGATCGCCACCATCTGCCGCGCGCCCGCGATCCGGTAGCCCTCGGGCGACCAGATGTCCATGTTCTGCACCGAGTACCCGTCGCCCGCCGCCTGCGAGGTGGAGTGCAGCAGCACCCATTCCACCCGCTCGGGGATACGCGCCACGTCCAGCTGCCACGAGATCGTCGCCACCGGCGCGGGCGCCGTCATGGCGGTCAGCGCGGCGGGCGGCGGGCAATCGGCGATGCAGGTCATGGCGATGACCGGCGCAAGGTCGGCGCGCTCGTTCAGGCGGACCCAGAGATGGAACTCCGGCTCGGTCGCGCCGGAGACGGGCAGGGCGCCCGCCGCGCGGCGGACCTCGAAGTTGTGGAAGAAGGCCGGGCCATTGTCCCGGGGCGGGACGAGGCGGCTGTCCTCGGGGCCGGGCAGGTGCCCGGGGCGGGGGAAGCGATCATGCCGCACCTCGCTCTCGCGCGGTGCGCCAAAGACGAAGGTGCCGCGCGCACAGGTCTTGCCCGCGCTCTCGCAGGTCAGCCCGACGAAGCCGGTGGAGCGGCCTCGGCGCAGGATCTCGGCGTCGAACCGGGCCTCGGAGGCGGGCGGCGCCATGAACATCATCTGCGCCGAGCGCAGCGGCGGCAGCTCCGGATCGGCCCGCAGGGCGCTCTCGAGCCCGAGCGCGGCGACCAGCCCGCCAAAGACCGTCCGGCCCTGCATCCATGTCTCGGGGATATGCGCCTGCTGTGCGGCGCCATCGGCGGTCATGCCGGCGATGATCTGGGCCAGTGATGTCATCTCGTCCTCCTGTCTCCTCCCGTCCTGTTAACCACGCGGAAGCGGGCGGCGGAAGGGCCTCGGCCTAGGCGACGGAGGGTGACGCAGCGCTCTTCCGCGGCGCGGAAATTGCGGGCGTTGCGTGTGTATCGAAGGGGCGGTGTGGGTCAGGGATCGCGTGCCGATGGTCCTGCCGCGCGGGTCCGCCTGTGCGGCGGCGTGTCGGTGCCGCGAAGCGGGAGATCGGGCGCCGCGTGATCGGGTGCGAAGGCGCCGCGAGGTGACCGTCCCCGCCGGTGCCCGCAGACGAAAATGCCCGACCATGGCCGGGCATTCCGCGTTACGATCGGGGCGTCGTCAGACCTTGCGCAGGGCCAGCACCGCGTTCAGCCCGCCAAAGGCGAAGGCGTTCGACAGTGCCACGTCGACCTTGGCCTCGCGGGCCTCGTTGGGCACCACGTCGAGGGCGCATTCCGGGTCCGGTTCCTCGTAGCCGATGGTCGGCGCGATGACCCCGTCCCGCAGCGCCATGATGCAGGCCAGCAGTTCCACCGCGCCGGTGCCGCCGATCAGGTGGCCATGCATCGACTTGGTCGAGGAAATCATCAGGTTGTCCGCATGTTGGCCGAAGGCATCCGCCACCGCCGCGCATTCGGTCTTGTCATTGGCCGCCGTCCCGGTGCCATGGGCGTTGATATAGCCCACTTCCTCGGGGTTGATGCCGCCGTCCTTCATGGCGCCTGCAATCGCCCGGGCCGCGCCCTGCTTGGAGGGCATGACGATGTCGGAGGCGTCCGAGGTCATGGCAAAGCCCACGACTTCCGCGAGGATCTCGGCACCGCGTTTCTTGGCGTGTTCCATCTCCTCGAAGACGAAGACGCCGGCCCCTTCGCCCTGCACCATGCCGTTGCGGTTCATGGAGAACGGGCGGCAGGCATCCTTCGACATGACGCGCAGCCCTTCCCAGGCCTTCACGCCGCCGAAGCAGAGCATGGATTCCGATCCGCCGGTCACCATCGCCGGCGCCATGCCGAGGCGCACCATCTGGAAGGCCTGCGCCATGGCGTGGTTCGACGAGGCACAGGCGGTGGAGACGGTGAAGCTCGGGCCCTTGAGGTTGTACTCGATGCTGACGTGGCTGGCGGCCGCGTTGTTCATCAGCTTGGGCACGACGAAGGGATGGACCCGGTTCTTGCCCGCCTCGTAGACCGCGCGGTAATTCTCGTCCCAGGTCGAGACGCCGCCGCCGGCGGTGCCGAGCACCACGCCGGACCGCGCCGCCAGTTCGCCGATGAATTCGAGCCCGGACTGCTGGATCGCCTCTCGGGCGGCGAAGAGGGTGAACTGGGTGAAGCGGTCATAGAGCGCCATCTGCTGGCGGTTGAACTCGCCCTCGGCCTCGAAGCCCTTGACCTGACCGCCGATCTGGATCGACAGCCGCTCCACGTCCTGGATCTCGAGCTGGCCGATGCCGCAGCGGCCCTCGCGCATGGAAGCGAACGTCTCGGAAACAGAATGGCCGATTGCGTTGATCGTGCCGGCACCGGTAATGACGACTCTCTTCACGCGTGCTGTTCCGCCACCAGCTTCTCGATCCCAGCCACGATGGTCGCCACGTTGGAGATGTCGAAATCGCTCTCCTGCGGCTCGTTGGCATTGAAGGGCACCTGGATGTCGAAGGCTTCCTCGATGGCGAAGATGCTCTCCACGAGGCCGAGCGAGTCGATGCCGAGGTCCTCGAGGGTCTGGTCCATGGACACGTCGCCCGGTTCCAGAACCGCCTGCTCCGCGATGATCGCGATCACCCTGTCCTTCACGCTGGTCATGCCGGGCTACTCCCCTTGTGCGATTGCCGCTGATTTAGTCGCTCTGGCCGTCCTTGAAAACCGCTTTCTTCAACTCCGCGACCTCGCGGAAGAGACGGGGCAGGCGACGCTGTGCCTTGTAGCCTTCGAGCTGGGTTTCCATCTTGATCGCCGGGTTGCCGAGGATCACCTGACCTGCCGGAACCCGCGTGCGGATGGCAGAGCCGCCTCCGCAGACCACGTTGTCGCCGATGGTGATGTTGTCCGACACCCCCACCTGGCCGCCGAGCACGACGTTGTTGCCGATCCTGGTCGAGCCCGCGATGCCGACCATCGAGGCAAAGAGACACTCGTTCCCGATGACGACATTGTGGCCGACCATGCAGAGGTTGTCGATCTTGGTGCCGTTGCCGACCTGCGTGGGCCGGATCGTGCCTGCGTCGACACAGGCATTCGCGCCGATCTCCACGTCGTCGCCGATGATGATCCCGCCGAGCGAGTGGATGCGGACCCAGCCCTGCGCTTCGGTGCCCGAGGCATCGCCGAGGGTGTGGCGGGCCTTTTCGACCGCGTTCACCTCGGGCGTCACATAGGAGAAGCCGTCGAAGCCGATGGTCGCACCGGGCTGCGCAAGGAACCGGTCGCCGATCTGCGCGCGCGGCCCGACACGGACCTGCGCGTTCAGAAGGCCGCCTGCACCGATGCGCGCGTCCTGTCCGACGAAACACTGTGGCCCGATGACGGTGCCTTCGCCGATCACGGCGCCGGCGGAGATCACCGCGAAGGCGCCCACGCTGACGCCCTCGGCCAGGATGGCCGTGGGATCGACAGAGGCGTTGGGATCAATCCCCTCGGGGTAGCCGGGGCCGGGGTAGAAGGCGCGGGTCAGGCCGGCCATGGCCATGCGCGGGCGCGGTGCGACGATGGCGGCCTTCAGGCCGAGGGCCTCCCAGTCGGCGCCCTCCCAGACCATGGCGGCACGGGCCTGGCCCTTGCTCAGGCCGTCGGCGTAGTCCGGCTTCATCGCGAGGGCGAGGTCCTCGGCCCCTGCGGCGGCGGGCTCGGCCACGCCGGTCACGGTGATGGAGCCGTCGCCAAGGGCGGTGGTGCCAAGGGCGGCGGCTATGCTCTCGATGCTGTGGCGCATGGGGTCCCCCTGTCGTGCAGGGGCAGGCTTACCCCTGAACGCCGCGCAGCGCCACCCCTGCCGCCTGCATGGCCTCCCAGATGCGCGCATCCCGGCCATAGATGTCCCGGCGGTAGGTGACCTTGCCGGTCGCCTCGGTGACGGCGGTGCGGTAGATCAGGTGCACCGGCACCGGCGTGTCCAGGGTCACGCGGGTCTCGCGGCCGGTCCGCAGCCTGGACTGGAAGAAGGCCTCGGGATCGTCCTCCTGAAGCGCCAGCAGCGCATAGGCGAAATCGAAGGGTTGTTGCAGGCGGATACAGCCGTGGCTGAAGTCCCGCACCTCGCGGTCGAAGAGGGATTTCGACGGCGTATCATGCAGATAGATGTTGTACTTGTTCGGGAACATGAACTTCACCAGCCCGAGCGCATTGCGCGAGGACGGCGGCTGCTTGATGTCGAAGGGGAAGTTCCGGGCGTTCAGCGCCGAGAAGTTCACCGCCGCCCGGTTCACCACCTGGCCGCGTGCGTTGATCAGGTTGAGGTGCGAGGCCGCGTTCGGGTTCTTCTTGAACATCGGCAGGTATTCTTTGACCGCGATGGAGCGGGGCACGTTCCACGTCGGGTTGATGACGAGGTATTCCATCTCGTCCGAGAACTCCGGCGTGCGGCGGTCGGGGATGTTCTTGCCGATGACCGAGCGGGTCTCGAAGGTGGTGATCCCGTGGTCGATGATCTTGGCGTGGAAGTCGGTCAGGTTGACGAGGACATGGCGATCGCCGCGTTCCTTGTTCATCCAGCGTTCCCGCTCCATCGCCACCATGATCGAGCGCAGGCGGTCCGCCATGGAGACGTTGATCTCGCCAAGGGTGCCGGGCCCGGCGACGCCGTCCTCGGCGAGGCCGTGATCGGCCTGGAAGGCGCGGATCGCGTCGGTCATCGTGCTGTCGTAGCGGTCGCTCAGCGAGCGCTCCATGTAGCCCATGGCGATCAGCCGGTTGCGCAGCAGGACGACGTTGCGCCCCTGAGCGCCGGGTTCCAGCTTGCCCACGGGCACGACGGGGCCCCAGCCGCCCGCGGCCACGGATTTTTCCATGTCCAGCTTGGCGCGCATCAGGCGCAGGTATTCATGGGTGCGCGGGGGCAGGGAGCGCATGAAGGCCGACGGATCGTTGCCCGCCACGCCGGCCAGCAGTTCCGCATGGTCGCGATAGGGGATTTCGCGCACGATCAGCGGATCGATCTTCGAGGGCGTGACCATGCCGGTCTGCACGTCGCGGGCGTAGCGCAGGAAAAGTTTGGAGAAACCCACCTCCACCAGCCCGAGGTCCCGTTCGCTGCGCACCGCACGCGCCTTGTCCAGCAGCCCGTCGAGGTCATAATCGCCCACCGCCAGCCCGTGATCGCTCGCCCCGGCGATTGCCTGCACCAGTGCCTGCCGCCGCGCCTGCGCCGCCGCGTCGGTGCCGGTCCAGATCGGAGCGAACCCGTTTTCGCGGTAGAAGGCCGCCATTTCGCGGTCCCGCGACGCGGTCTCGGCGACGGCCTGACGGAAGGCGAGGGAGACATCGGCATGGCCTGCCGAAGGGGCGGTCATGGCGAGGGGAAGTGCTACGGCAAGAGCAAGAACGGCGGTCTGAAGGCGGCGGACCCGGAGAGACGCGGGCAAAAAGGGCATTTGGGAAACCTCATTCGAATGTGGTTGGGACAAGCCTGCTGGGGCGCAGGCGGACTGTCCAGCGATGGCGCGCGGAAAGCTAAATTTCTCCGGAACTTGATGTATTTCCACTACGGAGCCGATGAAGCTTAACGGGGCCTTAAGGAACGCCCTCGGAATGGTTCCATTCTGGGCGAAAAGCTGAGGAAACCCAGCAAAAATCCGCCGAATTCCGCCGATCCGTGGGATGCCAAGGAATTTCGTCTTGGGCCGGGCAGTCGTGCGTGCAATAACAATCGCACTTGGGGAATATTTGGCAGAGCCCGCGTAACATCGCGGCAACAGGTAAGAGACGGGACAGACCACCAATGACGACCACGAACGGCTCGAAGAGCTTTTCGCGGCGCGCCCTACTGGGTGCGTTCGCGGCCACGGCTGTAGTTGCAGCCCCGACCTATTCACAAGCAGCCGGATTTCTGCGTGGCGCAGGCGACGTTCGCCGCCTGCACATGTACAGCCCGCGCACCGGCGAGCGCCTCAACATGATCTACTGGATCGAGGGGGACTACATCCCCGAGGCGATGCAGGAAGTGACCCACTTCATGCGCGACTGGCGCAACGACAAGCACCTCACGATCGACGGCCGCACCATGGATGTCATGGCTGCCGCGCATCGCCTGCTTGATCCCGGCGAGCCCTACATGCTGCTCTCCGGCTACCGCTCGCCCGAGACCAACGCGATGCTGCGCTCCCGCTCCAGCGGTGTGGCCAAGAACTCGCTCCACATGAAGGGCCAGGCGGCCGACCTGCGGCTCAAGTCGCGCTCGGTCAACCAGATGTACAAGGCCGCGGCGGCCTGCCATGGCGGCGGCGTCGGCAAGTACTCGCGGTCGAACTTCGTGCATATGGATTGCGGTCCCGTGCGTCACTGGGGCTCCTGAGCCCCGGTCAAGACTTCAACGCCGTGAAGCCCGGCGGGTTCCATGCCCGCCACGGATTTCTGCGGTCGATTACCTGAGAAGACCTGTTCACCGGCCGTCCCTGACGTGCCGGTGTTTTTCTTTTGGGGGCAGGGCAGTAGCCACGTCGCGGCCCCGCCGAGGCCGCGCAGGGGCCCGGGCCGGAGGGGCGGGGCAGGCCCGCTCAGCGGGCCTTGAAGAGCGAGCCGAGGATGCCGCGCACGATCCGCCGCCCGGTGGTGCCTTTCAATTCCTTGATCACCGCATCCTGCAGCGCCGATCCGAAGGTGTCCTGCGACACCCGTTTCGACGAGGAGCGGGGGACGCGCGTCCCGGTGTAGCGCCGCGCCGAGGCATATTCGCGCTGCGCCACGGGCTGCGCCTCTTCCGCCGCCTCGGCCTGTTCTGCGGCCTTGGCGGCATCGGCCGCGCGCTTGGCAAGGATCTCGTAGGCGGATTCCCGGTCAAGCGTCGTGTCGTATTTCCCCGCCACCGGCGAGGCCGCAATCGCCGCGCGCCGCAGGGCCGGGTCCAGCGGTCCCAGCTGCGAGGAGGGTGGGCGCACCAGCGTCCGCTCGGCCATGCCGGGGATCCCCTTGCGCATCAGGAACGAGGTCACCGCCTCGCCGGTGCCCACCTCCCGGATCGCCTCCTCGATGGAAAAGCGCGGGTTGTCGCGGTAGGTTTCGGCGGCCTGTTTCAGCGCCTTGCGGTCGCGGGCGGTGAAGGCGCGCAGGGCATGCTGCACCCGGTTGCCGAGCTGGCCGAGGATATCCTCGGGCACATCGGCGGGGTTCTGGGTGCAGAAATAGACGCCCACCCCCTTCGAGCGGATCAGACGCGCCACCTGTTCCACCTTGTCCACGAGCGCCTTGGGGGCATCGTCGAAGAGCAGGTGCGCCTCGTCGAAGAAGAAGACCAGCCGCGGCTTGTCCGGATCGCCGACCTCCGGGAGCTCCTCGAAGAGTTCGGAGAGCAGCCAGAGCAGGAAGGTCGCGTAGAGCCGGGGCGCGGCCATCAGCTTGTCGGCGGCGAGGATCGAGATCACGCCGCGCCCGTCCGTATCGGTGCGCATCATGTCCGACAGCTCCAGCGCCGGCTCGCCGAGGAAGTTCGCGCCCCCCTCGGTCTCCAGCACCAGAAGGCGGCGCTGGATCGCCCCGATCGACTGGGTCGAGATGTTGCCGTAGCGCAGCGACAGGTCGGCGCGGTTCTCACCCAGCCAGACCAGCAGTGACTGCAGGTCCTTCAGGTCGAGCAGGGCAAGCCCCTGTTCGTCGGCCACGCGGAAGGCGATGTTCAGGATGCCCTCCTGCGCCTCGCTCAACTCCAGCAGGCGCGACAGCATCAGCGGCCCCATCTCGGAGATCGTGGTGCGCACCGGGTGGCCCTGCTGGCCGAAGAGATCCCAGAAGATCACCGGGAAGGCGGTATAGTCATAGTCCTGCAGGCCGATCTTTTCCGCGCGTTCGGTGAAGGGCGCATGGGTTCCGGCGGTGGCAGAGCCCGCGGCGGCGAGGCCGGAGAGATCACCCTTGACGTCCGCCAGCACCACGGGAACCCCGCGGGCCGAGAAGCTTTCCGCCATGATTTGCAGCGTCACCGTCTTGCCGGTGCCCGTGGCACCCGCGATCAGGCCGTGGCGGTTGGCATAGCCCAGCTTGAGCCACTGCGCCTCCGCATAGTCCGGCCCGCCGCCGCCGATGAAGATGTCCTGGTCCATTTGCCTGCCGCCCCTGTTTTCCCCTTGGTTACAGAGGGAAAATACAACCTTAACCTCTGCGTGCCAGTATCAATTCATCCGCCCGCCGCATGTCCTCGCGGGGGCGGGTGACTTCCTCCCTGTCAGACTGGCCGTGCCTTCGGGCACGGCCTTTTTTCGGGCGATGTTTCGGGCGGTGCTTCGGGCGTCCCGGGCCCGGATCGGACGCCAAGGCGCGTCACGTGACCCGGCGGGACCCTCTGCATGATGCGAAAAACAGCAGGGCCGGGGGTGTCGAAAAAAGTAGGCGGTTTTTAGCCGGTTTTTCCTGTTGACGATCCGTTACATTCCACATAGCGTCCCTCACAAGAACTAAGTCGGCCAGTCCGACGGGGAGAAAACCAAATAGAAAAGGGGCCTGTTGCGGGCCCCTTTTTGCTTTGGTCCCGCCCGTGGTTCTGCCCATGTTTTCGCGTGTGCGGAAACCAGCTTACGGTCTCCCATCACTGTTTTGTCACAGGGCGCCTGCCGGGTTTGGGGCCTGACAAGCCCCGGAGCACATGTTAGACGCAGGCCAAGTCTCCTCTGCGAACAAACAGGAAAAGCATGACCCGTATTTCCGGATTTCTGGCCACCGCGGCCATGATCGCCTTCGCCGGCGCAGCCGCCGCGCAGGACACGACCCCCGCCGAGACGACCGACGCACCCGCCGCCGATGCCGCCCCCGCGCAGGGCGAGGCCAACCGGACGCCGCTGGCGCCCGACCTCGCCATGGGCGTGACCGCCGGTCAGGACCCGAACGTGGGCCAGACCTACGTGAAGGAAGAGATCGGCGACTGGCAGCTGCAGTGCATCAAGGTCGAAGCGGGCGAAGACCCCTGCGAGCTCTACCAGCTGCTGCGCGACGAGGACGGCAACTCCGTCGCCGAGTTCAGCCTGTTCCGCGCTGCCAACCAGGGCGAGGCCGTTGCCGGTGCCACCGTGGTCGTGCCGCTGGAAACCCTGCTGCCCGCCGGCATGATGCTGGGCGTCGACGGGACCCAGGGCAAGCGCTATCCCTTCCTCTTCTGCAACCAGGTTGGCTGCTTCGCCCGCATCGGCCTGACCCAGGCGGACGTGGACGCCTTCAAGGGCGGCAAGGAAGCCACGCTGACCATCGTGCCCTTCGCGGCCCCGGACGTGAAAGTGGCCCTCAAGGTCTCCCTCATCGGCTTCACCGCCGGCTACGAGAAGGCCACCGTGCAGGAGCGCTGAACCGCCCCGCATCGCGATCTCAGGCGCCGCCCCCCGGGGCGGCGTTTTGCGTTTCCCGCCCGGGCCGCGGCAGCGCCGCAGTTTTCGGCAGGCCCGGGCCGCCCCGCGAAAAAGGGGCGGGGAAAATACATGCTCTCTTCACCTATGTGGGGCAAAGGCGCTATCCCGTTGCGCGGAGGGACTGCCTCCGCAAGACAAGGAGAGCCCCATGAGCGCCGAGACGGACCTGTCCCACTACGAGGTCGGTTATGACATCCCCGCCAAGCCCGGCATGGCGGAGGCGGAGATCCAGACGCCCTGCCTGATCCTCGACCTCGATGCGCTGGAGCGCAACGTGGTGAAGATGGGCGATTACGCCAAGGCGCACGGGATGCGTCACCGGGTGCACGGCAAGATGCACAAGTCGGTGGACGTGGCCAAGCTGCAGGAACGCATCGGCGGCGCGGTCGGCGTCTGCTGCCAGAAGGTGGCCGAGGCCGAGGCCTTCGCCCGGGGCGGCATCCAAGACATCCTCGTCTCCAACCAGGTGCGCGATCCGCTCAAGATCGACCGGCTGGCGCAGCTGCCGAAGCTGGCCGCGCGGGTGCTGGTCTGTGTCGATGACGTGGCCAATATCCAGCAGCTCTCCGATGCCGTGCAGCGCCACGGGACGGAGCTTGCCGTGCTGGTGGAGATCGACTGCGGTGCCAAGCGCTGTGGCGTGACCGATCTGGGCGACATCCTCGCCATCGCCCGCGCCACGGCCGAGGCCCCGGGCCTCACCTTCGCGGGTATCCAGGCGTACCACGGCGCCATGCAGCACATCAGCGCCTATGGCGAGCGCGAGGTGCAGCTCTCCAAGGCCATTGCGCAGGTGACCGAGGCGCGCGACGTGCTGGCGCAGGCCGGGTTCAAATGCGAGCTGATCACCGGGGGCGGGACGGGGTCCTACTACTTCGAGAGCAACTCGAACCTCTACAACGAGCTGCAGTGCGGCTCCTACGCCTTCATGGACGCGGATTATGGCCGCATCCTCGACAAGGACGGCCAGCGGATCGACCAGGGCGAATGGGAGAATGCGCTCTTCCTGCTGACCTCGGTGATGAGCGTGGCACGGGACGGGCAGGCGGTTTGCGACGCGGGGTTGAAGTCGCAGTCGGTGGACAGTGGGCTGCCGGTGATCTTCGGGCGCGATGACGTGGACTACGTCGGTTGCTCCGACGAGCACGGCACGATCAAGGACCCGGGCAACGTGCTGGAGATCAACGAGAAGCTGCGGCTGGTGCCGGGGCACTGCGATCCGACCTGCAATATCCACGACTGGTACGTGGGCGTGCGCAATGGCCGGGTGGAATGCGTCTGGCCGGTCTCGGCGCGCGGGAAGGCGTACTGAGGCGGGCGCTGCAAGGGGGGCAGGCTGGCGCGTGCCAGCGGAGGCTCGCCGGGCAGGCTGCGGATGCAGCGTAGGGCTCTCCGTCTTCACCTGCCGGGGGCTCGCTCCCTAGCAGTGCCATGCCTTCGATCGAGCAGTTGCCAAAAGAACCGCGCCATGCAGTGCAAAATTCTCCATCCACCACCCGCCCGGCCTAGAGGCCGGGCAGCGCCGACCCGCCCCCCTGGGGCGGCGCTTATGCGCCACCCCGCGGGACGGCGCTGCCCTCAGCGTTTGGGGGGACGGTCTGCAAGACGATGCCCGTGGCGGGACGAAGGCCGCTGCGTTGCACCGTTCCGTTGACCCGCAGGCTTGAGCCCGCCGCCGCCCCATGTCATGCCACCTTCACCCCCGCCGCAGAAGAGAGATGCGATGAAGCTTTCCGATTTCGCCCCCGAGGCCATGTGGCAGCACGTCTTCCCCGCGGGCACCTTCGAGACGCCTGACACGGGCTTCGAGACCTGCTTCCCCGCGACGCTGGCCGATGGCCGCCAGATCGTCCTGCCGCTGCGCCGCCTTCCGGGCGAGACGCCGCGTGCGGTTTCCTCGCTGATCCTGAACCAGGCGGGGTTCGAGGTGGAGGACGCGCTTTGCGATCTGCTGGCACAGCAGCTGGCGCCCCATGAGCCCGAGGTGGTGATCGGCGTGCCGACGCTGGGCCTGCCGCTGGCCAATGGCACCGCGCGCCGGCTGGAGCATGCGCGGATGGTGCCGCTCTCCACCAGCCGCAAGTTCTGGTATGACCCCGCGCTGTCCGAGCCGATGTCCTCGATCACCAGCCCGGACCAGACCAAGACGATCTACCTCGATCCCCGGATGCTGCCGGTGCTGGCCGGCAAGCGGGTGGCGCTGGTGGATGATGTGGCAAGCTCCGGCAAGACCATGGTCGCCGTGCTGCGGCTGCTAAAGAAGGCGGGCGTCGCGCCCGTGGCGCTCGGCTTTGCCATGCTGCAGAGCGACCGCTGGAAGGAGGCCATCGCGGTCTCCGACTTCCCCGATGTGCCGGTGGTCGCACCGCTGAAGACGCCGCTTTTCGACCTCGTGCCGGGCACCACCGATGCAGCGCCCCGCTGGCAGCCGATGGCGGGCTGAGCCCGCGACACGACGCGCCGGTATGTAACACGGGCCGCCCTCAAGGGCGGCCCGCCGCGTCGGATCAGGCGCGTTGGATCAGGCGTGTTCCGGGAAGAGCGGCACCGGGTCCTGTGTGGTGACGTTCAGGATCGGGTGCAGGTCGGTCGGGCGGTATTCCGGGATCACCGCAAGCGCCAGCCCGGTCAGGGCAAAGATCTGGCGCACGTTGCCCGGCACGATGCCGCGCTTGCCCAGTTCCTCGTTGAAGACGCTCAACTGCGCGGTCAGCGCGTCGCAACTCTCGAAGGACATCAGCCCGGCGAAGGGCAGCGGCAGTTCGCAGATCACCTCGCCCCCGTCGACGAGGACGAAACCGCCGCCGATCTCCTTCAGATGGTTCACCGCCTGCGCCATGTCGGGCGCATTGGTCCCGGCGACCAGCACGTTGTGGCAATCGTGCGCCACCGTGTGGGCGAGCGCGCCGGAAGTCAGGCCGAGGCCGGTCAGGGGCGTGCAGACGGGGGGCGTGTTCTGGCCGTGGCGCGGCACGACGGAGGACATGACATAGCCTTCGGGCAGGCTCTCGGGCGTGATCCTGCCATCGGTCACCCCCGCCTCGAAGGTCGCGAGGTCCGTCATCCGCGTGGGCAGCAGGTGCAGCCCGTGCATCGTGACGGTCGGGCTGTTGGAGGGCGACTGGATGGCAAAGCTCTCCGCCGTGATCTCGGGGATCAGCACGGTGTTGGCCAACTCGCGGCCCGCCAGCGGATCGGTGATCTCGACGCATATCTCCTTGTCCGCGACCACCTGCTTGCCGCCCACGAAGACATCGTTGACCGAAACGGTCTGCAGATCGTCCAGCAGCAGGAAATCCGCGATGAACCCCGGAGCAATGGCGCCGTAGTCGCGCAGGCCATAGTGCTGCGGGCCGATGTAGCAGGCCCAGCGGATCGCGCGCTCCACCGGCACGCCGTACTCCATGACACCGCGCACGACGCGGTCCATGTGGCCATTGGTGCGCAGGTCCGAGGGCTCCACGTCATCGGTGCAGAGCGCCACGTCGACGTAGGCCGCCTTCAGCAGGTCGGGCATCAGCCGGGGCAGGTGGTTGCCGGGGGAGCCGAGCTTGATCAGCGGCAGGAGGCCGAGGCGCAGCTTCTCCAGCACCTCCGGGCCCAGACGGCTTTCGTGGTCGTTGTCGATCCCGGCGGCGATATAGGCGCAGAGGTCGCGGCCCATCAGCTTGGGCGCATGGCCCTGAATGGCGACACCGGCCTCGATCCCCGCATCGACGATGCCGCGCATCCGGGGATCGTTGCGGATCACGCCGATGAAGTCCATCACCTCGGCCAGCGTGACCACGCGGTCCCAGCTCATCATCTCGGCCACTTCCTCGGGGCCGAAGAAGGCGCCCGCCGTCTCCTTGCCCTCGACGGAGGGCACGCAGGAGGGGATCGCGAAATAGACCCGCAGCGGCAGGTCCTCGCTGCCCTCGATCATCAGGCGGACGCCCTCCTTGCCCATGACGTTGCCGATCTCGTGCGGGTCCACCACGGCGGAGGTGGTGCCAAGCGGCAGCACACCGGCGGCGTAACCGGCGGGCGTGACCATGGTGCTTTCGATGTGCAGGTGGCTGTCGAAGAAGCCGGGGCAGGCCCATTTGCCGGTGCCGTCGATGGTCTCCTTCGCCGTCAGGTCATAGGCGCCCGCCGGGCCCACCACGGCGATGCGCCCATCGTAGACGCCGATATCAGCCGGGTAGACCTCGCAGGTCAGCACGTTGACCAGCTGCACGTTGGTGACCGCAAGGTCGAGGTCCCGCAGGCCCCGGGCGGCCTCCACAAGGGCGGCGCGGTCCACGGGCGTGCGGGCGAAGATGGGGGATTTCAACGTCATTTCAGGCTCCGATCAGCGTTCGAGGAAGGCATTCAGCCCCCCGATCCGCGCGAGGAAGACGAAGAGCGCCAGCGTGATCGCGATCATCAGGGTCGAGATCGCAGCCGGGCTCGGGTCCGGGTTGTATTCGATGTGGGAGACGAGCTGCACCGGCAGGGTGGTGACCCGCGAGGAGGTCAGGAAGATCGAGATCGTCACATCGTTGAAGGAGAAGGTGAAGGCGAGGATCGCACCCGCAAGGATACCGGGCCGGGCCGATTTCAGAACTACGTGCCAGAAGGTCTGCGCCGGCGTCGCGCCGAGCGACTGCGCGGCCTCCTCCAGCGAGATGTCGGCCCCCGCCATGGAGGCCCAGACCGAGCGGATCACGAAGGGCAGGGTGATCATCACATGGGCGATGATCATCTGTGGCATCGCCACCCGGTCCACCTGGATCATCACCAGCACGTTGAAGATGGCAAAGCCGATCACCACGCCGGGCAGGAAGAGCGGCGAGAGCACGAGGTATTCCACCAGACCGCGTCCCCGGAACGGGCGCTTCGCCAGCACGCGCGACGCCAGCACGCCGATCACAACGGCGATCAGCGTGGCGCAGGTGGCGATGATCAGCGAGGAGGTCACCGCGCTGCGGATCCAGCTGAGCGACAGCACCTCGCGATACCAGTCGAGGGAATAGCCCGGCGGCGGGAACATCAGGTAGCTGGCCGAGGTGAAGGAGACCACCACCACGATGATCAGCGGCGCCACCATGAAGAGCTGCCACGCAAGGCCCACGACGTGGAAGAGCAGGCGGCCCAGCTTCCACAGCAGGGCCTCGACGGGGGCGGGCAGGAGGAAGCGATCAGAATTCATGGCGGCTCATCCACATCCGGGCGACGGTCTTCTGCACGGCGACGAAGGCCACGGCGATCACCGCCAGCACGAAGGCCACGGCGGCGGCGGAGGCCCAGTCATAGGAGGTCAGCGCATAGCGGTAGACCAGCGTCGAGAGCAGCGGCGTGCGCGCGCCGCCCATGACGAGGGGCGTGGCAAAGGCCGTGATCGCCAGCGAGAAGACCAGCAGCACGCCCGACAGCAGCCCCGGCACGGTCATTGGCAGGATCACCCGGAAAAAGGCCACCAAGGGGTTCGCGCCGAGGGAGAGCGCGGCCTCTTCCAGCTGCGGCTCCAGCCTGCGCAGGACCGAGAGCAGGGCGAGGACCATGTAGGGCATCAGCAGGTGCGTTTCGCCCACCACGATGCCGAATTCGTTCTGGGTCATGGTCAGCGGCTCCGAGATCAGCCCGATCCCCATGAGCGCCTCGTTCACGATGCCCGCCGGGCCGAGGATGACGACCCATCCGAAGGTCCGCACCACGACCGAGACCATGAGCGGGAACAGCACGATGACGAAGATCACCAGCGAATAGAGCGGGTTGGCCCGGGCGATCAGCAGCGCCAGCGGGTAGCCCCCGATGACCGAGACGAGGGTGACGAAGAAGGCGATCCGCAGGGTCCGCCAGAAGGCCTGGCCGAAGATCTTGCTGTCGAAGATCGCCTGGAAGTTCTCCAGCGTCAGGGCGCCGGTGTCCACGTCCTGAAACGCCTTCACGATCAGGATCGCGGCGGGCAGCAGCGCCACCAGCGTCACCAGCAGGATGCCGGGGCTGGCCAGCAGCCACGGGATGTCGCGCTTACCGGTCATCGTGCAGCACCATCATCCGTTCCGGCGGCAGGCAGAGCGTCACCTCGCCGTCAAAGGCGATGTCGGAGGGGGCGGAGGCCAGCACGGGTCGCTCCAGCCCCGGCACGCTGAGCCGGTAGAGCCGCTCGCGCCCGCGGTATTCCCCGTCGAGGATCGTCGCGGGCAGGCCGGTGCCGCCCCTGGGCTGGATCGTCACGTCGGAGGCCCGCAGGCCGAGGATCACCTCGGCGCCCGGCGCAAAGCCCACCGTCGTGGGCGTCACCGCAAGGCCCCCGGCGCAGGTCAGCTGACCGGGTGCGGTCACATGGGCGGGGATCAGGTTCTCGACCCCGATGAAATCGGCGGCAAAGGCGGTGGCGGGCCGCGACCACAGCTCATCCGGGGCGCAGTACTGGACGATCTCGCCGCTGCGCATCAGGACGATCCGGTCGGAGAGCGAAAACGCCTCCTCCTGATCGTGGGTCACGAAGATCGTGGTGACGCCGGTGGCGCGTTGCAGGTTCTTCAGCTCGTAACGCATCTCGCCGCGCAGCTTGGCGTCGAGGTTGGAGAGCGGTTCATCCAGCAGCAGCAGCTTCGGCTCGATCACGAGGGCGCGGGCGAGGGCCACGCGCTGCCGCTGCCCGCCGGAGAGGTGGCGCGGATGGCGGGTCTCGTAACCCGCCAGCCCGACCTGCGCGAGGGCCGCCTTGACCCGCGTCGCGGTCTCGGCCTTGGGCACGCGGCGCATCTTGAGGCCGAAGGCCACGTTCTCGGCCGCGGTCATGTAGGGGAATAGCGCGTAGTTCTGGAACACCAGCCCGATGTCCCGCCGCCACGGCGGCAGGTCGTTGACCGAGGTCTGGCCGAACATAACGTCGCCGCTGGTGGCCTCCTCGAACCCCGCGATGATCCGCAGCGAGGTGGTCTTGCCACAGCCCGAGGGGCCGAGAAGCGTCAGGAACTCCCCCTTGCGGGCCTGAAAGCTCACCTTCTTGAGGACTTCCGTCTCGCCGAAGGACTTGCCGATGTCTTGCAGGGCGACGGCGGCAGCATCGCTGCTGCCGCCGTCGGTCGTCAGGTCCGAAGTCATTGCGCGATGACGTCCTCTTGCCACTTGTCCATCAGCGCCGGGCGCGCCTCGTAGACCTTGTTCGCGTCGAGGAAGTGCAGCTTGCCGTATTGCTCGGGCGGGATCACGGTGGGGTTGGCATCGGTGGGCGTCTCCACGTCGGTGCGCACCGTCGCCTCGCCGTAGAGGTTCAGCAGTTCCTGCTGGATGTCGTGCGAGAGGTGGAAGTCGATCAGCTTCTGCGCCAGTTCCGCGTTGGCCGAGCCCTTGACCACGCAGACGAGGTTCAGCAGACCGATGGCGCCTTCCTCGGGGTAGACGAAGGCCGAGGGCGCGTCGGCGTCCTTGGAGACGAAGATGTTCAGGTTCGGCGCCATGGACATCTCGCCCTGGTGGATCGCTTCCAGCGCCTGAGAGCCACGGGTGTAGATCTGCAGCGAGGGCAGGATGTCCTTCACCGCCGCGATGCCGGGATCGAGGTCCTCGATGCCGCCGCCGTTCAGGCCCGCGACCTCGGACATGACGAAGGGACCGTAGGAGATCGACATGTCGGGGAAGCCGGTCTTCAGCCCGTCCACGGGCTTCATCAGGTCGGCCCAGGAGGTCGGCGGCGTTTCAAGCGCGGTGGAGTAGGAGAGGCCCACGGCGTTCACCGTGAAGGCCGGGCACATGCCGTCGCCGAGCGGATCCTTGGCCCAGTCCTCCAGATCGTCCATCGCGGTGATCGAGCCTGGCTCCACCGGCTGCAGGATGCCGCGCTGCTTCAGGTCGGCCATCTGGTAGTCGACGATGTACATCAGGTCGGTGCCGCGGCCCTTTGTGGCGATCATCTTGGCCATCCGGTCCGAGGAGGAGCCGGATTCCATCGCGACGGTGACGCCGTATTTCTCTTCGAAGGGCTCGATGATGGTCTTCTTCAGGTCCTCGGCATAGCCGCCGCCATAGATCGAGATGGTCAGGTCCTGGGCGGAGGCAACGGAGCCGAGCGCCGTCAGCGCGAGGCCGGCGGTCGTGGCGAGGAATGTGTTCGACATGGAAAGTGTCCCGGTTGGTGAGAAGAAGCTGCGCGCCGGTCTGCGCCGGATCGCGTCTGTGGGGCGACGCTAGCAATCGATTTGGGCACGAGAGAAATACTTCGTCCTTATGCCCCCATGCCGAAATCATATACGGCGGAGAGGTGTCGCGGTGCATGGCATTGATTTGACGTGGAAAAATCATGCATCCCGCGATTGCGGCAGGGATATTGACCTGAAGGCGCCGGGGCGCTAGCGCTTTTTACGCACGCAGAGCCAAGTGTCATGATCGTTTTTTGGGCGCTTTCTGCACAATCCACCCTGCCTCCGGAAGGACCCTCGATGACTCGACCCGCCACCTTCGCCAGTTTCTTCGCCGGCTCCAACAGCCCGGTCGAGACCATCCGCGAGGACCTGCACCGCCACCCCGAGATCGCCTTCCACGAGTTCCGCACCGCGTCGCTGGTGGCGGAATACCTCGACGACCTCGGTTACGCGGTGCAGACCGGGCGCGACGTGATGGATCCGGCCGCGATCATCTGGCCGCCCAAGCCCGACAGCATCGCCAAGGGCCGGGAGCGTGCGCTCGCCCACGGGGCGAACCCGGAGTGGGTGGCGAAGATGGAGGGCGGGCTGACCGGCGTCGTGGCGACCCTGACCCGGGGCGAGGGGCCGACGGTGGGCTTCCGCTTCGACATCGACGCGCTGCCCGTGACCGAGGTGGAGGACGACAGCCACCGCCCCTTCGTGCGTGGCTACAACTCTGTCTTCAAAGGGGAAATGCACGCCTGCGGCCATGACGGGCACACCGCGATCGGGGTCGTTCTGGCGCAGCGTCTGATGGCCGATCCGGACTGGCAGGGCACGGTGAAGCTGATCTTCCAGCCCGGCGAGGAGGGTGGCCGCGGGGCCAAGCCGATGATCGCGGCAGGGGTGGTCGACGACCTCGACTACCTCTTCGTCGGGCATCTCGGCTGCCTGCTGCCCTCGGGCAAGATCGCCATGGAGGCCTCCGATTTCTTCTCCTCGATCCGCTTCGACGTGACCTACACCGGCAAGGCCGCACATGCGGCCATGGGCCCGCAGAACGGCGCGAACGCGCTGCTGGCGGGGGCGACGGCCGCCCTCGGGATGCATGCGATCGCACGGCATGGCGAAGAGGCGACCTTCATCAACGTGGGCAAGATGGTCTCGGGCGCCGCGCGCAACATCGTGGCCGAGAGCTGCCTGCTGGAATGCGACGTGCGCGGCGCGACGCAGGAGGCCCGAGAATACATGCACCGCCGGGCGCTGGAGGTGATCCAGGGCGCCGCCGTGATGCATGGCTGCGAGGTCGACATCAACACCGGCCCCGAGATGCTGGGCAACGAGAACAGCCCCGAGGCGGCCGAGATCATCGGCATCGCAGCGGCAAAGGTGGCCGGGATCGAAGAGGTCGTGCCCTCCTGGCCCATCGGCGGGGGCGACGATGCCTCTTTCATGATCAAACGGGTGCGCGACCGGGGCGGGAAGGCCTGCTATTGCCTCATCGGCAGCGACATCGACGCAATCCACCATGCCAAGACCTTCGATTTCGACGAAACCGCCTTGGAGCAGGGGATCAGCCTGTTTCACAATGTGGCGCAACATCTGCTGAAGCGCACCTGACCGCCCGCCTCTCCGGGCGGTCCGGCGCAGTGTCGAGGGGCCGTCCATGACCGCGTTTCTCAATATCCGTCATCTGGTCTTCTTTCAGGCGCTCGCGGAGAGCGGCAGTTTCACCCGGGCCGCAGAGACCTGCGGCGTCTCCCAGCCCGGTCTCTCGGTCGCGATCCGGGAGTTCGAGGACGAGCTGGGGGTGAAGCTTTTCAACCGCTCGACCCGCGCGGTGACCCTGACGCCCAAGGGGAGGGAGTTGCTGCCGGTGGTGGAGGTGGCGCTGGTCAATGCCGCGCGGATCGAGGACGACATCCGCGACGTGGTGGCCTCCAAGCGGCAGGTGTTGCGGCTGGCGGCGGTGCCGTCGATCTCGGCCTCGGTGCTGCCGCAGGCGCTCGCCCGGCTGGACCGCAGCGAGCCGGCCCTGCGGATGGAGCTGATCGACGTCGAGAGTGACGCGATGGAGACGCTCGTGCGCGAGGAACGCGCCGATGCGGGCATCGGGGCCGGGCTCTATGACCCCGAGGTCTTCGGCCAGATCGCGCTCTTCTCGGACCCGCTGTCGCTGGTGATCCCCGCAAGCCACCCCTGGGCCGAGCGGGACACGGTCACCTGGGCCGAGCTGGAAGGCCAGCCCTATGCGCTCTACGAGCCCACCTCCGAGACCTTCCGCAGCGTGGAGCGCACGATGCTGGCCCATGGGCTGCGCTTCGCGCCAAGCTGCACCGCGAACTACCACCAGACCCTGATGGGGCATGTGCTGGCCGGGCAGGCTTTTGCCATCGTGCCCCGCATCGCCACGCTGAAGATGCTGCCGCCGGAACTGGTGTGCCGCCCGCTTGTCGAGCCCGAGGTCGCGCGGCGTTATACGCTGATCTACAAGCGCGACCGCCGCCTGCAGAAGCGTTTCGTGTCCAACATGAACAGGCTGGCGCGGCAACTTGCCTACAGCCAGACGCTCTGATCCCCAACGCTGCCTGACTGGCGGAAAGGCTGCACCCCGGTCTCTGGGAGACGTCTGGGAGGCGTCTGGACAGGGGCGTCCGTCTTGCATGGCTTTTGTGCAGAATTGATCTTCAGGACAAAAGTCTGAGGTCATAGCCGCATTTTATTGTATATTGTGGAATTGAGGTGCAATCATACAGCGCATAGCGACGCAGGGTCACCCGTCGCGATTCTGCCTCGCCGGGGCAGGGCGACGCGACGGCTTTGCGGGACGCAGGGCAGGGAAGGGATTGCATGAAGATCGGGGTCATCATCGCCAACGTGGGCATGACGCAGGCGGCGCTGGAGGCGCGTCGCGCCTTCCTCATGGCCCGCGCCCGACCCGGCACGCAGGTCGAGGTGCTCTGCAATACCGAGGGCCCCGCCTCGATGGAATCCGTCTTCGAAAGCGAGGAGGCCAGCACCCAGATCGTGCGCCACATGCTGCGGTTGCAGGGGCAGGGCTATGACGCGTTCATCCCGTGGTGCGCGGGCGATCCGGGCGTGATCGCGGGGCGCGAGCGGGTCGACGTGCCCGTGGTCGGCCCGATGCAATCCGCCTGCGCCCTGGCTAACCTGCTGGGCTACAGCTTCTCCGTCGTCTCGCCCAATACCGATCCGCGCGTGGTGCGCGCCCGGGTCCGCGCCATGGGGCTGGAGGGGCAGCTCGCCTCGGCCCGCATCCTGCGCAAGCCCGTGCTGGAACTGCGCGCCGACCTCGACGCGACCCGCACCCTGATCCGCGCCGAGATCGCCAAATGCGTGGAGGAGGACAGGGCCGATGCCGTCGTCCTCGCCTGCATGGCGCTCTACGGCCTTTCCGAGACGCTGGCGGCGCCGGTCCCCGTGATCGACCCTGCCACCGCCGCGCTGCACATGGCCGAGACCATGGTTGCCATGGGGCTCACCCACGGGCGCAGTGCCTATCCCTTTCCGAAAGAGACCTGAGGTTGCCCATGTCGTCCGCCGCGCCGTCCGCCGATCCTTCCACGACGTCTTCCGCCGATCCGCTTCGCGATGAGATCCTCGCGGCCCTCTCCACCGAGCGGGTGCTGCGCGACGCACGCTACTTCGCCGAGGAATGCCCGCACCGCCTCTCGGGCACCGAGATGGAGCGCAAGGCGGCAGCCTATATAAAGAGCCAGTTCGACGAGGTCGGCATCCCGATGGAGCTGCATGAACTCGACGGCTACGTCAGCTTCCCCGGCAAGGCCCGGATCGAGGTGCTGGACGCGCAGGGCGCGGTGCTGCGCACCATCGAGGCCAACACCTTTGCCCAGTCGGTCCAGACCCCGCCCGAAGGGCTGGAGGCCGAGCTGGTCCATGTCGGCCCGGGCGGCTACGACGATTACGAGGGCGTGGAGGCGGCGGGCAAGATCACGCTGTCGGAGCTCTCCTACGCGCCGCCGCGCCCCGAGAAGGTGCGGATCGCCACCGAGCTCGGCTCCATCGGCCAGATCATGATGAACTGGGGCCTGCCCGAGCACGAGACGCTGCCGATGGGCACCTGCAAGCCGATGTGGGGCAACCCGACCCAGAAGAACTTCGCCGACCTGCCGCAAATCCCTGCCGTGGGCATCCGGTTGCAGGACGGGCTCTGGCTGGCCGAGGCCTGCCGCAAGGGGCCGGTCACGATCCGGCTGCATTCCGAGGTCGAGAACCGCTGGGGCAAGATCATCCAGCCGATGGCCTGGCTGGAAGGGTCGGAGGAGCCCGAGAAATTCGTCATCGTCGGCGGCCATTACGACGCCTGGGGGCCCGCGGCCTCGGACAATGCCGCCGGGAATTCCGAGGTGATCGAGATCGCCCGCGTTCTGGCGCAGCACAAGGGCAAGCTGAAACGCTCGGTGCTCTTCGCCTTCTGGGCCGCCCATGAGAGCGGCATCATGGAGGGCTCCAGCTGGTTCGTGGACAAGTTCTGGGACAAGCTGGACCGCGGGGGCATCCTCTACCTGAACGTCGACAGCGTGGCGATGCAGGATGCGACCCACTTTCAGGCCACCGCCTCCTACCAGGTGGCGCAGTTCCACCGCGACCTCTGCAAGGAGCTGCTGGGGATCGACAACGTCAAGACGACGCCCGTTGCGCGGACCGGCGACATGTCCTTCTTCGGCGTCGGTGTGCCCGCGATGTACGCCAGCCATAAGCATTCGCCCGAGCAGCAAAAGGCGTGGCGCGGCGCGACGCTGGGGTGGTGGTACCACTCGACGCTGGACACGATGGAACGGGTCGATCCGGCGTTGCTAAAGGACAGCCTCATGATGCATGCGGCCTATACCTACGAGCTGATCAACCGGCCCACGTTGCCCTTCGAGATCGCGGATTTCACCGCTCAGGTGAAGGACCGGGCCGAGGCACTTGCCGCTTTCGGCGACATGGGGCTGGAGATCGGGGGGCTTGTCACCCTCGCCACCACGCTGAACGAGAAGGCCGGCCAGTTGAAGCAGCGCGGCGCCGAGATCGCAGACGAGGGCAGCCCCGAGGCCTGCATCGCCTTCAACGACCTCGTGCTGAAGCTGTCGCGTCAGCTGACCTCGGTCGCCAGCACGGTGAGTGGTCGCTGGGATCAGGACACCTATGGGCTGACCGCGCTGAAGACCGCGCTGCCCGGGCTCTACGGGATCGAAAAGCTCGCCAAGCTCGACCCGGAGGAGGCGGCCTACAAGCTGCAATGGACCGAGTTGCTGCGTCAGCGAAACCGCGCCTGCGACGGCCTGCGCGAGGCGACCGCGACGCTCGATGCCTTCCTCGGGACGCGGCCTGTGCCCGCGGCGTGATCAAGATCCCTGCGACGGGTGCCGGATTGGGCAATTGCGCAGTTTTTTCGACGTAAAACCGAAAAAACGCGCCTTGATCTGAATTTATTGTATATGGTTGAGTGAAAGAACAAATACCGCGCCGGTGCGGGCCACTGGCGCGGATGCAGAACGGCCCCTGAAGGACCCCGATGCTGAACTTCATTCTCAAACGCAGCCTGCTGGCCCTGCCGACGCTTTTCCTCGTCTCGCTGATGGTCTTCCTGCTGGTCCGCATGATCCCCGGCGATCCCGCCTCCGTCCTGCTGGGCGAGGGCGCGGATGCGGCCAGTATCGCGGCGATCAACGCGCGGCTGGGTCTGGACCAGCCGCTGCCGGTGCAATTCCTGATCTGGGTGCAGAACCTGTTCCGGGGCGATCTGGGCACCTCGATCATCACGCGCGAGCCGGTGCTGGCGCTCGTGTTCGAACGTTTCCGGCTCAGCGCCACGATCATCCTGCTGTCGGTCAGCGTGGCGGCCCTGATCGCGGTTCCTCTCGGCATCCTCGCGGCCTGGAAGCAGGACAAGGGCGTCGACCTGCTGATCGTCGGGCTGGCGACGCTGGCGCTGTCGATCCCGTCGTTCTGGCTCGGCCTGATGTTCCTGATGTACTTCGGCATCGATCTCGGCTGGGCGCCGGTGGTGGGCTTCGTGCCCTTCGCCGAGGACCCGCTGAAATCGCTCAGCTACCTCGCCCTGCCGGTGCTGACGCTGGGGGTGATCGAGGTGGGTGTGCTGACCCGCATGGCGCGCTCCTCGGCGATCGAGGTGCTGCGGCTGGAATACATCTCCCACGCCAAGGCCAAGGGGCTGTCGAACCGCGCGGTGCTGCTGCGTCACGTGCTGCCCAATGCCTTCGGACCGACGCTGACACTGATCGGTATCGTCATGGGCACCCTGCTGGGGGGCATCGCGGTGATCGAGACGGTTTTTACCCTGCCGGGCCTCGGGCGGCTGCTGGTCGAGAGCATCTACCAGCGGGACTACCCGGTGGTGCAGGGCTGCCTGCTGATGATCGCGGTCGGCTACGTGGTGCTGAACCTGATCGTGGACCTGCTCTACCCGATTTTCGACCCCCGCGTGACGCTGGACTGAGGATGACGCCATGAAGATCAGCCCCATGAAGATCAGACTGAACTTCCTCATCGGCCTCGTGCTGGGTGTGATCGTGCTGTCCATGGCGCTGCTGGCGCTGGTCTGGACCCCGATGAACCCGCTGCAGATGGACGTGATCCACCGGCTGAACGGGCCCGGTGCAGGCCATCCCTTCGGCACCGACGAATTCGGCCGCGACGTGCTGAGCCGGATCATGACCGGGGCCTGGACCTCGATCTCGGTGGCCTTCATGACGGTGGCCTTCTCGGTCGTGGTCGGCACCGCCATCGGCCTCGTCACCGGGTTCTTCCGGAGCTGGGTGGACCGGATCGTCATGCTGCTGAACGACGCGCTGCTGGCCTTCCCGGGCATCCTGCTGGCGCTTGGCCTCGTGGCGGTGATCGGGCCGTCCAAGATGGGCATCGTGCTGGCGCTCGGCGTGGCCTACACGCCCAAGGTGGTCAGGATCGTGCGCGGCACGGTGATGTCGCTGCGCCAGCGGGAATTCGTCGAGGCCAGCCGCGCGCTCGGCAATTCCGCGACCTACACGATGCTGCGCCATGTGCTGCCCAATGCCATCGCGCCGATCGCGGTCTTTGCGACCTCGATGTTCGGCTGGGTGATCCTCGCGGAAAGCGCGCTCTCCTTCCTCGGGCTCGGCGTGCCGCCGCCAGCGGCGACGTGGGGCAACATGCTCTCTGCCGCGCGGCCGCATCTGGCCACGCACACCTACCTCTCGGTCATTCCCGGTGCCTTCATCGCCATGACCCTGCTTTCGATCAACCTGCTGGGCGACGCACTGCGCGACTGGCTGGACCCGAGGATGGCGCACTGATGCAGATGGCGACGCGACAGAAGAGGGCGCCCGGGCCGACCGGGCCGACCGGGGCCGCCAAGACGGGCCTGTCCATCCGCGACCTGCGGATTGCCGTGAACCGCGGGCCGGAGCTGGTGAAGGGCGTCAGCTTCGACGTGGCGCCCGGCAAGGTGCTGGCGCTGGTGGGCGAGAGCGGCTCGGGCAAGACGATGATCGGGCGGTCCATCCTGCGGCTGCTGCCCGATGTGATCGCCCCCACGGCGGGCGAGATCCTCTACAACGGCGAAAGCCTCGTCACCGCCCCGGACCGCCGGATGCGCGACCTGCGCGGCGGCTCCATCGGGATGGTGTTCCAGGAGCCGCTGGTTTCGCTGAACCCCGCCATGAAGATCGGCACCCAGATGGCCGAGGGGATGCGCCTGCACACGGATCTGGGCGAGGCAGAGATCCGGAAGCGCTCCATCGACATGCTGCGCCGCATTCGCATCACCGATCCGGAGGGCTGCCTGGAGGCCTATCCACACCAGTTCTCGGGCGGGATGCGGCAGCGGATCATGCTGGCCTCGGTCATGCTGCTGAAACCCGGCCTGCTGATCGCGGACGAGCCGACCACGGCGCTCGACACGCTCAGCCAGCTGGAGGTGCTGGAGACGATGATCGAACTGGCCCGGGATCAGGGCACCTCGGTGCTGCTGATCACCCACAACCTCGGGCTGGTGGCGAAATACGCCGACGATGTTGTCGTGCTGCGGCAGGGCGAGACGGTGGAGCGCGGCAGCACGGCCCGGATCCTCGCCGCCCCGCAGGAGGACTACACCCGCCGCCTGCTCGACAGCGTGCCCACGCTGGAGACGGAGAGCGCGCGCGGGCAGGACCTCGGCGAGGTGGTGCTGGAGGCGGAGAAGGTGGAGCTCTCCTTCGGGCAGGGCCGGACGCTGCTGACGGCCAAGCCGCGCAAGAAGGTGCTGAAGGGCGTCTCTCTGGCCGTGAGGAAGGGCGAGATCGTCGCCGTCGTCGGCGGCTCCGGCTCGGGCAAGACGACGCTGGGACGCGCGATGCTGCGGCTGGCCGAGACCGAGGGCGGCCGGGTGCTGTTCCGCGGGCAGGACATCACGGGGCAGGGCGACCGCGCGCTGCGCGCGTTCCGCCGCGACTGCCAGATCGTGTTTCAGGATCCCTTCTCCTCGCTCAATCCCCGGATGCGGATCGGCGCCATCGTGGCCGAGGCGCTGCGCCATGATCCCGCGCTGACCAAGGCACAGCGGATGGACCGAGCACGGCAGGCGCTCATCGACGTCGGTCTGCCCGATCACCTGCGCCGCTTCCCGCACGAACTGTCGGGCGGCCAGCGTCAGCGCGTCGCCATCGCCCGCGCCGTGGTCTCGCGGCCCGCGCTGATCGTCGCGGACGAGCCGATCTCGGCGCTCGACATGACGATCCAGAAACAGGTGCTGGAGCTCTTCGAGACGCTTCAGTCCCAGCTCGGCTTTGCCTGCATCTTCATCTCCCATGACCTCGCCGCCGTGCAGCAGATCGCGCAGCGCATCGTGGTGATGCACGAGGGCGAGATCGTCGAGGAAGGCAGCTGCCGGGAGGTCTTTGCCAACCCGCAGCACGACTACACGCGGCAGCTGATCGCCGCCTCGCCAATGCTTGCACGCACTGCAGGCGCACAAGAACCAACAGGGTCGAAAGGAATACACGCATGACGCATTACTTGGCCAAGGCCGGTGTCCTCGCCGGCGCCGTATCTGTCAGCCTCATGGGCACCACCGCGCTTGCGGCGGACCTGACCGTCGGGATCGCGGGCGACCTGCGCTCGGCCATCCCGGCCGGGTCCACCGCCGATGCCTCACTCACCATGCAGCAGCACGCCTACGAGGGGCTGGTGACCTGGAAGGAGAACGGCGACGTGGCCCCCATGCTGGCCGTCGACCTTCCCGAGGTCTCGGAGGACGGCACCGCCTACGTGTTCCAGATCCGCGGGGGCGTGACCTTCCATGACGGCACGCCGCTCACCGCGGACGCCGTGGTGGGCAGCTGGACCCACCTGCTCGACGAGGCGACCGGCTGGCCCTGCCGCCAGTACTTCAACGGCTCCGGTTCGGTCGAGGTGGCGTCCATCGAGGCCACCGGCGACATGGAAGTGACCTTCACGCTGGCGCAGCCCGCGCCTGCCTTCCTGGCCCAGATGGCCCGCGCCGACTGTGGCGAGGGGGGCATCATGGCCCCCGCCGTCTATGCCAATGGCGAGACGTCCAAGCCGATCGGCACCGGCCCCTTCATGTTCGACGAGATCGTCCCCGGTCAGCGCACGGTGCTGGTGCCCTTCCCGGACTACGCCGCCCGGGACGAGCCGATGGACGGCTACGCCGGCAAGAAGGAAGCCCTCGTCGACAAGCTGACCTTCATGGTCATCCCTGATCCGGCGGCGAACTTCAGCGCGCTGATGGCCGGTGAGACCGACTTCTGGGCCGCCATCAACCTCTCCTACGCCGAGCAGATCGAGGCCAAGGAGGGCTTCACCGTCGACACCATCGCGATCCCCTCGATCAACACGATGGCCTTCCAGACCGCCTCCGGCCCGCTGGCCAATGCCGCGCTGCGCCGCGCGGTGAGCTATGCCATCGACCGTGGCGGCATGGTGCAGGCGATCTCGCAGGGCTATGCGCAGCCCAGTTCCTCGATCATCCCGGCGTCCTCCGACTTCTTCAAACCGGAGTTCGCGGATGTCTTTGCCTATGACCCCGCCGAGGTCGAGGAGATGAAGAAGGAAGCGGGCTACGACGGCGAAGAGATCGTCGTGACCACCAACAAGAACTACGCCTCGATGTACGAGACCGGTGTCATGGTCCATGCCTTCCTGCAGGCCGCGGGCTTCAACGCCAAGATCGAGGTGATGGACTTCGCTACCCAGCTGCCGAAGTACTACAGCGGCGACTACCAGATGATGACATGGAACTACGCGCCCACGCTGGACCCGGCGCTGATCCTCGACCGGGTGACCGGCTCGAAGGAGGCAACTGCCTCCAAGATCTGGGACACGGACAAGGGCCGCGAGCTGGTGGGCAAGCTGCTTGCCACCCCCGTGGCGGACCGCCAGCCGGTCTATGACGAGATCCAGGCCCAGTTCGCCGAAGACGCGCCGATGCTGATCTGGTCCTCGGCCCAGGCCACGGATGCCTATTCCGACAAGGTCGAGGGCTTCTCCACCTGGGTCGGCCGCAAGCCGCGCTTCTGGGGCGTGACGGTGGCAGAATGAGCGGACGTCTGGACAGCGGGATCACCACCCGCACCCATGAGTGGCCCGGCGGCAAACGCTGCGTCGCGGTGCTCACCGTCGATTTCGACGGTGACTGCCGCGAGGTGGGCCGCAAGGAAACGCCGCTCGGGAAGAACTCCCACGGGCGCTACTCCGCGAAATGCGGGGTGCCGCGCTACCTTGATCTCTGCGATGAGCTGGGGATCAAGGCGACCTACTTCGTGCCCGGCTACGACGCCGAGCAGCATCCCGACCTCGTGCGCGAGATCATCGCGCGCGGGCACGAGATCGCGGCCCATGGCTATGTCCACGAGGGCTGGGACCCGGGCGAACAGGAGCCAGCGCTGCTGAAGAAGAGCCACGACATCCTGACCCCGCTGATGGGCAAGCCGCCGCGCGGCTGGCGCTCTCCGGGCGGGTCGAAGACCGAGGTCACGATGCGCACGCTGATCGATCTCGGATATGTCTACGACAGCTCCGAGAAGGACTACGATCTGCCCTTCACGGCCCATGGCCCGGCGGACCGCGAGAACAAGCTGATCACCCTGCCGAACAATGTCTCCTCGCTGGATGACTACCCGTTCTACCGGGTCAGCTACACGCCGCCCTCCGAGGTGCTGGCGCACTGGAAGGAGGAGTGGGAGGCGATCCGCGCGGAGAACGGCTTCTTCGACCTCACGGTGCACCCGCGTGTCGGCTACGGCTCGGGCTCTCCGGCGCGGGTGGGGATCATCCGCGACCTCGTGAAACACATGCAGGACAGCGGCGACGTGACCTTCGTCACGCTGGAGGAACTGGCCGACTGGTGCATCGCGCGCCGCGACGCCTTTGCCCGCGACTGGGAGCAGGAGAACATCGGAGGCACCCATGGCTGAGGGTACCTGTTTCGTCACCTTCACGGTGAACCTGCAAGGCATGAGCGTGGACCGCGCCCTGCATGGCGACAACCCGGCGAAGCATTTCGGCGGCAAGGCCCACGGTCGCTACATGGCCTCGATCGGGGCGGAGCGGATGTATGGCTTCTTCCGCTCCGAGGGGCTGAAGACAACCACCTTCGTGCCCGGCTGGGAGGCCGAGCAGCACCCCGAACTGGTCCGGGCCATCGCCGCCGAGGGTCACGAGATCGCGGCCCATGGCTATGCCCACGAGGACTACACCAACGCCGCGGGCGAGGCCGACCTGCTGGCGAAGACCCACGGCATCCTCACCGATCTGACCGGTGCCGCGCCCAGGGGCTGGCGTGCGCCGACGGGACTTCTGGAGCACGAGACCCTGGCCGCGCTTGCCGGCCTCGGCTATGCCTACGACGCCTCGAACCAGGATGACGATTTCCCCTATCGTCTGGAGGCCGACGGCGCGCCGGGGATGATCGAACTGCCGCAGACCGAGATCCTCATCGACGCGGAGCTCTACTCCCGCCGGGCCACCCATTCCAAGCTGATGAAATGGTGGCGCGAGGAGTTCATGGCGGCCTACGAGGAGCGCATCTACGTCCAGTTCACCCTGACGCCACGGGCGGATTTCGGCTCGGCCCGGGCCTCGCGGCTGGCGGTGCTGAAGGACTTCCTGGACGAGATCCGTGCCCTGCCGGATGTGCGCATCGTCACCTGTGCCGAGGCGCTCGGCTGCATCGAGGACGGCACGCTCTTCTGCCGCGCCTGAGCGCGGCTGAACCACTCCCCGATGTCCGGTGTCATTGGGCCGGATATCCCACTGGGCACGCGGTTTCGGCTGCGTGTCCTTTTTCTTTCGCCTCTGGCGTCCCAGCGGCCCGAACCGATGGACACCGGCGCCTGCACGCCGCCCGCGCTGCCGTTCCCGGTTCAGGTCGATGGGGTAAGACGTGACGCACAAAGGTCGCGTGTGCCGCCATCCCCCAACGGGGGCGCACCCACGCCCTCAAAACCAAAGGCCCCGGCCGCTTGCGCCGCCGGGGCCATCGCTCCGAACCTCCGTCAGGGGTCAGTCCGGAAACACCGCGCGCGGTCCGCCGGCATTGGCCTTCGGCACGTCCATCTCCAGCGTGTATGCCACGAACTCCGGCTTGAACGCCGGCAGCATTGCCACGTACATCCGGCCCTTCGCGGGCTCCATCAGGACCGTCGCCACCGTGGCCGTCAGGTTGTTCTGGCTGTTCGGCCGCGGCGGGCGGCAGACCGAGAAGGGGGTCTCGAAGTCGTCCAGCAGCGCCTCGGCCACGGCCTCGCGGGTGATTGTCCCGATCTGCGGCCGCAGCGCCCCGTCCACCCGCATGTCGCGGTAGAGCGAGTCGGGCATGTTGCGCACGCCGCATTCCACCAGCTTGCCCAGGGCGACGGGGCTCTGGAAATGGTTGGCATGGACCAGCAGACCGTCGCGGGCCTTGACGGGGAAGGTCTCGTCCGGGGCGCATTCGAAGTTGATCGCGACGCCCCCCACGTGAGAGATCATCATGTTGTTCGCGCAGGACTTCCGGGTCACGTAGACGCATTTCATCGCATCGACCAGCTGAGCGCATTCCAGCACCTTGCGCCGGATGAAGGGCAGCGGCACGCCAAGGTCGCGGTAGTCCCTGTCACTCTCGAGGTAGTTCGCGGTGATCGAGATCCCGGCGGCGTTCATGCCCGAGCGGCCGAGCGCGCCCGCCTCGGTATAGGTCAGGAAGTCCGGCCCGTCGTCGCGGGTCACCTTCAGCACCACGGTGGTCTCGGCGCATTCGGCCTTCCAGTCCCAGTTCTGGGCATGGATCAGCCGGCCATCGGCGGTGGCGGAGGGCAGGGCGATCAGCCCCGTGCAGCCATCGCTGGGGCCGGCCTCGCGCCGGTCGGCCAGCTTGAGCATCTCGGTGCGCGCGTTCAGCATCATGATGGCCGCGTAATCCACGCCCGCCCCCTCGGCGATGCCCTTCATCTCCTCGACATAGGCCGGATCGAAGGCCGCGACCGTCGGCTCGAAGGTCTGGGCCAGGTCCGCGATGTCGGCCCATGTCAGCGCCTTGGCAATCAGCTGTTCCGAGTAGTGTTCGATGCCACGCCTGATCCGGTCGGCGGCCTGTTCGCCGTACTGGCGCCCACGCTCGCGCGGCGGGCCCGAGACCTCGATCAGCGGGCTTGGGATGACCTCGGGGGCGGAGGCGGGCGTCTGTTCGGGCATGGGGCTGTCCTCTTACGTCTGGTCACCCGGCAATCGGGCGATCCGCGTTGCTTTGCTTTCTGCACGAGAATACAATCAGCCCTGATTTGTTTGCCATGAATATTGTACATAATGGCGATTTAAAACAATTGAGGGTGTGGATGAGTTCAGTTTCGCGGCTACATGACGACGTTTTCGACGGGGTGCTCCGCCTGATGCGGGAAGACGGGCTGCAGCCCGGGGACCGGATCGTGGAAAGTCGAATCGCGGATCGGCTGCGGGTGTCGCGAACGCCGGTGCGCGCGGTGCTGGACCAGCTGGCCGGGGACGGCTACCTGCGCCGGGTCAAGAACCGCGGGGTCGAGCTGATCCGCCTGCCGGAGATGCCGGTGGAGGAGGTCCCCGCCGCCCGCGAGGACGATCTGCTGGTGCGGATTTCCCACGACCGGCACCTTGGAAACCTCGGCGAAGAGATCACCGAGACCGAGGTCATGCGGCTCTACGAGATCAGCCGGAACGAGGCCAACCGCCTTCTCGAACGGCTCGCGGCCTATGGCGTTCTGGAGCGCAAACTGGGCTATGGCTGGCGTTTTCTCGATGGCATCCGCGATGCGGCGGCCCGGCGCGAGAGCTACAACTTCCGCCTGATCCTCGAACCGGCGATGCTGCTGGAGCCTGATTTCAAGCTCTCGGAACCCTGGGTTGCCGAGATGCGCGAGCGGCACAATGCCTTCCTCACGACCGAGTGGAAACAGAGCGACTCCATCAAGCTCTTCGAGATGAACGCGACCTTCCACGAGGGACTCGCGCTTGCCTCGGGCAACCGCTACTTCGTCGACGCGGTACGCCGTCAGAACCACATGCGGCGGCTGCTGAACTACGACTGGCACCATGGCTATGGGCGGGTCGAGACGGTGGTCTTCGAGCACATGGAGATCCTCGACCGGCTGGAGCAGGGCGACCAGCAGATTGCCTCTCTGCTGTTGTACCGGCACCTCAAAAAGACACGCGCCCTGACCAATGCGCTCGAAAGCTGACCGGCTTTTGACCTGAAGAAATGCAGGGAATCTGCCGCTAAACGGCGTCAGGCAGCACCCGACCGGGGTTCAGGATGCCCGCCGGATCCCAGGCCCGACGCAGGAGCGACATGGCGCTGATCTGTTCCGCGCTGCGCGACAGGTGCAGGTAGGGCCGCTTGTGGCGTCCGATTCCATGTTCGGCGGAGACCGAACCGGCATAGCGCGCGACGATGTCGTAGGTGACGCGGCTGACCTCGGCCCCGCGCGGGTCCTCGGGGCCGGTGAGCAGGGCGCAGACATGGATGTTGCTGTCCGCCGCGTGGCCGAAGACGATCACCGGGACGTCGGGCAGCGCGGCGTCCATGTCGGCGTGCAGCGTCTCGACCGCCTCGCGCATCCGGTCCAGCGGCAGAGAGATGTCGAGGCCCAGCATCCGGTAGCCATGAGCGCGGTATTCGACAGCGGATTCCCGCAGTTGCCAGAGCTTGTCGGCCTGCGCCTGCGAAGTTGCGAGCACGGCGTCGGTGATCACCTCCTCGGCAAAGAGGTCCTCCAGCGCGGTCATGATGCCGTCGCCCGCGTCCGCATCTTGCGGCAGGTCGAGCTCCACCAGCGCCATCACCTCGGGCACCGGATCGAAGGGCAGGGTGAGGCCCACGATGTCCCGGGCGGCGGTCATGAAGGGCTTCCACATGACCTCGAAACACTGGATTTGGCCGGGGAAATGGGTCTGCAGCCGTCCGAGCGTGGCCAGCGCCGCGTCGAAATCGGGCAGCGAGAGCGCCACGGTCCCGATCTGCTGCACCGGCGCATGGAGCGAGAGTGTGACGCGGGTGATCACGGCCAGCGTCCCCTCGGAGCCCGCAACCAGTTGCGGCCAGTCGTAGCCGGTGTTGTTCTTCTGCATCTTGTTCAGGTGGCGCAGCACCGTGCCGTCGGCCATCACGGCCTCCAGCCCCAGTAGGTTGGCGCGTGCCATGCCGTAGCGGATCACCCGGTTGCCGCCCGCGTTGGTCGCGATATTGCCCCCGATGGAGCAGGAACCGCGCGCGCCAAGGTCGATGCCGCAGTGCAGCCCGGCGGCCTCTGCGGCCTGCTGCACCTCCTCCAGCGGGGTGCCGGCAAGGGCGGTCAGGCTGCGCGCCTTGAGGTCCACCTCCTCGACGCCGCGCATCTTCTCGAGCGAGAGCGCCACCTCGTCGGGGCCGGGCACCGCGCCGCCCGCAAGCCCGGTGAGCCCGCCCTGGATCACGACGGTCTGGCCATGGGCATGGCAGATCGCGAGTGCGCGGGAGACCTCCTCGGTGCTGCGCGGCAGCAGCAGGGCGCGCGGCCGACAGGGCGGCTCCAGCGAGCAGTCGACCCAGTGGCGCTCCGGGATATCGGCGGCGAGGCGGAGGGTTTCCGGGCCGAAGGCGGCCTGCAGATCTGCGAGGGCGGGGAAGTCGGACATGGGGGGCTCGTCTGTACTTGATTGACCTTGGGTACAATCGAGCAGGAGGGATGGGAAGAGTCGCTCGGTCCGGCGGAGCGGAAATGCGGACGAGATGGCAAGGATCGTCCCGGGATCGCGGCAAGACTGCCGCGAGAATGATCAGAAAAAACAAAACCGGCCCGCGGGTTGCGGACCGGTTCTGCGCACTCTGAGATGTGCTTCGGGGGACGGGTCGGATCAGGCCAATACGGCCTCCATCGTGATCTCGGCACCGGCCAGCACCTTGGAGACCGGGCAGTTCTCCTTGGCCGTCTGGGCGGCCTCGGCGAATTGCTCGGCGGTGGCGCCGGGGATCGTGGCCGTCACGTCGAGATGGATCTTGGTGATCGTGAAGCCGGCATCGCCCTTGTCCATCATCACCGTGGCCTTGGTCGCGATCTCGTCTGCCACGAGGTCGCTCTCACCGAGGATGTTCGAGAGCGCCATGGAGAAGCAGCCCGCGTGGGCCGCACCGATCAGCTCTTCGGGATTGGTGCCGGGCTTGTCCTCGAACCGGGTGTTGAAGCCGTAGGGCTGGGAGGTCAGCGCGCCGGACTGGGTCGAGATTTCGCCCTTGCCGTCCTTGAGGCCGCCGGACCACTTCGCGGAACCAGTTTTGCGGATCATGAGATGTCTCCTTGTTCCTGTTCACCTGCTCAACGCCGGCCAACCGATCCGCGTTCCCGCGCGGCGGAGATATTGTTGAACGGCTTACGCGCGGTCAGCCCGGTCCGAAGCCTGCGGGGCGATGCGCGAGGTGAGGATGTGATCCTCCCACCGGCCCGCGATCCTCAGATAGTCCCGCGCCAGCCCCTCGCGTTCGAAGCCCATCCGCTCCAGCAGGGCGCGCGAGCGGGTGTTGCGTGGCATGACGTTGGCCATGACCCGGTGCAGTCCGAGCGGCCCGAAGGCATGGGGCAGGGTGGCTTCCAGCACCTCGGCCATCAGCCCGCGGCCCTGCGTGGCGCCATCCACCGCGTAGCCGAGGGTGCAGGCCTGAAACGCGCCGCGGGTGATATTGGCGAAGTTGCAGATCGCCAGCACCCGCCCGTCCGGCCCGAAAGCCAGCAGGTGCAGGGCGCGGTCGCCGTCCATGGCGGTCTTCTGCGCCCCGATCCGGGCGATCGTGCCGGAGAGCGTGTAGAAGGCGTCATCCCGCAGCGGCTCCCACGGGGCGAGGTGGGCGCGGTTGCGGTCGTAGAAGTCCATGACCTCCACGGCGTCGCCGCCCTGAACCGGGCGGATCAGACAGCGCGGCGTCTCGATCACGCGGGCAGGCCCGCCGCGAAGCGCGCAAGGGCGCGCGCACCATCGGCCCGGAGGTTCCCGGAAACGCCTCGGTTCACTTGGTAAGTTCCCGCATCCCCGCTTCCAGCCCCTGAAGCGTCATCGGGACCATGCGCTCCTCGAAGATCTCGCGGATCATCGTGATCGACTGGGTGTAGCCCCAGTATTTCTCGGGCACCGGGTTGATCCAGAGATGCGCGGGCCATTGCTCGCGGGCGCGCTCCAGCCAGACCTGCCCGGCCTCGGGGTTCCAGTGCTCGTTCGCGCCACCCGGATAGGCGACCTCGTAGGGGCTCATGGAGGCGTCCCCGATGAAGATGCACTTGTAGTCGGAGCCGTAGGTGCGCAGCACCTCCCAGGTCGGGGTCTGCTCCTGCCAGCGGCGGTGGTTGTCGCGCCAGACGCCTTCGTAGAGACAGTTGTGGAAATAATAATATTCGAGGTGCTTGAACTCGGCCCGCGCGGCGGAGAAGAGCTCTTCCATCACCTTGATATGCGGGTCCATCGAGCCGCCCACGTCCATGAAGAGCAGCACCTTCACGGCATTGCGCCGCTCGGGCCGGGTCTTCACGTCGAGGTAGCCGTGTTCGGCCGTGGCGCGGATCGTACCGTCGAGGTCAAGCTCGTCCATCGCGCCGTCGCGGGCCCATTTCCGCAGCCGCTTCAGCGCCACCTTGATGTTGCGCGTGCCCAGTTCGACCGTGTCGTCGAAATTGCGGAACTCGCGCTTGTCCCAGACCTTGACCGCCCGCTGGTGGCGGCTCTTGTCCTGACCGATGCGGATGCCCTCGGGGTTGTAGCCATGGGCGCCGAAGGGCGAGGTGCCGGCCGTGCCGATCCACTTGTTGCCGCCCTGGTGACGGCCCTTCTGCTCTTCCAGCCGCTTCTTCAGCGTCTCCATCAGCTTGTCGAAGCCGCCGAGCGCCTCGATCTCGGCCCGTTCTTCGGGCGAGAGGTGCTTCTCGGCCATCTTGGTCAGCCAGTCGGCGGGCAGTTCCACCGCCTCCAGCACCTGTTCGAGCGCGATCTGCTCCAGCCCCTCGAAGGTGGCGGCAAAGGCGCGGTCGAACTTGTCGATGTTGCGCTCGTCCTTCACCATGGCGCTGCGGCCGAGGTAGTAGAACGCCTCGACATCATAGGTCGCCAGCCCCGCCCGCATCGCCTCGAGGAAGGTCAGGTACTCGCGCAGCGACACCGGCACGCCGGCCTTGCGCAGGTTCTCGAAGAAGGGGATGAACATCGCGGGCCTCCCTGTCCCGCCCGATGGCCCGAAGGCGCGGTCAGACGGACATGCGGTGGATGAAGATCGTCGCGAAGACGCCGAGCATGGCAAAGATCATCGCATAGACAAAGGCGTATTGCAAAATGTCGGCGCGCTTGCCCTTGCGCCGCGCGGCGAGGCTGCCCCCGATGAGGGCGCCGATCAGGGCGCCAATCAAGACGATCATTCCGTTCCTCCTCTGGCCCCGTCAGGGCGTCACGGGCTGTGCGGCCCGCGTCACGGTCTGCGGGCTGAGCGCCGCGATCTCGCCCAGCTTCTCGCGCACCGCGTAATCCGGGCCGAAGCCGTAGCGCGCCCAGCCGAGGCTGTCCAGCCGCACGGTCGCGGCCTCCTGCGGGCGGTTCAGCTGGTCCAGCGCCTCGGCCCGCAGCATCAGCAGCGAGGAGAGCAGGGCGGCGTTCTGGTATTGCAGCGCCAGTTCCGGCTGGCCCTGCAGATAGTCCAGCGCCCGCTGCCCGTCGCCCCGCGTCAGCGCATGGGCGGCCAGCTGTGCCGATGAGAAGGCGCCGTGAATGCGGGTCTCGGGGCTGCGGGCGCAGATCTCGCGAGCGGTCTCGAAGGCGGCGCGGGCCGAGGTCGGATCGCTGCCCTGCACCAGCCGCCCGTAGACATAGAGCGAGAAGGCAAGGCGATGATCGCGCCAGCCCTCACGCTCTGCGATCTGCAGCACCTTCTGTCCGGCCCGCTGGCGTGCACCGGCACCGGCCCCGGGGCCAAGCGCCTCCTGCACGGCATCGATCCAGTCGCGCGGCGTGGAGGGCAGGCCCGCGTAGGCTTTCGCCTCGCCGGCCGGATTGATCCGGCGCAGGATGCCGGGCAGCACGGCCGCGACCTCGCCCCGCGTCATGCCGGAGTGCAGTTCGGGCGCGTAGGTGACCCGCAGCATCAGCATGTCGAACCCAGTCAGCACCGTATGGATATTGTCATCGTTGAAGACGCTGTCGGGCAGGCGGTAGAGATCGTTGAGCGGGCCCAGCGATTGTGCCAGTTCCTCATGCAGGCAGTCGCGCATCTCCTGCGGGGCCACGTCGGCGGGCACGAAGATCGCCATGTGTTCCCGGGTGGTGAGCTGCGCCCAGTCGGTCAGCCCCTTGCGCCGGGCCGAAGGGTATTCCTTCAGCGAGGTGATGTTGGGCACCACGAAGCAGGCGGCCTGGGGCAGGAAGCGCCGGATCTCGTCGCCCGACACGGCCTGGATCGTCACCTGCGCATCGGCGCTGTCGGTCCGGCCGATGTCGAGCTTCGCCTCGCTCCGCATGCGTCCCAGCACGTTTTCAAGCTCGCCCGCCATGCCCTTGGGCACGTCACCTGTCAGCCGGACGCGGATCGGTCCTTCGAACCGGGTCATCACCGGCAGGCTCCGGCCCGACTCCAGTTCGAAGCTGAGATCGAGGAAATCGCGCGCCATGTCCCGGTTCGAGCGCCGGGCGGGCTCGGGCGAGGTGGCGGCGAAGCTCTTCATCGCGGGCAGGGGCTGCATCGCCCCGGAGGGCACCCGCGCGGGCGGCAGGCTGCCCGCGGGCAGGTCCGAACACCCCGCAAGGGGGAGCCCAAGGAGCGACGCGGCAAGCACCAGCCGCAGGGGTCCGATCATGCCGGCCGCTCCGTGCCGCGCGGCATCAGCGCTGACCCCGCGCCATGAAGGCGAGCCGTTCGAAGAGATGCACGTCCTGTTCGTTCTTCAGCAGCGCCCCGTGCAGCTTGGGCAGGGCGTTGGCCCCGTCGCGCTTCAGGTCTTCGGGCGTCAGGTCCTCGGCCAGCAGCAGCTTGAGCCAGTCCAGCACCTCGGAGGTGGAGGGTTTCTTCTTCAGACCGGTCATCTCGCGGATCTCGAAGAACTGGGTCAGCGCGGCGGTCAGCAGCTCTGCCTTGATGCCGGGGTGGTGGACCTCGACGATCTGGCGCAGCGTGTCCACGTCAGGGAAACGGATGTAGTGGAAGAAGCAGCGGCGCAGGAAGGCGTCGGGCAGTTCCTTCTCGTTGTTCGAGGTGATGATCACGATGGGCCGATGTTTCGCCCGGATCGTGGCGCCGGTCTCGTAGACGTGGAACTCCATCTTGTCGAGTTCCTGCAGCAGGTCGTTGGGGAACTCGATATCCGCCTTGTCGACCTCGTCGATCAGCAGCACGACCTTCTGGTCGGCCTCGAAGGCCTGCCAGAGCTTGCCCTTGCGGATGTAGTTCGCCACGTCATGCACGCGCTCGTCGCCCAGCTGGCTGTCGCGCAGGCGGCTGACGGCATCGTATTCGTAAAGACCCTGCTGCGCCTTGGTGGTGGACTTGATGTTCCACTCGATCATCGGCAGGCCGAGCGCCTCTGCCACCTGCCGGGCCAGTTCGGTCTTGCCGGTGCCGGGCTCGCCCTTCACCAGAAGCGGCCGTTCCAGCATCACCGCGGCATTGACCGCGACGGTCAGATCCTCGGTGGCGACGTAAGACTCTGTGCCTTCGAAACGGTTCATGTGGCGCTGCTCCCTCCTGCCTCTTCCCTCTGGGGATAAAGTTCCGGCGCCGCCTGTGCAAGCGGCGGGGCCGCGCGGCGTGGTCAAAGCCGCGCGATCCGGGACGGGCCGGGCGCGGGCGCCGGAAAAACGCGCCCGGTGTCGTGTCTGGGGGGCTGTCATCGCCGCAGGCCGGGACCCGCGGGAGGGCATGTCTGGCGTGCGGATCCGCCCCGGCAGGCGCGTGTTGCCTGCCCGGTGCCGGGCCCGCCCGGAATTTCGGAGCGCGCCATTGCGTGGAAAAGCGGCGGTCGCGAGCGGTACTGAACCGGGAAAAAAGGCGGCAAATGATCCTTGTTTTGCCTGCCGAATGGGCAATTCTGCCTGTATTGCCTGCGGAGCGGGCAAAGCATTCGTCCCGCTCTCGGCTTTTCCGGGGCCGCCGGACAAGGGGAGATTGTGTAGTGACAAGGCGGGGGGAAACCGCTATCTGCTGCCCCCATGGGGTGCCTTCGCCCATGGACAAAGTGAGGTCGGTGGGCCAGGGCCATGTCTAGGGAGCCTGTGATGAAAGCCGAAACTTTCCTGCCTGATGATTATAGGCCGGCTGAAGACGAACCTTTCATGAATGAGCGGCAAGTCGAGTATTTTCGCCGCAAATTGCTGAATTGGAAGGACGAATTGGTCGCGGGAAGCCGCGACACCATTGAGGGCCTGCAGGGCAACACGCGCAATATCCCCGATATCGCCGACCGCGCCAGCGAAGAGACCGACCGGGCTCTGGAGCTGCGCACCCGTGACCGTCAACGCAAGCTGGTGTCCAAGATCGACTCCGCCCTGCGCCGGATCGACGAGGGCGAATACGGCTACTGCGAAGTCACCGGGGAGCCGATTTCGCTGAAGCGCCTCGATGCCCGCCCGATCGCGACGATGAGCCTTGAGGCGCAGGAGCGTCACGAGCGCCGCGAGAAGGTCCACCGCGACGACTGACGCCGGAGAGCGTCGTTGATTGCGCGTTAGGCATAATCCTTGCGCGCCTGCCTGATTTTTGAACGCCGGGGGTTTTCCCCCGGCGTTTTTTGGTGTCCATAGGCGCGATGAAATTGACCGGATTCAAAGTGGCGGTGATCGGCGCCGGGATCGGCGGGCTGGCAGCAGCCCGGGCCCTTGCCCTGCGCGGCGCCGAGGTCACGGTGCTGGAGCAGGCGCCCGAGATCCGGGAAGTGGGCGCGGGGCTTCAGCTCAGTCCCAATGCGCTTGCGGTCATGGACGGGCTCGGCCTGCTGCCGCAACTGCGTGCCACCGGCGCTGTCGAGGCCCGCGCGGTCGTCCTGCATGACCAGTCCGGCAGCGAAGTGCTGCGCCTCGATCTCGGCCGTCTCAAGGGGCAGGAGTACCGCCTGGTGCACCGCGCCGACCTGATTTCGGTCCTCGGCCATGGCGCGCGCGATGCGGGCGCCCGCATTCGCCTGCTGCAACGGGTCGAGGGCGTGACCGAGGGCGAGAAACCCGAGGTCGCGCTGTGCAACCGGACCCGCTTGCGGGCCGATCTGGTGATCGGGGCAGATGGTCTCCACTCCCGTCTGCGGCCCGCGCTGAACGGCGCCGCGGAGCCGTTCTTCACCGGTCAGGTCGCCTGGCGTGCGACCGTTCCCGGCCTTGGCGAACCTGCCGAGGCCCGGCTCTTCATGGGGCCGGGGCGGCATCTGGTGACCTATCCGCTGCGTGACGGCGCGCTGACCAATATCGTCGCGGTGCGCGAACAGCGCCGCTGGACCGAGGAGAGCTGGTCCCAGGAGGACGATCCCGAGGCCCTGCGCCGTGTCTTCGCGGGCTTCGGTCCCGAGGTGCGCGATCTCCTCTCACGGGTGGAGCAGGTGCATCTCTGGGGGCTCTTCCGGCATCCCGTGGCGCGGCGCTGGACCGGCGAGGGCGTGGCCCTGCTGGGCGACGCCGCGCATCCCACGCTGCCCTTCATGGCACAGGGCGCGGCCATGGCGCTGGAAGACGCCTGGGTGCTGGCCGATGCGCTCGCCGATGCGCCCGACCGCCAGGCGGGGCTGGCGCTCTACCAGGCGCGGCGCGCGGCGCGGACGGCGAAGGTGATCGACACGGCGTCCAAGAACGCGTGGAAGTACCATCTGCGGTTTCCGCCGCTGCGCATGGCGGGGCATATGGCGCTGCGGCTGGCGGGGCGTTTCGCGCCGGATGCGATGGTGCATCAGTTCGACTGGATCTATGCCCACGACGTGACGCACGGAAGCAAACTGGCGTAATATCAAGTTATTACGCCGCGTTCCTCACACGTCGATTTCAATCCAGACCGGCACGTGATCCGAGGGTTTTTCGCGTCCGCGGATGTCCTTGTCGATGCCGCAGTCGGTCATCAGGTCGGCGCATTGCGGTGTCAGCAGCAGGTGGTCGATGCGGATGCCGTTGTTCCGGTTCCAGGCGCCCGCCTGGTAGTCCCAGAACGAGTAGTTCCCCGGCGCGGCATCCCGGGCGCGGAAGGCCTCGGTGAAGCCGAGGTTCAGGATGCGGCGGAAGGCGGCGCGGCTTTCGGGGCGGAAGAGCGCATCCTCGGTCCATTGCTCCGGCTTCGCGGCGTCTTCGGATTGTGGAATAATGTTGTAATCCCCGGCCATTAGCGCGGGTTCCTCAGCCTCCAGAAGAGCTTCGGCGCGCGCCTTGAGCCGCTCCATCCAGGCCAGCTTGTACTCGTACTTCGGGCCCGGCGCCGGGTTGCCGTTGGGCAGGTAGAGCCCGCAGATCCGCACCGCCTGCTTGCCCACGACCGTGGCCTCGATCCAGCGGGCCTGTTCGTCGGTGTCATCGCCCGGCAGGCCGCGTGTCACGTCCTCCAGCGGCAGCTTGGACAGGATGGCGACGCCGTTGAAGCTCTTTTGCCCATGGGTTTCAACCTGATAGCCGCGATCCTCGAAAAGCTCGCGCGGGAAACCCTCATCGACGGACTTGATCTCCTGTAGCACGGCCACGTCGGGCTGCGCCTCGTCCAGCCAGTCGAGCAGCGCCTGCGCCCGTGCCTTGATCCCATTGATGTTGAACGTCGCGATTTTCATGGTCCGGCCCCCTGTTGCCCCTTCATCGCCGATCCCCGGGACACTGTCCAGCAATGCACCGGAGGGTGGAGCGGAACGGCGCCGTATCGGGACGCGGAGCGGCGTCGGAGCCGGTCCGCTGCCGGGGCGGATGCGAGTCGGACGGACGCTGGTTGGCGACGATGGAGGGACGACTCACGGCACCGAGAGCGGCTGTGAGCCGCCCGATTCGGAGGGTGGGGGAGGGGCTAACCGACTGGAATCCGGGTCAAAGTGGGACCCAAATGTGTTCAAAATGGGGCGCGCTTAAATTTTATCTAATCAAGCAATATCAATTGGTTGCGCGCAATGGCTCACGCGCTTTGCCCCAAATTGGACACGGTTAGCTTGAAAAATTGTTTTGCAAAACCCGGATTGCGTGCAAGCGTTTATACACCTTGGTTCACTTGTTGGGAGCACACCAAATGTCCGCACTTCGTAAACAATTCGCCCCGGTCGAACGCGTCTCCGAGAGCTTCTCGATGCACGACGGCCTGGGCGCCGAGATGTTCTCTTCGGGCTCGGCCCCGATGGCATCCGATCTCTTCGGCGGCGACGCCACCGAGATGTTCTCGTCGGGTTCCGCGCCCCTCACCGCAGCCGCTGCCACGGCTGGTGAAGGCCTGAACCTCTTCTCCTCGGGCTCGGCCCCCGTCGCCTCGGCTGCCACCACCGGGGACGCGGTCGAGATGTTCTCCTCGGGCTCCGCCCCGATGACCTCCGACGCCCGCACCGGCGACGCAGTCCACATGTTCTCGTCGGGCTCGGCTCCGATGGCTTCGGGCGCCACCACCGGCGACGCGGTCGAGATGTTCTCCTCGGGCTCCGCACCCGTGACCTCCGACGCCCGCACCGGCGACGCGGTCGAGATGTTCTCCTCGGGCTCCGCACCCGTGACCTCGGAAGCCACCACCGGCGACGCGGTCGAGATGTTCTCCTCGGGCTCGGCTCCCGTGACCTCGGAAGCCACCACCGGCGACGCGGTCGAGATGTTCTCCTCGGGCTCCGCACCGGTGACTTCGGAAGCCACCACCGGCGAAGCCGTCGAGATGTTCTCCTCGGGCTCGGCACCGGTCGCTTCGGCCAAGACCGACGCGGGTGAGGGCACCCACATGTTCTCGTCCGGCTCGTAAGCCGCGGCGCGCTCCAACATCGACCGGGACGGGGCGGTCAGCCCCGGTGACGAAAGGAAAGAACCCATGTCCAATGTCATCCAGCTGAACCTCCCCTCCCGTCGTCAGCGCAGGGCGGTGCGTCATGCCGCCCTGCTGGAAAACTTCGCCAGGAACCGTCGTTACGGCGACGACGTGTTCTGGCTGAAGGAAAACGCGGAACTTCTGAACATCCTCGAATGCACCGGCACCGCGCTGGAGCCCGAGGCGCTGGAGTCCCACGCCGGCTTCTACGCGAATGTCGAGAAGCGGATGGGCTTCTTCCCGCAGTACTATCGTTTCCTTCTGTCGATCTGCCTCGACCTCGAGGATCTGGGCCTGGCTCAGGGCGCCGAGGGCAAGGGCGAATTCCTGGCCCGCTGGGTGGCGGATCAGGGGCTCGTGGATGCAGAACTTTCCGACCTGCAGCGGGGCGAGGGCCGTCGCCTGATGCAGCGCCGCGGTGTGTCGCCGCGAACCGACGATGCCGGGCTCGACGATCGGCTGCGCGCCTTCGTCGCCAGGTCCCAGACTTTCGCTATGCCGAACAAGAAAGCTGCCTATGAACTCACCCATATCGTGTTCTACCTAAGCGAGTATGGCCGCAAGGACCCGCTTTTGTCCAACGGGACAAAAGAAAGCCTTATCTTTGCCGGAACTCTAAGCTACCTTGAGCGTAACGCCGATCTCCTGTCCGAAGTTTGCGTGGCAATGACCTATGCAGGCTACAACCCTCCGGCGAAGTGGGTGGACTGGCTGAGCGGCGTGACAAGCGGCTTCAAGGTCGCACAGGGAGACAAGGCAGTGAAACAAGACGACTACCACGAGTATCTCGTGTGTAACTGGGCGGTCGCGACCGCTGCGGGGGGCGAAGCGTTCGTTCATCCCGTGGTTGCCGACAGCGTCAGTTTCCACCGGATGGACGACCGCGCCGCGCCGCTGCGCGAAATGTCGGAATGCATGTTCCGGCTGGACGATCGCCGCAGCAGCGACTGGGGCCTGATGCGTCCCTACCTGCTGGAGACGCTGAGCGAGACCAGCCGCGACATCCTGCTGGAGGCCGAGGCCGCCTGCGATGATTTCGATGCCTTCTTTGCCGGCTTCGCCCGCACCGGGCTGAACGCTGGCCTGCCCCTGCGACCGACGGGGAGTGCGGGATGAAGGCAAAGATACTGAAGTCTGCCGCGCTCAGCGGCACGCTCCTTGTCCTCATATATACGGCCATCATCTCGACGGCCGATGGGATCACCAAGTTGCTGGCGGGCGGTTATGCGGCCCCCCAGCTTTACGCTATTTCAGGGGGGCTCGTCGTTCTGTTCACCCTGCTGGCGGACCGGGTGAAACCGCAGAGCGAGGGCATGCGCACAACCAAGCCCGGGGCCATGGCCCTGCGTGCGGCGATGACCGTGCTCTCCACCATCTGCTATTTCTACTCTTTCCGGCTTCTGCCCTTCGCGGAGGTCTTCATCTTCATCGGCATGGTGCCGATCTTTGCCGGCGTCTTCTCGGGGCTGATCCTGCGGGAACATGTCCGGCTTCAGGTCTGGCTCGCGCTCGCCGCGGGGTTCATCGGGGTCCTGATGATCTTCCCCGAGGGCCTGCATTCGGTGACGCTCGGCCACGCGGTCGCGCTCGTCGCCTCGCTCTCCGGCACCCTCTCGATGGTGATGGCCCGCTACATCGGCAAGTTCGAAAGCAACTCTCTGGCGCAGGTCTTCTATCCGAACCTCGCGATCATGATCTGCATGGGCGCGGCGCTGCCCTTCGTGTTCAAGCCGATGCCGATCACCGATGTCCTCTGGGCGGTGGCCTATGCCTTCTGCCTCTTCGGGGCGCGCTGGATCCTCGTCGTCTCGCTGCGCAAGCTGCCGGCCTACGCGGTGACGCCGCTGATGAACATGCAGTTCGTCTGGATGGTGCTGATCGGCGCGATCTTCTTCGGCGAGGTGCCGGGCACCTATATCTACTTCGGCGTGGCCGTGGTGATCGCCGCCGGGCTCTACCTGATCTACGACCAGAACTCGCCGCGGGCGCGGCGCGGCTGGGACCGGTACATGTCGCGCATTTCCGATGCGGGGGAGAGCCTCGTGGAAGAGCCAGTCCCGGCGCGGGCGACGTCCCGTTGAGGGGGGCGGAGCCCATCACGCAGCGGCCCGTCGCCGGGAAATAGACAAAGACGGGGCAGATGACGCCCGTTGAATCGGAACGCAGAGAAAAACCCCGCAGAGCGATCTGCGGGGTTTGCCGTTTCCGGGGAACACATCCAGACCCGTACGGGCCAAAGCGGAGGCGCGGAAACGGACGGGCAGAACCGGACGGGCAGAACCGGACGGGCCGGAGCGAAGGGGCGCGGGCGCCGGGATGCTGGGGCCGTTGCCGGGGGATGCCGTCCGGTCCCTGCCTTTGGCCTCAGGCCGCGGTGAGCCGGGCCATGTCCTCTTCGCTGAGCGTCAGCGCGGCTGCCTTGGCAAAGCTCTCGACCTGTTCGACGGAGGTGGCGCTGGCGATCGGGGCGGTGACGCCGTCGCGCATGATCAGCCAGGCGAGGGCAACCTCCGCCGGTTTCGCCGAATGGGCCGAGGCCACGTCTTCCAGCACGTCGAGCAGGTTCATCCCGCGTTCGGTCAGGTATTTCTCGACCATGCCACCGCGCTGACGGCCCTTGAGGTCCGCCTCGCTGCGGTACTTGCCGGAGAGGAACCCGGCGGCGAGGCTGAAGTAGGTCACCACGCCGATGTTCTTCCGGAGGCAGAGATCGCGCAGGTCGCCCTCGAAGGCGGTGCGGTCATAGAGATTGTATTCCGGCTGGATCACCTGGTAGGCGGGCAGGCCGTTTTTCTCGGAGGCCTCCAGTGCCGCTTGCAGCAGGGCGGCGTCGTAGTTCGAGGCGCCGATGGCCTTGATCTTGCCCGCCTTGATCAGCTCCGCATAGGCGCCGAGCGTTTCCTCGTGGCGCACCGTGGGATCGGGCCAGTGGGAGAAGTAGAGGTCGATGCTCTCCACCTGCATCCGCTTCAGCGAGTTCTCCACCGCCTTGCCAATCCATGCGGCGCCGAGGCCCTTTTCGCCGTCACCGCCCATGTCGGAGCCGACCTTGGTGAAGAGCTTCACCTTGTCCCGCATCCCGGGCCGGGCGGAGAACCACTTGCCGAGCACGGTTTCGGACTCGCCGCCGCTGTGCCCGTCGACCCATGCGGAATAGACATCCGCCGTGTCGATGGCGTCAAAGCCGTGATCCACGAAGGCGTCGAGCACGCGGAAGCTTTCCGCCTCGTCGGTCGTCCAGCCGAGGACGTTGCCGCCAAAGACGATCGGTGCGATCTCGAAGCCGGTGGTGCCGAGGGTGGCCTTTTTCATCTGTCTGTCCTTTCTCTTCAGGCGATGGCCCCGCCGCCGTCAACGAAGACGGTGGAACCGGTCATGTAGGGGTTTTCCATCAGCGCCATGGCCTGGATGGCGATCATTTCGGGGGTGCCGACCTGTTGCACGGGGAGCTTCTCGGCGGCGCCGTCGAACATCGACTTGCGCCCGTCGCCATCGAGGCCGTCGTACATCTCGGTCTTGATCAGCCCGGGGGAGATACAGTTGACCCGCACCGGCGCCAGTTCCAGCGCCAGCCCCCGGGTCAGCCCCTCGATCCCCGCGTTGATCGCGCCCTGGATCGCGGCGCCCGGCTTGGGCCGGACCGAGAGGAAGCCCGAGACCAGCGTGATCGAGCCGCCCGCGTTCACCTGCGCGGCCCGGGCCACCCGGTAGGCGCCCCAGAACTTCGAGTTGAACGAGGCATAGGCCGCCTCCAGCGGGAGCTCCTTCACCGCGGCCACCTTGGTGCTGGCGGCGGAGCAGAAGACATGGTCGAAGCTGCGCGTTGCAAAGAAGGCCTCCAGCGCCTCGGCATCGGAAGTGTCGAGGGTCACGCCTTCGCCGCCGCCCATGCGGGTGGTGGCATCGGCGACCTTCTGGGCGTCGCGCGAGGCGATGGTGACATCGGCGCCGACCGAGCGGGCGGCCTTGGCCACGCCGAAGCCGATGCCTGAGGAGCCGCCGATGACGAGGATGCTGCTGCCGTTCAGTCGTCTCATTCCGAGTCCTCCGTCTCGCGCACCGTCTCCGGCAGCCAGCGGGTGCTGGTGGCCTCCGCGGCATAGCTGATGGGCGCGGGGAACTGTTCGAACTCGATCAGCAGGCCCCAGGGGGTGCGGCCGAAGCGGCCCCGGTTGCCCGGTCCGTCCTCGGGCGCGCCAAGGTCATAGGGCCCCTCCAGCAGCGTGCCCCCCGCACGGGCGAAGGCCTCGGACATGGCGTCGATGTCCTCGACCGTCACGCTGAAGTGGCTGATGCCGTAGTTGGCGACATTGTCCACGGGCGTGCCCTGCGGCAGGTCGATCTCGAAGATCTCCACGTTGGGGCCGTTCTTGAGGCGCAGGATGGAGACCTTCATCATCCGCGTGCCGGCGCGCAGCCCGTTCTTGGCGCCGACCTCCTCGGCGCTTATCGGGCCGCCGTTGGTCTGGGTCTGCGACAGCAGCAACTCGGCCCCGAAGGCCTTGCGGAAGAAACTGACGGCGGCGTCGTGGTCGGGCACGGTGATGCCGATATGTTCGATCCCGCGGATGCGGGCGTGGGCGGGAGATGTCATGGGATGACCTTCCTTTCCTTGAAGTCGTCGATGAGCCGGATCATCATCTCTTCGCTGTCCACCGTGTCATTGAACCCGGCCTGCCGGATCTTCGTGGTGGAGGAGATGACGTCCCAGTCGCAGTTCAGGATGAAATCGCCAAAGCCCCAGGCCGCGACCTTCTCGAAGGGAATGTCCTGCAGCCCGTACTTCAGCTTGATCCGGTCCCAGAGCGGGCCCTTGTCCGCCATCATCTCCGTCAGGGAGATCGGCATCGGCTCGCCCGGGTCCATGTCGAGGTGGGCGGCGATGCGCTTCCACAGGTGCGACCAGCGGAAGATATCGCCATTGGTGAGGTTGTAGGCTGCGCCGCCGGTGGCCTCCCGTGCCGCCCAGGCCGACCCGCGCGCCAGCTGCGCGCTGTCGGTGACCTGCGCCAGCTTGCCATAGCAGGTGGCCGAGCCCGGGAAGCGCAGCGGCAGGCCCAGTTCCTTGCAGATCGCCGCATAGACGGCGATCACCATGGCGAGGTTCATCGGGTTGCCGACCGCAAAGCCGCAGACGACGTCGGGACGCAACACCACGTGATCCCAGCTCTTGCCCTCCGCATGGGCGGCGAGCCAGTCCTGCTGGTCATAGTAGAACATCGGCGGCATGACCCGGGGATCGTCCTCCCGTGCCGGGGTCGGAAAGGCGCCGAGGTGGGCCCCGTAGTATTTCGCGCCCTCGTAGAGGACCACGCGCTTCAGATCGGGCGAGGCCGCCTCGGCCCCGAGGGTGAAGTGGCGCAGCATGGCGAGGTTCACCTCGACCTGCGCCTTCGGGTCGGCGTGTTCCTGATAGGCGGCATAGAAGGCCTGGCTGAAGGGGCCCGCCTGTTTCAGCGCGGCCTCGGTCGCCTGCGCATCTTCGAGGTCGACGGGCAGGTAGGTGGCGGAGGTCTCGAAGTCCGGGCTGCGCCGGGACAGCGCCGTGACCCGCCAGCCGAGATCATCGGCAAGGTAGGTGGCAAGGCTGCGCCCGATCACGCCAAGGCCGCCTGCGACCAGTGCATGGGGTGTCGTCATTCTGTGCTCTACTCTGTTCTCTGCTCTTCGCCTTGCTGTGCCGCCCCTCCACGCGGATCGCGGGGTGGCAACTTTACAGCGCGGTGTCTCGCTTGCTCACAGGAAGATAACTTTCGACAGCCGGATAAAATGGCTTAGGTGAGGTAAACACCTTTCGAGGAACTCGAAGAATGGACACTCTGCGGATGATGCGGCTGCTGGTCGCCATCGCCGATACGGGCAATCTCTCTGCCGTGGCGCGGGACTGGGGCGTCTCGCCTTCCACCGTCACCCACGGGCTCAAACGGCTGGAGGAGCAGCTGGGGGCGCAACTGGTCGTGCGCACGACCCGGCAGCTCTCGCTGACGGCGGAGGGCGAGGCCTTCCGCGACCGGGCGCGGCGCATCCTTGCCGACATGGACGAGGCGATGCGCGGGTTGTCGGACGCGGGGCCGCTGTCCGGTCCGATCCGGGTGACGGCGACGAATGATCTTGGCCGGGCGCAGATCGCGCCGCTGACCGACAGGTTCATGCGGGCGCATCCGGGGGTGACCGTGCAGCTCTTCCTCGGGGACTCGCTGGTGGATCTCGTGGAGGGTGGTTTCGACGTCGGTATCCGCACCGGCCCGTTGCAGGACAGCGACCTGAAGGCGCGGCTGTTGTTGCGCGGGACCAAGGTCGTGGTGGCTGCGCCGTCGTATTGGAACGCCCACGGTCGGCCGGAGCATCCCCGCGATCTGGAGCGGCACAATTGCCTCGTCCTGTCGACGCTGACCGGGCAGCAGGCCTTCTGGGCGTTTCGGGCGGGGGACGAGCGGTTCCGGGTCCGGGTCTCGGGCGACCGCCATGTGAACGACGGCATGGCGCTCAGGGACTGGGCCGTGGCGGGGGCGGGGGTGGCGCTGAAGTCCAGCTTCGACGTGGCCGCCGACATCGCCGCCGGGCGGCTGGAGCCGGTGCTGGAGGGCTTCACCCGCGAGGCCACGAACCTCTATGCCGTCTCTCCGCCGCGCGCCTACGAGGCCCGGCGGGTCCGGCTCTTCCTCGACCATCTGGGCGCGGGACTGGCGGGCTGACCGCCGCCCGCGGGGGGCGACGGTCGGGAGGGATCAGGCAGCGGCCTTCGGCAGCGGCACGGGCGTCGGCAGCGGCTGGCCCGCGAAATGCGCGGCGAGATTGTCCACCACCAGCTGCGACATGGCCTCGCGCGTTTCCACCGTGCCGGAGGCGTGGTGCGGGTAGAGCACGGCCGTGTCCAGCGTCGCGAAGGCGGGATCGGGGGTGGGCTCGTTCTCGAAGACGTCGAGGCCCGCGGCCCCCAGCTTGCCGGATTGCAGCAACTCGATCAGCGCCGCCTCGTCCACGACGGAGCCACGGGCGATGTTCACGAAGATGCCCTTGGGCCCGAGCGCCTCCAGCGCGGCGCGGCTGACGAGGCCCTTGGTCTCCGGCCCGCCGGCAGCGGCGGCAACGATCACGTCGGCCTTGGCGGCAAGCGCCTCGGGCGTGGGGTAATAGGCGTAGGGCACGTCCTTGGGGCTGCGACCGGAATAGGCGATCGCCATGCCGAAGGCCTCGGCCCGGTCGGCGATGGCCTGACCGATGCGCCCCAGCCCGACGACGCCCAGCGTCTTGCCCTTCAGCGCCATGGTCAGCGGCATCGGCCCCTTGGCCCATGCCCCGGAGCGGACGTGCGCCTCGCCCTGCGGCAGTTGGCGCGCGGCGGCGAGCAGCAGCATCAGCGCGGTATCGGCCACGTCATCGGTCAGCACGTCTGGGGTGTTGGTCACGGCGATGCCATGCTCGGCGCAGGCGGCGAGGTCGATCTTGTCGTAACCCACCGAGGAGGTGGAGACGATCTTGCACTTCGGCAGCGCCTCGGCCTGCGCGCGGGTGAAGCCGACGGAGCCGACGGTCACCGCGGCCTCGATCCGGGGGCCGACCTCGGCGAGGAAAGCGGCCTTGTCCGCGGCCTTGTCGAGGCGGTGGAGGTCATAGGTAGCCTCCAGCTGGGCCATCTGGTTGGGGAGCAGCGGGGCGATGATGAGCACCTGGGGTTTCATGAGGGTCTCCTTGGCTGGTGCCTGGGCGCGCCGGGGCAGCGCATGGGGGTGGTGGCCGGTCTTTTGGGGCCGATATTCTGGTCCGGCAGTTTCTGGCCGGCGTGCCGGCCGATGGTCGGGCCTCTCGGTCGGGGCCCCTGAAAGCGCCCCTGACAAAGCCCGTGATGGAGCGCATGATCAGGGCGGCCCCTGGTTCGTGGTCCGGGCTCTGCGGACCGGATCGGACAGCGGCCTCGCGGCCCCGGTGCTGCGGCGGCCCGGTGCGGGCCGCCCTGAGGTGTCAGGTCTCGGCGTCGCGGGCGCGCCTGCGGCGCTCGGCCAGCGTGGACGCCGTGGCGAGATCGTCACTTTCGGCCTTGGTGGTTGCGCCCGAGGGGCGGGTGGCGGTCTTGCGGCGCGCGCCATCGGGGGCCACGCCCGCATCCCGCGGCAGGATCAGGCGCGTCACCTCGGTCCGGCGCAAGCCCAAAGTGCTTGTCCTGTCAAAGATTTCCCGGCTCACGTCGGCTTCTGCCCGCGGGCTGAGCAGCACTTCCATCCGGGTGACCGGGCGGGATTTCTTGCCCTGCGCCTGCAGCAGCGTCAGGTCCACGACACCGGGCAGGGCGCGCAACCCCTCCACCGCCCAGCCGATTTCCTCGCCGGTCATGTCGTCCAGATCGCAGGCCAGCTGCACCACGCGGTCGCTGTCCGGTCCGCCCCTGCTCCCGGGCACCGTGATTGCTGGAGCGGTTGTCTCGAAGGCGGTGACACGCAGGACGTTGGGCCGGTCGGGCAGGGTGCGCGTGCCCGCGCCCATGCCGCTGGTGGTCAGCCGGCCCGGCGGACGGGTACCGTGGGCGCCCGCCGTCAGATGGGCGATGATCGCGGCACCGGTGGGCGTGACCCGCTCGCCCGCCACACCATCGTCGATCCAGTCGTAACCTTCGAGGATCTTCGCCGTCGCCGGGGCCGGGACCGGCAGCATCCCGTGCGCCGTCTTTACGAGGCCCGCGCCAAGGGGCAGGGGCGCCACGGACCATGTCGCGCCCTCCAGCGCCGCCGCGATCGAGCCCGCGGCGGTGACATCCATCAGGCTGTCCCAGTCGGCCAGTTCGTGGAAATGCACCTCCTCGACCGGCAGGTCATGGGCCGCGGCTTCTGCGAGGGCGATGCGGTGCAGGATGGCACAGGCCTCGGCCGCGGTGCCGGGGGCGAGCGGTGCCTCCTCGATCCGGGCCCGCAGGGCACGGTATGTGGTGTCGTGGGAGTGGTGGTGAGAGTGGCTGTGGGAATGGCCATGCGCATGTGCGTGGGCATGGGCATGACCGTGGTCATGTTCATGCGCGTGATGCGGGTGGTGGGCCCCGGCGTGCCCGTGGCCATGTTCATGCCCGTGATCATGCCTATGCCCGTGCCCGTGATCATGCACGTGATCATGCCCGTGCGCCACCGCCTGCGCAGGGCCATGACCGTGGGGATGGTCCTGTGCCCCTGCATCCGACGCGCCCGTGTCCAGCCCGAAGCGCTTCACCGCCATGCCGCCGCTCATGCCGGTGTCCAGCCGGGCATGGCCTGCCTCGGCGGGCAGCACGGCGGCACAATCGGCCATCACGCGGGCGGTGAGATGTGGGAAGGCATCCAGCAGCGCGGCCACGAACATGTCGCCCGCCGTGCCACCGAGCGGATCGAGATGGAGGTGCAGACGCGCGCCCATGCCGAGGTCCCGCATCAATGGGTCTCGGGCCAGGGGTTCGCGATCCGCCCGTTCTCGAAGCGCATCTCCTCCAGCTCGCCCACCACCTCGAAGCCGGGGCGGCCTTCCAGTTCAGGCAGCATCGCCTCGGAGACGTAGAGATAGCCCAGGTGCAGCGTATTCGGGATGCGGATCAGCTTGCACATGCGCAGGTCCGCCGCCTCGCAGGTCTTCACCACCGCCTGGATGGCGGAGCGGTCGTCGGGCATGACCATGGGCATCTTGGCCTGCATCAGCACCGTGGAGGTGAGCGAGTTGGCATAGACCGCCTCGCGGTCGAAGGCCGCCTCCAGCCGTTCGGTCACCACGTCGGCCCGCGCCGCGCCATTGCCGTTGCCGGCGGATTGCGGCGAGAGTTCCAGCGCGGCAAGCCGCTTGATGTTGATCGTCGCCTGTCGCTGCATCTTCTGAGAGGAGAAGCGATGCGTGATGTTCGGGTCCATGCCGGTGCCGGAGAACTCCTTGCCGATCATGTCCACGACGAGCACGTCCAGCTCGCCCTCAGCCACTGGTGCCTCGGGATCGCCGAGGGGCAGACGGGGCATGTTGGCCATGGCTTCCTGAAGGAAGGGCTGTTCCGCCTCGATCAGCCCCTCGCTGTCCAGCACGACGACCTTGGCCAGCTGGTCATAGGCGTTCTCGATCGAGCCGAGCCCGAAGAGAACCTTGCAGGTCGCCAGCTTCACCCGGGCCTGCATGTCCACGTAGATCGGCACGTTGTCGATGCCGCGGGAATGGCAGCTTTCCGCGCCCGACTGCTTGCCGAGCCCGATGGAGAGCATCTTGGCCAGCCCGCTCTCGTTCGGGGCGCGGAAGGAGGTATGCGGCTTGATCCGGTTGAAGAGCACGATGCCGTCGGCCTCGTAGGCGTGCTTGTCGATCCGCACGACCATGCCGTTGTCCAGCGTGCCCACCTCGACCGTCTCCATGGAGGAGCGGATTTCGCAGTCCATGGAGGCCTCGGTCACGCCCAGCTTTTCCAGCACCTTGACCTGGCCCTCGGCGGTGGCGCCGCCGTGGCTGCCCATGGCGGGCACGATGAAGGGATGGGCGCCGCGGGCCTTGATTTCGTCGATCAGGGCGCGCAGCAGCTCGGGGAAGACGGCGATGCCACGGCTGCCGGCGGTGACGGCGATGGACATGCCGGGCTTGATCTTGCCCACGCAGTCGACCCCGGCCATGGCGTCGCGCACCGCGGCCGCCGGGTCGTCGATCCGGGTGGCGGGGAAGGTCTGCTTGCAGAGCACGATGCGCGGCAGCACCGTGTCCTCGACCAGTTTCACGTAATTCGGTTTCGCGCCGTCCAGCATGGTCCGATCCTCCCTAGACCCATATCCTCGTGTCGCAGAGCCGGGCGGGGCCGAGACCACTCCCCGGCTGCCCGCCCGTCCGCTTGATCCGCCGTCCGTGCCGGACCTTTGCGGGCCCCGCTCCTCCCGAACGCGGATCGAAGGGCCCGCCGCAGCGGACCCGTGTGTCTGGGCCCCGGTGTCTGGGCCCCGGTGTCTGGGCCCTGCCTGTCGACCCGGTGTTTCGGCCCCGTGTTTCGGCCCGCTTCTCTCAGGTCGTATCTGCCGGGCCGTTCATCTCGGGCCGGGTGTCGCAGCCCCAAAATTTTCAGCCCCAGATTTTTAGGCCGAAGTCTTCAGTCCCAAGGCCTTCACCCTGCCAGCCTCAGCCCGTCACGCCGATCGGCCAGGGGGCGAATTCCTCTTCCCCCACGCCGAGCGCTTCGGACTTGCTCTTTTCGCCCGAGGCGATCCGCAGGATGTGCTGGAAGATATCCTCGCCCATCTCGTCCAGCGTCTTGGTGCCGTCGACGATCTCGCCGCAGTTGATGTCCATGTCCTCGACCATCTTGGTGAACATCGGCGTGTTCGAGGCCAGCTTGATGGTCGGCGAGGGGTAGGAGCCGAAGCAGGAGCCGCGCCCGGTGGTGAAGCAGATCAGGTTCGCGCCGCCGGCGATCTGCCCCGTGGCCGAGACCGGATCGAAGCCGGGGGTGTCCATGAAGACGAAACCCTTCTCGACCACCGGCTCGGCGTAGCGATAGACCTCCATCAGCCCGGTGGTGCCACCCTTCTTGGAGCCGCCCAGCGACTTCTCCAGCACGTTGGCGAGGCCGCCCGCGTTGTTGCCGGGGCTGACGACGCCGTTGATCTGGGTGTCCTTGCCCTTGGTGTACTCCAGCCACCAGTCCATCCGCTCGACCAGCTTGCGGCCCACGGCCTCGCTGCGCGCGCGCCGGGTCAGCAGGTGTTCGACGCCGAAGATCTCGGGCGTTTCCGACAGGATCGCGGTGCCGCCGTTGCGGATCAGGATATCCGCCGCACGCCCCAGCGCCGGGTTCGCCGTCAGCCCCGACAGCCCGTCGGAGCCGCCGCATTGCATCCCGATGGTGATATGTTCGGCCGAGCAGGGCTCACGCTCGATCTTGTTGGCCTCGTCCAGCATCGTGCGGACGGCGGCCTTGCCGTCCTTGATCGCCTGGGCGGTGCCGCCCACGTGCTGCATGGTCACCGTGTGCAGCATCTTGCCCTCGGCGAGGCTCTGCTCCTCGAAGAACTGCACGAGGTTGTTGCGCTCGCAGCCCAGCGAACAGACCACGGCGCCCACCATGTTGGGGTGGCGGATATAGCCTGCCAGCGTGCGGCGCAGCAGGTCCATCGGCTCGCCGGTCAGTTCCATCCCGCAGCCGCTTTCATGGATGAAGGGGATGACGCCGTCGACGTTGGGCCAGTCTTCCATGCGCTCTTCGTCGAAGTAGTTCGCGATCTTGCGTGCCACGGTGGCGGAGCAGTTCACGGTGACGAAGAGGCCGATGTAGTTGCGCGTGCCGACCTTGCCGTTCGCGCGCTTGATGCCTTGGAACTTGGCGCGCTGCTCGGGGGGCAGGATCTCGGTCGGGACGTAGTCGCGGGCGAAGGCATAGTCTTTCTCGACCGCGTCGAACTTGATGTTGTGGCTGTGCAGCCAGTCGCCCGCCGCGATGTCATGGGCGGCATAGCCGATGACGGTCTCGAACTTCAGGATCGGCGCGCCGGCCTGGATCGGGCGCGTGGCGACCTTGTGGCCCTGGGGCACGTCGTGGTTGGCGGTGACGCCCTCCGTGGGCAGCGCCGTGCCGGCCGGGATCTCGCGGATCGCGACAACGATGTTGTCGCCGGGGCTCAGGCGCAATACGGGGGATCTGGGCTCGGTCTCGGCCAGCGTCTCGGTCATGGTGTCCTCCCTCTGGGTGGCGTGGCTGTCGACAAGGGAATCGACAGGGGCTGCCCATCTGATATATTAGATCTATCAGTCAGTCGGAAAGGCGGCAATGCAGGAATTGATCGGATCGGCGATGAGCCGCAGCACCAGCGGGCTTGCGGAAAGCTTCGGGCTCTCGGACACGGGGGCGGGGCTCTTCGAGGGCGGGCCCGCGGGACGCACCGTCTACGAGGTGCTGCGGACCCGGATCGTGCGGCTGGACCTGCCGCCGGGCACCTCGCTACCCCGGGCGGAGCTTGCCAAGACCTTCGGGGTCAGCCTGACGCCGCTGCGCGACGCGCTGCAGCAGCTGGCCGAGGAGGGCCTGGTGCGGATCTTCCCGCAGTCCAAGACGCTGGTCGCGCCGATCGACGTGCCGCAGGTGCGCGAGGCACAGTTCCTGCGGCTGGCGCTGGAGACGGAAGTGGTGCGCCAGCTGGCCTCCGAGGGGATCACCGACGCGGACCTGGCGCGGCTGCGCTCGATCCACGCGCTGCAGGAGAGCCTGGCCGGGGATGCCGCTGCCGTGCCGACCTTCCAGGAACTCGACGAGCTTTTCCACCAGGCGCTTTTCGCCGCGGCGGGGCACGAGCAGAGCCAGCGGGTCATGCGCTCCCGCGCCGGTCACCTCGACCGGCTGCGGCGCATCTTCCTGCCCGATGACGGCACGCCCACGGATACGGGACCGGTGCGCATGGACGCGGTGCTCGGCGGCCACGCCGACATTCTCGACGGGATCGCGGCCGGGGACGTGAGCGCGGCCACCACGGCGCTGCGGGCCCACCTGCAACGCACGGTGGACCGGATTTCGGAGAAGCGCGCGGCCTACCCGGATTATTTCGGCTGATCCTTCATCTTTCCCCAAATACCTCCGGGGGAGGCGCCGAACGGCGGCGCCCGGGGGCAGAGCCCCCGACGCGCCCCCGCAGGAGGCGCGCTTCGGATTTTTCGAAAAATCCGGTCCGGAAAATTCGAATTTTCCGGGGGCGGGGCGGAAGTGGACTGCGGTGTGGCTGAGAGCGGCGCCGAAAAGTCTTGAAACAAGACTTTTCCCAAGAATTTTTCTTAAAATTCTTGGCGTTCAAGCGGAGAGCTGAGGCGCTGGTACGAGAACGAAGAAGGGGGGCTGTCTGCCCCCCTGTCGCTGCGCGACACCCCCCAAGGATATTTCGGAGCGAAAGATGCTCAGCGGTTGTTGGCCTTGCGCCAGGCGGCGAACTTGTCGAGGTTCTCCTGCTTGGTGCCGGGATAGAGGCCGATGATCGCGGCGCCCTCCTTGACCTGTTCCACCACGAAATCCTCGTAGGCGGTCATCTCGGTCGCCTCGTCGGCCACTTCCTCGGCAAGATGCGCGGGGATCACGATGACGCAGTCGTCGTCGCCCACGATGATGTCGCCGGGGAAGACCGGGGCGTCGCCGCAGCCGATGGGCACGTTGATCTCGATCGCCTCGTGCAGCGTGAGGTTCGTGGGACTGGAGGGGCGCTGGTGGTAGCAGGGCATGTCCAGCTGGGCGATCGTGGCCGCATCGCGCAGCCCGCCGTCGGTGACGACACCGGCGCCGCCGCGCATCATCAGCCGGGTCAGCAGGATGTCGCCCGCCGAGGCCGCCCGGGGGTCCTTGCGGCTGTCCATCACGAAGACATGGCCCTCGGGGCAGGTCTCGATGGCGACGCGTTGCGGATGCTCGGGGTTGCGGAACTCGACCAGCTGGTTGCGGTCCTCCCGGGCGGGCATGTAGCGCAGGGTAAAGGCGGGGCCGACCATGTTGCGGCCCTTGGGGCCCACCGGGTGGACGCCCTGGATCACCTGGCTGCGCAACCCGCGCTTGTAGAGCGCGGTGGCCAGCGTCGCCACCGAGACCTGCATCAGTTTTTCCTTGGTTTCCGGGTTCATGCGGCGGCTCCTTTTGCAAGGCAGTTGGCTTTCATGAAGGCGTCGAGCGCCGTCTGCTGCTTTTCCGTCAGCGGCCAGGCCGAAGGCGGCCGGGTCGGGCCGCAGTCGTGGCCCTGCGCGATCAGAGCGGCCTTCACGCCCGTCACGTTGGTGCCGTTCAGCTCTTCCGCGCGGATGTCCTCGAAGACCCGCATCTCGGAGATGAGCCGGTTGGCGAGCGCATAGTCGCTGGCCTCCAGCGCGGCGTGGATCGCCATGGAACGTTCCGGCCAGACATTGATCAGGCCGGAGGTGAAGCCGCGTGCGCCGACCGCGTAGAGGGGCGGGGCCCAGACCTCCGCCAGGCCGCCGACCCAGACGATGTGGTCGGGGCAGATGTCGATGCAGCGCGCCAGCATCATCGGGTTGGGCGTGGCCCATTTGACGCCCTGCACGCCCTCGATCTCGCAGAGTCGGGCGATGCCGGCGGCGCCCATGGCGTCGTTGCGCAGGTAGAGCATCACCGGCAGCCCGCCGGAGGCCTCGCGCACGGCCTTGATGTACTCCTCGGTCCCGCGGGGCGAGACGAAGGGATCGGGCGGCTGGTGGATCATCAGCGCGGCGGCCCCGGCCTCGGCGCTTTCTTTCGCCAGTCGGCAGGCATCGCGGATGCCGCGACCGACGCCGGCCAGCAGCGGCGTACGGTTGTCGAGAAGGGCGGCCACCTCGCGCACCATGGTGCAGGCCTCGTCGGTGGTGAGCGCATAGAACTCGCCGGTGTTGCCGTTCACCACGGGCAGGTGGACACCGGCCGCGACCACGCGGTCGAGGATCGGGGCCAGCTTGCCGGGCGCGATCTCGCCCTTGTCGTCATAGGGCGTCACGAGGATGCCGGAGATGCCGCGCAGGGCGGTTTGCAGGTCGTGGGTCATGATCTGCTCCTCAGAAGATGTCGGGCTCGGGCGCCTTGGCGCCGAAGTCGTGGGTCAGGTAGTCGAAGTCGCAGCCCTCGTTGGCCTGACCGACGTGGCGCTGGAACATGTAGCCATAGCCACGGTCATAGCGCGGGGCAGGGGCGACCCATGCCGCCTTGCGCGCGGCCAGTTCCTCGTCGCTGATCAGCATGTCGAGGGAGCGGTTCTCGAGGTCGAGGCGCACGATGTCGCCGGTCTTGAGCAGCGCCAGCGGGCCGCCGATGAAGCTTTCGGGCGCCACGTGCAGGACGCAGGCCCCGTAGGAGGTGCCGGACATCCGCGCGTCCGAGATCCGCAGCATGTCGCGGTGGCCCTGCTTGATCAGCGCCTTGGGGATCGGCAGCATGCCCCATTCCGGGAAGCCGGGGCCGCCCTGGGGACCTGCGTTGCGCAGGACCAGCACGTGATCCGGCGTGACCTCGAGGTCCTCGTCGTCGATCGCCTTCTTCATCTCGGGGTAGCTGTCGAAGACCAGTGCCGGGCCCTCGTGCTGGTAGTACTTGGGGTTGCAGGCGGCGGGCTTGATCACCGCGCCGTCCGGGCAGAGGTTGCCACGCAGCACGGCGAGCGAGCCCTCGTGGTAGACCGGGTTGTCGAGCGGGCGGATCACGTCGTCATTGTAGACCACCGCGTCCTTGATGCCCTCGTCCAGCGATTTGCCGGTGACGGTGATCGCGGTGCGGTCGAGCTTGTCGCCCAGCTGGTTCATCAGCGCGCGCAGGCCCCCTGCATAGAAGAAGTCTTCCATCAGGTAGGTATCGCCGAGCGGGCGGATGTTGGCGATCAGCGGCGTTGAGCGGCCGAGCGCGTCGAGGTCGTCGAGCGTCAGCGCCACGCCGGCGCGGCGCGCCATGGCCAGCAGGTGGACGACGGCGTTGGTGGAACAGCCGGTCGCCATGGCGACGACGGCGGCGTTCTTCACCGCCTCGGGGGTGATGATCTTCTCGGGCGTCAGGTCTTCCCAGACCATTTCGACCGCACGCCGTCCACAGGCCGCCGACATCCGCTTGTGCCCCGCATCCGCCGCCGGGATCGAGGAGGCACCGGGCAGGCAGAGGCCCATGGATTCCGCGATGGCGGTCATGGTGGAGGCCGTGCCCATGGTCATGCAGTGGCCGTAGGAGCGGGCGATGCCGCCCTCGACGCCCAGCCATTCCTGGTCCGAGATATTGCCCGCGCGGCGTTCATCCCAGAACTTCCACGCGTCGGAGCCGGAGCCGAGGATCTTGCCGGCGTAGTTGCCGCGCAGCATGGGGCCGGCGGGCAGGTAGATGAAGGGCACGCCCGCGGTGATCGCGCCCATGGTCAGGCCGGGGGTGGACTTGTCGCAGCCGCCCATCAGCACCACGCCGTCAAGCGGGTGAGAGCGGATCGTCTCTTCCGTCTCCATGGCGATCATGTTGCGGTAGAGCATCGAGGTCGGCTTGGTGAAGCTCTCGTCGATGGAGATCGTCGGGATCTCGACCGCGAGGCCACCGGCCTGCGCCACGCCCTTCTTCACCTCTTCCGCCCGCTGGCGGAAGTGCAGGTGGCAGGGGTTCATCTCGGACCAAGTGTTCAGGATGCCGATGATCGGCTTGCCTTCCCAGTCCTCGGGCGCGAGGCCCATCTGCATCATGCGGCTGCGGTGTCCGAAGCTGCGCAGGTCATCCGGCGCGAACCAGCGCGCGGAGCGCAGATCAGCCGGGGTTTTGCGGGTATCGCCCATGAATTCCTCCCTCTTTCGCCTGCTGGCGGGGGCCGGTCCGGGACCGGCGACTCGGTGCTTGCCCGAACTGATATATTACCGTATCAGGTGGATTGTCGAGGGGCGATCTGCCCCGACCTGAATTGGAGGAGAACCGCAGATGCCGTCGCAACCGCTCAAGGGAGTACTGAAACCGGGGGCGCGCCTGCCCGGGATCTGGCTGTCGCTCTGTTCGTCCACTGTGACCGAGATCGCGTCGGGATCGGGCGTGGACTGGCTGCTGGTGGACATGGAGCACGCGCCCAACGACCTGAGCCAGATCACCGATCAGCTGCGCGCCGCCCGGGGGGCTGCCGGCACCTCCACCGCCGAGGTCATCGTGCGCCCGCCGTCCTCGGATCAGACCATGACCAAGCGGCTGCTCGACATCGGGGCGCGCAATATCATGTTCCCGATGATCCAGACCGCCGAGGACGCCGCCCGCGCGGTCAGCTGGACGCGCTACCCGCCCCATGGCGTGCGTGGTATCTCGGCCACGATCCGCGCCAACGACTACGCGCGGCAGGGCGACTACCTGACACGCTACGCCGACGAGATCTGCGTGATCGTGCAGGTCGAAACCCCCGAGGCCGTCGCCAATATCCCCGAGATCGCCGCCGTGCCCGGCGTGGATGCGATCTTCATCGGGCCGGGCGACCTGTCGGCGGCCATGGGCTATGCCGGGCAGGTGGGGGCCGAGCCGGTGCAGGCGCTGATCAATGAGGCGGTCGCGGCGATCCACGCAGGCGGAAAGGCCGCCGGCATCCTCGGCTACGGCGAGGCGGTGGCGCGCAAGTTCTTCGATGATGGGATCGAGTTCGTGGCCATCGCGGGTGACGCCTGGCTTCTGGCGCGCGAGATGGACGGTCTGGTGTCGCGGCTCAAGCCGTAAATCGGATCCCGCACAGACCGATTGGCAGACAAAGGGCAGGGCGGGTGCGCCCTGCCGTTTCATCTTTCCTGTTATCCCGGTGGACCGCTGCGCCCTGCCGGGCGCAGCAGCCTCAGCTGAAGAAATCCGGATGCGCGGCCCGCTGCTCTTCGACCCGTGCCACCGTGCGGCTGAGGTGATCGCGCATGGCGACCATCGCCGCCGCCGGGTCGCGGGCCTCGATCCCGTCGAGGATCTCGCCATGGCCCCGCAGGATATAGGCGATCTTCTCGCCCGAGGGCGGATCGAGCCGCCGCAAGCGGTTCAGGTGGCCGGAGCGCGCGCGGATCAGGGCGTGGATGCCGCCCTGTCCGATCCCGTCGAAGAGCGTCTGGTGAAAGACCTCGTCCAGCTCCTGAAAGACCGCCATCTGCGCCGGGTCGTCCTTCACCGCGTCCTGCATCCGCAGGAGCGAGCGGGCGCGGGCCAAGGTCTCCTTCGGCGGCTCTTCGGCGAGCCGGCGCACCAGTTCGATCTCCACCGCCGTGCGCAGGAAATGCGCCTCGTAGATCTGCGGCACGTCGATCTTGGTCACCACGGTCTTGGACTGCGGATAGACCTTCACGAGGCCTTCCTGCTCCAGCCGCTGCATCGCCTCGCGGATCGGCGTCTGGCTCACGTCATAGCGCTGCGCCAGCTCCGCGCGCAGGAAGGGCGTGCCCGGCGGCAGCTCCAGCGCGATGATCCGGCGGCGCAAATCCTCGAAGACACGGGTCGCGGCAGAGCCGCCCGCAGGTCGTTCAGGCGCCAGAAAACCCAGATTTGTCATTGCCTTGTCCCCTCATGCTCGCCCGATACGCTAACCCGTGCCGCAGGGCGGCGCAACGTGACCCCGCCGGTTGACGGATTGGGTGAATTAAAATATTAGTGCACATGAAACGCAAGATACCATCTCTCGGGAGGGGACCATGGACGGAAACGCACTTCACTTCACACCGCACGGCAAGCATCTGATCGCAGGCGACTGGGTCGAGGGCCCGTCGCACTTCAAGAACGAGCCCTTCGAGGGTCCGCAGCACGATTTCTCCGTCGGCACCGTGGACCATGTGGATGCCGCCTGCGAAGCCGCGGAAGAGGCCTTCTGGACCTACGGCTATTCCACCCGCGAGGAACGCGCGATCTTCCTCGAGACCATCGCCGACGAGATGGAAGCCCGCGCCGAGCAGATCACCGAGATCGGGCACCGCGAATCCGGTCTTCCCGTGGCGCGGATGCAGGGTGAGCGTGGCCGTACCACCGGCCAGCTGCGTCTCTTCGCGCAGCACATCCGCGACGGCGCCTACCTCGACATCCGCCACGACAAGGCGCTGCCCGACCGTGAGCCGCTGCCGCGTCCCGACATCAAGCTGATGCAGCGTCCGATCGGCCCCGTTGCCGTCTTCGGCGCCTCGAACTTCCCGCTGGCCTTCTCCACCGCCGGGGGCGACACCGCCGCCGCCCTCGCCGCGGGCTGCCCCGTTGTGGTCAAGGGCCACTCCGCCCATCCCGGCACCGGCGAGATCGTGGCCGAGGCCATTCACGCCGCCATCGAACGCTGCAAGCTGCACCCCGGTGTCTTCTCGCTCATCCAGGGCGGCAACCGCCAGGTCGGCAGCGCGCTCGTCCAGCACCCGCTGATCAAGGCGGTGGGCTTCACCGGTTCGCTGGCCGGGGGCCGGGCGCTCTTCGACCTCTGCGCGCAGCGGCCCGAGCCGATCCCGTTCTTCGGGGAACTGGGCTCGGTCAACCCGATGTTCATGATGCCCGAAGCGGTCAAGGCCCGCTCGGCCGAAATGGGTGCCGGCTGGGCCGGGTCGCTCACCATGGGCGCGGGCCAGTTCTGCACCAATCCCGGCATCGCCGTGGTCGAGAAGGGCGCCGCCGGCGATGCCTTCGTGAACGCCGCCCGCGTCGCGCTGGATCAGGTGGGTGAACAGGTCATGCTGACCGACGGCATCGCCAAGGCCTATCGCGACGGCAAGGCCCGTTTCGACGGTCGCAACGCCGTGCGCCCGCTGCTGGCCAAGGATGCCGGCACCCGCGGTGCACTGCCCAACCTCTACGAGACCGACGCCGAGACCTATCTGCAGGATCACGCGCTCGGCGAGGAGGTCTTCGGCCCGCTCGGCCTCGTGGTGCGGGTGAACTCGATCGACGAGATGGTCGGCCTCGCCAAGGGGTTCGAGGGCCAGCTGACTGCGACGATCCACATGGATGATGGAGACGCCGACGACGCCCGCCGCCTGCTGCCGGTGCTGGAGCGCAAGGCCGGTCGCGTGCTGGTCAACGGCTTCCCCACCGGCGTCGAGGTCTGCGATGCCATGGTCCATGGGGGTCCGTACCCGGCCTCCACCAACTTCGGCGCGACGAGCGTCGGCACGATGTCGATCCGCCGCTTCCTGCGCCCGGTGAGCTACCAGAACGTGCCGGCCTCGATCCTGCCTGCGGACATGAAGTGAGAGCGGTACGATGATTGCACCGAACGACCTGCGTGAAACGATCCGCACCGGGCTGCTGTCCTTCCCGGTGACGCCCTTCGACGATCAGGATCGCTTTGCGCCCAAGCCTTTCGCCGCGCATCTCGACTGGCTTTCCTCCTATCCGGTGGCCGGCCTGATCGTGGCCGGCGGCACGGGGGAGCTCTTCTCCCTCACCCCCGACGAGGTGGTCGAGGTGGTAAAGGTCGCGCGTCAGGTGGCAGGCGATGCGCCCGTGATCGCGGGCTGCGGCTATGGCACGCGGATGGCCTGCGACATGGCGCAGGCGATCGAAGCGGCAGGCGGCGACGGCATCCTGCTGCTGCCGCACTACCTGACCGAGGGCCCGCAGGAAGGTGTTGCAAACCGCATCCGCGCGGTTTGCAAATCCACCAACATGGGCGTCATCGTCTACAACCGCGGCGCCTCGCGCGTCTCGGCCGAAACGCTGGAGCAGCTGGCGGAGGAATGCCCCAACCTGATCGGCTTCAAGGATGGCACCGGCGACATCGACACGGTGCGCCGGGTGACGATCCAGATGGGCGACCGGCTGTCCTACATCGGCGGGATGCCCACGCACGAGCTTTTCGCGCAGGCCTATCGCGGGGCGGGGATGCCGACCTATTCCTCGGCCGTCTTCAACTTCGTACCTGAAACGGCGCTGAGCTTCTTCGATGCCTTCAGCAAGGGCGACGACGCCACCTGCGAGCGGCTGCTGCGGGAGTTCTACTATCCGTTCGCCAAGATCCGCGACCGCTGCGCCGGTTACGCGGTCTCGGCGATCAAGGCGGGCGTCAGCCTGCGCGGCTTCGAGACCGGCCCGGTGCGCGCTCCGCTCACCGACCTGACCGAGGAAGAGCGTGGCATGATGGAAGACCTGATCGCCGGGCGAAAGTGACAGGGGGCGTTCGATGGGTCCCGGGTTGTCGGGCCCGATTGATCAGGTCCAGTTTGCGCAACCCCTGCTGATCAGACCAGGTCGATCGGGGCTGAAGTGGCCGGGCCCACCTGATCGGCCACGCCGGTCCGTCATGTCCAATGCAAGACCCATCGGCCCCGCACATTCCGTGTGGGGCCGGTGGCGTTAGGGCGCGCGTTTTTTGAGCGGCGGCCGTTGAGTGGAGGCCGGTCCCGAGGCCGGTGGGGGCAGCAGGCTTGCCATAGGTGCCTTCAGGGGGTGGTTTGCAAATCTCCAGTGCGCTGTTTGCAAAGTTGGATCGGCCACGCGGATGGGGCGGGTTGCTTTGCAAACCACCTCTCGCCACTTTGCAAACTGCTCATTGGGGGGGCATTGGATGGCGATCTTATCAGGGATCGCCGCCGCCGCCGCTGCAGGACGGGATCAAGGTCTCTTGCGTTTGCAAGACCCGCTGGTGCCCACGTCTTCGGACTTTTTTCGGATTTTTGCGTGACGCGGCGGATCACTCGACCCGAGCACCGCCCGTAATCCTCCGGATCCTTCACCTCAAGACGCCGTCGGTGACCTCGCGGATCAATCGTCCCGGGCGGTGTCGGTGACCCGCTGGCGCGCCTGAAGCAGGTGGTAGGCCATGGTCAGCCCGGCGGCTTCGCCATCACGGGACTTGATCGCCTCCAGCACCTGTCGGTGTTCGCGCGCGACCCGGTCGATCCGCGCCTGTGTGCCGCCCCGGGTGATGTTCTGCGCCACCTGGATCGTGCGCTCGGCCACCTCGCGGATCGCGGTCAGCATGGTGACGAAGACCTCGTTCCCGCTGGCCTCGGCCACGGCGAGGTGAAAGTCGTAGTCCGCATCCAGAGAGGGCGCGCGCACCTGCATCGAGGCTTCGAGCCTCTCCAGCGCCGCCTCGATCTTGGCAATGTCGCGGGGCTCGGCGCGGATGGCGGCGAGGCGGGCGGTTTCCTTCTCCAGCACGATCCGCGCTTCCATGGCCCGCATCAGGCCCGAGACGCTGTCCGCCGTGGTGAACTCGATCAGCCCCTGTGGCGGTCGCTTGCGCACGAAGGAGCCGACACCGCGACGGGCCTCGATCAGGCCGTCCTCCTGCAGCTTGCGCAGGGCTTCGCGGACCACGGGGCGGGAGACCTCGAAGGCGGAGCAGATCTGGTTCTCGGAGGGCAGCTTTTCGCCCTGGGTCAGGGTGCCCGAGACGATCTGTTCGAGGATCTGGCCATAGAGCTGGTCCGAGAGCGTCTTGCGCTTGCGGATCGTCAGCTTGCCGTTGTCCATTCCGATGCCACCCGTTGCCGCGGAGCCGGCGCGGGCCCCCGTGATGGGGGGTATTATCCGCAGGCTGTCCGACATGTCAAAAACCGTCCGGGGGCGCAGGGCGCGCCGCCGCGTCCGATGGGGCGCCGGATGCGGCGTCAGGCGTACGGGGGGCGGGTGTCCCGGTCACACGGGCGAACCGCAGCGCGGCGCAGGCGGCGCCATAGCCGTTGTCGATATTGGTCACGAGGATGCCCGGCGCGCAGCTGGCCAGCGTGGCGTTCAGCGCCGTCTGCCCACCCGCCGCCACCCCGTAGCCGACCGAGGTGGGCACCGCGATCACCATGCCCGGCACGAGGCCCGCCACCACCGAGGGCAGCGCTGCATCCATGCCGGCGAAGACGATGACGACCTGCATGGATTTCAGCAGCTCCTCCTGTCGCAGCAGGCGCCAGAGCCCGGCCACGCCCACGTCGGCCACCATCGTCGCGGAGAGGCCGGAATAGGCCAGCACGCGCTGCGCCTCCACCGCCGGACCCGCATCCGAGGTGCCCGCACTGACCAGCGCCACCCGCGGGGTCACGGCCTGCGGCGGCAGCGCCCCGAGGATCGCGGTCCTCGAGAGCGGGCAATAGTCGATGGCCGCGCGCTGCGCCTCGGGCAGGGCGGCGTGCTGATCGTGGGTCAGGCGGGTCAGCAGCAGGCGGCGGCCCTCGGCGATGGCATCGCCGAGGATGGCCGAGACCTGCGCGACGGTCTTGAACTCCGCCAGCACGGCCTCCTCCAGCCCGATGCGCAGCTGGCGGTCGCGGTCGAATGTGACGTTCGGGTCGCTGTCGAAACGGTCCTCAGGCATGGATGAAGGCGCTCCCTCTCTTGTAGGCGCGCAGGCGCAGCGGCAGGTGGGCGGCGTCGTGGGCGGCTGCGACGGCGCGGGCGTGGTCGGTCAACGCGACCTGCGCCTCCGGTGTCAGGGCGGCAAGGGTCGCCGCGTCGATCTCGATCGCGAGCGCATCGGGCAGGCGGCGGCAGCGCAGGGTGACGGCGCCCAGCCGGTCGCGCAGCGCGCTCTCCACCGCGTCGATCAGTGCCAGTTCGGCGGGCTCCACCCGCAGGCCGGTCTCGATCCGGCTGGCGAGGCAGGGGGCGGCGGGCAGGTCCGCCAGATCGCCGAGGCCGAGGCGCCGGGCAAGGGCGCGGACCTCGGATTTCGGCATCTCCGCCTCGACGAAGGGATGCAGGATGGCATGTTCGTCCGCAGCCAGAAGACCGGGGCGGTAATCGCCGAGGTCATCGAGGTTGGTGCCCGCGGCAATGGCCCCGTCGCCCGCCAACTGGCGCAGGGTGCCATAGAGGTTCGACTTGCAGAAGTAGCAGCGGTTCACCGGGTTCGCGCGATAACGCGGATCGGCGAATTCGCCCGCATCGACCAGCCGCAGGGGCAGGGCGCGGGCGGCGGCGAAGTCCTTCACCCGCGCGGTGGCGGCAGCGGGCACGGCGGCGGAGACCGCATGCACCAGCGAGACCTGCCCGTCGCGGGCGAGGGCTGCGGCGGCGGAAAGCGTCAGCGAATCGATGCCGCCACTCAGCGCGATGGTCAGCCGGTCGGGCGCCTGCAACGCGTCGTGGAGCGCGGCGGGCAGGGCGGGGCCCTGGGGGCGGGGCGCGCAGGTCACTCCGCCGCCTCGGGGCGGTCGTTGCGGTGCAGGTCGCTCTTCTCGCCCTGGTGGTCCCAGAGCTGCCCCAGCAGGCGGTCGCGCGACAGTTCGAGGTGTTTGCGCATCCGCTTGCGGGCGGCGAACATGTCCTGCTCGGCGATGGCCTCGACGATGGAGCGGTGTTCCTCCGCGGCCTCCCGGCTGTCGCCGCCCCGTTCGAGCGCACGGTGACGACCCGCCTCGATGGTCTCGCGCAGGCTGGCGCTGAGGTAGTCGTAGAAGGCGAGGTAATAGCTGTTGCGCGTCGCCTCGCAGATCGCCCGGTGGAAACGCAGGTCGGCCTCCACGCCGGCGCGGGCGTTCTCGGGGCTGTGCTGCTGCTGCGCCGCGAAGGCCTCGACCGCTTCGCGAATCGTGGCGAGGTCCTCTTCGGTGCGGCGCCGGGCGGCGATGGCGGCGGCCTCGATCTCGGCTCCCATGCGGAGTTCGAGGATCTGGCCGAGTTTCCACCGGTTGTCCACGTCACCGGCGTCAATGGAGAACCCGAGGCGGGAGCGGCTGGCGGCCACGAAGGCCCCGCGGCCCTGCTGGCTGGAGAGCAGCCCCTCTGCTTTCAGCCGGGAAACCGCCTCGCGGATGACGGTGCGGGAGACATTCAGCTCTTGGCAAAGCATGGCCTCGGAGGGCAACATGCTGCCCACGGGCCAGGTGCCGCTGGTCACGTTCTGGCGCAACGCCTCGGTCACCTGATCGCTCAGGGTCGACCCGCGCGTCAGAGACACGGATTTCCCGAATATCTCGCTCATTGAAAGTCTCCTCCGGGGATCGACGGTACACTTGTATTATAAGATGTCAATATGAGGACCTTACAGGTTCATGTGCCGGGGGAATCGTTTCTGCACCTGCAAAATAAGGGAGTTTTCGCCATATTTTGCTTGGCAAGCACAAAGAGAACCGGGCTTACTTGTATTTTCGTTTGACAAGTTGTCACGTTGTGGGGGAAGTTGCCGGGGACGGCACGCCCGTGTCGTATCAGGGAGGAGCGACGGGCAGGACCATTGGCTATGCGGGAGGAGATCCGCGCAGCCGGCCCTGAGCTCAGTCAGCAAAACTCGGGAGGAGTTACATGTCTCAAGTTCTCAAAGCCGCCCGCGGCGCAGTTGCCGTGGCTGCCATCGTTGCATCCGGGGCCGTGGCCGCACAGGCCGATGAATTCGTGATGGCCACCGGCCAGCAGGGCGGGTCCTGGTTCCCCGTCGGCGGCGCGATCAAGGCTATCGTGGAAAAGGAAATCCCCGACCTGTCGATCACCGTCACCCCCGGCGCGGGCGTGGCCAACGTGGTCGGCGTCGATGCGGGTCGTTTCCCGATCGCCTTCGCGAACTCGATTTCGACCGTGGACAGCCTCGAAGGCAAGGAGCCCTTCCGCAAGGCGACCACCAACGTCTGCAACATCGGCGTTCTCTATCCGCAGTACTTCCAGGTTGTCGTGACCGCGGACAGCGGCATCAACTCGGTTGCGGACATGAAGGGCCACGACCTGACCACCCAGCAGCTCGGCAACACCGGTGAATACCTCACCCGCGAACTGCTCGGCACCGCCGGCCTGACCTTCGACGACATGAAGTCGGTCGCGCATACGTCCTACTCGGACAGCGCCAGCCAGATGAAGGACGGCCACGCCGACATCTTCACCCTCGGCTCCTCGCTGCCCACCGGCTCTGTCATGGACCTCGCGTCGTCGCGCGACATCAACATGATCGACATCGACGAGGAAACCTTCAAGCACTTCAAGGACATGAACGCCGCCTTCCAGCTGCGTGAAGTCAAGCCGGGCTCCTACCCGGGCATCGACGAGCTGAAGCACGCGATTTCCTACGACACCCACATGGTCGCGGCCTGCGACTTCGACGGTGAGATCATCAAGGCTGTCCTCGGCGCGATCGCCGACAACATCGACAGCTTCGGTGCGATCACCAAGTCGATGGCCGGCCTGACCGTGGACATGATGGCCACCGACATCGGTGTGCCGTTCCACCCCGCCGCCAAGGAATTCTACGAGTCCCGCGGCGTCAGCATGAACTGATCATCCCAAGCGGGATGACCGGGCGGGGCTGCATCGTGGCCCCGCCTTTCTCCGTCCGCGCCACAGGAGGGGCAGGGCGGTACATACAGAGCGAATGGAACCGAAACGGCGTCTGAAGGGGCGGTGCGGTTCCCACGGGCGCCAAGAGGAGGATCGCCATGAGCCTGAGTCTGTTCTCAAGACACATACCGCTGCTTTCGAGGATCGTACGTCTGATCCTGATCGGCATGGCGTTGTGGCATCTTTACGTGGCCTTTGCAGGTCCGCCCAACCCCTACGTGATGCGTGGCGTGCACGTGGCCCTGGCCCTGCTGCTCATCTACCTGACCCATGACTACAAGGGACGTCAGCAGGAGGTGCCGCGCTGGTACGACATCCTGCTCGGCGGCATCGCCTGCCTGGCGGCGCTCTATCCCTCGCTGAACCTCGATTACATCTACATGCGGTTCCTCTACGTGGACCCGCTGGAGCCGATGGACATCGCCGTGGGCATCACCCTCGTGGTGCTGCTGCTGGAAGCGACCCGGCGTATGCTGGGGCCGGTCCTGCCGATCACCGCGATCTGCTTCATGGCCTATGGCCTCTTCTTCACCTCGACCCTGCCGAGCGTGATCCTCGAACAGCTGTTCATGACCCCCGAAGGCATCTTCGGTATCCCGATCTCGGTGTCGGCAACCTACATGGTGCTCTTCATCCTCTTCGGCGCCTTGGTCGAGCGGATGGGCGTGGGCCAGCTCTTCATGGACTTCGCCGTCGCACTTACCGGTCGTCAGGCCGGCGGCCCCGCCAAGGTGGCCTGCGTGACCTCGGGCATGTTCGGCTCGGTTTCGGGCTCTGCCGTGGCCAACGTGATGACCACCGGCACCTTCTCGATCCCGCTGATGAAGCGCATGGGCTTCAAGCCCGCCTTCGCCGGTGCGGTCGAGGCCGTGGCCTCCACGGGCGGTCAGATCATGCCGCCGGTGATGGGTGCCGCTGCCTTCGTGATGGCGGAATACCTCGGCGTCGGCTACCTGACGGTTGCCAAGTACGCCATCGTCCCCGCGGTCCTGTTCTACGTCGCGCTCTTCGCCGCCGTCCACTTCGAGGCAAAGCGCCGTGGCATCGGTTCGGTCCCGAAGGAGGACCAGGTGCCGATGAAGCAGGTGCTGAGTGAACGTGGCCACCTCTTCCTGCCGCTGGCCGTCATCATCGGCGTGCTGATGATGGGTTACTCCGCTCCCTACGCGGCGCTCTGCGGCGTGATCTCGGTGGTGCCGGTTGCGGCCATGCGCAAGACCACCCGTCACTATGTCACCATCGACAACATCCTCGCAGCCCTCGAAGGCGGTGCGCGCAACGTGCTCTCCATCGCCGCGGCCTGTGCCTGTGCGGGTATCGTCGTCGGTGTCATCGACATCACCGGCCTTGGCCTGACCTTCTCGAACTTCGTGATCTCCGCCGCGCAGGACACCCTCGTCATCGCGCTGCTGCTCTCGATGGTCGCGGGCATCATCCTCGGCATGGGCATGCCCACCACCCCCGCCTACATCGTGCAGGTCGCCCTGCTGGTTCCTGCGCTGGTGAAACTGGGCGTGGAAGTCGAAGCGGCGCACCTCTTCGTGTTCTACTTCGCGATCCTCTCGGCCATCACGCCGCCGGTCGCCATGGCGGTCTATGCCGCGAACACGCTGAGCCAGGCCAAGATCGTCGAGGCGTCCATCGCCGCGGTCAAGCTGGGCATGACGGGCTTCATCGTTCCCTTCATGTTCGTCTACGAGCCCTCGATCCTGCTGCAGGGGGATATCTTCGGCATCATCACCGTGGTCGGCTTCGCGACGCTGGGTGTGATCCTGCTGGCGGCCGCACTGCAACGGTTCTTCTACGGCAAGCTCGAGTACTGGCAGGCCGGTCTGCTCTTCGTCGGCGCGATCTGCATGATCTATCCCGATTGGCGCGTGACCGTCGCGGGTCTGGTCTGCACCGGCCTCGTGCTGGCACGGCAGCTGACCCGGACCCAGAGCCAGCCAGTGGCTCAGGCCGGCGAGTGATCCTGACCCCGGCCGGCGCACACCGGCCGGGGTTTTTTCTTCCCCCGCATGCCCCGCGGAGGCCGCATCGGCCACCGCCCGGAGTTGGCATGCCCAGAGACACCCCGTGAAACGGAGACCCCCATGCTGCAATCCACCTCGCACCCGGTCCGCACCGGCGGCCAGATCCTCGTCGATCAACTGCTGATCCACGGCGCCGATACCGCCTATTGCGTGCCCGGCGAAAGCTACCTCGAGGTTCTGGATGCCCTGCATGACGTGACCGACCGTTTCACCCTGATCAATGCCCGCCACGAGGCCGGCGCCGCCGACATGGCCGAGGCCTATGGCAAGATGACCGGCAAGCCCGGCATCTGCATGGTCACCCGCGGCCCCGGTGCCTGCCACGCGGCCATCGGCGTGCATATCGCGCAGCAGGACAGCACGCCGATGATCCTGCTCGTGGGCCAGATCGCCCGTGACACCACCGACCGCGAGGCCTTCCAGGAGGTCGACTACCGCGCCATGTTCGGCCCGATCGCCAAGTGGGCGACCCAGATCGACGATGCGCGCCGCATTCCCGAATACATGGCCCGCGCCTTCCGCGTCGCCACCTCGGGCCGTCCGGGCCCGGTGGTGATCGCGCTGCCCGAGGACATGCTGACCGATGCCGTGGCCGTGGCCGATGCGCGCCCCTACGCGCCCACCAAGGCCGGTATCGTGCCCGCCGACGTGGAGGCCCTGAAGGCCGAACTGACCGCCGCCTCCAAGCCGATGCTGCTGCTCGGCGGCTCGGGCTGGGATGATGCGGCCGCCGCCGCGATCACCCGCTTTGCCGAGGCGAACAACATCCCCGTCACCTGTTCCTTCCGCCGTCAGGACATCGTCGACAACCTCTCGCCGGTCTACGGCGGCGACTTCGGCACCTCGACCGCGCCCTCGCTCTACAAGCGCCTCGAAGAGGCCGACCTGCTGGTGGTCATCGGCGCGCGCCTCGGCGAGATGACAACCCGCACCTATGAATCGCTGGCCTCGCCGAACCCCGGCATCCGGCTGGTCCATGTCTACCCCGAGGCGGACGAGGTCGGCCGGGTCTATTCCCCGGACCTCGGCCTCGCCTGCGCACCTTCGGTGCTGGCGGAGGCGCTGGACGGCGCGGACCTCGGCAAGGCCGATGACTGGGCCGAATGGTGCGCCGCGATCCACGGCGATTTCCTCGCCGATACCGAGGCGCCCAACGGTGGCGACTGGACGCTCGACATGGGCGTGGCTCTTGCGCAGGTCCGCGACAGCCTGCCCGACGACGTGGTCGTCACGCTGGACGCGGGCAACCACACCGGCTGGGCGCAGCGCTTCCTGCGCTTCGGCCGCCCGGGCCGCATCGTCGGTTCCACCTGCGGCGCCATGGGCTACTCCGTGCCCGCCGCCGTCGCGGCCTCGCTGATGGACCCCGAGCGGCTGGTGCTTTCCTTCGTGGGCGATGGCGGCTTCATGATGAGCGGCAACGAACTGGCCACCGCCGCCCAGTACGGTGGCCGTCCGCTGGTGCTGGTCTTCAACAACGGCGTCTACGGCACCATCCGGATGCACCAGGAGCGCGACCACCCCGAGCGTGTGTCGGGCACCACCCTGAAGAACCAGGACTTCGTGCGCATGGCCGAGGGTCTGGGCTGCTACGCCGAGCGGGTCGAGAAGACCGAGGATTTCGCCGCCGCCTTCACCCGCGCCCGCGAAAGCGGCCGCCCGGCGGTGCTGGAGCTGGTCACCGACCCCGAGCAGATCTCCTCGCGCACCACGATCACGGCGCTGCGCAAGGCAGCCCTCGCCAAGCAGACCGCGTGAGGCAGGGGGAATGAACGTGCAGACCCAAATGAGCAAACCCATGCTGGAGGCCCTGCCGGAGGGCCTCTACCAGACCCTCGAAACGATCGTCGGCGCCAGCTATGTCACCTCGGATGCCGGTGACATGGCCCTGCGCGTGGTCGAGGATCGTGGCCTCTACAAGGGGCTGGCGCTCGCCCTCGTGCGGCCCGGCACCACGCAGGAGGTCGCGGATATCGTCAAGGCCTGCCGCGCGGCCGCCGTGCCCATCGTGCCGCAGGGGGGCAACACCGGCCTCGTGGGCGGGGGCGTGCCGCAGGGCGCGGTGATCTTCGCCACCGACCGGATGAACCGCATCCGCGAGGTCGATCCCCTGAACTCCACCATGACGGTGGAGGCGGGCTGCATCCTGCTGACCCTGCAACAGGCGGCGGAGGAGGCGGGGCGTCTCTTCCCGCTGTCACTGGCCTCGGAGGGCTCCTGCCAGATCGGCGGCAACCTGTCGACCAACGCGGGCGGCACCGCCGTCCTGCGCTATGGCAACACGCGCGAACTGGTGCTGGGGCTGGAGGTCGTCCTGCCCGACGGCGAGCTCCTCAGCGACCTGAACGGGCTGCGCAAGAACAACACCGGCTACGACCTTAAGAACCTCTTCATCGGGGCCGAGGGCACGCTGGGGATCATCACCGCCGCGGTGCTGAAGCTCTTCCCCAAGCCCGCGACCCGGTCCACCGCCATGGTCGCCTGCGAGGGGCCCGACGCGGCGCTCGCGCTCTATGACCGGATGCGGGCACAGGCCGCCGACAGCCTCTCGACCTTCGAGTATATCGAGCGGATGGCGCTTCAGATGGTGCTGGATCACGCGCCGGGCTGCACCGATCCCATGGCCGAGGTTCACCCGGCCTATTGTCTGGTCGAACTGACCTCGCCCGATGCGAACGCCGATCTCGACGCCCGCATGGAAGCGGTGCTGGGGGAGGCCTTCGAGGCCGAGGAGGTCTTCGACGCCGTCATCGGGGCCTCCGAGGCGCAGCGCAATGCGCTGTGGAACCTTCGCGAGCATCTCTCGGAAAGCCAGAAGCCCGAGGGCGCGTCGATCAAGCACGACGTGGCGGTGCCGGTCTCCAAGGTGGCGGAGTTCCTGCATGTCGCGCCCGACGCCTGCCGCGCGCATATGCCCTCGGTGCGGGTCGTGCCCTTCGGCCACTTCGGCGACGGCAACCTGCATTTCAACCTGTCGCGTCCGCTCGACATGACCGATGCGGAGTTCCTCGAGGAATATCCCGCCTTCAACCGGATCGTGCATGACATCGTCGCCGGCATGAACGGCTCGATCTCGGCCGAACACGGCATCGGCATGGTGAAACGCAAGGAATTGCGCCGCTACAAGGACCCGGTGGCGCTGAAACTGATGGACACCATCAAGCAGGCCCTCGACCCCGAAGGGCTGATGAATCCCGGCAAGGTGCTCTGACTCAGGGGCACCGAGACGACATCCTTTTCTCCCGGAAATGTCGCTGGCATTCTCCAAACTGGCCGGGCCCTGTGCCCGGCCTTTTCTTGTCTGCAAAGGGGGCGCGGCCTCCGTCAATGCACCTCCTGCAGGCGAAATGCCCGGTGCGCACGCGCGGAAAACGCGTGTCTGCAGATAAATGGGCAGACAAAAGTCTAGTCGCGCCACATACTTGCCCCATCATTTCATCCGCGGCCCGCAAGGGTGGCACTTTCCAGAACGCTATTTCGGAGGTCCCCATGAGTGATGTCCCCCCCGGCAAGAAACGCTATTCGCTCACCACACAGGTGATGATCGGGATGAGCGCGGGCCTCGTGCTCGGCGTGATCCTGAACATGATCCAGATCGAGTTCATCAACACCCATATCGTGGGCGGCCTCTTCGGGATGGTCGGACGGATGTTCGTCAACGCGCTCTCGATGCTGGTCGTGCCGCTGGTCTTCTTCTCGCTGATCTGCGGCGTGGCGGGGATCGGTGACATCCGCATTCTCGGGCGCGTCGGCGGCAAGGCCTTCGGCCTCTACCTGCTGACCACCGCAACGGCCATTGCCGTCGCGATCCTGATCGCCCTCGTGGTCGGGCCGGGGCAGGGCTTCCAGATGGAGGGCGTCGATACCTCAGGCGTCACCGGCCGCGAGGCGCCCTCGGTCTGGGATACCTTCGCCTCCATCGTGCCGCGCAACCCGGTGGCCGCCTTCGCGGGCGGCGAGATGCTGCAGATCATCTTCTATACCATCATCCTCGGCATCGCGGTGCTGATGATGGGGGACCGGTCCAAGACCTTCGTGGAAGCCTGCGAATACATGAACGAGCTGATGATGAAGGTCGTGCAGATCGTCATGGCCTTCGCGCCGATCGGGGTCTTCTGCCTGATCACCAAGACCTTCACCGAGCAGGGCATCGGGCTCTTCCTGCCCGTGCTGGCCTATGTCCTCGTGCTGGTCTTCGCGCTGCTGCTGCACCTCTTCGGCACGCTGATGATCTATCTCAAGGTCTTCTCGGGGCTCAATCCCTTCATCTTCATGAAGAAGATCCGCCCGGCGCAGGTCTTTGCCTTCTCGACCGCGTCCTCCAACGCAACGATCCCCGTCACCCTGCGCTGCGTGACCGAGCGGATGGGGGCCACCAACTCGGTCGCCTCCTTCTCGGTGCCCTTTGGTGCGACGATCAACATGGACGGCACGGCGATCATGCAAGGCGTGGCGACGGTCTTCCTCGCCAATGTCTATGGCATCGACCTCGGCCTGGGGGGCTATCTGACGGTTATCGCCATGGCCGTGCTGGCCTCCATCGGTACGGCGGGCGTACCGGGCGTGGGCCTCGTCATGCTGACCATGGTGCTGGGGCAGGTGGGCCTGCCGATCGAGGGCATCGCCCTGATCCTCGGCGTCGACCGCCTGATGGACATGATCCGTACCGCGGTGAACATCACCGGCGACGCGGTGGTGACGACCATCGTGGCGAAGAGCGAGGGCCAACTCGACATGGCGGTCTACGAGAACCCCGAGGCCGGGGTGATCAGCGACAAGCTGGATATCGATCCGGTCGCCGAGGGGCATCTGGCCGAGGCGGCACGTCCTCACTGAGAGCCTGAAACTATGGGCCCCGCACCGAGGGCTGCGTGCTGAGAGGCCTTCCCCGGAAGGCACCTCGGGACCGACGACACACGAAAGGGCGCGGACTCACCGCGCCCTTTTTCCGGTCCTGAAAGGCGCGCCTTGCGCCCGGGGGCCTACATCGGGCTCACGTAGGTTCCGAAGAGGCGGCGGCACTCCTCGGCCGCCAGCAGGCAGCCGATGGGGCGTTCGACCCCGATCGCCCGGTTCATGCCGTGCAGGGCATAGTGGGCGAAGTCGGGATTGCCGAAGAAGGGGTGATCGCGCAGTTCGGTCTTCTTCACGCCCTCCTGCGCCTCGTAGATCACCTTGTCCTCCTTCACCGTCACCAGCACATCGATCTCTGCCAGAGTCTCGGGATCGACCGCGGTGGGGTCATCGGAGAGCAGGACGAAATCGGCCAGCTTGCCGGCCTCGATGCTGCCCTTGCGGTCTTCCTCGAAGTGCTGCCAGGCGGGCCAGATCGTCAGCGCCTTGAGCCCGTCCATCACGCTCACCCGGTGCTCCGGGCCGAGGATGTCGCCGGAGCGCGTGCGCCGGGTGACCGTGGCCGAGAGGATGCGCATGCTGTCCGGGAAGGCCACCGGCGCGTCATGGTGCGAGCCGAACATCATGCCCCGGGTCCGGACCCAGCCGGTGGGCGAGATGTTGTCGGCATTCACCGGGCCCACGGTGTGGTCGCGGTGCCAGTCGCCCCAGTAGAAGGTGTGCATGGGGAAGAGCGAGGGGAAAATCCCCAGCCGTTGCAGGCTGTCGACCTGATCCTCGCGCAGGAACTGGCCATGCACGAGGACCGGGCGGTTCACCGGCGGGCCATAGGTTTCCTCCGCGGCCTCGATCGCGGCGATCAGCATGTCCGAGGCGCCTTCGCCATTGGCATGGGTGATGATCTGGATGCCCTTGCTGAAGCACCAGTCGACCGCTTCCATGGTCTGGTCCTCGGTGATCGCGGAATAGCCCTTGTAGCCCGGGGGATAGGCCCCGACCGGGTCGTAGTAGGGCCGGTCGCGCAGCGCGGTGAAGCCCTGCGGCGAGCCGTCGATGGTCAGCTTGCAGCCGCCGACGCGGACGTGGCCGTCGTAGTCGCGCGATACCGTGTCCTCGATGAAGTCGCGCGCCTCCAGCACGTCCGGGAAGGCCACCACGTCGATCGGCAACTCGCCCTTCGCGTCCACCGCCTTGAGTGCCGCGACATTGCCCGCGCTGGAGCGTCCCTCCTGACCGGTTGTATAGCCGAACCGCGCCCACATATCCGCACCGGCCTTGGCAAAGGCCTCGAAGGCATCCGGACCCAACTGGCCGAGCAGCGGGAAGAGCGCGCCGAAGAAGGCGTATTCCTCCAGCACGCCGTTCGGGCGGCCGTCCGCGTCACGCTGGATCACGCCGCCGGGTGGGTTCTCGGTTGCGGACGTGATGCCGGCCAGCTCCAGCGTCTTGGAATTCGCCACGCCGAGGTGGCCGGACTGGTGCACGATCACGATCGGCATCTCGGTCGACACGGCGTCGAGGTCGTCGCGCGTCGGGTGGCGCAATTCGGCCAGCTGCGCATTGTCATAGCCGAAACCGATGATCACGCCCGCGGCCTCGACGGTTTCGCGGTTTGCGTCAACCCAGTCGCGCAAGCCTTTCTGAAGACTGGGAATATCGCGCACGTCGCCGTCGGGCGGAGCCAGCATGTTGGCCGAGAGCGCCTGTAACCCGCCCAGCACCACGTGGCCGTGGCTGTCGATGAATCCCGGCACCATGGTGCGCCCGGCGAGGTCGAACATCTCTGTCTCGGGGCCCTTGTGGGCGGCAAGCGCATCCAGCGTGCCGGTGGCGAGGATCACCCCGTCCTTCACGGCGACGGCCTCGGCCCTCGGTTCTGCATCGTTGATGGTGAGGATCGGGCCGCCGGAATAAATCCGGTCCGCGATGTCCTGTGCGTGGCTGCCGCCCGCCGTCAGGAGGGTGCCCAGAAGAAGGGCCGCAGAGCCTGTCAAAAAACGCATCGTGAAAACCTCCGATGACTACCTGAAACACACGGCATGGGAGAAATGGAACTATGGGGTGCCGCAGGGGCAGCGTAGGCCAGAGGGGTCCCCGGGTCACCCTCGAATCCCGTGCCGCTGCGTCGGGAGCGGTCTGCGCCCCGTTACCTCACGCGCGAGGACGTGACCGGGGCTGCCGCGCAGAGGCCCTTGCACTCGCCGTCCGGATCCGCAGGCTGTGCGCAATCGGTCCGGCGTGCCCGGGCCCGGAGTTTCAAGGAGTTCCTATGACCGCCAGCCCCATCGATCCCGCGCAGCTTGCCCGCCTTGCCGATGTCGCCGTCAACGTCGGCCTCAACCTGCAGCCGGGGCAGGACCTGATCCTGACCGCCCCGGCCGAGGCGCTGCCCCTCGTCCGGGCCATCGCGCAGAGCGCCTATCGCGCCGGGGCCGGGGTCGTGACCCCGATCCTTTCGGATGACGAGATTGCGCGCGCCCGGTTCCGCCACGCCTCCGACGCCAGCTTCGACCGCGCGCCGGACTGGCTCTACAAGGGCATGGCGCAGGCCTTCGACGCGGGCGCGGGCCGGATGGCGATCGCGGGCGCGGACCCGATGGCCCTGGCAGAGGAGGACCCCGAGAAGGTCGCCCGCGCCAACAAGGCCAATTCGCTGGCCTACAAGCCCGCGCTCGAGAAGATCTCCACCTTCGAGATCAACTGGACCATCGCGGCCTATCCGACCGTCGGCTGGGCGCGTCAGGTCTTCCCCGATCTGCCCGAGGAAGAGGCGGTGCGGACCCTGGCCGAGGCGATCTTTGCCGCCTCGCGGGTGACGGGCGACGATCCCGTGGGGGCCTGGGCCGCGCATAACGCGGCGCTGCGCGAACGCTCCAGCTGGCTCAACGCGGAACGGTTCGACGCGCTGCATTTCACCGGGCCGGGCACCGACCTGATGGTCGGCCTCGCCGAGGGGCACGAATGGCACGGCGGCGCCTCTACCGCGCAGAACGGCGTGACCTGCAACCCCAACATCCCGACCGAGGAGGTCTTCACCACGCCCCACGCCCACCGGGTCGACGGCACGGTGCGGGCCACCAAGCCGCTGTCCTACAACGGCGCGCTGATCGAGGAGATCGAGATGCGCTTCGAGGGCGGCCGCGCGGTCGAGGCGCGCTCCAGCAAGGGCGAGACGGTGCTGCACCGGATGATCGACAGCGACGAGGGCGCGCGCCGTCTGGGGGAGGTGGCACTGGTGCCCTTCTCCTCGCCGATCTCCCAGACCGGGCTTCTGTTCTACAACACGCTCTTCGACGAGAACGCCGCCTGCCACATCGCCATGGGGCAGTGCTACTCCAAGTGCTTCCTCGACGGGGCGTCGCTCTCGTCCGAGCAGATCGCGGCGCAGGGCGGCAACAGTTCCGTCATCCACGTGGACTGGATGATCGGCGGGCCCGACACGGACATCGACGGCGTCCGGGCCGATGGCACCCGCGTGCCGGTCTTCCGCAAGGGCGAATGGGCCCGCTGAGGTGGCCTCGGGGCAGGGGGCGCGGCCTCCCGGCCTTGGGCTGAAGGCGGGCTGAGCGCCGGCGAGGAGCCGGCGCACGGCCAGTCGAGCAAGGGGCGTCCGCAGGCGGGCGCCCCTTTTCGTTTGGGGCGTTCGGTTGGGAGCCTGTGCCGGGGGGCACGCCCTTGGGTCCTTGATTTTAGGGCCTTGTCCTTCAGGAACCGTGTTCCGGGCCCTGTGTTTCAGGTCCAGTGTTTTGGGCTTTCCGGCGCAGGTCTCGCGGGTAAGGCCTTGTGAGTCAGGCCTTGTGACGGGCGTCCAGACGGCGGTGCAGGTCCAGCCCCTCGACCCGGCGGTTGGCGATGGCGGCCACCAGCCCCTCGGCCACGGCCACGGCGGAGGTGATCGAGTTCGGCAGCAGCTTGCGCCCGGCATGGGCATAGAGCGCGGCATCGGCGTAGCGCACCAGCGGGCTGGTCGGATGATCGGTGATGCAGATCACCCCGGCGCCGCGTTCCCGGGCCAGCTGCGTGACCTCGATCGTCTCGGGCGCGTAATGGGGCAGGGAGCAGGTGATCACCACGTCGCGCGGCGTGCTGTGCAGCACCCGGCGGATCGCCGCGTTGCCGTTGCCCATCGGTCCGATGTTGGTGGCGTTGCCGCGGCAGTAGGGCTCCAGCCCGTGCATCAGCACCCCGATCGCGAACTGGCTGAGGCCGCCGCCGTAGGCAAAGACCCGGTCGGCGTTCAGGATCAGCTCGATGGCCCGGCTGCAGGTCTCCTCGTCCAGCCCGCCGCTGGTGGCGGAGAGGTTGGAGAGGTCCTGTTCCAGCCCGTTGCGGACCACGTCGAAATGCGAGGCGTCGGCGTCGATCTCGGCGCTGAGTTTCGTCGCGTGTGACAGGTCATCCCGCAGCGCCGAGACCTGCGACTCGCGGAATTCGGCGAAACTGGCAAAGCCGATGGTCCGGGCGAAGCGGGTCGCCGTCGCGGTCGAAACCTCGCAGCGGCGGGCCAGCTCCACATTGCTCATCGTTGCAGCTTCGCTTGGATTTTTCATAATGAAATCGGCGATTTGCCGGTGTCCCGGGCTCATGGACGGGTAGGCCTTGGAGACCCGTTTCGCAACGTCAGAATAGAATTTCTTGTCCATTTACCTAATCAGTCTCTTGACCCAGCGAGCCGTTTCATGAATTTCATCACTCCGTAACAAATATTTCATGCGCTGACAACGGAGGCCCGCGGCCCCCCGGCGCAACACGCAGGAGGATGCCCTTGAAACGACTTCATCTCATGGCCGGCACGGCCCTTGTTGCCAGCCTCTCGGCCGGCGTGGCGACGGCGGAAAGTCTCACCATCGGTCTCGCGTCGGAGCCCACCGCGGTCGATCCGCACTATCATGACGTCGCCCCCAACAACGCGCTCACGCGTCACATCTTCTCTGCCCTTGGCGCCCTCGACGCGAACCAGAACGTCGTACCCGCGCTCGCCAAGTCGTGGACCAACGAAGACGACAAGACCTGGGTGTTCAACCTCCGGGACGACGTCACCTTCTCCGACGGCTCGAAATTCGACGCCGATGACGTGATCTTCACCTTCTGCCGCCAGGTCAACAACGAGAGCGCCGTGGGCGCGACCGGCAAGGAAGTCGCGAACATGGCCGCGGTCGAGGCCGTGGACCCCTACACGCTGAAGATCACCACCAAGGAAGTCGAGCCGCTGCTGCCCGAACTGCTGGCCCAGATCATGGTGCTGAGCGAGGGGATCACCGAGCATGGCGATATCTCCTTCGATCTCGAGAACCAGTGCGGCGTCACCGGCGCATGGCCCTCGGTCGAGGATTTCAACAACGGCTCCGCGGCCATCGGCACCGGCCCCTTCGTGCTGAAGGACTTCACCAAGGGCTCCAAGATCTCGCTCGCGCGCAATGAAAACTACTTCGGCACCAAGCCGGAATGGGACGAAGTCACCTTCGTGCCCGTGCCCTCCGCCGGTCCGCGCCTCGCGGGTCTGCTCTCGGGCGACTACGACATGATCGAGAACCCCGCTGCCCGTGACATCGTGCAGATCGAGAAGAACGACGGGCTGGAATACACCTCCGCCTCGTCGAACCGGGTGATCTTCCTGCAGATGGACGTGGGCCGCGACGAGACCCCCTTCGTCGAGACCGAAGACGGCTCCAACCCGCTGCAGGACGTGCGGGTGCGCAAGGCGATCTCCATGGCGATCGACCGTCAGGCCATCGTTGACCGGATCATGGACGGCTTCGCCGAACCCGCGTACCAGTTCATCCCCGACGGGATGTTCGGCGCGATCGAGAACCCGGCAGAGCTGGAGTACAACCCCGAGAAGGCCAAGGAACTGCTGGCCGAGGCGGGCTATCCCGACGGCTTCAAGCTGACCTTCCACGCCACCAATGACCGCTACATCAACGACAGCCAGGCTGCGCAGGCCATCGCGCAGTTCCTGACCCGCGTCGGCATCCAGACCGATCTGGACGCGATGACCCGCTCGATCTTCTTCAGCCGCCGCAGCGGCCGGGAGTTCAGCTTCTCCATGGGCGGCTGGGGCTCCAGCGAAGGCGGCGCGGCCTCGTTCCTGCGTCAGTACGTGACCACCGGCAACCCGGACCTCGGCATCGGCGGCTCGAACTACGGCGGCTGGTCCGACCCGGCGTTCGACAAGGTCATCATCGAGGCGATCCAGACCATCGACGAGGCCAAGCGCACCGAGCTGCTGCAGCAGGCCGAGCAGATGGCCGTGGACGAGATGGGCTTCATCCCGATCCACTTCGAAAGCTCGATCTGGGCGTTCCGCAAGGGCCTCAACTACGAGGGCCGGAAGGACCAGTACACCCTGGCGGACGAGATCACGTCCGACGCTGCGAACTAAGCGGACCCGTTCCGCGACACCCGCCCCGGCGCGCCTGACGCGCCGGGGCCACATTTTCCCGGATTCTGCCCATGCTCACCTTCGTGACACAGCGCCTGCTGCAAAGCGTCGCCGTGCTTTTCGCGGTCTCGATCGCGGTCTTCCTGGCGGTCTACGCCGTCGGCAACCCCGTCGACCTGCTGATCAGCCCCGAGGCCACACAGGCCGAACGGGCCGAGATGATCGCGCGGCTCGGCCTCGACCGCCCGGTCTGGGCCCAGTACCTGACTTTCCTCGGCAACGCGCTGCAGGGCGACCTTGGCACCTCCTTCGTGCACGGCCAGCCCGCGCTGTCGCTGATCCTCAGCCGCATTCCCGCGACCTTCGAACTGGTGGTGAGTGCGCTGCTGCTGGCCAGCATCATCGGCATTCCGATCGGCCTCTGGGTCGGCCTGAACGACGGCAGCCTCGGGGCCCGCGCGGTGATGACCGGCTCGATCCTCGGCTATTCGATCCCCAGCTTCTGGAAGGGCATGGTGCTGATCCTCGTCTGCGCCGTCTGGCTCAACTGGCTGCCGGCCTCGGGCCGCGGTGACACGGTGACCGTCCTTGGCGTGCCGTTCAGCTTCCTGACCGTGGACGGGCTGCGTCACATGGCGATGCCGGTGATCAACCTCGCCATTCCGAACATCGCGCTGATGATCCGGCTGACCGCCGCCGGCGCCTCTGAATCCGCCCGCATGGACTACGTGAAATTCGCCCGCGCCAAGGGGGTCCGCGACACGCGCATCGTGCGTCGCCACATCCTGCGCAACATCCTGATCCCGATCGTCACCGTTCTGGGCGTGGAATTCGGCTCGCTCATCGCCTTCTCGACGATCACCGAGACGGTCTTCGCCTGGCCCGGCATGGGCAAGCTGCTCATCACCTCGATCTACCAACTCGACCGGCCCGTCGTCGTCGCCTACGTGATGCTCGTCACCTTCATCTTCGTGACGGTGAACCTGCTCGTTGACTTCGCCTATGCCGCGCTCGATCCGCGCGTGAAACTGTCGGAGCGCATGTCATGACCGATACCAGCCAGCAACTGACCGGCCAGCAAGCACTGGGCCAGCAAGTGATGGACCAGCCCGTCCCGCAACGCCGCGCGCCGATCGGCGACACCCCGCAGCGCCGCGCGATGCTGAAGCGGCTGAAACGCCGCCCCAGCGTGAAGGGCTCTCTCATCGCGCTGTTCCTGATCGTCGTGATCGGGCTGACGCTGCCCTTCTTCGCGCCGCAGAACCCCTATGATCTGACCTCCTTCAGCGTGATGGACAACCGCCTTGCCCCGGGGTCCGAGAGCTTCGAGGGCACCAGGTTCCTGCTTGGCACCGACCAGCAGGGCCGCGACATGCTCTCGGCCATCTTCTACGGGCTGCGCGTCAGCCTGCTGGTGGGGCTCGTCTCCACCGGGCTGGCCCTTGTCATCGGGGTCTGCGTGGGTCTCGTCGCCGCCGTCATGGGCGGCCGGATCGAGGCGATGCTGATGCGGCTCGTGGACTTCATCCTTGGCTTCCCGACGATCCTCGTGGCGCTGGTGATGCTGGCCATGATCGGGCGCGGGGTCGACAAGGTGATCCTTGCCATCGTCGTGGTGCAATGGGCCAACTATGCCCGGATCATGCGCTCTGCCGCGCTGTCGGAGCGGCGCCGTGAATATGTCGAGGCGGCCTTCAACCTCGGCTACGGCAAGCCGCGGGTCATGTTCCGCCACATCATGCCCAACAGCCTAAACGCCGTCCTCGTGGTGGCCACGGTTCAGATCGCCTCGGCGATCACGCTGGAGGCGACGCTCTCCTTCCTCGGCGTGGGCGTGCCGGTGACGCAGCCCTCTCTCGGCCTGCTGGTCGCCAGCGGCTTCGATTACCTGATGAGCGGCGACTACTGGATCAGCCTCTATCCCGGCATCGCGCTCCTCGTGCTCATCTTCTCTCTCAACCTCGTGGGCGACCGCCTGCGGACGGCCCTGGACCCGAAACGCTCATGACCGATCCTCGCACACGCAAACCCGTCCTCGAAGTCGAGGGCCTGCAGACCGTCTTCCATGACCTGGAAGGGGCCTGGCCCGCGATCAACGCGCTGGACCTGACGATCTACGAGGGCGAAGTGCTCGGCCTCGTGGGCGAGAGCGGCTCGGGCAAGTCGGTCGCCGGCTTCTCGATCCTCGGCCTGATCGACACCCCCGGCGAGATCACCGCCGGCCGCGTCCTCTTCCAGGGCAAGGACCTGCGCGAGATGGACGAGGAAAGCCTGCGCAAGCTGCGCGGCGCCGACCTGTCGATGATCTTCCAGGACCCGCTGACCACGCTGAACCCGGTGCTGACCATCGGTGAACAGATGGGCGAGGCGATCACCGAACACGGGCAGGCCGATGCGGAGACCCTGCGCCGGCGCTGTATCGACACGCTGACCAAGGTGGGCATCACCTCTCCGGAGGAACGGCTCAGCCAGTACCCGCACGAGCTTTCGGGCGGGATGCGGCAGCGAGTGGTGATCGCCATCGCGCTGCTCAACAGCCCCAAGGTGATCATCGCGGACGAGCCGACCACCGCGCTCGACGTGACGATCCAGAGCCAGATCATCGCCGAGATGCAGCGCCTGCAGCACGACAGCGGCGCGGCGCTGATCTGGATCTCCCATGACCTTGGCGTGGTGGCCGAACTCGCCGACCGGATCGCGGTGATGTACGCGGGCGATATCGTCGAGATCGGCACCACCGACGAGGTGCTCGACCGGCCGCGCCATCCCTATACCCGGGGCCTGCTCGACTCCGTGCCCGGCGACGTGCCCCCGGGCGAGCCGCTGCGCCAGATCGAGGGCAGCGCGCCGCCGCTCAACGCGCGGCCCTTCGGCTGCCCGTTCCACCCGCGCTGCGCCCAGGCGACGGACCTCTGCCGCAGCAGCGACCCCGCGCCCCGGGGCGACGGCGCCGGGCGGATCTGGCGCTGCCACCATCCCATCACCGCGCAGGAGGCTGCCTGATGCTCGATACCACGACCCAAGCGCCCGATGCCGTGCCCGAAACCGTCATGGAACTGCGCGGGCTGGAGCGGGAGTTTGCCCGCAAGCCCGTGCTGGCCGAACTGCTGATGAAGCTGGTCGGCAAAGCCCCCGACACGCCCTCGCTGAAAGCGGTCCGCTCGGTCGATTTCGCGATCCGGGAAGGCGAGGTCCTCGGCCTCGTCGGGGAATCCGGCTGCGGCAAGTCCACGCTCGGCCGGATGATCACCGGGATCATCCCGCCCACCGGCGGCGCGGTCACCTACCAGGGCGCCGATATCTCGGCCATGAAGGGGCAGGCGCTGAAGGACTTCACCCTCGGCGTGCAGATGATTTTCCAGGATCCCTATGCCTCGCTGAACCCGCGCCAGCGGGTGGGCGAGATCCTTGCCGAGCCGCTGCGCGTGCACGGGCTCGCCACCGACAAGGCCGACATCCGCCGCCGCGTGGATGCCGCCCTGACCGAGGTCGGCCTCGACACCTCCTACCGCGACCGCTACCCGCACCAGTTCTCGGGCGGGCAGCGCCAGCGGATCGGCATCGCCCGCGCGCTGATCGTCGAGCCGTCGTTCCTCGTCTGTGACGAGCCGATCGCCGCGCTCGACGTGTCGATCCAGGCGCAGGTGATCAACCTCTTCCTCGCCCTGCGGGCGAAGCGGAACCTGACCTACCTCTTCATCTCCCACGACCTTTCGGTCGTGCGCCACATCGCCGACCGGGTCGCGATCATGTATCTCGGCAAGATCGTCGAGATGGCCCCGGCGCAGGAGATCTTCGCCAACCCCGCGCATCCCTACACCCGGACGCTGCTGGAGCAGATCCCCTCGGTGAAGAACCGCAAGCGGCACTTCGAGGCGGTGAAGGGCGAAATCCCCTCGCCGCACAAGCCGCCCTCGGGCTGTGCCTTCCATCCCCGTTGCCCGATGGCCACCGCGCGCTGCCGCGCCGAGGCCCCCGTCACGCGCGAGATCGCGCCCGGGCGGACCGTTTCCTGTCACCTTCACGACGCAAATTGAGGCTCGAATGACCCTGAACACCCTGCTCGCCCAAAAGGGGCGGAGCGCCATCGCCTATGACTTCACCGGACAGCCGGGCAAGTCGATCGTCCTCAACTGCTACGTCTCCGAGGGCTATGCCCCCGGCAAGCCCGTCGTTTTCGTTCAGCATGGCATGATGCGCAACGGCGACGATTACCGCGACTTCTGGATCCGCGCTGCGGACCAGCACGGCCTGCTGATCGTCGCGCCGACCTTCCCGAACGCCGATTTCCCCGAGTCGGAAGGCTACAACAACGGCGTCGTGCTGGACGCCGAAGGTCAGGTGACGCCGAAGGACAGCTGGATCTACAGCGTGCCGGGCTGCGTCGCCGAGGAGCTGGTCTCGCTCGGTCTCGCCACCGCGGGTGCGCTGCACATCTACGGCCATTCCGCCGGTGGCCAGTTCCTGCACCGGATGGTGTCGCTGGTGGGCAAGGGGCCCTTCACCTCGGTCATCGCGGCCAACGCGGGCTGGTACTCGCTGCCGACGCTGGAGGCCGACTTCCCCGCAGGCCTTGGCGGGATCGGCATCGACGAGGACGGGCTGAAGGCGCTTCTCGCCTCCGACCTGTGGATCATGGCCGGGGTCGAGGACGCGGCGGCCACCGCCGACAACCTGCCCACCAATCCCGAGGCGATCGCCCAGGGGCCGGGCCGCTTTGCCCGGGCGCAGAACTACATGGCCAAGGGCCGTGCCGCGGCCGAGGCGCTCGGCTGCGCGTTCAACTGGCAGTACACCGAGGTGCCCGGCGTGGCCCATGACGGCTGTGCCATGTCGCAGGCCGCCGCCGGCATGTGGTTCGAGGGCGGTCTGCCCTCCGCCGAGGTGCTCGGCGCCGGGTCGAACACCGTCAACGCCTGATCCGGCGGTCCGGCGCGCGCGCCTGATCCCCGCGCCGGACCCTTGTACGCGCCGGATATCCCGCGCGGATATCCCCTGACAGATGCCGCCGCCCGCCCCCGGGCGGCGGCCTTGCCCCAAAGGGAAGAGCCCATGACCTACGATGTCGCCGCCATCACCGCCTCCGATGCCTTCAAGACCGCCCAGACCACCCTGCGCGACCAGCACGATCTCTTCGTTTCCGAGATCATCGAGCTGACCGAGATCCCCGCGCCGCCCTTCATGGAAGAGCGCCGTTCGCTGGCCTACGAGCAGAAGTTCCTCGCCCTCGGGCTCGAGGAGGTGCACCGCGACGAGATCGGCAACGTGCTCGGCATTCGCCGCGGGCGGGGCAACGGGCAGATGATCTGCGTGGCGGCCCACCTCGACACCGTCTTCCCGGAGGGCACCGATTGCACCGTGCGCTGCGAGGGGACCAAGCTCTTCGCGCCGGGTGTCGGCGATGACACCCGGGGGCTGGCCGCCGTGCTGGCCTTCATCCGCGCCCTCGATGCGGCCGGGATCGAGACCGAGCAGGACCTGCTCTTCGTCGGCAACGTGGGCGAGGAGGGCAAGGGTGACCTGCGCGGGATGCGGCACCTCTTCACCAAGGGCAAGTATCGCGACCAGATCGCGGGCTTCTTCACCGTGGACGGTCTGCGGCTGGAGGAGGTCACCACCACCGCCATCGGCTCCTACCGCTACCGCGTCGCCTTCGACGGGCCCGGCGGGCATTCGCTGGCGGCCTTCGGCACGGTGAACCCGGCCTATGCCCTTGGCACGCTGCTGACCGGCATGGCCGGATGGGAAGTGCCGGAGAGCCCGCGCACCAGCTACTGCGCCTCGGTCGTGGGCGGCGGCACCTCCGTCAACGCGATCCCCGAGCAGATCTGGATCGAGGTCGACCTGCGTTCCGAGAGCCAGTCGGAGCTGGACCGGCTCGACGGGCTGTTCCACGGGCTGATCGCCGAGGCCACGGCGGCGGAGAATGCCCGCGCCAGCACTGAACACGGCGAGATCGTCGCGCGGATCGAGCGGATCGGCAACCGTCCGGCGGGCGCCACGCCCCATGACAGCCGGATCGTGCAGGCTGCCTTTGCCGCGCTGCCGCTCTTCGGCTTCGAGAAGTCCACCGGCTCCAGCTCCACGGATGCGAACATCGCCATGAGCCTCGGCATCCCGGCGATCCGCCTCGGCTCGGGTGGGGACGGCGGGCGGGCGCATTCGCTCGACGAATGGATCGACGTGGAGATCGAGGAGAGCCTGCGCGGCCTCAACGCCGGTCTCGCCACGATCCTCGGCACCGTCGGCGTGGCCTCCGACGCGGCCTGATCGCGAAAGCCGGGGCGCCTCACGGGGCGTCCCGGATCTCGGCCTCGACCGACGCGGCTTGCGAAAACCGCAGGCTCGGGCGGGGTCCAGCGGCGCGCAGGACGCCGCCGGGGCCTGTCGCAGACGCGGTGCGCGACCCTCAGCCGCGCCCGATGAAGGGCATCTTGGTCGCCATCACCGTCACGAACTGCACATTGGTCGAGAGCGGCAGGCCGGCCATGTAGGCCACCGTCTTGCCCACGTCGCCCGCGTCCATCCGCGGCTCGGCCCGGCGGGTGCCGTCCGGTTGCAGCACGCCTTGTGTCATGCGTTCGGTCATCTCGCTGGCGGCATTGCCGATGTCGATCTGGCCGCAGGCGATGTCGTAGGCCCGCCCGTCCAGCGACAGCGAGCGGGTCATCCCGGTGATCGCATGTTTCGTCGCCGTGTAGGGCAGGGACAGCGGACGGGGCACATGGGCGCTGATCGAGCCGTTGTTGATGATCCGCCCGCCCATCGGGTTCTGGCGCTTCATCAGGCCGAAGGCCGCGCGGGCACAGAGGAAGGAGCCGGTGAGGTTGGTGGCGACGATGTCGTTCCAGGTCTCGACCGGCAACTCGTCGATATCCACCGCGGGGCCATTGCGACCCGCGTTGTTGAAGAGAAGGTCGAGCCGGCCAAAGCGCTGCTCGACCTCTGCAAAGAGTGCCTCCACCGCGGCGGCATCGCCCACGTCGGCGGCAAGGCCGAGGTGGCCCTCGCCGGGCAGCTTGGCGGCGGCGGCCTCGACGACCTCGGCCCGGCGTCCGGTGAGGACGAGGGTAAAGCCGATCTCCGCCAGAGCGGTCGCCGCCGCGAAGCCGACGCCGCTGCCTCCGCCCGTCACGAGCGCGATTTTCTGGGTCATGTCACTCCTCCGTGAAATCTGATATATTAGTGCGCCAGGTTGTTTGGAAAGGCAATGGGTAATGGCCGCGCGCGTGATCCGGACAGCGCCGTTTCGCCAAGTCCTTGGGGCACGGGTGACATTTTGCGTAAAGCGATGCGCGGGGGACGGTTGCAGGGCGGGGGCCGCAGGGAGGCTCGCCCTTTCGGGTGGTCCGGACAATCGGCCCTTTAACTCGCGCGTCTACGGCGTATGGTCGGGGCGGGCCGTTCCGACCCCATTCTTCCCTCGACGACAAGGAGGTCCCATGTCCCCCGAAAAAATGCTCGCCCATATCCTGTCCTTCCCGACCGTGGTGGGCCAGCCCAACGGCGATCTGATCGCGGCGCTTAAGGCCTACCTGGAAGAGCACGGCGCCGCCTGCACGGTGATCCCGGGCCCCGAGGGCGACCGGTCGAACCTCTTTGCCACGCTGGGGCCGAAGGACGTGCCGGGCTACATCTTCTCGGGCCACGTGGACGTGGTCCCGGCAGGCGAGCCGGAGTGGCTGGGCGATCCCTTCACCCTGCGCCGCGAGGGCGAGCGGCTGATCGGGCGCGGGGCCTGCGACATGAAGGGCTTCGTGGCCGCCGTCCTTGCCGCCGTGCCGGAGCTGGCGAAGCTTGACCTGAAGCGTCCGGTGCATTTCGCGATCTCCTACGACGAGGAGGCGGGCTGTCGCGGCGTGCCGCACATGATCGCCAGGCTGCCCGAACTCTGCGCCACGCCGCTGGGATGCATCGTGGGGGAGCCGTCGAACATGACGCCGGTCCTGCGCCACAAGGGCAAGGTCACCATGAAGGTCACCGCGCGCGGCGTGCCGGGCCATTCCTCGCGCACCGATCTGGGGCAGAATGCCATCCACATGCTGGTGCCGGCGCTTGCCGCGGCGGCGCAGACGGCGGAGGACCTCAAGTCCGACGCGCAGGACGCCCATTTCGCGCCGCCCTATTCCACCATGCAGGTGGGCACCGTGGGCGGCGGTCAGGCGGTGAACATCATCCCGGACCGGGCCGAGGCGCTGATCGAGGCCCGCGCCATTCCCGGTGTCGATCCGATCGATCTCTTCGCGCCGCTGCAGGCGGCCGCGCCCGACCTGGGGTTCGAGGCAATCTCCTCCTACCCGGCGCTCGCCACCGAGGAGAGCCATCCGCTGGCCGCGCTGCTGGAGGGACTCACCGGCAAGGCGCCCCTGGCGGCGGTCAGCTACGGCACCGAGGCGGGGCTCTTCCAGGCGGCGGGCGTGCCCTCCATCGTCTGCGGCCCCGGCGACATCAGCCGCGCCCACAAGCCCGAGGAATACATCACCGTCGGAGAGTTGGACGCGGCCTACCACCTCGCGCTCGACCTGGGGCACCGGCTGGCCCTGTGACGTTCATCCTTCCGCCGGGCGCGGGCGCGCCTGACCTGCGCAGGGCAATCCGCGGCGCGACGGCGGGCAGGGCGCCCCTCAGGGGCCCGCGCAGGGCGGCGGGGCGTTGACCTTGGCCGCCCTGCCTGAAAGAGACATTGACGACAATCCGCGCGGTCCCTCCCGCGCCCATCAGGAGACCCCCATGAAGACCCATTCCATTGCGCTCATCCCCGGTGACGGCATCGGTGTCGATGTGACAGACGCGACGATGGAGGTGCTGACGGCCGCGGGCGAGGCCCATGGCTTCGCGCTCAAGACCGAGACCTTCCCCTGGTCCTGCGAATACTACGTCGCGACCGGCGCCATGATGCCCGCCGATGGGATCGAGACCCTGCGCGGCTTCGATGCCGTCTACCTCGGGGCGGTGGGCTGGCCCAAGACCGTGCCCGACAGCGTGTCGCTTCACGGGCTGCTGCTGCCGATCCGCAAGGCCTTCACCCAATACGCCAACATCCGCCCGCACCGCCTGCTGAAAGGTGTCGAGGGGCCGCTGAAGGCCGAAGGCTTCGACATCCTGTGCATCCGCGAGAACACCGAGGGCGAATATTCCGGCGCCGGTGGCCGGGTCCACGAGGGCACCGCGAACGAGGTGGCAGTCGAGACCTCGATCTTCACCCGCGCGGGTGTCGAGCGCATCCTGCGCTTCGGCTTCGAACAGGCGATGCAGCGCCGCAAGCACCTGACCTCGGTCACCAAGTCGAACGCGCAGAAATACTCGATGGTGTTCTGGGACGAGGTGACGAAGGAACTGGCCGCCGAATACCCCGAGGTGACCGTCAGCCACATGCATATCGACGCCATGGCGGCCAAGATGGTCATGGCGCCCGAGCAGCTGGACGTTGTCGTGGCCTCGAACCTTTTCGGCGACATCCTGACCGACCTCGGCGCGGCCATCCAGGGCGGGCTGGGCTTTGCCGCTTCCGCCAACATCAACCCCGACCGCACCGCGCCCTCGATGTTCGAGCCGGTGCACGGCTCTGCCCCCGACATCGCGGGCAAGGGGCTGGCGAACCCGATCGCCGCGATCTGGTCCGGCGCGATGATGCTGGAGCATCTGGGTGAGGCCGAGGCCGCGAGCGCCATCCTGACCGCCATCGAGGCGGCCACGGCGACCGGCGTCGGCACCCGCCCGGGCAGCCACTCCACCGACGAGATCACCGCCGCGGTGGTCGCGGCGCTGAAGGGCTGAGGTGAAGGATCGGGGGCCACGCGGCCCCCGGTTTCGTTTCGGGGGGCGAGGCCATGCGCCAGCCCCCGGAAGCAGACATCCCGCGAACCCGCAGCCGTTCCCGGGCAGGCGCCACGGACCGATGCCAAATGACACCGGACAGGCGTCACGGACAGATATCATACCGGTGTCACAGGGTTTTGTCCGCCCGCTGCCGGTTCCGATACGGCCCGTGCGCCCTATATCGTGAAACGGCTCGCGGGCCGGGAGCCCATGAGGCAGCACCGGCCTCGCACATCGGTCGCACCGCAGGGACCGCCGCACCACGCACGCTGAACAGGAGACAGACATGTCCAAGCCCGCCATTCCCGTCATCGAGGCCAATGGCGCCTCCATTCCGCAGATCGGTCTCGGCACCTGGGAATTGCAGGGCGATGTGCTGGCCGGATCGGTCGAGGCCGCCCTTGCCGCCGGATACCGCCATTTCGACACCGCCAAGCGCTACGAGAACGAGGCCGACCTCGGTGCGGCGCTGCGCGCCTCGGACGTGCCCCGGGACGAGATGTTCATCACCACCAAGGTCTGGCGTGACGATCTGGCGGAGGAGACCTTCCTGCGCAGTGCCGAGGCCTCGGTCGAGCGCATCGGCATGGGGCCCGCGGACCTGCTGCTGGTGCACTGGCCCAGTCCTGACCGACCCATGGACGAGGTGATCGGCGCGCTCTGCACCGCGCAGAAGGAAGGGTTCGCCAGGCATATCGGCGTCTCCAACTTCCCGCCGCGCCTGCTGCGCGAGGCGATCTCGCTCGCCGATGCGCCGCTCTCGGCGAACCAGTGCGAATATCACCCGCGCCTCGATCAGACCGAACTGCTGGAGCTATGCCGCCGCGAGGGCATCGCCTTCACCGCCTATGCGCCGATCGGCAGCGGCGGTCTGCTGGATGACCCGGAGTTGGCGGACCTCGCCGCCGAGACCGGCCGGACACCGGCGCAGGTCGTCCTCCGCTGGCATCTGCAACAGGGGGTCGTGGCGATCCCGCGCTCCCGCAACCCCGAGCGGATTGCCCAGAACATCGCGATCATGGATTTCGAGCTGAGCGACGCCCAGATGGCCCGGCTCTCGGCCATGGCGCGCCCCGACGGGCGGCGGTTCGGGAACGACTGGGTCGACTGGGACGCCTGACCGGCGGGAGAGGCGCGGGGCCGCGCGTCAGCCCCGCGCCGCCCGGCGCGGCCGGGCACTGGGACGGGCACTGGGACGGGCACTGGCGCCATCCATCGGGCTCAGCCGGACGAAGACGATCTGCGCCAGCAGGGTCCAGAGCCCGAAGAAGACGAAGGCCCAGACGAAATGCCCCGCGTCCGGCGTCTGCCCGCCGCCGCCCGACAGGATCAGCGTCACCAGTGCCGCCAACCCGACGCCGATCGCCTGTCCAAGGCGTTGCAGCATCGCGCTGACCCCGGTGGCGCGGCTGATGTCCCGCTGACCGAGGTCGGCAAAGGTCAGCACGTTGAGCGCCGTATATTGCAGAGAGCGGAACCAGCCGCCGATGAAGAGCACCGCCATGATGACCACGTGGGGCGTCTGGGGGTCGAAGAAGGCGCAGGCGACGATGCTGGCCGCCGCCAGTACCCCGTTCACCAGCAGCACGCCCCGGAAGCCCGCGTGGCGCAGCACCGCGGGGGCGGCGAACTTGACGCTGAGCGCGCCGATGGCAGAGGCGAAGGTCAGCCCGCCCGAGGTCAGCGCCGACCAGCCGAAGACGGACTGGAAGAGGATCGGCAGCAGGAAGGGCATGGTCGCCTGCGCCGAGCGGAAGATCAGCCCGCCCACGAGCGCGATCCTGTAGGCCGGGATTTCCAGCAGCCGCAGGTCGATGATCGGGGCCGGGGCGCGGCGCGCGTGGCGGGTGTAGAGCGTCAGCAGCACCGCGGCGGCCCCCAGGTAGACCAGCGGCGGCCAGACCTCCCGCGCCGCATGGGCGAGCCGGTCGAGCCCCAGCAGCAGCGCGGCCACGCCGAGCCCGGAGAGCGCGAAGCCGGTCCAGTCGAAGGGCGGCGCGGTCTCCTCGCGGAAATCCGGCAGCTTCCACGCGGCGAGGGCGAAGAGCATCAGGCAGACCGGGATGTAGACCCAGAAGATCGCGGGCCAGCTGGCATAGGTCACGAGGACACCGGCCACCGGCGGGCCCATGACCGTGCCGGTCAGGGCGGGGATCGTCACCCATGTCATCGCCTGCACCAGCTGATCGCGGGAGGTGACCTTGAGCAGCACCAACCGCGCCACGGGCACCAGCATCGCACCGCCCACGCCCTGCAGGGCGCGGAAGCTCACCAGCATCTCGAGGTTGACCGAGAGGGCGCAGCCGATCGTGGCCAGCATGTAGACGGTGAGCGCGGCGAAGAAGACCCGGCGCGCGCCGAAGCGGTCGGCCATCCAGCCGCTCATGGGCATGAAGACGGCGAGGGTCAGGTACTCCGCGGTCACGGCGATGGAGAGGCGCAGCGGCTCGATCCCGAAATCGCGCGCGATCGAGGGCAGGGCGGTGCCCAGTGTGGTCTGGGACAGCGCGTTGATGAACATCGCGGCAGAGACGATGAGGGCGATGGAAATCTGTTCTCGCGTCACGCGGGGACCTGTCTGCGCCGGGGAGCGGATGCCGCGGTTCTCCGCGATTTGCGGGTATTTGTCAAATATGTGCAGGCTTCAGGTAAATTTCACGTGTGCTCTGAAGCACTTGCGCACAGCGCATCACGCCCGGGTTTTCGGGGCTGCCGGGGCGCTCTGGCAGGCGTTCGGGGTGGGCGCTTGGTCGTCCCGGCGGGCCGGGCGGGGGCCTTCGGGACGGGCAGCGGCGGCGGCATCACGGGTTCGGGATGTGTCACCGCTTGCGTGCGGACCCGGGACGGTCTACCTTGGGACCAACACGATATGGAGGGCGCAACCATGGCGCCCAGGCGTCCCAAAAGCGCGGGCGCGTTCCCGAAACCGGTAGAGAGCCCCGCGCCAAACCCGCCCGATCCGGCGGAGCTGTATGCTGCGCTGGACCTGGGGACCAACTCTTGCCGCATGCTGATTGCCCAGCCGAAGGGCTCTCAGTTTCATGTGGTCGACAGCTTCTCGAAATCGGTGCAACTCGGCACCGGTCTTGAGAGTTCTGGACAATTGTCCCGGGCGTCCATGGGGCGCACGGTGCAGGCGCTCCGGGTCTGTCAGCAGAAACTCAAGCGCCACAAGGTGGAGCGCATGCGGCTGGTGGCCACCGAGGCCTGCCGGCGCGCCTGCAACGCGCGCAAGTTCATCAAGAACGTCGAACGGGAAACCGGCCTCAAGCTCGAGATCATCGAGCCCGAGGAGGAGGCCCGCCTCGCGGTGATCTCCTGCGCGCCGCTGGTCTCCACCAAGACCGAGCAGCTGCTGGTGGTGGACATCGGTGGCGGCTCGACCGAGCTTGTCTGGATCGACCTCACCTCCGTGCCGAACCGCGAACGCCCCCGGGCGATCATGCGGCTGCACGCGGGCTTCCATCCGCCGCAGAGCCCGTTCCCGGCGGCCAAGGTGGTGGACTGGATCTCGGTCCCCCTTGGCGTGGCGACACTGCGCGACCAGTTCCGCGACGTACAGGACGACGCCGCGCGCTTCGCGCTGATGTCGTGGTACTTCGAGGAGAGCCTCGCCGAGTTCGCCCCCTACAAGGACGAGCAGACCCGGGAAGGTTTCCAGATCGTCGGCACCTCCGGCACGGTCACCACCGTGGCGGCCAGCCATCTGGGGCTGAAGCGCTATGACCGGACAAAGGTCGACGGGCTGCGCATGACCTCGGACCAGATCGACAAGGTGATCCGCTCCTACCTCGACATGGGCCCCGAAGGCCGCCGCCGCGATCCCCGGATCGGGCAGGACCGGCAGGCGCTGATCATGTCGGGCGCGGCGATCCTGCAGGCGCTGCTGCGGTGCTGGCCCACCGACCGGCTCTCGGTCGCGGACCGGGGCCTGCGCGAGGGACTGCTCTATGCCCAGATGAGCGCCGATGGCGTGCTGGAGGATGGGCCGTTCTGAGTGATCGTAGGGCCGTGGGCACGAGGCTGGGGACCTGTCGGGACCGGCTTGCTGCTGCGGCACCGGGCGTCGAGAGGCCCTGTGGCGGGGGCCGACCCGCGGGAAGGGCCGTGACGGGGCGTCGTCCAACCCGCCGAACGCAGGGCTCGAATGCATTGCGAGGTTTTGACTCTCCCGCAAATGTGGTGTTCTAGGCGGGGTCCGGGTGGGGGCGCTGCCCCCGCGTGCCAAGGCACGCTCCCCCGGAGGTATTTGTGGAAAGATGAAGGGGCGGTCCAGTGGCCAAGAAACCCGGTGGAAGCAAGTCAGGTGCAGGCGGGGCCGGTAAGCCCGGCGGCAAGAAGCCCACGGGCAAGAACACCTCGGGGCGCGGGCAGCGCGACCTGACGGTGCAGGTGAAGACCGCCCGGGGCCGCTCGCTCTCCTCGACCCGCTGGCTGCAGCGGCAGCTGAACGATCCCTACGTGCGCCGCGCGCAGGCCGAGGGCTATCGCGGGCGTGCCGCCTTCAAGATCATGGAGTTGGATGACAAGTTCCGCTTCCTCGTGCCCGGGGCCCGGGTCGTCGATCTGGGCTGTGCGCCGGGCGGCTGGATCCAGGTGGCCGTGCCCCGGATCAACGCGCTTGGCGAGAAGAAGGGCAAGGCCGTCGGCACGATCATCGGCGTCGACCTGCAGGAGGTGGAGCCGATCCCCGGCGCCGAGATCTACCAGCTCGACTTCATGGAGGACGACGCGGATCTGAAGGTGAAGGAGTGGCTTGGCGGCAAGGCCGATGTGGTCATGTCCGACATGGCGGCCTCCTCGTCGGGCCACAAGCAGACCGACCACCTGCGGATCATCGCTTTGTGCGAGACGGCGGCCTATTTCGCCTTCGACGTGCTGGAAGAGGGCGGCACCTTCGTGGCCAAGGTCCTTGCCGGGGGCGCCGAGGGCGAGCTGCAGAAGCTGCTGAAGCGCAAGTTCACCAAGGTGGCGAACGTGAAGCCGCCGGCGTCGCGTTCCGACAGCTCGGAGAAATTCGTGGTCGCCACGGGGTTCCGCGCCGGGGGGCCGGACGCGGAGTGAGTGGGCCGGTCGCCTAGCGGCGGCGGAGCGGGCCGAGCGGCAGCCTGGCCGCCATCCGCCGGTAGAGCGGCGGCACCGGGGGCAGGGGCCGTAGGCTCGCCGCCGAGGCGCGGGCCAGTTCTGACAGCGACGCGCCGGGGATCGGTTGGCCCGCGCTCTGCAGGCGTGCCTGTACAGCGGCCTGACCCGGATCTCGTCCTGGATCCGGTGCCGAATCCTGCCCCATATCCTGTCCTGGATCGGCCGTGGCCCGCAGCGCGGCGGTGGCCAGGTCCGTGTGGCGCAGGTACTCGAACAGGCGCTGATGGCGCAGCGCCTCGGGGGTAGGGCCTGGCTGGCCGCTGAATGGCAGGCGGGGCGGGGTCATGGCGTATCCCTTCACGGTCATCCTAGAGGGCTAGCGGGTTTCCATGGCGGAAAAACAGCGTTCACGGCTCCGAAATTGGGCGATTTCGCGGCCCTTCGCGCGTTTACCGGTCTGAAAGTCCCTGCTGTCAGGATGCCCCCGGGCCCTGACAGGAAGGAGAGACCGGTGAAGATCGAAGAGAAGATCCGCCCCTGGGGGGCGGCGGAACGGGCGACCGGCGAACAGGTGCGCCGGGCCATCGGCGGCCAGCTGCGGGAGGTGCTGCTGAAGGCCTACCGGGTCGTCGATCCGGGGCTTCAGACCCTGCCGGACACGCTCTGGCGCAACGAACAGGCCAAGTTCGATCACATCTCCACCGGCGATTTCTCACCGGCCTATTTCGAACTGCAGCGCGGGCTTGCGCGCAATATCGCGGGACAGGTCGATTTCCCCACCTACCTGATGGGCTACGCCCATTACGCGGGCAACCTGATGTGCGCGCTCTCGCGCGCGGAGGGGCGCGGCGCGCTGTCGGACAGCCTGATCCAGTCGCTGATGACCTCGATCTTCTGCGATGTCGCCGTGGCGATGCACCATTTCTTCGAGGTCGAGGCAGAGGAGGACCGGCGCGGGACCGAGGTCCTCGGCGGGGCGCTCCAGGCCCTTGCGCGCGGCGACCTGACCCATCGCATAGGGGAGGAGGCGCCGAAGAAGATCGCGCGGGCGCGGGAGGATTTCAATTCCGCGACCGACACGCTCCACACCACGCTTTCGGAGATCGTGAGCGCCTCGGCGGAGGTTCAGGGCGCGGCGGAGCATATCGCGGCAGCGGTCGATGCCATGTCGCGACGGACTGAGCAGCAGGCCGCGGCGCTCGGCCATTCGGGATCGGAACTGGAGGGGGTGAGCACGATGCTGACCCAGACCAGCGAGAGCGGGCGCACCGCCGCGGCGGCGGCCAGCGAGGCGCGCGCGATGGTCACCGGCTCGGCGGAGCAGATGGGCGAAACGCGGGCGACCATGGCCGAGATCGCCACCTCGTCGCGCGAGATTCGCCAGATCGTCTCGGTCATCGACACGATCGCGATGCAGACCAACCTGCTGGCCCTGAATGCGGGGGTCGAGGCCGCCCGCGCCGGCGAGGCCGGGCGCGGCTTTGCTGTGGTGGCGACCGAGGTGCGCAGCCTCGCGCAGCGCTCTGCCGAGGCGGCGAAGAACATCCGCACCCTGATGGATGCAAGTGCTGCGCAGGTGGACCGGGGCGAGGCGCTGGTCAACCGGACGAGCGAGGACCTGTCTGTCACGCGCGACAAGGTGCTGGAGATCGACCACCTCCTTGGAGAGATCGCGCGCATGGCCGATCAGCAGGCACAGGGCGTTCGGCGGGTGAACAAGGGCGTGTCGGACACCGGCAACCTGACCCAGCAGAACGCCGCCATGGGAGAGGAAACCTCGGCAGAGGCGGCGACGTTGCGGGACAACGTGCTGCGGCTCAACGCGCTGATCGGTCAGTTCACGCTGACACGGCAGGCCGAGACTGGCCGCGGCAGGCCAAGGGCGGCCGTGGGGTGACAGGGGCCGGAGGCCGGGGCGCAAACCGGCGGGTTCCGGCTGAGGCGCGAAGGCGGTTTTCCGGCCGAAAGCGGTTGCTTCGCGAGGCGAGAGGGTGCTGCAAGACAGAACGCTGCGATGGCGAGGCCGGAAACGCAGCAGGGGCCGCCCGAAGGGCGACCGCTCTGCTTAACGTCTTCGAAAGAAACGCGCTTTCCCTTGCGAGAAGGGAAAGTGGCGGAGAGACAGGGATTCGAACCCTGGGTACCCTTGCGAGTACAACGGTTTTCGAAACCGTCCCGTTCGACCACTCCGGCACCTCTCCGCGGGGGTCGTGGGGGCGATCTACACAGGTCCCATCACGGGCGCAAGAGGTGATTTGCATTGCCGTGACGTAGATTTCGCCTAACGTTGCCCCATGACGCGGTCCGGCACCCCCGAGGGCGCCGTTCCGCCGCGCGCCAATCCGCGACCAAGACAGGAGCCCCCTCATGCGTCCGAATCCCCTTCCGCGCCTTTCCTACAAGGCCTTCGCGCTGTTGCAGATCTGCCTGCTGGCCCTGCCGCTGCTGGCCGCGCTGCCGGCCAAGGCGGCCGATACCGCGCGGGTGCAGGATTTCCTCAAGGTCACCGGATTCGATGTCTCCCTCGAGAGCATCAAGCAATCCGCCGAACAGGCCCCGCGCATGCTCGGCGTCGAGGCGGACGACTTCGGTGCCAGCTGGCAGGTGCTGGTGGACGAGGTCTTTGACGTGCCGCTGATGCAGCAGATGGGGACCGAGATCCTCGTGGCCGCGCTCGACGATGATGCCCTGGCCTATGCGGAGGCCTTCTATGGCTCCGATCTGGGGCAGCGGCTGGTGGAGGCGGAGAACGACTCGCACCTGCGTGGCTCGGACGACAAGTATTCCGAGGGGCAGGCCCTCGTGGAAAGCTATGGCGAGAGCGATCCCGAGCGGATCAAGCTGCTGCAACGCATGATGGAGGCGATCGGTTCGGTCGATACTTCGGTGCGCGCGCTGCAGACGGTCGAACTGCGGTTCATCCTCGCGGCGCAGGCCGCAGGTGTCATCACGCTGCGTATCGACGAGGAGCAACTGCGCGAGGTCCAGCGCCAGAGCGCGCCCGAGATTGCCAAGTCGATCGAGATCTCCTCGCTGGCCTCCTCCGCCGCGACCTACAAGGATTTCACCGACGGCGAACTCGACACCTATGCAGAGGCCTTGGAACATCCGTTGATGCAGCGGGTTTATGAACTGATGAATGCCGTCCAGTTCGAAATCATGGCCAACCGCTTCGAGGCGCTGGCCAAGGAAATGCGGGGCCTCGCCCCCGCGCAGGATCTCTGATGACACCCAGCAAGTTCGTCCTTTCTCTCGGTCTCGCGCTCGCCCCGCTGATGGCGGGTGGCGCGGCCACTGCACAACAACTGCCCGAAACGGCGCAGGCGGCGGCCCCGCTGCCGGGCCCGCAGGAGAGATTGTTCGAACTGACGGGCATGTCAGAGACGCTCGACGTGATGCGGCAGGAGCTTCTGGCCCTGACCGACGATCTGGCCGAGACCCACCTGGACGGGCGTCCGGGGCCGGGCTGGACCGCCGCGGTCGAGGAGATCACGGCGCCCAAGGCGCTGGAGGCCACGCTGCGCCGGGCCTTCGAGGCCGACATCGCGGGCGCCGACCTGGCCCCGATCCTCAACTTCTATGACAGCGCGGTGGGCCGGCAGGTCGTCAAACTCGAGATCGAGGCCCGGCGCTCCTTCCTTGACGCCGCGGTGGAGGATGCCGCCAATCAGGCCGTTGCCGGCGGCACCGCGCTGCCCGAGGGGCAGATGACCCTGATCGACCGCTACATCGAGGTGAATGACCTGGTGGCCTATAACGTGATGGGGGCGATGAACTCGAACTACCAGTTCTACCGGGGCCTCGGCGACGGCGGTGTGTTGGAGCTCTCCGACGACGAGATGCTGGCCGATGTCTGGGAGCGCGAGGAAGACACCACGCAGGAAAGCACGACCTGGCTGCGGGCCTTCCTGTCCACCGCCTATGCGCCGCTGGCGGAAGAGGACCTGCGCACGCTGGTCGAACTGTCCGAGAGCGAACCGGGGCAGCGCCTGAACCGGGCCTTCTTTGCCGGGTTCAACGCGGTCTACGATCAGGTCTACCACGCGCTCGGCCTCGCGGTGGCGAGCGAAGCGGCCTCCGAGGAACTCTGACCAGGCCCGGAGCCGGAGGGCTCGCGCGCGCAGGTGTGGGCTTGGCGCGGTCGGTGTCGGGGTCTATGCGGAGACCCCATGCGCGGCTCGCCGCGGGGCAGGGTGGCCCAGGCCCCGCTATGTCTTGCTGCGGTCGCCCGAAACCATTAGGGCTTCCACGGCGCGGAGCGACCTCTGACACGCCCCCGAAACTTCCCTTGACTTCACGGTGCAACCGATGGATAAGCCCGCAACCCGGCAGGCCCAGTCTGTTCCGGGCACCTATTAATGATGTTCAACGACGTCCGTAAGGACGCGCAGTCCACCGGCGACCGAAACGGTCCGAACGCCTGAAGGGTCATGATCCCGAAGGGGCCACGAGACGCGGTGAAAAAAGGAAGACGCTTATGTTCGCGGTTCTGAAAACCGGCGGCAAGCAGTACAAGGTCCAATCGGGCGACCTTCTGCGTGTCGAGAAGCTGGCCGCTGCGGCCGGTGAAAAAGTCCAATTCAACGACATCCTCATGCTGGGCGGCGACAACACCGTTCTCGGCGCGCCCCTCGTGGCCGGCGCAGCCGTTCAGGCGGAGGTGATCGATCAGATCAAAGGCGAAAAGACGATCAAGTTCGTCAAGCGCCGTCGTAAGCACTCGTCCAAGCGGACCCGTGGCCACCGTCAGCAGCTGACCCTGCTCCGCGTGACCGAGATTCTCGCCGAAGGCGGCGACGCATCGGGCGTGAAAGCAGCCATCGGCGCAGGCTCGGTTTCGGGCGCAGCCGTCGAGGCCGCCGCACCGGCGCCGAAAAAAGCTGCCGCCAAGGTTGAAAAAGCCGCTGGCGCAGACGATCTGAAGAAGCTCTCGGGCGTTGGCCCGGCGCTTGAGAAGAAACTGATCGAAGCCGGCATCACCAGCTTCGCGCAGATCGCGTCCTGGATCGAAGCCGATATTGCCAAGTTCGACGAAGAACTGTCGTTCAAGGGGCGTATCGAGCGTGAGGGCTGGGTTGACCAGGCCAAAGAACTGGCCAAGTAAGGTATAGAAGGAGACCACCGAGATGGCACACAAAAAAGCTGGCGGTTCCTCCCGCAACGGTCGCGACTCTGCCGGCCGCCGCCTTGGCATCAAGAAGTTCGGCGGCGAAGCCGTCATCCCCGGCAACATCATCGCACGTCAGCGCGGCACCAAGTGGTGGCCGGGCGAGGGCGTCGGCATGGGCAAGGATCACACGATCTTCGCGACTGCCGAAGGCGCGGTGAAGTTCCGCACCGGCCTCAAGGGCCGCACCTTCATTTCGGTCCTGCCAGTGGCGGAGGCCGCTGAGTAAGCCGATCTTAAGGTTTGAGACAGAACAGGGGATCGGCGGAAACGCCCGGTCCCCTTTTCCCTTTCCGGGGGCCGTGGCCTGACGCATGACGCAGGCTGGAGGAGACAGCCCATGATGATGCACGACAAGATCGTTCGGCAAAGCAACCTGAAGCCGCGGGACCTGCCCGTGATCGAGGCAGAGACCTTTGTCCTGCGCCCCCTGCGGCTGTCGGACATGGGTCTGATCGAGCATTACACCAAGGACGAGCGCGTGGCGCGCAACACCCGCAAGGTGCCGCACCCGCTGCCACCGACCGCGACCGAAGCCTTCATTCGCCGGGCGCTGACGACCGATCAGGAGGGCAGTGTCTGGACCATCGACGCCGCCGACCATGGCGGGGCCGAGGTCATGGGGCTGATCACCCTGCGCCGTGCGGATGCGGATGGCGAGGCGGGCATCCCCGACACCGGGGCCAGCGAACAGGCCGAGGTCCACTTCTGGGTCGGGCCGGCGTACTGGAACAGCGGCATCGCCACCGCCGCGCTGAACGCGCTGATCGCGGCGAACCCGGGCGGGCACCGGACGTATTTCGCCTCGGTCTTTCAGGACAACCCGGCCTCGGCACGGGTTCTGACCAACTGCGGTTTCGCCTATATCGGTGATGCCGAGTCGTATTCTGTAGCCCGCGCCGCCAAGGTGGCGACCTGGACCTACAGCCGCAAACTGGATTGAACCGCCACACGGCCTGAAACTGGCCTCGGCGGCAGGAGAGAAACATGAAGTTCCTCGATCTCGCCAAGGTCTATATTCGCTCGGGTTCGGGCGGGTCTGGCTGTATCAGCTTCCGGCGGGAAAAGTTCATCGAATACGGCGGCCCCGATGGCGGGGACGGCGGCAACGGCGGTAACGTCTGGGTCGAGGCCGTGGACGGTCTCAACACGCTGATCGACTTCCGCTATCAACAGCACTTCTTCGCCGACAACGGTCAGGGTGGCATGGGCCGTCTCAAGACCGGTTATACCGGCGATGACATCGTGCTGCGCGTGCCCGTGGGCACCGAGGTGCTGGAAGAGGACGGCGAGACCGTCATCGCCGACATGGTCGAACTGGGCCAGCGGGTGCTGCTGGCCAAGGGCGGCAATGGTGGGTTCGGCAACGCCTACTTCAAGTCGGCCACCAACCAGGCGCCGCGCCGCGCCAACCCCGGCCAGCCGGGGGTGGAGCGCACGATCTGGCTGCGGCTCAAGCTGATCGCGGACGTGGGCCTGCTGGGCCTGCCGAACGCGGGCAAATCCACCTTCCTCGCCGCCACCTCCAACGCGCGGCCCAAGATCGCGGATTACCCCTTTACCACGCTGCACCCGAACCTCGGGGTCGTGGGCATTGACGGGGCCGAATTCGTCGTGGCCGACATTCCGGGCCTGATCGAGGGCGCCAGCGAGGGCCGGGGTCTGGGCGATCTCTTCCTCGGCCACGTGGAACGCTGCGCGGTGCTGCTGCACCTCGTCGACGGCACCTCGGGCACGCTGGTGGAGGACTACAAGACCATCGTGAACGAGGTCGAGACCTACGGCGGTATCCTGGCCGAGAAGCCCCGCCTCACCGTGCTGAACAAGATCGACGCGCTGGACGAGGAAGAGCGGGAGTTCCTCAAGGAGGAAGTCGAGGCGGCCGTCGGCGGGCCCGTCATGCTGATGTCCGGCGTCTCGCGCGAGGGGGTGGATGACGTGCTGCGCGCCCTGCGCAAGGAAATCTCGGCCGACCGGCTGCGCATGAAGCAGACGGAGGACGAGGAGGACGCGCCTTGGCAACCCTGAGCGCGGCACGGCGCGTCGTCATCAAGATCGGCTCGGCGCTGCTGGTGGATCGCACTACCGGCAAGCTGCGGGCCGATTGGCTGACTGGTCTGGCCGAGGACGTGGCGATGCTCAAGGCCCGGGGCGCGGATGTGATCCTCGTCTCCTCGGGCTCCATCGCGCTTGGCCGGGGCGTTCTGAACCTCGGGCTCGGCGCGCTCGCGCTCGAGCAGAGCCAGGCCGCCGCTGCCGTGGGGCAGGTGGGCCTTGCCGCGGCCTATGAGCGGGTGCTGACGCCGCACGGGATCAAGATCGCTCAGGTTCTGGTCACGCTGGAGGACAGCGAGAACCGGCGCCGCTACCTCAACTCCCGCGCCACGCTGGAGACGCTGTTGGGCTTCGGCGTCGTGCCCATCGTGAACGAGAACGACACCATCGCCACGGATGAAATCCGCTATGGCGACAACGATCGTCTGGCGGCGCAGGTGGCCGTGACCGTGGGGGCTGACCAGTTGATCCTGCTGTCCGACGTGGACGGGTTCTATTCCGCCAACCCGCAGCAGGACCCCACCGCACATCGCTACGAGGTGATCGAGGAGATCACCCCCGAGATCGAGGCGATGGCGGGCGACGCGGGCTCGGGCCTCTCCAAGGGCGGCATGAAGACCAAGCTGATGGCGGCCAAGACGGCCACCAACGCGGGCTGTGCCATGGCGATCACCGAAGGCTCTGTCCGGCGTCCGTTGCAGGCGCTGGAGCAGGGCGCCAATGCCACCTGGTTCACCGCGCAGGAAGATCCGCAGGCCGCCCGCAAGCGCTGGATCGCGGCGATGAGCCCCAAGGGCGCCGTGCATCTCGATGCAGGCGCCGTGCGCGCCATGGGCCGGGGCAAGTCGCTGCTGCCCGCGGGCGTGACGCTGGTCACTGGCCAGTTCGGCCGGGGCGATCCGGTGGCGCTGCTGGCCCCTGACGGTGCGATGCTGGGCCTCGGCCTGACGCGCTACACGATCGAGGAGGCCCGGGCGCTTGCCGGTCACCGCTCGGACGAGATCGAGGCGCTTCTGGGTTATCCCGGCCGCGCAGCCCTTGTGCATCGGGACGATATGGTCCTGACCGCGCATCACCTTCACCTTGATGAAACCGCTTGAGAAAGGCCCGTGATATGAAGGACTTGGAGAACATTCCTGCCCTTATGGACGAGATCGGCCAGGCTGCCCGCAAGGCTGCCGCGATCCTCGCCACGGCCCCAGCCGAGACCAAGCGCCGCGCGCTGGAGGCCGCCGCCGACGCGGTCTGGTCGCGCCGCAAGGAGATCATCGAGGCCAATGCAAAGGACCTCGACTACGGTCGTGACAAGGGCCTGAGCCCCGCGATGATGGACCGGCTGATGCTGGACGAGGCGCGGATCAAGGGCATCTGCGACGGGCTGCGCTCGGTCGCGGCGCAGGCCGATCCGGTGGGCGCGGTGCTGGCCGAATGGGATCAGCCCTCGGGCCTGCACATCCGCCGCGTGCGCACGCCGCTTGGCGTGATCGGCGTGATCTATGAAAGCCGTCCCAACGTGACCGCCGATGCGGGCGCGCTCTGCCTCAAGGCGGGCAATGCGGTGATCCTGCGCGGCGGCTCGGAGAGCTTCCATTCCTCTTCGGCCATTCATGCCTGCCTCGTCGAGGGGCTGCGCGTGGCGGGCCTGCCCGAGGCGGCGATCCAGCTGGTGCCGACCCGAGACCGCGCCGCCGTTCAGGCGATGCTGCAGGCGGTCGAGCATATCGACGTGATCGTGCCGCGCGGCGGCAAGGGTCTCGTCGGGCTGGTACAGCGCGAGGCGCGGGTGCCGGTCTTTGCCCACCTCGAGGGGATCGTGCACATCTACCTCGACAAGGCCGCCGACCCGCAGAAGGCGCTGGACGTGGTGATCAACGCCAAGACCCGGCGGACGGGCATCTGTGGCGCGGCCGAATGCCTGCTGATCCACCGCGACGTGGTGGACACCATCGGGCAGGGCATCGTCCGGGCGCTGCTGGACCTCGGTGTCGAGGTGCGCGGCGACGAGACGTTGCAGAAGATCGAGGGCGTGGTGCCCGCCACGGATGAGGACTGGGGCAAGGAATACCTCGACAGTATCCTCGCCGCGCGGGTGGTGGAGGACCTCGACGAGGCGCTCGACTACATCCGCACGCATCACTCGGCCCATACCGACGCGATCCTGACCGAGGATGACGCTGCGGCGGCACGGTTCTTCAACGAGCTCGACAGTGCGATCCTGATCCGCAACGCCTCGACCCAGTTCGCCGATGGCGGCGAGTTCGGGATGGGCGCGGAGATCGGCATCGCCACCGGAAAGATGCACGCCCGCGGCCCGATCGGGGCGGAACAGCTGACGAGCTTCAAGTACCTCGTCGAGGGCGATGGGGCCGTGCGTAAGTAACGCGCCGAATTGGTGGAAAGCGAGAGGGCCGTCCCGGGGGGCGGCCCTTTCTGTTTTTGCGCGTTGGAGGTGCGGTTCCGTAAGGGGTTTCGCTGGGGCGTTGAACGGACGGGCTTACAAGACGGCAGCTGAACTGACGGGGCTCACGAGATGGCAGATGCAGGGCCCTTCCACCGGTTCCGACTGTCTGCCGCGCGGGGCAAGGCCGCAGGCCGCCGCGCATCGCCGGCGCGCGCCCACGCGGCGGCGATTTGGTGAGGCTGGGCGGTCGCTTTCGAGGGAGGGACGAGCTTGGCTGCGATAAACTGCTTGCCAGAGAGGGCAGATCGCCTCCGCGCGCGCCGGCGATGCACGGCTTCGCGTCTGGGGCGGAGGTTGGCGGGGCTACGTCCGCCCCACCTGTGAGGCACGCCCCGATACCCGGTCCGCCCAAGAGGCGGGCCGTCACCCCTGCGCCAGCGCACCCACCTTCTTCGCCACGAACTTCGCGATCATCGGCCCCGAGATCAGCACGAGGACGAACCGCAGCGTCTGCATCGCCATGACGAAGGCGATGTCCACGTCGCTGGACGCGGCGATCACGGCCACAGAATCCGCGCCGCCCGGGCTGGTGGCGAGGTAGGCGGTCAGCAGGTCGACGTCCATCGTGACCGAGATCACCACCGCGAAGCCCGCGCAGAGCGTCATCAACAGCAGGATCGAGAAGACGAGCCGCGGCAGCGCCTTCCAGGCGTGCAGCAGGATCGCCTTGGTGAAGCGCAGCCCGATGGTCCAGCCGATCACCGCGAAGGCGAGCGCCAGCAGCCAGTGCGGCACCTCGGGCGAGATCAGCCCGAGCGCCTGCAGCGCCGTGCCGATCAGGAGCGGGCTGAGGAATTCGCCCGCGGGAATCCTGAAGACGCGCCCGATCACCATGCCGCCGGCCATCAGCCCGCAGGCTTGCAGCAACGCCAGGTCCGGGGCGGGGAACCAGTCGATCGGCGGCGGGGGCACGTCCGGCGCGCCGACCCAGAACCGCGCGATCAGCGAGGCGCCCGCGGCCACCATGCCGACGCGCAGGTACTGCATGACCGCGACGAGGCGCATGTCCGCACCATTGGCCTCGGCAAGGAAGACCATCGCCTGTGCCGCCCCGGGGGTGGAGCCCCAGACCGCCGTGGCGCCCGGCAGGACCTGTCGCTTGGTGAGCACGTAGCCCAGCCAGGCCGAGGCCGCGATGACCGAGATCACCCCGAAGAGAAAGACCGGCAGGTCCAGCATCACGCTGCCGAGGGTCTCGACCGGGATGGTCGTGGCGATCATCGTGCCGACCACGGATTGCGCGAAGGTGAAGACCCCCCGCGGCAGCCCCATGGAGCGTGGCAGCACGTGGTTGGCCGAGGTCAGCCCGCTGGCGGCCAGCGTGATGGCCGCGGCCATCGGCCCCAGCAGCAGGGCGGCAGGCAGGTGCACCAGTTCCAGCCCCCAGGCCAGCAGCGCCGAGAGTGCGAGCAGCAGCAGCCACATCACCCCCAGTCGCAACGGGCCGCGCAGCCATTGCGCGGGGACGGTGGGGGATGCGGTCTCGGAAGTGATGGTCACGAAGGCCTCGCGGAAAGAGACGAAACCGGGCCCCGGGGCCCGGCCTTGGAAAGAGGGCGGTCCCGCGCGGATCGGCCGCGCGGAGCCGGAGGGATCAGGGCATGTAGCCGCCACCGTTGACCCAGAGGATCTGCCCGGTCATGAAGCCGGCGTCCGGGCCCAGCAGGAAGCGGATCGGCCCGGCCACGTCGTCGGGCTGTGCCACGCGTCCCAGCGGCGTCATTGCCTTGTACCGATCGAGGTCGAGGATGTTCTCGGCGCTCTCGTCCGAGCGCCCGGTGCCACCGCGCAGGAAGGCGGTGTCGACAACGGCCGGCCCCACGGCGTTTACACGCAGACGCGGGGCGAGTTCCAGCGCAAAGGTCTTGGTCAGCGCGATGACACCGGCCTTGGAGGCCGCATAGGCACCGAAACCCGGCCGGATGAATTGACCCAGCCCGGAGGAGCACAGGACGATGCCGCCGCCGTCCTTCATCATGGGCGCGATTGCCTTGGTCGTGAGGAAGGTGGAGCGCAGGTTGCCCTGCACCACATCGTCGAAATAGGTGGCGGGCGTCTCGCTCACCGGACGGATCTCGCTGTTCCAGCCCGCGAGGTTCACGAAGCCGTCGAGGCCTCCGGGCGCCTTTTCCTTGAGCGCGGAGGCTGCTGCCTCCACCGCGGCCTCGTCGCCCGCGTCCAGCCCGATCCCGTCCAGTGCGTGATGCTCCAGCGCGCGCGGCAGGTCGAGGACGATGACCGTGTCGCCGAGGGCTTCGAGCGAGGCGACGAGGGCGCGGCCGATGCCACCGGCGCCGCCGAGCACGGCGATGGTACGGCCACCGGGGGCCGCGGGCGAGAGGGTCGTCATGGGAGAGGTCCTTTCGGGGAGGGGATCAGGCGAAGGTGGCGAGGTGGTCGAGGATCTCCGCCTCGCTCACCACGTCGGCGTATTTCGCGTTCATGTCGAAGAGGTTGGCCTCATGCGGGCCGGGATGGCGGTCGCCGCAGGCCTCGCCCACGACGGTGGTGATGAAGCCGTGGCTCATGCTGTCGACGCAGGAGGCGCGCACGCAGCCGGAGGTCGTCAGCCCGGTGAGGATCACGTTGTCGACGCCCATGGCGGTCAGCATCGGCGCCAGCGAGGTGCCGAAGAAGGCAGAGGGGTATTGCTTGGTCACGATGACCTCGTCCTCGCGCGGCACGAGACCGTCTGCGAAGGCGGCGGTGCTGCGGCCCTTCACGAAGGCCGCGAGCGGCTTGGCCTTTTCCCAGAAGCGCCCGCCGGTCAGCCCGCGCTCGTCGGCGTAGCTCACCTCGGTCAGGATCACCGGGATGCCGGCCTTGTGCGCGGCCTCGCGGATACGCAGCGCCGAGGCGAGCGCGTCGATGCAGCCCTCGGCCCCGTAGAGCGGGCAGTCGGGGTCGTAGTAGGCCTGCGCGAAGTCCACCATCACCAGCGCCGGGCGCTTCCCGTAACCGGCCTTCTTGCCATAGGCGCGGGCATAGTTTTCGCCGAGATCTTCGCTCATTCCTGTGTCCTGTCCTGCGTGTTCGGGCCGACCTCGGGGAAGCGTTTCTCGAACGCCCAGATGTCCTCGAAGCCGACGAGGGAGTTGAAATCGGAAAACGGGTGCAGCGGCACCGCATCCGTCATGGAGCCATGGGCGGCGAGGTCGCCATAGGCCGCCTGCAGCGCCGCACCGGTGGCGAGGAAACCCGCCGCCGGATGGATCGCCATACGGTAGCCGATGGTGCCAAGCTCCTCGGCGCTCAGCATCGGCGTGCGCCCGCCCTGTACCATGTTCGCGACCAGCGGGCGGTCGATCTCGCCGGCGATGCGGGTCATCTCCTCCACGCTCTCGGGGCTTTCGACAAAGACGACATCCGCGCCCGCCTCGGCATAGAGCCTGCCGCGCCGGATCGCCTCGTCGAGGCCGAGCGTGGTGCGGGCATCGGTGCGGGCGATGATCAGGAAATCCTCGGACCGGCGGCTGTCCACGGCGACGGCGATCTTGCGGGCCATGTCCTCGGCGGCGATCACCCGGCGGCCAAGGGTATGGCCGCATTTCTTGGGGAATTCCTGGTCCTCGATCTGGATCGCGGTCACGCCCGCGTCTTCGTAGCCCTGCACCGTGTGGCGCACGTTCAGCAGCCCGCCATAGCCGGTGTCCGCGTCGGCGATGACCGGTTTCGTTGTCCGCTTCACCATCTGCGCGATGCGGCCCAGCATCTCGCTGTAGGTCGCCAGCCCCGCATCGGGCAGGCCGAGGTGCGAGGCCACGGTGCCGTAGCCGGTGACATAGAGCGCGGGAAAATTGCCCCGGTCGGCAAAAAGCGCCGAGATCAGGTCATAGATGCCGGGGGCGAGGATGAACTCTCCTGCCTCCAGCTTCTCGCGCAGGGTGGGGTCTGCCATGGTGTCTCCTCCTCAGACGTTGGTGCCGCCCAGCAACCGCCCCGCGCCGGCAATGGCGAGGTCCTCCAGCCCCGCGGCGGCAAGCGCCCCGTGCAGCGTGGCGGTGTTGGACGAGATGACCGGCACCCCCAGTTCGGCCTCGAGGGTCGGGATCAGGGGCAGGGTCGGAAAATCGGTGCAGGAGAGGAGCAGCGCCTGCGACCCCTCCGCGAAGGTGGTGCGGGCATGGGCCGCGACCATGTCGAGCGGGGTCTGGGCGATGAGCGGGAACTCCGCCGGGCCCTTGGCCCCGAGGCCGAGGCCCGCGATGGAGAGGACCTCGATCCCGTGATCGGCGAGGAAATGCACCTCGTGATCGTTGAGCGCATCGTGGTAGGGCGTGGCCACGCTGATCTTCGTCACCCCAAGAGCCTGAAGCGCGCCGACGATGGCGGCGGCGGTGGTGACCGTGGCGATCCCGTTGCGGGCGGTCAGCGCCTCGGGCAGGGCACGCGCGGGCGAGATCATCGAGCCCGCGGTGCAGGCATAGGCCACCACGTCCACATCCGCGACCTTCAGCATGGCGATGGCGGCGTCGAGGTCCGCGTGCAGCCCTGCGAGGCCCGCTTCGCTCGTGGTGTCGGGGTGGAGCTTCATCCGGTGGCTGTGGAAGGTGACCCCCTCCGGCACGAGCTGCGCCCACTCCGCCTCGTTCACCGTGTTGGTGGGCGGGCAGATCAGGCCGAGGCGTCCCCGCTGGCCATAGCTGAGCTGGCGGCGGTCCGGCCTAAGGGTCGGGCGGCGGGTCTGGTTGGGGGGCGGGTTGGAAGTCTGGGTCATGTCTTGCTCCGATTCCGTTTGCCGGAACCCGTGTTTGTTCGCTATTACGTCACATGATCTGCTGCTAATGTCCATACATTTACCGCGATAGCCGGGCGCAATGTCCGGTTTTCACGCATTTGGCTGGACAAGTGGCGAGAAAAGAACAGATGCTTCCGGAACCCCGCGCAGGACGGGGGCTGATCCGGAGGAGGAGAGAGGCCGCAGATGAGCGCACAGGACGACACCACGACGCAGACGCCGGACGAAGGCACGGGCCCGCGCTATGCCCGGATCCAGAAGATCCTCGAGAGCCGCCTGCGGGACGGGACCTATCCGGTCGGATCTCTCATGCCGACGGAGATCGAGCTGGCCGCGGAATTCGACACCTCGCGCTTCACCGTGCGCGAGGCGCTGCGCCACCTGACCGAGACCGGCTTCGTCGAGCGGCGGCAGGGGCTTGGCACGCGGGTGATCTCGACCGAGCCGCAGATGCGCTACAGCCAGACCTTCGACAGCCTTCAGGAGCTGTTCCAGGTGGCGGTGGAGACCTATTACGTGGTCATGCACACGGAGGAGGTTGTTCTGGACAAATCCCTGGCCGAGGTCGTGGGCGGCAAGGCGGGCGAGACCTGGACCCGCGTCGAAGGTGTTCGCTGGACCGAACCGGGCGGCCGTCCGCTGGCCTTCATCGAGAGCTATGTGCCCGCCCGTTTCGCGAAATACGTGCCGGAGTTCCAGGGTCACCAGGGCGCGTTCTTCTCGCTTCTGGAAAGCCACTCGGCCGTGCCGATCGACGAATGCGAGCAGGAGATCAGCGCCGCCCCGATGCCGGAGAAGGCGCAGCGCTACCTCGGGCTGGCGCCGGGGGCGATCGCGCTGCAGTTGCTGCGCCGCTACCATTCGTCGGAAGGCGTGGTGATTGCCTCGTGCAACTGGCACCCGGCGGAGCAGCTGAGCTACAAGATGCACATCAAGCGCAACCGGGGCCAGGGCTGAGCGCCGCGGCGGCCTGAGGGACGTGCCCGCCGATCCGCACGCGCTGCGGGTCACAGCCACTCCGGTTTCCATACGTCTCCGTGTGGGGCCTCCAGCGGATGCACCCGCATCCCCATGGCGCCGCGCAGGTGACCGGGGACGAGGATATGGCCGTATTCAGTGGCCTCTTGCAGAAGCGCGCGCCGGGTCGCCACGGCCAGCGGCCCGTCGGAGCAGAAGCGGGAATACCAGTCGGGCCGGTAAAGCTGCGCCGGCGTATGGATCGCGTCGCCGCACAGCAGCGCGGTCACGTCGCGGCGGCGCAGGGTCAGCGCCCGGTGTCCGGGCGTGTGTCCGGGCGTGGGGGTCACGGTCAGCGTGGTCGCCTCCAGCGCCATCCCGCAGCAGAGATCCGCGCCATCGGCCACGGTCTCCATCAGGCCGGCGTCCAGCACCGGCTGCACGCTGTCGGCAAAGCAGCCGTGATTGGCCTCGCCGGGGGCGCGGGCCTCTTCCGCCAGCCAATGCGCCAGCTCCGCCTCGCCCACGAGGTAGCGCGCCCGGGGAAAGGTCGGTACCCAGCGGCCATTCTCCAGCCGCGTGTTCCAGCCGACGTGATCGGTGTGCAGATGGGTGCAGAAGACCACGTCCACATCCTCGGCCCGCAGTCCGAGGGCCGCCAGCCGGTCGAGGTAGCCCGTGGCGGCCCGGTTGTGCCAGTCGGCCCGGCGCGGGCGGTGCTTGTGTTCGCCGACGCAGGTGTCGATCAGGATCACCTTGTCGCCGATCCGCAGGACATGGCTCTGCACGTCGAGCAGGATCGTCTGCGCGGCGAAATCCACGTGGAGCGGCGCCAGCCAGTCCCGCGCGCCGTCCAGATCCGCGATGTCGCGTCCCGGGAAGAGCAGGTCGAAGGGCAGGGTGAAGGGCGAGAGATCCAGGGCCCGCTCGAGGGTCACGCCGGGGCCGAGGTGCAGCATCACATGATCTCCGGCTTCTCGACGGACCGGCAGCGGGCGCCTTCTGCGGCTGCCGCCTCGGGCAGGCTGTCGTCCCAGAGCCGCGCGATGTAGCGCCCGCCGGTCTGCCCGTCGGACGCCGGCCCGCAGAGCCAGAGGATCGCCCGGCGCATGATCCCCGCCGGCAGCAGGTTGCCATCGGCCCCGCGCTTGTTGGCGGAGGGCGGCAGCAGGTCGGTGTCCGCCGCCCCGCCGGGGAGGTAGACGTTGACCGTGACGCCGGTGTCCGCGAGGTCCTGCGCCCAGACCCGCGAGGCGGCTTCGAGCGCGGCCTTGGAAGGACCGTAAGGAGAATAGCCACGCCGCACCATCGTCTGATCGGAGGTCGAGATGTTCACGATCTTGCCCGCGCCCTGCGCGACCATCTGCTGCGCCGCCAGCCGGGCGAGGTAGAAGGGGCCGTTCACGTTCGTGGCCACGATCGCGGCCCAGGCGGCGGGATCGGCCTCCCAGAACCGGGTGGGGACGGTGTTGAAGCGCTCGGATATCGCGCGCATCCCGAGGCCCGCGTTGTTCACCAGCACGTCGAGGCCGCCGAACCGGTTGATCACGGCCTGCATCGCGGCGGCGCAGGCGGCGGGATCGGCCACGTCGCAGGTCAGTGGCATTACGGTCGCGCCAAGCGCTTCCGCCTCGGCCACCGTGGCATCGAGCGCGGCGCCGGGACGGGCGCCCATGAGGGCGAGGTCGGCCCCGGCCTCCGCAAGGGCGAGGGCCATTTCCCGGCCAAGCCCGCGGGAGGCGCCGGTGACGAGGATCCTGCGCCCGGCGAGGGGCGCGGCAGAGGTCTGGGTCATGGGGTTCCGGTCATGAAGTTCTCGGAGGGACGAAGGTGCTGAGCCCCGGCGGCAGCAGGGTGCCGAGGCCGGGGGCGCCGGCCTCGTCGGGCGGTGCGGGCTTGGTGGAGAGCAGGTGCACGAGCATCGCGGAGGAGGCCCAGCCCTCGTCCCGCGCCCGCAGCGCGCCGAGGATATCCTTGTGCTGCGCGTTGGAGCGGACGATGTCGATGGGCTGGTTGCAGAAGGACTGCTTGATCACGGTCAGGGGCAGGGCAAAGACCTGTCGCGTGACCGAGCGGAGCTGTTCCGACCGCGCGGCTCGCAGGATAGCGTCGTGAAACTCGCCGTTTAGGTTGTGGAAGGCCTCGAACTCGCCCCGGTCGAGGCGGTCCATCTCTTCCACCAGCTGCTCCATCATGTCCAGTTCGCGTGGGGTGATCAGCCGGGCGGCGATCTGGGCCACGTAGGCCTCGATCCGGGCGCGCAGGTCGAAGACGATGGAGACCTCGTGGTAGGTGAAATTCGCCACGAACCGGCTGCGCCCCTCGGAGAGCGCCAGCCCCTCAGCGGTCAACCGTTGCAGGGCCTCGCGCACGGGGGTGCGCGAGGAATTGCACATGGCGGCCAGCTGGCTCTCCGCCAGATGGGAGCCCGGAGCCAGCTCCCCCGACAGGATCGCCTCGCGGATCACGTGGTAGGCGCGGTCCGCAGGCTTCATGTCGGACAGGTCGTCGGGCGCCCCGTCATGGGGGAAGCCGGGAATCTGGGGGCCTTGATCGGGCATTGCGGGCTCCGTTGCTCTTCAGCCGATGTGCGAAGCGTGGTTGTCGGCGTACCAGGATGCAAGCTCTTCGCGCGTTGCGAACCAGATGTCGTCGAATTGCTTGGCGTGGCGGATGAATTCGCGGATCGCCCGGATGCGGAACGGCTGGCCGATGACATGGGGGTGCAGGCCGATGTTCATGAACCGGCCCGAGCCGGTGGCCTCGGCCTCCTCGCGCAGCCAGTTGAACTGTTCGATGAAGACGCGGGCCGCGCCCTCCACGTCCATGCCCTGCCGCATGAAGACGGTGAAGTCGTTCACCTCGGAGGTATAGGAAATCGACACCAGCGGTTTGCCGCACTCGGTCTGGACCATGTAGGGCTGATCGTCGTTCAGAAGATCGGTGAAGAAGAGCAGCCCTTCCTCGGCAAGGATGTCGGCCGTGTTCAGCGTCGAACGCAGCGAGGAGGAGAGCCAGCCCTTGGCCTTCTGGCCGCAGACCTCTTCGTAGACCTTGAGGGTCTCGCGGATGACGGCGCGCTCCTTCTCCTTGTCCTTGGCGAAGTCTGTCAGCAGGTCGGATTGCACGTAGTTGTGCGGGATCACCTCGTAGCCGTTGGCAAGGGCGGCCTCCACGACCTTGCGGCGCTCGATCCCCATCTTGGCGTTCATGGTGCAGGAGGTCGGCACCCCTTCGGCCTTGAAGAGATCGAACATCCGCCAGACGCCGACCCGCTGGCCGTATTCGCGCCAGGTCCAGTTCGGGTTGTCATAGACATCGCCGGGCAGGGTGCCACCCACGATGCCGGGGCCGCCCGGGTAATAGGGTGCCGGGTCGTCACGCTCCTGGTCCCAGTATTCGAGGTTGGTGGTCAGAATGACCGCCAGCTTCTTGCCATTGGGCCATTTGAGCGGCTTGCGGTCGGGGAGCGGGACGAAATCGTAGTGCATCGGGGATGTCCTTGAGGGCCGGGAGAGGGCCGCGCAATCGCGGGTCCGTGTCAGAGAGGGCCGGGGCAGAGAGGGTCAGGGCAAAGAGGGCTTGGGCAGAAAAGGGGCCGGGCGGGAAGGGGTGCGCCCGGCCAGTGAACGCAACCCGTCAGGTCAGTAGTGCGACAGGAGCGAGCCGAAGCCCTGCACCTTGTCCTGGATCCCGTTCATGCGCAGCGCGTGCCAGTAGGTCGCGGTGTTGATCGCGATCACGGGCTTGTCCATCCAGAACTCCGCGATGCCGCCAACGCGCGCCATGGCAAGGTTGGTGCCGGCCTGGATGATCGCCTCGACCGACGGATCGTTCACCTCGATCAGCGCGTCGCGCAGGGTCTTCTCGGTTTCATGGGCGATCAGCATGGGCGACTGGCACTTCAGCCCCTTCACCTGCACCACCTCGAAGCCGCAGTCGGTGAAGTAGCGTTCCACCTGCGCGTCGCCGATGGGCATATAGGGGGTGATGACGGCGATCTTCTTGATGTCGCCGAAGCATTTCAGTGCGTTCATGCAGGCGTCCGAGCCCATGGCCACGGGCATGCCCGCGCGTTCCATGATCTCTGCCTGCAGCTTGTCGGCGCGTTCCTTGCCGTCCCAGAAGGTCTCGGCCGACATGCCCATGATCATCGCGCCGGGCGAGCAGGTCTTGACCGCGTCGATGGCGTCCATGGTGGCCGCGCGGATACCCATGACGAGGTTGTTGAAATCCTCGTCGCTGTGCACGGGCTCATCGGGGATGATGATGCGCGAGAAGTGGTTGGTCACCCCCACGGGGCGCATGTCGTCGAATTCCGGCTGCACCGAGGTGTTGGTGGAGGGCGCGATGACGCCGAATTTCATGCGGTAGCCAAGGCTGTCGGTCATTGTCTTTCCTCTGTTGGATCTTGCACGGGCGCGCGGCCCGATCTCGGTGCCCGTTGGCCGGACGTATCTCTGGGCCCTCAGGCCATCTTGCCTCAGGCCTTCTCCAGCGCCTCCACGTCGCGCAGCGACTGGATCATGGAGGAGCGCATCACGAAGGCGCGGTGTTTCTCGGGGTCGGCGACCACCTCGCGCAACTCCGCGTGATAGGCCTTGCGGGCCTCGGGGTCGGTCTCGGCCATCATGCGGCGGTTGCGGATCGACTGGCTCTGCACCGTGTCGATACAGGCCTTGCGGCGCTGCGCGTCATAGAGCTGCATCAGCTCCAGCCCGGCCTCGCCGCGCCAGATCTTGCCCAGCTTCTCCATGAGGTTCACCGCATCGTGGACGCCGCCGTTCATGCCCATCCCGCCAAGGGGGTTGTTCAGGTGCGCGCTGTCGCCGGCAAGGAAGACACGGCCCGCGACGTAACTCTTGGCGACCCGCTGGTGCACCCGGTAGGCCGTGGCGTGGACCACGTCGTAGGGGCCTTCCTTGGGGCAGAGCGCCTGAAGCCGTTTCTCCATCAGGGCCGGGTCCTTGATCTGCTCCTCGGTCATGCCCGGATCGGTCGGCAGCAGCACCCGCCAGAGCGAGGGCGTGCGCAGCAGCACCGCCCATTCCTGCGGGTCGGTCAGGTAGGCGATCGGGGTCAGGTCGGGGATCGCCGCGCCGAAGTCGAAGGTGGTCGACATGGAGAGGAAGATCTCGGGGATGGTCATGCCCTCGAAGGGCACGTCGAGCGCCTTGCGCAGCGCCGAATGCGCCCCGTCGCAGGCGATGACATAGGCGGCCTTCATCTCTTCGACCGTGCCGTCGTCGTGCTGCACCGTCAGCGTCACGCCGTCGTCGTCCTGTGTCACGCCGGTGGCGCGGAGGTTGTAGAGAAGTTCCGTCGAGTCGGAGGCTTCGAGGATGTCCCGCAGGGCTTCCGTCAGCTTCCACTGTTCGCACTGAAGCCGGAAGGGATAGTTCGTGGCGCCTTCCAGAAGGCCGAGGTCATAGGTGGCGATGACGCCTTCCTCGCGGTCGCGGAACTGCCAGTGCTGGCAGACGAGGCCCTTCTCTATCAGCCCGGGCATCACGCCGAAGGGCTCCAGCATGTCCATCGTGGGCGAATGGAAAGTGGAGGCGCGCAGGTCTTTCGGCAGGTCGCGGCTCTTTTCGAGAATCGTCACCGGGATGCCTTCGCGGGCCAGCGACGCGGCCGCGACGAGGCCCACGGGGCCGGCGCCCACCACGATAACCCTTTGGGGAACGGTCTTTTCGGTCTGTGTCATCGTGAGTCGAGTCCTTGCGCGGCAACGGGTCGTGAGGGTGAAGTGATGCCGGACTTTGTGCACATAATGTAAGGACAAATCAATTCGGAATAGCCCGCTTGTCCATCGGAGAGACGGAGGTGCCTGTTTTTTGGCGCTCCGGCGTAGCGGGCGCCTGTGGGCGCCACACAGGCTCGATTTGCGCAAAATGAGGGGAATTCGCGATATGAGGACCAGTTTTGGCGCTTGTGCGGTGAATTATTGTGCATCGACGGTGTTCTTTTTCACCTGGTGAACACCCGGGCGCGCAGTTTGGCTGGACCGATGCCGGGTTTTGTTGTTCGGATTTGTCCAGTCAAAGATGAAAGGGCCCCTCCGAATGTATACCGTTTCTCTTCCCTCGGCGGGGCATCGCGGATGCTTCTGATCCAGCAGATCGTGAACGGCCTGATGCTCGGCTCGGTCTACGTGACCGTGGCCGTGGCCTTCACCCTGACCATCAGCATCCTGAACTTCCTGAATTTCACGATCCCGACGCTCTTCATGGTCGCGGGCATGGTGGGTTGGGGGCTGGCCTTCTTCGGGCTGCCCTTCGGCCTTGGTGGTCCGCTGCCCTGGCCGCTGGCGCTTGCCGCGGGCATAGCCGTTGCAGTGGCCTGCTCGCTCATCGTGGAGCGGTTCACCTTCCGCTACATGAAGATGAAGCACGGCGATTCGACCGAACACGCGATCCCGCTGGTGTCCTCGCTGGGGTTCCTGCTGATCCTCGAGAACCTCGTGCGGATCTCCTATGGCTCTGACGCGCAACGCTTTCCGGGGCCGGGCGCGGACCTGACAGCGAACATCGGCGGGATCTTCGTCCGCGTGCCGCAACTGGTCAGCTTCGTCCTCGTGATCGGGCTGATCCTCGGGCTGGTCTGGGTGATCAACGCCACCCGCACCGGGCGCGGCCTGCGCGCCATCGCGGAAAATCCCGATGCGGCGGCGCTGCTGGGGGTGGAACCCAACCGTGTCGTGCCCATCGTCTTCATGCTGACCGGGATGCTCTGCGGTCTGGCAGGGGCGCTCTTTGCCGTGAACTACGGCGAAGTCAGCCCCCAGATGGGCGAGGACATCGGCTCCAAGGCGATCGCCGGCATGGTCGTCGGCGGGCTCGGCTCGCTCTGGGGCGCGGTCGCGGGCGGCGTGATCGTCGGCCTGATCGAGATGCTCACCATTCACTTCTTCGGCGCGGACACCGTGCAGGCCGCCGTCTGGGGCGCGCTGCTGATCACGTTGCTGATCCGCCCGCAGGGACTTTTCGGACATAACGCCATCGGCAAGGGGAAACTGTGATGAGCGGCTACTGGAGCGGGATCATCACCCTGCTGTCGATCAACGTGGTCTTTGCCTATGGCATCTACCTCGCCGTGGCCACCGGCCAGCTGAACCTTGGCGGCGCAGGCTTCCAGGCGCTTGGTGCCTATGCCGCGGCCTGGCTCTGTGCCGAACAGGGCTGGCCGATCTGGGCCACCCTCGGGGCCTCCGCCTTGGTGGCGGGCGGCATCGGCTTTGCCTTTGCCTTCCCGATCCTGCGGCTGAAGGGCGTCTACCTCGTCCTTGGCACCTTTGCCTTCGCGGAGGTCGTGGCGGGGGTCATCATCAACTCCGACGCCCTCGGCGGGGCCATGGGCCTGCCGGTGCCCGAGTTCATCGACTGGAACGTGCCCGCCATCGCGGCGGTCTGCGTGGCGCTTTTCTGCTTCTACCTGATGTCCACCCGGCTGGGGCTGGCGGTGCGCGCGGTGCATGACGACGACGTGGTCTGCGACCTGCTGGGCGTGGACGTGCGGCTGGTGCGCGTGGCGCTCTTCGCCCTCGGTGCGGCGCTCGCGGGCTTCGCGGGCGGGCTCTATGCCCATGCCTACACCTATGTCGAAGTGCAGACCTTCAACGCCTCGCTCTCCATCTACGTGCTGCTCTACGTCCTCCTCGGCGGGGCGCAGACAGCATGGGGTCCGCTGGCGGGGGCGGCCTTCTTCACCCTGCTGCCCGAACTGCTGCGCAACACGCTGCCGGCAATAAAGTCCGGACTCTACGCGCTCTTCGGGGCCGAGGGCTCCATGTCGCCCCCGGATGAAAGCTGGCGCTTCGTGGCGCTTGGCGTGGTGACGGTGCTGATGATGGTCTTCCGCTCCGAGGGTCTGATCACCCGGACCATGGTCGAACGCGTCAGCCACCCGTTCCGCAGCACCCGGAAGGAGGCCCTGTGATGGCCGAGCCGCTGCTTTCCGTCGAAAACCTCTCGATCGCCTTCGGGGGTCTCAAGGTGATCAATGATGTCAGCTTCGACCTCGAACAGGGCGGGCGTCTGGCGCTGATCGGCCCGAACGGGGCAGGGAAGACGACGATCTTCAACCTGCTCTCGGGCGTCTACCGGCAGGACACGGGCCATATCCGTCTGGGCGGCGAGGTGATCGACGACGTCCCCAGCCGCAAGCGGATCGGATATGGCATGGCGCGGTCGTTCCAGAACATCCGCCTGATGCCGCACCTGTCCGTGGTGGAGAACGTGATGATGGGGCAGCACGCGCGCCCGGATCGTCCCGGCCGTCTGCTGGCGCCGCTTTCGATCTTCGGCCGCTCCCGTGCCCGGGCCGAGGCCGAGGCGCTGCTGGCCGAGATGGGCGTGGAGGTCGCACCGGGGCAGGACGTCTCGACGCTGCCCTATGGCATCCGCAAGAAGATCGAACTGGTCCGCGCGCTCGCCGCCCGTCCGCGTCTGCTGCTGCTGGACGAACCCGCCGCGGGCCTGAACGAGACCGAGACCGGGGAGCTGATGGCCTTCCTCGACCGGATTTCCGACAGCGGTGTGACGCTGCTGGTGGTGGAGCATGACATGGCCCTCGTGCGGTCGCTCTGCGACCGGGCGGTGGTGCTGAACTTCGGTCAGAAAATCTACGATGGCAGCACGGCCGACGTGCAGAAGGACCCGCTGGTGCTGGAGGCCTATCTGGGCCCGCGCCACGCCGGAGAGAGCGCGAAGGAGGCTGAGAATGTTGCTTGAGGTCAAGGACCTGGAGGTCACCTATGGCCGCACCAAGGCGGTGCGGGGCGTGTCGCTTTCGGTCGATGCCGGCGAGATTGTCACCGTTCTGGGCGCAAACGGGGCGGGCAAGACCTCGCTCCTGCGCGCGCTTCAGGGGGCACGCAAGCCGCAGGGCGGGCAGATCCTCTTCGACGACGAGGACCTGACCGGCATGACGGCCTCGGCCCGGGTGGCGCGCGGCATGGCGCTGGTGCCCGAGGGGCGGCAGATCTTCGTCTCCATGACGGTCGAGGAGAACCTGCTGATGGGCGCCTACCTGCGCACCGACGGCGAGGTGAAGCGCGACCGCGAGGGCATCTATGACCGCTTCCCCAATCTGGCCGAGCGCAAGGACATGCGGGCCTCCGTCCTCTCGGGCGGGGAGCAGCAGATGCTGGCGGTGGGCCGCGCGCTCGTCTCGCGGCCCCGGCTGATCATGCTGGATGAACCCTCGCTGGGGCTCTCGCCGCTCTTCGTGCAGCGCCTCTTCGACCTGATCGAGGAACTGAACCGCGACGGGATCTCGATCCTGCTGGTCGAGCAGAACACCCATATGGCGCTCTCCGTGGCGGCGCGGGGCGTCGTGCTGGAGCTGGGCCGGGCGACGCTCTCGGGACCGGCGGCACAACTGGCCGCGGATCCCAGCCTGGCCGAGGCCTACCTGGGCGCGGCCTGACGGCCCGAAACGCACAAGATAGAAATAACAAAAGACAACAAATTCCAACAAGGAGCCTGAAAACATGAAACTTCGCACGCACTTGCTTGCAGCTGCCGCGATCGTGGTCGCGCTGCCGGCCTACGCCCAGGACACCATCAAGATCGGCAATATCGTCGCCGCATCGGGCTTCCTGAAGAGCGTGGGCGAAACCGCGATCACCGCATTCGACATCGCGGTGGACGAGATCAACGCCGCCGGTGGCGTGAACGGCAAACCGATCGAGCTGATCCGCTTCGACAGCGGCTCCGACCCGCGCCAGGCCTCGGTCGGGGCGCGCAAGCTGATCCAGGACGACGACGTGCTCGCCATCCTCGGGCCGTTCTCCTCGGGCGAATCCCGGGTGGCGATGAACGATGCCGAACGGTTCAAGACGCTGATGATCCCGACGGCCGCCTCGGCCCCCGGGCTGACCGAGGGCCGCACCTACAGCTGGCGCCTGACCGAGGACGAGCAGAAGCAGTTCTCGCGCCTGCTGACGGCGCTGACCGCCTCGGATATCCCGCACAAGACCGCCGAGATCGTCTATGTCTCGGACGAGGTCGTCGCCAATTCCGCCGGCACGCAGCTCTATCCTGCGCTCTTGAAGGAGGCAGGCATCGAGACCGGCGAGCCGATCCCGGTGCAGTACAAATCCTTCGACATGTCGGCGCAGGTCGCCACGATCATGCAGAAGAACCCCGATATCGTCGCCGTCGCGGGCCTGCCGGAATCCGCCTCCAAGATCATCAAGGAACTGCGCCGTCAGGGCTACGAGGGCCGGGTGATCGGCTCGCAGATCTTCGCCGATCCCAACGTGACCGAGCTCTTCGGCCCGGAAGGTGATGGCACCATCGTCGTCGCGGGCTTCTGGAAGGACCGTACCCCGCAGGCCGCCGCCTTCAACGAGGAGCTGCTGGCCCTGCTGGACGAGAAGGGCATCCACAAGCTGGGCGCGCACCATACGGATGCGCAGGCCTATGACGGGGTCTACCTGCTCAAGCAGCTGATGGAAGCCACCGGCATCACCGGCGACCCCGAGATGGTCGAGGAAGAGCGTGCGAAACTGGCATCGGCCATGGAAGGTGTCCATTTCAACGGCATCGTGGGTGATGACATCTGTTTCGCCGGTCATGACGCCGAGCTTCCCGGCTATGTCATCGAGATCAAGGACGGTCAGTGGACCAAGTTCGCGGAAGCCGCCGCAGATAAGTGCGAGTGACCCTGCCTGCCGCCCGGACAGGCTCCGGGCGGCCAGCATGTCCCACTAGGAGAGTTCAGATGTTCCATTCCCGTTTCCTCAAGACCGCCACGCTGACGGCTGCGCTGACGCTCGGCACCGCCGGGCTGGCCGCCGCCCAGACCGTCGCCATGGGCACCACCAAGGGCGGCGCCACGGCGCAGGTCTCCAACGCGCTCGCCGCCGTGATCTCGGACGGGTCCGCGCTGATGGTGCGCCCGCAGGCGATGGCCAATACCTCGCAGTACCTGCCGCTGGTGGACAGCGGCCGCGTCGAATTCGGCATCGCCAACCTGCCGCAGGCCAGTTTCGCCGTGAAGGGCATCGCCATGTCCGAAGGCCACGCCATGCCGGGCCTCGAAATGGTCGCCACGCTGATCCCCTTCAACGTGGGTCTGCTGGTCCCGTCCTCGCTGGAGATCTCGGACATCGCGGGCCTTGCCGGCAAGCGGGTGCCCAAGTTCCAGGACGGGGCGCTCGGCGATTACGTCATCAAGGCCGTGCTCTCCACCGCGGGGCTGACCTATGACGACGTGACCCCGGTGCCGACGGCGAACTTCCCGGCCATGTTCCAGGCGATCAAGGACGGGCTCACGGATGTGACCATCGCCACCGTGGGCTCGCAGCCGACCTACGACATCGAGGCCGCCGTCGGGGGCGTCACCTATCTGACCCTCAAGGAGGGCGACGAGGCGGTGCTGGACGAGGCACTGCCCGGCACCGTCCTGAAGACCTGGGAAGGCGCCAAGGAGATGCCCGGCATTTCCGCCGAGACGGTGACCTTCAGCTATCCCTACATGCTCTTCGCCAGTGCCGAGGCCTCGGACGAGGTCGTCACGGCGGCGGCCAAGGCGCTGTACGACGGCGAGGCGGCGTTGAAATCCCACGGGCCCCTCTGGGCCGAGTTCGATCCCGCCCTGATGGCCTCCGCGCAGACGCTGCCCTACCACCCGGCGGCCAAGGCTTTCTACGAAAGCGTCGGAGTCTGGCCCGCCGAGTAAGCGACCCACACCCCGGGGCCGCCGCGCGCGGCCCTGTCTCCCCGCGCCAGACTTCTTGCGGCGCGGGGACCCGAGTTTCCGGAGACTACCCTTGTCTGATCCCGTGACCGACCCCGTGACTAAGCCTGAGAGTGCGCCTGTGCGTGAGCCCGTGTCTGACCCCGTAGTCGCCCCGTCGCCGCTGGCCCGCTGCGCGGCGCTCTACGGGTCCGCCCTCTGCGTGATCACGCCGCTACTGGCGATCGTCTGGGTGCTCTCCGTGCCGCAGCGCATGGGGCTGCTGATCTACCCGGAGCAGGTGGCCAGCCTCATGCTGGGTGCCGCAATGTCGGTGGTGTTCCTGCGTGATATCAAGGTATTGCGTGGCGTGCCTCTTGCGGTGGACCTGTGCCTTGCCGCGGCCTCCACGGCGCTTGCCTTCTGGGTCTTCGTCCGCTTCCCGGTCCTCTCGGAGGGCCAGTTCATGCATCCCACCGAAAGCGCGGCCCTCGGCCTCGTCGTCGTGCTCCTCGTGATGGAGGGGCTGCGCCGGGTTGTGGGCTGGACGCTGGTGGTGATCTTCGCCGTTGTCCTGCTCTACGCGCTCTTCGGGGACCTCGCGCCCGCGGCCATCGCGGGCCGGCCGATGCCGCTGGGGGATGTACTGGGCTTCCTGGGCGCGGACAGCACGGCCACATGGGGGCAGGCGCTCCAGATCGCGGCCTTCATCGTGGTGGTCTTCGTGCTCTTCGGGGGCATGCTGATGTGCGTGGGCGGCGGCGATTTCTTCACGCAGGTGGCCCTGAAGGCTGCGGGCGATGGGCCGGGCAATACCGCCAAGGTGGCTGTCGGGGCCTCGGCGCTGATGGGCTCCGTCTCGGGCTCTGCCGTGTCCAACGTCATGTCCACCGGCGTGATGACCATCCCGCTGATGAAACGCGCGGGCTTCCGGCCCGAACAGGCGGGCGCCATCGAGGCCGTCGCCTCCACCGGTGGGCAGCTGATGCCGCCGATCATGGGCGCCGCCGCCTTCCTGATGGCCGAGATCCTGCAAATTCCCTACCGCGAGATCCTGCTGGCCGCGCTGCTGCCGGCGGCGCTCTACTACATCTCCATCTTCACCCAGATCGACTTCATCGCGCGCCGCGACCGGATCGCCGCCTTTGACGGGGTGGAGCGCGCGCCGATGCTCGCGATCCTGCGCCGGGGCTGGATTCCCGTCCTGGCCTTTGCCGTGCTGATCCTGCTGATCTTCGAGATGCGGATGCGGGCCGAGGCGGCGGCGGTCTGGACTGTCTTCACCATCGCACTTCTCGGGGCGGGGGCGCATTTTGCCCGGCTCGGCGGGGCGTCGCCTGCCAAGCTGCTGGAGGCCTTCGTGGCCACCGGACGCACCACCTGCGACGTGCTGCTGATCACCGCCGCGGCGGGGATGATCATCGGGCTGCTCTCGGTCACCGGGCTCGGCTTCGCGCTCAGCTATTACCTGCTGGATTTCGGCGAGGGGAACCTCTTTGGGCTGCTGCTGGTCACCGGTCTCGTTGGCATCGTGCTGGGCCTCGGGCTGCCGACATCGGGGGTCTACCTGCTACTGGCCTCACTGGCCGCGCCCGCGCTCGTGCAGCTCGGCATTCCCGATCTCAACGCGCATATGTTCGTCTTCTACTACGGCATGCTGTCGATGATCACGCCTCCGATCGCGCTTGCCGCCTTCGCCGCCGCCTCGATCTCGGGCGCGTCGCAGGTCAGGACCGGGCTCGAGGCCTTCCGCTTCGGCTGGATCGCCTACCTGCTGCCCTTCTTCTTCATCTACAAGCCGGGGCTCCTGATGCAGGGCAGCGCCTGGGACGTGATCTATGTCTTCGTCAGCGCCATCGCGGCGATGGTGCTGGTCACCGGCGCCATCGTCGGCCATGCCCGCCAGCCGCTCTCTCCGGGGATGCGCGGGGTCTGGGCCCTTGCCGGGCTTGCCATGATGGCACCGCTGCACGAGATGGCCGGCTGGGGGCTGGAATACGCCGTGTCGGCGCTTGGTCTCGGGCTGGTGGTCTTCGCCATGCGCCGGGTCGGGGCCGATGCGGTGACCGCGTAAGCGGCGGTCGGGCAGGGCGCAAAAATACGTATCAAAATGTCAGCTATACATTGACAAGTATGGACAACTAAGGGTTTCCTTAGGTCAAGAGTTCCGGTCAACCTGAGAGGTTGGCCACCCCATCCGGGAGACTAATCATGTCATTGCCTGAAGTGGCCGGCGTCCTTTCCGGACGTCGCGCCGTCGTGACCGGCGCGAGCCGGGGTCTTGGTCGTGCCATCGCGCAAGCCCTTGCAGCAGAGGGCGCACATGTCGTTCTGACGGGCCGCGACGTCGCGGCACTGGAGGAGACGGGCGCGGCGATTGCCGCAGCGGGCGGCACTTCGGAGGCCCAAGCGCTGGAGATCACCGACGCGGAGGCCGTAGAAGCCTTTGCCGAAAAGGTATGGACCAATGCGCCGATCGACGTGGTCTTCGCCAATGCCGGTATCAGCCTGACGCGCCCGGCGGTGGAGACGACACCCGCCGACATGGCCCGCATCCTCGATGCCAACGTGCTGGGGACCTACGCCACGCTGCGCGCCTTCGGCAGCCGGATGCTCGCACGGGGCCAAGGTCAGCAGGGCCATGGTCAGAAAGGGCAGGGCAAGCTGATCGCGACCTCCTCGGACATCGGCATCCGGGGCTCGGCGGGCTGGGTCGCCTATGCCGCCAGCAAGGGCGCGGTGAACGCCATGGTCAAGACGCTGGCCTGGGAATGGGCGCCGGCGCTGACGGTGAATGCCATTGCGCCGGGGGCCTTTGCCACCGACATCAACAGCCACCTGCTGGGCCAGCCCGAGATCATGGCCGCCATTGAGGCCGAAACACCGCTGGCCCGCGTCGGACGGGCCGAGGAGATCGGCCCGCTTGCGGTCTTCATGGCGGGCCCCGGATCGGACTTCATGACAGGCGAGATCATCAGCCTCGATGGCGGGATCAAGAAGGCATGAGCGCGCCGACCCTCTCCGCCACGGGGATCCGCAAGACCTTCGGGCCGACGGTCGCGCTCGACGCGGCGCAGGCCGTGCTGCATCCGGGCGAAATCCACGCCCTGATGGGCGAGAACGGCTCGGGCAAGTCGACGCTGCTGACGATCCTCGCGGGGGTGCAGCAACCCGATCAGGGCACGATCACCCTCGACGGGCGCGTGCTGGACGACCTGACGCCCGCCACGGCCCGCAGCTACGGCATCGCCGTCGTCAGCCAGGAGCCGCAGATGGCCCCGGCGCTGACCGTGGGAGAGAACATCATGCTGGGCCGGCTGCCGGTGCGCGCCGGCAAGGTCGACTGGCGCGCTACCCATCTGCGCGCGGCGGAGGTGCTGGCGGAACTGCACCTCGACATCGACCCGCGCACCCCGGTGTCGGCGCTGCCGCTGGGACGGCGGCAGCTGGTGGAGATCGCCAAGGCCCTCGTGGACCGGCCCCGGGTGCTGCTGCTGGACGAGGCGACCTCCTCGCTGGACGAGGCCGAGACACGCACGCTCTTCGGCCTGCTGGAGCGGATGAAGGCGGCGGGCTGCGCGATTGCCTTCGTCTCGCACCGCATGACCGAGGTGATGGACCACGCCGACCGTGCCACGGTGCTGCGCGACGGACAGTACATCGGCACCCGCACCCTGCGCGAGACCGACGAGCGCGAGCTGGTCTCGATGATGGTGGGCCGCGACCTGAAATCCTACTGGCACAAGGCCGAGGTGAGCCCGGGCGACCGGCTGCTGCGCATGGTGCGCGTGTCCCGCGGGGCGCTGAAAAGCATCGACCTGACGGTGAACGCTGGCGAAATCGTGGGGCTTGCGGGCCTCGTGGGCAGCGGGCGCAGTGCGCTGCTGCGGACCATCGCGGGGGTGAAGAAGGCCGAGGCGGGCGAGATGTTCTTCGGCGGCCATTCGGTCCGGATCGAGAGCCCGCGACAGGCCCGGCGCCTCGGCATCGGCTACGTGCCCGAGGACCGCAAGGGCGAGGGGCTGGTGATGCACTGGTCGCTCTACCGCAACGCCGGTCTCAGCCGGGTCGCGGCGCTCAAGGCGCTTGCGCCGGTGACCGGGCGGATCGACCGCGCGGCCTATGACGCGGGGACGCAGGGCCTGAAGGTGCGGACATCCGATCCGCGCCAGGCGGTGTCTGAGCTCTCGGGCGGGAACCAGCAGAAGGTGCTGATCGCCCGCGAACTGGCGATCACCCCGCGGCTCCTGCTGCTCGACGAGCCGACCCGGGGCGTCGACGTGGGCGCCAAGGAGGACATCTACGCCCAGATTGCCGAACTGGTGAAGGGCGGCATGGGGCTGATCATCGCCTCGTCGGAATTGCAGGAACTGCTGGGGGTCTGTGACCGGATCCTCGTGCTCTACCAGGGCCAGATCGTGGCCGACCTCACCGCCGCCGAGGCGGACGAGGAGACGCTGGCCTACTGGGCCTCGGGCGCGCATGAGATCGGCGCGGCCTGACCATGAACCATCCAGAGATCGGGGACCGCCGCAGATGAGCGCCACTGACACTTCCACCACCGCTTCCCCGCCCGACACCACGGGCGGTCCGGGGGCCTTCCTGCGGCGCTATGCGGGCGTCGGCGCGGCGCTTGTCGTGCTCATCGTCTTCCTGTCGCTGACGCAGGAGAACTTCCTGAAGTACAACAACATCATGAACATCCTGCGGACCAACGCGGTGATGTTCGTGGCCGCCGTCGGTCTGACCTTCGTCATCGTCAGCCAGGGGCTCGACCTGTCGGTCGGCTCGATGACGGCGCTCGGGGGCGTGATCCTGGCAGAGCTGCTGACCTCCGGCGTGGGGGCCTGGCCCGCGATCGTGCTGACGATCCTTGCCTGCACCGCGCTCGGGGCGCTCGTTAACGGGGGGCTGATCGCCTATGGCGGGTTCAACTTCTTCGTGGTGACGCTGGCGATGCTGCAACTGCTGCGCGGCGCCGCGCTGGTGCTCTCCAACGGCTCGCCGACCTCCACCTTCATGTGGGCCCCGGTGCAATGGGTGGGCGACGGCCGGATCGGTGCGCTGCCGGTGCCGGTGCTGATCGCCGCGCTGATCGGGGTGATCGGCTATGCGGTGATGCGGTGGACGCGCTTCGGCCGCGCCGTCTACGCGGTCGGCGGCAACGAGACCGCCGCCCGGCTTGCGGGCATCGACGTGCGCCGGGTGCGGCTGACGGTCTACGCGATCTCTGCCGCCTGCGCCGGTGTCTCTGCCGTGATGCTCACCGGGCGGCTGACCTCCTCTCAGCCGGTCTCGGCCGCCGTGGGGCTGGAGCTTTCCGCCGCCGCCGCCGTCCTGCTGGGCGGGGCGAGCTTTGCCGGCGGCTCGGGCAACATCGGGGGCGCGGCGATCGGCGTGCTGTTCCTCGGCGTGCTGGCCAACGGCATCACGCTGGCGGGGGTGCCGTCCTACTGGCAGGGTATCGCCACCGGTCTCGTCCTGATTGCCGCCATCGCACTGGATCGTATCCGGGCGAAATAGGCCCGCAGCCTCCCCGCCATTTCCCATCTCCCGCGGGCGCCTGGCCCCGGGAGCCCGACCCAGAGGGGCCCAAGCCCCCGTATCCCCAACATGGAGTTTTCCGAAATGACCTCTCTCCTCAACCGCCTGCTGACTTCGACGGGGCTCGCCGCGGCCGCCCTCGCGGGCAGCCTCTCCGCCGCGCAGGCGCAGGATTTCACCGTCGGCATCCTTGGCGCGAACTACGCCATTCCCGCCGCCCGCGCCCAGTACGAGGGCCTTGCCGCCGCGCTCAAGGAACGCGGGATCGACTATCGCTTCTACGATGCGATCCTCGACATCAACACGCAGGTGGCCCAGATCGACCAGGCGATCACCGCCGGCGTGGATGCCATCGTGATCAACGTCGCGGGCGATCCGAACGCGGTGCTGGCGCCGCTGAACCGCGCCGATGAGGCGGGCATCATGGTCTTCGGCCTCGGCCCGGCGCCGGGGTTCGAACACATGCTGGTGCAGGCCGACAATGCCGCGCCGGAACATGGCGTCCGCTCGGGCGAATGGATGTGCGAGGCCACCGGCGGCACCGGCCAGATCGCCATGATCAAGGCCATCGAGATCCCCACGCTCAGCCCCCGCTGGGACAAGTTCCGCGAGACCGTGCAGGCGAAATGCCCCGATCTGGAAATCGTCGCCGAAGAGCGCGCGATCCCCGATGACAGCGCCACGGGCCGCCCGATTGCCGAGAACCTGCTGACCCGTTTCCCGGACCTGAAGGCGATCTGGTCGATGAACGACGGCATCGCGCTTGGCGCCGGTCTGGCCGCGAAATCCGTGGGCCGCGAGGTGATCATCTCCGGCATCAACGGCGAGGTCTTTGCCGGTGAGGGCATCAAGCAGGGGCTGATCGACGTCTCCTGGGACATGGAGCCGGTCAAGATCGGCTACGACCTCGGCGTCTGGGTCGCCGACGTGCTGCAGGGCGAGGTCGAGACCCCGACCGAGACCGTGATCTTCGAGCCGACCGACGTGCCGCAGTGGGACAAGGACACCATCGGCGACTGGAAACCCTACGAAGAGCGCATCGCGTATCCGGGTCTCCAGTAATCCCGCCTGACGCAAGACGTAGGCCTCCGGCATCCGCCGGGGGCCGCACTGATCTCTCCCATGAGGACCGCCGCCATGAAAGCCCTCCTTCTCACCGAAATCGGCAAACCCCAGGAGATCATCGACGATCTCGACGTGGATCTGCCGCAGGAGCACGAGGTGCTCGTGCGCACCTGCGCCTGCGGGCTCTGCCACTCCGACCTGCATTTCCGGCAGGGCAAGTGGACGACCTTCCCGTTGCCCATGGTGCTGGGGCACGAATGCTCGGGCGTGGTGGAGAAGGTGGGATCGCAGGTCAGCTACCTGAAGCCCGGCGATCACGTGGTCGGCTGCCTGACGCCGTTCTGCGGCGAATGCGAGAACTGCATGAAGGGGCGTCCGAACATCTGCACCGGCTCGGGGCTGCAACGGGGCAGCGACAGCCGTCCGAGGCTCATGCGGCGGGGCAAGCCCGTCTCGCAATTCGTTAATCTCTCTGGCTTTTCCGAGATGATGCAGGTGCATGAGCGGGCGCTGGTGAAGATCGACCGGGACTTCCCCATGGACGTTGCCGCGATCATGGGATGTGCCGTGACCACCGGCATGGGCGCTGTCTTCAACACCGCGCAGGTCCGCCCCGGCGAGACGGTGGCCGTCTTCGGCTGTGGCGGCGTGGGGCTCAGCGTCATCCAGGCGGCGCGGATCACCGGCGCGGGCCGGATCATCGCCGTGGACCGTTCCCCGGCGAAGGCCGAGGCCGCGCTCGCCTACGGCGCGACCGATGCCGTCGTCGCCGACGGGATGGAGGTGGCGACGATCCTCGAGATGACCAAGGGCGGCGTCGATCACGGCTTCGAGGCGGTGGGCCTGCCGGCGACGGCACGGGCGGCCTTCGACGTCACCAAGGCGGGCGGGGCCGCGACCATCGTGGGCCTGCTGCCGGAGGGATCGCTGATCTCGGTCGACAGCCAGATGATGACCTTCGATCGCAAGATACAGGGCTCCTCCATGGGCTCGAACCGCTTCCGCATCGACATCCCGCGCTACATGGACATGTACGAGAAGGGCGTGCTGAAGGTGGACGAGATGATCACGGGCCGCATCGCCCTGCCGGAGGTGGACGAGGCGCTCGTCGCCCTCGACACGGGCGACGGGATCACCCGCACCGTGGCGATGTTCTCATGACCCTGCGGCTGACGATCAACGGGCAGGCGCAGGAGATCGCGCTGCCGGACCCGCGCCTCACGTTGCTGGACCTGCTGCGCGATCACCTGCAGCTGACCGGCGCCAAGAAGGGCTGCGACCGGGGCCAGTGCGGGGCCTGCACCGTGCTGGTGAACGGCCGCAGGGTGACCGGCTGCCTGACGCTGGCCGCCACGCTGGAGGGCGCGGAGGTTCTGACCATCGAGGGGCTGTCCTCGGGCGCAGACCTGCACCCGATGCAGCAGGCTTTCCTCGACCACGATGCGCTGCAATGCGGCTTCTGCACGCCGGGCCAGATCATGAGCGCCGTCGCCCTGATGGCCGAGGGCGAAACCGGCGCCGATCCGGACCGGGTGCGCGAGGCGCTGTCGGGCAACCTCTGCCGCTGCGGGGCCCATCCGGGGATCGTCGCCGCGGTCTGTTCGGTGCTAGGAGAGCAGGGATGAAGCCCTTCGACTATCACCGCCCCGAGACGCTGCAGGCGGCGCTGGAGCTGCTGACGGACCCCGGCGCCACGGCCTATGGCGGGGGCACCAACCTGCTCGACATGATGAAATGCGGCGCGGCCCTGCCGGGTACCTTGGTGGACGTGACCGCGCTGCCGGGGCTTCAGGGCGTCTCGCGCGCGGCGGACGGGCGGCTGCGCCTCGGCGCCGCGCTGCGCAACAGTGACCTCGCCCGCGATCCGCTGATCCGGGCCGAGGCGCCGCTCTTGGCCGAGGCAGTCCTCTCCGGGGCCTCGGGCCAGATCCGCAACATGGCCACCACTGCCGGAAACCTCCTTCAGGCGCCGCGCTGTCCCCATTACGCGCTGCCCGAGTCCCCCTGTGCCCGCCGCGACGGCGGCACCGGCTGCGCCGCCCGCGACCATGCGGGACGGGACCATGCGGTCCTCGGCTGGGACGACAGCTGCCGCGCGGTGCATCCCTCCGACCTCTGCGTGGGGCTCGCCGCCCTTGGCGCCACGGTGGAGATCGCGACGCTGGCCGGGCGCAGGGAACGGCCGCTGGCGGCGCTGCATCCGCTGCCCTCCGCCGGGCGCGCGCTGGAGCCGGGCGCGCTGATCACCGCCGTCCTGATCCCGGCCGCCTCCCTCGGCCTGCGGGCCCGGTACGTGAAGGTCCGCGAGCGGACTTCCTTTGCCTTCGCGCTCGTCTCCGCCGCTGCCGGGCTCGAGATCGCGGACGGCCGGATCACCCGCGCCGGTCTCGCCCTTGGCGGGGTGGCCGCGACACCGTGGCGCCGGGCCGAGGCCGAGGCCGCGCTGATCGGCGCCGCGCCCGGGCCCGAGACCTTCGCCCGTGCGGCCGCGCTGCTCCTGCAGGGCGCCAGCCCCTCCGGGGAGAATGGCTTCAAGATTGCCCTGGCCGAGCGGGTCGCGATCCGCGCCCTGGGCGAGGCGGTCACGCCGCGCGCGGGGCAGGCCGCATGGCCCGGATCGGTTTTCGACGCCCCGAAGGAGGACACCCCCGATGTCGCATGACAGCTACCCGATGCGCGCGATGGATGCCGCCGAACACGGGCTCACGCTGCCCGCAGCACCCCTGCGCTATGGCTCGGGCGGGAAGGCGCCCGCGCGGCGCGATGGCCTCGCCAAGGTGACGGGGGCCGCGCTCTACGCCGCCGACCGGCAGGCGGAGGCGCTGCTGCACGCGGCCTATGCCACTGCGCCTGTGGCTCGTGGCCGGGTCGTGGCCCTCGACACGCAGGCGGCGCTTGCCCATCCGGGCGTGGTGCAGGTCTATACCCCCGCCAACCGTCCGCCGCTGGCCCAGCATCCGGACGAGAAACGGCATCCCTTCAACTTCCGCCACGAGGCGCTGCAGGACGACAGCATCCGCTACGCCGGGCAGCCGATCGCCATGGTGCTGGCCGAGACCCCCGAGGCCGCCGCCGAGGGCGCGCGCCTGCTGGCCCCCGAGATCGCGGCAGAGCCGCCCCGCGTGGACCATGACGCCGGCACGCCCTGGCAGCCCGAGATGGTCGGCTTCTTCGCCCCCGCGCAGGCCGAGGTGGGGGACGTGGCCCGCGGCCTCGCCGAGGCCGAACAGGTTGTCGAGGTCGAGGTCGAGACCGCCGACCAGTTCCACAATGCCATGGAGCCGCACGCCATTCTCGCCCGCTGGGAGGGGCCCGAAAAGCTGCTCCTCGACACGCCGAACCAGGGGCCGGTGATGATCGCCGGGCTGGTGGCGGGCTACCTCGGCCTGCCGGAGGGCGCAGTGGAGATCCGCACCCCCTTCATCGGCGGCGGTTTCGGCTCCAAGCTCATGGTCTACGGCGCGATGATCCTCACCGCCCTGGCGGCGCGGGACCTGGGGCGCCCGGTCAAGACGGTGCTGAGCCGGGCGCAGATGTACGGGCCCGTCGGCCACCGGGCCGGAACGCGCCAGCGGCTGCGGCTGGGGATCGGGAGCGGTGGAAGGCTCACCGCGCTGGATCACGAGGTGACGGCGCTCGCCTCCAGCTTCGAGGATTTCGTGGAGCCGTCGGGTCATGCCTCGCAGCATCTCTACGCGATGCCCAACCTCGCCATGCGCCACTCTGCGCGGCGGGTCGATCGCGGCACGCCGGTTGCCATGCGCGCACCGGGGGAGGCCTCGGGGTCTGCCGCGCTGGAGGTCGCGATGGATGTCGCTGCCGAGGCTGCCGGCATGGACCCGCTGGCCTTCCGCCTTGCGAACTACGCCGAGACCGACCCCGCCACCGGGCGACCGTTCTCCTCCAAGGCGCTGCGGGAGTGCTATGCCGCCGGGGCCGAGGCCTTCGGCTGGGCAGGGCGCCCGGCAGCGCGCATGGGCCGCGATGCCGAGGGGCGGCTGATCGGCTGGGGCATGGGCACGTCGCAGTACATGTGCACCATGTACCGGGGCGAGGCGCGGGTGAAGGTCCATGCCGATGGCACCGCGAGTGCGGCGATCGCGGGCGTGGACATGGGGCAGGGTGCCTGGACCATCCTCGCCCAATGCGCGGCCGAGGGGTTGGCCATGGACCCGGAGCGCCTGCGCCTGACCTCCGGCAGCTCGGTCCTGCCGGACGGGGCGGTCGCGGGCGGATCGGGCCATACGGCCACCGCGGGCATGGCGGCCTCGGAAGCGGGGCGCAATGCGGTCGAGCAGCTGATCGCGCTTGCCACCGCCGATCCCGCCTCGCCGCTTTTCGGTGCGGGCAACTCCGGCGTGGTGGCGCGGGACGGGCGGCTGAGCCGCGCCGACGACCCGTCGCGCGGCGAAAGCTACGCCGAGGTCCTCGCCCGCGCCGGACTGGCCGAGGTCGAGGGCCAGGGCGTCGGCGAACGGGTGCAGGCGCACCGGGAGGGCTATGCCATGTTCAGCCATGGCGCGGTCTTTGCCGAGGTGGCGATCGACCCGGAGCTGGCGCAGATGCGGGTGACGCGGATGGTCGGGGCCTTCGCCTGCGGGCGCATCCTCAACCCCCGCATGGTGCAGAGCCAGCTGGAAGGCGGGCTGATCTGGGGCCTGTCCTTCGCCCTGCACGAAGAGGCGCAGTATGACCCGGCCACCGGGCGCATCCTGAACGCCGATCTCGCGGGGTACCACGTGCCGGCCCATGCGGATATCCCGCAGATCACCACGCTGACCGTGGCGGAGGAGGACCCCTACGTGAACGCGCTTGGCGTGAAGGGCGTGGGCGAGGTGGGCATCACCGGCTCTGCCGGGGCGATCGCCAATGCCATCCGCCACGCCACCGGTTTCACGCCGACGCGGTTCCCGATCCGGATCGAGGACGTGCTGGCGCATCTGTGAGCCTGCGCCAGCGGCGCGCGGGCCAGCCAGCTGGTCCGCTGCTGGCCGGGGCGCCGGTCAGAACCGCATGGTGACGCTGTCGGGCCCGGTCTGCAACAGGATGCGGCGGCCGTGATCCGTCAGCAGCGCGGGCAGCAGGGCGAACTGCACCTGCGCCGGCTGGATCGCGGCCTGTGCCGTGGGATCGTCGAGCGCGCGCCAGAGCCGGGGATCGGGGCGGTCAGGATCGGCGGGGCCCGAGACCTCCCAACCACGGTCGTCCGCCTGCCGGGTCACCGTGACGGTGCCGCCGTGGGGCATGGCGCTTTCGAAACATTGCAGCGCGAGGAACACGAGCTGCACCTCGCTACGGGGGCTGGTGCCGGTGAGGGTCCAATCGAAGGTCACCCGGGATGTCCCTGATATCGCGTCGAGAATCGAGGTGATCTCCGTCGCGCTCATCTGCTGGTCCGTTCCGGCCAGCCCGAAGGCCACCCGCAGGAAGCGGATGCGGGACGTGGCGTGGTTCACGCTGTCGGAGATCAGCGACATCTCCGGCCCGGTCACCGTGGCGCTGCTGTCGAGCGTCAGCAGTTCGACGCCGTTCTGGATCGCCCCGATGGGCGAGATCAGGTCGTGGCAGATGCGGGACCCTATCAGCGAGGCGAGGTTATGGTTAGACTGCCACATCAAAGGGCCCTCCGCTGTGGGAGCGCGCCGTAGGGGAACCGACCATGGACGATCTGAACGCCATCCTCGAACCGGGCATGCAGGTGCGCCATCCGGCACAGCCGGACTGGGGCACCGGGCAGGTGCAGTCCAATATCGGCGGCAAGGTGACGGTGAATTTCCCGGAGGCCGGTAAGGTGGTCATCGATAGCTCCCGCATTGCACTCCTCCCCGTGTTTGAACCATGAAACTGGTTTCTGAACCCTTAATGCGTCCCGGCATCGCTCTTGGCGCCTCCCTCTGCCGGGTCTGGCTGTGAGGCAGGGTAACACGGCCGGCACGCTCGGCCCATCGCCGTAAGGGCGGGATTGCCTCTGCCGGTGGGCTTGCCTAAAACCCCCCGCAGGTCGTCAGGGAGATGCCGCGCCAATGCCTGTTTCGCAGCCCAAGCCCGCCGCGCCGGTGTTCACCGTGCGCCTCGCGCGCGATGCCGCCGATCTGGAAGCGGCGCAGCGGCTGCGCTACCGGGTCTTCGTCGAGGAACTGGGCGGTGGTGGCGCGATGGTGGACCATGCCGCCGGGCTCGAGAAGGACCGCTTCGACCCGTTCTTCGATCACCTGCTGCTGCTGGACGAGACACGGCCCGGCGAGGTTGTGGGGGTCTACCGCCTGCTGCGCGACGATCAGGCGGCCCGGATCGGCCAGTATTACTCCGAGGACGAATACGATCTGACGCTGCTGAAACAGTCCGGCCGCAGGCTGCTGGAACTGGGGCGGTCCTGTCTCGACGCGGAGTATCGCGGCGGCACGGCCATGTATCACATGTGGCAGGCGCTCGCGGGCTACGTGGCCGATCACGGGATCGAGGTGCTCTTCGGCACCGCCTCCTTCCACGGCACGGATATCGAGACGCTTGCGCCCTCGCTCTCGCTGCTCCATGACCGCCACCTCGCGCCGCCCGAGTTGCGCGTCCGGGCGCAGGAGGCGCATTTCCAGCCGATGGACCTGATCCCGCCGGAGCAGATCGATCGGCCCGCCGCCATGCGCGAGGTGCCCGCGCTGATCAAGGCCTACCTGCGCCTCGGCGGTTTCGTGGGCGAGGGCGCCTTCGTCGATCACGCCTTCAACACCACCGATGTCTGCCTCGTGCTGGACACCGCGCGGATGAGCGCGACCCAGCGGGCGATCTACACAAGGGACCGGCCCGGCGCATGAGCGGCCGGTGCCCCGTCAGGAGAGACCGGCCGTGAGCAGCACATGGGGAGAGGGCGTGCCGCCCGATGCGCCGCAGAGCCCGGGGCCGTTTGGCTGGCTGCTGATCGCGCTGCGCGCGCCGGTGCTGGTGGTGGTGAATTTCGGCTGCCTCGCGCTGCTGCTGCTCTGCCGGCTTGTGGAGCGTCCGCTCTGCGGGGTGAACCGCCCGGTGACGCCCTGGATCACGGTCTTCGTCTGCCGCACCTCTCTGAAGGTCATGCGGCTGCGGCTCAAGATCACCGGCACGCCGATGCGCCATCGCGGGGCGCTTGTGGCGAACCATTCCTCGTGGCTCGACATCTACACGCTGAACGCCACCGCGCCGCTCTACTTCGTGTCGAAGGCCGAGGTGGCAAAATGGCCCGGGATCGGCTGGCTGGCCCGGGCCACGGGCACCGTTTTCATCAACCGTGACCGGCGCGAGGCGAAGGCGCAGCAGGATGTCTTCCACCAGCGGCTGGAGGCCCGGCACCTGCTGCTCTTCTTCCCCGAGGGCACCTCGACCGACGGGCTGCGGGTGCTGCCGTTCAAGACCACGCTCTTCGCGGCCTTTACCGGCGACAGCCTGCGCGATCACCTCTGGGTCCAGCCCATGTCGGTGATCTACCGCGCGCCCGAGGGCGCGCCGGCGCGGTTCCATGGCTGGTGGGGCGACATGGACTTCGGCGGCCACCTTCTGAAGGTGCTGGCCACATGGCGCAACGGATCGGTCGAGGTGGTGTTCCATCCGCCGCTGAAGGTCGCGGACCTGCCGGACCGCAAGGCGCTTGCCCGGGCCGCGGAAGAGGCGGTGCGGTCGGGGATGCCCGAGGATCGGCGCGGGATGTGAGGCGTCAGCTGGCGGGTCAGTTGGCGGGGGCGTGACCCCGCCAGAGCGGGGCGTCAGCCCATGGCGGCGATGAAGCGGCCGAGCGCGGCGGTGGGGTCTTCCTCGGTCCAGATTTCGTCCCCGATGCCGAAGAAATCGGTGATCGGGGTCAGCTGGCGGACGATCTCTTCCGTGAGGCCGCCTTCGGCCACCACGGGCAGTTCGATCATCTCGGTCCACCAGGCGAAGAGCTCGGCCTCCGCCACCGCGCCGTCCTCGAGGCCGAGGTCGCGCAGGGGGCCGAAGGAGATGTAATCGGCGCCGTTCTCGCCCGCGCTCATGCCCTCGTGGCGCGAGGTATGGGCATAGGCGCCCACGATCGCATCCTGTCCGAGCGCCTTGCGGGCCTGCCGGACGGAGCGGGCGCCGTCGGTCAGGTGCACGCCGTCGAGGCCGATCCGCTCGGCCAGCAGGAAATGCGAATTCAGCACCAGCGCCACGTCACGGGCGTGGGTCACCTCGCGCAGCGCATCGGCGGCGCGCAGGATGCGGTCCTCGTCGCGGGTGGCGAGCGCAAGGCGCACGCAGGCGACCTCATGGGCGTCCAGCGCCGAGGCCAGCTGGTCGGGATAGGTCGAAAGATCGAACTCCGGCGGGGAGATGAGGTAGATCTGCGGCTTGTCTTCGGTGCCCATACTGCTCTCCTGCGCTGCGGTGTCGTGGCGCTATACAGGGAAAATTCCGGGCCGCCAATGGGGCGTGAAAGGCGCGGAGGCGGGATTTGCAGGCGGCGCGCGGGAAGGGCGCCTGCGGCGGGCGGGGTCGGGGGGCTGTCTGCCCCCCTTGGCCCTCGCGGGCCAATTCCCCCCGAGGATATTTGCGAAACGGAAATGACAGGGGTGGTCTGGGATCGGGGGATGGGGGCCGTCGGCCCGCCTTGGTCCGCCGGGGAGGACCAATTTTTCCCGAGGATATTTCGAAACGGTGGATGGGCTCTGGGGGTGGGTCAGGGCGTGGGCAGGGCCTTGAGGTAGGCGGCGATGGCGAGGCGGTCGGCCGGGCTGAGCTTGGCGGTGTTCTCGACCACGTCGGTCATCTCGCCTCCGGCGCTGTCGAAATCCGGGGTGAAGCCGGAGGAGAGGTATTCCGCGATTTCCTCCTCGGACCAGTCGAGGTGATCCGGCGTCAGCCCGGGGGCGCGGCCCGCGCCGCCGGCCAGCTGGGCGCCGGTGAGCCAGAGGTCCTTTTCGAGGCCGCCGAGGGCGTTGCGGGGCGTGTGGCATTCGGCGCAATGGCCGAGCGCCTCTACAAGGATGCGGCCGCGCAGGACCTCCTCGTTGTCAGAAGCGAGGGTGAAGTCGTCGGTCAGGTAGAGCATCTTCCACAGCCCCACGCCGCGGCTGATGCTGAAGGGGAAGCCGACCTGGTGCGGCTGGCTGGGGCTGTCGGAGGGCGGCAGCGTCTGCAGGTAGGCCCAGAGGTCGGCGATGTCCTGCGGGGCGGCGTGAATATAGGCCGTGTAGGGGAAGGCGGGGTAGTAGTGCCGACCTTCGGGGGAGACGCCGCGCTGCATCGCGTTGGCGAGGTCGAGGAGGGACCACGCCCCGATGCCGGCCTGCGGGTCGGGCGAGATATTGGGCGCAAGGAAGGTGCCGAAGTCCGAAGCGAAGCTCTTGCCGCCGGCCAGGGTCAGCTTCTCCTCGCCGCTGGCGCCGGGGGCGGAATGGCAGGAGGCGCAGCCACCGGCGTCGAAGACCCATTTGCCGCGCTCGGCATCCCCGGTCAGCCCGTCGTAGGCGGCGCTGTCCACGTGGCCGGGGCGGGTCAGGACCCAGAAGACGCCGCCGCCCAGCAGGGCGAGGAGCAGGGCGATGAAGACGAGGCGGAGAAGAGTGTACATCGGCGGGCTCCTGGAGGGGCGGGAGGGCGTCGGTGGAGAGGGTGGCGGCACGGCAATGCCGGGACAGGGGCTGCCCCGGCACTGGATGTCAGGGACCGGCGGGTGGGGCCGGTCCGGTGGGGGCGCTGTGATACCGCGCCCCGGCCCGATTTACGGCTTCTGGCGGTAGGCCTTGTGGCAGGCGCCGCAGGCCCCGCCCACGGTGCGCAGTGCCGCGCCGATCGCCTCGGCCCCTTCACCGGCGGCGGCTTCCAGCTCGGCCGCGGCCTCGTGCAGGGCCATCTGCTTCTCCATCACCCCGGAGGCGTCGGTGAGCGCGGCGGGCGCGGCCTCGGAGCCCTCCAGGGCACCCACTTCGCTGCCTTCGGGGAACATGTAGGTCAGGTCGATCGAGGAGGCGGTGGCGAGGTTCGACGCCGCGGCCATGGCGATCTCGCTGTCGTATTCGGCCTCGCCCTTGGCGATCCCGCTGAGGATGCCGAGGTTGTAGGCGTAGATATGCATCACGCTCTTGCGGGCCTCCATGGCGCCCTTGGCGGCGTCCTGGCCGAAGGCGGTGCCCGCGGTCCCGAGACCGGCGAGCAGGGCGAGGGTGAGGGCGGCTGTCTTCATCTGGCAGTCTCCTGGCTGGATGTCCTGGGGGAAGGGTAGCAGGAAGTTTCGCGCTGCCATCTGACGAAATCGTGACATTTGGGCGAAGGCGGGGATGCGCGGGCCTATGGGGGACGCAGGCGGCGAGCGCGCGTGGGGAGCCGGGCGCGGTAGGATGGGCCGCAGACGCCTGTGGAGCCAGGCCTTGGGGGCAGGGCGTGGCAGGCTCCAACTCGGGGGGCCGACCCACGCGATCGGACTTGATGAGAAGCCGCCCCCGGGCCGGGATCGGGGGCGTGGCGATGTCAGGGGCGGAATGGGGCCTGTATCCTGTCCCGTATGCAGCCCCGTATCGGGACCGCTGTCCGGGGAGGTGTCAGCGCCAGCGGGTCTTGTTCGGGACCAGCTCTTCAGGGAAGCCGAAGATCTGCTCCAGCAGGACGATGGCGAGGCAGATCGCCACCACGATGAAGACGAGCTTCACCCGCCCCGCGGAGGGCGGGTGCCGGGCCCATTTCGCCATGCGCAGCAGCCAGCGTTCCATCCGGGGCCGTCAGTCCTCGGTGAAGCGGACCTTGCCGATATAGGGCAGGTTCCGGTTCGATTGCGCGTAGTCGATGCCGTATCCCACGACGAATTCATCGGGAATCTCGAAGCCGATCCAGTCGGCCTTGAAGTCCACCTCGCGCCGCGCGGGCTTGTCGAGCAGGGCGATGGTGCGCAGCTTGGCCGGATTGCGGGCCTTCAGGATGTGGATCACGTGCGACAGCGTGTAGCCGGTGTCGACGATATCCTCGACCACCAGCACGTTGCGGCCCTCGATTTCACCCCGCAGGTCCTTGAGGATGCGCACCTCGCGCGAGCTTTCGGTGCTGTTGCCATAGGACGAGGCCTCGATGAAATCGACCTCCAGGTCGCGGTCGAGCTCGCGCACGAGATCGGCGATGAAGATGAAGGAGCCGCGCAGCAGCCCCACCACCACCAGCCGCTCGCCGGCAGGGAATTCGCGCCTGATTTCTCCGCAAAGTGCCTCGATCCGCGCCGCGATGGACTTGGCCGAGATCAGCCTGTCGATGACATAGGGACGTTGTGTCATGGTTGCCTCTTGAACTTCCGGGCACAGTTTAGGACATGGGGGCCGCAAGAGAAACACGGAACGAGGCGTCATGCCGACCCATTCGGAAACACGGACCCTGCCTTACAGCGCGCAACAGATGTACGATCTGGTGGCCGACGTGGGGTCCTATCCGAAGTTCCTGCCGTGGTGCGCCGCCGCGCGCGTCCGCTCGCGCAAGCCGGACGGCGCGCTTGAGGTGATGGAGGCCGACCTCGTGATCTCCTTCAAGGTCTTCCGGGAGAAATTCGGCTCCCGCGTGGTGCTGCACCCGAACCATGCGCGTATCGATACCGAATATCTCGACGGGCCGTTCCGCTACATGAAGTCCCGCTGGGACTTCAAGGATATCGAGGGCGGGTGCGAGGTGAGCTTCTTTACCGACTTTGAATTCAAGAACGCCGTCCTTCAGGGAATCATCGGGCTGGTCTTCAACGAGGCCATGCAGCGGATTGTTCGCGCTTTCGAAACACGCGCCGATACACTCTATGGTTGAATGTGCGCATATTGTTTTTGGTTAACCGGTTAATCCCGGTTGCCGATCGCGCGTTGTTCCCTCTCGATCCTCAATGACCCGTTAAGACCTTTGCGGCGCCATATTTCGACCTTGTTTCAAGGCGATGTGGCGAACAGTGAAGCAAAAATAGACAATGGGTAGATATGATTAATCCGATTTCGAGCATCGGGGCCGTTCTGGTTCCGTCGTTCGGCTCGGGTGCAACCTCGACCAATTCCGGTCAGGGCGCCGAGACGAGCGAAGACAACAAGTCCATCGGTGGCGGCACTGTCGAGACCGCCACGGAAACCGCAACCGGCACCGGCCATGCCGTCGTGGAACTGGTCGAGACCGCCGAAGAGAGCGCCGGTTTCGCAAAGCCCGTCGCGGCCGAGGCGGATGAGACCGCCGGACCCCAGAGCGCCGCAGAAGAGCCGGAAGAGGCCGCTTCCAGTGTGGACCGGGCCCGGGATCAGGCGATCGCGACCCAGAAGCGCATGCTGGAAGACATGATGGCGGAATCGATGGCCAAGGACCCGGGCAGCTACACGCTGAACCTGAAGACCGACGCCAAGACCGGCAGCAGCTCCTATGCTGCGGCGGCCGCCTCGGGCGCCAGCTCCTCCTCAGGCGGTCAGGGCATGGACATGTCCTTCTGATCCGGGACCGAGATACCAATGCAAAAGGCCCGCCGATGATCCGGCGGGCCTTTTGCGTTTTGCGTTGCGGGGCGGAAGACGCGGCGGCCCCTGGGGCCGCTCAGGGTTCGTACGTTCGCGTGCCAAGGCGCGGTCAGTCGCCGGACAGCTCCAGTGCCATGTCGAGCAGCAGGGCGAGGGCGTGGTCACACGCCGCCTGGCGGACATTGGCCCGACCAAGCGCCCCGAAGTCGCGGGTCTCGGTCCGGGTCTGCTGATGGCCGGTGGTGGCGATGCCGAAGCAGACGCGCCCCTCGGGCTTGTGCCCGGATCCGCCGGGGCCTGCGATCCCTGTGATCGAGACCGCCAGCGAGGCGTCGAGCGCGCGCAGAGCGCCCTCTGCCATCTCGCGGGCCACGGGCTCCGACACGGCGCCCTGTGCGGCGAGCGTCTCGCCGTTGACCCCCAGCAGGGCCTGCTTGGCGCCGTTGGCGTAGGAGATCACCCCGCCCATCATGACGTCGGACGAGCCGACGATATCGGTCAGCGCCGCGCCGACCATGCCGCCGGTGCAGCTTTCCGCCGTGGCGATGGTCAGGCCGGCCGCGCGGGCGGCCTCCAGCACCTTGGCGGCAAGGGTCTCACTCGTGCTCATCGCATCAGGACCCCATGGGCGAGCGCGGCCAGCACGATCACCACGATCCCGGACATCACCCCCGCAAAGACATCGTCCAGCATCACCCCCAAGGGATCATGCCGCCGGTCGGCCCAGCCCACGGGGCCGGGTTTCCAGATGTCGAAGAGGCGGAAGCAGACGAAGGCCACGACCCAGCCGGGCCAGAGCCGGGTGATGTCGACGCCCATCATCATCGCGCCATAGGAGACCGGCCAGAGGGCGATCCACTGGCCGACCAGCTCGTCTATGACAATCTCGGAGGGGTCGGCGCCGGGGGTGTCCGCGGTTTCCTGCGCGATGGCCCACCAGCCGCCGAAGAGCGCTAGCAGGGTCGCGGCCGCCAGCAGCCAGAAGCCGCCCAGCTGGTGCAGGGCCCAGGCCAGCGGCAGGGCGGCGAGGCTGCCCCATGTGCCCGGCGCCGGGCGCAGGTTGCCCACGCCCAGGACGGTTGCGATCAGGCGCGTGCCGCTCATGGCCGCACCAGGGCGGCGGTGGCGATGGCGGCAATGCCTTCCTCGCGACCGGTGAAGCCCAGCCTCTCGCTCGTGGTGGCCTTGACGGAAATGCGTGTCACATCCAGCTCCATGATCTCTGACAGCGCCTGCGCCATGGCGTTGGCGTGGGGGCCGACCTTGGGGCGCTCGCAGACGAGCGTACAGTCGATGTTGGAAATAGCGTAGCCCATCCGGGTGGCCAGTTGCACCGCATGCGCCAGAAAGACGCGGCTTGCGGCGCCCTTCCACTGGGGATCGGAGGGCGGGAAATGGCGACCGATGTCGCCCTCGGCAAGCGCGCCGTAGATCGCGTCGGTGATGGCATGCATCCCCACATCCGCATCCGAATGCCCGTCGAGTCCCTTGTCATGGGGCACGGCCACGCCGCAGAGCATCACGTGATCGCCCTCGCAGAAGCGGTGCACGTCGTAGCCATTGCCCAGCCGGATATCCATCCTCAGCCCTCCAGTATGCGTTCGGCCCGGGCGAAATCGCCGGGGTGGGTGATTTTCAGGTTGTCCTCGTCGCCCGGCAGGATCGCCACGCGCATCCCGGCCCAGCGGGCGACCTCGACGTCATCGGCCCCACCGCCCGGGTGGGCCCGGTGCGCGGCCAGCAGCGGGGCGAGGTGGAAGCCCTGCGGGGTCTGCGCCCGGAACAGCCCGTCGCGCGGCTGTGTGCCCGCCACGGCGCCGTCCTGCCCGATCCAGAGCGCATCCGTCACCGGCACGCCGGGGGCGGCGGCCTCGTGCGTTTCCAGCGCAGCGGCGACAGAGGCGATGAGCGCGGAAGATATGCAGGGCCGGGCGATGTCATGGATCAGCACGCGGGTGGTGCCGGTGCCTTCCAGCGCCTCCAGACCGGCCCGGACCGAGGCATCGCGGGTCGCGCCGCCGGTCACCCGGATCGGGTCGCCGGGCAGGGGCACCTCCATGTCGTCGGGATGCAGCACGAGGACCACGGGCGCGATTCCCGCCGCGGCGAAGGCCGCCAGCGTCCAGTCCGCGACGCGGCGTCCGGCCAGCGGGCGCCACTGCTTGGGCTGTCCGCCCCCGGCACGCAGGCCGCGGCCTGCGGCAACGATGATCGCGGCTGTGCTCACGGGTCTTTCCCGGGCCCTCTTCCTGTGGCAAACCCTGATCCGCAGAAGCGCGTCAGAGGCGCGCAGAGCAGGGCGATCGGCCCCTCTTAGGCGCTTGCGCCGCCGGGGGCAATGCCGCCCACACTGCCCGGAGACAGGCGGCCACGGGGCCCGTTTGTCCGGGTGTCGCCAAGAAATGCCGCAGTGCTGCGCACAAAAAACAGGCAAGTCGCCTGTTGAACGGTGCGGAATGCGGCGCGATTTGTTGTTTGGCTCCCCGCGATGCGTTAGGACCGATCACGTGCACAAGGATTAAGCAGATGCCGCTGGACATCTCGGATATACAGCTGACCCCGCCGGTGATGCTGGCCCCCATGGCCGGGATCACGGACCTTCCGACACGGGGCCTCGTTCTCGGATTCGGCGCAGGTCTCGTGGTGAGCGAGATGGTGGCGAGTGCGGAAATGCTCTGTGCCCGTCCCGGGACACGGGAAAAGGCCGAACTCGGCGTGGGCCGGGACCGGACGTCCGTTCAGCTCGCGGGGCGCGATCCTGAGTGGATGGCCGAGGCGGCACGCCAGATCGCGGGCGAGGGCGCCCGGATCATCGACATCAACATGGGCTGTCCCGCCAAGAAGGTGGTGGGCGGCCTCTCCGGTTCGGCGCTTCTGCGCGATCTCGACCTCGCGCTGCGGCTGGTCGAGGCGGTCGCAGAGGCGGTCGAGGTGCCGGTGACGCTGAAGACCCGGCTGGGCTGGGACGACAGCAACCTGAACGCGCCGGAGCTGGCACGGCGGGCCGAGGCGGCGGGGGTGGCGATGTTCACCATCCACGGCCGGACCCGGTGCCAGTTCTACAAGGGCCGGGCCGACTGGGCCGCGGTGCGCCGGGTGAAGGAGGCCGTCTCGGTCCCGGTCATCGTGAACGGCGACATCACCAATGCCGACACCGCCCGCGAGGCGCTGCGGCTCTCCGGTGCGGACGGGGTCATGGTGGGGCGCGGGGCGCAGGGCAAGCCCTGGCTGCCGGCCGCGATCGGGCATGAGATATACGGCGCCGCGGCGCCGGTGATACCGCAGGGGGACGCGTATTACGACATGGTTTCAGGGCATTACGAAGCGATCCTGAGCTTTTACGGTAAGGCCCTCGGGCTGCGCGTCGCGCGCAAGCACCTGGGGTGGTACATGGATGAGGCGGGCACAGCTGACGTGTTGCGGGGACGTATCCTGCGCAGCTTCGACAGCGCCGAGGTGATCCGCCTGCTGCGGCCCGCGCTGGAGGCGGGGCCGGGGCCAATGGAAGGGCGCAAGGCCGCATGATCTCCGACGACGATTCCGCCCTCTGGGCGTCCCTGCCGGTTCCGGCGCTGCTGCTTGATCCGGAGGATCGCATCGAGGCGATCAACCCGGCGGCCGAAGGCTTCCTCAATGCCTCGTCCAAGTCGATCAGGGGCCACAAGGTCTGGGAGCGGGTGATGATCGACGGAACGCTAGAAAAGGCGTTCCTGAAGGCCAAGCAGAACGCCTCGCCGCTCTTCGTGAACGATATCGACGTGGGCACCGGCGAGCGCTCGCCGCTGCACTGCAACCTGCAGATCGCCCCCTACGCCGAGATGCCGGGCTACATGCTGTTCCTGATCTCGCCGCGGGAACTGGCCGGGCGGCTGACACAGGACCACACGGTGAAATCCGCCGCCAAATCCGCCATCGGCATGGCCGAGATGCTGGCCCACGAGATCAAGAACCCGCTGGCGGGGATCACCGGGGCGGCGCAGCTTCTCTCCATGGGGCTTTCGGCCGAGGACCGCGAACTGACAGACCTGATCGTGGGCGAGAGCCGGCGCATCGTGAAGCTGCTGGAGCAGGTCGAGCAGTTCGGCAACCTGACGATGCCCGACATGCGACCGGTCAACCTGCACGACGTGCTGGACCGCGCGCGGCGCTCGGCCCTGCTGGGCTTCGGCGCGAACATGAAGATCATCGAGGAATACGACCCTTCGCTGCCGCTGGCGCTTGGCGATCCCGACCAGCTGCTTCAGGTCATCCTCAACCTCCTGAAGAACGCCGCACAGGCCGCGGGCCCCGAGGGTGGCACGATCCGCCTGCGCAGCTTCTTCGAACATTCTTTCCGCCTGCGCCGCTCCGACGGCGGGGGCAAGTCCCTCCCGCTGCAGATCGAGGTCATCGACGATGGCCCCGGCCTGCCGCAGGATATCGCCGAGGATATTTTCGATCCCTTCGTCTCGGGCCGCGAAAACGGCACGGGGCTGGGGCTGGCATTGGTGAGTAAGATCATTTCGGACCATGACGGGTGGATTTCCGTCAATTCGGTGCCCGGCAAGACGGTATTCCGCATCTCGCTGCCGATGGTGCCTCGGAAGAAGAATAAGGAGAAGATCTGATGGACGGCACTGTACTTGTCGCCGATGACGACCGCACCATCCGCACCGTGCTGACCCAGGCGCTGACCCGCGCCGGCTGCAAGGTCCACGCCACCTCGTCGCTGACCACGCTGATGCGCTGGATCGGCGAGGGCAAGGGCGACGTGGTGATCTCGGATGTCATGATGCCTGACGGGAACGGGCTCGAGATGCTGCCCAAGATCAGCCAGGACCGTCCCGGCCTGCCGGTGATCGTGATCTCGGCGCAGAACACGATCATGACCGCGATCCAGGCCGCCGAGGCCGAGGCCTATGATTACCTGCCCAAGCCCTTCGACCTGCCGGACCTGATGAAACGCACCGCGCGGGCCCTCGAAGCCCGGCGCCGTGCGCCCTCCAGCGCCAAGGTGGAGGAGGTCGAGCGCCCCGACGAGCTGCCGCTGATCGGCCGCACCGCCGCGATGCAGGCGCTCTACCGTCTCGTGGCGCGGGTGATGAACACCGACCTCGCCGTGTTGATCGCGGGCGAAAGCGGCACCGGCAAGTCGCTGATCGCCAAGGCGATCCATGACTTCTCGGACCGTCGGAACCTGCCCTTCGTGGTCGCCACCGCGGCCGACCTTCAGGACCTCGAAGGCCCGGCCAAGGTGCTGGCCCGTGCCAAGGGCGGCACCGTGCTCTTCGACGAGATCAGCGACATCGACCTCGAGGTGCAGGCCCGCATCGTGCGCATGATGGACGGCCCCACCGACAACCTGCCGCGCTTCATGGCGACCTGCCAGACCGATCCGAACCAGGCGATGGAGCGGGGCGAGGTGCGCCAGGACCTCTATTACCGCCTCTCCGGCGCCACGATCCAGGTGCCAGCGCTGCGCGAGCGCGTCGACGACATCCCGCTGCTGGTGGATCACTTCCTGCAACGGGCCGAGCGTGAAGGCGCGCCGAAACGCTGGCTGGCCGAGGATGCGCTGGAGATGATGCGCACCTACTCCTGGCCCGGCAACGTGCGCCAGCTGGAGAACGCGATCCGCCGTCTCGTGCTGACCGCGCGCACGGATGAGATCACCCGCGCCGAGGTGGAGATGGTGCTGGGCAACCAGCCCGAGATGGAGCCCGCCATGGGCGGCGGCGACGCCGAGAAGCTCTCGGCCTCGGTCGCGCGTCACCTGCGGCGCTACTTCGACCTGCACGGCAACATGCTGCCGCCGCCGGGGCTCTATGGCCGTATCCTGAAGGAGGTCGAGATGCCCCTGATTGAGATCGCCCTGGACGCGACGGGCGGAAATCAGGCGAAATGTGCCGATCTTCTGGGAATCAACCGCAATACTTTGCGCAAGAAGATCACTGATCTGGATATTCGCGTGACACGCCGCCGGAAGTTGATGTAAAACCGCAACAGAACCGTGGCCATCGGGGATCATCCCCGCAATGAGCCACAGGATATGGCGGTCGTCGCGTAAAGCGACACATCAAGGCGGGGGAAGCCTGTGGCAACCCGAGCACAGCGCTCTACGTGGAACCGGCTCAGCCGGCTCCGCCGACAGCGGCGCATACAGAACGCGGCAACGCTGGGGCTGGTTGTCCTCGGCCCCACGCTGACGCTTCTGACATTCCTCGTGCTGGGGCCCTTCGATCAGGGGGCCTCGTCACTTGGCCTGCGGCTCGTGCTGCTGGCCGATTTCGTCTACGTGCTCTTCGTGGCGGCGCTCGTGTTGCAGCGGGTGGCGCAGATGGTGGCCGCGCGCCGTGCGCGATCGGCCGGGTCTCGGCTGCACCTGCGGCTGACCGGCGTCTTTGCGCTGATGGCGCTGCTGCCCACGGTCTCGGTCGCGGTCTTTGCCGTGCTCACGGTGAACGTCGGACTCGAAGGCTGGTTCTCGGAGCGGGTGCGCAGCGTGGTCTCCACCTCGCTTGCGGCGGCGCAGGCCTACGAGGACGAGCACCGGCAGGACCTGATGCAGGACGGGCAGGCGCTTGCGCAGCTGCTCGACGCGGCGCGCTCGACCTCGCTCTATGTCTCTGACGCGATGCTGCGGGAATACCTCTCGCAGGGGCAGAGCCAGATCCAGCGCGGGTTGCGCGAGGCCTATATCATCGACGGCACCGGGGAGATCCGGGCCCGGGGCGAACGCTCCTACCTGTTCGATTTCGAACGTCCCACCGCCGCACAGATCCAGGAGGCCCGCGACAAGGGCATCGTGGTGATCGAGGACTGGGACAACAACGAGTTCCGCGCCCTGCTGCCGCTGGCCGATTACGCAGACCGGCTGGTCTATGTCTCGCGGCAGGTGGACGGGCAGATCCTCTCGCTGCTGGACGACACGCAGGAGACGGTGCGGCTCTACCAGCAGCTGGAGAGCGAACGCGGCCGGGTGCTTTTCGAGTTCGGACTGCTCTACCTCGGCTTTGCCGCGATCCTGATCCTTGCCGCGATCTGGCTGGGCCTGTGGTTCGCCGAACGCCTGTCGCGCCCGGTGGGGCGTCTGACGGCGGCGGCGCAACAGGTCGGCTCCGGCGATCTCGACGTGCAGGTGATCGAGGAGGAGGGCGACGACGAGATCGCCATGCTCAGCCGCTACTTCAACCAGATGACCAAGCAGCTGAAGGGCCAGCGGGAAACGCTGCTCCAGAACACCCGACAGATCGAGGGGCGGCGGCGGCTCTTCGATTCCGTGCTCTCCTCCGTCACCTCCGGGGTGGTCGGGCTGGACGCGGAAGGGCGGGTGATGTTCGTCAACCGCTCGGCCGAGCGGCTTCTGGACTGGACCGAGGCAAAGCACGACATGCCGCTCTCCGTCGCGGTGCCGGAATTCGGTGCGCTCTTCGAAAAACTCCGCGAGGGGCCGCAGCAGATCGCGCAGGAAGAGATCAAGGTGACGCGACAGGGCCGGGCCGAGAACCTTCTGGTGCGTATGGCGACCCGTCGAAATGCCGATGACCGGCGCGAGGGCTACGTGGTGGCCTTCGACGACGTGACCGATCTGGTCGCCGCGCAACGCAGTGCCGCCTGGGGTGACGTGGCCCGGCGCATCGCCCATGAGATTAAGAACCCGCTGACGCCGATCCAGCTTTCGGCCGAACGGATCAAGCGCAAGTTCCGCCGCCATCTGGACGACCAGCTGGGCAGCGACCTCGAGAGCCTGACCGAGGTGATCGTGCGCCAGACCAATGACCTGCGCCGGATCGTCGATGAATTCTCCAAGTTCGCCCGGATGCCGGAACCCGAGCGCAAGCAGGTCGACCTCGGCGAGATCCTGCGCGGTACGGTGCTGTTGCAGCAATCCGGCCAGCCGGGGGTGGAGATCCGGGCCGATCTGCCCGACACCCCCATGGCGGCCGAAGCGGATGCGACCATGATCGGACAGGCGCTCACCAACCTGATGAAGAATGCAGGCGAAGCCACGGAAACCCTTAGGGAAAAAGGCGCGCCCGAGGGCTATGCCCCGGCGATCCGCGTGACGGCAGGTGTGAGCGAGGATGACCTCGGCGCGCCGGTCGCCCGGATCACCATCGCCGACAACGGGATCGGCCTGCCCGAGGACCGCTCGCGGCTCTTCGAGCCCTATGTGACGACCCGCGACAAGGGCACCGGCCTTGGGCTGCCCATCGTGAAGAAGATCATCGAGGAGCATGGCGGCAGCCTCGCCCTTGAAGATGCGCCCCGATTTGACGGGTGCAGCCATACCGGCGCCATGGCCGTGATCCGCCTGCCGTTGCAGGCCGGACCGGCCGGACGAGGTGCCCACGCTTTGATTGAGGAAGACAGCTGATGACCGATATTCTGATCGTGGACGACGAGCGGGACATCCGGGAATTGATCTCGGACATCCTGGAGGACGAGGGGTTCACCACCCGGCTCGCGGGGAACTCCGACGACTGCATGGCCGAACTGAATGCCGAACCGCCGGGGCTGATGATCCTCGACATCTGGCTGAAGGACAGCCGGATGGACGGGATCGACATTCTCAAGCACGTGAAGCGCGACAACCCGGATGTGCCGGTGGTGATCATCTCGGGCCATGGCAACATCGAGATCGCCGTGGCCGCGATCAAGCAGGGCGCCTACGACTTCATCGAGAAGCCGTTCAACATCGACCAGCTGATGGTGGTGATCCGCCGCGCCATGGAGACCTCGCGCCTGCGCCGCGAGAACAACCAGCTGCGCCGCAAGGACAACCAGTCGGCCGAGATGGTGGGCAAGTCCGCGTCCTTCCGGACGCTGATCGGCCAGCTCGACAAGGTGACCAAGTCGAACGGGCGCATCATGCTGACCGGGCCCGCGGGCGCGGGCAAGGAAGTGGCGGCGCGCTATATTCACAGCCGGTCGGGCCGGGCCGAGGGACCCTTCGTCACGGTGCCCTGCGCCACGATCGAGCCGGAGCGGATGGAAGAGGTGCTCTTTGGCCGCGAGACGCCGGAGCGCGGGATCGAGCCGGGCCTGCTGGAAGAGGCCCATGGCGGGGTGATCTACCTCGACGAGGTGGCCGACATGCCGCTGGGGACCCAGTCCAAGATGCTGCGGGTGCTGGTGGACCAGCAATTCCTGCGCGTGGGCGGCTCGGACAAGGTCCGGGTGGACCTGCGGGTGATCTCCTCCACCAACCGGGTGCTGGAGCAGGAGATCGAGGCCGGACGCTTCCGGCAGGAGCTCTATCACCGGCTGAATGTGGTGCCGATCGCGGTGCCCGCGCTGGAGGAACGCCGCGAGGACATCCCGCTGCTGGCGGAGCATTTCATCGGCCATCTGCACCGGTCGCAGGGCCTGCCGCAGCGCGCGCTCTCGGACGAGGCGGCGGCGCTGATGCAGACCATGACCTGGCCCGGCAACGTGCGCCAGCTGCGCAACGTGGTGGAGCGGATCCTGATCCTCGGCGACGGTGCGGACGAGATCGAGGCCCGTGAGGTTCCGGGCGAGGAAGAGAAGGCCGGGGGCGGCGAGGGCCGCGTGGTGCTGGCGGGCTCTCTGGCGACGCTGCCGCTGCGCGAGGCGCGCGAGGCCTTCGAGCGGGAGTACCTGCTGACGCAGATCAACCGCTTCGGTGGCAATATCAGCCGCACGGCGCAATTCGTCGGAATGGAGCGGTCGGCGCTGCACCGCAAGCTGAAGTCGCTGAACGTGGTGACGACGAACAAGGCCGGGGGCCGGGTGGCGCATCTGGAAGAGGAAGACGCCGAGTAAGCGGTCCTGCACTCGGTCGAGGGGCTGGCCGGAATTTTCGAAAATTCCGGTCCGTTTTCTTCGAAGAAAACGGGCAGGGTGGCGGGGCTGCGCGGCAAGGGCCCAGCGACCATACGCATGCGACTGGTCTCTGGGCCGGAGTGTGTCTGAATGCAGTCTTGGCGGCGTTCCACGCGAGACACGCCGCTGACCATACGGTCGCGACTGCTCAGCCATGCGGCTGCGGCAATAGCAGTTGGAAAGACTGGAGGGGGAGAAAGTGCAGGTTTCTGTTGCCAGGTACCTGCGAACCCCGCCTTAAGCTGCTAGGCCCAAGGGCTTAAAGATCGGTTTTTCGGACTGCTTACGCAGCCAGAGCAACCGGAGCACGATTGTTGTTGGCAATTGTACTGTTTTCGCCGGTAACGGTGGCAGACAGCCGAGACAAAGCAAAACCCCTTTAGACGTCCGTCGATCCTATTTCGGCCCCATGATCCCCCAACAAGGGATGATTGGTGGAGCCGCCGGGTACCGCCCCCGGGTCCGAGCCGCTTATTACGAGCGCGTTTATGTCCATAGTCGCCGAAGCGACAGGGCAGATATAGGCCGGGGCGCAGGGGATTTAAAGGGGGAAGTTGGGGCGGCTGCGCGCTTTGCCGGGCGTGGGACCTTGAGGGGGCCTCGAGGCTGTGCGGGCCGGCGGGGTGGCGCGACCCAGGCGATTTCGAAAGATCTTCGCAAATTTCTTGGAAGAAATTTGGGGGCGCTGCCCCCTTGCGCCGCGGGGCGGCGCAATTCCCCCGGAGTATTTCGGGAAAGATGAAGCGGTGCCGGGCGCGTTCGGAGGAGGGCGCCTCGGGGAGGATGGGGGGCGGTGCACCCCCCGATCCCTGTCGGTTCCCGGGTCAGTCGGCCAGTTTGACGAGCGCGTGGCGCTTCTTGCCGGCAGAGAGCTTGATCGGCGAAGTGAGCGCCGCCGCGTCGAGCATCAGGCCCGCGTCTGTGAGCGGCGCATCGTCGAGACGGGCGCCGTTGTCGGTGATCAGGCGCTTGGCCTCCTTGCCGGACTTGGCGAGCCCGGTGCGGACGATCAGCTGGACGATGGAGATCCCCTCCGACAGTTCGGCCGGGCTCAACTCCAGCGTGGGCAGGTCGTCGCCCGTGCCGCCCTTCTCGAAGACCTCGCGCGCGGTGGCCTCGGCCGCGGCGGCGGCTTCGGCACCGTGCAGCAGGGCGGTGACCTCGTTGGCGAGGATCTTCTTGGCCTCGTTGATCTCGGACCCGCCGAGCGCGCCGAGGCGGTCGCATTCCTCGACCGGCAACTCGCTGTAGAGTTTCAGGAAGCGGCCCACGTCGGCATCGGTGGTGTTGCGCCAGAACTGCCAGAACTCGTAGGAGGAGAGCATGTCGGCGTTCAGCCAGATGGCGCCGCCCTGGCTCTTGCCCATCTTGCGGCCGTCCGAGGTGGTCAGCAGCGGGGTCGTCAGGCCGTAGATCTCGTGATCCAGCACCCGGCGGGTCAGATCGATCCCGTTGACGATATTGCCCCACTGGTCCGAGCCGCCCATCTGCAGCAGGCAGCCGTAGCGGCGGTTCAGCTCGAGGAAGTCATAGGCCTGGAGGATCATGTAGTTGAATTCCAGGAAGGAGAGCGACTGCTCGCGGTCGAGGCGCGATTTCACGCTTTCGAACGAGAGCATCCGGTTGACCGAGAAATGCCGCCCGATGTCGCGCAGGAACTCGAGGTAGTTCAGCCCGTCGAGCCATTCCGCGTTGTTCAGCATCAGCGCATCGCCCGCGCCCTCGCCGTAGGAGAGGTACTTGGCAAAGACCTGCTGCATCCCGGCGATGTTGGCGTCGATCTGGTCCGGGCCCAGCAGGGGGCGCTCGTCGGAGCGGAACGAGGGATCGCCCACCTTGGTGGTGCCGCCGCCCATCAGGGTGATCGGCTTGCCGCCGGTCTTCTGGAACCAGCGCAGCATCATGATATTGAGCAGGTGGCCCACGTGCAGCGAGGCCGCGGTGGCATCATAGCCGATATAGCCCGGGACGACGCCGTCGATGAGGGCGTCATCAAGACCCTGATAATCGGTGCAGTCGGCGAGGAAGCCGCGCTCGATCATGACGTTCAGGAAGTCCGACTTGGGATGGTATGTCATGGCTCTTGTCCCGGGTTTGGTTGCGCGGCACTGTATAGGCGGCAGGCAGGCAAAGGAAAAGACCATGTTGAAGCCCAGGACCGGGGCGCTGCGGATGCGCGCTCTCGGGGCCATGTCGGGCACCTCGCTGGACGGGGTGGACGCGGCCGTGGTGGAGACCGATGGCGAGCAGATTTTCGCATTCGGGCCAAGCGATTACGTTGAATACACCACGGAGCAGCGGGCGGTGCTGAGCGCGGCCCTCGGGCTCTGGTGGGAAGATGACGTAGCGGCGGCGACACAGGTTATCATGGAGGCCCACGCGGGGCTTCTGAGCCGGTTTGCGCATGTGGATATCGTGGGCTTCCATGGTCAGACCCTGATGCATGAGCCGCGCGGGCGCGGGACGCACCAGGCGGGCGACGGGGCAGAGCTGGCGGAGCTCTTGCAGGTGCCCGTGGTCTGGGACTTCCGGTCGACCGACGTGCAGCTGGGGGGCGAGGGCGCGCCGCTGGCACCCTTCTTCCACTTCGCCTGTGCGAAGTACATCGGGGCCAAGGCCCCTGTGGCCTTCCTGAACATGGGCGGCGTCGGGAACATCACCTATGTCGATCCCGGCTTTGCCAAGCCGGAGACGGAGGGCGCGCTGCTGGCCTTCGACACCGGGCCCGCCAATGCACCGCTCAACGACTTCATGCAGGCCCGGCGGGGCGAGCCCTTCGACCGGGACGGCAGGCTGGCCGCGCAGGGCACCGTGGTGGAGGGCGCGTTGGAGCTCTTCCTCGACGATCCCTACTTCAGTCGCATCCCGCCCAAGTCTTTGGACCGGAATGCGTTCGGCGACATGGTCGGGCTGGTGAAGGAGTTGGGCGATGCCGATGCCGCCGCCACGCTCACGGCCATGTCGGCCGCAGCTGTCATGCGCGCGATGGAACATTGCCCGACCCCGCCCGAGAAGGTGCTGGTCACCGGCGGCGGGCGGCGCAACCCGGTGCTGATGGAGATGCTTTCGGTCTCGCTCGAATGTCCGGTGATGGCGGTGGAGGAGGTCGGCCTCGACGGGGACATGCTGGAGGCGCAGGCCTTCGCCTACCTTGCCGTGCGGGTCGCGCGGGGGCTGCCCACCTCCTGTCCCACGACCACCGGTGTGAAAATGTCCGTCGGTGGCGGACAGGTGAGCAAGCCCTTGAAAACGAAGGCGTGAGATGCAGATCATCCCGCATGGTCTAGGCGCGGCTCGGGCACGGATTGGGCACGGCTTGGGCGTTGTGCGAGCGCAGCAATCTGCTAGGCTCGCCCCAAGACCGCCGCAGGCGGATGGTGGAAGATTGGCAATTGCTCAGAAGATTGGTATTTGCTCAATCCGGGTGCCCTGATCGGGCATAAAGGAGGAGTTTCATGGTCTCGAGAGTCATTCCGGTCGATACGTTCGACCTCGTGATCTTTGGCGGCACGGGCGATCTGGCACGGCGCAAGATCCTGCCGGCGCTGTTCCGGCGCTTCGTGGCGGGGCAGATGGGGCCGGGCAGCCGGGTCATCGGCGCGGCGCGCGCCGATCTGGACGCGGCCGGCTATCGTCAGTTCACACGCGAGGCGATCGAGGAATTCGGTGACGGCAAGTCCTACGATCCCAAGGAACTGACCGCCTTCCTCGAGACGCTGGACTTCGTGACCATCGACGCGCTCGGCGAGGATGGGTGGGCAGATCTGGCCAAGCTGCTGGAAGCCGACAAGGTGACGGCCTTCTACTTCTCCGTGGCACCTAGGCTCTTCGGCGAACTGGCGGAGCGGCTGCATCGCTTCGGCATGGCCACCCCTGACAGCCGCATCGTGATCGAGAAACCCTTCGGGCGCGATCTCGCCTCGGCCAGGGCGCTGAACGAGAGCCTCGCGCAGCATTTCCACGAAAGCCAGCTCTACCGGATCGACCATTATTTGGGCAAGGAGACGGTGCAGAACCTCATGGCGGTCCGCTTCGGCAACATGCTGTTCGAGCCGCTGTGGAACTCGCAATACGTCGATCACATCCAGATCACCGTGGCCGAGACGGTGGGCGTCGGCGGGCGGGGCGATTACTACGACCGCTCCGGCGCGATGCGCGACATGATGCAGAACCACCTGATGCAGCTGCTTTGCCTCATCGCGATGGAGCCGCCGGCGAAGTTCGACCCGGACGCGGTGCGCGACGAGAAGCTGAAGGTGATCCGCGCCCTCGATCCGGTCGAGCCGGGCGACATCGTGCGCGGCCAGTATTCCGAAACCGAGGAACTGCCCGGCTATCGCGCCCACGTCGGCCATCCCGACAGCCGGACCGAAAGCTTCGTGGCGATGAAGCTGAAGATCTCGAACTGGCGGTGGGCGGGCACGCCCTTCTACCTGCGCACCGGCAAGCGTCTGCGGGCACGGACCTCGGAGATCGCGGTGGTGTTCAAGGAAACCCCGCATTCGATCTTCGGGCCCGAGGCCGGACGGCACCGCAACATCCTGACGATCCGCCTGCAACCGAACGAGGGCATGGACCTGGGCGTCACCATCAAGGAGCCGGGTCCGGGGGGGATGCGCCTCGTGGATGTGCCGCTCGACATGACCTTTGCCGATGCGCTCGGCCCCGATGCCGAGGATGTGCCGGACGCCTACGAACGGCTGATCATGGACGTGATCCGGGGCAACCAGACGCTGTTCATGCGCGGTGACGAGGTTGAGGCCGCCTGGGCCTGGACCGATCCGATCATCGAGGACTGGGAGACGCGCCGCGACGAGCCGCAGCCCTATGACACCGGCTCCTCCGGCCCCGACGACAGCCTTGCGCTGATGTTCCGCGACGGGCGGCGCTGGCGGGAGATCCGGCCATGAAGCTGAACGACTACCCCGACCGCGACCTGCTGGCGCTGTCACTGGCCGACACGATCGCAAGCGAACTGACGGCGGCCCTGCGCCACGAGGAGCGGGTGACGCTGGCGGTGCCGGGCGGCACCTCGCCGGGGCCGGTCTTCGATGCGCTCTGCGATGTGGCGCTCGACTGGAGCCGGGTGGACGTGGTGCTGAGCGACGAACGCTGGGTGCCGGTGGACAGCCCGCGCTCGAACACGAGGCTGGTGCGCGAGCGGCTGATGGTCAACCGGGCCGCCGCCGCCACGCTGCTGCCGCTCTACCAGCCGGTGGACACGCCCGAGGAGGCGCTTGAGGCACTCTCTGAAAGCCTGAAGCCGCATCTGCCGCTGACCGTCCTGCTGCTGGGGATGGGGACGGACATGCACACCGCCTCGCTCTTCCCCGGGGCCGACCGGCTGGAGGAGGGGCTTTCGGCCAAGGCGCCGCTGCTGCTGCCGATGCGCGCCGAGGGCGCGGGCGAGCCCCGGATCACCATGACCGCGCCGGTGCTGCAGGGGGCGATGTCGACCCACCTGCTGATCATGGGCGCCGAGAAGAAGGCCGCCATGGAGGCCGCACGCAAGCTGCCGCCCTTCAAGGCCCCGGTGGCCGCGATCCTCGACGGGGCGCAGGTTCACTACGCAGATTGATCACCATAGCTTTTTACGGGATTTTCATTGATGTGGGCAAAGCTTGAAACCCTCGCCGCCGCCACGGCGGACCGCCGGATCACGACGCTTTTCGACGAAGACCCCGCCCGGGCGACCGAATTTTCGGCTGCCTTCGAGGGGATGATTTTCGACTATTCCAAGACCAACATCGATGTGGAGACCCGGCGGACCCTGCTGGACATGGCCCGCGCCACCCATGTGGCCGAGCGCCGCGATGCCATGTTCTGGGGCGCGAAGATCAACGAGACCGAGGGCCGGGCCGTGCTCCACACCGCGCTGCGCAACCTCTCGGGCCGCAGGGTCGAGGTGGACGGCGAGGACGTCATGCCCGGCGTGCTGGACACGCTGGCCCGGATGGAGGCCTTTGCCGAGGAGGTCCGCACGGGTCGGTTCACCGGGCAGGGTGGCAAGATCACCGACGTGGTGAACATCGGCATCGGCGGTTCCGACCTCGGCCCGGCGATGGCGGCGCTGGCGCTTGCGCCCTATTGCGACGGGCCGCGGGTGCATTTCGTCTCCAACGTGGACGGGGCGCATGTCCACGACACGCTGCAGGGGCTGAACCCCGAGACGACGCTGGTGATCGTCGCCTCCAAGACCTTCACCACCATCGAGACGATGACCAATGCCGAGACCGCGCGCCTCTGGATGGCGGAGGCGGTGACCGATACCGGGGCGCAGTTCGCCGCCCTCTCCTCGAACCTCGAGAAGACGGCGGAGTGGGGCATCGACGCCTCCCGGGTCTTCGGCTTCGAGGATTGGGTCGGCGGGCGCTACTCGGTCTGGGGGCCGATCGGCCTTTCCGTCATGCTGGCCGTGGGGCCTCAGGATTTCCGCGCCTTCCTTGCAGGCGGCGAGTCGATGGACCAGCATTTCCTCACCGCCAAGTTCTCGGAAAACCTGCCGGTGCTGCTGGCGCTCGTGGGGATCTGGCACAATCAGGGGCAAGGTCATGGCACCCGGGCCGTGCTGCCCTATGACCAGCGGCTGGTGCGCCTGCCGGCCTACCTGCAGCAGCTGGAGATGGAGAGCAACGGCAAGTCCGTGGCCATGGACGGCAGCGACCTCACGGTGAACGCGGGCCCCGTCGTCTGGGGCGAACCGGGCACCAACGGGCAGCACGCCTTCTACCAGCTGATCCATCAGGGCACCCGGGTGGTGCCCTGCGAATTCCTGCTGGCCGCGCGCGGGCAGGAAGAGGACCTCGCGCATCAGCACCTGCTGCTGGTGGCCAACTGCCTTGCACAGTCGCAGGCGCTGATGACCGGCCGCTCCCTCGACACGGCGCGGGAGATGATGGCGGCCAAGGGGCTGGAGGGCGAGGAGCTGGAGCGTCAGGCGCGGCACCGGGTCTTCCCGGGCAACCGTCCCTCGACGACGCTGATCTATCCGCAGCTCACGCCCTATCGGCTGGGCCAGATCGTGGCGCTTTACGAGCACCGCGTCTTCGTCGAGGGGGTGATGCTGGGCATCAACTCCTACGACCAGTGGGGGGTGGAGCTGGGCAAGGAACTGGCGCTCTCGCTGCAGCCGGTGCTGGAAGGCGAGGACCGCGGCGTGGCGCTCGACGGTTCCACCGCCATGCTGGCCGGCTATTTCCGGGCCGGTGGCCCCGAGGGCTGAGGCAGGGTTCCCCGACTGCGAGACAAGCTGCCCCCGAGATCTAAAACCGTGGGATCAGGAACCGTTGGATAAAAATGCCCCGGCCGCGACTTGGGCGACCGGGGCAACGCCGTGCGGGGCGCAACCTTGGCTCACAAGGGGATGCTTTGAGCCTCGGCTGCATCGACGACGCCTGAAACCTGCGTCTGGAGAGGGACTGTTGGCGCTGCGGTAGGCTCCGCGAGCGCAGCACCTGCAATGCACAGGCACAGCACGACCGTCATGTATTTCGCGACGATCGGGATAATGGACGGCCGCGGTTTCGGCGGCGCTTTTACCTTTCTGGCAATCATGACTCGTACACCTCTCTGCGACAGGAGACTTCTTCCTGCCTGTAGTGCTTCCATCCACGCGGGAGGCGCCCAGAGAGTTTCAACTTGAGAATGTTTTTTTATCAGTCGGTCAGTGGATCATCGGCGAGTTCGAGTCAACTAATTGATTTAATGTGGAAATTTTGGTGAATATTTTCACGCCACGCCAAGATGGAATGGCGGAGTCCATGGGTCATGCGCGGTCGCAAGCTACGCAGGCTGGCGCGCGCCAAAGGCTGCGGGGCAAGGGGCGCGCTCAAAAGGCGGAGAGACGCCGCCACCGTGTCCTTCTAAGCCATCCCGCGCGTGCCTGCCGGTTGGTGCGCCCTGTCATGGGACGAAACCCGCCGCGCCGCCCGTGAGGCTGGCCGAGGCTGCGCCCGCCGATCAACCCTGCGGAATGTCGAACCCCGGTGCGGCCAGTTCGAAGCCCTCGAAGCGGAAGGCGGGCGAAACGGTGCAGCCGACCAGCGTCCAGTCGCCCGTGGTGGCCGCGGCCTGCCAGTGGCCTTCGGGCACGATGCCCTGCGGCGCCTCGCCAGCCAGCAGGTCCGGGCCAAGGCGAAGCGCCGTGGCCGGGCCCGCAGCATCGGCGGCGATGCGCAGGATCAGCGGCGCGCCGGCGTAGTAGTGCCAAATCTCCACGGCATCGACCCGGTGCCAATGGCTGCTCTCTCCGGCCTTGAGGAGGAAATAGATGCAGGTGCCCGCAGGGCGCTCATCGTCCTCAGCCCCGGCGATCCAGGTCTGGCGGAAATAGCCGCCCTCGGGATGGGGGCTGAGGTCGAGGCGGGAAATGATCTCGTCGGCGGTGAGGGTGGTCATGGAGGCGTGTCCCCGCTGAGTATTTTGCATGGCATTGCCGTGTCCATTGTTACGTCCGTCCCCGGGAATTCGCAAAAGAATGTCCATGTCGCGCCGAACGACCCGTTAAATTATTGGGCGCGTGCCCAATTCCCGGCAGGGCGCACCCCCCCCCGGAATGGGGGTGAGGCCCAAGTGCCATACCAGAAGGAGCGTGAGGTAAATTTCCTCCATCTAGGGTTGTGAAGGTGAGTTTTCCGCGTCACTTCTAATATCTCCAAGTAAATCAATATCTTCGGAAACTCAGAATGACGACTTTCACGCTGCTCGGCCAAAGCATCTACTATGGCGAAACGGATCAGAACGACGTTATCGGGCTCGCGGCCCAGGAAATGACGTTTACCTTCGATGGGACGGTCACGGCACTGGATTACGAGACCCGGTATTCCTACGCGGCAGGGGAATACATCATCCGCCTCGATCCGTTCCCCACGGAATTCAGCGTCGGCGACACATTCTATGGCCAGAACGATGTCCGGATCGAATTCTATGACCTGACCTGGGGCAATGGGAACCAGTCGCAGATCCTGCTCTTCGAGCTGGCGGACTACAACCAGGGCTTCGGTCACCACGAGTTCCTGCTCGAAGTCTCGGGCGACTCGCTGCCGGAGTTTTCCTCCGTGCGCGATCTGATGTCCTTCATGAACAGCGTCACCGAGATGGAGACGATCATGGATGACCGCTCGATCCCGCTGTCGTCCTTCGACGACATCTCCTACGGGACGGACGCCGTGAACATCAATGACGGCGAAGAGTCGAGCCTGCTCAACGGCGGCAGTGGCGATGACCTGATCCACGGCAACGGCGGCAACGATACGATCTATGCGGGTGACGGCAGCGATACGGTGTCCGGCGGCGCGGGCAACGATGTCATCTATGGCGGCGCCACCGAAGCCGATCTGCGCGATGTGATCTATGGCGGCGACGGCGACGATTTCATCGACGGCGGCTATGGCAACGACGAGCTGCGCGGCGACGCGGGGAATGACACGATCAACGGCGGCTATGGTGCCGACACGGTGATCGGCGGCGCCGGCAACGACGTGCTGACCGGGGGGACCTGGGGTGACGCGCTCTTCGGCGGCGACGGTGATGACTTCCTTAACGGGGGCTTCGGCCATGACCGCCTGAACGGCGGAGCAGGCGCGGACCGGTTCTATCACCTCGGTGTCGAAGGCCATGGCTCCGACTGGGTGCAGGACTACGACGCTGCTGAGGGCGACACGCTTGTCTTCGGTGGCACCGGGGCCTCGGCGGATGATTTCCAGGTGAACTTCACCGAGACCGCGAACGCCGGGACCGCCGGTGTCGAGGAGGCCTTCGTGATCTACCGGCCCACCGGTCAGATCCTCTGGGCCCTCGTCGATGGCGCCGCGCAGGACCAGATCAACCTGTCGGTCAATGGCGCAACCTACGACCTTCTCGCCTGAGGTCAGGGCCTTAGGGCCCGCATCAAGATGAAAAAGGGCGCCCCGGTCGGGGCGCCCTTTGTCGTTCCGTGTCGGCCTCTCAGCCGAAGGGCTGGATCACTTGAGGATCGAACGGCCGGCGTACTCGGCGGTTTCACCCAGCATTTCCTCGATCCGGATCAGCTGGTTGTACTTCGCCAGCCGGTCGGAGCGCGCCAGCGAGCCGGTCTTGATCTGGCCGCAGTTGGTGGCCACGGCGAGGTCGGCGATGGTGCTGTCCTCGGTCTCGCCCGAGCGGTGCGACATCACGTTGGTGTAGCGCGCGCGGTGGGCCATATCGACGGCCTTCAGGGTTTCGGTCAGCGAGCCGATCTGGTTCACCTTGACCAGCATGGAGTTCGCCACGCCGCGCTTGATGCCGTCGGCCAGGCGGGCCGGGTTGGTCACGAAGAGGTCGTCGCCCACCAGCTGCACCGTGTCGCCAAGCGCGTCGGTCAGCATCTTCCAGCCGTCCCAGTCATCCTCGGCCATGCCGTCCTCGATCGAGATGATCGGGTAGGCGGCGCAGAGCTTCTGCAGGTACTCGACGTTCTCGGCCGAGGTCAGCGTCTTGCCTTCGCCCTTCATGACGTAGGCACCGTCCTTGAAGTACTCGGTCGAGGCGCAGTCGAGGGCGAGGTAGATGTCCTCGCCGGGCTTGTAGCCGGCCTTTTCGATCGACTTCAGGATGAAATCGAGCGCGTCGGTGGTCGAGCCCAGTTCGGGGGCAAAGCCGCCCTCGTCACCCAGACCGGTGGACATGCCGGCGGCCGAGAGCTCTTTCTTCAGGGTGTGGAAGACTTCCGAGCCCATGCGCACGGCGTCGCGGATGTTCTCCGCGGCCACGGGCATGATCATGAATTCCTGGATATCGATCGGGTTGTCGGCATGTTCGCCGCCGTTGATGATGTTCATCATCGGGACGGGCAGGACGCGGGCCGAGGTGCCGCCGATGTAGCGGTAGAGCGGCTGCGAGGTGAAGTCGGCTGCGGCGCGGGCTGCGGCCAGCGAGACGCCGAGGATGGCGTTGGCGCCGAGGCGGCCCTTGTTCTCGGTGCCGTCCAGTTCGATCATCGCCATGTCGAGGCCGACCTGTTCGGTCGCGTCCATGCCGACGAGAGCTTCGGCGATCTCGCCGTTGACCGAGGCGACGGCGTCCAGCACGCCCTTGCCCATGTAGCGGGACTTGTCACCGTCGCGCTTCTCGACCGCCTCGTAGGCGCCGGTGGAGGCACCCGAGGGCACTGCCGCGCGGCCCAGGGTGCCGTCTTCGAGGATCACGTCCACTTCGACCGTGGGGTTGCCGCGGCTGTCGAGGATCTCGCGGGCGTGAATGTCGATAATCGTGCTCATTGGGCTGTATCCCTCTGTCCAAGCCTTTGATCGCGCTTTTAGTCTGCGCCCTGCCGCTTGGAAAGGCGGGCGCGGCGGGGTTAGCGCCAACAGGGGGATGTTTGCGTCAGACAATCCCGTCCGTCGGCTTGCGTTTGAGCGTGCTGCGCGCCAGCCGCCGTTCGCGGAGGTAGGTATAGAGCCCCGAGCCGATAATCATCGTTGCGCCGATGTAGGTCGGCAGGTCGGGACGTTCGCCGAAGACCGCCGCGCCCAGAATCAGCGTGAAGATCAGCCGGGTGTAGCGGAAGGGCGTGAGCGCCGAGGCATCGCCGAGCCGCGTGGCGCTGACGAGGAAGTAGTAGGCCACCGCGAAGGTGACGATGGCGGCGGCCATGTAGAGCCATTCGCGCCCGTCCATGGCGACGAAACCCGTGCCCGTCACCAGCGTCAGGCCGAGGGCCGCGGGGATCAGCGCACTGAAGCCGAGCGCCGAGGCCACGGTGGAGGGCAGGCCCGCGGGCAGGCGGCGCGAGCAGAGGTCGCGCACGGCGATGCCGGTCACCGCCAGCAGCACCACGAGGGCCTGCGGCTGGAACCCCGCCATGCCGGGGCGGATGATCACGAGGACGCCGGCAAAGCCCACCAGCACAGCCGTCCAGCGCCGCCAGCCGACCTTTTCGCCGAGGAAGAGCGCGGCCCCCAGCGTGATCGCCAGCGGGGCTGCCTGGAAGACCGAGGCGACGGTCGAGATCGGCACCAGCGCCAGCGAGACCACGAAGGCCATGGTCGCCACACCCTCCGAGGCGGAGCGCACGAGGGTCACGGGATGCAGCACCTCGGCCCGCCGGAAGGGCTGGCGGCCGACGAGGCTGGCCACGAGGAAGATCAGAGTGCCCCCGATGCCGAGCAGCAGGACGATCTGCCCTGCGGGCAGCGTCTCGCTGAGCGCCTTGTTGAACCCGTCCTCGATGGTGAAGATGAGCATGGCGAGGACGACATAGAGGATGCCGCGCAGGTTCTGCATGGGGAGGCTCCGGAGGGATGAGGGGGCGTGGCCGGTGCGGGCCATGCCGCCTGATAGCCTGCTCCCGGATCAGATGCCAGCTTTGTGAACGGGACTGCGGGGGCGGGTCCGGTGCACTGCGCGGGATGCCGTCAAACTGCGCGGGTTGACCGATCTCCGGGTGCGCACCTCTCGGTGACCTCGCGGTCTGACGCCGGGCGTGGCGTCAGTCGTCCTCGGATCGTGTCAGCGGCACGCCGTAGAGCTCCAGCCGGTGGCCCTTGAGCTTGTAGCCCAGCTTGGCGGCGATCTTTTCCTGCAAGGCCTCGATCTCGGGATCGACGAATTCGATCACCTTGCCGGTGGTCATGTCGATCAGGTGGTCGTGATGCGCGCGCTCGGCGTCTTCGTAGCGCGCGCGGCCATCGCCGAAATCGACCTTCTCGAGGATGCCCGATTCCTCGAAGAGCTTCACCGTCCGGTAGACCGTCGCCAGCGAGATCCGCGGGTCGCGGGCCGAGGCGCGGGCATAGAGTTCCTCCACGTCCGGGTGATCGCGCGAACTGTCCAGCACGCCCGCGATGATGCGGCGTTGCTCGGTCATGCGCAGCCCGTGGGATTCGCAGCGCGTGAGGATCGGGTCTCGGTCGGCCATGCGGCGCCCTTTCGGTTCGGGGCTTCCTTCTTCGCAAATTGCGACAGGCAGAGGCAAGGGGCAATGGCCCGCCGCGACCTCAGGGCAGCGGATAGCCGAGCCGGGTGAAATCTTCGGCGTAGAAGGCGGTGAGCGGCGCGCGCAGCGCCACGGGGATCTGCGCCTCCCAGCCTGCGTGCTGCGTCTTGCGGCGGTGCGCCAGCTCCCCGAACTCGACGCCGGTGCGGGCGGCGAGGCGGGCCACTTCGGCGGCGTAATCCTCGTAGCGATAGATCTCGTCGGCGAGCTGCAGGCAGTTGAACGGATGGGTCTGCGGGATCGTGTGGTGCCGGATGCGCTGCTTGCGGCCCGCGCGCTCCTCGCCGTAGTCGATGCTCTCGTCCATGGTGATCGCGGCGAAGGTCTCCATGTCGCCCCTGTAGCCCCGGATCTGGGTGAAATCCGCATAGGCCGACAGGAAGCGGTCGAGCGGATGGCGCACGAAGGCAAAGCGGAAGACCTGCGGCCAGTCGGCGGGGATCTCGCCGAAGGCAGGCCCGTCGTAGCGCCCCTGCCAGACCCCGCGCCGGATCGAGGAACCGCCGGTCTTGGGGATGTGGATCAGGATGCAGTCTGGATCGCGCAGCAGGAAGTTCGACATTCGGGCACCGCTCGTGGTTTCAGATCCTCTATACCCGCGGATGGTCCGCTTGGGAGCGCTGCTTGGCAAAGGAGGTCGCGCGGCGGGCTGATGTTCTGGTTTTGAAGTGCGGTTTAAGATGCTGAAATTGCGCGTGAAATGCGGATTTTCGCGCCGCTCTTCTGTTGCGCTTCTGCCATAGGCGCGGCGCTCACCCTATGATCAATCGGCCCCGAAAAAGGCGTCGCGGGAGTGGCAGGCCGAGAACGAAAAACGCCGCGGATCGGGTCCGCGGCGTTTCCTGTTTCGGTCCGGTGGCCGGATCACTCCAGCTCGATCGTCCCCGGGGGCTTCGAGGTGCAATCGTAGAACACGCGGTTCACGCCTTTCACCTCGTTGATGATCCGGGTCGAGGTCTCGCCCAGGAAGTCATGGGTGAAGGGGTAGTAATCGGCGGTCATGCCGTCGACGGAGGTCACGGCGCGCAGCGCAAGGCCATAGTCGTAGGTCCGGCCGTCGCCCATGACGCCCACGGTGCGCATCGGCAGGATCGCGGCGAAGGCCTGCCAGATCTCGTCATAGAGACCGTGCTTGCGGATCTGGTCGATGTAGACCGCGTCGGCCTTGCGCAGGATCTCCAGCTTTTCGCGGGTGATCTCGCCGGGGCAGCGGATCGCGAGGCCCGGCCCGGGGAACGGGTGGCGGCCGATGAAGCTGGACGGCAGGCCCAGTTCGGTGCCGAGCGCGCGGACCTCGTCCTTGAAGAGCTCTCGCAGCGGCTCGACCAGTTTCAGACCCATCTTCTCCGGCAGGCCGCCCACGTTGTGGTGCGACTTGATGGTGACCGAGGGACCGCCCGAGAAGGAGACCGACTCGATCACGTCCGGGTAGAGCGTGCCCTGCGCGAGGAAGGTCGCATCCTCGATCTGGGAAGCGTACTTCTGGAACACGTCGATGAAGAGCTTGCCGATGGTCTTGCGCTTCACTTCCGGGTCGCTGACGCCTTCGAGCGCGCCGAGGAACAGGTCGCTCTCATCCGCGTGGATCAGCTTGATGTTGTAGTTGTCGCGGAACATCTTGACGACTTCGGTCGCCTCGTTGAGCCGCAGCAACCCGTGATCCACGAACACGCAGGTCAGCTGCTCGCCGATCGCTTCGTGCAGCAGGATTGCGGTGACCGAGCTGTCGACGCCACCGGAGAGGCCGCAGATCACGTGGGAGGAGCCCACCTGTTCGCGGATCTTGGCGATCATCTCTTCGCGGTAGGCGGCCATGGTCCAGTCGCCGGTGAAGCCCGCGTCGCGCACGAAGTTCTCATACAGCGTCGCACCGTTCGGGGTGTGGTGCACCTCGGGGTGGAACTGCACGGCGTAGAAGCGGCGCGCGAGGTCGGCGGTGATGGCGAAGGGCGCGCCGGGCGAGGTGCCGTAGACTTCGAAGCCCGGGGCGATCTTGCTGACGTGGTCGCCGTGGCTCATCCAGACCTGCTCGCGGCCCGCGCCGTCGAGGAACCAGCCGTTCAGCAGGTCGATCCGGTCGTCGGTCGGGGTCACGTAGGCGCGGCCGAATTCGGCGGTGTGGCTTTCGCCCGCTTCGACCATGCCGCCGAGGTCCTGCATCATGACCTGTTGGCCATAGCAGATGCCAAGGATCGGCACGCCGAGGTCATAGACGCTTTTCGGCGGGCGGGGCGAGCCCTCGCGCACCACCGAGTCGGGCCCGCCCGAGAAGATCACGGCCTTGGGCGCGAACTCGGCCAGGAACGCGTCGGTGACGTTCTGGTAGGGGTGGATTTCACAATAGACGTTCAGCTCCCGCAGACGACGCGCAATCAGCTGCGTCACCTGGCTGCCGAAGTCGATGATCAGGAGGCGGTCATGGGATGTCTGGCTCATGGCTCCGTTTATTCGGCTCGGGCGCATCAGGCAAGAGGCCCGTGCACGGTAAGGGAAAGCGTCTCTTTAGCCGGTTGGCGCGGGGGCGCAAGCCTCGGGTCAGGTGTCGTTTTTCAACCATTGATGCCGTTCTTGGGGATCAGCGGCCCGGAACGCGGGGCTACAAGGGAAGGCAATTCCGGGATGGGAGATTCGCGCCATGACTGAAGTGAGCCAACGCAGACGGACCCGTGGAGGCGGCGGCGCGGCCCGCCGGGCCGAGCGGACCTCGGTCAAGTTCGACACCGCGCGCTACATCGAGCGCAACATTCCCAACCTCGACATGTTCTCGGACGAGGCGCTGGAGATCATCGAGACCAACGCCGAAACGGTGCTGGAAGAGATCGGCGTCAACTTCGTCAACAACCCCGGCGCGCTGGACCTGTGGCGCAATGCCGGGGCCGATGTCCGGGGCGAGCGGGTGCATATCCCCCGCGGTCTGGCGCGCAAGCTCTGTGCCACGGCGCCCGCGCGTTTCACCCAGCACGCCCGCAACCCCGAGCGCAACGTCGAGATCGGCGGCAAGGGCCTCGTGCTGGCGCCAGTCTATGGCCCGCCCTTCGTGCGCGATCTGGACGGCGGCCGCCGCTACGCGACGATGGAGGATTTCCGCAAGTTCGTGAAACTGGGCTACATGTCGAAGTGGCTGCACCATTCCGGCGGCACGGTCTGCGAACCGACCGATGTGCCGGTGAACAAGCGGCATTTCGACATGCTGCACGCCCATATGACCCTGTCCGACAAGCCCTTCATGGGCTCCGTGACCGAGCCGAGCCGGGCGCAGGATTGCGTGGACATGTGCAATATCCTCTTCGGTGAGGAGTTCGTGCAGCAGAACACGGTGATGACCTCGCTCATCAACATCAACTCGCCGCTGACCTTCGACGACGTGATGATGGGCGCGCTGGAGGTCTATGCCCGTAACAACCAGGGCGCGATCATCAGCCCCTTCATCGTCGGCGGGGCCATGGCGCCGGTCTCGGTCGTGGGAACGCTGACCCAGGTCCTGGCCGAGGTCATGGCGGGTATCGCCTATTCGCAGCTGATCCGCCCCGGTGCCCCGGTGATCTTCGGGGCCTTCGTGACCTCGATCGACATGAACTCGGGCGCGCCGACCTTCGGCACCCCGGAGGCGAGCCAGATCCTCTATGGCGCGGGCCAGCTGGCCCGGCGCATGGGGCTGCCGTTCCGGTCGGGCGGGGGGCTGTGTGGCTCCAAGCTGCCCGATGCCCAGGCGGCCTACGAGACGGCGAACACGCTGAACGCGGCGCTGCTGGGGGGCGTGAACTTCATGCTCCACGCCTGCGGCTGGCTGGAAGGGGGCCTCGTCTCGTCCTTCGAGAAGTTCGTGCTGGACGCCGATCAGCTGGGCATGTTGCACCGGATGGCGGCGGGCGTGTCCCACGACGAGGAAGCGCAGGCCATGGACGCGATCCGCGAGGTCGGGCCGGGGGGCCATTACCTGGGCTGTGGCCACACGCAGCGCAACTTCCAGACCGCCTTCTGGCGGACCGAGGTGCTGGACTACAAGCCCTTCGAGACCTGGGACGAGGAAGGTGCCCGCGACAGCCAGATGCTGGCCGCTGCGCGGGTTCAGAAGATGCTCGACAGCTACCAGCAGCCCGGGATGGACCCGGGGGTGGCAGAGGCCCTGAGCGCCTATATCGCGCGGCGCAAGGCCGAGATGCCCGACGCCTTCATGTGAGCCGGTCCCCGGCGTCTGGCCGGGGGCTCCGCTCCTGCGTCCGGCCCCGCAGGGGGCGGGACGGTTTTCTTCATGGCAGCGTCTCGTGATCTCGCCCGTCCGGGCGGGCCGGGGCGCTGTGCTCAGGCGGGCAGGTCATCCTGCGCGCGGTAGAGCCGGGCCTCCGCCACGAGGGCGCTGAGGACCTCCACATGGCGCTGCACCGAATAGGCCGCGTCGCCGATCCGCCGGCTGTGGTTGATCTCGGCCTCGACCTCCATCAGATGCACCAGCGCCGGACCCGTGCCCGGGGCCTCGATCCCCAGCAGGCGGCGCAGGTGCGGCGTCCGGCGGTAGTCCCGCGCCGCGATCCGTGCCGCGCGCATCAACAGCCGCGGACGGCGCAGCCCGGTCAGACGGGTCCAGATATCCTGCATGTCGTTACCTCCTCTACCGGTGCAGGGCGCACCTGGGGATCATGGTGACATGGGCCGCAGGGGCGTTGCGGCGGCGGGCGGAGGGTCGCGCGGGCGGAAAAGGTTTATTTATCTTATTGAAACAATGATGCCTGGGGATGGTGACTGTTAACCATCCGGAAACCATTGAATTTCTACTCTGTGGATAATTCTGGGGGTAAATCACCCGCTCCGGCAGAGGGCGGGGACAGCAACTGGGGGACAGAATGACAATGGACAGCATCGGGCCTGCGGGCTGCGGGCCTTTCCCGGCATGGGTGCCGGTCTCGGCGCGGCGCTATATCGCGCATACGGAGGGGGGGCAGTCGATCCGAGCCCTGGCACGGCTGGGGGGCTGCCACGCCTCCACCGTGCTGCGCCAGATCCGGCGCATCGAGACACTCAGGGACGATCTGCTGGTGGACGAGGCGCTGGATCGCCTTGGAGGGGGCGGCAGCAACGCCGGCCCGGGCCCGGCGGAACGCGCGGGCGGATCAGAAGGGAAGACAACCATGATACACAAGGCGATCGCACCCGACCCGGCGACCCCGGACGACGAGACCCTGAAACGGGAGGGCCGCCGCGTGTTGCGCCGTCTCTGCGAGGCAGGGGCCGTGCTGGCGGTGGCACAGGACATGGAGAAGGCCATCGTGGTGCGCGACCAGCCCGATGGCGGGACCCTGCGCCGGGCGGTGGTGGACCGGGAACTGGCGCAGGCCATGGCGCTGAAGGACTGGATCGCCTGCGAGGCCCCGGGCCGGATCGCGCGCTACAGGATCACCGCAGCCGGCCGGGCGGCGCTGCGGGAAATGATCGACGGGCCCGCGGCGGCCACGGGGTTTTCCGAAGCACAGCAGGGGTTTGATGGGCCGGAAGAGGCGGCGCGCCGGCTGCGCTACGCGGGGATCGACAGCCCCGTGGCGGCGCTCGCGCGCAGACGGGACCGCGACGGGACACCGTTTCTCTCGCTCGATCTTGTCCGCGCCGGTGAGCGCCTGCGCGAGGATTTCGAACTGGCTCAGATGGAGCCGCGCACGACCCAGAACTGGGATCGTTTCCTGACCGCGGGCACCTCCGGCGGTGTGCCGGACCTCGACGGTCTGCGCGGGGCCGAGGCCGCCCGCGCCCGTGTGAGCGGCGCGCTGCGTGAGCTGGGGCCCGGCCTCGGCGATGTGGCCCTGCGCTGCTGCTGCCACCTCGAAGGGCTTGAAAGCGCCGAGCGCCGCATGGGCTGGTCCGCGCGGTCGGGCAAGATCGTGCTGCGGATCGCGTTGCAGCGGTTGAAGGCGCATTACGAGCGGCTTGGCGACCGGGGCGGGCTGATCGGCTGAACGAGCGGGTCGGGAGACGTCTGGCTGGGCTTGGACTACGACAGTCGTGATCTGTCGCTCCGATTGTTGCGAAATGCGCGACGATCAGGCCCCGACGAGGAACCCCACGCCATAGGCCACCAGGGCGCAGACCGCGCCGACCGCGAGGGTTTCGCCCACTGAACGCAGCAGGCTCAGCCCGGTCGCATACCACCGCAGCAGCCCCAGCCCGGCGAGCGCCAGGGCCGCGCCGGTGAGAGACAGTGTAAAGGCGTGCGTGTCCGCCTCCCGCACGAGGTAGGGCAGCAGCGGGACCGAGCCGAAGAGGACGAAACTGCAGAAGGTCACCAGCCCGGAGAGGAAGGGATGCCGCTCGTCCGGAGGCGTCATGCCCTCGGTGATGGTCAGGTGCAGATCCGCCGCCGTATCGGGATGGCGGGCCAGGATGGCGCCGACCTCTGCGGCTTCGGCGTCCGGCAGGCCGCGGCTGCGCAGCGCCTCGGAGACAGCGCGGATCGCGGCCCGGGGATCGGCCCGCAGCGTCCGGCGCGCCTTCCCCAGCCGCCCGCGATAGAGATCGGCCCGCGCCCGGTCGGAGAGAAAATCCCCCATCCCCATGGAGACCGCATCGGCAAAGAGGTTCGCGAGGCCGAAGACCAGCACCGCGAGCCCGCCGATCCGGCCCGTGCCCTCGGCCCCGGCGCCGGCAAAGCCCGCCACGATGGCGAAGGTGGTGACGATGCCGTCATTGCCGCCATAGACGATCTGCTTGAGGTATTCCTGAACCCGCCGCAGGGGGCGGTCTTCGGAGGGGGCTCCGGCGTCTGGCTGGACGGTCGTCATCTGGCTCTCCGGCAAGGATGTCTCGGTGATAGACCGGGCAGGACGGGCCTGTCCATCGGCAGGCCGCCGCGTCCCCGCGTTCCGGGGGTTGCAGGCGCCGCATCGCGGCCTCTATCCTCCGGCCAGCCGCCTTTTCCGGGGAGGTGTCTTCTTCCCGGGACCGACAGGATATTTGAGCCATGACTTCCCGCCGTCTTCCTGCCGCCACGGCCCTGGGCCTCGCCCTCGGATCGGGGGCGCTGTGCCTGCCGGTGCCTCCTGCGGGGGCCTCCGATGCCGCCGTCGTCGGGGCGTGGCACTGCCGTGGCACCGGCACGGGGCCCGCCGCCCGGGTGCTGGAGGTGCAGCTGACCACCCATCCCGACGCGACCTTCTTTGCCCGCGGCACCCTGGCCGAGGCCGGTGGCCCCGCGCAGTCCTTCGCAGGGTTCGGCATCTGGCGCAGTCGCGGCAGCGGACCGATGGCGCGGGTCCAGTTCCGCATGGATGCCACGGGGCTCGGCGAACTCTCGTGGGAGGCGCCGATGACCGGGCAGGGCGGCGCGCCGGGGCAAGGCGCGAGCATCCCCGCAACCTGTACGCGCAGGTGAGGCTGGCGTTGAGCTCTTGATCGGCGGATGCTCGGGCCGCGCAGAAGAGTCTGCCGTCGGTCGCGCTCTGCGTCCCGACCGCGCCGGTTGCACCGCCCGCGCCGGAGAGCGCGCAGGACTTGGGGAGAGGGTAGCGGCTACCGCACAGGCCCGACCGTTCCTGACCAAACAGGCGTGGTCTACACGTTGCCGACCGGCTGGTCGCGCCGGACAAGCGCGCTGACAGGCTGATCGCATCGCACAAAGGGTCAGCCAGGCTGATCGCGCCAACCTGCCCCCCGCACAGCACGCCCAGACAGACCAAAGGCCCCGAAGCACTGCTCCGGGGCCTTCTCCCATCATCCGTCCGCCACGCCGGGCATCGGGATCCTCGGGCCGGTCACTCCGCGGCGCGGACCGGCGTGTCGTCGGTGACCGGGATGCCCGGGTAGTCGTCGATGTTGCCCGCCTCGAGATCGTCCGCCGCCTTGCGCACGCCGGCCTCGTAATCGGGCGAGACCTTGCCGAGCACCGCGTACCACCGCTCCTTCACGGTGTCCGAACAGGGCGCCATGGCGCGGGCCATGTTCAGGTGCAACCGCTTGCGCTCGTCGTCCGAAAGCACCTCGGCATAGAGCGCGCGGGGCTGGACGTAATCCGCATCCGGGTCGGCAGGATCGTAGCGGTCCGCGTCGCCGTCGATCTTCAGCGGCGGCTCGGCCACGGAGGGATCGGCCACGGCCGCCTCGTCGTACTGGTTCGGCTCGTAATAGGCGTCCACGTGGCCGGTCTTGGGCGGGAAGAAGCGCATCGACCCGTCCTTGTGGTAGAAGTTCACGTCCTTGGCCGCCTTGGCATGGTTCGCCGGCAGCTGCTCGTAATGGGTGCCGAGGCGATAGCGGTGCGCATCCGCATAGGCGAAGATCCGGCCCTGCAGCATCTTGTCGGGGCTGAAGCCGATGCCCGGCACGATGTTCGACGGGCTGTAGGCCGCGTTCTCGACATACATGAAGTAGTTTTCCGGGTTCTCGTTCATTTCCAGCTCGCCGACCTCGATCAGCGGATAGTCGTCATGGGGCCAGACCTTCGTCAGGTCGAAGGGGTTGTAGGGCTGCTTGCCCGCGTCCTCTTCCGGCATGACCTGAATCATCATGCGCCATTTCGGGAAGTTACCCTCCTCGATCATGTTGTAGAGGTCTTCCTGATAGCTCTCGCGGGTCTTGCCGATGATCTCCTCGGCCTGTTCGTTGGTGTAGGTCTTGTGGCCCATCATGGTCTTGAAGTGGAACTTGACCCAGAACCGCTCTCCCTTGTCGTTCCAGAGCGAGAAGGTATGAGAGCCATAGCCGTTCATCCGCGCCGGGTTGGCGGGAATGCCGCGGTCGGACATCAGGATCGTCACCTGGTGCACGGATTCAGGCTGCGCGGCCCAGAAGTCGAACATCGCCTCGGGGGAGCGCAGGTTCGTCTTGGGGTGGCGCTTCTGGGTGCGGATGAAATCGGGGAACTTGTAGGCGTCGCGCACGAAGAAGACGGGCGTGTTGTTGCCCACGAGGTCCCAGTTGCCTTCCTCGGTGTAGAACTTCAGGGAGAAGCCGCGCACATCGCGTTCCGCATCGGCGGCGCCCTGTTCACCGGCCACGGTGGACCAGCGGGCCAGCACCTCGGTCTTCTTGCCGACGTCCGAGAAGATCTTGGCGCAGGTGTACTTGGAAATGTCATTGGTGATCGTCAGCGTGCCCATAGCGCCCCAGCCCTTGGCGTGGACCACGCGTTCGGGGATGCGCTCGCGGTTCTGGTGCGCCAGCTTTTCGATCAGCTGGTAATCCTGCATGAGCACCGGGCCGCGCTTGCCGGCGGTCATGCTGTATTCGTTGGTCGGCATCGGGGAACCGGCTGTGGTCGTCAGACGCTTGCGATCGCTCATGGCGTGCTCCTTCTTTGCGGTTCACTACCAACTAGCGTCTCGGCCATAGGTTCCAATTGCCAAATCCTACTGCTGTGATAAGAAAAACCTATGAATATATCCCTGCGTCAATTGCTGTATTTCAAGGCCCTCGCAGAGCAGCGCAACTTCGGTCGCGCGGCGGCGGTGGTCCATGTCTCGCAACCCGCTCTCTCCGTGCAGATCCGCGAGATGGAGGCCGCACTCGGCGGGGCTCTGGTGGAGCGGCAGGCGCGGGACGTGGTGCTGACGCCCTTCGGCCGGATCATCCTCGCCCATGCCGAGAAGGTGCTGGACGAGATGCAGGCGCTGAAGGAGGCCGCACGCTGGAAGCAGGGGCTTTCTGGGCAGCTCCGGCTGGGGATCATCCCGACGATCGCGCCCTATATCCTGCCCGGTGCGCTCGCCGAACTGCGCGCGCGCGACATCTCCCTCGACGTGCAGGTGCAGGAGGGCAAGACAGCCCGGCTGCTGCAGGCGCTCGCGGTGGGCGAGCTGGATGCGGCGGTGGTGGCGCTCCCCTCCGGTGGGCTCGACGTGGTGGAGCGGCCGCTGTTCGAGGACCGCTTCCTGCTGGCGGGCTCCCCCCAGCGGCTGGCCTCCATCGGAACGCGGCTCGAGAGCCTGCGCCCGGACGAGATCGGCGCGACGCAGCTGCTGTTGCTGGAGGACGGCCACTGCCTGACCGATCAGGCGCTGGAAGTGTGCCACCGGGACCGGAGCGCGGCGCAGATCAACATGGGGGCTTCGTCGCTGGCCACGCTGTCACGGCTGGTGGCGGCGGGCTTCGGGCTGACGCTTTTGCCGGAGCTGGCCGTGCGGGAGGAGGCGGAGGATCTGGCCCTGCACCGTTTCGCCGCGCCGGAGCCGTTCCGCACCATCGGTCTGATCCGGCGCAGCAGCAGCCCCGATGACGGCTGGTTCACCGAGTTGGGCGATATCCTCGCCAAGGTGGGCGACGGGCTGGTGCAGGAGGTCCGCTGCGGCGGCACCGCCCCGGAGGCGGCCTGAGCGCAGGATGGATCGCGCGGCCCGGCGTCAGGCGCGCGGGATATGTTTTTGAAATGAATGCGCTTTTATGGTGGGGCCAATCGGCGGCGGCAGTGCGTCTGCGGCGCTTCGGCCCCTATCAAGGCGCCCGTCTTGGCTTGCGCCCTGACAGGCTCTGCGTGGGCGGCCCATGAAACGCAAACGGCCCGCCGGGGGGTGGCGGGCCGTCAGGATGTCTCAGAACAGGGCTCAGGCGGCGGCCTTGGCCTCTTCGAGGTACTTCATCAGGTTCTCGGGCGAGGAAACGCCGTAGGGGTCTTCGCCGTGGTTGTCGCAGATGCCGGGCTCTTCGAACCATGCCTCGACGACACCGTCCTTGATGATCGCCGCATAGCGCCAGGAGCGCAGGCCGAAGCCGAGGTTGTCCTTGCGGACCAGCATGCCGACGCGGCGGGTGAATTCACCGGAGCCGTCGGGGATGACCTTCACGTTCTCGATGCCCTGGGCTTTGGCCCACTGGTTCATCACGAAGCTGTCGTTGACCGACATGCAGTAGATCTCGTCCACGCCGAGTTCGGCGAACTTGGCCGCGTTGTTCTCGAAGCCGGGCAGCTGGTAGGTCGAGCAGGTGGGGGTGAAGGCACCGGGCAGCGAGAAGAGGATCACGCGCTTGCCACCGAAGTAGTCTGCGGTGGTCTTGTCTTCCCAGCGGAAGGGATTCGGGCCGCCGATGGATTCGTCACGGACGCGGGTGCGGAACGTGACCTCGGGAAGCTTTGCGCCAGCTTGCATGTCTGAACCTCCAATTGGATGGTGGGGGATGATGGGATGGGCGGGAACTTAAAATCGTTCCAAACTGGCCGCAAGGTCTTTGCCGCGCCTGCGAAATGCGGTTTCCTGAATTTTTCCCGGGACTTGGCGGCGTAGAGCCCTGATCGGCAAGGGTTTCCTGCCGCGTGATGCTGCGGCTGCATATCGCGCCTTGCGCTGAGGACGGGGCTGCGTTGCGTCATGTGCATTGCGGCGCCGCGTCGCTTTGCCTCTGCCGCCAGTTCCGGTATGGTGGCGGCAATATTGACACGGCCAGAAACGGACATAACCCCGTGCGTGATCTCAAGATCCCCGAGCAGCGTCACCCCGAGAAGGCGCATCGCCCCGACAACGCCCAGCCTCGCAAGCCGGACTGGATCCGCGTGAAAGCGCCGACCAGCGAGGGCTACAAGCGCACCCGCGACATCATGCGGGAGAACAAGCTGGTCACCGTCTGCGAGGAGGCCGGCTGCCCCAACGCCGGCGAGTGCTGGTCGCAGGGCCATGCCACCATGATGATCATGGGCGACATCTGCACCCGCGGCTGCACCTTCTGCAACATCGCCACCGGGCGCCCCGATGCGCTCGACGCCTTCGAGCCGGGCCGGGTGGCCCATGCGGTGGCCAAGCTGGGCCTGAACCACGTGGTGATCACCTCGGTGGACCGCGATGACCTCGACGATGGCGGGGCGGAGCATTTTGCCCAGACGATCCGCGCCGTGCGCCATCGCGCCCCCGACACGACAATCGAGATCCTGACGCCGGACTTCCTGAAGTGCGATGCCTCGGCGCTCGAAACCGTGGTCGCGGCCAAACCGGACGTCTTCAACCACAACCTCGAGACCGTGCCGGGCCTCTACACAGAGGTCCGCCCCGGCGCGCGCTACTTCCACTCGCTGCGGCTGCTGCAACGGGTGAAGGAGCTGGACCCGACGATCTTCACCAAGTCCGGCATCATGGCGGGCCTCGGCGAGAAACGTCCCGAGGTGCTGCAGGTCATGGACGACATGCGCGCGGCCTCGGTCGATTTCCTGACCATCGGCCAGTACCTGCAGCCGACGCCCAAGCACCATGCCGTCGAACGCTTCGTGACGCCCGAGGAATTCCAGGCCTACGAGAAGGCGGCCTGGGGCAAGGGCTTCCTGATGGTCTCGGCCACGCCGCTGACCCGGTCGTCCTACCACGCCGGCGAGGATTTCGCCCGGCTGCGGGAGAACCGGCTGAAGGCGCTCGGACGGGCGTGAGGCCTTGATCTGGATGACGAGAAGCCCGGCCATTTGGCCGGGCTTTCTTGTTTGTGCGGGTTGGCGAGCGGGGCGCCGGGCTCTCCGAAAGCGGGACGTTTGAGGGGCTAGGTTTCGTTGCCGGGGGCTCCAACTGCCTAACTGCCTAATGCACCTATTCGCGGTCCCCTCGAAATGTCCCGCCCGGCCTCAGGCCGGGCAGCGCCGACCCGCCCCCCTGGGGCGGCGCTATAGCGCCACCCCGCGGGCCGGCGCTGCCCTTGTCGAGAGCCGGTACGGCGGTGCAGATCCTGATCTCAGCCGGAGGTGTACGTCGGAGCGACGCGCGTTTTCAGTATGCCCAGTCTCAGGCTGCGCGGTTTCAGCCCGCACTCACTCGGCCGGCTCCAGCTTCGTCACACCCACGGCCGCGGCCCGGGCCAGATTCGCATCCAGCGACATCGGGATGTACTCCCCCCGCCGCCAGAGCTGCGCCATGTCGTCGTAGTAGCGCGACAGGAAATGCCCGGACTGCCCCGTGGACAGGATGAAGACCGAGCTGTCGGGATCGGCGAAGTCATAAACCCCGCGATAGCCCGCCCCATGGACGTTCAGGAAGGGATCGGGCCCGTAGCCCTTGGTCATCCCGCGCATCAGCGTATTGTCCCCGCCCGAGGTGCTCTGGCGGATGTTCACGAAGTAGCGCAGCACCGGCACGTCCTTCAGCGTCTGGTGGTCGTGGGTCGCCTGGTGCACGTCGCCCCAGCGGAGGCTTTCCAGCGCGGTGCCGAAGGTATCGGTGATCCAGACGAGCGCATCGTCGAGCGCCAGCCGCGCCATCTCGGTGCAGGATTCGTGCGGGGCGGACTGGCGCACGTCGCACCACTCCGAGGCGCCGTCGATGTTGCGATAGACCCGCTCGATGAAGATCGGGTCCACGTGGCTGAACTCGTCCGCCAGCGGGCCGAGGTCATCCTGGATCAGCCGGGTCTGCAGCGCGCGCAGCCAGGCCGCATAGAGCAGCGGCTCGGGCATGTGCTCGTTCATCTCGCCGTTCCAGTCCGCCAGCAGGGTCAGGGCCCGCTGGCGCAGCCGCTCGGGCGTGCCGTCGGGGGCCGCTTCGCCGGTGAACCACAGGTCGCGCCCGATCAGCGGCAGCAGGGTCCGCGCGGTGTAGGAGACGGTGTCGAGCTGCGCCTCGATGAAGCTGTCGCGGGTGTGCACCTCGCGCGACTGCATCAGCCGTTCCCAGCGATGCACCCGCTGGGTGTCACCCCAGTTGTAGGAGACATGGAGCGGGAAGGGCCGGTCCAGCAGCTTGTTGTTCGTGTTGCCGAGGATCCCCCCCGCAGGCGAGACGAAGGCCGGGTTGGCGGAATAGGGCAGCATGCCCTGCCAGCGGTTCGCCTCGACCCAGCCGCGCGAGGGCATCCGCCCCTGCGCCTCGCTGCCCGCGTCCCGGCGCGGCATGGCCCCGATGGTCTTGAGCGCGATGGTCTCCTTGTCGGCCAGCGTCAGGTTCTGCGAGGGCGCAAGGAAATCCTCGCCCGCGTCGATGCCCTCCTGGACCGAGCCCGCCTGCATCAGCTTCAGCGCCGCGGTCATCGAGCGGTCCTCGGCGGAAAGCGCGGTCCAGTTCAGCGACATCACGTGGCCCGGCGGGGTCACCTCACCGAGGCTGTAGAGAGAGGAGGGCATCACCGGACCGTTGTCCGTCCAGGCCAGCGTCATGGTGACGGCGGTGTCGTCCTTCACGTTGACGATGGTGCGCCGGGTGCGGAAATTCTTCCAGCCGTCCGGGGTGCGGTACTGGTCGGGGTTCTGCGGGTTGATCTCCTCGATGTGCAGGTCCTGATCGTCGAGGTAGGAGGACGTCAGCCCCCAGCCCAGCTTGGCCGAGCGCCCGATGAGGACCGGCGGCATGCCCGGAATCGTGGCGCCGATGACGCCGCCCGATTGCAGCTCCAGCCGGGCGAGGTACCAGATCGTCGGCGCTGTGAAGCCGAGGTGCGGATCATTGGCCAGCAGCGTCCCGCCGCTGGCCGAGCGCGACGGCGCGGCGGCAAAGGCGTTCGACGCCCCGGCGAGGTCCTCGCTCGGGAAGGGCGAGAGCGGCTCGTCCGGGAAGAGCGGCACGGGATCGTCGGTGGCATAATCCAGCGTGGCGGGCAGGCCGGGCGCGAGCGCGGCATACTCGGGCAGGGCGGTCAGGCCCGAGCCGGGCGCGTCGGGCATGATGTCCCGGATCCGGTCCGGATCGGGCAGGGCCAGCGAGACGCGGGCGCGTTTCACCTCGTCCGCCATCTGCCCCGAGAGCTGGACGGCCATCAGCTTGATCATCGCGAGGCTGTCCGCCGGGGTCCAGGGCGCCACGGCCACGTCGAAGAGGAACATCTCGGGCGCGCCGCGCCCCAGCGACTCCTCGTTCACCTCCTGGAGACGCGCGTTCACGCCCGCCGAATAGGCCCGCAGCGCGGCCTTGGTCTCATCGTCCTGATACTGGTAGGCCTCGCGCGCCAGCGTGTAGAAATCGTAGCGCCGCATCAGCTGGTCGATCCGCAGGGTGCGGCGGCCGAAGATCTCGCTCAGCCGGCCCTGCACCGTGCGGCGCATGGTGATCATCTGCCACAGACGGTCCTGCGCATGGGCATAGCCGAGCGCATAGTAGACGTCCTCATCTGTCTTGCCGAAGATATGCGGCACGTTGGCGTGGTCGCGCACGATCTCGACCTCCGCGGTGATGCCCGGCACCACCAGCGTCTTGTCGTATTCGGGCAGTGAGCGTGCCGCGAGGAAGTATACCACCACAGCCCCGAGGGCCACGAGGGCGACCAAAGCTGTTGCGATCCTCAGCAGCCAGCGAAAGACGATCCCCAATTCTACGGCCTCCCGGCTTGCCATTCCTGTTCGCGGTCTCCAGAACTCTTAGGACAGATGAATGCAAGGGGAAAGACCATGGCAAAGATCGCATTTCTGGGCTTGGGCGTGATGGGGTATCCGATGGCGGGCCATCTGGCCGCCAAGGGGCACGACGTCACGGTCTACAATCGCACGACCGCCAAGGCCGAAGCCTGGGTGGCGCAGCACGGCGGGGCCTTCGCCTCGACCCCGGCCGAGGCCGCGCAGGGTGCCGATTTCGTGATGACCTGTGTCGGCAACGACGATGATCTGCGCGCCGTCTGCGCCGGTCCCGAGGGCGCCTTCGCTGGCATGAAACCCGGCGCGATTCTGGTCGACCACACCACCGTCTCCGCCAAGGTCACGGCCGAGCTCTACGCGATCGCCAAGGAGGCCGGCTTCGGCTTTGTCGACGCGCCGATCTCCGGTGGGCAGGCGGGCGCCGAGAACGGCGTGCTCTCCGTCATGTGCGGCGGCGATCAGGCCCATTACGACGCGGCCGAGCCGGTGATCGCGGCCTACGCCAAGATCTGCCGTCGCCTCGGCGAGAGCGGCGCGGGCCAGATGTGCAAGATGTGCAACCAGATCGCCATCGCGGGCCTCGTGCAGGGTCTCTCGGAATCGCTCCACTTCGCCCAGAAGGCCGGGCTCGACGGCGCCGCCGTGGTCGAGGTGATCAGCCAGGGGGCCGCTGGCTCGTGGCAGATGGTGAACCGCTACCAGAGCATGCTGGCGGACGAGTTCGAGCACGGCTTCGCGGTCAACTGGATGCGCAAGGACCTCGGCATCTGCCTCGACACCTCCGACGAGATCGGCGCCTCGCTGCCCGTCACCGCGCTGGTGGACCAGTTCTACAAGGACGTGCAGAAGCTCGGCGGCGGCCGCTGGGACACCTCCAGCCTGATCAAACGCCTGAATGACGTCGGTTAAGGCTTTGATGTGAAATAAGAAGAGGAGCGCCATCGCTCCTCATCCACTGTTCGCAAATATCCTCGGGGGTCGCCATCGGTGCGCCATCGGTCCGAGCGCCGATGGAGACGGGCAGACAGCCCCCGGCGCTCTCTTCAAGCGCACCGCCCGATCAGGTCGCCACGTACCAATCCTTCCGATGGTTCACCGCGATCACGAAGTTGATCACCACCGCCCCGAGCAGCGAGTAGAGCACCGAGGGCAGGTCGAGCACGAAGAGCGCGAAGGTGAAGACGCAGAGGTCGAAGAGCAGCTGCGTCAGCCCGGCCCGGAAGCCGGTCTTTTCCTGCAGGTAGAGCGCCAGCACGCCGACGCCCCCCAGCGAGGCCCCGTGCCGGAAGAGCGCCAGCAGCGCCGAGCCGGTGATCAGCCCGAAGATCACCGCCCCCACGGCCGGGTGCAGCATGTCGAAGCTGATGACCTTGGGCAGCAACTGCGCGAAGAGCGAGAGCAGCCCGACCGAGAGGAAGGTTTTCAGCGTGAAGGGCACGCCCATGCGGCGGAAGGCCAGCCAGTAGAACGGCAGGTTCACGAGGAAGAAGACGGTCCCGAAGGAGAGGCCCGTCACGTAGCTGAGCAGCACGGCGAGGCCTGCGGTCTGGCCGGTGACCAGACCCATCTGGGTCAGCATCACGATCCCGAAGGCCGCCATCACGGTGCCGTAAAAGATGCCCTGTGCGTCTTCCAGCGGCCCGTGCTTGCCAGTGCCTTGCTTTCCCGTGCCTTGCTTTCCGGTGCTCTGTTTCCCGGCGCCCGTCTTGTCGGTCGTCTCCGTCGTCTGGCTCATCTCTGCCTCAATCTGCGATATACCGGTCGCGGCGGTGGTTGAAGGCGATGACGCCGTTCAGGATCAACGCCCCGTAGAGGGAATAGAGCACGACCCGTGTCTCGAAAAGGAAGAAGGCGGCACTGAAGAGCACCGCGTCGATGATCAGCTGCACATAGCCCGCTCGGAAGCCGGTCCGGTCCTGGATCATCAGCGCGATCACCCCGAGCCCGCCGAGGGAGCCCTTGTGCCGGAACACGCCGAGGAGGCCGAACCCGGTGAGCACGCCGAAGATCGTCGTGCCGAGGATCGGGTTCAGGTATTCGAACTGCATGCCCCGCGGCAGCCATTCCACCATGACGGAGAGCGCGGTGACGCAGAAGAAGCTCTTCAGCGTGAACTCCGCCCCCAGCCGTTTCCACGCGAAGGCGTAGAACGGCAGGTTCACCGCGAAGAAGACCACGCCGAAGGACCAGCCCGTCAGGTAGGAGATGATCAGCGCCAGCCCCGCCGTCTGCCCGGTGATGAACCCCAGCGAGGAGAGGATCACCAGCCCGACCGAGGCGGTCAGCAGGCCGATGGCGAAGCCCTGCACATCCTCCAGCGGGCTGTGGGGGCGCTTGTATTCGGTGGGAATCGGAACTGGGGCAGGACACATGACCTATTTTTACGCCGCAGCGCGGCATAAGGCCAGAGGCGACGTCACGCGCCGCTGCGGTGATCCCCGCGCCGGGCATGCCTTGGCGCGGGGTTTGGCTGTCACCGGCGCGGGCCGCGCGGGGTCAGGCCTGTTTAGCCTCGGCGATCATGGCGAGGATCTCGGCCATGACCGTCGCGCCGAGGAGCGAGGTGATCTGCCCCGGCCCGTCATAGGTCGGCGTGATCTCCACCACGTCGCAGCCCCGGATGTCGAGGCCCTTGATCGCGCGCAGCAGCGCCAGCGTCTCGCGCGCCGTGGGACCGCCGGCCTCGGGCGTTTCGACGGCGGGCGCGGCGGAAGGATCGACGAAATCCATGTCGAAGGTCAGGAAGACAGGCGCGCCGTTCACCTGCTCGGAGATCCGCGCGGCGGTGGCCTCCAGTCCGGCGGCAAAGATGTCGTCGGTGGTCATCACCTCGTAGCCGAGGTCCAGCGACTGGGTGATGTCCCGGTCGCGGAAGAGCGAGCCGCGCATCCCTAGCTGGATCGAGCGGTGCGGATCGACGATGCCTTCCTCGACCGCGCGCAGGAAAGGCGTCCCGGCGGAGTACTTCTTGTCGGCGAAATACTTGTCCCAGGTGTCGGTGTGGCTGTCGAAATGCACGAGCGCCAGCGGTCCGTGCTTTTTCGCCACCGCGCGCAGTTCGGCCAGCGTCACGGAATGGTCGCCGCCGATGCAGCAGGGCACGGCCCCGGCCTCGACCACGCGGGTCACGCTCTGCTCCAGCCAGTCGAGGGTTTCCATCTCGTAGCCGGGCACCACGGGTGCATCGCCCACGTCGGCGATCTTCAGCACGTCGAAGACGTCGATATTGCCCCGGTAGGGGTTGAACGGGCGCAGCATGATCGAGGCCTGCCGCACCGCGTTCGGCCCCATGCGCGCGCCGGTCCGGAACGGCGCGCCGCTGTCCGAGGGCAGGCCGAGGATCGCGGCGTCGAGGCCGGAGGCCTCTTCGCGCAAGGGAAGCCGCATGAAGGTCGGCACGCCGACGAAGCGGGGGACGTTCAGGCTGTCTGTGGGGGCGGTGCTCATGCGGCCTCGCTGAAGTGCAGGACGATCTCGCGCGGGATGCAGTCGGGCCCGTTGATCGGCGTCACGTCCTGCGGACAGGCAGAGAGCACCAGTACGATGTCCCGGTCGGCGCGCAGCGTCACGTGATCGCCGGGCCTGGCCTCGGGCAGCTGGCGCAGCACCTCGCCCTCGGGGCCAACGGCGACCCGCATGAAGAGGTTCAGCGAGGCGGGCGTGAAGGGCATCGCGAGGCCGATTTGCGAGAGCGCATCGTGGAAGTTGCCCGCGCAGGACCGATGCTCTGCCGGTTGGTCGAGGTCCGCGTAGAGCGGCCCGTTGCAGGGGCAGAGCTGGGTGTCATGATGGCCGGGCGTCGTGTCCTCCACCATGGTGAAGAGCGGCCGGCGGTCCATCCCCATGACGGCCAGCCCCTTGTCCACGTAGATCGAGGAATTGACCGAGCGGGTGTGCTCCATCGAGGAATATTGCACCGTGCCGTCGCCGGTCTCGGCCCCGTCATCGGCAAGCGCCCAGGCGTCCACCGCCTGTGTGCCATAGGGGTTCTCGATCCGGACCGTCTGGCCCGCCTTCATGCGGTAGGCGCCGCCCATGCGGGCAGCGAGGGTGATCATCGTCATGGGGTCCTCAGCTCGCGAAGAGACCGGCGAAATCGGCGAAGCCCTTGATCTCGATCGGGTTGCCCGAGGGATCGAAGAAGAACATCGTGCGCTGCTCGCCGGGCTCGCCCTCGAAGCGGACGACAGGCGGGATGTCGAAGGCGATGCCCGCGTCTTCCAGCCGTTTCGCGAGGGCGAACCAGTCGTCCAGCGCCAGCACCGCACCCATGTGCGGCATCATCACCATGTGGTCACCGACCTTGCCGGTGCGGGTGGTCGGGAAGGGCTCGCCCAGGTGGAACGAGAGCTGGTGGCCGAAGAAGTCGAAGTCGACCCAGGTGTCGGTCGAGCGGCCTTCCTCGCAGCCGAGGACACCGCCGTAGAAGGCGCGGGTCTCGTCGAGGTCCTTGACGTGAATGGCGAGGTGGAAGAGCGATTTCATGTACGTCTCCATGGGGTTGTGGTCGTGAGTGGTGGCTGTTGTTTAACAGGTGGGTTTGAAATCTCGGGCGGGGGCTAGCCCCCGAAGGTCTGTAGGAACCGGGCGCGTACGTTGTCGAAGTGGTGCCACATGGCGGCATGGGCCCGCGGGGCGTCGCCGTCGGCGATGGCATCGGCAATCGCCACGTGCTCGCGGGCCTGATCGCGGAAACTGTCATAGGTTCGGGTGAGCGAGCAGCGCCGGGCGATGGCGCGCTGTTCGACGAGGATGTCGGGCAAGAGCGCCAGCCGGGCGGCCCGGGCCACGGCCATGTGGAAGACCTCGTCCTTCTCCCAGAACCGGTCGAAGACCACGGCCTCGCCCTCGGCAAGGGCCTGCATCTCGTCGCGGCTGGCGGCAAGGTCCGGCGTCATGGGGAAGCCCGCAGCGCGGCCCGCCGCGGCGCTTTCGAGCAACTGGCGCATCTTCACGATCTCCATCAGCTGCTCGACGGTGATCGAGCGGACGAGGATCACGCCGTTGGGCAGCCGGTCCAGCACGCCCTCCGCCTCCAGCTGCGAGACGGCGGTGCGCAGCGGCGTGCGCGAGATGCCGAGGCTGTCGGCCAGACCCCGTTCCGAGAGCACGGATTCCGCCGGGATACGGCCCTCGACGATATCCTCCTTCAGCCTGCGATAGGCGCTCTGGGACAGGGTTTCACCGCTCATCCGGCCTCTCCGATCACGGCCAGCGTCACCGCCTCGACCGCGCGGACGAGGTCGGCCTCGTCCATGCCCTCGTCGGGGTTGTGGGAGCCGTCCCAGTTGCGGATGAAGACCATCACGCTGTCCCAGCCGGCGGTGGCGAAGGCGGCGGCGTCATGGCCGCCACCCGAGAGCATCCGGCGCGGGCTGTCGCCCTGCGCGGCGGCACCACGGGCGACGAACTCCACCATGCTGTCGGCGAGGCGCGCGGGTTTCGAGCGGCTCTGCGCGCCGAGGTCGAAGGTGACGCCGGGGTGTGCCGCCTCGATCCGCGCGATCTCGTCCCGGAAGGCGGCATCGGCGGCGTCGAGCGTCTCGGGATCGCCGGAGCGCATGTCGAGCACGAAGCCCGCGTGGCCCGCGACCTTGGCCATGGCATGGGCCGGGGAGGCGGCATCGACCTTGCCGAAGGTGACGGTCAGGTCATGCCCCTCCGCCAGCATCCGGTCCCAGACGCCCTGCATGGCGACGATCAGTTCGGCCAGGGCCACCACTGCATCGGCGCGGCCCTGACGGGGGGCGGCCCCGGAATGGGCCCAGGTGCCCTTCACCATGGCGTTGCGATAGCGCAGCCCGCCGCGCACGGCGGTGACGATGCCATAGGCCTCGCCCGCGTCGTAAAGCACCGGACCCTGTTCGATGTGGAATTCGAGGAAGCGCGCCGGCGGCGGCGGGGTGAGGTTGCGCACCGCCTCGGCGTCATAGCCCTGTTCGGCCATGTGCTGTGCCAGCGTGCGGCCGGTGTCAGCGCGGGTCGCATCGAAATCCTCGGGCAGCAGCAGGCCAAGCGCGGCGCGCGAGCCGATGTAGGAGACCGGGAACCAGACGCTTTCCTCGGCCCGGGTGATGATCAGGATCAGATCGCTGGCAGGTGTCACGCCCTGCGTCTTCAGCGCGGCAATGATGGCGAGCGCACCCACGACCCCGGCCTGACCGTCATAGGCGCCGCCCATCGACACGGTGTCGAGGTGGGAGCCGATGTAGAGCGGCGAGGCCTGCGGGTCGCGCCCCGGCAACCGGGCAAAGAGGTTGCCCGCCGCATCGCGCGTGACCGTCAGGCCGAGGGCGAGGCACTCGGCCTCGATCAGCCCGTGGGCCTCGGACTCCAGATCGCCGTAGGAGGGCCGCGTCCAGCCGGGCCCCGGTTCCGAGAGCGCGTTGACCGAGGCAAGGCCCCGGGTGATCGTCTCGTGGATCACGGCCGAGGCGGCGGCATCGAGGGCGGGCGTCCCCGGAGGTGTTGCGGGGGCGTCTGCGGCGGGCTTGGCAATCACGGGCTTCGAACTCACTGGCTTTGACGTCACTGGGCCGCGCTCCGCACTTCCGGGTTCAGCACCGTCTCGGGCAGTCGGCCCGAGAGCGCCGTCAGCACATGCCCGGCGGCGCCACGGGCGACGCGGGCAAGGGCTTCCTCGGTGGTGGCGCCGAGGTGCGGGGTGAAGACCACCGCCTGCTCCGCCAGCGGGCCAGTGGGCGCATCGTGGGAATAGACGTCGAGGCCCGCGCCCGCGATCCGGCCCGCGGCCATGGCCTCGGCGAGGGCGGCCTCGTCCACGAGGCCCGCGCGGGCGACGTTCACCAGCACCGCGCCCGGTTTCACGAGCGCGAGGCGCGCGGCGTTGATCATGTGGTGTTTCTCGGGGCTCATCGGCGTGTGGAGCGAGATCACGTCGGCTTCGGCCAGACCTTCCTCCAGCGAGGCGGCGCGTTCGAACCCGCCGATGTCCTTTGCATTGGGCGAGTGGACCAGCACCCGCATCCCGAAGGCCGCGTCCAGCATCCGGCCCAGACGGCTGCCGATGGCGCCCCAGCCGACGATCAGGGCGGTCTTGCCCTCCAGTTCGACGAAGTCGCGGCTTTCACGGAACCCGGTCCGCCCGGCGCGTTCGGCGGCATCCGCACCGGCGATCCCACGCGCGGCGGCCAGCATCAGGCCAAGCGCATGTTCCGCGACCGAGCGGGCATTGGCGCCGGGGGTGTTGGCCACCAGCACGCCCTTGGAGGCCGCGGCCACCTTGTCCACCGCGTCGTGGCCCGTGCCATGCACCACCACCACCTGCAGCCGGTCCGCGCCCTCGAAGGCCGCCGCCGGGAAGCCCGCATCGCGGGTGATCACGGCATCGCAACCCCGCACGGCCTCGGCAAGCGAGGCGCCGTCGGTCGCGGCCGGGCGCACCGGTTCAACGCCTGCGGCGCGGAGCATCTCCAGACCCTCTTCATGGATCGGCTGAACGATGAGGCATTTCATTCGGTCTGGGCCCTTTCGGTCTCTATGGCATCGAGGCGGCGGAAGATCGCATCGCGCGCGCCGGTCAGGTGCAGCCGCATCGCCGCCTCGGCCCTCGGGCCGTCGCTGTGGCGCAGTGCGTCAATGATATCAAGGTGTTCCGCGCAGCCCTTCAGGAAGCGTGCGGGCACCTGCGAATGGTCGAAGATACAGGTCCGCCGGTGCAGGTCCGCGATCTGCCGGGCGATGGCGCGGTTGCCCGCAGCGTCCGAGATCATGCGGTGGAAGGCGTTGTCGGTGGACCATTCCACGTCGTCTTCCCCGGGGCCTGCCCGCATCAGAGAGATGATCCGCGCCTCCATCTGGTCGAGCGCCTCGGGGGCGATTCCGATGGCCTCGCGGGCGCAGGCGGGCTCCAGCGCAAGGCGGAGGAAGAAGATCTCGTCCACCTCCGCGGGGCTCAGGCGCCGGACCCGGGTGAAGCGGCCCTGCACCTCGGCCAGCCCCTCGGAGAGGATGCGCTTGATTGCCTCGCGGACCGGGGTGCGCGACATCTCCAGCTGGTCGCCGAGGGCCGCTTCCTGCAGGATCTCCCCGGGTTTCAGCGTCCCGTCGAGGATCATGTGCAGGATGCGCCGGTGCGCCTCGCGGGCGCGGTTGCCGGGTAGGGTCTCTGTGGCGGTCATGACGGTCCTCCCTCCATCAGGGCCTCGGGATCGAAGATGCCGCCCACCAGGTCGCAGGACAACAGGTAGTCCGAGGCGAAGGGATCGGCGGGCTTCTCTGCAAGTGCTGCGATCCGCGCATGAAGCGCACCGGTGGCCTGCCGCAGCGCGGCCTCGGCCTCTTCGCGCGTGACGCGGGCAAAGCGGAAGCGCGTGCCGGTGGGCATCTGCGCCAGCCGGGGCCGGTCTGCGGTGATCACGGTGGCGATCTTGGGATAGCCGCCGGTGGTCTGGCATTCCGCCATCAGCACGATGGGCTTGCCGGAGCCGGGCACCTGGATCGCGCCGGGCATCGTGCCGTCGGAAATGATGTCATGGCCGCCCCGTGCGGGCAGGTCGGGCCCGTCGAGGACACTGGCCATGCGGTCCCGCTGCGCGGTGAGGGCAAAATCCTCGGATTCCAGACGGGCGAGTATGGTCGCGTCGAAATAATCGTCCTGCGGACCGGCCAGCACGCGGATCGGCTGATCCGCGCGGGACGGGACAGGCGCAGGGGCTCGCAGCAGGGGCCCGGGCGCGTCCTCCTGCAGGGGCAGGGCGTCGCCGTCCTGCAACCGCCGCCCGTCGAGCCCGCCAACCCCGAAGCGCAGGTGGGTGCTGCGTGCGCCCATCACCTCCGGTGTCGCGATCCCGCCGGAGAACGCGACATAGCCCCAGGTCGCGCCACGCAGCGCGCCGATGGAGAGGACCTCGCCCGGCTCCAGCCTGTGGCTCTCGTCCGGTTGCAGCAGGCGTTCGCCCAGGCGGATCTCGCAGGCGCCCCCGGTGACGGCGAAGCGCAGGGGGCGGTCCGTCTTGAACCGGCCGCCGAAGCCGCCGAATTCCAGCGCCGCTGCCTCCGCATCGTTTCCGCAGAGCGCATTGGCCAGCCGGAGCGCACCGGGATCCATCGCCCCCGCGGCGGAGACGCCGAATTGCCGCCAGCCGGGGCGGCCCCGGTCCTGCACCGTGAGCATGGGGGAGGACGAGAGAACGGTGAGGCTCATTGCAGCACCTCCGCCGTCAGGATCACCTCGCCCGCGTCGCGCCGTGCGGCCAGATCGGCGGCCTCCTGCGCGTTGACGGGGGTGAAGCGGAGGGCGTCGCCCGCGGCAAAGAGGAAGGGCGTCGCGCGGTCCGGATCATAGGCGCGCACCGGCGTTTCGCCGATGAAGCGCCAGCCGGAGGGCCCGGGCACGGAGTTGACCGAGGCCTGCTGGCCGCCGATGCCGATGGCCCCCGCGGGGATCAACTGGCGCGGCACCGGCAGGCGCGGCGTGTGCAGCGCCTCCGGCAGCCCGCCGAGGTAGGCGAACCCCGGCGCGAAGCCGATCATGTAGACCCGGTACTCGGCCCCGGAATGCAGCGCGATCAGCTCCTCCACATCGACCTTCTTCTCGCGCGCGAGGTCTTCGAGGTCGAGTGCGGCGGGCCCACCGTAGTGCACGGGGATGCGCCAGAGCCTGCGCGGACGGGCAGGGCGGTCACCCCCGGTCAGCTTGTCATGCAGCAGGGCCTCGACCTCGCGGCCCGGAACTGTCAGCGGGTCGTAGATCACCACCAGCGACCGATAGGTCGGCACCGCCTCGACGAACCCCTCGAAGGGCGCCTCTTCCAGCACGGCGGCAAGGGCGATCACCGCCTCGTTGAGATCGGGGTCGATGCTGCGGCCGAACTCGACGCTGACGGCACTGTCACCGAGCGGAAGAATGGTGGGGCCTTGGCGGGCGGTGTCTGCGAAGGAAGGGGTGGAAGTCATCTGTCTCTTGCGTGTCTTCGGGGCGGGAGGCCCCGGACTTGTCATTTCGGTATACCACTTGTACTCGATTGGAAAGAGCGGCGCCCGGTTCCGCTGGTTCTAATCGGCGTCTGATCGAAACTTGTGCACCCGGCGGTGCATCCCCACCCGGAGAGAGTAAATGACCCGCACACTGGACCTGAATTGCGACATGGGCGAAAGCTTTGGCGCCTACAAGCTGGGCGAGGATGCGGCCATGCTGGAGTTGGTGAGCACGGCGAATATCGCCTGTGGCTTCCACGCCGGGGATCCGGTGGTGATGCGCCGTACGATCCGGATGGCGAAGGAGGCGGGTGTCTCCATCGGGGCGCATCCCTCCTTCAACGATCTCTACGGCTTCGGACGGCGCCGGATCAGCGGCGAGCGGCCCGAGGATCTGGAGGCGCAGCTGATCTACCAGATCGCCGCGATGCAGGGCATGGCCGCCGTGGAGGGGCACCGGATGACCCATGTGAAAACCCACGGGGCCCTTGGAAACATGGCTGCAGTGGACCCGGACCTCGCGGCGCTCTGCGTGCGCGCGGTCCATGCGGTGGACCCGTCGCTGACCTTCATTTCGCTGCCGTACTCTGAAACCTACGCGGCGGCGGAGAGGCTGGGCCTCGCCGTGGCCTGCGAGATCTACGCCGATCGCTCCTATACTGATGCGGGCGAACTGACCCCGCGCAGCGAACCGGGCGCGGTGATCCACGACCCGCAGCAGAGCCTCGACCAGGTGCTGGAGATGGTGGTGAACGGGGTGATTCCGACCACCGGGGGCGCACGTCTTCCTGTCGAACCGGCCACGCTCTGCGTTCATGGCGATACCCCCGGCGCGGTCGAGATTGCCCGCACGCTGCGGGCGGCGCTGGAGGAAAACGGCGTTACCATTGCGCCCTTCGCACAACCCTGAGGAGGGCGCTGACCGGAGTGCCTAATTCTTGTGCGGCAGCGCAGAAAAATCGGCCCGATAAGTGCCAGTGGTATACCGAACGGGTGTATAGCGCGAATTTTTCAGTATACCGCTGGCACAACGAAGCGACCGGCGCGGGGGTGAGTCTCTCGCAGCAGGCCGGCGAAAGAAGGACCAGGCATGACTGAAGAAGCGCCAGCCCCATTGCTGAAGCTGCGCAATATCCGCAAGTCGTTCGGGGATCTGGAGGTGCTCAAGGGCATCGACCTCGACGTGGCGAAGGGCGAGGTGGTGTCGATCATCGGGGCCAGCGGCTCCGGCAAGAGCACGTTCCTACGCTCGATCAATGCCATCGAACCCGCCGACAAGGGGACGATGGATTTTGACGGGCAGCAGTTCGATTTCGACCGGGACTCGCGGTACTACCCCTCGGCCCGGCAGCTGCAGGCGCTGCGGGCGCGGATCGGCATGGTGTTCCAGAGCTACAACCTCTGGCCCCACAAGACCGTGCTGGAGAATGTCATCCACGCGCCGATGAACGTTCTCGGCCAGTCCCGCGCCGAGGCGAAAGAGGTCGCGGGCGCGCTGCTCGACCGGATCGGGCTCTACGACAAGAAGGACAGCTCGCCGCAGCGTCTGTCCGGCGGTCAGCAGCAGCGGGTGGCCATCGCCCGCGCGCTGGCCATGAAACCCCGGCTGATGCTCTTCGACGAGGTGACCTCGGCGCTCGACCCGGAACTGGTGCACGAGGTGCTGATGCTCATGGCCTCGCTCGCCAAGGAAGGCATGACCATGCTGCTGGTGACCCACGAGATGTCCTTTGCCCGCGATGTCTCCTCGCGCGTGCTGTTCTTCGACAGGGGCGTGATCGGCGAGCAGGGGGCACCCTCCAAGGTGCTGCGCGATCCGGAAAGCCCGCGCCTGCGGCAGTTCCTCCACTCCATCCTGCATGACGATCTTTCGCAGGCCGGCGCAGCGAAGGGGCTGATCCCATGAGCGGCTATCTGAACGACATCCAGGTCTACGGCCCGGGCTTCCTCAGCGCGGCCTGGACGGTGCTCTGGCTCACGCTGCTGACCATCGTGCTGAGCTGGGTCTTCGGCCTTGCCGCCGCCCTTGGCCAGCGGTCGGACCTCGGCTGGGTCCGCGCCATCGCGGCCTTCTACGTCTGGTTCATCCGGGGGACGCCCGCGCTGATCCAGATCTTCATCGTCTATTTCGGGATGCCGCAGCTTGGCATCCGGCTGTCGCCCTATACCGCCGGTGTCCTCGCGCTTGCCATCAACTCCGGCGCCTATGTGACTGAAATCATTCGATCCGGCCTGCAGGCGATCCCCAAGGGTCAGACGGAATCCTCGCTCGCGCTCGGCTTTTCACAGCGGGCCACGATGCGCACGATCATCCTGCCGCAGGTGGCCCGGATCATCCTGCCGTCGATCACCAACGAGGCGCTGTCGACCCTGAAGAACACCTCGCTTCTCTCCACGATCACGGTGGTGGAGCTCACGCTCTACGCGCAGACGCTGATCTCGGCCACCTTCCGGCCGTTCGATTTCTACATCGCGGTGGCGATCATCTACCTGGTGCTCACCACGATCCTCACCCAGCTGGCGGCCTTCTTCGAGCGTCGCTACGCCCGGCTCTACTGAGCGCCACGCTCAGGGCCCAGACGACCGGTACGGCGGTTCGCCGCCGTGCCACGCGGGTGCCTCCGCCCGCAGAGAACAAGAAACCGAAACCGACGACCCAACAGGGAACCGACCCATGATCAAGCACACGATTGCGGCCCTCGCCGCAACCCTCCTTCTGCCCTTCGGCGCCGCACAGGCGCAGGACGGCGACCTCGAACTGCTGGAGCCCGGCGTTCTGTCGGCGGCGACCGAGGGCACCTATCCTCCGTTCTCGATGCGCGCCCCCAGCGGTGAGCTCGACGGCCTCGAGATCCGCGTCATGGGCGAAATCGCCAAGCGCCTCGGCCTCGAGTACAAGCCCGTCCTCGTGAAATGGGAATCCGTGCTCATCGGTCTGGAAGCCGACCAGTACGACATCGTCTCGGTCGCCATGGACATCACCGAAGAGCGCCAGCAGAAGGTCATGTTCTCCGACGGTTGGCTGGAATCCGGCGGCCGTGTCGTGGTCCGCGAGGACAGCGACATCACCGCACCCGACCAGGTGGCGGGCAAGACCGTCGGCGGCCTCGTGGCCTCCAACTGGACCAAGATCGCCGAAGAGCTCGGCGCCGAGGTGAAATCCTACAAGGCGGAATCCGACGCCATGCAGGACCTCGCCAACGGCCAGGTCGACGCGATCATCACCGATGCGGTGGCCGCGGCCTTCGCGATCCAGACCTCGAACCTGCCGCTGCGCCTGGTGGAAGAGCCCGTGAGCTCGGTCCAGAAGGGCTTTGCGATCAAGATGGGCAAGCCGAACCTCGCCAAGGCAGTGAACGGCGCACTGGCTGACATGATCGCCGACGGCACCTATGCGACATTGACGGAAGAGCTCATCGGCGTGGACGTGGCCCCCAAGGACCCGATCCGCACCATCTTCCCCTAAGCGAACATCCTCTCCCGTGGATGACCTTGGCGGGGCGGGCTCTCGGGCCTGTCCCGTCCTTTTCTTTCGAAGACCCCTCGCAGGAGACCACCATGCTGCGCCATTTCCCCCTCGACGAATACGAAGCCCGCTGGAGCCGGGTGGAAGAGATCATGACCGGGGACGGCTTCGACGCCGCCGTGGTGATCGGCCGCGGGGGCGGCACGATGGATAACTGCGGGGACATCCTCTACCTCTCGAACCACTATTCGGTCAGCGGCGGGATGGACTCGCGCCTCTGGTCGGCGAGGGCCTTTTCCGGGATCATCCTGCAGAAGGGCCACGCGCCCGAGCTGCACATCGACGAGCCCGAGCCGCGCCGCGATCTGGTGAGCGTCGAGAGCGTCTATTGCGACAACCACCCGTTCCTGTCGATCGCCCGGCGTCTGAACGAACGCGGCATCACCGGCCGCGTCGCCTTCTGCGGCAGCTGGTTCGCGCCGGTGAAGTTCTGGCGTCAGCTGGCCGCGGCCACGCCCGACATCGAATGGGTCGACGTGGATGACCTCGTGCGCCGGGCCCGGGCGATCAAGAGCCCGCGCGAGCTCGACACCTACCGGATTGCCGGCGAAGCGGCGACCGAGGCGACCGACGTGCTGATGCAGGCGCTGGTGGCTGGCCGGATCGAGCGCGAGGCGGCGGGCGAGGCGGCCCGTGTCGTCGTTGCGCGCGGCGGCCGGGTGCAGGCCATCGGCACCAACCACGGCGACACGATGGATTACGACTACCGCTTCCCCCTGACCGGCTCTGCCGCCGATGCGCCCGCGCCGGGCGACCTCGTGCGGGGCACGGTGCACGCGGCCTTCCAGCAAGGCTATTACCTCGACCCGGGCCGCACGGCGGTCTGCGGCACGCCGAACGCGCGGCAGGCCCGGCTGATGGAGGCGACCGCAGAGATCGTGCAGGCGCTCTCGGCCATGATGCGGCCGGGGGTGAAGCTCCTCGATGTGGCGGCGGAGGGGGACCGGCTGTCGGCGGCCTTCGGCGGCACGGAGTCTGCGATCATGAAGAACTTCCCCTTCTACGGCCACGGCATCGGGCTGAGCTTCGAACAGCCGCGGATCTCGACCGTGATGTCGGAGCCGGAGGACGTGGTGCGCGAGAACATGGTCTTCGGGGTCGAGGCCTTCCTCGCCGACGAAGGCGTGGGATCGGCCTTCGTCGAGGATATCCTGATCATCGGGAAGGACGGGAACGAAGTGCTGACGAAGTCGCCTTACGTCTACTGATCAGGTGCGGGGATGCCGGTTGGCATGCCTCGTCCTCGAATTCCCACAAAGGGCAACGCCGTCCCTCGATCTACCACAAAGGACGGCGCCGACCCGCGGTCTACCACGAAGGGCAGCGCCGACCCGCGATCTACCACGTAGGGCAGCGCCGTCCCGCGGGGTGGCGCTATAGCGCCGCCCCAAGGGGGGGAGGCGGGACGGCGCTGCCCGGCCTGCGGCCGGGCGGGTGGGTGATGGAAGGGGGGCGAGACAGTGTAGACCCTGCGCCCGTAGGTGGCGCGCCAAGTCATCGCTCCGAAGTTTTCGCCCTAAGTCATTGTCTTTGCGGCGTTTTGTGTAATCTCTCTTGATGGGGGCGCAGGCATCCGGGCCGGGCGTATCGCGGCAACGGCGACGTTCATCGCCAGCGATGACCGATCACCGCGCAGCCCGCGACCGGGCCACGGCCGTCACCTCACTCCGCCGCCAGCGACCGCAGGTCCCCGATCTCCACGTTGTCGATCAGCCGCACGCCGTCCAGCCAGACCGCCACGAAGACCCGTGCCGCGCCGTCCGGCTGGCCTTCCACGAGCGCAAGGTCGCCGTCGCGTCGCACCTCGGCATAATCCACCTCGCCGAAGCCCGCTGCCTCCAGCGCCGACCGCAGCGCCGCCATCGCCTCGACGGCGGCCATGCCGTCGGCAATCGCCTCTGCCGCGCGTTGCATCTCCCGCTGGAGCACCGGCGCCTCGGCCCGGGCGCCGTCGCCCAGCCGGAGGTTGCGCGAGGACATCGCCAGCCCGTCGCGCTCGCGCACCGTGGGGCAGCCGATGATCTCCACGTCGATGTCGAGGTCCGCCGCCAGCCGCTTGACCACCTGCAACTGCTGGTAATCCTTCTCGCCGAAGAAGGCGAAATCCGCGCCGGTCTGAAGCAGCAGCTTGGTCACCACCGTCGCCACGCCGTCGAAATGCCCCGGACGCGCCGCGCCGCAGAGCCCCTCGCTGACGCCTGCGACCGAGATGCTGGTCGAGAAGCCCTCGGGGTACATCTGCTCGGGCCCGGGCACATAGAGCACGTCGATCCCGTAGGGGGCGAGCTTCCGGGCATCGTCCTCCTCGGTCCGGGGATACTTGGCCAGATCCTCGGGGTTGTTGAACTGTTTGGGGTTCACGAAGAGCGTCACGATCACCCGCTCGGCCCGTCCGTTGGCGGTATCCACGAGGCTCAGGTGCCCGGCATGGAGCGCGCCCATGGTCGGCACGACGCCGATCTTCTCCCCCCGGCCATGCCACTCGCGCACCAGTTTGCGCAGCTCAGCCTTGTCGCGGATGATCATCATTTGCTCGGGTCCTCGAAGATATGTTCCGCTGCGGGGAAGCGCCGTGCGCGGACCTCCCCGGCATAGGCGGCGATCGCCGCGCGGGCGTCATCGGCAAGCGCGGCATAGCGTTTCACGAATTTCGGCTTGAAGGCATCGAAGAGCCCCAGCATGTCGTCGATGACGAGGATCTGCCCGTCACATCCGGCCGAGGCGCCGATGCCGACGGTGGGCACGTCGATGGTGGCGGTGATCTCGTCCGCGAGCCGGGCCGGGACCTTCTCCAGCACCACGCTGAAGGCTCCGGCCTGTGCCACCGCCTGCGCGTCATGCATCACGCGGGTCGCATCCGCACCCTTGCCCTGCACCCGGTAGCCCCCCAGCGTGTTGACCGATTGGGGCGTCAGCCCGACGTGGCCCATCACCGGGATGCCGCGCTGCGTCAGGAAGTGGATCGTCTCGGCCATGTGCTGGCCGCCCTCCAGCTTGACCGCGCCGCAGCCGGTTTCGGCCATCAGGCGGGCGGCGTTGCGATAGGCCTGTGCCGGGCCTTCCTCGTAGGAGGCAAAGGGCATGTCCACCACCATGAGCGCGCGTTTCACGCCGCGCGCCACGGCCTGACCGTGCAGGATCATCATCTCCATGGTCACGCCAAGGGTGGTCGGCAGCCCGTGCAGCACCATGCCCACGCTGTCGCCCACCAGCACGAGGTCGCACTCCGCATCCGCCAGCTGCGCCACCGGCGTGGTATAGGCGGTCAGACAGACCAGCGGATCGCCCCCCTTGCAGGCGCGGATATCCCCCGGTGTCAGGGCGCGAAGTTCCTGGTGGCTGCTCATCGGCGGAGGTCTCCCCAAACTCCCGGCCCGGGGTCCGGGCCGCTCTCGTGGCAAGCGACTTCTACGGAGTCGGGCCCTGCAACGCAAGGGTGCGCAATTTTCTTTCGCGCACAAACAACCCCGCCGCGGCAGGCGCCGGGCGGGGTCGGATCAGGGCCGGAAAGGGGCCATCTCTGCGTCGCGCAGGCGGGCCGTCAGAGCGGGGCGGCCTCCAGCTCTGCGGCGATGGCGGGATCGACGGGGGTGCGGTAGGTGTTCAGCATGTAGCCGAGGACCGAGTAGAAGCCGACCGTCGCGATCAGGTCGAAGACGGCGGTGCGCCCGATGGCGGCGGCCAGTTCCTCCTCCTGTTCGGGGGAAAGGCCCTTGTCGTCGATCAGTGCATCCACCGCGCGGACGATCAGCCCGTCCTCGCCCTCGGGCATCTCGCGGACCGCGGCGATGCGGGCGTCCGACATCCCCAGCTTGCGGGCGCGGCTGACGTGATGGGCCCATTCGTAGGGCGAGCCGAGCCGCACGCCGGTGCGCAGGATCACGATCTCGGAGCGCTCCAGCCCAAGCGCGGTGTCCTTCACCACGTGCTGCCGCAGCGGGGCCCATGCCGTCACCAGCGCCGGGTGATGCGCCATGGTCCGGTAGACGTTGAGCTGCCCGGCGAAGCCTTCGCGCAGGTCTGCGATCTCCTCGGGCCAGTCGGCATCGGTGATGGGCGGGCAGGGGCTCTTGGTCATGGGGTGGTCTCCTCGGGTGACAGGTACCGGGCATAGAGCGCGGGCCGCTGATCGGCCCAGATGCCGGTGAAACTGCGATAGCGCGCCACCGCGCCGAGGTCGAGCGCGACGCGCAGCACGTCCTCCCGGTCATGGTCGAGCGCGCCCAGTACGGTCCCGTCCGGCGCGACCGCGCAGGAGCGCCCGAAGAAGCGCTGATCCCCGTGCAGGCCGGCCCGGTTGCAGGACAGGAAGAAGACCCCGTTCTCGACCGCCCGGGTGTAGGCCCGGTGCAGGAAGAGCCCTTCGTCCGCGACCGGCGCGCCGTCGGCCCCGAAGGAGGCCCAGACGGAAGTGACGATTTCGGCCCCCTGAACCGCAAGCGCGCGGGTGACTTCCGGAAAGCGGATGTCGTAGCAGATCTGCATCCCCAGCGTGGTGCCGAGCGCCGGGAACACGGGCAGGGCATCGCCGGGGGTGAAATAGAGCTTCTCGTTTTGCCACTGGTGGGTCTTGACGTAGGTGCCGGCGATCCCCTCGGGCGTGATCAGGACCGAGGCGTTGTGGATCACCCCCGCGCGGCGGGCCTCGCGCAGGCCGAGGCCCGCGACGACGGTCACCCGGAGCTCTGCCGCCAGACGGGCCAGCTGGGCGATCTCCTCGCCGGCGGGATCGGCGCAGGCAGCGCAGAGCGCCTCTCCATAATGCGGCACATCGGCCAGGATCGGGCCGCCGGGCACCAGCGGTTCGACGTAGCCGGTGTTCGAGAGTTCGGGAAAGAGGATCACCTCCGCCCCGGCCCGGGCCTCGGCGGTGATCCACTCCGCCATGCGGGCGAAGTTCCGGGCGGGGTCGAGCGGCGTCGCGTCGAACTGGACGAGGTGGGCTTGGATCATGCGGGCTCCGTCACGCGGCGGCCGGTGGCGAAATCCCAGTCACGACCGGGGGCGGCCTCCAGCAGGGCGCGGGTGTAGGCGTGTTGCGGGTGGGCCAGAACCTGCCCTGCGGGGCCGAATTCCACAACCTCGCCCCGGCGCATCACCATCACGTCGTCGCAGATCTGCGCCGCGACCCGGAGGTCGTGGGTGATGAAGAGCACGGCAAGGTTGCGCTTCGCCTGCACCTCGGCCAGCAGGTCCAGCACCTGCGCCTGCACCGAGACGTCGAGCGCCGAAACCGCCTCGTCCGCCACGATCACGTCGGGTGACATCATCAGGGCGCGCGCAATGGCGATGCGCTGCCGCTGCCCGCCGGAGAACTGGTGCGGATACCGCGCGAGCGCGTCACGGGGCAGGCCCACCACCTCCAGCAATTCGCCCGCCCGTTGGAGGGCCTCGGCGCGCGGCTCTCCGGCGTTCAGCGCGCCCTCGATCAGGCTGTCGCCCGTGGTGAGCCGCGGGTTGAGCGAGCGGTTGGGGTCCTGGAAGATCATCTGCACGGCGCGGCGGGCCGGCTCCAGCGCGGTCTGGCCCTCGAGCGGGGCGATGTCATGGCCGTTGACGAGGATCGCGCCGCTGGTCGGGTCCTCCAGCCGCAGCACGCAGCGCGCCACGGTGGACTTGCCCGACCCGCTTTCGCCGACGATCCCGAGGGTGCGCCCCCGGTCGAGGCGGAAGCTCACGTCGCTGACCGCCTGCACCCGGTGGCCGGGCCGGCGCAGCAGCTTGTCGAGGAAGGGCCGGAAGGCAAAGACCTTGTTCACCGCCTCCAGCTCCAGCACCGGCTCGGGCGCCTGTTGCGCGCGGGCCGGGCGCGGGGTGAGCGAGGGCACCGCCGCCAGCAGGGCGCGGGTGTAGTCCTCGCGCGGGGCACCGAGGACCTGGTCCACCGCGCCGGTCTCCACCACTTCGCCGTGGCGCATCACGCAGACCCGGTCCGCGATGTCCACCACCACGCCCATGTCGTGGGTGATGAAGAGCACGGCGGTGTTCATCTCCTCCTGCAACTTGCGGATCAACTCGAGGATCTGCTTCTGCGTGGTCACGTCGAGCGCGGTCGTCGGCTCGTCCGCGATCAGGAGCTTCGGCTTCAGCGCAAGCGCCATGGCGATCATGACCCGCTGGCGCTGCCCGCCGGAGAGCTGGTGCGGGAAACTGTCGTAGATCCGGGGCGGATCGGGCAGGCTCACGGCCTCGAAGACCTCCAGCGCGGCGGTCTTGCGCTCGGCGGGGCGCATCCGTGTGTGGGCCTTGTAGATTTCGTCCATCTGCAGGCCGATCGGCAGTACCGGGTTCAGCGCGGTCATCGGCTCCTGGAAGATCATCGCCATCTCGGCCCCGCGCAGCGCCTTGGTGCGGGCGGGGCTGGCGGTGACGATATCCTCGCCGTTCAGCGCGGCGGTGCCGGAGGTGACCTCCAGCTCGCCCCGGGGCAGCAGGTCCATGGTCACAAGCGAGGTCACCGACTTGCCGGATCCGCTTTCCCCCACGAGGCAGAGCGTCTCGCCGGGATGGATGTCGAAGGAAATGCCCTTGAGGATCTCCGCCGGGCGGCGGCCCATGGTGGAGACCTTCAGGTCACGGACGGAGAGGACGGGCGGCGTGGCGGTCATCACGAACGGCCTTTCATCTTGGGGTCCAGCCGGTCGCGGAGCGCATCGCCCAGCAGGTTGATCGACAGGATGCAGAGCGAGAGCACGATGGCAGGCCAGTAGACCAGCCATGGGTTCATCGCGAAGTAGAGCCGCCCCTCGGCCATGATGTTGCCCCAAGTGGGCGTCTCGGTGCCGATGCCCACGCCGAGGAAGGAGAGCGCGGCCTCGGTCAGGATGGCGGAGGCGTAGATGTAGGTGCCCTGCACGATCAGCGGCGCGATCGTCGAGGGCAGCAGGTGGCGCCAGATGATCCGCATCGGGCGGGTGCCCAGCAGGACGGCCGCCTCGACGAAGGTCTCGGACCGCGTGGCCAGCACGCGGGCCCGCACGAGGCGCACCACCTGCGGGATCTCGGGCAGCATGATGGCGATGATCACCGTGGTCAGCCCGGCCTTGGTCAGGGCGACGATGGCGATGGCCAGCAGGATGCCCGGAATGGCCATCAGCCCGTCCATCGCCCGCATCAGGACCGCGTCGAGACCCCGGAACCAGCCGGCGAGCAGACCCAGCGGCAGGCCGATGACGATGGCTCCGACGGCCACGCCCGCGCCCACCAGCAGCGAGACCCGCGCGCCGTAGACGACGCGGGAATAGAGATCGCGGCCGAAACTGTCGGTGCCCATCCAGTAGGTTTCGTCCGCGGGCTTCAGGCGCATCATGGCGTTGAGCTTGGTGGGCTCGAAATGGGCCAGCTGCGGCGCGAAGAGCGCCATGGCGATGATCGCCAGCAGCACGATGAGGGCCAGCACCGTGGTCCAGTGCGGCGGGTTTTCCAGCAGCCGCTTGCGCGGCGAGGCGGGGGCGCTTGTCGTCAGGCTCATTGGTAACGGATCCTCGGGTCGGTCAGCGCATAGGAGAGGTCGATCAGCAGGTTGATCAGGACGTAGGTGCCGGCGGTCAGCAGGATGATCGCCTGGATCAGCGGGTAGTCGCGGGCCAACACCGCGTCGACCACGAGGCGCCCGAGACCGGGAATGTTGAACACGGTTTCCGTCACCACCACCCCCGAGATCATCATGGCAAAGCCGGTGCCCACCACGGTCAGGATCGGGATCGCGGCATTGCGCAGCGCGTGGCGGAAGAGGACGAGGCTCTCCGGCAGGCCCTTGGCCCGGGCGGTGCGGACATAATCCTCGCGCAGGACCTCCAGCATCGAGGCGCGCGTCATCCGCGAGATCAGGGCGATGTAGATCGAGGCAAGCGCGAGGCCGGGCAGGAAGATCCGGTGCACGAAGGGCCAGAGCCCGTCGGCAAGCGCCTTGTAGCCCTGCACCGGGAACCACCGCAGGTTCACCGCGAAGATGCCGATCAGGATATAGCCGATGACGAAGATCGGGACCGAGAAGCCGATGACCGAGACCGCCATGACGAGCCGGTCGGTCATCCCGCCGTGGCGCCAGGCCGCCAGCACGCCCATCGGCAGCGCGATGATCAGGGTCAGCCCCATGGCCACGAGCGCAAGTGCCACGGTCGGCCCGAGGCGTTGACCGATCATCTCCAGCACCGGGCGGTCGGAGATCAGGGAACGACCGAAATCGCCCTGCGCCATGTTGCCGATCCAGGTCAGGAACTGGACCGAGAGCGGTTCATTGAGGCCGAGGGTTTCACGGATCTGTTCAAGCTGGTCGAGGGAGGCCTGATCGCCGGCAACGGCCTGTGCCGGGTCGCCCGGCGTGAGGCGCAGCAGCAGGAAGACGAAGACCGCGACGAAGAACATCACGGGGATGGCCATCAGCAGCCTGCGCAGGAAGTAGGTGAGCATCGCTGTCTCCGGAGGGAGCGTGGAAGGGGCGCGGACTGCGCCGCTGGGTTCTTGGCGCCGCCGGAAACGGGGCGCGGGTCGGAAACGGGCACGGGCGGGCGGCTGAAGGGGGAGCCGCCCGCCCGCGTCATCCGGGTGCGTTTACTTGCTCACGCCCCAGAAGAGGGTGATCGGGCCCGACTGGATGTCGTGCAGCTCGGTCCGCCATGCGGCGACGGACTTGAACTCGCCCGCGTTGAAGTAGAAGGAGTCGTCCCAGGCGATCTGCTGGATCTCCTCGGCGATCTGCTTCTGCTCCTCGGCGGTGCCCGCGGTCAGGTAGGCGGCGCGCAGCTCTTCCATCCGCGCGTTCACCGGCCAGCCGGCCCAGGTGTTGTCCTCGCCCGAGCCGTTGATCAGCGAATGCACCAGCGGGTTCCAGATCCCGGCGACACCCCAGTAGGTGAAGAAGAAGTTCCAGCCGCCCTCGCTCACCGGCTGCCAGCCGTTCTTGCGCGATTGCAGCGTGGACCAGTCCATCGAGGCCACTTCGACGGTGAAGCCCGCCTCGCGCATCCGTTCGGCGGCGACGATGGGCTGGGTGGTCAGCACGGTCAGGTCGGTTGGCTGCATCATCAGGACGGGGGTGCCGTCGTAGTCGGAGGCCGCGAGGATCTCCTTGGCCTTGGCCATGCGCTCCTCGGCGGTGCCTTCGAGGTACTCGGCGCCCACGTCGGAGGCCAGCGGCACTTCGCAGCCGTAGATCGAGGCGCAGAGCTGGAAGTAATCGGGGTTGCCGATCGCCGTCTGCATGATGGTTTCCTGATCCAGCGCGTACATCACCGCCTTGCGGACCTGCGGATCATCGAAGGGCGGCAGCCGGTGGTTGAAGCGCCCGGTGACCTGCGCGCCGAGCGGGTTCAGGATCCCGGTCTCGACCTCCTCGTTCATCGCCAGCAGCGGCAGCAGGTCGATGGTGACCTGTTCGATCAGGTCCACGTCGCCGGACTGGATCGCGTTGATCGAGGTCTGCATGTCGGGCATCGCCTGCCAGACGACCTTGTCCACGTTCACCACCTTGGCGCCGGCCGTCCAGCTGGCGGGTTCGTCGCGCGGGATGTAATCCTCGTTCTTCACATAGACCGCCTGATCGCCGGGGCGGTATTCGTCGGCCACGAACTTGAACGGGCCGGAGCCGATGACCTCGGGGATCTGGGTGCCGATGGGGGTCTCGGCGAGGCGCTTGGGCATCATGAAGGCGGGGATCGGCGAGGGTTTCGCCAGCAGCTCCAGCACCGGGCCGAAGGGCGACTTCATGTGGATGACCAGTTCCTTGTCGGAGGTCGCCTCGATGCTGTCGACATATTTCATCATCGTCTTGGCGGAGCCGTCCTGCTGCGACCAGCGGTTCAGCGAGGCGACGCAATCCTCGGCGGTGACGGGGGTGCCGTCGTGCCACATCAGCCCGTCGCGCAGGGTCAGCGTGTAGGTCAGCATGTCATCCGAGACGGTGTAGTCGGCCATCTGCGGCTGCGGCTGGTACTGGTCGTCCATGCCCAGCAGGGTCTCGAAGACCATGAAGCCATGGGTCCGCACGATCTGCGCGGTGCTCAGGTGCGGGTCGAGCGAGCGCAGCGGCGCCTGCATGACGGCGGTCAGGGTCGTCTCGGCCCAGGCGGGCAGGGCGGCGACAGAGCTGGCCAGCAGCGCCGCAGCGCCGAGAGCCTTGATATTGAACAGTTTCATTGGTGTCTCCTTGTCGGTCTCAGGATCGTTTCTTGGTTGGTTTTCAGGGCGGCTCAGGCCGCGGGATCCGCGCACCACGGGTAGGCGCGGGCCGTGTCGAGTTGGGCGAAGGGGATCAGGCGCACGTCGGCGGGCCCGAGGTCGGGCGTGTCGGTGACGAGGATCTCCGCCGCCACCGGTTCGTAGAAATCGCGGAAGTGGGTTTTCGAGCGCAGCAGGATCACGTCGTAGTCCTCGGGGCGCTCGCCGAAGATGTAGAAGGGGTCGCCGTCCACCGCGAAGGCGAAGTGGCTGACCACCGAGATGCGGATGTCGCCGACCTCGATCAGCGCGGTGAGGCCAAGGTCCACGGGCGCACCCTGCTGGTAGCGCCCCGAGACCGCGAACTGCTTATCGCCGGTCCAGAGCACACGGGCGGTGATCTCCAGCGGCCCGCCGGTTTCCGGTGCGCTTTTGCCTGCGAGGCTCAGGGGGATCTCGGCGCCCGCACCGGCCGCATGGGCGGCGGCGGCGCTTTCGGGATCGAGGAGGAAGGGCACCATGACCCGGCCCAGCCTCGGCGCCATGGCGGGCGCCAGCATGGCGCGCAGCAGGTGGGTGCTGTCGTTCATCCGGTCCGCGTGTTCGAGAACCACCACGGGACGTCCGGTGCCCCGCGCCTGCGCCGCCTGCTCCAGCGCGGCCTCCATGGACCAGACCGGGATCGCCTGCGTCAGAGCCGCGCGAGCCTGCCACAGCCGGTCCGACAGGGCGGCGGCCTTGGCCTCGGCGGCGGCCTGACCGTCCCAGTCGAGGCAGATCACCGACATGCCGGTGTTGGGGCTGTCGGCATAGGCAAAGCCCCCCATGACCGAGATATCGCAATCGCCCGCAGCCTCCGTCGCGCGGGCCGCGGCAATGATCCCGGCCAGCGGCTCCAGACGGGTGGCGGACATGATCGAGGGGATCACCACGCCCGGACGCGCCACGGCGAGCCCCGGTTTCACGCCGGTCTCGATCCGCCGCAGCAGGGCGGTCGCCGCCCGCTCCCCGGTCTCGCCCATGTCGATATGGGGCGAATGGCGATAGGCCACGGCGATATCCGCCGCCGCGAAGGTCCGCGCATCCACGTTGCCGTGATAGTCCAGCGGCACGGCAATGGGCAGATCGGGGGCGGCGGCGCGGGCACGTTCGATCACGTAGCGTTCCACATCCTCGAAGCCCGGGGCCCAGCAGGCGCCGTGCAGGTAGAGCACCAGCCCGTCGAGCGGCCCGTTCGCCTTCAGCCCCGCCTCCAGTTCATCCGCGAAGGCGGTGATGGCGTCGTCCGCCGCAGGGCCAAGCGCGCCGAGCAGCGCATGGGAGAGGGGCACCATCTCGGCCCCGGCGGCCTCCAGCACCTTGAGCGTACCGCCCGCGACCGTGTTGGTGCCCCGGAACTGCGCCGGGATCTCGGCCCCGCGATAGGTCACGCGCTCGAAATCGGCGCGGGTGGAGACCTGCGGCACGGCGGTGACGGACTCGAGGTTGAACCCGGCGAAGGCGATGCGGCGCATGGCTCAGGCCTCCCGCGCCACGTCGGCGGTCACCGCGAGGATCGCGTCGGAAATCCGGTCGGCGATCTGGTCGATCTCCGTCTCGGAGCAGATATAGGGCGGCGCCAGCAGCACGTGATCGCCGTGGATGCCGTCGATCGTCCCGCCCATCGGATAGGAGAGCAGCCCGCGCGCCATGGCGGCCTTCTTGATCCGGGCGTGGGTCTTGAGGGCAGGATCGAAGGGCGTCTTGCTGTCCCGGTCGGCCACGATCTCGATCCCGCGGAAGAGCCCGCGGCCGCGGATGTCCCCGACAAAGGCCGACTGGCCAAGGCGCTCTTCCAGCCCCGATTGCAGCCGCTCGCCAAGGCGCTGCACCTGCGTCATCAGCCCGGGACGGGTGAGGATCTCCACCACCTTGTCGGCGGCGGCGGCGGCGATGGGATGCGCGATATAGGTGTGGCCATGCTGGAACAGGCCCGAGCCGTCGCGGAAGGCCTCGAAGATCCTGTCGGCCAGCAGCACGCCGCCCACCGGCTGGAAGCCCCCGCCGAGACCCTTGGCCACGGTCACGAGGTCGGGCACGATGCCCTCCTGCTCGAAGGCGAAGAGGCTGCCGGTCCGGCCCATGCCGCACATCACCTCGTCGAGGATCAGCAGCACGCCGTAGCGGTCGCAGATCTCGCGCACCCGCTGGAAGTAATCCGCGACGGGCGGCACCGCGCCCAGCGTCGCGCCCACCACCGGCTCGGCCACGAAGGCCATCACCTGATCCGCGCCCAGCGCCACGATCTTCGCCTCCAGTTCATCGGCCAGACGGGCGGCATAGGTCTCGGGGCTCTCACCCTCGTGCTGATCACGGTAGGCGTAAACCGGCGAGACATGGTGTGTCTCCGGCAGGATCGGCTGGAACTGGACCCGGCGCATGGCGTTGCCGCCGGTGGCGAGCGCGCCCAGCGTGTTGCCGTGGTAGCTCTGCCGACGCGCGATGATGTGGCGCCGCTGGGGTTGCCCGATCTCGACGAAATACTGCCGCGCCATCTTCAGCGCTGCCTCGACCGCCTCGGACCCGCCGGACACCATGTAGAGGTGGTTGAGCGGGTCGGGCGCATGGGAGGTCAGGCGCAGGGCGAGGCTTTCCGCCGCGTCGGTGGTGAAGAACGAGGTATGGGCGTAGCAGATCCGCTCCATCTGGGCAGTCATCGCGGCGATGACCTCGGCGTCGTTGTGGCCAAGGCAGCTCACCGCGGCGCCGCCGGAGCCGTCGATGTAGACGCGCCCTTCGGCGTCGGTGATGGTGACCCCCTGGCCAGCCACGGCGCGGGGCAGGTCGGAACCGATGGTGCGATGAAGAAGGCGTGTCATGGGTGCGTCTCGTCGTTCCTGAGAATCGCCGGGTCGCCCCGGGCTGATCCGTGGATAGAGCCAGGAGGCGAGTCGATGCAACAACTGTTTCAAAAATTTTGTTGGCGAAACGATTGGGGCTTTACGATCTCTTGTGAAACGGCCAAATCTTAATCGCCGACGGTTCGAGATGCGAATTTGCGTCGAAAATATTGCGTCTTCCCCGGTTGTGACGCAGGAGTGAAGCAAAGAGCCGAGGCAGAAGGGTGAAACATATGTTGCAGGATGAGGGGCTGAAGGAGCGGATCGTCTCACGGTTCGACGAGATGTCGCCGCAGCTACAGAAGGCCGCGCGCTATATCCTCGAGAACGGGCAGGAGGTGGCTCTGATCTCGATGCGGGAACTGGCCCGCAACGCCGGGGTGCAGCCCGCGACCATGACCCGGCTGGCGAAGTTCCTTGACCTGCCCGGATACGACGACATCCGGGCGCAGTATTCCCAGGCGCTGCGGTCGCAGGCCGATGGCTTTGCCGCACGGGCGCAGGCCCGGGACGTGGACGGCCCCAGTGGCAGCGGCCTGGCGCATGGGATGGTGCAGACACTCTCGGCGCAGATCGCCCGGCTGAACGCGCCCGAGTCCCTCGCCCGCCTTGAGCGGGTGGCCGACACGCTGGCCGCCGCGGGGCGCATCTATGTCCTTGGCCTGCGCTCCTGTCATTCCGTGGCCTGGCACTTCCACTACGTGATGACCCTGCTGGGCGAGAAGACGGTGCACCTCGACGGGCCTGCAGGCACCGGGGTGGACGGGATGCGCCGCGCGGGGCCTGGGGACGTGATGCTGGTGATCTCCATCAGCCCCTACGCCAAGCAGACCCTCGAACTCGTCGGGCTGGCCCGGGAAAAGGGCATGGGCGTGGTCGCGATCACCGACAGCGAGGTCTCGCCGCTCAGCAACGTCTCAGACGAGGTGGTGATCTGCGCAACCGACAGCGCGACCTTCTTCCATACGCTGACCCCCGCGCTCGCGGTGTCCGAGGTGCTCTGCGGCCTGCTGGCCGACCGGGACCGGGAGGCCGCCGTGCGCGCGCTGCAGGAGGCAGACCGCCACCTGCAGAGCCTCGACATCTACGCCAACGAGATACCCAAGCGGCGGTTCTGACCGCCCCCAGTCCGGAGAGCCCCATGACCCGCCGTCGCATCGCCGTTGCCCGCATCTGGCACGAGGCCAATTCCTTCAACCCGGTGAAAACCACGCTGGAGGATTTCCAGCGGCGGGAGTGGACGCGGGGCCCTGCGGCACTGGAGGCGGGGCGCGGCACGGCGACGGAGATCGGCGGGCTGGTCAGCTTCCTGGACAGCCATCCCGACTGGGAGGTCACCGTCTCGCGCTGCACCTCCGCGCCGCCGCTGGGGCCGGTGACCGCGGAGGCGATCGACACCATCACCGGCGAGATCCTCGCCGATCTGGCCGGGCAGCCCTGGGACGGGGTCTACCTCTCGCTGCACGGCGCGATGGTGGCGGAGGATGATCTTTCGCCGGACTACAGCTTCCTCGCCAAGGTGCGTGACGCGATCGGGCCGGAGCCGCTGCTGGCCGTCAGTTTCGACCTGCACGCCTGCCTGGACCCGGCGTTGACCCGTTCGGTCGATATCCTCTCCGCGTACCATACGTATCCGCATGTCGATATGGACGCGACCGCGCTGCGGGCGCTGACCATGATGGAGCAGGCTTTCACGACAGGAGTTCGCCCGCGTACGGTGGTGCAGCCGCTTGATTTCGCGCCGCTTTCCCACGGGATGCGCACGGCATCGGGGCCGATGGCCGAACTTGAGCAGATCGGGGCGAAGGTCCGTGCCGCCGACGGACTGATGGATGTCTCGCTCTTCGGGGGCTTCACCTATGCGGACACGCCCCATACGCGGGCGATTGTGACCGTGACTCATGCGCCGGAGGTCGATCCCGACCCGGCAGTCGCCCGGCTTTGCGCCGCCTACGAGGCGCGACGCGATGCCTTCGCGATCACGCTGCCCGATGCGCCCACGGCGGTGGCCGCGGCGCTCGACCGGCTGGGGCAGGGCGGCAAGGGACCCATCGCGCTGGTCGATGCGGCGGACAATCCGCTTTCCGGCGGGATCGGTGATACCACGGCGCTCTTCCGGGCGCTTGTCGCGGCGGGGACCGACCTGCCGGTGCTGTTCTGCTTCTTCTACGACCCAGACCTCGTGGCGCGGGCCCATGAACTGGGGCAGGGCGCGGCGATCTCCTGCGCGCTCGGCGGGCGGATCGCGCCCGATTTCGGTGCGCCGGTGCCCTTCGAAGGCGTGGTGGAGCGGCTGACCGACGGGCGGTTCCGCAACAGGGGCCCGATGGAATACGGGCGCGAGATCGACTTGGGCCGGACGGCGGTGCTGCGGTCGGGCCAGATGCAGGTGGTGATCAGCGAAACCTGCCAGAGCGCCAATGACCCCGCATGGTGCGACCTGCACGGCATCGACCTGGACAAGGTGGCGATCTTCGGGATCAAGGCCAAGAACCACTTCCGCGCGGGCTTCGAACCGCTGCTGGCGCAAATCGTCGAGGTGGATTGCCCGGGGCTGGCGCCGGTGGACATGTCGCTGCTGCCCTACCGCCATGTGCCGCGCGCCTTCTATGACCGGGGGGCAGAGGCGCCCGCCTGACGCAGCGTAGGCTCGCTTAGCGCCGGCTTGGAAGAATCGCGCGCGTGTGCGCTCGGATGGTGGGGATGGCGATTTGGGTGGCAGCGGATCAGCTGCACAGGGAGCCGTGCGATTCCCTTCGGAATTTTCGGCGCTTTTATAGGCAGTTCAACAGCCATTGAGCATTCGGTGAGCGGCAGTCTACGCTGGGGCGTCGCGGCGGTGCCTGTCGGGTGTAGACTGGCCCTGTAGAGGGGGCGACCGGCCGAGGGCCGGGGCCCCTTTCGTCTTACCGGAGTTAGGCCCATGCAGTTCAAGTGGTTGGAGGATTTTGTCGCCCTCGCGGAGATGCACAGCTTCTCGGAGGCCGCGGCCCGACGAAACGTGACGCAACCGGCCTTCGGGCGACGCATCCGCGCGCTGGAGGAGTGGCTGGGCGTTTCTCTGGTGGACCGCGAATGCAGCCGACCCAGCCTGACCGCAGAGGGCAAGCTTTTCCTCGAGGTGGCGCAGAAGATGATCGATCAGATCGGCGAGGTGCGCTCCCAACTGACGGGCGACAGGGGACGGCCGTCCAATGCGCTGCGGCTGGTGGCCTCTCATACGCTGGCGGTGCATTTCTGCCCCGAGTTCGTGGAGGAGATCGAGAACGCCGATCTGGACGTGAACTTCAACGTGGCGGTGGCGAACTCCCACGAGGCGGTGCTGGAGCTTGTGGACGGCAAGGCCGACCTGTCGCTCAGCTACCACTACGGCGGGATGGACCGGGCCTCTGCGGCGATGGTGGCGAACCCCTACAAGGTGGTGGCCCGCGACGTGATGGTGCCGGTCTCTGCGCCGCAGGCGGACCAGCCCGGGGTAGCGCGCCATGCGCTGCCCGGGACGCCCGACGCGCCGGTGAACTACCTCGGCTATGCCTCGGCCATCGTGATCGGGCGCGCGGTGAGCGCCAAGCTGGAGAGCTGCGAAGGGCCGCTTCACCTCAGGCGCGAGTATTCCTCGGACATGGCGGAGGCCCTCAAGACCATGGTCCTCTCCGGGCGGGGCATGGGGTGGCTGCCGCTCTCCGCGATCCGGCGCGAGCTGAAGCTCGGTCTGCTCGTTTCTGCAGCACCTTGCCAAAGCGATGAGCTGGCGAGCAGTCCGTGGTCGGCCCCGCTCGAGGTTCGGCTCTACCGGCGCAAGGACGCGAAAAACCCGCGTTTGGAACGGCTTTGGCGCCATTTGGAGGGGGGTAACGGGGTGACGCCGGATAGCGCCAATGCCGATCCGGCAACTGTCCATGCCAAACTGGCATTTGTTTCGCGGTAAGACCGGCTCCTAGGCTGATTGTAATACGAAAACATCAGACGACCACTCACGGTTCCCGACATGCAGCTTTCTCGCTTCCCGCGTGTGCGCCTTTGCCACGCGCCCACTCCTCTTGAGCCCATGAAACGGCTGAGCGACGCGCTCGGCGGGCCCGAGATCTGGGTAAAGCGCGACGACTGCACCGGTCTCGCCTCCGGCGGCAACAAGACCCGCAAGCTGGAATTTCTCATCGGTGCGGCGCTCGCCGCCGGGGCTGACCACGTCATCACCCAAGGGGCGCATCAGTCCAACCACGTGCGCCAGACCGCGGCGGCGGCGGCAAAACATGGGCTGAAGTGCACCGCGTTGCTGGAACAGCGGGTCGAGACCAACGATCCCGATTACCTCGGCAACGGCAACGTCCTGCTGGACGAGCTGATGGGCTGCACCCTGCGGACCTATCCCGCCGGCACCGACATGCAGGCCGAGATGGAGGCTCTTGCCGCCGATCTGACAGACGCGGGCGAGACGCCCTATGTCATTCCCGGCGGCGGCTCCAACACCACCGGCGCGCTCGGCTACGTGGCCTGTGCCTACGAGATGCTGGGGCAGGCGGAGGCCATGGGCCTCGCCATCGACCATATCGTCACCGCCACCGGGTCCACCGGCACGCAGGCCGGTCTGGTCGCGGGGCTGACGGCGGCCAATGCGGGCATCCCGGTTCTGGGTATCTCCGTGCGTGCACCGAAGGAGAAGCAGGTAGCCAACGTCCTGGCGCTGACCCGGGCCACGGCCGAGACGCTGGGCTACGGCGGTGCCATCGACGCGGCGCTGATCGAGGCGGACGACACACAGGTCGGTGGCGGCTACGGCGTGCCGACGCCCGCGATGATCGAGGCGGTGCGCATGTTCTCCAGCCTCGAGGGGATCCTCCTCGATCCGGTCTATTCCGGCAAGGGTGCCGCGGGGCTGATCGCTGCCGTGCGCGCGGGCCGGTTCACCAAGGGGCAGAAGGTGGTCTTCCTCCACACCGGCGGCTCCGCCGGGCTTTTTGCCTACCGTTCGACCTTCATGCAGGAGGCCACTCCGGCCTCCTGATCCACGATTTCCGGCCTCGCAAGGGGTCGGGACAACCCGATCCGGACTTAAGTCCTCCCAAGACGGATCACAAAAACAGGGAAACCAATTCAATGAAAAGACGTGACCTTCTGAAAAGCTCTGCCGCCTTCGCGGCGCTGAGCGTGGCGCCGGGCTTCAGCCTGACCGCTGCCCGCGCCCAGGGCTCCATGACCTTCACCAGCGTCCCGCAGTCCGACCTGGCCTCGATCGACCCGATCTGGACCACCGCGATGATCACCGCGATCCACTCGAACTGCGTCTTCGACACGCTCTACGGCCTGGACAGCAAGTTCCAGCCGCAGCTGCAGATGCTGGAATCCGGTGAGCCCTCCGAGGACGGCCTGACCTGGACCCTGGTGCTGCGCGACGGCCTGAAGTGGCACGACGGCGAAATGGTCACCGCGGAAGACTGCGTGGCCTCGATCAAGCGCTGGTGGGTCCGTGACACGCTGGGCCAGACCCTGGCAAGCGTCACCGACACCCTGGAAGCCGCGGACGAGAAGACCATCGTCTTCACCCTGAACCGTCCGTTCTCGATGCTGCCGAACGCGCTCGCCAAGCCGTCGGGCAACATGTGCGCCATGATGCCGGCCCGTCTTGCCGCCACCAGCCCGCACGAGCAGATCCCCGAGTGCATCGGCTCTGGCCCGTTCAAGTTCATGGCGGACGAGTGGGTTTCCGGCTCGAAGGTCGTCTACGAGAAGTTCGAGGACTACATCCCGCGCGAAGAGCCCGGCGAATACACCGCCGGCGCCAAGATCGCCTATGTCGACCGCGTCGAATGGCCGGTCATCAACGACAGCTCGACCGCCTACGCCGCCCTGAAGTCGGCCGAAGTGGACTCGCTGGAAGCCGTGGCACCGGACTTCGTCTCGATCGTGACGCAAGACCCCGACATCACCTCGGTTGCCCGTGCGCTGTTCTACCTCTGCATCATCCGCTTCAACCACCTGCAGCCGCCGTTCGACAACCAGGCCATCCGCCAGGCCGTCGCCTCGGCCGTCGATCAGGAAGCGTTCATGACCGCCATCTTCGGCGAAGAGAACAAGGCCTCCTGGGCGACCAACGTGGGCTACTTCACCCCGGGCACCCCGAACGACGTGGACGCGGGCAAGGACAAGATTGGTTCGCTGGCCAACATCGACGCGGCCAAGCAGGCGATCATCGATGCCGGCTATGACGGCACCCCCGTCGTCGTCCTCGACCCCTCCGACCAGGCCTGGATCCACGCCGGCGCCATGCTGACCGCGAACCTGCTGGAACAGCTGGGCATGAACGTCGACCTGCAGACCATGGACTGGGGCACGATGATGACCCGCCGTCCGGTCAAGGGCACCCCGGACGAGGGGGGCTGGAACGTCTTCGTCACCTCGCTCTCGGGCCCGAACAACCTCGACCCTGCCGGTCACCTCGGCCTGCGCGGCAACGGTGGCGACGCATGGTTCGGCTGGCCGGACAACCCCGAGATGGAAGAGATGCGGATGAACTGGTTCTTCGCAGAAGACGCGGCCGAACGGACCGCGATCATCGAGAAGATCCAGGAAACGGCCTTCGACAAGGTGCCTTACGTGCCGATGGGCGCCTACACGCAGATCACCGCCTACACCAAGGACTGGGTCGATATGCCCAAGGAAATGCCGCTGTACTACACCATGAAACCGGCAGGCTAACCTCAGGTGACTGCCTATATTATTCGACGCCTTCTGGCATCGATCCCGGTCATGATCCTGGTCGCGTTCTTCGTCTTCGGGCTGCTATACCTAGCACCCGGGGACCCCGCGGCGATCATGGCCGGGGATGCGGCCACGACGGCGGACATCGAGCGCATTCGGGAAACCCTTGGGCTCGATCAACCCTTCCTCGTACGTTTCGGCTCCTGGGTCGGTGGTATTTTTCAGGGTGACTTCGGCACCTCGATGTACACCAAGCAGGACGTTCTCAAGATGATCGTCCAGCGCCTCGAACCGACCTTCCTGCTGATGTCGATGACCCTCGTGCTTTCGGTCATCGTCGCCATTCCCATGGGGGCCATCGCCGCCTGGAAACACAACACCATCGTGGACCGGATCGTCATGATCATCGCGGTCCTCAGCTTCTCGGTGCCCAGCTTCGTCGTCGGCTACCTGCTGGCCTATTCGCTGGGTCTCAAGCTCAGCTGGCTGCCGGTGCAGGGCTACAAGGCCATCGGTTCCGATGGACTCTATGCCGCCGTGCGCTCGCTGACGCTGCCTGCGCTTGCACTCGGCTCCGTCTATGTCGGCCTGATCGCGCGGATCACCCGTGCCACCATGCTCGAAAGCCTCAGCCAGGATTATACCCGGACGGCCCGTGCCAAAGGCGTGAAGGAATCCCTCATCGTCTTCAAGCACGCGCTGAAGAACTGTTCCGTTCCGATCATCACCACCGTTGGCAGCGGCGTCGCCCTGCTGATCGGGGGCGCCATCGTGACCGAGACCGTCTTCGCGATTCCGGGTGTCGGTCGTCTGACCGTCGACGCCATCCTGCGCCGGGACTACCCGGTGATCCAGGGCGTGATCCTGATCTTCAGCTTCATGTACGTGATGGTGAACCTGATCGTCGACATCCTTTACACCGTCTTCGACCCGAGGATCCGCTATTGACCGTCTCTACCATTGATCCCCCGCGGTCCGGTCTGTCGCGCAGCTGGACGTGGCTGCGCCGGAACCCGGCTGTTCTCTTCGGCCTCGTGGTGCTGTCGATCCTCGTGCTGATGGCGGTCTTCGCGCCGTTCCTCGGCACGGTCGATCCCAAGGCCGTCTCGCCCTTCGAACGCACCCAGACGCCGTCCGCGAAACACTGGTTCGGCACCGACATGCTGGGACGTGACCTCTGGTCGCGCGTTGTCTACGGGACCCGCGTCTCGCTGACGGTGGGCTTCCTCGTGGCGATCTGCTCGACCGTTCTGGGCGCGCTGATCGGCGTCTTCTCCGGCTTCATCCGCTGGGTCGATGCCATCGTCATGCGCCTGATGGACGGGCTGATGTCGATCCCCTCGATCCTGCTGGCCATCGCGCTGATCACCCTTTCGAGCGCCTCGATCTGGAACGTGATCCTCGCCATCACCATCGTCGAGACCCCGCGCACCGTGCGTCTGGTCCGTGGCGTGGTGCTGTCGCTGCGGGACGAACCCTACGTGGGCGCGGCCCAGATCGCCGGTATCTCGATGCCGGGCGTGATCTTCCGCCACATCCTGCCCAACACCTTTGCACCGCTGCTGGTGCAGGCGACCTATATCTGCGCCGTCGCGATCATCTCCGAGGCCAGCCTGTCGTTCATCGGTGCGGGCGTTCCGCCCTCCACGCCGTCCTGGGGCAACATCATGGCCGAGGGCCGGGCGCTGTGGCAGATCAAGCCGCACATCATCGCCTTCCCGGCCATCGCGCTGTCGATCACGGTTCTGGCCATCAACATGCTGGGCGACGGTCTGCGCGACGCGCTTGATCCGCGCATGAGCACCCGGAGGCACTGAGAGACATGAGCGATACTCAAACCCTCATCCGTCCCGAAACCAAGCTGGAGATGCCGCCGCAACGCCTCGTCGATGTGAACGGCATGACCATCCGCTTCGGCTCGGACGCCAAGCCTGCGGACGTCGTGCGCGATCTCTCCTTCCACGTCGACCGGGGCGAGACCCTGTCGATCGTGGGGGAATCCGGGTCGGGCAAGTCGGTCTCCTCGCTGGCGCTGATGCGCATCGTGGAAAACGGCGGTGGCCGGATCATCAAGGGCGACATGCGCTTCCGGCGCCGCAACAACGAGGTGGTGGACCTGCGGGCCGCCAGCCCGCAGTTGCTGCGCAAGATGCGCGGCGCCGACATGGCGATGATCTTCCAGGAGCCGATGACCTCGCTGAACCCGGTGTTCACCGTGGGCCAGCAGATCTCGGAAGCGGTCCGCCTGCACCAGAATGTCAGCCAGCACGATGCCCTGCGAGAAGCACAGGACATGCTGGACCGGGTGCGCATTCCGAACGCCGGTGCGATCCTGCGCCGGTACCCGCACGAGCTGTCGGGCGGGATGCGGCAGCGGGTCATGATCGCCATGGCGCTGTCGTGCAAACCCTCGCTGCTGATCGCGGACGAGCCGACCACCGCGCTCGACGTGACCGTGCAGGCCCAGATCCTGACCCTGATCCGTGAACTCCAGAAGGACATGGACATGGGGGTGATCTTCATCACCCACGACATGGGCGTGGTGGCGGAGGTCGCGGATCGCGTTCTGGTCATGTACCGGGGCGACCAGGTCGAGGAGAAGGACGCCGTCAGCCTGTTCAAGAACCCCGAGCACGCCTATTCGCGGGCTCTGCTGTCGGCCGTGCCGCAGCTGGGGGCAATGACGGGCACCGACCTGCCGGCGCGCTTCCCGCTGCTGACCATGTCGAACCCCGACGTGGCCACGGCAGAAAAGCCGGTGAAGGCGCCCACGGCCGCCGAACCGATCCTCCAGGTCCGCGATCTGAAGACCCACTTCGACATCCGGGGCGGGATCCTGTCGCGCGTCACCCACAAGGTGCACGCGGTGGAGCAGGTCTCCTTCGATCTCTACCCGGGGGAAACCCTGTCGATCGTGGGGGAATCCGGTTGCGGCAAGACCACGACCGGCCGGTCGCTGCTGAACCTGACGGAAAAGACCTCGGGCACCGTGCTGTTCGAGGGCAAGGACGTCAGCCAGCCGAACAGCCCGGACGTCAAGAAGGTGCTCCAGCGGAACATGCAGTTCGTGTTCCAGGACCCGTTCTCCTCGCTGGATCCGCGCCAGTCGATCGGCAACTCGATCCTTGAGCCGCTGCGGCCCATGGGCTCGATCCGGACCCCGGAAGCCAAGGACCGTCTGGCGTGGCTGATGGAAAAGGTGGGCCTTGCGCCCGAGATGGCGAACCGCTTCCCGCACGAGTTCTCGGGCGGTCAGCGTCAGCGTATCTGTATCGCGCGCGCCCTTGCGGTGAACCCCAAGGTCGTGATCACGGACGAGGCGGTCTCCGCGCTCGACGTGTCGATCCAGGCGCAGATCGTGAACCTGCTCATGGACCTGCAGGACGAGTTCAACATCGCCTTCCTGTTCATCTCGCACGACATGGCCGTCGTGGAACGGATCAGCCACCGCGTGGCCGTGATGTACCTTGGCCAGATCGTCGAGATCGGTCCGCGCCGTGCTGTCTTCGAGAACCCGCAGCACGAGTATACCAAGCGCCTGATGTCGGCCGTTCCGGTGGCCGACCCGTCCCGGAAGCGGCCTGACCGCCTGCGCGACACCTCGGATCTGCCCAGCCCCACACGGGCCCTTGGCGACGATCCGGTTGTCGAACCGCTGGTCGAAGTCGGACCGGGCCATTTCGTTGCCCGACACAAGGTCGGCGGCAAGTACTAAGGAGACCACCATGCCCGCGCCCCGTATCGCCATCTTCGGCCTGCACCTTGAGGCGAACGCCTTTGCACCGCCGACGGTGGAGGAGGATTTCCGCGCCCTTTGCTGGGCAGAAGGCGAGGAAATCACAAAGGGGGCGCGGGAGGTCAGCAAGCTGCCGTCCGAACTCCCGGGCTTCTACGAACGCATGGATGAGACCGGCGACTGGGAGCCGGTCCCCCTCATCATGGTGGCCGCCCCTCCGGGCGGCCCCATCGAAGCGCCGCTCTTCGCCCGGATCAAGGACCGGATGGAAGAGATGCTGCGCGCGGCCCTGCCGGTGGACGCGATCTATGTCGCCAGCCACGGCGCCTCGGCCGTTGACGGGCTGGAAGACAGCGACGGCACGCTCGTCGCGCTCGCCCGCGAGATCGTCGGCCCCGATATCCCGATCGTGGTCAGCCACGACCTGCACTGCAATATTTCCGAAAAACTGACCGACGCCGCGGATGCGCTGCTGGCCTACCGGACCAACCCGCACGTGGACATGCGCCAGATCGCGTCCGAAAGCGCCGATGTGCTGCGCGCCATGCTGGGCGGCCAGAAGGTTGCGAATGCCTTCATCCGCCTGCCGCTGGTGCCGCCCTCCGTCACGCTTCTGACCGCGCGCGGGCCCTATGCCCGCATGATCCGCCGCGCCGAAGAGGTGATGCAGCGCGACGACATCGCCAATGTCTCGATCACCGGCGGCTTTGCCCAAAGCGACCTGTCGAAATGCGGCATGACGGTCAACGTCACCACATGGGGCGACCAGGCGCTTGCCGATCAGGTCTGCACCGACCTGGCGCAGGAACTCTGGGATGACCGCGGCTCCTATGTCACCAACATGATGGAGCTGGAGGACGCCGTTTCGCTGGCGCTCTCCTCCGAAAAGCCGGTGATCTTCGCCGATGTGGCCGACAACCCCGGCGGCGGCGGACGCGGCAACACGACCTACGTGCTGCGCGCCTTCCACGAGGCCAAGGTCCCCGATTGCGCCTTTGGCGTGCTGGTCGATCCGGCGCTTGCCGCCGAGATGCACGAGAAGGGCGCAGGCACCACGTTCAAGGCGGTCTTCAACCGTGAACCGGGGCTCTACTCCGACACCTTCGAGGCCGAGGCCGAGATCCTCTGCCTGACCGACGGCAACGACATCGGCCGGCGCGGCACGCTGGCGGGGCGCAAGTTCGACCTCGGCGACGCCGGCCTGCTGCGCCTGACCGACAGCGGCCTGCTGGTGGTCGTGGGCTCGCTCCGCCGTCAGCTGTTGGAACCCCGGATGCTGGAAATGCACGGCATCGACATCGCCAAGCTGCACTGCGTCGTGGTCAAGAGCCGCGGCCACTTCCGCGCCGGTTTCGACGAATTCTTCCCGCCCGAGCAGACCTTCGAGGTCGATGTGCCGGGCCTTGTCAGCGCGAATTTCTCGCGTCTCGACTTCAAGCATCTCCCACGCCCGGTCGTGCCTCTCGATCCGGAAACGGTCTGGACCCCGGGCGTCAAATAACCAAAGGACATTCAGAAATGGCTGAGAAATTCGATGTGCTGTTGCGCAACGGCACGCTGGTGGATCCCAAGAACGGGATCGAGGCGCAGCGTGACATCGCAATCAGCGGCGGCAAGGTCGTCATGGTCGCCGAAACCATCGAGGGCAGCGCCGAGCGCGAGCACGACCTGACCGGCAAGGTGGTGATGCCGGGCATCATCGACACCCACGTGCACATCTCCCGCTGGGTCGGTGGCAAGGAAGGCCACAAGATGATGGCCAAGGCCGGTGTCACCACGGCACTGGACATGGCCGGCCCGATCGAGGGCGTGGTCGAGATCGCGGGCAAGTACGGCGCGGGCCTCAACATCGCCTCGATCAACTACGTCCGTCCGGGCCACACCGTCGACACGGCCAACCCGCTGGAGGACGAGCTGAAGGACGTGCTGGCCAAGAGCCAGCGGGCAGGGGCCATCGGCCTCAAGATCCTGGGCGGTCACTTCCCGCTGACCAAGGATGCCTCGGCCCGGGTGATGAAGGTCTGCGCCGACACCGGCGCCTATGTCGCCTTCCACGCCGGCACGCTGGAAACCCCGCCGCCCGCGCCAGCCACCATGGCCGAGGCCTGCGAACTGGCCGAGGGTCGTCCGCTGCACATGCCGCACGTGAACTCCTATTGCCGGAACGAAGGCGTGATGGGTGGCGAGGAGGTCATGGACAAGCTGGCCGAGCATCCGCACATCTGGTCGGAAAGCTACCTCGCGCCCTTCAACGGCACCTCGGCGCTCTGCTCGAACGGCGTGCCGGAATCCAACGCCACCAAGCGCGGCGTGGCCCTTGGCGGCTTCGAGCCGACGCAGGCGGGCATGGAAGAGTCGATCCTTGGCGGCTGGACCCACATCCACGCGGTCGTCGATGGCGAGATCGTTCTGGCCACCGGGCAGGAAGGCTATGACTTCTGGAAATCGGTCGAGATGCAGACCGGCTGTTCCTTCATGGTGAACCCGCCGGAACCCCGGATGCACCTCGTCACCAAGAAGAAGAAGGACGGCTCCTTCTTCATCGACTGTCTTGCCACCGACGGTGGCGGCATCCCCCGCAACGACATCGTGCAGCGCGGCCTGCCGCTGGTGCGGATGACGGCGCTGACGATCAGCGAATTCGTCATGAAGTCGAGCTGGACCCCGGCCGTCATGCTGGGCCTGCGCGACAAGGGTCACCTTGCCGTGGGCGCCGATGCCGATGTCACCGTGCTGGACATGGAGAAGCTGGAGCCGGTTCTGGCCTATTCCAACGGCAAGCGCATCATGGAGAACGGTGAGGTCTTCCCGATGCCGTCGCGCTTCATTGCCACGTCCGAGGGCGTTGCCGCGGTGAAGGCCGCAGGCATGGAGGCCCTCGTGCTGGAGCCGGGCACCTGGCTGCCGGCGCGCGACTGAGGAGGACAGGATGCACCAGTTGAACAACCGACAGGATTACACCGGCGGACGCTCCGCCATCTATGCCGAGAACGGGGTGGCGGCGACGTCGCACCCGGTGGCCACGCAGGCCGCGCTCGACATTCTGCGCGCGGGCGGCAATGCCGTGGATGCGGGCATCGCGGCGATCTCCACGCTCTGCGTGGTGGAACCGGCGATGACCGGCCTCGGCGGCGATTGCTTCATGATCCTCTCCAAGGGGGGCGTGGGCAAACCGATCGGGCTGAATTCCTCGGGCCGCGCGCCCGCGGCTGCGACGCTGGAGTGGTACAAGGAAGCGGGCATCTCGGAGATCGAGGTGCCCACCGCCCATGCCGTCACCGTGCCCGGTGCGGTGGACGGCTGGTGCCGGATCCACGCGGATCACGGCAAGCTGGACATGGCGCAGATCCTCGCCCCCGCCATCAAGGCGGCGGAAGAGGGCTATATCGTCCAGCCCCGCGTGGCGCGGGACTGGGGGGAATGCGTTTCGAAACTCGCCCGCGATGCGGACAGCACCGCGCGCTATCTCTTCGACGGCAAGGCGCCCAAGGTCGGCGACCGGGTGAAACTGCCCGAATTGGCCAAGACCCTGCGCGAAATCGCCTCCAAGGGGCGCGATGGCTTCTACAAGGGCTGGGTCGCGGAGGACATCGTCGCCAAGCTGACCTCTGTCGGCGGTCTGCACACGCTGGAGGATTTCGAAGCCTCCGAGCCGACCTACGTCGAGCCGATCAGCACCACCTACCGCGGTCATCAGGTCTATGAGATCCCGCCGAACGGGCAGGGCGTCACCGCACAGGTGATCCTGAACGTGCTGGAAGGCTACGACTATGCGTCGCTCTCCGAACTGGACCGGGTGCATATCCTCGCCGAGGCGGCGAAACACGCCTATGTCCGCCGCGACGCGCTGATCGGGGACCCCGATTTCGGCCCGGTCCCGGTCGAGCGTCTGCTGTCGAAGGAAGAGGCGGACTTCATCCGCTCCAAGATCGACATGACCCGCGCCGCCCCGCAGGGCGAGCCGGACCGCTTCGTGCACCGCGACACGACCTACATGACCGTGGTGGACAAGGACCGCAACGCGCTCTCCTTCATCAACTCGCTCTTCTCGGGCTTCGGCTCGGGGATCACGGCGCCGAAATCCGGCGTGGTGCTGCAGAACCGTGGGTCTTCCTTCCGCCTGATCGAAGGCCATCCCAACGCCATCGCGCCGCGCAAGCGTCCGATGCACACGATCATTCCGGGCATGCTGGGGCAGGGCGACAAGATGGTGATGCCCTTCGGTGTCATGGGCGGCCAGTACCAGCCGGTGGGCCATGCGGCGCTGATCAGCAACATCCTCGACCTCGGGCTCGACCCGCAGGAGGCGATCGCCGCGCCGCGCAGCTTTGCCTACAACGGCGAGATGCTGCTGGAGGACACGTTCAAGCCCGAGATCTGGGAGGGCCTGCGCGCCCGCGGCCACGACGTGAAATCGCAGTTCCCGGTGGGCGGCGGTCAGGCGATCTGGATCGACCACGAGCGCGGGCTGCTGATCGGCGGCTCCGAGCCGCGCAAGGACGGCTGCGCCATGGGCTACTGAGCCCGTCGCGGCTGCGGCCGCCAAGAGGAAACGCGCGACAGCGGGGGATGGCGCGCGTTTCACCGGCCGGGCTCCATGGGGATGTGGACCGGCCGGGAAGCGACTGCCCGGGGGCGCACGGCCGGTGCCCCCGGGCAGTTGTCGTTTCGCGCGGGCCGAAGGGCGACGGGGCGGAGGCTGCATCCCTGCGGCCCTGCCCGTGTCTCCGGTGTACGGACCGCGCCCGGAAGCCTGCGTGCAGGCGTCTTCACCCGGACGCCTTCTATCAGACCTTGCTGTCGGCCTTTGATATCGGCCTTTGATGTTGGACCGTGCCATCGAGCTACGCCAATGCAGGTGACCTCCGAACCTGGTCAGCGGACCGGATGTCCGCAGGTCTGCGCTGCACCGGTCCGGGCCTCCCGCTGCCTCAATGTCGTGTCTTCTCGGTCCCCTGCGCCCCCGAACCGTGGGGCCCGGTCACGCTCGGGCATGGACAGGGCCCCCCTTGCCTTGCCATGATCGGGCGGCATCGGTTTGACGAGGTTGACGAGGTTGACGAGATGACATCCAGAGCAGGTCTGCGTGGCGGGGCCCTGAGCCTTCTTCTCTCGGCGTTGCCTCTGCTCGGTCAGGCGCAGCCCTACCTGCCGGATCTCAAGGAACACGGGCCCGCGGTTGCCTCCGAGACCGCGCTGAGTTTCCGAGACGGCTCGTTCATCGTCGCGCCGATTCCGTTTTCCAATCCGATGATCGGGGGCGGGTTGGCTCTTGGCGCGGGCTATCTCTTCACCCTGCCAGACTCGAAGCCTTCGGGCATCGGCATCGGCAAGATGAAATCCGCCAACGGCAGCGAGGGTCTGGCGCTCGGCGGGTCGGTCAATTTCGCGGACGGTGACTGGACGCTGGCCGCCGTGGCGGGCGAGGCCGTGCTCTATTACGACCTCGCCTATGAAAGCATCGACATACCGCTGAAGCACGAGGGCTTCCTTGCCGGCGTCAGCATCGGTCGGGCGTTGTCGGATCGGCTGAGTTTCAGCCTCGGCCTCAGTTACCTGGAGACGGACATCGCGTTCGACAGCGAGTTCTTCAACGAACTTCCGCCTGTGCTGCAGCCACAAGCAGAGCTCGATCTCGCCAAGATCTCGCTGACGGGCACCTATGATACGCGGGACAACACCTTCTTCCCGACCGATGGCCTGCGCGCGTCCCTGTCTATCGGTCATGCGGTCGAGGTGGATTCGCTTTTCGATCGACGGCTGGAGATCGGTCACACCGAGTATACCAAGGGCGTTTTCTCGCTCTCCTCCTACCACGCCGTGGGGGCAGAGGGCGTGGTCGCGCTCAGGGGGGTCCTCTGCGCGGCCTCCAGCAAGTCCCCCTTCTTCGACACCTGCGGCGTCGGCGCGGCCAGCGGTTTGCGCGGGTTTCCGGCGACGGACTACATCAACCGCGCGTCGGCCTCTGCACAGGTCGAATACCGGGGCCGCATCAGCGAGCGGTTCGGATATGTCGCCTTTGCCGCCCTCGGCGGCGGGGGGCGGGATCTGGGCTCCATGTCCTTCAGCCAGGGCGGCTATTCCTATGGCGCCGGCCTGCGCATCCGGCTCTCGAAAGCCTACAAGCTTGATTATGCGGTCGATTACGCGGTGAACGACCAGTCCGAGGGGTATCTCTACATCACTCTGGGACAGAAGTTCTGACGCCTTCCCGGCGGTCCGTCGGTGCCGGGGTCTGCCGTCGGGCGGTCGCGCGTCCTGCCACTCTGGCCTGCAAGGCGCCCGTGCCGCGCGGCCTCTGATCTGGCCCACCTGTGCCTCGCAGGAGGGCGCGGCCCGACGCGGAGCGTCAGTCCGCAAGACCTCGCGCCTCTTTCGTTGGGAGGTGGGGCCGACGCCTTGACCTGACGGGTCAGAAGTCCCGGTCCTTTGGCGCGGGGGCCATGTCGCCGGAGCCGTTCCAACAACGGGTTGCACTGCCCGGCCAATCGGGGGCAAAAGGCCCCCCAACCCTCTACAAGCGGTCAGGTGACCATGAACCAGCAGTCGACAGCACACGGGAGTCCGGACCTCCACCGCGCCGCCCGCCTTTCGGTCGCCCCGATGATGGATGGTGCCGATCAATTTCCTTCTGGTCTGCTTTTGCCTTGTTTCTAAGGCTTCGATGGGTGCCGCCGGAGGTGTGTAGGCCCGAATTGTAGGCCCGCCTTCAAGCTGGCACGAGACATGATGTCGAATTCTGACGTGTAGTTTCAAGCGGGAATCGATAATGGCGTCGCCACCATTCGATCAGGATCTGCGCCCGTCGGGGCAAGAAGAGGACTACTCCGTCGAGAAACTCGTTGCACTTACGTCGGCGCGAGGGGCTCAGCAGTTTCCCCGAGCCGCCTCGCTCAGGATCATCTTGTCGAGGGTCAGCTCGGAGACGGCACGCCGGAGCCGTCGGTTCTCCTTCTCAAGCAGTTTGAGCCTTTTCAGCTGATCGCGGCTCAGACCGCCGTAGTGCCGCCGCCGCCGGTAGTGGCTCTGCTGCTCGATACCGCCCTGCCGCGCTGCAACACCGACCGACGGTCCCTGGCCTTGCACCACCTCAACTTGTCGTGGCTTCAGCGCGAGTCCTTCGGGCTTCTCTCGCTTCCCAGCCATGCTCTGGCCTATCTCCATGATGGGATCATTCTATCCCAGTCGGCGGACCACGTCACAGGGGGCATTTCGGAGACGCTGATTGCTATGATGGCTGGGGTAGGCGCCTCAATGTGAGAAGTTCCTCAACCCACCATCCACTGGGAACACGATGCCGGTCACGTAGCTTGCCCTTCCTGAGCAGAGGAACGCTGCGACCTCCGCAAGTTCCCGCGCCTCTCCAATGCGACCCATCGGGATGCTTTCACGGGCGTAGGCGTCCCGGTCGGCGGCGTCCGGGAACTGCCGTTCGATCTGCTCGCTCATCACCTTGCCGGGCTGGATGCAGTTCACGGTCACACCGTCAGCTGCCACAAGTTTCGAGACGGCCTTGGACCAGGCGTGGAGTCCCGCCTTCGGGGCGGTCGCGGCGCTGAGGAACTGGGGTTCGGACGATCCGGTGATGGTAACGATGCGACCCCAACCCCGGCGCCTCATCCCCGGGAGGAGGGAGAAGGTGAGCTGAACGTGCGACAGGAAGCCGAGCTGGTAGGCCTCGCGCCAGATGGTCATGTCCGGGTCCATCGTTGTTGGGCGGCTGGAACCCGCGACATTGGCAAGGATGTCTATGCCGCCGGGGGCGAGCGCTTCGGCCCGAGCGGCGAGGTCGCGGGCGGCGTCGGGGTTCGACAGGTCGCACGTCAGGATCCGTAGTGCAGGTCCGCCGCCTTCGGCGATCTCATTGCCGAGGTCGCGCAACTTGTCCTCTCGTCGGGCGACGCCGATAACCGACACGCCTTCGCCGGCAAGTGCGAGGGCGATAGCGCGGCCAAGGCCGGCACTGGCGCCGGTGACAAGCGCGGTGCGGTTTTTGAGTCCGAGATCCATGTTCATTCTTTCCTGGTAAGCCAAGGGTGGGCGTCGAGATATGTGCGCTCGAACCCGTGAAAGTCGCACATCACTGCAAAGGTGCGTGCTATCGAGTCCCGGCCCGCAAGCATCGCTACTTTTTGCTCGCGCCCGATCGGAAAGGAGATCGTGGCGTGGGGCAGGGTGATACGTTGCGAATGCAGGTCGACAGTCACGTCGCAAGGGGCCTGAGCCGCCGCTTGGTGTAGCGCATCGACGTCGTCCTCCGGGAGCGGCACGATCAGCAGGCCGTTGTTCGCGGCGTTGTCAGCGAAAATGCCGCCGAAGCTGGTGCCGAATATGGCTCGCACGCCGAACTGCATCAGGCCCCAGACCGCATGTTCGCGGGACGAACCGCAACCGAAGTTAGGACCGGTCACGAGGAACTTCGGACGTTCGAGGCCGGGTCGGTTAAGGGCGAAGTCGGGGTGCTTGTCCGGCGACGCGCGCAGGTCGTAAAAGACGCCGCGGGCAAGACCCTTGCGGTCGATCCCCTTGAGGAACTGCTTGGGCATGATGACGTCGGTATCGACATTGGCCATGGGGATCGAAGCCAGGACGCCGGTCTCAGTCGTGAATGGCTGCATCGGCGGCCTCCTTCGGCATGTAATCCCGGACATCGGCAATCTTCCCAGCCAGCGCGGCGGCCGCGACCATGGCGGGACTCATCAGATGCGTCCGCCCACCAGAGCCCTGACGACCACGGAAGTTGCGGTTGGTGCTTGAAGCACAGCGTTCCCCCGGCGCCAGCACGTCGTCGTTCATGGCGAGGCACATGGAGCAGCCGGATTCCCGCCATTCGAAGCCCGCGTCCCGAAAGATGCGGTCAAGGCCCTCGACCTCCGCATCGCGCCGCACGGTGCTGCTGCCGGGGGAGATCATCGCCCGGACATGGCTTGCAACGCGGCGTCCGCGCAGGATCGCCGCCGCCTCCCGCAGGTCGGACAAGCGCGCGTTGGTGCAGGACCCGATGAAGGCGCGGTCGATGCGGATGCCGGTGAGCGCCGCACCGGGTGTGAGGCCCATGTAGTCGAGCGCGGCGCGTGCATCGGCCCGTTGATGTTCGGGCAGCTCCGCCGGATCCGGCACGCGCTCGGTGACCGGCGCGGCCTGATCGGGGCTGATGCCCCAGCTGACCATGGGAGCGATATCGCCGACGTCTATACGGACCTCACGGTCGAAAGTCGCGTCCTCGTCCGTGGCCAGTGCCCGCCATGCGGGGCGGGCCCGCGCGAGCATGGCGGCATCGGGCGCCCGAGGACGGCCCGCGATGTGCTCGAAGACCCGGTCGTCGGGCGCGATCAGGCAGACCCGCGCGCCGCATTCGACGGCCATGTTGCACATTGTCATCCGCGCCTCGACGGACAGCGCCTCGATGGCCGGGCCTGAAAGTTCGACGGCATGGCCCACTGCTCCGTCCGCGCCTATCCGGCGGATGAGAGCCATGATCATGTCCTTAGAGGTCAGGCCCGACGGCAGCGTTCCGTCGAAGGTCGCGCGCAGATTCTTCAGGCGGCGGTATTTCAGGGTCTGGGTCGCCAGCAAGTGTTCGATGTCCGACGTGCCGATGCCGAACCCCACGGCGCCGAAGGCCCCGTAGGTGGTGGTGTGGCTGTCGCCTGCGGCGATCACCATGCCCGGCAGGGCAAGGCCGAGTTCAGGCAGCACGACATGCTCGATGCCCTGTCGGGTGTTCCCCGTCAGCGCCCCTGGGACATCTGAGTTGATTTTGTAACGGAGGGTTTCTGGCTCATCGTAACCACCAAGGAGTGAAGATGAGACAGAAACCCGGAACAGCGAAGCCGTCGGCGGAGTCGATGGTGAAGGACATCCGCCGACGGACGCGGAAGCATCATTCCGCCGAAGAGAAGATCCGCATTGTCCTGGAAGGGCTGCGCGGCGAGGACAGTATTGCCGAGCTCTGCCGGCGCGAGAGGATCGCGACGAGCCTCTATTACAGCTGGTCGAAGGAGTTCCTCGAGGCTGGCAAGAAGCGGCTCGCCGGCGACACAGCGCGCCAGGCCACCAGTCCCGAGGTCAAAGATCTGCGGCAGGAAGCGTCGGCGCTGAAGGAGGCGGTGGCCGATCTCACCCTGGAGAACCGTCTGCTCAAAAAAAGCATGCTCGGGGATGGGGGCGACGAGGAATGAGATATCCCGCCTCAGAGAAGCTCGAGATCATCCGGCAGGTGGAGCAATCGCACCTGCCGGCGAAGCGGACGCTGGATATGCTGGGCATCCCGCGCACGACCTTCTACCGCTGGTATGATCGCTACCTGTCGCTTGGTGAAGCGGGACTTGAGGACCGGCCCTCGCATCCGCGCCGGGTCTGGAACCGGATCCCCGACACGGTGCGCAAGCAGGTTGTGAATCTGGCCCTCGATGAGCCGGAATTGTCACCACGGGAGCTGGCAGTCCTGTTCACCGATACGAAGCGCTACTTCGTCTCGGAAGCCAGCGTTTACAGGGTTCTGAAGGCGCATGATCTGGTTCCCAGCCCGGCCTTCGTGGTCATCAAGGCGGCAAACGAGTTCCACGAGAAAACCACGAGGCCGAACCAGCTCTGGCAGACCGACTTCACCTATCTGAAGGTTATCGGCTGGGGCTGGTTCTACCTCTCGACCATCCTCGACGACTACAGCCGCTACGTCATCTCCTGGCGGCTCTGCACCACGATGAAGGCGTCGGATGTGACCGCGACGCTGGAAGAGGCCCTGATCGCCTCGGGCTGTGATCGGGCCACAGTCGCCCACCGGCCGCGGCTGCTCAGCGATAATGGCAGCAGCTACATCTCAGGAGAGCTGGCAGGCTGGCTTGCTGACGAAGGCATGGATCACGTCCGCGGTGCTCCTCGGCACCCTCAGACACAGGGCAAGATCGAACGCTGGCACCAGACCCTCAAGAACCGCATCTTGCTCGAGAACTATTACCTGCCCGGCGCTCTGGAACAGGCGATCGGCGACTTCATCGACCACTACAACCATCACCGCTACCACGAGAGCCTGGGCAACCTCGCGCCCGCCGACGTCTATCTCGGCAGGGCCGAAGCCATCCTGAAAACGCGAAAGGAGATCAAAGCCAAAACCATCGAGAAGCGCCGCTTGCTGCATCGCAAAAACGCGGCATAAACTGAAACCACAACGAGCCAGGCCCTCCGTTCTCGATCAAGCCCTCGTGTCTCAAATCATCTGACGACGGACACCTCAATGGCTCCGGTCCCTCGAGCGGGAGGAGCCGCTGGCCGCGACAATCGAGTTGACCGCAGACCACATGGTCGCCTGCGAAGGCCTAATGACCGAGGGGCAAGTGCAGTTCTTGATCTGCCACAATCACCCCGACATGCCTACAGAATTGCAGAAATCCTTCCGGTCTCATCTCATCGGGAGGGACACGCTGGTGCCTGTTGCGACACCCGAACTGATCGACCGGTTTTCCGAAGACGAGTTGCCGCTCCTATCTTTCACGTCGCAGTCCGGGATGGGTCGCATCCTCGCCAGTGCACGCTCGACAGACGATCCGCTTCCGAATCCGGTGATCTTCTCGTCGCACCTCAGCAACGTGTTGACGACCATGGCACGTAACGGACGCGGCGCTGCCTGGTGCCCGGACAGCCAGATCGGAGAGGATTTGGCCGCCGGAGTGCTTCGGAAAGTCTCGAGCCTTGGGGAAACGGTCGAGGTGGAGGTTCGGATATGGCGGCCGAAGGCAAGACTCTCCACATCTGCGGAGGAGCTTTGGACCCGTGTGCGCAGTGAATTTGCAGGATAACATTCGCAACTACTACTTGGCTGCTGCTTCGGTTGACTGGAGGACACCTGGTTCGCCGATGTGCCCCGGGTGCGTGTCACCGTCAAGGTAGGTTCGCCGAAGCTCGAGGGCCGCACTCCCTGCTTCGACCTTCAGGGTCCGTGAGATGTCGGCAGGAAAGGACCACTCATAGTAACCCTCCGGCGAGGGCCGTCTGACGGGACGCCGGAGGCGATGATAAGTCCGACGTTATGGTCGACCTTACGTTCACACCCCAGATCGAGTTCCTGTCCGCCGAGGATGTGCCGCGGCGGCGGCACTGGAGCGACGCGGACAAGATCCGGGTGGTCCAGGAAAGTCATCGGGGGCATCGGCAGGTCTCAGCGACAGCGCGGCGGCATGGCATCTCCCGTTCGCTTCTGACCACCTGGCGGAGACAGTATCGGGACGGTGACTTCGCGATCCAGAGCGGTCCGGCTTTCGTGCCAGTGACTATGGCGCCCGCCATGGACAAGCCATCGCCGCGGCAGCTGGGCCCCGACGTCCAGCACGAGGTCGTTTTGAGGAACGGACGCCGCCTGCTCGTGCCTTCGTCGGTGGACCCGGACGCATTGGCCAGGCTGCTGCCGATCCTCGAGGGCAAATGATCGCCTTCCCGGCGGGGGTGTCCGAGACGACCGACCCTTCGGCGGCGGCGCGCCACCGGCTGCGCTGTTCCACTTCTCGCGCGACAGGGGGATGGCCCACCCAAACCGGCATCTGGCCGGGTGGCAGGGCATCCTGCAAGCCGACGCTTACGGCGGTTACAACGACCTTTACCGAGGCGACCGTGAGCCAGGCCCCGTCACCAGCGCCCTGTGCTGGAGCCATGCCCGACGGAAGTTCTTCGAACTTGCCGACATTCAGGGGCGCGCCTGCAAGGGGAAGGTCGCGCATGACATATCGCCCGTCGCACTCGAAACCGTGGGTCGGATCGATGCCATCTTCGACATGGAGCGCGGGATCAACGGCGTGGATGCCGGCACACGGCTCGACGCCCGGCAACGATTGACGGCCCCGCTCGTCGAAGACCTGCACGACTGGATGCGCATCGAGCTGGGCGTTCTGTCGCGGCATAACCCCGTCGCCAAGGCGATCGGCTACATGCTTGGCAAGGGCCGTTGGGCTACCTTCACCCGGTTCCTCGAGGACGGGCGCATCTGCTTGGCCAACAACGCCGCAGAACGGGCCCTGCGCGGTGTCGCGCTCGGGCGAAAATCATGGCTCTTCGCAGGATCAGAGCGCGGCGGCGACCGCGCGGCCTTCATGTATTCCCTGATCGTCACCGCTAAGATGAACGATATCGACCCGCAGGCATGGCTTGCCGACGTCCTCGCCAGGCTGCCCAACACAACGGTCTCACGGGTGCCGGACCTTCTGCCGTGGAATTGGCAAACATCAAGGCGCCAACTCGCTGCATGACCGCGGCCTACGCCGGATGCTTACCACTCATACCTCAGGCCGCCGTTCTGCAACAACGCCTGATCGGGGTTGCGCATGGGGCGTTCCCGGTTCGCTGTGGTTAGGAAGGCCAAAGCGACCCGGCCAAAATGTTTCCATGACATTTGCGAAGGTGACCAATAGGACCAGCACGTATCGTTAGGAGAGACGAGAGAGGACGCCCTCGGCCCATCGTTCAGATGACGCACCGAAACAATCATGCAGGCTGTCCGCCGCGATCACGCTGCCGACGGAAAGGCGTCCGAGAAGGCTCAACCCTTGCACGGGCTCGTCGTCATTGCCAATCAACCGCCCGTCGGACGCCGTGTGGGCTCCCAAGTTATCCAGCGTTGTGAGGTATCCATCCGTGATTAGCCTGGAGATCAGGGCTGACTCCACCTGCTGCGGATCTGGAGAGGGCAGGACGGCGTCGATCATGACCGCCGCGGTCACGCTACGGGCCCCGATGTTCAGCTTCCAGCCGGTGTTGATCGGCGATATGTCCGGGTCACGGGCCCATTCGATCGATACGATACCGGCGTCTATCAGGCTTAGCAGCTCTCGGCAGGCGCTGACCGGCGGCCCGTAGGAGTAACGCTTGAGGCCCTCATCAAACCCCACAATTGCCACGGCTGTGGAAGGTGAAGTGTTCGCCGGGTTGTAGGCCTGCCGCAACGGATCCTGCCACTTGCGCCAGACTTGTCCAACAGCGTAGCCAATCGATGGCGGGCTGACGCCCTCCGCCATTTCGACCCCGTTCTTGAGGACTTCCAGAGCAGAGGCATCCTCCTGGCTGCCCGGAACGGACCATTCACGCCCCAGCCAGTCGCATACAGCAGAATGGCTGACTTCTGATTTGAAGGTTGCCAATATGCGGGACAAGGGCGCAGCCAGCGCTTCTGTTAAGTGGGTCTGTGCCGCTTCGGGCGTGCCTTTCGAAGCTTCTAACACGGCCTTTCTGAAGACATCTGTTTCGTCTGGTGTTGGCTCATACCGAACGTCTATTTCACCGGTGGCAGGTTTGGGATAGGGCGGTTTGCCGTCTATCGAAAAGGGCGCAATGCAGGCCGGTTCCCGACCAGATGCGACGTATCGCCCGCGTGAGAAGTGGCCGCCCTGACCAACTGTCAGCAAGCGGATGACGTCAATTGATGACAGGGCGAAGCCCCTGATCGCGACAGACTGACCGGACCACTGGCCGGCCGCCTTTGCAAGCAGCCGCGCCGGATAGGCAGTGGCGAGTGATCCTTCGTGGTTAGCTGCATGGGCCTTCCATTCGGCCAGCTGATTGTCTGGCCGGGTCGGCGGCTGCCCGGGGACCATCAGAACCTCTGCATAAGGTCCGTGATTGGTCGACCCAGCGTGGACATGCCAAGCATTATCTTTGCGCTGAAGGCTTTCAACCTGCTCCGGGCAGTGCCGGGTTGTCACCGCCGTCGCGGCGTCTTTCAACTTGGTGAACCGCTGCTCAAGATACTGTCCGACCTCTGCGCGCGGACGAAAGTCATCCTCGCCGATCTCGGGCCCCAGCCATTCGGCAAACGAGGCAAGGTCAAGCCCCTCTGGCTGTCGCAGGTCGATATCCCGCATGGGAATATTTAACAGACAGTGCTGCGGCTCCCGCGGATCGAAATTGGGGCCAGCGCCCGGCTCGGGATAGGTGTCAAAGATATCGACCTCGATGTGAATGCGGCGCTCATTTGCCCCGTGGACGAGAGCCTCCAGCGCTCCAAGCCCACGAGGGCCAAATCCGATGATTGCGACCTTTCGGCCTGTCTGTTTGTCCAAGTGCTTTTTCCAATATTCAATATTTTACGCCGTCCACATCGGGTCCTGTGTCGTCGGTATTGGCCTATCCCTCGCTATAAGCGCGGAGTAACTGGTCTTGGCCATCCCTCATAGAACAGCGACGTGCATTTGAGAAAAGGAACTTTCTATGTCTCGTCCGAGTTCCTTTGGCCGTGCAGGGCCGCCACCCGATTGCGCAATTCTTGGCCGAGCACCGCGACAAACTCCTCCTGCGCCGGGGCCATCCTGCGCTCGTATTCGATCAGCCGCTCTTGCCCCTCGAGCGTCTCCTTGACTTCCAGTCCTCGGCCGATAATCTCAGCGAACATCCCCAGCATCGCGACCGCGCGCGGGTGCTGCACGTCACGTGGCATGGTATCGATCGCGCAGAGCGTGCCGGAGAAGGTGCCGTCGCTGCGAAGGATCGGTAATGAGGCGTCGCTGACGATTCCGAGCTTGGCCGCAATGGGGTGTTTCTTATAAATTTTGTCCGTCGCAACATCGCTAAACAGGATTTTCGGCGACATTTGCCGAACGGATTGGCAGAAGGCCGTTTCGAACTCGATCTTATCGCCCTCGGCAAGCCCGATGTTGACCTCGTCCACCGCGCGACAGGCCACCCAGCGATCAGTTGTCACCCGTTCCCCCCGGCAAGCCGCATGTCAGTTGCCAGTATAGCGGTCTCGAGGTTGGTGCCAACGAACACGCTACCTGCCAATTTCTCGGCGTCGGCCTGAAAGTCGTGTGTCCCGACTAAGAAAGCCACATAGTCCTGAATGGTCGCGCGCCGCTGCGTCTCTTCACCCATTCGCATGATCGCTCCCAGCCCGATTGGAGACATCTGTGCAGAGAAAATTCCGCCCTCCTAAGGACTTCATAACTTTTCCGGGAACATCCACCCACTGGAAGGTTGTTGTCCTCCTGAAGTCTTCAGGAGAACCCCATGGTCTACACCCGCTTTTTCCTCATGATCGTGATGTCAACCGCGCTGATGCTCGGTCTGATGTATCTAAACACATACCTCGTCAGCCATATGTTCTGGTCGGAAACGCGGGCCTACATGGCGCTGGTCATGGGCGCGGTCATGGCCTTTGTGATGCTGGCCTTCATGCTCGGCATGTATAAGAACCGCAGCGCCAACATCGCGATCTTCGCCGGATCGATCCTTGTCTTCGCCGGGTCGCTGTGGCTCGTGCGCAGCCAGACCACGGTGCAGGACCGGTCCTACATGAGTGCGATGATCCCGCACCATTCGATCGCGATCATGACCTCTTCCCGCGCCAATCTGACCGATCCCCGTGTCCGCGAACTGGCGGACAGCATCGTCTACGCGCAGGACAAAGAGATCGCCGAGATGCGGTATCTTCTGGCCGACATCGCCGCGAATGGTGAGGCGCAATCGGGGCCTGCTTCACCCGCACCGAAGATGAAAGATGCTGCCGAGGCGCTGTCGACCGAGGTCGTCCAGACTGTCGATCCTGAATTCCTGACCGACGCTGACATTGCAAAGGCTTTCCACGATGGTGGCGTCTGCCGCTTCACCTACACAGAGACCAGCCCGCCGGTGCTTGTGATCGGCAACGACAGCGCGCTGATCCGTATGAGCGGCGACCTTGTCCGGCTTGAAGTCGCCGGTGACGGCTTTGTCGCCGACCCGCTGAAGGTGCAGGTCAACCGGACGGACGACGAAAAACTGCAAGACCTGCTCGTGACCGCCGGTCCCGACTACAGCGCCGGGTTTCGCGGTCAGCTCACCTGTGCGAACTAAGGAGAACGAGATGCCCAAGGACTTCACGAAAACCGCCGCGCTCTACCGCATGGTCATGCCGGAACACACTTGCCCCTATGGCCTAAAATCGAAGCATCTGCTCGAAGCGCACGGCTACGAGGTGGAGGACCACCACCTGAAGACCCGCAATGAGACCGATGCATTCATGCGAGATCACGACGTGAAAACAACCCCGCAGGCCTTCATTGATGGTGAGCGGATCGGCGGCCACGACGAGCTGCGCATCTTCCTCGGGATCGACCCGCCGAAAGAGGAACAGAGCGATGCCAGCTACCGGCCGGTGATCGCCATCTTCTCGGTCTGCGCGCTGCTGGCGCTCGGTTTGGCGTGGCACGAGTATGACACCGTCCTGACCTGGCAGAGCTTAGTCTGGTTCATCTCGCTGTCGATGACGGTCCTGGCGACCCAGAAGCTTCAGAATGTGGAGCAGTTCTCGACCATGTTCCTCAACTACGACCTGCTGGCGAAGAGTTGGGTGCCCTACGGTAAGATATATCCCTATGGCGAGGCCCTGGCCGGCATCCTGATGACGGCGGGCATTCTGCCCTTGATCTCGGCTCCGGTAGCCCTCTTTATCGGAACGATCGGCGCGGTGAGCGTATTCAAAGCGGTCTACGTCGACAAACGCGAACTGAAGTGTGCCTGCGTCGGCGGGGACTCAAATGTGCCGCTCGGGTTCATCTCGCTGACCGAGAACCTGATGATGATAGTGATGGGCATCTGGATGGGCGTGCGGGCCTTCGCCGGTTGAGGCGGGCGTGATTGCCCGCCACAGTTGACCTTGCCAGGCGCATCGCGTCATACTCCGGCCACTCATGCGGAGGTCCTTTGCGGCGTATCCTTATCATCGTCGCGCTGATCGTCACCGCGTTTCTGCCCGGCGCGGCGCAAGCGCATGACATGCCGCATACTGAGATGGGGGCCGGGACCATGGGTAGCGACTGCGAGAACTGCCCGGGCATGGGACACACCGTCGGGCACACCTCGGGCGTCGACTGTCATCACGCGGCGGGTTGCGGTCCGGCATTTCATGGACTGCCGGTCTCTCTGCCGTTTACGATGGTTCCGGTGGTGACTGGGAGCATGCACCCGCACTGCCAATCGGCAGGCAATCTTGACCCCCTATCGGCATCCAAAAATGACCCCCTTGGAGCGCCCGGGTAGCTGGCCCGATGCGGTGTAGCCCTCACACAGCGCAGCCGTATCGGGCCAGCGAGGTCTTGGTCATTCACGGGTCTTGAAGCGCCAGCTCTCGTTGCCGGTTTCGACGATGTCACAGTGATGGGTCAGCCGGTCGAGCAGCGTAGTGGTCATCTTGGCGTCGCCAAAGACCGAAGGCCATTCGCCGAAGTCGAGATTGGTCGTCACGATGATCGAGTTGCGCTCGTAGAGGCGGCTGATGAGATGGAACAGCAGCTGGCCGCCGGTCTGAGCGAAGGGAAGATACCCGAGTTCGTCGAGGATCAGGAAGTCGAGGCGGCACAGCAGGTCTGCGGTGCACCCCTGTCGATCGGCACGGGCGTCGGCATCGAGCTTGTTTACCAGGTCCACGACATTGAAGAAGCGCCCCCGCTTGCCGCGCCGGATGCAGGCCCGGGCGATGCTGACGGCCAGGTGCGATTTACCAGTCCCGGTGCCACCGATGAGCACGACATTGCGCTGCTGTTCGAGGAACTCCCCGGCGGCCAGATCGCGCACCAGCGTCTCGTTGACTGGCGTCTCTTCAAAGCTGAACTCATCGACCTCTTTCGCCAGAGGCAGCTTGGCGATCGTCATCTGGTATTTGATCGAGCGCGCCTGCTTCTCACTGATCTCGGCATTTAGCAGGTCGCCGACGATCTGTTGTGGTTCGTGCTGACGCTTCACCGCCGTGGTGATGATCTCATCGTAGGCGGCCTTCATGCCGTAGAGCTTCAGCTGGCTCATCGCGTCCAGCACCTGTGATCTTTCCATGGTTGGGTCTCTTGAGACTGTCGTAGCGTTTGCAATCGGCGACGGGCTCGCAGGTCAGTCGCAACGCGGCCGGCGTATCGATGGTCAGCGGCGGTGACGGCTCCCGATGCCGGGCCAAGATGTTGATGACGACCGAGGCTGCGGGGACCCCCTCGCTCAGGGCCTCGGCACAGGCAGCATCCACCGCATCCAGCCCATCGATTGGGATCATGCTGAGGATCTGGACCATCTGCCGGTCGCCGTTCGGCACCTTGCCAGCTTGCGCTGCACGCGCCTGATCGCCGGCGGCAGGTCCCAGTCCTTGAAGGGGGCGCCATTCCGGAGGGCGCCGGGCTTACGAGCCAGAACCGGAATGTAGTGCAACGGGTCGTAGATGGCCTTGTCGCGGCCGAAGGCTCGGGCGTGCTGCCCCACGATCTTGCCGTCCTGCCAGAACTCGACCCGCTCGGCATAGGCACGGATCTCGACAGGTCGGCCAACGGCCCGGCCGTCCACGGAGTAGCGGTTCTTGTCGAACCGGACGAGGCAGGTCTTCAAGACCGACGCCGGCACGGCATGGCAGCCGTCGAACGGACCGACGTAGGGCACAAGACTCGCGCGCTCGTCCTGGAAGACCTCCCAGTTCGTTCGATCCCGAAGCTCCTGGTGCGGGTTGGCCTTGGCCCAGGCAACACAGCGATCCGCGAGCCAGGCGTTGAGTTCGGCGTAGCTCTTGAACTTCGGCCGAGGCACGAAGAACCGCCGTCGGACAACACCGACCTGGTTCTCGACCTGTCCCTTCTCCCAGCCGGATGCCGGGGTGCAGGCAACAGGATCGACGAGGTAATGCCCGCACATCTGCTGGAACCTGCGGTTGTAGGCGCGGTCGCGGCCGACGAAGATCGTGTCCACTGCCGTCTTCATGTTGTCGTAGATACCTCGCGCGCAGGCGCCGCCGAAGAAGGCGAACGCCTTGTCGTGGGCGTCAAATACCATCTCCTGCGTCTCACGCGGGTAGGCCCGAACGAAGAGCATCCGGCTGTGGCAGAGGCGGACGTGCGCCACCTTCACCGTGGTCGTCGCGCCATCGATCACTACGATCTCATGGCTCCAGTCGAACTGGTAGGCTTCCCCCGGATCGAAACTCAGCGGCACATAGGCCGCGGCAGATGCCACCTCTTCCCCCTTGGACCAGGAGGCCGCGTATCGCCGGACCGCATCATAGCCACCGTCATATCCTCGAGCCCGGAGTTCCTCGAAGATGCGGATGCGGGTCAGTCGCTCGCGCTTGGGCTTCCGCGCATTCACCGCCAGCATCTCGTCGAGCATGTCTTTCCAGGGCCCGATCTTCGGCAACGGCTGAATGGTCCGCTCGTAGGTGAGCTCCGTCGCACCGGACCGGATCACCTTGCGCACCGTGTTCCGCGATACTCGCAGCTCCCGGCAGATCTGCTTGATCGACTTCTTGTCCTGAAAATACGCCCGCCGGATCTTCGCTATCGTCTCCACGACCAACATCCCACTCTGTGCTCCCCGATGACCTCGGGGGCATCATCCACATCAGTGTAAGGGGGTCACTTTTGGGCGCCGATCACCCCGCTACGGGGTCAAAATTACACGCAGGTTCACAAGAGACAGGCCGCGAGCGGGATTACAGGCCTTCAAAGTCGTTCTTAAAATACTCCGGATCGGAACTCTGGCACTCTCTATTTGGTTCCTCTCTCACTCGAGTTCAAAAAATCGAAGACCTGACTGACCTAATGACTTATATCTTTCAAGTACTTACTACGGAGTTTTCCGGACATAGCACACTGCCCTGGCCGGTGGTCATGGTCCGCATCCTCGGCGCGCTGTTCTTTGCCGCCGTAATTGGCTTCGAACGTGAAACCAAGGATCATGCGGCGGGGCTCAGGACCCATATGCTCGTCGGGTTGGCAGCAGCCTGCTACTGCCTTCTGTCGCTTGACCTTGTGGGTCGGGATTTCGGCGATGACGTGCGCATGGACCCGATCCGGATGATCGAGGCTGTCACGGGCGGTGTCGCGTTTCTGGCGGCGGGTCTCATCGTCTTCACGCGCGGTGAGGTCAAGGGTCTCACCACCGGTGCCAGCCTCTGGCTTGTCGCAGCGATCGGGACCGCCAGCGGCCTTGGTGTCTGGTCGATAGCGCTGGCCGCGACAGGGCTGTCACTTTTCATCGTGGGGGTTCTGAAAAAGTTCGAGAGCAGGGTGGCGTGAACGGCCACGCCACGCCGCGCGCAACTCAGGTGGCACGGCGTATCGCCCCGGTCAGGGCATAGGCCATCGCGCGGTTTTTCAGACCTTTGGGCCGGTCCAGCCCCATCCGTGCCAGCAGGTCGTCCGGTCGTTCTGCGGTCATCCCCTCGAGAATCAGCTTGGCCAGCCCCAGGGTATCGCCTTGGACGCCCGACAACATGCCGAGCGCTGGCAGCAGGCGGCGTTCTTGTTCGTCGAAGTCTGAGCCGAAGGGAAAGTCCGGCAGGTCAAGGGGGCGCAGCCATTGCTTGACCTTGTCGGGCGTGTTGTGTCTTGCCTTCTCGGGCAGGCGATACTCGGCCGCGATCTTGCCTGATGATTTGGCCCGCTCCAACAGTTCATCCTGAAACTGGCTGTCCGTGATGGCCAGCATGCGGGCAATCGCATCCTCGTCACGCTGGCCGCGCAGGTCGGCGATCCCGTATTCGGTCACGATGATGTCGCGATAGGCGCGGGGCACGCTTTCATGCGGGTGCTCCCAGACAATGTTGGATACCGTCTTGCTCTTGCTTGTGCGGGTTGCGGGAAGCGTCAGGATGGATCGGGCGCCGTCCAGCGCAAAGGCCTGTTCGATGAAGTTGAACTGGCCGCCGATCCCGCTGACCTCCTGCGCGGAGGAGGTGATATCGCTGACCGCGCCGCCGAGAAGCGTGACCTTCATGGCGGCATTGACGAAACGGGCATCGGTTCGTGCAGCACGCTTGGCAGGCTCGTCGCCGTAGAGCTGGTTGGTGAAGCTCACCGGCATCATTCGGATTTTGTCCCGTTTAGACTGGGGCAGGGACCGGAGGCGGTCGTAGAAGTCCCGGCAGTCGACGAAGAACCCGGCATGGATTGCCGCGCCATCCACCTCGCGCCGGATGACGCCGCTTTCGAACAGGTGAAGAAGGCCGTCGACCAGCATTTCGGTGACGGCATAAAGGCCCGTGTCGAACGCGCGGTCTTCATCGTAGCCCTCTCGTGCGAAAGGGTTGGCCGCATGGATTTTCGGGAATCTCCCGGATTGCCGGAGCAGCAGGGCGTGCGCGACGGCGTCACCAATCGCGCCGATACCGATTTGCAGCGTGCCGCCGTCGGGCACCGTGCTGGCGACATGCAGGCCGATCGCGTGTTCCGTCAGACCAACCGGGCGTTTGACGACCGAAAAGAGGTCGAAGTCCGGTGCGGGGTCGAGACAAAGGTCGACTTCGTCGCGCGGCAGACGGGCCTCCGGTCCGGACATGGCGGGCAGGTTGGCGTTGGTTTCGCCGACGACAAGGAGATCCTGCTGCCCCTCACGCCGGGCGCGCAGCAGGTCTGCCGATATGTCGGTGTTGCAGGACAGGCTGAATTCGTCGCCGAGCGGGGCCAGAAGCTGCATCAGAACGTTCGGTTTCCAGGCGGCCAGCACATCGTAGGCATGGGTGTAGTTGGACGGGATATATCGTCGCTGCATCGCGGGCACGCCGATCCATCGGCCGGCCAGAAGGAAAAACTCTGAGACTTCGATGTTCGGGGGCAGGGTCCCGTCACGCATCATCGTCGCGTAGTCGAGGGCCGGGTATCTGCCGAACAGCCGGTCCGCGGCGGGTTCAAGAAAACGGTGCGCCATGTCCTCGGACATGTCCGGTCGCTCAAGCGTCAGCGCGGTCAGGATCGACAGGCGCGTGTCCGGGCGGTTCGCGACCGCGCGGGTGAGCGCGTTGACAAGCGTGACTGGCTTACCCAGGCCCAAGGGCAGGGCAAGCCGGATGTCGCCCCCGGTCCGGTCGATGATCTCGGCGGCGATGGCGTCGGCTGTGAGCGGCTCAGTCACGGCTGTCCCAGCCGGGATCGGGGTTGAACCGGGGCCCGTGTTTTTCAGCCAGTTGCCGCAGGGCGTTAGGCACGTCGCCGCGCACCTTTGCGTAGTGCAGAGGGCCGCCACGGAAGGGTGCCCAGCCGGTGCCGAAGATCATCGCCGCGTCGACCGTATCCGCATCGGGCGCGACGCCTTTTCGCAGAACCTCGACTGCCGCATTGCACATGGGCAGGATCAGGCGGTCGATCACCTGCTGGTCGGGGTCGTCCGCCGGATCCTTGGGCGGGTCTTCATTCTCGTAATCGTAAAGACCCTTGCCGTTCTTCTTTCCAGTCTCGCCATTTTCGACCTTCTCTCGCAGCCAGTCCGGCGTGTTGGCGACGGGCGTGTCGAGGCCGTCACGAAGGGATCGCCCGACCTCAAGGCAGATATCCAGCCCGACCTGATCGGCCAGTGTGACCGGCCCCACGTGCATGCCGAAGGCCAGAGCGGCGCGGTCTATCGCCACCTTGTCGTGGCCTTCGTCCAGCATCAGTATCGCCTCCATCATGTAAGGGGCCAGGACGCGGTTGACGAGGAATCCGGGATAGTCGGTGACCCGCGCGGGCAGGCGGTCGATACCCGTTGTGAACGCCGCCAGTCGGTCCAGCGTCTCCTGCGAAGCGAGGTCGTGAGAGACGACCTCGACCAGGGGCATACTGCTGACCGGGTTGAAGAAATGCAGGCCGGCGAAATGTGCCGGATCCGGAGCCGCGTCGATGAGCGAGGCGAGCGGCAGGCTCGACGTGTTGGTCGCAAGGATTGCGCCGGGCTTCATCTCGTTGGTCAGTTCGGCGTAGACCGCTTCTTTGATCTCGGTCTTCTCTGGGGCGGCCTCAATGATCAGGTCGGCGCGCGCACGGCCCAGACGATCCGGGTCGGGCATCAGCCGGTCCAGTGCGTCACGCGTTTCGATCCCGCTCAGATGCTTGCGCTCGTATATCCGGGTGGCGCGGCGGATCGTCTGACCCAGAGGGGCAAGTTCGACGTCCTCGATCGTCACCCGTTTGCCCTGCATCGCGGCCCAGGCGGCAATTTCCGAGCCCATGGCACCGGCGCCGATGACGTGGACATGGGTAACGCCGTCTTCGCCCTTGCCGGTCGTTTTCAGGCGCTGACGGAGGAAGAACACACGGATCAGGTTCTGCGCCGTGGTGCTGTCCAGCAGGGTGGCAAAGGATGCGATCTCGGCCTTCTGCATCTCGCCCGCGTCGCCGCCGTGGTCTTCCCAGAGGTCGATCAGGGCGAAGGGCGCAGGGAAGTGAGAGCGCGGGGCCTTCTTTTCGCTCTCCGACCGCATCCGGGTTGCCGCAAGACCGCGCGCCGCACGGGTGCGCAGGGCTGAGGCGCGAAAGCTGCCCTCATGGTCGAGTTGACCGGAGGCGGCCGCCGCGATGGCCGTATCGACATGCCGCTCTGGCACCAGCGCGTCGATGATGCCAAGCTTTTTCGCCTTGCGATCATGGGCGCTTTTGCCGGTGAGCATCATCTGCATCGCCTCGACCGGGTCGATCAGGTTGGTCAGCCGGACCGTGCCGCCGAGGCCGGGATGCAGGCCAAGCTGGATTTCCGGAAAGCCCAGTTTGACGCCAAGGGCGCCGATCCGGTGATCACAGGCGAGGGCCAGTTCGAAAGCGCCGCCAAGCGTCGTGCCATGCACCACCGCGACGGTCGGGAAGGGCAGGGCGGCCAGCTTGTCGAGCACGGCGTGACCCTGGCGGAGCATTGCCACGGCGTCCTCCCCGCTGAGCGCGGAAAAAGCTTCGATGTCCGCGCCAGCTCCGAACCCGCCGGGCTTGGCGGATCGGATCGCCAGAAGATCCGGTCGGGCCTCCTTCGCCTCGTCCAGCAGGGCATCGAATTCCCTTAGCACTGCTTCGGAGATGACGTTGGTGCCTGTGCCGGCGCAATCGAGCCAAAGGGTCAGCGTGCCGTCATGCTCTTCCCGCCGCCAGTTGCGCGCCTCCGGCGCTTTTGGGGCGTCGGTCACGTCATCGGGGGTGATTTCATCGAGAACGTCGGTCATGCGGCCTCCAACAGCATCGCGCCGCCCTGGCCGCCGCCGATGCATTCCGTTGCGATCCCGCGCTTGGCTCCGCGCGCTTTCAGGGCATTGGCCAGGTGCAGGACGATGCGGTTGCCGCTGGTCCCGACAGGATGGCCGAGGCTGATCGCCCCACCATCGACGTTGAGATGCCCTCGGTCGATCCGCCCAAAGGCGGCATCGTAGCCCAGCACGTTGCGGCAGAAATCATCGTCCTGCCACGCAGCAAGGCAGGCAAGCACCTGCGCGGCGAAGGCTTCGTTGATTTCCCAGAGGTCGATGTCGTCGCAGGCCAGACCGTGGCGTTGTGCCAGAGGCGTGGCGGCAAGGACCGGGCCAAGCCCCATGATGCCGGGATCGAGCGCGGCCCACTGGCTGTCGACGATCCGCGCAATCGGCTCCAGCCCATGCGCTTCGACGGCTGTTTCCGAAGCGAGGATCACCCAGGACGCGCCGTCGGTGATCTGGCTGGAATTGCCGGGTGTGACCTTGCCGTAGGGTTTTTCAAAGGCCGGGTCGAGCTTGGCCAGCTTGTCGACGGAGGAATCCCGGCGCACGCCGTCGTCGTGCTCGTGCGCCTCGCCATCGCGGTCGAAGACCGGCAGAACCTCGCTCTTCAGTCGGCCCTCGGACTGGGCTGCGGCGAGGCGTTTGTGGCTTTCGACGGCATAGGTGTCGGCGGTCACCCGGTCTATACCGAAACGATGCGCCAGCACTTCGGCCGTCTGGCCCGTGTTTAGCGAAGTAATCGGGTCGGTCAGCCCACGCTCCAGCCCGATGACGGGCGAGAAGAAATCTGGGCGCACCTCGGCGAGGGCTCTGGCCTTGTCCAGCGGCCCTTTCGCGCGGGCTATCTGACCGAACCATTCCGTTGCATCGCGGCTGTAGACCAATGGGGCATGGCTCAGCGCCTCCGTCCCGCCGGCGAGGATCATCTCGTGGCTGCCGTCGCGGATGTAGCGGAAGGCAGTGTCGATGCTCTGCATGCCCGACCCGCAGTTGATCTGAACGGTGAAGGCGACTTGGCTGTCGCCCATGCCGAGGCGCAGCGCGGCAACGCGGGCGGGGTTCATCTCGTCCTGTATCACGTTCACGCAGCCGAGGATGACAAGGTCGAAGGCCGTCACCGCGAAGGGTTGACGCATCAGCAACGGTCGTCCAGCCTGAACAGCCAGATCGACAGGGGTGAAGGGGCCGGGCTTGCCGCGTGCCTTCAGGAACGGGGTGCGGGCGCCATCGACGAGGTAGACGGGGCGGCTCATTCCGCCGGCTCCGGCCAGGTGGTCTGGCGGGGCATTTCGGGGAACAGGCGCGCAAGTTCGTCGGGCGTGTAGTCGTCCACCGCGACCACCTTCTGCACTGCGTCCTCGACCCGCTTGAGCTGTTCGAACTCGGCATTGGACAGGATACCGGCCTCAAGCCCTTCGCGCGGCGTTCTGCGAGCGGTGCGCAGCCGTTTCGTGATCGGCTCGGCCTCCATGACCAGTTTGAAGGCTATATTGAGCAAGCCAAGACCGCTGTCAGGCTTGGGCGGATAGGCACCCTTGACCAAACGCTCGCGCGATGCGCTCGGTTCATAGACGAGTTTCGCCACGGCCTCCGTCACCTTGTCGGATGGGCCCCGTGCGTGTGCGCCGGGTCGCAGGATCGGGCGAAGCACCCAGCCGACCCATTTCGCGGGCATGTTGGCGATGGTCTCGTCGAGCGCCCGGCCGATGCGCGCAAAGCCTGTGTCGGCGGCGTGCTGCACGAGGGGAAGGTCCGCTTCATTCCGGCCTTCGTCCTCCCAACGTTTCAGGGTGGCCGCGATCAGATACATTTCCGAGAGGGCGTCGCCGAGGCGGGCAGAGATCATCTCTTTTCGCTTGAGGGCCCCGCCGAGTGTCAGGAAGGCCATGTCGGCGGTCAGGGCAAAAGCCGCGGACCAGCGGGACAGGCGACGATAGATCTGGGCAACCTTGCCCGCATCCGCCGGTGCATCGCCGCGTCCGGTCCAGGCCGACCAGCCAGCGCGGAACGTGGTGCGAACGGAGTGGTTGACATGGGCCCAGAAGTGTCTGTCGAAGTCGTCAAGCGACTTGTCCTGGTCGGGCTCCTGAAGGGCCTGCATCTCGTTAAGAAGATGAGGGTGAGCCCGGATGGCCCCCTGACCAAAGATGATCAGGTTGCGGGTCACGATGTTAGCGCCCTCGACCGTGATCCCGATCGGGATGGTCCGGTAGATCGGTTGCAGGTAGTTCAGCGGGCCGTCGATCACAGCCTTGCCCGAATGCACATCCATCGCGTCGTTGATCGCCTCGCGCATCCGGTCGGTCGCATGGTATTTCATGATCGCCGAGATGACGGCGAGCTTGTGTCCTTCGTCCAGTGCCGCCGTGGTCAGCCGACGGCCAGCGTCGATGACGTAGGCGCTTGACGCGATCCGGGCCAAGGGCTCCTGCACCCCGCCAAAAAGACCGATGGGCAGGTTGAACTGGGTGCGGATGCGGGAGTAGGCACCTGTTGTATGCGCCGCCATGGCCGTCGCCGCCGCCGACAGAGAGGGCAGGGATATACCGCGCCCGGCGGCCAGTGCGCTCATCAGCATCATCCAGCCGCGTCCCGCATAGTCCGGTCCGCCGATAATGTGGTCGAGCGGGATGAAGACATCCTTACCGGTGGTCGGGCCGTTTTGGAACATGGTGCCCGAGGGAAGGTGGCGTCGTCCGACCTCGACACCAGGCAAGTCAGTCGGGACGAGGGCGCAGGTGATGCCGATGTCTTCGGTCTCTCCCAACAGGCCCTCCGGATCGCGCAACTTGAAGGCGAGCCCGAGGACCGTGCAGACCGGGGACAGGGTGATGTAACGCTTGGCCCAGTTCAGGCGAATGCCGAGCACCTCTTCACCATTCCACTGGCCTTTGCAGATGACCCCGTCGTCGGTCATTGCCGAGGCGTCGGAGCCGGCATCTTCGCTTGTCAGACCGAAGGCGGGAAGCTCCTTGCCGTTGGCCAGCCGGGGTAGCCATACCTTCTTCTGGTCCTCGGTGCCGAACTGGAGGATCAGCTCACCGGGGCCGAGCGAATTGGGCACCATCACCGTCACCGCCGCGACGACCGAATGGCTGGCTATGTAGCGCACCACCTCGGAATGGGCATAGGCCGAAAACCCGAGCCCCCCGTGCTCTTTGGGAATGATCATGCCGAAAAAGCCGTTTTCGCGCAGGAAATCCCACGCTTCGGAGTGGATGTCTCCGGTATGGTGATCAATCTCCCACGGGTCGATCATATCGCAGAAAGCGCGGCAGGGGCCGTCGACGAAGGCGGCTTCTTCGTCCGTCAATTGCGGCGCCTTCAACTTGCGCAGCATGATCCAGTCTGGTTTGCCGGAAAACAGCTCGGCTTCGAAGTGGACGTCGCCGGAATTGATCGCTTCGGCTTCGGTCGCAGACAGGGTTGGAAGCACCCCTTTGGCCCATTTGTGAATTGGTCGGGTGAGGTAGCGTTTCCGAAATGACATCTGAGATCCTCCTGATCTGCAAACGCACTCGCTTCCCATGGAGTTCCTGCAAGGGCGGGGCAGCATCGGAACTCTGCCTTCGACGGCTCCGTTGGTCTTCGGTTATTCCGATGGAGAACCGTCATAAATTATGGTTGGAGACTGATTTTCTTCCCGCTGTGGGCCCTGTGTATCGCAGGCCCGGCTGTAACTGCATTTCTGGTGCTCGGGTGGGTCGGCTGGGAAGTTTTCGCTGTGGCTGCGGTAATCGGCGCGGTGGCCGGAATTTCGGCGGGGCTGTGGAATACTTACAAGGTGCGGCGCGACGATCCTGCGTGGCCCTGATCGCTTTTGAGCAGTTTTGAGCAGTCCCGCGGCGAAGCGGCCGCGACGGGAAAAACAAATATTGTGCGTGGGATTCGAGAGCCTGACAGGCGCGGGAACTTTTGCGCGACATTCACGTTCTCGTGTTATGGTCGTCATAACGGGTGAGAAATTTACCCACCGCCACCAGCGCGGACGAATTTTGAAAGTGTGCGTCCCGCTTCTGGCTCTCGCCGGTTGCGGGGGGGAGCAGTCGTCTCTGAACCCCGCCGGGCGTGATGCGCTTTCGATCTCAACGCTTTTTTGGGTGATGCTGGCCGGTGCCGTGGTGCTCTGGCTATTAGTGAATGGCGCCTTCTATTTCATGTCTCGTGTCATGCCGGGCAAATTCGATCAGCGCTATGCCCGACATATCATGATCGGTGGCGGCTTCGTGTTGCCGGTCGTCGTGCTGACCGCGCTTTTGGTCTGGGGCCTGAGCATATTGCCCGACCCGCGCCGTCCCGGTGACGGCCTGGTGGTCCGGGTGACGGGCGAGCAGTGGTGGTGGCGGGTGGAATATTGGCCTGAGGGAGCGAATGCACCTGTCCTCACAGCCAACGAAATCCGTTTGCCAGTCGGACAAAGGACTGAAATCCATCTGACCTCCGACAAAGTTATTCACTCGTTCTGGATACCCGCACTCGGCGGAAAGATGGATATGTTCCCCGGCCGCGAGACGATGATCAGTCTGCTCCCCGAAAGAACAGGCACCTATCGCGGTCAATGCGCCGAATTCTGCGGTGCGTCGCACGCCTGGATGGCCTTTGCCGCCGTCGTGATGGAGCCCGCCGATTTCGACCGGTGGCTTGCGTCCGAAGCTGCCGATGCGGTTTCCCCATCCACCGACGCCGCAGCGCGAGGCGAGCGGCTGTTCCGGTCCGAGGGCTGCGGTGCCTGCCATGCTGTGCGCGGCACAGAAAACGTCGGGCAGGTCGGGCCGGACCTGACCCATGTCGGCAGTCGCCAAACCCTGGGTGCCGGGCGGTTGAAAGTCACCATTGATGACCTCTCGACCTGGATCAGTCATACGGACGTTCTCAAACCCGAGGTCAAGATGCCGAGCTACAATCTGGAACCCGAGCAGCTGTCCGATCTGGCGTCATATCTGGAGGGGTTGAAATGACGCGCCCGTCCGGTTTGCCGCAGCCCGAAGGCCCGTATCCTCCGACCGACGAGATGTTGGCCGAGCCGGTGCCTCGGGATATGCAAGAGGCACAGGCCAGCCGGTTGCGGGCGGCTTGGGAGACGCCGAAAGGCTGGCGCTATATTACAGCGGTCAACAATACCGAGGTCGGCAAGTGGTATTGCCTGACAGCGCTGGTCTTCATGTTGCTGGCCGGAGTAATGGCACTGATAATCCGGCTGCAACTGGCGGTTCCGGAAAACGATCTGGTCTCTGCCGACCGTTTTAATCAGCTCTTCACCATGCACGGATCGGCGATGATGTTCCTCTTCGCCGTGCCGATGTTCGAGGCGGTGGCTATCCTGTTGCTACCGGGGATGCTGGGGGCGCGGGACATGCCGTTTCCGCGGCTCTCGGCCTTCGGCTACTGGTGTTTCCTAATTGGAGGCGTCTTCGTCATCGGCTCGATCTTTTTCGACGTCGCACCACGCGCCGGGTGGTTCATGTATCCGCCGCTGGCCACCGAGGACGAGGGGCCGGGATCGGATATCTGGCTGCTTGGTCTGTCGTTCATCGAGGTGGCGTCGATTGCGGCGGCGGTCGAGCTGATCGTCGGCACGCTGAAATGCCGACCGCCGGGGATGCGGGTGAACCTGATGCCACTCTACGCGTGGTATGTGTTGGTGGTGGGTGGAATGATCCTCTTCGCCTTCCCGCCGCTGATCGCCGGGGATTTCCTGTTCGAGCTCGAACGGTCCTTTGACTGGCCGTTCTTCGATCCCACACGTGGCGGCGATCCGATGCTGTGGCAGCACCTCTTCTGGATCTTCGGCCATCCGGAGGTCTACATCATCTTCCTGCCCTCCATCGCCATAGCCGCAATGGTGATCCCGACCGTCGCCCGCCGCCCGATCTTTGGCTATTCATGGATCGTGCTGTCGGCGGTCGGCACCGGGTTCCTGTCCTTCGGGCTGTGGGTGCACCACATGTTCACCACGGGGTTGCCGTCGATTTCGCTTGGTTTCTTTTCGGCGGCATCTGAGGCGGTGGTGATCCCCACGGGTATCCAGATTTTCGCCTTCCTCGCCACGCTGATGGCGGGGCGGGTGAAGATGACGCTACCGATGCTTTGGATTTCCGGGGCGTTGGCGATCTTCACCATGGGTGGGCTGACCGGCGTGATGCTGGCGCTGGCACCTTTCGATTTTCAGGCGCATGACACCTATTTCATCGTGGCGCACCTGCACTACACTCTCTTCGGCGGCATGGTCTTTCCGGTGATCGCGGGGGTCTATTACTTCTTCCCGTTCATCCAGAAACGGCTGATGTCGGACCGGCTGGGGAAATGGGCCTTCTGGCTGACCTTCAGCGGGTTCAACCTGTGTTTCCTGCCGATGCACCTGACCGGGCTCTGGGGCATGCCGCGCCGGGTTTATACATATCCGGGCGGTCTCGGCTGGGACTGGCTCAACCTGATCTCGACCGTCGGGGCCTTTGTCATTGCCGCAGGGTTTGCGACATTTGTCTGGGATCTGATCCGGCCCAAGCACAGGCTGCCGCAGATCCCGCGCAATCCGTGGGATGGTGGCACGCTGGAATGGACCCACGACGTGCCCGAAGAGGCCTGGGGCGTGCGGTCCATCCCGCATGTGACGACGCGCTATCCGCTCTGGGACCAGCCCGACATGCTGGCGCGGCTGGACGCGGGGCGCTACTACCTGCCCGACGCGCAGGAGGGCAAACGCGAGACCCTCATCACCTCGGTCATCGATGCAGAGCCGGTGCAGGTGCAGCGGGTCACCGGGCCGACGTGGATCACGCTCTGGGCCGCAGCGTTTACGGGCGGCGCGTTCATCTTCCCGACCTTCAGTTGGTATACGCCTGCGATCATCAGCGGAGCGCTGGCGATCTGCTGCATCATCTGGTGGCTCTGGACCGCAACCGCGCAGGTGCCCGAGGCGGACAGCAAGGACGTTGGGCTCGGGCTGCGCCTGCCGACCTATTCCGCCGGTCCGGCCTCTGTCGGGTGGTGGGCCATCTGGATCACCATGCTGGGGGATGCGACGGCCTTTGCTTCGCTGGTCTTCGGGTTCTTCTTCTACTGGACCGCGTCGCCCGATTTCCCGCCTGATGGCGCAGCCCATGCGGTGCCGGGCCTTGTCGCCATGGCTGCGGTGGCCTTTGCGGTCAACTGGGGGCTAACTGTCGGGGCGCGCCACCTGAACCGGGCAGGGCGGGTGACCTCGGCGCGGGTCTGTCTGATCGTCGCACCGCTGGTGGCGGCCGCCGGGGCAGCAGCGCTGCTTGGGGCCGTGATGGAACTGGAGCCGGCGTCCCATGTCTATCCGGCAATCCTGTGGGCGCTTGCGATCTGGATCGCGGTCCATTCCGGGGCCGGCGTCATCATGCAGCTCTACTGTCTGGCCGGATCGCTCTTCGGCAAGCTGACGCCGCGCTATGACGCCGATATCTGGAACGTCTCGCTCTTCTGGCATTTCGTCACGATCTCGGCGCTGGTGACCTGTGCGGTGCTGGGCCTTATGCCGGGGGCGCTATGACGGACGAGCATCAGCCACGCCGGGATGAGGACGAAAAGGAGTTCGCCGAAGAACAGGCGAGCCTGTTCAAGATCACGCTCGCCCCGCTGATCTGGGCCGCGCATTTCGTCGCCTGCTATGGGCTGGTTGCGGTCACCTGCGCGAAGGGCTGGGATATCGATGCCGTGCGGTTCGGACTGCTGGCGGCCAGCGGGGGCGCGCTTTGCGGGATCGGCTGGGTCGGGTGGACTGCCTGGCGACAGTGGAATGTCGCGCAAACGGGGGATTTCGTGAACCGTGGCGGGCGGGCGGAGGACCGGCACCATTTCCTCGGCCACGCGGCCTTCCTGCTCTCGATTATCTCGGCGATCGGTGTGGTCTTCGTCTCACTTCCGCTGGTGCTGATCGGGGGGTGCCAGTGAAGCCGGTTTTCCTCATTCCCGCGCTGTTGCTGCTGGCTGTCGTCTGGTTGGTTCCGCTGGACATATACATGCCGATCTTCGCCGCGCATATGATCAGGCACATGGTGCTGGTCGCCCTGGCCGCGCCGCTGATCGTGCTGGCCCTGCCGGATACCGCCGATCGTATGGCGGTGCCGCCGCTCGCCGCGGCCCTTGGGGAATTCCTCGTGGTCTGGGGCTGGCATCTGCCTGCCGCGCATGCCCTCGGGCGGTTGCAGGGTCTGGGGTTCGCGGCCGAACAGGTCAGCTTCCTTGTTGTCGGCCTGTTGGTCTGGGCCAGCTGTCTGCGGCGTGACCAGCCCCTCGCCGGGGCGGGAGGGCTTCTATTGACCTCGATGCACATGACATTGCTTGGGGCACTGCTGGTTCTGGCGCCGCGCGACATCTATGCCGAGATCTGCGGCACCGCGCCCGATCTCTCGGGGCAGCAGATCGGGGGCATGCTGATGCTGGCCATCGGAACCCCGATCTACCTGATCGCGGGGCTGTGGCTGACCGGGCAGGCCCTGCGGGAAAGGGGGGTCGCATGAGGCGGGTTCTGCTGACATTGGCGGTGTTGGGCGGACTTGGGCTTGCGGGCGCGGCGGCGGTCGTGGGGTTTGGCCTTTACAACGTGTCGGCGCAGGTGGGCCATCTGCCCGGTGTCTCCTGGGTGCTGCACACGACCTTCCGCAACTCGGTCGCCTTGCGCGCACCCGCGCCCGAAGAGGTGCCGCCGCTGGACGATCCGAACCTGATCGCCCTTGGTGCCGGGCACTACGCGACGGCCTGCGCGATGTGCCACGGCGCGCCGGGTGAAACGCGCAGCGCCACAGCCCAATCGATGGTGCCCGCGCCGCCGCCCATCAACGAGGCCGTTGTGCATTGGGAGGCGAACGAAATGCACTGGATCGTCGAGAACGGGGCCAAGATGACCGGCATGCCGGCCTGGCCCGTCGAGGCGCGGGGTGGCGAGGTCTGGGCCGTCGTTGCGTTCCTGGAAGCGATCAAGCGAGATACGGCACCTCAGATGCCTTCGCCAACCCTGACCGGCACGGCCTATTGCCAAAGCTGTCACGGGGATATCGGCGGCCCGGTGCCCCGGCTGGACATCCAGTCTGCCGGATACCTCGAAGCGCAGCTTGATTCCTATCTGACCGGAGAGAGGCCGAGCGGGATCATGGCGCAGGCGGCGACCCGGGTGTCGGAGGACAGCTTTGCAGAGCTGGCGGAGGCGCTCTCAGCCAAGCCCGCCGCCCCTGCTCCGGACCCGGCGCCGGGGGAGGGGCCGGGCGCGGCGCTGGCTTGGCAGGGCACCCGTGATGTGCCTGCCTGCCTCGCCTGCCACGGTGGACAGCAACCAAGCAAGGGCCCTCGGCTATTCGGTCAGAACGAGGCCTATCTCGTCGCCCAGCTGAAGCTCTGGCGGGACGGAACCCTTGACCATGATGCGCTCATGGCTGCGGCGGCGCGGGATCTGACGACCGAGGATATCAAGACCCTGAGCCGCTATTTTGCTGGTGTCGGGCGTTAGAAAAGCCACCAGCGGAACATCGCGGATTACGTTGAGTTGATCTGTCATCCACACACCATTTCCAAGCCAGCCGGAGGCCGCAATGCCATATCTCCGTTTTGCCCTCATGATCCTTACGTCGACCATCGTCATGCTGGGTCTGATGTATCTGAACACCTACTCCTCCGCGCATGTGTTCTATTCCGAAACACGCGTCTACATGGCGATCCTGATGGGGGGCGTCATGGCGATCGTCATGATGCTCTGGATGTGGGGGATGTATCCGAACCGGGCAGCCAACTTCGCCATTCTCGCAGGGGCGGTCGTCGTGTCGGGGTTTGCGCTCTGGCTCGTGCGGAGTCAGGTGACCGTGTCGGGCCCCAGTTACATGCGGGCCATGATGCCGCATCATTCGATTGCGATCATGACCTCTGAACGGGCGGGGATCGAAGATGCCCGCGTGGCACGGCTGGCAGATGAGATCGCGTCGGCTCAGAGAAAGGAAATCGCCGAGATGCGGTATCTCGTGGCTGAAACCGCAGCCGGCCGGACTGTCGCGGGTGCATATCAAGATGAACCGTCCAGTGTCGGCACGATGGAGGAGGCGCGACGAAATGTGCAGCTGTCGCCCCTTGATCCGACGCCGGTTGCCCGAGAGGACGCCGCAAAGGTGATCTCCGGGATGGGTTGTCAGTTCCGCCGTGCGCCCGAAGCCGATCCGATCCTGTGGACGGACGACGCGGGACAAGCGGTGGCCCAGGTCAGTGGCGTGCTTCTACCGCTGGAAGGTGAGGATGGGACATGGGAGACCCAAGGTCTCAGCATCTCCGTCGCGTCGAGGGACGATCCGGATTTTCGGTCTGACGCGACCCTGACGTTCGCCTTCGATCCCGGCCCCTCGTCGGGGTATCGCGGGTGGTGGTCCTGCGACGGCTGACCGGATCATCCGGGTATTCAGAGGATTTCCGCAAATCGTGTCGGTCACCGCGCCAGTGAACAGGATGTGACGCGCGCTGCGGCTTGCTTGAAGGAGGGCCGCCTTGAAGTGACGGTGTTGGGTATTAAATAAAAACTATCGCATAATAGCAAATGGCCGATGTCATGGCTGAAAGACAGTCCACGGAGCTTTACGAGTTGGTTGATCTGGTCCACGCGGTGGCGCGGCGGCTCCCGGCGCCGCTTGATCTGGAGCCGGGGCCCTGCACGCCGGTTGAAATCAGCGTGATGCGGTTTGTCGGGCGAAACCCCGGAGTATCCGCGCGTGCCGCGGCCGATGCCTGCGGCCTGCCAACCAGCAACTTCGCACGGGTGTCAAAGAGCCTCGTGGCGAAGGGCTTACTTGAGCGGCGGAGCGACCCGGAAGACGCGCGCATCGCACTTCTGCACCCAACTGATTTGGCGGAGAAGAACAGCCTTCGCATGCGCGAGCATTGGAGCGCGGCCCTGAGCGATGCCGGGCTGGACCCTGACATGATCGCCGCGACGACGCAGGCACTGCGCCGCATCGAAGCGCACCTCTCGGACCAGCCGCCGGCGGGCCGAAGCCATAGCTTGCCCAGCCGAAAGCAAAGGAGACCGACCGATGACGGATGAGCTCACCATCGACGGCACCTCCAATGGACTGCAATCCACGATCCGAGGTCTGCACGGGACCCCGAGTGCACCGTTGCCCTTCCTCGACGGCGTCGTGGTTCGCGCTTTCGTGCTTGAGAGGCTGCGGGGCAACGTCATCGTCTTCAATGCCCCGGGCATCAGTGAGGCTGCTGACGAGATCCGTGAAATGGGTCGGCCTGAGCGCCTTCTCATGAACCACCATCGTATGGCGCGCCGCGCCTCCATTTGCCCGTCTGGATCAATGAGGCGGACCGCGCCAATGTCGACATGGCCATCGCCGGCACCTTTTCGGAACGCCAAATGATCGATGATGATCTGGAAATTATCCCGACGCCCGGTCATACGCCGGGAACCACGACCTTCCTCTGGAACAACGGAGACCATCGCCTGCTCTTTCCGGGAGACAGTCTGTGGGTGCGGAACGGTGAATGGAGGGCGGTTCTCCTGAGCGACAGCGATCGGGCGGCCTATCTGGGCAGCCTTGCGGCATTGAAGGAGATCGATTTTGATATCCTCGTTCCCTGGGGTGTCGAGGATGGTTCGCCTTATGGCTATGCGGTAACCCGCGAAGAGGCCGCGTCGAACCTCGACCGGATTATCGGGCGCCTTAAAGCCGGGGAGAGTGCCTGAGGGACTGCGGGAGGTCGTCCCATGTGTGGGGGTTGCTTCTACAGCGCCAACACGACCACGATCAGCGCGATCCCGGAGACGGCAGCAACAACCAGAAGCCGGGGGCTCAGCCTGCTGCCTTGCAACTCCGCCGGACCTTTCTTTCTGTCTTCCGGGTTTGCGCGCGGCGTTTCGTGTGCGGCGGCGCGTCTGACCTGATCGGGGTCGGGCGGGTGCCCTCCGGCCTCGTCGTCTGTGCCCAAGGGGGCCGCGGCAGGGTCGGAGAACGCGACCTTGTCGCCGGTTCCGCCTCTGTCGATCTCATCGCGCAGTTGGTCGGACGTCTCGGTCGTGCGATCTTCGGGGGCTTTCGCCTTGGTATCGGTCATAGGAATGCTCCTCGCTCCTACATGATCAACGGCAGTCTGCTTGCGGAATTCCGTGCCACGCCGACGCAGGGCGGGCATTTGCCTGCGAGGCAGGGCGCTGGCGAAACAGTTGCGTCTGTCCCGACCGCCCCCCGCGTGATCAGCAGATACAGCGGCCGCGGCAAGACCTTGGTCTGCCGCCGCGCGCAGTCTGCTATTCTGGACGATCAGCCCTCTGGTAGGGCCCAGGCGATCACCTCGTCGCCCACGGGCGTCTCCATAAAGTGATGACCCATGGCGCTTACCATGACGAATTGGCGACCATCGACCTCGTAGGTAATCGGGTTCGCCTGTCCACCAGCTGGCAGAACTGTCGACCAGACGGTCTCTCCGGTCTCGATATCGATGGCGCGGAACAGGTTGTCCGTCGCCGCGGCAATGAAGACCAGTCCGCCAGCGGTCACCACGGACCCGCCGTTGTTCGGCGTGCCGATGTCAAAGGGCAGGAAGGACGGGATGCCGAACGGACCATTTCGCCGTGCTGTGCCCAGAGGGCGGTCCCAGAGGGTTTCGCCGGTTTCGAGGTCGATTGCGCGGATACCGCCGTAGGGAGGACGCGTGCATGGCACGCCGGTCAGGTCGTTTCGCCAACCCGCATTGACGCTGATGCCGTATGGGGCGCCGGATTGCGGGTCTGCGGCACCTTCGGCATTTGCTCCGCCGCTTTCGCCGGTCTCCATCTCGTTGATGGGTTTGGACGTCACCTCATCACGCGGCACAAGCCGGTTGTAGTTCGGCACGTCGTTGTAATTGGCGATGATGATCCCGCGGTCTGTATCGATCGCCACCGACCCCCAGTCGGACCCACCATTATAGCCGGGATATTGGATCCATGGTTTGTCGGTGGAAGGCGGCGTGAAGAAGCCGTCGTAATTCGCCCGGCGGAACTGGATGCGGCACCAAAGCTGGTCGATAGGGGTGAAACCCCACATGTCCTTTTCTTCCAGCGGGTCTTTTCGCAGCGTGTGCCATTCGCTTACCGGCTGCGTGTCCGAGATGTAATCCGGCTCGACCTCACCCTTCGGCAGGTCGGTGAGTTCCCCGACCGGCGTCAGCGGCTCACCGGTCTCTCGGTTCAGGATGTAGATGTCACCCTGTTTGGACGGCAGGAGCACCGCCGGGGTGCCCTGATAGTCAATCAGGGAGGCCTGAGACCCAAGGTCGTAGTCCCAAATGTCGTGGCGCACGGTCTGGAAGTGCCATGCCTCTTCGCCGGTGGTCGCGTCGAGCGCGACGAGCGACGTGGCGTATTCGTTCTCGGCATCGCTGCGGTTGGAGCCGTAATAATCCACCGAGGAATTGCCCATTGGCAGGTAGACCAGTCCGAGCTCTTCATCCGCTACAGCTGTTGTCCACATGTTCGGCGTGCCGCGGGTGTAGACCTCGCCCTCCGGCGGGCCGTTGCGGTTCTCATCGGGTGCAGCCAGATCCCAGGCCCACGCCAGTTCACCAGTCACGGCGTCATAGCCACGGATCACGCCCGAAGGCGCGTCCTCGGCCTGACCGTCCTTGACCTGTGCGCCCGTCACGACGACGCCACGCACGATGGCCGGGGGTGCGGTGACCGCATACCAGCCGGGCACGCGTTCGCCGATATCCTGCCACATGTCGACAGTGCCGTTTTCGCCGAAGTCTTCGCAGGGCGCTCCGGTTTCGACGTCAACGGCGACCAGCTTGGCGTCGAGCGTGCCCTGGATCACGCGCGTTGCGCAGGCATCACCTTCGGCGGCGTCCGGATTGCTATAAACCGAGACGCCACGGCATGTGGCACCATAGGGGATCGCTTGGTTCGGCACGCCCGGATCGAAACGCCAGTTTTCCTCTCCCGTGGCGGCATCGACCGAAATGAGGATGTTCATCGCGGAGCACATCAGCAGGTCGTCACCGACCTTGAGGGGCGTAACCTCGGGTGAATATTTGCCCTCCGCCGTGCCTTTGGGAAGATCGCCAGTGTGAAAGGTAAACACCTGTTCCAGCTGACCTACGTTTTCGGGCGTTATCTGGTCCAGCGGTGAATAGCGGGTCGCCTGTGCGTCGCCGCCCCAATAGGGCCAGTCGCTCCCGACCTCCCTTGAGGGCTGGGCAGCGGCGATGGCGCCGTCTGCTGTAGCTTCTTCTGTGGCCTGTTCTTCGGGGGGGGGCGAAACCGCCGCGTCTTCTGAGGGGGAGGGGTCTTCGGCAGCACCGTTCGCGGGTTGCTGCATGTCAGGGGTGGTCGCCTGCTGCGCCTGAAGCGGCAATGTGCCAGCGAGGAGGACGGCAGCGGCCAAGGGGACAAAACGTGTCATCTGAAGCAAATCCGTATCAAAGTTTGGAGGGGTGGCGCCTCAGTGCCGGTATGCAGAACAGCACGAGGATGAGGATCACGGTCGGAGCGACAAGGCGTGGGACCTCGGCCCACCAGTCGGCTCCGACTTCCCACCAGGCCCAGACAACCGTTCCGATCCAAACCACGAGATAGAGCCAGATGGCTTCCATCATGTAGCGGTTCAGTAGGACGCCAGTGGCAGCAAGGCCAAGGCCGGCGAGGCCATAATACCAGCTCCCGCCCAGCAAGATCAGCCAGACCCCGCCCGCCAGAATGACCGCACCGAAGAGAACGCAGACCCATCCGAGTATCTTGACGCCCCATGAGGTTTCATGTCCCGGAGGATTGGCGGGGGATGCGGTGATGTCGAACATGGGGGCCTCCTTCTGATCGGTCGGGCATGATCAAGCGCACGAAGGGCGCATGATAGACCAACGGGTTGACGGCTGGTCTGTTCCGTCCCGGAGCCGAAACGTCGCAGTGGATCGAGCCGGATCAGACGAAATAGAGCGTGACCGGAACGACCAGAAGCAAACCGAAAGACAGACAGGCCAGCACTCCGTCGTGGGTGAGAAGGCTCGCTGCGAAGAGGGCGATCACGGCTGATGCGATGGACCCGGAGGTCGGCACGATCTCCATGAACGGCATGAACAGCGTCAACGCAGCGATCAGGATCATTGGCAGCCAGAGCCATGGCCGGTGGAACAGGAATGTCAGCCGTGGCCTGATGAACCGTTCGACCCAAGCGACGGGTTTGCGCAGCCAGTTGATGCCTTGCTGCACTTTGTCTGCGTCCATGCGTTTGCGGGAGACGAAGTCAGGGAGCCATACGCTCTCTCGCCCGATCATCATCTGGGCGATCAGGAGTAGAACCAGCATTGCAACCACCGCCGTGACCCCGGGAATGGCACTGGCAGGCGAGGTCGAGATCAGTGAAAAAATCAGCATCACCGAAGCAAAGGAGGCGCGGCCCAGCTTGTCGACAACATGTTCGACCGTAACGCTGTCGCCCTCAAGCGACGCCTCGAGCGTGTCGAGGACATCGCTTAACGCGTGTGTCTGATCACTCGTTGTATCACTCATGGCGCCACCCTATCCCGCTACGATGGCAGGGCGGCCAGCACCCGATCCGGCGTCGCGGGCATGTCCCGCACACGCGCCCCGCAGGCGTTGTAGACCGCATTCAGGATCGACGCGCCGGCGCCGCAGATGCCCAGTTCTCCGATGCCCTTGGCCTGCATCGGACCGGCCCAGTCGTCCAGTTCCTCGACGAAATGCACCTCAAGGGCGGGCACGTCGGCGTTGACGGGCAGGTGATAGCCCGCCAGATCCCGGTTCACGGCATGGCCGTCTCGGCGGTCGTGCGTGAGCTCTTCGGTGAGGGCCATCCCGATGCCCCAGGTCATACCACCATGACACTGCGACGTGGCCGTGCGCGGGTTGAGGATGCGGCCTGCTGCGAAACTGCCCAGCATGCGCCGCACGCGGACCTCGCCGGTGACATCGCTGACCGCAACCTCTGCGAAATGCGCGCCGAAGGTGGCCTGCCGGACCTTTTCTGCCGCTTCGCCGGGTTCGACATGGCCGTGGCCCGCAATCGGCTCATCCGACAGCAGATCACGCAGGGAGGCGCGCTTATTGGCGTAGGTGGCCATGCCGTCCTGCAAGGTCAGTTCCGCTTCGGAACAGCCGAGCCGGTCGGCGATCTGCTTGCGGATCTCCATTCCCGCAAGCCAGACGGCGGTGCCGGTCGAGGCCGCGCCGAACGACCCGCCAGAGCCGGAGCCGGGCGGAAAACGGGTGTCGCCCAGTTGCACGTCGATGCGATCCAGTGGGAGGCCCAGCAATTCAGCGGCGATCTGGCCGAAGATCGCGTAGCTGCCGGTGCCAATGTCGGTCATGTCCGACATCACGGTTGCGCCGTCACGGGTCAGACTGATACGCGCCTCGGCCTCGATCACCATGTTGACCCGGAAGGCTGCTGCCATGCCGGTGCCGATCCACCATTCGCCCTCTCGCTGCTGACGCGGCGCGGCGTGGCGGTGCGACCAGCCGAAGGCGTCCGCCCCTTGGCGCAGGGCCGCTTCCAGGCAGTGCGAGGAGAAGGGCTTGCCGCTCTCGGGGTCTTTTTCGGGGATGTTGCGCAGGCGCAGGTCCACCGGATCAACCCCAGCTGCCTGCCCCAGTTCATCCATCGCGACCTCGAATGCTGTTACGCCGACGGATTCCCCCGGTGCGCGGACCGAGCCGGCTGCGGACCGGTGAATGCGCGCGACCTTCATGCCGAGCGTCCGGTTCGCGGCGGCATAGGCGAAGTGGCTGCCCTGTATGACGGGTTCGGAGAATTCCTCGTCCGGGAGGTTCGACACCAGCGCTTCGTGACCCAGCCCTGTCAGGCGGCCTTCGGCATCCGCGGCCAAACGGATGTGCTGGCGGGTTTCTGAACGCCGTGTGTTAACCTCGAACACGTTGCGGCGGTGCTGGACGACGCGCACGGGCTGTTTCAGTTCCATCGCGGCGAGCGCAGCCGCGACACAATCCGCTGAAATGCCCAGCTTGGACCCGAAGCCGCCGCCGACATAGGGCGCCAGCACGCGAACATGTTTCGGGTCGAGGCCAACGCTATCGGCCAGTTCATTGCGGTTGAACTTCAGCATCTGGAGCGATCCGCGCAGCGTCAGCGTCTCTCCATCCCAATGCGCGGTGGCCGCATGTGGCTCCATTGCTGCCGATACCATGGAGGGAGTGGTGTAGACGGCATCGACGGCGAAGACTGCCTCGGACATGGCTCGATCCAGATCGCCGAGCTCGGTTGATTTGTCTTCCGGCTTTTCGGGCTCGACTGCATCGGGCTGGACGGGCTTGTCTTCTTCTTCGACGGATACGACCAGAGCCTGCGCTGCATGGCGGGCCTGCTCAAAGCTTTCGGCCACGACAAGCGCAACGGGCTGACCGACATAGGCCGCACGGTCGACGCCCTGAACCGGGGCTTCATTGGCGGTGCCCTGGGCGGCGTTGCGGATCATGCGCGGGTCCCGCAGCACGCTGCGAACACCCTCCATGGCGCGCACGTCGTCGACATTCGGGCAGGAGACTGCGCCGATCTTCGGTGCGCGCACCAGGAACCCGTGCAGCATACTGTCGGCTTGTTCCTCTGCCGCATATGTCGCGGTCCCGGCGACCTTGAGCCATCCGTCGGGCCGGTCGTTGTCCTGTCCCAGCAGGCCCTGCGCGAGGCCGTCGGCGCGGTGTTCGGGATGCGGCTCGTCGATCTTCAGATCAAAGGTCATTGGGTCATCTCCGTCAGGGTCGCGGTCAGCAGGCGGCGGACAAGCGTGTCCTTGAATTCCAGCCCCTCACGCAGGACAGCGTCCTTCATCAGAATGTCTCCAGCCTTTTCGAATAGCGCGGTGGTGGGGGTTTCCCCGGTCAGCAGCTCCTCGACGTCGGGGTCACGCCATGGCCGCGTCCCGATGCCACCGAACGCGAGTGCGACGTTCGAAATACGATCATTCTCCATCCGCACGGTCGCGGCGACCGAGACCAATGCGAAGGCATAGGAGGCGCGGTCCCGCACCTTGCGATAGGTCTGGCGCCCGCCGAAGGTGGCGGGAAGGATCACGCCTGTGATCAGGTCACCGGCGTCCAGCGTTGTCTCCTGATGCGGCCGATCGCCGGGCAGTCGGTAGAAGTCGTCCAAGGCAAGCTCTCGACGCACGCCCTCCGCGCCCTCAACCTCGACCATCGCGTCGAGCGCGCGCATCGCCACCGCCATGTCGGACGGATGCAGGGCGACGCAATGCTCAGAGGTCCCCAAAACCGCATGGTTGCGCATTTCTCCGCCCAGAGCCGCGCAGCCAGAGCCGGGGCTGCGTTTGTTGCAGGGCGTGGCGGTGTCGTAAAAATATGGACAGCGCGTCCGCTGGAGTAGGTTGCCACCGGTGGTCGCCTTGTTCCGAAGCTGTCCGGAGGCCCCCGCGAGGAGGGCGCGCGCCAGCACCGGATAGTCCCGACGGATGCGCAAGTCGGCTGCGAGGTCAGAGTTGGTCACCGTCGCCCCGACGTGCAGACCGTCGCCGTGCGGCTCGATCCGGTCAAGGCCCAGCCGCGAGATATCGACAAGAGTATCGGGTGCCATCACCTCGAGCTTCATGAGGTCGATCAGGTTGGTGCCGCCGGCGATGAAGGTCGCGCCGTCACGGGCGGCGCCATGGGCGCCAGAGAGGGTGTCGGGGCGCTGATAGTCGAAAGGTTTCATTCCGCGGCCTCCGCAAAACCGACGTCTTCCTCGGCAATTTCGAGGATCGCCGCGTTGATCCCCGGGTAGCAGGCGCAGCGGCAGATATTGCCGCTCATCCGTTCGGACAGTTCTTCGCGCGTCAATGCGTAGGGGCCGTCGAGCGTTTCGCTGACATGGCTGGGCCAACCCTCCGCGATTTCGCGAAAGACAGCGGTGGCGGAGCATAGCTGCCCCGGCGTGCAATAACCGCATTGCATACCGTCATGACGCACGAATGCAGATTGCAGGGGAGAGCGACCGTCCTTGGAAAGACCTTCGACCGTTGTGATCTCGTCGCCGTCGTGCATCACGCCGAGGCTCAGACACGCATTGATCCGGCGACCGTCGACAAGCACTGTGCAGGCTCCGCACTGACCGTGGTCGCAGCCCTTCTTGCTGCCCGTCAGGTTCAGGTGGTCGCGCAGGGCGTCGAGAAGTGTGACGCGTGGATCGAGATCAAGCGAGAAGGGCGAGCCATTCACGGTGAAGGACGTTTTCATGGAGCTCTCCTTTGGCGGTTATTTCAAACCAACGAATGAAATAGGTCTTCGTTCCAACAGCGAGATGTCCGGTCAGCTCGTTTAGTCGCCAGAGAGTTCATGCAAGGCGGCGGCCTCGTCACAGATCAGCCTGATTGACGGCAGACATCCCGCACAAATGACTTGCATTCATTGTCGCCCAGTTCGTAGCCATTGAGGGTGTCGTCGCCCTTGACCGGCGCCGACACTGGAGGCTGTTCTGTGGTAGCGCAGCAGTTTGCCGGATGGCCCTCGGAAATGCTTGAAGGAAACGCGGGCATCGGACTTGATAATAGAATGAACTTCCACGGGGATCGAATGAGCGACCGGCGCAGTTGCCCTTTCCAGATGGGATGTGATGAAGCCACGGTTTGTTCCGATGCCGCTACCTTGACATCGCAAGTTTTGTTGGTCTTGTTCAACGTAACCGGCATGATATGCCTCCATCTTCTGGAGGCTGAGCATCGTCAGGGGTTGAGAGGCAAACCGGCGAATTGGTGCTTGGGGGGTGAATTACTTCGCCGCCATCCAGGTCTCGTTGCTGAGTTTTCTTATCGATGTTGATTTATCGATCGAGGTGGGGCGCAATGTCTTTTGATCAAAACGGGCTTGAGCAGTCTTTAGGATTTGCCGGGTTCGGTCGGTGGGAAATCGAGCCGGCGACCGGCTCTATGAGCTTTGACGAGCAATGCCGGGCTTTCTTCGGCGTCACTGCCGAAGAGGCGCAGTCCAAGGATGCGGTTATCTCCCGGCTACATCCGGAAGACCGGGCTCAAGTGGCTTCGGCGTTGAAAAATGTAAGGTCCATCGGTGACGTTTTTGACGAGACCTTCCGTCTAAATCTGCCAAACGGCCGCCAGCGTTGGATCCGCGGGATAGGCCAGCTCGGTCTACACTCGGGACTGCCACGTATTCTGGGCGTGAGCATGGACGTGACGGAGGAGTTGGAGCTGCGAATGCAAAGGCAGCTCCACCTCGACGAGATGAACCATCGGATCAAGAACCTATTCGCTCTGGTGTCCTCGATGGTTTCCAGTGCCGGGCGGGAAAGCCAGAGTAAGGAAGAACTCGTTGAGAATCTGAGGGGGCGGATCTCAGCGCTGGATCGTGCGCACTCTATGATGCTTCGGACGGATACGTCAAAGCCGCTGCCGCTCCGGGAACTGATCGACAATGTGCTGGCTCCGGCGCGAAGTGATCAATCCATCATCTCGCAGGGTGAAGACGTCATGGTTCCTGCTGAAGCTGTTACATCGTTTGTGCTTATCATCCACGAATGGGTGACAAATTCTACTAAGTATGGTGCGCTGAAGCATTGCGAAGGGGAGCTCGAAATCGCGTGGGCGGTCGTCGACGGAGTGCTCGAACTGATTTGGAGAGAGAAGGTGGCTGATTACGATTTCAACGCGGAAAAGGGGTTTGGCTCGCGCCTCCTTCAGGCGTGCGCATCGCAATTGGGCGCTGAGAAGCAGCGTTGCTTCGATAATGGACTGCTGACCATCCGATTGAAGTTTCCCATTGGCGAATAGAAGCCTTATCTGAAGTGGGAAATTACGCCTATCCGGAATTCAAAATGACACTCGGCGAGGGCGTTGTTGCAAAACTCGGCCGGTGAAGGATTCATATAGGGAATCCAGGCGGTTAGACTAACACCATGAGCAAGCCGAAGCCTGCCCGCTACCGCACCTCGAACTGGTCCACCTATAACAGGGCGCTGAAAAAGGCCCGCGTGAGGGATGGTTTCCCTCGACGCGGATGCTGGGTGGGGCTGGAGCATGCGCAGGCAGACCTGACTGCGGCTTCCCCGGTCAGGCTGCCAGCAGTTTCGGCAGCCTTGCGAGATTGCAGGCCGCCATTGTCAGCGTAAAGCGGGCGCGCACGCGCTCTATGCCGCGATACATGGTCTGTGTCAGGCCGCCGACGGTCTTGGCCCAGCCGAAGGGTTCCACGATCTTCTTTCGGCATCGCTGGGATTTGGCATAGCCGGGATGTCGGGTGGTCCGACCGTCGATGGCTGAATGGCGGGACTTCTGGGCGACATGCGGCGTCACCACGATCTGGCGCAGTTCGGCGACGAAATCGGCGCTGTCGTAGCCACGATCCGCTGCCAGGGTCAGACGCCGCGTCGAACCGGGCGAGTGCCGATGGAGCATGTCGATGGCGGCACGGCGCTCGGCGTGCCCGTCAGCTTGCGTGAGGTCGGCCTGCACGATCAGGCCGGAACGGTTCTCCATCAGGCTATGCCCCATGAAGCATAGCACCGCGCCAGCGCCGGGCGACTTCTTGAACAGCCGGGCTTCGGGATCAGTCATCGACGCATGCGTCGCGTTCGACCGACGTTCGCCACGAAAATCGACTTCGGCATTGCGGCTGCGGCGTGCGGGACGGGGCATGGGTTTGGGCTCGGCAGTGGATTGGTCAGGAGACGATGTTGGCGATACACGGTCATCTGGCGGGTCACCCGGATCGTCGTCCCGGTCGGGCATCGCACTGTCCTTTGGCTGGAAGCTCTTCATGGATGCCCAGGCCTTCACCAGCGTTCCGTCGACCGAGAAATGATCGTCGGACAGCAGCGGCGCGACCTCGCGATGCGCCAGGATGGCGGCCATGATCTTGCGGGACATGTCCGTGGTCAGCAGCCGGTCGCGGTTCTTCGTGAACACCGTGGGGACCCACACCGCGTCATCTATTCCGAGGCCTACGAACCACCAGAACAGCAAGTTGTAGTCCATCTGCTCCACGAGCTGCCGCTCGGATCGGATTGAGTAGAGGATTTGCAACAGGCTGGCGCGGATCAAGCGTTTCGGCGCAATGGAAGGACGGCCCTCACCCGCATAAAGTCGATCGAACTCGGCATCCAGTGAACGCAGGGCATCGTTGACGACGGATCTGATCTTGCGCAGCGGATGCCGGGACGGGATGCGCTCCTCAAGATCGACATAGCTGAACAGCGACCCCGTCACCTCGTCCGATCCGCGCATCGCCACCTCCATCATACCGTGGTGGCGATGAATCATGTTCCTCGATGCGCGTCGAGACCGGAGTTTTTCAGCAGCCTGATAAAGATGCGCTCAGGAAGCGCGCGGCGCTGCTGATCTGGCTGGACGAGGAGATGACCAGGCACGCGCCGGTCTTTTCGAACGCCGCTTTCCAGTTTGCCTATCGTCAAGGTTATGTTCGAGCTGCCGCTCAGGCAGAAAGCCGGGATGGTCGCGAGCCTCCTGCGCCTTGCTGGGCTTGATTGGCCTGTTCCGGATTACTCGACGCTTTGCCGCAGGCAGAAGACCCTGAATGCCAATCGGCAGGCAATCTTGACCCCCTATCGGCATCCAAAAATGACCCCCTTGGAGCGCCCGGGTAGCTGGCCCGATGCGGTGTAGCCCTCACACAGCGCAGCCGTATCGGGCCAGCGAGGTCTTGGTCATTCACGGGTCTTGAAGCGCCAGCTCTCGTTGCCGGTTTCGACGATGTCACAGTGATGGGTCAGCCGGTCGAGCAGCGTAGTGGTCATCTTGGCGTCGCCAAAGACCGAAGGCCATTCGCCGAAGTCGAGATTGGTCGTCACGATGATCGAGTTGCGCTCGTAGAGGCGGCTGATGAGATGGAACAGCAGCTGGCCGCCGGTCTGAGCGAAGGGAAGATACCCGAGTTCGTCGAGGATCAGGAAGTCGAGGCGGCACAGCAGGTCTGCGGTGCACCCCTGTCGATCGGCACGGGCGTCGGCATCGAGCTTGTTTACCAGGTCCACGACATTGAAGAAGCGCCCCCGCTTGCCGCGCCGGATGCAGGCCCGGGCGATGCTGACGGCCAGGTGCGATTTACCAGTCCCGGTGCCACCGATGAGCACGACATTGCGCTGCTGTTCGAGGAACTCCCCGGCGGCCAGATCGCGCACCAGCGTCTCGTTGACTGGCGTCTCTTCAAAGCTGAACTCATCGACCTCTTTCGCCAGAGGCAGCTTGGCGATCGTCATCTGGTATTTGATCGAGCGCGCCTGCTTCTCACTGATCTCGGCATTTAGCAGGTCGCCGACGATCTGTTGTGGTTCGTGCTGACGCTTCACCGCCGTGGTGATGATCTCATCGTAGGCGGCCTTCATGCCGTAGAGCTTCAGCTGGCTCATCGCGTCCAGCACCTGTGATCTTTCCATGGTTGGGTCTCTTGAGACTGTCGTAGCGTTTGCAATCGGCGACGGGCTCGCAGGTCAGTCGCAACGCGGCCGGCGTATCGATGGTCAGCGGCGGTGACGGCTCCCGATGCCGGGCCAAGATGTTGATGACGACCGAGGCTGCGGGGACCCCCTCGCTCAGGGCCTCGGCACAGGCAGCATCCACCGCATCCAGCCCATCGATTGGGATCATGCTGAGGATCTGGACCATCTGCCGGTCGCCGTTCGGCACCTTGCCAAGCTTGCGCTGCACGCGCCTGATCGCCGGCGGCAGGTCCCAGTCCTTGAAGGGGGCGCCATTCCGGAGGGCGCCGGGCTTACGAGCCAGAACCGGAATGTAGTGCAACGGGTCGTAGATGGCCTTGTCGCGGCCGAAGGCTCGGGCGTGCTGCCCCACGATCTTGCCGTCCTGCCAGAACTCGACCCGCTCGGCATAGGCACGGATCTCGACAGGTCGGCCAACGGCCCGGCCGTCCACGGAGTAGCGGTTCTTGTCGAACCGGACGAGGCAGGTCTTCAAGACCGACGCCGGCACGGCATGGCAGCCGTCGAACGGACCGACGTAGGGCACAAGACTCGCGCGCTCGTCCTGGAAGACCTCCCAGTTCGTTCGATCCCGAAGCTCCTGGTGCGGGTTGGCCTTGGCCCAGGCAACACAGCGATCCGCGAGCCAGGCGTTGAGTTCGGCGTAGCTCTTGAACTTCGGCCGTGGCACGAAGAACCGCCGTCGGACAACACCGACCTGGTTCTCGACCTGTCCCTTCTCCCAGCCGGATGCCGGGTTGCAGGCAACAGGATCGACGAGGTAATGCCCGCACATCTGCTGGAACCTGCGGTTGTAGGCGCGGTCGCGGCCGACGAAGATCGTGTCCACTGCCGTCTTCATGTTGTCGTAGATACCTCGCGCGCAGGCGCCGCCGAAGAAGGCGAACGCCTTGTCGTGGGCGTCAAATACCATCTCCTGCGTCTCACGCGGGTAGGCCCGAACGAAGAGCATCCGGCTGTGGCAGAGGCGGACGTGCGCCACCTTCACCGTGGTCGTCGCGCCATCGATCACTACGATCTCATGGCTCCAGTCGAACTGGTAGGCTTCCCCCGGATCGAAACTCAGCGGCACATAGGCCGCGGCAGATGCCACCTCTTCCTCCTTGGACCAGGAGGCCGCGTATCGCCGGACCGCATCATAGCCACCGTCATATCCTCGAGCCCGGAGTTCCTCGAAGGTGCGGATGCGGGTCAGTCGCTCGCGATTGGGCTTCCGCGCATTCACCGCCAGCATCTCGTCGAGCATGTCTTTCCAGGGCCCGATCTTCGGCAACGGCTGAATGGTCCGCTCGTAGGTGAGCTCCGTCGCACCGGACCGGATCACCTTGCGCACCGTGTTCCGCGATACTCGCAGCTCCCGGCAGATCTGCTTGATCGACTTCTTGTCCTGAAAATACGCCCGCCGGATCTTCGCTATCGTCTCCACGACCAACATCCCACTCTGTGCTCCCCGATGACCTCGGGGGCATCATCCACATCAGTGTAAGGGGGTCACTTTTGGACGCCGATCACCCCGCTACGGGGTCAAAATTACACGCAGGTTCACATTGAGAGGTGCGAGATTGTCGAAGCCCATCGTTCAGCGAGTAGCGCTGATCCAGCTATCGAAGAAGCACGATAGCTGGATCAAACCGGCCGCCGGGGTCTCTGTCACGTAAAGCGATATTTCTCAACCCGCTTACGGGCCAGTTCTGCCTGGGATTCGATGTGCTTCGCCAGATCGAAGACATGGACGCCCTTCCTGCCCTTGCGGTTGTCGGGTTCCATATGCGTGACCGGAATGAGCAGCTGCTTTGCAGCGATCTTCTTCAAAAAGGCTTCGGGTGACTGTTCGAAGTGGTGCCGCGCGACCTTCTCGATATTGATCACTGGGTCACCGTTGTTGAAAGCCAATAGTGTCATCATGGTGTATTGCAGCGTGTCCATTCTTCCATCCTTGTCATTGGAGGTTGTTGTGCGTGGGGAAGTGTTTCTTTCCCGGAGGGGGGAACCTGGGGTGGGTATGGCCGGCCGCCTGTAGTCCTTTCGGCCGGCCTCAGTTCTTCAAAGACCAATCAGCTTGAGCCAAGGCCAATCGGCGAATTTGTCGTCGTCCTGCTTGATGTGGGCGTAGCGCTGAAGCGTCGTCCAGTTCTTGTGGCCCGTATGTCGTTGCACTCGTGGGATATCCAATCCGATTTCGAACAGCCGGGATACTCCCTCGTGGCGCAAATCATGGAAGTGCAAGTCCGCAATACCGAGAACTTTGCATGCTTGAGTGAAGCGTCGGCTGATTGTGTCGGGATGATACGGAAAGATGCGCTCATCTGTTCTCGGCATCGCTCGGATCACAGCCAAGCCTTCCGTCCGAAGTCTGACCTCGACGTCGTTGCCCTGCGTCGCGGACGGGTGCTTCATGTCCCGAATGGTCAACGTCGGGTCTTGATCGGCAAGATCGGCTTCGAGATCCTTCCACTTTATCCGCGTATGTTCCGACTGACGGTAAGTAAGGAAGATCGCTGCAAGCACGACCATATGCATCGGCACGGCTCGTGGGTCTTCTGCGCTGAACGCCTCGAAATACTCCATGAGTTGATCCAACTCCTCAAGCGTGGGGCGACGAGTCCTACTTTTCGATTTTCCGATAAGGCCGAAGTGACGGCAGCTGCTGCGTGCCTGGAGAAACGATGCTTTCGGCATCACAAGGCCCGTGAGTGGCCCGGCATGCTCAATCACAACACCAAGATACGACATGTATCCCGACACGGTCGCCGGTGTCCGCGGCTTGCAGGCGTAGTAATTTTCGTCAGCGGTCAACGGATCAATAGGCGCAGGTTGATCGCCTGCACACAACGATCTGGCGATATCAAGGAAGTCCTTATCGGTCATGGTTGTGACGTTCTGTGCTGCGAAGTCGAACCTAATGAGAGACCTCAGGCACTGGAGCTTCGTCTTGCCGATGTCCCCCGGGTGCGCGTCAATGTAGGCCTGAATGGTCTCGGCCAGCGTCTTGTCTCTCTGTTTTTCGATCTGTTCGGCCGCGAAGCCGGGCGCGCTAAGACACTTCTCGACGTGCTTGACCCAAGTTTTGGCCTCCTTCAGGTTGTCGAAGGTCTCGACCTTGCTGAAGACGGTCTTACCCTTTTTCTTTCTGCGAACCTGAGCGGTGTAGGTGGTGGATCCGTCTTTGCGGTTGTTCGATCTAATGGTTCCCATGATGGGTCCTTTCATTGCTGGTGATCAGCAAATCGGGTCATCGAGGTGGATTGACGTGAACTTCCTCAAGGGGTTTCACAGCTCTCACAGAAGTCCGTGCTATGCGAGGTCGTAGTGAGGTTTGAAGTGTGGTCCGAGGGCTGATATGAGCCTCGAAACGGGCCTACAATTCCAACCTCGGGCCTACAATTGTAGGCCCTGATGCATGAAAACCCGCGAAAAGCGGCCAAAGTGACGGATTAGGCGGATGCTACAGCCTCCCGGAAAGCCAATGAAACAGGGGATTCCCAGTGTCCGCTCGGCCGCGCGCCTATCCGTCGCCCCGATGATGGACTGGACCGACCGGCATTGCCGCTATCTCCACCGGCTGCTGAGCCGCGAGACGCTGCTCTATACAGAGATGGTGACCGCACCTGCGCTCGTGCGCGGGGGCGCGCTGCATCTGCTCGACTACGCGCCGGAGGAGCATCCCGTTGCGCTGCAGCTCGGCGGCTCCGATCCTGCGGAACTGGCGCAGGCGGCGCGTCTGGGGGCAGATGCGGGCTATGACGAGATCAACCTGAATTGCGGCTGCCCCTCGGACCGGGTCCAGTCGGGGACCTTCGGCGCGGTGCTGATGAAACAGCCCGAACTGGTGGCAGACTGCGTCGCGGCGATGATCGCGGCGGTCGACACCGAGGTGACGGTGAAATGCCGCCTCGGCGTCGACGATCAGGAGCCGGAGGCGGTGCTGCCCGATTTCATAGAGAAGGTCGCGGCCGCCGGGGTGCGGCGGATCACGATCCACGCACGCAAGGCCTGGTTGCAGGGCCTCAGCCCGAAGGAAAACCGGGACATCCCGCCGCTGGACTATCCGCTGGTGGTGCGGATGAAACAGGCCTTCCCGGACCTGCATATTTCGATCAACGGCGGGATCGACAGCCTCGACCTGGCGGAGGAGCTGCTGGCGCAGGGGCTCGACGGGGTGATGATCGGCCGGGCGGCCTATCACCAGCCGGCGGATATTCTCTGCGCTGCGGACCGGCGCATCTATGGCGCCTCCGGGCCCGACAGCGATCCGATCGCGGCGGTCCACGGGATGCTGCCCTATATCGAGACGCATCTGGCGGCGGGCGGCAAGCTGGCGCAGGTCACGCGACATATGCTGGGGCTCTTCGCCGGACGGCCCGGGGCAAGGGTCTGGCGGCGCGTACTGTCGGAAGGCGCGCATCGCCCCGGTGCAGGCCCGGAGCTGGTGCTGGAGGCCCTCGCCGCGGTGCGGCCCGAGGCGGCGTAAGCGGCGTCCCCGGCACGTTCCGAGGCGACGTGCGCAGCCTCGCGCCTTGGGACCCGAGCTAGTTCGATCCGCGACTGCCCGGGCACTTCATCCCGGGCGGCGCAGAGCAGGGCGGCCTGAGCCGCCCCGTCCCCTGATCAGATCGCCACCTCGCGGCGCGGCGTCATCTGCGCCAGAACGAAGGCGAGCGCCCCGCAGAGCGCGATCGCGCCGACCATCGGCGTCGCGGTGCCGTCGAAGAACGTGCCTGCCACCACGATGGTCAACCCGCCCACCAGCATTTGCAGCGTTCCACCGAGCGAGGCCGCCATGCCCGCGATATCCCCGTGATCGTCGAGCGAGACCACCATCGTGGTGGGCATCACCACGCCGAGGAAGCTGTTGGCGAGGAAGAGCCCGGCGAGGATCAGCGGCAGGGAGCCGAAGCCCGCCACCAGCAGACCGAAGAGCAGTGCGGTCAGCGCGGCAAAGCCCGAGACGCCCACGAGGATCACCCGCGTGATCCCGATCCGCCGCCCCAGCGGCGCCGCGAACTGGGAGGCCGAGAAGAAGCCCACGGCGTTGAGCGCGAAAGCGAGCGAGAACTGCGTCGCGGAGAGGCCGAACTGGTCCACGTAGACGAAGCTGGCCGAGGAGATGAAGACGAAGAAGCTGGCCATGCCGAAGCCGCCCACCAGCGTCATCCCCATGAAGACCCGGTCGGTGACCAGCACTCGGGCCGCGCGCAGCATGGCTCCGGCCTTCATCGGTTCGCGATGTTCGGGCGCCAGCGTCTCGGGCAGGACGAAGAGCGTCAGCGCGAGCGACAGCGCCGCCACCCCGCAGAGCAGGCCGAAGATCTCGCGCCAGCCCCCGAAGGCCATGACGGTGGATCCCGCCAGCGGCGCCAGCATGGGCGAGATCGAGATCACCAGCATCACCATGGCCATCAGCCGCGTGGCGTCATTGCCGGTGTAGCGGTCGCGTACGATGGCGCGCGGCACGACCATGACGGCGGCCCCGCCAAGCCCCTGCACGGCGCGCCAGAGCGCCAGCTGACCGACGCTGTCCGCGAAGGCCGCGCCCAGCGATCCCAGCCCGAAGATCACCAGCCCGATCACGATCGGCAGGCGACGTCCGGCGGCATCGGCCATCGGCCCATAGACCAACTGTGCCACGCCGAAGGCGAGGAAATAGGCGGTGAGGGTGATCTGCGTGGCGGCCTCGGTCGCGCCGAACTCGGCGGCGATATTGGGCAGCGCGGGCAGGTACATGTCGATGGCAAAGGGGCCCACCATGGAGAGCAGGCCCAGGATGAGGGCAAAACGGAACATGAGAAACCTGTGCGGCTGAAAGGACGTCAAGGAAGGGGGAGCGGGCAGGGTGCCTTTGCCGGGTTTCTATCCCGCGCCGCCCCGGCGCGAAAGGCGCATCGGCGCACAAAGGGGCAGGCCAATTCCGCAAGGCGGCTTTGCGCCCGCTCTGCGCGCTGCGGCCCTTGTGCCGCCTCCCGCAACATGGTTAGGGGCCATTGTACACTGTTCAAGGAAAAGACGATGCCGGACACCGGGTTGCTGATCGAAATGCTGTTCCTCCTGATCGGGATCGGCGCCTTTGCCGGGGTGCTGGCGGGGCTTCTGGGTGTCGGTGGCGGGATCGTGCTGGTGCCGGGCTTCTTCTACGCCTTCACGGCGCTCGGCTATGGCAACGAGCAGCTGATGCAGGTCTGTCTTGGCACCTCGCTTGCAACGATCATCGTCACCTCGATCCGCTCACTCTCCTCGCACAACAAGAAGGGCGCGGTGGACTGGGACATCCTGAAACGCTGGGCCCCGGGCATCGTGGTCGGTGCGCTGATCGGCGTTCTGGTGGCCTCGGCGCTGCGCTCGCGCGAGTTGCAGCTGCTCTTCGGCTGCATCGGGCTCGTCATCGGCCTCTACCTGCTGTTCGGGCGCCAGCACTGGCGTCTGGGAGAAGAGATGCCCGGCGGGCTCCGGCGGATCATCCTGTCGCCGATGATCGGCTTCCTCTCGACCCTGATGGGGATCGGCGGCGGGTCCTTCGGGGTGCCGCTGATGACGCTCTACGGCCGTCCGATCCACCGCGCGGTGGCCACGGCGGCGGGCTTTGGCCTGACGATTGCCGTGCCCTCGGTGCTCGGCTTCCTGCTGCTGCCGATCCCGGGCGAGGCGACGCCGCCCTATACCGTCGGCGCGGTGAACCTGCCGGCCTTCCTAATCGTGATCTGCATGACGACGCTGACGGCGCCGCTGGGGGCCAAGCTGGCCCATGCCACCGATCCGAAACTCCTGCGCCGCATTTTCGCCATCTTCCTGCTGATGGTCGCCCTGAACATGCTGCGCAAGGCGCTGATGGGCTGAGGCCGGTCTGGGCCGAAAAGCGCCACTTTCCCAGTAGCTTATATCGACCATGTCGCGCCCCGCCTGATCCAGGCAGGGCGCGCTTTCGTTTCCGGAAACACGCCGTTTCCGCTGGGGCCGCAATCGCGCTCCCGAAATTCCCAGCAATCTCCCGACCGGCGCCGCGTGCCGGCCACAATCGCAGGCTCTACTGAGCGCGAGTTTTCGGGAGACGTCTCATGATCGAGCTTCTTGTCATCGTCGGGCTGGCCACCATCGGCATCGTCTTCACCTCCAACCTGGAGGCGGAGGCCGCGCGCAATGGCGGGCGCCGCAAGAAGAAGCGGCGCGGCGAGGAGAGCGAGGGCGGCCTCGGCATCTTCGGCCTCGACATCGCGCGCAAGCTGGGGCGGAAGCCGGCCGAGCCCTTGGGCCACGGCACCGCGGTGCGTCCCTTCGAGGAATGCGTGGAGGAAAGCGACGTCGACGACATCGAGCGCCGGGTGAGCGAGACGCTGGCCGCCGATCGCCGGGAGAGCGGGATGGGGGGCGATGCCCCGATCATGGTGCCCGTCCCGGATCCGGCGCTGGCGGACGTGGCCATCATCGAGGATTTCAACCCCGACGAGGATCGCATCGTGGTGGGCTACGACCCGGAGGCGGGCAATGCGCGCATCCATTTCCAGGAAGACCCGGACTGCCTCGGCGACGTGCGGGTCCTGATGAACGACGTGGTCGTGGCGGTTGTCCCGGATGGGCTGGGTCGCGTGGGTCTGCGCCACATCGAACTGGTGCCCTTCGACGAAATGGACGTGGACGAGGCCGCCTGAGGGATCAGGCGCCGCGGCACATCGGTCCCTGTGGATGTGGAGACGGGCCCCGGGGCCCGTTTTCTTGCTTCGAGGCCCGGCAACGGTGCCGTCCGACTGCGTGCGGCCGGTGGCGCTGAGGGGACAGCCACGTCCTCATGCGAACCGTATGGCGCCCGTGAAGGCGGATTAGCTTTCGCCGCGGGTCCGGCTGCGTCCGCCGCGCCGCTTGGCCAGCCGGGGCCGTCGCGCGGCGAGGCCCGCCATGATCACGCAGCGCTGTTCGCGGGTCATGGCGCTCCAGCCCGCGATCTCGTCCAGCGTGCGCAGGCAGCCGATGCAGAGCTTCTCTTCCGGGTGGATGACGCAGATCTTAACGCAGGGGCTGTCCACCTCGTCGCGTTTCCAGATCTCGTCCGTCATGCACCGGCCTTGATGTTGCGGATCCGGTCGAGGGCGCCCTGAAGGATGTAGGAGGCCGCCACGTGGTCGATCACCTCGGCCCGGCGCCGTCGCGAGGTGTCGGCCTCCAGCAGCGCGCGCTCTGCCGCGACGGTCGAGAGGCGCTCGTCCCAGAAGGTGATCGGGAGCTCCGCCATCCCCTCCAGCCGATTGAAGTTGCGCGCAAAGGCCCGGGTGGACTGGCAGCGCGGCCCCTCAGTCCCGTCCATGTTGCGCGGCAGGCCGAGGACGAGGCCGCCGATGCGGCGCTCCGCGATGATCCGCTGCAACTGCGCGGCATCGACGCCGAACTTCTTGCGCCGCACCGTCTCGAGCGGGGTCGCGACCGACAGGAAGGTGTCGGAGACCGCCACGCCGATGGTCTTGTCGCCAAGGTCCAGCCCGGCGAGCGCCTGCATCGGGGGCAGGGCGGCGATGAAGCTTTCAATCTCTTCGTGGATCATCCGTCGAGCCCCGCATCCTGTCCGGCCTGCTGAATGAGTTTCAGCCCCGCCGGATCCGTGGTGAAGACGCCGAGCGCCTCATCGCGGATCGCGCGGGCGCGGTCCGCATCTCCGAGGACGCCATAGGCGCGGATCAGGCGGGCCCATTCCTCGGCACTGCCGCCCTGGTTGGCCAGTCGTTCGGCAAGCCCCGAGACCATGCCCTGGATCATCGCCTGGCGGCCCTCGTCGTCAAGTTCGCCCGCGGCGGCGATGTCATCCTCGGAGGGGCCGGGCAGATCGGCGGCGGGCAGGGGCGGCTGGTAGTCGTCGCGCCCGGCGAGCTGCGCGACCTCCATGATCTGCGCACGGATCGGCGGCACCCATGCATCCTGCGGGCCGCTCTGGCGCAGCAGCCCGTCCCAGATCCGGAAGGCCAGATCGGGCCGGCCGGTCTGGCGCATCATGAGGCCGAGGTAATATTGCGCGGCGCCGTTTTTGGCATCGCGGGCGAGGGCGGCGCGCACCGCGCGCTCCGCCTCGGGCGAGACATAGCCGCCGGCGGCCAGCACCAGCATGTCGGCGTAATCGGCGTAATCCACCGCAGTGGCCTGCGGGCCGAGGACGCCCAGCAGTTTCTCCTGCGCGGCATAGGCGGCCTTGAAGTTGCCGAGCGCGCCTTCGTTGCGGGCCAGCAGGCGCAGGCCCTGCTCGTCGCCGGGACGCTGGGCCACGGCCTCGCGCAGGCGGGCCATGAGGTCCTTGTACTCGGCCGGGGCGTCGGTGTCTGAGGCGGAGGGCATCGAGGCCTCGGCAGTGGCCTGATCCGGGCGGCTCTCGCGCAATTCGCGCGCGGTCTCGATCCGGCCGGCCAGCGGCAGGTCGCCATAGCCCGGCGCACCGATCCGCCAGTAGAGCGCCACGGCCCCGCCGATGGTCAGCGCGACCACGGCCAGCATCACCCAGCGGGGCGCATTGCCCACGCCCCCGGCCTTGCCACGCTTGGCATCCGCCGCCAGCAGGCGGCGCGACACCTCGTTGCGGATCCGCTCGGCCTCCTCGGCCGGGATCACGCCGCGGGCGGCGTCGCGTTCGATTTCGGCCAGCTGGTCGCGGTAGACGCGCATGTCGTAATCCGCCGCATCCTGATCCTGCGTCGCGGGGCGCCGCAGCAGGGCAAGGCCCAGCCCGGCCGCCACGGCAAGGGCCATGACAATGATCAGGATCCAGAACAGCATAAACACTCGTCTCCGCGCAGCTTCGGCGCCCGGTGTAGCTGACGGACCCGCGCGGCAAAAGGTATAAACCGGTGTCTTGCGGCTTCGTGAAGCAGCGCGGCCCGTCGCGCTCCGCCATGCGGAAAATGCGCGGACAGCGTCCCGTTTGCGACACGTGTCGCAAGTGCAGCATATTGTGACGGTTTGCGGCGGGGGTATGCTGGCCGAAAACGCCAGTTTGCCAATGCGGCCCCGGACCGGGGAATCGCCCGCAAGAAAGGTCCCTCTGCCGATGAAACGATATTCTGCCTTTGCCATCGCCCGCGAAGCGGCCCGTCACCACACCGGTTGGGAGCGCGCCTGGCGCTCGCCCACGCCCAAGAAGTCCTATGACACGATCATCATCGGCGCCGGCGGTCACGGCCTGGCGACGGCCTATTACCTGGGCCGCAACCACGGCATCAAGAATGTCGCGATCATCGAGAAGGGCTGGCTCGGCGGGGGCAACACCGGGCGGAACACGACGATCATCCGCTCGAACTACCTTCAGGACAGCTCGGCCGCGATCTACGAGAAGGCGCGCAGCCTCTACGAGGGCCTGAGCCAGGACCTGAACTACAACATCATGTTCAGCCCGCGCGGCGTTCTGATGCTGGCCCAGACCGAACACGAGGTCCGCGGCTACAAGCGCACGGCGATCGCCAACTCGCTGCAGGGCGTGGAGACGGAATTCGTCGGCCCCGAGAAGGTCAAGGAAATCTGCCCGATCATCCGCCTCGACGGGCCGCGCTACCCGGTGCTCGGCGGCCAGTGGCAGCCCCGTGGCGGCACCGCCCGGCACGACGCGGTGGCCTGGGGCTATGCCCGGGCCTGCTCCGACATGGGCATGGACATCATCCAGCAGTGCGAAGTCACCGGCATCCGGCAGGAAAACGGCAAGGTCACCGGCGTCGAGACCACGAAGGGCGAGATCGGCTGTTCCCGCCTCGGCATCGTTGTGGCCGGTCACTCGGGCGTGCTGGCCGAGATGGCAGGCTTCCGTCTGCCGGTGGAATCCGTGGCGCTCCAGGCGCTCGTCTCCGAGCCGATCAAGCCCTGCATGGACATCGTCGTCATGGCGAACACCGTGCACGGCTACATGTCACAATCCGACAAGGGCGAGATGGTGATCGGCGGCGGTGCGGACCAGTTCAACAACTACACGCAGCGCGGCTCCTTCCAGCACGTCGAGGAGACGGTGCGCGCCCTGATCGAGACCTTCCCGATCATCTCGCGGCTCAAGATGCTGCGCCAGTGGGGCGGGATCGTGGACATGACCGGCGACCGCTCGCCGATCATCTCGCAGACGCCGCTGGGGAACACCTACATCAACTGTGGCTGGGGCACCGGCGGCTTCAAGGCAATCCCTGGCTCCGGCTGGGCGATGGCCGACATGATGGCCAAGGGCACCCCCGGGCCGCTGGCGGCCGAATTCGGCCTCGACCGGTTCCGTCAGGGCCGGTTCATCGACGAAAGCGTCGCCGCCGGGGTCGCGCACTGATGCAGGATGCGGCGCTCAGCCAGCGGCGGTCACTCCGCCGCGATCGGACCGTCCTCGCCGTCGGGCAGGGCCGCGCGTGCGGCGCTTCGGGCGTGCTGGACGGCGTCGATATCCCTGAGCGCGTCTGCCGCGGCATTGAGCGAGGCATGGTTGGCGCGCCCGAGGTCCCGGGCCAGCGCCTGCATCGCATCGTGATCGGCGAGGGCCAGGCCGGGCATCGCCACGGCGGCGAAATGGGTCATCCCGTTGCGCATGGCGGTGTGGAAGATCTGGCTACGCGCCATATCGCGGTCGAGCCCGTTTGCCGCCAGCCCGAAATACAAAGGCCGCGCCTCGTCAGCGCGGCCGGGCAGTCGGGCCAGAAGGACGTAAAGACCGGGCTCCTGCGGCAGGTCCCTCAGCGAGGGATAGACGCGGAAGCTCACCCGGCGTTCCCGCGGCGGGGCCGTGGTGAACTGGATCGTGCGGATCTGTGTGGTGTCGGTCGTCATGGCATGCTCTCCCTGCCAGTGCCCGATTATCTGCGTGTCTCTGCTGATCATGATGCCACAAAATGTTGTAGTTTTGTAAACGCGTCCCGCAAAAACTGTTGCCTGAACACCGTTTTGCCTGTTTCTGTGGCAGAACGCGCAACCTATGCGAAAGGTTCCCGCACCGGCGGCCATCCGCTGGCGTCGGGTCTGCCGTTCGGCTGCGTGGGGAACCGGGACGCAGGTCATCACGTTTCGGTGTCGAAGCTAATCACACCGGAGGGCCCGTCATGGCCGAGTATCACAACACGACCGAGCAGCGTTCCGGCGGCGGCGCTGTCATTGCCTTCATCGTCGGCGGCCTTGTCGTCGCGGTCGGCATCATCGCCTATGTCGTCCTTGGCGGCGACACGATGGGCGGCGACCGTGGCGGTGCCTCGGGCGGAAACATCGAGATCAACGCAACCGCCGACAGTTCCGCCGGTGACGCCGATGGCGCAGCCGCAGCTGAAAGCGGCTCTGATGGCGCCGAAGCCGCAGCCGGGGCAACCGGCAGCGACGGCGCGACCGCAGCCGCTGGCGCCTCGGGCAACTGATCACCTGACCAAGGGGCTGCGCCCGCGCGCGCGCCCTGCGATTGCTGCAATCGTCACGGGGTCCCGACCGCTGGTCCGGGGCCCCGAACTGCGTCCTGCAACGGGCGCAGCTCAGAAAAAATTCAACCTTTCCCGGAACTTTGCCTGCCAACCTCGCGTTCGTTCCCCACTGCCTGGGAAGACGGAGGTTTACGAATGGCACAATCTGGTAACGGGTCCAGCACCACGCTCGGCTTCATCGTCGGCGCGCTTGTCGTCGTCGTCGCGGGGCTTGTCTGGTTCATATATTCCGGCGGGGATGTCCCCGGCGCGGATGAGCCCGAAATTCAGATCGACTTGCCAGACGGCAACTAAGTCCTTCCCTGTCCCTTACCTGACCTCAAGGGCCGGCGCCGCGTGCGTCGGCCCCTTTTTGCGTCCGATCACTCCTTCCCAGACCTCTCTCAAGACCGGAGATCGCCCATGCTGATCCTCACATGTCCCCATTGCGGCGTCACTGCCGAGGAAACCGAGTTCCACGCCGGTGGCGAGGCGCATCTCAAGCGCTACGGGCCCGGCTCCTCCGACGCGGATTTCGAGGATTACATGTTCAACCGGGTGAACCCGAAGGGCGTGCACTTCGAACGGTGGCGCCACGTCTATGGCTGCGGCAAGTGGTTCCACGCCGCCCGCTGCACCGCGACGCTCGAGGTTTTCGGCACCTATCCCGCGCAGACCCATCAGCCCCCCGAGGCGCTGCTGGACACCATTCGCCAGAAACGTCCGGGCTGGTCCTGGCGCGACTTTTCCTGAGGCAGCAGACCTGATGGCCCTTCACCTGAACACCAAGACCACAAAGGGGACCCCGGCATGAGCACCAGACTGGCCACCGGCGGCCGCCTGCTGAACCGCGGCGCCGCGTATTCCTTCTCCTTCAACGGCGCGTCCTTCCGCGGCTACGAGGGCGACACGCTTGCCTCGGCGCTGTTGGCGAACGACCAGCTGCTGATGGGGCGGAGCTTCAAGTATCACCGCCCGCGCGGCCCCGTTGCCTCGGGCGCGGAAGAGCCCAACGCGCTCGTCGGCCTCGGCGAAGGCGCGACGTTCGAGCCGAACCAGCGCGCCACCACGACCGAGCTCTTCGACGGGCTCAAGGCCCGCAGCCAGAACCACTGGCCGAGCCTCGATTTCGACGTGGGCGTGGTGAACAACTCGCTCTCGCGTTTCCTGCCCGCAGGGTTCTACTACAAGACCTTCATCGCGCCCCGGCCGTTCTGGAAACACCTCTACGAGCCGATCATCCGTCATTCGGCAGGTCTCGGCGCCGCGCCGAAGGACCTCGACGAAGACCGTTACGAGCATTTCTATGCCTTCTGCGACGTGCTGGTCATCGGTGGCGGGATCGCCGGTCTGACCGCAGCCCTTGCTGCCGGTGAGGCAGGCGCCCGGGTCATCCTGATGGAACAGACCGCCCATTGGGGCGGGCGCACGCCGGTGGACGGCGGCACGATCGGCGGCGTCGCGGCGCAGGCCCATATCGACGCGCTCGTCGCCAAGCTGGAGACGCTGCCCAATGTGACCATGCGCCTGCGCTGCATGGGCTCGGGCGTCTACGATCATGGCTATGCGCTCGGCTACGAGCGTCTGACCGATCACGCCCCGCGCAACATCGGGCCCCGTCACCGCCTGTGGCGCGTCCGAGCCGCACGGATCGTGACGGCCACCGGTGCCATCGAGCGGCCGCTGGCCTTCGCGGGCAACGACGTGCCGGGCGTGATGCTCGCCTCGGCGCTGCGCGACTACGTGGTGAACTATGCCGTCTCGCCGGGTGACCGGGTGCTGGTGGTCACCAACAACGACGACGCCTATCGCACCGCGCTTGCGGTGAAGGCGGCCGGTTTGACGGTGCCCGCGATCATCGACGCGCGTCCCAACGGCGGCGGCGCTCTGGCAGCCGAGGCCGAGGCCGCGGGCATCACCGTACGCAAGGGTATGGGCATCGCGAAGGTCGAGGGCGGCAAGCGCGTCACCGGGGCTGCGATCTGTTCGCAGGCCGGCGAAGGGTCCGTGCTGGAGACGATCCCCTGCGACGCCATCGCCATGTCGGGTGGCTGGTCTCCGGTCGTGCACCTCTGGTCGCACTGCGGCGGCAAGCTGATCTGGGACGAGGCGACCGCCATGTTCCGCCCCGATCCCGCGCGTCCGCCGCTGGGGGCCGACGGGCAGGGCTATGTCCTGACCGCGGGCAGCGCCTCGGGCCCGATGGGTCTGGCCGAGGTTCTGGCCGACGCGGTCGAGGTGGGGGCGCAGGCCGTGACCGGCGCGGGCTTCACCGCCGCCGCAGGCGAGGTGCCTGCGGTCGAGATCGCCGCCGAGAGCGCGCTGGAGCCGGTCTGGATGATGCCGCAGGGCGCCGAGTACAAGTTGCGCGCGAAGGCCTGGCTCGACTTCCAGAACGACGTGAAGGTTTCGGACGTCCAGCTGGCGGCCCGCGAGGGCTACGAGAGCGTCGAGCATACCAAGCGCTACACCACGCTCGGCATGGCCACGGATCAGGGGAAACTCTCCAACATCAACGGTCTGGCGGTGCTGTCGCAGGCGCTGAACGCGCCGATCCCGCAGGTGGGCACCACCACCTTCCGGCCGCCCTACACGCCGATCTCCTTCGGGGCGATCGCGGGGGCTGCCCGGGGTGACGTGTTCCAGCCGCTGCGCCGGACCCCGATCCACGAGTGGCTCGACAACCACGGCGCGGACTGGGAGCCTGTCGGCCAGTGGCGACGGCCGTTCTGCTTCCCGAAAGCGGGCGAGAGCCGTCACGCGGCCGTGGACCGCGAGGTGAAGGCCACCCGCGCCAGCCTCGGGCTGCTGGATGCCTCGACGCTGGGCAAGATCCTCGTGAAGGGCCCCGATGCGGGCCGCTTCATGGACATGCTCTACACCAACATGATGTCGACGCTGAAACCGGGGCGCTGCCGCTACGGCCTGATGTGCAACGAGAACGGCTTCCTCATGGACGACGGCGTGGTCGTGCGGCTGGATGAGGACACGTTCCTCTGCCACACCACCACCGGCGGGGCGGAGCATATCCATGCCCACATGGAGGAATGGCTTCAGACCGAGTGGTGGGACTGGAAGGTCTACACCGCCAACGTGACCGAGCAATACGCGCAGATCGCGGTGGTCGGCCCCAAGGCGCGCAAGCTGCTGGAAAAGCTGGGCGGGCAGGGCGTCTCGGGCGAGGCGTTCCCCTTCATGACCATGAAGGACCTCACCCTCGGCGGGATCGCCGTGCGGGCCTTCCGGATCTCCTTCTCCGGCGAGCTCAGCTACGAGATCGCGGTGCCGGCCTCCAAGGGCCTCGCGCTCTGGGAAGCGATCTGGGACGCCGGTCAGGAGTTCGGGATCACCCCCTACGGGACCGAGGCGCTGCACGTGCTGCGGGCCGAGAAGGGTTTCATCATGATCGGCGACGAGACCGACGGCACCGTGATCCCGCAGGATCTGGGGCTGCACTGGGCGATCTCGAAGAAGAAAGGGGATTACATCGGCAAGCGGGCGCAGGCGCGCAGCTTCATGGACAATCCGAACCGCTGGTCGCTGGTCGGTCTGGAAACCGTCGATGGCTCGGTCCTGCCGGAGGGCTCCCTCGCGGTGGCCGAGGGCGACAATGCCAACGGTCAACGGAACACGCAGGGCCGCGTGACCTCGACCTACCATTCGCCCACGCTGGGCCGGGGCATCGCCATGGGCCTCGTGCTGCACGGGCCCGACCGGATGGGCGAGGTGCTGGACTTTGCCGACGGCAACGGCGGCTTCATCAAGGCGAAGATCGTGGATCAGGTCTTCTTCGACAAGGACGGGGACAAGCAGAATGTCTGACGCGAAATCCGTGACGCCCCTTCAGGGCGCGAAATTCGACGGCATCGCCACGGTGCAGGAGATCGGCCCGCGCGGCATGATCACCCTGCGCGGCGACCTCTCGGACGCCACCTTCGCGGCGGCGGTCGAGGCGGTCACCGGCTGCACCGTTCCGGCGCAGCGCAAGGCCTCCTTCGCGGGCGGCAATGCGGTGCTCTGGATGACCCCGGACGAGTTGATGCTGATGCTGCCCGCAGGCAGCGTCGCCGGCGCGCTGGAGACGCTGGCCGAGACGCTGGCAGGCGTGCATCACCTTGCCGCCGACGTGAGCGATGCGCGGGCGCTGTTCCGGCTCTCCGCGCCCGGTACGGCTGCGCGTGAAGTGCTGGCGCGGCTGGCGCCGGTGGACCTCGCCCCCGGCCAGTTCGGGCCCGGAGACCTGCGCCGCACCCGCGTGGGGCAGGTGGCCGCCGCCTTCGTCATGATCGAGGAGGGCGTCTTCGAACTGGTCTGCTTCCGCTCGGTCGCGCGCTATGTCTTCGACCTGCTGGCGGATGCCTGCGGCGAGACCACCGCGCAGCCGGTGTTCTGAGGGTTTTGGCCCCTGACGGGGGGCTGTTGATGCAGGAAGCGGGCGGCTCAGGGCCGCCCGTTTTCGTTTGGCCTGGAGGATTGGTCTAGCCCCCCGGGAGATCAGCGACGTTTGGTGAAAGGCTTTGACCGCAGACAGGCAGCGGCACATATGCCATTCAGCGGACTTCACCGGTCCTGTCTCTCGACAGCGCGGGACAAGGCCGCAGGCCGCCGCGCATCGCCGGCGCGCCCCCACGCGGCGGCGATTTGGTGAGGCTGGGTGGTCCCTTGAGGAGACACGATATGCTTGGCTGCGATAAACTGCTCGCCCGCGAGGGCCGGATCGCCTCCGCGCGCGCCGTCGATGCGCGGCTTGGTGGCTGTTGAGGACGGGTGAGCCGCAGTGCCGATCGCCTTGCCAGACCCACGGTCGCCGGTGGAACGCGGCTGCGGTGCAGATGCCCCATCTCCCCGCTCTGGCGGGCTTTTCAAACGCACCGGGCCATGCTACGCGGGCCACGCTATTTCAGGGGTGGGCACAGGGCCCGCCCTCTCATCTATGGACAAGAGGCAGACCATGGCCACCGAACGCACCCTCTCGATCATCAAACCCGATGCAACCAAGCGCAACCTGACCGGCAAGATCAACGCCAAGTTCGAAGACGCCGGCCTGCGGATCGTCGCCCAGAAGCGGATCCAGCTGACCCCCGCCCAAGCCGGCAAGTTCTACGAAGTGCACGCCGAGCGTCCCTTCTACGGCGAACTCTGCGACTTCATGGCCTCGGGCCCGGTCGTCGTGCAGGTGCTGGAAGGCGAAGGCGCCATCGCGAAGAACCGCGAAGTCATGGGCGCAACCAACCCCGCCGACGCGGCACCCGGCACCATCCGTGCCGAATTCGCTGAATCGGTCGGCGAGAACTCGGTCCACGGCTCCGACGCACCGGAAACCGCGGCAGAAGAAATCGCCTACTTCTTCTCCGGCCTCGAACTGGTCGGCTAAGGCTCTGCCTTACCGGTCCGGCGCGCGCCTCGCGCCGGACCCCTCCGGGCCCGGTTTTCCGCTCGAAGCTGCCGCCTCCGGCCCTCCCGTGCCGGGTCCGGCCCATGGTGCGCCTCCCGCGGATTGCGGCGCGCTCCTCCGATTTGCCTGCTGCTCTTTTTCGCGCACGATGCGCGGCTCCCTGCCATTGCGGCGCTGCTTTGACCGTTTTTCCGGCTGTCGCCTTGAGTTGCAGACCCGTCCATGGGAAAGCCTTGCAACCCCCCGGGACTTCTGAGACTCAGTAAAAAACAACGGAGCGCCAGAGACATGGCAGACCTCACCTCCACATTCGACGCCAAGCTCGCGGCCCTGCTGGGCCAGATCTACCCCGAGGAGAACATCGGGGAGCTGGCAGAGAAGATCGTGGAGGCCTTCTGGCCCGAGGGCACGACCATGCGCAAGCGGGGCCGGGTGCCCGGCAACCGCCAGTGGTCGGAACGCGACGCGCTTGTCATCACCTACGGCAATTCCATCGTCGACGGCCAGCACAAGCCGCTGGACCTGCTGCGCGATTTCCTCCACGCCCACCTGGCGGGCGTGATCAACGGCGTACATATCCTGCCGTTCTTCCCCTTCACCTCGGACGACGGCTTCTCGGTCACCGATTACCGGGCGGTGAACCCGGTGCTGGGGGAATGGAGCGACATCAAGCGCATCGGGACCGAGTTCCTGCTGATGTCGGACCTCGTGCTGAACCACGTGTCCTCGCAGTCGAACTGGTTCAACGCCTACCGGCAGGGCCATCCGCCCTACGACAAATTCTTCTTCGAAGCCTCGCCGGAGGATGACCTCTCGATGGTGGTGCGGCCCCGGACCCATCCGCTGCTGCGCGAGGTCGAGACCGCCATGGGCACGCGCCACGTCTGGTGCACCTTCAGCCATGACCAGGTCGACCTCGACTTCCGCAACCCCGAAGTGCTGCTGGAATTCCTGCGGGTCATGCGCCTGCACATGCAGAACGGCGTGCGGATCGTGCGGCTGGATGCGGTGGCCTTCATCTGGAAGGAGATCGGCACCAAGTCTATCCACCTGCCGCAGACCCATGCCATCGTGCGCCTGATGCGGCACCTTGCGGATTTCGCGGTCGAGCCGCTGATCCTGCTGACCGAGACCAACGTGCCGAACCAGGAAAACCTGAGCTACTTCGGCAACCGCAACGAGGCCCACGCGGTCTACAACTTCTCGCTGCCGCCGCTGGTGCTGCACGCGATGATGTCGGGCACCGCGAAAAAGCTGATCCGCTGGCAGGGCTCGATGCCGCCGGCGCAGATGGGCTGTGCCTACCTGAACTTCACCGCCTCCCACGACGGGATCGGGATGCGGCCCGCGGAGGGCATCCTGAAGCCCGAGGAGCAGGAGCAGGTGATCCAGACCGTGCGCGACAACGGCGGGCGGGTGTCGATGCGGGCGCTGCCCGGCGGCGGCGAGAGCCCCTACGAGCTGAACATCACCTGGTTCGAGGCCATGAAGGGCACCTTCAAGGGCGAGGACGGGCACCAGTTCGAACGCTTCCTCGCCTCGCAGACGCTGGTCATGGCGCTGGAGGGGATCCCGGCCTTCTACATCCACTCGCTGCTCGGCACGCCCAACGACATCGAGGGTGTCGAGAAAACCGGCCACAACCGGGCGATCAACCGGCACCGCTGGGATTACGACCGGCTGCAGGCGCTTCTTGAGGATCCGGAGACCACCCAGGCCCGGGTGCTGACCGAGATGAAGCGCCGCATTGCCGTGCGCCGGCGCCAGCGCGGCTTCCACCCCAATGCGACGCAGTTCACGCTGCAGCTGGATGACCGGATCTTCGGCCTCTGGCGCCAGTCGATCGACCGCGACCAGTCGATCTTTGCCCTGCACAACGTGTCGGACGAGGCGCTGGAGCTGGAACCCAGCAGCATCAACCTGATCGACGGGGAATCCTGGGTCGACATCCTGAGCGACGAGGAAATCGACCCCACCGGCGGGCCCATTCCCTTCGCGCCTTACCAGTGCCGCTGGATCACCAACCGCGGGTGATCCGGGCCGCGTCACCCGGCGCGCTGACCTTGCAAAGCTGACAGTGGAGAGCTGGCCGGAAAATGCGCATTTTCCGGTCCGTTTTCTTTGAAGAAAACGGGCAGGGCTCGGATGTCTGTGCGGCCCTTGGGGCCTCCGGGCTCCTCTCCGGGGCGAGAAGAGTTTTCAAAAATTCTTCTCAAAATTCTTCGAAGAATTTTGGAGGGCAGTTTGGGGGGCCGTCGGCCCCCTCTTGCGGGCAATGCCCGCAATTCACCCCCGAGGATACTTGCGAACAGTGGATTTCAGTCGGGGGAGAGCGCGACCGGGAGGGGGCGGATCTTCAGCCGGGAGATGCGGTTGTCCTTGCGGCCCAGCACCTCGAAGCGGAAGCCGTGGAAGGAGAAGACCTGGCCCACGGTGGGGATCGATTGCGCCTCGTGGATCACGAGGCCCGCGATCGTGTTGGCCTCGTCGTCGGGCAGGGTCCATTCCATCGCGCGGTTCAGGTCGCGGATCGTCATGGCGCCGTCGACGATGAACTGGCCGTCCTCGGATTTGCGGATCGCGTGTTCGGCCAGCGGGTCGAACTCGTCGGTGATCTCGCCCACGATCTCCTCGAGGATGTCCTCCAGCGTGATCAGGCCTCGCAGTGAGCCGTATTCGTCCACCACGAGGGCGAAATGCGAGCGCATGTGCAGGAACTGGCGCATCTGCTCGTCCAGCGTCGTGGTATCGGGCACGAAGTAGGGCTTCATCATCACGTCGTTCAGCGAGAAGTTCTTCAGGCTGGAGGCGAGATCGCTGGCCTCGGCGGCGAGGCGGTGCATGAGCCGGGCGAGATCCTTGGCGTGGACCACGCCGATGACGTTCTCGGGCTCGCCCTTGTAGACCGGCAGGCGGGTGTGGGGGCTCTCGATCGACTGGGCGAGGATCGCCTCGGCCGAGTCGTCGGCGTTTACCATTTCGATCTGCGAGCGGTGCAGCATGATCTCCTCGACCGTCCGGTCGGAGAGGTCGAGTGCGCCGAGGATCCGGTCGCGGTCCTCCTTCTCCACCACGCCCTCGGAATGGCCGAGGTTGAGGGCACCGGCGATTTCCTCGCGCACGGCGAGGACGTTGCTGTCGGGGTCGATGCGCACGCCGAAGAGCCGCAGCACCCCCCGCACGAGCACCTGCACGGCGGCCACGATGGGGGCGAAGAGCTTGACGATGATCGAGATCGGACGGGCCACGCGGGCGGCGGCGACCTCGGCGTTGGTGATGGCGTAGGTCTTGGGCAGCACCTCGGCGAAGATCAGCACGAGGAGCGTCATCACCAGCGTGGCAAGCGCCACGCCGCCGTCGCCGAGCACCCGGGTGAAGAGCGCGGTCGCCAGCGAGGTGGAGAGGATGTTGACGAGGTTGTTGCCGAGCAGGACCGAGCCGATCAGCCGTTCGTTGTCCTCGGTGATGGAGAGCGCCTGTTCGGCCGCGCGCGAGCCCTTGTCGGCCTGGGCGCGGAGCTTGCCGCGCGAGGCGGCGGTCAGCGCCGTCTCGGAGCCCGAGAAGAAGGCGGACAGCACCAGAAGCCCGAGGATCGCCGCGGTGGTGAGCCAGAAGGCAGTGTCGATCTGAGAGGTGATGTCGTCCATGTCGGTCCCGAAAAAGGTGCGTGAGGCTCACCCGGTTATGGGGCCGGGGGCGGCGGCATTCAAGGTATTGGCTACGGCTTGCGGCCCGTCTGTGGCCCCCTGTGGCCTGTCAGAGACCCATCGGTTTCCCCGCGGGGCCAGGGACCGTGGCGGCGGCTCAATCACGATCCGGTGGCAAAGGTTCGCGGGCAAGCGGATGGTGTGTCTCGACCAGGTCGCGGAGACGCTCGTCGAGGACGTGGGTATAGATCTCGGTGGTCGAGAGATCGGCGTGGCCCAGCAGGGTCTGGATCGCCCTCAGGTCGGCGCCGCCCGCCAGCAGATGGGTCGCGAAGGCATGGCGCAGCACGTGCGGCGTGACACGGTCGGGATTGATCCCGGCGGCCAGGGCGATTTCCTTGATCAGCAGGTAGAACCGGTGCCGGGTCAGGTGGCCGTCCTTGCCGCGCGAGGGAAACAGGAAGCGCGAGACCGGCTTGCCCTTGAGCCGCGCGACCTCCTCGGCCGCGTCGCGGGTGGTCAGCCAGCGGGCCAGCGCTGCGCGGGCCGGATCGGAGAGCGGCACGAGTCGCTCCTTGCCGCCCTTGCCCATGACCAGCAGCATCCGCGGATCGCCCCGGGCCGCGGAGACCGGAAGCGAGACAAGCTCGGTCACCCGCATGCCCGTAGCATAGAGCAATTCCACGAGGCAGGTGTTGCGCAGGGCGTCGTCATCGGTGCGCCCATGATCGCGGGCGGCGGTGAGCAGGGCCGAGACATCCTCCACCGTCAGGGTCTTGGGCAGGCGCTTGTCACGGCCCGGCCCCGCGATCTGGATCGCCGGGTTGTCGCCGCGCCAGCCCTCGTCGAAGGCAAAGCGGTAGATCTGTTTCAGGGCCGAGAGCCTACGCGCCCGCGTCGCGCGCGAAAGGCCCTCCGCCTCGCAGGAGACGAGGTAGCCCTCCACGTCGGCGCGCTGTGCCTCCGTCAGGCCGGGGCCGTTGCGCTCCAGCCAGCGGGCGGCATCGGTGAGGTCGCGGCCATAGGCCAGCAGCGTGTTGCGCGCAGCGCCCCGCTCGGCGGCCTGCGCCTCCAGAAAGGCGGAAATCCAGTGGTCAGCCTTGGCCATGGTGCTGCTCTCAGCCGCGCCGGTCGAGCAGCAGCAGCTGCAAGGCGGCCTGCCGGGCGGTGTCCTCGAGGCCCACGGCGCGGAAGGAAGCGATGGCGGCGGGCGTGTCGGAAAGATCTCCGTTGGCGGCGCGTCCGTAGAGCGCCATGGCGCGCAGGATCGCCTCGCCAAGATGGCCCGTGGCGATGCGCTCGCTGATCTCGGCGGGCGGCTGGGTTGCAGGATCGAAGCCGGCGGCCACGGCGCGGGCAAGGGCACTGGTGGCGCGGACCTCGCCCGGGGCGCCACCGGCAAGCGCGGCAAGGAAACGCTCCTCGGCGGTCTCCGGGGGCAGGGCACCGGCAGTGGCCTCGTAGCCGGGCGAGAGCAGCGAGACACGGTAGGCGGTGCTGCGCCCTGCGGGGCCGGGCAGCGGGCCGAGATCGCGCAGTTGCGGGCCATAAAGGCGTGCGAAGGGCACCTCCAGCCGGGCATCGGCCATGGCGCGGTAAGCCGGCCCGAGAGCGGTGGAAATCGCGGAGGTATCTCCGGCCTGAAGCGCCCGGTCGAAGCGCTGCACGGCCTGCACCCGGTCCCAGATCCCGCCCGAGGCGGCGGGCCGCCGGTCGGTATAGAGGCCGAGCAGCCGGTTCTCGGACATGGCGCCCGTCTGGGCCAGCCGTTCGGCGGCCTCGAGCTCGGCCCGCCAGCCCGACAGGCCGCGCAGGTCCGACATCGCGTAGGGCCGGGGCAGGCTGGAGGCATTGATCGGCTGGCCGATGCTTTCCTGCAGGGCGAAGATCAGCGGCGTGATCTGCGCCGGCGGCGGCAGGGGGATCGCCTCTTCCGCGAGGGCGGGATCGAGGTACTGCCCCAGCAGCCGGTTCTCGGAGGAGGTGAGATCGCCAAGGGCGCCCGCGCTCACCAGCGTGACGGCGGCGGCGTTCCAGTCATCGCCCCGCGCCTGACAGTAGACGAGCGCGGCATAGGAGGGTGCCAGATCCGGACGCTGCCGCATGGAGCCACAGGCGATATCCTCCTGACCGGCCAGCAGCGAGAGGTCGAACCAGCGGTGGAAGAGGCCCGGATGGCTCTCGGGCCCGGCGCGTTCGATCAGCGCAAGCGCGGGGTTCACCGCGCCAAGTTCGGTCAGCTTGTCGATCCGGGCCATCAGCAACGGCGCGCCGCGTCCGGCATCGGCGGGCGGTTCGGCCTCGGCAAGGAGGAGCGTATAGAGCAGCGACTGCATGGCCGGGAGCTGCGCCACGTCGAGGGCGGCGATCTGGCGGATCAGCGACTGGCTCTGCGACCGCTGCCAGATGTCGCCGGGCAGGCCGGTCACGCTCTGCGGCAGCAGGCCGACGGCGCCGAGATGGACCTCGTCCAGCGGGGTGACCGCCACGTCCGGTGCCGTGGCGGTGCGACTCACCGGCGGTTCGGCGGGCACGGGCAGCTTGGGCAGGGCGGCGGGGCTGGAGAGCCATTCGATCGCCGAGATCGGCGAGGGGCCCTGCGCCGGCGAGGCCGAGGCCGGAGACACGGGGGCCGACATGGAGGTTTGGGCCGCCGCGGGAACCGCGGCAGCCAAAATCGCTGTCAGGAGAAGCGCTTGGGCGCTACTGGGCATCGAGCTCCACCGGGATACGGATCTCATCGGCGGGCGGAGAGAAGTCCGCGCCGAAGAAAGGTCCGATGTAGGCATAGGCCACCAGGGCAATGAAGAGAAGGATTGCGAGATAAAACAGCCACTTGATGACTCGCCACATGATTTCTGCCCCGGTTTGTCTGCTTCTTTCGGGAACTTATAACTGGCCTTTTGCACAAGATCACGTCATTGAGGCGCGAGTAACGGAAATTTGGCAAATGATGGCCGAGAACGGCGCGGGGGGCATGGGCTGGACGCTGAAAAAAACGGTAGTGCTGGTGGGGATGATGGGGGCCGGAAAGACGGCCGTCGGCAAGGCCCTGGCAGCGGAGCTTGAGGCACCTTTCGTCGATTCGGACGCGGAGATCGAAGCCGCGGCGCAGATGACGATCTCCGAGATATTTGCACGGGACGGCGAGGGGTTCTTCCGCAAGAAGGAAACCCAGGTGATCGGCCGCCTGCTGGATCTCGACGACACGGGCGGGCGCATTCTCTCCACCGGCGGCGGCGCCTTCATGCAGCCGCAGAACCGCGAGATGATCTCTCGGCGCGGGGTTTCGGTCTGGCTGAAGGCCGATCTGGACCTGCTCTGGCGCCGGGTGAAACACCGCGACAGCCGTCCGCTGCTGCGCGCGCCCGATCCCTATGGCACGCTCAAGGGGCTCTACGAGGCGCGGGTGCCGACCTATGCGCTCGCCGATCTGACAGTCGAGACGCAGCCGGCATATAGTATCGACGAGACCTGTGCCCTTGTGGTGGAGGCGCTGCAATCGCGGCCCGATGTGCTGGAGAAAAGATGAGCGATCCCAGAACTTTGCGCGTCGACCTTGGCGAGCGTTCCTATGACATCCGCATCGGTACCGGCCTGCTGGCCCGCGCGGGCGAGGAGATCGCACCGCTGCTGAAACGGCCCCGCGTGGCGGTGGTGACCGATGAGAACGTGGCCGCGCTGCACCTAGATGCCCTGCGCGAGGGTCTGGCCGCCGCGGGGATCGAGATGGAGGCCCTGACGCTGCCTGCGGGCGAGGCGACGAAAAGCTGGCCGCACTTCACCCGCACCGTGGAATGGCTGCTGGAGCAGAAGGTCGAACGGCGCGACGTGGTGGTGGCCTTCGGCGGTGGGGTGATCGGCGATTTGGCTGGCTTTGCGGCCGCCGTGCTGCGGCGCGGCGTGCGTTTCGTGCAGATCCCGACCTCGCTTCTGGCGCAGGTGGACAGCTCGGTGGGTGGCAAGACCGGGATCAACGTCGCGGCGGGCAAGAACCTCGTCGGCGCCTTCCACCAGCCGAGCCTCGTGCTGGCGGATATCGACGTCCTCGGCACGCTGACTCCGCGCGATTTCCTCGCAGGCTACGGCGAAGTGGTGAAATACGGGCTGCTCGGGGACGAGGCCTTCTTCGACTGGCTCGAAGAGATGGGCCCTAAGCTGGCCGCCGGGGATATCGAGGCCCGGACCGCCGCCGTGACCCGCGCCTGCGAGATGAAGGCCGAGATCGTGGCTCGTGACGAGACCGAGCAGGGCGACCGTGCGCTGCTGAACCTCGGCCATACCTTCTGTCACGCGCTGGAGGCGGCGACGGGCTATTCCGACCGTCTCTATCACGGTGAAGGCGTCGCGGTCGGGTGCGCCCTAGCCTTCGAACTGTCGTCGCGTCTGGGGCTCTGCGCGCAGGAAGCGCCGAGCCGGGTGCGCGCGCACCTGCGCGACATGGGCATGAAAGTGGACCTTGCCGATATTCCGGGCGATCTGCCGGATGCGGAGGGGCTGTTTGCGCTGATGGCGCAGGACAAGAAGGTGGTGGACGGTCAGCTGCGGTTCATCCTTGCGCGCGGCATCGGGGAGGCCTTCGTGACGGCCGATGTGCCGCGCGAAACGGTCTTTAAGCTTCTGGATGATGTGCTGCTCGCAAGGCGCTGATAAGTCTAGAAAAAGCAATTTACTTAAAGTAACGCTTTAAATCTTAGATCTGTCTATCCGCCGGGGCGCGCTTCGTCTCGTGCGAAGCATCGCCCCGGCCTCCTCGCCGCGAACGCCCGTGCAACGGACCCGTGACCCCGGGACTGCCGCACCGCAGCGACGTGCTTGCGCCGTCCTGCCAAGACGTTAACATTTCCACCGTCCAGTCCGGAGGAACCGCGATGATCACGCCCGCCTATTGCGTCATGATGGCCTGTTACAACGCGTGGCAGAACTGGCAGCTGCGGGAGGTGATGGAACGCCTCGACAGTGCTGCGCTTACCGAGGATCGCGGCGCCTTCTTCGGCTCGATCCTTGGCACGGCGAACCATATCCTCTGGGCGGACCAGATGTGGATGTCGCGGTTCGCAGACCTGCCGAAACCGGAGGTCGTGCAGAAGGAGAGCGGGGGCTTCACCCCGAACGTCGAGGTCTGGAGCAGCGAGCGTCTGCGCATGGATGCGGCGATCCGGGACTGGAGCGAGGGCCTCGGCCCGGAGGACGTGACGGGTGAGCTGACGTGGTACTCCGGCGGGATCAAGGCCGAGGTCCGGGCCAACCGGGCGCAGTTGTTCGCCCACATGTTCAACCACCAGACCCACCACCGCGGACAGATCCACGCCATGCTGACGACCATCGGACGGGACCCCGGTGTGACAGACCTGGCCTTTCTTCCGGAGACCGGCCCCTGGCTCTGATCCGGGCCACTGTCGCGGAAACGGACAACAATATTCGGGCTTCCCTTACGAAAACGTGATTTTCGACATGACGAATGTCGGTTTCCCCCTATGTGATGCCGTGCGCGTGTTTCCGCGCACGTCGCGGGCGACGTAGGGTTAACGGACGATCCATTTCATCCAACGCCCGTCGCCTGCGCCCCATCGCGGACACGGGTTCCGATCATGCGCCGTCAGCCGGGACACCAGATCCTGCGGGCGCGGAAAAGGAGGGAGTTATTTGTTTTCCAAGTTAATGGTCCCAGTTGACCTCACCCATGCAGACCGGCTTTCCCGGTCCCTGTCCTGCGCGGCTGACCTCGCGCGGCACTACGGCGCGCCGATCGTCTATGTCGGCGTCACCTCGCCCAACCCGGGGTCGATCGCCCACAACCCGGCGGAATATGCCGAGAAGCTGGCCGCATTCGCCGCCGCGCAGGCGACCGAATTCGGCCACGAGGCCACCGCCCATGCGATCACCAGCCACGATCCCACGATCGACCTCGACCGGACGCTGCTGAAGGCGGTGGACGAGGTGGGCGCCGATCTCGTCGTCATGGCGAGCCATCTTCCCAATCTCACCGATTACATCTGGCCGTCGAACGGCGGGACCATCGCGGGCCATTCCAAGGCCTCGGTCCTCGTCGTGCGCGGCTGAGCAACAACAAGAGAGGAAACCGGCCATGGCCGATGAATCCACCAACCAGGGCATTCCTGAGCCGGAAGGCCACGTGAATGCCATCGATACCGAGTACGAGATCGGACAGGACAATATCGACGGCAATGTCGGGCCCTTCGGCTTCGACATCCACAACCCCGTCTTCCTGATCTCGGGCGTCGCCATCGTGGCCTTCGTGTTCTACACGCTGGCGCTGCCGGAACAGGCGGGGTCGGTCTTCACCTGGCTCTTCAACACGGTGACCAAGTCGTTCGACTGGTTCTTCCTGGGCGCGGCGAACATCTTCGTCATCTTCTGCCTCGTGCTCATCGTCACGCCGCTCGGCAAGGTGCGCCTCGGCGGGGCGGAGGCGACGCCGGATTATACCTACATCGGCTGGTTCGCGATGCTCTTCGCGGCCGGCATGGGCATCGGCCTGATGTTCTACGGCGTGTCCGAGCCGCTCACCCACTTCTCGACCTCCCTCGGGGGCACCACGGTCGAGAACGGCGTGCGGACCGACTGGGCGCCGCTCGGCGGGGCCGAGGGCGACGAGGCGGCGGCGATCCGGCTCGGCATGGCGGCGACGATCTTCCACTGGGGCCTGCACCCCTGGGCGATCTACGCGGTCGTGGCGCTGAGCCTTGCGCTCTTCAGCTTCAACAAGGGCCTGCCGCTGACGATCCGCTCGGCCTTCTACCCGATCCTGGGTGAAAAGGTCTGGGGCTGGCCGGGCCACATCATCGACACGCTGGCGGTCTTTGCCACGCTCTTCGGCCTTGCGACCTCGCTCGGCTTCGGGGCGACGCAGGCAAACGCGGGCCTGAACGAGCTCTTCGGCGTGCCGATCGGCTCCTCGACGGAGGTGATCCTGATCTCGGCCATTACCGCCGTGGCGCTGATCTCGGTGCTGCGCGGCCTCGACGGGGGTGTGAAGATCCTCTCCGAGATCAACATGGGGCTGGCCTTCGTCCTGCTGCTCTTCACGCTGCTGGCAGGCCATACGCTGGCGATCCTCACCGGCTTCGGGGACTACCTCATGGCCTATATCGAGTACCTTCCGGCGCTCTCGAACCCGGTCGGCCGCGAGGACGTGAACTTCATGCAGGGCTGGACGTCGTTCTACTGGGCCTGGTGGATCTCCTGGTCGCCCTTCGTGGGCATGTTCATCGCCCGCGTCTCGCGCGGTCGCACGGTGCGGGAGTTCGTCATCTGCGTGCTGCTGATCCCCTCGCTGGTCTGCGTCCTTTGGATGTCGGTCTTCGGCGGCGTGGCGATCCAGCAGGTCGTGCAGGAGGGCTATACCGCGGCACAGGAGGCGTCTCTGGAGCTGAAGCTCTTCAAGATGCTCGACTTCCTGCCGCTGACCGGCATCACCTCGCTGGTGGGTATCGTGCTGGTGATCGTCTTCTTCGTCACCTCGTCGGACAGTGGCTCGCTGGTGATCGACACGATCACCGCGGGCGGCAAGGTCGATGCACCGGTGCCGCAGCGGGTGTTCTGGTGCGTCTTCGAGGGCGCGGTGGCCATCGTGCTGCTGCTCTCGGCAGGCGGTCTGGCCTCGCTGCAGTCCATGGTGATCTCCACCGGTCTGCCGTTCACGATCGTGCTGCTGATCATGTGCTGGGCCATCGTCAAGGGGCTTGCCTCCGAACGGCGCTGACGCCCGAACGGATGTGAGACCTGAACCGCCCGTTGGCCCTTGCGCCAGCGGGCGGTTTCGCTTTTTGATGCGCCCCATGACCCAAGATATGACACTCGATCTCGACTTCGTCCGGGCGCAGTTCCCGGCCTTTGAGGAGCCCTCGCTGGATGGCTGGGCCTTCTTTGAAAATGCGGGCGGCTCCTACATGTGCCGCCCGGTCTATGACCGGCTGACGCGCTTCTACCGCGAACGGAAGGTGCAGCCCTACGCGCCCTATCCGGCCTCCGAGGCGGGCGGGGCCGAAATGGACGAGGCGCGGGTGCGGCTCGCGGCCATGATGGGGATCGACACGCAGGACCTGTCCTTCGGCCCGTCCACCACCGCGAACACCTACGTGCTGGCCCAGGCCGTCCGGGAGTGGCTGACGCCGGGCGAGGCGATCGTGGTGACCAACCAGGACCACGAGGCCAACACCGGCACGTGGCGGCGGCTGGCAGAGGCTGGGATCGAGGTCCGCGAATGGCAGATCGACCCCGCGACGGGGCACCTCGACCCGGAGCAGTTGGAGGCGCTGCTGGACGAAAGCGTGCGCCTCGTCTGCTTCCCGCATTGCTCCAACGTGGTGGGCGAGATCAACCCGGTGAGCGAGATCACCGCCATCGCCCATGCGGCCGGGGCCTTCACCTGCGTGGACGGCGTCAGCTACGCGCCCCACGGCATTCCCAACGTGGGCGACCTCGGGGCCGATATCTATCTCTTCTCGGCCTACAAGACCTATGGCCCGCATCAGGGGATCATGGCGATCCGCCCGACGCTGGCGCGCGAACTGCCGAACCAGGCGCATTATTTCAACGGCGAGACGCTCTACAAGCGCTTCACCCCCGCAGGCCCCGACCACGCGCAGGTGGCCGCCTGTGCCGGGATGGCGGACTACATCGACGCGCTCTATGCCCATCACCATGACGCGCCCGCCGATCCGGCCACCCGCGCGGCGGCGGTCCACGACCTGATGCGCGCGCAGGAGGTCACGACGCTGGCCCCGCTTCTGGAGTACCTCGGCAACCGCAACGACCTGCGCCTGCTCGGCCCTGCAACGGCCGCCACCCGCGCGCCCACGGTCGCCGTCGACCTGAACCGCGCCGCAGAGCCCGTCGCGCGCCAGCTGGCCGCGCACAAGGTCATGGCCGGGGGCGGGGATTTCTACGCCGTTCGTGCGCTTCAGGCACAGGGGATCGACCCGGCGAAAGGCGTGCTGCGCCTCAGCTTCACCCACTACACCACACCGGCGGAGGTGACCCAGCTGATCACCGCCCTCGATCAGGTGCTCTGAGCCGCGTTTCATCTTTCCGGAAATACTCTCGGGGGGAATTGGCCCGCCCGGGCCAAGGGGGGGCAGACAGCCCCCCAACGCCCTCGCATCCGCGCAGAACGCCCGACCGTCAGCCCCGAAAAGCCTTGCCCAGGACTTTTCCCAAGACTTTTGCTTCAAGAGTCTTTTTCCGCCGCGCCCAAGCGATCCGATCCGGCCCGCGCGCCGTATTCCCGATAAACCGAAGGGCCTTCCATGACCGATCCCGCACCCACGCTGCTCTGGCTTCGCCGCGACCTGCGCCTCACCGATCACCCCGCGCTCGTGGCTGCCGTGGAACGCGGCGGGCCGGTGATCCCAGTGCATATCCGCGATGGCGCGGTCGATGCGCTTGGCGCGGCGCCGAAGTGGCGCCTTTCCAAGGGCCTGCAGTCTCTTTCTGATGCTCTGGACGAGGCGGGAAGCCGGCTGATCCTCAGGGCAGGGCCCGCCCGCGAGGTGCTGGAGGAGCTGGTTGCCGAGACCGGGGCGGAGGCCGTCTACTGGACGCGGCTCTATGATCCGGAGGCACAGGAGCGCGACGCGCGGGTCAAGGAGGCGCTGCGGGATCAGGGCATCGAGGCGAAAAGCTTCGGCGGGCACCTGATGTTCGAGCCTTGGACCGTGGAGACCGGGCAGGGCAGCTACTACAAGGTCTATTCGCCCTTCTGGCGCGCCGTAAAGGACCGCGCGGTCGAGGCACCGCTGCCGAAGCCCGAGACGCTCCCGGCCCCTGCCACATGGCCCGGGAGCGACCGGCTGGAGGACTGGCAACTGGAAGCGCCGATGCGGCGCGGCGCGGCGGTGCTGGAGGCCCATGCGCCCATCGGCGAACAGGCCGCGCAGGGGCGGCTGGGGCATTTCATGGCGCAGGGCGTGGAGAGCTACAAGTCGGACCGCGACCGGGTCGACCGGGACGGCACCTCGATGCTCTCGGCGCACCTGAGCCTCGGGGAAATCTCGCCGCACCAGTGCTGGCACGCGGGGCTCCGGGCGCGGGAGGCGGGCAAGGCGGGGGCCGAGACCTTCCTCAAGGAACTGGTCTGGCGCGAGTTTGCCTACCACCTGATGTACCACACGCCGCATATCCTGACCGACAACTGGCGGCCCGAGTGGGACAGCTTCCCGTGGCGCGAGGACCGGCGCCTGAAGGAGGTGCAGGCCTGGGAACAGGGCCGCACCGGCGAGCCCTTCGTGGATGCGGCGCTGCGCCAGATGTACGTCACCGGCACGATGCACAACCGGGCGCGGATGGTGGTGGCCTCCTACCTGACGAAACACCTTATGGTGCATTGGCGTGTGGGGATGAAATGGTTCGAGGATTGCCTCGTGGACTGGGACCCGGCGTCGAATGCCATGGGGTGGCAATGGGTTGCGGGCTGTGGCCCGGATGCCGCACCCTATTTTCGGGTCTTCAATCCCGAGACGCAATTGCATAAGTTCGACCCCGACGGCGCCTATGTACGGGCCTGGATCGCGGAGCGTTCCACCCAGCCCCCCGCGACGGCGTGCGCCTATTTCAACGCTATCCCTGAAGCCTGGGCCATGTCGCCCGACGCGCCCTATCCGGATCGCCTCATCGCACTAGATTCGGGTCGGAAACGGGCACTGGACGCCTACGGGGCCCGCGACAAAGCCTCCTGAAGGAACAATCGCTTGCGGCCTGTCGGCCTTCCGTCCTAGCAATGGGATATATGAACAGGTTGTTAAGATGATCCTGAACGACACTAAAAATCAGAAAGACTTGCCGCGCTACTTCGGGCAGGTCTTCGAGATGGCCAAGGGGATCGAACAGGGGCGGATCGACTTCCACATGCCGGACGGGCGGATCTTCCGCGCCGAGGGCAAGGCACCGGGCCGCGTGGCCGAGATCCATGTCCATAACCCTGACACCTTCGCGCGGCTCGTGCGCGAGGGCGACCTCGGCTTCTGCGATGCCTATATCGAGGGCTGGTGGTCGACGCCGGACCTGCAGGCCTTCATGGACCTGATCCTCGACGCCACGGCCGAAGACCTCTACGGCGGCTTCCCGGGGATGAAGTTCGTGCAGGCCTACGAACGCCTGCGGCACTGGATGAATCGCAACACCAAGAAGCAGGCCGCCAAGAACATCTCCTTCCATTACGACTTGGGCAACGACTTCTACGGGCTCTGGCTGGACGAGACGATGACCTATTCCTCGGCGCTCTTCGTGACCGGGCAGGAGGACCTCGAAAAGGCACAGACCCAGAAATATGCCTCCATGGTGGACCAGATGGGCGTGCAGCCCGGCGACCACGTGCTGGAGATCGGCTGTGGCTGGGGTGGCTTTGCGGAATACGCGGCCAAGGAGCGCGGCCTGAAGGTGACGGGGCTGACGATCTCGAGGGAACAGCTCAAGTTCGCGCAGGAGCGCATTGAAAAGGCGGGGCTTTCCGACCTCGTGACCTTCAAGTTGCAGGATTACCGCGACGAGACCGGCAGCTACGACGGCATCGCCTCGATCGAGATGTTCGAGGCCGTGGGCGAGAAGTACTGGCCGCAGTATTTCGAGACGGTGCGCGAACGGCTGCGGCCGGGCAAGAACGCCACGTTGCAGATCATCACCCTGACCGACGCCCGCTTCGAGACCTACCGCAAGGGCGTGGACTTCATCCAGAAGTACATCTTCCCGGGCGGGATGCTTCCCAGCCCCACGGCCCTGAAGACCGAGGTGGAGAAGGCGGGGATGCAGGTGGCACGCCACATGGAGTTCGGCCAGAGCTATTCGCAGACGCTGCGCCGCTGGCATGAAACCTTCAACGAAAAGTGGGATCAGGTGGCCGAGCTCGGATTCGACGACCGGTTCAGGCGGATGTGGAACTTCTACCTCACCTCCTGCGCCGCGACCTTCCGGGCCGAGAACTGCGACGTGACCCAGATCACCATCACACGGCCATCCTGATGCCCACTGCCGCGCGGCTCATCGGAGCCATCTGCCTTCTGATCCTGGCCTTTGTCGTCTCCGGCATGGTCAAGGAAGTGATGCCGGAGGAGACCAACTTCGGCTGGATGCTTCCACTGAACATGGTCCTCGGCCTTCTGGTGGGGTGGATCACCCTTGGCAGCCGCGCGGACGGCCGTCTCAGCTACGGTAACGCGGCCGTGATGGGCATCACCGCGGTCGCGGTTCTCGTCTTCTGGGCCCTGGCCCTTCAGGCGGCGAACGAGGCCCTGCGGCTGTCGCTCGACCGCCGCTTCGACGGCCCGATGGAGGCGCTGCTGGCGCTCTTCCCGATCGGGGCCGATTACGGACAGCACCTGTTGCATATGCATATCCTCTGGACGCTCGCCGTGGGCGGGATGCTGGCCGGCATTTTCACCAACATGGCAGGGCGCCGCTGGCGGTAGCATGACGGACATTTTTATCTACGGGACGCTGCGGCATCAGCCGCTGCTGGACATCGTTGCGGGGCAGCCGGTTAAAGTCCGGCCTGCGACGCTGCGAGACCACAAGGTCGTTTCGGTACTGAACGAGGACTACCCGATCTGCCTCGCAGAGGCCGGAAGCCTCGCCGAGGGCGGTATCGTGACGCTGGAGGGTGAGGCCCTTGAGCGTGTGAGCTGGTACGAGGAGGCCTTCGGCTATCACCTTTGGCCGGGCATGGCCCATACGCCCGAGGGCGAGGAGGCCGCCGTGTCGGTCTACCTGCCGTCCAACGCCGATGACGCCGGGGACAGGCCGTGGTCGCTGGAGGACTGGGCCCGCGCATGGGCGCAGGCGGCCCGGATGTCGGCGCGGGAATGCATGACCTATTTCGGACGCGTCCCCGCGCAGCAGATGGGCTGGCGCTATGATCAGGTCCGCGCCCGGGCGCTCAGCCGGATGCGGGCCGCGGAGCAGCCCGCACCCACGCTGGGCCGAGAGCGCCGCGCCGATCAGGTCGAGTTGCTCTCGGACGAGGTGACCCACGCGGAGTTCTACATCACCAAGCGCCAGACCCTGCGCCATCCGCTCTATTCCGGGGGCATGACCGAGACGCTGGTGCGGGAGACCTTCATCGCGCCCGATGCCTCGCTCGTGCTGCCCTACGATCCGGTGAAGGACACCGTGCTGCTGGTCGAGCAGTTCCGCATGGGCCCCTACAACAACGGCAGCCCCTGGCCCTGGTCGCTGGAGCCCGTCGCCGGCCGGATCGACCCCGGCGAGAGCCCCGAGGACTGCGCCCGGCGGGAGGCGATGGAGGAGAGCGGGCTGGAGCTGGACCAGCTGCTGCACGTCACCTCCTTCTACCCGACGCCCGGCTGCTGCAGCGAGTTCATGCACTGCTATGTCGGCCTGACGACCCTGCCGGACGAAGGCGGAACAGGGTTCGGTCTGGCGGGCGAGGGCGAAGATATCCGGACCCATATTCTGCCCTTCGACCGTGTGATGGAACTGGTGTCCTCCAAGGAGGCGGATTGCGGGCCGCTGATCCTGCTGATGTTCTGGCTTCAGCGCGAGCGTTCCCTATTGCGTGCCGCCGCTTGAGTTAGCGCGCGCCGGGGTCTAAGTCTTCCGGGCAGATCATCCGCGACGGAAGAAGGAGTGCAGAGATGTTTGTGGCCAAGGACCTGGCAGATGCCGTCGGCAAGACGCCCCTGATCCGCCTGCGCAAGGTCAGCGAGGAAACCGGCTGCGAGATCCTCGGCAAGGCGGAGTTCATGAACCCCGGCCAGTCGGTCAAGGACCGGGCCGCGCTCTACATCATCAAGGACGCCATCGCCCGCGGCACGCTGGAGCCCGGCGGCACGATCGTCGAAGGCACCGCGGGCAACACCGGCATCGGCCTTGCGCTCGTGGGCGCCTCGATGGGCTTCAAGACCGTCATCGTCATCCCCGAGACCCAGTCTCAGGAGAAGAAGGACATGCTGCGCCTTGCGGGCGCGGAGCTGGTCCAGGTGCCGGCGGCGCCCTACAAGAACCCCAACAACTACGTGCGCTATTCGCAGCGGCTGGCCGAGAAGCTGGCGGCGTCCGAGCCGCATGGCGCGATCTGGGCCAACCAGTTCGACAACGTCGCCAACCGTCAGGCCCATATCGAGACCACAGGCCCCGAGATCTGGGAGCAGACCGACGGCAAGGTGGACGGGTTCGTGGCTTCCGTCGGCTCCGGCGGGACGCTGGCGGGCGTGGCCATGGCGTTGCAGCCCAAGGGTGTGAAGATCGCCCTTGCCGATCCGATGGGCGCGGCGCTGCATGCCTTCTACACCACTGGTCAGCTGGCCTCCGAAGGCTCCTCGATCACCGAGGGCATCGGGCAGGGGCGGATTACCGCCAACCTCGAAGGCTTCACGCCGGACTTCTCCTACCAGGTGCCCGACGCGGAGGCGCTGCCTTACGTCTTTGACCTGCTGTCGGAAGAGGGGCTCTGCCTCGGCGGGTCCTCGGCGGTGAACGTGGCCGGGGCCGTGCGCCTCGCGCGCGAGCTGGGCCCGGGTCACAGGATTGTCACTGTGCTTTGCGACTACGGAACGCGATATCAGTCGAAACTGTTCAATCCGCGTTTCCTCAGAGACCAAGGCCTGCCGACCCCGTCATGGATGACCGAAAGCCCCCGCTCCATTCCCGGAGTCTTCTCGGAGTGAAGAGCCCGGCCCGCCGTCGCGCGCGCCCGCGGGCCCTCCGCTCCCTCCTGCTGATCCTGCTGCTGGCCCTGACCGGGGCCGGGGCAGGGATGCTGTCGCCGTTCCATCCCTCCGTTGCCGTCGCGCAGGATGGCGAGAGCGGCGAGCAGATCAACTATAATTACGGCGACTGGGACAAGGTCGCCGCCCGCGCCGAACAGGCGATCGAGGATGACGCCGCCACCAGCTCCACCATGAGCGACCTGCGGGCCGAACTGGTGGGCTGGCGCGATCATTTCCATGGCGCGGAGCAGATCAATGCCAGCACGATCACCAGCGTGCAGGCGCAGCTCGACGCGCTTGGCGCCCCGCCGGAGGATGGCGAGGAAGCCCCCGAGATCGCGCAGCAGCGCGCGGAGATCACCAACCGCCTGACCGAGCTGCGGGCGCCGGCCACCGCTGCCGGCGTGGCCTACAGCCGCGCCGATGCCCTGATCCGCGAGATCGACCGCATCCTGCGCGAACGGCAGACGACGCAGCTTCTGGAACTGGGGCCGACGCCCCTGAACCCCGCCAACTGGTCCGATGCCGCCGAGAGCCTGAGTCGCAGCTTCATGGGGCTCGTCGACGAGTTGACGACCAACTGGCGACGCGCCGGCGGCGAGACGCTGCGCGGCGCCCTGCCTGCGGTGCTGCTCTCGCTGACCGCTGCGGGCTTCCTGCTGCTGCGCGGGCGCCGCTGGGTCGAAACCTGGTCCAACAAGGTGCGCGACCGGAACCGCAGCGCGGAACGCTGGCTGCTGGGGCTGCTGATCTCGCTGGGGCAGATCATCCTGCCCGCCGCCGGGCTGGGGATGATCCTCGTGGCCTCCTTCATGTCCGGCCTCGTGGGGCCGCAGGGCGAGGCCATGCTGGGCGCGGCCTTCAAGGGCGGGGTGAACTTCTTCATCATCTTCTGGCTCGGCACGCAGATGTTCCTGAGCTCGGAGGCCGCCGATCCGCCGCTGCACCTGACCAGGCAGGAGCGGCTCGAGGGGCGGTTCTACTCGGTCGTCCTTGGCGTGCTGCTGTTCCTCTACGAGATCCTCGTAGCGGCCGGGGCCTATGCCGACTGGTCCGCCGAGGCGCGCAACGTCATCTTCTTCCCGATGCTGCTGGCCGCGGGGCCGATCCTCTACCGGGTCGGGCGCCTGCTGATGAACCACGCCCGCAGCGAGCAGGAGCCCTCGGAAAGCCTGAGCTTCCTGATGCAGCTGGTTCTGCTGCTGGGTCGGTTCACGATCCTGATGTCCGTGCTGGGGCCGCTGGCAGGGGTGATCGGCTATTTCGCCATGGCCGATGCGATCGTCATGCCGATGATCAAGTCGCTGGCGCTGCTGGCCTTCATGGTCGTCCTCCAGCGGGTGATCGTCGAACTCTATGTCCTGATCACCCGCAACCGCGCCCATGTGGACGAGGCCCTGACCCCGGTCCTCGGCGCGGCGCTGCTGGTGATCGCCTCGCTGCCGTTCTTCGCGCTGATCTGGGGCGCGCGCCCCACCGACCTGATCGAGCTCTGGACCCGGTTCATGCAGGGCTTCAGCATGGGCGAAACGACGATTTCGCCCAGCAACTTCCTGACCTTCGTGATCGTCTTTGCCATCGGGCTGGGGCTCACGCGGCTGTCGCAGGGGGCGCTCGGCACCACGATCCTGCCCAAGACGCGGCTCGACCCGGGCGGCCAGCGGGCCTTCGTGACCGGGCTCGGCTACGTGGGGGTGTTCCTCGCCGCGATCATCGCGATCACCGCCGCCGGCATCAACCTCTCGGCGCTCGCCTATGTGGCCGGTGCGCTGTCGGTCGGTATCGGTTTCGGCATGCAGAACATCGTGCAGAACTTCGTCTCGGGGATCATCCTGCTGGTGGAGCGGCCGATTTCCGAGGGCGACTGGATCCAGGTCAACGGACAGATGGGCATCGTGAAGTCGATCTCCGTGCGCTCGACCCGGATCGAGACCTTCGACCGCACCGACGTGATCGTGCCCAACGCTGATCTCATTTCGGGCACGGTGACGAACTGGACCCGGGGCAACAACATCGGCCGGGTGATCCTGACGGTGGGCGTGGCCTATGGCTCCAATACCCGCCGGGTGGAGGAGATCCTGCTGGAGATCGGCAAGTCGCATCCGATGGTCCTCGATAACCCGGCGCCCTTCGTCTACTTCAAGGGCTTCGGGGAAAGCTCGCTCGACTTCGAGGTGCGGCTGATCATCCGCGACGTGCTCTGGGGCCTGCCGATCCAGACCGAGCTGAACCACATGATCGCCGAGCGCTTTGCCGAGGAGGGGATCGAGATCCCCTTCGCACAGCGCGACCTGTGGATCCGGAACCCCGAGAAACTCCATCCCGCGCCAACGTCCGGCACCGCGCCGCCCGCGCAGCCCGATGCGACGCCGCCGGTGCAGGGCCCCGAAAAGCGCGATGCGGTAGACAAGTTGCCCGATGCGGCGCAACATATGACCTCCGATGATATCGGCACCGATGACGGCGGCGGAGGAGAGGACAGATGACCGAGCAGCTCTATCGTACGGATCCGTACCTTGCCGAGGCGGAGGCCACGGTGGTGGCGCATACGGACGATGGCGGGCTGATCCTCGACCGGTCGATCTTCTATCCCAACGGTGGCGGCCAGCCCGGGGATTGCGGTGCGGTGATCTGGGAAAAGGGCGAGGTCTACGTGGCCACCGCCGTGAAGGGGGAGGAGGGCGCCGTCGTCCTTGTCCCCAACGAGGCGCAGGAGCTGCCTCCGGTCGGCGCGCCGGTGCGGCAGGAACTGGACTGGGACGTGCGTTTTGCCCATATGCGGATGCATACAGCGCTGCACCTGCTCTCGGTCGTGATCCCGCTGCCAGTGAGCGGCGGCGCGGTGGGTGCCGGCAAGGGGCGGCTCGACTTCGACATGCCCGAGGCCCCCGCGGACAAGGTCGCGCTGGAGACCGCGCTGAACGAGTTGATTGCCCGGGACCTGCCGGTGACCGAGCACTGGATCACCGATGAAGAACTCGATGCGAACCCCGATCTGGTGAAAACCATGTCCGTCAGCCCGCCCCGCGGATCCGGACGCATCCGTCTGGTGCGGATCGGGCAGGGGGCGGAGCAGGTGGATCTCCAGCCCTGCGGCGGCACCCATGTCGCCCGGACGGGCGAGATCGGCACGGCCCGCCTCGGCAAGATCGAGAAGAAGGGCCGCCAGAACCGCCGCGTCTCCCTGTTGCTGGACTGAGGGCGCGGGATGGGGCCCCATGTCGTCGCATTCCTGACCAGCTGGCCGCTGCTGCTGGCCTACGGCGCAATCCAGATCGGTTTCATCCTGCGCGCGCTCCTGCGGCCCAACCGCGAGCCCTCCTCGCGCATGGCGTGGCTGTTGGTGATGATCGCCGTGCCCGCCTTCGGCATCCTCGCCTATGTCCTTTTCGGGGAAACGAACATCGGCAACCGCCGTGCCGCCCGCTATCGCGCCATGGCCGAGGTCCTGCGCAATCCCGAGACGCCGCCCAACCCCTGCGGCGACTTCAGCCTGCCGAGCGAGGAGTACCTGCACCTGTTCCGGACAGGCGAATCGATCAACGGCTTTGGCCCCGTGGGCGGCAACAGCGCCGCGCTTCTGGCGGATTCCGAGGCCTCGATCCGGGCCATCGTCGCGGATATCGACGCGGCCAGCGATCATGTGCACGTGCTCTTCTACATCTGGCTGGCCGATCACAGCGGCCTTGCGATCGTCGAGGCGCTGATCCGGGCCGCCGCCCGGGGCGTCACCGTGCGCGCCATGGCCGACGACATCGGGTCGCGCCGGATCATCCGGTCCGAGCACTGGCGCCGCATGGAAGGGGCAGGGGTCAGGCTGGCCCGTGCGCTGCCGGTGTCCAATCCCGTGCTGCATCCGATTCGGGGGCGTATGGATTTGCGCAATCACCGCAAGATCGTGGTGATCGACAACCGCATCACCTATTGCGGCAGCCAGAACTGCGCCGACGCCGAATTCCTGCCGAAGAAGAAGTACGGGCCCTGGGTCGACCTCATGCTGCGCTTCGAGGGGCCGATCGTGCGTCAGAATCAGTGGCTCTTTGCCGAGGACTGGATGGCGCATCACGAGGATGACCTGCGCGCGCTCATCGGGCCTCCGTCCGAGGAGGTCCGCGCCCCCGGGCTGACCGCGCAGGTGATCGGCACCGGGCCCACGGTCCGCCCGACGGCCATGCCCGAGGTCTTCGAAGCGCTGATGCATGGCGCGCGGGACGAGCTGGTGCTGACGACGCCCTATTACGTGCCCACGGAATCGATGCAATCGGCGCTCTGCAGTGCCGCCCGCCGCAAGGTGCGCACCATCCTCGTGCTGCCCAAGCGCAACGATTCCTTCGTCGTCGCCGCCGCGAGCCGGAGCTATTACCACGACCTGCTGGCGGCGGGGGTGCAGATTTTCGAGTATCCGGAGGGGCTTCTGCACGCGAAATCCCTGACACTGGATGGCTGCATCACGCTGGTCGGCTCCGCGAACCTCGACCGGCGCAGCTTCGAGCTCAACTACGAGAACAACATCCTGCTTGAGGATGCCGCCGTTACGGCCGACCTCCGCGCCCGCCAGCAAAGCTACATCGACGTCTCCGAGCCCGTGACGCAGGCCGACGTGATCGGCTGGGGCCTGTGGCGCAGGGCCTATTACAACACGATCGCGATGATGGGGCCGGTGCTCTGACACCCACCTTCGGGCCGGTTCGGGAGATGTTCGGGAGCCGTTTGCGGGGTGTCCGAAAAAAGCGGAATTTTCCCTGCGGAAAGCGTCGCTTCTCCTCTTGAACCTTTCCCCGTGCTTCGGCTATTGAAGCCAAACCGGAGAGGTGGCCGAGTGGTCGAAGGCGCACGCCTGGAAAGTGTGTAGGCGGGAAACCGTCTCCAGGGTTCGAATCCCTGTCTCTCCGCCATAGACCCATCGACCGGGTCAAAACCCCAAAATCAGCGTTGAAGCGCCGGCCCCTGCGGGGTCTTTTCGCGTGTCACGAGGCTCTCAGCCCCTTAAGCGTCCCTGTTCGGCCGATTGCAGCCGAGCGGCCGGGCCCGGGCAGCGGTGCGTTGCCCGCGGATCGGGCGCAGGGATCGGGCAGGGCGCAAGCCACTGGCCACGGCGCAGCGCGGCTGGCACTCTCGCCCGCAGGAGGAGCCCATCATGACATTCGATCTCACGTCCCTCGGCCTGACGGTCCCGCTGATCCAGGCGCCCATGGCGGGCGTCACCACGCCGGACCTCGCGGCCGCCGTGAGCGAGGCCGGTGCGCTCGGCTCTCTCGGGTTGGGGGCGATGGATGCAACGGGCGTGCGCCGGACGCTGCGTGACACCAGGGCGCTGACCGGTCGTGCCATCAACGCCAACTTCTTCTGCCACGGTGCGCCACGGCGCGATGCGGCGCGGGATACCGCGTGGATCGCGCGGATCGCCCCGCTGCTGGCCCAGATGGGCGCCTCTGCGCCGGAGCAGATGGGCAATCCCTACATTCCCTTCCAGGACCAGCCCGACATCCTGGCCGTCCTGCTGGAGGAGCGGCCCGCCGTGGTGTCGTTCCATTTCGGCCTGCCCGATGCCGCGGCCGTGGCGGCACTGCGGCAGGCGGGGATTGTCCTGCTGGCCTCCGCCACCTCGGTGGCCGAAGCGCAGGCATTGGCCACAGCGGGCATGGATGCGATCATCGCGCAGGGCTGGGAGGCAGGCGGCCATCGCGGCACCTTCGACCCCGATGCGCCCGACGCACGCAAGCCCTGCCTTGCCCTGGTCCGCGAGATCGCCAAGGCCGTGGACCTGCCGGTCATCGCCGCGGGCGGGATCATGGCGGCTGACGATATCCGCGCCGCCCTCGATGCGGGCGCCGTCGCAGCACAGATGGGCACCGCCTTCATCCTCTGCCCGGAAAGCGCCGCCGATGCCGCCTACCGCAGCGCATTGTCACAGGCGCGGCCCGGCAGCACCCGGATGCAGCGCGCGATCTCGGGACGGCCGGCGCGGTCGCTGGAGACGGCCTTCACCCGCTTCGCCGCGGGCGTCGATCCGGCGGATGTGCCGGCCTATCCGCTCGCTTACGACATCTTCAAGCAGCTCACTGCCGCCGCCAAGGTGCGCGACGTGCCCGGCTATGCGGCGCAATGGGCCGGAACCGGCGCACATCTTGCGCGTGCGCGTCCGGCCGCAGTGCTGGTGCAGGAACTGGCAGAGGCACTGGAGCGGGACACCACGGGGCAGGGCGCTTGAGGCCGGTCCGTCCACCACAAAGGGCCCGGGCAGAGGATGTCGCGGGGATAGAGCGCAGTTCGGAGGCGGGAGCGGACGTCTTTCGGAGCGCAGGCTTGCGTGATCAAGCGAAGACGGTGCCGCTCCGTCGACCGGCACCGCCTCAGTCTCAGACCCGGCCCAACGTTGGGGATGAGAAGGCTGGGTCGAATGCCGACCGGAAGCGGACCAATACGCCTCCAGCCGGCGAATGACCAACCGAAGAGCCCAGGTATCTCTGAGGTTCAGCCGGAATGTCCCATGGCATCAAAGCCACCACTCACGGAACACGGCCAGAATGTCACTCCCAGCCTGATCCATAAAGTAAGGTAATCCTTACCCATCGGTCAAATATTTCCGAAATCGTTTGAAAACGGCGCTTTACTTTCACCTATAGCGCGAATTCGCTGACAATCTTGCTCGGGATTGACGCTGCATCCAGCCTTCCGGCGCGTGTCGCCACAGGGCTCCGATCCTGCGCCCGATCACGCCTCCAGAACGAACATCTGGTTGAGGAACGCCGCCTTGAGAACCGCCTGTGCGGTGGTCTCGACGTTCAGCGTTTCGCGCGCGAGGCGCAGGTGCTTTTCCACCGTCGCCGTGGTCAGCCCCATGAGCAGCGCGATGTCCTGCGTGGTCTTGCCGTCACCGACCCATTGCAGGGCTTCCCGCTGCCGTTTGGTCAGCTCACGGGCGGTGCCCATGTAGGGCAGGGTGAGGATCTTCAGGTGCGCCACGTTGTTCATGATGACGATATCGCGGCCATGCTCGCTCCAGACCGCGTCGGCCTCGTCCTGGGGCATGTCCTCGCGCGCCGTCAGCGCAATTGCGCCCTTGGTCCGCGGCGAGATCGACTTGAAGCTGATCGAGTAGCCGGCCTTGACGCCCATGGAGCGGTTGAACTCGATGACCTTCTTCTCGCTCTCGGTCAGCGTGCCCGACATCATCATCTCTGCAAGGATACGCCACGAACAGGCGCCTTCATGCTCCAGCGCCCAGCGAACCATCGGCGCGTGGAAGTAGAGACCCTGGCCGAGGAAGCCATCGGTATAGGCGGGCCTGTGGTTCGTGAGGATGACGAAATCCTCGGGATCGCCGAGCGAGGTCGTCGTGCGATAGCGCGTGAACCCATAGAGCAGCCGGTCGAAGCCGTAGGACGCCATCTTCTCGGTATGCAGCGTCCAGAGTTCCTCGATCGACCGCGCATTCGTCAGCCGCTCGAGATAGTCTCTCCGATCCTTCATCCGGGTGCCTCCGCAACGCTTCCGAGCCGCGGGTGTGCCTCGTGGCCTGACTGGCCAAGCTCCCGCGTTTTCTCGCGAGAGTTCTTGTATCGCGCCCGCGTTGACGTTGTCGAGAACTGCGAAAGGATTTCGCGATACTGTCGCACCGGGATGAACGATCCGACGAAAGGCGCCGTGGGACACTGCAGGCGGGCCATCGCGTCCTGTCACACCGGTCGGTCAATTAACAATATTTACATAATACAGATTATACGAACATCGCATCGAGGGGGACGGAGCCATGAAAACAAGGCCCCCGCCGCCGCGATACCCGGCCGGCGCCCGGATCACAGACCGACCGGATTGATCCCGTTGCTTCAAAGAAGTCGTTTCTCTTCAAGAACATCCGGCAGATCGTTCTCGTAGAGAACCACATCGCTGCTGGAGAGGTCGAGCCCCTGCACATAGGCCTGCGCCTCCTTCAGCGTGGCCTTGGTGACGATCTCGGCCCGCTGGCCTTCTGCGGCGCGTTGGAACGTCGGTATCCGATATGGATTCACGATGACAACCACGTCGCAGTCCGCACCGCTGAGTTTCCCCAGCCGCTCGTGCACGACGGAGTGCTGATCCCCCAGTTCCGCCACACCGGGCGTCACCAGAACCGCCTTGCCGCCTTGCTCGTCTGCCACGCTCCGCAGCACCGAGACCGCGTTCCCGAAGCCGGTTTCGTTGGAATTGTAGGCGTCGTCCAGAATCAGCGGCCCCGCGAGCGCGGCCTTCTTCTGCAGCCGGTGCGGGATCTGCGAGACCTCCGGCGTGGCCAGCGGCAGCCGCGCAACCGCCTGCGGATCGACAAGCGCCACGAGCGCAACGGCCAGTGCGGCGTTCATGATGTTGTGCGCGCCAAGCAGCGGCAGATCGAAGGTCAGCTCCGGCTGGCCGTCCTGCGCGTTGAAGCGCAGCGTGATCCGCCAGAACGCACCCACGAGCACCCCCTCGATGATCTGCACGTCGGCGCTGTCGCTCTCGCCCACGACGGTGAATTTCCCGGGATGCGCCTCGCGCAGCTTGGCGAAGGGTTCCAGCGCGGCCACGGCCTCGGTCACCACGACGCCCTTGCCATGGGCGCAGACATGGGCCGCCAGCTCGGACTTGGCCTTGGCGGTGTTCTCGAGGCTGCCGAAACGCTCCGCATGGGCATGGCCCACGGCGGTGATGATGCCATAGTCGGGATGCGCGAAATCACAGAGCCGCTGGATCGAGCCGATGCCATAGGCGCCCATCTCGGCGATGAAGTAGCGATGGCTGAACTGCAGCCGCTGGCGGATGTGTCGGGTCAGCCCAAGCACCGTATTGATCGAGCCGCGGCTGTAGAAGACCGGGCCCGAAACCTCCAGCAATTCCGCGAGGATATGCTTCACCGTCGTCTTGCCGAAGGAGCCCGTGATCCCGATGGTCACCGGCTGCATCCGCGCCAGCTTGGCGCTCGCCTCGTCGATGAAACCCTGGTTGATCTTTTGCTGCATCGGCGCCAGCACGAGGTTCGCCAGCACCAGCGCCAGCGGCAGCAGCTGGATCACCGCCAGCATCCACCACGGAGACCAGAGCACCGAGAGCGCGGCCACAGCGGCGATGACCCGGGCCAGCCAGAGGATGCGCCGCGCGCGTTCGGTCATCGCCAGCGGTTTCTTGAACCGGTAGGAGCCTTCGCGCCAGGCGATCAGCGCCATCAGGGCCGCGGCCAGCACGATCCCCGCGACCGGGGCCCAGGTGCCGATCAACAGCAGGCTGGCCAGCACGGCCAGCGAGGCGCGGATATCGTAGAGACGCACGCTCAGGATCGCGTCCGGGAAGCGGGTGGCGTCGTATTCCTCCTGCTGGAAATAGGCCAGCAACGTGCGGCTGCGGGCCCAGAGAAGCGAGAGGAAGCCCGCGAGGAAGACGATTTTGGAGAGGATGATCAGGACGCTCATTGTGCCGCTCCCTGCCCGCCTTGCGGCGCCATCTGCCCGGTCTCCCGCAGCATGTCCTTGACGATCGCCGCCAGCTGGTGCCGCCCGCGGAAAAGGACCGAGATATGGTCGAGCCCCGGCACGACCGTCAGGCTGGACCCGGGGATCAACCGCTGCATCCGCAGGCCAAGCTCCGGTGGCGTCTCGCTGTCCTCGGCCCCGAACACCAGCGACGTGGGCGTTGTGATCCGGCCGATGTCGAGGCTCTGATCCTCGTTCACCGTGTTCAGGAAGATATCGCGCAGCCCGGTCTCTCGGCTATGCACGTAGTCGATGCTTCCGTATTTCTTTTCCAGTTCAATCACTTCCGCTTCGTCCTTCGCGCGCTTCCTCAGGAATCGGAACTTTGCCCCGCGCAGGTCGCCACGCAGCTTCTGCCATTCGCTCCGCCGCCGCGGCACCCCGGCCGGGGCCACCAGCACGAGGCCAGTCAGCGCCCGCCCGTGGTGCACGCCGAGACGCAGGCCGATGCGCCCGCCAAGGCTGTGCCCGACCCAGAGGAAGGGCCGCCCGAGACGCTGCTGCATCTCTTCAGCGACATGGTCGGCGTAATCGGCGGTGCCCCAGCTGGCCTCGGGGCGCGGGCTGGCGCCGAAGCCCGGCAGGTCCAGCAGGTGACAGCGCGCCACGGGCGCAAGGCTCTCGGCGGCGAGGATGAAATCCGCATGGGTCCGGTCCCAGCCGTGGGCCATCACCACGTCCGGTAGCCCGGCGTCCCCGATCGTCGTAGAATGCATCTGCATGGCTCCGCCTGTGCCCTCTTTCTCGCCCGTGTGGCGGCATGGCCCCGCACGCGGAAACCCGCGCGGGCCACAGCGCCTTGGGGCCCGTGCCTGTCACCCCGCCATATCATGTATGGTCCGGCAGCCTCAATTGCGCTAGAACCAAAAAAGGCTCGACAGGCCGCCGCTTGCCCATCGCCGCGCCCTAGGCGCGCCGGGTCCGTGGCGCCGCGCGGCCCTCATGGACGACCCACACGAAGCCAGACCAGAAGAAGCCAGAGCAGGCGCAGCATGGACCAGAAATTCCGCATCGCCGTGATCTTCGGCGGCCCCAGCCCCGAACACGACGTCAGCGTGATCAGCGCGCAGCAGCTGATGGATGCCGTCGACACCCGGAAATACGAGGTGATCCCGGTGCACCTGGGCTTTGACACGGTGTTCCGCACCGGGGCCTCCCTGCGCGACGTGCGGCGCTATCGCCCGCTTCCGCCGGGCCTGCGCGAGGTCACCTTCGCCTGGGGCGATGCCGGGCCCGAGATGCGCGGCACCGGCGGTCAGCCGCCGATCCGCTTCGACTGCGCCCTGCCCGTCTTCCACGGCTTTGGCGAGGATGGCCGCATCCAGGGTCATTTCGAACTGCTGGGCATTCCGGTCACCGGCTTCTCGGCCACCCATTCCGGCGTTGCCATGCGCAAGGACCTGACCAAGACCGTGGTGGCCGCCGCCGGCGTCAACGTGGTGGATCAGGTCGTGGTGCGCCGCGGCGCCGAAGACGCCAGCGACTGGCACGCCGAGGTGCTGGCCTCCTTCGGCCTGCCCGCGATCGTGAAACCCGCCTCGCTCGGCTCCTCCATCGGCGTTGGCCTTGCCAAGACCCCCGAGGAACTGACCCACCTGACGGCCTCCGTCCTGCGGCAGGACACGGTCGCGGTGATCGAACCGCAGGTGCAGAACCTGCAGGAATACAACGTCGCCGTGGCCAAGGTCGGCGGCGAGGTGATCTGCTCCGCCATCGAACGGCCCAAGAGCGGGGAGGAACTGCTCGACTACAAGACCAAGTACCTCTCCTCCAACGGCGGCGCCAAGGGCGCGCTGCCCTCCGAAGGCATGCTCTCGCTCACCCGCGACATCAACCCCGAGATGCCGCCCGAGATGGAGGCCAAGGTCCTCGATCAGGCCAAGGCGGTCTTCACCGCGCTCGGCGCCCGCGGCGCGCCGCGGCTCGATTTCATGTGCGACAGCAAGACCGGCGAGATCTGGTTCAACGAGATCAACCCGATCCCCGGCTCCTACGGCTTCTTCCTCTGGGAGGCCTCGCGCCGCAACCACCTGCTCTTCCCGGAACTGGTCGACCACCTCGTGCAGGAGGCCCTGTCCGCAGCCCCGAAGCCCTTCGACGATCCCGTCCCGCAGGACGCCTACCTGCTGCCTCGCTGAGCCTTCATCTTTCCCCAAATACTCACCTGACCCTCCGGCGCCAAAGACGCCGGGGGAGCGGTCACCCACAGGCGGACACCGGGCAGCGCCGCGATCGCACCAGTCCGGGCAGCGCCCCAAAATTCTTCGAAGAATTTTGCCAAGAATTTTCGAAAATTCTTGGTCGGGCCGCTCACGGACAGTGCGCCCTCCGAACGGTCACCCAGACCCAACCGCCCTGCCCGGAAAATTCGAATTTTCCGGACCGTTTTCTGAAAAGAAAACGGGCAGAGCCGCGCCCTGCCCGTTCCCTTGATCGGTGGCGAAAGACCCCGGGTCAGCCGAGCGCGTAGCCCGCGCCGCGCACCGTGCGCAGCGGATCGGCGCCGCCGAACTGGCACAGCGCCTTGCGCAGGCGACCGATGTGCACATCCACGGTGCGGGTGTCGACGTAGATGTCGCGGCCCCAGACCCGGTCCAGCAGCTGTTCGCGCGACCAGACCCGGCCCGGCTTCTCCATGAAGGTGGAGAGCAGGCGGAACTCGGTCGGGCCCAGCTTCAGCTGGTTCTCCGCCCGGGTCACCCGGTGGGTGTCGGCGTCGAGCACGATATCCTCGAACTCCAGCCGCTCGCCGACCGAGGCCGGCCGCGTGCGGCGCAGCTGCGCGCGCACCCGCGCCATCAGCTCGATCACCGAGTAGGGCTTCACCACGTAGTCGTCCGCGCCCGTCTCGAGGCCACGCACGCGGTCCACCTCTTCCGAGCGGGCCGAGAGCATGATGATCGGCACGCCGCGGGTCTCGGACCGCATCTTGAGCTGGCGGCAGACCTCGATGCCCGAGACATTGGGCAGCATCCAGTCGAGGACGATCACGTCGGGCGCGCCTTCCTCCACCAGCAGCAGGGCCTCTTCGCCGTTCTCGGCGCGTTGCACCCGGAAGCCCTCGGCCTCGAGGTTGTAGGACAGGACCTCGCGCTGCGCGGCCTCGTCCTCGACCACCAGAACTGTCGGCTGGTCACTCATCGTCAGGCGTCCTTGCTGTTTTCCACGTAGGAGCCTTCGGGCGCCACGCCGAGGTCCGTGGATGTCTTGTCCTGCTTCGGCCGCTGCTCGTCCGGCGTCTCGCCGGTGACGAGGTAGACCACCTGCTCCGCGATCGAGGTCGCGTGGTCGCCCATGCGCTCGTTGTTTTTGGCGATGAAATGCAGGTGCATGCAGGCGGTGATGTTGCGCGGGTCTTCCATCATGTGGGTCAGGAATTCCCGGAAGAGCGCGTTGTACATCTGGTCGATTTCCAGGTCGCGCTGGATCACGTCCTCGGCGAGCGCCACGTCACGGCGGATGTAGGCGTCGAGCGCATCCTGAAGCTGGCGCTCCACTTCGCGCGCCATCCGGCGCAGCGAGGAATGCGAGCCCGGGATCGGCGACATCTGCACCAGCACGCCGGTCCGCTTCGCCATGTTCTTGGCGTAGTCCCCGATCCGTTCGAGGTTCGCGGCGATCTTCATCACCGAGAGCACGACGCGCAGGTCGCTGGCCGTGGGCGCGCGCAGCGCGATCAGGCGGGCGGCGTCCTCGTTGATCATTTCTTCCAGCTCGTCGATGGCCGCGTCGCCCTTGCGGACCTTCTCGGCCAGTTCCTCGTCGCGCGCTTCCAGCGACTGCGAGGCGTCGAGGATGGCGGCCTCCACGAGGCCCCCCATCTTCATGATCTTGGCCTGGATCGCTTCGAGGTCGCGGTCGAAGGCGCTGGCGATATGTTGCTTCTGCTCAGTCATTTTGGTCTCCCAGAACCCGGATCAGCCGATCCGGCCGGTGATGTAGCTCTCGGTGCGCGGATCCTTCGGGTTGGTGAAGATCTGCGAGGTCTCGCCGAATTCGACGAGGTTCCCGAGGTGGAAGAAGGCGGTCTTCTGGCTGACACGCGCGGCCTGCTGCATCGAGTGCGTCACGATGACCACCGAGTAGCTTTCGCGCAGTTCGTCGATCAGCTCCTCGACCTGCCCGGTGGCGATCGGATCGAGCGCGGAACAGGGTTCGTCCATCAACAGGACTTCCGGCTCGGTCGCCACGGCGCGGGCGATGCACAGACGCTGTTGCTGACCGCCCGACAGGCCGGTGCCCGGTGCATGCAGACGGTCCTTCACCTCGTTCCAGATCGCCCCGCGGCGCAGCGACTTCTCGACGATCTCGTCGAGATCGGCCTTGGTTTTGGCCAGCCCGTGGATGCGGGGGCCATAGGCGATGTTGTCGTAGATCGACTTGGGGAACGGGTTCGGCTTCTGGAACACCATGCCGACCTTGGCGCGCAGCTGCACGGGGTCGACGCGCTTGTCATAGATGTTCTCGCCGTCCAGCAGGATCTCGCCTTCGACCCGGCAGATGTCGATCGTGTCGTTCATCCGGTTGAGGGTCCGCAGGAAGGTGGACTTGCCGCAGCCCGAGGGGCCGATGAAGGCGGTGACGGTCTTGTCCTCGATCCGGACATCCACGTCTTTGATGGCGTGGGTGTCCCCGTAGTAGACCTGAACCTTGTTGGCGGCGATTTTGATGGCGTGCTGCACGGCGGTTTCGCTTTTCGGAGAATCGTACATTGTCATGTCCCTATCTTACCACCGACGTTCGAAGCGGCGGCGCAGGAGGATGGCGATAATGTTCATCGTCATCAGGAAGACCAGCAGGATGATGATCCCGCCCCAGGCGCGTTCGTAGTAGGCAGGATCGGCGCGCTTGGCCCATTCGTAGATTTGGGCGGGCATGGCCGAGTTCGGCGAGAGGAAGCCGGCGGCGACCCCGTCGGGCATGTTGGAGGCGATGAAGCCCACCATGCCGATCAGCAGCAGCGGCGCGGTTTCGCCAAGCGCCTGCGCGAGGCCGAGGATGGTCCCGGTCAGGATGCCCGGCATGGCCAGCGGCAGCACGTGGTGGAACACCGACTGCATCTTGGAGGCGCCGACGCCGAGGGCCGCATCGCGGATCGAGGGCGGCACCGCCTTGAGCGAGGCGCGGGTCGAGATGATGATCGTCGGCAGCGTCATCAGCGTCAGAACGAGCCCCCCCACCAGCGGCGCCGACATCGGGAGATGGGCGAACTGGATGAAGACCGCGAGGCCGAGGATACCGAAGACGATGGAAGGGACGGCTGCGAGGTTCGAGATGTTCACCTCGATCAGGTCGGTCCAGCGGTTCTTGGGCGCGAATTCCTCGAGGTAGATCGAGGCGGCCACGCCGATCGGCAGCGACAGCACGAGGACCACGATCATCATGAAGAGCGAGCCCACCATCGAGACGCCCAAGCCGGCCTGTTCCGGGCGGCTTTCCGAGGCGTCGGAGCCGAAGATGAAGGCCCAGTTGAAGCTCCGCTCCAGCGTGCCCAACTCGTGGAGCTGGTCCACGATATCAAGGTGTTCCGCGTCGAGGTTCTTGTCACGGGCAAGGCTCTCGCGGGTCACGCGGCCCTTCATGTAGCCGTCCACGCGGCTCGAGGCGAGCAGCTTGAAATCGACGGTCTGGCCGATCAGGTCCGGGTTCGCCAGCACGGTATCACGGACCTGTGCCGCCGCCGAGGAGGAGATCATGTCGCGCAGCTTGGACGGCTTGGCGAAGGGCATCTCGATGCCGTTGTCTTCGAGCTTCGTGACCAGCGCGTCATCCAGCAGCGGCGCATAGCCGAAGGTGGTGACCTTGCGCATCACGTCAGGGTCGCGGACGCCGGATTTGTCGAGCTTGTCCTCGGGCAGGTAGATCGGCACCGTGACGAAGGTCTGGGTGAAGGCCGGGACCCCGTTGCGCACGATGGAGACCAGCAGCAGGATCAGGAAGATCACGCCGATCCCGACGGCGGCCATGCCGTAGAACTTGAAGCGGGCCTCGGCGGCGTTGCGGCGCTTGGTGCGGGCGTCCTGCTCCAGCAGGGACCCGCTCTTGACGGGACGGCCCTCGGCACCGGGTTGCACGGTTGCGTCGGTCATTCGTATTGCTCCCGGTACTTGCGCACGATGTAGAGCGCGAAGATGTTCAGGCCCAGGGTGATGACGAAGAGCGTCATGCCGAGGGCGAAGGCCACCAGTGCCTCGGGCGAGGCGAAGTCCGCGTCGCCGGTCAGCTGGCTGACGATCTTGGCGGTGACGGTGGTCATGGCTTCGAAGGGGTTGAGCGAGAGCCGGGCCGCGGCCCCTGCCCCCATGACGACGATCATCGTCTCTCCGATGGCGCGCGAGGCCGCCAGCAGCACGGCGCCCACGATCCCCGGCAGCGCCGCCGGCAGGACAACCTGCTTGACGGTTTCCGACTTGGTCGCGCCCAGGCCCAGCGAGCCGTCGCGCATCGCCTGCGGGACCGAGTTGATGATGTCATCGGAGAGCGAGGACACGAAGGGGATCAGCATGATCCCCATGACGAGGCCCGCGGTCATGACGGCGGTGCCGCCGCTCATCCAGCCAAGGCCGAGCGCACCTTCGTTGCCGAATACATTGACCAGCATCGGCCCCACGGTGACGAGCGCGAAGAGACCGTAGACGATGGTCGGGATGCCCGCGAGGACCTCCAGCATCGGCTTGGCCACGGCGCGAACCTTGGGGCCTGCGTATTCCGACAGGTAGACCGCCGCGAAGAGCCCGATGGGCACGGCGACGGCAAGCGCGATCAGCGAGATGTAGAAGGTGCCCCAGAAGAGCGGCAGGATGCCAAGTTCCGAGCCGCCGCCGAAGGAGGGCGCCCAGGTGGTGCCGAAGAAGAACTCCGACGCCGGGTAGAGCTTGAAGAACTCGATCGTGTTGAAGATCAGCGAGAGCACGATGCCGAGGGTGGTCAGGATCGCGATCGAGGCCGCCGCGATCAGCAGGCCCAGCGTTGCCTTCTCCACGCTGTTGCGGGCACGGAAGTCGGGCGCCGTGCGGCGCAGCGCCCAGCCGAGGCCGGCAAGCGCCAGCAGCAGGACAATGACGGTCCGTACCATGTTGCCCGTGGCGGTCGAGGCGCGGTAGGCCTGCGCGGCCTCCAGAACCTCGGGTTGCACGTCCGATCCGATGGCGACGCCGACATTGCCCAGCAGGGCGCGCACATCGGTGGCGCCCGTGTCGAGGGTCGCGGCCTCCTCCACGGTCAGCGCGCCGCGCTCGACCGCGAGGTCGAGGCCATCTGCCACCCGGCGGACGTCGGACATCACGAGGCTCAGCTCACCGTCGGTGGCGTAGCTGGTGTCGGGGATCATCGACTGGACCGACGTGTCGATCAGCATCGGCTGCACGATCAGCCAGACCGCCAGCACCAGCAGCGCGGGCACGAGCGCCCAGATCCCGACATGGAAACCGTAATAATTGGGGAGGGAATGCAGGTGCCGGCTGTCGCCGTCCACCATGGCCAGGGCGCGTTGGCGGCCGAGGACGAACCCCAGCACGGCCAGCACCAGCACGGCGATGAAAATCCAGAGGGCGGGCATAATGAACTCACTGACGTCTAAGGAAGTTCGGAAGGCTGGGGCCACTGGCGGCGGCTGGGTCCCAAGCAAAAAGGCGGTGCCCCCGGTTTCCCGGAGGCACCGCCCTCAGAGGCGTCGATTACGACGAGGAGCCCATGGTCTTTTCTTCTTCGACCATCGACTGGGTGTCGGCCAGCTCGGGGTCGGAGACGAGGCCGTAGGCCGAGAGCGGGCCATCGGGGCCTGCCATGTCGTCGGAGACGAAGAACTCTGCGTATTCCTTCAGGCCGGGGATCACGCCGATGTGGGCCTTCTTGATGTAGAAGTACAGCGGACGCGACACCGGGTAGTCGCCCGAGGCGATGGTCTCGGTGGAGGGCTCAACACCCGACATGGTCGCCACTTTCAGCTTGTCGGTGTTGTTCTCGTAGAAGGCCAGGCCGAAGACGCCGATCGCGTTCGCGTTCGAGTCGATGCGGGCCAGGGTCTCGGTGTAGTCGCCGTCGATGTCGACCGACTTGCCGTCGGTGCGGACTTCCATGCAGGCCTTCTCGGCTGCTTTCTTGTCGCCGCCGTTGGCTGCGGTCAGGGCTTCCAGGGCGCCGGTGGCTTCACAGCCGGCCACGAGGACCTTCTCCTCGAAGACTTCGCGGGTGCCGTGCTTGGTGCCGGGGATGAAGCCGAGGATGTCGGCGTCGGGCAGATCGGCGTTGAACTCGGTCCACTTGGCGTAGGTGTTGTCGACCAGCTCACCGTCCTTGACCACTTTGGCGGCCAGGGCGTTGTAGATGTCCGCGGGCTCGAAGGCGGTGTATTCCGGGCCGTTCAGCTGCGAGGCGAAGACGATCCCGTCGTAGCCGATGCGGACCTGGATGATGTCGGTCACGCCGTTGGCGGCACAGGTTTCGACTTCCGACGACTTGATGGCGCGCGAGGCGTTCGCCACGTCGATGGTGTTTTCGCCGACGCCTTCGCAGAAGCGCTTCAGACCCGAGGACGAGCCACCCGATTCAACGACCGGGGTCGGGAAGTCGAAGTTCTCGCCGAAGGCTTCCGCCACGATCGAGGCGTAGGGCAGAACGGTCGAGGAACCGGCGACCTGCACCTGATCACGGGCGGCTGCAGCGGTTGCGGAGACTGCGGCGATCGCCAGCGTCGAGGCGGTCAGTTTGATGAAGGACATGCGGATTGCTCCTGATGTAAGTTTTGCGGTCACCACCCCCTGGTGACCCTGACCCGCCTGCTAAAGACGGCGCGCTATGCTTTTGTGACACTTGTGTAACGCTTTTATGACATACCACAGGTTCGCTGATTTCCGTAGCGGCAGCTCGCCGACGACCCGCTGCAACCTGTGCGCGAAAACACAGACGCCGCCCACTGGGACGGCGTCGATTTTATCGGCTTTCCGATTTTATATCAGCATCTTAGCTCGACGGCAGGATCACCGAGAAGCTCGCCCCCTGCCCCGGTTCACTCTCGATCCGAAGGCGCCCGCGGTGCCGGTTGATAATGTGCTTCACGATGGCGAGACCGAGGCCGGTGCCGCCCATCTCCCGCGATCTGTGACTGTCGACTCGGTAGAACCGCTCGGTCAGGCGGGGAATGTGAACCAGCTCGATCCCCGGCCCCCTGTCCGCGACGGTGACCGTCACGCCGGGGCCGCGCAGCGCCGCGAGATGGGGCTTCGCCTCCATCGTGACCTTCACCTCGCCGCCAGAGCCGCCGTATTTCACCGCGTTCTCGATCAGGTTGGTGAAGACCTGCCGCAGCTGATCCGCATCGGCCGCGATGATGACGGCCTCCTCGGGGAAGACCTCGATCAGCTCCACGCCCCGCGCCTCGGCCAGAGGGCCCAGCGTCCGGCAGACACCGTCCAGCAGCCCCCGCAGATCGACCCGCTCCGTCGGGCGCATCCGCTCCTCGCTCTCCACCCGCGACAGAGACAGCAGGTCCTTGACCAGCCGCTCCATCCGCGTCGCTTCCGAATGCATGATGTCGAGGAACCGATCGCGCGCCACCTCGTCGTTGCGGGCCGGGCCACGCAGCGTCTCGATGAAGCCCAGAAGCGCGGTCAGCGGTGTGCGCAGCTCGTGGCTCACGTTGGCCACGAAGTCGCGCCGCATCTGGCTGGCCTGTTCCACCGGGGTCACGTCCTCGAAGGAGACCAGCGCGGCGGTGCCCCGTGCCGTCGTCACAAGGCCGCAGGTCACCCGGTAGGTCACGTCCTGTTTGCCCGCCGTGGCGAGGTAGCGCGTCTCCTGCAGCTTGCCGGAGGCGAAGCAGGCCTCCACCGCGTCCAGCACCGTGGGCTGGCGGATCGCGGTGATGAAATGCCGCCCCGTGATGCCGGCGCCAAGGATCGCGGCCCCCCGGGCGTTGATGCCCAGCACCCGCTCATCCCGGCCCACCAGCAGCGCGGGCAGCGGGATCGCCTCAAGCAGGCCTTCGATCTGCTCCGCCGAGGCGGTCATCTCCGTCGCCATCCGGTCAGTCCAGCGCCACCAGCTGCTCGCGGAAGCGGCGCATGTTGGCCTGGTAGCCCACCGCCGATTTCGCCAGCCGTTCGGCCCATTCCGGACCCAGTTCCTTGACCACCTTGCCGGGGCTTCCCAGCACCATGGAATTGTCGGGGATCACCTTGCCCTCGGTCACCAGCGCGCCGGCCCCGATCAGGCAGTTCTTGCCGATGACCGCGTTGTTCAGGATCGTCGCGCCCATGCCCACCAGCGAGTTGTCCCCGATGGTGCAGCCGTGCAGCATCGCCTTGTGACCAATGGTGCAGTTCCGGCCGATGGTCAGCGGGCAGCCCATGTCGGTGTGGATCACCACGTTTTCCTGCACGTTGGAGCCTTCGCCGATCACGATGGGTTCGTTGTCGCCCCGCAGGGTGCAGCCGAACCAGACCGAAGCACCGGAGTGCAGGATCACGTTCCCGATCACGTTGGCATCGGGCGCGATCCAGAAATCGCCGTCGTCGGGCAGTTGGGGCCGGAAATTCCCAAGGGCGTACAGTGTCATGACCTCTCCTCGAACTCGTCAATCAGGGCGCGGGTGAAATCCACCACGCCGGGCTGCTGCGACAGGCGCAGCCGTTCGGCGGCCACGATCGTGCGCAGCCGGTCGAATGTCACGTCGAGATCATCGTTGATCAGCACGTAGTCGTATTCCGGCCAGTGCGAGATCTCGTCGGCGCTTTTCTCCATCCGCTTGGCGATCACCTCGTCGCTGTCCTGCCCGCGGCTGACCAGCCGGCGTTCCAGTTCGGCGATGGAGGGCGGCAGGATGAAGATCGACAGCGCGTTCTTGCCAAGGGCCGAGTTGCGGATCTGCTGGCCGCCCTGCCAGTCCACGTCGAAGAGCACGTCATGCCCCGCGGTGATGGCGCTTTCCACCGGCGCGCGCGGGGTGCCGTAGAGGTTGCCGAAGACATGGGCGTGTTCCAGCATGTTGCCGGCCGTGACCATGGCCTGGAACTCCTCCTTGGTGTGGAAGAAGTATTCCCGCCCGTGCTCTTCGCCGCTGCGCGGGGCGCGGGTCGTGGCCGAGACGGAGAAACTCAGCGTCGGGTCCCACTCCCGCAGGCGCTTGGTCAGGGTCGACTTGCCCGCGCCCGAGGGCGAGGACAGGATGATCAGCAGGCCGCGGCGGTGCAGCTCGCGGGGCGCGGTCGGGGTCTTGTGGCTCATGGCGGCGCGGCTCCTGCCCGTCTCGGGGTCTTCTGCGGTCTCGATGGCTCGCGCAGGGTTTGCCCCAAGCCGCGCGGGGGCGCAAGGCTGGGCGCGGCCCTCCGAAGGGGCCGCAACCATGAAGCTTTTGTAAAATGGGGCCCTGAGCGGCCTACTGGACGTTCTGGACCTGCTCGCGCATCTGATCGATCACCGCCTTCAGCTCCAGCCCGATCCGGGTCAGCCCCGCATTCTGTGACTTGGAGCAAAGCGTGTTGGCCTCGCGGTTGAACTCCTGCGTCAGGAAGTCGAGCTTGCGGCCGATCATCTCGCCCTGCCCGATCAGATCCCGGGCCGCGCCCACATGGGCCCGCAGGCGGTCCAGTTCCTCGGTCACGTCGGCCTTCACCGCCAGCAGCGCCAGTTCATGCGCCACCCGGTCTGGGTCGGCGCCGGTGGCGCCCTCCATGACCCGCGCAAGCGCCGCGTGGAAAGCGGCGGTGCTCTCGCTGCGCCGGGTCTCAACCTCCGCGGCGGCTTCCTCAGTCAGGGCCGCGATGCGGTCGATCTGGCCCTTGAGGATCTGCTCCAGCGCGGAACCTTCCGCGGTGCGCATCTCGATGAAGGCGGCCAGAAGCGGGTCGAAATCCGCCAGCAGCGCCTTGCCGAGCGCCGCGTTGTCGTCCTCCTGACCGGAGCTGTCGAGCACGCCGCGCTGCATCAGCAGGTCCGCGGCGCGGGACGGCGCAAGGCTGATCCCCTTGTCGATGGCCGCCTGCTCCACCTGCTCCAACGCATCGAGCAGCGCGCCGAGCCGGACCGTGTCGAGCCGCGTGCCGCCCTCGCCCTCCTCCCGCGTGATCCGCAGGGAGAGCGTGACATTGCCCCGGCCAAGCGCCTTGGTCAGCTGCGCGCGCAGGGCCGTCTCCAGCCCCGGGATCCAGTCCGGCACCCGCAGGCGCAGGTCCAGCCCGCGCCCGTTGACCGAGCGCAGTTCACAGCTCCAGCTGTGGGGGCCATGGGAGCCCTGTCGGGCCGCGAAACCTGTCATCGACTGCAGCATGGCTCTCCCTCCTGGAATGTGGCCCGGACTGTGGCCCAGACTGTGGGCCGTGGTGATTGGGCGTGGCTAATGCCTCGCGCGGGGCCGGGTCAACCCCGGCCGATCCTGACGTGAACCGGGCCGGGCGCGCCCGAGCGTGGCGCTCCCATGGGCCGCCCGTGGCGCCGGACACGGTTAACCATTTGATACGATTTTCGCCAAAAGCCAGCCGTTCCGTGGCATGTTAACAGAGAAGTAACACCTCCGGACATACGGTTAACCATCAGGTGGGGCGCTGCCCTGCCCGCGTCCGTTCTGTCCGGGGGACACGGCTGAGAGAGGCAGGCATGGAACGGGACGGGCATCCGGCAGCGGGTCAGAAGGTTGTGGAAATGGCGAGATTCGCGGATCAGGCGCGCTTCGGCGCGATTGCCGAGGTCGAGGCCTACTGGCAGGCGCTGCGCGCGGGCCGACTGGTGCCGCGCCGCGCAGACATCGACCCGCGCGGGATCGAGCGGGCGCTGGAATATGCCTTCGTACTGGAGCGGATCGCCGCCGGCCTGGCCCGGCTGAGGATCGCGGGCACGCATCTGAGCGACCTGATGGGGATGGAGGTACGCGGGATGCCGCTCTCCACCTTCTTCACCCCCGAAAGCCGCAGCCGGATCGGCGACGTCCTGGAACAGGTCTTCGATAGCCCCGCCATCGCCACGCTGACGATCACCGCCGAACGGGGCATCGGCAAACCCGCGCTGGAGGGCAAGCTGATCCTGTTGCCCCTGATGAGCGACCTCGGCGACGTGACGCGGGTGCTGGGGTGTCTCGCCACGCAGGGCGCCGTGGGCCGCGCCCCGCGCCGCTTCGCGGTGACCGCGGTCGAGGTCCGCCCCCTGCTGGGGGATGCAGCGCAGGGGCTGGCGCCCGAGGAAACCGCCCCTGCACCAGAGGACCCGGCCGCGGACCCGCGCGACCTGCCCTCGGGGAGCTATGGCGCGGCGGCGCGGCAGGAGGTCCCGCCGGAGGCGAACCTGCGCAACGGCGTGGACCGGCGCGGCATGGCGGAAGACCCGATCCTCTACCGTGGGCCGGAACGGCGGCGCGGTGATCGCCGGGTGGCCCACCTGCGGCTGGTGCGCAGCGACGGGGATGACGTGGAGGAGTGAGGCAACGCCTCGCCTTCCACGCGCAAGCATCTGACATAAATTGAAAAACGCGCCCCGAAAGGCGCGTTCTCCTGTGTCTGTCCGTCCGCGGCAAGACCGCGATCAAGCTGCGATCAGACCGCTTCGGCGACCCGTTCGGCGCGGAGCTTGGTCAGCTCCTCGGCCACGAGGAAGGCCAGTTCCAGCGACTGCGAGGCGTTGAGCCGCGGGTCGCAGGCAGTGTGATAGCGGTCCGAGAGGTTCTCGTCCGTCACGGCCACGACGCCGCCGGTGCATTCGGTCACGTCGAGACCGGTCATCTCGAAGTGCACGCCACCGGGTACGGTGCCCTCGGCGCTGTGGACGGCAAAGAATTCCTTCACCTCGCGCAGCACGTTGTCGAAGGGCCGGGTCTTGTAGCCCGAGGCCGACTTGACCGTGTTCCCGTGCATCGGGTCGCAGGTCCAGAGCACGTTGGCGCCCTCTTCCTTCACGGCCCTGATCAGCTTGGGCAGGTGCTCGCCCACCTTGCCGGCCCCGAAGCGCGCGATCAGGGTCAGGCGACCGGACTCGTTCTCGGGGTTCAGCTTGGCGATCAGGCGCTTCAGGTCGTCCACCTCCATCGAGGGGCCGCATTTCAGGCCGATCGGGTTCAGGACGCCACTGCAGAATTCCACGTGCGCACCGTCGGGCTGACGGGTGCGGTCGCCGATCCAGACCATGTGGCCGGAGCCCGCAAGCCACTTGCCGGAGGTCGAGTCGACGCGGGTGAGCGCCTCTTCGTATTCCAGCAGCAGCGCCTCGTGCGAGGTGTAGAAATCCACCATCCGCAGCGTGTGCTCGCGGTCGGAATTGACGCCCGCGGCCTTGATGAAGTCCAGCGTGTCCGAGATCCGGTTCGCCATGTCGCGGAAGCGCGAGGCCTCGTCCGCCTCGGTGAAGCCGAGGGTCCAGCGGTGCACCTCGTGGACGTCGGCGTAGCCACCGGTCGAGAAGGCGCGCAGCAGGTTCAGCGTGGCCGCGGCCTGCGTATAGGCCTGCAACATCCGCGCGGGATCGGGGATCCGCGAGGCGGCGGAGAAGCCGAGATCGTTGATGATGTCACCGCGGTAGCTGGGCAGCTCGACGCCATCCACCACCTCGGTCGGTGCCGAGCGCGGCTTGGCGAACTGGCCGGCCATGCGGCCCACCTTCACCACCGGCACCTTGGCACCGAAGGTCAGCACCATGGCCATCTGCAGCATCACCTTGAAGGTGTCGCGAATGGCATCGGCGCTGAATTGGTCGAAGCTCTCTGCGCAGTCTCCCCCCTGCAGCAGGAACGCCTCACCACGGGACGCGGCACCGAGGGCCTTCTTGAGCCGGCGCGCCTCGCCCGCAAAGACGAGCGGCGGATATTTCGACAGCTTCGATTCCACCTCGGTCAGCGCCGCGGCATCCTCGTAGACGGGCATCTGCACCCGCGGTTTGTCTCTCCAGCTCGACTTCGTCCAGGTCGTCATCTCATGTCCTCCGGGACCCTTCTAAATAGGAGGCCAGCATATAGCGAAGCACCACCGAAAACGCCACATGCGATTTGCGACGCCTTGACGACGCTTTCGCTCTCTGCGCTGCTACGGGTCACCGGATTTCAAGGTGAGTCTGCGGCACCCTCGCGCGCACACCGAGGAACCGGCCGGAACCCAGTCTCAGAGGCCCAAATGTCGCCTGCCCGGCCCGATACTCCCCAGATCGAAACCCCTGTCATCCCGACGGACACCCGCACGCGCCGCTTCGTCTTCGTCCTGTTGAACAACTTCTCGCTCCTTGCCTTCGCCTCCGCGCTCGATTGCCTGCGCATCGCGAACCGGATGACGGGGATGAAGCTCTACGACTGGCGCTATGCCAGCGTGGACGGCGCACCGGTGACGTGCTCTGCGGGCGCGGAGTTCAACGTGACCAGCGCGCTTGGCGAGGTCGGCCGGGATGACACCGTGCTGGTCTGCGGCGGGCTCAACGTCCAGGACGAGACCTCCAAGCCGCTGCTGAACTGGCTGCGCCGCGAGGCCCGCAAGGGGCCGGCGATCGGCGGGCTCTGCACCGCGGCCTATGTGCTCGGCAAGGCCGGGCTGCTGGACGGCAAGCGCGCCACGATCCACTGGGAGAACCAGGACAGCTTCTCGGAGGAATTCGAGGAGGTGGCGCTGACCAAGTCGGTCTTCGTGGTGGACGGGCGGCGGATGACCTCCGCGGGAGGGACCTCCTCCATCGACCTGATGCTGAAGCTGATCGCCGACCAGAACGGCGAGGACCTCGCCAACGCGGTGGCGGACCAGCTGATCTATTCCTCGATCCGCACCGACCAGGACACGCAGCGCCTTTCGGTGCCGACACGGATCGGCGTGCGCCATCCGAAGCTGAGCCAGGTGATCCACATGATGGAGCGCAATATCGAGGAACCGATCAGCCCCTCGCTGCTGGCCAAGGACGTGGGCATGTCCACCCGGCAGCTGGAGCGGCTGTTCCGGCGCTACCTGAACCGGTCGCCCAAGCGCTACTACATGGAGCTGCGGCTTCAGAAGGCGCGCAACCTGCTCATGCAGACCGACATGAGCGTGATCAACGTGGCGCTCGCCTGCGGCTTTGCCTCGCCCTCGCATTTCTCGAAATGCTACCGGGCCCATTACGAGACCACGCCCTACCGCGAACGCGGCAGCCACGCAGGCAAGCCGGGGGCGGAGGAGGACTTCGAGGAGATGGAGGGCGTTTTCCTCGACGACGACCTGCTCGACGGGGAAGAGTAAGGGACTGCGCCTGCGGCGGGCGGGGTTGGGGGGCTGTCTGCCCCCCTTGGCCCTCGCGGGCCAATTCCCCCCGAGGATATTTGGGAAACGGAAATTGCGGGGGCCGGGTCAGGGCCGGGTCAGGGCTGGCGTCGAGGATGACGACGGGGCCGGCAACGGGGCGGGAACCCCATCGCGGGGCCTGGGGTGGCGTGGGAACGCGTGTTTCGGGAACAATGCGGCACTGCAGCGTGCAGGGGGCCCTTTCCCTCTGGTATTTTCGGCGGAAGCCGTATAGGCGAACCGCGAACCGCTATTGGAGGCCCCATGGACCTGCGTAACATCGCCATTATCGCCCACGTTGACCACGGCAAGACGACCCTCGTTGACGAGCTCCTGAAGCAGTCGGGCGCCTTCCGTGAGAACCAGGCCGTGGCCGAACGCGCGATGGACAGCAACGACCTCGAGCGCGAGCGCGGGATCACCATCCTTGCGAAGGCGACCTCGGTCGAGTGGAAGAGCCACCGCATCAACATCGTCGACACCCCCGGCCACGCCGACTTCGGCGGCGAGGTGGAGCGTATCCTGAGCATGGTCGACGGCGTCGTCTTGCTGGTGGACGCGGCCGAAGGCCCGATGCCCCAGACGAAATTCGTGACCTCCAAGGCACTTGCCCTTGGCCTGCGCCCGATCGTGGTGCTGAACAAGGTCGACAAGCCCGACGCCGAGCCCGACCGCGCGCTTGACGAATGCTTCGACCTCTTCGCCAGCCTCGGCGCCGACGAAGACCAGCTCGACTTCCCGCATCTCTACGCCTCGGGCCGCTCCGGCTGGGCCGACACCGAGCTCGACGGGCCGCGCAAGAACCTCGACGCGCTGTTCCAGCTGATCGTGAACCACGTGCCGAAGCCGAAGCAGATCGCCAAGCAGGACGACGATTTCCGCATGCTGGCCACCACCCTCGGCTCCGACCCCTTCGTGGGCCGGATCCTGACGGGCCGCGTGGAATCGGGCAAGCTGAAGGTCGGCGCCACGGTGCAGGCGCTCTCGCGCATCGGCCAGAAGATCGAACAGTTCCGCGTCACCAAGATCCGCGCCTTCCGCGGCCTTGCCCAGCAGGACATCGAGGAAGCCGTGGCCGGCGACATCGTCTCGCTCGCCGGGATGGCCAAGGCCACCGTGTCGGACACGATCTGCGCCCTCGCCGTGGACGAGCCGCTGGACGCGCAACCGATCGACCCGCCCACCATCACCGTGACCTTCGGCATCAACGACAGCCCGCTGGCCGGTCGTGACGGCAAGAAGGTGCAATCCCGCGTGATCCGCGAGCGCCTGATGAAGGAAGCGGAATCGAACGTGGCCATCAAGGTCACCGACACCCCCGGCGGCGAGGCCTTCGAGGTCTCGGGCCGTGGCGAACTCCAGATGGGCGTTCTGATCGAGAACATGCGCCGCGAGGGCTTCGAGCTGTCGATCTCCCGTCCGCAGGTGATCATGCGCGAAGAGAACGGCCAACGCATGGAGCCGATCGAGGAAGTCACCATCGACGTGGATGACGAATACTCCGGCGCGGTGATCGAGAAGATCACCGGCGCACGCAAGGGCGACATGACCGAGATGAAGGCCGCAGGCGCCGGCAAGACCCGGATCGTCGCACACGTGCCCTCGCGCGGGCTGATCGGCTATCACGGCGAATTCCTGACCGACACCCGCGGCACCGGCGTGCTGAACCGCGTGTTCCACTCCTGGGCACCCTACAAGGGGCCGATCCCGGGCCGCCGCGCGGGCGTGCTGATCTCCATGGAGAACGGCCAGACCGTGGCCTATGCGCTGTGGAACCTCGAAGAGCGCGGCAAGATGTTCCTGGGCGCTCAGGCCGACGTCTACACCGGCATGATCATCGGCGAGCATTCGCGCGACAACGACCTCGAAGTGAACCCGCTGAAGGGCAAGAAGCTGACCAACGTGCGGGCCTCGGGCACCGATGACGCGGTCCGGCTGACCACCCCGGTGACGCTCTCGCTGGAAGAGGCCATCGCCTACATCAACGACGACGAGCTGGTGGAAGTGACGCCGAACGCGATCCGTCTGCGCAAGCGCTACCTCGACCCGCACGAGCGGAAGCGGATGTCGAAATCCTCGTGATTTCCGGGGTATGAGATTGGAAAGGCCGGGCATAGCGCCCGGCCTTTTTTTTGTGAAAAGGCTTCAGCCCTGCGGCTTGATCCGGTCGAGCACCTCGACCGTGCCACCCTCGGTCACCCGGAAGACCACGATCTCGCCGGAGGCCGGGAAGACATCGGTCAGCGCGGTGATATTCACCTGATGGGTCACCATGAGAGAGCGCGAGCCCTCGGGCCAGCTGCCGATCTCCTCGATCAGGGCCCGGGTCCGCGCGTCCCCCTCCGCGCGTTCGTTCCAGAAGCTGTCGACCAGCGGGAGGTTGGCCACCGGGCCGAGTTTCATCAGCTCGGCGGTTTCCGTGGCCCGGCACCACGCGCTCGCATAGACGTGGTCGAAGCGGATGCCAGCGGCCTCGAGCGCCGCGCCCGTGGCCCGGGCCTGAGCCCGTCCGGTGCCATCGAGGTTCCGCTGCGTGCTGCAGTCTCCGAGCGTGAAGCCCGCGGGGTCGCCGGTCCCGGGCGCCCGGGCATGGCGCATGATGGCCTGGGCACCGGGCTGCTCCAGCGCGTCATAGGGGCCGGCCGTGGCCGCGGCGGGCACTGTGGCGACGGCCAGCAGGAGCGCGGCGGCAAGGGCGGGCAGATCGCGGCGGACAGGGGATCGGGTGAGGGCCATGGTCAGTCTCCGTCAGGAACAGCGTCGGGGTCTGACGGGGTACGCAGGCAGCGGGACATTGGATGACTGATGGAGGACGGCCGGCGAAGTCTGCCTGTGAGTGGACGTCAAAGGATCACGGATCGTGTCCTCCGGACGGACAGGACCACCGAAGGCACGACTGGCGGGCCCAGCTGTTCTCTGGCGCCCCGGAGCCGAACCCTGCCGATCACATATGAAAATGCGGCGCCGCAAGGACTTGCGGCGCCGCTCTCATGTCTCTGACGAGGTCCGTGACCCGGATCAGCCGTTGATCTCGACCACCAAAAGGTCGCGTTCCGACGCGCCCCGGGCGTGTTCCAGACCGGCCTGGTAGGCCTCGGAGTGATAGCACTCCACCGCGCGCGCGCGGGTCGGGAACAGCGCCACGACGTTGCGCGGCCGGTCGTTGCCTTCGAGCTGGACGTAGCCACCGGCCCGGGCGAGGAACTGGCCGTCATGGGCCGCGATCGCGGGGCCGGCTTTCACGGCATACTTGCCATAAGCCTCCTCGTCGGTGACCTTCACGTGGCCGATCCAGAGCGCCGCGGGCTGGTCCAGCGGGTGCTCTTCGCTCTCCACGATACAGAGGTCCCGCTCGGACGCGCCCTCGGCGAAGGCGACAGCTTCCTGGTACGCGGGCGAACGATAGCAGGCCACCGCCGCATCGAGCGAGGGGAAGACCACGATCGTATGGGCCGGTCGCTCCAGCCCTTCGAGCTGGGTGAAGGGCGCGCGCCGGGCGATGAACCGCCCGCCATGCGCCTCGATCACGGGAACCGCGCGCTTGCCGTACTCGGCATAGCGGTCCGCATCGGTGACAGTGACCTGCGAAATCCAGAGCGCCGCCATCTCAGCCCTCGATCACGGCTTCCGCCGCCTTGATCGCGGCATCCGCCTTGGTCGCATCCTGACCGCCGCCCTGCGCCATGTCGGGCCGGCCACCGCCGCCCTTCCCGCCAAGCTCGGCCACGGCTGCGCGGACGAGGTCCACCGCCGAGACCTTGTCGGTCATGTCCGCCGTCACGCCCGCTGCCACGGCGACCTTGCCGCCGGTGTCCGCGATGAGCAGCACCGCGCCGCTTTCCAGCCGCGACTTGTGCTCGTCGATCAGCGGCGGCAGGTCCTTGCCCGACACACCGGTCAGCACCTGCGCGAGGAATTTCACGCCGCCGATCTCCTTGGCCTCGGCTCCGCCGCCCTGCCCGGCCCCTCCCGACATGGCGAGGTCCCGGCGCAGCTGCGCCACCTCGTTGGAGAGTGCCTTGCGTTCATCGAGCAGCGCCCTGACCCGGGCCACGACCTCGTCGCGGCCGGTCTTGAGCAGGCCCTCGATCTCGCTCAGCGACTGGTCACGGCCGCGCAGTTCCGCCATGGCCGCGGCGCCGGTCAGCGCCTCGATCCGGCGCACGCCAGCGGAGGACGCTGTCTCACCCGTCAGGGCAAAGGCTCCGATATCGCCGGTGCGGGTCACATGGGTGCCGCCGCAGAGCTCGATCGAATAGGTCTTGCCGTCCGGCCCCTTGCCGGTGTCGGCGCGGCCCATGGAGACCACGCGGACCTCGTCCCCGTACTTCTCGCCGAAGAGTGCCTGAGCGCCGATGGCGCGGGCGTCATCGGGCGTCATGATCCGGGTCTCGACCGGCGTGTTCTGCCGGATATAGGCGTTCACGTCCCGTTCGACCTGCGCGATCTCCTCGGCCGACAGCGCGGCGCTGTGGGAGAAGTCGAAGCGCAGACGGTCGGGTGCGTTGAGCGAGCCACGCTGCGCCACGTGGTCGCCGAGCGCCTCGCGCAGGGCCTCGTGCAGCAGGTGGGTGGCCGAGTGGTTGGCGCGGATCATGCCGCGACGGCTGTGGTCGACCTCGAGGATCGCCGCCTGGCCGGGCTTCACCGTGCCCTCGGTCACGTCGCCGAAGTGGATGAAGACGCCGTTCACCTTCTTTGTGTCGGTGATTGTCACCTTGGCCTCTTCGGTTTCCAACGTGCCGCTGTCGCCGACCTGGCCACCGGATTCGCCGTAGAAGGGCGTCTGGTTCAGAACGATCTGCACGCTGTCGCCCACGGTCGCCGCCTCGGCGGTGGCGCCGTCCTTGACCACCGCCAGCACCACGCCCTCCGCCTTCTCGGTGTCATAGCCGAGGAAGTCGGTCGCGCCGTGCTTGTCGGCGATGTCGAACCAGATCGTCGCATCCGCCGCCTCGCCGGAGCCGGACCAGGCCGCACGGGCCTTGGCCTTCTGCTCGGCCATGGCGGCGTCGAAGCCGTCGGTGTCCACGGTACGGCCCTGTTCGCGCAGCGCGTCCTGCGTGAGGTCGAGCGGGAAGCCGTAGGTGTCGTAGAGTTTGAAGGCGGCGGCACCGGGCAGCGCCGCGCCCTCTTCCAGCCCGGTCAGTTCCTCGTCCAGCAGCTTGAGGCCCCGGTCGAGGGTCTGGCGGAAGCGGGTTTCCTCCAGCTTCAGCGTCTCCTCGATCAGCGGTTGCGCCTGGCGCAGTTCGGGATAGGCGTCGCCCATCTGCTTCACCAGTTCCGGCACCAGCCGGTACATCAGCGGATCCTTGGCGCCCAGCAGGTGCGCGTGGCGCATGGCGCGGCGCATGATCCGGCGCAGTACGTAGCCACGGCCGTCGTTCGAGGGCATGACGCCATCGGCCAGCAGGAAGGAGGTCGACCGCAGGTGGTCCGCGATCACCCGGTGGTGGGTCTTGCCCACGCCGTCCGGATCGGTCGAGGTCGCATCGGCCGAGGCCTCGATCAGCGAGCGGATCAGGTCGGTGGCGTAGTTGTCATTGGTGCCTTGCAGCAGCGCCGCGACCCGCTCGATCCCCATGCCCGTGTCGATGGACTGCGCTTCCAGCTCGCGCCGGGTGCCGTCCTCGAACTGCTCGTACTGCATGAAAACGAGGTTCCAGATCTCGACGAAGCGGTCGCCGTCCTCTTCCGGGGTTCCCGGAGGGCCGCCCCAGTACTTCTCGCCGTGGTCGTAGAAGATCTCGGAGCACGGCCCGCAGGGGCCGGTCGGGCCCATCATCCAGAAGTTGTCGTTGGTGGCGATGCGGATGATCCGCTCATCCGGGAGGCCCGCCACCTTCTTCCACAGGTCCGCCGCCTCGTCATCGGTGTGGTAGACCGTGACCAGCAGCTTGTCCTTGTTGATGCCAAGCTCCTTCGTCACCATCTCCCAGGCGAAGGGGATCGCCTGTTCCTTGAAATAGTCGCCGAAGGAGAAATTCCCCATCATTTCAAAGAAGGTATGGTGCCGCGCGGTATAGCCGACATTGTCGAGGTCATTGTGCTTGCCGCCGGCGCGCACGCATTTCTGCGCGGTGGTGGCACGCTGGTAGTCGCGGTGCTCGACGCCCGTGAAGAGGTTCTTGAACTGGACCATGCCCGAGTTGGCGAACATCAGGGTCGGATCGTTGCGGGGAACCAGCGGGCTCGAGGGCACGATCTCGTGGCCCTGTCGCTTGAAATAGCTGAGGAAGCTGGAGCGGATATCGTTCAGCGTCTGCATCGTGGCGGCTCTTTCCCTCGTGGGTCTGCGGCGGTTTTGACGATGTATCCGCGCGAAGGGGCGCTGTCCACCGCAAGCCGGGTCTGCCCACGAAAAAGGCACCTCCCATCGGGGGCGCGGTGGGGAGCGTCGGGTGACGCGGGTCCGCCCGGGGACATCCTGTACGGGACTGAACGAGCGTACCCCCGAGCGGGCGCTCTTGTATCCGGCCCCGGCGGATGCGCCCGCGCTGTTCCGCCCGCTCGCCCGGTGGCATCCCCGCGAGGCCCCCGGAAACCAACCGACATGCGGACCGACACGCGCGCCGAAACGAAAAAGGCCGGGCACCCGGCCCGGCCTCTTCAATATCGACGTTCAGCCTCGATCAATCGTCGAGGATATCGCCGTCGTCCTCTTCGGAGGCGCCGAACTCCAGTCCGTGGGCCGCGCGGATCTTGTCCTCGATCTCGATGGCGATGGCGCTGTTCTCGCGCAGGAAGGTCTTGGCGTTCTCACGCCCCTGCCCGATCCGCTGATCGCCATAGCTGAACCACGAGCCCGATTTCTCGACCACGCCGGCCTTCACGCCAAGGTCGAGAATCTCGCCCATCTTGGAGATGCCCTCGCCGTACATGATGTCGAACTCGACCTGTTTGAACGGCGGGGCCACCTTGTTCTTCACCACTTTCACGCGGGTCGCGTTGCCGACCACCTCGTCGCGGTCCTTGATCGAGCCGATGCGGCGGATGTCGAGGCGCACGGAGGAGTAGAACTTCAGTGCGTTGCCGCCCGTGGTGGTCTCGGGGCTGCCGAACATGACGCCGATCTTCATCCGAATCTGGTTGATGAAGATCACCATGCAGTTCGACTTCGCGATCGACCCGGTGAGCTTGCGCATGGCCTGGCTCATCAGGCGGGCATGCACGCCGACCGAGCTGTCGCCCATGTCGCCCTCGAGCTCCGATTTCGGCGTCAGAGCCGCGACGGAGTCGACGATGACCATGGAGACCGCACCGGAGCGTACCAGCGTATCGGTGATCTCCAACGCCTGCTCGCCGGTGTCGGGCTGCGATATCAGCAGCTCGTCAAGGTCCACGCCGAGCTTGCGGGCATAACCGGGATCAAGCGCATGTTCCGCGTCGACGAAGGCGCAGACGCCGCCCTTCTTCTGTTCCTCGGCCACGCAATGCAGCGTCAGCGTCGTCTTGCCCGAGCTTTCGGGCCCGTAAATCTCGATGATCCGGCCCTTGGGCAGGCCGCCGATGCCGAGGGCGATGTCGAGGCCCAGCGATCCGGTCGAGGTCGCCTCGATCTCCTGGATCGCGTCCTTGCCGCCGAGCTTCATGATCGAGCCCTTGCCGAACTGCCGTTCGATCTGGGCCAGAGCGCTGTCCAGCGCCTTTTGCTTGTTGGGGTCGCGCTTGCTGTCCATGCTCAAAAGATCTGCCGTTGCCATTCTTGGCCCCCTTATTTCACACCCCGTGCGGGGCGGCAATCACTGCCAATGTTCGCCTCTTGTTCTGCGCAACATGAGACCAAACAGAGAACATTTCAACTAAATTCCTCACATTCCCCACTTTTTCGCAGAACAGTTAAGGAGTAGTTTACGCCGGACGTGATTGGCGAACTGGGGAGGAACGCAGGCTTATGCTCGTCTTTTCAAAGGCTAAGCTGGTGATCCTCTCGGTCCCCAAGACAGGGACGACGGCCATGGAAAGTTTCCTTGGGCCCCATGCGGATATTCTTGTGAAGGAACCACCGGAGCTGAAACATGCGCCGGTCTACCGCTACAACCGCTTCTTCCGTCCCATGCTGGAGAAATTCGTCGATCCGGGAATCGAAACCATGGCCGTGATGCGGGAACCGGTGTCCTGGCTCGGCTCCTGGTATCGCTATCGGCAGCGGCCCTTCATGGAGGGCAAACCCAATGCCACTCATGGCATCAGTTTCGACGACTTCGTGCTGGCCTACTGTCAGGGGAAACGTCCCGGTTTCGCCAATGTGGGCAGCCAGGCCAAGTTCCTCGAGCCACAGCCGAACGGTACGCGGGTCGATCACCTGTTCCGTTACGAGGATCAGCCGGCGATCCTCGGGTTTCTCGAAACCCGGCTGGGTCTGACGCTGGACCTCCCGCGGGAGAACGTGTCGCCGTCGATGGCACTCACGCTCTCGCCTGCGGTCGAGGAAAAGCTGCGTCGGAAATGCGCCGAGGAGTTCACGCTGTGGGAGAGCCTGGGCTGAGACTTGATCGGCGAGGTTTATGCCGGCGATGGCAGCACCCGCGGCGTGTGATTGATCGGGATGCCGTGGAGGGATGAGCCTCTACGGACATGGCGGAGGCATGGCTCTGAACCGGCGCGGGAGGCTGAACAGGAACGAGGCCCTGAAGCGCGGCGGCCCAGATGTGATCCGCGGCCGCTCGTCGCAAGGAGATCTTGGGCCCAATCCGGGCGCCACATGAGCGGCCCCGCTTGGCCGCGGTCCCTGAGGTTGGCCTCGTTCTCAGGAAACAGACCCGGTCCCCCTCAATGAAGCTGACGCTGCACGGTCTCCGTCAGTTCCGCCAGCGAGAAGGGTTTGGGCAGGAAGACGGAGTTCGGGAAGGCATCCCCCGTGCCGCTGAAGGTTTCCTCAGCGTAACCTGAGACGAAGACGACGCGGACATCGGGCCGGATCTTGCGGGCCTCGCGGACCCAGCTCGGCCCGTCCATGCCGGGCATGACAACGTCGGTGACGAAAAGATCGACCTGCAGTTTCTGATCCTCAAGCGTCCGCAGTGCATCCTCCGCGCTTTCGGCCTCGAGCACGGTATAACCCCTGAGGCGTAGGGCCCTGGAGGCGAAGGCGCGCACCGGGGCCTCGTCCTCCACCAGAAGCACGACACCATAGGTCCGCGGGCCGCTCGCCTGGCGGCTGTCCTCGGCGGGGGCCACCGGCTCCACCGGGGGCACATAGACCGGAAAGAGAAGCGTGAAACAGCTCCCCTCGCCCGGTGTGCTGTCGGCGAAGATGAAGCCACCGGTCTGCTTGATGATGCCATAGGCGGTCGAAAGGCCGAGCCCGGTCCCCTCGCCCACCCGCTTCGTGGTGTAGAAGGGTTCGAACACCTTGCCGAGCTTGTCCGCCGGGATGCCCTGGCCGGAATCCATCACCTTGACGCTGACATATTCCCCCGGCGTCACCGTCGCCCTGTCGCGCTGTAGCGGCGCGCGCAGGCGGAGGCTCTCGGTCACTATGCGAATCTCGCCGCCCTCCGGCATCGCGTCGCGCGCGTTGACCACGAGGTTCATCAGCACCTGTTCCAACTGCCGCTTGTCGGCCCGGATCGGTCGCAGCACGGGATCATGGCTGAGACTGAGGGTGATCTTCTCGCCGACGAGGCGGTTCAGGAGATGCGTCAACTCTGCCAACGTGTCTCGCAGATCGAGCTTTTCGGGCCGCAGGGTCTGCTTGCGGGAGAAGGCCAGCAGCTGCCCCACGAGGGCCGCCGCGCGATTGGCATTCTGGTTGATCTGGACGAGGTCGCCGTAGTCGGGATCGCCCGGATCATGGCGCAGCAGCAGCAGGTCGCAATGGCCCGAGATCGCGGTCAGCAGGTTGTTGAAATCATGGGCCACCCCGCCGGCCAGCTGGCCGATGGCCTGCATCTTCTGGCTCTGGACGAACTGGGCCTCCAGCGTCTTCAGCTCCGTCGCGTCGCTGAGCACGGCGATCAGCGCCGGAGTGCCATCCTCGACAATCCGCTTGAGCGTCACCTGAACATAGGTTTCGCGGTCCGGCACCCGCAGGCGCAGGAATTCCGAGTGCGGCGGCGGGCGGCCCGCGGCCGCTTCAGACAGCCAGTCCGAGATCGAGCGCCCGAGCCCCTCCATCACGTCCGACAGCGCCGCCCCCGCCACGCACATCGGACCGAGTAGTTCCTGCGCATGGCGGTTGGTCATCAGGATGGCGCCCTCCGCGTCCAGCCGCAGCAATGCTACTGGCAATTCGTCGAAGTAATCCCAGCCCCGGGTCGCGGGGGGCTCCACCTCTCCCGGAGGCGGCAGCAGCAACAGTTCGCGCCGCCCGAGGCTGTCGCCGCTCTCGACCACGAGCCGCTGGGTGTAACCGCCGACCGCCGTGACCTCCTGCAGCGCCCCGGGCACCACGGGCAGCACCGGGAAGATCGCATCGAGCGCCTTCGGCCGGTGCCCGATCAGCGCCCGGGCCGCCTCGTTCATGTAGAGAATGGCGTTTGATCGCCCGACGGTGATCAGGGGGATATCATGGCTCCCGCTGCCGGGGGCGTGGGTGGCAAACTCCTCGATCCGCCAGAGGAACCGCCCTTCCGGCAGGCGATGCGCGCTGAGCCGCGCCTGCCCGCGACGTGTCACGATGTCTTCCCGCGCAGTACCGGCGCGCGCGGCGCGGGCCTGCAGGCGGAAGAGAACGGCGGAGGGATTGGCGAAACTGTCGGCCAGCAGCCCCGCCACGGTGCGCGCCTTCTCCGGCGCGGCGAGCGTGCCGCAGGAGGCGTTCCGGGCGATGATCTGCCCTTCCGCATCTGCGATGGCGGCGGGGGCGATGTCATCGCGCACGAAGCCCATGATCGCCGCATCCGCCCCGGCGGAGCCCTTCCGGTGGAACTGTGCGACCAGCGTGACGAAGAGCGCGAAGAAGGTCAGGATCAGCCCCGCCCCCATCAGGACGATCGCCAGGGCCTGCTGCCGCATGACCAGCCCGGTGACGAGCATTCCGATCCCGAGGACCACGATCAGACGACGCTGCGGCATCAGGGCGAGCGCCAGCCGAGCGACCGTTCCCGTCGGCTCACCGGGCAGGATCGCAGCCCCATCTCTCCCGGGATCGATGGCCTGCGCCGCGGTTGTCCGGCCGCCACCATGGGCCTTCTCTTGCCGCTTGGACCTGCGCAGCGGTACCGGAGACTCATCCGGGGCGGCGCTTGTCAGGTGTTCGGGTGCAAGCGTCATCTTGGATGCCGCTTCCGGCCCATCGGGAGCGCGCATCTCAGAGCGCGTACGCTGGCGTGCCGCCCTGGCGTCAGTCGCGGGCGCATCGGAGGACGGCGACTCAGGAGCAGCGTCAGCCTCAGTGCGGGCCTCTGCCGCAGTCGTGGCCCCCGTGCCGGGCGAGAGTTTTGAAGAGGCAGACGCCACCATGCCCGGGGGCCTGTCCGACCTGTTCCCGCGGTGTGCGCCTGATTGGGCCGCATCCGGTCGCGCTCTACCGCTCTCCCCGTCCGACAGCTCTCCAGGTTCGGCGCGCACGGATTCGGCCGAGGGATCGCCCCGTACCGGGCGCCCGCTGCTGTCCGTCGCCGCCGCGTCCTTTGTCATGGCTCCTCCGCGGTGCTCCCCCACGAGCCCGGAGGGCCCGCCTGCATCGGCAGCCGGTTGGCCGCCTTCCCGAGAGTGCCGCACGGCGGGTTAATACCGCCTTAAGGCGCGCGCAGCGCGAGCCCCGGGCGCAGATCAGGCTAGGCGGTGTCGGTCTTGCGGGTCAAGTGCGCGGCAAAGAAGCCATCGCCCCCATCGAGGGGCGTGTACTGGCGTTGATATGTCACCTGCCAGTCCGGATGCCGGGCGAGGAACGCCTCGATCCGGTCGCGATTCTCCGCCCGGAGCAGCGAACAGGTTGCATAGGCCAGCACGCCCTGCGGCGCCACCAGCGGCACGGCGGCGTCGAGGATCGCATCCTGCGTGGCGTTCAGCGTCTGGAGAGCCTCGGGTGTGAGCGCCCATTTGCCTTCCGGCGAGCGGCGCCAGGCGCCGGACCCGGAACAGGGCACATCGGTCAGCACGAGATCGAACGGCGCGCTGCGCCCGAGGGTGGCGCGGTCGGCGATCTCGACGGAGACGCCGGCCCGGCGGGCGCGTTCCGGCAGGTCCTTCAGCCGCTGGGGATGGGCGTCATGGGCCACGTAGCGGGCGCGGTGCCGCGCGGCCATGGCGAGGGTCTTGCCGCCGCCGCCCGCGCAATAATCGAGCACAAGCCCCGCCTCCGCCAGCGGCAGCTCCGCCGTGACCGACTGGCTGGCCACGTCCTGCAGCTCCACCAGCCCGTCGAGATAGGCCCGGCTCTGGCCGATCCGCCGGGCGCCCTCGGTCACCTCCAGCGCGGTGGCGCAGAGCGCATGGGGACGACAGCTGATACCATCTGAAGAGAGCGCTGCAACCACCTGATCCGGATCGGTTTTCGCCGTGTTCACCCGCAGGAAGACAGGGGCGCGGTGACGCAGCATCTCGGCCGTATTCTCGAAGTCCGGGCCCAGCGTCTCGCGCAGCGGGGCCAGCAGCCAGTCGGGCAGATCCAGCAGCGCCTCTGCGGGCAGGTCCGCCGGGGGGCTGGCCTCGGCCTCGGTCAGGGCGGCGGGCGCATGGCCCTCCCCGGTGAAGAGCGCCGCAGGGTCCTGCCCGTGGCTCCGCAGCAGGCCGATCATCCGCGCCCGCCCCGTGGTCCCGCCGCCGAGTGCCGCGGTCGAGCGCCAGCGGCGCAGGGCGTCGAAGACATGATCCCGGATCGCCGCCCGGTCGCCCGAGCCCGCGAAACGACTGCGCCGCGCCCAGCTGGTGAGTGCCTTCTCTGCCGGGACACCCCCGGCGATCTCGTCCAGCAGCGCCGCGGCTGCGGCAATCCTTGCCCCGGGGGTCATGATGCATTCCTTCTGTCGCGGCCTGATCCGGCCGCCTAGTGGCACAGTGGGCCGCGCGAGGCCAGCCCCAGATGGCCCTCGCAGGCTGGCCGGAGCCGCGTCGACCGGCCCTGCCTCCGGCCGCCGCATCTCAGAACCTCGGCCCGGAACCGCGCCCGCCCGGCGAGATCGCGGGGCCTCGTGAGGCGCCGACCGACGGCGACGACGCCCATATTCCGTAAAATGCAAGGAAGTTATCCAATCGGGGCCTGCTGATCTTTACCATGCCGAAACCCCCTTGGGACAGGCTTGCGCCGTAACGCCGTGTCCCGGCTGGCCGGCCCGCACATCCTTGACGACCTCGGGTCTGGCGTGAACGCGGATCCGGGACAGCCCGTATCGTAGAACCGACGCAGGTCACAGGAGGAGACAGAGACAGGATGCCCGCGCTCCGCACATGCCTCATCGTCGACGATTCCTCGCTCGATCAGCAGATGATGCACCGCGCCATGGACAGCGCCGATGTCGGCGTGGACCTGCTTTTCGCCGGCGCCCTCTCAGAGGCGCGCGCGGTGCTCAAGGCCGTCGATGTCTCGCTCATGTTTCTGGACAACTCCATGCCAGACGGCTGGGGCGCCGATTTCGTCTGCGAGCTGGCCCGTGACCCGCAGCTCAAGACGGTCCCCGTCATCATCGTGAGCGACTGGCCCTCTCCCTTCCTCTACGCCAAGGCCCGGGCCGCAAACGTACGGGAGGTCTGGTCGAAGCGCGACTTCACGCCGGAGGCGATCCGCCGCGTGGTGCAAGCACAGGGGCTGGGGGCGGAGCGATGATGGCCCGGGGCCCGGTCGCCGCGATGGCCCTCCGTGGAATGGTCATGCTCCCGTCGGGGCCGAAACGCCCGCGCGTCGGGGCTGCGGCCTACGGGGCCTTGCCGGCGAGGGCCGGAGCAATGGACTGCCTTTGCTGTGCGGCGCGGCCTCCATGGAGCCGAAGCGCGCGGATCCGGGCGGGCCCGGGAAGCAGCCTTGCACAGGGTGCGGGCCTGCATTCTTTGCCCCTCGTCATTCGGCGCCCCGTGCGGTAAGACCCCCGTTCGACAAGGGGAGCGCAAGATGACCGACAAAAACACCCTGACGCTACTGAATCAATGCGTCGACATGCTCGCCGACGAGCTGGGCTCCGCGCCGCTTCAGATTGACCGCCCGGGCCGCGAGGATTTCGTCCTCGTCTCGGCGACGACCTATGACAGCCTCGTCGAGCGAATCCAGGAGCTCGAAACCGGACTCATGAGCGATGAGGAACGGGACGAGGAAGAAGTCGAACTGCTGGAGATGCTGGACAGCACGCCGCGCACGCGGCACTGACGGGACCCACGCGCGCGCCCTTGAGGCCACAACGCTCGGGCCCAAGGTTGGGCGTGAAGACGCCCAAGGTGAAGGTTCGGCATCCGGAACGTGAGGACACGACGCGGAGCCGGGCGCCCATAGCTTGGCCAAGGGCTTATCGTGTGACAACATCGGGAGAGCGTCGCCTGCACTGGCGTGAGCGACACCTCGGGCCGGTATAGAGACGCGGAACGTGAGAACCGGGAGCCCCTCTTGCAGGGCAACTGGCCGACCCGATACGTGGTGCCACTGGCAGAGCGCGCATGCGGCGCGAGCGTCTGAGGCCCTCCGGCCCCCTGCTGTCCATGGCACCGGATCAACACTCGACCGAGAAGGCCGTTGAGGTCCGCGCCGCGGTTCACCCGAGGCGACGTCCCCGTATCACCCATTGGTGTGCACAGGCCAAGGCGGCGAGACAGCCGCAGTCAAGCGCTGGAAGACGCGACCGGGACAACGCGGCTGCGCGCCCGATCAGGAAAGGTCGCGGCCCCCTTCCGAGGGCCGCGCTATCGAAGCCGGATCAGCCGACCCGGTAGTTCGGCGACTCGCGGGTGATCTGCACGTCGTGGACGTGGCTTTCCTTCAGCCCCGCGCCGGTGATCTTCACGAAGGTGCAGTTCTGCCGCATCTCGTCCACGGTCGCGCAGCCGGTGTAGCCCATGGCCGCGCGCAGGCCGCCGACCAGCTGGTGCAGCACCGCACCGGCCGAGCCCTTGTAGGGCACCTGCCCCTCGATGCCTTCGGGCACGAGCTTGTCCGAAGCCGCGTCCTTCTGGAAGTAGCGGTCCGCCGAGCCGCGCGCCATGGCGCCGAGCGAGCCCATGCCACGGTAGGATTTGAACGAGCGGCCCTGGTAGAGGATCACCTCGCCCGGGCTTTCGTCGGTGCCCGCGATCATCGAGCCGACCATGGCCACCGAGGCCCCGGCTGCGATCGCCTTGGCGAAGTCGCCCGAGAACTTGATGCCCCCATCCGCGATGATCGGCGTGTCACCTGCGGCAGTGGCGCAATCCATGATCGCGGTCAGCTGGGGCACGCCCACGCCGGCCACCATCCGCGTGGTGCAGATCGAGCCCGGGCCGATGCCGACCTTCACGGCATCCGCGCCTGCACCGATCAGCGCCCGCGTGGCCTCGCCGGTGGCGACGTTGCCCGCGACGACCTGAACCTCGTTGGAGAGGCCCTTGGCCCGTTCGACGGCCTTGGCCACGCCCTCGGAGTGGCCATGGGCGGTGTCGATGACGATCATGTCGACGCCCGCATCCACGAGCGCCTGCGACCGTTCGAAGCCCGCATCGCCGACGGTGGAGGCCGCGGCGACCCGCAAGCGGCCCAGCTGGTCCTTGCAGGCGGTCGGGTTCAGCACGGCCTGTTCGGTGTCGCGCAGGGTCAGCAGGCCGGTCAGCTTGCCGGTCTTGTCGGTCACCAGCAGCTTCTCGATCCGGCGCGCCTTCATGAGGCTCTTGGCCTCTTCGCGGTCGGCCGGTTCGTGCAGGATGGCGAGATTGTTGGAGGTCATCATGACCCGGACCGGCGTGTCGTCATCGCTGGCAAACCGCATGTCGCGGTTGGTGACGATGCCCACGACCAGCCCGCGCTCGTCCACCACCGGGAAGCCGGTGACATTGTAGCGCTGTTGCAGCGCCTTGGCGTCGGCCAGCGTCTGGTCGGCGCGCAGGGTGATCGGGTTGTAGACGATCCCGCTCTCGAACCGTTTGACGCGGCGGACCTCTTCGGCCTGCTGGTCGACGGTGAGGTTGCGGTGGACCACCCCCATGCCCCCGGCCTGCGCGAGGCAGATCGCCATGCGGCTTTCGGTCACCGTGTCCATGGCAGAGGACAGCAGCGGGATGTTCAGGGAGATCGACTTGGTCACCTTCGTCCGCGTATCCGCCGTGGACGGCAGCACGCTGGAAGCAGCGGGTACAAGCAGAACGTCATCGAAGGTCAGCGCCTCACGAATCTCCATCGGTCAACTCCATGGGATGTTCGTATTGGCGCTTCCCTATTACATGGATGCTGGCAAGTGGAAAGCCCCAAAGAACCGCAATCTCGCGGCATCGGACATGCGCTGCGCACATGCGGCGGGCATCGGGTTTGCGCCACCCGGCCCGCCCCGGTCAGCGCTCGGTCGGACAGGCGAAGAGCCGCTCGAAGATCAGCGCCGCCATGGAGCCGGCTCCCAGCAGCATGATGACCACGTTCGCGATCCAGCCCAGGACGGGAATGAAATTCACCAGCGATGTCACCACGATGCCGCCGGCCAGCACCAGCAGCTTCTGCCCCAGCGTCGGGCCTTCGGGCGTGGCACCGGGCCGGCCGAAGTTCACGAAGAGTCGCATGGCGATGGTGTAGACGCCCAGCATGTAGCCGCAGGTCCATGTCACGATGATCAGGACGATGATCAGCGGCAACAACGGGATGCCGACGATGGTCATGGCCGCCACCGGGATCAGCCCCACCAGCGCCGAAAGCCCCAGCACTCCGGCGAGGAACACCTGCCCGGGCCGGGTCATGGCACGCATCCGCAACCGTTCGGTCAGCTCCGGCGCCACGCTGAGCGCGGCCACCCCGATGATCAGGAAGAAGCCCAGCCCCACGATCGCCCCCAGCAGCGCGGTCCATGGCCCCGGGCGCGACCAGTCGCCGGTGGCATGGTCGATCATCTGCCGTGCGTGTCCGTCGAGCTGTTCGTAGATGATCCGGTCCTCGGGCACGACCGAGGCCGGGATAGGCGGCCGGTTCGAGGTGGCGAGGTGCAGGATACCGCCGATCCGCGCTTCGGGGCCGAAGTCCACCTGTCCCGCGGCGATCCAGACATCCCCGGCCACGGGGGCGTTCAGGGTCACCGTGCCGCCGCTGGCCAGCAGGACGCCCTCCATGGCGCCATCGAGGGTCAGCGTGCCCGCACTCAACCGTGCGTTGCCGGAGACCACGGCCCTCGACGTCGTCGAGATCGAGGCCCCCACCATGCTGGCGTCCCCCGCAACCGGCGCATCCAGCGTCAGCGAGCCGCCCGCCGCATAGACGTCGCCGCCGATCGCGCCGCTCATGTCCACCCGGAAGCCCGCGATATGGGCGTCCTTGGCGACCTCGGCCCCCTGGGCCACGGAAAAGCCTATGGCGAAAAGGCTGCGCGGCGCGGGCGGCGTGGCGCCGCTTTCCGGGTCCGAGACGTAGAGATCCCCGCCGACCTCGATCCGCTCGGCCCGAAGCGGAGTGGCGAACAGCGGCAGCAGACACAGGAGCACCGGCAGGCACCGGCGAAGGGGAAAACGGGTCATCGTCACGGTCCTCGCATCGGGTTGATCGCAGGGGAAAATCTGCGTTCACTCCGAAGCATACACGCAAAACGTGTGCGACGCGAGGCTGCGTCCTGTCGCAGCCTACGAGGCCTACCCAAAGCCTACCCAAAGCCTTCCCTCAGGCCTTGTCTCGGGCCCGTCCTCGCCCTGCCCTCACCTGCATGTCAGATGTACTCGGGCACCGGGCGCGGGGTCAGCACCATCACGAGCCCGGCAATCACCGCCACCGTCACCGGCAGCATCGCCATGGCGAGGAAGCCGCCCTGCTGCCCGAAGGCATGGGCCAGCGGTGCCGAGATCAGCGGCGAGAGGAACTGCCCGCCGAAGAAGCCCATGGTCATCAGCCCCGCGGCACGGCCCCGGTACATGGGCGGGACGAATTCCATGAAGTAGGCCATGAAGTTCGGCATCGCCGGCCCCATGGAGGCGCCCATGATCAGCACGCCCACCACGGCCATCCACGGAGAACTCGCCTGGCTGATCACGATCAGCGACAGCGCCATGCCGGCGAAGGAGGTGACGATGATCACCCGGGGCGAAATGATCCGGCGGATCTTGCCGAACATGACCGCGCCGGGCAGCGAGGCCACGGTCAGCATCGACAGCGCAAGCCCGAGGTGCGTGGAGTTGGTCACGCCAAGCTCCGCCAGCACGAAGGGCAGCCGCGTCGGCAGAACGTACATCGTCGCCATCGCCAGCAGCGCCAGCGAGCCGAGCACCGCGTAAGCCTTCCACGGGAAGGCAGGCAGCGGGCCCTGTGGGGCCTCTCCCGGGCCGGGGCGCGGGGCTACGCGGGTCAGCCCCCGCAGGGTGACGAAGGCCAGCAGCGCCAGCGGCAGCGCCACGAGGTAGACGCCGAAGGCGGTGCGCCAGCCGAACGAGGCCATCACGCCCCCGCCGATCATGAAGACGATGCCGCCGATGTTCATGGCCGCCATCTGCAGCCCCATGAATCGCTCCCGCTCGCGTCCGATCCAGAGGCTCGAGACATAGGCCGAGACCAGCGTCATCGTGCCCGCCACCCCGAGGCCCAGCACCGCGCGTCCGATCAGCAGCTGCCAGATCTCCTGCGCCACGAGGCCCGAGGCCCCCCCGATGGCATAGAGCAGCATCGCCCCCACCATCAGCGGACGGCGGTCCATCCGGTCGGCCATGACGCCGATGGCGGCGGCAGTCAGCACGACGAAGAGCGATGGCAGCGTCACCACGAGGCCGCTGAGCGTCTCGATGCCGGGCGTGTCGGCGAAGGCCGCGCGCAGCTGCGGCAGCGCGGGCGAGATGGTCGCATTGGCCATCACGGTCAGGGAGGAGGCGGCAAGGATCGTCGCCATGGCCAGCACGGGGACAGAGGTCGCCCGGGCGGACGTCGGTGAGAGCGTATCGGTCATCTGGAACTTCGGAGGTCAGGACAGGGCGCGGTCGAGGCCGCGAAAATCCGGACAACCCTGCCCGCTGCAGCGCAGAATGTCCATCCACCGTTTCGAGCGGGTCCCCGTCTGGGCCTGTGCGATACGGCGCGATACCGCGAAGGTACCCATGTCAAATGCCCATGACCGGCGCGCGCCGCACTGTGACGCATGTCACGCGATGCCGCCCATGCGCCCTGATCTGCCGCTCCCGGTTGCGACGGGGCCGCCGCGGTGCCTATGGTCGATGCACCAGCTGCAAAGACCCGATCATGAGCCAAGACACCTCCACTGCCGATCCCCTCGTCATCTTCACCCCGTCCGGCAAGCGCGGCCGCGTGCCCGCGGGCACGCCGGTGCTGCAGGCCGCGCGCCAGCTGGGGGTCGATCTCGATTCCGTCTGTGGCGGGCGCGGCATCTGCTCGAAATGCCAAATCACCCCGGGTTACGGCGAATTCGCCAAGCATGGCGTCACGGTGCATGAGGATGCGCTCTCCGAGTGGAACGCGGTCGAGGCGCGCTATGACCGGGTGCGCGGGCTGGCCACGGGCCGCCGGCTGGGCTGTCAGGCGCAGATCCTGCGCGACGTGGTCATCGACGTGCCCCCCGAAAGCCAGGTGCACAAGCAGGTCGTGCGCAAGGCGGCCTCGGCCCGGGCGATCACCATGGATCCGGCGACGAAGCTCTACTTCGTCGAGGTGACAGAGCCCGACATGCATGAACCCTCCGGCGATCTGGAGCGGCTGGCGGCGGCGCTGGAGGCGCAATGGGACCTGCCCGGCGCCACCGCCGATCTCTCGCTGCTGGCCAAACTGCAACCGGCGCTGCGCAAGGGCGGCTGGAAGGTCTCCGTCGCGGTCTTCCGCGATCACACCGCGGCCGCGCCGCGCATCCTCGACATCTGGCCCGGCCTCCATGAAGGCGGGCTCTACGGGCTGGCGATCGACCTCGGATCCACCACCATCGCGGGGCATCTGTGTGACCTCGTCACCGGCGAGGTGCTGGCCTCCGCCGGGCTGATGAACCCCCAGATCCGCTTCGGCGAGGACCTGATGAGCCGGGTCTCCTACGTGATGATGAACCCCGGAGGCGACGCCGAGATGACCCGCGCGGTGCGCGAGGCAATGGCCCGGCTGGCAGAGGATCTGGCGGGCGATGCGGGCGTCGATCCGGGCTTGATCGTCGAGGCAACTCTGGTCTGCAACCCCGTGATGCACCACCTCATTCTGGGTCTCGACCCGACGGAGCTGGGACAGGCGCCCTTCGCGCTTGTCTCCTCCTCGGCGCAGGCGCTTGGCGCCCGTGATGTCGGCCTCACGACGATCAACCCCCGGGCCCGTCTCTACACGCTGCCCCTGATCGCGGGCCACGTGGGGGCCGATGCGGCGGCGGTCTCGCTCTCCGAGGCGCCCGAGGCGTCGGAAGACCTCGTGCTGATCGTCGACGTCGGCACGAATGCCGAGATCCTGCTGGGCGACAAGACCCGCGTGCTGGCCTGTTCCTCGCCCACCGGCCCCGCCTTCGAAGGGGCGCAGATCTCCTCCGGCCAGCGGGCCGCGCCCGGCGCGATCGAGAAGCTGGAAATCGACCCGGTGACCCGCGACCCGCGCTTCCGCGTCATCGGTTGCGACCTCTGGTCCGACGAGGCGGGCTTTGCCGAGGCGACGGCCCAGACCGGGATCACGGGCATCTGCGGATCCGGCATCATCGAGGCGGTGGCCGAGATGCGCATGGCGGGCGTCCTGGACGCCTCCGGCCTGATCGGCAGCGCCGAGCAGACCGGCACCGCCCGTTGCGTGCCCGATGGGCGCACCCACAGTTACCTGATCTGGGATGGCAGCGCCGAGGGCGGCCCCCGGATCACCGTGACCCAGGGCGACATCCGTGCGATCCAACTGGCCAAGGCCGCGCTCTACGCGGGCGCGCGGCTCCTGATGGATGAACGCGGGGTAGAGACGGTGGACCGCGTCGTGCTGGCCGGGGCTTTCGGGGCGCATATCTCGCCCAAGCATGCGATGGTGCTGGGGATGATCCCCGATGTGCCGCTCGACAAGGTGACGAGTGCCGGCAACGCGGCGGGGACCGGCGCGCGGATCGCGCTGTGCAACCGGGCGGCGCGGGCGCAGATCGAAGGCGATGTACAGGCGATCACCAAGGTCGAAACCGCCATCGCGCCGAAGTTTCAGGAGCATTTCGTGGCGGCGAACGCCCTGCCCCATGCCAGCGATCCCTTCCCGCATCTCTCAAGCGTCGTGACCCTGCCCGAGGTGTCGTTCAACACCGGCGGTGACGGGGCTGGCGGCGGGCGCAGGCGGCGCCGCCGGGGCTGAGGCGCGGAGGCGACAAGCGGTGAAAACGCGGCGGGCCGGACGTCCTGTCGGGTCGCCGGCGCAGGTCAGGAATGACGGAGATCGTGGTCGAGTGAGGCCGAATCCCGCAACAGATCCGACCTCACCCGGGCGAACATGCAAGCCCCCGCTATACATGTCGCATGTACCGCAGGAGAGATCCCCCCCGTCCAATCCCCATTGACCGTGGGACCTGTCCTGCGGTGCTCCTCCCCGGTGTGACTGGCCTGACCCCCAGCCTGTCGAAGCCGACCCGTCAGCCGTAGCTGCCGTTCTCCCGTCGCCGTCCGACAGACCCCGTTTGCACGATGGGCGCCTGATCCAAGCCCCTTCCGTAGTGGAAGAAGATGTACTCTTTCTGGCGGATCGGCAGGGATCCGCGCATACCCCATATGGGTGAAAAATTCGAATTCTTCCCCCGAAAGGAAGGTATCCAGTTTCTTTTCTTCAAAGATGACCATACGTTACGAGAAGATCTGCATAGTAAAAATTGAAATACGTTTTCAGCAAAGGACTCTGCCATGTATGCAATCGGCGCCCTTGCGAAGCGCACCGGCACCAAGGTGCAGACCATCCGCTACTACGAGCAGATCGGCCTCCTGCCCGAGGCTGCGCGCAGCGCCGGCGGGCAGCGGCGCTATGGTGCGGCAGAGCTCGACCGGCTGGCCTTCATCCGCCATGCCCGGCAACTGGGATTCGGTCTGGATGCCATCCGCGACCTGCTCGACCTCTCCGACCATCCCGAACAACCCTGTGCGGGCGCCGACCGGATCGCGGCGCGCCAGCTGCGCGAGGTGGAGCAGCGCATCGCCCGTCTGGAGAAGCTGCGCAGGGAACTGGCCCGCATGGTCGAGGATTGCACAGGCGGTGCCGCCGGGGCCTGTCGCGTCATCGAGGTGCTGCGCGATCACTCCGAATGCCTGACCGAGCACAGCGCACCGGAAACCGACGTCCCGCACTGAGTGCATCACCGGCAGCCGCCCTCCCGCGCAGACCCGCCGCCAGCCCTCAACGTCTTGAATGAACGACACCATGTCGCAAATGCTGCATTGCGACATGACGCCTGCCTGTAATCTGAAACCGGATGTCAGACGCGGCCCGAAGGGCGCCGCGAAACGGCGCTCCGGCACAGCTCCGGCCCCCGTTCCGCCCGCCCTTGCCCCGCCTGCCTCCCGGTCGCTGCCACGGGCCCTGCCCGAAGCGGGCCCCGGGGCGGCACGCGGGACAGGTCCGGGCCGCACTGGCAAGACGTCGAACCGCGGGCGGCGGTCGGGGCGTTTCTCCGCGGCACGGACGCGGCGCGCACCCTGCCTGTCGCCCTACTTCTTTACCCCGGGGGCCCCGCGCCCCGCGAAGGAGACAGGCCATGGATGCACGGGCCAAGACTCAGGACCTTCTTCTCCGGCGCAAGCCGGGCTACGCGCTCGAACAGGCGTTCTATGGCGATGAGGACGTTTACCAGACCGACCTCGAGCTGATCTGGCACACCGACTGGCTCTTCGTCACGCCGATCGCCTCGCTGCCCAAGACCGGCAGCTTCGTGACCCACAAGGTCGGCCGTGCCAGCATCACCATCGTGCGCGGCGCAGACGGCGTCATCCGTGCCTTCCACAACACCTGCCGTCACCGCGGCTCGATCATCTGCAAGGGCACGTCGGGCAGCGTGGCCAAGCTGGTCTGCCCCTACCACCAGTGGACCTACGACCTCGACGGCAAGCTGATCTGGGCCCGCGACATGGGCGCGGACTTCGACCCCTCGCAGCACGGGCTGAAGCCGGTGCACTGCCGCGTGCTGGCCGGCCTGGTCTACATCTGCCTCGCGGATGAGGCGCCCGATTTCGACACCTTCGCGGCCAAGGCCGAGCCCTACCTCGCCGTGCATGACCTGAGCGATGCCAAGATCGCCTTCCAGTCCACGATCGTCGAGGAAGGTAACTGGAAGTTGGTCTGGGAAAACAACCGCGAGTGCTATCACTGCGGCGGCAACCACCCGGCGCTCTGCCGGACCTACCCGGACGATCCCTCCGTCACCTTCATCGGTGAAGGCGGCGACGTGCCCGCGCACCTGCAGGCGCATTTCGACAAGTGCGAAGCCGCTGGCGCACCGGCGCAGTTCCACATCTCCGACAACGGTCAGTACCGCATGGCGCGGATGCCGCTGAAGCTGGGCGCGCTCAGCTACACGATGAATGGCGGCATGGCGGTGCAGAAACGTCTGGGCCACGTGCAGCCCGATGATGCGGGCACCCTGCTGAAGTTCCACTACCCGACGACCTGGAACCACTTCCTGCCGGATCACTCGATCACCTTCCGCGTCACCCCCATCGGGCCGCAGCAGACCGAGGTCCAGACCACCTGGCTGGTCCACAAGGACGCGGTCGAGGGCAAGGATTATGACCTGAAGGAACTGACCGAGGTCTGGATCGCCACCAATGACGAGGACCGCCGCGTCGTCGAGGACAACCAGCAGGGCATCAACTCGCCCGCCTATACCCCCGGGCCCTACTCCACGATCCAGGAAAGCGGCGTGATCCAGTTCGTGGACTGGTATTGCGCCACGATGGCAGACCGTCTCACCCCGCAGCGGATGGCTGCGGAATGAGCGTCGACAAGATCAGCCCCGCGGTCCGCTACTGGCAGGATGACGAGACGCTGGAATGCGTCTCGGTCATCCCCGAGGCGCCGGACGTCCGGACCTTCTGCTTTGCCGCGCCCTCGGGGGCGCTCTTTTCCTACCTGCCCGGCCAGTTCCTGACACTGGAACTGCCGGTGCCGGGCGGGCCCCTCTACCGCACCTACACGATCTCCTCCTCGCCCTCGCGGCCGCTCTCGATCAGCGTGACGGTCAAGGCGCAGCCCGGCTCGCTCGGCACCCGCTGGATGCTGGACAACCTCGTGCCGGGCATGCGGATCAAGGCCATGGGCCCGGCGGGGCATTTCACCTCGCACCACCATCCGGCGGAGAAATACCTCTTCATCTCGGCGGGCTCCGGCATCACGCCGATGATGTCGATGGTGACCTACATGTACGACCAGGGGCGCATCCCCGACGTGGTCTTCGTGAACTGTGCCAAGCGCCCGTCGGACATCATCTTCCGCGAGCGGCTGGAGCATATGTCGAGCCGCTTCGAGGGGATCGAGCTGCGGTGGGTCGTGGAGCACGGTGACCGCTACCAGCCCTGGACCGGCTACCAGGGCATGTTCAACCAGCTGATGCTGGGCCTCATGGCGCCCGACTACCTCGAGCGCGAGGTCTTCTGCTGCGGGCCCGAGCCCTTCATGCAGGCGGTCCGGGACGCGCTTGCGGGCCTCGGCTTCGACATGGACCACTACCACCAGGAGAGCTTCCAGCCCTCGCTGGCCGCCGAGGACGCCGATGCGACCGAAGGCGACGTGGTGCCGGACGAGGACGCTTCCGCCGAGGTGGAATTCACCGTCTCCGGCGTGTCCCAGAAGTGCACCGAGACCGACACGATTCTCGCGACTGCCCGGAACGCCGGGCTCAACATCCCCTCGGGCTGTACCTTCGGCGTCTGCGGAACCTGCAAGATCAAGAAGGTCTCGGGCCAGGTGCACATGGTGCACAACGGCGGGATCACCGACGACGATATCGCCGACGGCTACGTGCTGGCCTGCTGCTCGCACCCGATCGGCAAGGTCGAAGTCGAGGTCTGAGGGACACGGCTTCGGAACTGGGCGGCGCCGGTGGGGGCGCCGCCCTTTTTGTGTGTGGGGGGTCGCGGGGGCCGATTGCGGGGCGCGCGGGGCACCCCGGGATTTTGAGTATTTTTGGAAAGATGAACATGGGTGGAGCGCCCGTCATCGGGAGCGGGCGCGCGCGGTGGGGTCGGTCGATGCGCCTCGGGAGCGTTGACGCGCAACCGGCCGCATCATCTGTCCTGCCAGAGGGCAGCGGGTCCGAAGTCCTCGTCGCCCACCAACGAAGAAGGGCGGCCCGAAGACCGCCCCTTCCACATCCAATCCGGGATCAGAAATCCCAGTCGTCATCCTCGGTCGCGACCGCCTTGCCGATCACGTAGGACGAGCCGGAGCCCGAGAAGAAGTCGTGGTTCTCATCCGCGTTGGGGCTGAGCGCCGCCATGATCGCGGGGTTCACCTTGCACAGCTCCTCCGGGAAAAGCGCTTCGAAACCAAGGTTTTGCAGCGCCTTGTTGGCATTGTAGTGCAGGAAGTTCTTAACGTCCTCGGTCAGCCCCAGCGGATCGTAGAGCGTCTCGGTATAGCGGGTTTCGATCTCGTAGAGCTCGAACATCAGCGAGAAGGCGAAGTCCTTCAGCTCGTCCCGCTCGGCCTCGGTCAGGCGCTCCATGCCGCGCTGGAACTTGTAGCCGATGTAGTAGCCGTGCACCGCCTCGTCCCGGATGATCAGGCGGATCAGGTCGGCGGTGTTGGTCAGGCGCGCGCGCGACGACCAGTGCATCGGCAGGTAGAAGCCCGAGTAGAACAGGAAGCTCTCGAGGAAGACGCTGGCGATCTTCTTGCGCAGCGGGTTCGAGGTGGCGTCGTATTCATCGAGGATCAGACGCGACTTCTGTTGTAGCTGCGCGTTCTCCTCCGACCAGCGGAAGGCCTCGTCCACCTCGGCGGTGGAACACAGCGTCGAGAAGATCGAGGAATAGGAGCGCGCGTGCACCGCCTCCATGAAGGCGATGTTGGTCAGCACGGATTCCTCGTGCGGGGTGATCGCGTCTTCCATCAGCTTGGGCGCGCCGACGGAGTTCTGGATCGTGTCCAGCAGGGTCAGCCCGGTGAAGACGCGGATCGTCAGCCGCTGCTCTTCCTCGGTCAGCTGCGACCAGCTCTGGATGTCGTTCGACAGCGGCACCTTCTCGGGCAGCCAGAAGTTCACCGTCAGGCGGTTCCAGATCTCCAGGTCCTTGTCGTCCTGCAGGCGGTTCCAGTTGATGGCGCGGGGCACCGGGCGGGCTTGGGCGAGGTCTTTCATGGGCAGCATCCTGAAACAGGCAGCCGGGCGGGACTGGTTGGCAGCGTCCGTACCCGGAAAGGAAGGGTCCCGGGCCGTCTACACGACCCGGGAGGAGAACGTCAAAGCGAACAGGACACGCAGCCCTGCACCTCGGTGCCTTCAAGGGCCATCTGGCGCAGGCGGATGTAGTAGATCGTCTTGATCCCCTTCTTCCACGCGTAAATCTGCGCCTTGTTGATGTCGCGCGTCGTGGCCGTGTCCTTGAAGAACAGCGTCAGCGACAGGCCTTGGTCCACGTGCTGGGTGGCCGCGGCATAGGTGTCGATGATGGCCTCGGCGCCGATCTCGTAGGCGTCCTTGTAGTATTCGAGGTTGTCGTTCGACATGAAGGCCGCCGGGTAATAGACGCGGCCGATCTTGCCCTCTTTCCGGATCTCGACCTTGGCGGTGATCGGGTGGATCGAGGAGGTCGAATTGTTGATGTAGCTGATCGAACCGGTCGGCGGCACGGCCTGAAGGTTCCGGTTGAAGAGACCGTCCTTCACCACTGCGTCGCGCAGCGCCGCCCAGTCCTCGCGCGTGGGCACGGCCACGCCGAACTTCTCGAAGAGCGCCTTCACGGTGTCGGTTTCCGGCAGCCAGTCGCGGTCGACGTACTTGTCGAAGAAGGTGCCGTCGGCGTATTTCGACTGTTCGAAGCCCTTGAAGACGGCGCCCCGCTCCTTCGCCAGGTTGTTCGAGGCGCGCAGCGCGTGGAACAGAACGGTGCAGAAGTAGATGTTGGTGAAATCAACGCCTTCGGTGCTGCCGTAGTGGATGCGTTCGCGCGCCAGGAAGCCGTGCAGGTTCATCTGGCCCAGGCCGATGGCGTGGCTTTCGTCGTTGCCGCGACGCACCGAGGGGACGGAGTCGATGGCGGACATTTCCGACACGGCGTTCAGCGCGCGGATCGAGCTTTCGACCGTGCCCGCCAGATCGCCGCCGTCCATCGCCTTGGCGATGTTCATCGAGCCGAGGTTGCAGGAGATATCGGTGCCGAGGTGCTTGTAGCCGAGGTCCTCGTTGAACTCCGACGCCTCGTTCACCTGCAGGATTTCCGAGCACAGGTTCGACATGGTGATGCGGCCCGCGATCGGGTTCGCCTTGTTCACCGTGTCCTCGAACATGATGTAGGGATAGCCGCTCTCGAACTGGATCTCGGCGATCGTCTGGAAGAACTGGCGCGCGTTGATCTTCTTCTTCTTGATCCGCGGGTTGTCGACCATCTCGTGGTACTTCTCGGTCACCGAGATTTCCGAGAACGGGCGGCCATAGACCTTTTGCACGTCATGCGGCGAGAAGAGGTACATGTCCTCGTTCTTCTTCGCCAGCTCGAAGGTGATGTCCGGCACCACGACGCCAAGGGACAGCGTCTTGATGCGGATCTTCTCGTCCGCGTTCTCGCGCTTGGTGTCGAGGAAACGCAGGATGTCCGGGTGGTGGGCGTTCAGGTAGACCGCCCCTGCCCCCTGACGCGCACCCAGCTGGTTCGCGTAGGAGAAGCTGTCTTCCAGCAGTTTCATCACCGGGATCACGCCGGAGGACTGGTTCTCGATCCCCTTGATGGGCGCGCCATGCTCGCGGATGTTGGTCAGCATCAGGGCCACGCCGCCGCCGCGCTTGGACAGCTGCAGCGCCGAGTTGATGCCGCGGCCGATGCTTTCCATGTTGTCTTCGAGACGCAGCAGGAAGCAGGAGATCAGCTCACCGCGCTGCGCCTTGCCAGCGTTCAGGAAGGTGGGCGTGGCGGGCTGGAAACGGCCGCCGATGATCTCTTCCATCAGCTTCATGGCGTCGGCCTCGTTGCCGCGCGCAAGCGCGAGCGAGACCATGACCACGCGGTCCTCGAAGCGTTCGAGGTAGCGTTTGCCGTCGAAGGTCTTCAGCGTGTAGCTGGTGTAGTACTTGAACGCGCCGAGGAAGGTCGGGAAGCGGAACTTCTTGGCAAAGGCCGCGTCCCAGATCTTGCGCAGGAAGGCGCGGTCGTACTGCTTCAGCACGCTGTCCTCGTAGAAGCCTTCCTCCACGAGGTAGTTCAGCTTCTCGTCCAGCGAATGGAAGAAGACGGTGTTCTGGTTGACGTGCTGCAGGAAGTACTGGCGCGCCGCCATGCGATCCGCGTCGAAGCGGATCTTGCCGTTCTCGTCATAGAGATTCAGCATCGCGTTGAGCGCGTGGTAATCCAGCCCCTGCCACTCGGCCGGGACGCCTTTTGCGGGGGCGCTGTCAGTCAGCTCGCGGTCGAGAATTGCGTCTTCCAAAACTTGTCCAATCCTTCTGAGACGCGGGTGACATCTCCGTCGGTTCCCGCCAGTTCGAAACGGTAGAGCACGGGCACCTTGCACTTGGCGGCGATGACGTCGCCGGCCATGGCAAAGGTGGTGCCGAAATTACGGTTGCCCGCGGCGATGACCCCGCGCAGCAGCCCGCGGTTGCGGGCGTCGTTGAGGAAGCGGATCACCTGCTTGTGCACAGCGCCCCGGCCCTGCCCGTCCGCGTAGGTCGGGCAGATCAGGACGAAGGGTGCGTCAGGCGCAGGCAGCGCCGCCTCCGGGTCGGTCGGGATTCTCTGGGCAGGCAGGCCCAACCGGGTCACGAAACGTGCCGTGTTCTCCGACCGGGAGGAAAAGTAGACGAGCCCGCCCATCACGCGATCACACCGGGCTTACGCCAGAGCGGCGATCTTGTCGGGACGGAAGCCGGCCCAGTGGTCGTCACCGGCCATGACCACGGGGGCCTGGCGGTAGCCGAGCTCGGTCACGCGGGCCATTGCGTCGGCGTCCTGGGTCAGGTCGACCAGTTCGAACTCCAGTCCCTTGGCGTCCAGCGCGCGAGTGGTGGCGGTGCATTGCACGCAGGCGGGTTTGGAATAGACGGTGATGGTCATCGGGCAGTCCCTTGCTCTGACATCCTCTGGCGGCGTGAGGGACGGAGAGGCCGACGCGCGCCGCCCGGGGGCGCCGCGGTCCACATCCCCGGACCCTCCGTCCGGTGTGGTTAATCTGCTGTCCTGGCAGGTCTTCTGACTCGCGGCTCCAATCGCACCGGCCCCCCCTTCCCGGCATGACGCCAGTGGATACGGGACTTCGGCTCACCGCTCACAGCTACGGGGGTAGTACCGGAGTTCCACCGGCTTCCCTCTTGCCTCGGGGCGTCACACCCCCAGAGCACCAAGACCCCTGCATATTGTGCCGATTTCAGCAAAGTGTCAATATATGGTGTAGCTTTTGGGGCGTTCCGGCATATGCCCCCAAGACCTTGTTTTCATGGGAAGAGCCGGGAGATGCGGCCGCTTCGGCGGTCCTGCTTTCCCCGTGGTCTGCCCAATATCCCGTCACGCCCCGGATGCCAAGTGCAGAGCCGCCCCTGCAAGGCGGCTTTGCACCATCGACACAGGCGAAACGACACGGCAGGGAGAATCGCTCGGGGCCATCCAGATCCCCCCGCCGGTCGAGCACGCAGCCTTTCGCCCGCCGCCGGGCCGCAAGCGCGCCGTGCGCGTCCACATGGCTGACCGAAGATCATCGAGCCGACTGTCAAAGGGCGAACAGTGGGGGCCAGTGGCCTCCCGGCAAGCGTGATCGGCCCCAAAGCGGCGGCCCCGATCCAATGGCCCCGAACCAATGGCCCCGAACCAATGGCCGGAATCGAAAACGGCGCCGGGGGTACCGGCGCCGTTTCCTGTCTCTGTCCATGGCAGCGCAGGGCTGCCGGAAGGCTCAGCCCTGGACGACTTTCGCCACTTCGGCTGCGAAGTCTTCTTCGACTTTCTCGATGCCTTCGCCGACTTCCATCCGGATGAAGCCGGTGATGGTGGCGCCGGCTTCTTTCGCAGCGGCTTCGACGGTCAGGTCGGGGTTCACGACGAAGGCCTGGCCGACGAGAGTGATCTCGGCGAGGAACTTCTTCATGCGGCCTTCGATCATTTTCTCGATCACGGCTTCGGGCTTGCCCGATTCACGTGCGATGTCGATCTGGACCTGACGCTCTTTCTCGATGACGGCCGGGTCGAGGCTGTCGGAGTTCAGGGCGGCCGGGTTGGCAGCTGCGACGTGCATGGCGACCTGACGGCCGAAGGCTTCGTCGCCGCCGGTCATGGCGACGAGAACGCCGATCTTGCCCATGCCGTCGGTAGCCGCGTTGTGGATGTAGGACACGACGGTCTCGCCTTCGATGGATTCCATCCGGCGCAGGGTCATGTTCTCACCGATGGTCGCGATCTTGTCGGTCAGGATCGCTTCGACGGTCTTGCCGCCGATCTCGGTGGTTTTCAGGGTCTCGACGTCGGCCACGTTCAGGGCGGCATCCGCGAAGCCCTTCACCATGGCCTGGAACTCGGCGTTCTTGCCGACGAAGTCGGTTTCCGAGTTCACTTCGATCGCGACGCCCTTGCCGCCATCGACGGCGACGGCGACGAGGCCCTCAGCCGCGGTGCGGCCGGATTTCTTTGCGGCTTTCGCCAGGCCCTTGGTGCGCAGCCAGTCAACCGCGGCGTCCATGTCGCCATCGGTCTCGGTCAGCGCCTTCTTGGCATCCATCATGCCTGCGCCGGTCATTTCGCGCAGTTCTTTCACCTGTGCAGCAGTGATCGCCATGGTGGCTCTCCTCAAAGTCTGAATACATCCGGCTGCGGTGATGCCCGCAGCCGTTGAAACTTTCGTGACAGGGGCCGATCAGGCCTCTGCTTGTTCCTCGGCGAGGACTTCCTCTTCGGGCGCTTCCAGCTCACCCACGTCGACGCCGGCGGCGCCCAGCTGGGCGGTCATGCCGTCGAGAGCCGCGCGCGAAGCGAGGTCGCAGTAGAGCGAGATGGCGCGGGCCGCGTCATCGTTGCCGGGGATGATGTAGTCGACGCCTTCGGGCGAGCAGTTGGTGTCGACGATGGCGACAACCGGGATGCCCAGCTTCTTGGCTTCGAGGATGGCGAGCGCCTCTTTCTTCACGTCGATGACGAAGAGCAGGTCGGGCACGCCGCCCATTTCGCGGATACCGCCCAGCGAGGCCTGCAGTTTGGCCTGCTCGCGTTCCATGCCGAGACGCTCTTTCTTGGTCAGGCCTTCGGCGCCGCCCTCGAGACGTTCGTCGATTTCCTTCAGGCGGTTGATCGACTGCGAAACGGTTTTCCAGTTGGTGAGCGTGCCGCCCAGCCAACGGTGGTTCATGTAGTACTGAGCGCATTTCTCTGCGGCTTCGGCGATCGGCGCTGCGGCCTGACGCTTGGTGCCGACGAAGAGAACGCGGCCGCCCTTGGCGACGGTTTCACGAACGACGTTCAGGGCCGCGTCCAGCATGGGAACGGTCTGCGTCAGGTCCATGATGTGGATGCCGTTGCGCGCGCCATAGATGAACTCGCCCATGCGGGGGTTCCAACGCTGCGTCTGGTGGCCGAAGTGCACGCCTGCTTCAAGCAGCTGGCGCATGGTGAACTCGGGAAGAGCCATGTCCTATATCCTTTCCGGTTTACGCCTTGGCGGGGGTGTGAACCTTATGGTCAACCGGTGGACGCATGGGGATGTCTCCCCCATGGGCCCGACCCCACCTGCGGGATTGAGTGCGCGCCCTTTAGCCGATCCCCCGCAGGGCCACAACCCCCAACCGGCTTTTATGGGCCCGAACCGGCTTTTCCGGGTGTTTCACGCCGTCCGAGGGCCTATCCCCCCCGTCCGATCCCAGCGCGGAAACTTCTTCGAAGAATATTTCCAAGATTCTTCGAAAAATCTTGGTCGCGGTCCGAAGCCGGTCAGATCCCCTCCACCGGCGCCCGTTTCGCAACCTTGCCCGTTTTCTTCGAAGAAAACGGTCCGGACTTTTCAAAAAGTCCGGTCAGCGCCGCCGATGCCGGTGCGTCGCTTCTTGCCGTGTGGCGCAGTGCGGGGCAAGAAGCAGTATGACACGAGACCTTCTTTGTATCGGCGCTGTCCTTTGGGACATCATCGGCCGCACCGGCAGCCGGATGCGCGTGGGCTCCGACGTGCCCGGCCGGATCAGCCGCCTGCCCGGCGGCGTGGCCATGAACATTGCCATGGCGGCGCAGCCCTTCGGCCTGCGCCCCGTGCTTCTGACCGCCGTGGGCCGGGACCCGGAGGGAGATGAGCTCGTCACCGCCTGCGAGGCGCTCGGCATGGACGTGAGCCATGTCCACCGCTCCGAGAGCCACCCGACCGATCGATACATGGCGATCGAGGGCGAGAACGGGCTGATTGCCGCCATCGCCGATGCCCATTCGCTGGAGGCTGCCGGCGCGCGCATCCTGACGCCGCTGGTGGACGGGACGCTGGGATCGCCCGAGGCGCCCTATACCGGTCCCGTGGCCCTCGACGGCAACCTGACCCTGGCACTGCTGGAGGAAATCGCGGCCCATCCGGCCTTTGCCGAGGCCGACCTGCGCGTGGCCCCGGCCTCGCCCGGCAAGGCCGAGCGTCTGCGGCCCTTCCTGCATCACCACCGCGCGGTGCTCTACGTGAACCTCGAGGAGGCAGGCCTGCTCTGCGGGCGTCTCTTCACCTCCGCCCCCGAGGCCGCCGCCGCGCTGATCGCGGGTGGGGCGCGTCGGGTGCTGGTCACCGACGGGTCCGAGGCCGCCGCCGATGGCTGCGCCCGTCGCGAAGGCATCCTCAGCGCCGCCCCGCCCCCCGTCACCGTCGCCCGCATCACCGGCGCAGGCGACACCTTCATGGCCGCCCACGTGGCCGCAGAACTCGATGGCGCCGACCGCGCCACCGCGCTGGAGGCCGCCCTCAGGGCCGCCGCGCGCTATGTCTCCGGAGAAAGCCCCGTATGATCCCCCTGCCCCTCGTCCTCTCGCCCGAAGTCACCGCCGCCAAGGCCGCAGGCCAGCCCATCGTGGCGCTGGAGAGCACGATCATCACCCACGGGATGCCCTATCCCCAGAACCTCGAAACCGCCAAGCTGGTGGAAGAGACGATCCGGGCCGCCGGTGCCGTCCCCGCCACCATCGCCGTGATCGAGGGCACGCTGCATGCCGGCCTGACCGACGAGCAGCTGACCGCGCTTGCGCAGGCCAAGGACGTGGCCAAGCTGTCGCGCGCCGACATGGCCGCCTGCATCGCCGCGGGCGGCACCGGGGCCACCACCGTGGCCGCCACGATGATCGCCGCCAACCTTGCCGGGATCGAGGTCTTTGCCACCGGCGGCATCGGTGGCGTGCACCGCGGCGCGGAGGAGACCTTCGACATCTCCGCCGACCTGCGTGAGCTGTCCGAGACCCCGGTCACCGTAATCGCAGCCGGTGCCAAGGCGATCCTCGACCTTCCCAAGACGCTGGAAGTGCTGGAAACCTACGGTGTGCCGGTGATCGCCGTGGGACAGGACGAACTGCCCGCCTTCTGGTCGCGCGGCTCGGGCCTGAAGGCGCCCCTGCGCATGGACACCGCCGCAGAGATCGCCCGCGCCCTGCGGATGCGCGCGGCCCTCGGCCTGCCCGGCGGCCAGCTGGTGGCCAACCCGATCCCCGAGGGCGACGAGATCCCCGCCTCCGAGATCACGCCGATCATCACCACCGCCCTGGCCGATGCCGAGGCCGCGGGCATCAAGGGCAAGGACGTCACCCCCTTCCTGCTGCAGCGGATCTTCGAGCTGACGGCAGGCCGGTCGCTGGATGCGAATATCGCGCTGGTGCTGAACAACGCCCGCCTGGGCGCGGCCATCGCGACGGAACTCGCCGCCCTGCCGCGGTAATTTCTGCAGCTGCGAATTCACCACGATGTGGCATTGCCGGGGACCTGCGAAGCACATAGATTGTGCCGCGTGATCAGGAGTTTCCCCGGCAGATGACCGACCCCTTGCATTTGGAACACCGCCGGCCCGGGCTGCTTGCGCGTCTCCGCTCGAATTTCCTGACCGGGATCGTGGTGATTGCGCCCGTCGGCATGACGATCTGGCTGATCTGGACGCTGGCCGGCTGGGTCGACGGCTTCGTCCTGCCGCTGATCCCCGACCGGTTCAATCCGGAGCAGTACATCGGGATCAACCTGCGCGGCGCGGGCGTGATCATCTTCCTCGTGTTCACGATCCTCGTAGGCTGGATCGCCAAGGGCCTTATCGGGCGCTCGCTGATCCGCTTCGCCGAGAGCCTCGTGGAACGCATGCCGATCGTGCGCTCGATCTACTCCGGTGTGAAGCAGATCGCCGAGACGGTCTTTGCCCAGGCGGACCGCAGCTTCGACAAGGCCTGCATGGTGCAATATCCCCGCAAGGGGATCTGGGCGCTCGGCTTCATCTCGACCGAGGCCAAGGGCGAGGTCCTGTTGCGTGCCGAAACCGGCAGCAGACTCCTCAGCGTCTTCGTGCCCACGACGCCGAACCCGACCTCGGGTTTCCTGCTCTACTTCCCCGAGGAAGACGTGATCGAGCTGGACATGACCGTCGAGGATGCGGCGAAACTGGTGATTTCGGCGGGTCTGGTCTACCCGGAAACGAAGGCCGAGAAGGAAGCCCGGATCGCCAAGCGGGCGTGATCTGGGGTGCGGCCGGCGAGGGCGTCAGTAAGCTGTACTCTCAGCTGCCTGTTTGCGTGCTGCGCGACCCCGTAAAAATGTTTCGATTCAAATCGTTCCCCTGAAACGCGAAGCCGCGTATCGACGGCGCGCGCGGGGGCGATCCGAACCCGTCTGGCCCCCACTTTATCGCAGCCAAGCACGTCCCTTCCCCTCAAGAGACCACCCAGCCTCACCAAATCGCCGCCGCGTGGGGGCCTGCCTGCGATGCGCGGCGGCCTGCGGCCTTGTTCCGCGCAGGTGGCATGCGGCGATGGTATCAAAGAGAGGCATTCATACCGGGAGCGCCTAACCGCGCGTCTGCCTTATGGGGACGGCACTCACTTGTCGGCAAGGCACCAACTTGTCGGGACTGCACTGCGCCCGAGCAGCCCCCATCAACCCGTCATCAAACCCGGCTCAGGCACCCTGAACCGCCGCAACCGGCCCACCCTCAGCCGAACATTTCCACCAGGTCGACGCTGCTCTCCCGCCCCAGCTTCGCACGATGCGCGTCCAGGAAGCCCTCCGCCGAGGCGCGTCCGGCCTCCTTCAGCCGTCCGAGGATGAAGGGGTTCGGCACCAGCTTCGTCGCCACCGAGAGCTCGGACATCAGCGCGTCATCCGAGATCAGGTGCACGTTCACATCCTTCATCATCCCGCGCTCCAGCGTCTCACTCGCCAGCAGCCGCTGCACGAAGGAAATCGCCCGCAACTCGCGCAGCAGCGAGGAATTGAAGCTGATCTCGTTCACCCGGTTCTGGATCTGCTGCGGCGAGACGGGCACGTGGTCCCGCACCATCGGGTTCAGCGAGACGATCACGATGTCATCGGGCAGATGCCGGCCAAACAGGGGAAACAGCGCCGGGTTGCCGGTATAGCCGCCATCCCAGAAGGCCTCGACCTTGCCGGTCTTCGGATCCTCGAACTCCACCGCCTGGAACAGGTTCGGCAGGCAGGCGGAGGCGAGGATCTGATCCGTCCCGATTTCGGCCCCGGTGAAGACCCGGATCTTGCCGGTGCGGACATTGGTGGCGCAGATGTGCAGCTCGGGCCCGGAGAGGCCGCAGACCTTCTCGTAGTCCAGCGCCGCCACCACGGCCTGCAGCGGGTTCCGGTAGAACGGCCCGTAGATATAGGGCGAGGTCGCGTGGCTGACCGCGTCGGCAATCGACCAGGCCAGTGAGTATTCCACCGCCTCGGCGATATGCCCCGGGCTTGCCATGGGCATGACGCCCGCCATCCATGCGGGCAGCCGCAGGTCGGTGAGCGCGCCCATCCGGGACCAGAGCCGGTCGAGCGCCTCCCGTGCGCCCTCGCGCCCGCCCTCGGCATAACCCGCCTTCAGGGCGGCGCCGTTCAGCGCGCCGGCCGAGGCGCCCGAGATCCCGGCGATCTCGATCTCCTCCTCCTCAAGCAGACGGTCGAGCACGCCCCAGGTATAGGCCCCGTGGGCGCCACCGCCCTGCAGGGCGAGATTGATGCGGATCATGGCCGTACTCCCGTCGCGGATGGAGAGACTGCGGCGGGCCGCGACACCGGCCCGCCTGCGACGACCGAAGGGTCGCGTCGGCTCAGAGCGCGGTCCAGCCGCCGTCCACGCTGATCGTGGTGCCGGTGATCTGGTCCGCCGCCGAGGAGCAGAGGAAGACCGCCGTCCCGCCGAGCTGTTCGACGGTCGCGAATTCCTTGGAGGGCTGCCGGTCGAGGATCACCTCGCGGATCACCGTCTCGCGGTCCATGTCGTATTTCTTCATGGTGTCGGGGATCTGCGCCTCCACCAGCGGGGTGTGCACGTAACCTGGGCAGATTGCGTTGGCGGTGATCGGGTCCTCGGCCGTCTCCAGCGCGGTCACCTTGGTGAAGCCGACGATGCCATGCTTGGCCGCCACGTAGGCGGACTTGTAGGGCGAGGCGGTCAGACCGTGGGCGGAAGCGATGTTCACCACCCGGCCCCAGCCCGCCTTGCGCATCATTGGCAGCGCGGCCGCGGTGGTGTGGAAGGCGGAGGACAGGTTGATCGCGATGATCGCGTCCCACTTCTCGACCGGGAAATCCTCGATCGCCGAGACATGCTGGATGCCGGCGTTGTTCACGAGGATGTCACAGGCCCCCGCCTGCTCCACAAGCGCGCGGCACTCCTCGGCCTTGGACATGTCGGCCTTGATATAACGGGCGGTCACGCCGAATTCAGCCGCAAGGTCCGCGGCCAGCTTGTGATCCTCGTCGGAATCGGTGAAGGAGTTCAGCACCACGTCCGCCCCGGCCTTGGCCAGCTCGCGCGCAACGCCAAGCCCGATACCCGAGTTGGACCCGGTGATGATGGCGGTCTTACCTTTAAGAGACATCTTACGTCCTCCTGCATGTGTCCCGGCAGATCATAGTGCTGCACCTGCGAAAAGCGAGGCGATACGGACACGTCTGCGAGAGGGATTCGCGAGCCACCGGGAGGGGTTGGAGGATGTCGCTCGACAAGCGGAAGCCCCAAGAAAAAAACGCCGGCACGAGGCCGGCGTTAAGTTATTGAGGCAGGTTTCATACAGGCAAGAAACCTATCGAGCAGTGAGTTTGTTATAAGCAATCAATCGCCTGCATCCAAGAGTAAAGTTTGTGTTGGCTGCATTCCGCCTCTAGTTTGGCCGCCAACAAAACAAGGGGCAGGCATGATTGTTGCAGGATTCCGGTCATTTTTCTTCATTGTTTCCGGGGTACTGGCAGTCGCTCTTGGTCCAACAGGACAAGGGGAATCGGCCGCCGCGGAGCCCTCGCACGCCATAGCTATGTATGGGGAGCCGGCCCTGCCCCCGGATTTTGTGTCCTTACCCTACGTGAATCCCGACGCCCCCAAGGGCGGGCGCCTGGTGACGGGCAATACCGGCGGTTTCGACAGCCTCAATCCGTTCATCGTGAAAGGCACTCCCCCCTGGCAGCTGCGATTCCTGACCCACGAATCGTTGATGTACCGCTCGCAGGACGAACCCTTCACGCTCTACGGCCTTCTGGCCGAATCGGTGGAGACCTCGCCGGACCGGCAATGGGTCGAATTCACCCTGCGCCCGGAGGCCGAGTTCTCGGACGGCAGTCCGGTCACCGTGGACGACGTGATCTGGTCCTACGAGACGCTGGGGACCGAAGGAAACGCCCGCTACCTCGGGCTCTGGCAGGCCATCGCGCGGATCGAGCAGACCGGTGAGCGGCGCGTGCGCATCACCTTCAACCGCCCCGACCGGGAGCTGGCGCTGCTGGCCGGGTTGCGGCCGATCCTCAAGAAGGACCAGTGGAAGGACAAGGACTTCACCCAGTCCGGCCTGACCGAGATCCCCATCGGCTCGGCCCCCTACGTGATCGACAGCTTCGAGGCGGGGCGCTACGTCTCGCTCAAGCGGAACCCCGACTACTGGGGCAACGACCTGCCCGTCCGACAGGGCACCGCGAACTTCGACGAGATCCGGATCGAGCATTTCGGTGACCAGTCGGTGCTCTTCGAGGCCTTCAAGGCCGGCGAGATCTCCTTCATCCGCGAATTCAACGCCGAGAAATGGGCGCGGGACTACGATTTCCCCGCCGTGCAGTCCGGCGATATCGTGAAGACCGAGATCCCCGACGAGAAGCCCACCGGCATGACCGGTTTCGTCATGAACATCCGCCGGGCGCCCTTCGATGACATCCGGGTGCGCGATGCGCTGCTCCATGCCTTCAACTTCGAATTCATCAACGACACGCTGACCGGCGGGCGCCAACCCCGGATCACCTCCTATTTCTCGCGCTCCGAACTGGGGATGCAGGAGGGCCCGGCGCAGGGCCGCGTGCTGGAACTGCTGTCGCGGTTCGAAAACGAGATCCCGCGCGAGGCGATCACCGGCTACGCGCTGCCGCAGGGCGACGGCACGGCCCGCAACCGCAAGAACCTCGGCGCGGCCATGGCCCTGCTGCAGGAGGCCGGGTGGTCGGTGCAGGACGGCGTGCTGAAGAACGAGGCCGGCCAGCCCTTCCGCTTCGAGATCCTGCTGACCCAGGGCGCCACCGAGAACCAGTCGATCATCGACATCTACGTCCCCGCGCTCCAGCGCCTCGGCATCCAGCCACAGGTCACCACGGTGGACAGTGCGCAGTACAACCTACGGATCAACGATTTCGACTACGACATGACCTACATGCGCCGCCAGCTCTCGCTCTCGCCCGGGAACGAGCAGCGGCTCTACTGGGGGTCGGAGGCGGCCGGACAGACCGGCTCGCGCAACCTGATCGGCATCGCCTCTCCCGCCGTGGACGCGATGATCGAGGAGATGCTGAACGCCCGCAGCCACGAGGATTTCGTCGCTGCCACCCGGGCGCTGGACCGGCTGCTGACCACGGGGCGCTACGCGATCCCGATCTTTGCCTTCGACGTGGGTCGCATCGCGCACAGCGCACACCTGCATCACCCGGACAGCCTGCCGATCTACGGCGACAGTTTCTACTTCATGCCGGAAGTCTGGTGGTCGGATCAGAAATGATCTGTGCGGGATCGTAGGGCGGGAGTATAGCGTCACGTACCTGTGACACTTTCGCTTTACGGCCCACGCCATGAACATCCTTGTCCTCTGCAGCGGCAATTCCGCACGGTCCATCCTGCTGGAAGCCATCCTGAACGACCGCGCCTCGGGGCGCGTCACCGCCTATTCCGCCGGCTCCCATCCGACCGGCGAGATCGAGCCACAGGCGCTTGCCCTGCTGGCCGAGAACGACATCGACACCCGCGACCTGCGCTCCAAGAGCTGGGATGAATTCGCGGGCGACGATGCGCCGGAGATGGACCTTGTCATCACCCTCTGCGCAGAGACCGCCGGAGAGACCTGCCCGGTCTGGCCCGGGGCGCCGGTGCGCGCGCACTGGGGCCTCCCCGACCCCGCCACCGGCGACGACGCCGCTTATGCCGCGGCCTATGCAACGCTTGACAGGCGCGCCTCGGCGCTGCTGAAGCACGGGATCGAGATCATGGACGCGGGCGAACTCAAGGCGACGCTCAACCGGATCGCCAAGCAGGGCTGAGCCGAGCGGTCGCCCCGTCATTCCTTGATCCGTCATTCCTTGATCCGCGGCCACGGACCGGGACAGGCTTGCGCATCGCCACGGCGGCCCCTCCGGCCGTCGTCCCGCAGTCGTGAAGGAACAGCTGCCTTGCCCGCGCGTTTCTCCCCCATCGACAGGCCTGAGATGGAAGGCCCGCAACGAAAGGAAGAACGACATGCGCTGGAACAAGGACATTCAGGAGCACTGGGAGATTTTCGTCGAGGCCGCCCTTCAGGAATGGCCCGAAGCCCGGGAGAGCGACCTGCTGGCGCTGGATGGCACCCGCGCCGGTCTGGCCCGCTACCTCTCAGACGTGACCGGCAAGTCGCCGGACCTGCTGCTGGAGGAAATCGCCGAATGGCAAAGCGGCACGATGCCCGCGGACATCCGGATGGACGAGCAGCTGGACAACGCGAACATCAGCGTCTCGGGCCGCTTCGTGGCGCCGGGCGAGGATGTCTATGACGAGGACGAGGCCTTCGGGACCGCGTCATGAATGTGGCCCAGGCGTGAAGGCGCGTGCGGCGTGAACCACGGGTGAGACGGGCAGCCACTGCACGCCGCCGCGCCGGGGCCGGGATCGACGCGCGGCTCCGGCATCGGGACCGTTCGGAAGGGCCGCCGTCTCGGGTCACCCCGGCCAACCCCTGCACAAACGCAGCCCCGTCTCGGATACCTGCGCACAGCATGGAACTTGCCAAGAGGCCCCGCGCCGACTAGCAAACTGACATGTCGTCGCTTTTCGATCAGGGGCCACCGCCGCCCTGCCCGAGCCCCTTCAACATGGCCGCCCACGTGCTGGCCCATGCCCCCGCGCAGCCCGACAAGGTCGCGCTCGCGGTGCTGGGCCTGTCGCGCGCGGAGCGCTGGAGCTATGGCAAGCTGGAGGCAGCCGTGCGCGGCACCGCCACCGGCCTGCTGCAACAGGGGCTCTCCGCCGGGGACCGGGTGCTCATGCGGCTTGGCAACACGGTCGAGTTTCCCATCGCCTACCTGGCCTGCATCGCCGTGGACCTCGTGCCGGTGCCCACCTCCTCGCAGCTGACCGCGAGCGAAGTGGGGAAGATGGCCGAGGGCCTGCAACCCGCCGCAGTGCTGCAGGGCACGGGCATTGCCTGCCCCGACCTGCCCGGCGTCACGGTGATCGACCAGCCGCTGCTGGAGGCGATGCGGGACCTGCCCCCCGCCGCTTACGCCATGGGCGATCCCGAACGGCTGGCCTATATCGTCTATACCTCCGGCACCTCGGGCAATCCCCGCGCCGTCTGCCATGCGCACCGCGCCATCTGGGCCCGGCGCATGATGCACGAGGGCTGGTACGGGCTGACGTCGGAGGACCGGCTGATGCATGCGGGCGCCTTCAACTGGACCTATACGCTCGGCACCGGGCTGATGGATCCGTGGTCCGTCGGCGCCACCGCGCTGATCCCGGCCGAGGGCATCGGACCCGAGGCGCTTCCGCTTCTGATGAAACGCCACGAGGCCAGCATTTTCGCTGCGGCCCCGGGGGTTTACCGCAAGATCCTCGGCAAGGGCGCCCCCCTCGTGCTGCCGAAGCTGCGCCACGGCCTCTCGGCCGGCGAGAAGATGGGCGCGGCCATCCACGAGGACTGGCGCAAGGCGACGGGCACGGAGGTCTACGAGGCCTTCGGCATGTCCGAATGTTCCACCTTCCTCTCCGGCAGCCCCGCGCGCCCCGCAGCCGAAGGCGCATTGGGTGCGCCGCAGCCGGGCCGCCGCGTCGCCATCGTGGACGAGGACGGCACGCCTGTGGAGACCGGCCAGCCCGGAGTCATCGCCATCGACCGGCGCGATCCCGGCCTCATGCTCGGCTATCGCGGCGCGGAGGAGGAGACCGCCGCGCGGTTCCGGGGCGACTGGTTCCTGACCGGCGACATGGGCACCATGGACGAGAGCGGTCAGGTGACCTATCTGGGCCGGAACGACGACATGATGAACGCCGGTGGCTACCGCGTCTCCCCGCTCGAGGTGGAACACGCGCTGGCCGATCTGCCCGGCATCACCGAAATCGGGGTGACCGATGTGGAGGTGAAACAGGATGCCCGACTGATCGTGGCCTTCTACACCTCCGCCGCGCCGCTGGACGAGGCCGCGCTGCTGGCCGCCGCTGCCGCAAGGCTGGCGCGCTACAAGCAGCCCCGCGCCTTCCTGCGGATCGACACCCTGCCCCGCAACCCCAACGGCAAGCTCCAGCGCCGGGCGCTGGCACCGCTCTGGGACAAGGCAAACAAGGGACCGAATGGTTAAACTCGACATCCTCTCCGATCCGATCTGCCCCTGGTGCTACTTTGGCGCCACGCAGCTTTTCCGTGCACTCTCGGACCGCCCGGACCACCCGTTCACGATCGAATGGCATCCGTTCCAGCTGAACGCGGCCATGCCCGCCGAGGGTGCGCCGCGCGCCCCCTACCTCTCCGCCAAGTTCGGCGGTGAGGAGGCGCTGGTGTCCGCCGATGCCCGGCTGAACGCCTATGCGGCCGAGAACAACATCCCGCTCGACACCGTGGCGATGACCAAGGTGCCGAACACGCTGAACGCCCACCGGCTGATCCACTGGGCCGGGCTGGAAGGCGTCCAGACGCCCGTCGTCCTCGCGCTGTACCGGGCCTATTTCGCGGAAGGCCGCGACATCGGGGCGACCGAGGTGCTGGCGGATATCGCCGATCATGCGGGCATGGACGCCTCCGTCGTGCTGAAGCTGCTGGAAAGCGACGCCGACGTCGAGATGATCTCCTCCCGCGATGCCCATTCGCGCGAGATGGGCGTCTCCTCTGTGCCGACCTTCATCGTCGGTCAGCGTCACGCCGTGCCCGGTGCCCAGCCGGCCGAGCTCTGGGTCAAGGTCATCGACGAACTGCTGGCCGAGGCCGCCCAACCCGAGGGCTGATCCTTCAGCCCCGCCCGGCCGCCCCCACGGCCGCCCCACACGCCGCCCGCGCCGGTCTCCCGGCGCGGATCGTCTTTCCGTCGGACACGCTCCGACCTGCCCCTCAAGGCCGCGCCCCCATGCCCGATATGAAACTTTCCCGCGTCGAACTGGTCGCGCTGCTCGCGATGCTCGTCGCGACGGTCGCCTTCTCGATCGACTCCATGCTCCCCGCGATGCCCGAGATCGCGCAGGAGCTCTCGCCAGACAATATCGCCAACGCCCAGCTGATCCTCTCGGCCTTCATCATCGGCATGGGGGCCGGCACGCTCTTCACCGGCCCGATCTCGGACATGTTCGGACGCAAGCCGGTGATCGTCGGCTGTACCGCCATCTATATCGCCGGGGCCTTCGTGGCCTGGCAGGCACCGACGCTGGAGATGCTGATCCTCGGCCGTTTCCTGCAGGGGCTCGGCGCATCCGGCCCGCGCGTCGTCTCTCTGGCCGTGCTGCGCGATCTCTACTCGGGCCGCGACATGGCGCGGCTGCTGTCCTTCGTGATGATGGTTTTCACGGTGGTGCCCGCGCTCTCGCCCCTCGTTGGCTCGGGCATCATCGCCCTGACCGGCTGGCGCGGCATCTTCCTCGCCTTCGTGCTCTTCGCACTGGTCTCCTCGGCCTGGCTCATGCTGCGCCTGCCCGAGACCCTGCCCGAAGCGCGTCGCCGCCGCTTCTCCTTCACGGCGCTCAAGGCCGCCGCAGTGGAAATGACCGGCATCCCGATGGTCCGGCTCAGCGTGACGGCCCAGGTGCTGACCTTCGCGATGATGTTCTCCTCGATCAGCATGATCCAGCCCATCTTCGACCAGACCTTCGACCGGGCCGAGAGCTTCCCCTGGTTCTTCTTCGGCATCGGCATCTTCTGCTCCACCTCCTCGATGGTGAACGCGGCGCTGGTGATGAAGCTGGGGATGCGCAAGATCATCTCGGTCACCCAGTACATCGCGCTCACGGCCACCACCGTGATGCTGGCGATCGAACTGGCGGGCGGCGCAGGCACGGCGCATTTCTGGTTCTACCTCGCGTGGCAGACGCTGATCTACTTCCAGATGGGCCTTGTCTTCGGCAACCTGAACGCCCTCGCGATGGAGCCCCTTGGCCACATCGCCGGGCTGGCAGCCAGCGTGATGAGCGCGATTTCCACCATCCTCGGCGGGATCATCGCGACGGTGGTGGCCCAGTTCTACGACGGCACGCCGCTGGCGCTCGTGGCGGCCTGCTGGGTGCTCTGCATTCTCGCGGTGCTGGTGATGCGCAAGGTGCGGACCCTTGAACGGGTCAAGGATGCCGACGCCGCCCGGGCACAGGGGTAAGCGTCACGGCAACCGCCGGGACCACGCGCAATGTACATGATCACGAACCGCCGCCTCCGGGCGGCGGTTTCCTGTCCGGCCTCCGCCACAGGCAAACGACGCGAAAAGTTGACCTCACTTTTTATCGTATACCGTTGCATACCATCTTTCGCCACCGGGGGCTTTCCGCTATGCAGCACGCAGACGGACTCACCCAAACCGAGAGGCGCTGCTCCATGAGCAAGATCAAGGTAGAGAACCCCGTCGTCGAGCTGGACGGCGACGAAATGACCCGCATCATCTGGGATTTCATCAAGAAAAAGCTGATCCTTCCCTATCTGGACGTGGACCTGCTGTACTACGATCTGGGCATCGAGGAGCGCGACCGCACCGAGGACCAGATCACCATCGACGCGGCCAACAAGATCAAGGAGGTCGGCGTCGGCGTGAAATGCGCCACGATCACCCCCGACGAGGCCCGGGTCGAGGAATTCGGCCTCAAGAAGATGTGGCGTTCGCCCAACGGGACGATCCGCAACATCCTCGGCGGCGTGGTCTTCCGTCAGCCGATCATCTGCCGCAACGTGCCGCGCCTCGTGCCCGGCTGGACCTCGCCCATCGTGGTGGGCCGCCATGCCTTCGGCGACCAGTACAAGGCCACCGATTTCACCTTCCCCGGCAAGGGGCAGCTGACCATGAAATTCGTCGGCGAGGACGGCACCGAGATCGAGAAGGTCGTCTATGACGCACCCTCTGCCGGGGTCTACATGGGCATGTACAACCTCGACCAGTCGATCATCGACTTCGCGCGGGCCTCGTTCAACTACGGCCTCAACCTCGGCTGGCCGGTCTACCTCTCGACCAAGAACACGATCCTCAAGGCCTATGACGGCCGCTTCAAGGACCTGTTCCAGCAGGTCTACGAGGAAGAGTTCGAAGAGAAGTTCAAGGCCGCGAAGATCTGGTACGAACACCGGCTGATCGACGACATGGTCGCCTGTGCGCTGAAATGGAACGGCAAGTTCGTCTGGGCGCTGAAGAACTACGACGGCGACGTGCAGTCGGACACCGTGGCGCAGGGCTTCGGCTCGCTCGGCCTGATGACCTCGCAGCTGATGACCCCCGATGGCAAGATCGTCGAGGCCGAGGCCGCACACGGCACCGTGACGCGCCACTACCGCCAGCATCAGGCGGGCAAGCAGACCTCGACCAACTCGATCGCCTCGATCTACGCCTGGACCGGCGGCCTCAAGCACCGCGCCAAGCTGGACGAGAACACCGCCCTGATGGCCTTTGCCACCACGCTGGAAAAGACCGTGGTCCAAACCGTCGAGGACGGCTTCATGACCAAGGACCTCGCCCTGCTGGTGGGGCCGGATCAGAAGTGGCTGACCACCATGGGCTTCCTCGAGAAGGTCGACGAGAACCTGAACAAGGCGCTGCACGGCTGAAACCGGGCAGACGTCCGGCCAAAGCGTGCCGGACGTCAAGCAAAGCTGATCAAGAAAGGCGGGCCCGCGGGTCCGCCTTTTGCATGTCCAGCGCGGTGCCGGGTTTCCGCCGCACATCGCTATTGCGGCAGAAGGGATTGAGATTGCGTAATTTCCGGGCGCAGGTCAGGGAGCCACCGCCGGTGCGCATGGTTTCGGTATACCGAAGCGCCCGCGCGCCCTAGCACGGAGGTCAGCAACCCGGACAGCCGTGCCCAGATGAACCTCCGCCAACTCGAAGTCTTTCGCGCCGTGATCCAGGGCGGCTCCACCAAGAACGCGGCGGAGATGCTGCTGGTCTCGCAGCCTGCCGTCTCGAACATGGTCCGCCAGCTGGAGGACCAGCTGGGCATGGCGCTTTTCCTGCGGACCGGCGGGCGGCTGCGCCCCACGCGCGAGGCGAATATCCTCTACCAGGAAACCGCCGCGCTCTTTCACCAGTTCGAGGCGATCCAGGCCCTGGCCGACAACCTGCGCGACCAGAGCGCGGGCCAGATCGACTTCCTCGCCAGCCCCAGCCTCGGCCAGACCATCGTGGCGCAGGCGCTTGCGGGCTTTGCATCGGACCTGCCGGGCATCACCGTGGCCTTCGACACGCTGGCGAATGAGCAGATTACCGATTACCTGCTGGCGCAGCGGTCGGACTTCGGGCTGACGAACACCTTCCTCGATCATCCCGGCCTGACGCAGCGCGAGTTGCGCCGCCTGCCCGTCCACTGCATCCTGCCGCGCGGGCACCGGCTGGCCTCCCGCGATCATATCGCGCCCGCGGACCTCGCCGGGGAATACCTGATCTCCTACCCGCGGTCGCTGCCCATCGGGCTGATCGTGGATCAGGCCTTCCGCGAGGAAGGCGTCTACCAGAAGATCAGCATGGCGATCCGCTTCTGCGCCACCGGTTGCGCCATGGTCGAGGCGGGCACCGGTATCAGCTTCAGCGACACGCTCACCCTGCGCGGTGGGAGCTTCCCCAACGTGGTGGCCGTACCCTTCGCCCGCGACGTGAGCACCTCCATCGTGCTGTCGCACCCCCGGCAACGCCCGCTGTCGCGCAGCTGCCAGACCTTCCTCGACAAATACCTGATGCCCCGGATCGACGCCCTCGACCTTCGCTGAGGGCATTGGAATCGCGCGGGACGCTCAAGAAACGATCAGCGGGATTATTCACGCAAGATCGGCACCTTGCGGCCCGGCGATGCGCCCCGGCCCGAACCTTGTACGACGTACAATTAAATCTATCGCCTTTTCAGTCGGTTACCCTCTGCGGCCGCGACCGTCGGCCCGGACGGACGAGGGGCGATATAAGCCGGAGTTATTCCGCTTCGCGTCCTAATAATTCGCAAACACGCCGGGGCTGTCGGCTTCTGACGACACGGCCCGCGCCCTTCCGGGCCTCCAAAACGAAAAACGCTTTCAACAGGAGGTCTTATGACCCTCATCGCCCGCAAACTCCGCTCGACGGCCCTTGCCGCCGCGACGCTCGTCACCGCCGCACTGCCCGCACAGGCGCAGGACCTGACCAAGGTCTCCTTCCTGCTCGACTGGATCCCCTCCGGCGAAATGGCCGCCTACTACGCCGGCAAGGCCAAGGGCTTCTTCGAGGAAGAAGGCCTCGACGTCTCGATCACCCGCGGCTACGGCTCGGCCGACACCGCCGCCAAGATCGCGGCCGGCGTGGGTGACTTCGGCCTCGCGGACATCTCGGCGCTCTTCACCGCGCGCGCCAACACTGATGCGCCGATCAAGGGCATCTCCTCGGTCTACACCCACTCGCCGCACTCGCTCTTCGTGCTGGAAAGCAGCGGGATCGACAGCTTCGATGACCTTGAAGGCAAGTCGATCGCCGTCTCGGCCGGCAACAGCCACCGCCTCTACTTCCCCGCCGTGGCCGAGGCCGCCGGGATCAACGACAGCACGATCAACTGGGTGACCGCCGATGCCTCGGCCATGGCCGCGCTGCTGATCGCCAAGCGCGTCGATGCCGCGCCCTTCTACTCGATCCACGAGTACTACCAGAACAAGGCCGCCGCGCAGCAGGGCGAGAAGATCAACGTGCTGCCCTTCGTCGAGACCGGCTTTGCCATCTACGCCACCACGGTGATCGCCTCGGAGGAGACGCTGGAGACCAAGCCCGAGCTGGCCAAATCCTTCCTCGCCGGGCTTCAGAAGTCCTTCGAATGGGCGAACGAGCATCAGGAAGAGGCCTGTGAACTGCACGTCGAACAGGTGCCGGAAGTGGCGCTCGACGATTGCATCGGCTCGATCACCGCGATGATGGGCTTCGTCTTCAACGACAGCCAGGCGGAATTCGGCCTCGGCCACTTCGATCCCGAACGCCTCGCCTTCACCTACGAGCAGGTCGCCAAGGCGCAGGACCTCGATCCCGAAGCCGACCCGATGGCCGCCATCGACGAAAGCTATCTCCCCTGATCCGTCCTCCTTCTCTCCCCGTTGGACGGCACTTCCCCCGGCGCAGCGCGCGCCGGGGGCCTTTAAGGAAAGACCGCGCATGACCGCCATCACCATCGACAAGGCCACCAAGGTCTTCTCCTCCCGCGACGGAGAGGAGGTCGTTGCGCTCTCCGATGTCTCCCTCGACATCGGCGAGAACGAATTCATCTCGCTCGTCGGCCCCTCCGGCTGCGGCAAGTCCACCCTCCTGCGCCTGATCGGCGGGCTGCTGCCCCTGAACGCCGGGCGCATCCTGATCGACGGGACCGAGGTGAAGGGCCCGCAGGTCAAGACCGGCTTCGTGTTCCAGAAGGCCACGCTGCTCGAGTGGAAGACGATCCTCGAGAACGTCCTCTTCCCGCTCAAGATCATGGGCACGCTGGATGCCAAGTCGAAGGACAAGGCGCGCGAGCTGCTGGCCCTCGCCGGGCTCGACGGGTTCGAGAACAAGTACCCCGCCGAGCTCTCGGGCGGGATGCAGCAGCGGGCGGGCATCTGCCGCGCCCTGATGCATGATCCCGACATCCTGCTGATGGACGAACCCTTCGGTGCGCTCGACGCGCTGACCCGCGAGGACATGTCGATCGAACTGCTGCGCATCTGGCGCGAACAGCCCAAGACCATCGTCTTCGTCACCCATTCGATCGCCGAGGCGGTGCTGCTCTCGGACCGGGTCGTGGTCATGTCGCCGCGCCCCGGCGAGGTGAAGCAGATCCTCGACATCCCGCTGCCGCGCCCGCGCAGCTTTGCCGTGCAGAAGGACGCGCGGTTCCAGGAGAAGGTGGATGAAATCCGCCATCTCATCACCGGTAAATGAGGGACAGGACATGAGCCACATCGCCCCCCGCACCCCCTCGCCGCTGCGCCGCTTCTGGATGCGCAGCCAGGGCACGCTGCTGCCCGTGATCACCTTCCTCCTCGTGCTGCTGCTCTGGGAAATCTGCGTGAAGGTCTTCGCGATCCCCGAATTCCTGCTGCCCGCGCCCTCGGCGATCTGGGTCGCCACCACCGAGCAGGCGGGCCTTGTCTGGGGCCACACGCTTGCCACGCTGCGCACGGTCGTCCTGGGCTATGGCCTGTCGATCCTGATCAGCCTGCCGCTGGCCTTCGCGCTGACCTCGTCCCGGATCGTGGCCAACGCGGTCTATCCGCTGCTGATCCTGACCCAGTCGATCCCCAAGGTCGCGCTTGCGCCGATCCTCGTCATCGCCCTTGGCGCGAACGAGCTGCCACGGATCATCATCACCTTCCTCGTGGCCTTCTTCCCGCTGGTCGTGGCGATCACCACCGGCCTGCTGTCGGTCCCCGGCGACCTGATCGAACTGGGCCGCTCCTACCGTGCCACGCGGTTGCAACAGATGGTGCAGATCCGCATGCCCTATGCGATCCCCTTCATCTTCTCGGGGCTCAAGACCGCCGTGGCTCTGGCCGTGGTGGGGGCCGTGGTAGGCGAATTCGTCACCTCGGACCGGGGGCTCGGCTACCTGATCCAGACCTCCACCGCCTTCTTCCGCATGCCGTTGGCCTTCGGGGCGATGCTGGTGCTGTCACTGATGGGGATCGTGCTGTTCCAGATCGTCGCCGTGGCCGAGAAACTGCTCTTCCCCTGGTCGTCGCAGCAACAGGCCGACTGACCGTTCAATCAAGGAGGCCACCATGGCCGAGACCTACAAAATCCTTCGCGGCGGGCTGCTGCTGGACCCCGCCACCGGCACCCACGCGCCCCGCGACATCCTGCTGAAAGGCACCCGCATCGCCGAGATCGGCGCCCCCGGCATGGAGGCCCCCGAGGCCGCCGAGTTGGTGGATGCCAGCGATCACCTGCTGATGCCCGGCATGATCAACGCCCACAGCCACGGGCATGGCTCGCTCGGCAAGGGGATGGGCGACCGCTGGACGCTGGAGCACCTGCTTCACGCCGGGCCGTGGCTGAACACGGGCCGCGATTTCGAGGACATGACCCTCTCGGCCCAACTGAACGCGGCCGAGATGCTGATGAAGGGCTGCACCGCCGCCTATGACCTCTACTTCGAGTTCCCGGCCTCCACCACCGAGGGGCTGAACGCCGTGGCCGAGGGCTACGAATCCGTCGGCCTGCGCTCTGTCATCGCGCCGATGATGGCCGACATGTCGCTTTACCAGGCGATCCCCAGCCTGCTGGCCGCCATGCCCGAGGAGCACCGCCCCCGGTTCGAGGCGATCCGCCTTGCCCCGGCGGAGCAGCTGCTGGCCATGTCCCGCGCGGCGCTGACCAACTGGCGGTTTGACCGCGAGAAGACCCGCATCGCCCTGGCGCCCACGATCCCGCTGCATTGCACCGATGACTTCCTCACCGGCTGTCGCGACCTCTCCGAGGAATTCGGCGTGGGCCTGCACATGCACCTCTCCGAAAGCCGCACGCAGGTGGTGACGGGGCTGGAGCGGTACGGCATGACACTGACCGCACATCTCGACAAGCTCGGCCTGCTGTCGGACCGGTTCACCGCCGCCCATGGCGTCTGGCTGGACGACGAGGATATCGCGCGGCTGGCGGATCACGGCGCCTCTGTCGCGCATAACGCGGGCTCCAACCTGCGTTTGGGCAATGGCATCGCTCCGGCTCGCAAGATACTGAAAGCAGGCCTCAATCTTGGGATCGGCACCGATGGGTCCAGCTCCGCCGACGACCAGAACATGTTCATCTCGATGCGCATGGCCTCCTATGCCTCGCGGATCATGAGCCCCGACACGAACGACTGGCTGTCGACGCCGGAGGTGCTCCATGCCGCCACGGCGGGCTCGGCCAAGGCGCTCGGCTTCGGCGACGAGATCGGCACGATCGCCGAGGGCAAGCAGGCGGATATCGTCTTCCTCGACCTCAACGCCGTGGGCCTCGTGCCGCTGAACAACGCCGCCAACCAGCTGGTCCATGCCGAGGACAGCACTGCCGTGCACCACGTCATGATCGGCGGCGAGATGGTCCTGAAGGATCGCAAGCTCACCCGCGTGAACTTCGCCGACCTGCGCCGCAAGGCCGAGGCCGCGAACGAACGCCTCATCGCCCGCAACGCGGACCTGCGTGACTTCTCCATCGGGCTGGAGAAATACGTTTCGCAGTTCTGCGTCGGCATCGCCTGCTGCCCCTACCACGAACACCGCTTCGCCGGGCACGCCCACGACGGCTCCTGCCGGCACTGAGGCCGGACGGCTCCTGCCGGCACTGAGGCCGGACGGTTCCTGTCGGCATTCAGGCGGGACGGCTCCTGCCGCGACCAAGGCCAGACTGCCCCTGCCGGCATCGCGTCGGCGGGGGCCCCAGCCCAAGCGCACCAGACCAAGAGGTCGGACATGAGAAACATCCGCGTTGCCGCGGCACAGCTGGGCCCCATCCAGCTGGAGGAAGGCCGCGTCCGTGTCATCGAGAGGATGCTGGACCTCGTGGCGCAGGCCCGGGCCGCGGGCGCGGGGCTGATCGTCTTTCCCGAACTGGCGCTGACCACCTTCTTCCCCCGCTGGTACCGCGAGGACGTGGCCGACTTCGATCGGTTCTACGAGACGCAGATGCCCGGCCCCGATACGGCCCGGCTCTTCACCGCCGCGCGGGAGGCGGGCATGGGGCTCTACCTCGGCTATGCAGAGCTGACGCCGGAGGGCGCGCGTTACAACAGCAGCGTCCTCGTGACCCCCGACGGGACGGTGGCGGGCAAGTATCGCAAGGTGCATCTGCCCGGCCATGCGGATTATGACGAGACCCGCGATTTCCAGCACCTGGAGAAACGGTATTTCACCCCGGGCGACCTTGGCTTCGGGGTCTGGCAGATGCTGGGCGGGCGTCTCGGCATGGCGATCTGCACGGACCGCCGCTGGCCCGAGACCTATCGCGTCATGGGGCTGAAGGGGGTCGAGATGATCCTGATGGGTTACAACACGCCCTCGCACAACGGGCTGCGTCCCGCCGAGGGCCCGGAGAAGCGGCAGTTCCACAATCGCCTCTCCGTGCAGGCCGGGGCCTATCAGAATTCCACGTGGGTGGTCGCCGTCGCCAAGGCGGGCCGCGAGGACGGGCACCACATGATCGGCGGCACGCTGATCGTGAACCCGGACGGAGAGATCGTGGCCGAGGCCCGGACCGAGGCGGACGAGCTGGTCGTCCATGACTGCGACCTCGACGCCACCGCCTTCGGCAAGCAGACCATGTTCGACTTCGCCCGGCACCGTCGGATCGAACACTACGGGCTGATCGCGACCCAGACCGGGGTCGAGAAGCCGTGGGGGCCGGCCTCGTCCTGAGGCCCGGCCAAGAGGGGCCGCCCGCCGGTCAGGCGGACGGCCCTGCGCCTCACTCGGCCCCGAGGTAGGCGTTGGTATAGAAGGCGTCGTAGTCGGGCGCCTGCGTCAGCGGCTGCCCGGCATCATCGCGCAGCATCCCGTGATCGAAGAGGAAACCGCCAAGGGCGCGCATCTTCTCCGGATCCATGACGCCGATGGTGCCATCCTCGGCCCGCAGGTAGTGGCCCGCCACCAGTTCCTCCATCGAGGCGCGGATCAGCTCGGGGTTGGACAGCATGCCGGCCGTGGCATCGATCAGGATCTGCGCGGCCTCCTCGGGGTGATCCGCCGCGAAGGCATAGCCGCGCCGGGTCGCTTCCATGAAGGCCGTCGCCTCCGCCTCATGCGAGGCAAGCCACGCACCTTGCCCGCCGATCAGCGTGGTGTGCTGATCCGGCACGCCGTAATCGGCATAGGCAAAGGCCGTCTGCGGGCGGTCCAGCAGGACCGAGTTGACGCCCTCCCAAGTGCTGACCTCCAGCGTGAAATCCACCCGCCCGTTGGCGAGCGCCTCGTAGGCCGAAGTCCCCAGCGTCACCGTCTCGAACCTGCCCTCGCCGCCCGCGGCGCGGATCATGGAGGAGATCAGCGCCTCCTCCCAGTTGGACCCGAAGCCCGCGTAAATCTTGCCGTCGAGGTCGGCGGGCGTCCGGATATCCTCGCGCCGCCCGTCGAAGACCAGCCGCCCGGTCTCATGCTGGACCACGGCATAGGTGGCCTTCAGGTCCGCGCCCGCAGTGCCCTGCGTGAAGAGGCTGAGGCTGGAGAGGATACCGAACTGCGCCACGCCATTGGCGATCAGCGTGCCGGCGGAGGTATCGGTATAGGGCAGGATCTCAACGTCGAGGCCGGCCTCGTCGTAGAAGCCCTCCGCCTCGGCCACGTAGAGACCCACGTGGTTGGTGTTGGGCGTCCAGTCGAGCGCGACGCGCAGCTCGGTTTGGGCCATCAGCGGCGCGGCCAGCAGGCTTGCCGCAAGGGTGGTCAGGGTCAGGCGGATCATTCTCTCTCTCCTTCAAGGAGTGTTCGGAGGATGCGGGTTTCCAGCGCCAGCGCCTCCTCGCCGGGGCCGGTCTCCATCCGGGGGCGCGGCTGGGGGACGTCGAAGACCTCCACCACGCGGGCCGGACGGGTGGACAGAAGGTAGATACGGTCGGAGAGCGCCACCGCCTCGCGCACGTCATGGGTGACGAGCAGCGTGGTCACGCGGGTCTCCTGCAGGCGGGCTTCCAGCCAGCGCTGCATCCTCGTGCGGGTCAGCGCATCCAGCGCGCCGAAGGGTTCGTCCAGCAGCAGCAGCGGCCGGTCCTGCACCAGCGTCCGGGCCAGCGCCGCGCGCTGCCGCATCCCGCCGGAAAGCTGATGCGGCCAGTGGGTCTCGAACTCCTCCAGACCGAAGCGCGGCAGCAGCGGGCGCACCCGCTCCCGCGCGGCGCGGCGCGGCAGGCCCTGCACCTCCAGCCCGAGGGCGATATTGTCGATCACCCGCCGCCACGGCATCAGCGCGTCGCGCTGCGGCATGAAGGCAAAGAGATCGCGCCCCCGCACCGGCTGACCGTTGTAGCTGATCTGGCCGCCGTCCGCCGCGAGACTGCCAAGCAGCAGCTCGAACAGCGTCGACTTGCCCGCGCCCGAGGGCCCGAGGATCGAGATGAACGCGCCCTCCCGCGCCTCCAGCGTCACGCCGTCCAGCACATGGGTCACGCCCCGGGTCAGGCGCAGGTCGTCCAGCCGCAGGGTCATGCGCGCCTCCATGGCTGGGACATGTATTGCGCCAGGACGGCCAAAGCGAAGAGCGCCAGCGTCAGGGCCGAACTGACGAAGACCGCCGCCAGCACGAGGTCGGGGCGGAAGTTGTTCTTGGCGTTCAGAATGAAGATCCCCAGCCCCCGCGCCGCGCCCGCGTATTCCGCAAAGATCGCCGCCACCACGGCATAGGTGATCGAGATCCGCAGCCCCGCGAAGAAGAAGGGCAGCGCCGAGGGCAGCCGCGCCCGCCAGAAGACCTGACCGCGCCCCGCGCCCATGCTGCGCAGCAGGCGGGTGATGTCGCGGTCCGTCGCCTCGTAGCCATCGACCAGCGCCACCAGCATCGGGAAGAAGGTCACCAGCGCCACCAGCAGGATCTTGGGCAGCAGTCCGAAGCCGAACCACAGCACCACCAGTGGCGCGATGGCCACCAGCGGCAGGGTCTGGCTGATCACGAAGACCGGGAACAGCGCCCGGCGCAGCAGCGGCACGAAGTCGATCGCCACCGACAGGACGAAGGCACAGGCCAGCGACACCGCGAAGCCCGAGAGCGTCGCGGTGAGCGTGGCAAGCGCATTCTCCGCCAGCACGGCGCGGGCCTGCCAGCCCTGCGCCGCCACCCGCGACGGCGCCGGCAGCGCCGTGGCCGAGATGCGCGAGAGGTCGACGTAGACCTCCCAGCCCAGCAGGATCAGGATGACCGAGACGAGCGCAGGCGCAGCCCGTTTCAGCCCGCGCGCCGCCGCGCGGGACACATGTGCGATGTCCATCGGATCAAGCGGCGGCTTTGCGCGTGCTGGGGGAATTCGCCGAGACGGTCAGGTCCATGGTCACATGGCCTTCCGGCGCGCCGAACCGGCAGAAGCCTTCGCGCAACGTGGCAAAGACCGGGCCCGCGTCCCCGGTGATCCGCGTGCAGAAGTTCTTGGACCGGTCGAAGGTGCCGCTGCCCTTCAGGAAATCGATGCAGCCATAGATCTCGTCCATGTGCTGCCCCTCCCCCATGACGTAGAGCGAGAATTGCGCGGCGGCCTCCTCGCCCGTCTGGTCGGCCCCCTCGACGGCGGCCCGGGCCTCCTCGATGCGCTGCGCAACAGGCGTGTCCGGATTGGCAAGCGCACCGGTCGCGCACATCGGGTCATCCGGCTCGCCCGGACAGCCGCGCGAAAGGGTGACCCGCAGGACAACGTGATGCCGGGTCGCGGCGGCGGCGACATAGAAATCCCGCAGCGCCGGGAACACCACCTCGGGTGCGCCGACGATGAGGGTCGAGATGTCGTCGGTCTCGACGCGCAGCTTTTCGCGATAGGGGTCGAACGCGGTGAGCGCGTCCATGATGACCGGGACGAAGTCGCCGGTCATGGGGTACAATGAGACTTGGGCGCCAATAAACATGGGTCCTCCTTGCTCCGCTGGCATGATCCAGATCAGCTTTGAGGGTCCGTGGGCTTGCCACCCGCATCTCAGCCCCGGCAGTACGGGACACCCCTGTGGATGCGTCATCTGAAATCACAGCGCCGGGCGCATTGCAAGAGCCCGTGTCATGGGCCGCCGCAGAGAGCTGTGAAGTAACCGTCCCGTTGGCTCCGGCCCGGGCGGCTCTGTATGAAGCCAAGCGGACCAGCAAACGCCCATTATCCAACATATGCGATGAAGCTCAATACGCACATGTTCGACCGCAATCACACCAATCGCTTGCCCCGCGCACCTCACGCAGCGTAACCTCGCGCCGATCTCACCGGAGCCTCCCATGACAGACCTCGTCCTGCGCAATGTCCGCCTGCCCGATCATCTCTCGGCCGTCGACATCCTCATCGGCGGGGGCCGGATCGAGGCCATCGGCCCTGGCCTGGGCGACGACGTGGCGGCACCGGTACAGGAGGGCGGCGGCGCGCTCGCTTCTCCCGGGCTGGTGGAGACCCACATCCACCTCGACAAGGCGGGCATCCTGCACCGCTGTTCGCTCTGCCACGGGACGCTGGCCGAGGCCGTCAGCGAGACCGCCCGCGCCAAGGCCGCCTTCACCGAGGCGGATGTCTACGCCCGGGCCGAGGCCGTCCTGCGCGCGGCGATATCCCATGGCACCACGCGCATGCGCAGCTTTGTCGAGATCGACCCGCGTGCCGGGTTCCGGAGTTTCGATGCCCTGCTGCATCTGCGCGCCGACTACGCCCATGCGATCACGCTCGAACTCTGCGCCTTCGCGCAGGAGGGGCTGACCAACGAGCCCGAGAGCTACGCCATGCTGGACGCGGCCCTTGCGCGCGGCGCGGATCTCGTCGGCGGCTGCCCCTATACCGATCCCGACCCGGAACGCCATGTTTCCATGATCTTCGACCTCGCCCGCAAGTATGATGTCGCGGTGGATTTCCATCTCGACTTCGACCTTGACGCGGCAGGCTCGAACATCCCCCACGTGCTGCGCGAGACCGAGGCGCGGGGCTGGGGCGGGCGCACTTCGATCGGCCATGTGACCAAGCTCTCCGCCATGGCGCCGGGAGAGGCAGAGGCACAGTGCCAGCGGCTCGCCAGTGCCGGGATTGCCCTCACCGTGTTGCCCGTCACCGATCTCTTCCTCATGGGACGCGACACCGAACGGCTCAGCCCCCGGGGCATGTTCGCGGCACACCGCCAGGCCGGGACCGGCCTGCTGGCCACGCTCTCCACCAACAATGTGCTGAACCCCTTCACGCCCTTCGGAGACGTCTCGCTGATCCGGATGGCCAACCTCTATGCCAATATCGCGCAGGCCGGCACGCCGGGCGAGATGACCGCGATCCACGGGATGATCACGACGCAGGCCGCCCGGCTTCTGGGGGCACCCGATCCCACCCTCGTCCGGGGTGCGGTGGCAGACATCGTCCTGCTGGACGCCGAGAGCCCTGCGATGGCGGTTGCCACCGTGGCCCCCGCGCTCTGGGGTTGCAAGGAAGGCAGGCCGACCTTCGCGCGCTCGAAACCGACACTTTTCGACCCCTCATAATCACACATTTTCAAACACCATTTCGGAGCGCATCGCCATGCCCCGCCCGTCCAAACCCCAGCCTCCGCGCCGCCTGCCGGCCCAGGCCCGGCTCGCGGCCATTCTCGACCGTCTGGAGAAGGACGGCGCGCTGTCCGTGAGCGAGATCGCCGCAGACTTCGATATCTCGGAGATGACAGTCCGGCGCGATCTGGACGAGTTGGAGGAGGCCGGCCACCTAACGCGGGTACATGGCGGCGCCGTGCCCGCGGCTGCGACGCCCCGGGACGCCCTGCCCGGCCTGCCGCCCGATCCCATCGCCGCAGAGGCCGCCCGTCTGGTCGCGCCCTGCCACAGCATCGCCATGGATGGTGCGCTCCTGACCCAACGCACCGCGCGCATCCTTGCGCAGCGGCTCGCGCCCGGACGCACCCGTATCTTCACCCATTCCCTGACCGTGGCTGAACCGCTGGCCGCCACGGGGGCCGAGGTCTACCTGCCCCCGGGCCGACTGGGCAGCGCCGAGCGGACCCTCACCGGCCCCGCCGCGGTTGCGCATTACGCGGGTCTCTATGTCGACGTGGCGGTCCTCGGGATCGCGGGGCTGACGGGCGACGGCGTCTTCGACAGCTCGATCGAGGAGGCGGCGGTGAAACAGGCCCTCATCGGACAGGCCGACCGGCGGATCGGGCTCTGCGAGGCGCAGGCCTTCGGGCGCAGGTCACTGGTCCGGCTCTGCGAACTGGCCGGGCTTACCACCCTGATCACCGACGCAGCCCCGCCCCCCGATCTGGCGCAGGCGCTGAGGAGCGCAGGCGTCGCGGTCCGGGTGGCCGCCCGGTGATCTGCGCACAAAGTTGCGGTGATCGCGCGCCGCCGCTAGGGTCCGCGCGACCCGACGGCGCCGGCCCGCCGTTCGGCCCATCCCAAGGAGAAGACGGATGCCCCACCTCAGCCCCTCGCCGCGCCGTGGCGCCCTTGCCGCGCTGCTGATCACCGCGCCTCTCCTCGCGCCAGCTGCCGGCCATGCCGCCATCATCGACGATGCCCGCTGCGAGGCGAACCGGGCGGCGGGGCAGATCACCTATCTCACCAGCTTCGCCTATGCGGCCTCCCACGGGATCCTCGACGTGATCGCGGCGAAGGAGAAGGGCTTCTTCGAGGCGCTCTGCCTCGACGTGGTGATCCAGCCCGGCAGCACCAACACGCAGCTCGTCTCGGCCGGCACCGCGCAGATCGCGGGGATCGGCGGGGCCTCCGACACGCTGGTGGCCATCGACAACGGGGCCGAGATCCTCGGCGTCGCGACCTATGGCAACGTCGGCGCGATCGAGCTCCTCTCCATGGCCGACAGCGGGATCGAGACGCTGGCGGATTTCGAGGGCAAAATCATCGGCTACAAGGGCGCGATCCCGCCCCAGTTCAACGCGATGTTCCTCGAGGCCGGTGTCGATCCCGCCAGCATCCAGTGGGTCTCCGTCGGCTATGATCCGGTGATCCTGCCGAACGGTCAGGTGCAGGGCCTCGCCGCCTACAAGTCCAACGAGCCCGAGGCGCTGCGCCAGCAGGGCCACGCGGTGCGCGAGTGGGACCCGGATCACTTCGGCATCCACTCCACCTTCAACACTCAGGTCGCCAACAGCACCTTCGCCGCCGAGCATCCCACCGCGGTCGAGGATTTCCTGCGCGCCTCCTTCCATGCCTACGACTGGATGCTGGCCGAGGAGAAGAACCTCGACCAGGCGCTGCAATGGGCCGCCGACCTCTCGACCGCGGGCTATGACATCCCCATGAGCCGGACCCGGTTCCTGATCGAGGCGCGACTGGTGGCGGAGAGCCAGCCGGAAGGCACCGGTCTCGGCTGGCAGTCGGAGGCGCAATGGGCGCCGGAGGCCGAGATGCTGACGCGCTTCGGCCTCGTGCGGCGCGCCCCCGACATCGCCGCCGCCATGACGCCCGCCTTCGTCGAGGCGATCCGCGCGGAGGATGGCTCGTTGATCTGGCCGGGCGATTAAGTCGCGCGCCATGAGGGCCGGGCCCGTCTGTCCGGCCGTCGTGGCGCGCCCTTCGGTTGTTTCGACTTGACCCCGGTCGCCCGTGGGGAGGCCGCCCGCGCAGCCGGGGCCAGAGCAGCCGAGGTGAGGGCAACCGGGCCCCGAGCGCCACGCCCGGCGTTGCCCACGGTCCCTCCGGACATCCGCCCCAAGCGCCCGCTCCGGACATCCCCTCTGGACATGGGCGGCGTTCTCGGAAATGTGCTCTCATGCCCGCGCGATCCCCAGACCAGACACACCCGACAGATCAGGCCTCCGCGATGCCCTCCGACCGGATCGAGATACGCGATCTGTCCAAGACCTTTGACCGCGACGGACAGCCGGTCCTCGCACTGACGGGCGTGAACACCAGCTTTGCCCGGGGCGAGTTCGTCACGCTCTTCGGACCGTCGGGCTGCGGCAAGTCCACGCTGCTGCGGCTGCTGGCCGGGCTGGAGCAGCAGAGCACCGGCGAGATCCGGCTCTTCGGCCAGACGCCCGCCCAGGCCTCGCGGCTCAAGAACATCGCCTGGGTGCCGCAAAGCCCCGGCTTGCTGCCGTGGGTCAGCCTGCGCGCCAACGTGCGCCTGTCCGAACGTCTCAACCGCCGTGCCGACCGGGCACCGGACCGGCGCCGCACCCCCGAGGATGCGGACGAGGTGCTGCGAGACCTGGGTCTGGAGGACTTCGCCGACGCCCGCCCGGCGCAGCTGTCGGGCGGGATGCGGCAGCGCGCGGCCATTGCCCGCGCCTTCGTGCAGGGGGCCGAGCTGATGCTGATGGACGAGCCCTTCTCGGCGCTCGACGAGCTGACCCGCGACGCGGTGCGCCTGCGTCTGCTGCAGGTCTGGGAGAAGCACCGCAAGACGGTGATCTTCGTGACCCATTCCGCGGCCGAAGCGGTCATGCTCTCGGACCGTGTCGTGGTCATGACCCCGCGCCCGGGCCGGGTGTTCCGGGAGGTGCCGATCGACCTGCCCCGCCCACGCACCCCCGACGTCCTCGACAGCCCCGCCTTCGACGCCAAGCTGCGCGAGGTCAAGCACGTGCTGCGGGCGGGCTGGGAGGATGCGCCGTGAAGCGTTCCATGAAGCGCCCCGTGAGACGTCCCGCGAAACGTCCTGTCAAACGCCTGCCTCCCGGCCTGCTGCACTGGCTGGCGCCGGCGCTGCTGTTCTTCCTGATCTACCTCGGCTGGCAGTGGATCGCGCTGAACTTCAAGTCGATCCTGCCGCCCTTCGGCGCCCTGGGGGCCGAGTTCCTCTCGCGCCCCGGGTTCTATTTCGACAACCTGCTGGCGACACTGCAGGCGGCGCTGACGGGCTTTGCCCTCGGCAGCGGGCTGGCGCTGGTGCTGGCGGTGCTGGCAGTCTACTTCACCGTCCTGCGGGCCGCGATCGTGCCGGTGGCGCTGCTGCTGAACGTGACGCCCATCGTCGCGATCTCGCCTGCGCTGATCGTGGCCTTCGGCTTCAACGCCGTGCCGCATATCATCGTGGCCGCCATCGCCGCCTTCTTCCCGATGCTGATCAACGCCATGTCCGGCCTGCGCAAGGTCGACCGCGAGACGCTCGACGTCTTCAACGCCATGTCCGCCAGCCCGATGGAGATCTTCCTGCGCCTGCGCCTGCCGGGCGCCCTGCCCGAGATTTTCGCCGGGGCCAAGCTGGCGATCACCGCCGCCATGGTCGGCGCCATCGTGTCGGAGTTCATGGGCACCTCGCGCGGGATCGGGGCCACGATCGTCATGGCCACCACCTTCCTCAACCTCGCGCAGATGTGGGTGGCGATCTTCGTCTCCGCCCTGACCTCTCTGGCGCTGATCGGCCTCGTGGTGCTGGTCGAACGGGCCGTGATCCGCTGGTAGGGTCGCGTCCGCGCAAGGGCCCTGCAGCGGCGCACGGATCGCGGCACCGGAAGACGGGGTTTCGCCATTGTCCTTCCCGCGCCGCCTGCCTATCTTGGGCAGGTCTTCGGGGCGGGGTGAAATTCCCCACCGGCGGTAGGCGTGGCCCGCCCATGCAAGTCCGCGAGCGCCCGCAATCGCGGGGTCAGCAGATCCGGTCAGATGCCGGAACCGACGGTTACAGTCCGGATGCAAGAAGACGCGGGACCGGGGCTTTGCCCTGCCCGTGGCTCTGGAGCGCGCTTGTAGCACGGATGCGTGCGAAACGGACAAGGGAGCGTGCCGACATGACCTATGAACTATCCTGCGGCGGAGGGGCCTGATGTACACCGGCATCGTGCAGGCCACCGCGCCGATCACCGGGCTGACCCGTACCGGCGCCCATACCACCTTCGAGATCGACTTCCCGCCCGGCCTGACCGAGGAGCTGAAGATCGGCGGCTCGGTCGCGGTCGAGGGCGTCTGCCTCTCGGCCACCTCGATCAGCGGCAGCAAGGTGACCTTCGATGCCATGCTCGCCACGCTGGAGCGCACCAACCTCGGCGCGCTGCAAGAAGGCGGCATGGTGAACCTCGAACGCTCCGCCAAGATGACGGACGAGAACGGCGGCCACGTGGTGGCGGGTCATGTCTCCTGCGCGGCGGAAGTGGTCGAGATGGTGACGGAAGAGCCCCGCGCCCATATCTCCTTCCGCGTGCCGCCCGAATGGGCCAAGTACATCTTCGTGCGCGGGTTCCTTGCTGTGAACGGCTGCTCGCTGACCGTGGCGGAACAGGAGGGTGATGTCTTTACCATCTACCTGATCCCGGAGACCCTGCGCCAGACGACCTTCCCGCGCTACCAGCCGGGCGACCGGGTGAACATCGAGGTCGATCACCAGACCATGGTGACCGTCGACGTGATGGAGCGCACGCTGGAACGTCTGCTGCCGCGCTATCTGGCAGGCGCAGCCGAGTAGACCCGGATTTCCACCCCGGCTGTCGCAATCCGGCGGCCGGGTGTCGGGCCGCGCCGTGGACTCACGGCCGTTTTTTCGATAGAGCCCCATGAGTTCGACAGACGGTCGGCATCCGCAGGCACCCGCCGCGCAGGATGCCGCAGGGCGTGGCGCAGGCCCCGCCCACCGTTCAGACCGAAAGGAGCTTCACCATGGACGCGCGCCTGATTGCGTTCCTGATCCTGCTGCCCTTCACACTGGCCTTCCTCTATGCGGCCATTCACGAATACCTGCGCTACAAGTCGCAGGGCAGCGCCACCTACGGGCTGGCCTACAACGAAGAGACCGGCACGACCCATGTCACCGGCATCTCGGAGGAGGACGAGGCCTACGACCCGGAGGACTACGATCCCGCCGACTACAACGACCCCGAATTCCAGTCCGGGTCCGATCCCGAGAAGACCTGACCGGGCGGGCCCCGCACCCCGGCCACCGGAGGCCGGCCCGCGAGGCAGCCCGCCGGACGGCGCCCAGTCAGCACCCACCGCAGGCTCCCTGACAGCCACTGGCTGACCTCAGCGCCTCCCAAGCGCGAAACCGCCCGGCCTTTCGACCGGGCGGTTCCGTGTTCAGCCCTCCGCGGAGGACGGGCGATCAGCCCTCGCGGTAGTAGTAGCTGTAGCCGTTCAGCGCGGGCGCACCGCCGAGGTGGGCGTAGAGCACCTTGGAGCCTTCGGGGAAGAAGCCCTTCTTGGTCAGGTCGATCAGGCCCTGCATGGATTTGCCCTCGTAGACCGGGTCCGTCATCATGGCCTCGGTCTTGGCCGCCAGTCGGATCGCCTCGTTGGTCTCTTCCGAGGGCACGCCGTAGGCCGGGTATGCGTAGTCTTCGTTGATGACGATCTCGTCGTCGCGGATCTCGCGGCCCAGCTCCACCAGCTTGGCGGTGTCATCGACGATCTGGCGCACCTGCGCGCGGGTCTGCTCCACGGTGCCCGAGGCATCGATGCCGATCACGCGGTCGGCGCGGTCCTGCGCGGCGAAACCCACGATCATGCCCGCCTGGGTCGAGCCGGTGACGACGCAGACGACGATGTAGTCGAACTTGAAGCCCAGTTCCTTCTCCTGCTCGGCCACTTCCTCGGCAAAGCCGATGTAGCCAAGGCCGCCATACTTGTGCACCGAGGCACCGGCCGGGATCGCGTAGGGCTTGCCGCCGGCGTCCTCGACCGACTTGATGGCGTTTTCCCAGCTCTCGCGGATACCGATGTCGAAGCCATCCTCGACGAGGCGGCTGTCCGCGCCCATCAGGCGGGTCATCAGGATGTTGCCGACGCGGTCATAGACGGCATCGTAGTGCGGCACCCACTTCTCCTGGATCACGACGCATTTCATGCCGATCTTGGCCGCGGTGGCGGCGACCATGCGGGTGTGGTTCGACTGCACGCCACCGATGGAGACCAGCGTGTCCGCGCCCGAGGCGATCGCGTCGGGGACGATGTATTCCAGCTTGCGCAGCTTGTTGCCGCCCATGGCGAGGCCCGAGTTGCAGTCGTCGCGCTTGGCATAGATCTCGACCTTGCCGCCGAGGGCTTCGGTCAGGCGCGGCAGATGCTCGATCGGCGTCTTGCCGTAGGTCAGCGGATAGCGTTCGAATTTGTCGAGGAGAGACATGGGAGAGGTCCTTCTGTTGGATTGGGCAAGAGACTAGCGCATCCGAAATGAAAGGTGCTCTCGAAGTTGGCCGTCGATTTTCGCTCTGGATCTCCCATTTTCACCATGGGATACCAACTGGGTGAAATTTGACCGACAAAAATGGAAGAACCTTCCATGAGCGATATCGACAGAATCGACCGGGCCATTCTCCGCGCCCTTCAGACGGACGGACGCCTTACCAACGCCGAGATCGCGCGGATGGTGAACGTCAGCCCGGCCACCTGTCACAGGCGCACGCAGCGGCTCTTTGACGAGGGGCATATCACCACGCTGCGCGCCCATATTGCGCCCGAGGCGGTAGGTCTGGGCGCGCTCGTCATGGTGGGCGTCGTGCTGGACCGCTCCACCCCCGAAAGCTTCGCCGCCTTCGAGGGGGCGGTTCTCGGCATGAAGGAGGTGCTGGATTGCAACCTCGTCGCCGGGGACTTCGACTACCTGCTGAAGATCCGGGTCCGCGACATGACCGATTTCAACGCTTTCCACGGCACAACGCTGATCGCCCTGCCCGGCGTGCGCCAGACCCGCACCTTCTTCGTCATGAAGGAGGTGAAGGAGAACGCGCCGCTGCCCTTCTAGGCCCCGCCGCTGGCGGCCCGGCCGGTGGCCCGGCTGGTGCGATGCGCCAGCCAAAGCCGCCTAACGAAGGCCAGCAGGAACATCGCCGTCAGGATCAGCACGATGGTGGGCGCAGGCGCGCTGTCGAGGAAGAAGCTGAGGTAGGTGCCCCCGATCATCCCCGTGGCGCAGACCAGTACCGCCACCCAGAGCATCGTCCCGAACCGGCGCACCACCAGGAAGGCCACCGCCCCCGGCGCGATCAGCAGGGCCACGGCAAGGATCAGCCCGGTGGCCGAAAGCGTGGCGACGATGGTCATGGAGAGCAGCGTCAGCAGCCCGTAGTGCAGCCAGCCCACCGCCAAGCCGGAGGCCCGTGCCTGCGCCGGGTCGAAGGCATGCAGCACGAAATCCTTCCACTTGGCCCCCAGCACCACCAGCACGATCAGCGCGATACTGCCCGCGGTCCAGAGGTCCCCGGGCCCGACGCCCAGCATGTTGCCATAGAGGATATGGTCGAGGTGCACGTTGGTGTGGATCGAGGTGTAGAGCACGATCCCCAGCCCGAACATGCCCGAGAAGACCACGCCCATCACCGTGTCCTGCCGCACCCGGCTGTTGGAGGCGAGAAACCCGGTGGAGAGCGCCGTCACCATCCCCGCCGCGAAGGCCCCCAGCAGCAGCGGCAGCCCGAGGATATAGGCCAGCACCACCCCCGGCAGGATCGCGTGGGAAATCGCGTCGCCCATCAGGGCCCAGCCCTTGAGCACGAGGAAGCAGGACAGCAGCGCCGTGGGCACGGCCACGATCAGGCAGATCAGGAAGGCGGTCTGCATGAAGCCGAACTGGAACGGCATCAGGAGGGTCTCGATCATGCCTCCTCCTCCAGCGCCGCCCGGGCCCGGGCCCGGGCGGCGCGGTAGCCGTGCTTGGGCGCAAAGGTAAAGGCCGCCAGGAAGATCAGCGTCTGCAGCACCACGATCACGCCGCCCGTTGCCCCGTCGAGGAAATAGGAGATGTAGGCGCCGAGGAAGCTGGTGAGCGCGCCGATGGCCACGGCGGTCACAATCAACCGCGGGAAGCGGTCGCAGAGCAGGTAGGCCGTGGCCCCCGGCGTCACCACCATGGCGATGACGAGGAAGGCGCCCACCGTCTGCATCGCCGCCACGACACAGGCCGAAAGCAGCACGAAGAACACCGCCTTCAGCAGCCCCGGCCTGAGCCCGATGGATCGCGCGTGGCTTTCGTCGAAGAAGACGACCATCAGGTCCTTCCACTTCGCCAGCAGCACCGCCAGCGAGACGAAGCCGATGATCGCCAGTTGCAGTGTGTCGCCCGGCGTGATGGCGAGGATGTTGCCCATGGTGATCGTGTCGAGGGAGATCGCCATCGGGTTCAGCGAGACCATGAAGAGCCCGAGGCCGAAGAACGCCGTGAAGATCAGCCCGATCACGACATCCACCTTCAGCCCGGAGCGGTCCGAGAGGAAGAGCATCGCCGCCGCCGCCAGCCCGCCCGACAGGAAGGCCCCAAGCGCGAAGGGCAGTCCCAGCATATAGGCCCCGGCCACCCCCGGCACCACGGCGTGGGACAGCGCGTCGCCGATCAGCGACCAGCCCTTCAGCATCAGGTAGGCCGAGAGGAAGGCACAGACCCCGCCCACGAGGGCCGAGACCCACATGGCGTTCGTCATGTAACCGTAGGTGAAGGGCTCCAGCAGCAGGCTCATCGCCGGGTCCCCGGTTCGCGGTACTGCACGAAGGGGCGTTCATCGTCGGTCAGGATCGAGACCTCGCGCCCGTCGTCATCCTCGTGCAGCGCACTGCCGCCGAGGGTGAACTGGCGCAGCACCCCGCCGAAGGCCTTCTCGAGGTTGCCGCGGGTGAAGATCTCCTCTGTCGGGCCATGGGCCAGAACGGTCCCCTTCACGAGCACCGTGCGGTCGCAGAACTCGGGCACGGTGCCGAGGTTGTGGGTCGAGACAAGCATCACCCGCCCCTCGTCGCGCAGCTCGCGCAGCAGGGCGATGATCTGCTCCTCTGTCTTCACGTCGACGCCGGTGAAGGGTTCGTCCAGCAGGATCACCTGCCCGTCCTGCGCAAGCGCCCGTGCGAGGAAGACCCGCTTCTTCTGCCCGCCCGACAGCTCGCCGATCTGCCGGTGCCGGAAATCCAGCATGTTGACCCGCGACAGCGCCGCCTCCACCGCCGCGTGGTCCGCCTTCGACGGTCGCCGAAAGAAGCCCATGTGGCCATAGCGGCCCATCATCACCACGTCCTCCACCAGCACAGGGAAGGTCCAGTCGACCTCCTCGGACTGGGGCACATAGGCGACGAGGTTCTGTTTCAGCGCCTGTGCCACGGGCAGGCCCAGCAGGGTGATCTCTCCACCCGCCACCTGAACAAACCCCATAATCGCCTTGAAAAGCGTGGATTTTCCCGCACCGTTCACACCGACCAGAGCGGTCACGGTCCCGCGCGGGATCTCGAAACTGGCGTGGCGCAGCGCGGTGTGGCCGTTGCGGTAGGTCACCGTGACATCGCGCGCCGTGATGCCGCCGCCCGGCTCTGCGGTCGCCTCGGGGCGGGTCTGGGTGCTGGTGTCCTTCATGCTCAACCTTCCTGTCTCGCCGTGCTCGGGGCAAGGCCCTCCCGCCAGCCGCTACACGGATGCAGGCCCGCCTGCGTCCGGCCCACGCGGCCGGGCAGGCCATGCGCCTGACGGGTTTCCCGATGCTGACGCTGGTTCACTTCATCCCGGCTTCGAGCCCCTCCACCACGGTCTGTGCGGTCACCCGCAGCAGATCGAGGTAGCTGGGCACCGGGCCGCCCTCCTCCGACAGGCTGTCGACGTAGAGGACGCCGCCGTAGGCCGCGCCGGTCTCGCGGGCGACCTGTTCCGCCGGGGCGGTGTTCACCGTGCTCTCGCAGAAGACGACGGGGATGGCGTTCTCCTTCACCCCGTCGATCACCTGGCGGACCTGTTGCGGCGTGCCCATCTGGTCGGCGTTCATCGGCCAGAGGTAGAGTTCCTGCATCCCGAAGTCCCGCGCGAGGTAGCTGAAGGCGCCTTCGCAGGTCACCAGCCAGCGCTGTGCCTCGGGGATCTCTGAGACCTGTGCCCGGAGCGGCTCCAGCGTGGCGCGCAACTCGTCCCGGTAGGCCTGCGCATTCGCGGCATAGGTCGCGGCGTTCTCCGGGTCCTGCCCGGCAAAGGCCTTCTCGATATTGCCGATGTAGATCAGCGCGTTTTCCAGCCCCATCCATGCATGCGGATTGGGCTTGCCCTCGTAGGCGCCCGCCGCGATCGGGATCGGGTCGATGCCCTCGGTCAGCGTGGCGGAGGGCACGTCCTTCAGGTGGCGCAGGAACTGCTCGAACCACAGCTCGAGGTTCATGCCGTTCCAGAGGATCAGGTCGGCCCCCTGCGCCCGCACGATGTCCCGTGGCGTCGGCTGGTAACCGTGGATCTCCGCGCCCGGCTTGGTGATCGAGACCACCTCGGCCGCGTCCCCTGCCACGTGGCGCGCCATGTCGGCCAGCACCGTGAAGGTGGTCACGACCTTCATCTTCTCTGCCGCAACAGCCCCCTGTGCGAGGATCAGCGCAAGGGCCGTTCCGCCGATGGCCGATGTCAGAAAGGTCTTCATCACCGCGTACTCCCATTCCGGTTGCCCCGTTTAGATGCGAACCATTCTCAGGAGTCAAAGAAAATGCGAACCATTCTCACTTTTGTGCCACACGAAACCGTGAACGCCCTGCAGACGGGCGCGCACGGCAGCCTTCAGCGGCTTTCCGGTGGCAGGAAGCCCTTCCAGTGGTCCTGAAGCTCTGGCATCTCGGCAAAGGTCTTCCGCCGGTCGGCGGCCAGTCCGATGATCTCGGAGGCTGCCTGTCCCTTGCCGTCGAGGTAGGCCTCCAGCGCCGCGAGGCTCTCCTCGATCACGCCGAACCCGCGCAGCATCACCGCCGAGGCCATGCCGACGGCCGAGGCCCCGGCCAGCATCGCCCGCGCCACGTCGAGGCCCCCGGTCACCCCGTTGATCCCGATCAGCGCCCTCTCCGGTCCCAGGGCCGCCCGGCAGAGCGTCAGCCAGTGGCAGGTCAGCGGCAGGTTCCAGAACCCGCCATAGCCGCCCGAGGTGCCGATCAGCGGCGCCTGCGTGTCGAGGTCCGGAAGCATCCCCAGCAGCCGACCCGCGACGATGACGCTCTCCGCCCCCGCCTCATGGGCCGCAACCGCAAGGTCCGGCACGTCCGAGGACTGGCCCGTCAGCTTGATCCAGACCGGGATGTCGACCGCCTCGCAGACCGCGCGGGCCAGCAGGCCGACCCGGTCGGCGGCGGTTTCGGTCGAGACGGCCCCGGCGGCGGCCTCGCGGGCATAAGGCGTGCCGATGTTGAACTCCAGCGCCCGGAAGCCTGCCTGTTCCACCGCCTGCGCCATCTCGACGGCGCGGGCGATGTCGGCGTTGATCAGGCTGGGCACCAGCAGGCAGTCCGCCTCGCGCGCCAGTCGGTCCGCCGCGCGGCACTGGTCGAGCCAGGCCTCGAAGCCCAGCGGATGCAGGCCCGAGCGCGAGAGGATCATCGTGGCGGGATCGGCCCCGGGACCCCAGTCCACCGCCTCCCAGCGGTCATTCAGGGCCACGTATTCCGCCGCCCGCAGCTGCGCCTTGGCCGCCATGCTTTCGTTCGTGGATTTCACCACCACCGCCCCGGCCCCGGCCCGGATCGCGGCGGCGAGGCCGCCGTCCGCAATCAGGTGTTCGGCCGGGGCGGCGATGACGGGGGTCTTGAGCCGCAGGCGGCCCAGTTGCACCGACAGGTCCGCCATCAGTGCACCAGCAGGTTCGGCAGGAAGAGCACCACCTGCGGGAAGAGCGTGATCACCGCCAGCACCACCAGCGCCAGCCCGACCATGGGCAGCGCGTGGAGCGAGATCTTCTCGATCGGGCGCTTGGTCACCCCGGACATAACATAGAGGCAGAGCCCCACGGGCGGCGTGGCAAAGCCGATCAGGCAGTTGAAGACCACGATCACGCCCAGGTGCACCGGGTCCATCCCCAGCTGCTGGCCGATCGCCATCAGCGCGGGCACGGTCAGGATCAGGATGCCCACGGTGTCGAGGAACATCCCCAGCACCAGCAGGATCAGGTTCACCATCAGCAGGATGACCCACTTGTTCTCGGAGACCGAGTTCAGCGCCGTGACCACGGTCTGGGGCAGCCGCTCCATGGCGAAGATGAGCGAGAGCACATGGGCAAAGCCGATCAGCAGGTAGATCGTCGCGCTCATCATCGCGGTGGAGAGGAACACCCGCCGCAGTCGCGGCAGCGAGAGCGCCCGGTACCAGAGGCCCGCCACGATCAGCGCATAGACCACGGCCACCGCCGCCGCCTCGGTGGGCGTCACCACGCCGCCACGGATGCCGCCGATGATGATCACCGGCAGCAGCAGCACCGGCGCGCAGTTCACGCCCGCGCGGACAATCTCGGCCAGGCCCATGGGCGGCAGCTTGGGATAGCCGCGCCGCCCCGCGATCCAGACCGCGTAGGCCGAGAGGATCACCGCCAGCAGAGCACCGGGCACGATCCCCGCCACGAAGAGCTTGGAGATCGACGTGCCCGAGAGCGCGCCATAGAGGATCATCGCGATGGAGGGCGGCACCAGCGGCGCCATGATCGAGGAGACGCCGATCAGGGCGGCGGCGTAATCCTCGTGGTAGCCCTGCCGCTTGAGGTCCGGCGTCAGCACGGTGCCGAGCGCCGCCGCATCCGCCGCGGCCGAGCCGCTGACGCCGCCGAAGAGGAAGGAGCCCCAGACCGCCGTCAGGGACAGCCCGCCCCGGAACCGGCCGACGAGCGAATTGGCAAAGCCTACCAGCCGCTGGGTCAGACCGCCCACGTCCATCAGGTTGCCGGCAAGGATGAAGAGCGGGATCGCCAGCAGGACGAAGCTGTCCTGTCCCGCGAACATCCGCTGCGGGATGGCCACGAGAAAGCGCAGGTTGTCGGTGAAGATGAAGTACCCCATCGCCGAGAGGCCGAGGACGAAGGCAATCGGCACGCCCATGGCGAGGGTGAGGAAGAAGATGGAGCCGAGCCAGATCATTCCGCGATCTCCGGGATATGGAACTCGGTGCTGCGGGGCTCTGCGCCCCGGCAGAAGGTCAGCACCAGCGTCGCCGCCACGTGCAGCGCCACCAGCAGGCTGCCCATCGCCACCGAGATGTGAATGAGGAACATGGAGACCGGGATCGCCGTGGCGGTGCCGCCGCGGGTCTTCCAGGCAAACTTCCAGCCGTACCAGGCGATGGTCAGCATCATCGCCAGCACCAGCACGCGCCCGGCCTGCGTCACGACGAGGGCAGCCCGGGGCGGCAGCAGGTGCACCAGCAGCTCCATCCCGATCATCTCCCCGCGCGAATAGGCCAGTCCGAGGCCGAGCGAGGTGATCCAGATCATGATGTAGCGCAGCGCCTCCTCCGACCAGGAGAGCGAGGCGCCCACCACGTAGCGGAAGAAGACCTGCAGCGTGGCGATCACCACCACCGCGGCCACGCCCGAGATCAATAGGGTTTCCAGTATCGCCACGTATCCGCGCACGAAACGCGTCAGCGGCGGCGGCAAGTCACGCGCCTGCATGTCTCCTCCCTTCGTCTTTCCTGTGGGCATCCGGCGACAGGCGGGCCGGGTCAGCACCGGCCCGCCTGCGCAGCCTGCCTCAGTCCTGCAGCGACTGCGCCTTCTCCACGAAGGCGGCGATCAGCGGATCGCTGTCGGCATAGCTTTTCACCACCGGTGCCCAGGCCTCCTCCAGCTGGGCCTTGAAGTCGTCCGACGCCTCGGTGATCGTCACCCCCTTCGCGGCCAGCGTGTCCTTCAGCTCCTCGTCGTAGTCGGCCACGGCCATCACCTGCGGCTCCACCGAGGCGCGGGCGCTTTCGCGCAGGATGGTCTGCTGGTCCTCGGTCAGCCCCTCGAAGAGGTCCTTGTTGATCAGCATGATCCCCGGCCAGAAGTAATGCCCGGTCAGCGTCACGTTATGCGCCGCCTCGTAGAGCCCTTCGGACTCGATCGAGGTCAGGTTGATCTCCACCGCATCGATGGCGCCGGTCTCGAGCCCCGAAAAGATCTCGCCGTAGGCCATGGGCGTCGGGTTGACGCCGACGGCGTTCCAGACCGCAAGGAAGAGCTTGGTGGGGGCCACGCGGGTCTTGAGCCCCTTGAAGCCTTCCATCGAGGTGACGGCCTCGCCGGTCGACAGGAAGTGCCGCTGCCCGCCCTCGTAGAGACCAAGCCCGATCATCCCGTGATCGCCAAGCGACCCCATGATCGCCTCTGCCTCGGGCGAGACGGCCATCTTGGCGAACTCCTCGTAGCCGCGCATGACGTAGGGCAGCTGGAAGGCATCCACCGCCGGCGTCAGCGTGGCAAGCGCCGAGGAGGAGTTCACGGTCATGTCCACCGTGCCCAGCTGGACCCCCTCCATCAGTTCCTTCACGTCGCCCATCTGGCGCGCCGGGAAGATGTCGATCTTGATCGACCCGTCCGAGCGTTCATCCACTTCCCTGGCAAAGCGCACCGCCGCATCATGCAGGGGGTGGGATTCGAAGACCGCATGGCCCAGCGTCAGCGTCAGGTCCTGCGCCATGGCCGCCGGGGCCAGCGTGATCAGGGTGCCTGCCAGCACCCCGGCGAAACCAGTGTGAAATTTCATTTGAACCTCCTCCAAGTTCTCAATATAAGAACCATCGTTCTCGCATTGAGGCTTGCAGATTGTTCTGATCTTGTCAAGAACGGGATCAGGACAGAGAAATGAACAGGATAACGACCGGCAAAAACGGTCACCGGAAAGGGGCGACATGCAGAAGGCACGGGTGAAGACATCGGACATGGCTCTCCATATCCTCGAGACGATCGCCTTTTCCGAGGATCCGATGAGCCAGACCCAGATCGCCGAGGCGATGGGGATCGTGAAGAGCGCGGCGCACAAGCACCTCTTCACGCTGGAGGAAAGCGGTTGGGTCGCGCGCGATCCGATCAGCGGGCGCTACGGGCTGGGGCCCAAGGCGTGGCTCGTGGGACAGCGGGCGACGCATATCGCCGACCTGGCCGCCTCCGCCGACAGCCTGATGCGCAACACCCGCAGCGAGACCGGCCTCGCCGTGACCATGAGCACCGTGAACAAGCGGATGCTCAACGTCATCGCGGCGCTTCACGGCACCCACGCGATCGAGATCGGCGTGCGGCAGGGCAGCCAGCTCTCGCTGCATTCCTCGGCGCAGGGGCAGGTCATGCTGGCCTGGAGCGAGCCCACCCTGCTCGAGGACATCTGCGCGGGCGAGATGAAGGCGCTGACGCCGCACACGATCACCGATGCGGCGGCTCTGCGCGCCCGGATCGAGCAGACCCGCGCCCGGGGTTATGGCCTCGCCCCGGAGGAGACCCTGCTGGGGGTCAACGTCATCGCCGCCCCGGTCTTCGATCACGCGGGCCGGCTGATTGCGACCGTGGCGATGGTGGGCTCGATCCAGTATCTCACCACGCCGCCGTCGGAGGACCACATCAGGGCGATCACCACGCTGGGTCAGGCGATTTCCCAGACCCGCGGCTACCGGGGGCCGATGCCGGGCGCGTGAGGGACCGGGTGTCTCTGTGCCGCGCCATCCAAGGTCGACGCGCAGTCGCCCGCTGGCGCGTCGCGGCGCCCGAAGCCCGACCGCTGGCTCTGCAAAAACGCCGCCCCACGACGTCGGGAAAATCCCTGCGGCAGCGCAGCAGCTTCCCCTTGCGCTCGTCCCCGTCCCGCGCTATCTGATCGGCCACGCGGCGGGTATGATGTAATGGTAGCCTGTCAGCTTCCCAAGCTGAACGCGCGGGTTCGATTCCCGCTACCCGCTCCAGAGCTCCCTGACATCTGATCGGCACGGCCACACGCGAAACCGCGAGTTTCCGTTTGATGTGAAGGCGTTACCCACCCCTCTTCGCGCATCGCCTCACCCTGCCCTCGACGAGCGTCCGGCTCTACCGGTCGACCGCCTGCCCGCACATCCGGCACCTGCCCGGAAAATGCCCGCGCAATCCGCTCCCGGCTCTTCCAATCCCCCCGGATCGGCGTAAGGTCCGCCGCGGCTCAAGTGCACCGTATAGGTCTCCCGATCGGCGCAGGGCCAACGACCGGCATCCGGCGCCCCCGGCAGAATGCCCCTTCTGACCGCGATGCCCCAAGAGACGGCGGCCCTCACCGCCGGCAAAGGAGATGTGTATGACGCGCGCTACGGCCATCGCCGCCGCCCGGGACCTCGTGACCGAAGGGCCCTTCTTCAACCGCCTCGCCGACTGGGTCGGCTGGACCACCGAAAGCCAGGTCCCCGAGAAGGCCCCGCTGCTGGCGCAGTTCCTCTCCGACGTGATGATCCCCACCTTCGAGGAGATGGGCTTCACCTGCCGCCTGCTGGAGGATGAGGCCGCCGCGACGCCCTTCCTGCTGGCCGAGCGGATCGAGGATCCGGCGAAGCCCACCATGCTCTGCTATGGCCATGGCGACGTGACCCACGGACAGGCCGCGCAATGGGCCGAGGGCCTCGATCCCTGGACCCTGACGAAGCGGGACGGCGCGTGGTACGGGCGCGGCGCGGCCGACAACAAGGGCCAGATGCTGACGAACATCTCGGCGCTGGAACAGGTGCTGGCCGCGCGCGGATCGCTGGGCTTCAACTGCAAGTACCTCGTCGAGATGGGCGAGGAAGTGGGTTCTCCCGGCCTGCGCGAGATCTGCACCGACTATGCCGAGGACCTGAAGGCCGACGTGCTGATCGCCTCCGACGGGCCGCGCCTGTCCAAGGACCGGCCCACGATCTACCTCGGCTCGCGCCAGGTGCTGGCCTTCGACCTCTCGGTGGAGAGCCGTCCGCAGGGCTATCACTCCGGCAACTGGGGTGGTCTGCTGAACGATCCGGCCATCGAACTGGTGCAGGCGCTCGCCACGCTGACCAGCGAACGCGGCGCGATCCGGGTGCCCGAATGGGTGCCTGCCTCCCTGCCGAATTCCGTGCGCGACGCGCTTGCTGACTGCCCCCTCGACACCGCCCCCGGCGACCCCGAGATCGACCCGGACTGGGGTGAGCCCTCGCTGACGCCGGTCGAACGGGTCTATGGCTGGTCCTCCTTCTCGATCCTCGCCATGATCGCCGGCCAGCCCGAGGCCCCGGTGAACGCGATCCCCGGCTCGGCCCGCGCGCGCTGCCAGCTGCGCTTCGTGGCCGGTGTCGATCCCGAGAAGGCCCTGGACGGGCTGCGCCGCCACCTCGACGCCCACGGCTGGCAGAAGGTCAAGATCACCGCGACCCAGCGGAAGCTGACCAATGCCACCCGCCTCGATCCCGCCGACCCCTGGGTGGTCTGGGCCAAGGGCTCGATCACTGAAACGCTGGGAGAGGCCCCGGCGATCCTGCCCAACATCGGCGGCACGATCCCCAACGACGCCTTTACCGAGGGCCTTGGCCTGCCGACGATCTGGGTGCCGCATTCCTATCCCGGCTGCCGCCAGCACGGGCCCGACGAACACCTGCCCGCCTCGATCGCCGAAAGCGGCGTGGCGCTGATGACCGGGCTGTTCTGGGATCTCGGCACCTTTACCAGCAATACACCGGAGGCCTCCGCATGAGCCTGCCCCGCACCCACCGCCCCCTCGCCATGGGGCAGACCGCTGCCGTCGTCTCGAACCACCCCGCCGCCACGCAGGCCGGGTTCGACATCCTGCGCGCGGGCGGCTCGGCCGCCGATGCGGCTGCCGCGATCTCGCTCACGCTCGGCGTGGCCGAGCCCTTCATGTCGGGCCTCGGCGGGGACGGCTTCTACCACTTCTACGACGCGGCGACGGGCGAGAGCACGATCTTCAACGGCACCGGCGCGGCCCCGCTGGAGATCCCCGAGGGCGCCTATGCCAACGGCATTCCCGACCTCGGCCCGCTCGCCGTCTCGACCCCCGGCGCGCTTGGCGGCGTGGCGGCGCTTCAGGCGGCGCACGGGCGGCTCGACTGGGCCACGGTGGTGCAGCCCGCCATTGCGCTTGCCCGCGACGGCTTGCCCATCAGCCATACCTACCGCCGCTTCACCGACCAGTTCATGGGCAGCCTGACGGGCAATGCCTATGCCTCCGCCTGCTATCTGGACGGCGGCGCCCTGCCCGCGCTTGGCCACCTGCTGAAACAGCCGCAACTGGCTGCCACGCTTGAGGAAATCGCCACAGACGGGGCCGAGACCTTCTATCGCGGTGCGCTTGCCAAGCGCTTCGTCGCGGCCATGGCAGAGGCCGGCGTGCTGGTGACCGAGGCCGACATGGCCGCCTTCCAGCCGCAGGCACAGGCGCCGATCACCGCGACCTACCGCGGCTATGAAATCCGCCAGACGCCGACCAACTCGATGGGCTTCGCGCTGCTCCAGCAGATGAAGATCCTCGAGCATTTCGACCTCTCGGACTACGGCCCGCGCTCGCCCGAACTGATCCACCTGATGGTTGAGGCCAAGAAACAGGCCTTCCTCGACCGCGAGATCTATTCCGGCGATCCCGACTTCGTCGATTTCGACCCCGAGATCCTGTCGGAGACCTATACCGCCGAAATCGCCAAGCGCATCCGGCGCGACGCCGCACAAGAGGTGCCGATCCCGCTGCCGCAGGGCTCGGGCAACACGACCTATTTCGCCGTGGTGGACGATGCGGGCAATGTCGTCTCCTGCATCCAGTCGCTCTATGCGCCCTATGGCTCGGGCATCGTGGCGGGGGATACGGGTATCCTGCTGAACAACCGGATGACCGGCTGGCATCTGGAGGAAGGCCACGCCAACCGCCTCGTGCCCGGCCGTCGCGTGCGCCACACGATGAACGCGCCGATGATGTTCAGGGATGGCAAGCCCTGGGCCGTGCTGGGGACCCCCGGGGCCGACGATCAGGTCCAGGTGAACATGCAGATCATGGTGGCGCTCGCGGACTTCGGCCTCGACCCGCAGAGCGCGGTGGAAGCGCCGCGCTGGTCCTCCTCGCAGCCGCGCCAGACCAGCAAGTACCCGCATGTGGCAGGCTCCTCGCTGAAGCTGGAAGAGGACTTCGGCCCCGCCGTGGTCGAGGCCCTGGCCAAGCTCGGCCACCCGATAACGACCTGCCCGCCGCTGGAGGGACCCTGTTCGGTGGGCTGTATCCGGGTGCTGGAGAACGGGTTGCGGATGGCCGGCGCCGATCCGCGGCGGGATGGCTATGCGCTTGCGTATTGAGCGCTGACGAAGGCTCAGCGAAGAAACGACGCCGCCCCAAGGGGCGGCGTTTTGCGTTCTGGCGATGAGCCAAGCCGCCGCCTTCCTGTCGGTCCCACTGCGTCCCGCCCGTCCTCACGACGGTCCCGATACGCGCAACCCAACACCGCCCCGTGCCGTTGCTGGTGAACCTGCCGCGTCCCGCCGCGTTTTCGTATTACCAGACCGCGTGCAGGAACCATCGCGCCAAGCCCGACGAGCCCCTAGCCATCTCCCACAGAGGGCAGCGCCTGCCTGGGGAGGCGCCGGGCCACTCGCCTGCCGATCTTGGGACGTTGAGGACGAGCACCCGCGCGCCAGAAAGGTGCCGTGTTCAAGCGCCTGCCGGGGGGCAGGCAGGCGCTGCCCGGCCTAGCGGCCGGAGCGTCCTTGCAAGCCGTGATGCGACTGCCGGGCAACGTGGAAGGAGCAATCAGCCTCAAGGCACGCGCGTCCTTCACTCCGCCGGGACCGCCCCACCGATCTTCGCGCCCTGCTCTTCCCGCAGCGCCGGTTTCACCCGCCGCAGGCGCAGCGCATTGGACAGCACGAAGACCGAGGACAGCGCCATCACCCCTGCCGCCAGCATCGGCGACAGCAGCCAGCCGAAGGCCGGGAAGAACACGCCCGCCGCCACCGGGATCAGCACAGTATTGTAGCCAAACGCCCAGAACAGGTTCTGCCGGATGTTCGCCATGGTCCGCGACGAGACCTCGACCGCGTTCACCACGCCGCGCAGATCGCCCGACATCAGCACCACGTCCGCGCTCTCGATCGCCACGTCCGTGCCGGTGCCGATGGCGATGCCCACATCCGCATGGGCGAGCGCCGGTGCGTCATTGATGCCGTCGCCCACGAAGGCCACTTTGCGACCGCCTTCTGACAGGCTCTCCAGAGCAGCCACCTTGCCGTCGGGCAGCACGCCCGCGATGACGCGGTCGATGCCGGTCTCGGCGGCGATGGCCTCCGCCGTGGCCTGCTTGTCGCCGGTGATCATCGCCACCTCCAGCCCGCGCGCGCGCAGCGCCGCGATGGCCTCCGCCGAGGCGCGTTTCACCGGGTCCGAAACAGCGATCACCGCGGCCACCTGCCCGTCCACGGCAGCAAAGAGCGCCGTGCGCCCCCGGCCCGCGAGCCCGGCTTCGACCTCGGCCAACGGGCCCAGGTCCACGCCTTCGCGGGTCATCAACCGGTCCGCGCCCACCAGCACGTCGCGGCCCGCGACACGCGCCCGCACGCCGTAGCCGGTGATCGAGGTGAAGCCCTCGGCCTCCGGCACCTTCAGCGCCGAGGCGCCGCGCAGGATCGCCTGTGCCACCGGGTGCTCCGATCCGGCCTCGACCGCCGCCACCAGCGCCAGAACCTCGTTCCGGTCAAAGCCGTCTGCCAGTTCCACCTCGGTGAGTTCAGGGCGGCCTTCTGTCACCGTGCCGGTCTTGTCCAGCGCCACGACCTCCACATCGGCAAGCGCCTGAAGCGCATCACCCTTGCGGAAGAGCACGCCTAGGTCCGCCGCCCGTCCGGTGCCCACCATGATCGAGGTCGGCGTCGCCAGCCCCATGGCACAGGGACAGGCGATGATCAGCACCGACACGGCGGCGACAAGCGCATGGCTCAGCACCGGCGCGGGGCCGAAGACCAGCCAGACCAGTAGCGTCAGCAGGGCCGTGCCCATGACCGCCGGCACGAAGTAGAGCGTGATCCGGTCCACGAGGCCCTGGATCGGCAGCTTGGCGCCCTGCGCCTGTTCCACCATGCGGATGATCTGCGCCAGCGTCGTGTCGCCGCCCACCCGCGTCGCGCGGAAGCGGAAGCCGCCTGCGCCGTTCACCGTGCCGCCGGTGACCGCATCGCCCTCGACCTTGGTCACGGGCAGCGGCTCGCCGGTGATCATGCTCTCGTCCACGTGGCTCTCGCCCGAGATCACCTCGCCATCCACCGCGATCCGCTCACCGGGCCGCACGATCAGCACGTCGCCCGCGCGGATCTGCTCGATGGACACGTCCTGCGCCGCGCCGTCCCGCTCGACCCGCGCGGTGCGCACCTGAAGCCCCAGCAGTTTCTGGATCGCGGCGCCGGTGCGGCCCTTGGCGCGGGCCTCCATGAAGCGGCCCAGCAGGATCAGCACGACGATCACCGCGGCGGCCTCAAAGTAGACCGCGCGCGCCGTCTCGGGCAGCAGACCCGGCAGGAAGGTCGCCACGACGGAGAAGGACCATGCCGCCAGCGTCCCCACGGCGACGAGCGAATTCATGTCCGGTGCGCCCTTCAGCAGCGCCGGGATCCCCTTGGCATAGAACATCCGACCGGGCCCGATCAGCACCAGCGTCGTCAGCACGAACTGGATCAGCCACGAGGTCTGGTGCCCGATGGTCTGCCCGATCCAGTGATGGAACCCGGGAATCACATGGCCGCCCATCTCCAGCACGAAGACCGGCAGGGCCAATGCGCCCGCCAGCAGAGTGCGCCGGGCCAGATGCCGGGCCTCCTCGGCCTTGCGCTCGCCCTGGGTCTGGGCGGCGTCGGCCTGCGCGATCTCCGCCGGATAGCCCGCCTCCTCGGAGGCGCGCATCAGGTCGGAGGGCGTCACCGCGCCCTCCATGTACCGCACCGTCGCCGTCTCCGAGGCGAGGTTCACGTTCACGTCCAGCACGCCGGGCTGTTTCTTCAGCGCCAGGTCAACGCGGCCCACGCAGGAGGCGCAGGTCATCTCGGAGACGTTCAGCGTGACCTCATGGGCCCGCGCCGGGTAGCCCGCCGCTTCCAGCGTGTCGAAAACACGCGACGCGTCGCCCTCGATATCGAGGGCCGCGCTTTCGCTGGCGAGGTTGACCGAGACGTTGGAGGCGCCCTCGACACCCTCCAGCGCGCGCTGGACACGCCCCACACAGGAGGCGCAGGACATGCCCTCGACGGCGATATTCAGGTGCTGGGTGCTCATCCGGGGTCTCCTTCAACGGCGTTCTGTGCAGCAGATGGGGCTTCCAGCCACTGGAAGGTCAAGAGGATTGCGGAAAATTCCTTGGTCCCTCTTGACCTTGCCCCGCTGGAAGGTCGCATCTCCTCCTCACATCCTCGCAAACAGGAGGCAGAGATGACCAAGTTTCAGGTGCCTGACATGAGCTGCGGACATTGCAGCAAGGCAATCACCAAGGCGATCACCGAACTGGATCCGGCGGCGCAGGTGAGCTGCGATCTGGAGAGCAAGATCGTGAGCGTGGAAAGCGCACAGGACGTTGCCGCCCTGAAGGGCGCGATCGAAAGCGAAGGCTACGCGGTGAGCGCGGCCTGATCGGTCGAGGCGCTGCCGGAGCCGCACGGCGATCGGCGGCGTCTTATGATCTTCTATGACCGCAGGCGGCGCGCTTTCGCCCGCCTGCATCCACTCTCTTCACGTCTCCCCCCAGTGGCCAGCACCGGCAGCGATCCCCCACGAAGGGCTGCGCCCGCCTGGGGAGGCGCGAATACGCCTGCCGGGGGACAGGCAGGCGCAGCCCGGCCCGAGGCCGGGCGGGACATTGTTTGGGCGTACAGCGCTCGTGAACAAGGTTTGAAGCCGCGCGCCCGGCTCCAAGCACATCGCGGCCTTACCTGCATCCACGCCCGGCGCAGCATTTCCTGTCTCCACGCGCGCCTCGGAGGCTCGCGGTTCCATGCGTGTCGAAGCGTTGCGGGTGTCGTAGCCCAGCCTCAAACCGCCAGCGGCGTGGCCTCGACCAGTTCAGCCCGGATCAACCCGCGCAGGGAGTTCCCGACCCAGACCTCGGCCTCCGCAAGATCATCGAGACGGATCTCCGCCTCGCGGCAGCGCCCGGTCTCCAGCATCTCCTCGCGCAGGACACCCGGCAGGAGACCCGCCGAAACCGGCGAGGTCAAGACATCACCTTCCCCACGCAAACGCGCGAAAACATTCATGAAAGACCCTTCGCAGAGCACGCCCTGCGCATTCGCGAAGAGCCATTCGTCCACCCCCTCGGGCCGGGCCTTCAAGGCCTGATCATAAAGCGCGCGATGGGTCGTCTTGATCGGCAGATAGGGATCGGAGGCCTCCAGCCGCACCGGGTGCAGTGCCACGCGCATGACTTCTGGCGCGGCACCATCCATGGGCACGCAGGCCACGTCCAGCCCGCCCGCCGCATCCACCGTCAGGCGCATCCGCGCCACGGGGGCACAGGCCGCGGCTTCCAGCGCCGCCCGGGCTGCCGTGGCATCGAAGGGATAGCCCAGACCCGCGCAGGTGCGCGCGGCGCGGGCCATGTGACGCTCCACCCGGACCAGCTCCCCCTCCCAGCGGAGGGTTTCGATCACCTTCAGTCCCGGCTCAGCAAGGTCGCGAAACGTGCCTTCCACAGCGCCTCCTCGTATTCATCATCGCCGCGGGAATCCTGCACGATCCCGCCGCCCACATCCAGCCGCAGCCCGCCCCCCGGCTGCGCCACCAGCGTCCGGATCGCGACGTTGAAGGCTGCCTGCCCGTCCGGCGCCATCCAGCCGATCGCCCCGCAGTAGGGCCCGCGCGGCCCATGTTCCAGCGCCCGCAACGCCTTCATCGCCGCGATCTTGGGCGCGCCGGTGATCGAGCCGCAGGGGAAGAGCGCCTCGAAAATCTCGGGCAGGCCCACGCCGGGCAGCAGATCCGCCGTCACACGCGAGACCATCTGGTGCACGGTGGCGAAGCTTTCGACCACGCAGAGATCGGGCACATGCACCGTCCCGGTCCGGGAAATCCGGCTGACGTCATTGCGGATCAGGTCGACGATCATGACGTTCTCGGCGCGGTTCTTCTCATCCTCCATGAGGAAGCGCCGGGCGGCCTCGTCGGCCACCGGGTCGGGATCGCGCGGCATGGTGCCCTTCATCGGGGTCAGCACGATCTGCCCGTCCGCATGGATCCGGAAGAAACTCTCGGGCGAGCGTGACAGCACCGGGCGGTCGCCAAGCGCGACGATGGCCCCGTGCTGCACCGGCTGGGCCTGAACCAGCGCGCCCCAGAGCGCCAGCAGCGGCAGGCGGCTCTCCATCTCCAGCGGCATGGTGAGGTTGGCCTGATACCATTCGCCCTTGCGGATGCCCGCCTTCACCGCGTCGAAGGCCGCCAGATAGGCCTCCCGCGACCAGAGCGGCCGGGGCGCGGAGAGCGCGGGCGTTTCGGCCAAGGCACAGGCGCGATCCTGTAGCGGCTCGCCATCCTCGACCCCCTCGAAGACGCCGAATTCCAGTAGCGGCCCCTCCGGCAGCGCCGTCCCCACGGCGCGCAGTGCGGGGTCGAGGGCAAAGCCCGCCTCGTAGGCCGCCAGCCCTGCGATCCAGAGCCCTTCGCCACGCAGCGCCTCTGCCCGGCGCAGCACGGGCAGCACTTCGTCCAGGGTCCAGGCCCTCAACACCGCGCGCGGGGCACGGAACAGGTCGACCCCGCCCGATGGCCCCCGATCGAAGAGCACCGCGGGCCCACAACCCAACACATCCGCCGTCATGTCAGCTCTCCCACAACCTGCCGCAGGATCTCGAGAAACCGCGCCTGCGGCACGGAGGGCAGCCAGCCCTCCACATGGGTCACGCCGATGTCGCGGCCACTGCCGGACAGCGCGTAGGCAATCGGCACCATGAGACCCTGGGCGATGTCGCGCTGCACCTGAAGCCGCGAGGTGACGGTCAGCCGGTCAGAGCCCATGAGCAGCCCGCGCATCACCGAATGGGCCCCGGTCTCGATCGGCAGAGGCAGCTCGGGTGCCGGATTCAGCACCGCCTGCATCGCCTCGAAATAGCCCCGCGCCGGAGCCCCGACCCGGGGCGCGATCCAGGGATAGGCCGAGAGATCGGCAAGCCGCACCGTGTCACGGCCTGACAGCGGATGCCCGGGCCGCGCCACGACGAGCAGTTCGTCCGAGAAGAGCCGCATCTGCACCAGCTGATCCGGCAGACCCTCGGGTCGCAGGGCCCCCACGAGCATGTCCAGATCGCCGCGCCAGAGGCCGCGCACGAGGCTGTCGTAATCGCCGTCCACCACCTGCGGGGCGACGGCGGGAAATTCCGGCGCGAAGCGGTTCAGCGCCTCCGGCAGGATCATCGCCTGCACCAGCGGCAGGCAGCCGATCGCCAGCCGGCCCCCGGCCACGCCCTGAAGGCCCAGAACGTCCTCCTGCCCCTGCCGGAACTCGTTCAACGCCAGCTTGAAGACGCGGGCCAGTTCCTCGGCCTGCCGGGTCGGACGGTGGTGATCGAAGAGCGCGCCGGTCTGGGCCTCCAGCTCGCGACAGGCCCGGCTGATGGAGGAGGCCGCCCGCCCCATGCGCACCGCCGCCGCGCGCATACCCCCGTGATCGACCGCGGCGATGAGCGATTGCATCTGGTTCAACGTCAGTAGCCGGTCGAGGTGATCGCGCTGCGCCAGGGGCCCTGCCATACGCAGGAAGTCAAAGCCGCGCACCAGACGCGCGGCAAAGATCTGCCCCGCCTCGGTCGGCTGCATCCCCTTGGCATTTCGCAGAAAAAGCGCAGCCCCCAGCGAGGTTTCGGCCTTCGCCAGCCCCTGCGCGAGCGCGGGTTGCGACAGGTTCAGCCGCTCCGCCGCCGCGGACATGGTCCCGCCCTCGGCGATGGCGACGATCCCGGCGAGGTGCCGGAGGTTCGGAAGCGGCGGCGCGGTCATGCGTGCAGGATTACCCTTGGTTCAGCGCGGGGTATCAAACCCCCGCGCCCCGGGGCAACTGCCTTTCGCGACGTGCTGTGGTCAGCCCGCGGCTTTCATCGGCTGGGCGCCGTGTTTCTGGGCCCATTCCGCGCAGGTCTTGATCCCGCCGAGGGGGAAGAAGTGCAGCTGAGCCACGCCCGGACGGCTGCCGATGGCCTGCGCCTCGGCGAAATCGGCCACCACGTCCGTCGGCTCGTAGGGCAGCATCAGCTTGGTCACGTCGAGCGCGCGTTTCTGAAGCACCTTCAGCGAGGGGCCGACTCCGCAGGCGATGGCGAACTTGATCAAGGTCTGCAGCTTGGCCGGACCGGCGATGCCCACGTGCACCGGCAGGTCGACCCCTGCCTCACGCAGGCCCGCGATCCACGTCAGCACCGGCTCCGCCTCGAAGGCGAATTGCGTGGCAATGGCCATCTCCGCATCCGTGCGCTCCGAGAAGGCCTGTTTCCAGCGGATCGCGTCATCCACCAGCTTGGTCGAACCATCGGGGTCGATGTCCCGGTTGCCCTCCGGGTGACCGGCGACATGGAGGCGCTTGAACCCATGGGCGTCGAAGAGCCCGCTTTCCATCAGCTGCATGGAGGAATGGAAGTCGCCATGAGGCTGCGCCACGCCACCGGCGAGCAGCAGCGCCTGGTCGACGCCGGCCTCGCCCTGGTAGCGTTTGATCCAGTCTTCGAGCGTCGCCCTGTCCTTGATGATCCGCGCGGGGAAATGCGGCATGACCGGGAAACCGTCCGCGGCCAGCCGTTTTGCCGTCGCGACCATCTCCTCGATCGGCGTGCCCTCGATATGGGCGATGTACACACGGGTGCCCGCAGGCAGCAGGGTGCGGAAGTCCTCCACCTTGGCCGCCGTGCGCGGCATGACCTCGATCGAGAAGCCCTGCACGATCTCCTGCAGGCCGGCCCCGGTGGGGGTGCCGCCCTTGTCGCGTTTGCCAATGAAACTGATCATCTCGCGCATCCTCCTCCACAGATGACTTGAGCTCAATGTATACATGATGCGCCTTTCAAACAAGTGTCGAGGCAGAAATCCGCTACTTTCCCCCCTGAGAATGTATTCACGACGGACCTCGCCCCCCTCACTTCTCGAAGACGACGGTCTTGGCGCCGTTCCTCAGCACCCGCCGCTCAAGGTGCAGCGTCACCGCGCGGGCCAGGACCCGGCGTTCGATGTCGCGCCCCTTGCGCACGAGGTCGTCGGGCGTGTCTGCATGGCTCACCGCCTCAACGTCCTGCGCGATGATCGGTCCCTCGTCGAGGTCCTCGGTCACGTAGTGCGAGGTGGCCCCGATCATCTTCACGCCCCGTTCAAAGGCCTGGTGATAGGGCTTGGCCCCCTTGAACCCGGGCAGGAAGGAGTGGTGGATGTTGATGCAGCGCCCGGACAGGAAGGCCGAGAGATCGTCTGAGAGGATCTGCATGTAGCGCGCCAGCACGACCAGCTCGGCCCCGGTGGAGGTCACGAGGTCCTTGATCTGCTGCTCCTGTTGCGGCTTCGTCTCCTTCGTGATCGGGAGATGATGGTAGGGAATATCCCCCAGAAGCGAGAGGTTGAGCGCCTCCTTCGGGTGGTTCGAGGCGATGCCCACCACCTCCATGTTCAGCTCTCCGATGCGGTTGCGGTAGAGCAGATCGCCGAGGCAATGGTCGAACTTCGACACCATGAGCAGCACCTTCGGCCGCGCGCCCCTGTGCCAGAGTTCCCAGGTCATGCCGTACTCCGTGGCGAGCCCCTCCATCTGCTGCCGCAGATCGGCCTCGGACCCCGGGTAGTCCACCGCGACGCGCATGAAGAAGGTGCCGCTGGTGCTGTCGTCGAACTGGCGCGCCTCGGTGATGTTGCCGCTGGCGGCGGCAAGGACATTGGCGACCGCGGCCACGATGCCGGGGCGGTTGGCACATTGCAGGGTCAGGACATAGGACGTCATCTCGGGTCTCCTCCGGATCGGTATGCGGGCGCGTCAGCGCCGGGAAGGTCATGGGCCTGCGGACGCGCACAGCGGCGCCCGGGCGTGGGTCTGGGGTCGGCCAAGGCTGTCTGCGGGCCCCTCCGGCGGGCTCGCGGTGTCTGGGTGTGTGCACCGGGCGGAAGTACCCGGCGTCGTCAGGAGGCGACTTTCGGCCTCATCCCCCTATAGGTGCGGGAAACACCCGCCCCTCCATCAGCTTGCGCGCGGTGCGCAGGATCGCGGCCTCGGTCACCTCGCCATCCTGCACGGTGGCGATCACCGTCATCTCGCCGGTGGGATGTTCGACCGAGAGGGATTTTTCATCTCCCTCCGGGATCACCGCCAGCTCCGCCCCGGCCCCCTCGGGCAGCAGGCAGGCGGTGGCGACCGAGACGGCGCCGAGGACACCGATGGCCTTGTGGCAGCGGTGCGGGATGAAGGTCCGGGTGGCGATTGCGCCGCCCTGCCCCGGCGCGCTGACCAGCGTCATCTTGGGCACCGATTTCTCGCTCACATCGCCGAGGGCCATCATCGGTCCGGCCTTGAGGCGGATCGCCTCCAGCCGCGCCCGCAAGGCCCCGTTGGCCTCCAGCGCCTCAGGGCTTTCCGTCCCGGTCAGGCCGAAGGCATCGGCGCGCATGACGACACAGGGCATCCCGTTGTCGATCAGCGTGCAGGCCACGCCGTCGATCACGTCCACCGCCCTGCCCGTCGGCAGAAGCGCCCCGCAGGAGGACCCCGCCGTATCGCGGAAGGCAATCGGGACCGGCGCCGCGGTTCCCGGCACGCCGTCGATCCGCGCCGCGCCGGCATAGGTCACGCGGCCGCCGGGGGTCTTCACCCGCGCCACCGCCAGCTGGCCGGTGTTCTCCATCCAGATCCGTACGGGTGTCTCGCCGTCCTGTGCCGGAACCAGCCCGCGCTCGATGGCGAAGGGGCCGATCCCTGCGAGGATATTGCCGCAGTTCTGCGCATCGGTGACGATGGCGCGGTCCACGAAGACCTGCAGGAAGAGGTAATCCACATCCGCCTCCGTACGGTCGGACCGGCGCACCACCGCCACCTTGGAGGTCAGCGGGTCCGCGCCGCCCATCCCGTCGATCTGGCGCGGATCCGGCGAGCCCATGACGCCGAGCAGCAGCGCATCCCGCGCGGCCACGTCCTCCGGCAGGTCAGAGGCAAGGAAATAGCCCCCCTTGGAGGTGCCGCCCCGCATCCAGACAACGTCTATCCCGTCCATTGTGTCCTCCTCGGCAAAGCCTCTCCGGTCCGGGCGCGCAGGCGTCCGGGGCCCCGCTTCCGGCGGGGGGCGTGATGTCAGGTGGTCCGGCGCGGCAGACGCGCGCCGGGGTGCGTCAGATGTACTTGAGGCCTTTGGCCTCCAGCCGTCCGCGCATGTCGTAGATGTCGAGGCCCAGTTCGCCCGCAGCCAGCCGCTGGCGCTTGCCGTCCTCGGCGGCAAGGCGGGCCTCGGTCTTCTCCAGCACCGCCTCGGCCTCCTCGCGGGCCACGACGCAGACGCCGTCGTCATCGGCCACGATGATGTCGCCGGGCCGGACGTAGGCGCCCGCACAGACCACCGGCACGTTGACCGAGCCGACGGTCTCCTTGATCGTGCCCTGCGCATGGACCGACTTCGACCAGACCGGGAAGCCCATGGCCGTCAGGTCGCGCACGTCGCGCACGCCCGCGTCGATGATCAGCCCCTTGCAGCCCCGCGCCATGGCCGAGGTCGCCAGCAGGTCACCGAAGTAGCCGTCATCGCAGGGCGAGGTCGGCGCCAGCAGCAGGATATCGCCCGCCTGCAATTGCTCGATCGCGACGTGGACCATCCAGTTGTCGCCCGGCGGGGCCGAGATCGTGACGGCCGAGGCGCCGACCATGGCGCCCGCGTAGATCGGGGTCATGTAGGGCGCCATCAGGCCCTTGCGGCCCTGCGCCTCGTGCACCGTGGCCACGCCCGCTTCGCCCAGTTTGCGCACCACTTCCGGATCGGCGCGCTCGATATTCTGTACAACCACGCCGCCCATCAGAGTTCATCCACCGTGCGCGGGAAGACCGACTGGAAGCCTTCCGCGTATTTCGCATCGCGCCCGCCGGACTGGCCGCCGGAGTTGCGGCGGAAGTGGTTGCCGCGGTTCTCGGCCACGTTGGTGTAATAGTGCCAGAGGTGCTGCTGCCCCTCCATGCATTCGATGGCCGCGCGCTTCTTCTCCCAGACCGGGGTGATGTCGAGGAAGGTGTCGGGTTTCCAGCCCATCTGCTCGGTCTGATGCGGCTCGAAGAGGTAGAGCTGCGGCGCCCCCAGCACCTTCTCGCCGGGGTTGTGGCCCCAGGCCTGCGCGATCATCCGCGTCTCCAGCGCGACCGAGGTCGCATACATGTGGTCGGTGTTGTAGGGGTCGTAGTGCGAATGGCTCAGCATGAAGCTGGGCTGCACCTTGCGGATGATGTCGACGAGCCTGTACTTGTCCTCGCGCTCCAGCATCAGGGGATAATCGCCGAGGTCGAGGAACTGGATGTCGCTGACACCCAGGGCGGCGGCGGCATTCTCGGCCTCCTTGCGGCGGGCGGTCTTCACGCCATCGAGGGTCATGCCCTCCTGCTTCCAGAGCTTGGCGCTCTCGCCCCGCTCGCCGTAGGACAGGCAGACGACGGTGACGTCATAGCCCTTCTCCTCGTGCAGCGCGATCGCGCCGCCACAGCGCCAGACGAAATCCGCCGAATGGGCGCTGATCACCAGTGCCGTCTTGGACATAGGTCTCTCCTTCTCTCGGCAGGCACGCGGGCCCGCCCGCGATTACTCGGCCGCCCTGACGGGGGGCGTGCCGTGGGTATGGAATGTCTCGATCGTCTTCAGGCCCCAGGCCTGGCCGCGCTTGCGCTCGGCCTCGGTCCAGGTGACGGTTTCCCAGTCGGGGGCGAGGATCAGGCGGGCGCCGGCATTGGCCAGTTCCACCCGGTTGCCCGCCGGCTCCCAGACGTAGAGGAAGAAGGTGCCCTGGATCGCGTGCTTGTGCGGCCCGGTCTCGATGTGCACCCCGTTCTCGAGGAAGATATCCGCCGCGCGCAGGATGTCCTCGCGCTGATCGGTGGCATACGTGACGTGATGCAGGCGGGCGTCGCCGCCGCCGTGCTCCTCGGTGCAGGCCAGGTCGTAGGTCTTGTTGTTGACCGTGAACCAGCAGCCCCCCAACCGCCCGTTATCCAGCAGGATCTGCTCGGTCACGCGGGAGCCGAGACAGGTCTGCATGAAGTCGCGGAAGGCTGTCACATCCGAGGACAGCAGGTTCACATGGTCGAGGCGCCGGGGTGCGGCACCCTGCCCGGTGTAGCGGCTGGCCATGTTCTTGAGCGCGGGTTTGTCCGCCTCGTCAGGCACATAGCGGTGGGTGTCCCAGTAAAGCTCGAACACGTGGCCAAAGGGATCCTCGAACCGATAGGCCCGCCCGTGGCCCATGTCGCCCTCGACCCAGCCCAGCGAGGTGTAGTCGCTGGCCTCGATCGCGGCGACCCGGCGCTCCAGCGCCTCCGGCGAGGAGACGCGGTAGCCGATGTGCCCCACGCCCGTGGTCTCGTGCCGGGTGAGCTTCAGGGTGTGGAGCTCGTAGTCCTCCCAGGCCCGCAGGTAGGCCGATGTCTCGTCCTGCCCGCTGAGCTTGAGCCCGTAGACCCGTGTGAAGAAGTCGAGGCTCTCCTCGAACTTGTCGGTGTAGATCTCGACATGGCCGAGATGGGCGACATCGTAACAGGGGTCGGTCATGATGCGTGCCTCCTCAATTCATCATCGTGTTTGGCAAGAGCAGCGAGATCTGTGGGAAGATCACCAGCACCACCAGCGTCAGCAGCATCGCGAACCAGAACGGCGTCACGCCCGCGAAGATCCGCCCCAGCGGCACGTCCTTGGCCACCGATTTCACGATGAAGACGTTGACCCCCACAGGCGGTGAGATCAGCCCCATCTCCAGCGTCAGCACCACCAGCACGCCGAACCAGATCGGGTCGAGGCCCAGCTGGGTGATCACCGGGAAGTAGATCGGCATGGTCAGCACCAGCATGGCGAAACCTTCGAGGAAACAGCCGAGGACCAGGTAGGTCAGCAGGATCAGCCCGAGGATCGCCATCGGCCCCACGTCCAGCCCGGCCAGGAAATCGCCCACCAGCGACGGGATATGGGTCAGCGCGAGGAAGGGGTTCAGCATGTGGGCCGAGATCAGGATCAGCATCACCGTCGCCGTGGTGACGACCGAGTCCTTGGCCGCGGCCCAGAAACTCGACAGGGTCAGCTTGCCCATCAGCGCCCCGATCACGATGATCAGCCCGGCCCCCACGGCGGAGGCCTCCACGGGCGAGAAGATGCCGGTGTAGATCCCGCCGATGGTCAGGATCACCACCGCCAGCACGGGCAGCGCGCCGACGAGTTTCCTGGTCTTCTCGCTCATCGTGGTGCGGGGCCCGGCGGGGCCGAAGCCCGGACGCAGCCAGCACAGCACCGCGATGGTGGCAATGAACATCGCCAGCAGCAGCAGCCCCGGCAGGACGCCCGCGAGGAACAGCCGCCCGATGCTCTGTTGGGTGAGGATCGCGTAGATCACGAAGCCGGTGGAGGGCGGGATCAGGATGCCCAGCGTGCCGCCCGCGGCCACCACCCCGGTGGAGAGGCGGTTGTCGTAGTTGAAGCGGTCCATCTCGGCCATGGAGACCTTGCCCATGGTCAGCGCCGAGGCCACCGAGGAGCCCGAGAGCGCGGCAAAGCCCGCACAGCCCAGCACCGTGGCCGAGGCGAGCCCGCCGCGGAACCGTCCGATGATCGCATAGGCGGCGTCATAGAGCCGCGCGCTCATCCCCGTGACCGAGGCGACGTTGCCCATCAGGATGAAGAGCGGCACCACCACCAGCTCGGCCGAGGAAGCGAGCGTGAAACTTTCCGAGGCCATGAGGCTCATGGCCGATTTGAGGTCGCGCAGCGCCCAGATGCCCGCGAAGCCCACGGCAAACATCGAGATCGCGACGGGCACGCGGATGATCAGCAGCCCGAAGAGCGCGAGGATGCCGATGAGGCCGACCAGTTCGCCGCTCATTCCCGGATCTCCTTGTCGGCGCGGGCATAGGGGCCCGACAGCGCCAGTTCGACCGCGCGCAGGACCATGCCGAAGGCGGTGATCAGCGCCATGACGCAGAGCACCCACTGGAAGTACCACTTGGGCAGCTTCACGATATTGGTGGCGAGTTTCAGCATCTGGCTCAGCTTGGAACTGTCATAGACCGTGTAGGCGATCCCCGCGAAGATCGCCGCGCCCAGCAGGGCCGCGAGGATGTCCACGACGTGATTGAAGCGGTCCGGGAAGTGGCGTTCGAAGATATCGACCGAGACGTGGCCGCCCAGCTTGTCGCAAAGCGCCATACCCCCGAAGACGATGATGACCATGCCCATCTGGTAGAAGTCCTGCCCGCCCCGCAGGGGCGCGCCGAAGGCCCGGCCGATGACATCCACCAGCACCACGCCCGTCACGAAGAGCAGGCCGAGGGTGCCGGCGAAGGCGGACAGGCTGATGAGCCCGTCCGCGGTCTTGCGTAGAATGGCAAGCATGCCTGTGGCCTTACTCGCCACGCATGGAGGTGAGGACGTCCTCTGCCCCCAGCTCGCCCACGACCTTCTCGGTCACCGGGATCGTCAGCTCGCCAAAGGCGGCGGCCTCGTCGTCGGTCAGGGTGATGACGGTCTTGTTGGGATCGGCATCCAGCTCGGCGATGGTTTCGGTCGCGCGCTTGTTCCACGCGGTCTCGGCGCTCTTGGAGAGGTATTCGCCGGCGAACTTGTCGATCGCGGCCTTCTGGTCGTCGGTCAGCCCGTCATAGCGGCCCTGGTTCATGACGACATAGAAGGTCAGACGCCCGAGCGGCGCGCCGACGGTGTATTTGTTCGCCACTTCCGAGAGCTTGAAGTCCGCCACGGCGGAGGCCCCGGTCACCACACCGTCAATCAGGCCGGTCTGGAGCGAGTTGTAGATCTCGCCCGCGGGCATCTGCACCGGCGTCGCGCCAAGCGCCTCGATCACGGCGGCCGAGGTCGACCCTGCGACCCGCATCTTCAGGCCCTTCAGGTCATCCGGGGTGCGGATTTCCTTGTCCTTCATGATGAAGATGTTCGGCTCGGAGGTCCAAAGCGCCAGCGGCTTGGTTGCGGGGAATTCGTCCTTGATCAGGTCCATCGACTTCCAGATCGCGGGATAGCCCGGCTCGCCAACGGGGATCACGCCCGGCATCTCGGCGACCATGGTCTTGGAGAACTGCGACGAGGTGTACCCCGGCAGGCCCCAGACGATGTCGGCCACGCCCTGCACCACGCGGACGTATTGCTCCAGCGGACCCTTGCCGAGCTCACCGCCCGGATAGACGCGCACCGTCAGGTCGTCGCCCAACTCCTCCTTCAGGCCCTCCTGCAGCGGCTCGATGACCGAGCCGGTCAGCGTGTGCTGCGGCGGCACGAAATGCGCGAAGGACAGCTCCTCCGCCATGGCGGCAGTGGCCCCGCCGACGACCAGCGCGGCAGAGATCGCAAGCCTGCTGATGGATTTGTGAATCATGTGTCTTCCTCCCGAGTTTCATGGACAGAACCGGCACACATCCCCGAACCGGCCTCCATGCAGGCCGAAACATGGGTCAAAGCCCTGTGCGCCTCAAATTCAATTCCTGGGAGCGGTATAAACTTTCCGCAACACGCCCCTTCCCCTCACGAGGAGCGATGGAGCCTTACCCACAGGAAAACTTGAACTTTCACGACAAACGCAAAATTGATTTTCTGCATCTGCCTGTTCGAGGACGGCCGGTGCGGCACGTGGCCGCCCTCGGAAGGTAACATGGTCAATCATTCCCGCAAGCAACAGTTTCCGCCACGGGCAGATTGATCGGCCAGCCGATGCGCGCCCCTCCTCGAGCGCGCACCAGGGGCCGTCGCGCGAAGGCTCAGCTGCCCTTCGTGCGCCAGCTGTCGGCGTAGTTCTCGCGCGCTTCGGCCGCATAGGGCGTGGGCGCGATACGGACCCGGATGTCGGCCTGCCTGTGCTTCTCGGTCGAGGTCTTCTGGGTCTCGTCCGGCTCGCCCCACTTGAGGGTCAGCACGTCGCCCACGTTGACGTCCTGGCTCACCACGCCGAGCGAGAGCAGACGGCGCTCGTTGTAGGAGTAGCCGTTGAACATCGACATGCCGACCATCTTGTCGCCGTCCATGATCATGTCCGCGGAGGACGAGGCATAGTTTGGCTGCGGGAAGTCGATCCACTTGTAGGGCGTGCCCTCCTCGAAGTTCGACTGGATGACCTTCATCACGTCCTCTGGGTTCCACTCGAAGGTGACCTTCTTGCGGTTCGTGGGCGCGTCCTTGAGCTTGGTCAGGGCGTCCTTGCCGATGAAGTCGTCCTTCTTCCACCCGATGTAGAAGCCGTAGCCCAGTTCGAAGGGGTTCGTGTAGTAGTCTTCGACGTTGTCGGAGACAAAGGACCCACCGATCGAACCCACGGCCTCGTAGGCGTCTGCGCCCAGCCAGTCGCGGTATTCCTGCATCATGCCGTCGCCCGAGTAGATCCCCGGCAGCGGCGAGGGAATCCAGCCCGACTCGACCGTATTCGTGGAATAGGCCCGGCTGCCCACGCGGCGCAGGTCGACGCCGACCTTCTCGGCCGCCTCGAGGATCGTCGAGAGCACATAGGCCTTGTCGGAATACGGGCCCCAGATCTCCAGCCCCGGCGCGCCGGCCATGCCGTGACGCAGCGCCTGCACTTTCTTGGATCCGACATTGATCCAGTCGACATGGAAGAACTTGATGTCCGGCACCGGCCCGCCATTGATCTCGTCGAAGATCTTGTTGGCGTCGGGCCCCTGGATCTGGAAGCGGTAGTGGGTGCGCAGCACGCGCTCGCCCTCGGGGCGGCTGTCGGAGCGCGGATCGTGGATCAGGCGCACCTTCCACTTGCCGATCGCGGCCTGGAACTTGGTCCAGTTGGCGGTGGGCTGTCGCCCGACGAGGACGAATTTGTCCTCCCGCTCGCGGAAGATGATCATGTCGCCGATCACGTGGCCCGCGGGGGTCACGGGCACGAAGTGCTTGGCGCGGTTCAGGTCGAAGTTGCCGAAGGCGTTGATCCCCACGTAGGCAAGGAAAGCCTCGGCGTCCGGGCCTTCGACGATCAGCTCATCCATGTGGTGGGTCTGGTCGAAAAGCACCGCGGAATGGCGCCATGCCATCTGCTCGCTGCGCCAGTTGGAGAATTCAGGCGCCACGACAGGGTATACATAGATACCACCACGCGAATTGCGGAGAAGCTCCACGGGATTCGAAACGCCCTGCAAAACAGAGCTAAGGCTTTGGCCTGCCATCTCAGGTTCCTCCCTTTAGCAGTCACAATGTATACATGACATTGCGACTCGGCGCGCAGAAAGCAAGGGAAGAATTTTCCTCCCGCGCGGATTTTTGCGATTGATCGGGGAGAGACCCGGCCTGCGGTCAGACGTCCTCGGGCCCATCAGACGCCACGAGCGCAAGGCCGGGCACCGAGGAGACGAGGCTGCGATCCTTGGAAAAGATGTATTCGAGGTTCCGCCGGGCGGCCTGTGCATGTTCCCGCGCCAGCGCCTCGGCCCGCGCGCCCTCGCGCCGGTGGATGGCGGTCACGATCTCGCGATGCTGTTCCTGCGCCACATGGAGCGAACGGCGGAACTTCGACAATTGCGTCTTGTCCGGCAGGAAGGCCGAGGGCGAGGCAAAGGGCAGCCGCTTGGCGCGGTCCAGCTCGCGTTCCAGCGTGGCACTGCCGGGCAGCGCCGCAAGGACCTCGTGAAACTCGCTGTTCAGCTCAGAATAGCCCGTGAAATCAACATCGTCCGGCGTTTCCCCAATGCAGAGATCGAGCTTCTGCACGATGGCGCCGATCTCCTTCAGCTTGGCATCCGATACGCCGCGCTCGGCCGCGAGCCGTGCCGCGGTCCCCTCCAGCACGCCGCGCAGTTCGATCGTGTCGATCACATCCGCATAGGCGAAGCTGCGCACGAGGAACCCGCCGGAGCGGGCGCGTTCCAGCAGCCCCTCCTCGGCGAGGCGCGACATCGCTTCGCGCACGGGGGTGCGCGAGATCTGCAGGGCTTCCGCAAGCGCCACCTCGAACAGCCGCGTCCCGCCGGGAATATCCCCGTCTATGATCCGCTTGCGCAATTCCACGAGGGCACGCATGGTATGGGTCTTTGCGGTCGTCTGGCTGGCCATTCGTCTCTCCGGTCCGGGCTTCGGCCAGTGTATACACGGAAGTGCCGTCCGCCAATCTTTGCCGTACGGAACGCACGACATGGCAGCCAACCTGCCAAAATGTATGCATTAGGACCAGCTTAATCTTGTGATTCCCTTGAATCCCGGCTAACCCAGCCCCAGAATGTATTCACGAGCTGGTTTAGGGAGGGCCGTTCATGACGACATTGCTACTGATCCCCGGTCTTGTGTCAGATGCCCGTGTGTGGCGTCCGCTGGCCGAGGCCGCGCCGGAGTGGCTCTCCACCGCCGAAGCGGATGTCACCCGCGATCCCACGATCGAGAGCATGGCCGCCACGCTGTTGGCCGAGCATGACGGGCCGCTGATCCCGGTCGGGCACTCCATGGGCGGCCGCGTCGCCATGGAGATGGCGCGTCAGGCGCCGGAGCGGATCGTGGCGCTTGTCCTTGCCAACACCGGCCATGACGGCCGCAAGCCCGACGAGGCCCCCAAGCGGCTGGCCAAGATCGCCCGCGGGCATGAGGACATGACAGCCCTTGCCGCCGAGTGGCTGCCGCCGATGCTCGCCACTGACCGCGAGCCGGATCCGGCACTGGTGGCGGATCTCACCGAAATGGTGCTGGCCGCGGGCCCTGACATCCACGAACGCCAGATCCGCGCGCTGATGGACCGCCCTGATGCGCTGACCTACATCGGCGGCTTCCCCGGCCCCGTGCTGCTGATTACCGGCGCGCAGGACGGCTGGTCGCCCGAGAAGCAGCATCGCGAGATCGCCGAGGTGTTGCCCCGCGCCGAGGTCGAGGTGATCGACGGCGCCGGCCACTTCCTGCCCCGCGAGCGCGCGCAGGAGACGAATGCCGCCGTGACCGGCTGGCTCAACCGCCACAAGGAGGATGTGGATGTCTGATCCGACGCAGATCCCCGAAACCCCGCTCTTCGACCGCGAAAGGTCGAAGCAGGGCTACCGGATGAACAAGATGGCCATGTCCCTGGGCAAGCCCGAGAACCGCGCCGCCTTCAAGGCGGACGAGGAGGCCTTTCTCGACAGCTACGGCCTGAGCGCCGAGGAGAAGGCCGCCGTCATGGCCCGCGACTGGCACCGCATGGTGGCCCTTGGCGGAAACCTCTTCTTCATCCTCAAGATCGCCGCCGTGGACCCGGCGGTTATGACAGAGATTGGCGCCGCGCAGGCGCAGATGGAACATGCCGACTTCCTGAAACAGCGACTGGGGAAAGAGTGATGGCCGAGATCATTGGCGGCGTGGGCACCAGCCACGTACCTTCCATCGGGATTGCCATCGACAAGGGCCTTGTCGACACCCCCGATTGGAAACCCTTCTTCGACGGCTACATCCCCGGCAAGCAGTGGATGGCGGACAAGAAGCCCGACGTGGCGGTCGTGATCTTCAACGACCACGGCAATACCTTCTTCCTCGACCGCGTCCCCACCTTCGCCGTGGGCGTGGCCGAAAGCTACACCCCCGTGGACGAGGGCTGGGGCCCCCGCGCCGTGCCCGATTTCGAGGGCGCCGTGGACCTGTCGTGGCACCTTGTCGACCAGCTGGTCGAGAACCACTTCGACCCGATGGTCTGCCGCGAGATCGAGGTGGACCACGGGCTTCAGGTCCCGATGGAGCTGTTCTTCGGCCGGCCCGAGCACTGGCCGGTGAAGGTCGTCCCGATCTGGGTGAACACGATCCAGTATCCGATCCCCACCCCGCAGCGCTGCTGGGAGATGGGCAAGCTGCTGCGCAAGGCGATCGAGAGCTTCCCCGGCGACGAGCGCGTGGTGATCATGGGCACCGGCGGCCTGTCGCACCAGTTGCAGGGCTCGCGCGCGGGCTTCATCAACCGCGAGGCGGATCAGGCCTGGCTCGACGGGATCGCGAACGACTACGAGAAATACCGCGACATGACCCGCGAGGACTATGTCGAGCAGTTCGGCTCGGAAGGCGCGGAGCTGATCATGTGGCTGGTGATGCGCGCGGCCATGGATGACAAGGTCGAGCTGAAGCACAAGCATTACTACGCTCCCGCCTCGATGACCGGGGCCGGCATGGTCGTGCTGGAGAACGCCTGATGGCCTTCTTTTTGATGCGCTGCCTGCACCATCCCGGCATGGACGCCCTGCGCGACGAGACCCGCCCGACCCACCGCCAGTGGGTCGGCTCCGGCGGGGACGGTCTGGCATCGGTGCTGATCGGCGCGGCGCTGGTGGACGAAACAGGCGCCAGCATCGGCAACTTCGGCGTGCTGGAGGCCTGCAGCCTCGCGGATGCCACTGCCTTTGCTCAGGGCGATCCCTTCAACGGCGCGGGCATCGTCTCCTCCATCGAGGTGACGCCCCTGCCCGACACGTTCCAGGCGCAGCGGATCACCGATCCGATGAGCCCCCGGCTGAGCATCGGCTGAACGCGGGCCGCGCCCGCGGGGCCGCGGCAAGGCCCGTGTCCGGGGTCCGGATGCGGGTCGGTCGGGTCCCGCGTGCCGCACCATCGCGGATGGGCAGCCTGACGGGACCGGCGCCCTGCGGATGGCCCGCAGGATGGGCCATGGCCGCCCCGCGCTTCGGCCCCGGCCTGTCGCTCCCCTTGCGCGGCGTGTCGCCCCCGGGCTGGGAACCCCCGGACAAATGCGCTATCCGACGACTCGACGACGGGCCGCCCCTGCGGCCCGCCTGCCCTTCCATCGCTTCGAGGGAGCCAGAACGTGACGGCGACGAGAATTGACGGCAAGGCCTTTGCGGCCGGCCTGCGTGAAAAGGTGGCGGCCCATGTCGCCCGCCTGAAATCCGAAAATGACCTGACCCCCGGCCTCGCCGTGGTGCTGGTGGGCAATGACCCGGCCTCCGAGGTCTACGTCGGCTCCAAGAACCGCCAGACCCTCGAGGCGGGCATGAACTCCTACGAGCACCGCCTGCCCGAGGACACGCCCGAGGCCGAGCTGCTGGCGCTGATCGACCAGCTGAACGCCGATCCGGCGGTGCATGGCATCCTCGTCCAGCTGCCGCTGCCCAAGCATATCGAAGAGCCCAAGGTGCTCGCCGCCATCGACCCGGCCAAGGATGTCGACGGCTTCCACATCTCGAACGTCGGCCTGCTCTCCACCGGGCAGAAGGCCATGGTGCCCTGCACGCCGCTCGGCTGCCTCCTGATGCTGAAGGATCACCTCGGCGATCTCTCGGGCCTCAACGCCGTGGTCATCGGGCGCTCCAACATCGTGGGCAAGCCCATGGCGCAGCTGCTGCTGGGGGCCAATGCCACCGTGACCATCGCCCACAGCCGCACCAAGAACCTCGCCGAGGTGGCGCGTGGCGCCGACATCCTCGTGGCCGCCGTGGGCCGCCCCGAGATGGTGACCGGCGACTGGATCAAGCCCGGCGCCACCGTCATCGACGTGGGCATCAACCGCATTCCCGCGCCGGAACGCGGCGAGGGCAAGACGCGCCTCGTGGGCGACGTGGATTATGCCTCCGCCGCCGAGGTGGCCGGTGCCATCACCCCCGTCCCCGGTGGCGTGGGGCCGATGACCATCGCCTGCCTGCTGGCCAACACCGTCACCGCCGCCTGCCGCAGCGCGGGCCTGCCCGAACCCGAGGGGCTGACCGCGTAAGCGGTCAGGCACACCATGGCGCAGAACACCACCAAGGTCTTCGTCACCGATCTCGAGATCGAGGCCCTGATCGGGATCCTCGAACACGAGCAGGCCAAGCGCCAGCCGCTGTTCCTCGATATCGAGCTGGACGTGATCCCGCCCGTGGCCGATGACATCGCTCAGGCCTTCGACTACCGCGCCGTGGGCGTCATCGCGCAGGATCTTGCCTCCGGTCAGATCGGGCTGGTGGAGGTCTTTGCCCACCGGCTCGCCTCGCACCTGCTGGACAGCCCGCTTGTGACCGCCGCCAAGGTGCGCCTGCGCAAGCCCATGGCGCTGGACAACGGCATGGCGGGCTGTGAGGTGGTGCTGGCCAAGGACGACTGAGGCCCTCCGCCCCCGGTCCGGAGACGGCGCTGCCCGCGCCGTCTCTTTTCGCGTCACCTGACCGTCAGAGTGCCGCCCGCACCGCGCTCGCATGAACCTCGAACCGCTCGACGATCTGCGCCGTGGCGGCCTCTGCCGCCGTCGCGTCCCACTGCGCCACCCGGGGCGCCAGCAGCGCCGTCAGCGCCAGCCAGCCACAGCGCAGCCAGTCATCCGCGATCCAGAGCCGCCCGTCCGGCAGGGCCCCGGGCAGCGTCTTGGCGAGCGCGGCGAACCGCGTGATCACCTCGGCCCCCGGTCCCTCCAGCGCCCCGGCGCGGGTCAGGAAGGCGTCGAGCCCCGCACGGTCCTTCACCGTGCGCCGGTCGAGGAAGTCGAGCGCCTGCATCCCCGTCGTCCCCTCGTAGATCGAGAGCACGCGGGCATCGCGCGCTGCCCGCTCCAACGGCCACTCCGCGGTGTAGCCCGCACCGCCCAGCACCTGTATCCCCCGGTTGGCAACGTCGAAGCCGGTCTCGGCGCCGAAAGTCTTGATCAGCGGCAGCAGGAAGGCGGCATAGGCACCCGCATCCGGATCGCTGCCCGCCGTATCGGCCCGCGCAAGGTCCATGGTGCAGCCCAGCTCCGCCACGGCCGCGCGCAGCACCTCGGTCCGCGCCCGCATCTGCGCCAATTGCCGCTGCACGTCCGGATGGCGGGCGATCGGCACCGGCGGCTGGCGCGGGTCGCCGCCCTGCGCGCGCTCCTGCGCATAGGCCTCGGCCACGTCGCAGGCCCGGGTGGCAAGGCCGAGGCCCTGCCCGCCGGTCTGAAGCCGCATCAGCTCGATCATGGTGAAAAGCTGCGGCAGGCCACGATCGACCTCGCCGATCAGATGCGCCTCGGCGCCCTCGAAGGCCAGCACGCAGGTGGGTGAGCCATGCAGGCCCATCTTCTCCTCGATCCGGACCGGGGTCACGCCGTTGTCACCGCCATCCGCGCGCAGGTTCGGCACGAGGAAGAGGCTGATCCCCCGCGTGCCCGGCTGGTCCGAGGTCCGCGCCAGCAGGCAATGCCCGATCCGCGGCACGAGGTCATGATCCCCGAAGGAGATCCAGATCTTCTGCCCCGTCACGCGCCAGACACCATCCTCCCGCACGGCCCGGGTCCGCAGGCGTCCCACGTCCGATCCCGCGCCCGGTTCGCTGATGCAGATCGTCGCCGCCCGCTCCCCCGCGATCAGCGCGGGCACCCACTCCGCCGCAAGGTCCGGCGCCCGCTCCGCCAGCAGCACCGCGCCGGAGCGGCTGGCGCCGGTGGCCATGTTGAAGGCCGGGCAGGCCCGGTCGAAGATCTGCGCCGCCATCGCCTGAAGCGAGACCGGCAGGCCGCTGCCGCCGAACGCCTCCGTCAGGTCGAGGCCGATCCAGCCGCCCGCCGCATAGGCCGCCCATGCGCCATGGTAGGCACCGGGCACCCTGACCCGTCCGCCCTCCATCCGGCAGCCCTCCCGGTCCGCCGCCGCGTCGAGGGGGATCATCACCCCCTCGGCCAGTTGGCCGGCGGCAGAGAGCACTGCCGCCGCCGTCTCGTCATCCATGCCGCTGGCCGCGCAGACGCCGGCCCAGCCGGGTGTGGCGGCGAGCGCCGCGAGGCTGCGGCGCTGCTGGTCGCTCGTCTCTCCCATGGGTGGCCCCTATTTCGGCGGCAGCCGGTTGGCCCCGTCGAGACGGATCACCTCGCCGTTGAGATAATCCATCTCGACGCAGAAAATCACCGTGCGGGCGAATTCATCCGGGGCGCCGAGGCGCGGCGGAAAGGGGATGCCCTGTGCAAGCGCCTGCTGCGCGGCCTCGGGCAGCGTGTAGAGCAAGGGCGTCAGGAAGACCCCCGGCGCCACCGTGTTGACCCGCACGCCGAAGCGCCCGAATTCCCGCGCGATCGGCAGCGCCATGGAGACGATGCCGCCCTTGGAGGCCGCGTAGGCCGCCTGCCCGATCTGCCCATCGAAGGCCGCGACCGAGGCGGTGTTGATCACCACCCCGCGTCCCTCGCCCGCGCCCTCGGGCAGCGGATCGGAGAGCGACATGCGATAGGCCGCCAGCCGCAGGACATTGAAGGTGCCGAAGAGGTTCACCCGCAGCACCCGCTCGAACTCCGCCAGCGGCATCGGCCCCTCGCGGCCGACGACGCGGCCCGCGGTGCCGATGCCCGCGCAGTTCACCACGATGCGCAGCGGGCCATGGGCCGCCTCCGCCGCGTCAAGCGCGGTGGTCACCGCCGCCTCGTCCGTCACGTCGCCGCTGGTGGCCAGCCCCCCGATCTCGCCCGCGACCCGCGCGGCGGCCTCGGCGTTCAGATCCAGCACCGTCACCTGCGCGCCGCGGGCGGCAAGCGCCCGCGCCGTCGCCTCGCCCAGTCCCGATCCGCCGCCAGTCACGAGCGCCCCCATTCCGTCGATCTTCATCTTTCAGCCCGCCCTCTGTGTCTCTGCCTTGCGCGCCAGGATCACCCCCGGCCCGCCCTCGTAAAGCCGCGCCACCAGATCGCCGCGATGCGCCAGCACCGCCCTCTGGTTGACCGAGCCCTTGTCCGTCACCTCGCCCTTCGCGAGGTCGAGCGGCGCCACCAGCAGCAGCGCCCGCGCGATGCGGTTCGACGACCCGGTGGACCCCGCCGCCAGCTGCGACAGCAACGCCGCCAACCGTGCCTCGACCTCGGGCCGGGCATAGAGCTCTGCGTCGGACAGCGCCGCGCCGCCCTCCACCAGCCGCTCGATCCTTGGCCGGACGGGCAGCATCAGCGCGCCCATCTCCATCTGGTTCTCGCCGGTGATCACCGCATCGCGCACCAGCCCCTCCATCGCGTCGACCAGCTGGGCCCGCATCGCGCCGACGGCGACCCATGTGCCGGTCTGCAGCTTGAAGTTCTCCGCCGTGCGCCCGTCGAAGACGAAGCCGCGCGCCGGATCGCCGGGGACCGCGGGGCGCATGGCATCGCCCATGTTGTAGAAACCCTCCTCGTCGAAGGCCTTGGCGGTCAGGTCGGGGCGGCGCCAGTAGCCCGGCGTGATGTTGGGCCCCTTGAAGCGGACCTCCAGCTTGCCGCCCGTGGGCACCAGTTTCATGGTCATCCCGCGCACCGGCACACCGCAATTGCCGGGCTCCTCCTGCGGTTCGGTGCAGAACATGGCGAAGGGCGCCGTTTCGGTGGAGCCGAGGCCCGATCCCATCAGCGTGCGGGCGCCGGTGCTGCGCTCGGACAGCTCCAGCAGGTGGTGCCAGGTGCGGCTGGCCATGCCCGCCCCCGCGTAGACGATCATCCTGAGGTCACGGTAGAAGCTGTCGCGCAGCTCCGCGTCCTGCTCCATCGCCTCGCAGAGCATCTCGTAGCCCACGGGGACGTTGAAATACCACGTCGGAGAGACCTCGCGCAGGTTGCGGATCGTCTCCTTCATGCCCTCCGGGGTCGGCTTGCCCGCGTCGATGTAATAGGTGCCGCCGTTCCAGAGCGTGAGGTTGAAGACCTTGTTGCCCGCCGCGACGTGGTTCCACGGCGCCCAGTCCACCAGCACCGGCGGCTCGTCCTCGAGGAAGCGGTAGCAATCGAGCACCTGCACCATGTTGGCGCAGAGCATCCGCTGGGTCAGGATCACCGCCTTGGGGCTGCCCGTGGTGCCGGAGGTGAAGAGGAACTTCGCCACCGTCTCGGGCCCGGTGGCGCGGTTGGCCGCATCTGCCGCCGGGTCCACCGGCGTGGCGAGCACATCCTCCCAGCGATGCGCCTCCCGGCCCGCCACCGCGCCACCGGAGAGGATCAGGGGCACCTCGGGCGCGAAGACATCGCGGATCGCGGGCGCGAACCGGTCGGCGTCCTTTGCAAAGACCGCGCCGGGCGTGACCTGGTCGCCGATGTCGCGCAGCTTGCCATGGCCCTCGCCGATGAGCGAATAGGCCGGTGCCACGGCGGCCGAGGGCACGCCCACGTATTGCGCCGCAAGGGCCGCCACGGCGTGATCCAGCGAATTCTCCGACAGGATCAGCAGCGGGCGCTCCAGCGACAGCCCCTGTTGCAGCAGGAAACTCCCCACACGCCGCATCTGCTCCAGCAGGTCCGCATAGGTCACCGTGATCCAGTGACCGCCCGGGCCCCTCTCGGCCATCCAGACCCGTGTGGGCGCGGTGGCGGCCCAGTGATGGATGCGATCCGACAGCCTGTCGGGATAGTCCCCCAGCGGGTCTTCCTGCCAGATCAGGCTGCTTCCGTCCGCGCGCTCCTCCACGCGGATACGGGGCTCCCAGACGCGGACAGGCCGCATCTTCTCCATGGATGACATGGAACCTCCCTCGATTTTCTCCTCCACGAACGAAACCGTTCGCCCAAATATTGTTTACACGGAAAATATTTTTGTGCATAGATCCTATTCGAGCAAGGAAGGAACCAGACAAGTGAGCAGCACGGACACGGCAGATTTCGTCACCTACGAGATGCGCGGCGACGTGGCCCTCGTGGGGCTGAACCGGCCGGAGAAACGCAACGCCGTCAGCGACCGCTTCATCGAGGAGATCGGCCGCGCGGTGGAACGCGCCCGCGGCGAGGCGAAGGCGGCGGTGCTCTTCGGCCACGGCACGCATTTCTGCGCCGGGCTCGACCTCGGCGAACACGTCAAGAAGACGCCCTTCGAGGGGGTGCACGGCTCGCGCCGCTGGCACGAGGTCTTCGGCCGGATCGAGTTCGGCCCGATCCCGTGGTTCAGCGCGCTCCATGGCGCCGTCGTGGGCGGCGGGCTGGAACTGGCCTCGGCCACGCAGGTGCGTGTTGCGGACGAGACGACCTTCTTCGCCCTGCCGGAGGGACAGCGCGGCATCTTCGTGGGCGGCGGCGGTTCGGTCCGGACCGCGCGGCTGATGGGCGTGGCCCGGATGACCGACATGATGCTGACCGGCCGCTCCGTCGATGCCCGTCAGGGCGAGGCATGGAACCTTGCGCAATACGTTGTCCCCGCCGGAAAAGCCGTTGAAAAGGCGCTGGAACTTGCCGCCAAGGCCGCGACCAACGCGGAGCTTTCGAACTACTCCGTCATCAACGCGCTGCCCCGGATCATGGAGATGAGCCGCGATGACGGTCTCTTCGTCGAGAGCTTCATCTCCTCCTTCACCGCCACCTCGCCCGAGGCCGAGGCCCGGCTGACCGCCTTCCTCGAGAAGCGCGCGGCCAAGGTCGCGATCCCGGGGGGCAACTGAGATGGGACAGGACCCGCGCCTTACCCCGCAGGCCATCGAGGACGTCGATCTGGGCGATCTCGGGCAGTCGCTGGGCTTCCTGCTGCGGGTGGCACAGGTGCGCGTCTACGACCAGTTCTATGACCGGTTCGGCGACGAGGACCTGCGCCCGGGCGAATTCTCGATGCTCTGGGTCATGCACCGCAATCCCGGCATCAAGCAGGGCATGCTGGCGCAGGCGCTGCGGATCAAGCCCGCGCACATGACAAAGACCGTACGCCGCTTCGAGGACAACGGCCTCGTGGAGCGGCAGATCCCCGACAGCGACCGGCGCTCGGTCCTGCTGCGGCTGACCGACAAGGGCGAGGCCTTCGTGGCCCGGAACCGCCCGAACTTTCTTGGAGAGAACGCCTACAACACCCACGACCTGAGCGAGGAGGAAGCCGCCACGCTGGCGCGGCTGCTGAGGAAGTACAACGGGTTCGAGGGCTGAGGGAGACCCATGAATATCGACGACCTGATCGCCATCGACATCCACGTCCACGCCGAGGAGCCCTGCTGCACCCACCGGGACGATGGCTACAACGAGTTCCAGGCCGGTATGGCCAAGTACTTCAAGAACCCCGCCGGCGCGCAGGGCATGCTGCCCACGGTGCAGGAGACGGCAGCCTACTTCCGCGAGCGCCGGATCGGCTGCGTGATCTTCCCGGTGGATGCGGAACGCGAGACCGGCTTCCGGCGCTATTCCAACTACGAAGTGGCCGAGATCGCCGCCGAGAACAGCGACATCATGATCCCCTTCGCCTCCATCGACCCGGCCAAGGGCAAGATGGGCGTGCGCGAGGCCCGGACCTTGATGCGCGACCATGGCGTGCGGGGCTTCAAGTTCCACCCGACATTCCAGGGCTTCTACCCCAACGACCGCATGGCCTATGGCCTCTACGAGGCGATCGAGGCCGAGGGCGGCATCGCGCTCTTCCACACCGGGCAGACCGGCGTCGGATCAGGGATGCGCGGCGGGATGGGGATGCGGCTGAAATACAGCCACCCCATGTGCCTCGATGACGTGGCCGTGGATTTTCCAGACCTCAAGATCATCGCGGCCCATCCCTCCTTCCCCTGGCAGGAGGAGGCGCTGGCCGTCGCGCAGCACAAGCCCAACGTCTACATCGACCTGAGCGGCTGGAGCCCGAAGTATTTCCCACCGATCCTCGTGAAATACGCGAATTCGCTGCTGAAGCACAAACTACTCTTCGGCTCGGACTGGCCGGCGATCACGCCGGACCGCTGGCTGGCGGATTTCGAACAGATCGACATCAAGGAGGAGGTCCGACCGCTGCTTCTGAAGGAGAACGCGAGGCAACTGCTGTCGCTTTGAACCACTGAAAACGGACGTCAATTGAACCTTAGGGAGGAGTTCATGAAGACCACCAGTTTCGTTGCCCTGGCAATCGCCGGGATCATGGCAACGGGGGCCGCTCAGGCGCGCGAGCTGCGCCTTGCCCCCGCCGCACCGCCGGCCCACCCGGCGCACTACATGTACGAACATTTCGCCGAGAACCTGAAGGAGATCTCAGGCGGGGCGATCACCGGCACGATCATGGGCCCCGAGGTCGTATCGCTGCCGCAGATGAAGGATGCGCTTCAGACCGGGCTGGCCGAGGTCGGCAACACGCTGCCGCTCTACTTCCCCGCCGACATGGAGGTGACGGGGATCGCGGGCGATCTGGCACTTGCCGGGCGCAATCCGCATGCCATGGCCATGGCGATGACCGAGTTCGGCATGACCTGTGAACCCTGCCAGGCAGAGTTCAAGAAACTGGGGATGGTGTTCCTTGGGGCGGGCTCGTCCAACGTCTACAACCTGATCACCACCAAGCCCGTGCGCACCGCCGAGGACCTGAAGGGCCTGCGCCTGCGCACCGGCGGCGCCCCCTATTCCCGCTGGGCCGAGAACTTCGGCGCCACACCCGTCAACATGGGCGTGGGCGACCAGTTCGAGGCGATCAGCCAGGGCACCATCGACGGCACCATGGCCTCCAAGGTCGACCTGCTGTCCTACCGGCTGATCGACATCGCGAAATACGTGACGCTGATCCCGATCGGCACCTATCACGTCACCTCGAACTTCACCGTGGGCCTGAGCACATGGCAGGGCATGAGCCCCGAGGAACGCGAACAGGTCGGCATGGCCGCCGCCCGCGCCAACTTCGACCTGACCGACCGCTGGGCCTTCCAGCTGCCGGCCAAGGCGGACGAGGCGCTGGCGGGCAGTTCCATCGAGGTGATCGAGCCCGATCCGGCCTTCCTCGAGGCCTCCGAGGCCTTCGCCAGAGAAGACGTGGCCAGCCGGACCGAGATGTCGGGCGAACAGGCGGTCTACTTCGGCGAGCTGGTGGCGAAATGGACCGCCATCGCCGAGGAGGTGGGCGACGATCCCGATGCGCTCGCCGCGCGGATCAAGGAGGAACTCTGGTCCAGGATCGACTTCGCGACCTACGGGCTCTGAAGTTGCGGGCGTGACCCGGTGCCGTGATCCTGATCCGGGACCTGACGCGGGACCCGGCGCCGGGACCGGATACCGGCGCGGGCCTCGGGACCGGGCCTCCATGGCCCGGTCCCCCACGCACCCTGCCCGGTCACGCCTGATTGCGCCACCCGCCCGGCCCTTCCGGGGCCGCGCCCCCTGACGCCTCTGCCGGAGCCCAAGATGACCGCACTTCTCCGGCTGGCCACGGGCATTGCCCGTGTGCTTGCCCTGACCGGTGCCGCGGGCGTCGTGGCGATGATGATCCACATCAGCCTCGACGTCCTGCTGCGCAACCTGTTCCGGATCTCGATCCATGTGACGGCCGAGATGGTCTCGCGCTACTACATGGTGCTGATCGCCTTCCTGCCTCTGTCCTGGCTGGAGCTGAGGCGCGAGATGGTCTCGGTCGAGCTGATCGACTTCGCCATGCCGCCCCGGCTGCTGCGCCTCTCCGATGCGCTTGTCTGCCTGATCTCGGCGGCGGTCTACGCGGGCCTCGCCTGGCCGACATGGAAGGCCGCGTTCTCCAACTACCGCAGCGGGACCTACGTGGAACTCGTCACCTTCAAGATGCCGGTCTGGCACAGCTACTTCCTGCCGCCCATCGGCTTCAGCCTCGCGGCCTTCGCCTGCGTGATCCTTGCGCTCAATTACCTGTGGCCCCCAAGGGAGGAGACCGCATGAACGTCGAGGCCGGTTTCTGGGGCGTCGGCGTCCTGATCGTGCTGCTGGTGCTGCGGGTGCCGGTGGCCATGGCGCTGGTGGCGGTCTCCTTCGGGGGGATCACCGCGCTGATCGGCATGGGCCCGGCGCTCGGCGTGTTGCAGAACACGCCCTATTCCTTCGTTGCCAGCTGGACCATGTCGGCGGTGCCGATGTTCCTGCTGATGGGGTTCATCGCCTTCCATACGGGCCTGACGGGCGGGCTCTTCGAAGCGGCCAAGGTGGTGCTGAGACGGCTGCCCGGGGGGCTCGCGATCTCCTCGATCTTCGCCTGCTCGGGCTTTGCGGCAGTCTCCGGCTCCTCGCTGGCCTGCGCCGCCGCCATGGGCCGGATCGCCATCCCCGAGATGGTCGCAGCGGGCTACCGCCCCTCCATCGCCGCAGGCGCCATCGCGGCGGGCGGCACCATCGGCGCACTGATCCCGCCCTCGATCCTGATGATCATCTACGGCGTCTTCGCCGAGACCTCGGTCACGCAGGTCTTCGTGGGCGGCATCGGCATCGGGGTGATCACCGCCGTCGGCTACTGCATCGTCGTGGTGCTGATCTCGCTGCTGCGGCCCGACCTGATCCCGGCGCGCGACGCCGCGCCGGTGAGCGAGGAAGGCTGGGCCGCGATCCTGCGGGTGCTGCCGATCACGGCCCTCGTGCTGGTGATCTTCGGCGGGCTCTTCTCGGGGCTCTTCACCGCGACCGAGGCCGGGGCCGTCGGGGCCCTCGGCACGCTGATCCTCGCCGGTGTGACCGGCAAGCTGACGAGACAGGCCATCGGGCGCTCGCTGATGGAAACCGTGACCTCCACCGGGGCGCTCTTCATCATCGGTGTCGGCGCGGCGATGTTCACCCGCTTCCTCGGGATCAGCGGGCTGTCCAACTTCCTCTCCTCCTTCGTGGCGGGCGCGGACCTGAGCTATGTGCAGCTGATGCTGGTGATCGTGCTGATCTACCTCGCCCTTGGCACCTTCATGGAGCCCTTCGGCGCGATGCTGATCACACTGCCGATCTTCCTGCCGATCCTGCGCGCCGAGGACATCAGCCTCGTCTGGTTCGGAGTGCTGGTGGTCAAGCTGCTGGAAATCGGGATGATCACCCCGCCGGTGGGCATGAACGTCTTCGTCATCAAGAACGTGGCGGGGAAATACGTGACCATCGCGCAGGTCTTCGGCGGTGTGCTGCCCTTCATCCTTATGGACCTGGTGGTGATCGTCCTCGTCGTCGCCCTGCCGCCCGTGGTGATGTTCCTGCCCGATCTCTTGCGCTGAACGCATGGATTTCGCGCGCGGCAGCGGCAGTTCCGCCGCAACTCCGCCGCAAGGGCGCATTCCGTGGCGGGAGGCTCCAACGGGGGCGTGACAAAGCATGACAAATGCATCTAATAGGGGCGGGCCGCATCGGGCCGCCCTTTCATTGCAAGACCAGACCCCACGTGACCTTCTTCCGCAAGACCGTCCTCCCTACCGCTTTCGTCATTGCCCTCGGCGCCGTTGGCGGCCTTCTGGCCAAGGTCGCAGGCCTGCCGCTGCCCTATATGCTGGGCGCGCTGCTGGCCACGGCCCTCGTGGCCACGACCCGGCCCCAGACCCTGCCCCAAGGCTATCGCTTCCCGAACGACTTCCGGAAGATCTTCATCGGGCTCGTCGGCCTGTCCATCGGCGCCAGCATCACGCGCGAGGTGGTGGCCTCGCTGCCCTCCGCGATCTACTCCTTCGCCGCGCTGACGCTCTTCGTGCCGCTGGTGCACGGGATCAACTACACGATCTTCCGCAAGATCGGCCGCTACGATCACCCCACCGCCTTCTTTGCCGCCACGCCCGGCGGGCTGATGGAATCGATCCTCATGGGCGAAGGCCGCGGCGCCGACATCCGGCTGCTGACCATGCAGCAGTTCCTGCGGATCATCACCGTGGTGACCCTGCTGCCGGTGGGCCTGTCGCTCTGGTACGGGCATCCCGTGGGTTCGGCCAGCGGGATCAGCCTCAGCCGCGCGGGCGCGGACCTGCACCATTTCCCCGAGGTGATCCTCGCCCTGACCGCCGGCGTCCTGCTGAGCCGCGTACCGCATCTGCCCGCCGGTCAGCTGGTGGGGCCGATGTTGGTGGGCATGGCCTGCACCCTGACCGGACTGCTGGTCATCGAGGTGCCCAGCTACATGATCTCCGGCGCGCAGGTGGTGATCGGGGCCTCGCTGGGGGCGCGGTTCGTGGGCATCCGGCCCGCCATGCTGATCAAGGGCATGGGGCTCGCCCTGACCTCGGTCGGCTCGATGCTCGTCGTGGGCGGGATCATGGCGATGCTGCTGCGCCCGATCACGGGCGAGCATTTCGACGTGCTGCTGATCTCCTTCGCCCCCGGCGGCGTGACCGAGATGGCGCTGGTGGCGCTGTCGCTTCAGGTGAACCCGGCCTTCGTGACCCTGCACCACATCTACCGGATCGTGCTGACCATCATCGAGATGCCGCTGGCCTGGCGCTTTGCCGAGAAACGCGGGCTGGACTGACGGCCCCCGGAACAGGCGCCCAAACAGACGCCATCTCGTGACGGCCGAAAAAGAGAACGCGCCGCTTCATCAGCGGCGCGTTTCTGTTTGATTAGACTGGACTTTCGCTGGACGGCTCAGCCCTCGGCCTTCTCCGCCAGTTCCAGCCATTCCTCCTCGGCGTCGGCCAGGGATTGCTGCCGTTCGGCCAGCATCTCGGTCGCCTTCTTGAACTTCACCGGCTCCTTGGTGAAGAGGTCCGGCGTCGCCAGAAGCTGCTCCAGCTTGCCGATCTCGGAGCTGAGACGCTCCATCACCTCGGGCAGTTCCTCCAGCCGGTGCTTTTCGGTGAAGGAGAGCTTAGCCTTGGGTGCGGGGGCCGCCGGTTTCGCCGCGGCCCCGGAGACAGCCTTGGGGGCTGCCTTCGGTGCAGCCTTCTCGACCTTGGGCGCATCCTTGCGGCCCTCGGCGCGCTGCGCCCGGTAATCGCTCCAGCCGCCCGCATAGACCGTGGCCGCGCCGTCGCCTTCCATGGCGATGGTCGTGGCGGCAACACGGTCGATGAAGTCGCGGTCGTGGCTGACCAGAAGCACGGTGCCGTCGTAATCGTCCAGCAGTTCCTGCAGCAGGTCCAGCGTCTCGATGTCGAGGTCGTTGGTCGGTTCGTCGAGCACCAGAAGGTTGCTTTCCCGCGCCATCAGCTTGGCCAGCAGCAGCCGCGCCTTCTCGCCACCCGAAAGCGAGCGCACGGGCGCGCGGGCCTGTGCCTCGTCGAAGAGGAATTCCTTGAGGTAACCCACCACGTGCTTGGGCGTGCCGCGCACCATGACCTGATCCGCCTGCCCCGAAACCCGCATGTCGGGATCTCCGGTCAGACTGTCCCAGAGCGTCATGTCCGGATCCAGCGCCGCGCGGGACTGGTCAAAGATCGCGGGCAGCAGGTTGGTACCCATGGTCACGGTGCCGCTGTCGGGCGCGACCTCGCCCATGAGCATCTTGAGCAGCGTGGTCTTGCCCACGCCGTTCGGCCCCACGAAGGCGACGCGGTCGCCGCGCATGACCTTGATCGAGAAATCGCTGAGGATGACCTTGTCGCCGAAGCTCTTGGAGATGCCCTCCGCCTCGACCACGCGCTTGCCGGACTTGGGCCCGCTGTCGAGCGCCATGGCCGCAGCACCCTGACGGCGGATCTGGCCCGCACGTTCCTCGCGCAGGCCCTGCAGCGCGCGCACGCGGCCCTGGTTGCGCTTGCGCCGGGCGCTGATGCCTTCCACGGCCCAGCGGGCCTCGGCCTTGATCTTGCGGTCCAGTTTGTGGCGCGCCATGTCCTCGTCTTCCCAGACCTTGTCGCGCCAGGCCTCGAAGCCTTCGAAGCCCTGCTCCTGACGGCGCACCTGTCCACGGTCGACCCAGAGCGTGGCGCGGGTCAGCGCGCGCAGGAAGGCCCGGTCGTGCGAGATCAGGATGAAGGCCGCGCGGGTCTGCTTCAGCTCTTCCTCCAGCCAGGCAATCGCCTCGATGTCGAGGTGGTTGGTGGGCTCGTCCAGCAGCATCAGTTCCGGCGCCTCGGCCATCAGCTTGGCAAGGGCCGCGCGACGCCGTTCGCCGCCGCTGGCGACCTCGGGGCTGCGGGTGGGGTCGAACTTGAGGCCCTCGGCCACCATCTCCACCCGGTAGGCTTCCGACGGGTCCAGCCGCGAGGCCGCGAAATCGCCGAGCGTGGCGAAACCGGTCATGTCCGGCTCCTGCTCCATGTAGCCCACGGAGGTGCCCGGCGGCACCACGCAGTCGCCGCTGTCGGCCTCCACGAGGCCGGCCATCACCTTCATCAGGGTGGACTTGCCCGAGCCGTTGCGCCCCACGAGGGCGACACGGTCGCCCTGCTGGACGACCAGCGACAGGTCATTGAATACGGGATCTCCGCCGAAGGTCAGCGAGATGTCGGAAAGCTGGAGAAGAGGTGCGCGCGCCATGAGCGCCAGCTAATCGCGCCCAGGGGCGGCGTCAAGCGGTGGCAGCATGGGGACGTCGCGCAGGCCCCCCTGTGCTGCATGCACAGGCGTCCCTTTCCCTGCGCCGCGCGCGGCGGCCCTGCGGGCGGCGGCCCGGTCCGCGCCAGTGCGGCCGGGTGCCGGAGGACCGAACCGCCGGGGGAAACGCCTCGGGAAACGCCTCGGGAAACGCCCTGAAATGCGCCTTTGAAATCGCGGGGAAAATCGCGGGCGCACATTCGCGGGCACCCGGACCCCGATCCGCCTTTCCCCTGCCAGCACCCCGCGTTATCCCTGTCGCGCCGGGGCTGTCCCGGTCTGCGGCAAGGGAGAGGCCGATGGCCTACGGCAAGCATATCCTGTTCGGTCTGATCGCGCTTCTGGCCGCTGTCGTGGCGGTGACGGCACCGGGCGGGCTGACGCCGGACCAGGCGCAGATCCTTGCCATCGTGCTGATGACGCTGGGACTTTGGGCCACGGGGCTGCTGCCGGCCTACCTGACCTCGCTGATGTTCTTCACCGCGCTGCTGCTCTTCGGGCTGGTGGACAAGTCTGTCGTCTTCTCGGGCTTCACCTCCACTGCCATGTGGCTGGTGGTCTCGGGCTTCGTCATCGGGGCGGCGATCGGGCAATCGGGGCTCGGCCAGAAGATCGGGGCCCACGTCGCGCCGCACCTGTCGCGCAGCTATCCGATGCTGGTCGCGGGCATGGTCGGGCTTGGCATGGGGCTCAGCTTCCTGATGCCCTCCTCCATGGGGCGCGCCATGGTGCTGGTGCCCGTGGGCATGGCGCTTGCGGACGTGCTGGGCTTCAGGAAGGGCACCAAGGGGCGCACCGGCGTGGCGCTTGCCATCGCCATGTCGACCAACGTGCCCGGCTTCACGATCCTGCCCGCCAACGTGCCCAACATGGTGCTCAGCGGCACGGCGGAGAACCTGCTGGATATCCACATCGGCTATACCGACTACCTGCTGCTGCATTTCCCGGTCCTCGGCCTGCTGAAATCGGCGCTGATGGTGGCGGCGATCCTCTTCCTCTGCCCAGCAAAGGCGCAGAAGAGCGAGGACGCGGCCTTCACCCCGGTCGAGGGCAGCGGCCGCCACGGCTGGCTGCTGACGATCCTGCTGGTGACGCTGGCCCTCTGGGCGACGGACTGGCTGCACGGGCTGCCGGCCGCATGGGTCGGCCTTGCCGCCGCCGTGCTGCTGCTGATGCCGGGCATCGGTTTCCTGAACCAGCAACAGTTCCGCGGCGCCGTGGACTTCGGCACGCTGCTCCTCGTGGCGGGCGTGCTGGCCCTTGGCGTCGTGGTGACGAGCGCGGGCCTCGGCGACCGGCTGGCCGCCGTGGTCACCGCCGCGCTGCCGCTGGCGCCGGGGCGTGACCTGACGAACTTCTTCTCGCTGGCCGCCCTCGGCACCCTGACCTCGATCCTGACCACCATGCCCGGGGTACCCGCGGTGATGACGCCGCTGACCCAGGATCTCGCCCAGGCGACCGGCTTCTCGACCGAAGCGGTGCTGATGAGCCAGGTGCTCGGCTTCTCCACCGTGGTCTTTCCCTATCAGGCGCCGCCACTTCTGGTGGCCATGGGGCTGGCGGGTGAACACGTCCGTTCGATGATCCGGCTGACGCTGCTGATGACGCTGCTGACCTTCGTGATCCTGATCCCCCTCGACTTCCTGTGGTGGAAATTGCTGGGCGTGATCTGACGCCGATGGACCTGCCCGCCCGGCCCCGATAGACCCGCCGCAAGGAGACCCTCATGACCCAAGACACCCTTCCCCCGATCCGCGCGGTCGCCATCCTCGGCTGCGGCCTGATCGGCGCCAGCTGGGCCGCGCTCTGCCTTGCGCACGGCCACGACGTCACCGCGTGGGACCCGGACGCCGAGGCCCGCGCGGGCTTTGCCGCCAAAGTCGCAGGCCCGCTGGCGCAGCTGCGCGAGATCACGCCCGACCTGCCCGCAGGCGGCGCGCTCACGCTCTGCGACACGCTGGCCGAGGCCGTGTCCGCCGCCGACCTCGTGCAGGAAAACGCGCCGGAGAACGTGCCGCTGAAACAGTCGCTCTATGCCGAGGTGGTGGCCGCGGCCCCGGCGCAGACGGTGATCTCCTCCTCGACCTCCTCGCTGACGTGGTCCGCGCTGTCCGAGGGGATGGCGGAGCCCGCCCGGCTGATGACGGCCCATCCCTTCAACCCGCCGCACCTGATGCCGCTGGTGGAGCTCTACGCCGCCACGCCCGAGTTGGCCGCGCGCACGCGGGCCTTCTACGAGGGGCTTGGCCGCGCCGTGGTCATCCTGCGCAAGGATGCCGTGGGCCATATCGCCAACCGGCTGGCCTCGGCGCTCTGGCGCGAGGCGGTGAACATCGTCGCCGAAGGCATCGCCGACGTGGAAGAGGTGGACCGCGCACTGGTCAACGGTCCCGGCCTGCGGTGGTCGGTCACCGGGGCGCACATGGCCTATCACATGGGCGGCGGCCCCGGCGGCATCCAGCATTACCTCGCCCATCTCGGCCCCAGCCAGCAGGCCCGCTGGGCCACGCTCGGCACGCCCGAGTTGACGCCCGAGGTCTGCGCCATGCTGGTCGCGGGGGTCGAGGCCGAGGCCGCCGGGCGCACGATCCCCGAGCTGGAAGCCGAACGCGACGCGGCCCTGATTGCCGCACTTAAGCTGCGTCAACAGACATAAGGCGGGACATCAGCCCCGCCCTGTATCCGATTGATAACATGATAAAACGCCGACCTCCACCCAGAGGCCGGCGTTTCGGTTTTCCGATCCCCGCGCCCCACGGCGCCGGAGGGCGGGAGGCGCCGGCGACCGCAGGGCCGCCGAGACGCCGCTTATTCCGCCAGACCGGCGGCGGCGAGGACAGACACCAGCACGGCGGACATGCCGCGCAGGCTCAGCTCCGGCTCGGTATCGATCCATTCATCGAGCGAATGCGCCCGCCCGCCGGTGCCGCCGGAACCGATCTTGATCGCCGGGACACCCCGGCTGATCGGGATGTTCGCATCCGTCGAGGAGGGCGACCACGACGGCGCGAAGCCGAAGGCCGTCACGGCGGCGGTCGTCTCTGCCACGATGCGCGCATCCTCGGCGGTCTTGCCCGCGGGCCGGTTGCCGAGCTGCGTGAGCGTCGCGGAAATCTCGCCGAACCGGGTGTTGTTGCGCGCATTCTCGGCCGCCACGGCCTCGGCCATCAGCCGTTTCATCGTGGTGTCGAGCCTGTCGAGCTCCGCCTGGCTGACCGAGCGCAGGTCGATGTCCACGAAGACCTCCTCCGGGATCGCGTTGATCGAGGTGCCGCCGCCCAGGATCGAGAGGTTGAAGGTGGTCTTGGGCTGCGAGGGCACTTCCAGCCGGGCCATGCCCGCGCCGAACTCCGCAAGGGCGTTGGCGGGGTTCACCGTGCCGAACTGGCCGTAGCTGTGGCCGCCCGGACCCTTGAAGGTCACGCGGTAGCGGTAGGAGCCCACGGCCTCGCCGGTGAGGTCCTCGGTCTCCAGCCCATCAACGGTGAAGAAACTCTCGATCTTCGGGCCATAGGCGTTCTGCTCGAAGAGGTAGCGCACGCCGCGCAGGTCGCCGATGCCCTCCTCGCCCACGTTGCCGACGAAGAGGATGTCGGCCCGGGTCTTCACGCCCGCCGCCTTCAGGGCGCGCATGATCGCGAGGTTCACGGCAAGGCCGCGGGTGTCGTCCCCCACGCCGGGGGCAAAGAGCTTTGTCCCCTCGCGGCGCACGGTCACGTCGGTGCCCTCCGGGAAGACCGTGTCGAGATGCGCCGCCACGGCGACGAGGTTGCCGTTGCCGGTGCCGCGGTAGATGCCGGTGACATTGCCGATGCCGTCGGTTGCAACCTCCTCCAGCCCGGTCTCGGCCATCATCTTTTCATAGGCGGCGGCGCGGACCTCTTCCTTGAACGGCGGCGCCGGGATCTCGGTCAGGGTGATGATCTCCTCGACCATACGGTCGTGGTTGGCCCGCAGATGCGCGAGCGCCTCCTTGACGGCGGGGGTCTCGAGGATCTGGGAAATGCTGTCGCTCATGGGGGCTTCCTTCTTGCGCTTGGGGATGGGCATAGACCCCTGCATCGGGACTTGAAAGGGCAGCCCCGCCGCCATGCGCCCTGCGGCGCCCGAGCACCCTGCGGACTGCCCAATAAGCGGGAGACTTCGGCCACCGGGCCCTTGCAGTGGCCAGAGGCGGCCCCGGCGGCTAGGCTGCAGAAGGCCCCTGCACCGCCCTGCACGTCGCCCGCGGGACCTGTGATGTCGATATTGGTCCAGGGCGCGGGGCAGCACTCGCTTACCAATAGGTCACCGGAGAGAGGAATCGCCCATGCCCGAGGTCACCATCGTCTACTGGCGGGATATCCCCGCGCAGGTGATCGTCGGCAAGGGCCGCCGCGGGACCAAGCAGGTGCTGACCGAACGGTTCGAACAGGCCATCGACCGCGCCGCCATGAAGGCCGGTGCCGCCGAGACCGATGCCTACCTCGCCGAATGGCGCAAGGCATCCCCCTATCCGGTGGAGGGTGACCCCTCCGAGATCGCCGCGGCAGAGGCCGCGCGGATCGAGGCAGAATACGATCAGGACCGGCTCAAGGCCCTGATTGCGAAGGACGGATGGGCCTGAGCGCCCGGGGCATAAGGGAGGCCGTGATGGCTCTGCTGAACTTCACCCGCCGCAAGGGCGGATCGGACGCACCTGCCGACCTCTCCGGCGTCCTGTCGGGCTACTCGATCGAGGTCATGCCGCGCACGGCGGCCAAGGTGGAGGACTTCCGCGCGCTCCTGCCCGAGGGCACGCGCGTCTACATCGCCCATATCGAGGGCACCCCGATCGACGAAATGGTCGCCACCGCGAAACGGCTGGCCGCGGACGGCTTCCCGGTGATGCCGCATTTCCCCGCGCGGATCATCAAGGACAAGGCGACGCTGGCGGACTGGGTCAAGCGCTATCAGGGCGAGGCCGGTGTCGATCAGGCGCTGCTGCTTGCGGGCGGCGTCGCGCAGCCGCACGGCGCCTTCGACAGCTCCATGCAACTGATGGAGACCGGGCTCTTCGATGCCCACGGGTTCAAGCGTCTGCATGTCGCGGGCCATCCCGAGGGCAACCGCGACATCGACCCCGACGGCGGTGACCGCGCGGTGATGGAGGCGCTGCGCTGGAAGCAGGCCTTTGCCGAACGGACCGACGCGGAGATGGCCATGGCCACGCAATTCGCCTTCGAGGCCGGGCCGATCCTTGACTGGGCTGACCGGCTGAAGGCCGAGGGCATCGCCCTGCCGATCCACCTCGGTATCGCGGGTCCGGCCAAGCTCCAGACGCTGATCAAGTTCGCCATTGCCTGCGGTGTCGGCCCCTCGCTGAAGGTGCTGCAGAAACGGGCGATGGACGTGACCAAGCTGATGCTGCCCTACGAGCCGACCGAGGTGCTGGCCGATCTCGCCGCCGGTCAGGCCACCGGCCGTGGCGCGCTGATCGCGCAGGTGCATCTCTTCCCCCTCGGCGGGATCAGGACCTGCGCCGCGTTTGCCAACGGCCAGCTGGCGCCCTCCGCCGCACGTTCGGCACTTGAGGCGGCGGGCAAATGACCGCGCGCATGACCGAGGACGGGGGCCCTGACGCGCGGGCGGTCCGCGCGCGTGGCAGGCCGTGCCGCGGACCCGTGGCATGATCGCGGGGCTGCTCTTCGACCTCGACGGCACGCTGCTGATGAGCGACCCGCTGCACCGCCGTGTCTTTGCCGAGATCCTCGCCCCCACGGGCCGGGTCGTGGACGAGCCCTTCTATGCCCGCCATATCCACGGTCGCCACAACCTCGACACCTTCGCCGAGCTGTTGCCCGGCGCGGATGCGGCGTGGTGGGACGTGGAGAAGGAAGCCCGCTTCCGCCGCCTGCTGGCCCGCGAGGGCGCAACGCCCCTGCCCGGCCTGACCGCGCTTCTGGACCGGGCCGAGGCCGCGGGCCTGCCCGTGGCCATTGCCACCAACGCAGCGAAAGAGAACGCCGAGGCGATGCTCGCGGCCATCGGCCTGCGCCACCGGTTCGCGGTCGTCGTCTGCGCCGATCAGGTGCCGCAGCCCAAGCCTGCCCCCGATGTCTACCGCGAGGCCGCCCGCCGCATCGGCGTCGATCCCGCCCGGGCGCTCGCCTTCGAGGACAGCCCCTCGGGCCTTGCCGCCGCGCGCGCCGCGGGTTGCACCGTCATTGGCCTTGCCACCGGCCTGTCGCCCGACCGCCTGCGGGCAGAGGGCGCCGACCATGTCATCACCGACTACACCGATCCCGTGCTGGAGACCCTGACGGGACTTAGGAGAGGAGCACACGCATGACCCGGACCGTCCTTGAATCGAAGACCAAGACCGTCACCATCGGCTTTGACGAGCCGTTCTGCGTGATCGGCGAGCGGATCAACCCCACGGGGCGCAAGAAGCTGGCCGCCGAGCTGGAGGCCGGCGATTTCTCCACCGTGGAGAAGGACGCGCTGGAGCAGGTGGCCTGCGGGGCCATGGTGCTCGATGTGAACGCGGGCGTGGTCTACAACTCCAACCCCAACCCCAACGAGACCGAGCCGCCGCTGATGACCAAGGTGATCGAGCTGGTGCAGGGCCTCGTGGATGTGCCGCTCTGCATCGACAGCTCCGTGCCCGCCGCGCTGGAGGCCGGCCTTGCCGCCGCCGAGGGCCGCCCGCTGCTGAACTCCGTCACCGGAGAGGAAGAGCGGCTGGAGCTCGTCCTGCCGCTGGTAAAGAAATACAACGTCCCCGTGGTGGCGATCTCCAACGACGACACCGGCATCTCGGAGGATCCGGACGTCCGCTTTGCCGTGGCCAAGAAGATCGTCGAACGGGCCGCCGACTTCGGCATTCCCGCCCATGACATTGTCGTGGACCCGCTGGTGATGCCCGTGGGCGCCATGGCCACCGCCGGGCAGCAGGTTTTTGCCCTCGTGCGCCGCCTGCGCGAGGAGCTGGGGGTGAACACCACCTGCGGCGCCTCCAACATCTCCTTCGGCCTGCCCAACCGCCATGGCATCAACGCCGCCTTCCTGCCGATGGCGATCGGGGCAGGCATGACCTCGGCGATCATGAACCCGGTGCGGCAGGTGGAGATGGAGGCGATCAAAGCCGCCAACCTGCTGATGAACCACGATGCGCATGGCGCCGAATGGATCGGCTTCTCCCGCATTCTCGACGCGGTGGCCGAAGGCGCGACCTTCCCCGAGGCCGCCAAGGCCGCGGCTGCCGCTGGGGCAGGACGTGGCGGGCGCCGCCGCCGCCGCGCCTGAGGCCGGTGTCCAGAAGTTCAGAGGGGGCCCTGCGGGGCCCCTTGCCTGTCGCGGGCCCTGCGCGCACCTGACCCCGGGCCCTGCGCGCGCCCTCTTTTCCCCGCAGCCCGCCCGGTCTACTCTCCGCCCACGACCGGAGGAGAGGCCGATGCACTACCCCTACCTGCTTGCCGATATCGGCGGCACCAATACCCGCCTGGCCCCCGCGGCCCCGCCGCGCCCCGGCGAGGTCCTGCCGCGTCTCGGCCCGGTCACCCGCCACCGCAACGCCGATTTCCCGAGCCTCGAAAGCCTGCTCGCCGCCACGGGACCGTGGCAGCCCGAGGCGCTGTGTTTTGCCGCCGCCGGTCCGGTCTCGGGCGACAGTGTCACCCTGACGAACCATCCCTGGACGATCACCGCCGACGGGCTCAGGCAGGCGCTGCCCGGCCTGTCGCGCGTGGTGCTGCTCAACGATCTGCAGGCCGTTGGACATGCCCTCGCCGCGCCGCCCGCGGGCCGTGTGCTGCACCCCGGTGCGCCCGACCCCGCCGGACCCCGGCTGGCCGTCAACCTCGGCACCGGGTTCAATATCGCGCCCTGGTATCCTGCGCCGGCCGGCGCCCTCGTGCCCGCCGCCGAGGCCGGTTTCTTCCGCATGGCCTTCGCACCCGGCGAAGAGCCCCTGCGCGATCACCTCATCGCCGAGATCGGACGCCTGCCTGTGGTGGAGGACCTGCTCTCGGGCCGCGGCCTCGAATCCCTCGGGCGGTTCTGCGGCACCGGCCCGCGCCGCGCCCCCGACATCGCCACCGCTCAGGATGAGCCCGCCCGGGCGGCGCGTCGCCTAGCCGCCCGGATCACCGCCCGGGTGCTGGCCGATCTTGCCATGATCCACAGGCCCACGGGCGGCATCTTCCTTGTCGGCAGCGTGGCCACGGGACTTCAGGCCGAACTCGCAAGCCCCTATTTTATCGAGACATTCCTGCGCCGCGGACCTTACGAGGAGCTCTTCGAGGCAACTGCCGTCACGCTGCTCGACAGCCCGGACCTGCCGCTGCTCGGCACCGCGCTCTGCCTCACGGGGCTCATGGCTGCCTGAGCCCCCCGCGCCCACCGGGGGCGCGGTCTTCTGCGAATTCTCCTGCCCTGCGGAACCCCGTCTTAACGGACCGCCCCCTAGAACACCGGGGACGGAACGCAGCAAGGGGATGGCCGGTCGATGCCCTGCCAGAAGCGCCGGGGGGAGTCCCCCAGATGACAGTGAATGTGACCCTGCCCCCGCGGCTGGACGTGGCCGCCGCCGGCCCCCTGGCCGAGGAATTGCGCAGCCGCCTCGCCGCGGCGGAGGACCTCGTGATCGACGCGGGGCCCGTGTCGCACCTCGGCGCCCTCTGCCTGCAGGTGCTGCTGGCCGCCGCCACCTCGGCCCGGGAGGCCGGGCGCGGCTTCCGCCTGATCCAAATGAGCGACCGTGTCCTCGACCAGGCGCGGTTCATGGGCTTCACGCCCGAAACCATCGCGGAGGGCAAGCCGTGAGCCTGCCTGCGCCAAGAGAGATCAACATCAGCGTGATGATCTGGTTGCAGCGCAGATGGATGATCGGCGCGCGCTGCAACGGCAGATCGATGCCCTTTCCACCAGACACAAACATGACCGCAGGCTGCTGGCCCGCGACGTGATGCAGTTTCTGCGCGGGTCTTCGCGCGGATTTGAAGCGAGTGACCGGGAGCGTGCGCGCGTCCGGTCTGATGAGCCGTCACGGCTTCGCAAAGGGGGTCGTGATCGCGGCTCCCGGTTTGACCTCTAGGACATCAAGGAGAGTAAACATGTCTTTGCGACCATTCCCGAAGATCACCATAGGGGTGATCGGTTTAGGCGCGACTGCGCTTGGCACAATACTGTATCCCGATAACGCCCTGGCCCAAGGGCTGTTCGGAAACAGTACCAACTACGGCTATGGCGGGCCGTCCGATACTATGTTGGGACTTATTCGGCTTGCGGTGATTGCAGGCTGGACCGGCATCGGCTTTGCTATTGGCTGGTTCATGTCACCCCAAGCCAAGGAGCTGCGCAAGGCAGCGTTCGGCGTGACGGTGCTGGCCGCCGGGCTCGTTGTCTTCTTCAACAACGGGGCTCTGGGGTGGAGCGTGTCGGCCTTTCTCGGGATTACAGGTTTTTTTGTCGGGCTGGGGTACTGGCTTGGCCAGAAGCTGCAAGCTTTGGGGGCCGTTCCAACAACGTTTGGTTCGGCGTCCTGGGCGCTGCCGCAAGAGCTGGAAGAGCGCGGGGTGTTTACGCCGGGCGGCTTCCGGTTGGGTGAGGCCTATCGCGATACCGACTATGAGACCATCTTCTATAACGGCGATCGCCATGGCCTCCTGGTGGCACCAACCCGTTCGGGCAAGGGTGTCACGCAGATCATCACCAATCTACTAACCTATGAAGGCTCGGCCCTTATCATCGATCCCAAGGGAGAGAACGCGCTGATCACGGCTCGTGCCCGTCAGGAGATGGGCCAAAAGGTCCTGATCGTTGATCCCTGGCATATTGCTGAGGTTGAGGGTGTCCCGACGGCGCGCTTCAATCCGCTCGACTGGCTGACACTTGGTGATCCAGACATCACAGAAAACGGCATGTTGCTCGCGGATGCCTTGACCCTGATCGAAGCCGCCAATGACCGTTTTTGGGATGAAGAGGGCAAAGGGGTGATGCAAGGCCTGCTGCTCTATCTCGCCACCGATGATCGGGAAGCAGGGCAGCGGCATCTTGGCCGCATGCGTGATCTTCTCCTGCTTGATGGCGAAGATTTGCAGGCCTTGTTCCATCGCATGCTGGAAAGCCCGCACCATGTGGTGGCCAGCACCGGAGCCCGCTGCTTGCAAAAAGAAGAGAAGCTTCTTTCCAACGTCATGGCAGCGGCACAAGCGCAAACCCACTTTCTAGACAGCGCTCGTATCCGTGAGAACCTGTCGGCATCTGACTTCCGCTTCGAGGATTTGAAGACGACGCCGATGACGATCTATCTGGTGCTGCCTGCCGATCGCTTGAGCGGGTTTAGCCGGTGGCTGCGGCTGATGATCCAGCAGGCGATCACGGTCAATGCCCGCAATATCGCTGAGAAACCGCCAAAGCCGGTCCTTTTCATCCTTGATGAGATGCCTGCGCTTGGAAAGCTGACCATGATCGAGCAGGCCTATGGTTTGATGGCGGGCTTTGGGATGCAGCTTTACGGTGTCGTCCAGGACTTGAGCCAGCTCAAGAAAATCTATGGCGATAGCTGGGAGACTTTCATCGGCAACTCGGGGCTGATCCAGTATTTTGGCAGCCGTGACCGGCTGACGGCGGAGTATTTCTCAGCGCTGTGTGGTGAGACCACTGTCTGGAACTTGAGCAGCGCCTTGTCACGGACGCTTGGAGCGAGCTCGGGCAGCGGTGGCGGCTCCAGCTCCAATAGTGTCGGCAACACCGATACGACCGCTGCCGCCCAACGCAAGCTGGCCTATCCTGATGAGCTGATGCGCCTGCCCGCTGATCAGCAAATCATCTTCATCGAAAACATGAACCCGATCGTCGCCTATAAGGTGCCGTGGTTCTGGGATGAGGACCTGCAATCGCGGGGCGTCAATCTGCATTGACCGCCTGTCGTACTGATCCGGCGCGATCATCGCGCCGGATGACGATCTTAAGCCTCACAAGGACCCGCGCCATGAACGCTCATGCCATGTCATCAGAGAAAAATACGACTGTCACCATGACTTTGGTGCTTTCGCGCCGAGAATTTGAAACGGCGGTCGCGGTCGGTGAAGAAACGCTCGATCTTCTGATGCAAGGCGGTGTTATTCCGCATGGTACGACCCAAACCTGCGACCCTGAGATAAGGCGGGATGTGGCTGTGTTTGGGTTGCAAGAGCTTATTGCCGGGTGGCTGGCAAGAGCGCATAGCCGGTCTTGTGTGGATCAAACCGAGACTGATGGCGAAGAGCCATTCTAAGGGCAAGGAGATGATCCCCCATGAGTGATACACCCGCAAAAATCCGCTTTGTGCGCAGCATGAACCCCAAAGACGAGATGCTGCGCGACAAGGACAACGCGAAGCCCAAAGCCCCGTCGCCAAGCTGGTCGAACCAACCGCGACTTAATCTGGCCCCTCCGGGCATCGGCGGGATTAAGAGGGGTTTGGCAATGCCTGCCAAGTCGCAGCAACCGGCGCGCCCGCGCTTTGCGCTTGGCGAACCAAACAAACTGAAAGGCAGCTTCAAACCGATTGCAGCACCAAACAAGGATCGCGATCGAGGCCGGTAACAACGCTCTGCCAATTGCGAACAATGAACGCCGCCGCTGGATTTTCCGGCGGCGTTTTCGTCGAGCCACTGCAATGTCTTTCGAGAAATCTACCTTTCAAAAGAGTGATAACTGCTTGGAAGCCTCTTCATGGCGTTTCCAGTTGTCGGACTGTGCTTCCTCGTCTAGCCACGCCATAACCTGCTCTTCGAGCGTGTCGGCGGTCACGATACCGGTTGGCAGGAAATGCGATTTGTAGCCGGTTTCGGTGACGGGGAGCGGGACGCGGCCGTCGCTGCTGAGTTCGACATGGTCGCAAGGACCGTTCCAGCGGCAGGGATGATAGTGCACCTGGATGCCGATGCCGCGCCAGACAATCCGGATGGTGAAGGGGGCGCTCATGCGCCCTCCTGGTCGTGTGTGGGCTCGGTCGGGTCTTCGATCGGTTGGCGCAGGACGATGCGGCCATTGATCGGGACGACTTCGAGCTGGATCGTGTAGCCTGCGCTGTCTCTGTGCGCCAAGCCGCGCCGACCTTGTTCCAGTAGGATTTAATCGCCCTTTTGCGTGACGTGCCACGCGAGGAAGTCAGGCGCCTTCGGGGATGGTTTCGAGGGGTGGTTGCCGGTGTTAGCCATGAATGTTCTCCTTTGGTTTGGGGTTGGCTGGTTCATGCCATTCCGCAAGACCGGACGGAGAAGGGCAGCTGTCATGTCCAACACGGCCCGCCGTTTAAGGCGGGGTGGTGCGGGCAGGATATTGACGGGTGACCGCGTTCGGTCAGGAATTTCAGGCAATTAACGGGCAAAACCCATCCAAGGTTGATCTTGGACTCTGGCTCCAGCAACGGACGGAGAAAGCCTGCCACCATGCTCTCCCCTGATCTTGAAGTGGCTCGTGTCGCATCCAATGGTCTTCAGATAAATCAGGTCTGGCATATGCAGCCATGAATAAGCGGGACAAGGGCAAGCCTGCTGCACATTCGTTGCGCCCGAAAACGGTGTCCCGATCATGTCCATGATGCTGTGAGGCCCTGTTCAACGAAGACCCGGATGGTCCGGTCTCGGTAACCCAAGAACAGGAGGATCACGATGATCACATTCTTCACCATGTACGAGCTGGAGCAGCTAACCGACGACCAATTGGATGAGCTTTACGCCACCTTTAACCGGCTGCTGATTGCCACAGCCGTAGGTACTGCCGACCGCCGCAATATCCTGGCATCCCTCGAAAACATCACGCTGGTGCGTAACCGCCGCCGCGCTGCCCCTGCCCTGTCACTCTGACGGGGCTTGGCTTCTCATCCGGCCAAGAAACCGGCAATTCTCCAGCCCCGCCGTCCTCAAGGACTTAGCTCAAATCCACATCGGCTAGATCGGCTGGCTTGAGCTTGTAGCGGATCAGATTGCCTTCGTGCAGTCCTTGAAACTGCTGATGCGCATAGGCCACGACCGCTTGCTGATCTGCCTCCGGAACGTCGTGCTCTTGCACGAGGGCCAATATGGCATCGGGTCGAAAGGCTTTTTCCGTGAGAACGCTGTGTCTTACCGCCGCGCGCACAACGTCCCGATAAGCCAGAGCGGCTTTTTCTGGGGTGTCCACTTCGGCGCGCAGAACGCGGTATTTTTCGGCCGATGCGAGATAGCTTTCAACATAGACATCCCGCAAGAGAGCCACGTTGTTGAGCTCGTAAATGCCGATCAGCCCGTCGATATAATCCGCGTCGTTCATGGTCAGGAAGGACATCGGCGCAAGATCGGCTTTCAGAAGCGGGATGTTCGACGCCACGCGGGACGTCCGCTTGTTGATGTCGATGAAGCCCTGAAGATAGGGAATATGAACCATGAGGAAGAAGGATTGCTCGAATGGGTCCTCGATCGCCTGTGCTTTTGTCAGGATGATGTCGAATTCTTCTTCGATGGTGATGCCATCTTCGAGGGGTTTGTAGCTGGAGTGGGAGATGCCCACCGGTGTTGTCCGTAAACGGCCTGCCATAGCCGGGTCCGCTAGAAGACCTTCCGCAAGAAGCGCATGAATGTTGAAAATGTCGGGCCGCAGCAAGGTGATGGTTTCAAGGTTGTCGACGACATATTCGATCGCTTCCTTGTGGTTGAGGATCATCAAGGCTTCCTTGCGGTCCTTGCCCTCGACGGCCTCCCCGAATTTGATGAGGCGCTCGGTTTGCAGGATATCGTAGGTGTTGCCTTCCATGCGTGATGACGCCCAAGACAGATCGACGAGGAGCTGTTCAAGAATGCGCCGTGCGTATGTACCGGCTGGAATGGAACCGCCGACCGGACGTCCGGCTGCCTGGAGCGTTTCTCGATCTGCTGCGGAAAGATAGAAGCTGCGCCCTGGCACATAGGCGTCCAGAAACCCGGGGTTATATCGGACGGGCGGGCGCTGATTGTAGGGTGTTCGGAGATGGGCGCGAACCGTTGCTGATCCGGCGATGGTGTATTCTGTGGCCCGTCCCCGCCCTGAAATATCGAGCTTTCCGGCATCGGCCAAACGCTTGAGCGCGCGCCAGATTGTTGTGTCGCTGGCATCGGCAGCAGCGCCACGACGGATTGCTTCACGGCGTGCTCTAGGATGCGCTGCGATGTAGTCTAGGATGCTCTGATCGATGGCTGCCATGAAACGTAGTTATTCGCCTGTGAAATGATTAAGTATATATGATACATGGATTTTTGTTCATTCTCAAGTTTTCGTTTCATGTATTTTGCAACGCAAATACACCAACACGAGCCATGCAACGAGACCGTGACGACGCGCAACGATTAACCGTCTGAAAAGTCTATAATTTCATGACCTTCGCAGGTTGCGTTGCACGGTACCTGCAACGTAACCGTCCTTCTTTCTATCCCGAAGGGAGGCACGTCCGCCGGAGGCGGACGAAAATTTTCCTTCCTGGGAAGAGGGATGTTGCCGCTTACGCGGCAACCTCCTTCTCGGCTTCAATGACGGGCTGAAGCCCATGCAGATAATCGGCGGCACGCTGGGCATGGGCGGCGGCGGCAAAGATCGCGCGCTTGTCGTTCTTCAAGACTTTCAACCAACTCTGGATATAGGCCGCGTGATCTGTGCCCGGCTCAGGGGTTAGACCCAGATCAGCGCAAAGGAACGCCGCGCCAAGCTCGGCAACCAGTTCCTCGCGGGCGTATCCTTCATCACCCCATTTCTTCCGGCCAAAGTCACGAGCAAGGCGCGTGTCGTGCTTCGTCCAGTGGGTGAGCTCATGCGCCAAGGTGGCGTAGTAAGCCTCTGGGCTTACGAAGCTTTCAAAGACGGGCATTTGCACATGATCGCTGCCACCGGCATAGTGGGCAGAATTCCCGCCATGGCGGATGTCGGCACCGGTGGCGGCAAAGAATGCATCTGCATGCGCGATGCGTTCGGCTGGATTAATCACCGACTCGGGCTTGGTGTAGTAATGACCCGGCAAGCCTTCGATCTGCTCGACGTTGAACACGGTGTATCCCTTCATGAAGGGGATAGAGCGCTCCTCCTCGCTGCCGTCGTCCTGCTCTTCGGTCTTGGTGATGGTGTTAGCATAGACAACGAGATTGCCGCGCTCGCCTTTTTTCACATGCGCGCCAAGCTCTTTGGCCTGCTTGAAGGTCATCCAGTACGGGGAGAAAAACCCGCCTTCGATCGCCGCGCCCCACAGCATCAGAATGTTGATGCCGTTATAGGGCACGCCGTTATGGCGTAGCGGCTTGATGATCCGCCCATCTGTGTTGCCGGAGCTCCAAGGCTTCAGCCAAGAGAGCTCGCCCTTTTCGAGATCGGCAATAATCTTGTCGGTCACTTTCTGATAAACGTCTTGTTTCATTGGCTTTTCCTTTCCTAAGTTACCCGTTGCGCATGCAACCGGGACTAGGCCCGCGCCAATGAGCGGGGGGATGTCCATCAAGACCGTGTCCGGCGGAGGGGGATCACCCGACCTGCACGGACCAAGGGGAAGGAAGGTTGGGGAGACCGCCGGACACGCCCGCAGCCGAAGCGGAGGGCTTGGTCTTGATGGCCTAGGGGCTGCAAGCCCCAAACAGAACAACCAAGCTGTCAGCCCCAAAGGGCTGGCATCGTTCTAGAAACGCGCAAGGGATGGACGCCGAATGGCCGAGACTGCCTGTCAGGCTCGGTTCACGACAGCCCGGCCCGACAGGGTTGCGACACCAATCCAGAGAGCATCGGAATGCGAAGACTAACTTACCGTTATCGTTGTAAAAAATTAGCCGCACCGCTATCATCAGGTTTAACAAACAACAAAGGATAATCAATGCAGACAGGCATAGTCGCGCGGATCATGACTACCCCTGACATGAGAGCATACGAGCGTGCTGCCCGTGTCGGCGCAGATGGGCGGTAGGTAAGTCTTGTCGTGATGAGTGGATCGGGATCACAGCGTATCAAAAGAAGTCCGGTTGCCAGCGTGCTGCTCCGGCCCTTTGGCCTGGGCTATTGGGGTGTCGAGCAAACCGAGACCGGCCTCATTGTTCATGGTAAGACTGGTCGACCTGTCGCATTTTCGGAGATGGCTGGCCTTTCGACTGTCGGCAAATCATACGGCTTCCACGCGCTGACTGTCCCACTGGCTGGCGGCGATCACCTCACCATTGCCGGAGTGAATCAAGAGGACGCCACGGCGTTCCGCTCGTCGATCAACGATGCACTACGTCGCCATATCTCCGCACAAGGCAATGCCGAAGAAGACGAGCTGCAAACGCTTGGCAAAGCGATCGCCCATCTACAGCTTCCGCGCCGCTTCCCCTCAGCTTGCCTGCTTGAACCGTTCCTGGCGCGCGCCGCGAGGATTGCCGAGACGTTCCCCGCCACCATCCCTGACGGAGCTCTCTCCGGCACCCAGCTGGCTCTTCTGAACACGACCAAGGATTTCAACGAAGCCCCCGAGCCTGCACGCGAGGCGGCGATTGAGCGCTTCATAGAAACCGAACTCGACGCCATGGGGGCATTCTTCGACAAGATCGAGTCGAACCCGCTCACCCCTGAACAACGGCTGGCGGTTGTCACTGATGAAGATTCTACGCTGGTCCTGGCCGGTGCCGGGTCAGGGAAGACCAGCGTCATCGTCGCCAAGGCTGCCTATCTGATCGAGCGCGGCCTGCGACAGCCGGAAGAGATATTGCTGATGGCGTTCGGCAAGGATGCCGCCGCGGAAATGGCCAGCCGCATCAAGGAACGTGCCGGGGCGAGTGTTTACGCCATGACCTTCCACGCGCTTGGATATGCCATCTTGCGCGAAGTGGAGGGCTGTGCCCCTGCCATCGCCGCCCATGCCAGCGACGATGCACAATTCAGGACCCTCTTGCGTGACATCCTGGTCAATGAGGTTGCGAGCAAGGCGGGCATGAAGAGCCTATTGCTCGAATGGTTCGCCGATTTCTTCTGGCCCTATAAGAGCGAATGGGATTTCCAGACGCGGGATGAATATTACGGCTATGTCGAAGCACACGAGCTCCGCACCTTCAATGGGGAGCTGGTCAAAAGTTTCGAAGAGCTCCAGATTGCCAATTGGCTCTATCGCAACGGTATCGCCTATGAGTACGAACCGAATTACGAGCACAAGATTGAGGGCAATACACGACGCACCTACACACCGGATTTCCGGTTAAGCGAAAGCGGTGTCTATATCGAACATTTCGGGGTTCGTAGAAGCCGTCAAGCTGATGGATCAACCCGCCTCACGACAGCGCCCCATATCGATCGCAACCGCTACCTCGAAGATATGGAGTGGAAGCGGCAAGTACACCGCGACCATGGAACGACCCTGATCGAAACCTACAGCTACGAGCGGGTCGACGGTCGGCTGACCATCGCCTTGGCTGAAAAGCTTGCACGGCATGTAACGTGTCAGCCTATCTCGGAAGACCAGCTTTTTGAGAAGCTGGCTGAGATGGGTCAGGTCGATAGCTTCACCCAGACGCTCGGAACGTTTTTACGCCATTTCAAGAGCTCCGGCGCATCGATCACCCATTGCAAGAACCGTGGCGAGCTTGCCGAAGATTGTCAGCGGAGTGGGGCTTTCCTGAAAATTTTCGAGCCCCTGTATGCCGCGTATCAGGAACGGCTGGGCGATCGCATCGACTTCGAAGACATGATCATCCGCGCCTCCAGCTATGTTGAGGCCGGACGCTACGAGAGCCCGTACCGGCACCTTCTTGTCGATGAATTCCAGGATATCTCTGCTGGTCGTGCCCGCTTGCTCAAAGCGTTGAAGGCCCAGCATGATGATGCGCGCCTCTTTGCCGTGGGCGATGACTGGCAGTCTATCTATCGCTTCACCGGCTCAGATATCCATCTGATGCGCAATTTTGGCCAAGAGTTCGGCGGCCACTTCGCCAATACGACAGGCGTTCACCGCGTGGTCGATCTCGGCCGGACATTCCGGAGCATTGATAAGATCGCACTGCCCGCGCGGCGCTTCATCCTTCAAAACCCGTCCCAGATTGATAAGACCGTCATCACCGCTGCGCAGGGCACCGACACCGCGATCAAGGTGGCGTATTACAAGGGCGCACGGCATGACGCGGCGCTCAAAAGCACGCTGGATCAGATCGCGACAGAGGCAACCGGCAAGACAAGCGTTCTTCTGCTTGGGCGGTATCATTTCTTGAAGCCTCGCAATCTGCGAGAGCTGACCGCCGCTCATCCGAACATCTCTTTGTCCTTCATGACGATGCACGCCTCCAAGGGCCTGGAGGCCGACCATGTCGTGGTCTTGCGGGCGGAAGCCGGAACCAAGGGCTTCCCGTCTGAAATCGTTGATGATCCACTGCTCGATCTTGTTCTGCCCGAGCCCGAAGCCTTCGATCACGCGGAGGAACGAAGGCTGTTCTATGTGGCGCTGACCCGCGCCCGTAAGTCTGTCACCATCCTGACCAATCGCGAGAAACCCTCCGTGCTTGTCAAAGAACTGGCAGATGATCCCGCTTATGAAACCATCACGATCGGCGAGCCGGGTATTGCCGAACATCGCTGCGGTGCCTGCGGTGGCCGCATGCTGGCACAAACCTCGACCAAAGGCCGCGTGACCTTTGGCTGCGAGCATCGCCAACTCTGCGGCCAAAAGCTCAGCCCATGCACGGCCTGCGGCCAGGACCTGCCCAAAGCCGACCCGAGCAACCCAAACAAACTCATGTGCAGCTGCGGCACGGAATTCCCAGCATGCCCTGAGTGCGACGATGGCTGGTTGGTCGAGAGAAGAGGGAAGTACGGCAACTTCCTCGGCTGCGTCCACTACCCCACCTGCAACGGCACCCAGCAACTCCCCAAGACGGAAGGTGCCGGACGGCGACAACCCCGCAGAATGAGGGGATAAATCAAGCTGAGCTTGCAGGGGTTGATGACAGCCAAGCGCTGTGCACGGGTATGTCTTTGAGTCTCATGACAACCTCTGAGGTCGGCCGAGCCAGATCAATCGTGATAAACCGAACGCGATGCCCTTGGATGACGGCGGTTTCGTCGACATCGAGTCCGATGGATGGGTAGAGCAACATGCCATCTGATGTCAGGGACAGGGGATCATCAGGGCACTCTTGACTGCGCAAATAGGCATAGAGCTGATAGATGTGGCTGGTCTTGAAGCGCTGCCGTCCGTATTGCGACGTCGTCAGGATGTCTGTGAATTTCGTGTCGATGATGATGCGCCGATCCGCCCGCACGTTCTCAAGAATGATGTCGGTCACCATCATGGGCAGATAGGAACCGATGCCTGGTGAACTGGAAGCGACCGGCCAGTTGAATTGTTTTCCCGGCAAAACCCGCCAGCCATGGTCATGAGGAAGCTCGGCGGCGAAGAAGTTGCCAATCGCCTTCTCGAAAAGCTTGCGGAATTCCGTTTCCTCACGCTGTGCTTTCAGCAGTGAACGCGCTCCTTCTCGCTCGGTCGGCAAGACAAGATCGAACACCGCCTTGGCGAGTGAGACCATGAGCCGATCTTCGCCCTCATGTCGGGCAATTTGGTCTGCTGCGATCTCAGCGCGGGAGGGCATAACACCACTGACACCAGCGCGCCCCATAGCATAGGAGAGCGTTCGGCACCGATGGGCAAGTGCCGGGTCATCGAGCCAGCCGGACAAGCGTAGGAGGGCAGAATGGACAAGCCTGTTACACGGCGTGTCCAACGTCAGCTCCTCGAAGCGGCAGGCCACTTCACCTCTGCGAAAGAGATCGCTGGACACGCTTTCAAGAATGTCGATGCGCCCGCGTACGCGGCGCAGCACGTCTTCCCGTCGCCGGTAGCCAAAGCTCAGATTGCGCCGGAGACGCTTTTCGGTCGCGTAGCATAGAAGCCGGGCAACCAACGACTTGAAATCCGGGGAGTCCTCAACTTCGGCGTCAAACCGGTCACGGAATTGCGCAAGACCGGAGGCATACAAGAACAGAAACCAGACATTGCGGACAGGAATCTTGTCGAGCGCAAGAGGAGCGTCCGCTTCGGGGAGCTGCTCTGCGTAAAGGGCTTCCATCAATAGCCCTCTAGCAGTTTCCTGGTTGAACTCGCTGCCTTGTCCGGATTGTCGAACCAATACTCTTCGAGAAGTGGACCGATTTCCGTCTCGACGATCTGGCGGAACCATTCGGCCGGATCACTGATCTTCTCACCCGTTGCAGGCGTCACATAGCTGTGCCCAATCCGGAATTGCGGCCCAAGGGATCGATCATTGGCGATCTCTTGGTTCAGCTCGTTCATCAGGGTTTGCACTTTGGAGATAGTGCCTTCATCGAAGCCAGCGTGTTTAGCACACCAAGTCTTCCAAGCGCCGTTCAAGGACGTCTCCAACGTCACAAACGCGAACCGTCGCCGGAGGGCGAGGTCAACCAAGGCCAAAGACCTATCCGCGATGTTCATCGTCCCGATGACGTAGAGGTTGTCGGGGATATAGACTCGTTCACCGGCCTCGTCATGATAGGCGAGCTCGATAGCCTCGTCTTCGCGGCGCTTATCTTTTTCGAGTAGGGTCAACATTTCACCGAAGATTTGGGCTGGGTTGCCTCGGTTGATCTCTTCAATGATCACGACAAATGGTCGATCCCGCTCCGCACGGGCGGCTTCGACGGCTTCCAGGAACACGCCATCTGTCAGCTTTAGCTGACCGTTTCCATCGGGCCGCCATCCGCGAACAAAATCCTCGTAGGACAAGGAGGGGTGAAACTGGATCGCTCGCACGCGCTTACGCGTCACCTTCCGGTCGCGTGTCCCGATCAACGCATAGGCAAGGCGCTTGGCAAGCCAGGTCTTCCCCGTACCGGGAGGCCCTTGCAGGATCATGTTTTTCTTGGAGGACAGGCGCGTGAGCGCATCGGTTAGGCTGGCTTCAGATAGGAAGCATCCGTCTTCGACAATATTCCCAATATCGTAGGGGTCGAAACTTGCCTCTTCGATGTCGGCTTCGGCTTCCTCTTCATCGATCTGTAAGTCGGTGACAGAATCTAACGGTTTGCGATAGCGCTTTGCCCAATAGGGTTGGCGTAGCCAGAAATCGTAGTCTTGCTTGCTGTCCCCAAAGGCGAATTGAACCAGCTTGCGGGCAAGGACATCCGATATGTCAGCTTCAACGACCGTGACGCGATACGTGTAGAAATACCATTCCTTGGGTTTCTCTAGTGGTGTCCAGTCTACTTTGATTGACTGCCCATCGGTGGATGCCTCGGTGATTGTCCCGATGGCTTTGATGCGCATACAGGAGACCGGCTTCTCTTGGTTCTCGAAAGGAAGACCGTACTTCTTTACGAAAGAGGCCTTGATGGCGATACGATCACCGGGCTTCATGCGCCCGACATGATCGGAGAATTTCAGATCATATCCGTTTTGCCAGATTCCTTCTTTTAGGAATCGCTCACTTTGATCGCCAGAATTGCCCCACAATGCCCCGACGAACCAGAAGCGGCGATCGGGATCATCGAACAGCTCGGAATTGCCATCCTCGACGACCACCGGAGCCACTTCTTCATCGTCAGCGGCTGTATCCCGGTAGCGTGAGTGAACATCTTTGAAGAGGGCAACAGCACTTTCGTGATCGAGGAACGTTTCCCGCCCTTCAGGCGTCAATTGCCACAACCCACGCCTTTTGCTGTCAATAAGTCCGGCTTTCACGAGATAGAAGCGCGCCCAGCCAATTTGATTCTCATATTTCGACTGACCGTTCTTGTTGGTCTCCTTGAGCTCCTCTTCTGTGACGTCAGCGAGCTCGATCACCTTGTCCATGACCTGGCGGGGCTCGGCCGAGCTGCCGAAGTTGCGCAGCGAGTCCAAGACAGGGCCAAAGAACTGGACAAACTTCGGGCCACCGCTCGTAACCTCAGTGGCCTCATGTGTGTCAGGCAGACCCAAATCGTCCGGTGCATCAGTCGCCCAATTGAACATCGCCTGCTGCTGCCTTTCGACAAAGGCGGCAGGATCATCGACATCGAAACCAAATTCTTTCGCAGCGGTGATGAACCCTTCACGGGCCGAGCCATCGAGTGTGCCGGTCTTGAGGTTCCCCTTGTTGACGACGATCGCACTTGGCATTGGCCAGCCGCGCTCCGCCGCAAGCTGGACTAGGTCGCCCAGATGGGTGTTCATTTTGTAGCGCACATTTTGCCATGCGGCGCCGTTGGCTTTGGCGAGATCGCCATAGCTGATGAAATGATGCTCACGTGCAGCCGCCAAAATAGCGCTATAGGTGGTTTGTAGGTCGAGAGTGTCAGTCATAGCTCTACACTAGTGAGGTCGATCAACCATTGGTAGGTATTTTTGCTACTTATCAAGATGTTATCTTGATTTTTTCATCAGTTCCGCAAGCATTGGCTTATGGTCTTTCTGTCAGGCATGCCCCGTGCGGATCATAGACGAAGCGTCGAATTGATCTTGTGCAGGACAAAAGTCTGGCATTGATCGCAACAAATGCAAGGGATGGATGCCGAATGGCCCAGACTGCCTGTCAGGCTCGGTTCACGACAGCCCGACCCGATAGGGTTGCGATGTACTTAGCGAAAAGAAGTCTAGAATTATGCGCGGTGCATGCGTTCGACCAAGTAATGCAGCCCTAAGAGCGTAACAACCAACAGACTGGCAATGATCCACACATAGAAACCCCAGGCTACCTGGGTCGCAAAGCTAAGAGCTGTCTGAGCCCAAAGCTCGGCAGGCTGCGAAACAGTCAAGTGAGCTTGGAGGACCCCGAAGGCATACAGAATGATCGCCAGAGTCGCGCAGTATCCGAACAAGATCGCCAAAAACCGCCGTCGTGTCAGGGTTTCTTTGATCTCTTCGCTCCTTCGCACTGTGGTCAGAGTAGGAGGGCGCCCCTTCATCACCTGATCAAGGTTTTCATTCGAAAAGCTAGACACCGCCGCCAATGCCGCAATGTAAAATCCGATCAAGATACCCATTAACGCATTCACGTCACTGATCAGTTTGTCTTTGTCAAATGCTAGAAAGTGATCTCCCCAGAGCTGGAACCCACCAAATACCAAGGCGAAAACTGCCGTGGGGTAAATCCACTGATACCAAAATATGTCCGGACTTCGCAGACGCAGGAACGAGAATACCGTAAAGACTTTGGTGTGTTTCTGAAGAGCCATATCAATCGCCTACGTTGTTGACGACTTCGAGCATCTTTTGAATCATATCGTGGCGAAACGCCTCATAGCGCTGTGTTAGCGGTGGATCGAAATCGTTGACGATTTCATTCTGGACAAACGCCTGTTCGAGGATTTCATCGCCGTTGTGATGCACCTCTGTCCGTTTTATCTGACCATTGTCGGCCTTGATTCGAACAAAAATTTGGGTGTCATCTGCACCATCTCGGAAGCGCCCAAGAAAGTCACCAACGCGCCCGAAGATCGTGCGGGCTTGGTCTTCTGTGACACGCTTCTTTACCTGCCATTTGGCTTCGTGGACAACTTCTTCAATGATCGGATCTTCGTCCAAACCGTCTTCGTGGTTTTCCTCATGGCTTATGAATTCAATGTCCTGAAGCGTTCCTGTTCTCAACGCTTCCCGGATCGTCCGGGACTGGTGCCCATCGATCTCAAAGACGGGGCGGAAACGCTTTGGATTACCATCGTCGTCTTGCACTTCTTTCTCATAGAGGGCGCTTTTGCAGACCCAGGCGAGGTGATCCTTGACCGAAGATAGGTATATGCCTGGCACCTTCTCGATCAGGATCAGGTGACGCCCATGTTGATCTGATACCTTTCTGATCAAAATGTGCGCGGCATAGTGCCCACCTTCATCCTCATCCTTTTCGATATCTCGCGTCTCCATCGTTTCGAAATGCAAGAAGGAAACGCCCGATACGTTCTTGTCACCAACCTGCAAGATCAATCGATAATAGTGGTCGTCTTCGTCAAAATCGGCACACCACATAAGTCGCGAATTTTTCGAGTAGGGACGATACACATCCCCTCGGGCAATTCGATCAGTAAGGGCTGCTATAAGGTCTCCGATAAAAAATTCGGGGGCATAATGCGGCGCGTTTGCACGATTTCGGATAGCCAGCTTGCCGACCACGATCCATCGATAATTTGAAGGTAATGCCATTCTAGAATCCTTTCTCAATCAATAACCAGTTCAGGAAGCTCGCGAACGATTTTCATCGTTTCTAAGCTTACCGTGATTACTCTCTGAAACAATTCGAGCGGATACTTGGGGTTACCAATTGTTTCGTTGGCGTAGTCGTTGGCGTCATTGACGATACCACTGGCCTTGTCTGTCTTGACGACCTGCCGCTCCATCACCCATTCCAGTGCGGGCTTACCATTGACAACATAGTCATAAGCCTCCAACGGAACGTTCTGCATAGTGATGTTCTCGTTGTAGATGACGGTCGTTCTGTCTTTATCTTTGCCCTTACCGCCGAATTTCATCTTTTTAACGCGGTAGAATTTATCCGGGTTAGCCTCCGCGTCGTTAATCAAGCGATGGTCTCCTTCCTTGAAGTTGACCATGTAGGGTTCAACGCTTTCAAAATTTACATGTAAATCGCCAAGCGCGCGGCCCGCTTCGCGGAATGCCGCAAAGTCGGCGAAGGTTTTGACGGCCGGAATGCGAGGGAGTTGCTTGGCGAGATTGTTTGCAAACCGCTTGCGGTAGTCTGGCGAATGCAGCAGGCCGTAGATGTAATAGAAAAGGTCTTCCTTTCTGATCTCTTCCCCCGTATAGGCAGCTTGGAAATGCGCAAGCCCTTCATCGGTAATCGCATCGCGGCGGGTGATGCCCCCCGCCTGATCGCCCGAGCTGGCGAAAAGACCATCATCAGCTTGAGTTCCTTCGTACAGATAGAGGGGGAAACACTGACCTTTTTCGATAAGATCACCAGAATATATCTGCTGCACCATCAGAGCCGAAAACCCTGATCTGGCACCCGTGCCTGAGACAAGAATTGCATTGTTTTGAACAGCTTCACTTTCGCCAAAAAGCCTTGGAGTTTGGTACACATATTCATTGAACAGCTTGTCGTAATATTCCCACTGTATGGAGAAAGGGCGATAGTGAATCGGCCTCATCCTATCTTCTGAGAAATTGCTTCTTCGCCCCGACTGAAAACGTTTCTTGAGGTGGTGCGACCAGCTGATCTTCTTGTCGTCATATGTGACAAAGGTGTCAGCATCTTCCGCTCCCGAAGAAATAAAACGATCAAGCTCGTCGTCGTAGAACTCGATCATACGTTGCATATTTTCTGACACAGATTTCTTCGAGTAGTTAACCGCCCATGCGTCTCTGTTGGTAGTGACCCCCAACGAAAAATTTTCAAAAATCGCAACACTTTCGCGCCGCTGCTTGTCACCGATCGCAAGGTATTTCGAGAAACTGGCGTCGCGCTGACCGATCCAATCACATTGATCGTTTGGTGTGATAGATGTCCAATGATCGGAAAGTTTATTTATTGACCCAAACTCCGCAATAAGCTTCCTTTTCTCAATTGAAGAAAGGTCGTCACCGATATCAAAATAGCGAATATCCCCCTTTCTCGAGTTATTAGGGTTGCGAACTAGAATCGAAATTGCGATGCCAGACATGCTACCGGAATCAAAGATGTTTCCACCTTCTCGGGCAGAACCCTTGCTCAACATATTTTTTCGTATATCGCCTCTAAGATTAAATATATAGAGGGAGTTGAAATCTTCGCCAAGACAGCGACGAACGCCATCCATGGCGGGCTTATCAATAAAGCCGCTTCCCGAAACAAAGCCGACTACGCCCGCGTCGGTTGAGTTAAGACGGTCTGTCGCCCAGCGTAGAGCAAGGATGTACGTATCATACACACTTCGCGCGTTGCTTTGAGACTTGCCAATATATGTGTCTTGCAGCTTCTTGCGAAGCGCTTTGTAAGGAATGTTTCTTGCGTCATCATTCGCATTTTTTTGACCACCGAATAGGGCGGGTTGCCGATGATCACTCGGATATCCAATGCCTTTTGCTTGGTGCGGCGTTCCGAGTTGTCTGGCAGGAGGTTGGCGATCATATCGCGTTCCTGCTCATACATCTGGAAGGTGTCGGTCAGCAGCATGCCCTCAAACGGATCATAGGGCGCGTTTGCGGACAGTGAGCCATAGGCCAGTTCGTGATAGACCGTCTCGATATTCACTGCGGCGATGTAATAAGCCAGAAGAACGATCTCATTGGCATGAATCTCGTGCTTGTACTTGTGCTCCAACTCGTCTTGCGCGATCAGGCCCGATTGCAGCAGGCGGGTGATGAAGGTGCCGGTGCCCGTGAAGGGGTCAAGGATATGCACGCCCTTGGAGCCAAGCGTTTGGCCGAACTCCGATTTCAGTACGTCATTGACCGAGTGGATTATAAAATCCACCACCTCGACCGGGGTATAGACAATGCCAAGCCGCGCGGTGAGAACGGGGAAGGCCGTACGGAAAAATTTGTCGTAAAGCTCAGTGATCAGGGTCTGGCGGCCCTGTGCGGTTTTCACATCGGCGGCGCGGCGTTCCACGCTGGCGTAAAACTTGGCGAGACTGTCGGACTCTTTTTCCAAGTTGTGTTCGTGCAGTTGGCCCAGAACGATCTCCATCGCGCGGGAGACCGGGTTTTCCTTGGTGAAACGGCTACCTTTGAAGAGCGCGTCAAAGACCGGCTTAGTGATGAGGTGCTGCGCCAGCATCTCGATAGCTTCGGCCTCGGAAATCTCGGGGTTCAGGTCGTCGTGCAGTTCCTCAAGGAATGCTAGGAAGGCAGTACGTTCCGGCCCTACCTTGGCGACAATGGTGGTGATCCGGGTGATATGCGTCTGGGCGATCTTGGCGATGTCTTTTGCCCAAGTATCCCAGTATTCCCGCGTTCCGCATTTTTCGACGATCTTCGCCATGATGGCGCGAGTGAATTCGTCGAAGACCATCTCGCCTTGGACGAGTTCATCGTTCGGGCGGCGTTCTGGCGCATCACTGCCGATACCGGCGCTGGCTTTGGCGGCTTTGGTCTTGGTGGTCGCGAAGTCATCGACAACGGCTGTCAGCTCTTTGAGCTCAGTTTCCGAGGAAATGCGCACCAGCTCAATTTTGTCACTAATGTCCTCGCCGATCTTGGCCTGGTTGATACGGGCGTCAAGGCGTTCATCGTGCGCGCGAAGTGCGTTCAAGATTTGCCAGACCACCTTGTAACGCTCGTTGTCATTTAGCGCCTCCTCAGGCTTCGTGTTCGGCGGAATGGCGACAGGCAGGATCACGTAGCCGAGCTTCTTGCCTTCGGCGCGGCGCATGACTCGCCCCACCGACTGCACCACGTCGATCTGGCTCTTGCGTGGATGCATGAACATGATCGCATCCAGGGCCGGGACATCCACCCCCTCGGAGAGAACCTTGGCATTGGTAAGGATACGGCAAGTGTCGTCACCTGCGTCTTCCTTCAGCCAGTTCAGCATCTCTTCGCGTGCACTGGCGTTGAAGCTACCATCAATGTGGCGTACTTGCGTATAGAGGTGGCGTGCATCATCGATCAGATCACTGCCAGTGTATTCGTCTACAACCTGCGCGAATTCGTCCTCGATAATTTCAGATTTTTTGATGGTTTGACAGAAGGCCAGTGCGCGACGCATTGGTTTAGGGTCGAACTCAAGATCGGCAGCAAGGTCGGACTTTGTCAGTGCCTTGTAGCAACCGATGATCTTGGTGGCGTCGTCAAGCGTGAGCTCCGCCCCATCTTTGAGGCGGTTCTGGATCGTTGTCGAAATCAGCCCCTCATCAACGGCAAGAACAACGACTTTATAATCGGTAAGCAATTCATTCTCGACTGCCCAACCGAAACCGCGATGGAAAAGGTCTTTGCCGAATTTGTCCTCATCATCCATCGACGCCAATTCAGCGTCATGGTCGTCAGCCTTCCGCTTTGCCGCATCACCAAAGATGCGCGGTGTTGCTGTCATGTAGAGGCGCTTTGCTGCCGCTACATGGTCATTGCTATGAATGCGAACGAAGTTGCTGTCGTCTTCGTCTTTGAGCGTAACACCCGTAGTGCGGTGCGCTTCGTCACAAACCACGAGGTCAAATTCTGGAAGACCATGGTGCTTTTGTGCACGCGTGAGCACATCAATAGAATGGTAGGTCGAAAAAACGACCGTCATTTTGTCAGGACTTGCATCGTTGACCTGACTTGCGATCTTCGCCGGATCAGTTGTCGCGGGAAAGGCGAGGTCATGAACGTTCAAGTCGAGACTATCAGCATCGGCACTACGGCCAATCTTGGCATCTGAACAAGCGGAATAAGCGGTAAAATCTTCCTGGCAGTCGTTTTTCCACTCGCGTACGGTCTGCGACATCAGTGCAAGCGACGGCACCATGAAAAGAACGCGCTTCCCTTTGCCAGCAACGGTTTCTGCAATACGAAGTCCGGTGAAAGTCTTACCTGTGCCGCAAGCCATGATGAGCTTACCACGATCTGCCTCTTGAAAACCATCAACGACAGCCGCCAATGCGTCACGTTGATGGTCTCGGAGCTGTTTCTTCGGCGCAAGGCTTACGTTGCCGGTTCGAATAAACTGCGACCAATCAATCCGACTGGCTTCCAGCTCTCCGATACCGATGCGGTTCCAATCTTTGGACAGCTTGTCCAGAGTTTCTTTGGTATTCCGGCCGAAGTCTTTTTGCGTGGTGTCGGCAATAACAAGACGTGTGAACAGATCGTTTGACGCGGCAGAAATAAAGCTATCAATATCCGGTTTTTGGATAACATGGCTCGGAGCGAAAAACTTGCACTGAATTGCAGCGTAGCCCGAGCCATCCGATAGCGTGGCGACAAGATCAATACCGATGTCTGTGTTGCTCCAGCCTTGAGCTTTTGCCCAGTCGGCGAAGGGAACAACTTCCGAGTAGTATTGCTTTTGGATGTCGTCGTTCTCAAGGAACACTCTGACAAGACGCTCGAAATAGTCACCTTTCTCTCGCTCGCTACGCGCCGCCTTGCGATACTCTTCTAACAAATTGTTCAGCGAAAACTGTGACATACTGCCCGTGCCTAACCTAGTGTTTTCTTTTCACCATAGAGGTGTTGGCGGCACAATGGGAGAGAGATTTACCTGTTGTCCACACATCAAGGTTAGAAGCGTTGCGTCTAGATGAAGGGTGTAGCGTTGTGGCAGCATGCAGCTAGACAACCCAAAACGTTCGGGGCCAGCGTCGACACGCTGGCGCAAATCCAAGCCGCGTAGGTTTGGTCGATGGGAGGTCCATGGAGGGAGAGCGAAGTCTCCCTCCTGGTCAGGGCTCCAAGGGGCACGAAGGCCACATGGTCGATGGGAAGGTTCCAAGGAAGGGCAGCGCGACAGCTCCCGTCATTGGTCTCCATGAAATGGTCAGGGGTCTTGGGGGCAGGAACGCCCACCAAGTCGATGGGTGCAGGGAGAGCGAAGTCTCCTTGCAAGTGGTTGACCGGCGATACGGTCTCTTGGCTTCGGATGGGTTCAATGCCCTGGAGGAGCCAACGGCCGGGGGGATGCAACGGGGACGCGCAGCGGGTCCCCTTGCCAAGATGTGTGGTACTACCACACACATCTTGCGGACAGCACTAAGTGCAGTCCGGGTGGTACTACCGCAGCCGTTTGGTACTACCACAAAGCTTTTGATGCGCCGCACTATCCAAGGGCCGGTTCAGCCCCAAGGTGCAGCGCAACAAGGGGTGACGCGCCGACTGAGGCTTGCCGATCGACGTTACGATTGGTCTGGAGGTTTGGGTCGCAAGTCCACGTTTCGGAAGCCCTCGTAACGATGGATTTCTATGAAGGCCTGGGGGTGCTTCTTCTTCATTTCTTCAAACGTGTAGGTTCTGGATTTCACGCGCTCGGACATGGGCGGTCCATTGCTCGGGATGCGAATACAGTGAAAGCCATACCCGGTATCCCGCGCACGACCTTCTACCGCTGGTATGATCGCTACCTGTCGCTTGGTGAAGCGGGACTTGAGGACCGGCCCTCGCATCCGCGCCGGGTCTGGAACCGGATCCCCGACACGGTGCGCAAGCAGGTTGTGAATCTGGCCCTCGATGAGCCGGAATTGTCACCACGGGAGCTGGCAGTCCTGTTCACCGATACGAAGCGCTACTTCGTCTCGGAAGCCAGCGTTTACAGGGTTCTGAAGGCGCATGATCTGGTTCCCAGCCCGGCCTTCGTGGTCATCAAGGCGGCAAACGAGTTCCACGAGAAAACCACGAGGCCGAACCAGCTCTGGCAGACCGACTTCACCTATCTGAAGGTTATCGGCTGGGGCTGGTTCTACCTCTCGACCATCCTCGACGACTACAGCCGCTACGTCATCTCCTGGCGGCTCTGCACCACGATGAAGGCGTCGGATGTGACCGCGACGCTGGAAGAGGCCCTGATCGCCTCGGGCTGTGATCGGGCCACAGTCGCCCACCGGCCGCGGCTGCTCAGCGATAATGGCAGCAGCTACATCTCAGGAGAGCTGGCAGGCTGGCTTGCTGACGAAGGCATGGATCACGTCCGCGGTGCTCCTCGGCACCCTCAGACACAGGGCAAGATCGAACGCTGGCACCAGACCCTCAAGAACCGCATCTTGCTCGAGAACTATTACCTGCCCGGCGCTCTGGAACAGGCGATCGGCGACTTCATCGACCACTACAACCATCACCGCTACCACGAGAGCCTGGGCAACCTCGCGCCCGCCGACGTCTATCTCGGCAGGGCCGAAGCCATCCTGAAAACGCGAAAGGAGATCAAAGCCAAAACCATCGAGAAGCGCCGCTTGCTGCATCGCAAAAACGCGGCATAAACTGAAACCACAACGAGCCAGGCCCTCCGTTCTCGATCAAGCCCTCGTGTCTCAAATCATCTGACGACGGACAGTGAAAACGATCGCGTGACGAAGGCTTACGAGGCGCGCATCGTGAAGCTGGAGCGCCAGAAGATCAGATTGGAAGAATCCATCGAGGATTTGGCCAAACCGAGACATACCTTTGAGGAGTTGTTCGAACTCTCATTCGAATTCCTCTCAAGACCTTGTAAAATATGGACTTCTGGAGACTTCCCCCTCAAGAGAATGGTCCTCAGACTGGCGTTTTCTGAGCGAGTTGCATACTCGCGGGAAGACGGACTTCGAACCCCCAAAAAGGCCTTACCATTCAAGGCTTTAGAGGTGTTTCAGTTGGATAAATGTGAAATGGCGCGCCCGGAGGATTTCGAACCCCTCGGCGTGACGCTCTCCCTCGACCTGCCGGATCTCTCGGACATGGAGGCGGCCGACGGCACCGGCGAGACGGATCATGACGCCCCTGCGGAGGCCACGGGCGACGGCTGGATCATCCGCTTCAAGCCCGAGGCGGAGCTCTTCGACACTGGCAACGAGCCCCAGATGCTAATCCGGAACCTCTGCGCCCTTGGCGAGGCCACGGTCACATGCGACCTGTCCGACCTGCCATCGCTCGACCGCCTCGCCCCGGAAACCCCCTATCTATGCTGGACGATCAACCTCAGCACCACCTCCGACGAAGGCGAATTGCGGGAGGTCTTCGAATTTGTCGACGGGCTGTGCGAACTGTCGATCCGGCGCGCAGGTGCCGCTCCTTTGGAGGCGGCCGGGCAAGCACGGACACTCGAGATCGCCCCGCCCCCTGCGACCCCGGCCGCCGTCCCCGCGCCGGAGGCCGCGCCGCCTCAATCTGCGCCGGCCATCACCGATGCCGCACCGCCCCCAGTCGAGGACGGCGCGGACACCCCGGCACGCAAGTCGAAGGAGACGGGCGCCAAATCCGTCGTCCGCGTCGATCTCGAACGGATCGAACGGCTGGTGAACCTCGTGGGCGAGTTGGTGATCAACCAGGCGATGCTTTCGCAAAGCCTGGGCGAGGCAGGCCTCTCGCCCCACTCCGACGCGATGAACGGACTCGAAGAGTTCCAGCGCCTGACACGGGACATCCAGGACTCGGTGATGATGATCCGGGCACAGCCGGTGAAGTCCCTGTTTCAACGCATGTCCCGCATCGTGCGCGAAAGCTCCGCCGCGGTCCGCAAGGATGTCCGCCTCGTGACCGAAGGGGAATCCACCGAGGTCGACAAGACCGTCATCGAACGCCTCGCCGATCCTCTGACCCACATGATCCGCAACTCGGTCGATCACGGGCTGGAATCGCCGGACAGCCGTCGCGCAGCGGGAAAGCCACCGCAGGGCACCGTGCGCCTTACGGCGGCGCATCGCTCGGGCCGCGTGGTGATCGAGGTCTCCGACGACGGTGGCGGGATAGACCGAAAGAAGGTGCACCAGGTCGCGATCAGCAAGGGGCTGGTCCCCCCGGACCTGCCGCTCAGCGACAACGAGATCGACAACCTTCTCTTCCTGCCAGGTTTTTCAACCGCCAGCCAGGTCTCGAGCCTCTCCGGCCGCGGCGTGGGCATGGATGTGGTCAAGACCTCGATCCAGTCCCTCGGCGGGCGGATCTCGATCCAGTCAGAAAGGGGCCGCGGCACCACCTTCTCCATCAGCCTGCCGCTTACGCTGGCGGTTCTGGACGGGATGGTGGTAAATGTCGCCGGCGAGACCCTCGTCCTTCCCCTCAACGTCGTGGTGGAAACGCTTTCGCTCGGTCCCGACGACGTGCAGATGCTGCGCCCCGGAGCCCATGTGGTCCGGGTCCGCGGCGGCTTCGTCCCGCTCTACGATCTCGGTGTGATGCTGGGCTATCGCCCCGCGCGCGACACCCATCAGGGGGCGATCGTCCTGCTGATCTCGCTGGATGACGGCAACCGCGCTGCACTCGTCATCGATGCCATCCAGGACCAGCGACAGGTGGTGATCAAGGGACTCGACGATTCCTTCTACCGCGCGCCCGGCATCGCCGCAGCCACGATCCTCGGCGACGGACAGATCGCGCTGATCCTCGATCCCGCGGACATCATCGCGGCCGAAGGCCCGCTTCGCGGTGCCGAATTGGCCCTCACACAAGGAGTTTGACCCATGAGCGACGCTTCCCCCCGCGGGCTCGAACTGCTCACCTTCCGGGTTGCCGAGCAGGAGTATTCCCTCGACATCATGTCCGTCCGCGAGATCCGAGGCTGGACCCGCACCACGCCGATGCCCCATGCGCCCGATTACATGCGCGGCGTCATCAACCTCCGGGGCACCGTCCTGCCGGTCATGGACCTTGCCCGGCGCCTCAACTTGCCCTCGCAGGAAACCAATGATCGCAATGTCATAATCGTGGTGAAGATGAACGGAACGCTGACCGGCCTTCTGGTCGACGCCGTCTCGGATATCGTCGCCATGTCCGAAGAGGATCTGCAGCCTCCCCCGGACATTGCCTCCGATCCGCAGATGTCTGTCGTCCGTGCGCTGACGGTGATCGACGACCGCATGATCCGCGTTCTCGACCTCGGCGCTGTCGTCCCGCGCACAACGGATGAGGTCGCATGACAGGCACGCCTCCCCCTCTCGCCGCCTCGGTCCAGTCCTCCCGCGCCCAGGTTGGCGCGTCGATGAGCGATGCCGCATTCACGGCCATCGCCGGCCTGGCCAAATCAGAGGCCGGCCTCATCCTGCCGGTCGGCAAGATGACCATGGTCCAATCCCGGCTCCGCAAGCGTTTGCTCGCCATCGGGATCGAGGATTTCGACAGTTACATCTCCTTCGTCTCCTCGCGGGAGGGCGAGGCCGAGCGCAAGAGCATGATTTCCGCGCTCACCACGAATGTCTCCCACTTCTTTCGTGAGGGTCATCACTTCGAGATTCTGCGCAATCAGGTCCTGCCCGGGCTGCTCGCCCGGGCGCGTCGCGGTGAGCGTATCCGCATATGGTCCGCCGGCTGTTCCAGCGGGCAGGAGCCCTACTCCATCGCAATGTGCCTGCTTGAAGCCGCGCCTGACATTGCCCGCTATGATATCCGGATCCTGGCCAGCGACATCGACGAAGCAATCCTCGCCCGTGCAGAGGAGGCCGTCTACAGCGTTCAACAAATCTCAGGACTGCCAGAGCCGCTGCGCCAAAGGTACCTTCTGACCGGCCCCACGCCCGACACGGTCAGGGTGGCACGTCCGGTGTGCCAACTCGTATCGCTGCGCCAACTGAACCTGCTGGGACAATGGCCCATGCGCCGACCATTCGATGTCATCTTCTGCCGCAATGTGGTGATCTATTTCGATACCGCAACGCAGGCAGGTCTCTGGCCCCGGTTCCACGCGGCGCTTCAGCCAGACGGTTGGTTGTTCCTAGGCCATTCGGAGCGTGTGTCTGAAAATGCCCATGCGCTCTTCACCTCGATCGGCATGACCGCCTATGCGCCACGAGGATATGGTTCATCCCCCCCACCTTCGCCACCGGATCCCAGAGACAGGTCGCGACGCAGGATCCGAGGATTGTCGAGATCGTCGCGCCCTCCCGGTCCGAGGCTGCGAATTCGTCCTGAGTGATCGTCGTATTCATGCCGGTCTCTCGCGCGCGTCTCACGTCAGGCTCCCTTTGCTTGGAACCGGCCGGCGACGGCACAGCTCATCCGCGATCGCCTCCAGGGGAAGTTGCACATCGATGGCGCCCAGATCTGCTGCCGCCCGGGGCATGCCATAGACGACCGAACTGGCTTCGTCCTGCCCGATGCAAAATGCCCCGCGGTCGCGCAATTGCTTCATCCCATGCGCCCCGTCCTGACCAAGGCCCGTGAGAAGGACCGCACTGACTCGGTCGGCAAAGGGTAGAGCCGCCTCGAAAAGGACGTCGACGGAGGGGTAATGCCCATTGCGCCGCGGACCCTCTATGCGTGTGCAGATCAGACCACTGCCGCGGCGGTCCACGCCCGTATGGGCATCGCCCCCCGGGGAGAACAGCACCCGCCCCGGGAGGAGTTCGACACCGTCCTGGGCAAGTGCGACCGATTGGGGAAACCGCGCTTCGAGCCGGTCGACGAAACTCTTGAGGAAAGCCGGGGGCATGTGTTGCGAAACCACAATCGGAGGACAATCTACCGGCATACCCGCGAGGACCGTTTCGACAGCAGCAACGCCGCCGGTGGAGGCGCCGATCAGAACGATGCGCCCGCTCCATGTGCGGTGCAGGGGCGGTGCAGGACGGCGCGGCCCGGTCTCCTGCGGGAGGACCCGCCCCTGAGAGGCAGCCACGATCCGATCCGCCATGTCACGGAGCACTGGCTCAGTCAGTCCCGCGGAGGGCTTCGGCACGCAATCCATTGCGCCAAGCGCGAGCGCCTGGATCGCAGCATCACTGCCGGCCTGCGTATAGCCGGAGAGCATCACCACGGGCATCGGACGCAGCCGCATCAGCCGTTCCAGGAAGTCGAGGCCGTTCATCCCCGGCATCTCGATGTCGAGCGTCAGGACATCGGGGTTGTAGCGCTTGATCAACGCGCGCGCTTCGAAGGCATCCCGGGCGGTGGCTACGACCTCGAGGCGCGGATCGCGCGACAGGACGTGCCGCATGACCGATTGGATGGCCACGGAGTCATCTACCACGAGCACGCGCACGGGGCGATCCTTCCAGCCGAGAGGCGCCTCGCCCGTCACTCAGGAGGCCTCCCGGCGGCGGCTCGGCCTGGCGCCTGGCACATCACCGGCGTCTGTCCCGTCGAGCCGGAAATGCTCGGCTGTCCTGGCCAGCCCTTGGGCCCGATCGGCAAGGGCGTGTGCGGCGGAGTTCGTCTCCTCGAACATGGCTGCCGTTTCCTGCGTGACCTGATCGATCTGCGTGACGGCCCTGTTTACCTCCGCAAGCCCAAGTGACTGCTCCTCTCCGGCGCGCGCCACTTCACCGATATAGTCCGCGATCTCGGTGATCGAGCCGACGATCCGCTTCAGCGCCTCCCCGGTCTGGCCCACCAACGCAACCCCGCGGTCCACGTGACGCCCAGAGGACGATATCAGCGTCCCGATCTCTGCCGCAGCATTGGAGCAACGCTGTGCCAGGGCCCGCACCTCGGTGGCGACCACGGCGAAGCCCCGACCGGCTTCGCCCGCCCGTGCGGCCTCCACGCCCGCATTGAGGGCCAACAGGCTGGTCTGGAAAGCAATATCCTCGATCACCTCGACAACCTTCACGACCTCGCGCGAGGAGGTGGCGATGGCCGCCATGGCGCCCTCTGCCTCGTCGACGACGGTCCCGCTGCGCTCGGCGCTATCGCGCGCCTCGGCAACGACACGGTCGGCACGGGTGGCCCCTTCGGCCGCGCCTGCCACGTGCTTGGTGACCTCGTCGAGCCGGACGGCGGTGGACTGCAGCGTCAGAGCCTGCCGTTCGGTCCGGCGCGACATCTCATCCGCGGCCTTGGAAATTTCGCCCGTTTCCTGCTGCATCGAGATCGTTTCGAGCGCGATATCCCGCAGGGCATCGCCGAGGCGCTGCAATGCCTCGTTGAAATCACGGCGCAGGCCTTCATACTCCTCGGAGAAGGGGGTCATCAGCCGGACACTCAGATCACCGTCGGACATGTTGCGCAGCCCAACGCGCAGGGACTCCACCACCGCATGCTGATCGGCCTCCATCCTCTGGCGCGCCGCTTCCCCGGCCGCGAGGTGTTGCTGTGCCTCGGTCACGTCGCTGCCGATCAGAACGAAGCCAGCCGCGCCGCCCTTCCGGTTGAGGACCGGGGAGAACCCTCCCTCGACGAACTTCACAGAACTCGTCGCGCCCGGGGTGAGGCAGAACCGGCCATGAACCGCCGCGCCCTTTCCGAGCCGCTCGCGCAGCGGGGCAATCTCAGGGGTGCTGCCGGTGTCCACGATCCAGTCGGCAAAGGACAGGCGCCGCAGGGTTTCCTCGTCCACGCCGCAGCACTGGAGAAAATTCGCATTGGTGCCGACAAGACGACCGGAGAGATCGAACTCCGCCTTCACTTGGTTGTTCTCGATCGCAGCAAGCACGGCCTGGTCGCGACGCTCAGAGGTGACATCGACCCATTCGATCACCATGCCCACGAGCGTGCCATCGCCGTCGCGCACTGCGCTCACGTCGATCTGCAACCGGGCGTTCCCGATCGGGATATCAGTGCGGAACGGAAGCTTGGCCGGATCGTCGAGCAGCCCGCGAATGCGCCCCGGATCGGCATGGAAACCATCCATGTTCCGCCCGATCAACGACTCGGGGCTGAAGTCCTTTACCACCCGTGAGAAATCACCGCTCAACTGTTCCATCATCTCGCGGATTGCCCCGTTGAGATAGATGACGTTGAAATCAGCGTCGGTCATCATCAGGGCCGCCGTCGTGGTCTCGAGCGCCGCGCCCTTGAAGCGGTTCTCCGCAGCAATCTTGGCGGCCGCCGCCTGCGCCTGGCGCACCGCATCAAGGCCGCGCGCCATGGCGCCGAGTTCATCGCCACGGTGCGTGTCCGGAACGGACTGCGCCGCATCGCCACGGGCGATCGCCTCCATCGCTGCGCGCTGCCGCCCGAGCGGGCGAAGGAGATAGCGTGACAGCACCGCACCGAAGAGCGCGAAGAGCGCCACTGTCCCACCGCCGTAGAAGAACATCCGCTGCCGGACCTCGCCCGCGGTGGAGAGGATCTCCGACAATTCCCGACGGCTTGCGACCCGCCAGCCCCGAGCCTGCGCCACGGAAGCCCAGGCCACCGCCTCGCCATCCGGTGTGAGGACGACCCCTGACCCGGAGGGCGCTCCAGTCTCCGCCCCAATCACCGATCCGATCTGGGCACCCGCTGTCACAGGCGGTGCCCCGACGGATGTCCCATCGGGCCCGATGAGGAGCACCGCGCTGCGCCCGGACTGCGGCAGGTGTTTTCGCAGGCTGCTGCCATCGACGCGAAACACCAGGATGCCCTGCGGGGCACCAAAGGGGTTTTGCACCGGGGCGAAACCGAGGATGGCGGGCCCGGCCTCGGCCGAGAGGGTTTCCATCTGCAGGCGCGCGCCGGATTGTGCGGCCCCCTCTGCGAGAGCGCGGCGCAGGGCCGCACTGACGGCCGCCTCCGGAACCGCGTCCCCGGACGTGCTGTAGAGGACATCGCCCGTGGGCGCGACGAGCAGCAATTCGTCCAGATCATGCGCCTCGCGCAGCCTTTGCAGGAAGGGATCGTAGCGTTCCATGACCCGGGTCAGCGAGGCCGGGGCACCGCCCTCGATCGCAACAGCACCGGGCCGCACACCTTGAAACGCTCGGGCTGCATCGGCGACGCCGGGACTGTCAGCGAAGAATGCAAGCTCGCTTTCGAACTGTTCGAACCAGAGCGACAGACGGTCGGCCCGGGCCTGTGTCTCAAGCTCCATCGCCGCGAGTTCCTTCGCCAGAAGGGACTCGCGCGCTGTTTGGGAACTGAGCACCCCCATCGCACCAAGCAGCAGCGCGCTGACGGTCACCAGGGCTGCCGGTAGAAGCAGTGCAAGGCGGACGTGATGGAGACGCATTCCATACCCTCTTTCTGCGGACGCGGCGCAGGTACCGCCACGCGGAGGGATAAGACCCGGCAGGAATGAAGATAGGTTTAAGCGCCACCAACCAGTCGAGCGGTTCGGGTATCAAGGGCAGCGAGGTGCCATGCCCGTCGGGCACCCTGACAGGAAAAATCCGAAAAATAATATCTATATCAGATGGTTAAAATACCATCCTCACGCAAAGCATCTCGTTCAGGCGCCAATCCGCGCTGGTTCAGATCAGCCGCAGATCCCGCGCCAGCATGGCTGCGTGGGTCCGGTTTCTGGCGTTGAGCTTGCGGCTCAGCGTCTTGACGTGCAGCTTGACCGTCACTTCCTGCAACCCGAGGCTGCGCGCGATCTCCTTGTTGGAATCGCCCGCCGCGATCGCCCGTACCACGTCGAGTTCCCGGGGCGTCAGCGGACCCGGCGTGTCGCTCTTCTGTTCAAGGAACGGGATGCCGTCGAGCATCTGGCGCACCGCGGCGATGGTTTCGTCCGGCGAGAGCGTCTTAGGCAGGAAGCCGATCGCCCCGGCCTCCAGCGCCTGTTCCGGCAGGCCCAGGGGCGCAGAGCCCGAGATCAGCCCGACCGGTCCCTGGTCCAGCGCCACCGCCTGACGCAGCGCCTCCAGCCCGTTCAGCCCGGGCATCCGGAAATCCAGCAGAATCAGGTCGTAAGGCCCCTCATCCGCGATCCGTGCGCAGGCCTCCTCGAGGGTCTCGACGTCCTCCACGCCGAAGCCGCCAGCCTCGCGCAGGTAGGCTGCCAAGGTCTCGCGGACCAGGTTGTGATCGTCTGCCAGCAGTATTCTGCGCATTGGCCAATCCTGTTTCCCTGCTCCCGTCGGGAGTATAAAGGCCATGGCCCGGCCTGTCCGCAGTGAATATCCCGGGCCTTCACACCTTGGCAAGAATAGAGCCGTAGACCAGAGTCACGGCAGGTGTGTGGCAGGGCTTGCGGATGGGACGCCACGGAGGGGGCCGGTGCCGCGCTTGCCGCGCCCTACGGCCCCGGATAGAGATGTGTACAGGCTGCGCAGGAGATGATGATGCACGACAGACGGCCCACGGCCTCGAGCCTGCCCGGACGGGCCAGCCCTGCTGCGCTGTGTCTGAGGCTTGCAATGACGGCGCTGCTTGCGCTTTGCGGGCTGATGTTGCCCGCGACGGCGCAGGACGTGCCAACGGGGGCTGGCACCCCGGGTAAAGAGGCCGGCGCGTCGAAGATGGCTCAGGCTTCGGCGGAGCTGACCGCGCAGGGCGCCGATGGGCCCGTGACCGCAGAGCGGCGCGCCGACTGGCCCGCGCAGACCGGGCACACACTTCTGACGGTGACGCTGCCGGACGGGGGTGACGTGACGCTCGACCGGGCCATGCTGGACAGCCTGCCCCAGACCGTGATTGAGACCTCCACGATCTGGACCGAGGGCGTGCAGCAGTTCTCGGGCGTGGCCCTGACCGGGCTGATCGACGCGCTTGGCGCCGAGGGGCGCGTCGCGGTGCTGACTGCCGCCAATGGCTACGAGATCCGGATCCCCCTCGACCAGCCGTCGATCGGCGGGGCTGTCCTCGCGCATCTGCGCAACGGAAGGGAGATGAGCCTGCGGGACAAGGGGCCTCTCTGGCTGGTCTACCCCTACGATTCAGACGCCGCCTACCGGACAGAGGTCGTCTATGCCAACTCGATCTGGCAGCTGGACCATATCCGGTTCTCCCGCTAGCCTTGGCCTCTGGCGCGGTGCCGCGCTGCGGGACCGGGGCCTCTTGAGGGAGCGCCTGCACCGGACACCGGTCTGGACGCTGGACCCGCTCTTTAGGGGCGCGTGCCGGACAAGAAAATGCGGGACAAGGTCGGAGGCCTGATCATGGGGACCGACACGAGTGACCTGACGCGCTTTCGGCGTCAGATCAACTGGCGGATCGTCCGCGCAGTCGGCCTTGCCATGGTCTCTGCGCTCTGCCTTGTCGTGATCTTCTACCTGCTGACCGAAGTGCGCAGCAAACTCTCCGAGCTCTCTTCCTCCCCCTCCGACAACGTCCAGTGGACGCTGAGCCAGCTGGAGGTCGAGTACCTGGAGTTTTCCGGAGCGCTCGACCACGTCACCAATCGCCTTGCCGAAATCCGCGCGAACGGCCCAGGGCAGCGGCCTCCTCCCCCGGGCCCATGGCCGCCCAACGGCCCGCCACCGGGGCCCATGCCACCGCAGGGCCCGCCAGCTGTGGCCCCGCCGCAGGGGTTGCAGGGCGTCATCCCGTCCCAAGCCTCGCCGGGGATTGCCCCACCAATGCCTGATGCGCCTCAGGGCCCGGCTGGCACCGACAACTCTCAGGCCCAACCGGGACAAGCCGCCCCCCAGAGCCCCCCCGCACCGCGTGCGCCCGGAGGGCCCGTTGCGCAGGGCTCCGCCGTCGGCCCCCTTTCACCGTCGGTTCTGCCGACTGCCGAACACGCGGCACCGGCCGCCGCGCCGACCGGCTCCCCTCCGGAGGGACCGATGGACGAGAGCACATCGCCCCCGCTGGTGCCGCGCGGACAGCAAGATGGTGCCGGACCTGCGCAGAGCGGCACGGAGGCCCCTCGGACAGAAGAGCGGTCACAGCCGCAAGCCGGACCCCAAGCATTGGCCGGGCCGAACGCGCAATCCAGTCCCCGAGGGAACGTCCTGCCCGGGACAGAAAACACCGATCAACCCGGGTCCCAACCGAACCAGCGAGAGGACGCCCAACCCAATTTCCAAACCGAGGCCCAAACCGGCGCCCGACCCGATGCCGGAACCGGGGCAAACGCCGGGACCTCCCCCCAACCCGCTGCACGCGTGGACGACCCGCATCCCCCCAGCTATCCCGCGGCACATCCTGCGGACTACGCCCTTGCCACTGCGCTCAAGGAAATGAAACGCCGCTACGACATCCTCTACAGCCGCGTGGACACGCTAATGAACAGCCCGCTCTACACCCCCGCGCTCGACTCCCCGCGGATGGACGGTGCCTTCCGACGGGCAGCGCAGGAAATCTATGACTGGGCCCGGATCATCGACCTGCCCGACCCGGCGCTGATCGCCACGGTCGAGAGCCTGGGTGGCCGGGTCGAGAGCACGCGTCGCGAGATCCGCAGCATCATGTCGATCGGCAACCAGGCCCTCGTATCCCAATCCGACGCAGCCCGGCGCGACGTCGCCAACGTGCTTTACAGGCTGGCGCTCGTCAGCGCCGTGTTGCTGCTCGCGCTGACGTCTCTGGTGGTGATCTCGCTCCGACTCGCGGTGCTGAGCGGGCGGCGGGCCTCGGAGGTCTCGGCTACCACGGCCCGGCTGGCGACCATTGTCGAGACCTCGCAGGACGCGATCGCCGTGCTGACGCCGCGCGGCGTGGTGGAGAGCCTGAACGACGCCGGTCGGCAGATGTTCGGGCTGGAGGGCGACGGCGCCATCGGCGAGCGGATCGGGGCGCTGCTGCGCTCCTCCGGGCAGGACGGCGCCCGTCCGGTCTCTGGCAAGGAGCTGACCGACGCCTGCGCCGAGGGGCGCAAGCGCGGCTATCGGCTGACCGGGCGCCATTCCGACGGGCGCACCTTCCCGGTCGAACTGTCGATGGACATGGCCCGGCGGGACGACCGGGCGGTGCTGGTCTGCATGATCCGCGACATCTCGCACCAAGCCGAGACCGAGGCAGCGCTCGTGGAAAGCCGTGATCAGGCCCGCGCGGGCGAACGGGCCAAGGCGCGCTTCCTCGGGGTGATCAGCCACGAAATGCGCACCCCGCTCAACGGGATCCTCGGCACGATCGAACTGATGGACGACAGCGACGAGGCCAGCCGGAGCGCCCTGCTGCCGGTGCTGCGCAATTCGGCGCAGGTGCTGCTGGGTCTCGTGAATGACGTCCTCGACCTGACCCAGATCGAGGGCGGCGGGACCCAGCTGACTGCGGCGCCCTTCGACCTCGATCAGCTCCTCGCCGAGATCATCGACAGCGAAGTGCCCCGCGCCCAGGCCAGGGACAACCAGCTGATGCGCACGCCGGGCGCCCCGACCCTCGGCTGGGTCAACGGCGACCGGGCCCGCCTGCGGCAGATCCTGCTCAACCTCGTCTCCAATGCCGTGAAATTCACCCGGGAGGGCGAGATCACCCTCGACGCCGCCCGCGTCGGCCGGGAGCAGGTGGAGTTCCAGGTCAGCGACACGGGCATCGGCATGTCGCCCACCGACGTCACCCGCATCTTCGAGGATTTCGTGCGCCTCGACAGCGCCCTGCGCGAACAGGTGCAGGGCACCGGCCTCGGCCTCGGGATCGCGCGACAGCTGGCCCGGGCCATGGGGGGCGACATCGGCGTCGAGAGCGAGGAAGGTCAGGGGAGCCTGTTCTGGGTCCGCCTGCCCCTGCCCATGGCCGAGGCGGCGTCTGATCCCGCCCCCGCGGTGGAAACCGAGACCGGCGCCCTGCCCGCCCTCGACATCCTGCTGGTGGAGGACAACGCCACCAACCGCCTCGTCGCCCGCAAGATGCTGGAACGGGACGGCCACCGGGTGACCGAGGCCCATGACGGCGCCGCAGGCCTGCAGGCCGCGCGCGAGCGGGCCTATGACGTGATCCTGATGGATGTCTCGATGCCGGTGATGGACGGCACCACCGCCACGCGCCACATCCGCACCGGCGACGGCCCCTGCCGCAGCACCCGGATCGTCGCGCTGACCGCCCATATCGGCGAGGGCGTGGCGCAGGAACTGCGCGCCCACGGCCTCGACGAGGTGCTCTCCAAACCGCTCCGCTGGCGCGACCTGCGGCGCGTGCTCCGGGCCAGCCCGCAACCGACGCCGCTGAACCGGCGGGTGCTGGAGGAGCTGCAGGCCGCCACGGGCACGGCCAAGGCCCGCGACCTCGTGCGCAGCTTCATCGCAGAGGGTGAGCGCCTGCGGGCCGACTGGCAGGCCCGGCCCCCGCGCCCCGCCGGTCCGGTGGAGGCCTCCAGCCTCCCGGACCTCGACACGCTGGCCGAAGGGCTGCACCGGTTCGCCGGAAGCTCCGCCACCTTCGGGGCCGGACGGCTGCTGTCGCAGCTGCACCGGGCCGAGGCCGCCGCGCGGGCCGGGGACCGGGAAGGCTGCGACGCCGCCATCGCCGCCGCCGAGACGCTCTGGCCCCCCACGCGCGAGGCGCTGGAGGCCTGGGTCGAGGCCGCCGCCGCCGACACGCCCCGCCCCGGCGGGCTGCGTCGCGCCCTGCCCTGAGGCCCCGCGCCCGTGCGCCGGGCCCCGTCCCCGATCGCGCCTGCCCGCTCTGCCCGAACCGTCCCCCTCCGACAGAACCGTCCCTCTCCGACCTGCCCGGAAAATGCACATTTTCCGATCCGTTTTCTTCGAAGAAAACGGGCAAGCCCGCGACGGGCGCGTCCCTCGGCTTCCTTCGCGCGGACGGCACGAACAAGGGCGCGGCCCCCAAAGACGCCGCGCCCTGTCACTGTCCCCTTGGGATGGCTCAGCCGGTGAGGCCGCGGATCACATCCCCCTGGGAGATACGGCCGACGGGCGCGCCTTCGGCGTCCACCACCTGCACCTCGGAGGCACCGGCCTTCAGCGCGTCCATGACCTCCGTCACCAGCGCCTCGGCCGGCACATGCGGCGCACCGGCGGCGGCGGGGCCCTCGCTCATGATGTCCATGGCGCGCAGCACCCCGAGCGGGTTCATATGGGCCACGAAATCCGCCACGTAGTCGTTCACCGGGTTGGCGATGATCTGCTGCGGCGTACCGCACTGGACGATCCGACCGCCTTCCATGATGGCGATGCGGTTGCCCAGCTTGAAGGCCTCGTCGAGGTCATGGCTCACGAAGATGATCGTGCGTTGCAGCTTGTTCTGAAGCTCCAGCAACTCGTCCTGCAACCGGGCCCGGATCAGCGGATCGAGCGCCGAGAAGGGCTCGTCCATCAGCAGGATCGGCGCGTCGGTGGCAAAGGCGCGGGCCAGGCCCACACGCTGCTGCATCCCGCCCGAGAGCTCGCTGACCTTGCGGTCGGCCCAGTCGGTCAGGCCCACCATCTCGAGCTTCTCGTCGGCGAGCTTGTCGCGCTCGGCCCGGCTCATCCCCGCCAGTTCGAGGCCGAGACCCACATTGTCACGCACGTCGCGCCACGGCAGCAGGCCGAACTGCTGGAAGACCATCGCGATCCGGTTCAGCCGCATCTTGCGCAGCGTGCCCTTGTCGCAATGGGTGATGTCGGTCATGCCGGTGCCGTCGTGGACCTCGACCTTGCCGCGCACCACGGGGTTGAGCCCGTTCACCGCGCGCAGCAGCGTCGACTTGCCCGAGCCCGAGAGGCCCATGAGCACGAGGATCTCGCCCTCCTCGACGCTGAGGTCGCAATCATGCACCCCCAGCACCTGCCCGGTCTTCTGCTGGATCTCGGGGCGGCTGAGCCCCTTGTCCATCAGCGGCAGAGCATCGTCCGGGTCGTCCCCGAAGACGATCGAGACCTTGTCGAAGTTGACCGCGATTTTCTTCTGTTGGCTCATTTCCGGCCTCCGATCCGCAGGATGCGGTCCAGCATGATCGCCACGACCACGATGATGAACCCGCTCTCGAAGCCGAGCGCCGTGTTCACCGAGTTCAGCGCACGCACCACCGGCACCCCGAGCCCGTCAGCCCCCACGAGCGCCGCGACGACGACCATGGACAGCGAGAGCATGATGGTCTGGTTCAGACCGGCCATGATCTGCGGCGTGGCGTAGGGCAGTTCCACCTTCCACAGCTTCTGGCTGCCGGTGGCGCCGAAGGCCTCTGCCGCTTCCAGCAGCGCGGTGGGCGTGGAGGAGACCCCGAGATAGGTCAGCCGGATCGGCGCGGGCACCACGAAGATCACCGTGGCGATCAGGCCGGGCACCATGCCGATGCCGAAGAAGACAATCGCAGGAATGAGATAGACGAAGGTCGGCAGGGTCTGCATCAGGTCCAGCACCGGCTGCACCCAGGCATAAAGCTTGGGCCGGTGGGCGCAGAGAATGCCGATGGGCACCCCGATCGCCATGCAGACCAGACAGGAGGAGACCACCAGCGTCAGGCTTTCGGTCATCTCTTCCCAGTAATCCTGGTTGAGGATGAAGAGGAAGCCGAGCGCCACGAAGAGGCAGGTCTTCCAGTTGCGCTGCATCCACCACGTGAAGGCCACGAAAATGGCGATGATGATCAGCGGGTGCGGGGTCTGCAGAAGCCACAGAAGCCCATCGATGAGGTGTTCGCCGCCCTGCGCGAGCGCGTCGAAGAAGCCCGAAAAGTTGTCTCTCAGCCAGTCGAAGAAGGCCTTTGCGACCTTGCCTACCGGGATCTTGTGATCCGTCAGCCAGTCCAGCATCCGTTTCGTCCCTGTTCTTGCAGCGGGCGCGGCCATCCTGCCGCGTCCCGCCGAGTTCCGTCATGAAAAAGGCCCGGCTTGGGGCCGGGCCTCGCGGGGTCAGTCCAGCAGCTCGGACTTGACCGCTTCGGTGGCGTCACCGCCGTCCTTCGTGGTCACGCCGTCCAGCCAGGACAGGACCAGGTCGGGGTTCGCCTTCATCCACTCTTCGGTGGCATCGCCGGCGTCCTCACCGTCGTTCAGGATCATGCCCATGATCTCGTTTTCCATCGGCAGGGTGAACTTGAGGTTTTCCAGCAGCTTGCCGACGTTCGGGCATTCCGCCGCAAAGCCCTTGCGGGTCACGGTGTTCACCACGCCTTCGCCGCCGAAGAACTCTTCGCCGCCGGGCAGGTATTTCAGCGAGAAGGCCGCGTTCATGGGATGGGGTTCCCAGCCGAGGAAGACCACGTCCTTGTCGGCTTTCACGGCGCGTTCCACCTGTGCCAGCATGCCCTGCTCCGAGCTTTCGACCACGTCGAAGCCTTCGAGGCCGTGGGTGTTTTCCTCGGTCAGGGAGATCAGGTAGGCGTTGCCTTCGTTGCCGGGCTCGATGCCGTAGATCTTGCCGTCCAGTTCCTCGCGGAACTTGGCGATGTCGGCATAGGACTTGAGGCCCTTCTCATAGGTGTAGTCCGGCACGGCCAGCGTGTACTTGGTGCCTTCGAGGTTCACCGCGACGCTCTCGATCTCGCCGCTGTCGAGGTAGGGCGTGATGGCGCTGGTCTGCGCGGGCATCCAGTTGCCGAGGAAGACATCCACGTCATCGCTTTCCAGCGAGGCGAAGGTCACGGGCACCGACAGAACCTTGACGTCCACATCGTAGCCGAGCGCTTCGAGCACATGCTTGGTGGCCGCGGTCGTGGTGGTGATGTCGGTCCAGCCGACATCCGAGAAGGTGACCTCGTCACACTCCGCCAGAGCGGCACCGGTCATCGCCATCAGGGCCACGGCACTGGTCAGGCTGCGTTTGGTGAAAGTCATATCGTTCCTCCTTGGTGTTTTCTTGGTCCGGGGCCGCCACAGCGGGTGACCCTCAGGGTTGCATTTTTATTGATTGATGAGTTAATCAAAAACCAACAGACGTCAAAAGTAAACCGGAATCACAGGTTTTCCGGGAGAGTGACCGGGAGTTGAGCATATGCCCAAGGTCGGGATGCAGGCTGTGAGGCGGGAGGCAATGATCCGTGCGACCATCGCCGAGATCGGCGCGACCGGATCGCTGGACGTGACCGTCAGCCAGATTGCCAAGCGCGCGGGCATGTCCTCTGCTCTCGCGCATCACTACTTCGGCTCCAAGGACCAGATCTTCCTGGCGGCCATGCGGCATATCCTCAAGAATTTCGGGGCCTCCGTGTCCGGTCGCCTGGCCCGGGCCGAGGGGCCCGAAGCAAGACTGCGGGCCATTATCGCAGCCAGCTTCGCGGATGACCAGTTCGATCACGAGATCGTATCGGCCTGGCTCACCTTCTACGTTCAGGCGATGCATTCCGAGGACGTGGCCCGGCTGCTGCGGGTCTACTCGAAACGCCTGCAATCCAACCTGATGTACAATCTCAAGGCGCTGCTCGATCCGGCGCAGGCCCATGCCGCGGCACAGGGCCTCGCCGCCCTGATCGACGGCTTCTACATCCGCCACGCCCTGCAGGACTGCGCCCCCGAACGGGGCGAGACGCAGACGCTTGTCGAAGACTACCTCACCCTCTGGCTCGAAAGGACATCCCGTGGCTGACCGTCCCAACATCCTGATCCTCATGGTGGATCAGCTGAACGGCACCCTCTTCCCCGACGGCCCTGCCCCCTGGCTGCATGCGCCGAACCTCAAGAAGCTCGCCGCCCGCTCCACCCGGTTCAAGAACGCCTACACCGGCTCGCCGCTCTGCGCGCCGGCGCGGGCCTCCTACATGGCGGGCCAGCTGCCGCGCCGCACCCGGGTCTATGACAACGCGGCCGAATTCTCCTCGGACATTCCGACCTACGCGCACCACCTGCGCCGCGCCGGGTACCATACGATCCTGTCCGGCAAGATGCATTTCGTGGGCCCCGACCAGCTGCACGGCTTCGAGCAGCGGCTGACCACGGATATCTACCCCGCCGATTTCGGCTGGACCCCGGACTACCGCAAGCCCGGCGAGCGGATCGACTGGTGGTATCACAACATGGGCTCCGTCACCGGGGCCGGCGTGGCCGAGATCTCCAACCAGATGGAATACGACGACGAGGTCGCCTACAACGCCCGCGCCAAGGTCTATGACCTCGGCCGCCGTCTGGACGACCGCCCGTGGATGATGACCGTCTCCTTCACCCACCCGCACGACCCCTATGTCGCGCGCAAGAAGTACTGGGACCTCTACGAGCATTGCGAGCATCTGGAGCCCACGGTGCCCGCGATCCCCTACGAGGATCAGGACAACCACTCCAAGCGGATCTTCGACGCCAACGACTGGCGCAACTTCGACATCACGGACGAGGACATCCGCCGCTCGCGTCGCGCCTATTTCGCCAACATCTCCTACCTCGACGACAAGATCGGCGAGATCTTCGAGGCGCTGGAAGGCACCCGGCAAGTGGAGAACACTATCATCCTGCTGGTCTCGGACCACGGCGACATGCTGGGTGAGCGGGGCCTCTGGTTCAAGATGAACTTCTTCGAAGGCTCTGCCCGCGTGCCGCTGATGGTGGCCGCGCCGGGCATGCCCGCAGGGCTGATCGAAACGCCGGTCTCCACCATGGATGTCTCGCCCACGATCGCCGATCTGGTGGGCATCGACCTGACCGAGGTGCTGCCCTGGACCGATGGCGAAAGCCTTGTCCCTCTGGCCAACGGCACCGCGCGCACCACGCCGGTGCGCATGGAATACGCCGCCGAGGCCTCCTATGCACCGGTCGTGGGTCTGCGTCAGGACCAGTGGAAATACATCCACTGCGAACTCGACCCGCCGCAGCTCTTCGATCTTGAGAACGACCCGCACGAGCTGACCAACCTCGCCACCGATCCGGCCCATGCAGAGGTTGCGGCAAAGTTCGAAGAACAACTCGCAACCTATTGGAACATGGGCGATTTCGACGCCGAGGTGCGCCAGTCTCAGGCCCGTCGCCACGTGGTCTACGAGGCGCTGCGCAACGGGTCGTACTTCCCGTGGGATTTCCAGCCGCTGCAACAGGCCTCGGAGCGCTACATGCGCAACCACATGGACCTGAACGTGCTGGAAGACAACAAACGCTATCCGCGAGGCGAATGAGATGCGCGACGTACAGCCCAGGGCCAGCCACTTCATCGGCGGCCAGTATACCCATGACACCTCCGCACCCGAGATGGTCTCCCTCTATCCGTTCACGGGCGAGGTGACCGCGCGGCTGCACGAGGCCACCGAGGCCGAGATCGACGCCGCCTTCACCGCCGCCGCCGCCGCGCAGAAGACATGGGCCGCCCTGCCGCCCGTGGAGCGTGGCCGCGTGCTGCGCCGGGCCGCGGACATCCTCCGCGAACGGAACCAGGAGCTGTCGGAGATCGAGACCATCGATACCGGCAAGCCGATCCAGGAAACGCTGGTGGCGGACGCGGAATCCGGGGCGCAGGCGCTGGAATACTTCGGCGGTCTGATCGCCGCCGTCACCGGGGAAACGGTGCCGCTGGGGGAGGATTTCGTCTACACGATCCGCGAGCCGCTCGGCACCTGCGTCGGCATCGGCGCGTGGAACTACCCGATCCAGATCGCCTGCTGGAAGGCCGCGCCCGCGCTTGCCGCCGGCAATGCGATGATCTTCAAACCCTCCGAGGTCACGCCGCTCTCCGCCCTGAAACTGGCCGAGATCCTCGTCGAGGCCGGCGCGCCCGAGGGGCTCTTCAACGTGGTTCAGGGGACGGGCCGTGTCGGTGCCGCGCTGATCAGCGATCCGCGCTGCGCCAAGGTCTCGCTCACCGGCTCCGTGCCGACGGGGCGCAAGGTCTATGCCGCGGCCGCCGATGGCATCCGCCACGTGACCATGGAGCTTGGCGGCAAGTCGCCCCTGATCCTCTTCGAGGACGCGGAGATCGAGAATGCCGTCTCGGCCGCGATCAACGCCAACTTCTATTCCACCGGCCAGATCTGCTCCAACGGGACGCGCGTCTTCGTGCACGAGGACATCCACGATGCCTTCGTGAAACGCCTTGCCGAACGCACCGCCACCGCAAAGCTGGGCGATCCGCTGGACCCGGAGGTCACCGTCGGCCCCATGGTCTCGGACACGCAGCGCCAGAAGGTGCTGGCCTGCATCGAGGCCGGCAAGGAAGCGGGCGCCAACCTGCTCTTCGGCGGCGATGTCCCCGAGGGCCCGGGCTATTTCCTGACGCCCGCCGCCTTCGACGGCGTGACCGACGACATGGCCCTCGCCACGGACGAGATCTTTGGCCCCGTCATGTCGATCCTCACCTTCCGGGACGAGGACGAGGTGATCGCGCGCGCCAATGCCACCGATTTCGGCCTCGCCGCCGGGCTCTTCACCCGCGACATCAAGCGGGCGCACCGCGTCGTGGCGCAGCTGGAGGCCGGCACCTGCTGGATCAACACCTACAACCTGACGCCCGTGGAAAGCCCCTTCGGCGGCAACAAGATGTCCGGTGTGGGCCGTGAGAACGCCCGCGCCGCGCTTGACCACTACTCCCAGGTGAAATCCGTCTATGTCTGCATGGGCGACGTCGAGGCCGCGTTCTGATGGCACAGATGGAAGCGGATTTCGTCATCGTCGGCTCCGGCTCTGCCGGGTCGGCCTTGGCGGCGCGGCTCTCGGAAAGCGGGCAGCATTCGGTGATCGTGCTGGAATACGGCGGCACCGATGCGGGGCCCTTCATCCAGATGCCCGGCGCGCTCTCCTACCCGATGAACATGTCGCGCTACGACTGGGGCTTCATGACGGAGCCGGAGCCGCATCTGGACAACCGCACCCTCGTGACGCCACGCGGCAAGGTCGTGGGCGGGTCCTCTTCCATCAACGGGATGGTCTATGTGCGCGGCCACGCCATGGACTTCGAGCAATGGTCCCAGATGGGCGCCAAGGGCTGGTCCTATGCCGATGTGCTGCCCTACTTCAAGCGGATGGAGCATTGGCACGACGGCGGCCACGGTGGCGATGACGACTGGCGCGGCACGGACGGCCCGCTGCACGTCACCCGCGGCCCGCGGCGCAATCCGCTCTACCAGGCTTTCGTGGAGGCCGGGAAACAGGCGGGCTTCGAGACGACGGATGATTACAACGGCGAGAAGCAGGAAGGCTTCGGCCCGATGGAGCAGACCGTCTGGCGCGGGCGCCGCTGGTCCGCGGCCAATGCCTATCTGAAACCGGCGCTGAAACGGCCCAACTTGACCCTGCACCGCTGTCTCGCCCGCAAGGTCGTGATCGAGAATGGCCGCGCCACGGGCGTCGAGGTCCGTCGTGGCAACGCGATCGAGGTGGTGAAGGCCCGGCGCGAGGTGATCATCGCCGCCTCCTCCATCAACTCGCCCAAGCTGCTGATGCATTCGGGCATCGGCCCCGCCGCGCAGCTGGCGGAGCATGGCATCGAGGTGATCGCGGACCGGCCCGGCGTGGGTGCGAACCTGCAGGACCACCTGGAGCTTTACATCCAGCAGGCCTGCACCCAGCCGATCACGCTCTACAAGCACTGGAACCTCTTCGGCAAGGCGCTCGCCGGGGCGCAGTGGATGGTCTTCAAGTCGGGCCTCGGTGCCTCGAACCAGTTCGAGAGCGCGGCCTTCATCCGCTCGCGGCCCGGGGTCGAATACCCCGACATCCAGTTCCACTTCCTGCCCTTCGCCGTGCGCTACGACGGCAAGGCGGCGGCAGAGGGCCACGGCTTCCAGGCCCATGTCGGGCCGATGCGCTCACCCTCACGCGGGGAAATCACGCTGAAGTCGCCAGACCCGGAGGGCGCGCCGCGGATCTTCTTCAACTACATGTCCGAGGAACAGGACTGGATCGATTTCCGCCACTGCATCCGCGTCACGCGCGAGATCTTTGGTCAGAAAGCCTTCGACCCGTTCCGCGGCGCAGAGATCCAGCCCGGCAGCCACGTGCAAAGCGACGATGAGCTCGACAGCTTCATCCGGGAGCACGCCGAAAGCGCCTACCACCCCTGTGGCACCTGCCGCATGGGGGCCGCCACCGACAAGGGCGCCGTGGTAGACGAGGAGTGCCGCGTGATCGGCGTCAGCGGCCTGCGGGTCGCGGACAGTTCGATCTTCCCCTCCATCCCGAACGGCAACCTGAACGCGCCCTCGATCATGGTGGGGGAAAAGGCGGCGGATCACATCCTTGGCCGCAGGCTGCCGCGCGACGAAAGCCAGCCGTGGATCAATCCCCGCTGGCAGGACAGCGACCGCTGATCTGAAAGCGCCGGAGCCCGAGGCCCCGGCGCTTTTCTCATGGCCCGAGGCGCAGGACCCGTCTCGCCGGCGCGACACCGCGGGAGATCATCGGCAACAGGTGCGCGCCACCCGGACAGGCCGCCTCAGCCGCCCCGCACCCAGCCCGTCAGCCGCCGGTCGCGGCGTTCCGTCATCCGGTCGATCAGCTTGCGCGCCATGCGCGAGACCTCCGCCGCATGGGCGGGATCGGCGGCGAGATCGCGGGTTTCCTGCGGGTCGGCCTCCAGATCGAAGAGCATGGGCGGGACGCCGCCGCCGAAATGCACGTATTTCCAGCGCGCCTCGCGCAGGATCGAGACGCCGGCGCGATCAAGGCTCAGCCCCATGTGCTCCATGAAGCGCGTGACCTTGGTGGGACTGCCGAAATCGGCTTCCATCAGCGCGGCATCGCGCCAGTCGGCCGGCATCGCAGCGGTGATGAAGGGCAGCAGCGAGCGCCCGTCCATGGCCGGTGGTGCATCGCGGCCGATCCAGTCCAGCACGGTGGGCGCGAGGTCGACGCTTTCCGTGATCGCCTCGACGCGGGCGCCGCCCGCCTGCCCCGGCACCCGCAGGATCAGCGGCACATGGAAGGCCGGGTCAAAGACGCTTTCCTTACCCCACATCCGTTTCGCGCCCAGCATCTCGCCATGATCGGCGGTGACGACGACCAGCGTGTTGTCCGCCTGCCCCGTGGCGTCAAGCCAGTCCAGCACCCGGCCGAGGTGGTGATCGACCTCCGCCACGAGGCCAAGGTAGACCGCGCGCAACTCTGCCATCCGCGCCTCTGTCATCCCGGCGCAATCCCCATCGAACCCGTGGTAGAGTCCGCCGAAGACCGGCTGCGAGAACCATGCGCTGACGAAGGGATGATCCGGCGCGCGCAGCTCGGGCAGAGGCAGCGCGGCGGGATCGACCAGCGTGTTGTAGGGCGCAGGCGCCAGAAGCGGCGGATGGGGCCGGATATAGGTCAGATGGGCGAACCACGCGTCCCCCAGCCGCTGCCGTATGTCGAGCGCCATCAGGGTGCGATCTGTCAGGTAGCAGGTGTCGGAATGCTCGGCCGCGTAGGGCGCGGGATCGCGAGGCAGGCCTGCCCCCGTGGGCACGAAGAACGAGGGCCAGTCCCCCGGCCCCACGTGGACGTCATACCCCTTGGAGGCGAGGTAGCCGGGCCATTCCCGGCCATAGTCCAGCCGCATCTCCACCAGCTCGCGAAAGCCCGGCGCGACGCCCTCGTAGACCGACAGGTCCGGGTCCTCCGGGTCCATGCCCGTGGGGTCTGGCATCACGTCGGAATAGCCAAACAGCAGCGGCTCGTAGCCCGATTTGCGCGCCTCGGTCGCCACGGTGGCGTGGTGTTTCGCCAGCGGCGCGCCGTTGCGCACCGCGCGGTGGTTCATCGCGTAAAGCCCTGTCAGCAGGCTGGCCCGCGCCGGGCCACAGGGCACAGTCACCGTGAAATGGTTGGCGAAATAGGTCCCCTCGCCGCGCAGCCGGTCGAGGTTGGGCGTGGGCACATGGACCGCGAGGTCCCCGTCCAGCACCGATGCCGACAGCTGGTCCAGCGTGACCAGCAGCACGTTTCCCTTGGTCATCCCACTCCCCGCCATCTTTCTGTCAGCCGTCTCTGTTGCGGCCGTCTCTTCCGGCGCTCAGGCCGATTGCAGCGCCCCGTTCGCGGAGAAATCGAACTCCTCCGCGAAGTGGCAGGCCACCTTATGACCGGGGGCCATCTCGCGCAACTGGGGCCGCTCGGCGGTGCAGGCGTCGCGGGCAAAGCGGCAGCGGGTGTGGAACTTGCACCCCTTGGGCGGGTTCGCGGGCGACGGGATCTCGCCGGTCAGCTTCTCGGCCTCCCGGGTGTCGTCCGGATCGAGTGATGGGATCGCCGAGAGCAGCGCCGAGGTATAGGGATGCCGCGGCCGGGTGAAGAGCGAGCGCGTGGGCGCCGTCTCCACGAGGTTCCCGAGGTACATCACCGCCACGTGGTCGCAGGTATGAGCCACCACCGACAGGTCGTGGCTGATGAAGAGGAAGGAAATCCCCATGTCGCGCTGGATCGTCTTGAGCAGGTTCAGCACGTCCGCCTGAATGGAGACGTCGAGCGCCGCGACGCTTTCATCCGCCACGATGAACTTCGGCCCCGAGACGAGCGCACGGGCGATGGAAATCCGCTGCCGCTGACCGCCCGAGAAGGCATGCGGGAAGCGGCGCAGGTGTTCGAGGTTAAGCCGGCATTTCGCGGCGATCTCGCGCACGCGGGCGTCGGTCTCGGCCCGGGTCCTGGTCAGGCCCATGACCTCCAGCGGCTCGGCGATGATGTCGCGCACGGTCATGCGCGGGGACAGCGCGGCGTAGGGGTCCTGGAAGATCAGCTGCGCCCGCTTGCGGTAGTCCTTGAGCTCCAACCCCTTGATAGTGCGCAGGTCGTGGCTGACGTCCTCGTCGCGATAAAAAACCTCGCCCTCCGAGATCGGGGCCGCCTTCAGCAGCGCCCGCCCCAAAGTCGTCTTGCCCGAGCCGCTTTCGCCCACGAGCCCGAAGAAACTGCCCTTCTCGATGTTGAGCGAGATGTTGTCGACCGCCGCGAGCGTGGCGCGCGGCCCGAGGAACCCCTTGCCGAGCGGATAGCGGACCGAGAGGTTCTTGGCCTCGATGACGGGATCTGTGCTCATGCGGCGCCCTCCTTCTGGCGGATGTCGAGCGCGAAGTGACAGGCCACGGACTGCCCGCCCGGCAGCCCTTCGGCCAGCGGCACCGAGACGTCACAGAGCCCGGGCCGCGCCATCGAACAGCGGGTGTGGAAGACGCAGCCCGCCGGCCGGTTCAGTGGCGAGGGGATGTCCCCCGGCACCGGCGTCAGCGGCGCGTCGAGGTCCGACAGCTTGGGCAGCGCGTCGATCAGGCCGCGGGTATAGGGATGCCCCGGCGTGCGGATCACCTGCCGTACGGTGCCGGTCTCCACCAGCTTGCCGAGGTACATCACCGCCACCCGGTCCGCCGTCTGGGCGATCACGCCGAGGTCGTGGGTGATGAAGAGGATGCCCATGCCGAATTCCCGCACGAGGTCCTTCATCAGGTCGATGACCTGCGCCTGAATGGTCACGTCGAGCGCGGTGGTCGGCTCATCCGCGATCAGCAGCTTGGGCGAGGTCGAAAGCGCCATGGCGATCATCGCCCGCTGCCGCATCCCGCCCGAGAACTCGAAGGCGTATTGTTCGAACCGGCGCGCGGGATCGGGGATGCCGACCCGGTCCAGCATGTCGATGGCGTGTTTCCTGGCCTGCGCCTTGGTCATGTCGGTGTGGATCAGCAGCTGTTCGACCATCTGCTGGCCCACGGTGATCGCGGGCGCGAAGGAGGCCATCGGCTCCTGGAAGATCATCGAGACGGCGCCGCCCCGGATCGGCTCCATGTCGCGCTCGCGCTTGAGCGAGAGCACATCGACCGGTGCCTCACCGGGCACGCCAAGCGTGATCTGGCTGCTCTCGTCATAGCGCGTGTTGCCGCCGTTGAGGCGCATCAGCGCCTTGGCGGTTACTGATTTGCCGGAGCCGCTCTCGCCCACCAGCCCGAGGATTTCCCCCGGCGCGATGTCGAAAGAGACATCGTCCACCGCGGTGATCAGGCCCTCGTCCGTGGCGAAGCGGATGGTCAGGTCCTTGACGGAGATCAGGCCCATTTCTTCGTCCCTCCGTAGGGATCGGCGGCATCCCTCAGCCCGTCACCCACGTAGACGAAGGCCATCACGAGGGCGATGAAGAAGAGCACGGGGATGAAGTACCATTGATAGTTCAGCAGGACATCGGCGGAGGTCGTGTTCTGCAACATGACGCCGAGCGAATTGACCGGGTCCTTCAGCCCCAGCCCGATGAAGCTGAGCGCCGTTTCGGACAGCACGATATAGGGGAAGGAAATCACCAGATCGACGATGATGTAGCTGGTGAAGGACGGCAGCAGGTGCTTGCGGATGATATGGCCCGCGGGCGCGCCGCAGAGCTGCGCTGCCAGCACGTATTCCTGGTTCCGCTCCACCAGCAGGTGCGTGCGCACCCGGCGGGCCAGTGTCGGCCAGTTGATGAAGCCGATGATGATCGAGATGAAGAAGAACCGGGTTTCCGACGACCATTCCTGCGGGATGAAGGCCGCGATGGCCATGAAGAGCGGGATGATCGGCACCGTTCGGATGGCGTCGGTCACCATCTGAATGATCCCGTCTGTCACCCCGCCGAAATAGCCGGATATCCCCCCGATGATCAGCGCCAGGACGAAGCTGATCAGCACCCCCAGCGTCCCGACCGCCAGCGAGGTGTAGATCGCGTGCAGCGTGCGCGAGAAGATGTCCTTGCCGGTGTCATCGGTGCCGAAGAGGTGGATGAAGCCCTTGTCCACGCCGAAGAGGTGGCGGTTGAAGGTCAGGGGACCGAGGTCGTACTCCCAGCCCTTCACGAAGAGCTGCACATAGCGCCGGTCGGTCGGATCGACCTTGGTCACCCAGCGGAAGTTGGTCGCCAGCGACCGCTCGCGGGTCACGCCGTAGATGAAGGGCCGCATGGAACAGCCCTGGTCATCGCAGAACTTGGGGATCTGGGGTGCGCCGTTGGTATAGTCCTTGTCACGCCCGGCCACCGTCGGGTTGTAGGGCGACAGGAAGGGCGCAAAGAGCCCCATCAGCACCAGCACGATGAGGATCGTGGCAGCAACCATGGCGGTGCGGTTCTTCTTGAAGCGGGCCCAGATGAGCTGTCGCTGGGAAGCGGTGAAATAGGCCTCGCGGGCGCGGCGGGCGACGGCGTCCTCGGTCTCGACGATCTCGACGTTCGGGCCTGTGGTGGCGGGGATTTTCTCGCTCATGTCGGGGCTCCCTTGGTCGTGTCGCAGGCCTTGTCCGGCGGGGTGCTACGCGGCAGCGGCAGGTAGAGGGCTTCGGCGCGGGTCATCATCGTGTGCATCACGCGGCCCTCCCGATCCGGGGCGCGCGGCCATGGGTGGCGGTACTGGCGCGCAAACCGATGGTGCCCACACGTCGCGACTTCGCACGCCTTACCTTCTGGGGGCCATACGTGTGGCTCTCCAGCGCAGGGCCAAGGCCCTGCGCCGCGCCCGACCCTCCCCCCAGGGAGGGCGCTCTGCGCCCCCCCTCGGGTCGGGCGCGCGGCGGCAGATGGAGGGCGATGCTTGTTGAACGTGACGCATCACAGTGCGGACCGGTCGTGTGACGCGTTTCACAACGGTCTTCGGCTCGCGCGCGAGGTGGCAGACAGACGGTAATTTCGCGGGATTTCAGGCGCATCCTCATCCTCCCATCACCGATTTCCGGACCCGCGGGTCGATCAGCGCAAGCGCGATGTCGGTCACGAAGTTCAGCCCCACGATGGTCGCCGTCAGCAGGAAGATGATCGCCCCCGCCAACTGCTGGTCATTGGACCGCGCCAAGCTTTCCAGCAGGAGCGAACCCGCCTCGGTCAGGGTCAGGATCATCGCCACGATGGGCAGTTCGTTGAAGATCCGGTTCAGGTCGAAACCGAGCGAGTTCACGATCGGCCCGAGCGCATGGCGCGCCGGATAGCGCCAGAGCAGCCGCCGGCCATAGAGCCCGCGGGCGCGCGCCGCGGTGACATAGAGCTTGTCGTTCTCGTCCAGCATCAGCGCGCGCACGGTCTGGAGTGCGAAAGCGGTGGCCGACCAGCCGAGGATGAAGACCGGCAACCAGGCGCGGCTCAGGAAATCGCCCAGCTTGGCCAGGCTCCAGGGCGCATCCCGGTAGGCATTGGAGAAGAGGCCGGTCATGGAATCCCCGAACATCACGGTCGAGAAGAGCATGATCATCAGCGCCAGAAGGAAGTTCGGCATGGCGAGGCCGAGGTAACTGACGAAGCGCAACGAGCCGTTCAGCACCGCTGAGGTCGAGGAGGCGGACAATATCCCCACCGGTATCGCGATCAGGTAGGCCAGGATCAGCGAGGCAAAGCAGATCGCTGCCGAGATCAGGAACTTGTCGCCCAGGAGGTCATTGATGTTGAGCCGCAGGATACAGCTGTCGCCGAACTCGCCCTTCACGAAGACATTGCCGACCCAGCTGCCCCAGCGGATCAGGAACGGCCGGTCGAGGCCGAGACGACGTTCCTCCGCCTCGATATCGGCGATGGAGATGCCCGACCCCTGGGTGTTCTTGAAGGCGAGGTAGCGTTCGGCGCATGTCCCCGGCACAAGCTCCATGAGCGAGAAGACGATGAGCGAGACAAGCAGCAGCGTGAACAGCGCCATGGCGGCGCGCACGGCGGCGAAACGGGCGAATTGCAGCATGGGCTCCGATCCGGCTGGGGGCGGCACATGTGCCGTCACGTGGCGGAGGCCCCGGGCGGTGATGCCGCCCGGGGTCGGGTCTTACGAGATCCGGATCACTCGTCCAGCCACCACTGGGCGGCGAGATAGGGATAGGTCCGGTAGTATTCGTAGGACTGGGTCTTGAACTCGGCCATGTTCTTCAGGGCGTTACGCGAATAGATCACGTTGGGCGCCTGAACCGTGCCGATGAAGAGCAGGTTCTCGGTCATGGTCTTGGCCATCTTGGCGCCGATCTCCGCCTGCTCTTCCGAGCCCGGGGTCGCGCCCTGGAAGGCGTTCACGTCGTCCATCAGCTCCTTCACGAAGGCCGGCGGCTCGACACCGCTGGCCCCGCCGCTTTCGACCCATTCGGCCCACAGCATGCCCGTGCGGTGCGCGAAGTAGTTTTCGAAGGGCGGCACCCAGAGCTCGTTGTTGCCCAGAACGATCGCGACCGGCTGGCCCTTCTCCCACATGCCCACGTCGAGCTGGTTGGAGGATTGCGCCGAGCGGTATTCGTCCGGGGTGACTTCCTTGACCGCGGTCTGCACGCCCACATCGGCCCAGTACTGGGCGACCAGTTCGACAACCTCGCCGCCGATGCCCTGGGTGGCAAACTGCATGTTCAGCACGATCTTCTCGCCGTTGGGCAGCTCGCGGTAGCCGTCGCCGTCGGTGTCGACCATTCCGATGCCGTCCAGCATCGTCTTGGCGCTCTCGGGGTCATATTCGGCATACATCGAGGTCAGCTCGGGATCGACGAAGCTGGGCGTGGGCGAGAAGCCGATGAACTGCTTGGGTTCGCCCTGACCGAAGAAGGAGGTCTCGTTCAGCTCGTCGCGGTTGATGGCGATCGACATCGCCTTGCGGAACTCGAGATTGCCGAAGACCTCGCGCTTGCCCTCGTCGGCCGAGGTCACGTTGAACGAGAAGGTCGGCATCGCGATGGTCGGCTTCAGCTGGATCGCGTAATCGCCTTTCTCCTGGCTTTCCAGAAGGATAGGCGCCGCAGCTAGCGTAAGTGATTGAGATTTGTAATCCACTTCGCCGTTGACCAGCTTCAGGATCCGCACCTCGTTGTCGTTGGCGTAAAGCTCATCCTGACGCGAGATGTAGGGCAGCTGCTGGCCGGTGGTGTCGACCATGAAGAAGTAGGGGTTGGCCACCAGCTTGCGGCCCTCGGTGGTCTCGGAGACGTAGATGTGGCTCTCCAGCGTCGGATAGGTGTCCTTGGCCAGTTTGCCCACCTTGTCAGGGCTGTTCAGCATCGGCGTCGGCGTGTCGGTCCAGTCCGAGTTGCCGAAATAGGCCGAGATCACTGCCAGCCCGGTCTCGTAGCCCGCTTCCTGCGCCAGGGCATCCGCATCGGGGTTGATATCGGGGTGGTACTGGCCAAGGAAATGCTTGGGCAGGAAGGCCTGCGCGAAGGTGGTGGCGAAGTGTGCCAGCAGGCCCGGCTTGGGCGACGGCAGGTTGAAGATGACGGTTTCATCGTCGGGCGTGTCGACGGTCATCGGCTCGCCGGCCACGAGGACGTAGTCCTTGGGCTTCTCGATCACCTTCGGATCGAGCGAGATGTTGTCATACCAGAACTTCACGTCGGCCGAGGTGAAGGGCGCGCCGTCCGACCACTTGTGGCCCTTGCGCAGGTGGAAGGTCAGCTGGGTGAAATCCTCGTTCCATTCCCAGGACTTGGCCACGCTCGGCACGATGGTCTGCAGGTCGTCCGCATAGCGCACGAGGTTCACGTGACGCACCGACAGGAAGTCGGAGGTGCCCGCCTCGGTCGCGTTGGAGAGCGCACGCAGCGTCCCGCCGTAGCTGCCGACGGAGGCATAGGGGATCACGACCAGCGGCTCTTCCGGCAGGCGCTCGGCCAGCGGGGGCAGCTCGGGGTTGCCGCGGATCGCGGCGTTCAGCTCTGCCATCTCGGGGTTTTCCGAGTAGGACATCTCGCAGCTGGCAGCGGCGGTGAAATCCGCCAGTTCCATCTGCTGGCTGAAATCGCCGGGCGTCACGCCCATCATGTCAGCCTGGGTGACCGCGGGACATTCGGCGACTGCCGTGCCCGCCATCAGCGAACCGGCCGCTGCCGTCAGCAGCAAAGCCCTCATGCGCGTCTTCATTGGGGTCATTCCTCCATTCCGTGGGATCATGGCCGGGTTTGCCCCGGTCCTTGTTGTCACTTTCGTGACACAGGGTGATCTGTGTACACCTCGCGAGGATGTTGCGAGGGCCCGCGCCCATGCGTCAAGCATCACGCGAACGAGAGCGGTGGAATGAAGTTGGTACGCGAACGATTTGGGCAGCAGGCCAGTTGACCCTGCGGCAGGCCCGGAGGGGCAGCACGCCCTGTCTGCCCCGGGCGTTGGTCGTTGCCTTGGTCAGTGCCTTGGTGCCGGTCTGCCCGGCCTCAGCGCCGGGGCAGAAGCACCGCCCGCAGGCGCGCCTGCAGCCAGGGTTCCGGCCCCCGGGTGATCACGTAGGCCAGCGTCAGCGTCGCCAGCAGCGTCACCGTCATCAGCAGCGCCGCGTTGCCCACGTAGGGCTCCAGGAACGGCACGAGATACATGCCAAGCGTGAAGTGGCACAGGTAGATCGGGTAGGACATCAGACCCAGCGTCGGCGAATGGCTGGCAAGCGGCAGCGCGCCGATCTTCTGGTTCGCGGTGAGCGAGACATGCAGCGCCACCATCATCAGAAGGAAGATCGCCAGCGGGTAGAGAGAGGCCGCCCCCATGTCGGCCTTGGAATAGATCTCGCCGATGCCAAAGATCATCGCGATGCGGAAGGTCGTGTTCCTTAGCGGCGTCGGCCCCATCCGGTGGATCGCCGAGAGCGCCATGCCGGCGGCGAAGAAGACCCCGTGATGCAGCAGCACGACCTTGAAGCCGAACCAGCTGAGCCGCGCGTGCAGCGCCGGCGCCTCGATCGCGCTGAGGACATAGAGCGTGAGGAAACCGGCACTCGCCACTGCGAGCACAAAGGCGCCCCAGTCCAGCAGCACGGGGCGTGGGATCCGCAGGCGCCCGGCCAGCCAGACCCCGGTGCCGATCACCACGTAGAAGACCGCCTCGACCACGAGGGTCCAGACCACGCCGTCGATGTAAGGCCCTTTCGGGGAAAGGAAAAACGCCCGCATCCAGTCCGCCACCCGGTCGCCCACCGGCTCGCCCCAGGCCAGCCGGATCAGCAGCGCCAGCGTGGTGCAGACCCAGAGCGTCGGCAGGATGCGCACCGCCCGCTTGCCGGCAAAGCGCGAGACGCTGCCCTGCCGCAGGCTGGCGGAAATGACGAAGCCCGAGATGACGAAGAAGACCTGCACCCCGACCCATCCGGCCCATGTGATCTGCGACAGCGCGGGAAAGGCGCGTTCGCTCACCGGCGGGTCGAAGATCGGGGTCGCCGCGCCGTAGGTGCCCAGATGGTAGAGCACGACCATCATCGCCGCGGCGAAGCGCATCAGGTCCATGCCGTAGATATGCCCCTGCACCCTGCTCTCCGACGGCTGTCCCGACACGTCCCCGCCTGCGGCCGCCTCGGCGGGCGGACGGGCCTTGGCCCCGAGGGCGGGCGCGGCCGGAAGCGTCGGGATATCTCGGTGCAGGGTCATGGTCACATCTCCATCACGCGCATTGGATCAACCCGACCGCGGGCAACATCGGCGAGGGCCAGCAGGTTGCCCTTCAGCCGCCCCCAGCGATCGATCCAGGGTTCGGGACAGGGGGTGCGCAGAATGTTCTTGCCGATATTGCCCAGCATCAGGCGATAGGCGCGGCGCGGGGCCAGCGTGCCCTTGCGGATCATGTAGACCGGGTTGACGATCTGGGAGTAGCCGAGCTTGACCCCCGGCGTCCGCCCCGTCTTCGTGCCGAGGTGCACGCCCCGCGTGGCCCCCGCCTTGACGATCCGCCCGTGCGCCGCCAACCGGCGCGAGAAGTCCACGTCCTCCAGCCAGCCATAGAGCGGCAGGTCCTCGTCGAAGCGCAGCCCCGAGGCAAGCGCCGGACCGACCCGGAAGGCCATGTTGCAGCCATAGCCGTTGTAGACCTCGGCCAGGTCGCCGGTGGCTGGGGTCCTGAGCCCCTCCTCCAGCCGCGTCCGGCCCATGGCGTGATCGAAACCGGCCCCGCCGATGCCATCGGCCAGAACGGTGCCGGTCAGCATGACCACGTCCGGATAAGCGGCAAAGACCTCCTCGCAGCGCGTCAGGTAATCGGGCGCCATCAGGAAATCGTCGTCGATCATCATGACCACGTCCTCGGGGCCGCAGGCCTCGATCATGCGATTGCGCTGCTTGGTCAGCCCCTTGGGCCCCTCGAGCACGTCCACCGGGAACGGCAGGTCCTCGAGTGCCCCGGGCTCAAGGTCGCCAGGGCCGCCGACGCTCAACAGCAGGCCATCGGGCTGCCGATCCTGCTGGATCAGGGCCCGGACCGTCTCGGTCAGGATGGGGGCCCGGCCCGTTGTGGCAATTCCGACAAGCAATCTCATTTTGAACACATTCCGGTCAACGTTACGCTCCGATTCGTCTGTTCTAAGGAGGCTAGCAGCGAAGCACCCCTGCTTCCGCCCCCGCGTTCCTCAGTTGCCCCCAGCACCGGAACACAGAGACCGAAGGACAGACCACGATGGCTTATATTGCTGATCTCCCCTACAAAGCCTCCTCCAAGGAAAGCGCTGACGCCTTTGCTGGCCGCATGATGCGCCTTGGCGTTGTCGCAGGCTGCGCGGTCTTCTGGGGCGGCATCGCAATGGCCGTCTTCGGCTGAGACAGCAGGCCGGGGTCCCCGCGGGGACATCCACCGGCAGGCCCCGCAAGTCCGGGGCAAGAGACTGACAGCGCCCCGAGGGGCGTTATGTCGATCTGTCCGCGGGCGAATGGCCCAAGGCGCAAGGCGCCGCGTGACAGGATAGGGACCGTTGCGGTTGTCCCGACAGTGGCGAGAGCGCCAGACCTTCCCCACATGACAGCAGGACCGGCCAAAAGGCGTGCCGAGGCCGATGGGATGGTGCGTCCCTGCCCCGGCTGGATCCTGAAGATCCCTCAGTCAGTTCAGTGAGTTACATCGCATCCGGAGGACCCGGGTGAGAGCCTGTCGCTATGCGGGATCAGCGCGCGCCGACCATGAAGAGGACGATCTTGACCGTCTTCGCCATGATCCGCAGGTCCCCGAAGAAGCTGTGGGTCTCGACATAGTCGACATCCAGGGCAACCCGCTCGGCGTAGGTCGTGTTCGACCGGCCGGACACCTGCCAGGCGCCGGTCAGACCGGGACGCACGGACTTGTAGGCCTCGAAGTCATCGCCGTAGAAGCGCGCCTCTTCCGCCACCACCGGCCGCGGGCCGACAATCGACATGTCGCCACGCAACACGTTGATAAGCTGGGGAAGTTCATCGAGAGAGCTTTTCCGCAGGAAGTTGCCGAGGACATGCAGGCGCGGGTCTTTCGTCAGCTTGCGCTGCGTGAGCCACTCGTTCCGGATCACTTCGTCTTCTTCCAGAAGCTTGGCAAGCCGGGCGTCCGCATCCCGCACCATGGTGCGGAACTTGAGGCATTTGAACGGCGTGCCGTTCAGCCCCACGCGTTCATGGGCAAACAGGATCGGGCGGCCATCCGCAATCCAGATCACGAGAGCCGTGCCCAAGAGAAACGGTGCAAAAAACAGCAAGGCCGCTGCGGAAAGAACAATATCGGTCAGGCGCTTAGGGTCGAGTTTCCTCGCCCGCGCCAGTCCGTTCTGCGTTGCAAGACGGAGACGGCCGATGGCGCGCTCCTGCTTGAACGAGTTGAGGTGAAAATCATCAACAGACATAGCAGCTGGCCGCCGGGGCGACCCCTTCCTCTCAAATGTGCCCCCACACACCGAACTGGATAACGACGGGTTAACCTGTTGGGAGGATTTGCGCGACTGTTTCGAGATGGACAATCTGTTCCCGTCACAAAAACAATCGGTTTCAGTCACTCCGAGAACACATTCTCGCCACGATCCAGAAACCAATACATAAAGAAAACAAGATGCGACCCGCAACAACTCTTTCGGATAGCGCTCCTATCCGGGCGAAGGCGTTGACACCTCGCGCGTTCGGGCGCTACTCCGGGTGCACCTACAGGCCTTTCCCTTACAAAACAAGGACTCCGGCGTTCACGCCCGGGTGAGAAACGCAACGTGACACGCGCCGAAAAAACGACCTCGGGCCAACGGAAGGGCCTCATCGGGTCCGGGGCGATGACAGCGCTGGAGCGCGTCATCTCGCAGGGTTGCCAACTGGCGATCTTCATCATTGCCGCCCGGATCCTGTCCCCGGCCGAGTTCGGCGCCTTCGCCCTCGTGTCCGCGGTTGCCATAATTCTGCTCCGCGTGGCGGAGGTCGGATGGGCGCCTTACATCATGTCGTGGTCCGGTGATTCCCGGGTCCCGCGGCAGGTGCTGGCGCTTGCGATGATCGCGGGCCTCGCCGTCGGCGCCGTCGGCGTGGCGACCGGATATGCCCTGCCCGTCTTCGGTCTGGGGGCCGACACCGGCCATCTCTTCTCGCTGTTCTCGGTCTGGGTCTTCCTCGCCACGATCTCCTCCGCCCAGAAGGGCGTGATGATCTGGGGCAACCGGCTCAAGGCCTCCGCCATCTGCGAGATCACCGGAGAACTGGCCGGCCTGGCGGTCGCGGTCACGGCGCTGCTGAACGGTGCCGGCCTCTTCTCGCTGGCCTACGGGCGGCTCGCCTACCAGACCACCCACCTCGGGCTCAGCTTCGTCTTCACGCGCATGGCCCCGGCCCTCGGGATGCCGAAGGCGGAGCGGCGCGATCTCTGGGCCTTCTCGGCGCGGATGTTCACCAGTCGGCTGATCATCAACGTCCGCCTCTACGTGGCAACCTTCATCATCGGCGGTTTCCTCGGCCCGGCGGCCGTGGGCTACTACCGCGCGGCGGAACGCCTCGTCGGATCGGTCGGAGAGATCGTCTCGGTCCCGACGCAGGTGCTGGCGTGGAACCTGTTCCGGCACGCGCGGGATGAACACGACGGCTCCACCGCCGGCTTCCAGTCCGCCGCCAATGGCTTCTTCAAGATCCTCTCTGCCATCGCCCTGCCGATCTTCATGTGGGTCGCGGTCATGTCCGGGGACATCGTCCATGGCCTTCTGGGCGAGGAATGGCTGCCCGCGCTGCATGTGGTCGCGATCCTTGCCGCCGCGCGGGCCATCGCGCTCGTCGGCGTGGTGACCGAGCCGGTGCTGACCATCGCGGGCGAAGTGGGCCGCCTGCCCTGGCTCACCGCGCGGCTGATGATCGTCACCGTCGTGCTGACGCTCGGCGCCGCCATGACCGGCGGGTTGCTCGCGGTGGCCTGGATGCAGGTGGCGATCGCCGTGATCACCCTCGCCATCACCCTGCCGATGCTGCGCCGATATGCCGGGATCGACGGGCTGGAGGTGGCGGCCAACTGCAAGCGCCTGCTGTTGCCGCTGGCCGCCGCCGCCGCGATCCTGATCTGGGAGCGCGAGGCCGACCTTCTGCCGCAGATCAATCCGCTGCTCCATGCCTTCGTCATGGCCCTGCCCTCGCTCGTGGTCTACGTTGCCCTGACCTTGTTGGTGGAACCCGCGCTGCGTGCCCCGATCCTGGCACGTCTGCGCCGCAGGAAAGGCGCGGCATGAGTATTTTGGGAAAGATGAAGCGCGGGGCTGCGCGCGCCACCGAGCCGATGACCGCCGCCCTTGCGCGGGCCTCTGTCCACGGGCCGCGCCCGCCGCGCTTTGCCGGCGCCTTCCCCAGTATCGAGGCGGCACTTGCCTCGCTGCCGAAGGCCTCGCTGGCCGGATACGATCATGACGAGGTGGCCGAGGTCTCCTTCGAGGCGATGACCAGGGCGGAGCTCTGGGATTACCCCGTGTTCCACTGGATCGGGAAGCTGCTGCCCGAGGGCGGCGCGGTGGTGGATTTCGGCGGCCACATGGGGACCAAGCACATCGCCTTCGGGCCCTATCTCGACATGGCCCGCTATGACTGGACGGTCTGCGACCTGCCCGCGATCATCCGGGCCGCCCGCGCGGCGCAGACCGCGGGGCGGCTGCCGGGGCCGATCCGCTTCGAGGAGGACCTCGCCGCCTGCCCCGCGCCCGATCTCTTCCTTGCCTCCGGCGTGATGCAATATTTCCCCGGCGGGCTCGGCGCCGTTCTGGCGCCGCTGGCTGCGCCGCCGGACCGGGTGATCCTGAACAAGGTCGCCCTGCGCGACGGGCCGCAGGTGGTCACGCTGGAGAAGATCGGCGCGTCCCGGGTGCCCTACCAGATCCGCTCCGAGGCGGCCTTCGTTGCCGAGATCGAAACGCTGGGCTACCGCATTGCCGACCGGTGGGAGATCGAACCCCTCGCGCACCGCATCCCCACCCATCCGCGACTCGGCGCCAGCCGCAGTACCGGCTTCGTTCTGACACGCTGAGGCCGTTTTCCCGGCGAAACGCCGCCGATTGTCACGGCGGAAATCAACACTCCCACGACCGGGGCCGAATTGTGCACCACGGGTGCAACTGAGGCGAGAATGTGGCGTTTTCGCGCCGGCGTGCCGCAATTGGCGCAAACAATTTGTTGATTGTCGCGAAATTCCCCCGATTCCACATACTTATGCCGTGATCCCAAGGAATGATCAGCACCTGTAACTATCTGTTTGCCCCGGTTTCGGGTATAAGGTGACGAATTGATTAAACCGCACTTCTCTATTGTTTCCCAGATCGCGCCGCACCGGGGCCATTTCGGTCCTGCGACGGGTCTTCAACCCGCTACGAGGTCCTCCATGACCGTGAAGACTGACCGCAAGCCGGACACGGCAAGAAAGATTGCTGCCCAACTGAAAGCAACCTCTGCGTGTGCGACCGCCTATAACCTCTCCTTCGCATTCAAACCCGCCGCCATGCCGGTCCGCCGGCCCCTGAGGGGGCGCTGATGACCGAGGCTGACCTGCTGCAGCGCTTCGATGCCGCTGCCCCACTCTATCCCGTCTTTGCCCGCATCGCCGCCGCGCGGGCCGATGCGCCGGCCCTGCTGACCGCTGGCGGCCCGGTCTCCTACGCCGATCTCGCCGCCCGAGCCGAGGCTGCTGCGGGCTGGCTTCTGGATCAGGGCGTCACCCGGGGGGCCTTCGTGGGGTTCCTCGGCGGCCGTTCGGTCGAGGCGATCGTCGCCATGCTGGCCTGTTTCCGCGCCGGTGCCGCCTGCGTGCCGCTGGACCCGACCCATGCGCCGGAACAGCTCTCCTTCATCGCGGGCGACTGTGGGCTGGCGGCCTGTTTCCTCTCCACCGCCCATGCCGATCTGGCGGGTGAGACCCTTGCGGCCGACACGCCCCGCATCGCCCTGAGCGAGGCCGCGGCCTTGCCGCATGTGCCCCGCGACTGGCCCGAAGGGCATGGCGATGACGTGGCCTATCTTCTCTATACCTCCGGCACCACCGGCACGCCCAAGGGGGTGCTGACGCCCCAGCGCGCGGTAACGGCGCTCGTCCTCGACCAGACGCTGACGCAGGTGCGCGCGGACGACGTGATCCTGCATGCCTCCACCATCGCCTGCGACGGCGCGATCTACGACATCTGGGGCGGGCTTCTGACCGGGGCGCAGGTCGCCGTGGTCGAGGCGGCCTTCCCCTCGCTCGACGACGTCGCCGCCGTGATGAAGCGTGACCACGTGACCGTGGCGGGCTGGTACGCGGGTGTGCACCACCTAATGATCGAACATCACGTGGACGCCTTTGCCACCATGCGGCTGTCCATTGCCGGGGGCGACGTGATGTCGCCGCCCCATGCCGCCAAGCTGGTGAAGGCCTGGCCGCAGATCACGCTCTGCAATGTCTTCGGGCCCACGGAATGCACCACCGACAGTCTCGGGCTGAAGGTCACGCCCGAGCTGGCCGCTGCGGGGCCCCTGCCCATCGGCACGCCGCTGGCGCAGACCTCGGCCTTCGTGGTCGATCCCGAGGGCGCGCCCCTGCCCGCGGGCGAAGTGGGCGAGCTGGTCATCGGCGGCCCCGGCGTGGCGCTCGGCTACCACGGGCGGCCCGACAAGACGGGGGAGGTCTTCATCAAGGACCCGCGTCCCGGTCAGGACGGCACCGTCTATCGCACCGGTGACCTGGCCCTGGAACGCGCCGACGGTGTCTTTGAATTCCACGGCCGCGCCGACCGTCAGGTCAAGCTCGCCGGTCGCCGGATCGAGCTCGACGGGGTCGAGCATGAGATCCGCAGCGCCCCCGGCGTGGCCGATGCCATCGTCGACGTGACGGGCAGCGGCGAGGCCAAGCAGATGGTCGCCTTCCTGCGCCCTGAGGCCCCGGTCACCGACGCGGCCGCCTTTACCCGCGCCGTGCTGGCCCATGCCGCGCAGAGCCTGCCGGAAACCACGCTGCCCCGCACGCTGCACCTGCGCGACAGCTTCCCCCTGACGCCCGCGGGCAAGGTCGACCGCCGCGCCCTGCGCGAGAGCCTGCCCAAGGCCGCCGCCCCGGCGCCCCACGCCAAGGCGCAGGGCATCCGCGCCATCGTGGGCGCGGTCTGGGACGAGATCCTGCACTGCGGCCCGGTCGCGGACGATGTCACCTTCTTCGAGGCCGGTGGCACCTCCATGGACCTGATCCGCGCCCATGCGGCGCTGGAGAAGCGGCTGGATACGAAATTCTCCATTACCCTGCTCTTCGAGGTGCCCCGCTTCGGCGCGCTTTGCGAGCGGCTGGCCAAGGCCGCGCCCGAGGTCTCGGGGCCGCTGCGCGCCCGGGTGAAGGCCAACGAGCCCATCGCCATCATCGGCATGGCGGGCCGCTTTCCCGGATCCAAGGACCTCGCCGCATTCTGGGAGCACCTGAAGGCGGGCGACAACCTGATCCCGCAGTTCTCGCCCGAGGAGATCGAGGACGATTATTCCCCGGCCGAACGCGCCATGGCCGCCTATGTCGCCGCCCGCCCGTGGCTGCCGGATGTGGACCTCTTCGACGCTAAGTATTTCAACATGCTCCCGCGCGAGGCCACGGTGACGGACCCGCAGGGGCGCATCTTCCTCGAGGTCTGCCACGAGGCGCTGGAACAGGCCGCGCTCGACCCCGCCCGCTATCGCGGCGCCGTGGGGGTCTATGCCGGGTCGACCCAGTCGACCTACCTGCTCAACAACGTGCTGCAAAGCCGGGCCGAGCTGGATCGTTTCCTCACCGGGTTCCAGGTCGATGATTACACCCAGCTGACCGGCAACGACACCGACAGCATGGCAACGCGGATTTCCTACCGCCTCGGCCTCACCGGGCCTGCGCTCTCCGTGAACACCGCCTGCTCGACCTCGCTGGTGGCCATCGGTCAGGCCGTGGCGGCCCTGCGCGGCGGTCAGACCGACGTGGCGCTTGCCGGCGGGGTCTCCATCACCTTCCCGCAAAAGCGCGGCTACATGGCGATCGAGGGCGGCATGGCCGCGCCCGATGGCGTCTGCCGTCCCTTCGATGCCGAGGGCGCGGGCACGGTCTTTGGCCATGGCGCCGGGGTGATCGTGCTGAAACGGCTCTCCGATGCAGAGGCCGATGGCGACAATATCCTCGCGCTGATCAAGGGCGTGGGGCTGAACAACGACGGCGCGGACAAGATCTCCTACACCGCGCCCTCTGTCACCGGGCAGGCCATGGCGATCCGCATGGCGCATCAGGATGCCGAGGTCGAACCGGGCTCGGTCTCCTTCGTGGAATGCCACGGGACGGCCACGCCGCTTGGCGATCCGATCGAGATCGAGGGGCTGACGCAGGCCTTTGCCGGCTCCTCCACCCCGTGCGCCCTTGGCGCGGTGAAGGGCAATATCGGCCACATGGATGCCGCCGCCGGCATCATGGGCGTGATCAAGACGGTGCTGGCGCTGCAGCACACGCAGATCCCGCCGGTGGCCAACTATCGCGCGCCGAACCCGCGCATCGACTTCTCGCAGGGGCCGTTCTTCGTGGCCGATCACCTGATCGAGTGGGAGAGCGACGGGCCGCGCCGCGCCGGTGTCTCGTCCTTCGGGGTTGGCGGCACGAACGCGCATATCCTGATGGAGGAGGCCCCGGCCCCTGCCGTTCAGACGCCCGCGATGGACCGTCCGCAGGTGCTGCCGCTCTCCGCGAAATCGCCCGAGGCGCTGTCCCAGATGGCCGCCGAACTGGCCACTGCGCTGGAGGCCGGGGATGCGCCCGCGCTTTCCGCCGCCGCCTTCACGCTGCAGGAGGGCCGCCGCGCCCATCCGCTGCGCCTGACCGTCGCGGCGACGACCAATGCTGAGGCCGCGGCCGCCCTGCGCGCCGCGCCCAGCCCCCGCAAGCCCGCGCCACAACAGGCACCGCAGCTGGTCTGGATGTTCCCCGGGCAGGGCTCGCAGTTCCCCGGCATGGGCCGTGGCCTTTACGAGAGCGAGCCGGTCTTCCGCGACACGATCGACGAGGGCGCCGCCCTGCTGGAGCCCCTGCTGGGCCTCGACATCAACCAGCTGCTCTGCTTCGGCGAGGTCTCGGATGCCGAGGCCGCGCGTGCCCTGCGCGACACCAGCCTGACGCAGCCTGCGCTCTACCTGACGCAGGTGGCCAATGCCCGCCTGTGGCTGTCGCGCGGGATGACCCCGGACCGGATGATCGGCCACTCGGTCGGGGAATTCGCCGCCGCCACCGTGGCCGGCGTCATGTCCTTCGCCGACGGGCTGCGGATCATCGCCGAGCGTGGCCGCCTGATGCAGGACCTGCCCGGCGGGGCCATGCTGGGCGTGAAGGCCAAGGCCGAAGACATCGCGCCCTTCCTGTCCGACAGTGTCCAGCACGCCGCGCGCAATGCGCCCGGTCTGCAAGTACTGGCCGGGCCCTTCGATGCCATCGAAGCCGTCGAGGCGCAGCTGACGCAGGCCGGTCTCGCCTACTCGCGGCTGCATACTTCGCACGCCTTCCACTCGGCCATGATGGACCCGGTGGTCGCGCCGCTGCACGAGACCGTGGCGAAGATGACGCTCGCCGCGCCGCAGATCCCCGTCACCTCCTCCGTGACCGGCGAGGAGCTCGGGGCGCAGGCCACCGATCCCGGCTACTGGGCCGCGCAGGCCCGCGCCTGTGTCGACTTCCGGGCCGCCCTCACTACCGCCGCCGAAGGGGCGGTGCTGATGGAGATGGGCGCGGGCACCACGCTCTGTGCCTTTGCCCGCCAGACGCTGGGCCGCGACCATGGTGCAACGCCGGTGCAGACCCTGCCCGATCATTCCCGCGCCGGTGAGGATGCCCTCGTCTCGGCGCAGACCGCCGGCCAGCTCTGGTCGCTGGGCCTGCCCCTCGACTGGGCGAAACTCGGCCCCCGCGATGCCCGCCGGGTGCCGCTGCCGACCTATGCCTTCCAGCGCAAATCCTACTGGATCGAGCGGAAGGCCCAAGACGCCGCGCCGGTGCAGGCCGCCGCCGCGCCGCCCGACCCGACATTGACCGCGCCGCCCCCGGTGGCCGCCCCGCAATTCCAAGAGCAGTCCATAGAAACAACCGTTGCCAGTGAGCCCCAGATGTCCGCACCTCGTACCGACCGACTGACCACTGAACTGATCGCCCTCTTCTCCACCCTCTCCGGCGAGGATTACACGCCCGAGGATGCGGGGGTGCCCTTCCTCGAACTGGGGCTCGACAGCCTCTTCATGGGGCAGCTGAGCCAGGGGCTCGCCAAGGAATACGGCGTCGAGATCGGCTTCCGCGAGCTGATGGCGAACTGGCCCACGATGGAGGCGCTGGCGGCCCATCTCGACGAGATGCTGCCGCCCGAGGCCGCACCGGCTGCCGCGCCTGCTGCCCCCGTGGCTGCCCCGGCCCCCGTCGCCGCTGCCCCGGCTGCAGCCCCTGTCACAGCCCCCGCGATGCCCGCCGCCGCCGGTGACATGGCCGCGCTGATGCAAAGCCAGATGGCGACGATGCAGGCGATCTTTGCCGAACAGATGCGCGCCCTCGGCGGGGCCCCGGCTGCCGCTCCGCAGGCCGCGATCCCCGCGCCCGTGGCGGCCCCGGCCCCGGCACCTGTCGCGGCACCGGCACCTGCCGCCGCTGCACCGGCGGCAACGCCAGCCGAGAAACCGGCCAAGAAAGAGTTCAAGACCGGCCGCGGCGCCTCTGTCACTGGCGGTGAGTTCGACGAAAGCCAGCTGGCCTTCGTGAAGGACCTCTGCGCCCGCTACACGGACAAGCATCCGAAATCCAAGGCCTACACCCAGCAGTACCGCAAGCCGCTGGCCGACCCGCGCACCGCGGCCGCCTTCCGCCCCGAATGGAAGGAGCTGACCTTCCCCATCGTGGCCGAGATCTCGAAGGGCGCGCATATCACCGACATCGACGGCAACGACTACGTCGACGTGGTGAACGGCTTCGGCCAGACCGCCTTTGGCCATTCGCCCGATTTCGTGGTGGACGCGGTGAACCGCCAGATGGAGCGCGGCTTCCCCATCGGCCCGCAGGCCGACGAGGCCGGGCCGCTGGCCGCGCGCCTGTCGCAATGGCTGGGCCATGACCGGATCACCTTCTGCAACACCGGCTCCGAGGCGGTGATGGCCGCCATGCGCGTCGCCCGCACCGTCACGGGGCGCGAGAAGATCGTGGTCTTCGGCAACGATTACCACGGCCAGTTCGACGAGGTGCTGATCAAGGGCAAGGCGCGCTCGGGCGGGGAGCCCACCGCGCTGCCGATCGCGCCGGGCATTCCGCGCTCGGGCCTCGCCAACATGGTCGTCGTGAATTATGGCGGGCAGGACAGCCTCGACTGGATCACCAACAACATCAAGGACATCGCCGCCGTGATCGTGGAGCCGGTGCAGTCGCGCCATCCCGAACACCGGCCCGAGGACTTCGTGCGCGAGTTGCGCCGCATCACCGCTGACGGCGGCGCGGCGCTGGTGATCGACGAGGTCGTGACCGGCTTCCGCACCTCCAAGACCGGGCAGCAGGGCGTCTGGGGCATCAAGCCCGACATGGCGACCTACGGCAAGGTGCTGGGCGGCGGCATGCCCATCGGCCTGCTGGCAGGGTCGTCGAAGTTCATGGATGCGCTCGACGGGGGTGACTGGCAGTTCGGCGATGACAGCCAGCCCGAGGCGATCCCGACCTTCTTTGCCGGCACCTTCGTGCGTCACCCGCTGATCCTGGCGGCGCTGACCGCCACGCTCGACCACATGGAAACGCCCGAGGGCGCGGCGCTCTGGACCGATGTGGCCGACCGCTGCCGTGACCTTGGCGACCGCATGAAACAGGCCATGACGGATCGCGGCCTGCCGGTGCTGGTCGAGCAATATTCCAGCTGGTTCGTCATCAAGGTGACCGAGGAAGACCCGCGTGCCTCGCTGCTCTACCCGCTGATGCGGATGGAGGGCGTGCACATCATGGACGGCTTCTGCGGCTTCCTGACCACGACCCATTCGGCGGCGGATATCGAACGGATCTACACCGCTTTCTGCTCGGCGCTGGATACGCTGCTGGAGAACGGCATCCTCGTGCACCTGCGCGCTCCCGACTGGCAACCGAAACTGACCGGCGACCAGCTGAAAGGCATCCCGCTGACCGAGGGCCAGTCCGAAATCTGGATGACCCACCAGATGGGCGGCAAGGCCGCTGCCAGCTTCAACGAGAGTGCCTCGCTTTTCATGGAGGGCCCGCTGAACCAGACCGCGCTGGAAGCGGCGCTGAGCGATCTCGTCGCCCGGCATGATGCCCTCCGCGCGCGCTTTGCCCGCTCTGGCATGTCCTTCGACATCCTCGATGCGGCGCCTGTCACCCTCGACCTGATTGACCTGAGCGGCGAGGCCGAGCCCGAGGCCGCCTACCGCGAGGCGCTCGCGGCCGACGTGGCCGAACCCTTCACGCTCACCGATGCGGACCCGCTGCGGCTGTCGCTCTTCAAGCTGGCCGAGGACAAGCACGTCCTGATCTTCACCGCGCACCACATCATTGCCGATGGCTGGTCCTTCGGGGTGCTCTTCGACGATCTGAACGCGCTCTACACGGCCCATGCCGAGGGCACGTCTGCCAACCTGCCCACCGCGCCCTCCTTCGCCGCCCATGCGCGCAAGGAAGCCGGCAAGCAACCGGCGGGTGAGACGCTGGCCTACTGGCGCGAGACCTTTGCCGATGTGCCCGCCCTGCCCGACCTGCCCACCGACCGCCCGCGCGGCGAACGGCGCGTCCATGACGGGGCCACCGCCACGGCCTTCGTGCCGCTGGACGTGGCCAAATCCGTCCGCAAAGCCGGCGCGAAACAGGGCTGCACCCTCTTCGCCACGCTCTTCGGTGCGTTGCAGATGATGGTGGGCCGGATGGCCGGGACCTCGGACGTGGTGCTGGGCGTGCCCACGGGCGGTCAGGCGCTGCTGGCGAACCAGTCACTGGTGGGTCACTGCGTGAACTTCCTGCCGGTGCGCGCCGCCTTCGACATGCAGGCCCCCGTGGCTGATCACCTGAAGGCGCTGTCCGGCAAATTGCTGGAGGCCTTTGATCATCAGGAGATCACCTATGGCACGCTGGTGCGTGCGCTGGAGGTGCCCCGCACCCTCAACCGGCTGCCCCTGACCGAGATCGAGTTCAACGTCGAACGCTACTCCGACGAGGGCGGCATGGCGGGGCTGACGACCCATGTGGAGCCGAACCCCAAGGCGGCGGTGAACTTCGACCTCTTCTTCAACGTCTGCGAAGTGTCGGAGGGGCTGCGCCTCGACCTGCACTACAACAGCCACCTCTTCGACGCCGAAACCGCCGACCGGCTGCTGGCCCGCTTCCGGGGCGTGATGGAGGCGATTGCCGCCGACACCGCGCAGCCCGTGGCCGCCCTGCCGGTGCAGGACGCCGAGGAAGCCGCCAAGGCCGCGGCGATCAGCGACACGCTGAATGCCACCGCCCGCGCCTATGACCTGACGCAGACCCTGCCCGCGCTGACCCGGGCGACCGCGGCGACCCACGCGGGCAATGTGGCCGTGGAATGCGGTGACAGCCGGCTGACCCATGCCGAACTGGACGCGAAATCCGACGCGCTTGCCGCGCTGATCCAGTCCAAGCTGGGCGCGACCAAGACCCGCGTGGGCGTGGCCCTGCCGCGTTCCACCGACATGCTGGTGGCGCTGCTGGCGGTGCAGAAAGCGGGCCATGCCTATGTGCCCCTCGACCCGCGCCAGCCCGCAGCGCGCCTGCGCTCGATCCTCGAAACGGCACAGGCCGCAGCCGTGGTCACGCTGGACGCCGCGCCCGAGTATGCCGAGGGCCTTGGCCTGCCGCTGATCTCGCCCGCCGAGGCAACCGCCGGGGCGACGCCTACACCGGTCGCGCTCGAGGCCGAGGACCCGGCCTACGTCATCTTTACCTCCGGCTCGACCGGCACGCCCAAGGGCGTGGCGATCCCGCACCGCGCGGTGGTGAACTTCCTGCATTCCATGGCCGAGGCACCGGGCTTCACCGCCGAAGACACGATCCTCTCGGTCACCACCGTCATGTTCGACATCGCGGTGCTGGAGCTTTACCTGCCGCTGATCACCGGGGGCAAAACCGTCATCGCCACCACAGAGGAGGTGATCGAGGGCTTCCCGCTGGTCAAGCGCATGGCGCAGGGTGACATCACCGTCATGCAGGCCACGCCGACGCTTTGGGACATGCTGCTGGATGCCGGGCTGAAACCCGCCGCCGGGCTCAAGATCCTCGCCGGTGGCGAACCCCTGCCGCAGGACCTCGCCGACAAGCTGCGTGCCGGGGGGGCCGAATTGTGGAATATGTACGGGCCCACCGAGACGACGATCTGGTCGACCGTCAAGCAGATCGACGGCGTGGTCAGCGCGGGCCATCCGATCGCCAACACCACGCTGCACATCCTCGATGAGCAGGACCGCCCGCTGCCCGTGGGCACCGTGGGCGAGCTGAACATCGGCGGCGACGGTCTGGCGCTTGGCTACTACAACCGCCCCGACCTGACCGAGGCCGCCTTCCGCCCTGTCACGATCAACGGCACGGCACAGCGGCTCTACCGCACCGGGGACCTGGCGAAGATCACCGCCGCCGGTGAGGTCGAGATCCTCGGCCGGATCGACACGCAGGTGAAACTGCGCGGCTTCCGCATCGAACTGGGAGAGATCGAGACCCGGCTGCGCGCCTGCGAAGGCGTCGACAAGGCCGCCGTCGCGCTGAAGGCCCGGCCCAACGGCGACAAGCAGCTGGTGGCCTATATCGTGCCGTCAGGTGCCGCGCCGGAGGCCGCCGCGCTGTCGGCCACGCTGGCCGAGACACTGCCCGACTACATGGTACCGCGCGCCTACGTGACGCTCGACGCCCTGCCCCAGACCGCCAACGGCAAGCTTGACCGCAAGGCCCTGCCCGAGCCGGTCGAGGCGGTGCAGGCCGCGCCCGCCGCTGCCCAGGCCCCGGCCACCGAGACAGAAACCCGGCTGGCCAAGATCTGGGCCGAGGTGCTGGGACTGAAGAGCGTCGGCGTCACCGATACGCTCTATGCCATGGGGGCCGACAGCCTGATGGTCTTCCGCATCGCCGCGCGCATGCTGGACGAGGGGCTGAACCTTGAGGCCAAGGACATGCTGGCCCATCCGACGATCCGTGAGCTGGCGGCCTTTGCCGACAGCCGCGGCGACGCGGAAGCCCCCAAGCGGCCCTCCCTGCGCGACTTCCGCAAGGGCGCCCGCCGGAACGAGGTGAAAGCATCATGAGCACGCCCACCGCAAAGACCCCGCAGGGGATCGTGGCCGAATTCCCGGCCTCGGCCACGCAGAAGCGCTGCTGGTTTCTCGACCAGATGCGCCCCGGCAACCCGGCGCTGAACGTCGCCGTCCGCTGGGAGCTGCGCGGCAATGTCTCGGCCAAGGTGCTGGAGGAGGCGTTCCAATACGTCATCGCCCGCCACGAGGTGCTGCGCACCCGGCTGGTCGAGGGCGAGGACGGCCCGGTGCAGCAGGTCGCAGCCGCGGTCGAGTTCAAGCTCGACCAGGTCGACATCCGCGCCGCCGTGCAGGGCGATCCGCTGCTGCGGGTCGACGCCATCGCCCGCGAGAACGCCGAGCGGCCCTTCGACCTCTCCAAGGCCGGCCTGCTGCGCGCCACGCTGGTGCGCTTCGAGGCCGACCGCGCCATGCTGCTGATCGTGGCGCACCAGAGCTGCTTCGACGGCTATTCCATCGGCGTGCTTGGCCGCGAGATCGGCATCGCCGCCGATGCGATCAACCGCGGGGTGGAGCCCGACCTGCCCGAGCTGCCGCTGCAATACGGCGACTATGCGCTCTGGCAGCAGGAATACCTCGCCTCCGGCGTGCTGGACGAGGAGACGGAATACTGGACCGCCGCGCTCCATGACATGCGCTATTTCGAGATCGAGCCCGACCGGGCCCGCCCCGCCGTGCGCTCGGTCGAGGGCGCGCAGGTCGACATGGACCTGCCGCCCGACTTCGGTGACCGGCTGGCCAAGGCCGCGCAGGCGCGCGGCATGTCCACCTTTGCCTTCGGCTGCGCGGTCTTCTCGGCCGCGCTGCAACGGATGACCGGCGAAAGCGACGTCAGCTTCGGCAGCCAGATCGCGGGCCGCAACGATGTCGACCTCGAGCCGCTGATCGGCGTCTTCATCAACAACCTCGTGCTGCGCTTCGACGTGGACCCGGCGAAACCCTTCGCCGCCCATCTCGATCAGGCAAGGGAGGTCGTCACCGGGGCGCTCAGCCACCAGACGATGCCCTTCAACCAGCTGGTGCAGGTGCTGAACCCGGTCCGCGATGCAGGCCGGAACCCGCTGATTTCGATCAACTTCAACCTCCAGACCGTGTTCATGAAGACGCAGGAGTACGAGGGTTTCTCGCTGCGCTCCTCGCCCAGCCATGCGCCGGGCGCGGTCTATGACATGGACGTGGCCGTCATCGGCCGTCCGACCGGCTGGCAGATGAACGCGGAATTCCAGTCGCAGCTCTTCGAGGCCGAGACGATCGCCGCCTTCCTCGACCTGCTGGCGCAGGCCTTCGAACAGGCCTTCGCCGAGGCGGAGGCGCCGATTGCCACGCTGCCCCTGCCCGAACGGCTTGCCAACCGGCGCGACCGGTCCTCGCGGGCGCTCTCGCGGGTCGAGGAGGCGCTTGCCGCCCATGCCTACGTGGCCGAGGCCGCCGCGATCTCGGACGGGACCGAGACCTATGGCTTCGTCACCCCCGCGCCCGGCACGACCGTGGCGCTGGAAACCCTGCCCGACGTGCTCATGGATCACCTCGCCCAGAAACTGGCCGAAGCCGACATGCCGCGCGGTGTCTCGGTCCTCGCCCTGCTGCCGCGCAAGCAGAACGGCGCGTTGAACCGCGCCCTGCTGCGTCCGCCCGCGCAGCGCCGTGACGCCGCCCGTGCCTCACGGCGTGCCGTCGATCCCGAGGTCGCGGCCCGTATTCGCGGCATCTGGCAGGAGCTTCTGGGGCTGGAGGCGGTGCCCGACACGGCCAGTTTCTTCGACCTCGGCGGCGACAGCCTGCTGACGGTGCGGATGCTGACCCGCATCCGCGAGGCCTATGGCCTCGAACTGGGGATCGCCACGGCCTATGAATATCCCACGCTGACCACACTGACCGGCGCGGTCTGGGAGCGGCTGAGCGCCAAGGCAGAGGCCACCCCGGCCGAACCCGACTGGCGCATCCTGCCGCTGCGCAAGGATGGTGCGGGCGTGCCGCTGATCTCGGTCAACAACGCGGCCACGCCTATGGCGCTTGCGCAGGACGGCACCACACCGCGCAAGGCCACCTGCGTCCGGCTCTTCGAGGGCGATCACGGTCTCGACCAGACCGACCGCAGCTTCGAGGAGGTGGCCCGCGCCTATGCCGACCTCGTCCGCGAGGCGCAGCCCGAGGGGCCCTATCTCTTCTACGGCAACTGCGTGCACGGCAACCTCGCGCTGGAGACCGCGCGCATCCTCCATGCCGAGGGCGCGGAGATCGCGGGCGTGACCATGAAGGACGTCTGGGAGCCGGGCTATGCCGAGGCGCTCCTGAAGGACCCCAAGATGCGCAAGGCCGAGAAGTGGCAGGCGCTGCGCAACCGCATCCGCATGGTGCGCGAGGGCGAGATGTCCTTCTGGGCCATGCTCGACATGTACCGTGTCGCCCGCAAGACCGGGATCGTCCATGCGGCCGAGGCGCTCGGCCTCTACAATCGCGCCCATGCCTCCGACCTCGAGGAGGAGCAGCAGCGCGCGATCAGCTATCTGTCCAAGGCGCGCGATGCCTACCGGCCTGCCCCGGTGGATTTCCCCGTGCTCCACGTGGTGACCGAGATCACCCCGCAGGGCAGCGGCTTCTCTCCCTCCATCGGCTGGGAGAAGGTCGTGGCGGAGGGCCAGCTGAAGACGGTGCATATCCCCAAGGTCAGCGTCGTGGGCAACAAACGGTCGGGGACCGAGGCCTTCGCGCGGGAGATCGAGACCTTCCTCGCGGAGCGGGGCGCGGCGCGCTGAGGCCCGCGTTGGGGCGCTCACTTGAGCTCTCACCGGGGCAGCGGCAGCTGTCCCTCGCGGATCGTCAGGCGCGGAACGGGACATCCCCGTCCGCGCCCGGCGCAGAGGGCCAGTGCGCCCGCCATCCCTTTTCCGGTGTCGAGGTCGGTCAGCGACCAGTCGGCGGGCCCACCCGGGGCCAGCGGCGTCTCGATCCGGGTGATCGCCGCCCCTGCGCCCGGCGCCTGCGTCACGTCGAAATCGCTGAGCGGCATCGAGAGACCGGGCCCCACGGCCTTCACCACCGCTTCCTTGCGGGTCCAGATCCGGAAGAAGGCGCCCTGCCATGCGGCGCTGCCCACCTCGGGCATGGCCGCCACCTCGTTGGGCGAGAAGAAGCGCGCGGCGACCATGGGTTCGACCTCGCGGTGCGCCTCGATGTCGAGGCCCAGCAAAAGCCCCTCGGGCGGCGCGGCACAGACGGCAAGCGCGGCCCATCCGCCCGCATGGCTGAGGTTGAAGAGCGGCCCGCCCGCCAGCGAGGGCTTGCCCTCGGCGTTGTAATCGAAGCGCAGCGCATCGGCAGGCTGACCCGTGTACTGGCCAAGGATCTCGCGCAGGCGCCCACGCCCGATGGTGAAGGAGGCCCCGTGTCCGGGCCGTACGAAGCGGTCGGCCCGCGCCACCTCGTCGGGCGAAAGGCAGGCACGGTAGCCACAGTCGTCCCCGGTCAGCGGCCAGAAATACAAGTCGATATCGATCACGTCCGCCATTCCCCTCGGCCCGGCCCGCAGGATAGACTGCCCCGCAGAGGCCGGTCGAGAGCTAGATGAAGAAGCGCATGATATCCATAGCCTTGCTGGGCCTCGGGGCCCTTGCCGCCGGCGCCATCGCCTATGCGATGCTCGGCGATCCGCGCGGTGATCTCTGGCGCCTGCGCCAACACCAGAAGCAACGCGCCTTCCTGAAGGAGCTGAGCCCCGCCACCCGGCAGAGCGACCTCATGATCCCGATGCGCGACGGGATGCGGCTGGCCACGGACCTCTACCTGCCCGCGGACGGGGCCGAGACCCGCGCCGCCGTGCTGCTGCGCCTGCCCTACAACAAGAACGCCTTCGGCTCGGTCCGGCACTACGTCCCGATCTACCTTGCACGCGGCTATGCCGTGGTGGTGCAGGACATGCGCGGGCGCTACGGTTCCGAGGGAATCTTTGCCCCCTATCCCAATGCCGCCACCGATGGGGCGGATACGCTGGACTGGATCACCCGGCAGGACTGGTCCGACGGTCAGGTCGCCACCATTGGCTGTTCCGCCCTGGGTGAGAGCCAGATCGTGCTGGCCGCGCACCGTCCCCCCGCGCTGAAGGCGATCGTCCCCATGGGCGCGGGCGGCGCGATCGGCACCGCCTTCGGCACCTACGGCGCCTTCGGCTTCTTCGAGGGCGGGATCTTCGCGCTCGCCTCCGGGTTCGGCTGGTTCGCCACCGAGGGCGGCAAGAGCAGCGCCCATATGGGCAGCCCCCGGATCGACTATGCCACCGCCCTGCGGACCTTGCCGCTGCGCGATGCCGTGGCCGCCGCCCGGCCCGATCCGACGGATTTCGAGGCCTTCCTCGACCACTTCGAGGAGCCGGAATTCTGGAACCTCGAGGGCTTCATCTCGGATCAGGACCGGTTCGAGACCCCCGCGCTCATGGTGGACAACTGGTATGACGGCGCGCGCGAGACCCTGCTGATGAGCCGCCAGATGCGCCGCACCGCCCCCGATCAGCACGTGATCATCGGGCCCGGCACCCATTGCGAGGCCGAGGCCCCCTTTGACCGGGGCCGCGTGGGCGACCTGCCGGTGACCGGCGCGGCGCTGGATTTCGACGAGATCTTTGCCCGGTTCATCGACGCACAGACCGGGCGCGGCCCGGGGCCCGACCTGCCGCCCTACCTCGTCTACGTGCTTGGCGCCGACACATGGCGCGGGGCCGAGAACTGGCCGCCGCAGGACACGACCGCGCGGGTGTTCCACCTCGCAGGCGACCGGCTGGCGGCGGATGGCGCGCCGATGGCGCCGCGGTCTTTCGTCTCCGATCCCGCCGATCCGGTGCCGACGCTGGGGGGCGCGATCTGCTGCACCGGCGATCCGGACCTGAAGACCGGGCCCATCGACCAGCGGCCCATCGAGGGGCGCGCGGACCTGCTGCTCTTCACCTCCGATCCGATGGAGGCGCCGCTGGTGCTGGCCGGTCCGATGCGGGCCGAGGTGACGGTGGCGGTGGATGCGCCCGACGCGGACCTCGTGCTGCGGCTGACGGATGTGGCACCGGACGGGATGTCGCGGACGATCCAGGAGGGCGCACTGCGGCTGCGCTATCGCAAGGGCTTCGATGCGCCGGACCTGCTGGAGCCGGGCGTGCCGGTGACCGTTTCGGTGGACCTGCGGGACATCGCCTACCGGCTGGAGGCCGGGCACCGGCTGCGGCTGCACGTGGCGGGATCGTCCTTCCCGCGGCTGGCGCGGAACCCGCAGACCGGCGGCGATCCCTATCGGGAGACGGAATTGCGCAAGGCCGAGATCACGGTGCTCGGCGGACGGGTGATCTTGCGGGAGTGGTGAGGACGGCGTTGCGGGCGGCTGGTCAGGGCAGCGCGATCCTGTCGGTCGCTTTTTGGGCGTCCGCCGGGAGACTAGGCAAAACCCGTGGCCCTGACACGGTCTTCCCTCCCGATCTACCACGCAGGGCAGCGCCGTCCCGCGGGGTGGCGCATAAGCGCCGGTCGCTACTGGGGCGCCATTGGTCCGAGCCCCAATGGCGGCGGGTCGGCGCTGCCCGGCCTATCGGCCGGGCGGGTGGTGGATGGAGTGTGCAGAGCTGGAATTGGCTGGTGCAAAGCGGTGCGCTTTGGGCCGACACTATACGGGGCATTTTGGATCGGCACTTTGCGGGCGGGGCACTTCTAGCAGCGGCCACGATCCATGAAGCGGCCACGTGGACACGCACCATACGGGACGGTGATCCCGTCTCGCCCACCGTTCAGCGGAAAGCAGACGACAGCCCGCTCACGCCCCGATCTTCGCCAGGCTCGCCCGGATCCCCGCCTGGAACGTCGCCTCGTCGAACTTCGCCGCATGGGCGACCAGGGCTGCCGGGTCCAGATCGGCCTCAAGCTCGCGCTCGAACCGCTCGACCGCGTCGATCAGCCCCTCGACGTTCTGCTCGCGGTAGAAGACGCCCGTCTGCCCCTCGACCACCGTGTCGAGAATGCCGCCGCGCCCATAGGCGATCACCGGGCGGCCCGAGGCCATGACCTCGACCGGGACGATGCCGAAATCCTCTTCGCCCGGGAAGATCAGCGCACGGCAGCGCGCCATATGCTCCTTCAGCACCGAGAACGGCGCCTTGCCGAGGAAAGTGACATTGTCCCCCGCCTTGGCCTTCAGCGCGTCGCGGGTCTTGTCCGGGCCGCCGATGACCACCAGCTTGCGACCCATGCGGGTGAAGGCCTCCACCGCCTGATCGGGCCGCTTGTAGGGTGCCAACTCGCCGGCCCAGAGGTAGAAATCCCCCAGCTCGTCCTTCGGCACGGACGCGAAATCCTGCACCGCCACGGGCGGATGCACGATATCCGACTCCCGGCGCCAGTATTTCTTCACCCGGTTCGCCACATGGGTCGAGTTCGAGGCGAAGCCATCGACCCGCGCGGCCGAGGTCACGTCCCAGCCGCGCAGCCCGTGGATCAGCGGCGGCATCAGCGTGCGCGTCAGCAGGCCCGAGCTGTTCCGGTAGGCGTGGTACTGGTCCCAGAGATAGCGCATCGGCGAATGCACGTAGCACAGGTGCGGCGCATCGGGCGGCGCGATGACACCCTTGGCGGGGCCGCTCTCCGAGGAAATCACCAGGTCGTAGCCCGTGAGGTCGATCTCCTCCAGCGCCCGCGGCATCAGCGTCAGGTACTTCTGGTAGAGCTTCGGCGCCATCGGCAACCGCCCCACCCGGGTCTGGGTGATGCGATGCGCGTTCAGCAGGTCACTGGTCTGGCCGGGCACATGGACATGGGTGAAGATGTCGGCCTCGGGGAACATGCGGCAAAGGGATTCCAGCACCCGTTCGCCGCCGCGCATCCCCACCAGCCAGTAGTGGATCAGCGCCACACGGCGGGTGTCAGGCATATTCGGCGTATTCCCAGCTGTAGCTTTCGGGGCTGTTGTTCACGTCCACCAGCGTCATCACGGTGCCGGTCACGGCGATGCCCTGATCGGCCAGCACGCCCAGCCCCTGCCGCACGGCGGGCTTCGGCGTGTCGTTCCACTTCACGAGGTAGATCGCGCTGTCCGCCACCTTGCCGAGCACGAGCGCATCGGGCACCGAAAGCAGCGCCGGGCTGTCGATGAGGATCAGGTCATAGACCTCCTTGAGCCCCTCGATCACCGGTTTCATCCAGCTCACCTGAAGCTCGTCCGCATCCGCGGGCGTCGGCTTCTTCATCGAGATCACGTCGAAGCTGAGCCGCGGGTCGGAGTGCACCGCCTGATCCAGCGTGCAGCGGTCGTGGATGAAATCGCCGAAGTCATGCTCCATCCGCAGGCCGAAGCTGCGCTGCACCGAGGCATGGCGCAGGTCACCGTCGAGGACGAGCACCTTGCGCCCGGCCCGCGCGGCCATCTCGGCAAGCGCCATGACCGTGGTGGTCTTGCCCTCGCCGGGCAGCGAGGACATCACGAGGATCGCCTGCGCCCGCTTGGAGGAGCCGAGAAGCGTCGTGCGCAGGTAGCGGATACGTTCGGCATAGGCGCCGTTCGGGCTCTGGCGCAGCTCGTTCACCGCCGCGGCGGAAGAGACCCAGGGCCCGGCGGGCAGCGTGGCGAGGATCGGCAGCTCGGTCTCGCGCTCCAGCTCGTCGGGACGGCGGAAGGCGTTGGAGGTCAGCGCCATGTAGAGCACGGCCGCCAGCCCGCCCAGCATCCCCACCATGCCGCCCATGACGGTCATCAGTTTGGGACGCGGCGCGGAGGGCGCGCCGGGAATGGTCGCGCGCTCGATCAGCTTGGCGTCGGGTTCCTGCAGCTGTTCCTGCGTCTGGGTGACGGTCAGCCGCGACAGCAGCGTCTCGTAGGCGGTGCGCGCGGCAGAGGCCTCGCGTTCCAGCTGGCGCAGGCCGATGGTGGTCTGGGACATCTCGGCCGCCTTGGCCTCGGTCTCGGAGACCTGGTCGCGCATGGTCTGCTCGCGCAGGCGCGCCACTTCCACGTCCGAGCGCATCTGCTCGACGATCCGCAGCACTTCCTTGTCGAGCTGGTCGTTGAACCGGTCGATCTGGTTCTTCAGGCGCACGCGCTCGGGATGCTCGGGGCCGAAGCGTTCGGCCCAGACGGCATCGTCGCGCATCAGCGGTGCCCGTTCGGCGATCAGCTGTTCGATCAGCGGCGAGGTCACGACCTCGGCCACCGCGTCCACACCGCCGGTGTCCATCAGCTGGGTCACGCGGTTCAGCTTGGCCTCGGCCGCGACACGGTCGGTCCGGGCCAGGGCCAGCTGGTTGTTCAGTTCCGTCACCTGCTCCTGCGTGGTGGCGAGGCTTCCGCCCTCCGCCTGCAGGGACTGGGTGCGGTATTCCTCGACCTTCTGCTCGGCCAGTTCCACGTCCTGCCGCAGCTGGTCGACGCGGGCGCCGATCCAGTCGGAGGCGCGGGCGGCCTTGCCCTGACGGCTTTCCAGCTGGTCCGCGAGGTACTGGTTGGACAGCGAATTCGCCAGCAGCATGGAGAGTTCGGGGTTCACCGTCTCGACCCAGATGTCGATGACGTAGCTTTCCCCCTCGCGGGCCACGGAGGTGGCGCGGCGGATCGCCCAGACGAGCGATTCCATGCGCGCCTGCTCCTGCGCCTCGGGCGAGAGCGGCGGCGGGGCATCGGCCCCCAGCAGGCCCTTCACGGTCGACTTGGCGCGGCTCATCAGCGAGGGCGTGGCGAGCGCCGGGTCGATCGGGGCGAGTTTCTCGAGGCCAACGTCGCGGATCACCCGCTCGATCAGCAGGTTGGAGCGCAGCACCGCGACCTCGGAGTTCACCACCTGATCGGTGAGATCAAGGTTCGAGACCACCTCGGTATCCGTCACCACGCGGCTCTTGCGCGGGTCGAGCATGACCTTGGAGAGCGCGGTATACTGCGGGGTGATCTGCGAGGTCAGCAGGAAGGCGACGACCATCCCGGCCAGCGTTGTGCCGATAATGATCTTCTTGCGCTGCCAGACGGCGCGCATCAGACCTTTCAGGTCAACGTAATCCGGTTCCTGCTCCGGCGATTTCGGAGAGCGGAACACGACGGGATCGGCATTCAGGTTCATGACCCTGGGGCTCACGGTAGGCTTCCTTGCTCGACAACGGACCCGGCCGGCGCGTGTGCACCGGCGGCTCCCCCGACTGTGTTTCCGGTCCTATTGGCTGGACCTGTGGGGCCTTTGGCCCGGTGATCTTGGCGGCCTTCGGCCCTGGACCGGATGATCCTCAGGCGAAGGAGCTGTACCCAGTTACGGGACAGCCCCGCGAAGAGTTTCACTTATAAAGCTGTTTCTGTCAGAAAAATGGCGTGTCGTCAAAGAAAACGCCCTCTGGCGCGCGGTTTCGTGACGCTCCGGTGACAATCGCACCCGACCGGTCGGATTGCGCTAACAGAGGCGTGCAATCCGCCACGAAATGACCTCAGTCGACCGGATCGCTGTGCCCGTAGCGCACCAGCACCCCGCCCCGCGACAGGCCCGCCGCCATGCCGGCCATCAGGAAGAAGGTGATTCCAAGGTCCGGCGTGGCCAGTGTCAGCATCCCCGAGACCAGCATCGCCAGCCCCCCGGCCTTCAGCCCCTTGATCACCGCATCGCGGCGCGGGTCATCGGTGCGGCGCGGCAGGCGCATCGTGGCCCCGAGGAAGAAGGCCCACAGCGCCGTGCCGATCACCCCCAGCGAGGCCATGACCGCCAGCAGCCAGTTCGACGCCCGGACCGATCCCAGCCCCGCCCCCAGCATCCCGGTGTCGAGGAAATTCTTCCACGCCTGCGTGTTCCAGCTCATCCGTTCCACCCCGGACTGGCTGTCGAGCTTGTCGAAGAGCGTGCGGTCGAGGTAGGCGGTCACCGGTTCGACCATGTGGTAGGCGGCAAAGATCGCGATCGCGGCGAACCACGCCCCCATGATCCCGAAGATCAGCGCCGTCGCCGCCCGGCGCGGCACGTTCGGCTTGAGCCCGGCCACCATGTGCCACAGCGCCAGCGTCATCAGGAAGACCACGAGCGCAACGTAGGCCGAGGAGGAGGTCGAGCGCAGCAGAACGACGCCGGTCATGATCAGCGCGAAGCCCGCCCGCTTGGAGTGGGTCCCGTTGATCCAGTAGAGCAGCCAGAAGCCGAAGAGCCCGAGCGAGAAATAGCCGAAGGAGGAGGCTTCCGGGAAGCCGCCCACCATGCGCTTGATCCCCATCATCCGGTGCTCGAAGAGCATGGCGTAATTGGCGGATCTCAAAGGCTCCAGCAGGAAGGTGGTCCCGGTCATCCCGGTCAGCAGATCGAGCCAGCCCATGCCCACATGCACCACCGTCGCCGTGCCCACGGCCTTGAGCGCGAGGTCGGCGGAGGGGCGCATCCTGAACAGCACCGCCATGGCGTAGAAGGCCATGCCCCCCAGCAGTATGCGGAAGAGCTGCGTCAGGTTGCCGTTCGTGGGCCGCAGCGGGACCGAGATGATGCCCCCGTCATTGGCCGAACGCGAGAGCGAGAAGACCTCGGTCTGGCCCGCGAAAAGACGCGGAAAGAAGAGCGTGGCGACGATGGAATAGACCAGCAGCAGCAGCAGCCAGAACCCGGGCTGGAACGGCCGCATCGCCCCGGCGATCCGCGCCATGCCATAGGGCGTCAGGCAGAGCAGCGCGAAAAGCGTCAGCGTGGCAAGGTCGAGCAGCAGGATCGAGGCCCCGCCCGCCGCCGGCAGGTTGAAGGCCGCCGCCGCCCCCAGGGGCGTCATCGCCCAGAACAGCGCCATCCCCTTGTAGGGACCGCGCCAGATCAGCACCCCGCAGACGATCAGGGCAATCAGGGTGCTGGGGACGAACTGCAATCAAACCTCCGGGCGGACTTTGCGCGACCATAGCGGCGATGCCCCCCGATGGGCAGCGAATTTCTCATCACCGGGTGTGTCCGGGGCCCGCGGCTGTGCCATGCTTGCAGCACCCCCATTTGCGCGGCAGTCTTCCAAGGCCGGTCCGTCAGGAGAATCGCCGCGCCCCGCTCACAGGTGCAGGCGGTCCCTGCGCGCCGGATCAGAAACGGGCCATCCGCCCCCGGGGAGACCTTGCCGCATGACGACCGGCCAAAACCGTGTTTTCCTCACCTCCCGCGTGGCACCGCGCCGCGTGCAAGCGCTGCGCCGCGTGCAGGCGCTGCGCTGCGCCTCCGCCCGGGTTGCGGCCCTGATCTGCCTGTCCCTTGCCACCGTCCTGCCGGCCACTGCCTCGGCCCAGGAGGCCTCCGGGAAACCCGAACAGGCCGCCGCGGCACGGCCGCCGCGCATCGGGCCCGACCTCGCCGCGGCGTCGAACTTCGGCCAGGGCTGGCGCCCGGATCTCTACGACGCGGCGATCTCGCTTGGCGTCAGGGACTTCCGCGACGCAGTCTACTGGGACCGGGTCGAGACGGCGGGCGCCTACAACTATGCCGCCGAGCGCGACAGCTACCCCCGCCTTCTGCCCCATACCGGTGCGCGGATGAGCCTGACCGTGAACAACGGCCACCCCGATCACCAGGAGGGGCTGACCCCCAGCACCCCCGAGGCCATCGCCGCCTTTGCCCGCTTCGCTGCCCGCACCGTCACCCGCTATCCTGCGATCCGCGCGGTGGAGGTCGGGAACGAGGTGAACTCCGCCAATTTCGTCGCGGGCCCCATGGCAGAGGCACCGCTGGCAGAACGTCCCGCCTATTCGCTGGCGCTGCTCAAGGCGACCCATGACGCGGTAAAGACCGCACGGCCCGAGGTGCAGATCCTCGGCGGCGGGCTGCATTCGATCCCGACGGCCTGGCTCTCGCGGCTCTTCGCCCTCGGCGCCGGGGAGTACATGGATGCGCTCGCGCTGCACCCCTATGACACCGCGCCCGAGCAGCTGGTGCGGCAGGTCGACTGGATGCGCCGCATCCCGGGGCTGGAGGCGATGCCGCTGCAGATCACCGAATTCGGAACCACTGACGCCGATGCGGCGCCCGGCCTGCTGCTGCGCTCGCACTGCCAGATGGCGCTTGCGGGGGTGACACGGGCGGCGTGGTATCCGCTGCACCCCCGGGGCGACGGGCTGGAGCCGCTGCTGACCGAGGCCGCCCGGCCGACCCACACGGGCCGCGTCTTCCACTTCGCGCAGGCCCGCCTGTCCGGCCGTGCGGTCACCGATGTCGCGCCCGATCCCTTCACCTACGGCTGTCTCTACGAGGGCGGTGCGCTGCTGCTCTGGGGCGCCCCCCGCGAGGTGATCCCCGCCGCCGGGATGCAGCGGCTCGACGTCGAAGGCCATCCGCTGCCCACGGGCCCCGTGGAACTGGACGCAGCGGAGCCGCTGATCCTCGTGCCGCGCCCCGATACGCCCGCGCCGCGCAGCCTCGCCGATGCCGTGACCCTGCGCCCGCAGACCTGCCTCGCCGACAGCTTCGACCAGTTTGACCTCGCCAATACCGGTGCGTTCGAGGTGCTGGCCACGAACTGGACCGGCACGGCGCCGCTCACCGCCCGTGAGGGCCAGTGGCGCGAGGGCGTGCCCTGGGTGCCCTACCTCGGGCTCGAGAGTGACGCCGAGGTCCGTGTCCTGCCCGAAAGCCTCTATCCCGGCGGCTCGGAGGCGCTGATCTTCCGTCATGTCGCGCAGGCCGAGGGTCCGGCCACGCTGCACATCGCCCTGCGCCCGGCCGAGCGCAGCGACGACGGCGTGACGCTGGCGGTCACCCTGAACGGCGCCCCCCTGCTGGAGACCACGGTGGAAGAGGCGTTCGAGCGTGACCTGCCCGTGACCCTCGCCCCGGGCGACGTGCTGGAACTGCACATCGGCCCCGGTGCCACCGTGCGCGGCGACGTGACGGCCTATCGCTTCACCCTGACCGCAGGCTGACGCCGTCACCCTGCCCCGACCGCCCTCAGGCGCAGGCCAGCAGCCTGTCGATCGCGTCCCAGGCCTCGGCCAGCACGCGGGCGTGGCGGTCGGCGTCGATGCCCCGGGCCATGGCAGCCGCCAGCACCTCAGCCACCGCCTGCCCCCCGGCCTCCGCGGCGCCGACGAAGGCCGCTTCCTGTCCGACGGAGGCAAAGAAGCTCTCCACCTTGCGGTCCCAGCCGAGGCCCACCACCGGCAGGCCGTAGGAATGGGCGATGATGCAGGCGTGCAACCGGTGCGCCACCACCGCGTCGAAACCCGCCACCAGATGCGCCAGCTCTTCCGGACGGGTCGGCACCGGTGCCATGGTCAGCGCGCCGGAGGACACGAACTCGGCCAGCTCCTGCCCCAAGCGATGCTGGAAGGCGCCGTCCTCCTCCGCCCCGTTGCTGAAGAGCGTGACCCGGTGGCCCGCCGAGATCAGCGCGGTGACAAGGTCCCGGTGCAGCGTGCTGCCGCCGGCCACCTCCGCATCGGCGTGATAGGCCAGCAGCGCCGGATCGGTGCAGCAGATGCCAACGCCGCCGGGATGCCGCGCGGGCGCGCCGTAGCAGGCCGCCGCCAGCAGCCCCGGATCGCGGGTCAGCACGGCCTGCGGCGCGGGATTGCCGGTCTGTGCGCGCCAGGCCTCGATGGAGGGCGCATCGCGCAGCCCCACCATCCGCAGGTCCGTCGCCAGCAGGTCGAGGAACAGCGCCCGGCCCTTCGGCGTCCAGTTCTTCGACACGCCGGCCCCGAAGATCGCCGCCGGCACGTCCCCCGCGTGGATCGCCCGGGCCACGGCAGAGAGCTTGATGCAGAAATTCAGATCGGCGTCCGAGAGGATCTGCCCGCCCCCCACCACGGCAAGGTCCGCGCCCTCCAGCTCCTGCTGCCAGCCTTCCGCGAACCGCGCGACCATCGGACCCAGCTTGGCCAGCACGACCCGCTGGCGCAGGGGCAGCGGCATCATCCCCAGCAGCTTCATCACCAGCTGGCGGTTCTTCACCACCACCTCGTCAAAGCCCTGCCGGCCCGAGATGTCGACCGTCACCACCTCGGCCCCCGGCGCGCGGGTGACGATCCCATGGGCGAGGCATTCGGCGATGATCCCGTCGCCGAGATTGGGGCTGTAGTGCAAACCGAACTGAACGACTTTCATCTCACCCTCTCGACACAAGACCGCCACAGGCTTACCGCAAGGTCACAGATGCTGCCCCGTCTTGCGTCCCCCCCTTGCGGTTCTTTTGCGAAAGGTTGCAACATCGACACGCATGGCCCCCGCGCCGCCGCCAAGGATCCCCGATGCCCGACACCACGCTGACCGACGACGCCGAGCGCGCGCCCCAGGCCGCGCCGCCCACGGGATCGCCCGGCGCCCGCCCTCGTATCGTCATCCTGAACGATTCCAGCGTGGCCAAGGGCGGCGCGACCGGTCTCGCCGTCTGGTCGGCCAAGCTGCTGGACGCGGCGGGCTGCGACGTGACCTACCTCGCGGGCGATGACGGCAAGGCGCCCTCGCTGGAGGGCACCGGCGTCACCTGCATCGGGCTTGGCGGCGCGCGGCTGATGGAGGCCGGGCGGCTGACGGCGCTGACCAAGGGCCTGCACAACGCCCCGGCGCAGCGGGCACTGGCCGACTACATCGCGAAGACCGACACGCCCGACACGGTCTATCACCTGCATGGCTGGGCGCAGATCTTCTCCCCGGCCGTCTTCGGCGCCCTGCGTCCCGTGGCCCCCCGCGTGGTGATCCACGCCCATGACTATTTCCTCGCCTGTCCCAACGGCGCGCATTACGACTACCGCAACATGCGCAACTGCGACCGCATCCAGCTGAGCGGCAGCTGCCTGCTGGCCAATTGCGACAAGCGCAACGCGGTGCAGAAGGGCTGGCGCGTGCTGCGGCAGGTGAACCTGATGCGCCTTCTGGACAAGACCGCACCCTGGGGGGCGATCGCGCTGATCCACCCCGGCCTGCGCGAGGTCATGGAACAGGCGGGCTACCCCTCCGAGATGCTGCGCGTGGTGCGCAACCCCGCAGCGCCCCTGTCCCCCGAACGTATCCGGGTGGAGGAGAACGACCAGATCGTCTTCATCGGGCGTCTGACCGAGGAAAAGGGCGTGCCGGAGCTGGCGCAGGTCTGCGACGCCCATGACCTGCCGCTGACCCTGATCGGCGACGGCCCCCTGCGGGAAAAGATCGCCGCCCGCTATCCGCAGTTCACCATGCCCGGCTGGGTGGCCCACGACCAGATTGGCCAGCACCTGACCCGGGCGCGGATGCTGGTGATGCCCTCCCGCGCGCCCGAGCCCTTCGGGCTGGTGGCGGCCGAGGCCTCGGCCTCCGGCCTGCCGGTGGTGATCCCCGACCTCGCACTCTTGGCCGGAGAGATCGACCGGCGCGGGCTGGGGCTGACCTATCACCGCACCGATGGCTCGATGCTGGCGGCGGCGCTGAAGAAACTCTCGGCGATGCCCGCCGAAGAGATCCGCGAGATGTCGCTGCGCTGCACCGATCCCGAGAATGCCATCGCCATGACGCCCGAGGCCTGGACGCAGGCGCTGCTCGACCTTTACGGCGACCTGCTGGCGCGCGCCTGAGCCTGCGCCGCCGCCCGCGTCTGGCTGCCCCGGCGCCGCGCAGCTGACCCAGTCCATACGACGCCGGATCGAGCGGGCGGCGGCGATGGTCCGGCGCGGCCCCTCCGCCTAGCTCCCGGCAGGCCGGGCACCCTCCGCCACCTGCGCCTCGGCGAGGCCGAAGAGCGCGCGCACCAGCTTTCCGCCGCGCCGCTCGCGCAGGCAGACCAGCGCCTCGTCCATCTGAAGGCCCTCCGCGCCGGTGATCTCCAGCGCGTGCAACCGCGCGTCCGGCGTGAACTCCGCCGCCGAGACCACGCCCACACCAAGCCCTGCCGCCACGATCTCGCGCACGGCCTCGCGGCCCTCGGCCACGACGGCCGGATCGAGCGTCAAGCCGAGCGTCGCGGCGGCCTCCTCCAGCTTGCGGCGGGTGCGCGAACCGGGCTCGCGCAACACAAGAGCTTGCCCTGACAAGGCACTCATATGGATTGATTTTTCCACGGCAAGCGGGTGATCCGCGGACACGAAGGCCACCAGCGGCGCGGAATCCAGCGGCACCCAGTCGAGCGTGCGCACCTGCGGGAATTCCCCCAGCACGCCCACGTCGGCCTCGTAGCGGTGCAGCCGCTCCACTACCTCGGTCGCATTGCCGACGCGGAGCGACACCTTCACCCCCGGATGCTGCGTCCGAAAGCGGGTCAGCAGGCCGGTCACATGATGCGCGCTGTCCGCCACGATCCGCAACGTCCCCGCCCGCAGCGCGCGGCTTTCCGACAGAAGCTCCAGCGCCTGATGCTCGGTCTCGAACAGCCGCCGGGTGATCTCCAGCAGGCGGCGGCCCTCCTCGGTCAGGGTGACCTGCTTCTTGCGCCGGTCGAAGAGCAGGATGTCATATTCCTCCTCCAGTTTGCGGACCTGATCGGAAATCGCGGGCTGGGTCAGGAAAAGCGCCTCCGCCGCACGGGAAAATCCGCCGTGCAGGGCCACATGGTGAAAGGCACGAAGCTGGGTATAGCGCATGTGCCCTCTCTACCCATCAGCCAGACTTATGGAAAGATACAAAGGAACGATTTTTCATATGATAATCCCCGTGCCACAAGGGGACAACCCACGACGAGGTGCGCCATGACCAACCTGCCCGATCCCCACGAGGGAGAGCCCTTCCTCCTCACCCCCGGCCCGCTGACCACGGCCTACGAGGTCAAGCAGGCGATGCTGCGCGACTGGGGCAGCTGGGACGGCGATTTCCGCGCCATGACCGCAAGGGTCTGCTCCGAACTGGTCACCATGGCCAACGGCGCCGACGAATACGTCTGCGTGCCGATGCAGGGCTCCGGCTCCTTCGGGGTCGAGGCGATGCTGGGCACGCTGGTGCCGCGCCACGGCAAGGTGCTGGTGCTGGCCAACGGCGCCTATGGCAAGCGCGCGGCCGAGACGCTGGCCTACCTTGGCCGTGACCACGAGGTGATCGACAAGGGCGATTACCTGCCGCCGCGCGGCGAAGAGGTGCGCGCCGCCCTGAAGGCCGACCCCGCCATCACCCATGTGATCGCGATCCACTGCGAGACCTCATCGGGCATCCTGAACCCGCTGGAAGAGATCGCCAAGGTCGTGGCCGAAGAGGACTGCCGCCTGCTGATCGACAGCATGTCGGCCTTCGGCGCCCTGCCGGTGGACGTGAAGGCGCTGCGGGCCGAGGCCGTCGTCTCCTCCGCCAACAAGTGCATCGAGGGCGTGCCCGGCTTCTCCTTCGTCATCGCCCGGCGCAGCACGCTGGAAGAGGCCAAGGGCAACGCCCATTCCCTCGCCCTCGACCTCCATGCGCAATGGGCCTACCTCGAAAAGACCGGCCAGTGGCGCTATACGCCGCCGACCCATGTCATGGCGGCCTTCGACAGGGCGCTGACGCTCCATGCCGCGGAGGGCGGCGTGGCGGCCCGGGGCATGCGCTACAGGGAAAACCGCGACGTCATGGTCGAGGGGATGCGCGACATCGGCTTCGAGACGCTGCTGAAGGACGGTTGGCTTTCGCCGATCATCGTCACCTTCTTCTGCCCCGCCGATCCCCGCTTTGCCTTCAACGCCTTCTACGAGGGGATGAAGGCGCGCGGCTTCATCATCTATCCCGGTAAGCTGACCGTGGTGGAGAGCTTCCGCATCGGTTGCATCGGGCAGATGGACGCCGCGATCATGCGCCGCGTGGTTGCCGCCGCCAGGGAGACGCTGGCGGACATGGGCGTCGAAAGCGCCGCCCCGCCGGCCGAGGCCCTTGCCGAACGGGCCCGCCTCGCGGCCTGAGCGCGGGACACGCCAGAGACATCGCGGGGCGCGCGCATCTCGCAGCGCCCCGTTTCGCCTGACACCCGGCCCCTGCGGCCACCGCTGACATCCGGCCCCATGGCCACCGACATATCCGAACGGAAGAGACCCCGATGACCCATCCCACCGCCGTCACCGTGAACGACCGCAGTTACCCCTGGCCCAAGGTGCCCGCCATCGCCATCTGTCTTGACGGCTGCGAGCCGGAATACCTCGACGTGGCGATCACCAAGGGGCTGATGCCGACGCTGGAGCGGATGCGCAAGGATGGCACCTCGCGGCTGGCCCATTCGGTGATCCCCTCCTTCACCAACCCCAACAACCTCTCCATCGCCACTGGCCGTCCGCCTGCGGTGCATGGCATCTGCGGTAACTACCTCTACGAGCCGGAGACCGGCGAGGAGGTGATGATGAACGACGTGCGCTTCCTGCGCGCGCCGACGATCTTCGGCACCTTCTACGATGCCGGCGCGCGCGTCGCGGTGGTGACGGCCAAGGACAAGCTGCGCGCCCTGCTCGGCTCGGGCCTGAAGTTCGACGACGACCGCGCGATCTGCTTCTCGTCCGAGAAGTCCGACACTGCCACCAAGGCCGAGAACGGCATCGACAAGGCCAACGACTGGCTGGGTCGCGCCGTGCCCGAGGTCTATTCGGCGGAGCTGTCGGAGTTCGTCTTCGCCGCGGGCGTCAAGCTGCTGGCGGAGTGGAAACCGGATGTCATGTACCTGACCACCACTGACTACGTGCAGCACAAATACGCCCCCGATGAGCCCGAGGCACAGGCCTTCTACGAGATGTTCGATCGCTACCTCGCGCAGCTCGACGCCATGGGCGCGGCCATCGTGGTGACGGCGGATCACGGCATGAAGCCCAAGCACCTCGCCGATGGCTCGCCGGCGGTGGTCTACGTGCAGGACCTGCTGGACGACTGGCTGGGCGAGGCTGCGGCCCGTGTCATCCTGCCGATCACCGATCCTTACGTGGTGCACCACGGCGCGCTCGGCTCCTTCGCCACGGCCTATCTGCCCGAGGGCGCGGACGAGGCCGGGATCATCGCCAAGCTGGCCGCCACCGACGGGATCATCGAAGTGGTGAACAAGGCCGAGGCAGTGAAACGCTACGAGCTGCCCGCCGACCGGATCGGCGATATCGTCATGATCTCGGGCGAGAACATGACCATCGGCACCTCAGCCCACCGCAACGACCTCGCCGCGCTGAAGGAGCCGCTGCGCTCCCACGGCGGGCTGACCGAGCAGGAGGTGCCCTTCATCGCGAACCGCATCCTCGACCTGCCCGGCGCGCCCGAACTGCGCAACTTCGACGCCTTCTTCTATGCCACCACGGCGGCGGCGCTATGAGCGCCCCGATCTCCTTCCGGAAGGAGCAGATGCGCATCGCGGGCCGCAAGGTCGACTGCGCCGACCATATCCCGGTGATCTACCCCTACACGGGCGAGACCATAGGCTCGGTCCCCGCAGGCGGCGCCGAGCACGCGGCGGAGGCCTTCGAGATCGCGGCGGGCTACACGCCGACGCTGACGCGATATGAGCGCCAGCAGATCCTCTTCAACACCGCGAAAATCATCGCAGACCGCAAGGCGGAGCTGGCGCCGATCATCACCGCCGAGCTGGGGATCTCGCTGGCCGATGCGCTCTATGAATGTGGCCGGGCCTATGACGTCTACACGCTGGCGGGTCAGCTTTGCATCCAGGACGACGGGCAGATCTTCTCCTGCGATCTGACGCCCCATGGCAAGGCGCGCAAGATCTTCACCCTGCGCGAGCCGCTGCGGGCGATATCGGCGATCACGCCGTTCAACCACCCGCTGAACATGGTCAGCCACAAGATCGCCCCCGCCATCGCCACCAACAACTGCATCGTGGTGAAGCCGACCGAGGTGACGCCCTTGACCGCGCTCTGGCTGGCCGATGCGCTCTACGAGGCCGGGCTGCCGCCGCAGATGCTGTCGGTGGTGACCGGCCTGCCGGGGGATATCGGCGATGCGATGATCACCGATCCGAACTTCGACCTGATCACCTTCACCGGCGGCGTGCCCGTGGGCAAGATGATCGCGGCCAAGGCGGTCTACAAGCGGCAGGTGCTGGAGCTTGGCGGGAATGATCCGCTGATCATCTGCAACGACCTGTCGGATGCGGACCTCGCCAAGGCCGCCGACCTTGCCGTCGCCGGGGCCACCAAGAATTCGGGCCAGCGGTGCACCGCCGTCAAGCGCATCCTCTGTCAGGAGAGCGTCGCGGATCGCTTCGTGCCGCTGGTGCTGGAGCGCGCCCGCGCCCTGCGCTTCGGCGATCCGATGGACAGCGCGACCGAGCTTGGCTGCGTCGTCTCGGCCAAGGCGGCCGAGACCTTCGAGGCCCGCGTGATCACCGCCGAGGCCGAGGGCGCGCAGATCCTCTACCACCCGGGCCGCAGCGGCGCGCTGCTGCCGCCCATCGTGGTCGACCACGTGCGCCATGACAGCGAGCTGGTGCAGGAGGAAACCTTTGGCCCCGTGGTGCCGATCATCCGGGTGCCGGACGACGACGCGGCGGTCATGGAGATCTCCAACTCCACCGCCTTCGGCCTGTCCTCTGGCGTCTGCACCAACGACTTTCGGCGGATGCAGGCCTATATTGCGGGTTTGCAGGTTGGCACGGTTAACATTTGGGAGGTTCCCGGGTACCGTATCGAAATGTCGCCCTTCGGCGGCATCAAGGACAGCGGAAACGGCGAGAAGGAGGGCGTGATGGAAGCGATGAAGAGCTTTACCAACGTCAAGACCTTCTCTCTCCCCTGGGGTCAACATCGGGTGAATTTCCGTTGAGCAGCAGTGACTTGCGCCATCAATTTCAGGTCGCGCAGAGAACGTTAATCCTGCTTTAACCTCGGAGGCGCGACATTCGCCTCCGCCTGGAAGGCCTTGTTTTCGAAGGCCTTTCCGAAAACGCAAAGCGCACCACTCACGAACTCTTGCCATGGCGTCCGGGGCCGCGTACCCCGGGCGCCATGGCCCGCACCATCCTCTTCAACAAGCCCTTCGATGTCCTGTCGCAGTTCACCGATCGCGGCACGGAGGGCACCACCCGCGCCACGCTGAGCGACTACATCGACCTGCCCGGGGTCTACCCGGCCGGGCGGCTTGACCGCGACAGCGAGGGGCTGATGGTGCTGACCGATGACGGACGGCTGCAGGCGCGGATTTCCAACCCGAAACACAAGCAGCCCAAGACCTACTGGGCGCAGGTCGAAGGCGTGCCGGACGAGGCCGCGCTCGACGCGCTGCGCCGGGGCGTGACGCTGAAGGACGGCCCGACCCGGCCCGCCAAGGCGCGCCTGCTGGGGGAGCCGCCGAACCTCTGGCCCCGGGTGCCGCCGATCCGCGTGCGCCAGTCGATCCCCGACACCTGGATCGAGCTGGTGATCTCCGAAGGCCGCAACCGTCAGGTCCGGCGCATGACGGCACATGTGGGCCACCCCACGCTGCGGCTGATCCGCGCGGGCATCGGGCAATGGCACCTCGACGGGCTGAAGCCCGGAGAGTGGCGCGCGATCTGAGGCGGTCGGACGGGGGCTGAGGGACGGGAGCCGATCTTTTTGCGAGGGCCTCCGGACTCTCGCCGGGGGGTGGGGGCGCTGCCCCCCTTGGCCTGCGGCCAATTCCCCCCGGAGTATTTTCGGAAAGATGAAGCGACGGGCGCGGCCGTGGGTGCCGCGCCTTTCGCTCAAGACACGAGGGCGCCGGCGACCCATGTGCCCCGGTGGGTGGGCACGCCCTGCAGCGGGCGGTAGCGGGTCAGGTCCGCGCGCAGGCCGGGCAGCAGGCGGCCCCGGTCGGTGAGGCCGGAGGCGCGGGCCGGGTTGGCCGTGACCGTGGCGATGGCGCGCGGCAGGTCCCCCCAGAGATCGGCCAGCTGGGTCGCCGCCAGCAGCAGCGAGGCGGGCACGTAGTCCGAGGACAGGATGTCGAGCAGGTCCGCCTGCGCCAGCTCCGCCGCCGAGACATTGCCCGAATGCGAGCCGCCGCGCACGATGTTGGGCGCCCCCATGATCACCGCGATGTTGTTGGCGTGGCAGGCGCGCGCGGCCTCCACCGTGGTGGGGAATTCCGCCATGGTGATGCCGTGGCCGGCGGAGGTCTCGACCTGCGCGGTCGTCGTGTCGTCATGGCTGGCCAGACGTGCACCGAAACGGGCAGCGGCAGCCACGGCCCCGGCCTCATGCTGCGCGCCGATCCGGTCGTAGAGCCCCTTGAGATAGGCGGAGTAGTCGGCGAATTCCTGATCGGTGTAGCCGTGCTTGCCCTGCAGGTAGGCCTTGAACTTGCTCTCGTCGCGGAACTGCCGCTGGCCCGGGGTGTGATCCATCAGCGAGACGATGCCGATCCGGTCGTCGGGGCCGAATTCCGCCAGCTCCTCCAGCAGGGTTTCCGAGCAGGTCTCGGCCCGGATGTGGAGCCGGTGCGAGATCTTCAGCAGGCCTGCCGCGCGGAGCGCGATGATCTCGTCCGTCACCTCGCGGGCGTATTTGCGATAGCCCTTGGACTGGCCCGACACGATGGAGCCCACGCGCACCGCGTCGAAGACCGTGGCGATGCCGCAGCCCGCCAGTTCCGCGTCGTGGGCTGCGATGGCGGCGGCGTGCGGCCAGTGGACGCCGGGGCGCGGGGTCATGTGGCGTTCGAGGTTGTCGGTGTGCAGTTCGATCAACCCGGGGATCAGGAGATCGCCTTCGAGGTCGAGGGCACCGGGGGCGTCGCTGCCGCCGGTGCCGATCTCGGCAATCAGGCCGTCGCGGATCACGAGGTGGCCGTCGATCACCTCGTCGGGGAGCACGAGGCGGGCGTTGGTGAGGATCTGCTCTGTGGTCCCGGTTTGATCCGGGCGCTGGTTATCGCGGGGCATCGAGGGACTCCTGCTGGGGGTCAAGCACCGCGCGGGCGGCGCGGATCGTATCGGGAAGCGCACCGCCGTTGTCGACGGTGCGGATGTCGAGGCCCTGCGGCAGGGCGAGATCGGCACGCGCAAGGCGGCGGGCGATGTCCTGTGGCGTTTCACGGCCCCGGGCGGCGAGGCGCGCGGCAAGGACCTCGGGCGCTGCGGTGAGGTTGAGGACGATGAGGCCGGGAAACCGGCGGGCGGCCTCGACCAGCACCGCACGGGAGAGGTTGACGAGGAGGTCGGTGCCCTCCGCCAGCCGCGCCGTTTCCGCCGCCGGGATGCCATATCTGAGGCCGTGGGCCTGCCAATGGAGGGCGAAGGCACCCTGCCCGGCCATCCGGTCGAAGGCCTCCTGCGTCACCCCGTCGAAGGCCTCGCCCCCGGCCTCAGAGGGCCGGGTGATGACCCGGCGCACGAGGGCGAAACCGGGTGTCGCGGCGAGGCCCTCCATGACGCTGTCCTTGCCGACGCCGGAGGGGCCGACGACCGCGATCAGGCGGCCTTGGGGCGTGGCGCGGCTCATGCGGCGCGCGCGGGCGTGAAGACGCCCACGTCCACCTGCCGGTCGCAGAGCCGATCCCGCGCGGCCTCGTCGTGGAAGATGCCGATGATCGCGGCGCCGCGGGCCTTGGCCTCCTCCACGAGGCTGAGGACGACCTCGCGGTTGCCCGCGTCGAGCGAGGCCGTGGGTTCGTCGAGCAGCAGCGCCGGGTACGGGTGCACGAAACCGCGCGCGATGTTCACCCGTTGCTGTTCGCCGCCCGAGAAGGTCGTGGGGCTGAGCGACCAGAGCCGTTCGGGCAGGTTGAGGCGGGCCAGCAGCGCCTCGGCCCGGGCGATGGCCTCCTCGCGGGGCGTGCCGAGGGCGAGGAGCGGTTCGGCCACCACCTCGCGGGTGGGCACCCGGGGCACGACGCGCAGGAACTGGCTGACATAGCCCAGCGTTTCGCGGCGCAGGGCGATGATCTGGCGCGGCGCGGCCCGTGCCACGTCGAGGTCACCAATGCGGATATGGCCCGAAGCGGCGCGGTAGTTGCCGTAGATCAGCCGCATCAGCGTGGATTTCCCAGCCCCCGAGGGGCCGGTGAGCGCCACGCAGTCGCCGGGCGCGACAGAGAAGCTGGCGCCGGTAAGCACGGGGATTTCGGCGCCACCCTGGTTATGCAGCGTGAAGGTCTTGGAGAGGTTCTCGATCTGGATCATGGCATTGCCTTCGAATGTGCGGAGCGACGCTGGTGGCTCCCGAACGCCCGGGCCGACGGCCCGGGCCGCGCCCGACCGCCCCCCCGGGCGGGCGCGATTGCGCCCCCCCGCGGTCGGGCCCGGCCCTGATGTGGTGCGGTGGTCTGCGGGAAACGGCTCATACCTGCAACACCGAGGAAACAAGCAACTGCGTGTACCCGTGCTGCGGATCGTCGAGGACCTGATCGGTCAGCCCGGTCTCGACCACCTGCCCGTCCTTCATCACCATCAGCCGGTCCGCCAGCAGGCGCACCACGGCGAGGTCATGGGTGACGATGATCGCGGAAAGCCCCATCTCGCGCACGAGCCCGCGCAGCAGGTCGAGCAGGCGCGCCTGCACGCTGACATCGAGGCCCCCGGTGGGTTCATCCATGAAGACCAGCCGCGGCCCGGTGACGAGGTTGCGCGCGATCTGGAGCCGTTGGCGCATGCCCCCCGAAAACGCGGTCGGACGGTCGTCGATCCGGTCGCCCGAGATCTCCACCCGGCCCAGCCAGTCGGTGGCCTTGTCGCGGATATCGCCATAGTTGCGCGCGCCCACGGCCATCAGCCTTTCGCCCACGTTGCCCCCGGCGGAGACGTTCATGCGCAGCCCGTCGCTGGCGTGCTGATGGACGAAGGCCCAGTCGGTGCGGCCCAGCATCCGGCGCTCGGGCTCGGACATGGTGACCGTGTCCTGCATCCCATTCGCCCGCGTATCGAACATCACCCGGCCCGTATCCGGCGCGAGGTGCCCGGCGAGGCAGTTGAGCAACGTCGTCTTGCCCGAGCCGCTCTCGCCCACGATGCCCATCACCTCACCGGGCCAGAGATCGAAGCTCACATCCGCACAGCCCCGCCGCGCGCCGTAGAACTTCGACAGCCCCTCGACCTGCAACAACGGCTGCGGGGCGCCCCCAAGATTTTTCGAAGAATCTTGGGGAAATTCTTCGAAGAATTTTCCGCTCATGCCCGTGCCCCCTGTGCGCCTTCATGGCCGGCATCACGCCGCGCCAGGCAGTAATCGGTATCGGAACAGACGAACATCCGGCTGCCCGCGTCATCGGTGATCACCTCGTCGAGGTAGCTGTCCTCGGCCCCGCAGAGATCGCAGGGACGATCGGCCTTGGAGGGATCGAAGGGGTGATCCTCGAAGTCGAGGCTGACCACCTGCGTATAGGGCGGCAGCGCATAAATCCGCTGTTCGCGGCCCGCGCCGAAGAGCTGGATCGCGGCCATCTCGAGCTTGGGGTTGTCGAACTTGGGGATCGGGCTCGGGTCCATCACGTAGCGCCCCTCCACCTTCACCGGATAGGCATAGGCGGTGGAAATCGCGCCGTGACGGGCGATGTCCTCGTAGAGCTTCACGTGCATCAGGCCGTATTCCTCCAGCGCGTGCATCTTGCGGGTCTCGACCTCGGAGGGTTCGAGGAAGCGCAGCGGCTCGGGGATCGGCACCTGGTAGACCAGCACCTGATCCTCGCGCAGCGGCTCTTCGGGGATGCGGTGACGGGTCTGGATGACCGTGGCCTCGGCGGTGTGGGTCGTGGTTTCCACCTGCGCGGTGCGCTCGAAGAATTTGCGGATCGAGACCGCGTTCGTCGTGTCGTCCGCACCCTGGTCGATGACCTTGAAGCAATCCTCGGGGGTCAGCGTCGCGGCCGAGACCTGCACGCCGCCGGTGCCCCAGCCATAGGGCATGGGCATCTCGCGGCTGGCGAAGGGCACCTGGTAGCCGGGCACGGCCAGCCCCTTGAGGATCGCGCGGCGGATCATCCGCTTGGTCTGTTCGTCGAGATAGGCGAAGTTGTAGGCGCTCTGGCCCGCCTCTGCGGTCTGCGTCGTCACAGCAGCCCCCTTTCCATCAGGTCGCGTTCCAGCGTGGCGGGATCGGTGAACTGCACGGCATCCATCCCCGCCGCCTGCGCCCCCTGCACGTTCTTCAGCGCATCGTCGATGAAGAGGCACTGCCCCGGTTCCAGCCCTGCGCGGGAGCAGAGCAGGTCGAAGATCCGGGCCTCGGGTTTCAACATCTTCTCCTGCCCCGAAACGACGAGGACCTCGAAAATCTCCGCCAGTTCCGGATGGACCGTCAGCCCCTCGGGCCATGTCTCGGCGGACCAGTTGGTGATCCCGTGGACCGGCACACCCGCGGCCTTCAGCCGGTGGAGCAATGCCCATGTGCCCTCGATCTTCGCGGGGACGGCCTTGTGGTAATGGGCCACGTAGGCCGCGAGATGCGCGCTGTCCTCCGGGTCCGAGATTTCAGCGGCGAGGTCGGCGAAGGTCTCGCCCCCGTCTCCACGCAGGTTGCGGGCGGGGAAATCGACGCGCTCAAGGAACGCCGCCACCGCCTCGCGCGAGCCCATCTGGTCGAGCCAGGCGAGATGCGGGTCCCATTCGATCAGCACACCCCCGATGTCAAAGACGACGGCTTTCACCTCTCCAGCGCTCATTCCGCAGCCTCCTTCCGGCTGGTCGCCTGCGCCTCGCGGCGCAGCTTTCGTATCAGTTCAAGTTCGGACTGGAAGTCCACGTAATGCGGGAGTTTTATGTGCTCAAGAAAGCCCGACGCCTGGATGTTGTCGGCGTGATACAGGACGAATTCCGTGTCCTGCGCCGGGGCGCCCACGTTGTCCTCTCCCAGCTCTTCCCACCTGAGCGCGCGATCCACCAGCGCCATGGAAATCGCCTTGCGCTCGGAATGCCCGAAGACGAGGCCATAGCCCCGGGTAAACTGCGGCGGCTCGGACTTGGAGCCGGTGAACTGGTTCACGGTTTCGCATTCCGTCAGGGTCATCTCTCCAATCTCGATGGCAAATCCCAACTCGGGGATCTCCATTTCCACCGGCACAGTGCCCACGCGCAACTCGCCCACGAAGGGGTGGTTGCGGCCGTAGCCGCGCTGCGTCGAATAAGCCATGCCAAGGACAAAGCCCTCGTCCCCCCGGGTCAGCGCCTGCAGCCTCAACGGCCGGTCGGCGGGCAGTTCCAGCGGCTCGCGGGTCAGGTCACGGGGCGTGTCGTCCTCGGGGCGCAGGTCGGGCTGCAGCAGCCCCTCGCTGTCGAGGAACTCGGTGATATGCGGCGTGGGGTCGCGCCTTGGCGTGGCTTGCGCGGCCTGCGGCGCCTCCAGTCCCTCGGCCTCGAGCGCGAAATCGAGCAGCCGATGGGTGTAATCGAAGGTCGGCCCCAGCACCTGACCGCCCGGCGCATCCTTGAAGGTCGCGCTGATGCGGCGGTCGCAGGCCATGGCACCGGTGTCCACCGGCGCGGAATGGCCGAAGCGCGGCAGGGTCGTGCGATAGGCGCGGATCAGGAAGATCGCCTCGATCAGGTCGCCGCGCGCCTGCTTGATCGCAAGCGCCGCGAGGTCGGGATCGTAGAGCGAGCCCTCGGCCATCACGCGGTTCACCGCCAAGGCCAGCTGCTCGCGGATCTGCGCGATGGAAAGCTCAGCCACCGAGAGGTCGCCGCGGCGCTCCTCCGCCAGCCAGTCATGGGCGTTGTCGATGGCGCGTTCGCCGCCTTTCACTGCAACGTACATCAGGACACCTTTGTCGAACGGGGCAGCGCCGCGAGGCGGTCGCCGCAGGTGAAATAGGCATCCCATCCCAGCGGGAAGCGGGCCGCGTTGGCGGCAAAGACCTCCGGCTCCGGCAGGGAGAACGCGGCGGTTTCCTTGATGCCGGGGCCGGTGAGCGTGCTGCCCGCCTGCTCCAGCGCCGCGCTTTCCACGATCAGCGTGGCGGAGCGGTCGGGGTATTCCGAGGTGCCGATGGCAAAGGCCGAAACGGGCTGCAGCGCGCCCCAGTTTCCCACGGCGAACATCGCCTCGGACGGCCCCACCAGCGGGGCACCGGTGTGGAAGGTGACCCAGTCGCGGACCGCCTGCGTGTCGTGGGCACCCGCAAGGTAGAGCGGCGTTTCCGGATCGCAGAGCGTCAGCAGCAGCGTGGCGGCGGCGGGCGACAGCGGCGCCGGTCCCTGCCCGCCGGTGATCGGCTGGATGCGGCCCGGGAAGGCCATGGCATTCATCGCGGCGCGGAAGGCGCGCGCGGCCTCGGTGGGCGCATCGGCGAACCCCCCGGTGAGGGCGTCAGTGAGGGCTTCGGAGGCCATCATTTGTTTTCTCCCCGGACCATGGTGAAGAACTCGACCTTGGTGGCGGCGGCGCGGGCGGCGCGGCCCTCGGCCCGGTCGGAGGCCGCGCCTTTCAGCGGCGCGAGGATCGCCGTACCTATGCTGTCGGCTGCCCCGGTCTGCATCAGCGCATCCACCAGCGCCGCCTGCTCTGCCTTCCGGCGGCTGCGGCCCTGCACGTAGGCATGCCCGACGGTGCCGTCCGCAAGCCGCAGCGAGGCGCGGGTCACGCTCATCTCTCCGAGGTTGAAGGCAGCCCCCACGGCACCGGCCCGGCCGCGCACCATGACGGCGCCCACCTCGGGCGCACGCAGCCATGTGAAGCCGGGTGTGGCGCCATGGGCCTGCCACAGGGCGTCGAGGTCAGCTGCGGGGGCCTTGGCGAGGACCGACATCCAGTCGCGCCTAGCAGCGGTGCCGGCAGCGGTGTCGGGGGTTTCTGGGACGGGGCTCGGGCTCATCTAGACACCTTGCGAATTTGTCGAGATTACTATACAACTAGACAAATCATTAGACAGCCAACCCGAGTCGCACAAGACCTATCGAGGTGAAGATTTCATGACAGAGAGCGCCGCTGCCCCTCGGGATGCGAAAAAATCCTCGATCTGGCAGAGCATCCGGGACCGGCTGACAGAGGACCTTGCCGCGGGCCACTACGCCCCGGGCGACAAGCTGCCGACCGAGGCCGCGCTGTCTGCGCGCTTCGGTGTCAACCGGCACACGGTCCGCCGCGCCCTTGCGGAGATGGCGGAGGACGGGCTGGTCCATGCACGGCGCGGGGCCGGCGTCTTCGTGGCGCAGCGGCCCACGGATTACCCCATCGGCCGGCGCGTCCGCTTCCACCACAACATGCGCGCCGCGGGCCGCCTGCCCAGCCGTCAGCGGCTGAGCTTCGAGACCCGCGCCGCCGACGCCGAGGAAGCCGCCGCGCTGAAGCTCTCCCCCGGTGCGATGGTGCATATCTCCGAAGGCATCTCTCTCTCCGATGATCAGCCGATCGCCGTCTTTCGCGCCGTCTTCCCGGCGCAGCGCTTCCCCCACATGGGCGAGGTGCTGGCGCGGATCGGCTCCGTCACCGAGGCCCTGCGGGAACAGGGCGTGCCGGACTATACGCGCACGTCCACGCGGATCACCGCCACCGCCGCCGATGCGATGCAGGCGCTGCACCTGCGGCTGCGCGAAGGCGCGCCCCTGATCTTTGCCGTCTCGATCAACGTCGACCCTGAGGGCGTGCCGGTGGAATTCGGGCACACCTGGTTCGCGGGTGAACGGATCACCCTGACCCTGCATGAGAATGAGGCGGGCTGAGCGCCGGGGCAGTGATACTGGGACGGGTTGTTGGGCGGTGCGCAGCCACGGCCTGCCCGGGCGGCCCATGGGGGCTCTCGTCAGGCACCCCCGCCCGCGCTGCACCTGCAATGCCGCATCGCCGCGCAAACTGCCATGAAAATAAGCCTCTTTTGTCACTCAACCGATACATGAGTCGGTTATCCACAGCGAAAATCACCAGCGAAAATCACTGACCCGAGCAGACGATGCCCCTGTCCTATCCTTCCCTGCGCCTGACCGGCGCCACGATCCTGCGCGACGGCGAGTTGCAGCAGCGCTCGCTGGCCTTCAGCGAGGGCCGGATCACGCGCGGCCCCCTGCCCGAGGTCGATCTGACCGGTTACCTGATCCTGCCGGGGATCATCGACCTGCACGGCGATGCCTTCGAGCGTCACCTCGCCCCCCGGCCCTCTGCCCCCTTCCCCATTGCCACCGCCCTGCGCGCCACCGATGCCGATGCGGCGGCGAATGGGGTGACCACGGCCTACATGGCGCAGAGCTGGTCCTGGGAGGGCGGGTTCCGCAGCCCGGATTTCGCGATCAAGATGATGCAGGGGCTGGCCTCCTACCGGGGCCATGCCCTGACCGACCTGCGCCTGCAGGTCCGCTGCGAGACCCATACGGTAGGCACCGGAGACCGCCTGATCGAGGCGGTGGAGCGTCATGGCATCGACTACGTGGTCTTCAACAACCACATCGAAGAGACCCTGACCACCGCCCTGCTCAAGCCCGAGGACGTCGCTGCCTGGGCCCGCAAGGCGCTGCAAACGCCCGAGGAATTCCTCGCCACGGTCCATGCCGCCAAGCGCCAGTCGCGCGACGTGCCGCGCTACCTGTGCAAGCTGGCGGAACGGTTCGACGCGCTCGGCGTGACCTACGGCAGCCACGACGACCCCGATGGCGAAACCCGCGAGATGTTCTCGATGATCGGGGCGAAGATCTGCGAGTTTCCCACCGCACGGCCTGCGGCGGCGCTCGCCCGCGCGGTCGGCGACCCGGTGCTGATGGGCGCGCCCAACGTGGTGCGCGGCGGCTCGCAGTCGGGCAATGTCTCGGCGCAGGACATCATCGCCGACGGGCTCTGCGACGGGCTGGTGTCGGACTACTATTATCCCGCGCTCGCGCAGGCGGCCTTTGCCCTCGTGGACCGCGGCGTCATGGACCTGCCCCGGGCCTGGGCGCTGATCTCGGAGAAGCCTGCCGCGATCCTGCGCATGGCCGACCGCGGCCGCCTCGATCCCGGCCGCCGGGCCGATCTGACCATCGTGAACGCCGAAACCCGCGCCATAGCGGCGACCGTCGTGGCAGGCCGGATCACCCATCTGGCCGGAGAAGCCGCTCACAGGTTTTTCCACAGCCCCCAGCCCCGTGCACTTGCAGCGGAATAAGGGCCTGACGCACCGTTCTCCTGCCTGAGGGACGCAGCGGAGCAGGTCAGCCTGCATCGCGCTGCGCCGGATCAAACCCCCTCAGGTGCGCTGCAGCTTCAGCGGCTCGGTCCGGGCCAGCCGCATGAAATGCGCCACGAAGGGTTTCGAGCCGTCCTCGCTGCGCACGGCCGCGTAGAGCCTGCGGGTCAGCCCGCCCTCGGTGATCGGGCGCGTGACGTAGTCGGAGTGATACTTCACCTCGCGCACCACCCAGTCGGGCAGCACCGCCACGCCCCGGTTCGAGGCCACCAGCAACAGGATCACCGCCGTCAGTTCCACCTGGCGCACGTTGGCGGGCTCGACCTTGGCGGGGCTCAGCAGCTGGCTGAACACGTCGAGCCGGGACCGTTCCACCGGGTAGGTGATCAGTGTCTCGCCGCGGAAATCCTCGGCCACGACGTACTCCTTCTGTGCCAGCGGATGCTGGGCCGAGGCCACGAAGACCGGCGCGTAGTCGAAGAGCGGGACGAAATCCACGCCCGGCAGGTCCTCCGGATCGGAGGAGATGACGATGTCGACCTCTTCCTTCTGCAGCGCGGGCAGCGCGTCGAAGGCGAGGCCCGGGCGGATATCCACGTCCACGTCGGGCCAGGCCTTGCGGAACTGCTCCAGCACCGGGAACAGCCACTCGAAACAGGCATGGCACTCGATCGCGATATGCAGCCGCCCTGTCTTGCCGTCGCGCAGGCCCTTGAACTCGTCCTCCAGCGCCTCGATCTCGGGCAGGATACGGTCCGCCAGCCGCAGCAGGCGCATCCCTGCGGAGGACAGCTTCAACGGCTTGGAGCGGCGCGCGAAGAGCTCCACCCCGGCCTGATCCTCCAAGCCCTTGATCTGGTGCGACAAGGCCGACTGGGTGATGTGCAGCTGCTCCGCCGCGCGGGCCAGGCCTCCGGCCTCGTGGATCGCCTTGATGGTCCGAAGATGACGAAACTCGATATGCAAGCTTGAGCGCCCTTCATGTTGTGAATGAATTTTATGAAGTTGTCTCACGAACGCCCCGATGCGACAAGGGATCAACTCAAGAGATGGACTCCGACCGATGACCGTACCCACGATCTCCTTCGAATTCTTCCCGCCGCAGTCGCTGGAGGCCTCCTTCCGGCTCTGGGACACGGTGCAGGTTCTGGCCCCGCTGGCGCCGCGCTTCGTCTCCGTCACCTACGGCGCGGGCGGCACGACCCGTGACCTGACCCGCGACGCCGTGGCGACGCTGCACAAGAACTCTGGCCTGAACGTGGCCGCGCACCTGACCTGCGTGAACGCCACGCAGGAAGAGACCCTCGCCATCGCCGACAGTTTCGCCGAGGCCGGCGTGAAGGAAATCGTCGCGCTGCGGGGCGATCCGCCGAAGGGCGAAGGCAAGTTCACCCCCTATCCCGGTGGCTTCGCCGACTCGCTGGAGCTGATCACCGCGCTGAAGAAGCGTGGCGATTTCCTGATCCGCGTCGGCGCCTACCCCGAGAAACACCCCGAGGCGACGGATCACGCCGCCGACGTGGAGTATCTCAAGCGCAAGTTCGACGCCGGTGCAGACGAGGCGATCACCCAGTTCTTCTTCGAGGCCGAGACCTTCCTGCGGTTCCGCGACGCCTGCGCCAAGGCGGGCATCGAGGACAAGATCCTGCCCGGCATCCAGCCGATCGGCAACTGGAAGGGCATCCGCAACTTCGCCAAGCGCTGCGACGCGACCTTCCCGGCCTGGCTGGAAGATGCCTTCGAGAAGGCCGACCGTGACGGCCGGTCCGACCTGCTGGCCACCGCGCTCTGCACTGAACTCTGCTCGGAGCTGATGGCAGAGGGCGTGGACAGCCTGCACTTCTACACGCTGAACAAGCCCGAGCTGACCCGCGACGTCTGCCACGCCCTCGGCGTGACCCCGCAGGCCAAGCTGGAGAAGGTGGCCTAAGGCTTGAGGCAGGACCGGAGTTTTCGGGAATTCCGATCCATAGTCTTCGAAGACCTTGAAAACGGCGTCCCTCGGGGCGCCGTTTCGCTTTGGCCCTGAAGGGAACAGACCGCCCGCGGCCCGCGCGCCCTGCCCGGCCCGCACACAAGATTTTTCGAAAAATCTTGGGAAAATTCTTCAAAGAATTTTCCTGCCAGACCTCGGGTGCAGCGCCCGATCAGACCGCCTGCAGGTCCGGCATCACCAGCCCGCGCGCCAGGGCCGTATCGTGCAGCCGCTCGGAGGGGTCGCGCCCGACCACCCGCTTGCCCCGGATCAGGAACATCTTGCCCACCCCCTGCCATGTCCCGATCGAGGGCGCGTTGACGTCGCGCGGGAAGCGCATGCGCCAGCCCTCGGGAAGCGGCAGGTCATGGGCCTCGGCCTTCTCCAGCATCCAGACCAGCGGGATATTCGCCAGTGGCCGCGCCGCAGAGACGCCACCCAACTGCCCGCCCACGTCGCCATGGGTGCCCGCGAACCAGACCTGCTCCAACCGCCCGGGCCAATGGGGATCGCTCTGCCAGAGCACCGGTTCGAAGACCGAACGCGTCTCCTCCAGTGCGAGCGCGTGATAGCCCGCCTTCACGCATTCCGAAAGCGCGTGGTTGTGGAAGGCGTGCTGGGGCTCGGTGATCTGCCACAACAGCGGCAGACGCAGGCCAAGCGCCTTGACCGTGTCCCAGACGCCGATCATCTCGATGTCCACCATGTCGTGGCAATAGAGCCGCCCGAAGTCGTGCAGCACCTCGCCGCCGGTGTTGGACTGGTAGTGGCGATAGGCCTGCAGGATGTTGCGTTCCGTCGCCTCATGGGCACGCAGCAGGCCGACGCGGTCGATGATCCCCGCCAGAGAGCGCACCGCATAGGCGCCCCGGGAATAGCCGAAGAGGAAGATCCGGTCGCCCGGATGGTAGCGCGAGGCGAGGTAGCCATAGGCCCGCCGGATCTGCCGGTTGATGCCGCGGCCCATCATGACGTCGGTGGTATGCCCCCAGCTGTCCCACTGGATGCCCGCCTCGTAGTAGAGCGAGAGGTTGCCCGCGCTGCCCTCGGACAGCAGCCGATAGGTCAGCCCGGCATTGGTCTCCTCCCCGGGATCGAGCGAGGACATGGTGCCGTCGAGGATCACCACATGGGTGACCGGGCCACGCCGTCCGGCGTAGCCGGGTTTCCGGCGGCCCTCCCTCCAAGCGGGAAAGAGCCGCCCGATCAGCGCCTTAGAGAGCTGCCGCAGCATCTTCCAGCATCGCCCAGACCCGCTGGGGCGTGAAGGGCATGTCCGCCTGTCGGACGCCCTTGTCCCAGAGCGCATCCATCACCGCGTTCGAGGTCGCCGCCATGGAGCCCACGGTGCCCGCCTCGCCGCAGCCCTTCATGCCAAGGGCATTGGCCGTCGAGGGCACCGGGTTCGAGGTGAAGGAGATCATCGGGATGTTGTCCGCCCGCGGCATGGCGTAATCCATGAAGGTCGCGGTCAGCAGCTGGCCCTCGGCGTCATAGACGCAATTCTCCATCAGCGCCTGGCCCGCGCCCTGCGCGACACCACCATGCACCTGCCCCTCGGCCAGCATCGGGTTGATCAGGTTGCCGAAATCATCGACCACCGTGTACCGCTCCAGCGTCACCGCGCCGGTGCCCGGGTCGATTTCCACCTCGGCGACATGGGCGCCGTTGGGATAGGACCGTCCCGGCAGGGTCGCCGTCTGCTCATGGGTCAGCAGGTCCGTGCGGCCGTCCTCGCGCGCCATCTCGGCAAGGTCGAGGAAGGTCGGCGCCGCGTTGGAGCCCTTGATGCGGAAGCTTTCGTCATCGAAGGAGATATCGCCCGCCTCGACGCCCATCCGCGCGGCGAGATACTCGGTGAAGCTCGTCACCATGGCGCCCACGGTGGCCAGTGTCGCGTTGTTCTGCGTGGTGACGGAGCGCGACCCGCCGGTGCCGCCGCCCTTGGCGATCCGGTCGCTGTCGCCCTGCACGACCGAGATCAGATCGACGGGAATGCCGGTCTGATCCGAGAGGAACTGCGCATAGACCGTCTCATGTCCCTGCCCGTTCGATTGGGTGCCGACGTAGATCGTCACCGTGCCATCCTCGTTGAACTCCACCTTCGCGGTCTCGGAAGGATCGCCCAGAATGCTTTCGATATAGTAGCAGAGCCCCAGCCCCCGCAGGCGGCCTGCCGCCTCCGAGGCCGCACGGCGCCCGGCGAAGCCCGCCAGCCCGCTTTCCTCGGCGGCGCGGTCCAGCAGCGTGGCGAAATCGCCCACGTCGTAAAGCTCGCCCGTGGCCGAGCGATAGGGGAACTGGTCGGGTTTGATGAAGTTCTTGCGCCGCAACTCCCAGCCATCGGTCCCCAGCTTCCGCGCGGCGAGGTCCATGCAGCGTTCCAGCAGGTAGATCGCCTCGGGACGGCCGGCACCGCGATAGGCATCGGTGGGCGCGGTATTGGTATAGAAGCCCTCGACCTCCAGCAGCGCGGGCTGCACGTCATAGGTGCCGGTCAGCACCTTGGCAAAGAGGACGGACTGGATCGCCTGCCCGAAGTTCGAGTTGTAAGACCCCAGATTGCAAAGGGTTTTCACATGATAGGCCAGCAGCTTGTGATCCGCGTCGAAGCCCATGCGCACCACGTGGTCGAGGTCGCGCGCGCCGTTGTCGGCCAGCATGGACTCGGTCCGGTCCGCGATCCAGCGCACCGGGCGGCCCAGTTCCTTGGCGGCGAATGCGGCCATGACGTATTCCGGGTAGAGCTTGGCCTTCATGCCGAAGCCGCCGCCCACGTCCGGGTGGGTGACCCGCACTGCTTCCTTGTCGAGGGCGAAGAGCTCGGCCAGTTCGGCCTTGGCGCCCCAGACGCCCTGCCCGCCGAAGGAGACATGCATCCGGCCCGCCTCCCATTCCGCGAAGCAGCCGCGCGGCTCCATCGCGTTGACGATCACCCGGTTGTCGCGGACCGAGAAGGTCAGCACCTGTGCCGCCGCTTCCATCGCCGCCTCGACCTCTGCGGCATCGCCCATGGACCAGTCGAGCCCGCGGTTGTCCGGCGCCTCGTCATGCAGCGCCACCTCGCCCGGGGCGAGCGCCAGCTGCACCGGCAGGTCGTCGATCTCCATTTCCACCAGTTCGGCGGCGTCGCGGGCGGCCTCGAGGCTTTCGGCCACGATCATGGCGACCGGCTGGCCGACCCAGCGGACGCGGTCCTCGGCGAGAATCGGATGCTTGGGTGCCGCCGCGCTGGAGCCGTCGCGGTTCTTCAGCACGGTGGCGCCGAGGCCCCCGGTGAGACCCGCCGCGTGCAGCTCGGCGGTGCCCGCCACCATCACCACGCCCTCGACCGCACGGGCCTCGTCGAGGCTGAGCGCGCTCAGCGTGCCATGGGCCACCTGCGAGCGGACCACGTAGAGATAGAGCGATCCGGCCGGGGCGACGTCATCGACGTAGCCACCCGTGCCGGTGATGAAACGGGTGTCTTCGAACCGGCGAACCGGCTGGCTCTTGCCGAACTTTTCCATGGCGTGCCCCTCCTCGATGTGACCTCTTGAGGCGAGAGTACCGGCCATGGACCCGGTGTCCAGCCCCATCGCCGGGGCAGCGCCTCAGAGACCGCGCACCGCCACCGGATCGCCAAGCCCGTAGCCGTTGAACCGCGTGCCCGTGGCCAGCGAATAGGCGCCCATGCCCGAGAAGACGAGGTGGTCGCCCTCGGCGATGGTGTCGGGCAGCGGGGTGTCCCTCCTGCAGCCGGTCGACGGAATCGCGGGTCGGGCCGAGACCGCGATCCCCGTAAGCGGCGCCAGCCTGGCCAGTTCGCCCGGATCGTCGATCGAGGCGGAGGCGCTGCCAGAGCCCGCCACCTCCGCAACCTCGCCCCGCGAGCGCACGGGGTTCTTGTAGTGAGGCACGGCCTCCGGATCTGCGGCGCGGACGGAGGCCATTTCGGCAGCGCTCGCCACGTCGAAGGCCCGCAGCCCGGTGACCATGCTGGCCCGGCGGCTGGACTTCGCCCGCTCCACCTTTCAGGCCCGTCTGGAGCAGCTGAAACGCGCCGGCGTCATCGCGGGCTACCCCCTATGGCGGGGGGCCGACGCCCGCCCCGCGATCCGCGCCCGACCTCTCCGTTGCACGGCAAAATTCTTCGAAGAATTTTGAGCAGAATTTTCGAAAATTCTGCCTGCGCCCCGCCCCCGAACCGCAGGGCCCGGCCCCGGCCCGTCAGACGCTGCGGCGACGCTGCCACGCATCACGGCTTTTCCTCCGGGGCCGGACGGGGTATCCCCCCTGCAAACGTAAAGATAACCTCACGATCTGGGGATCCTCCGATGCCGATGGAAAAGACCTTCAACTCTGCCGAAGCCGAACCGCGCCTCTACGACCGCTGGGAAAGCTCGGGCGCCTTCAAGGCCGGTGCCAATGCCAAGCCGGGGGCCGAGACCTTCAGCATCATGATCCCGCCACCCAACGTGACCGGTTCGCTGCACATGGGGCATGCGTTCAACAACACGTTGCAGGACATCCTCGTCCGCTGGCACCGCATGCAGGGCCACGACACCCTGTGGCAGCCCGGTCAGGACCACGCGGGCATCGCGACCCAGATGGTCGTCGAACGCGAACTGGCCAAGGCCGGTGAACCGGGCCGCCGCGACATGGGCCGCGAGGCCTTCCTCGACAAGGTCTGGGCGTGGAAGCAGCAGTCCGGCGGTACGATCATCAACCAGCTCAAGCGCCTCGGCGCCTCCTGCGACTGGTCGCGCAACGCTTTCACCATGTCTGGCGCCCCCGGTGCCCCCGAGGGCGAAGACGGCAACTTCCACGATGCCGTGATCAAGGTCTTCGTGGACATGTACACCAAGGGCCTGATCTACCGCGGCAAGCGGCTGGTGAACTGGGACCCGCATTTCGAAACCGCGATCTCCGACCTCGAGGTCGAGAACATCGAAGTCGCGGGCCACATGTGGCACTTCAAGTACAAGCTCGCCGATGGCGAGACCTATGAATACGTCGAGAAGGACGAAGACGGCAAAGTCGTCTTCCGCGAAACCCGCGACTATATCTCGATCGCCACGACCCGGCCCGAGACGATGCTGGGCGACGGCGCCGTGGCCGTGCACCCCTCGGACGCGCGCTATGCGCCGATCGTGGGCAAGATGGTGCACCTGCCGCTCTGCGATCGTCTGATCCCCATCGTGGTGGACGAATACCCCGATCCCGACTTCGGCTCGGGCGCGGTCAAGATCACCGGCGCGCATGACTTCAACGACTATCAGGTCGCCAAGCGCGGCAACCTGCCCATGTACCGCCTGATGGACACCAAGGGCGCGATGCGCGCCGATGGCCTGCCCTACGACGACGCGGTCGCCCGCGCGCGCGAAATCGCCGCCGGGTCCGAGACGAACGAACTGGAAGTCGACAGCCTGAACCTCGTGCCCGAGAAATATCGCGGCATGGACCGCGCCGAGGCCCGCAAGGCCGTGGTCGCCGACATCAACGCCGCCGGTCTGGCGGTCACGATCAAGGACGAGGACGGCGAGACCGACATTCCTTACGTCGAATCCAAACCCGTCATGCAGCCTTTCGGCGACCGCTCCAAGGTCGTGATCGAGCCGATGCTGACCGACCAATGGTTCGTCGACACCACCAAGATCGTGGGCCCCGCGCTCGACGCCGTGCGCGACGGTACGACCCAGATCCTGCCCGAGCGGGACGCCAAGGTCTATTTCCACTGGCTCGAGAACATCGAGCCCTGGTGCATCTCGCGCCAGCTCTGGTGGGGCCACCAGATCCCCGTGTGGTACGGGCTCGACCTCGGCATCCGCAAGACGGTGGACGCGGAGGGCGACGGCGCCCTCGACCTCGTCGAGATGCTGGAGCTGCTGAACGACGGCGGGATGCTGCACGCGGGCGACGTGATGCACTGCGCCTCCGATTTCGAGGCGGTCACCGCGGCCTTCCTGAAGGAAATCGCCGACACGCCCACCCCGATCTCCCACGCCCGCGTGGTCGAGGTGGCCGACAAGCACGAGGCGATCGAGACACTTGCCCGCTGCCTCGCCGAGTACACCGCCAGCCAGGACCCGACGAAAATCGTCTACCCGGTCTGGCGTGACCCCGACGTGCTCGACACCTGGTTCTCCTCGGGCCTCTGGCCGATCGGCACGCTCGGCTGGCCCGAGCAGACCGCGGAGCTCGAAAAGTACTTCCCCACCAGCGTGCTGGTGACCGGCTTCGACATCATCTTCTTCTGGGTCGCCCGGATGATGATGATGCAATACGCCGTGGTCGGCGACCGGCCCTTCGACACCGTCTATGTCCACGCCCTCGTCCGCGACGAGAAGGGCAAGAAGATGTCGAAATCCCTCGGCAACGTGCTCGACCCGCTGGAACTCATCGACGAATACGGCGCGGATGCCGTACGCTTCACCCTGACGGCCATGGCCGCCATGGGCCGCGACCTGAAACTCTCGACCCAGCGGATCGCGGGTTACCGCAACTTCGGCACCAAGATCTGGAACGCCGCCCGCTTCGCCGAGATGAACGGCGTCTACGAGCAGCCCGCCCCCGCAGGTGCGCCGGTGGCCACCGCCACGGTCAACAAGTGGATCCTCGGTGAAACCGCCCGCGTGCGCGAAGAGGTCGACGCAGCGCTTGCCGCCTTCCGCTTCAACGATGCGGCCAATGCGCTCTATGCCTTCGTCTGGGGCAAGGTCTGCGACTGGTACGTGGAATTCTCCAAGCCCCTGCTGATGGATGACGCGCCCGAACGGGCCGAGACCCAGGCCGTCATGGGCTGGGTGCTGGACCAGTGCCTGATCCTGCTGCACCCGATCATGCCCTTCATCACCGAAGAGCTCTGGGACAACCTGCGCAGCCGCGAAACGCCCCTCGTCCACACCGACTGGCCGACCTACACCGCCGCCGGGCTCGCCGATGCAGACGCCGACCGCGAAACCACCTGGGTCATCTCGCTGATCGAGAACGTCCGCTCTGCCCGCGCCCAGATGCATGTGCCCGCCGGGCTTCAGATCCCGATGGTTACCACCCAGATGGATGCCGCCTCCATGGCCGCGTGGAGCCGGAACGAGACGCTGATCAAGCGCCTTGCCCGGATCGACAGCCTGACCGAGGTCGCCGCCATGCCCAAGGGCACCATCGCGATCCCGGTGGAGGGCGCCACCTTTGGCCTGCCGCTCGCCGATGTCATCGACATCGCCGAGGAGAAGGCCCGGCTCGAAAAGACGCTCCAGAAGCTCGCCAAGGAGATCGGTGGCCTCGCCGGGCGCCTGAAGAACCCCAAGTTCGCCGAAAGTGCCCCGGCCGAGGTGGTGGAGGAAACCCGCGAGAACCTCGCCGCCCGCGAGGAGGAACAGGCCAAGCTCAACGAGGCCCTCGCCCGCCTCGCCGAACTCGGCTGATCCCTTTTCGTTTCACAAACATCCCGGGGGAGTCGCAAGGCGACGGGGGCAGCGCCCCCTTCCACCGCCGAAATTTGCACTTTCCTAGGTGACTGGAGGCAAGGACTCACCAGGCCGCCCCGCAGCGCCAAGGGGGGCACTGCAAACATCGGTTAGACTGGGCCCCCTCCCACCCCCGCCATGTGCACACACGTCAGGGGGTCAACGCCGGTCGCAGCCCGGACCCCGACGTCGTGCTGGCGGGGCACTGCAACTCACAATGGGTCTGGGCCCCCTCCCACCCCGCCTGAAACGCCAACGGCCGGACACGCAAGTGCCCGGCCGTTTCTCTGTTCCACGCGCGTCCCTGCGGGCGCCGCGCCGGGACAAGCGGCCCCCACGCACCGCGCCCCGGATCAGTCGACGATGAAGATCTTCGCACCCGTCTTGGTCGAGGACCGGTGCGCCGCATCGCCGAAGTCCGAGACGTGGTAGCCCGTGCCTGCCTTCATGGTGAAGGTCCGGCCATCCTTCAGCTCGGTCTCGATCTCGCCCTCGATGACATAGAGCACGTGCCCCTTGTCGCACCAGTGATCCGCCAGGTAGCCCGGCGCGTGTTCCACCACCCGCACCCGCAGGTCGCCCGCCTTGAAGGTGCGCCAGCTGGTCGAGCCGGTCTCGCCCGGGTGTTCGGTGGGGATGATCTCGCTCCAGTCCACGAAGGTGAAGGGCATGTCGGGGAGTTGCATCTTGGTTCCTTTCGAGTCGGTCTTGGCGCGGACCCTGCGCCAGCCTCCTCGAAAGCACCAGCGCCGCGGACCCGAAAGTCCGCGGCGCCGTGTCATTCGCCTGCGATTTGACCTCTGCTCCGCACCGCCTGCCCTATACGGGGCATAGGACGCGAGCCACGGACCCGAAGCCCTGCACGCCCCCCCCGCGCGAAGCCTCGGGATCACTCCTCGCGGTCGGCCTCCGGGTCGCCCCGGCCCACGCCGCGGAAGACCATCTTGAAGGGCAGCGCCCAGACGATCCCCAGCAGGACATATACGAGGAATTCCAGCCAGATCGGCGGGCGTTCGAGCCAGGTCATGATCGTGACGGCCGCCACGATGTAGAGCGGCAGCCCGACCAGCAGGATCACCAGCGACCAGCGCCGCCTTGCCTTGTAGCCGAGCGCCATGGCCTCAGTCCTCGAAGGGATCGGTGACGAGGATCGTGTCGTCCCGCTCGGGCGAGGTCGAGAGCAGCGCAACCGGGCAGTCGATCAGTTCCTCGACACGACGGACGTACTTGATCGCCGCCGCCGGCAGGTCGGCCCAGCTCCGGGCGCCCTCGGTCGACTCGCTCCAGCCTTCCATCTCCTCGTAGACCGGCACGCAGCGGGCCTGCTGCTCGGCGGCCATCGGCAGGTAGTCCAGCCGCTCACCGTCACAGTCGTAGCCCACGCAGATCTTCAGGGTCTCGAAGCCGTCCAGCACGTCGAGCTTGGTCAGCGCGATGCCGTTGACACCCGAGGTGGCACAGGTCTGGCGCACCAGCGCCGCGTCGAACCAGCCACAGCGGCGCTTGCGGCCGGTGACGGTGCCGAACTCGCGCCCCCGGGTGCCGAGGCGGTTGCCATCCTCGTCTTCCAGCTCGGTCGGGAACGGCCCTTCGCCCACGCGGGTGGTATAGGCCTTCACGATCCCCAGCACGTAGTCGATCGAGCCCGGCCCGATGCCCACGCCCGTGGCCGCCTGCCCGGCGATCACGTTGGAGGAGGTCACGAAGGGGTAGGTGCCGAAATCGATGTCCAGCAACGCGCCCTGCGCCCCTTCGAAGAGGATGCGCTTGCCGGCCTTGCGCTTCTCGTTGAGCACTTTCCACACCGGTGCGGCATAGGGCAGGATCTCGGCGGCGATCTCCTTCAGTGCGGCGATCAGCGCCTCGCGGTCCACGGGCGCGATGCCCAGGCCCTTGCGCAGCGGATCGTGGTGCTGCAGCGCGCGGTCGACACGGGTGATCAGCGTCGCCTCGTCGGCGAGGTCGGCGACCCGGACGGACCGACGGCCCACCTTGTCCTCGTAGGCCGGGCCGATGCCGCGACCGGTGGTGCCGATCTTGGTCCCCTTGGAGGCCGCTTCCTCGCGCGCCCGGTCGAGCTCGCCGTGGATCGGCAGGATCAGCGGGGTGTTCTCCGCGACCATCAGCGTCTCGGGGGTGATCTCCACGCCCTGTTCGCGGATCGAGGCGATTTCCTTGACCAGGTGCCAGGGGTCGAGCACGACCCCGTTGCCGATCACCGACAGCTTGCCGCCACGCACCACGCCCGAGGGCAGCGCGTTCAGCTTGTAGACCTTCCCGTCGATCACGAGCGTATGGCCCGCGTTGTGCCCGCCCTGGAATCGGGCGATGACATCGGCCCGCTCCGAGAGCCAATCGACGATCTTGCCCTTTCCTTCATCGCCCCACTGGGCGCCCACGACGACAACGTTTGCCATGACGGACCTCTTGGCAGTTATGAAACCCGGCACTCTATAGCGAAGCCCGCCCCGCTCCGAAACCGGTTTCTTCGCCGCGTGCCTGCGCCCGGCGCAACCCGGCCCCCCGCAAAGGGCCGCAACCTCGGGCCACAACCGCCACCGGGCCCATCTCCCTCTCCTGACCGGTCGGCCCTGCCGCAGGCCCCGCCCGCCGTCTTCCCCGCTGCCCGCGCCCGCTTCATCTTTCCCGAAATACTCCGGGGGGAATTGCACGGCGCAGCCGTGCAAGGGGGGCAGCGCCCCCGCACCCGCAGGGGCCGGATGGCCCCTGCACAGCTTCGCGCCTCCGCCCCGCCCGGGGCGGAGACCGCTGGACAGCTCGCCCCCCGCGCCCACATAAAAGGAACGCGCCGGGTCGCGCCGCACGCCGCGCGCCACGCGCGCACCAGATGACGCACCAGATACGGAGACGCCGATGCTGTTCCTCGCCCGCTGGATCATGGCCTTCCTGCTGCTGGCCCTGACCTTCAACCCGACGCCCTGGAACTACGTCACATGGGCACGGACCGACGGCGGGGCGCAGCTGCCACTGATCCTTCTCCTGGGCCTGCTCCTGCTTGTGGGCTACATCGTCTACCTGCGGGCCACGCTGCGCTCGACCGGGGCGCTCGGCATGATGCTGGTGCTGGCCATCGTGGCGGCGCTGATCTGGGTGCTGGTGGATTACGGCCTGCTCTCGCTCGACAATCCCGGGATGAACACCTGGCTGGCCATTGTCGCGCTCTCCTTCGTGCTCGGTATCGGACTCAGCTGGTCCCATGTGCGCCGCCGCCTTGCCGGGCAGGCCGATGTGGACGACGTGGACGAGTGAGCCCGCGCCTTCCGCGGCGTGAGGCGCGCATTCCCCGCCGCAGGACGCACCACGGGACCCGCGGCGATCCGTCTTGCACCCCCTTTGCCTCGCTAAATGGGGTTGTGCCAAGCGGCGTGCTGGCCTAGATAGCCTGCTGATACGAAAAGGAAGGCCCGGGCATGGAAAACGTCGTCCTCATCATCCACCTGCTGCTGGCGCTCTCGCTGATTGGCGTGGTGCTGCTGCAACGCTCCGAAGGGGGCGGTCTCGGCATGGGTGGCGGCGGCGCGATGACCGGGCGGCAGGCCGCCACGGCGCTCAGCAAGATCACCTGGTTCCTCGCGATCGGCTTCATCATCACCTCGCTGGTGCTGACCATCGTCGCCGCCGAGAAATCCGCGGGCTCCTCGATCCTCGACCGTCTCGGCGTGGCCGCACCGGCCGCCGAGCAGAGCCAGACCGCCCCTGTTTCGCCGGACACCGGCGGCAGCCTCGTCCCGCCGCCGGCGGCTGACGACAATACCCTGGTGCCCTCGGCCAACTGAGCCGGGGCCCCGCTGCGGGGGCAGGTCCGCCCTGCCCGCCCGCCACGCGGCCAAACCGCCGCAGCCCGCCCCAGACCCATCGGCGCGGGCATCGGGGACAGCACCCCTGACGACATACAACAAGTTGAGGATCGCCCACAATCCTCAACAGCATCTTGCGTTTGGATTGCCAAGGGCCTCCGAATCTGATAGCGGTCAAATCCCGTGATGCTGCGGCCCCAAGGGGCCGTTTTGGGCATGAATTGGCGTTTCCAACGCTTTGAACGAGACTTCACGGGGGTTATCCGAGCATATGGCCAGATACATCTTCATCACGGGCGGCGTCGTGTCGTCCCTTGGCAAAGGTCTGGCCTCGGCGGCCCTTGGGGCGCTTCTGCAGGCGCGCGGCTTCTCGGTCCGCCTGCGCAAGCTGGATCCCTACCTGAACGTGGACCCGGGCACGATGTCGCCCTTCGAGCACGGGGAAGTCTTCGTGACCGACGACGGTGCCGAGACCGACCTCGACCTCGGCCACTACGAGCGCTTCACCGGCGTGGCCGCCCGCAGGACCGACAGCGTCTCCTCGGGCCGGATCTATTCCAACGTGCTCGAGAAGGAGCGCCGCGGCGATTACCTGGGCAAGACGATCCAGGTGATTCCCCACGTCACGAACGAGATCAAGGATTTCCTCGCCGTGGGCGAGGACGAGGTCGACTTCATGCTCTGCGAGATCGGCGGCACCGTCGGCGACATCGAGGGCCTGCCCTTCTTCGAGGCGATCCGCCAGTTCAGCCAGGACCGGCCCCGCGGCCAGTGCATCTTCATGCACCTGACGCTGCTGCCCTGGCTGGCGGCGAGCGGAGAGCTCAAGACCAAGCCGACCCAGCACTCGGTGAAGGAGCTGCGCTCCATCGGCCTGCAGCCGGACATCCTGGTCTGCCGTTCCGAGCACCCGATTCCCGACAAGGAGCGCGAGAAGATCGGCCTCTTCTGCAACGTGCGTTCGGACGCCGTGATCGCGGCCTATGACCTCAAGTCGATCTACGAGGCGCCGCTGGCCTACCACCGCGAGGGGCTGGACCAGGCCGTCCTCGACGCCTTCCAGATCTCGCCCGCCCCGCGCCCGGACCTCAGCGTCTGGGAAGACGTGTCGGACCGTCTCGTGCACACCGACGGCGAGGTGAACATCGCCATCGTCGGCAAGTACACGCAGCTGGAAGACGCCTACAAGTCGATCAAGGAGGCCCTGACCCACGGCGGCATGGCCAACCGGATCAAGGTCAACGTGGAATGGGTGGATGCCGAGGTCTTCGACCACGAAGACGCAGCCCCCCACCTCGAAGGCTACCACGCGATCCTCGTGCCCGGCGGCTTCGGCGAGCGCGGCACCGAGGGCAAGATCAAGGCGGCGCAATTCGCCCGCGAGCGCAAGATCCCCTACCTCGGGATCTGCCTCGGGATGCAGATGGCCGTGATCGAGGCGGCCCGGAACCTTGCCGGTCTCACCACCGCGGGCTCCGAGGAATTCGACCACGAAGCCGGCAAGAAACGCTTCGAACCGGTGGTCTACCACCTGAAGGAATGGGTGCAGGGCAACCACGCGGTGCAGCGCAAGGTCGACGACGACAAGGGCGGCACCATGCGTCTTGGCGCCTATACCGCGGCGCTGACCGAAGGCTCCAAGGTGGCCGAGGTCTATGGCTCCACGCAGATCGAGGAACGCCATCGTCACCGCTATGAGGTGGACATCAAGTACCGCGAGAAGCTGGAAGCCTGCGGGCTTCAGTTCTCGGGCATGTCCCCCGACGGCCGCCTGCCCGAGATCGTCGAGGTGAAGGATCACCCGTGGTTCATCGGCGTCCAGTTCCACCCGGAGTTGAAGTCGAAACCCTTCGACCCGCATCCCCTGTTCCGCGACTTCGTGCGCGCGGCCAAGGAGGTTTCGCGGCTGGTGTGATCCCGCCCGGACCGGACCCGGACCAGACATGACAAAGGGGAGCCTCGCGGCTCCCCTTTTGCATTCCCCCGACAGTCCTGCCTGCGTGGCGGTTCAGAACCGAATCCGCTGCGCGGCCAGTTCGTCGTAATGCTCCTGCGCCGCATCGAGGGCGCGCAGCATCTCGTCCGTCGACCGCGAGATATAGAGCGGATATTCGAACAACATGCTGACCTTCAGCTGCGGGTTGATGATGATCGTCTTGCGGATCGTCGTCTCGACTTCCTCGTGCGGCAGGATCATCCCGAAGGTGCTGGTCAGCAGCCCGTCCGGATCGGACATGATCGGCAGCCTGATCCGCTGGCCGCCGCGGGCCGAGGCCTGCGCACACCAGTCGTTCAGTTCCGCCACGCTGTTGCGCGCGATGCCCAAAACCTTCACGCCCGCGCGCCACAGGTCGTCCTGCAGCGCTGCGAGGGAGATCAGCTCACGCGTGCAGGTCTCCGAGAAGGCATCGGCGATCGAGAAGAAGATCGTCCAGTTGCCCGTGGTATAGGGGTGGAAGGTGACCTTCCCGATCGTCGAGTCGGCTGAGAAGTTGGGGAAATTCTCACCGATTCTCGGCGTCCAGCGCGGCGAATTGGTATAGTCGGTCGGGACCTCGACCCAGGTGGCGGGGATCTTGGGCGGGTCTTTTTTCGGATTTCTCAGCATCACGCCTCGGGAGATTCGTTATTTACAGACGAAAAGATGCACTCGTAACATTCGTTAACCTGTCCATAGCGAGGACACGTGGTGACATTAGGAACAGTATGTGTCGAATTTGGGGCCTGTGGCTCTTTGGTAAACAATTTCGCCCCCCTGTCCGACCATGTCCAGCAGCGCCGGCCAGTCACCATCGGGCTCCGCGACAGGCAACGGGAAAGAGGGGCAGAATGACGCAAAGTCAGCAGCTTGCCCGCACCCGCCCGGGCCCGGGCGGGATCGGTCCGCAGCATCATCGCCCTGTCACAAATCCATGGTCTAAGCTCTCCGAAGGCCCCCGCTCCGGCGTGGGGCCTGTATAGTTGCGCGAAGGAGCCGCCGATGTCCCCTGATGATCTCGATGCCGCCCAGGACTGGCTGGAAGCCGAACTGCAGGATGAGCTGGACGAGGATTACGAAATCGAGCTGGAGGATGCCGTCCTCTCGATGAAAATCCGCGAGATCTATCGCAAGGCCCATGGTCCCACGATCCCGCGACCGGAGTATTTCCGCGCCCTGCTCCACCTTCAGGCCGAGCTGATCAAGCTGCAGGACTGGGTCATCGCCAACAACGAGAAGGTCGTGGTGATCTTCGAGGGCCGGGACAGTGCCGGCAAGGGTGGCGTGATCAAGCGGATCACCCAGCGTCTGAACCCGCGCGTGGTGCGCACTGTCGCCCTGCCCGCCCCGACCGAGCGCGAGAAATCGCAGTGGTACTTCCAGCGCTACGTGCCGCATCTGCCCGCCGGCGGCGAGATCGTGCTCTTCGACCGCTCGTGGTACAACCGCGCCGGGGTCGAGCGCGTCATGGGCTTTGCCGATGAAACGCAGGTCTCGCAGTTCTTCGACGACGTGCCGGAATTCGAGCGGATGCTGAAACGCTCCGGCATCCGGCTGATCAAGTACTGGTTCTCGATCACCGACGAGGAGCAGCAGATGCGTTTCCTCATGCGCATCCATGACCCGCTGAAGCAGTGGAAGCTCTCGCCCATGGACCTGCAGAGCCGCGTGAAGTGGGAGCAGTACACCAAGGCGAAGGAAGAGATGCTGGCCCGCACCAACATCCCCGAGGCGCCGTGGTACATCGTGCCCGGCAACGACAAGAAGCGCGCCCGGCTGAACTGCATCGACCACCTGCTGTCGCTGATCCCCTACGCCGAGGTCGACCACGAGGAGATCGCCCTGCCGGAGCGGGTCTTTAACCCGGCCTACGAGCGCGACGTGCTGCCGCCCGATCTCTACGTGCCGTCGAAGTACTGAGACCGGTTGGCGGCTTCGCCTCTGCGTGCTGCGTCGCACCGTGAAACGGCGAAGGGCCCGGCAGATGCCGGGCCTTTTTGCAAAGGGATCTCGCGTGGGGGGGCGGGCCAGCCGGGCGGATCGACCGGAGCGGTCAGCCCCGACCGACCATCGGCCCCGACGATCGGCCCCGGCGGTCAGCCCCCGAAGAGCGGCAGCACGTGTTTCCGGAAGAGCCCCGAGTCGCGCACGATGCAGCGGCGTTTGCCCGAAGCGCGGTATTCCGCGATCATCGGTGCCACGAGGACCGGGTTGAAGCACCAGCGGCCCCGGCGGCCGTTGCGGGCATCGGCCTGCTGTCCCGAGACCCACTGGCAGAAGCCACGGCAGTCGCGCATCTGGCGCGAGGTGTCCGGCAGGTAGAAGCCACAGTTCACCCGCTGGCAGATCGCATCCAGAAGCGCGCAGGCGGCGCGGTCCTTCTGAGGCACGCCTTCGCGCGCGGTCGCGTTATATTTCAATGGGTTGCCGTTCATGAACACGGTCAGGGCCGTGCCCAGATCCACCCCCTGATGCGCAAGGATATCGCGCAGCTCGGGCAGGTTGTCCTCGGTCCAGGGCAGCAGCAGGGCGCGCCGGCACATCTCATTCACAGGGTTGGCCACAAGCTGCGGCCGGGATGCGTCTTCAACCTCTTCGTTGAGGTCCTGCACCAGCGACATCGTCGCGAGCATTTCACAGTACTCCGTTGCACCAATTACGTCTCAGATGCTGTCCTTCTTTCAGGGCACTTGGGAAATAATTCGGAAAAAATGTGGCAATTACGGGAAAGGTCATGTTTTGACCATCTGGTCATGAAATGAAGGGGGGGGGGTCGCCCACTGCCGTTTCTCACAAGTGCTTGTAATCGCGCGCACCGAGGGCTTTCTGTGTTGGCGACCTCCCGCTCCCCGCTTATATCGGTGTCATGTTCGGAGATTTCCTTGCCCGCCTGATCCAGCCCGAGCCGCCCCGCCTGCCGCAGGCGGAGGCCCGTCTTGCGCTGATTGCCCTGCTGGTCCGCGTCGCCCGCAGCGACAACGAGTATTCCGGGGCCGAGCGGGATCGCATCTTCCGCATCACCCAGAGCCGCTATGGCCTCGACAGCGCCGCCGCCGCGCAACTGCTGGAGGAGGCCGAGACGCTGGAGGGCGAAGCCCCCGACACCGTCCGCTTCACCCGCGCGATCAAGGACGCCGTACCGCTGGACGAGCGCATCGGCGTGATCGAGGCGATGTGGGAGATCGTCATGGCCGACGGCAAGCGGGACGAGGAAGAGAACGCGCTGATGCGCCTCGTGGCCTCGCTGCTCGGCATCACGGATCAGGACAGCAACGCCGCGCGTCTGCGCGTGACGCCGCGCTGATCCGCAGGTCTTTTGGTATTATCCGGAATTTTTGAAAATTCCGGCCCGTTTTCTTCGAAGAAAACGGACAGTGCCGCCGCGGGAGGCACGGTTGACGCTGCCTTGCGCGGCGTCATCTGCCCGGATTCAGGGCATTTCCCTACGTCATGGGGCACATCATCGTTGATTATACCCCGGAATCGCGCCCTACTGGCCGCGTAACGGATCAATGACACCAGAAGAGGCCCCGTGAGCCACCAGCCCCCCGTGATCGAAATCCGGGATCTGCACAAAGCCTATGCGGATCTCGAAGTGCTCAAGGGTGTCACGATCACCGCGCATCGCGGTGATGTCGTGTCCATGATCGGCTCCTCCGGTTCCGGCAAGTCGACCCTTCTGCGCTGTGCCAACCTGCTGGAGGACAGCCAGCAGGGCGAAATCCTCTTCAAGGGCGAGGCCGTGCACTGGAAAGGTACCGGATCGCACCGCCGTCCGGGCGACGCCAAACAGGTGCTGCGGATCCGGACAAACCTTTCCATGGTGTTCCAGCAATTCAACCTCTGGTCCCACATGACGATCCTTCAGAACGTCATGGAGGCCCCCGTCACCGTGCAGGGCCGCGACCGGGCCGAGGTGGAGGAGAAGGCGCGCCATTACCTCGCCAAGGTGGGCATCGGCGACAAGGCCGACGCCTGGCCCGCGCAGCTTTCCGGCGGCCAGCAGCAGCGGGCGGCGATTGCCCGCGCGCTCTGCATGGAGCCCGAGGCGCTGCTCTTCGACGAGCCGACCTCGGCGCTGGACCCGGAACTGGAACAGGAGGTGGTGAAGGTCATCAAGGACCTGGCCAACGAGGGCCGGACGATGATCCTCGTCACCCATGACATGCGGCTGGCAGCGGACGTCTCGGACCACGTCGTCTTCCTGCACCAGGGCCGCATCGAGGAGGAGGGCCCGCCCTCCGCCCTCTTCGGCGCGCCCAAGACGGCCCGCCTGCAGCAATTCCTCAGTGCGACGCAGAGCGCCTGAGGCAATCGGACCCAAGTCCAACACAAACGGGAGAACTTTCATGAAAACGCTGATCCAAGCCACGGCCATTCTGGCGCTGACCGCCGGCATGGGCATGGCTCAGACCGTGCGTCTGGGGACCGAGGGCGCCTACCCTCCGTACAACCTGATCAACGACGCGGGCGAGGTCGACGGCTTCGAGCGGGAACTGGGCGACGAGCTGTGCAAGCGCGCCGAGCTGACCTGCGAGTGGGTGACCAACGACTGGGATTCGATCATTCCGAACCTCGTGTCGGGCAACTACGACGTGATCATGGCCGGCATGTCGATCACGCCCGAGCGGGACGAGGTCATCGACTTCACCCAGAACTACACCCCGCCCTCCTCCTCCTCCTACGTCGGCCTGTCCGATGACGTGGACATCACCGGCGGCGTGATCGCCGCCCAGACCGCCACCATCCAGGCCGCCCACGTGGCCGAGACCGGCGCGACCCTGCTGGAATTCGCGACCCCCGACGAAACCGTCGCCGCCGTGCGCAACGGCGAGGCCGACGCGGTGCTGGCCGACAAGGACTTCCTCGTGCCGATCGTGGCGGAATCCGGCGGCGAGCTGAGCTTCGTGGGTGATGACGTGCCGCTCGGCGGTGGCGTCGGCGCGGGCCTGCGCGAAAGCGACACCGAGCTGAAAGAGAAGCTCGACGCGGCCATCGGCTCCATGAAGGAAGACGGCACGCTCAACGCGATGATCACCAAGTGGTTCGGCGAAGACGCCCTGACCTACGAGTGATCCCGGCGGTTCTTCCGCTTTCCTGATCGGGGTGGCCGCGCCCGTGCGCGGCCGCTCCCTCCGGACCCAACCCGGATTTCACACCGATGTTCGAATACTGCGCCAATCCCGACACGCTTGAAGGGGTCCGCTGGGTCAGCTGCTACCTGACCACGGCCAAGCACATGATGTTCTACGAGAGCTTCCTCGTGGTCATCGGGCTGATGCTGATCACCGTGCCCTGCGCCATGGCCTTCGGCTTTGGCGGCGCGCTTGCCGCACGCTCGCACGTGGCGCCGCTGCGCTGGATCGGCAAGGGCTATGCCGCGATGGTGCGCGGCGTGCCGGACATCGCCTTCTTCCTCTTCGTGCCGCTCGCCCTCGATCAGGGGCTGGAATGGATGCGGCACAAGGTGAAATGCCCCGACTGGGATCAGCCGATCCGGCAGGGCAACGATTTCGTGGTCTGCGCGCAGGCCAAGCTGCCGCTCGGCTCGGCCCCGCAATGGCAGCATGAGACCTATGGCATCATCCTCGCCGTGGCGGCCTTCGCCTTCGTTTTCGGGGCCTTCGCGGCCCATGTCCTGTCGGGCGCGATGAACGCGGTGCCCAAGGCACAGCTGGAAACCGCCGAGGCCTATGGCATGAGCCGCGGCCAGATCACCCGGCGCATCCTGATCCCGCAGATGTGGGTCTATGCGCTGCCCGGCCTGTCGAACCTGTGGATGGTGCTGATCAAGGCGACGCCGCTGCTGTTCCTGCTGGGGGTTCAGGACATCGTCTACTGGGCGCGGGAGTTGGGCGGTTCGAAGACCAGCGCCTATGCCTACCCCCACCCCGACTGGCGTCTCTACTACTTCCTCGCGCTGCTGGTCTTCTACCTCGGGCTGACCAAGGTCTCGGAGATCGGGCTGTCGCGGCTCAACCGCCGCCTGTCGCGCGGACAGGCCACCATGGCCGGTGAAGAACAGAGGAAGGCCACCGCATGAGCTGCGTCCAGACCCTTCAGGATTATGCCCTGCGCTCCATCGGGATCGGCGAGCGCCTGCTGCCGCGTTCGGATTTCACCCTGTGCCAGCAGTTCACGCTGATCGGCTCCGGCCTGATCTGGAACATCTATTTCGCGGTCTTCGCCCTCGCGCTCGGCTTCTTCCTGTCGACCGGGGTGGCACTTGCCCGCACCGCGCCCTCGCCCTTCCTGCGCAAGCCGGCAGAGTGGTTCGTCTTCGTGTTCCGCGGCAGCCCGCTCTTCATCCAGTTCTTCCTCTTCTACGAGGCGCTGACCCTGCTGCCCAAGGCGGGGATCGAGCTGAACCTGATCTTTGTCGAGATCAACATGGCGACCCGCTGGCTGACTCGGGCCTGGGCGGGCGCGCTGATCGTGCTGTTCCTGAACACCTCCGCCTATGGCGGCGAGATCTTCTATGGCGCGCTGCGCTCGGTCCCCAAGGGCGATCTGGAGGCAGCGGATGCCTACGGCTTCTCGGGCTGGAAGAAGTTCCGCAAGATCACCTGGCCCACCATGCTGCGCCTCGCCTGGCCCGCCTACACGAACGAGGCGATCTTCCTCTTCCACGCCACGACGCTGGTCTACTTCAGCTCCTTCCCGGCGTGGCAGCAGAAGGGCGATGCGCTCTACTACGCGAGCTATTTCGCGGACAAGACCTTCAACCCCTTCATCCCCTACCCGATCCTCGCCTTCTATTTCATGATGCTGACGCTGGCGATCATCGGGGGCTTCGGCCTGATCAACAGGCGGCTGAACCGGCATCTGCCGCAATCCTCCCGCAAGGGGTTACGCCCGCGGATGATGCTGGTAAGGTGACCCCATGCGTTTCGATCCCAAGGTAATGGCCGCGGTCGGCTGCGTCTGGTGGCGCCGCCGCATGGGCCAATGGCAGGGCCGGACCCCGGGGGCCGGCGGCCAGGGCTTCTGAGGCCCTTCCGATCGCATGTTCTCTCACAGGCGGGCCGGACGGGCAGTGACCCCTTGTGCCTGAAAGCAGGGCTTCGGCCCGATTGCCAGATGAGAAAACCATGATCGACTTCGAAGGCTTCAGAACGTTTCGCGTGGCCGCCGCCGACCTGAACGGCCAGATGCGCGGCAAGCGCGTGCCCCACGGACAATATGACAAGCTGAAGGACGGCACCGTGCGGATGCCGCTGTCGGTGCTCAACGTCGATGTCTGGGGCGCGGATATCGAGGACAGCCCGCTGGTCTTCGAAAGCGGCGATGCCGACGGCATCCTCTATCCCACCGACCACGGCCCGGTGCCGATGCCCTGGCTGAACTCGCCCTCGGCCCTCGTGCCGATGTGGATGTTCCACGAGAGCGGAGAGCCCTTCGAGGGTGACCCGCGCCATGCGCTCGCCCGCGTGCTGGAGCGCTACGCCGCCCGCGGCTGGGAGGTGCAGGCCGCCGTCGAGATGGAATTCTACCTCGTCAACGACACGCAGGACAGCCTGCTGCCGCCGACCAACCCGCTGACCGGCCGGCCGCTCTGGGGCAATGCCATCCTCTCGATCCGGCAGCTGGATGCCTTTGACGCCTACCTGACGGACCTCTACGAGGCCTGCGAGGCGATGGACATTCCCGCGGAATCCGCGATCTCGGAATCCGGCCTTGGCCAGTTCGAGATCAACCTGACCCACCGCTCGGCGCTCGCCGCCGCCGATGACGCGTGGCTCTTCAAGACGCTGGTACGGGGCATGGCGCGCAAGCACGGCATGGCCGCGACCTTCATGGCGAAACCCTTCGAAGGCGACGCGGGCAACGGGATGCACGTGCATTTCTCGGTGCTGGACAAGGCGGGCAACAACATCTTCGACAACGGCGGCCCCGAGGGCACCGACCTGCTGCGGCACGCGGTGCAGGGCTGCCTGAAGGGGATGCATCCCTCGACCCTGATCTTCGCACCGCACGGGTCCTCCTATGACCGGTTCGAACCCGGCGCCCATGCCCCCACCGGGGCCTGCTGGGCCTACGAGAACCGCACCGCCGCGATCCGCATTCCGGGCGGCCCCACCAAGGCGCGCCGGATCGAACACCGCGTGCCCTGCGGCGACATCAACCCCTACCTGATGCTGGCCGTGATCCTCGGCGCGGCACTGGCGGGGATCGAGGACGGGGAAAACCCGCCGCCGCCGATCTCGGGCAGCGCCTATGACCTTGAGCTGCCGGGCCTCGCGCCGGACTGGGCCTCGGCCATCGATGCCTTCGAGACCGATCCCCTGATCGCGCGCATCTTCCCCGAAATGCTGATCCGAAACCTCGTCATGACCAAGCGGCAGGAGCAGCGACGCCTCGCAGAGATGCCCCATGAAGACTGGTGGCAGGTCTATCTCGAAACCGTCTGAGGCGCAGGCGCGGGTCTGCCTCTTTGCAGCCCCGCACCGCCCCGGCGCCCCCTTGTGGCAGACCCGGCCCTCTCGTAGTCTGCCCCCATCAACCCAATTGGTGACCCATGAAAATCGGCATTCTGCAATGCGGCCACATCCCCGATGCACTTCGGGGTGAGCTGGAAGACTATGACCAGCTGTTCCTGACCCTCCTCGGCGACAAGGGCTTCGAATTCGAGGTCTTCCCCATCGTCGACGGCGCCGATGTGCCGCCCCCGGGGGCCTGCGACGGCTGGCTCATCACCGGCTCGCGTCACGGCGCCTACGAGGACCACGCCTGGATCCCGCCGCTGGAAGAGATGATCCGCGCGATCCACGCCGAGGGCCGCCCCCTCGTCGGCATCTGCTTCGGCCACCAGATCATCGCCCAGGCCCTCGGCGGCAAGGTCGAGAAATTTACCGGCGGCTGGTCCGTGGGCCGTCAGGTCTATACCATCGAGGGCGAGGAGTTCCCGCTCAACGCCTGGCACCAGGACCAGGTGACAGAACTGCCAACCGACGCCCGCGTCATCGGCTCCACCGATTTCTGCAAATACGCGGCCCTGGCCTACGGCGATCACATCTACACCGTGCAGCCGCACCCCGAGTTCGGCGCCGATGTCATCGACGGGCTGATCCGCACCCGGGGCCGGGGCAATGTCCCCGATCCGCTGCTCGACGCCGCCGTGGCACAGCTCGACGCGCCGCTGGCGCGCACCAACATGGCCGACCGCATGGCCGGCGTCCTGAAGGGAGAAAAGGCATGAAGACCCCCACCCCCAAGGCCCAGAAGATCGCCGAGGCCGAACGCAGCACCCCCGTGGCGCCCCCCGTCGAACAGGCGGACTGGACGGCGGACCTGCCCGCGCCCGCGCGCGACTACCTCGTGGGGCGCCGCCTCGACGAGGTGGAGTGCATCATCTCCGACCTGCCCGGCATCGCCCGCGGCAAGGCCGTGCCGGCCTCGAAATTCGCCCGGCAGAAGTACTTCCACCTGCCCAATTCGATCTTCTTCCAGACGATCACCGGCGACTGGTCCGATGCGGCGGGCGAAGAGGGCTTCGTCGAACCCGACATGACCCTCAAGCCCGACATGTCGACCGCCACCGCCGCGCCCTGGACCGGCGACTGGACGCTGCAGGTGATCCACGATGCCTTCGACCGCAAGGGAAACCCGATCCCCTATGCGCCGCGCAACGTGCTGAAACGGGTCTGCAAGCTCTACGAGGACCAGGGCTGGAAACCGGTCGTCGCCCCCGAGATGGAGTTCTACCTCGTGGCCCGCAACCTCGACCCGGCCAAGCCGATCGAGCCGATGATGGGCCGCTCGGGCCGTCCCGCCGCCGCGCGGCAGGCCTACTCCATGACCGCCGTCGATGAATTCGGCCCGGTGATCGACGACATCTACGACTTCGCCGAGGCCCAGGGCTTCGAGATCGACGGCATCACCCAGGAAGGCGGCGCCGGCCAGCTGGAGATCAACCTGCGCCACGGCAACCCGGTCAAGCTGGCGGACGAGGTCTTCTACTTCAAGCGCCTGATCCGCGAGGCCGCGCTGCGCCACGACTGCTTTGCGACCTTCATGGCCAAGCCGATCAAGGACGAGCCCGGCTCCGCCATGCACATCCACCACTCGGTGATGGACATCGAGACCGGCAAGAACATCTTCACCGGTCCGCAGGGCGGCGAGACCGATGCCTTCTATTACTTCATCGGCGGGCTTCAGGAACACCTGCCCGCGGCGATCCCGCTGCTGGCGCCCTACGTGAACTCCTACCGCCGCTACGTGAAGGACCACGCCGCCCCGATCAACCTTGAATGGGGCCGCGACAACCGCACCACGGGCATCCGCGTGCCGATCTCCGATCCCGCCGCGCGCCGGGTCGAGAACCGGGTGGCCGGCATGGACTGCAACCCCTACCTCGGCATCGCGGCCTCGCTCGCGGCGGGCTACCTCGGGCTGATGAACGAGGAACGGGCCGAGAAGCAATTCCGCGGCGATGCCTACGAGGGCGAGGGCGACTTCCCCCGCACCCTCGGCGAGGCGCTCGACGTCTTCGACGAGAACAACGCCCTCGCCAAGGTGCTGGGGGAGGAGTTCTGCCGCGTCTATTCCGTCGTGAAACGCACCGAATACGAGGAATTCCTCGGCGTGATCAGCCCGTGGGAACGCGAACACCTGCTGATGAACGTCTGATGAACCTGCTCGACGCCAACGACCGTCCCGGCGCCTATCCCGGCAGCTGGTACGCCGCCACGGTGGACCCGCTGCCGCCCCTGCCTCCTCTGCGGGGCGAGGTGACGGCGGATGTCTGCATCATCGGCGCGGGCTTCACCGGGCTCTCCGCCGCGCTGCACCTGGCGGAGGCCGGGCTGAAGGTCGTCCTGCTGGAGGCGCAGCGCGTGGGCTTCGGGGCCTCGGGGCGAAACGGAGGGCAGCTCGGCTCCGGCCAGCGGCAGGATCAGGAGGTGCTGGAAAAGATGCTGGGGCGCGACGATGCCGCGCTCTACTGGCGCCTCGGCGAAGAGGCCAAGGACCTCGTCCGCTCCCTCATGACGCGCCATAGCATCGACGCCGCCTATCGCCCCGGCGTGGCCTGGACCGGCTTCTCGGACAGCGAGACGGCGCATCTGCACCATTATGCGGAGTTTCTAGAAGACCGCTATGGCTACACCGAGGTCGAGACACTCGACGCCGCCGCCTGCCATGCGCTCTGCCCCTCGCCCGCCTACAAGGGCGGTATCCTCGACATGGGCGCGGGCCACCTGCATCCGCTCCGCCTCGCCCTCGGCCTTGCCCGGGCCGCCACAGCCGCAGGCGTCACGATCCACGAGGAGACCCGCGTCACCGGCCTGACCGAGGGCCGCCCCGCCACGGTGCAGACCGCGCAGGCCAAGGTCACGGCGGAGCACGTGATCCTCGCCTGCAACGGCTACCTCGGGGGGCTGGAGCCCCGGGTGGCGACGCGCGTAATGCCGATCAACAACTTCGTCGCGGCGACAGAACCGCTCGGCCCCCGCACGGCAGAGGTCCTCACCCGCGATGTCGCCGTGGCGGATACGAAATTCGTGGTGAACTATTTCCGCCTCAGCGAGGACGGCCGCCTGCTCTTCGGCGGCGGCGAAAGCTACGGCTACCGCTTCCCCGCGGACATCGCCGCCAAGGTCCGCAAACCCATGCTGGAGATCTTCCCGCACCTCCGGGACGTGAAGATCACCCACGCATGGGGCGGTACGCTGGCGATCACCATGAAGCGGCTGCCCCACCTCGCCCGCCTCGCGCCCAACATCCTCACCGCTTCCGGCTACTCCGGCCACGGCGTGGGCACGGCGGTCCACTCCGGCCTCCTCGCCGCGAAGGCGATCCAGGGCGAGGCCGAAGGCTTCGACGCCATGTCCCGCCTGCCCACGCCCCGCTTCCCCGGCGGCCCCGCGATGCGCCACCCGCTCCTCATCCTCGCGATGACATGGTTCTCCCTCCGCGACCGCCTCGGCATCTGAACATCTTTCGCTCAAAAATATCCTCGGGGGGGGCCGCGCCAGCGGCGGGGGGCAGACAGCCCCCTCCCCTATAGGATCACGACACCCTCCCCCCAAAGCGCCCAAGAATTTTCGAAAACTCTTGGCAAAATTCTTCGAAGAATTTTGGCCCCACTCTCCGGCGCACCCCGCCCTCCGGCAAATGCAGTGCCCCCCACGGGCCATGCCCCCTCGATCCAACCCGGAAAATGCACATTTTCCGGACCGTTTTCTTCGAAGAAAACGCAGGGCGCCTCAGCCGCCGTATTTCTCCAGGAACGCCTCGGCCTTCAGGGCGCGGAAGTCCTCCAGCGCCGCCCCCAGGCGTGCGTGGTCCCAGTCCCACCAGCCAAGCGCGATGAGCCGGTCCGCGATCTCGCGCGGCTGGCGCAGGCGGATGGGTTTCGCGGGCGTGCCGGCCACGATCTCGTAGTCGCCCACGTCCTTGGTGACGATCGCGCCGGAGGCCACGACCGCGCCATGGCCGACCCGGATGCCGGGCTTCACCTGCGCGTTGTGGCCCAGCCATGTGTCATGGCCGATCTCGGTGATCCGGGCGCGGCGACGGGCAAAGAAGGCATCATCGCGCGGGGTTCCCTCCCAGTAATCGGCGGACCGATAGAGGAAATGGTGCAGCGAGGCGCCCTCCAGCGGGTGATCCGTGGCGCCCACCCGCACGAAGCTGGCGATATTTGCAAACTTCCCCACGCGGGTGTTTGCAAAGTCGCAGAAGCGGTCGCAGTAGGAATAATCCCCGAGCTGGACATTGTTGAACCGCGTGCCCCGGCCGACCTCGGTCCAGGCGCCAAGCTGGCTGTCCTCGATCTCGGTCTCGGGATGCAGGTAGGGGGTGTCGGCGCTGAGCTTGGGCATGTCGGTCTCTCTCGCAGTTTCTTCCGCAGTCACCTCGGTCAGTCCCTGCTAGCAGCACGCGCCGCGCCCGCAAAGGGCCCGCCCGCGTGCGCCCTGCCAAAGCGACAGGCAGTTGCTCCGGCACACCCCCTGCCCACCCCCTCTACGCCGTAAATTTCACACCCCGCCCCTTGCCCTTGCGGCCCCCCGGGCCGAGCCTGCGCCCAGACAGATCAGATGAAACGGACCCCACACATGACCGCCCCTTCCTACCGCTGGATCGACTACCGCTCTCCCGACCTCGCCCCGCCCGAGGACATGGTGGTGATCCTGCCCGTCGGCTCGACCGAGCAGCACGGCCGCCACATGCCCGTGGGCACCGATATCCACCTCGCCGAAGCAGTGGCGCTGGAGGCGGCGGCGCAGGCGACGATCCCGGTGCGGGTGCTGCCCCCGGTCTGGATCTCGCTGGCCGAGCACCACATGGACCGGCCCGGCACGCTGACGCTGGACATGGCGACGCTGGACGCGCTGATCACCGGCATTGCCAAGGCGCTCGACCGGCAAAAGGTGAAACGCCTGCTGCTGCTCAACAGCCACGGCGGCAACCGCAACGCCCTGCCCGTCATCGCCGACAAGCTGACCCGCGACCTGACCATGAACGTGGCCTATTCGACCTACTGGGAGACCGCCATGGCAGAGCTGAGCCCGCTCCTTGAAGGGCAGAAGATGCTGCACCATGCCTGCGAGGCTGAGACCTCGATGATCCTGCACCTGAAGCCCGAAACCGTGGCGATGGAGAAGCTTGCCGACGCCGACGTCCCCGCAACGGTGCCGCCGCAGGGGCTGCACCTCTGGCGGCCGTTCAGCGCGATGACGGAGTCCGGTGCCTATGGCCGGCCCGATCTCGCCTCCGCCGACAAGGGCGCCAAGATGATCGAGACCGCCGGCAAGGTCGTCGGCGCGAAACTGTCCGATCCCGCGAACTGGCGCTACTGAGCGCGCGCCGGATCACCGGCCGGACCAAGCAAGGCCCCGTGGTTCACGGGGCCTTTTTGCATGTCTGGGCGCAAACGAAGCGCGCGGGGTCGGAACCGCGAGGCCCCGGCCCGCAGGCCTCACTCGGGACAGCGCGCGGTGCAGCGGATCTCGATCTTCATCCGCGGGTCGGGCAGCGCCACCACGGCAGAGGTGATCCGCGCCGGATAGGGGCCATCGCCGAATTCTTCGCGGTAGATCGTGTTCATCTCGCCCACGTCGCCGATGTCGGTCAGCAGGACAGAGACTTCGATGATATCCGCCATGGTCGATCCCGCACGATCAAGAACGGCGCGCAGGTTCTTGAAAACATTTCGGATCTGCCCCGCGAAATCCTCCGGGTAGCCGCCCTTGTCGTCGTGCCCCGGCAGGCCCGAGACATAAAGGATACCGCGATGCGCCGTGGCATAGACCAGCGGCGGCACACCGGGCAGGCCTTCGGGCGGAGGGAAATAGGTGATCGGGTCCATGGGGTACTCCTGTTGTCTGCCCCGGTGCTAGCGAGCGCAGGACCGCGAGGGAAGCCTCGACGCCCCCGCCCGGCCGGCCCAAGGCCGCAGTGCCCAAGCCTGTGCCCAAGCCTGCGGCAAAGCCGCGCCCCTCATGGGCATCAGGCCTTGAAACCAAGGGCCGGACGCCAGACCTACCGCGAAAACTGGCCGTCCGCGCGCAAACGACGCGACGTCACAGTGGAAATTGCGAGAAAGTTACCGTTAACCGCCCGTTCCCGGCGCGGTATACCCTTGTACTCCGTACAATTCGCGCTCAAAGCGCTCCGCAGGAAATTGTCACTGACAATTATTGAGGAGATACGCATGGAAGCAATCACCAACTTCTCGGTCCGCGTCGTACAGCGCTGGCTGCCGAGCGCCTTCGTCCTGGCGCTGCTGCTGACCGTGATCGTTTTCGTCCTGGGCATGGTCGTGGGCGGCGAAGGCCCCATGGCGATGGCCGGGTTCTGGGGCGACGGGTTCGCCAAGCTGTTCAACTTCGGCATGCAGATGACGCTGGTCCTGCTGACCGGCTACGTTCTGGCCATGACGCCCTTCGTCCAGTCGATGCTGACCGGTCTGACCGGGCTGGCCTCGACGCCGAAACAGGCGATGGCGATCACCATCGTCACCAGCTTCGTCTGCTACTACCTGAACTGGGGCTTCGGCATGGTCGCCGGCGCCATCCTGGCCCGCGAAATGGGCCGCCGGGTGCACATCCACTTCCCGCTGATCGTGGCCGCGGCCTACGGCGGTGAGCTGGTGCGTGGCCCCTCCTCCTCGATCCCGCTGGTCATCGCGACCCCGGGCCACTTCCTCGAGGCGCAGATCGGCATCGTGCCGGTGACCCAGACGCTCTACTCGTGGTGGAACATCCTGCTGACGCTTGCGCTGCTGGCGCTGCTGGTGATCTTCTTCATGTTCCAGAAACAGCCCGCGAAGATCGAGGTCCTGACCGATACCGACGACGACGACAAGGCGCCCGAGATGGACCGCGCCGACATGTCGCCCTCCGACCGGCTGGAACACAGCCGCCTGCCGACGCTCTTCCTCGGCCTGCTGGCGGCGGCCTTCATCATCGGCAAGATCGTGGCAGGCACCTTCAGCGTGAACCTGAACACGATCATCCTGATCTTCCTGTCGCTGGGCCTGCTGATGCACAAGAGCTCTGCCGCCTATCTCCACGCCGCCGAAAAGGCCGTGGGGGCTGCACGGGGCATCATCATCCAGTTCCCGCTCTATGCCGGGATCGCCGGGATGATGACCAACTCCGGCCTCGTGACCGAGTTCTCGAACATGATGATCTCGATCTCCACGCCCGCCACCTTCCCGGTGGTGACCTTCCTCTCGGCGGGGATCGTGAACTTCTTCATCCCTTCGGGCGGCGGTCAGTGGGCGATCCAGGGCCCCATCGTGATGCAGGCAGCCTACGAGATCGGCGCGGACCCGGCGCGGACCATCATGGCCTTCACCTGGGGCGATGGCTGGACCAACCAGATCCAGCCGTTCTGGGCCCTGCCCCTGCTGGGCGTGGCCGGCCTCTCGGCCCGGGACATCATGGGCTACCTGATCATCTGGCTGGGCATCTCCGGCGTGGCGATCGGCGGCACCTTCGTGCTCTTCGCGCTCTTCGGCGCCTGAGCCAGCCCTCCCTGACAACGGAAAAGCCCGGGCCGATGGACCCGGGCTTTTTCATGTCTGGCCGCCTCGGATCAGACCGCGACGAAGGACCGGATGATCACCATCTCGCCGGGTCGCGCGCTTTCCACCGTGCCGAGGAAGAAGCGCGTGTTGAGCCAGGCATAGGGCCCTTCCGGCGCCTCAACCCGGATGTGTGAGCGGCGGTAGGTCGGCTGGCCGGTCTCGTCCTTCACCACCATGGCATGGTTGCGGATCTCGATCGTCACGCCGTCGTCGGTCTGCATGTGATATATCGCCTCCAACTCCTTCACCCCGTCGCGGCGTTCGCGTTGCAGGTCGAAGCCGCCGGGCAGTACCACCCCCTGGAAGGGGCGCGGATCGGCGCTCTCGGGCGCCAGCACGCCCTTGAAGGTGCCCCCCGTGATCGGCACCACGTTGCGCACGCCAAGCGGGCCGGGCCCGTTCACGCGGGTCTTGGAGATCAGCACCTCCGCTTCCCAGCAGGGCAGCAGGCGGGGCTCGGTATTGGAAAAGCTCATGATCTGTCCTCGTCAGGTGATCCCGGCGTAGGAGCCGCCCAACCTCATGACAAGGCAAAAGAAAAACCGGGGCGCCCCCACGCCCCGGTTTCTCCTTCCCAGCGATCCGATCCGATCAGTTCGTGATCGTTTCGGGCCCCATCAGCTGGGTCGGAAGCCATGTCGAGATGATCGGCACATAGGTGACGATGATCAGGAAGACGAAGAGCACCGCGAGGAAGGGCAGCGCCGCCTTCACGACCCGCATCATGGGCATCCCCGCGACACCGGAGGTGACGAAGAGGTTGAGGCCCACGGGCGGAGTGATCATGCCGATCTCCATGTTGACGACCATGATGATGCCGAGGTGGATCGGGTCGATCCCCAGTTCGATGGCGATCGGGAACACCAGCGGCGCGACGATCACCAGCAGGCCCGAGGGCTCCATGAACTGGCCGCCGATCAGCAGGATCACGTTGACGATCACGAGGAACATCACCGGGCCGAAACCTGCGGACAGCATCGCCTCAGCCACGTGCTGGGGCACCTGCTCGTCGGTGAGGACGTGTTTCAGGATCAGCGCATTGGCGATGACGAACATCAGGGTGATGGTCAGCTTTCCGGCCTCGAAGAGGGTCCGCTGCGTGTCGCGGTGGAACCATGCGGTCACCAGGGCGATCGGCTTCTGCCACAGGGCACGGCGCTTGCCGCCCGACTTCTCCGACAGCGGGCCCATGTCGCGGTAGATGAAGTTCGCCGCGATGAAGGCATAGATCGAGGCCACGGCGGCGGCTTCGGTCGGCGTGAAGATCGCGCCGGTGATGCCGGGGATACCGTAGATGCCCACCATGATGATGACGATCAGCATGAGGCCCCAGAAGGCGTCACGGAAGCTGTCCGCAACCTCGCCCCAGCCCAGCCAGACGCCTTTCGGCATGCCCTTGATACGCGCCATGATGTAGATGGTGACCATCAGCATCAGACCGGCCAGCAGGCCCGGGAAGACCCCCGCGAGGAACATGCGGCCGACGGAGATGTCGACGGCGGTGGCATAGACGACCATCACGATGGACGGCGGGATCAGGATGCCGAGGGTGCCCGCGTTACAGATGACACCTGCGGCGAAGTCCTTGGAATAGCCCGCCTGGGTCATGGCGCCGATCACGATGGAGCCGATGGCGACCACGGTGGCCGGGGACGAGCCAGAGAGCGCGGCGAAGATCATGCAGGCAAAGACGCCCGCGATGGCCAGGCCACCCCGCATGTGTCCGACGCAGGCGATGGAGAAGCGGATGATCCGCTTGGCCACGCCACCGGTGGACATGAAGGAGGACGCGAGGATGAAGAAGGGGATCGCCAGCAGGGTGAAGTGACCGACGAAGGCCTGCATCAGGGTCTGCGCCACCGAGGCCAGCGAGGTGTCGCTGTACCAGAGCAGGAAGAGCACCGAGGACATGCCGAGCGAGACCGCGATCGGCACGCCGATCAGCATGAACCCGACGACGAGTGCGAAGAGAAGCGCGACGGACATGGGTCAGAGATCCCCTTTTCTTTCGCGGACTTCCGCGATTTCGTCTTCGACCTCGTGGCTGGCCACGATGCGGTCGATCTTGCCGGTCCAGATCTTCACGGCGACCTGGATGAAGCGGAACAGCAGCAGCGCCATGGAGACGGGCAGCACCGCGTAGGGAATGAAGCGCGGCAGCTTCTCGTAGGCCTCGCCCTCGTTCATCGCGTCCTCGAGGAACTTCAGGAAGGCGGGGTTCGGGATGTCGTTGACCTCGTACCAGCTCTTCGCGCGGAACTTGTCCTCGAAGCCGAGCGGGAACCAGCGGCCCTCGGTCTGCGGCAGGTTGGCGAAGTTGGCCCAGTAGTCCCAGGCGCCCTTGAGCAGCAGCAGCGAGAAGACGATGCAGACCGCCACGGCGATGAGCGAGAGCACGCGGCGCACGTGCGGCGGGCACATGTCGACGATGGCATCGACGCCGAGGTGCGCGTTCTTCTTCACCGCGTAGGAGGCCCCCAGAAGGACCAGCCAGCCGAAGAGGAAGACGGTCGCTTCCAGCCCCCAGAGGATGTTCGAGTTGAAGACGTAGCGCGCCACCACGTTGGCGAACGTGATCAGCGTCATGAGCCCGAGGATCAGCGCGATCAGCGTCTCCTCGATGCGGTCGATGAAGGATTCCCCCGGTGCGGGATGCATGGCCCTTCCCCCTCTGGTCTTGATGTTGGTGGGATGAACGAAGGGCGCGGCGGGTGCGCCGCGCCCTTCCCCGGTCCGAGGGACCGGATCAGAAGTTGGCGTTGATCGACTGGGCCGCGTCGATGTTCTCCTGGCCCACGTCGCCGGTGAACTGCGTCCAGACCGGCTTCATCGCCTCGACCCATGCAGCGCGCTGCTCGGGCGTCAGTTCGCGGATGGTGCCGCCGGCGTCCAGCACGCCCTGACGGGCGGCGGCGTCAACCTCGGCGATGGCCGCGTTGCGCTCCTTGGTCACCTCGTCGAGGATCGTCAGGAACTGGTCGCGGGTGCCTTCCTCGAGGCTGTCGAGCCAGTCGACCGAAGCCACGACCATGTAGTCGAGCACACCGTGGTTGGTCTCGGTGATGCCGTCCTGCACCTCGTAGTACTTCTGGCCCAGAACGTTCGACCAAGTGTTTTCCTGACCGTCCACAACGCCCTGCTGCAGCGCGCCGTAGACTTCCGAGAAGGCCATTTTCTGCGGCGAGGCGCCGATGGCTTCCATCTGGGCGACCAGCACGTCGGAAGGCTGCACACGGAACTTCAGGCCCTTGGCGTCTTCCGGCATGATCAGCGGCTTGTTGGCCGAGAACTGCTTGAGGCCGTTGTGCCAGAAGGCGAGGCCCGCGAGACCGCGGCGCTCCATCGAGGACATCATGTCCTGACCGTTGTCCGAGTTCTGGAACGCGTCCACGGCTTCCATGTTCTTGAACATGAACGGCAGGTCGAAGATGCGGAAGACCTTGGTGAAGGTCTCGAATTTCGACAGCGAGGGGGCGCCCAGCTGGACATCGCCCTGCAGCATGGCTTCCAGCAGCTTGTCGTCATCGTAGAGGGTGGAGTTCGGGTACACTTCCATGCACGCCTTGCCGTCCATCTCTTCGTTGACGCGGGTCTTCAGCAGCTCTGCCGCGATGCCCTTGGGGTGCTTGTCGGTGTTGGTGACGTGGCTGAACTTGATGACGATCTCGCCGGAGTCGCAGCCCGCGGTATCGGCGTAGGCGGCGGTCACGGACAGGGCCAGAGCCGTGGCGGCAGTGGTCAGGAATTTCATGGGGTCTCCTCCCGGATGAAGATCAAGTGAGTGTGCCGTGGGGCCGTGGCCCCGGTGTCGGCAAATTCCGACCTGCGCCGGGTCCGCTCAAGCGGTTGTGCGCCTGCCGTGAGAAATTCACTTTATCCATTGCGATTCAAAGACTTGCATTTATCGCGGATCCGCGTTGCGCATGCTGCATGGCAGCAATGTGCGAAATACCACACAGACCGACCCGCAAAATGTGCGGATTTCCGCACACATCTGCGAGATTGATTCGTAGCGCCTCCCACTCCGAATCGTCCCGATTCTTGCGCCCCCCCCCCGCAAGCCGTTGATCCAGCCTTCATCTTTCCGAAAATACTCTCGGGGGGAATTGGCCCCGGCACGGGGCCAAGGGGGGCAGACAGCCCCCTCCCTGCCCGCCGCAGGCGCACCCCGCCCGCCGCAAGCGCGACCCGCCTGTCGCAGGCGCGACCCGCTCGTCGCGGGGACACCGCCCCTCAAGCGCGCGCCCTCCCGGCCCGACCACCTGATCGCCGGACCATGGAAGGATCGGGCCCCCCACTGCGCCGACTACCGGAAATCCTCGGGCTTCAGCCCGTAGCGGGCCAGCTTGTCGTAGAAGGTCTTGCGCGGAAGCTTCAGCGCCTGAGCGGCGGCGGAGGCATGGCCCTCGTGCCGTTTCAGCGCCGCCGCCAGAAGCGAGCGTTCGACCTGCGCCATCTGCTCCGCGAGGCCGAGGTCGGAGCGGTCCGCCTGCATCTCGTCCGGCATTCCCAGCACGAAGCGCATCGCCGCCGACATCAGCGCCCGCGCATTGCCGGGCCAGTCCCGCGCCATCAGCCCGGCCAGCACCTCCGCGCCCACCTCCGGCGGCTGAAGGCCCGCCTGCTCCGCTGCCTGGGCGACATACTGGCGGAACATCACCGGGATGTCCTCGGGCCGCTCCGAGAGCGCGGGGATGCGCACCCGCATCACGTCGAGCCGGTAATAGAGATCGGGGCTGAAGCGCCCCTCCGCGACATGCGCGGCGAGGTCCTCCGAGGTGCCGCCGAAGAGCCGCGCCGGCAGCCCCTGCTCCAGCCGCTCGGTCAGGGCGAACTGCATGTCGGTGGAGAGCGCGCCGATCTCGTTCAGGAAGAGCGTGCCCGAGGCCGCCTCCTCGCAGGCCGTGTCGAAGCCCTCGCGGGTCATCCCGGCGGCGGCGCGTTTCAGGAACGGGCGCTTGGCGGCAGGCGACATCATGTGGATCACCTCGGCCACCTTCGAGATGCCGGAGCCCGGCGCGCCGTCGATCAGCACCTCGGTCCGGGCCTGTGCCGCGAGGCGGGCCTGATCGCGCAGCGCCTCCGAGAGCGCCGAGGAGCCGAAGATCAGCCGCGCCGCGGGATCGCCGGCCTCCAGCTGGGCCTTGAGGCGGCGGTTTTCCAGCACCAGTTCGCGGGTCTTGAGCGCCCGTTCGATCACCGGCAGCAGCTCCCCCGGGCCGCAGGGTTTCTCGAGGAAGCCGAAGGCGCCCCTGTCCATGGCCGAAACCGCCATGGGAATGTCGCCCTCCCCGGTCAGCAGGATCACCGGCAGCTCCGCGTCGAGCCCCTGGGTGTGGGCCAGCAGGTGGAAGCCGTCACGCCCGGGCATCCGGATGTCCGAGAGGATGACGCCTTCGAAGTCGCGCGAGATATGGTCCTTGGCCTCGATGAAGGACCCCGCCTTGGTGGGCAGCAGGTCGGCAAGGTCAAGGGTCTGGGCAAGGGCATCGCGCACGGCGATGTCATCGTCCACGACGAGGACACGGCGGGTGGTCATGGGAGGAGGTCCGGGGTTGGGAGAAGCTGGGGAAGCGCCTGCGGCGGGCGGGTTCGGGGGCGGAACTGGGGCCGGAATTGGGGGCGGAATTGGGGGCAGTCTGCCCCCCTTGGCCCTGACGGGCCAATTCCCCCCGAGGATATTTGGGAAACGGAAAGCAGGATGGGGGTCGTGGCTGGAAGGCGGCCTGCGTGCTGTGCCGCCCTATGGGGACGGGTGGCCCCCTGTGAAGAGGCTCGGACGCGCGTGGCGCTACGTGCGACGGCGCGGGGTCCCCGGCAGTGCAGGACCGGTTCCGGAGGGCGGCCGGTCATGCGGCGGCCTCCTGCGGGGCGCGGTCCAGTTCGACGGTGAACTCGGCCCCGCCCTCGGGCCGGTTGCGGCCCCGGATGCGGCCACCGAAGCTCTGCACGAGGCCATAGGAGATCGAGAGGCCGAGGCCCATGCCCTCCTCGCCGGTGCCGTCGGCCTCGGGGGCGGCGACCTCCTTGGTGGTGTAGAAGGGATCGAAGATGCGTTCCGGCGCGGCGATGCCCGGCCCGGTATCGGCCACGCGGATGCGGTGCCGCCCGCCGATGCCACGGTCGATTGCCACGGTCAGGTGGCGCGTCTCGCGGCCGTGCATGGCGTCGAGCGCATTGGTGATCAGGTTGAGCAGCACCTGCCCCAGCCGCACCTCGCCGCCGAGCGCCATGACGGGCCCGGCGGGCGCGGTCCAGTCCAGCGTCACGCCCTCGCGGGCGCGGCGGGCCTCGGTCATCTCCAGCGCGGTCTCCACCGCGCGGGTCAGGTCGATCGGGCGCACCGGGCTGCTCTCCTGCTTGGCGAAGGCCCGCAGGTTGCGGATGATCCGGCCCATGCGCTCGGCCAGTTCGGAGATGCGCGAGAGGTTCTGCGCGGCGGCCTCGGTCCGGCCGCGCTCCATCAGGAGGGTGCCGTTCTCGGCGAACTGGCGGATCGCCATCAGGGGCTGGTTCAGCTCGTGGCTGATGCCCGCGGACATCTGGCCGAGGGCCGAGAGCTTGCCCGCCTGCACGAGGTCGGCCTGCGCCTTCTTCAGCGCGGCCTCCGCCTCCTGCCGTTCGGCCACCTCGCGGCGCAGCTGCAGGTTGGTGCCCGAAAGCTCGGCCGTGCGCGCCGCGACCCGGGTTTCCAGCAGAGCATTGGCCCGCGCCAGCACCCGGCGGCGCTGCGAGGCCCAGAGGAAGGTGCCCAGCGCGGCGAGGCCGACAAGACCCACCAGCGCCGCCTGAAGCGCCGCGATCCGCCGCACGGGGGCGGTTTCGATCAGCGCCTCGCCGGTGAGGCCGATCTTGGGCAGGTCGCGGGCAAGATGCAGGCCGGTGCGCGGCAGGTAGACGCCCCAATCGGTATGCCAGAGCTCTTCGCCGCGCCCGGTGATCTCGGCCCGGAAGGGCGGCGCGGGGCCGATGGCGGGCACGAGGCCCGGCGAGCCTTCGGGACGGCGCCAGAACAGGATCTCGGAGCGGTTGGTGACGAAGACCTCGCCCGTCGTGTCGGTGAAGAAGACCGCCGGGCGTTCACCGCGCCATTCCTGTTCAAGCGCGTCGATGTTCACCGCCACGAGCAGCGCCCCGGTGACGCCCCCGCCCACGGCGAAGCTGGGCGCGGCGAAGTAATAGGCGCGGCGGTCGAGGAAGGGGTCGATGCCATGCGCGGTGCCCAGCGCGCCGGTCAGGGCGCGCACGTAGGCCGGCATCGCGGGCGAGCGTGGCAGGGCACTGTCGGGCACGGGCCGCGCGGCGGCGAGGACATGGCCTTCGGCATCCACGTAGGCCATGTTCATCACCCCCGTCCGGTCGGCAGCGCGCAGCAGCAGGGCATCGGCCTCCCCCTGCGGGACGGAGCCATCGAGCCGCCCCACCAGCGCGGGATGGGTCACCAGCATCACGGCGAGGTCCTGGTAGCGCTGCAGCTGCCCGGTGAGCCTGTCCGTGGTCAGCGCCAGATCGGACCAGCCACGCTGTGCCAGCCCATCGAGGGCCCGTGCATAGCTGACCTTCCACGCGCCATAGGCGAGCGCGGCCACCACCAGCAGCCCCAGCACCGGAACCGGTGCACGTCTCAGAAGACCCGAAGTCATGGCCGCAATCTAGACGCCCCCTCTTGCCTTGACCAGCCGGGCACGCAATCTGATCCCATGCAGAGCGTGACCCAATCCCCGACCGATCCAGAGTTCGTCCAGTCCCCCTATGGCTTCTATGCCCATGCGCGGTCCCTCGGGCCCCTCGTGCGGTGGGAGGAGTATGGCATGGTGGCCGCCTTCTCCCATGATGTGGTCAACACGCTGCTGAAGGATCGTCGCTTCGGGCGCGAGGTGCCGCCCGAGCAGGCCCCTGTCATCCCCCCGCATCTGGAGCCCTTCTACAAGGTCGAGGCCCATTCCATGCTGGAGCTGGAGCCGCCCCGTCATACCCGTCTGCGGGGCCTCGTGCTGCGGGCCTTCACCTCCCGGCGGATCAAGGCGCTTGGGCCCGAGATTGCGCAGCTGGCGCGGGACCTGGCGGAGGGTCTGCCCCGGGACGGGGCCTATGACCTGCTGCCCGCCTTTGCCGCCCCCCTGCCCGCCATCGTCATTGCCCGTCTGCTGGGCGTGCCCGAGAGCATGGTGCCGCAGTTGCTCAGCTGGTCCAACGCGATGGTTGCCGTCTACCAGGCCAGCCGCACCCGCGAGACAGAGGACGCGGCCTCTGTCGCCGCGACGGAGTTCTCTGACTTCCTGCGGGGCTACGTGGAAGAGCGGCGCGCCCGTCCCGCGGATGATCTGATCACCCACCTGATCGCGGCAGAGGAGGACGGCGAGAAGCTGACCCCGGACGAGCTGATCACCACCTGCATCCTGCTGCTGAACGCGGGCCATGAAGCGACGGTCCATACTATCGGCAACGGTGTGAAACTGCTGCTGGAGAACGGCATGGGTGCGGAGGTTCTGACCCCCGACCGCGTGGCCGGCACTGTCGAGGAGATCCTGCGCCGCGATCCCCCGCTGCATATCTTCACCCGCTACGCCTACGAGGACATCGAGGTCTTCGGCCATCGCTTTGCCCGGGGCGATCAGGTGGCCCTTGTCCTCGGGGCGGCCTGTCACGATCCCGCCGTCTGGACGCAGCCGGAGGTCTTCGATCCCGCCCGCCCGGTGAAGACCACCACGGCCTTTGGCGGCGGGCTGCACTTCTGCGTCGGTGCGCCCCTTGCACGGCTCGAGTTGCAGATCGCGCTGCCGATCCTGTTCGAGACGCGTCCCCGCCTCTCGTTGGCAGAGGCCCCGCGCTATGCGAACCTCTATCACTTCCACGGGCTGGATCGGCTGATGGTCACCGGCTGAGGCCAAACCGCCCCCCTGTGGCCAGGCACACGGTCCCCTCGGGAAACAGGTGGCTTGCTCTCCCCCCCCGGGGAACCGCCCTCAGGTCTCCGGCCTGTCGGAAGTGTCGCCCTCCGCGGCGCGCAGGGCGAAATCCAACGGGCCGGCATTGCCTCCGGGCACCTTGCGCCCCGAAAGACGGTTGGCGATCTCGTGCCCCCTGTTCCCGGTGCGGGCGAAGTAGCGCGGATTGCGGCGGATGAACTCGGCGATCACATGCCCCATCCCCCCGAAGGATCGCCCCTTGAGATAGGCAAAGCCCACCAGCGCACCGATGAAGGCCCCCACCATGTCGACGATCAGATCCCCCATGGTGTCCACGAGGCCGGACTTCTGCATGTTCATGCCGAAGGTCTGGTCCATGGTGAATTCGAACACCTCCCAGGCCGCGCCGATGGTCACGGCAAAGCAGAACCCGAAGAAGGCAATGGCCCAATGGGGCGCCGCGTAGAGATCGCCCTGGAACATCATGAAGACGAGGATGAACCCCAGCAGCGAGAAGCCGATGGCCGAGCCCCCGTGCATGACGATGTCCCACCACCAGAAACGGTTGTAGAAATCGAAGACCTCGCCAAGGAAGAGCGTCCCGGCCACGAAGGCCACCACCGCCGCCATGAAGCCCGGCGGCACATGGACCCCGGCCCAGCGGGCGACGTAGCTGGGCGCAATTGAGAGCGCCAGCGTCACCAGCGCGATGAAGGCGAGGGAATAGCGCCCCTCGATGATCGAAAACGTTGCGTCGATCAGAAGCAGGGCCCAGATCGTCCGCGTCACCAGATTTTGTTCGCGCAACATGGATGACTTCCCCGCCGGACCGTGCACATTAGTGGATCATGTCACGAGATAGACTGCGTATCGCAACCTACAACCTGCAGAAATGCGTCGGACTGGACCTGCGCCGCCGTCCGGACCGCTCGCTTGCCGTACTAGGCGCCACCGGGGCCCAGATCGCGGTCCTGCAGGAGGCCGACAAGCGGCTGCCGCCGCGGCCTGCCGCGCTTCCCCACGCCATGGCCGAGGCCGAGGGCTGGCAGGTTGCAGACCTGGGAGAGCCCGGCGGCTCGCTTGGCTGGCATGGCAATGCGATCCTGCTGCGCGACGGTATCGAGGTGGTGGAGACCGGTCACATCGACCTGCCCGGGCTGGAGCCGCGCGGCGCGGTCTGGGTGCTGGCCCGCACCCCGATCGGGGTGGTGCGCGTCGTGGGCACGCACCTCGGCCTCGTACGGCGCTACCGGATCCTGCAACTGGCCGCGATCCGCCGCGCGCTGGAGCTTCTGCCCGATGCGCCGGTGATCATGGCCGGGGATTTCAACGAATGGGGCGACGACGCGCCGCTGCAGGCACAGTTGCGCGACCTCCGCCTTGTCCCCGCCGGTCCGAACTACCCCGCGCCCCGGCCCGTGGCGGCGCTTGACCGGTTCGCGGTCGGCCCCGGGCTGCGCGCCGATCCGCCCGTCGCCCATGTGGCCAGCCCGGCGCGGGTGGCCTCGGACCACCTGCCGATCTGGCTCGACGTCATTCGCAACGCCTGAGGATCGCATCCCCGGTAAGGCAGACGGGCCCGCAGCGCAGCACAGGCGCCCCTGCGCCCGCTTTCGAGAGCCGCCCATCCGGTGGGCCCATCTGGCGGGCCCATCTGGCGGGGTTGCGCCCCGGCCCGCCCCCTGCCAAGAGAAAGCGGCAAGAGGGAGGGCCCGCCATGGGGGCATCACGCACGTCCGCATCCAAGCCGCGTTCCGATGTCCTGCGGGCCGTCATCTGGATGTCCGGCTCCGTCGTCTCCTTCATCGTCATGGCCGTGGCCGGGCGTCAGGCGGGGCTGCGGCTCGACACCTTCGAGATCATGGCCTTCCGCTCGCTCTTCGGGGTGTTGATCATGGTGGCGGTGCTGACGGCCTTCGGGCTCTGGCCCCGGGTCAAGGCGCGCCGCATGGGGCTGCACGCGGTGCGCAACCTCAGCCATTTCACCGGCCAGAACCTGTGGTTCTACGCCCTCACCTCGATCCCGCTGGCGCAGGTCTTCGCGCTGGAGTTCACCTCTCCGCTCTGGGTGCTGGTGCTCTCCCCGCTGATCCTCGGCGAGCGGCTGACGAAGATGCGCGCGCTCTCGGCCGTGATCGGATTTGCCGGGGTGCTGCTGGTGGCCCGTCCCGGCGCGGTGCCGATCAGCACCGGGGTGATCTTCGCCGCCCTCGCCGCCATCGGCTTTGCCGGCTCCATCACCACCACCAAGCTGCTGACCCGCACCGAGAGCACGCCCTCGATCCTGTTCTGGCTGACCGTGATGCAGGCGGTCATGGGCTTTGCCTGTGCCTTTGCCGACGGCGCCATGGCCCTGCCCGCCGGGCAGGAATGGCTGCTGCTGGCGGTCATCGGCTGCTGCGGCCTGATGGGCCATTTCTGCCTGACCTCGGCGCTGTCCTTCGCCCCTGCCACCATCGTCGTGCCGATCGACTTCGCACGGCTGCCCGGGGTCGCGGTGGTCGCGGCGATCCTTTATGGCGAGACGCTGGATCCCTTCGTCCTGCTGGGGGCGCTGGTGATCTTTGGCGGCAACTACCTGAACATATGGACGGAAACCCGCGCCCGGCGGGCCGCTCCCCCGGTCGCGCCTCCGGCCTGAAAAGGCGCAAGTTGACGTGGCGGCAGATTACGTAAACTTCCGCCACGTCACACCGCCCCCCCAGATTGACGAGGCGCATCGACTTCCCCCACCATCGCATCACATATCTGTCACATCCAACGGGAGGAGAGGATGATGATGAGGGTGGGGACCATCGCGGCTGGCGCCGCAATGGCCGTAGCAGCGTCGACCGCAGCCCATGCAGGCGGCATCGAACGCACCACGCAATCGGCAATGCTTCTGTTCGCAGAAGGCAACCGTGCCGAGCTGAGCTACGGCCACGTCAACCCGGACCTGACTGGCACCACGGTGGATACCGCGCGGGTGCCGAATGTCGCCGACAGCTTCAATCTGCCGAGCATCGGGCTCAAGATGGACGTGAGCGACCGCGTTGCGGTTGCGCTGATCTATGACAAGCCCTTCGGCGCGGACATCCTGTATGATCCGTCGAACATCGTGCTGGGTGGCACGATCGCCGAGGCCGAGACCTCGGCGCTGACCGCGCTCGCCAAGTTCCAGATCAACGAGAACGTCAGCGTCTTCGGGGGCCTGCGCTTCCAGAAGGCCGAGGGGGAGATCACCCTCTCGGGCGCGGCCTACGGCCCCGCCAGCGGCTACAACGTGAAGCTGGAGGAGAACTGGGCCACCGGCTACGTGGTGGGTGCGGCCTACGAGATCCCGGAGATCGCCTTCCGGCTCGCGCTGACCTACAACTCCGAGATCGAGCATGACTTCGACACGCAGGAGAACATCGCGCCGGGCGTCACCTCGACCACGAAGGTGAAGACCCCGCAGAGCGTGAACCTCGAGTTCCAGACCGGCATCGCCGAGGACACGCTTCTGATGGCCTCGGTCCGCTGGGCCGAACATTCGGCCTTCCGGATCAAGCCCACCGCCTTTGGCCGCGACCTCGTCTCGCTGGAGGATACGACGACCTACACGCTGGGGGTCGGGCGACGCTTAACGCCGAAGTTCGCGGCCTCCGTCTCGGTCGCCTACGAGGCGCCGGGCAAGGAACTGGTCAGCCCGCTGTCGCCGCGCACCGGCCTGACCGCGATCACGCTGGGGGGCAGCTACAAGGTCTCCGAGCAGGTCGAGATCTCGGGCGGCGTCAGCCACATCTGGTTCGGCGATGCGATGCCCCAGACCGGCGGCACCGCGCGCGGGGACTTCACCGACAACACCGCCACGGCCTTCGGGCTCAAGGTGGCCTACACCTTCTGATCCGAAGCACACTCACGGACGCGAGGGGGCGGGCATGACGATGCCCGTCAGCGGGCGGGGCCGACGGGCCCCGCCCGTGGTGTTTATGCCGTCGTGTTTTGTCCGACGCCGCCCCATCCCCGGCGCAAGACCGACAGAAGGCAGGCCAAGGCCCGACCCGGGCCGCCTGCCCTCTCTGCCCCCTCTGTCCAGTCCAGGGCACCCCGCGCAACCGCCCCCAGCGGCAGCGCGTCATCTCGGGGGCCCTGCCGGGGATTGAATTTGACCATCCCCGCGCAAGCCCCTAACACCCGGGAGAGAAACAGGGGTACAGACATGATCTACGTCGACGGGCAGGACTGGCTGAAGGCCGAACGCAAGAAGGTAGTTCTCTTCGGCATGTCCGGACTGGGCAAGACCCATGTCTCGAACCTGCTGCGCGGCGACGGCGACTGGTTCCACTATTCCGTCGATTACCGGATCGGCACCCGCTACATGGGCGAGCACATCGCCGACAACGCCAAGAAACACGCCATGCAGGTTCCCTTCCTGCGGCACCTGCTGATGACGGATTCGATCTACATCGGCTCCAACATCACCTTCAACAACCTCACGCCGCTCTCCACCTACCTCGGCAAGCCGGGCAATCCGGAGAAGGGCGGCCTGACCTTCGCGGAATACATGCGCCGGCAGGAGCAGCACATGGAGGCCGAAGTGGCCGCGCTGCTGGACACCGCGCATTTCAGCGAACGGGCACAGCGGCTCTATGGCTATCCGCATTTCGTCTGCGACAGCGGCGGTTCGATCTGCGAGGTGGTGGACCCGGCCGATCCCGAGGACCCGGTGCTCAAGGCGCTGGAAACCGATGCCCTGCTGATCTGGCTCAAGGGCAGCGAGGCCCATACCGAAGAACTGATCCGCCGCTTTGACCGCGCCCCGAAACCGATGTACTACCAGACCCGGTTCCTGACCGAGGGTTGGGCAGCCTACCAGGAGGAGACGGGTCTGGGTCCGGAGGAGATCGACCCAGACGCATTCGTCCGGTGGTCCTATGGCCGGGCCCTAGCCCACCGCCAGCCGCGTTATGCCGCCATGGCCGAGCGCGGGGTCACCGTGACGGCCGAGGAGGTCTCGCAGATCCGCACAGCCGCGGACTTCGAGACGCTTGTCGCACGGGCTCTTGACCGGAGGTAGCGCTTCCCTTTTCCCGGCCATTGCCTATCTAGACGCTCCGCAACAGCCATAAGGGTTCACCATGCCTATCAAGCTTCCGTCCGACCTGCCCGCCTTCGACGTTCTCGTGCGCGAAGGGGTCATGGTCATGTCGGAAGACGTGGCGGCGCGGCAGGACATCCGCCCACTGAAGATCGCGCTGCTGAACCTGATGCCCAAGAAGATCCAGACCGAGACCCAGTTCTCGCGGCTGATCGGGGCCACGCCGCTGCAGATCGAGCTGACGCTGATCCGCATGAGCGAGCACCAGACCAAGAATACCGCCGCCGAACACATGGAGAGCTTCTACCAGCCCTTCGATGAGGTCGAGGCCTCGGGTCAGAAGTTCGACGGGCTGATCATCACCGGCGCCCCGGTGGAGCAGCTGGACTTCGATCAGGTCACCTACTGGGAGGAGCTGCGCCGCATCTTCGACTGGACCCAGACCCATGTGCATTCCACCATGGCCGTCTGCTGGGGCGGCATGGCGATGATCAACTACTTCCACGGCGTGCCCAAGCACCTGCTGGAGGCCAAGGCCTTCGGCTGCTTCCCGCACACCAACCTCGATCCGACCTCGCCCTACCTGCGGGGCTTCTCGGACCTCTGCGTGGTGCCGGTGTCGCGCTGGACGGAAATCCGCCAGTCCGACGTCCTCGCCAATTCCGACCTGCGCACGCTGCTGGGATCGGACCAGACCGGGCCCTGCCTCGTGGATGATCCGGCACACCGGACGCTCTACTGCTTCAACCACTTCGAATACGACAGTGACACGCTGAAGCAGGAGTACGACCGCGATGTCGCCGCCGGAACGGAGATCAACGTGCCGATGAACTACTACCCGGACAACGATCCCTCCCGCCCGCCGCTGAACCGCTGGCGCAGCCATGCCCACCTGCTCTACGGCAACTGGATCAACGAGCTCTATCAATCCACGCCCTACAGGCTCGAAGATATTGGCACTTAAGATCCTCGCGGGCCTTCTCGCCGTTCTGGCGGTCTTCTGGGTTGTCACGCTGTGGCGGGCGGCCCGGAACGAGGCTGCCGCAGAGGCCCGTTTCCCGCCCGAGGGACGGCTCATCGAGGTGGAGGGCGTGACCGTCCATGCCGTCGTCGAGGGGTCGGGCCCGGACGTGGTGCTGATCCACGGCGCCTCGGGCAACACCCGGGACATGACCTTCTCGCTCTCCAAGCGGCTGGCGCGGGACTTCCGGGTGATCACCTTCGACCGTCCGGGCCTCGGCTATACCGAAGAACCCGATGCCGCAGGCTCCCCGATCCGCGACCAGGCCGCCCTCCTCGCCCGTGCGGCGGCAGAGCTGGGCGCAACCCGGCCCGTGGTAGTCGGCCAGTCCCTCGGCGGGGCCGTGGCGCTCGCCTGGGGCGTCTACCAGCCGCACGCGCTCTCGGCCCTCGTGCTGCTGGCTGCCCCCGCGCATCGCTGGCCCGGCGGCCTCAGCCCCTATTACCGCACCCTCTCGCACCCGGTCTTCGGCCCCCTGCTGGCGCCCCTCCTGACCGCCTGGGTGCCCGAAAGCTATGTCCGGCAGGAGATCGGCAGCATCTTCGCGCCCCAGACCCCGCCGGAAGGCTATGCCGAAGCGGTCGGCGCCGGGCTGACCCTGCGCCGCGCCTCGCTGCTGGCCAATGCGCTGCACCGCCGGGACATCAAGGACGAGGTCACCGAGATGGCCCGCCACTACGGCACGCTCACGATGCCGATCGAGGTCCTGCACGGCACCGCCGACGACACGGTCTATTTCGAGCTTCACTCCGTCGCCCTCGCCCGCGAGGTGGACAGCGCCCGGCTGACCCCGCTGGAGGGCATCGGCCACATGCCGCACCACGTCGCGCAGGATGAGACCGTCGCCGCGATCCACCGCGCCGCCGCCCGCGCAGGCCTGACCGCGCCACAGTGAAACACCCGCATTGAACGCATCCGGTTTCGACAGCATATTGATGTAAAAAGGATTGAGATCATGGCCCTGCCCTATGACGGTGCGATCACAAGGTTCCACGAGGAAGAGGCCCCGAAGGCCGTGCGCAACGCGATCAAGCGGGCGGACAAAGATGACATCATCACCGCGAGCTACCCCTACTCGGAGGAGATGAAGAAGAAGACCTACGAGGCCGAGCTTGCAATGCTCCAGATCGAGCTGTGCAAGTTGCAGGCCTGGGTGCAGGACACCGGCGCGCGGGTGGTCGCCGTCTTCGAGGGCCGCGACGCCGCCGGCAAGGGCGGCACGATCAAGCGCTTCCGCGAGAACCTGAACCCGCGCGGCGCCCGCGTCGTGGCCCTGCCCAAGCCGACCGAGGTCGAGGCGACCCAGTGGTACTTCCAGCGCTACGTGGAACAGCTCCCCTCCGGCGGCGAGATCACCTTCTTCGACCGCTCCTGGTACAACCGCGGCGTGGTCGAACATGTCTTCGGCTTCTGCACCCCGGAACAGCGCGAGCATTTCTTCCGCCAGGTCCCGGCCTTCGAGCGGATGATCTATGACGAGGGGATCCATTTCTTCAAGTTCTGGCTCAACGTCGGCCAGGCCGAACAGCTGCGCCGCTTCATCGACCGCGAGCGTGACCCGCTGAAGCAGTGGAAGCTCTCCTCCATCGACGTGGACGGGCTGAAGAAGTGGGATGCCTACACGGACGCGATCCGCGAGACGCTGGAACGCAGCCACCAGCCCCACGCGCCCTGGACGGTGATCCGCTCAGACGACAAGAAACGCGCCCGCCTCGCCGCGATCCGCACCGTGCTGGCCGGGATCGACTACGCCGACAAGGACAAGAAGGCCGTCGGCACGCCCGATCCGCAGATCTGCGGCGGTCCGGACATCTGGGATGCATAAGAAACGCGGCTATCACCACGGCAACCTGCGGCAGGCGCTGGTGGAGGCGGCGCTGGAGCTGATCGAGGAAAAGGGCCCCACCGGCTTCACCCTCTCGGAGGCGGCCAAGCTCGCCGGGGTCACCCCTGCCGCGGTCTACCGCCACTTCGAGGGCCGCGAGGACCTGATCGCCGAGGCCGCCCGGCAGGGCTACGAGATCTTCGCCGACGTCATCCAATACGCCTATGACAGCGGCCAGCCGTCCGCGCTCTCGGCCTTCGAGGCCACGGGCCGCGCCTACCTCGCCTTCGCCCGCAAGTATCCCGGGCATTACATCGCCATGTTCGAAAGCGGCATCTCCATGAACCGCACGCCCGAACTGGCGGCGGTCTCTGCCCGGGCACGCGGCGTTCTGGAACAGGCGGCCGCCGACCTTTCCGAGTTCATTCCCCCCGACCGCAGGCCACCGGCCTCGATGTTCTCGGCCCATGTCTGGGCCATGAGCCACGGCGTCGTCGAGCTCTATGCCCGCAACGCCGGCGGCCGCTCCCCCTTCTCGCCGGAGGATCTGCTGGAGACAGGGATCGGGATTTACCTGCGCGGGCTGGGACTGGTGCCGCCGGACCGGTGAGGGGTGGCGGGCGTGTGTACACGGATTTGCAATCCGGCGATGGCGCGAGGGGGCTGTCTGCCCCCTCTTGCGCGCGGGCGCGCAATTCACCCCCGAGGATATTTCGGAACAGTGGATGAGGGCGGACGGTGCGCGGTGCGGCGGTCCGCCCTCATTGGGGTGTCGGGTGCGTCAGAGCCCCTTGGCGCGGTAGCTGGCGGAGACCCGGTCGATGGAGACGAGGTAGCCGGCGGTGCGCAGGTCGGGAACGTCGGCGCGGGCGTGCCAGACCTCGCGCATGGACTGGTAGGCCGTGCGCATCGTGTCATCGAGGCCGGAGCGGACCAACTCCAGTTCCCCTGCCCCGCGCAGGTACTTGTCCTTGAAGCCCGGGCTCAGGGTCCAGCCGATGCCGCTGTCGCGCGAGAGGCGTTCCAACTCGTCGATGAGGAGCTGGTGGCGCGCCTCTTCCTGGCGGCGCTGCATCCGGCCGAAGCGGATGTGGCTGAGGTTCTTGACCCACTCGAAGTAGGAGACCGTGACGCCGCCCGCGTTGGCGTAGAGATCGGGGATGATCACCGTGCCGCGGCTGCGCAGGATGTCGTCGGCCCCGGCGGTGATCGGGCCGTTGGCGGCCTCGATGATCAGCGGGGCCTTGATCCGGGGCGCGTTCTCCATGGTGATCACGCCTTCGAGGGCGGCGGGGATCAGGATATCGCACTCCTCCTCCAGCACTGCGGCGCCTTCCGCGGTGTGGGTGGCGTCGGGGAAGCCCGCCACGCCGCCGTGGCGCACCAGCCAGTCGCGCAGGGCGGCCACGTCGATGCCGCCGGGGTTGTAGAGCGCCCCGTCCCGTTCGATCACGCCGATGATCTTTGCCCCATCCTCCTCCGAGAGGAACTTGGCCGCGTGGAAGCCCACGTTGCCGAGGCCCTGAACGATCACCCGCTTGCCGTCGAGCGTGCCGGAGAGACCGGCCTTGGCCACGTCCTCGGGGTGGCGGAAGAACTCCTGCAGCGCGTATTGCACGCCGCGCCCCGTGGCCTCGACCCGGCCGGCGATGCCGCCGGCGTTCAGCGGCTTGCCGGTGACGCAGGCGCGGGAGTTGATGTCGGTGGTGTTCATCCGCGCGTACTGGTCCGCGATCCAGGCCATCTCGCGCTCGCCGGTGCCCATGTCGGGGGCGGGCACGTTCTGGGCCGGGTTGATCATGTCGCGCTTGATCAGCTCATAGGCGAAGCGGCGGGTGATCCGCTCCAGCTCATGCTCCTCCCAGTCGCGGGGATCGATGCAGAGCCCGCCCTTGGAGCCGCCGAAGGGGGCCTCCACGAGGGCGCATTTGAAGGTCATCAGCGCCGCCAGCGCCTCGACCTCGTTCTGGTTCACCTCGGGCGCATAGCGGATGCCGCCCTTGACCGGTTCCATGTGTTCGGAATGGACCGAGCGGTAGCCGGTGAACGTATGCATCTGCCCGCGCAGCCGGACGCCGAAGCGCACGGTATAGGTCGCATTGCAGACGCGGATTTTCTCCTCGAGCCCGGGTTCGAGGTCCATCAGCGCCACGGCGCGGTTGAACATCAGGTCCACGGAGTCGCGGAATGAGGGTTCCTGGAATATGTGCATTGTCCTCCCCTTTGCACGGTTGCGGAATTGAGGGTCGTCGGGGCATGGCCTGTCGACGGGCCTGTCGATGGGCCTGAGCCGGCCCCCGGAGAGGGCGACTCGCAACGCGGCAGGATCGGGGCATGAATGTGAAGTTCCGGTGAATTCCGCGCCTCCCCGCGGTCCGGGCCCTGAAAATCCCGCGTTCCCCTACCGTTAGAGCACAGCACATTGTTGCCCGGAAGGCGTGTTTTCCGCCGCAGGGCAGCATTGTCCGCGCTGCCCCGACAATGCCGCCGGTTTTCCCAAGGCCGGCCCCGGGTCAGGTCCAACTTTCGCCACGATCCGGGACTATTTCTTCACAGGAATGAAAAGCCGCAAGGCATCGGCTGCAAAGGCGGCCACGGGTAGTCACAGTGAAGGATCAGGCAAGATGAGCCCCAGCGCGCGTCTGCAGCAATACCTGTCCCGGTTCGCACGGGACGAAAGCGGGGTGATGATCGTGCTCGCGCTCTGCTTCCTGCTGATCATGATCACCGTGGGCGGCATGGGCGTGGACTTCATGCGGCAGGAACTGCAGCGCTCGCGCATGCAGTCGGTGCTCGACCGGGCCGTTCTGGCGGCGGCGGACAAGGACCAGACCCTCGACCCCGAGGCCGTGGTCGACGACTACTTCCGCAAGTATGACATGCTGTCCTACGTGGACACGGTCACCGTGACCGGCGAAGCCGGCGCGCGGACCGTGCACGTGGTGGCGCATCAGGACATGCCGACACAGTTCCTGCGTCCCCTCGGCTTCCCCACCCTGCCGATCCCGATCGCGGGCGAGGCGCAGGAGGCCGTGGGCGACGCGGAGATCTCTCTCGTGCTCGATATCTCGGGCTCGATGCGGCAGGGCAGCAAGATGTCCCAGCTGCGCTCGGCCGCCTCGGAATTCGTGGATACCGTGCTGGGCAGCGACGACTACAACAAGATCTCGCTCTCGGTCGTGCCCTATACCTCGAACGTGAACGCCGGCCCCGAACTGATGTCGCGACTGAACGTGACGCAGGTGCATGGGTATTCCCACTGCATCGAGTTCGCGAACGCCGACTTCTCGACCACCGCTATCTCGACCACGCAGCAATACATCCAGGGCCAGCACTTCGAGGAAACCTCGTCGACGCGCAACGGCATCCAGAACCCGGCCTGCCCGATGCGCAGCTACGAACGCATCCAGCCCTTCAGCCACAATGCCACGCAGCTGAAGTCGAACATCAACCAGCTGACCGACCGGGCCAACACCGCGATCCACCTCGGGATGAAATGGGGCGTCGGCCTGCTGGACCCGGCCCTGCGCCCGGCCATCACCGACATGGTCAACGACGGCCTCGTGGAGGACTTCTTCCTCGGCCGGCCCATGGACTACGGCGAAAGCGCCAAGAACGTCATTCTCATGACCGACGGTGAGAACGTGGACACGATCCGCCTGCGGCCCGAGGTCTATGCCACCCCGGACATGGTCTACCACTGGGGCTACCGCAGCTTCTACGAAACGATCTATGACGCCTATTCGAACCTGCGGAGCCAGTTCTACTACACCCGCTACAGCGCGAACGAGGCCGACAACCTGCTTTACAACGTGTGCGACGCGGCCAAGGCCAAGGGCATCGTGGTCTGGACCATCGGCTTCGAGGTCGAGAACCACGGCGCGCAGGTCATGCGCAACTGCGCCTCCTCCGACAGCCACTTCTTCCGGGTCGACGGGATCGAGATCTCGACCGCCTTCCGGACGATCGCCACGCAACTCGTCACCCTGAAGTTGACCCAATGATGAAGCGCCTTCTTTCCCCCCTTCAGCGCTTCTGGCGCAACGAGACCGGCCACGCCATCGTGGAGTTCGCCGTAATGCTGCCGCTCTACTTGACGGTCATGCTGTCGGGTGTGGAACTGGGCATCTGGACCCTGCGCCAGACCATGCTGGAACGTGGGCTTGACCTTGCGGTGCGCGACCTGCGGCTCGCAACCGGGCAGGCCACCACCCATGACGAGCTGAAGGACCTGATCTGCACCTATGCCGGCATCATCGAGGATTGCTCCACCTCCCTGAAACTGGAGATGGAGCCCGTCAGCATGTGGTCCTTCTCGACCCTGCCGACGACCGTCGACTGCGCCGACCGCGCCGAGGAGGTGAACCCCGTGCGCGCCTTCGTTGCCGGCGATGGCAACCAGATGATGCTGCTGCGCGCCTGCGTGAAGTTCAAACCGCTGTTCCCGACCATCGGCCTCGGCAAGGGCATGGCCGTCGACGGCAACGGCGACGCGGCCATGGTCGCCCTCTCTGCCTTCGTGCAGGAACCGCTGTGAGGAGTGCCGCCATGCTGACCCCGATCCGCACCCTCTGCGCCCGGCTGTCCCGCCCCTTCGCCCGGTTCACCCGCGACACCCGCGGCACCGTGGCCATCGAGGCGGTGGTGATGTTCCCGATCCTGATCTGGGGCTACCTGGGCATGTTCACCTTCTATGACATGGTCCGGCAGTACAACATCAACGAAAAGGCCGCCTTCACCGTCGCGGACATGCTTTCGCGCGAGACGACGGCCATCGACGACACCTATATCAACGGGGCGCTGACGCTCTTCGAATACCTGGCGCGGGTGAACGACGGCACGGCGATGCGGATCAGCCAGCTTCGCTGGACAGAGGATCCCGACTATTTCCTTGTCGACTGGTCCGAGGCCCGCGGCGCACGCAGTGCCCTGACCGACAACGATATCCGCGACTGGAACAACCGGCTGCCGATCATGCCCGAGGACGAGCGCATCATCCTCGTGGAGACCTGGACGACCTACGAACTGCCGTTCCGGATCGGGATGGATGATTTCGCGATCCGGACCTTCGTCTTCGTCCGGCCCCGCTTTGCGCCGCAGGTCACCTTCGAGTGACGCGCGGGGCGCGTCCCGGCCTGTCGACCGGCACGCCCGCCCTCAACTCTCGGCGGCGCGGTCCGCCAGCTTCACCGCGATGATATCGGCCATCTGCTTGGTCTCGGCCGCCTTGGCCACCCCACCGACGCCAACGCGCCCGCTGAACCGCCAGTAGAGACCCGGCCGCCAGAGCACGCCCCCCGCCCCCGGCCGCAGCCGCAGCAGGAACCCGTTGGAGGGTTTGAAGGCGAAGGTGCCACGATCCACGCGCTCGATCAGCGCCATGGGCGCGATCATCACGCCGGTGCTGTCACGCAGCCCGGCCTCGGTCAGCTGCAACTCGTGCCGGGTGGCGCCATAGAGCAGCCCCGCAACCCAGAGCGCGCCAAGCGCAAGGGCGATCAGCAACAGTTTCAGGATCACCCCCTGCACCGGCGTGGCCAGCGCGAGATAAAGCAGCAGCGCCCCCAGCCCCAGCAATACCGCCGTCCCGAACAGCCGACGCGGCATCGAGGGCGCGATCCGCGCCAGAATGGTCTGATCCTGCATCGACTGGTCCTGCATCGGTGTCTCCCTGCCCAACTCCCGGCGCCATAGCCGATCCGGCGCGGCAATACCATGCCCGCCCGCGCCGAGGCCCATCCGCGTACCCGCCCCGCCACAGCACAGCACGGCGACCCTCCGGCCCGGTCCAGGCGCACCCTGCCAATGCGCAGCGTCGCTCGAGACCAGCCCTCGCACGGTCCGCCCTGCGCCGGCCCGCCCCGTCCTGCCTCGCCAACTCCGTCCCGCCTTCACCCATCGCGCCGCGGCCAGCCCTCCCTCCGGTCCCGCAACGCACTTCCGTCATCGCCGCACCGCGCCGCGGCAGGTGACATCGCATCGGGGCCCGGCCCCCCGAACGGACACGGGCCGCCCCGGAGAGGGACGGCCCGCAGATCGCAGTGATCAGTTCTTGCGCTTGGGCGGCTCACCGCCACCGGGGCGCGGCTTGGCGAACTTGCCCGCGGGCTTTCCGCCCTTGGCAGGCGCCTTGCCCTTCGCGGCAGGCTTGCCGCCGGGCTTGGCGAACTTGCCGGCGGGCTTGCCACCCTTGGGCTTGTCGTCCTTCGGCTTGCCGCGCGCCTTGGCCGGACCGTGGGCCCCTTCGTGGGACGGCTTCTCGGTCTTCCAGACGCCCTTGCGCTTGGGCGCCGGGCGGCTGTCCGAGGCCTCTGCCGGGCCATCGGGGTGGTAGGCGCTTTCCTCGCGGCGCGGACGCGGCGCGGGCTTGGGCCCACGGGGCGCATCGCCGTCATCGTAGGGCCGCCGCGGGCCACGGGCGGCGAAATCGTCACGCTGGGGACGCGGACCACGGGGGCCGCGATCCTCGCGCGGGCCGCGCGGACCACGATCCTCACGCGGGCCACGGGGGCCGCGGTCGTCGCGGGGCGGACGCGGGCTGCGGGCGGGCAGCACGGGTGCGCCCTCCATCAGCGTCGCGGTGATGCCCTGCTCCAGCGTGCCGTCGCCAAGTGCCGTCATGAAGCCGTCGATCGCGGGCTCGGCCAGTTCGACATAAGTCTCGCTGTCCTGCACCCGGATCGCGCCGATGGCGGTCTTCTCGATGTCACCCGCGCGGCAGAGCAGCGGCAGCAGCCAGCGTGCCTCCGCCCGGTCATTGCGCCCGACGGAGAGCGAGATCCAGCGGCTCGGCCCGAACTCGCGCGGCTCGCGCTTGGGCCCCCGCTCGTCCGGCGACATCAGGTCTTCGGGCGCGGCGTGGCGCAGGCGGTGCAGACGCAGGAAGGCCCCCGCGATCTCCTGCGGAGAATGGGCCGCCAGAAGACGCTCGGCAAAGGCCGCTTCGTCCTCGTTCAGCGGATCGGACCACGAGGGATCGGCCAGCAGCCGGGCCTCGTCACGCTCCAGCACGTCCTCGACGGAGGGCGGCAGGGTCCATTCCGCGCTGATCTTGGCCCATTTCAGCAGACGCTCGGCCTTCTTCACCACCTTGGGCGTGACGATCAGCGCCGAGACACCCTTGCGCCCGGCGCGGCCCGTGCGGCCCGACCGGTGCAGCAGGCTTTCGGTGTTGGTCGGCAGCTCGGCATGGATCACCAGCGAGAGGTTCGGCAGGTCGATGCCGCGGGCGGCCACGTCGGTCGCCACGCAGACACGGGCCCGGCCATCGCGCATCGCCTGCAGCGCATGGGTCCGTTCGGTCTGGCTCAGCTCGCCCGACAGGCTCACCGTCGGCAGGCCGCGGTTGGTCAGCCGCGCGGTCAGATGGTTCACCGCGGCGCGGGTGTTGGCAAAGACGATCGCGCTCTCGCCCTCGTGGAAACGCAGCAGGTTGAAGACGGCGTTGTCGCCATCGGACTGGGCCACGCGCAGCACCTGATAGGAGATATCGGCGTGCTGGTCGGTCTTGCTGATGGTCGAGATCCGCTCGGCGTCACGCTGGAACTGTCCCGCCAGCTTGGCGATCATCGGCGGCACGGTGGCCGAGAAGAGCAGCGTGCGCCGGTCCTCGGGCGCCTGCCCCAGCATGAATTCGAGGTCCTCGCGGAAGCCGAGGTCGAGCATCTCGTCGGCCTCGTCCAGCACGATGGCCCGCAGGCCCGACATGTCGAGCGAGCCGCGTTCGATATGGTCGCGCAGACGGCCGGGCGTGCCCACGACGATATGGGCGCCGCGTTCCAGCGTGCGGCGTTCCTGCCGCATGTCCATGCCGCCCACGCAGGAGGCGACCTGCGCCCCGGTGCGGGCATAGAGCCACTGAAGTTCGCGCATCACCTGGAAGGCCAGTTCGCGCGTCGGCGCGATCACGAGGGCCAGCGGCGCCTCGGCCGGGCCGAAGTGTTCGGCCTCGCCCAGCAGCGTGGGGGCAATCGCAATGCCGAAGCCGACGGTCTTGCCCGAGCCGGTCTGCGCCGAGACCAGAAGGTCCTTCTCGGCGAGTTCGGGCGCGCTGACGGCCTCCTGAACGGGGGTAAGGGTTTCATAACCACGCGCTTCAAGCGCTTGGGAAAGCGGGGAAAGTATCACGGAGCAAAGTTCCAAGTCTGAAGGTTAGTCGGCCATGCCGCTCGCAGGCGGCCCATTGCCGAGGGCCCATGAAGGGGAAACGTGTCAGGGCCATCCAAACATGGAACAGGCTGCCCCGGGGACCTGCTCCCAAGCGAAAAGGCCGCCCCACTCGGGCGGCCTTTCCTCTGTGCGATGCGAAAGCGTATCAGCGCTTCGAGAACTGGAAGGAGCGGCGGGCCTTGGCCTTACCGTATTTCTTCCGCTCGACGACGCGGCTGTCGCGGGTCAGGAAGCCAGCGGCTTTCAGAGCGCCACGCAGCGACGGATCGTAGAGTTGCAGCGCTTTCGAGATGCCGTGCTTGACCGCACCGGCCTGGCCCGAGAGGCCGCCACCGGTGACGGTTGCATAGACGTCGAATTCGTTTTCCACGCCGGCCACGGTGAAGGGCTGGCGCAGGATCATCTGCAGAACGGGGCGCGCGAAGTAGGCGTCCATGTCCTTGCCGTTGACCGAGACCTTGCCGGAGCCGGGCTTAATCCAGACGCGTGCGACAGCGTCTTTCCGCTTGCCGGTGGCGTAGGAGCGGCCGAGTTCGTCACGGACGGGTTCGCGGGGCGCGTCGAGCTCGACAGCCGCTGCGGATTCCGACACGGCGCCTTTCAGCTCATCGAGCGAGTTGATCTGTTCGGCCATTTTCAGCTCCGCGTGTTCTTGGAGTTCATGGATTTGACATCCAGCACTTCCGGCGCCTGCGCCTCGTGCGGATGCTCGGCGCCTGCGTAGACGCGCAGGTTGGTCATTTGCGTGCGGCTCAGGCGGTTGCCCGGCAGCATGCGCTTGACGGCAGCGGTCACGACGCGCTCGGGGTGTGCACCCTCGAGGATCTGTTCCGCGGTGCGGTGCTTGATGCCGCCCGGGTGGCCGGTGTGCCAGTAGTATTTTTTCTCGGCGCGCTTCTTGCCCGTCATCTGCACCTTGTCGGCGTTGATGACGATGACGTTGTCACCCATGTCCATGTGGGGGGTGAAGGACGGCTTGTGCTTGCCGCGCAGACGCATGGCGACGATCGAGGCGAGACGGCCCAGGACCACGCCTTCGGCGTCGATCACGATCCATTTCTTCTCGATGTCTGCCGGGGTAGCAGAAAAGGTTTTCATCTCGGGTGCCCTTGTTGGTGGCTTCCCCGGGCAGAGCGTCTCCCCCGGGGCAATTCGATGGGCGGGTTATAAACACTTCGCGCATCCAGTCAACAACAACCATCCAGACAAAACCATTGCAAAACAACATCTTAGAAAAACGGTATTATTTTACCCCACCAAGTTCGACCCGTTTTGCACCCGTTTTGACCCGCACGCGCCCGCAGCTCACCGCTCCGGCGGAATCGAATAGGTCATCGAGGCCCGCGCCACGGGCTGCGCCAGGCCCTCGGAATAGATCAGCACATCGCCCACCGCCAGCACCCGGCCCAGCTTCAGCAGGCGGCACTGCCCGATCAGGTCCGTGGCCGCCGCGGGCTTGCGCATGAAGTCCATGGAGCAGCCGGTGGTCACGGCCAGCGCCTTGGGCCCGATCATGGCGAGGATCGCGAGGTAGACCGAGACATCGGCCAGGGCGAACATCGTGGGCCCCGAGACCGTGCCCCCCGGCCGCAGGTGCCGCTCCCCGACGTTCAGGCGTACCGTGACGGCCATCTCCTCCACCGCCTCCACGGTGAACTCCCCCGCCACCTGCGCGAATTCCGTTTCCAGAAAGCGGTTCAGCGCCGCCACATCCATCTTCAGTGCCATTCATCCTCCCATTGGCCACGTCTCGGGCCACCTCTCTGGCCATCGGCCTCTCCGGCCCCTACAGTTTCGCCAAAGAGGAGGAGGAACAAGATGTCCCTGCTGGAACGTCACGACACGGGCGCCATTGCCCACCTGCAGATGACCGCGCCCGGATCGCTGAACGCGCTCTCCGACGGGATGCTGGCGGCCCTGAAGGCGGAACTCGCCCGCCTGGCCGAAGACCGCAGCATCCGCGTCGTGATCCTCTCGGGCGCGGGCAAGGCCTTCTGCGCCGGCCACGACCTGAAGGAGATGCAGGCGGGCCGCCAGGCCGAGGACGGGGGCGCGGCCTATTTCGCCGATCTCTTCGCCCGCTGCACCGAGGTGATGACGGCAATCCGCACCCTGCCCCAGCCGGTCATCGCCCGCCCCCACGGCATCGCCACCGCGGCGGGCTGCCAGCTCGTCGCCTCCTGCGATCTCGCCGTGGCGGCCGAGGGCACCCGCTTCGGCGTCAATGGCGTGAATATCGGCCTCTTCTGCTCCACACCCATGGTCGCGCTTTCCCGCAATATCCCGCGCAAGCAGGCCTTCGAGATGCTAACCACCGGCACCTTCCTGGACACCGACCGCGCCATGGCACTCGGCCTGATCAACCGCGCCGTGCCTCTTGAGGCGCTGGTGAGCGAAACCCTCGCCCTGGCCGAAACCATCGCCGCCAAGCTCGGCTCCGCCGTCCGCATCGGCAAACGCGCCTTCTACGACCAGCTCGAGCTTCCCGTCGACGCCGCCTATGCCCACACGGCAGACGTCATGGTCGAGAACATGCTGAATAGGGACACCGCCGAGGGCATACAGGCCTTCATCGAGAAGCGCCCCCCCGACTGGACCCAGTAACAGCGTCCATCCACTGTTCCGAAGTATCCTCGGGGGTGAATTGCGGGCCCCGCCCGCAAGAGGGGGCAGACAGCCCCCTCCCGCGCCTGCCCCCGGACACAGCCCGGGTCCGGCAGCGCGCCCCTCTCGCCACACGCAAAATTCTTCGAAGAATTTTGCCAAGAATTTTCGAAAATTCTTGGTCTCCCCCCGCGCACGACACGCACATCCTCACCGCGCGGCTCCAGCGGCAGCCCCACTGCCCACGTCACAGGCACCCCGTAGCGCGCCCTCATGCCCCCGACAGCGTTTCCACATTTCTGCCGCATTTTTTCCAGATCGCCACTTTCTGAACACAATTCAATTTGCTATCCCTCAGGGACACCTCAACAACTCAGGTGTTGAACGATGCGAGTGTGGGTCACCGCCGCAATCCTGTCCCTCCAGGCCTCTCTCTCTCAGGCTACGGACGTGCCCGGCGCGGTGACCCCCTCGGATTTCCCGCCCCAGGATGCAGAACTCGTCCGCCTCGGGCGCGACCTGTTCCACGATCCCGTACTCTCCGCCGGTGGTCCCCTCGCCTGTGCCAGCTGCCATGCGCCCGCCCGCGGTGCACCGGTCCCACCACTGGCCCGCGACACGCCCAGCCTCGTGAACCTCGGCGCCTATGATCGCGGGGTGCTCTACCGCGATGGCCGCCTCGCCGCCGATCCGGATGCCCCCTTCGGCCTGCGCCTGCCCGGCGGAGCCGTGCTCGACCGGCCGCTGCCCTCGGTGCTGGCGGCGCAGGCCTACAGCGCGCTTGACCGGGGCATCGACGCGCATGCCGGACGGCCCGCCGCCCCCGGCAGCGCCGGGGCGACCACGGCCCGCATCGCCGCCCTGTCCGCCTATGCCGAGGGGTTTGCCAGCGTCACCGGGCCCCGCCCGCTTGCGCCCGCCGATATCGCCATGGCCCTCGCCGCCTACGTGACCGAGAGCTTCCGCGCCATCGACAGCCCGTTCGACGCCTACCTGCGTGGCGACCGCGCCGCCCTGACCGAGGAGCAGATCCGCGGCATGGACCTTTTCTACGGCCCCGCCGGCTGTGGCAGTTGCCACGCGGGCCCGTTCCAGACCGATCAGGGCTTCCATGCCATCGGCGTGCCACCGCGCCCCGGCGCGGAGGCCGATCCGGGCCGTTACGGCGTCACCGGGCTGGAGGAAGACCGCTACCGCTTCCGGACCCCGAGCCTGCGCAATGTCGCCTTCACCGGGCCCTACGGCCACAATGGTGCCTATGGCTCCCTGCGCGCCATGGTCACCCATCACCTCGATCCGATGGCGGCGCTCACCTCCTACAGTGGCCTCGACAGTGGCCCGGGGGTGCACAGGGTCCGCCTCGACAGCGCCCCGGGCACCGGCGACGCCCGGCTGCCGATCGCCGGGGCCATCGAACTGGCCCCGGTATCGCTCACCACGGCAGAGGTCGACGACCTCCTCGCCTTCCTCTTCGCCCTGACCGACACCGGGGCCCTCACCCCGGCGGGCGGCGCGCCGGACCAGCTGCCCTCGGGCCTGTCGCCCGGCCCCCTGCGCTAGCCCTTCCCAAATCGCCCCCGATCCCCTATCTGCGCGGGCATGACACAGACATTGCATATCGTCGGCGGCGGCATGGCCGGTTCGGAAGCGGCCTGGCAGGCTGCCAAGCAGGGCGTCAACGTGGTGATCCACGAGATGCGCCCCAAGGTCGGCACCTTCGCCCACCAGACCGGCAAACTCGCCGAGATGGTCTGTTCCAACTCCTTCCGCTCGGACGACAGCGAGCAGAACGCCGTGGGCCTCCTGCACTGGGAGATGCGCGCGGCGGACGGGCTGATCATGCAGACCGCGGACAAGCACCGCCTGCCCGCGGGCGGCGCGCTCGCCGTGGACCGCGATCCCTTCGCCGAAAGCGTGACCGCCGCCCTGACCGCGCTGCCCAATGTCAGCGTCTCGGGCGAGGAAATCACCGAGCTGCCCACCGAGGGCCACTGGATCATCGCCACCGGCCCACTGACCTCCTCCGCGCTCGGCGCCGCGATCCAGGCCGAGACCGGGGCCGAACGGCTCGCCTTCTTCGACGCCATCGCCCCCATCGTCTATGCCGAGAGCATCGACATGGACACGGCCTGGATGCAGTCGCGCTATGACAAGGGCGAGACCGAGGAAGAGCAGAAGGCCTATCTCAACTGCCCGATGACCAAGGACCAGTACGAGGCCTTCATCGACGCGCTGCTGGCCGCCGAGAAGACCGAGTTCCACGAGGGCGAGACGGCGGGCTACTTCGACGGCTGCCTGCCGATCGAGGTCATGGCCGAACGGGGCCGCGAAACCCTGCGCCACGGCCCGATGAAACCCGTGGGCCTGACCAACGCGCACAAGCCCGAGGAAAAGGCCTATGCCGTGGTGCAGCTGCGCCGCGACAATGCCCTCGGCACGCTCTACAATATCGTCGGCTTCCAGACGAAGATGAAGTACGGCGCACAAACCGCTGTTTTCAAAATGATTCCCGGACTTGAAAACGCCAGCTTCGCGCGCCTTGGCGGCATCCACCGGAACACATTCATCAACTCGCCCACGCTGCTCGACGACCGGATGCGGCTGAAATCCCGGCCCAACATCCGCTTCGCCGGTCAGGTGACCGGGGTCGAGGGCTACGTGGAAAGCGCCGCCATGGGGCTGCTTGCCGGCCGCATGGCCGCGGCCGAGATCCTCGGGCAGGACCTGCCCCCGCCGCCCGCCGAGACCGCCATGGGCGCGCTGATCACCCACATCACCGGCGGCGCGGAGGCCAAGACCTTCCAGCCGATGAACGTGAACTTCGGCCTCTTCCCGCCGCTCGACGGCGTGCGTGGTGGACGGCGCGGCCGCAAGGACCGCTACAAGGGCTATACCGACCGGGCCAAGGAGCTCTTCAGCGGCTGGCTCGCAGGCCAGACCGCGCAGGGCTGAGGGGGGCCTCCATGCCCTCCGGTCCCGTCACGCGCTTTGCCCCGTCGCCCACGGGGCCGCTGCATCTTGGCCACGCTTACGCGGCGCTTCTGGCGCAGCATCTGGCCGAGGCAGCAGGCGGGACCTTCCTGCTGAGGATCGAGGACATCGACCAGAGCCGCGCCCGCCCGGAGTGGGAGGCGCAGATCTACGACGACCTGCACTGGCTCGGCCTCAGCTGGCCCGAACCTGTGATGCGCCAGTCCGACCGGAGGACCGCCTACGAGGCGGCGCTCCGCGTGCTCTGGGACCGCGGGCTGCTCTACCCCTGCCACTGCAACCGGCGTGACATCCTCGCCGCCGCCAGTGCCCCGCAGGAAGGCGCGCCGCTGATGGGCCCGGACGGCATCGTCTACCCTGGCACCTGCCGTCCCACTGAGCCGCCCGAGGGCCCGATGCCTGCGGGAACGGCGCTCAGGCTAAACATGCACCTCGCTCTGCAAGAAATTGATTGCAAAATACTTTTCGAAGAAGAAGGCACCGGACCAGACGGGGGGACCGGGCGTATCTTTATCGACCGCAGGCACCTTGTCGAGGGCGTGGGCGACATCGTTCTCGCCCGGCGTGACATGGGCACCTCCTACCACCTCTCGGTGGTGGTGGACGATGCCGCGCAGGGCGTCACCCTCGTGACCCGCGGGGCCGACCTCTTCGAGGCGACCCCGATCCACGTGGTGCTGCAACATCTCCTCGGCCTGCCCCGGCCCGCCTATCACCACCATCGCCTGATCCGCGACGAGACCGGCAAGCGGCTGGCCAAGCGCGACGACGCACGGGCCATCGCGCTCTACCGCGCCGAGGGGCTGACCCCGGCACAGGTCCGTGCCAAAGTCGGCCTCTGAGGCGCGTCAGACCATGGGCTTCATCAGCTCCGCCTCACCGTCCCCGGTGACGGCGGTGTAGAAGCAGCTGCGCCGGTTGGTGTGGCAGGCGGGCCCGGTCTGGTCCACCACCAGCAGCAGGCAGTCGCGGTCGCAGTCGATCCGCATCTCCACCAGCCGCTGCATGTGCCCCGAGCTTTCGCCCTTGGCCCAGAAGCTCTGGCGCGAGCGCGACCAGTAGGTCACGTGGCCGGTCTCCAGCGTGCGCGCGATCGAGGCGGCGTTCATCCAGGCCATCATCAGCACCTCGCCGGTGCCCTCCTGCTGCGCGATGGCGGGGATCAGGCCCTTGTCGTCGTATTTGAGCGTGTCGGGATCGAAGTTCATCGGCAAAACCTTTTGCATCCGGGCGTGAGAGGACTATCTAGGGGAAGGACCCGCCCGGCGCCAGCCATCGCCCGACAGAGGCCCGCGGGGAAAGGACAGCCATGAGCGACAGCGACCTGATCAAACTCTATTCCCAGCGGATTCTGGGTCTCGCCTCGGACATCCCCCGGCAGGAGCGTCTGGACGCCCCCGATGCGACCGTGAAACGCCGCGCTCCGCTCTGTGGCTCGACCGTGACGGTGGACGTGAAGGTCACCGACGGCCGGATCAGCGACTATGGCCAGGAGGTGCGCGCCTGTGCCCTCGGGCAGGCCGCCGCCGCGGTGGTGGGCGCCCATGTGGTCGGCTGCGACCGGGACCAGATCCACGCCGCCCGCGATGCGCTGAAGGCAATGCTGAAGGACGACGGGCCGACGCCGCCTGCCCCCTTCGACGGGCTCGAGGTGCTGCGCCCCGCGCGCGACTACAAGAACCGCCACGCCTCGATCCTGCTGACGCTGGAGGCCACCGCCGAGGCCATGGACAAGATCGCGCAGCGCGATTGCGCCTGACGTTCGGCTGAGGTGTGGGCCCGCAGGTCGGGTCGGGCGCCTCGGCTGACGTCCCTGCCAGATGTCTCCGCCTCCGGATCGCACTTAACCGCTTGTTCGCACCTGCGGGGCTAGGCTGCCCCATCCGCAGGAGCGAAGGCGCGCATGACCCTACAGCCCGACATCCCCGCGACCGGCCCTCTTCTGGGCCGCGCACCTAACCCAGCAATCGGCCCTACTGTCCGCCCGGTGGGCCTACCCGACACTCCGGACGGCGGTCCGAGCAGCACCCGCGCCGGCACGGGCCCGGTTGACGCGCAGTCCCCGGCTGATCCTCCACTTTCGGCTTCCGGGCCCGGGCATGGCCCCGATCGCGCCCATCTCGACAGGCTCGCCCGCGCCGCGACCAAGATGGGCCGCGCCATTGTCGAGATTGCGGGCCACCTCGACGCGCTGGAGGACCAGTCGCAGCAGCAGGCCACCGCCCTTGCGCAGCTGCGCGATGGCGCCGGCCGCGTGGTCCAGTCGAACGCCAGTGCGATGGAGACCCTGACCAAGGTCTCCGGTGCCATCAGCCAGATGCTCGACACGCTGCGCGCCACCGGCGCACAGATGCAGGCCACCGCCCTCACCACCGAGGAAGTAATCACCTGGGTACTCACCCTCGACGACCGCGCGCGCGGGGTTCAGGTCACCCTCGACGCGGTGGAGAAGGACAACGAGCAGATCGCCGCCATCGCGGCGCAGGTCAACATGCTCGCCATCAACGCCAAGATCGAGGCCGCCCGCGCCGGCGAGGCCGGCAAGGGCTTTGCCGTGGTGGCCGACGCGATCAACGAACTGTCGCGCCACACCGGCCACGCCGCCAAGGATATCGCGGGCAATGTCAGCACGCTGACCGGATGGATCGGACGGCTGCAGGCGGAATCCGGCGACTTCGCCCGCAAGGCCGAAGAGATGCGCAGCGCCGGGCAGGACACCGGCATCAAACTGTCCGAAACCCTCGAGATCGCCGGCGCGGTCAACGAACGCACCACGCTGATCACCAGCGATTCCTCGACCGCCGGCGAGGCGCTGCAGGGCTTCGCCCCGCGGATCGCCCGGATCACCGAGTCGATCGCCGAGGGCACCCGCGGCGTCGCCGAAGCGCACCGCCACGTGGAGAACCTGATCGAGACCTCCGAGCAGTTGGTGAGGACAGCGTCGCCATCGGCGGCACCTCCGACGACCAGATCTTCATCACCGACGTGCAGGACCGCGCCGCCCGGATCGCCGCCGCCTTCGAGGCCGCGCTCGACGCCGGGCGGATCACGCCCGACCAGCTGTTCGACACGACATACGCCGAGGTGCGCGGCAGCAATCCACCGCAGTTCACCACGCGCTACACCACCCTGACCGATGCCCTCCTGCCCGAGATACAGGAGCCCGCCCTCAAGCTCGACAGCCGGGTGGTCTTCTGCGCGGCCGTTGATCGCAATGGCTACCTGCCGACGCACAACCGTCAGTTCTCGCAGATGCAGGGTCCCGATCCGGTCTGGAACACGGCCAACTGCCGCAACCGCCGCATCTTCGATGACCGCGTGGGGTTGAAGGCCGGGCGCAATACCGATCCCTTCCTGCTGCAGGTCTACCGCCGTGACATGGGTGGCGGACAGCACGTCACGATGAAGGACCTCTCCGCCCCGATCTTCGTGCAGGGGCGCCACTGGGGCGGGCTCCGTCTGGCCTATCGGTTCTGAGCACCGTCGAGAGGGACCACGGCAGTGGCGTCCGGGCCGGGGCTCGCCCCCGCCCTGAAGACGCTCACACATGAACAACGGCCAGCCAGGAAAGACGGGGCCCAGGGAAGACGGCGGGAAAGGAAGACGGGACCCACGAAAGATGGAGCCCGCGAAAGACGGAGCCCACGAAAGACGGAGCCCACGAAAGCCGGCGCCCAAGGAAAACAGAACGGAAGGCAGACGGCCCCGAAAGAAAAAACCGCCGCACTCCCTTTCGGAAGGCGGCGGTAAGTGAACATTTCCGTCGGGGACAGATGAGAGCGGAACCGGGGGATGAGGCAACCCCGGCGCAACCAAGACAGGCATCCCGGCGCGGGTCACATGTGGGGAACGTGACGGGCAGGCCCTCGGGTTAACGGAAATGCGGGCAGAAATACGGATCGAACGTCGAAACGGCGCCTCCCTCAGACGAGGCCGGGCAGATGCAGGCTGCCGACGAGGATGACAATCAGCGCCACCGCACCGACGAGGTCCTGTACCAGCTCCATGCCGGACCGGGTGACGACCGATTTGACTTGCTGAACCATGATGACCTCCGCTGCGTTGCGCTGTGTTGCCACTTTGTTCTCATATCCATTCCGCCGAGTAAAGAACTTTTTAAGAACATTTGTGAACAAAACGCATCTCAGGAAGGAAGGCGCGCCCTAACCCACTGAAATCAATCGGATCGCCTGATCCTGCCCCATGAGCCAGAGCAGCACCCGGGCGGCCTGCCCGCGGGGCGAGGTCAGCTCCGGATCCATGGTCAGCAGGGTTCGCGCGTCGCTCTGCGCCACCGCCATGAGGGCCGCCTGCGACTCGAGATCGGCCACCCGGAACCGCGGCAGCCCTGATTGCGCGGTCCCGATCATGTCGCCTGCGCCCCGGATCTGCAGGTCGGCCTCGGCGATGCGGAAGCCGTCCTCCGTCTCGCGCAGGAGCGTCAGCCGTTTCTCCGCCGTCTCGCCAAGCGGCGGCTGGTACATCAGCAGACAGGTCGCCTGCGCCTCGCCGCGCCCGACCCGGCCCCGCAACTGGTGCAACTGCGCAAGGCCAAAGATCTCGGCCCGCTCGATCACCATGATCGAGGCATTGGGCACGTTCACGCCCACCTCGATCACCGTCGTGGCCACCAGCACCGCCGTTTCGCCCGCCACGAAGCGCGCCATGGCGGCGTCCTTCTCGGCGGGCGGCATCTGGCCGTGGACCAGCCCGACGACCCCTTCGCCCAGTTCGGCCCGCAGCCGCTTGAACCGATCCTCCGCCGCGGTCAGGTCGACGCTCTCGCTTTCCTCCACCAGAGGACAGACCCAATAGGCCTGCCGCCCCTCGGCAATGGCGCGGCGCAGGTGATCGACCACCTCGGCCATGCGCCCCGAGGAGACCAGCGCCGTGGTCACCGGCTTGCGTCCGGGCGGCTTCTCGTCCAGCACCGAGACATCCATGTCGCCGTATTGCGCCAGGGCAAGCGAGCGCGGGATCGGCGTCGCGGTCATCACCAGGACGTCGGCGCCGGCGCCCTTCTTGCCCAGTTCCAGTCGCTGCCGCACGCCGAAACGGTGCTGCTCGTCGACGATCGCAAGGCGCAGGTCGTGAAACGCCACGTCCGCCTGGAAGACCGCGTGGGTGCCGACGAGGATGTCGATCCGGCCCTCGGCCAGATCGGCCAGCTTCTCCCGCCGGTCCGCCCCCTTGTCACGCCCGGTCAGGATCTCGACCCGCACGCCGGCCGCCTGTGCCAGCGGGGCCAGCCCCTCGAGGTGCTGGCGGGCGAGGATCTCGGTGGGCGCCATCATGACGCCCTGCCCGCCGGCTTCCACGGCCACGAGCAGCGCCATCAGCGCCACCAGCGTCTTGCCGGCCCCCACGTCGCCCTGCAGCAACCGCGACATGCGCCGGTCCGACGCCATGTCCTTGGCGATCTCCTCCACCGCACGGCTCTGTGCCCCGGTCGGCGCATAGGGCAGCGAGGCCAGCACGCGCTGCCGCAGCCTCCCGTCGCCATGGGACGGAATGCCCTTGCCGCGCCGCATCCCCCGCCGGGCGAGCGCCAGCGTCAGCTGATGCGCGAAAAGCTCGTCATAGGCCAGCCGCTCGCGGGCCGGATCGGCGGGCGAGACCGCACCGGGCCGGTCGGGCGCATGGGCGGCCGCCAGCGCTGCGTGCCAATCCGGCCATTCCGCGCGCGCCTTCTGCTGCGGGTCGATCCACTCCGCCAGTTCCGGCGCGCGGGCCACGGCGGATTGCGTGGCCTTCGCCATCAGCTTCTGGGTGACGCCCGCGGTCAGCGGATAGACCGGCTCGAAATCCGGAATCGACGACGCCTCCTCCGGCGGGAGCGCGTGATCCGGATGGACCATCTGCGCCATGCCGTCGAAATACTCCAGCTTGCCGGAGACCAGCCGCCGTTCGCCCGGGGGCAGCAGTTTCTTCAGGTAGTCGCCGCGCGCATGGAAGAAGACCAGTTGGAACTCCTCCTCCGCGTCGCGCACGTTCACCCGGTAGGTGCCGCCGCGCCGACTGGCCGGGCGATGCGCCCCGATCTCCACCTCGACCGTGGCGACGCAGGGCATCTCCAGCCCGCGGATCGTCTCGCGGCGGCGGCGGTCGATGGCGGCGTGTGGCAAGACGAAGAGCATGTCGCGCGGCAGCGACACCCCCATATGGTCCAAGGCCTTGGCGGTCTTCGGCCCGACGCCCTCCAGCGTCTCCAGCCCGGCAAAGAGCGGAAAGAGGACCTCGGGCCGGGCGCTCATAGCCCCTCGATCAGCGCGAGCCAGCCGTCCTCGTCGATGGTCTCGATGCCCAGATCGGCGGCCTTCTTGGCCTTCGATCCTGCGCCCGGACCCGCCACCAGCAGGTCCGTCTTGGAGGAGACCGAGCCCGACACCTTGGCGCCAAGCGCCTCGGCCCGGGCCTTCGCCTCGTCCCGCGACATCTTCTCGAGCTTGCCGGTGAAGACCACCGTCTTGCCCGCGACCGGGCTGTCGGTCGTCTGCGGCGCGGCTTCCTCCTGCGGGGAGAGTTGCCCGACGAGGCGCAGGATCGAGGCCCGCTCCGCCTTCTGCGAGAAGGCGGTGCAGAGCGCCGCGGCCACCGCGTCGCCGATGCCGTCAATCCCGACGAGGTCATCCCAGGCGGCCCGGGCCTCCGGCGCGACAGCCGGGTCCTCGGCCCAGATCGCTTCGCGGGTCTGGGTGACCTGTGCGCGGCGGCCTTCGGCGGCCGCGGCAGCGCGTTCCGCACTCACCGCTTCAGCGGCGCGGCGGTAGCGCTCATAGGCTGGCAAAGCGCGATCCACCGCCGACAGGAACGCCTCCCAGCTGTGGTAGGCGCGGGCCAGATCGCGGGCGACAACTTCGCCAACATGGCGAATGCCGAGCGCGAAAAGCAGCCGGGAGAGCGGAATTTGTCTTTTTCCCTCAATCGCCTGGAAGAGGTTCTTCGCGCTCTTCTCGCCCCAGCCCTTGGTTTCGGCAAGCGGCGTGCGTGCGGCCTTGATCATCTCCGCGGCCACCGTCTCGGGCGTCCAGCGGAACAGCGGATCTTGCGGACCGAGCGCCTCTTCGTAATGCGCGCGGAAAGCCTCGGGCTGGCCCTCCTGGATGTAGCGGGCCTGGGTCTCCTCGATCTCGGAGCGCAGTTTCTCTTCCGAAATCAGGAGCTTGCCCGCCTCATCACGGGTCTGAAGCGTGAAGATGTCCGCAGGCTCCGCGATCCAGTGCAGATCGTGGAATTTCTCCACCTGCTTGGCCCCCAGCCCCTCGATGTCGAAGGCCGACCGGGAGACGAAATGCTTCATCTTTTCAACGGCCTGCGCAGGGCAAATCATCCCGCCAGAGCAGCGACGCACGGCGTCGCCTTCCTCGCGCACCGCCTCCGAACCGCACTCGGGGCAGCGGGTCGGGAAGGTGAAGGGCTCGGTCCCCTCGGGCCGCTTCGACAGGTCCACATCTGCCACCTTGGGGATCACGTCCCCGGCGCGGTAGACCTGCACCCAGTCGCCCACGCGGATGTCCTTGCCGCCGCGGATCTCGTTGCCCTTCGCATCGCGCCCGGCGATGTAATCCTCGTTGTGCAGCGTCGCGTTGGAGACGACGACCCCGCCCACGGTCACCGGGTGCAGCCGCGCCACCGGGCTGAGTGCCCCGGTGCGGCCGACCTGGATGTCGATCGCCTCCAGCCGGGTCCAGGCCAGTTCGGCGGGGAACTTGTGCGCGATGGCCCAGCGGGGCGTGGTGGAGCGGAAGCCGAGCCGGGCCTGCAGGGCGATGTAGTTCACCTTGTAGACCACGCCGTCGATATCATAACCGAGCGTGGCGCGCTGCGCCTCGATTGCGCGGTAGTGCTCCATCATCTCCGCGGGGCCATCGCAGAGTTGCGTCAGCGGGTTGGTCACGAAGCCGAAGTCCTTCAGCCGCGCAAGGGCCTCGACCTGCGTCTCCCCCAACGGCTCCGAGAGCTCGCCCCAGGCGTAGGCGAAGTAGCGCAGCGGGCGGGCGCGGGTGATCTCCGCGTCGAGCTGGCGCAGGGACCCGGCGGCGGCGTTGCGCGGGTTGGCAAAGGTCTTGGCGCCCGCCTCGGCCTGGCGCTGGTTCAGGGCCTCGAAATCCTCGTGGCTCATGTAGACCTCGCCCCGAACCTCCAGCACCTTGGGCGCGCCGGCGATCTGCTCGGGGATATCCGCGATGGTGCGCGCGTTGGCCGTGACATTCTCGCCCACTTCGCCGTCGCCGCGGGTGGCCGCCTGCACCAGCTTGCCGTCTTCGTACCGCAGAGAGAGCGAGAGCCCGTCGATCTTGGGCTCCGCCGTGAAGGGCAGCGGGGCCTGCGCCCCGAGGTTGAGGTAGGACCGCACGCGGGCGTCGAAATCCGTGACATCCTCGTCGGTGAAGGCATTCGACAGCGACATCATGCGCTGCGCATGGGTCACCTTGGCAAAGCCCTCCGCCGGGGCGGCGCCGACCTGCTCGCTGGGGCTGTCGCTGCGTTTCAGATCGGGGAAACGGTCTTCGATCTCGGCGTTGCGGATCTTCAGCGCGTCATAGTCCGCGTCCGAAATCTCCGGCGCATCCTCGCCGTGATAGGCGGTATTGGCGCGCGCCAGAAGGTCTGCGAGCCGCGCAAGCTCCTCCTTCGCCTGTGCTTCCGTGAGATCGGATACGGAAATGTCGGCTGTCATGCCTGCCCCTGCCCTGAAGTCTGTGATCAGGCCAGTGATAGGCGGGCCCGCGGCCCGGGTCCAGACCCGCAGACCGCATGCCGTTCCGTGAGTGGCGAACCGCCCCGCGCGCCCCGGGGCAGGTGAGTGTCACGGCATGCTGGTCCTTGGGCCTTCAGCCCCCCGCCGGCGCCTGAAGGTGCGTGGTCTGCGCAGCCCGCGCCAGCCCCGTCAGGCGCGGATCGCGAGCCGCTCTTCGTTGATCTCGCTCGGCTCCGGATCGCGCAGCACGTAGCCCCGTCCCCAGACCGTCTCGATATAATTCTCGCCGCCCGTGGCAGTGGACAGCTTCTTGCGCAATTTGCAGATGAAGACATCGATGATCTTGAGCTCGGGTTCGTCCATGCCGCCGTAGAGATGGTTCAGGATAGCCTGAAAACCCCAATAAAATCAAAGGATCAACGTCAATCATTTCAAAGGACAAAGCAAAAACAGATCGTGAACTTTGAAACGGCTAGCCGCCCGAACCCAAGCCACGGCTCGAGTACACGCCCCATACCGCCCAAAGATCGCTATTGATATTTCAAACATCACGATAGATACCTTGCACTTTTATACTGATAGGCTGCGCCTGACATGATCACTTCGATGCAAATGAGAGCCGCACGTGCCCTGCTGGGTATCGACCAGAAGCGGCTTGCGGAACTCTCAGGGCTGTCCGTGCCGACCATACAGAGAATGGAGGCCTGCAATGGCAACGTGCGCGGGGTGATCGACAGCCTAGTCAAGATTGTCGCGGCGCTGGATGACGCAGGTGTTGAGCTGATCGGGGAAGGAGCGCAAAGCCTTCAAGGCGGCCGTGGCGTCCGCCTCAAAGCCGTTTCGCCCAATATGCAGTAACATGCCTAAACGATGGGATATTAGGCGCGCCTCCGGGAAGAGGCGTTCACAAGCCGAACTGCGCCAAGAGCGCGTATACCGAGCACTTGCCCACCCAAGGACACAATCCGAACTCAGGGAGCTGCTTGGCATGAGTAACAGCGGTATTCTCAGCCTATTGCGAAGAATGGAACGGAGCGGCTTGGTACATTCAGCCGAACGGATCAGCTACACACGCGTTTGGGAAAGAGAGAACGCCTTCCGATCGGGTTCATAGTGTCGAGACAGCTCCACCATTCCTTCACTGAGCCCCTCACAGTCCCCATGAATCGAAAGGAAAACCAATGATCACGAAGATCGGAATGCTGGCCTTGGACCTCGGCGCAGACACCGACATCGCAGACAATCCAAGGGAAGCACTTGAGTTTTGCGCAGCTAGAAAAGAGCATTTGAGCCAAGAACAGCAGCTAGTGTTCAACAACGCCTATGATGACGCGAGGCGGCAAGTTCAGCAGGAGAATCTGAGCGTAGCTTAGGTTCAAGACACCTAGCAGGGATGGCACGGTCAACCTCACTCGAACGCCTTCTCGAAATCGCATTCAGACGGTATGCGTCCAGACGGCCCAGAGCCAGTGAGGTTCACCTGGCTGATGCCTCGGCTGGAAGATGAAGCGGACTACGATGAGGCCGCACGCATAGAGAGTGCCGGGTGACCTGCCACCGACGCTTCCGGCCCATAGCGGACCTTGCCCCTCGATCGCGATGCTGCGTTGCGGTCTACCAAAGCAGACTTTCATATATCTTGCAGCGATATCGCCGGCCTAGGGAGCTTCGTCCCAGCCCGACTGTTGACTTTGGCCGCTCAATAAATGCAATCATAGCAACAGTAGAGTTACAGAAAGCCACCAAATGTTCGAACGCGCGAAACCTCTTGCCGGCGCCATTTGGAAGCGCTTCCGCAGTTATCCCATCTTTGTGCAGATTTTGTTGGTCGTTCCTTTCCTGTGCGCCATGGTTTTCACGCTCTTGGTCGGAAACATGGGGCTAGCGTTGATGGGCACCGCTGTCGCAATTAATTCATTTTTCGTTGGTTGGATCGGTGCCGTCGTGGTTCTTGTGACAGGTAAAGCTGGCATAATTGTCGCGAAGGATCATAAGAACAAGGGCTGAGTGTTCCTTGTTCGACTCTCGGCCCAAACCGGACTTTCGGCAAGTCGGGCTTTGCTGCGGTGCAGCTTGCCCAAACCCGCGATCTATGATCGTCACACAGCATGACCTGGCGTGCCAAGGTCAGCTCTGCGGGCTTTTGGGACTTTCGTTGCGCTATGGATGGACGCCCTGTCCGGTTGAGCAAATGCTACACGTCTGCTTCCAACCCAAGCGCAATGCCTCTCTCGCTGCGGTAATGTTCGATGGCGTCCCAGCCCTTGTCCGACCGCTCGATGAAGTGCGTAAGGACAACTCCTATATAGCGATTGACCCGATTAAGGACGTCTCGCCTTTCGGCCTGATCCAAAAGGTCCTCTAAATTCGCGCCAACGTGCACGACATTGTGTCGCAAGCCCGGATCCCTGCCACTACTGTCTTTACCCATGCTTGTAAGGAAACGAAAATCTTGCATGATTTCGTCGTACTCTGTCCGATCCTGAGCTACGTGGCGACCAATTTGCTTTTTGACTTTTTGCATGGCGATGTACCCGTCGGGGTCGGCCAAGTACTCTATGAGAGTCATGAGTTGGAGAAATTTTTCGGTGTCGCTTGCCGCTTCCAAAGCGGTCGAGTGTAATCGAAGGCCACGTCGCGCTATGTTGCCGACTTCGCCGTGCTCCAACTCGGGTACAAAGCAGCCCTCGTTGATTTCAAGGCCAAGCCCGGCCACGATGTCGTGCGTGACTAACTGTCCCGCGACGATGTAACTCTCGTGATCCTCTAGGCTATAAAACAAACCTGCCGTGAAACGGCGCTTTGGCAAGTACCCGGCCCTGCCAGGAAGAGAGTCAGGAAGGTCGATCTTACAATACCAAAACCGAAGCAAGTCGATTATCGCTTCGGCTTGCCTCGCTGCCACAGAGATTGCGTCGAGATGCACTTGGTGATTTCTCGCTTCGAGGAACTCATCCCAGTTTAAAACAACCGGTAAGGCCAGAAGCCCGCAGTCGAAAAAGTCGTCAATAGTGATCTGCGTAGCGCCACTTTTGAGCCAAGTAAGATCGGAGCCCGACGCCTCTATCCTTCCTGGAGTGTTAGCATCGCTACGGCATACGGCCTCCTGCCATTCATGGGCAGGAAAGGAGACCACATGAAGGTCATCTGCTGAAAGCGAACCTGGTGGGTAGAAGATGAGGTTCTCGGCAAGTTGTATAGGTTCCTCTGCATATACCCGACTAAATGGGAGTAAGCAGAGCCGCGCGCCAGCCTGAAGCTCGGACGAGAACTTGATTCTTGGGTCTTCAATCATACTCAACAGTCTCTAATATCTTGCGCCTAACTAGCTTACGTTTCGATGACTGTCACCAAAGCAGCCATCCATACATCATGAACTTTGGGCTTATAGCGGTCATGCGACTACGCCCCAGTCTCTTTGCTATGGTGCGCGGGCTCCGAAGGGCGCTGACGGCCCTCTGCGGACATTCGGACCTGCCTCCGAAAAATGACCGGTCCCCAGTCACTCTGTCCATTCGAGCCGAGGCAAGAAAATAATTAGCGCTTGCTACCCGACGCGCAGATGAAAACGAGATGAGTTGCGAATTCGAACAACGCCACATTAGCAGCGCGAGCAGCGTCTCATAAAATATCGACCGCGGGGCAGAATGAAATTTTTCCGCCAGATATATCACCAAATTGAATTATTCTACCATTTCTGCCAATCGTGCCAACCACCCGTTAACTTCATTGTCGGCTCCGCGAGCTTGCAAGCGTTCGTATGTCATATGTTCAAACGCTTGGGCTAATCGTTCTTTGGCCTTTGCGTCTTTCGGCACTCCATCAAAGCCACTAAATGCCTGCCATTGAAGGGCGAAGGCACGAGGCACTCCAGGGTTTTGTGCGTCGGGAGTATCAACAACATTGCAAGTGAACCCGAACGCATCTTGGATTGCATCGGGATGCAGGTAGCACTCAATTTCATGCTTCTCCGTCAGGGCTGCCCAAGAACCATCGCCTCGCGCATTAACACCGTCAACAGAATCGGCGTATGCGGGCACATCAGAGTCGTAAATGTGTGCCTCAGGCAAGCCGAGCGGCTTTAGGTAGTGATTATTTACCCAATGCTTCAGACTGCTGCCTCCCAATACCACAAAGGCAAAGCGAGGGTCGTCCGAAAGGTTAGGTAGAGAATTGTTATTTTGATGAGCTATTCTACTAAGAGCTTTGAATGCCACAACATCGGTATATCCTTCCACGCAGACCAATGCCTTGACCCTATTGTCTGGCACAAGACCGAGAACTCCAGCTACCTCTCCGAAAACATCTGCACCCGAAGTAATGTCGGGAACATCCGCTCCACTTGGGTTCTGGACAAACCGGATGCTTTCCGTCGGGAGGTCTGCGGCGAGACCTGGGCTGTGTGTAGTAAGCACCACCTGACAACCGGGCATTGAAGCGAGGTCTCTAAAAGCGTTCATGAGCACCCGCTGATTGTCTGGGTGTTGCGACGTCTCCGGCTCTTCGATAGCGTATATGATGTTGGATTTGGCGGAGGTCTTCAAACGGCGTTCAGCTTCAGCCTTAAAGAAACTGACAAGAATCATGCGTCGAACACCGCTGCCACGCTTATTCAAAGCGATGCCGTTGTTCGTTTCCATGCCGAGCGAAAACAATCCAGCCCACTTCGACGCTTGAGGGGGATTGTATTTTGGAGTCAATGACTCCGCAAGCTTTGGGTCAATTTCGGTCAGGGAAGAGTGTGTAAGTTTTGCAATTTCTTCTGCCTTTGCCCGCACGAGCTCCTCAATTTCATGAATGTGCTCGGCTGCTTCGGCGATAGCCGCCTTAATGGCACCCTTAAGTGGGTTTTGAACCTCGTTGTCGCTATCCCTACTTGCGCGGTCGCTCTGGAAAAGTGCGAACATGGGAAGATAGCTGTTCAACTTATCCCAAACTTTCTTTCCATCCTCTTTGCCTTTCCCAAGTTCCAGTCGCTGAGGCTTCAGCTCAAGTTCCTCGGCGCTCTCCCAGATAGCCTTGCGCATCTTTGGATTGCCTTTTAGCGCGACATCAAGGCCCAGCTCCTTAACTTTGGCTTGCAAGCCAGATTCTTTCAGGCTGAGAAGATCGTCGAAGCCTTTGGCTGTGGGGTGACTGCAAACCAAAAAAACCTGCTCACCAGGTTTAGGCTTGGAGCAGTCAAAAACTTTCTCAATTTGTAGTTTGCCATTTTCGGCAAGAAGATACTCATCTGCCAAGCTTGTTTCTGCACCAGCATCCAATGTGATCGTCTCGGGGAAGTCTTCAAACTCGCACAGGATCGAAACCATTCTATGGTCCGAATCTACATTTGCATCGGAGCTCTCGATTTTAACCACATCATTATTGAAAAATATTTCAAGTGCCTCCAAGAGGGTTGATTTTCCGACGTCATTTTTGCCAATAAGCGTTGTCAGATCGTCAAGCTCAACTCTTCGCCGGTCTTTGTAGGCACGAAAGTTCTCAACCTCTATTGCAGCCAGTTTCATAGCAATCCCTTATAAAAGCCGACAATAATTTCGCGCCGCCAATGATCAGCGTAGCGTGCATCATTTTTATGAAGCTGTTTACTACTATGGCTTTCTCTTCGTAAGCGCTGAGTGCGAAACATTGGGTCTTATGAGATCATTTCGCTTGAGCTTCTGCAAGTCTGCTTCTCTGCCGGACGCATCGACTATGGGTGGCAACTTGACCGTCCGCCCGGTGCGCGTCGCTGCCGCTCGCCCAAGACGCAGCGAACGGCCGCTTTCCGCCCTTTCCGACCAGGTCCGCTCGCGGCCCAGACCTGCCGCTCAGTCCCTGGCCGGTCGCCGCGGTGCAGCTTCACCAAACCAGCCATTCGTACATCGCGCGGCATCTTCGGAGGATGAAGGTCGGCAGTGCACAGTGAGCGGCCGGTTAGGGTCTGGACCCATTGATTTCAGGTCTGTTGCGTGATTCACGGCTCGAAAAGAGCGGTGCACATGCCTGATCTCTTCTGGCTGACCGACGCGTAGATGGCGCGCTTGGAGTTCTATTTTCCGAAGCCCCACGGCAAGCCTCGTGTCGATGATAGGCGCATCTTGAGTGGAATTCACTTTATCCATCGCAATGGCTTACGTTGGTGCGATGCGTCGAAAGAGTATGGTCCGCACAAGACAATTTATAATCTTTGGAAGCGGTGGGACGACCAGAGCATCTTTGCGCAAACGATGGCTGGCCTGGCCGCTCAGCACGGCGAGAAAATGACAATGATGATCGACGCCACCTATCTGAAAGTCCATCGCACCGCGTCCAGCCTAGGCGCGAAAAAAGGGGGCACGGCCGCCTGATTGGCCGCACCAAGGGCGGCATGAATGCCAAGTTTCATGCCATCTGCGACTGCAAGGGCTGCCCGATCAACTTCATTGTCTCTGCCGGTCAGGTTAGCGATTACATCGGCGCGCGGGCACTGCTCAGCAGCCTGCCGGATGTCGTCCGACTGCTCGGGGACCGTGGCTACCACGCCGATTGGTTCCGGCAAGCATTAGAAGACAGGGGGTATACGCGTCTGCATCCCTGGCCGGAAACAGCAGAAAACTCCGGCAAAATATGACATGCGCCGCTACAAACGCCGCAACCGCATCGAGATCATGTTCGGCCGGCTCAAGAATTGGCGACGTGTCGCAACCAGATACGACCTGTGCCCCAAGCCTTCTTCTCCGCCATCGCTCTCGCCGCCATCGTCATCTATTGGCTATGAGTCCGGAGCCTAGACACCAAGAACGTTGTGAGATGGCCTTGTCGCCAGAGATGACCTTAAGAGTTGATTGACCAAAGAGTGAACTCAAGCCGAAGAGGCTACTCGCGCGATCTGCGCATAGTTCAACCCAAAGAAGAAATCGGACATGACCCCACCCTGTTTTGGCGCAGGAAACCATCTCAGGGATTTGAGATCAATGGTCCGTGAGCCCAACGAATCCGAGCTCGCTGGAGACCTTGTCGATGCGCTCCCCACCAATGGTGGGGGGGGGCCTACGTCGGCTCGTTTTAGTCAAGCACTGGCCCAAGATTTAAGCGCCGGATCAACGCACAGGGCCGCTTTTCGGCAATTTCGTGAGTGCTCATGGTTTCCGCCTAACACGGCTGCAAAACCGTGTTTACTTGTCGGCGTTAGTCGCGGAAACATCGCCGCAAGCATCCGAATTGTTTTCTCTGACACCATATACACGGCTTGATCATGACAGACACCCAGCGGTTCGATATCTCCACTTTTCCAGTGGCGTTTCTTCATTTTAATAGTGGTATTGCCATTGACCCTGAGAGCAACACATTAATCCTGCTTACGCGTGCTTCTAGCTCATCAACGTGGCAGCAAGCAATTCACCAAGTCGACGACATAAGATCAATCAAGCGGGCATCCTTTGCGCCTGATGAATTCTTTGACTCTTCCAGGAGCGGAGGAGGGCTCGCGGGGGCAGCGCACGATCTTGGATCGAGTATTGGATTGGCAATCAGAAATAGCATGGAGAGGAAGAAGGCCGCAGCTAGGTCTGGCTTAGAACTGATGCTCCGCTCACTCGAGACTCCAAAATTCTTTGTGAACATACCCGATGAGAACCAGCTCTTAAGGGCATACGAGGCTGTCAGCCAGGTGATAGACGGCAGAGGTCTCAATGGCACCTACAACACAGTATCGGCTGCGGTTGCCGCAGATATCATCTCCGAATCACATAAGGAACCTTATAAGTCGCAGGTTGGTTCGTCAGATCATGCCCTGAAATATATTCCCAGAGATGAGCCTGCGGAAGATACGTCAACTGAGGACATGTCAGACCCAGCACGAAAATACCTTCCCAAAGCAAAAACAAAAGAAGGGAGCCCAGAAGCAAAGGCCCCTCGAAATCTGGCAATTGCAATAGTTATAATAGTGGTGGTGGCCTGCATCGTGCTAGTCCCTCGTCCATAACGAGAGCCTGCAGGTTGGATTTGGGTATTCGTGTTCCCCGTCTGGCGAGCGCGATGGCGGAGATAGTGCCTTAGGGCATCTGTCATATCTGGTCGCGTTACGACGCCAGTCCTTGAGCCTACCGAACATGATCTCGATACGGTTCCGGCGTGCGTAGCGACGTTTGTCGTATTTCACGGTTGCCTTTCGTGTTTCCTGCCCGGGATGCAGGCGCGGATCCCTTTGTCTTGCAACGCTTCTCAGAACCAATCGGCGTCGTAGCCCCGATGCCCGATCTCCGAGCAGCCAGTCGACATCGGGCAGGCTGCTGAGCAACGCTCGCGCCCCTATGTGAGAGCTGACTTGGCCAACGGAGACGAAGAAACTGAACGGGCGACCGTTGCTGTCGCAGATGGCATGCAGCTTGGTGTTCACGCCGCCCTTCGTGCGACCGATCAGGCGTCCACACGCCCCTTTTTCGCGCCTAGGCTGGACGCGGTGCGATGTGCCTTGAGGTAGGTCGCATCAGTCATCACCGTTTTCTTCTCGCCGTGTTCGGCAGCCAGCCCGGCCATCATCTGAGCAAAGATGCCTTTGTCGCTCCATCGCTTCCAACGATTCTACAGCGTCTTGTGAGGACCATACTCTTTCGGTGCATCCCGCCAGCGTAAGCCATTACGGTTTATGAGGATACGGCACCACGTCGGTCCGATCAGGCACGCGCTTGCCACCGCACTCGTAGTCCAGGACCAGGTAAAGCTCGATCCGCCCCGGGAAGAGATCAGCCGGCGGCACGATCTCGATGCGGAGCTTCTCGAAACTGTCCCCGATCTGGCGGCGCACGCCGCCCTTGACCGGGTCGGCCAGCTCAGCCTCAGCGGGCGAATAGCTGTACCGCTTGGAGGAGATGAGGCCGAAGAGCGCGGTCTTCTTGACGTACTTGAACGTCTCGACCAGCGCGTCCATCCCGTCGACCGTCACCCGCAGGCCGGAGTCCAGGAGCTTGGTCTTGCCGAAGAGGCCGGTGATCAGGGGAATGGCCAGCGCCAGCGGACCGGCGATCGCGCCGATGGCTGCGGCGAAGGCGCCGATCCCATTCCGCGACCCCCAGCATGCGCCGGCCGGGTCCGACCGCCGCCTCCAACTCGGGCTTGCGGGGATCGAAATCCGTCAGGTCGACCCGCTCATGTGCCTCTGTCATCATTCAACCTCGCTCAGTAACGTCTCGACCGCAGGGCAGAGGCCCGCGAGGTCGTGGCGGAATTCGTCATCGACCGCCCCGGAGGCGATCGGCGGCCCGGCTGGGCCTGGCGTGTCGGCGTCATGAACGCTCACCCGCAAAGCCCACCGAAGCGCGCCGCAATCCGATGCGAGCACTTCGAGCCAGAGATGGCCTAGCGGCAGCGCAACGCGCCGTAGGATGGTCAATTTCCGGGGCCCGTTCACTGCGCCATTTCCCGCGCGGCTCTGGCGCGCTTCCATCGTTCGTGGACCGCCGCCCCGTCCAGCCCCGCGAGCGCGCAGACCGCGTAGAAGTCGCGGGTTCCGAACCAGGCATCCGCACTGTCGTGCGCCCGTTGCGCGACCCCATTACTGCCGCACCAGCGCAACTCGATGGAATCCTCCCACGCGCGGAGAAGCACGGAGGCCCAGAGGCCGCGAAGGCCCTCCGGGTCTCCTTGCGTCCCTCCCTCGGTCCCGCCGTAGGAGGCGATCTGGCCATCGGTCGTGCCGGGGATACGGGGCCCCCACGATCCGCAAGCGGCTCTTCGTGATCATCCGCTTCGACGGCAAGCCCATCGTCTGGCCCGCCCAGACCCACGGCGACCCGGAGTCGCGCCAGGTGAAGGCCGGCAAGCTGAAACCATGGCGCGCCGCGGCGGAATGCATCGACTGGTCCCTGCCCTGCCCCTCGGTCTTCGACACGAAGGCCCAGATCATGGAGAAGCACGGCCTGCGCGCGCAGCGCCCCCTCGCCCACAACACGCTCGCCCGTGTCGCGCGAGGCCTGCATCGCTACGTGTTGGAGGCCGAGCGCCCCTTCCTCGTGAACCTCACCCACGGCGGGCGGTGCGAGGACGTGGCCGCGCCAGTGCGCACGATCACCGGCGCGCATCGGGGCGAGAAGGCCGCGGTTGCTCCAGTGCTTGTCCGGCACTTTGCCGGATCGACAGGCCAATCCATTGAGCGCCCGGCCCCGACGACACCAGCGGGCGGGGGTGGCAAATCTGGACTGCTCGCCCCCTGCCTCGCCAGCATCGCGCACGGCTACAGCGGCGGCCGCCGCGAGTATCCCCTCACCGATCCCATGGGCACCACCACGGCAGGCGGCATCGCTCATGCCGTCATCGCCCCCTCGATCGCGCGCTTCAACAGCGGTGCGACCGGGCATGCGATCACCGACCCCATGGCAACGGTCACTTCGAATAGCTACATCAAGCGACCGGGCGGCGCCGCACCTCTCGGCCTGCTGGCGCCAAGCCTCATGAGCCTGAAAGGCACCTCTCGCCGCGACAGCGCCGCGACGACGCCGCACCCAACCGTTCTGGCGGGCGGCGGGCACTCTGCCATCCTCGCGCCGGTGCTGACCTACGCACAGCAGGGCGGGCGCTGCCGCGACATCGAGGCACCGCATCATACGATCTGCGCCAGCAAGAAGGACCAGAACGCGGTGATCGCCGCCTCGCTGATCCAGACCGGATATGGCGAGCGCGCTGGCCAGGCGCCGCGCAGCCTCGACATCGGCCGCCCGCTCGGCACGATCATCGCGGGCGGCCTGAAGCACGTGCCGATTGCGGCCTTCCTCGCCCAGCAGAATGGCGGCCCCCGGATGGACGGCCACAGCGGCCACGACCCGCGCGCGCCGCTCTCCACCGTCACCGGCTCGGGTAGCCAGCAGACGCCGGTCTCGGCCTTCTTCGCAAAGTATTACGGCACCGGAGACGGCGCCCGGGCGGATGCCCCGCTCCACACGATCACGGTCAAGGACCGCATGGGTCATATCGAGGCCCAGCTCGACGTGCCGCCCTTCACCGAAGCGCACGCGGACCGGGCCCGCAAGGTCGCAGAGCTGATGCGCACGCACGGGCTCTGGGATGATCGGGAGTTCGTCACCGTCGAAATTGACGGCGCCACCTTCGTGATCGTGGACGTCGGCATGCGGATGCTCACCCCGCGCGAGCTGTTCAACGCCCAAGGCTTCCCCGCCGACTACGTCATCGACGGCACCTGGACAGAGCATGATGGCGAGTGGACCTTCACCAGCTTCCCGAAGGACGTGCAGGTCTCCTGCGTGGGCAACAGCGTCTGCCCCCCAGTGGCCGAGGCGCTGGCGCGGTCGAACTGCGGGCATCTGGCGGTGAGCGCAGCACAGGAGGCGGCGGCATGAGCACCATCGCCACCGCAGCACAGCCTCTCAAGGGCGCAGAACTTCGCAAGGCAGTCGCAGAGTGGACCGGGCTGGGCTGCGCGGTGAAGATCGGCTCTGACGGCACAATCGAAGTGACCCCGCCCTCGCGCGAAAGCGCCGATCCTGACCTCGTGAACTGGAGCCGCAAGTGAAGCGTGGATTGCCCGCCTACGTCTATGCCAGGGGAAAGCGCGGCTACCTCTATTTCATCCGCGGTGGCGTGTGCCAGCGAATCCACAGCGAGCCTGGTTCCGCCGAGTTCGCCGCAGACTACGCCCGCCTAATGCGCGGTCGATCCGTCACGCCGAAGCGGAACATCGGAAAGCTCATAGAACTCTTCATGCGCTCACCGAAATGGGCTGGGTACGCGCACAACACGCGGCGCGGCCATGAGCGCCACCTCACATATCTGCGGGAAACTGCTGGGAACATCGATCCCGCCAAGCTGCGCACTGTGCATGTCTATGAGATGCGGGATAGCTTGGCGGACAAGCCGACCGATGCGAACCGGAAGATCGACACCCTCGTGGCACTGATGAACTACGCTATCCAGATCGGGTGGATTGACCGAAACCCCGCCCATGGCGTCGAGCGCCTGAAGGCGACGGGACGGAAGCGGAAGCCATGGCCGGTCGATCTGATCGAAGCATTCCGCGCCGAGGCGGATGGACGAACGCTGCTCATCTTCGAAATGCTGCTTGGCACAGGCCAGCGCATCAATGACGTACTGTCCCTGCGCTGGTCGGACCTGGACGGGGACGGCTTCCAGCTCACGCAGCGCAAGACGAAGACCGAGCTCTACATCCCGCTGACAGACCGCCTGCGCGCCGTGCTGGCGTCTCAGAAGCGGCGCGGCCTGTTCATCATCTGCCATGATGACGGAACCAAGATCAGCTACCAACTTGCCCACAAGGACGTGATGGCGGTGCGGAAGAGGATCGGCGCAGATGAGTATGACATTCACGCGCTGCGCTACGCCGCCGCCTCTGAGATCGCTTCAATCCCCGGCCTGACCAGAGAACATATTCAAGCGATTACCGGCCACGCAGATGCAGCCATGATCCGCCTCTATGCAGGGGCTGCCGTGCAAAAGCTCCGTGCCACAGAGGCTCAGAAGGCGCGAACGGACAGAACGAATACGAAACGTGAACACTGAAACGACAGTGAAACGCAAAAAACGTAGTCAATAATTTCAAAACCTTACGCCTCAATGTCAATGTTTCAGGAACATCTCCTTCGTCAGCGTCGTGCCCTTGCGCAGGCTGAGGAGTTCCAGCATCTGGTATTCCTTGCCCGTCAGATGCACCGACTTGCCCCCGACCTCGACCGTCTTGGCATCGAGGTTGACCGAGATCTTGCCCGTGCGGATGACCGATTGCGAATGCCCCTTGGACCGCCGGATAATCGCGTGGATGCGCGCCACCAGTTCCTCGCGGTGGAAGGGCTTGGTCAGGTAATCATCGGCGCCGAAGCCGAAGCCGCGGATCTTGTTCTCGGTGTCGTCGGCGCCGGAGAGGATCAGGATCGGCGTCTCGACCCGGGCGAGGCGCATCTGGCGCAGCACGTCATGGCCATTCATGTCCGGCAGGCCGAGGTCCAGCAGGATCAGGTCATAATCGTAGAGCTTGGCCAGGTCGATCCCTTCCTCCCCGAGGTCCGTGGTGTAGACGTTCAGGTTCGCATGGGTGAGCATCAGCTCGATACTCTTGGACGTCGTCGGGTCGTCTTCGACAAGAAGGACGCGCATGGTCATACTCCGCTCAGTCAATTTAACAATGTATATCCGCTCACCCGAATTAACTTTGCGGCGAATTAGTTAACGACACGTTACTCCGAGTTCCATTTTCCATCAAGATTTTCGCAATGTCGATATTTTTGAAGACTGGTGGTTTTTAATGCCTCTTCTCCGAATTCGCTGACCGCGGAGACCCAGGACAGGAATTCCTCCCGGCTCAGCCCGTAGCGCTCCAGCGCCTCGTCCTGCGAGATCAGACCGTGCACCACCCCGCGCACCACGGCGGCCTTGCGCGAGGCGACCCAGCGTCTCGTGTCCTTCGCGGGCAGATCCGCGCGGCTCATCACGCTGCCATCGGGAAGGGTCACCGCCCTTGGCCCCGGCACTTTCTTCAGATACATGGCACCTGTTCCTTGTCGATGCGCGGGCATCCTGTGCCGCGCGCCTTAACGGGGGATGAAACGCGACCTTGAGACTATGTCGCATTTTCCTATATTCTCCGGGTTCTCCTGCGGTCCGACCGGGCCGCGCCCCGCCGTTTACCCGCGCCCTTTCAGGAGCAAAGCCATGGCACTGGACCGCACCAATGAGTTGAATTCGCTGGGTTTTGCGAAGAGCCCGGCCGAGACGCGCGTCGTCGTCGCCATGTCCGGCGGCGTCGACTCTTCCGTCGTGGCCGCCATGCTGGCCGAGGAAGGCTACGACGTGGTCGGCGTGACGCTCCAGCTTTACGACCACGGCGCGGCCCTGGCCAAGAAGGGCGCCTGCTGTGCCGGGCTCGACATCCACGACGCGCGCCGGGTGGCCGAGGAAATGGGCTTTCCGCATTATGTCCTGGACTACGAGAACATCTTCAAGGATGCGGTGATCGACGAATTCGCCGACAGCTATCTCGCCGGTGCAACCCCGGTGCCCTGCATTCGCTGCAACGAGCGGGTGAAATTCAAGGACCTGCTGCAAACGGCGAAGGACCTGGACGCGGATTGCATGGCCACCGGCCATTATATACAACGCAAAATGGGCGAGACTGGCGCGGAATTGCATTGCGCGGCAGACAGCAATCGTGATCAGAGCTATTTCCTGTTTTCGACGACACAGGAACAGCTTGATTACCTGCGGTTCCCGCTCGGCCATCTGCCGTCGAAAGCGGAGACACGGGCGCTCGCCGCGAAATACGGTCTGCCCGTCGCCGACAAGCCCGACAGCCAGGACATCTGCTTCGTGCCCAATGGCAATTACGCCAGCGTGATCGAGAAACTCCGCCCCGGCGCCGCGGAACCGGGCGAGATCGTCGATCCCGAAGGCCGGGTTCTGGGCACCCACAACGGCGTGATCCACTACACGATCGGCCAGCGGCGGGGCCTGGGGATCGGCGGCCTGTCCGAGCCGCTCTACGTGGTGAAACTGGACGTGGACAACCGCCGCGTCGTCGTCGGCCCGAAGGAGATGCTGGCGACCCGGATCGTGCCCGTGCGCGAGATCAACTGGCTGGGTGACGGCGGGTTTGCAGACCTCTCCGAGCGCCATGTCTCGGTCAAGGTCCGCTCCACCCGGCCGCCGCGCGAGGCGATCCTGCGCCCGCTGAGCGCCACGACCGCCGAAGTGGAACTGCTGACCGCCGAGGAAGGCATCTCGCCGGGGCAGGCCTGCGTCTTCTACGAGACCGAGGGCAGCCGGATCCTGGGGGGCGGCTGGATCCACAAGGGGTGACTCGCAGGGGTGGCTCGCCACGGGGCGGCGCAGTGGCGGTCGCCCGGGCGGTTACATCCGGTCACGAAGGCGGATCATCGGGTGCTGAGAGGGCCAAGGGTGACGGGGTCGCCTGCGGATGGTGGTGAGAGGGGGCTGTCTGCCCCCCGGCCCGGCGGGCCGTCCCCCGAGGATATTTGGGAAACGGAAATGAGGGGTGGCCGGTGCCCGGGGGCAGCGGCGCGCGTCAGAGGCGGGCGAGGACGGCGCGGGCGGCGCGCAGGCCCGGGGCCTCGCCATCGCGGCCGAGGCGCTCCATCGTGAGGGTCATGGCCTGCTGCTGGGGGCCGGGATTCTTGAGCGTGGCGGCGACCGCCGGGGCGATCAGGTCGGCACGGCAGTTTTCGCCGAGGAACTCGGGCACCGCGCGGGTGTCGGAGACCAGGTTCACCAGCGTCACCGTGTCCACCAGCATCATGCGTTTCAGGATGAACCGGGTGAGCGGCGCCATGTCGTAGGCAATCACCATGGGGGTGCCGGCGGCGGCGAGCTCCAGAGAGACGGTGCCGGAGGCGGCCACGGCCACGTCGGCGGCCCGGAATGCGGCGCGCTTGGTGGCCTCGAAAGCCGCGCTGTCCTGTCCGGTGGGATCGAGGATCAGCGGCTTGACCGGCCAGCTTTCGACGAGGTCGTGCACGAGGCTTGCGACGGGGGCGGCAGCGGGCAGCACGGCGCGCAGGTCGGGGTAGCGGGTGCGCAACTCGTCGAGGACGACGCCCAGGACCGGTGCGAGGCGGGTGACCTCGCCCTTGCGGGAGCCGGGCAGCAGCAGCACCACGGGCGCCTCGCCGAGCCCCTGGTGCAGGCGGAAGGCTGCGGCCTCGGCCTCGGTCGCCTGCGGCCGCGTGGTGACCGGGTGGCCCACGAAATCGCAGGCCATGCCGGCAGCTTCCATGTAGGGCGGCTCGAAGGGGAAGAGCGCCAGCACGTGGTCGATCATCTTCGCCATCTTCCCGGCCCGCTTCGGACGCCAGGCCCAGACCGTGGGGGCCACGTAGTGCACCGTACGGATGTCGGAGCCCGCCTTGACCAGCTTGGCCACGCGGAGCGAGAAATCCGGGCTGTCGATGGTGATCATCAGGTCCGGCTTCTGGGCCAGCACGGCCTCGGCGCATTCGCGGATGCGGCGCTTGAGGTGGAAGTACTTCGGCAGCACCTCCGCGAGGCCCATGACCGAGAGCTCGTCCATGGGGAACTGGCTTTCCATCCCTTCCGCGCACATGGCGGGGCCGCCGACGCCGGTGAAGGTGACGCCCGGGACCAGTTCCCGGAGCCCCTGCATCAGGGCCGCGCCGAGGAGATCGCCCGAGGGTTCGCCCGCGATCAGGTAGATGCGCATCAGATGTCCGCCCCGTAGATGGTGATCCCTGCCGCCCTGGCCGCCGCCAGCGTCGCCTCGCGCTCCAGCAGCAGGACGCGGCCCGCGGCCAGGGCGATGGTGGCGAGCCCGGCCGCCTGGGCCGAGGCGATGGTCTTCGGCCCGATGGCCGGCATGTCGATGCGCAGGTCCTGCCCGGCCTTGGGCGCCTTCACCAGCGTGGCGGGCGCGCGGCGCAGACGGTCGGGCGTGCGGGCGACGAAGTCGATCAGCGCGTCGGTGCCCTGCAGCGTCTCGATCCCGAGGCAGAGGCCCCCCGCCACCACGCAGCCCTGCCCGAGGTCGAGCGGCGAGAGCGTGGAGAGGATCTGGGCCCCCCGGGCGATGTCTGCGAGGGCCTTCTTGTCCGGGGCGGGCCCGGCGATCAGCCCGGCAGGCGCGGTGAGATCGGGGCGCACCTGATGGGCGCCCAGCACCTCGAAGCCCTTCTTCTCGAAGAACTCCACGATCACCCGCAGCAGCCCGTCATCGCCCGCGTTCAGCGCGGACATGACCTTGGGCGCCAGCATCATCGTGGTGGTGTCGAGCGCCTTGGGATCGAGCCGCGGGCGGGTCAGCGCCCCGGCCAGCACGAGGCGGGTGACGCCCTCGGCCTTCAGCGCCTTGACGAGGCCGCCCATCTTCTCCAGCCGGAAGAGCGTGATCCGGTCGGGGGCGAAACGGGTCTCGATCCCCTCGAAGCCCGCCACGAAGGCCGCGGGATCGGCCTCGGCGAGTGCAGGCGGCAGCGCGCCCGCACAGGCGATGATGCCGAGCCGCCCGGCCAAGCGCTTACGCCTTGCCCGGGGTGAGGAAGGAGCGGTCCGTCTCGCCGGTGACGAAGGCCACGATCTCGCGCACGTAGTCGGAGGTCGTCTCCTCGCCCAGGCGGCGGGCGCGGTCCTGGAAGGCCCCCTCGCCCTGCGCCAGCATCTGGAAGGCGGCGCGCAGCGCGGTGATGTCGGAGCGATCCACGCCACGGCGCTTGAGCCCGACGAGGTTCAGCCCGTCGAGCTTGCCGCGGGGCGCCTGCACGAGGCCATGGGGGATCACGTCTGCCGTCACCATGGTGACCGCGCCGATGATCGCGCCGCGCCCGATGCGCACCCATTGGTGCACCCCGGAGAGGCCGCCGACGATCACCTCGTCGCCGATGTGGCAATGGCCCGCCAGCGCCGAGTTGTTCACGAGGATGACGTTGTTGCCGACGATGCAGTCGTGCGCCACGTGGCAGCCCGCCATGAAGAGCCCGTCATCGCCGACCTGCGTCAGCCCGCCGCCGCCCCCGGTCCCGGTGGACATGGTCACATGCTCCCGGATGCGGTTGCGCTTGCCGATGACCAGCCGCGTCTTCTCGCCCTTGAACTTGAGGTCCTGCGGGATGCCGCCGAGCACCGCGAAGGGATGCACCAGCGTGTCCTCGCCGATCTCGGTGATCCCCTGCACGACCACGTGGCTCATCAGCTCCACGCCCGGATGCAGCACCGCCTCGGGGCCAATGTGGCAGAACGGGCCAACCTTCACGCGGTCGGCGATCTGGGCCCCCTCCTCAACGATGGCGGAGGGGTGGATCTGGGCAAGCGGGCTGATGGCCATGGGATTTACTCCTTGGGCACGTCGATCATGGCCATGAAGACGGCCTCGCAGGCCATTTCCCCATCGACCGTGGCGGTGCCCTGAAGCTTCCAGACCTTGCCACCGGGCTTGCCGCGCAGGGTTTCGATCTTCATCTTGAGCACGTCGCCGGGCACCACCATACGGCGGAACTTGCAGCTCTCGATGGACATGAAATAGACCAGCGCGTTCTTGCCTTCGAGGCCGAGCGCGAGGCCGATCATCACCGCCGAGGTCTGCGCCATCGCCTCGACGATGGTGACGCCGGGCATGATCGGCTTGCCGGGGAAGTGGCCCTGGAAATGGGGCTCGTTCATGGTGACGTTCTTGATGCCGACACAGCTGTTGTGGCTGTCGATCTCTTCCACCTTGTCCACGAGGAGGAAGGGATAGCGGTGCGGAATGATCCGTTGGATCAGGCCGATATCGGCGCTTTGAAGGTCGGACATGTCAGGGCTCCTTTCCCGGTCGCCCGCGTCAGTAGCAACAAGCCCCCGAGGGGGCAAGCGCGCCTGTGAGCGATGTTTCAGGGCTGTTGCACGGTCCCGTCCGGCGCAGCGGGGCTGCCGGGCTCTGCCGGGGTCTTCTCGGGGGCCGTCTGGGGCGCCGTCTGAGGGGCCCCATCAGGCGCCTCAGGCAACGCCTCGGAAGGAGTCTCCGCGGGCACCTCGGGCATCTGCTTGTCCAGCAGAGAAATCGCCTCGTCGGTGACATCGATCACCCCGGCGGAGAGGAAGACGCTGCGCTGTTCGAGGATCACGGCGGCGCCGATCTCCTTCATCAGCTGCTCCAGCGCGGGCCGGGCACGGGTCAGGAACTCCCGTCGCGCCGCCTCGTTGGTCTGGCCGAGGGCGCGGGCCTTGGTGTCCTGCTCGCTGCGGATGCGGCGCACCTTCTCGTCGAAGGCATCGGCCAGATCGCGGAAGGCCTTCGGCTCCATCGTCGGGCGCCTGTCGGTCAGCGCCTGCTCCTCGGCGATCAGCTCCGCCTCGATCTTGCGGTTCTCGGCATTGAGCGCGGCGCTCTCCTGCTCCACCCGGTCGGCCATCTGCTGGCCGAGCTTGCTGTCGGTGAAGAGCCGCTGGCTGTCGATGGTCAGGACCGGGCTGCGCAGGTGGCCTGCGTCCTGCGCCACGGCAGGCGTCACGGCAGGCATCACGGCGGGCACGGCCCAGAATGCCAGACCAAAGGCCACGGCCCGGGCGAAGGATCGCCCGGGCCGCAGGGTCCGAAGGGTCGGAAAGACAGGCATCAGAAGTCGGTCTGGATCGTCAGATCGAAGGTCTGTTCCTTGTCGTAGTCTTCTTTGACCAGCGCCTTGGACCAGTTCAGCCGCAGCGGGCCGATCGGCGTGGTCCAGAACAGCGAGACCCCGATCACGTGGCGCAGGCTGGCATCTTCGTAGAGCACATTGGCGTTGCTCTTGTTGAGCCCCCAGAGCGAGCCGACGTCGTAGAAGACACCGCCGGTCATACCGTATTCCTCGGGCAGGCCGAGGGGGAATTCCGCCTCGAAGGAGCCCACCGCGTAGAAGTTGCCGCCAAGCGCATCGTCCACGTCGTTCGCGGTATCGACCTCGCGCGGGCCGATGCCCTTGGGCTCGAAGCCGCGCATGATCGAGTTGCCGATGGTGAACCGGTCCGTGGTGATGCCGTCATCGCCGCTGAAGTACGACAGGGCGCCCGCGCGGAAGGTCGCGCGCAGGGTGACTTCCTCGTTGAAGACCTTGGTCTGGGCGATGGCGCGGGCGGTGGTGCGGACATAGTTGCTGTCCCCGCCGAGCCCGGCCACGTCCTGACCGAATTCGAGCAGCACGCCCGCGTTCGGGTTCAGACCCGTCAGGCGACTGTCGTAGGTGTAGGTGTAGCCAAGCGCCGAGGTGAAGCGATCCGGCTCGGCGATGTCGTCCGAGATGATCTGACCCGGGTTGCCGTCTTCCGTCAGCGACATGTCGTTGCGGTCGAACTTGTAGGCCAGGTTCAGCCGGGTCCGGTCGGTCATCGGGAAGGTCAGACCGGTCGAGAAGCTCAGGTTCGAGGTGTCATACTCGGTATAGCTGGCCTCGGTCTCGGTATAGGCGAGACGGAAGTCGAAGCGCACGTCGCGGCCGAGGAAGGCCGGTTCGCTGAAGGTCAGCCCGTAGTTGCGCAGGTCCGTCGCGCCCGAGAAGGTCACGCCGAGACGCTGGCCACGGCCGAGGAAGTTGTTCTCCGACAGGCTCATGGCAAGACCGACGCCGTTGGCCGTCGAATAGGTGCCGCCGAAGGAGAGCGACCCGGTCGTGGTCTCCTCGACGTTCACGTCGACGATGACCTGATCCGGCGAGGACCCCTCGCGTGCGTTCACGCTGGCATTCGCGAAGAAGCCGAGGGCGCGGATACGCTCTGCGCTTTCGCGGATTTCGCGCGGGTTGAAGGGATCGCCCTCGACCACGCGGAACTGGCGCCGCACCACGCGGTCGAGCGTGGTGGTGTTGCCCTCGATGTCGATCCGCTCGATGAAGATGCGCGGCCCGCGGGAGATCTTGTAATTGATGTCCAGCGTCTGATCGCGGTCGTTCCGGGTGATCACCGGTTCGACCCGCATGAAGTTCACGCCGTCCTTGATCGCCTGCCGCTCCATCCGGGCGACATCGGTCTCGATCAGCGAGGGCGAGAAGACCACGCCGGGCTTGATCCGCTTCACGGCCTCGTAGACCGCGGGGTTCACGCCTTCCATCTCGCTGGAGACCGAGACGTTGCCGATCCGGAACTGCTGGCCCTCTTCCACCGTGAAGGTGACGAAGTAGCCGTCGCGCTCGCGCGCCAGTTCGGCGTTCAGGCCGGTGACGCGGAAGTCCACGTAGCCGCGCGAGTTGTAGAAGTCGGTCAGCACCTGCTTGTCGAAGTTCAGGCGATCCTCGACGAAGGTGTCGCGCTGGAAGATGACCCGCAGCAGGCCCGCCTGCTTGGACTGCAGCACCCGGCGCAGACGGCCATCGGAATAGGCCTCGTTGCCGACAAAGCTGATGCGCTCCACCTCGACGTTGCCACCCTCGAAGACCTCGTAGACGAGGTCGATGGTGCCGTTGTCGCGCTTGATGATCTTGGGCGTCACACGCGCGGCCAGACGGCCCGACTGCGAGTAGGCCTCGGCGATGGCATTGGCGTCGGACTCGGCCTGCGACGGCGAGAAGACCCGACGGGTCTGAGTCTTGACCAGCGCGGCCAGTTCCTCGTCCTTCTTGCGGGTGTTGCCCTCGAAGGAGATCCGGTTGACGATCGGGAATTCGACGACGTTGATCACCAGCGTGCCGCCGCGCGGTTCGAGGTCGACGCTCTCGAACAGGCCGGAGGCAAGAATTCGCTGATAGGCGTCGTTCAGCTGCCCGCCGCTGACCGCCTGCCCCCGGGCGATTCCCGCGTAGGACAGGATCGTGCCGGCGCTGATGCGGTCGTTGCCGTTGATGGTCACGTTGGAGAACGTGTAGCTCTGCGCCACGGCGACGTCGGGCAGAACGCTGTATGTCCCTGTGAAACCAAGCAGGAGCGCGGCAAGGAGTGGTTTGGCAGCCCCGTTCCGGCGCTTGGAGGCGCGAGCCCCCGAACTGGTCGTGTGCGGCATCTAGCAGACCCTGTCCCGATTGTCGTTTTGAAGGTGGTACCGGGAATGGGGGTGGTTGTCAAAACAGCAAAAAGGCCTCGGCGCTGCCGAGGCACAATATGGTGGGTCGTTGCCGAGGAATCGAACAACCCATGGCCTGTTTTTCTAGGACCCCGGCGCTTCGGCGGGCGGTTCACCGCGCCTCGGGTTCCCTGACGTTCGTCCCGTTTCCTGCCCCTGCCCGGCGCGGTCATGACGTAGCGGAAATCAGCGCGTCGGGACATGCCCCATCAAGCCAGCTTTGGGATGCGAATTAGGGCCCTAGGCCAAGGCCCGAACGAGGGGAGAACTCTGGCGCGGAGCGGCCGCGGACCGGTCGGGGCCGCGGGCCCTCGACGACAGGTTCAGGGCAGCGAGATCAGAACGGTGCCGAGGAACGTCCCGAAGAGCAGCGCCATGACGATCGCGGCCACGTAGAGCAGCCGGTCCCAGTTCAGGTCGAACATCAGGCGGAAGAACGGATAGACATTCTCGATGGTGTGCATATCGGAACCCTTCATGACGCAGAGGCCCCGTCTCCGCGGGGTATCACCTCGCACAGTCGCGCCGGAATGCGGCGGAATTCCGCATCACAATGTGTCAGGATTGCGGCATGCCCGGGGTGCGGCGGCGCCCCGCAGGTCGCCGCCCTGTCCTAAGCGCCACCGATCAGCCACGGATCAGGGGCAGAAGAGATCGTTGCCAAGCGCGAAGATCATCAGCGAGAGCACCAATGCCAGCCCCGCCGTCATCGCCACCCGCAGCGCCTTGTCCGACGGCGGACGGCCCGTCACCGCCTCGAAGGCGTGGAAGACGAGGTGGCCGCCATCCAGCACCGGGATCGGGAACAGGTTCAGCAGGCCCACCGCGGTCGAGAGCGCGGCGATGAACCAGATGAAGCTCTGCGCACCCTGGCTGGCCATGGCACCCGAGGTCTCGGCGATCCCGATGGGGCCGGACATGTTGCAGGTGCTGATGGCGCCGGTGATCATGTGGTAGAGCCCGGAGATCGAGCTGACCATGATGCCCCAGGTCTGGCCCACGCCGCCCGAGAGCGAGGCCAGCAGCCCTGCCCGCTCGGTCGCCGGCTCGAAGGCCATGCCGCCCGCGATGCCGATGCGCCATTCCGTGCGGAAGCCACCGCCCGGCGCGGGTTCGTCCACCCGGCGCGGCGCGAGGGCGAATTCCAGCGCCTCGCTGGCCCCCTCCCGCCAGACGGTCAGCAGCAGCGGCTTGCCATCGGAGGCTTCGACCCGCTCCTTCAGCTGGCCGAAGGCAAAGACCGGCGCGCCGTCGATCGCGGTGATCACGTCGCCCTGCTCCAGCCCGACGCTGTAGGCGGCGGAATTGGGCGCCAGCTGGCTCACCAGCGGCGGATAGGGATAGGGCCCCTCGACGGTCATCACCTGCCCGTCGCGACGCACCTCGTAGGGCAGGATCGCCTCCAGCGGCAGCGCGTCGGAAAACGCGCCATAGCCATCGGCATCGTCGAAGCTGGGCACCTGCGCGCCACCGATGGCGAGCAGCTCGTCCCCCGGCTCAAGCGTGATGCCCTGCGCCGGCAGCGGTGTCAGCGCGCCCACGGTCAGGGGCTCCGCCACGCGGCCCTGGAACATCAGCATCGAGGCGAAGACGAGGATCGAGAGGATGAAGTTGAAGACCGGCCCCGCGGCCACTGTCGCGGACCGCGCCCAGAGGGGGGCCCCATGCATCGTGTGGCGGCGGTCGGCCTCGCTCAGCCCCTGCATCGCCTCGCCGTCCTTGCCCGAGGCGGCATCACTGTCGCCGAGGAACTTCACGTAGCCCCCCAGCGGCAGGGCCGCGACCTGCCAGACGGTGCCGCGCTTGTCGGTGCGGCTGAAGAGCACCGGCCCGAACCCCAGCGAGAAGACCTCGGCATGGATGCCCGACCAGCGGCCCACGATGTAGTGGCCGTATTCATGGATGGCGACGATCACCGAAAGTGCGACGACGAAGGCCAGCAATGTCCAGAGAAGCCCGCCGAATTCGGGTAGTAGTGCCATCACGTCCATATCTCTTACCTGCTGTGCCCCGCCGCGCGTCAGCCGCGCGATGCAATGATTTCGTCAGTGCGTATTCTGGCCAAATGGTCGGCGTTTAAAACGTTATCAAGGGTAAATTCCGCGTCAACAACGCCCGGCGCTGCATCCGTTCGGTCCAGAACCGCCGAAACGATGCGCGCCATGTCGGTGAAGCCGATGCGCCGCGCGATGAAGTGATCGAGCGCACGCTCCTTGGCGGCGTTGAAAATCGCCCCCGAGAGCCCGCCGCGATGCATGACCCGCCGCGCGAGGTCGAGCGCCGGGTAGCGTGCCGGGTCCGGGTCCGCGAAGGTCAATTTCCCGAGAGCGGCAAGATCGAGCCGCGCCACCGGCAGCGGCGCCCGGGCCGGCCAGTGCAGCGCATAGCCGATGGCATGGCGCATGTCGGGGGCGCCGAGGTGCGCCATCAGCCCGCCATCCACGTGGCCGACAAGGGCATGGACCATGGACTCGGGGTGGATCAGCACCTCGATCTGTTCGGGCGCAAAGCCGAAAAACTCTCGCGCCTCAATGACTTCCAGCGCCTTGTTGAACATGGAGGCACTGTCGATCGTGATCCTCTGCCCCATGGCCCAGTTGGGATGGGTCGCAGCCTCTTCGGGCGTCGCCGTCTCCAGCTTCTCCAGCGGCCAGTCGCGGAAGGCCCCACCGGAGGCGGTGAGGATCACCCGCTCGACCGTGGCCGGGGCCTCGCCCGCAAGGGCCTGGAAGATGGCGGAATGCTCGCTGTCCACCGGCAGGATCGTCGCCTCGTGGCGCGCGGCCTCGGACATGACCAGCGGCCCGGCGGCGACCAGCGTCTCCTTGTTGGCCAGTGCCAGCGTGGTCCCCTGCGCGAGGGCCGCAAGGCCGGGGCGCAGGCCCGCGGCGCCGATGATCGCGGACATCACCCAATCGGCAGGGCGGCTCGCGGCCTCCTGCAACGCGGAGGCGCCCGCGGCACATTCGACCGTCGTGCCTTCGAGGGCAGCCCGCAAGTCGGGCAGGCGTGCGGGATCGGCGATCACCGCCACCTCGGCATTCAGCGCCCGGGCATCCGCGGCCAGCTGGCGGACATTGCCGCCGCCGGTGAGGGCCACGACCTGATACTCGGACGGGGCACGCTTGATCAGGTCGATGGTGTTCTGCCCGATCGAGCCGGTGGCCCCGAAAATGGATACGCGTTTCATTACAACCCCGGTGGGAACCCTGCCACGGACCCGGCCAGCAGGAGGAAGAGAGAGGCGCCCAGCATCCCGTCGAAACGGTCCATCAGCCCGCCGTGGCCCGGGATCAGCGAGGAGCTGTCCTTGACGCCGACCTTCCGCTTGATCGCGCTTTCCGCCATGTCGCCCATCTGCGAGGCCATGGAGGCGGCGATGGAGAAGCCGATCAGCTCCATCCCTGCCCCGGTCCACAGGCCGAAGATCAGCCCGACGATCCCCGCGCCGAGCCAGCCCGCGATGGTGCCGGCCCATGTCTTCTTGGGGCTGACGCGGGGCCAGAACTTGGGCCCCCCGATCAGGCGGCCGGCGAAATAGCCCAGCACGTCGGTGACCACCACGGTGACCACCAGCCAGAGCAGCCAGATCATCCCGTAGCCGTCGCGCAGCTGCACCATGCCATAGGCCGAGAGCAGGATCAGCGCGGTGAAGGTGATGGTGATGGTCCGCCGGTGCGGCACGATGGAGAGCGCCACCATGCCCGGCGCCAGCAGCAGCGGCAGCGCCGCCGAGACCGGCAGGTAGACCGCCAGAAGCATGGCGAGACAGGCAATGCCGCCCATCTGCCATTTCGCACCCGAGACATTGGGCACGGCCATGTGGACCAGTTCCCAGACCATCCCGCCCGCGATCAGCGCCGCGAAGACGTGGAACCAGTGCCCGCCGAGCCAGATCATCGCGAGGCCCAGCACCACCATCGTCAGGCCGGAGGCAAGCCGCGGGCCGAGGTCGTCCCAGCTGCGCTTGGGGCGCGGTTGTGTCGGCTCCCCGCTCAAGGCTTCGCCCCGCCATAGCGGCGGTCGCGGCCACCGTAGTTGCCCACCACCTGGCCAAAGATCTCGCGGGTGAAGTCGGGCCAGAGCGTGTCGATGAACTCGTATTCGGCATAGGCCGACTGCCAGAGCAGGAAGTTCGAGATCCGCGCCTCGCCGCTGGTCCGGATCACGAGGTCCGGGTCCGGCAGGACGCAGGTGTCGAGGTAGCGCGGCAGCGTTTCCTCGTCGATGCTTTCCGGGTCCAGCTTGCCGTTCGCCACGTCGCAGGCCAGCCGCTTGGTGGCGCGGGCCACCTCGTCGCGGCCGCCGTAGTTCAGCGCGATGGTCAGGTTGGTGCCGGTGCAGCCCTCGGTCATCTCTTCGAGCTCATCCATCAGCCCGCGCAGCTTGGCGTCGAGCTTGACCCGGTCGCCGATGAAGCGGACGCGGACATTCTCGGCCTTCAGGGCGCGGGCCTCTTTCTGTATGTAGCGGCGGAACAGGCTCATCAGCCCCGCCACCTCGATCTGGGTGCGTTTCCAGTTCTCGGTCGAGAAGCCGAAGATCGTCAGGTAGTCTACCCCGAAATCCGGACAGGCCTCGACGATCTCGCGCACGCGGCGGGCACCGGCGTGGTGCCCGAAGAGGCGCGGCCGGCCGCGGGCCTGCGCCCATCGGCCGTTGCCGTCCATGATGACGGCAACGTGGCGCGGACCCCGCGCGTTCGGCTTGTCGGCGGCCATGGGCCTCTCCTCCCGCAGTGCCTCAGACCTGCATGATCTCGGCTTGCTTGGTCTCCAGCGCCTTGTCGACCTTGGCGATATATTCGTTGGTCAGGTCCTGCACCTCGGTCTCCCAGAACTTCTGGTCATCCTCGGGCATGCCGTCGGCCTTGGCCTTCTTGATCTGGTCCATGCCGTCGCGGCGCACGTTGCGCACCGAAACGCGGGCGCTTTCGGCGTATTGTGCGGCGACCTTGGTCAGTTCCTTGCGGCGTTCCTCGTTCAGCTCGGGGATCGGCAGCATGATGATCGTGCCGTTGAGCTGCGGGTTGATGCCGAGGCCGGATTCGCGGATCGCCTTCTCGACCTTGCCGACAAGCGCCTTGTCCCAGACGTTGATCGTGACCATCCGCGGCTCGGGGACGTTCACGGTGCCGACCTGGTTGATGGGCGTCATCTGGCCATAGGCATCGACCTGCACCGGCTCCAGCATGGAGGCGGAGGCGCGGCCGGTGCGCAGCGAGGCAAACTCGGTCCTCAGGTTGCCCATTGCGCCGTCCATCCGGCGCCGCAGGTCATCGGTGTCGATCTCGAAATCCTCGTCGGCCATCTCGTCCGTTCCTCTTTCTTTCCCGCCGGCTTTGCCGGTCCTGTGTCGGTCGCGCCCTGTGCCGGTCGTACCTTGTGTCGGTCGTGCCAGCCAGAGCGGCGCCGGGTCGGTCCCGGGCCGTGGCGGCCTTACACCGGAGCGGCGCGGCGTTTTCGCTGCGCCTCTCTTATCGTCAACTGTGCACTCTTGTATAGGTGCCTTGCCCGGCAAGGATGCCGCGGAACCCGCCCGGCTCGTCCAGCGAGAAGACCACGATCGGCATGTCGTTGTCCCGTGCAAGGGCGATCGCCGAGGCATCCATGACCTTCAGGTTCTTGCTGAACACATCGTCGTAGGTGATGCTGTCGTAGCGCACCGCGTCGTCGTGCTTCTTGGGGTCCTTGTCATAGACCCCGTCCACCTGCTTGCCCATGAAGATCGCCTCGCAGGCCATCTCGGAGGCGCGCAGCGTCGCGGCGGTATCGGTGGTGAAATACGGGTTGCCGGTGCCGGCGGCAAAGATCACCACCCGCTTCTTCTCGAGGTGACGCACGGCACGGCGGCGGATGTAGGGCTCGCAGACCTGGTCCATCGGGATTGCGCTGATCACGCGGGTGAAGATGCCGAGGCCCTCCAGCGCGGATTGCATGGCGAGCGCGTTCATCACGGTGGCCAGCATCCCCATGTAGTCGGCGGTGGTGCGTTCCATGCCCTGCGCGCTGCCCTGCAGCCCGCGGAAGATGTTGCCGCCGCCGATCACCATGCAGACCTCGACGCCCATGTCGTGGACCGACTTCACCTCGCGGGCGATGCGCTCGACCGTGGGCGGATGCAGGCCGAAGCCCGTATTCCCCATCAGGGCCTCCCCCGAGATCTTCAGCAGGACCCGTTTGTAGGTCGGATTCTGGGGCGTGTCGGCCATGTTGCGCTCCGCATATGTGGGGGACTAGGATCGGCGGCAAAATGTCGGAAAACGACGCCCGGTTCAATCCGGTATTGCCCGCCCTGCCCGAATAGCTGAATACCGCCAACAATGAGCCTGAAAAATCAAGATTTTCCGGGGGAGCCGCCGGTTCCCGCCGCCCCGATGATCGCCCGTGCGGGATGGTCCGCCCATCTGGCGGGCATATCCCGGGAGCGACATGTGCTGATCGCCGGCCCCACCGCCAGCGGCAAGACGGCGCTGGCGATCGAACTGGCGCAGCGTCAGGGCGGCGTGATCGTCAACGCCGATGCGATCCAGGTCTACGCCAACTGGCGCGTGCTCACCGCCCGCCCCTCGGCGGAGGAGGAGGCCGCGGCCCCGCACCGGCTCTTCGGCCATGTCGCCGGCGATCAGCCCTATTCCACCGGCGAATGGCTGCGCGAGGTGGCCCCCCTGCTGGACGGGCCCGAGCGGCTGATCATCACCGGCGGAACCGGGCTCTACTTCACCGCGCTGACCGAGGGGCTGGCCGACATCCCGCCCGTACCCGAGGCGATCCGCGAGACGGCCAATGCCCGCATCGCCGCAGAGGGCCTCGCCCCCCTGCTGGCCGAGCTGGACGCCGAGAGCCGCGCGCGCATCGACCCCGCCAACCCGGCGCGGGTCACGCGAGCGTGGTCCGTGCTGCAGGCCACCGGCCGAGGCATCGCCGCCTGGCAGGATGAGACGCCGCCGCCCCTGCTGCCGCTGGACCAGACCGCGCCCATGGTCGTCTCGGCGCCCAAGGAGTGGCTCACGCCCCGGATCGAGCGCCGCTTCGACCTGATGCTGGAGGGCGGCGCGCTGGAGGAGGCGCGGACCAACCTGCCCCTCTGGTCGCCCGACCTGCCCTCGGCCAAGGCCATCGGCGCGCCGGAGCTGATCGCCCACCTGCGCGGCGAGATGACCCTCGACGAGGCCCGCGAGGCCGCCACCGTGGCCACCCGCCGCTTCGCCAAGCGGCAGCGGACGTGGTTCCGCGCAAGGATGCGACACTGGCAGCACCTCAGCGCCGACGCCTGAGCTATTTTCTTTACATAAGCGGACAATTTTCGCAGCATTCCCCAATAAATTCAGGGGACTTCTACCCAAATACCACATCTTGGGGTTCCTCACGCCGTCACCGCAATGCCACCACCTCCATCGAGGGGACGCCGATGACCGATCCCGCCGCGCCCAGCCTGCTCTCGCTCGCCCAGCTCAGCCGCGGGGGGCCGTGGCGCACGGAATTGCAGCATTCGCGGGAGGATCACCTCTTCCTCTGGATCACCCGGGGACAGGGCCGCGTGCTGGTCATGGGCCGCCGCCGGGGGCTGGGGCCGCACAATGCGCTGCTGCTGCCCGCCCAGACCCTGATGTCGCTCGACCTCGGCAAGCAGGTCTTCGGCCTCGCGGTGCGCATCCCGCCGGGCTCCGTCCCCTTCCTGCCGACGCAGGATGCGCTCCACCTGCGGGTGCGCGACGTGCTGGTGCAGGGCGAGGCCACCGCGATCCTCGACTCCATGCAGCGCGAGCAGTCGACCCACCGCCCCTTCGGTGCCGAGGCCGCCCGCGCCCATGCCGGGCTGCTCTCGGTCTGGATCCGCCGGGTGCAGGCACAGGAGCCGCCCGCGCCCCAGCCCAATGCCGCGCAGCGCCTGTCGGAGGCCTTCTGCTCTCTCGTGGCGCGGGACTATCGCAGCGGTGCCCCCATGGCGGCCTATGCCACCGCGCTCGGCGTGACACCGACCCACCTGACGCGCACCCTGCGCCAGACCTCCGGGATGACCGCCGCCGACATCCTGACCGAACGGGTGCTGCACGGCGCGCGCGAGATGCTGCAGGACGGCGACCTGCCGATCCGGCTGGTGGCGGAAAGCCTCGGCTTCTCCAGCGCTGCCTATTTCACGCGCTTCATCCAGCACCACACGAAAATGACGCCCTCGGCCCTGCGAAAGCAGGCCCAGTCCGCCCCGCTCTCGGCCCAGCCGGTGCGGGCATGATGGCGGCCTGACACCCCGGCCCCTGGAAATCGCGTCCCATACGCCCCCGAAGGGCGAAAATCGGTGGCAGTCCATTTGCGACATGATAAATGTCGCAATCAAGCCAGTACGGGGAGGATTGCCCCCGTCTGCGGCGCTCGCAGGCCGTGAGACCGGACCGGGCCATTGACGCAGGCGGCAATCGCGCTCCTATCCTGTCGACCCAAGCGCCCCGGCGCCCTTCACGAAACCGCCACGCTCGCGCGGCAAGACAGACAGACAGACAGACAGACAGACAAACTGTCACAGGGAGAGAACCATGACCAAGCCAGAGACCGAGCTGACCGGCACCGTGCACCCCGGTGCCCGCATGTACGCCGAAGAGTTCAAGGCCGGGAAACTCAGCCGTCGGGAATTCATCACCCGCGCGTCGTCGCTGGGGGTCGCCACGCCGCTGGTCTATGCACTCGGCGGTCTGGAACAGCCGGTGATGGCGCAGGAGGCCCCCACCCCGGGCGGCACGCTGCGGGTGCAGATGCAGACCAAGGCGCTGAAGGACCCGCGCAACTTCGACTGGTCGGAGATGGCGAACTTCGCCCGCGGCTGGCTGGAATACCTCGTGCAGTACAACGCCGACGGCTCCTTCGAGGGCCGCCTGCTGGAGAGCTGGGAGGTCAACGAGGACGCCACCGAATACGTGCTCCATGTCCGTCAGGGCGTGAGCTGGAACAACGGCGATCCCTTCACCGCCGACGACGTGATCTTCAACCTCACCCGCTGGTGCGAGGCCGGGGTCGAGGGCAATTCCATGGCCTCGCGCCTTGGCGCGCTGATCGACAGCGAGACGCAGGAGCTGCGCGAGGGCGCGGTGGAGAAGGTCGATGACTTCACGGTCCGCCTGATCCTGCAAAGCCCCGACATCACCCTGCCCGCGGGCTTCTCCGATTACCCGGCGGCGGTGGTGCACCCCTCCTACGCGGGCGGCGATCCGTCGGAAAACCCCATCGGGACCGGCCCCTTCCTGCCCGAGAGCAACGAGGTCGGCGTGCGCCAGGTGCTGGTCAAGAACGCCGATCACCAGTGGTGGGGCGAAGGCGCCTACCTCGACCGGATCGAGTTCATCGACTTCGGCACCGACATGGCCTCCTGGGTCGCGGCGGCGGACGCGGACGAGATCGACATGACCTACCAGTCCACCGGCGAATTCGTCGACGTGCTGACGGCCATGGGCTGGAAGGTCTCGGAGGCGGTGACGGCGGCCACGATCTGCGTGCGCTTCAACCAGACCAACGCGCCCTACGACGACGTGAACGTGCGCCGCGCGCTGATGACGGCGGTGGACAACGAGGTGGTGCTGGAACTGGGCTATTCCGGCCTCGGCACCGTGGCGAAGGATTTCCACGTCTGCCCGATCCACCCGGAATACGCCGACATCCCCGGCATCAGCCCGGACCCGGACGCGGCGCTGCAGATGCTGACCGAGGCGGGCCATGCCGAGACCGAGTTCGAGCTGATCTCGATCGACGACGAATGGCAGTCGGCGACCTGTGACGCCGTGGCGGCGCAGTGCCGCGATGCGGGCATCAACGTGAAACGCACGATCCTGCCCGGCTCGACCTTCTGGAACGACTGGCTCACCTTCCCGTGGTCCGCGACCGAGTGGAACATGCGCCCGCTGGGTGTGCAGGTGATGTCGCTGGCCTACAAGTCCGGCGTAGCCTGGAACGAGACCGCCTTCGCCAATGCCGAATTCGACAGCCTGATGGACGAGGCGCTTGCCATTGCCGATGCCGACAAGCGGCGCGAGGTCATGGCGAAGCTCGAGCAGATCATGCTCGACGAGGGCGTGACGATCCAGCCCTACTGGCGCTCGCTCTTCCGCCACATGAAGGAAAACGTCATGGGCACCGAGATGCATCCGACCTTCGAGATGCACATGGACAAGTGGTGGATCCGGGCCTGAGCGCCCTGGCACAGCCCATGGCCACCGGCCCGCGCCCTGCCCGGGGCCGCCCTGAGGGTGGCCCCGACATCGGTCTGATCCATCCCGGCTGCGGCCCGGCCCCGTGCCTCGCGGCCAGCCGCCCGGACACTCGCGGGCGCGGGCGCCCGATCAGCCCGGCGCAGCGCATGTCCCGTGACGGCTCCCATCCCGGCCCGGTCCCGCCTTTCGCGGGGCCTGCCACAGACAGGACGGCCCCATGATCCTCTTCCTGCTCCGCCGCCTCGGCGTGATGCTCCTGACGGCGCTCTGCCTGTCGCTGATCGTCTTCGCCCTGACGAACCTGCCCGCCAACCTCGAGAAGATCGCCAAGTTCGAGGGCAACGCCCGGATGAGCGATGCGCAGGTCGAAAGCTGGCTGGAGAAGAACGGCTATGCCCAGCCGATGCTGGTGCGTTACGGCGAATGGCTGGGCGCATGGCCCGGCTGGACCCGCACGGACGAGAGCGGCGAATATGGCCGCTGCGTCCCCGTGGGCGGCACGATTGCCGACAGCCCCGCGCGCTGCGGCATCCTGCAGGGCGAATGGGGCGAAAGCCGTGTCTTCCGCGAAGACGTGGGCCCCTTCATCGCCACCCGCCTCGCCCTGACCGGCAAGATGATGTTCTGGGTCATGGTGCTGATGGTGCCCATGGCGCTGGTGATCGGCGTGCTGGCGGGCATGCGCGAGGGCTCGAAGCTCGACCGCGGCCTCTCGACCCTCTCGATCCTGACCACGGCGACGCCGGAGTATGTCTCGGGCGTGATCCTGATCGCGGTCTTCGCCTCCTCCGCCTTCGGGCTGAAATGGTTCAAGGGCACCGCCACCTCCGCCATGGAGAACGCCACCTTCGAGAACTTCTTCCTGCCGGTGCTGACCATCGCGCTCTTCGGCATGGGCTACATCGCCCGGATGACCCGCGCCTCCATGGCCGAGGTGATGACCTCGCAGTACATCCGCACCGCGCGGCTCAAGGGTCTGCCCTTCCGCGAGATCGTGCTGAAACACGCGCTGCGCAACGCGCTGATCGCGCCCTTCACGGTGATCATGCTGCAATTCCCGTGGCTGCTGAACGGCGTGGTGATCGTCGAGACGCTCTTCAACTACAAGGGCCTCGGCTGGGCTCTGGTACAGGCGGCGGGCAACAACGACGTGGACCTGCTGCTGGGGATCTCGCTGGTCTCGGTCGTGGTGGTGCTGCTGACGCAGCTGATCTCGGACATCGGCTACGTCTATCTGAACCCCCGGATCCGGATCGCATGAGGGCGCCGAGAATGACGACACCCGCCCCGCACGCTGCCAAACCGGAGGCCACCGCATGGAACCGCTGAGCTGGGGCGCCATCGCCGCCCGCATCCTGTTGCAGTTCCTGCCGGTCTGGATCGCCCTTGCCGCGACCTTTGGCCTGTCGTGGGTTTATCGTTCAAGATTGGGCCTTTACGGTAAACTCTTCGACAATCGCATTGGCCTGATCGGGCTCTTCCTGACGCTCTTCTGGGTCTATACCGCGCTTGCCGCCGGGCTCTTCGACTGGATCGCCACCCATGACCCGCTGACCGCCGTATCCGGCATGAAGAACAAGGTTCCCGGCACGCCCCTGCGCGGGGCCGAGGATGGGGATTATCCCTATTATCTGCTGGGTGGCGACGGGCTGGCGCGCGATGTCTTCTCGCGCATGGTGGCGGGATCGTGGATCGTGGTGCAGATCGCGCCGCTGGCCACGCTCTTTGCCTTCATGGCAGGGATCACGCTGGGGCTGCCGGCGGGCTACTTCGGCGGGCGGCTGGACAGCGTCCTGACCTTCGCGGCGAACCTGATCCTCGCCTTCCCGGTGATCCTGCTCTTCTACCTCCTCGTCACCCCCGAGATCGTGGAGAGCGGCCTGCCCGCCTATCTCTCTGCCGGGCTCTTCTTGCTGCCGCTCGTCTTCCTCGGCCTGCTGATCAACGCCCGTGCCCGGACCAATCCGCGCCGCCGCTGGATGCTGCTGGCCGTGGTGCTGCTGCCGCTCGGCTGGGCCTATCTCTCGCTGATCTCGGCGGAGGGGTCGGCGCTCGACCTCCTGCCCGCTACGCACGACCTCTTCGATGTGCCGGGCGGCATCCTCGTGGTCTTCGTCTCGGTCATCTTCGTGAACGCGCCCACGGTCTTCCGCCTCACGCGCGGCCTGACGCTGGACCTCAAGACCCGCGATTACGTCGCCGCCGCCCAGACCCGGGGCGAAGGCCCGTGGTACATCATGCTGTGGGAGATCCTGCCCAATGCGCGCGGGCCGCTGATCGTCGATTTCTGCCTGCGCATCGGCTACACGACGATCCTTCTGGGCACGCTGGGGTTCTTCGGCCTCGGCCTGCCGCCGGACAGCCCCGACTGGGGCACCACGATCAACGCGGGCCGCAAACTGCTGTCGATCTTCCCCCATCCCGCCATCGCGCCCGCCGTGGCGCTGCTCTCGCTCGTCCTCGGCCTGAACCTGCTGGCCGACGGGTTGCGCGAAGAAAGCCTGAAGGACTGAGGCCATGACACAAGAGCCCATCCTCGCCATCGACAACCTCTCGATCTCCTTCGACACCCGCCGGGCCGAGATCCCGGCGGTGATGGACTTCTCCGTCTCGGTCCAACCGGGCGAGGCCATGGGCCTCGTGGGCGAAAGCGGCTGCGGCAAGTCCACCGTGGCGCTTGGCGTCATGCGCGATCTGGGCCGCAACGGGCGCATCGCGGGCGGCACGATCCGCTTCAAGGGCCGCGACATGGCCGAGATGTCGGAGGCCGAGCTGCGCCGCATCCGCGGCAACGAGATCGCGATGATCTACCAGGAGCCGATGGCCTCGCTGAACCCTGCCATGAAGGTGGGCCGCCAGTTGATGGAAGTGCCGATGATCCACGAGGACGTGACGGCCGAGGAGGCCCGCGCCCGCGCGCTCCAGATGCTGGACGACGTGAAGCTGCCCGATCCGGCGCGCATCCTCGACAGCTATCCGCACCAGCTCTCCGGCGGGCAGCAGCAGCGCATCGTCATCGCCATGGCCTTGATGTCGAAACCCGCGCTGCTGATCCTCGACGAGCCGACCACCGCGCTCGACGTCACCGTCGAGGCGGCCATCGTGGAGCTGATCCGCGATCTGGGGCGCAAGTACGGCACGGCGATGCTCTTCATCTCGCACAACCTCGGGCTGGTGCTGGAGACCTGCGACCGGATCTGCGTGATGTATTCCGGCGAGGCGGTCGAGACCGGCACCGTGGCCGAGGTCTTCGACACCATGCGCCATCCCTACACGCAGGCGCTCTTCCGCGCGATCCCGCTGCCCGGGGCCGACAAGACGGCCCGCCCGCTGCAGGCGATCCCCGGCAACTTTCCCCTGCCCCACCAGCGCCCGCCGGGCTGCAACTTCGGCCCGCGGTGCAGCTACTTCGAGGCCGGGCGCTGCGATGCGCAGGCGATCCCGATGCAGGATGTCCGCCCCGGCCATGCCACCCGCTGCCTGCGCACGCAGGAGATCGACTGGACGGCCGTTCCGGAGGCCGAGGCCGAAACGGAGGCCCGAACGCCCGGCAAGGTCGTCCTCAGCGTCGAGCAGCTGAAGAAGTATTACGAGACCGGGGCCAATGCGCTCTTCGGGGGCGCGACGCAGGTGGTGAAGGCCAACGAGGCGCTCACGTTTGACGCCCGCGAGAGCGAGACACTGGCGATCGTGGGGGAATCCGGCTGCGGGAAATCCACGCTGGCCAAGATGCTCATGGGGCTGGAGACGGCGACCGAGGGGCGCATCCTGCTCGATGGGCGGGAAATCCAGGACCTGCCAGTGGCCGCGCGGGACGGCGGCCTGCTGAGCGATCTGCAGATGGTGTTCCAGAACCCCTTCGACACGCTCAACCCCTCGATCCCCGTGGGGCGCCAGATCACCCGCGCGTTGGAATTGTTCGGCTATGGCGCCTCGGATGCGGAGCGGCGCGAACGGATGCTGACGCTGCTCGACCTCGTAAAGCTGCCGCGCGATTTCGCCGAGCGGATGCCGCGCCAGCTGTCGGGCGGGCAGAAGCAGCGGGTGGGCATCGCGCGGGCCTTTGCGGGCGGCGCACGGATCGTGGTGGCGGATGAGCCGGTCTCGGCGCTGGATGTCTCGGTTCAGGCGGCGGTGACCGACCTGCTGATGGAGATCCAGAAGCGCGAGAAGACGACGCTGATCTTCATCTCCCACGACCTGTCGCTGGTGCGCTACCTCGCGGATCGGGTGCTGGTCATGTACCTCGGCCACGTGGTCGAACTGGGGACGGTGGAGCAGGTCTTCGCGCCGCCCTACCACCCCTATACCGAGGCGCTGCTCTCGGCGGTGCCCATTGCCGATACCTCGGTCGAGAAGGAGCGAATCGTGCTGGAGGGGGAGCTGCCCTCGGCCACCAATCCGCCGCCGGGCTGCCCGTTCCAGACCCGTTGCCGCTGGAAGGCGCAGGTCGCGGGCGACCGCTGCGCGACAGACCTGCCCGAGATGCGCCGATTCGGCGCGCATCAGATCCGCTGTCATCTCGACCCGGAGGTGCTGGAGGGCATGTCGCCGGTGCTGCGGCAGGCGGCAGACTGAGTCCCAAGGCTGATCTCGCCGGCTGATCCCCGGGGGCCAGCCACGAGACCGCTGCACAAACAGACACCCCCGGCGCTTGGGGCACCGGGGGGGCTGCGTCTCGGGGGGTGAGACAGGGACGGTCCTGGGGAGAACCGTCCCGGGGACGTCGTATGTGTCAGCGGTCGTTCGCGTCGGTCGTCGCGTCGGACATGCTGTCCATGCCGTTCTCGGTCGCCTCGGCGAAGCCCACCAGCATGGCTGTGTAGAGTTCCTCGTCCGAGGGGGCCACGGTCAGCGTGCCGGGCGCCGGCAGAATCGACTGGGCGTTGATCTCGATCGGGAAGGCCCCGATGGCGCCCTCGCCGCCCGGGTCCATCACGGTGACGGTGCCGGCCAGCTTGTTGAAGCCTTCGACGAAGGATTCCGTGGGGTTCGGGCTGATGTCGAGTTCGGTCAACTCGACCTGAACCTTGTAACCCGGCTCGACGCCGACCGGCTGGTCGTTGAGCGCGGCGGTGATGGTTTTCGACAGGTCGTCGCTCAGGGTCGGGAACTGGCCCAGCGACGCGTTTCCGTCCAGCTCGGCGCCGGCGGCGACATCGACGCTGCTCACCTGCGGGTTGTCGAGCGCATAGACGGGAGCAGCCACGGCAGTGGCCATACCAAGGGCGATCAGGGTCCGTTTCAACATGTTTACGTCCTTTCCTGGCACGCGCCCGACCCCTCTTCCGGGGTCGGTGGCAGCGCGGTGCCGCATCTGTTTCGCTTGTGGGGAGAGAACGTTAGCCGCCCGTATCGGTTCCATCGGGACGAAAAGAACCCGTCCGGGCATCGGTCGAATTCCGCCGATCGCGGATTGCCCCGCCCCGCAACCTGCGGGCGAGGGTTCGGTCAGGACGCCCACCTCGTGATCAGGGCCCATGATCCGGGCCCCTGAACCGGGATTGCGTCCGAGATAGCCTCCGGGGCTCAGTGGCCCCAGATCACCTTCACGTAGTTCTGGGTTTCCTTGTAGGGCGGGATGTCGCCGTACTTGCGCACCGCTTCCGGCCCGGCATTGTAGGCCGCCAGTGCCAGCCGCCAGTTGCCGAAATCACGGTACTGCCGCGCAAGGTAGCGCGCGCCGCCTTCGAGGTTCTGTTCCGGGTCCATGGGATCGACGGCGAGGTGCCGCGCCGTGTCCGGCATCAGCTGCGCGAGGCCGAGGGCACCCTTGTGGCTCTTGGCGTGGATGTTCCAGCCGCTCTCCTGCTGCACGAGGCGCAGGAAGAGATCCTCGGGAATGCCGTGCCGCTTGGCGGCCGAGCGGGCCACGTCGAGGTAGGGGCCGGTGTACTTGCCCGCGAAGGGCTTGATCGGAAACTTGGAGGGCACCACCACGGCCTGCGGCTGCAGCCGGACCGAGTTGTTGTATTGCTGCGAGGCCCGCCCGTCGAGGATCGAGGTCTGGGACTTGAAGAGCTTCACGCGCGACTTGGACGACAACACGTCCGCACTCACCGGTTGGGCAAGCGCCAGCACGGCGCCAAGGGCTACCCCGAGGTATCTCTGCATTGTCCCGTCCGTTCAGATGTCTCTTGTTGGCCGGCATTCTATCCGGCGGAGCGTGAATTGCCACCCCCCGTCCGCAGGGTCGCCCCCGCATCCTCCGGTGTCTCATGCGGCACCAGTGGCGCCCCCATCAGGTCTTCGATCAGCAGCGACATCAGCCCGTTGCGCCCCTGCACACCGGCCTTGCGGTAGATCGCGTTGAGATGCGCCTTCACCGTGCCCTCCGCCGACCCGCGGATTTCCGCCACCTCGGCGATGGAGAGCCCCTTGAGCGTGAGCCCCGCCACGTCCGCCTCGGAGGGCGTCAGGGCCCAGTCCTCGAAATAGGCCTGGATCACCTCGTGCAGCGCGCCCTGCGCCACGGTGCGGGTGCGTTCGAGGTCCTTCTGGCGCCGCAGCAGGATCATCAGCACCCGCATCTCGACCCCGAGGGCAAACAGCAGCGAGAGCGCCGCCAGCCCCTCGATGATCTGGCCCGGATCGGTCAGGATGCTCCGCCCCTCGTCGATCGTGTCCGCGATGGCATCGGCGATGAAGAAGGTGGTGCAGAGCGCCTGAACGAGGATCAGCCAGGCAAGCGCCAGGCTGTTCTTCGTCGGTTTGACCTCGCTCATTCGGAGGCGTGTCCGGAGGTCGGCTTGCCGGATTTCGGCTGTCCGGACTGCGGCAGATCGCGCGGCTCTATCATCTTAACCCCCGTCACCATGGCTCGTGGCAGGTTAACACCGGTCCGGCGGCTTTCCCAGATCACGGCGGCAATATGGGCTGCGACACAGATCTCGGCCCAGGTGACGAAGAATTCGTGCATCTCCTCGACCCATTTGACGCCCCAGTAGGCGTTGGTGGTCATCATCCAGCCGGTCAGCCCGATCAGCAGCATCGTGGCCAGCAGGTTGTAGATCATCAGCGCACCCAGCGGCGTATGCCCGAGGTGCACCCTGCGCCGCCCCTTCGCGATATCGCCCAGCTGGCCGAGCGCTGCGGAGACCGAGGGCGGGAAGTCCCGGAACCTTGCGTGGCGGGAGCCGATCAGCCCCCAGACCAGCCGCACCGCCACGAGGGCCACGACCGCGTAGCCGATCAGGTGGTGCAGGTCCTTCTCCGGGTCGGTGATCAGCACGTTCGAGGCGAAGAGCACGACCAGGGACCAGTGGAACACCCGCACCAGCGGATCCCAGACCCGGCGCGCACTACGGGCGCTCCGGACCGTGCGACCCGCGAGGGCCGCGTCAGTCATCGCCGTGGACCTTGGCGATGTTCAGTGCCTCGTCGAGGTAGAGTTCGAGCTTCTTGCCGTCCTTGAGGGCATAGACCTCGATCATCCCGTCCTCCATGTCGATGCGCCGCACCTCGTAGCCCTCCGCGGTCAGCTTCTCTGTGATCTGGGCCTTGGTGGCATCGTCGGGCATCCCCGAGGCGAAGGCGGCAGAGGCGGTGACGAGGCAGAGCGCCAGCGTACCGGTGACGGTGACAATGCCGAGGGCGGTCGCGTTCCAGAGGGATTGCAGCCTTGGGGATTTCAGCATCTTCATTCTCCGATGTGGGGGGGCCAGACCATCTGGCGCCCTGCCCCTCCCATCTGCCCCGCCGCACCGGGCCGCGCGATCCGTCCGGAGTGCCGAACGACCCGCCTATAACCGGAGTTTAGGGCCGATTTCCGGGCGTTTCGGGCCCATCGGCGGCGGCGGGCCCCTCGCGGGACGGGCGCCACCGGGCACGACCGGTCACAGCCCCGGTCGGCGCTTCCCCCGCAGCTCGGTGCCGGCCGACGCGGCCCGTCACCACCGGCGGCTCTCTCCTCAGGCCCCCGGGCAGTTCAGCCGCCACACCACCGGCCCGCCGCGCCGCATCTTGGCGCATTGCTCAGGCGCTCCGGCCCCGCTAACGTTGGATTAACCGTGTTGCGCTTCCATTGCCGCACGGCGGCGGTTGCGGCGGGCGGCGGTGCCTGCTTTAACGCCGGGATCATTGAATTCGGATTCGACACAGGGGGTCTCATGGCGGGATCGGTGAACAAGGTCATTCTGATCGGCAATCTGGGCCGCGACCCGGAGGTCCGGTCGTTCCAGAACGGGGGCAAGGTCTGCAACCTGCGGATCGCGACCTCGGAAAACTGGAAGGACCGCAACACCGGCGAGCGGCGCGAGCGGACCGAGTGGCACTCGGTCGCGATCTTCCAGGAAGGTCTCGTGCGCGTGGCCGAACAGTACCTGCGCAAGGGCTCCAAGGTCTACATCGAGGGCCAGCTGCAGACCCGCAAGTGGCAGGACCAGTCCGGCCAGGACCGCTATTCGACCGAGGTCGTCCTGCAGGGCTTCGGCGGCACTCTGGTGATGCTCGACGGCCGCGGTGAAGGCGGCGGCGGTGGCGGCTTCGGCGGCGGATCGGGCGGCGGCTACGGTGGTGGCGGCGGCGGCGATTACGGCGGCGGCTACGATGACGGCCCCTCGGGTGGCGGCTACGGTGGCAGCGGTGGCGGTGGCGGCCGTTCCGGCGGCGGCGCGCCCTCGCGCGATCTCGACGACGAGATCCCGTTCTGAGGCTCCGCCCGCGGGTCTGCCCCCCGGAGCCAGACAAGAGATTTCCAAGGCGCCGCCCCTACCCGGGGCGGCGTTTGCATGTCCGGCCGAGCCTCGATGGCAGAACCCGATGCCAGAGACGGATGCCCGGCTGCGGCCCGGACGAGCACGCTGCCGGATCAGGCCGCCCCGGACGCCAAACGGATCAGGCTGCGCGGACAGCCCGATTGATCAACGCGGATAGATCAGCCCGCCGTGGCCCTCAGCAGGCGCTTGCGCGCGGGCGGGATCGCCTTGATTTCGAGCCCGGTGAAGACGTGGAGCGTGTTCATGTGGCTGTCGACCACCGCGTGATCGCTGACCCATCCCCCCATCAGCAGGTAGGTCCGCAGGAGCGGCGGCATCCGCAGCATGGCCTGTTTCGCGTCCGGCTTGCGCCGCAGTTTCTGGGCAAAGCGGAAGACATTGGGCGCCTTGACCCGCGGCAGCCATCGGTTCGGCGCGAGGTGGCGTTCCTTCAGCATGGCAAAGGCGTCGAGGTAATCGGCCGTATCGGTGCCATGGAAGGAGGAACAGCCGAAGAGCATCTCGACCCCGTTCTCGTCCACGTAGCGCGTCATCGCGGACCAGGCCACCCGCAGGATGTCGGCGTCGCGGGCCTCGGGGTGGATGCAGAAGCGGCCCATCTCGACCATCGGCCCCTCGAAATCCTTCAGGGCGGAGAGCTCGTAGTATTGCGCGGAATAGCTGCGCGCGATCTCGTCCCCGCCGGTCAGCGGCAGGATACGGAAGCAGCAGACGAGCGCGCCGTCGCGCTGATCCTCGACCAGCACATGGGCGCAGACCGCGTCGAAGGCATCGGCATCGAGGGGATGGCTGTCCGGGTCGCCGTGGAAACACAGGGTCCGCAGCCGCTGTGCGGCGAGGATGTCATCGGGGGTCTCGGCGAAGCGGGCGCGGTAACGTCCCTTCATGAGCGACAGCATGGCAGGCCTCCGGGGCGATGCAGTCAGGGTATTCGCGCGTGACCTATCATACAAGGGATGACAGCGGCGTGACGGATGCAGGGATCGGGCGGCCGGCGGGGATGGTTTCGCGGGAGGTCTCGCGGACAGAAAGCCTGCACCGGGGCGCGGCCCCGGTCCGGGATATGTCCGGCTGGAAAGTGACCGCGGAGGTCCCTGTCGCGGTCCCTGTCGCGGTCATGGCACGCGGCCGGGCCAACGTGCCGAGACGCAAAAGGCGCGGGCCGTTGTCCGGCGCCGCGCCTTGTGATCTCTCGCTGCCCCTTGCGGAGGCCCGGCATGGGGGATCAGTTCGCGAAATCGCTCGCGGTGAACTGGCCGAGGTTGCCGAGAAGCTGCGCAATGATGTTGTTGCCACTGCCGTCATCCAGCGTCACGCGGCGCGACAGGGTCACGATGCGCCCATCCTCGAGGCCGTAGCGCGAGACGTTGGAGACGAGGCCGCGCTGGTCGAAGGCGACCTGGACCACCTCGCGCTCCACCACTTCCGGCTCGGTATAGGCGAAGTGGCGCACGCGGCTGTGCACGTAGTAATAATTCCCACCGTCGAGCATGCCTGAGGTGGAGGGGGCGCCGACCTTCTCGGTCACGGTCTCGCGGGTGTCCTTGCCGATGGTGATCTGGGAAAGATCACTGTCCAGAGGCACATAGCCGTGGTCGCGGTAGCGTGCCGTGCAGGAAGCCGCCGCCATAACCAGAAGTACGGCCACGGCCCGTTTCGCCCAATTCGTCATGCCCAGCATTCCTGCCCTCTTGCTCCGGCGTCTTCCGCCTTCTATCTGCCATTACAGAAGGAAAGCCCCCCGTTCAAGGAAGGAACCGCCGCCCCATGGCCGACGCCGACCCCGCCCGCCCTCTCTTCACGCCGCTGCGCGTGGCCGATCTGCCGACCTCGCGGCCCACGTCATTCGAGATCAGGCCGGATGCCGCGCAGATGGAGCGTCTGGCCACCGAACTGGAGCTGAGCGACCTGCGCAAGGTCAGCTTCACCGGCGAGGTGAAGGCCGAGGGCAAGCGCCGCTGGCGTCTGAAGGGCAAGCTGGGCGCCACCGTGGTGCAGCCCTGCATCGTGACCCTGGCCCCGGTGACCACCCGCATCGAGGAGGAGGTGGTGCGCCGCTACGACCCCACCCTCGAAGCCGCGCCCGAGATCGACGAGATGGAAATGCCCGAAGATGATTCCGTGGAACCTCTCGGAGAGGTGATCGACCCGGGCGTCGTCCTGGCCGAGGCGCTCGCGCTTGCGCTGCCGCTCTACCCCCGCGCCGAAGGCGCCGAGATCGAAGAGGCGCAGTTCACCGAGCCCGGCAAGCAGGCGATGACCGACGAGGAGACGAAACCCTTTGCCGGTCTGGCGGCCCTCAAGGCAAAGCTGGAAAAACCCGAGGAGTGAGAGGCGACGCGCGATCGGGCCCGCGCAGCCGGCGCCGGGACGCGCAGGGCCCTTTGCTGCAAGGCGCAGCCGCGGCGACACGTCCCCGGAAGACCGGCGACGAATCGCTTGCGGTTTTCGGAAATAGACGTATTTTCGCGCCCTCATCCGAATTTTGGGTTGAAGCCGGGGCCTTGGGCAGACTAAGAGCCCCTCACCCATTCTGCGGATCCGATCCGGGCCCTGCCCGTCGGCTCCGCACCGAAAACGAAACCGGGCCGCGGCCCATCAAACAGAGGTTGTGACATGGCTGTCCAACAGAACAAAGTTTCCAAGTCGCGCCGCAACAACCGCCGCGCCCATGACGCGCTTGTCGCCGGCAACCCCAACGAATGCTCCAACTGTGGTGAGCTGAAGCGTCCGCACCACGTCTGCGGCGCCTGCGGCCACTATGCCGATCGTGAAGTCGTGGCTCAGGCCGACGAAATCGATCTGGAAGACGACGCCGCCTGAAAGAACGCCCGGGCGGCAATCGCATGAGCGCAGCTCCAGACACGACGGGTTCCGCGGTGGATGCCGCCGGCAGCAAGGCCGGCGCATCCTACGTGCTTTCCATCGATGCCATGGGCGGTGACCGTGGGCCGGCGGCAGTCGTTGCCGGCATCGCGCGCTCTGCCAAGAAGAATCCGGATATCCGCTTTCTGCTGCACGGCCCCGAGGACGAGCTCGAGAAGCTCATCGGGCGCCGCAAGTGGCTGCGGGACCGGATCGAGATCCGCGACGCCGGCGGCGTCGTGACCATGGACGACAAGCCCAGCCACGTGATGCGTCACGGCAAGGGCACCTCCATGTGGTCGACGCTGGACGCCGTGCGCAACGGCGAAGCCACCGTCGCCGTGTCCTGCGGAAACACCGGTGCGCTGATGGCGCTGTCGATGGTGCGGCTGCGCAAGCTGCCGGGCGTCAACCGCCCTGCCATCGCCGTGCTCTGGCCGTCGCGCAACCCGCAGGGCTTCAACGTGATGCTGGACGTGGGCGCAGACATCCGCGCCGACGAACAGGACCTCCTGCAATACGCGCTGATGGGCGCCTCCTATGCCCGCAACGGCATGCACCTCGAGCGTCCGCGCATCGGCTTGCTGAACGTGGGCACCGAGGAGCACAAGGGCCGGGCCGAGCTGAAACTCGCCCATGACCTGATCGCCTCGCAGGCGGAGGAAGCGCATTTCGATTTCGTGGGCTTCGTCGAAGGCGGCGACATTCCGGGCGATGTCTGTGACGTGATCGTCACCGACGGTTTCACCGGGAACGTTGCGCTGAAGACCGGCGAAGGCACCGCGAAACTCATCGGGGACCTGTTGAAGGAAGCCTTCCAGTATTCCCCCCTGTCCAAGGTCGCGGCCCTTCTGGCCATGACCTCGCTGCGGCGCCTGCAGAAGCGGATCGATCCGCGGCGGGTGAACGGCGGGGTGTTCCTCGGACTGAACGGGACGGTGGTGAAGTCCCACGGGTCGGCCGACGCCATGGGTGTCTCGGCCGCCATCAAGCTGGCCTTCCAACTGGCTCAGCAAGGTTTTACCGACAAGCTCGCCGCCCGGGTTGCAAGTGCCGTACAGCCGCCGCAGGATACCGGGCGAGCTGAGGGAGAATAAGACAATGACGATGCGCGCCGTGGCCCTTGGTGTGGGCCATTACCTGCCCGAGCGGATCGTTCCCAATGCCGAATTCGAGAAGACGCTGGATACGTCGGACGAATGGATTCAGGCCCGGACCGGGATCGAGAGACGCCACTTCGCCGCCGAAGGCGAGACCACCTCGGACATGGCCATCAAGGCCGCGACCGCGGCGCTTGCGCAGGCCGGCCTTGCCGCCAGCGACATGGACGCGGTGATCGTGGCCACCTCGACGCCCGACCTCACCTTCCCCTCCGTCGCCACCATGGTGCAGCAGGGGCTCGGCATGACGCGGGGCTTCGGCTTCGACGTGCAGGCGGTCTGCGCGGGCTTCGTCTATGCGCTCTCAACCGCCAACGCGATGATCGTCTCCGGTCAGGCCAACCGCATCCTCGTGATCGGGGCCGAGACCTTCAGCCGGATCATGGACTGGACCGACCGTTCGACCTGCGTTCTCTTCGGCGATGGCGCAGGCGCGCTCGTCCTTGAAGGCCGGGATGGCGGCGGCACCAATGACGACCGCGGGATCCTCGCCGCCGACCTGAACTCGGACGGCAACTACCGCGACATGCTCTACGTCGATGGCGGCGTCTCCACCACGGGTGAGTCGGGCAAGCTGCGGATGCAGGGCAACCCGCTCTTCCGCCAGGCGGTCGGCAAGCTGGCCGCCACGGCCGAGGCCTCGCTGGCCAAGATCAATATGCCCGCCGAGGAGCTGGACTGGATCGTTCCGCATCAGGCGAACATCCGGATCATCCAGGGCACGGCCAAGAAACTGGGCCTGCCGATGGAACAGGTTGTGGTCACGGTACAGGACCACGGCAACACCTCGGCCGCCTCGATCCCGCTGGCGCTGTCGGTGGCCGTCGCCGAGGGCCGGATCAAGCCCGGTCAGGTCCTCCTGATGGAGGCGATCGGCGGTGGCTTGGCCTGGGGATCGGTGATCCTGCGCTGGTAAGGCGGTGTCCTGCCGAGGCTCTTTAATTCACCCATCCAAGTGGTTGATATTGACTCGGAAAAATCGCACCCCCTATGCTTAACGCAGCCAAGAGGGGACAGGGATGAGTGACAAGACGCTGACGCGTATGGATTTGAGTGAGGCCGTCTTCCGCGAGGTGGGCCTTTCCCGCAACGAATCTGCACAGCTCGTTGAATCGGTGCTGCAGCACATGTCGGACGCGCTGGTGGACGGGGAGCAGGTGAAAATCTCCTCCTTCGGGACCTTCTCGGTCCGGTCCAAGGCCGCCCGCGTCGGCCGCAATCCGAAGACCGGTGAAGAAGTGCCGATCAATCCGCGCCGGGTGCTGAGCTTCCGGCCCTCCCACCTGATGAAAGAGCGCGTCGCCGCGGGCAACAAGGCCTGAGGCAATGAGCAAGTCCGCAGACGCGTTCCGCACCATCAGCGAGGTGGCCGACTGGCTCGACACGCCGGCACATGTTCTGCGGTTCTGGGAAAGCAAGTTCACCCAGGTGAAACCCGTGAAACGGGCCGGGGGGCGGCGCTACTACCGCCCCGCGGACATGCTGTTGCTTGGCGGGATCAAGCGGCTGCTGCACGAGGATGGCATGACCATCAAGGGCGTGCAGAAGCTCCTGCGCGAGAAGGGCGTGGGCCATGTGGCGGGCCTCGCCCCGCCGCTGGACGGCGACTCGGAGGTCGAAGAGGCCAATGCGATCACGCCGCCCAAGGAAGCCGAAGTCGTCACCTTCCCGGTCGCCGCGCGCCCCGCACCGGTCGCGCAGCCCGACGAGGCCTCCACCGAAGCGACCGAGGCCGAGCCCGACGCCCCCGCGGCCGAGGCAGCGCCGGTCGAAACGCCCGTCGCTGAAGAGACCACGGCGGAAGAGACTGTGGTCGACGAGACTGTGGCCGACGAGACTGCGGCCGAAGCATCCATCGACGCTACCTCCCCGGAAGAGCCGACCGCTGAGTCGCAGCCTCCTGCCGGGGAGCCCGTCGAGGCGAGCGCCCTTCAGGAGCCCGCGCCCGAAGACACCGCCGCACCGGACACCGCCTCCGAGGAGGTCACCGCCGCAACCGGCGAGACCGTCGACGAGGGCGAGGATGACACGCCCGCCCTGCCCTTCGGCGATCCGGTCGAGGCTCTCTCGCCCGCCGCCCCGGACCCGGCCTTCACGCCCGAGCCCCCTGCCTCCGAGGCAGGCGACGAGACAGGCGATGAGATCGCCCCCGCCGCCTTCGCGGAGGAGGACGAGATCGAGGCCGCCCCCTTCATCGAGGCCATCTACGAGGACCCGGCGCACTCCGGGGAGATCGAGGAAGCGCCCTTCATCGAGGCCGAGCCCGAGGAGGACGAGGCGCAGGCGCCCACCGATATCTTTGCGCACCGCGCACCGCCCGCCCCGCGGCCTTCGCTCTTCGCGATGACGCAGGAGCCCGTGACGCCCACGCCCGGCCCCCGCGCGACCTCCGTCACGACGCCGCCCGACCCGGCCGATTCCGAGCTGGTGGCAGCGCCCGGCCTGCTCAGCCGGATCAGCGAGCGGCGCACCGGCTTCTCGGCGCAGGACCTCGCCCATATCCGCCCGCTGGCGGCGCGGCTGGCGCAATTCGCCGAAAGCCCAACACAATAAGGCCGTTCGCCAAGGCGTCCCAAGGGGACCGGAACGGGGCGCGCGGCGCCCCGTTTTCGTCTGCGCGGGTGACCTAGGGACAGCCGGGCGATGCGGGCGAAAAAAGTCGCGATCCCCTCTTGCTCCCACCGTCAGATCGGATATTAAGCGCGCACCGTCGGGCTATAGCGCAGCCTGGTAGCGCGTCCGTCTGGGGGACGGAAGGTCGCAGGTTCGAGTCCTGCTAGCCCGACCATTTCACGAATATCGCGAAATGACCGACGGTACATCCCGCAAGGGATGCCACCCTCCGGGGTGGCGTCCGACACCGGGATCCCACTCTCTTCCTCACGACACGTCTCCGTCCGGCAACCAAGAATTTTCAGAAATTCCTGGGAAAACTCTTCGAAGAATTTTCCGTCCCGACGGCGGGCGGCGCGATCTTTTCTTTCCCGCCCCTGCGCTCTAGTCTCGCCCTCCAGACCAAGGGGCCAGAACAAAAGGGCCCGAGCAAGGGGACAGCGATGACAGGGATCTGCGCCAGCCAGCGTATCCGCGCCATGATCGAGACCGGCCAGATCAGCGCCGAACCCGCGGTGCTGCCCGAACAGGTGCAGCCGGCGAGCCTCGATCTGCGCCTCGGCACGCGGGCCTGGCGGGTGCGCGCCTCCTTCCTCGCAGGCGAAGGCCGCACCGTGGCCGAGCGTCTGGCGGAGTTCGAGATGCACCAGGTCGACCTGACCCAGGGCGCGGTGCTGGAGAAGGGCTGCGTCTACGTGGTGCCGCTGCTCGAATCCCTCGACCTGCCCGACGACATGCAGGCCGTCGCCAATGCGAAGAGCTCCACCGGGCGGCTCGACCTGCTGACCCGCACGATCACCGATGGCGGGACAGAGTTCGACCGCATCCCCGCCGGCTACACCGGGCCACTCTACGCCGAGATCTGCCCGCGCAGCTTCTCGGTCCTCGTGCGTCCGGGCATGCGGCTCAACCAGATCCGCTTCCGGCAGGGCCAGTCGATCCTCACCGATGCCGAACTGCGCGCGCTCCACGCCGAGACGCCGCTCGTGGACACGCCCCCGGTGATCGGCGAGGGCCTCGGCTTCTCGGTCGATCTGGAGCCGGCAGAGGGCACGCTGGTGGGCTACCGCGCCAAGCCGCACACCGGGATCATCGACCTCGACCGGATCGGCCACTATGACCCCGCCGAGTACTGGGAGGAGCTCCACAGCCGCGACGGCCAGATCATCCTCGATCCCGGGGCCTTCTACATCCTCGTGAGCCGGGAAGCAGTCTGCATTCCGCCCGATTACGCCGCCGAGATGGCGCCCTTCCTTGCCATGGTGGGCGAGTTCCGGGTGCATTACGCGGGCTTCTTCGATCCCGGCTTCGGCTATGACGGCGCCGGGGGCACCGGCTCGCGCGGGGTGCTGGAGGTGCGCTGCCACGAGGCGCCCTTCGTCCTCGAACACGGGCAGACCGTGGGCCGCCTGGTCTACGAGCGCATGGGCGAACGCCCGGAAACGCTCTACGGCCGCGAGATCGCCTCGAACTACCAGGGCCAGGGGCTGAAGCTGGCGAAGCATTTCAAGAGCGCCTGAGCGGGCTCCCCGCGTCCACGAGAGCCGGTGCAGGCGCCGTTGCTGGTGCCGCCAGATGAGCCTCCACATGAGTTGATGGATGGGCTGTCGCGAGAGCCGTCGCGTAGGCCGTCAAGAGAGACGCCCCGGACGTTCTTGCGAGGGGTGAGACTGGGACGCCGACGGCACTGACGCCGGGGGCCGATACCGCCGCCGTCACAGGGCAGCGCGCGTGTGGCTCAACCCGCGACCCAACTCGTGGCTCGAGCTGGCGGCTGCTCAGACGCCGGGCCGCATCCAGATCACATGAGCCAAGCCCGGCAGCCTCCTGTTTTCGCGGACTTAATCCTTGATCGCACCGCGTCATGACAAGCCGCCGGGCCTACTGGCGCGGTTCCAGCCAGGGCTTGCCATCGCGAAAGCCGCCGCGGATCAGGGCGCCCGGTTCGCTCACCTCCGGATGGGCCTGTGCCCAGTCCCGGAACCGGTCGTTGCTCACCACCGGGGCGCCCATGTCCCGCGCGGCGCGCAGCAGGGTGGGATCGGCGGGCTCGCCCCGCGGCACCACGAGGACACGGTTCGCGGGCAGCCCCAGCACCTTGGCCATTTCGCGATCGTCCATGTAGCGATCGGCCAGCTTGTAGCCCGCGTTGGCGTCGAAGACGATGCCCGGCCGGTAGCCCTGCCGCCGCAGCAGCCCCAGCACGGCGCGCAGCGTCTCGACACTCGGCGCGCCCTTGCGCCAGTGCATGACGTTGGAGCCATCCACCAGCACCGGGCGCCGCCGCAGCCTGTCGCGGAGCGCCGCGACCAGCAGCACCAGCGCCGCAAGCGCGGCCGCCAGGGCGGGGATGAGGAAATCCGCCATCGACGGCTGGGTGACGGCGGCAAGGGCAACCGCAACGGCGGCGCAGAACAGGACAAGGGGCACTCGCATGCCTCCTGAGTATCCCTCGCCCGCCGGGTCGCCAAGACGGAAATCGCGCCCCCGGGGCACCTTGCCTCCTGCCTCCTGCCTCCTGCCTCCTGCCTCCTGCCTCCTGCCTCCTGCCTCCTGCCTCCTGCCTCCTGCCTCCTGCCTCCTGCCTCCTGCCTCCTGCCTCCTGCCTCCTGCCTCCTGCCTCCTGCCTCCTGCCTCCTGCCTCCTGCCTCCTGCCTCCTGCCTCCTGCCTCCTGCCTCCTGCCTCCTGCCTCCTGCCTCCTGCCTCCTGCCTCCTGCCTCCTGCCTCCTGCCTCCTGCCGGGAACAGGCTCGTTGCGCCCTCCGCAACCGCAAGCCGCATTCCCGCTCTTGTCCCCGGGAGAGACCCGCCCCCTCTTGCCTCTGCCTGCCTCCGCTGTAGTGTCGCGCGGCAACAGGAGTTCCCCGCATGATCCCCCGCAAGCTTGCCCTGCTCACCGGTGCCATCGGCGTCGTGGGCGGCAGTTCCATGGTTCTCGCCCCGATCACCGCAGCGGTCGCAGCCGACCTCGGCGGAGCGCCGGCGGACATCACCCGTGCCGTGGCGGCCTTCGGGCTCTCGACCGCCTTGTCGGCGCTGCTGCTGGCCCCGCGCGCGGACATGATCGGCCCGGACAAGGCCCTGAAACAGGCGGTCACCCTGCTGCTGGTGGCGCTTGTCACCTCGATGCTCGCGCCCAGCCTGCTGGTGCTGGCCGTGGCGCAGGCGATCGGCGGGATCGGCGCGGGCATGGCGCTGCCGGCGATCTACTCGCTGGCCCCGCAGGTCGGCCCGCCGGGCGAGGAGAAACGCTCCACCGGCCTCGTGCTGACGGGCTGGACGCTGGCCCTGGTGGCAGGCGTCGCGGGCTCGGGCTTCCTCGCGGGGGCGGCGGGCTGGCGGACGGTCTACGCGGTGCTGGCCAGCTGCATGGCGGTGCTGCTGGTGGCGATGCTGCGCAGCGACCTCTCGGTCCCGCGCGTGGCCGTCTCGCGGACCTCGCCTCTCACCGCGCTGCGGGTCGAGGGCGTGCCGCGCGGGCTGCTCTCCGCCGGGCTGCTGATGTTCGGCTTCTACGGCACCTTCGGCTTCCTCGGCGCCCATGTGGCGGATCACCTTGGGCTGGGGGCCACGGGCACCGGCTGGGTGGTGCTGGGCTATGGCGTGGGCTTCGGCCTGTCTGTCTTTGCCGATCCCTGGATCGACCGGATGTCGGCGCGGATGGCCGGGCTCTGGGTCTTCGGCCTGCTGTCGCTGACCTACCTGATGCTGGGCGCGCTCTCGGGCGGGATATGGCCCATGGCGCTCTTCGGTCTGGTCTGGGGCGTGATCCAGCACCTCGGGCTGAACTACGTCGTCTCCCGGCTGGCCGCGCTGGAGCCGCGCCAGAGGGGCGCGATCATGGGGCTGAACTCTGCCGTGACCTACCTCGCGGTGAGCATCGCCATCGCGCTCTACCGCCCGGTCTACGATGCCTTCGGCATGATGGGCTGCACCGTGGTCTCGGCCACGGCGCTTGCGCTCTGCCTGGTCGAGGTGCTGGTGCCTCTCAGAAGCTTCAGAATTTCCCCAGGCGCCGGGTGAGCCGCGCCGCCTGACGGGCGCGTTTCGCGGCCTGACGGGCCTGCTGCTTCTGCCTGCGCTGCGCGGGGGTCATCGGCTCGCCCTGCCCGCTTTTCCGCCCGTCCGTCTGCGGACCGCCTTGGCCCATCTTGCGGATGCCCTTGTTGACTGCGCCAAAGCCGAAACGGCGCAGCAACATGCGGATCAGTCCTTCGGTATTCATCTGGGGTGTCCCTTCTGCTCTGCCGCAAGACTACCAGATCCGCGCGCCCGATGCACCGGCGCGCGCAGGCCCTACTCCTCGAACATCTCGCCCTGTTCGCCGTCGTCGTCCTCGGGATCGTCCTCGACGAGGTGCAGCCCCGGCGGCGGCCGGTTGTCGAGCAGGCCCGCGGCGCGCAGCTCCTTCAGGCCCGGCAGGTCGCGGGCGTTCTCCAGCCCGAAATGGTCGAGGAAATGCGGCGTCACCACGAAGGTCACGGGCCGCCCCGGGGTCATCTTGCGCCGGCCGAAGCGGATCCACTCCATGTCGAGCAGTTGATCCACCGTCCCGCGCGAGACGGAGACGCCGCGGATCTCCTCGATCTCGGCCCGGGTCACCGGCTGGTGGTAGGCGATGATCGCCAGCGTCTCGATCGCCGCGCGGGAGAGCTTGCGCATCTCCACGGTCTCTTTCTGCATCAGGAAGGCGAGATCGGCAGCCGTGCGCATGGCCCAGGCCTCGCCCACGCGCACCACGTGGACGCCCCGGCCCTCGTAGCGGCGGCGCACCAGTTCCACGGCGGTCGCCCCGTCGCAGCCATGCGGCAGCCGGGCGTTCAGGTCGGCCACGGTCACAGGCTCGGCCGAGGCGAAGAGGATTGCCTCCACCATCCGCTCCTGCTCCGCCATCGGCGGGGCCTCGAAGAGCGTGTCCTGCGTCTCCTCCACGAGGGGGCCGGGCAGGTTGTCGGTCTCGTCACTCATTGTCTTTGTCCCTGCGGCGCAGCTGGATGGGCGCGAAGGTCTCGGACTGGCGGATGAAGGCCTTGCCCTCCTTCACCAGTTCCAGCGAGGCGGCGAAGGTCGCGGCAGTGGCCGAGCGACGGCGCATCGGGTCCTTGTCCCAGCCCATGGGCATGTAGGAGGAAATATCGGTCCAGGCCCCGGCGAAGCCGATCATGCCGCGCATCCGGTCGAGCGCCTGTTCCATGGTAAAGACGTTGTCGCGGTCCATCACGAAGGGGCGGAAATCGTCCTTGGTGCGGATGCGGGCATAGGCCTGCATCAGGTCCAGCAGCGTGGCGGTGTATTTCACCTTCCGGACCCGCTCGACCTGTTCGATCTGGCCCCGGGCAAAGAAATCCCGCCCCAGCTGGTCGCGCGCCATCAGCTGCGCGGCGGCCTCGCGCATGGCCGAGAGCCGTTCCAGCTGGAAGGCAAGGTGCGCGGCCAGTTCCTCGCCCGACGGCCCCTCTTCCTCGGGGTCGGGCGGCAGCAGCAGGCGCGATTTCAGGAAGGCCAGCCAGGCCGCCATGACGAGGTAATCCGCCGCCAGTTCGATCCGCAGGCGCTTGGCCTCCTCCACGAAGGCGAGGTACTGACGCGCCAGTTGCAGGACCGAGATCTTCATCAGGTCCACCTTCTGCGTCCGGGCAAGGGTCAGCAGCAGGTCGAGCGGTCCCTCGAACCCGTCCACGTCGACGATCAGCGCCTCCGCTGCCAGGCGTTCGGCAACGGAGCGGTTCTCGTCGTCCTCGAAGAGATCCCGTTCGGTCATTCAGTGGTCATCAGGCAGTGGTCATCAGGCGATGTCAGGCCCCGGACGTGGCAAAAAGCTTGTCCAGCTTCGCGTCCAGCGCCGCAATGTCAACCTCAGCCGGTGTCTTGCGCGCGGCGAGCGCCCGCTCGGCCCTGAGCTGCGCCATCGGCGTCATCTCTCCGGCGGCACCAGCCACCCGCGCCCGGTCGGCCAGCGTGGCATTGCACAGAAGCACCACGTCACAGCCCGCGTTGAGGCTGTCGCGGGTGATATCCGGCAGCGTGCCCGAGAGCGCCTTCATCGAGATGTCGTCGGTCATCAGCAGGTTGTCGAAGCCGATCTGGCCACGGATCACCCCGATCACGTCGGGCGACAGCGTCGCCGGGCGGTCGTCGATTGCGTCATAGACAATGTGGGCGGTCATCCCCATCGGAAGGTCGCGGAGTTCCCGGAAGGGCGCGAAATCGACGCTGTCGAGTTCATCGAGCGGCACGGTCACGTGGGGCAGGTCGAAATGGCTGTCGGCCATCGCGCGGCCATGGCCGGGGATATGTTTGACCACCGGCAGCACGCCGCCCTGCAACAGCCCCTCGGCCGCGGCGCGGCCCAGGTCGGCCACCCGGTCAGGCGTGTCGCCGTAGCAGCGGTTGCGAAGGAAGTCGTGGGTCTCGGCCCGGGCCACGTCAACCATGGGGGCGCAGTTGGCGTCGATGCCAAGGGCGCGCAGCTCGGCGGCGATGATCCGGTAGCGCAGCAGCATGGCGCTGTCGGCGTTCTCGCCCGCGCGCTCCACGAAGTCGAGCGGCGGCAGCCACTCGCGCCAGTGCGGCGCGCGCAGGCGCTGCACGCGCCCGCCCTCCTGGTCGATCATGATCGGCGCGTCATGGCCCACTGCCTGCCGGATCTCGTCGGTCAGGGCGCGGACCTGGTCCGGCGTGTCGATGTTGCGCGCAAAGAGAATGAAGCCGAAGGGCCGCACGTCGCGGAAGAACCGCTTCTCGGGCTCGGTCAGGCGGAGACCCTCCGCGTCGAGGATCGTTGCGCCGAAATTGCTCACTTGGACACCACCGGGATACAGTCGGATTTCTCGGCCACGAAGGCCGCGCAGAAACGGCGCGCATCGGCGAGGTCCTCGAAGCCCATGGCGCGCAGGCGGTAGAAGGTCCGCCCGCCGGACTGGGCGCGCTGGATCACGCGCTGCTTGCCGTCGAGAAACTCGCTGAACCGCCCGTTCAGGCGATCCCACTCGGAGCGGGCCACCTCGGCGCTTTCGAAGGCGCCGAGTTGTGCAAGACGGGTGCCCGCGGGCACATCCGTCGCCGACACGTCGAGGCCGCCCACTGCGGGCGTCGCGGCCTCCGCCACCTGCCCGGTCTCGACCGAGGCCAGCGTGGGCGTGGCCGTCGCCATGACCGAGGCCAGCTTCAGCGGGCGGGTCTTGGGACGCAGCGAATGCACCACGGCCCCCTCCTGCGGGGCGTTCATCAGCTTTTCCTCTTCCTCCAGCGTCTGCTCCGCGGCGGCGGTGGCAAGCGCGAGGGCAAGGGCCTTCTCTTCCGGGGTCTGGGCGGCGGACTGTGCGACCACCTCCTCGATGCCGGCCTGGGTCTCCTCGACGATGCCCTGGGCGACGGCGGCAAGGTCGACGGCGTCATCCTGCACCTGCGGCTCGCCCTCTTCCTGCGCCGTCATGTCGGCGGGCAGGTCCTCTTCGGCGATGCCGGCCTCCCCGGTGGCGGCAGCGTCCGGCGCGGTGCTCTCGTCAGCGGCAAAGCCCGACAGCGGCGCGGCGCCCTGCGCCAGCCGGTCGGCCAGCGCCTGGATCGAGGCCATGCGGTTGGCGTCGGGCTTGGGCTCGCTGGAGGCAACGAGGGCGCGGGTCTCCTCGGAGGGGATCGCGCCGGTGGGCACGTCCTCGGCCCGCAGGGTCATCGCCTTGGGCGCCAGATGCAGCGTGTCCGCGGTCTCCTCGGCCACGCCGTCGGCGGCAATGGCATTCACCGCGAGGCCCTGGTGCGCGGCGGGTTGCCCGCCCGGATCCTCGGGGGCGATGCGCATCTCGCCCTCCATGGCCTTCACGACCGGCACGCCGGAAACATCCCGCATGACCATCTTGTATCCCCAGTAGCCGATCCCGGCCACCAGGGCGACGGACGCGGCTGCGCCCATCCAGTTCACCATCGTCTGTACAGAAACGCCACGCGGGGCCTCGTAAGCCCCGTCCGCCTGATACTCCGCCATGTGCCTCACCTTCGTGCCCGGGTTGGTCCCGGCTGTCCGAACTGCTCGACCGACGGAGGCGCGGTTTGTTAACGCATCTCTTCCGCCGGGGTCACGCCAAGAATACCAAGGCCTGCGGAAATAACAACGGTCACGGCTCGCGCTAGGGCGATTTTCGCCTGCGATGCTGCCGGGTTGTCCTCCTGAAGGAAACGCAGCGACATGTCGTCGTTGCCGCGGTTCCACAGGCCGTGCAGATCGCCCGCCAGTTCATAGAGGTAGAAGGCCACCCGGTGCGGCTCGTTGGTGCGTGCGGCGATCTCGACCAGACGCGGCCATTCGGCGATCTTCTTGGCCACCGCGATCTCGGCCTCGTGGTCGAGCAGCGACAGGTCGGCGCCCGCCAGCGTGGCGTCATCGACGGCGATCCCCGCCTCGACGGCCTTGCGCAGCACCGAGCAGACCCGGGCATGGGCGTATTGCACGTAGAAGACCGGGTTATCCTTGGACTGCTCCAGCACCTTGTCGAAGTCGAAGTCGAGCGGCGCGTCGTTCTTGCGGGTCAGCATGACGAAGCGGGTCACGTCCGGGCCCACCTGGTCGACCACGTCGCGCAGGGTAATGAAGGTCCCTGCCCGCTTGGACATCTTGAAGGGCTCGCCGTTCTTGAAGAGCTTCACCAGCTGGCACAGCTTGATATCGACCGAGACCTTGCCATCGGAGAGTGCCGAGACCGCCGCCTTCATCCGCTTGACGTAGCCGCCGTGGTCGGCGCCGAAGACGTCGATCAGCGCGTCGAACCCGCGGGAGATCTTGTCGTAGTGATAGGCGATATCGGGCGCGAAGTAGGTCCAGGCGCCGTCGGATTTCTTGACCGGCCGGTCCACGTCATCGCCGTGTTCGGTGGATTTGAAGAGCGTCTGCTCGCGCGGTTCCCAATCCTCGGGGACCTTGCCCTTCGGCGGCTCCAGCACGCCCTCGTAGATCAGGCCCTTCTGTTCGAGGGTCTCCAGCGCGGCCTCGATCCGGCCGGTGCCATAGAGAGATTTCTCGGAGTAGAAGACGTCCATCTCGACGCCGAGCACCCTCAGGTCCTCGCGGATCAGGTCCATCATCCGCTCGGTGGCGAACTCGCGCACTTCCTCGAGCCAGACCTCCTCGGGCTGGCCGATGTAGGCCTCGCCGACCTTGGCCTTCAGGGCCTCGCCGACCTCGATCAGGTAGTCACCGGGATAGGTGCCGTCGGCAAAGGTGACCTCCTGCCCGTGGGCTTCGAGGTAGCGCAGGTAGACCGAGCGGGCCAGCACGTCGACCTGTGCGCCGCCGTCGTTGATGTAGTATTCGCGGGTCACGTCGTAGCCCGCGTAATCCAGCAGGGAGGCGAGCGCATCGCCGAAGACCGCGCCCCGGGTGTGGCCCACGTGGAGCGGCCCGGTCGGGTTGGCCGAGACGTATTCGACGTTGATCTTCTTGCCCTGCCCGAGGTCGGACTTGCCGAAGGCCGCACCGTCCCTGAGCACGAGGCCCACGAGGCCCTGCCAGACGGCGGGCGCGAGGCGCAGGTTCAGGAAGCCGGGGCCGGCCACTTCGGCGGTGGCGATGCGGTCATCGGCCAGCAGCCGTGCGGCGAGGTCCTCCGCGATGTCGCGCGGCTTCATCTTGGCGGGCTTGGCCAGCACCATGGCCGCGTTGGTCGCCATGTCGCCATGGGCGGCATCGCGCGGCGGTTCCACCGCGACATTGGCGAGGTCGAGCCCCTCGGGCAGTCGGCCCTCGGCCATCATCGTCTCGAGGGCAGAGATCACGACGGTCCGGATATCGGAAAAGAGGTTCATGGTGGCTCCTGGAACTGGTGGCAGGGGTTTATCACGCCGCCCGCCCGCGTCAACAAAGGGAGCGGCGGAAAGCGGGAAGTTTCCGGGGGATTTGGGGGATCGGGCGTGGTCGGCCCTGCCCGGTCGGTTGATCTATCTCCACCGGCAGTGCCGGCCCACGGGTGACGCGCCCCGTGGAAGAGTGCCGCCTTTATTGCCCAACGCGACGCCCCGCCCCTCTCCATCTTTCGCGCCGGGCAGTGCCGACCCGCGGGGTGGCGCGCAAGCGCCGCCCCATGGGGGCGGGTCGGCGCTGCCCGGCCTCTCGGCCGGGCGGGACATATCGAGGGGTGCCGTTCAGGCGCAAGACCCACGCGGACAGGAAAAAGGCGGGGGCGTCGCATGACACCCCCGCCCCCTTCACGTCAGCCAAACCGCTCAGAGCGAGTGGTAGAGGTCCAGCGCCATGCGCACCGCCGTCAGGCCGAGGAACAGGCCGAAGGCCAGTTGCAGCACCCGCTGCGGGATGGAATGGGCAATCGCAACCCCGACACGGGCAAAGACCACGGTCAGCGGGATGATCACCGCTGCCGCCACGAGGTTCACGTAGCCCAGCGAGAACGGCGGCAGCCCCTCGACCCCGAAACCGGTGATCATGTACATGATTGCGCCCGGCAGGCCGATCACCAGACCGATGGCCGCCGAGGTCCCCACCGCCTTGCGGATGTCGTAGCCGAGGATGTTCAGCAGCGGCACGCAGACCGTCCCGCCCCCGATCCCCATCATCGAGGAAATCGCGCCGGCGAAGACACCGAAACCGGCCCAGACCGGCTTGGAGAAGCCCTTGGGCTCGACCTCGGTCTTCTTCTTGCCGAAGACCATGTTCAGCGCCACCACGGCAGCGACCACGGCAAAGACACCCATCAGGATCCGCCCGTCGATCAGACCGCCCGCGGCCGAGCCGAGGAAGACGCCCACGAGGATCGAGGGGGCCCAGAGCTTCAGCAGCGCGAAGTCCACCGCGCCCTTCTTGTAGTGCCCCGAGGCCGAGGAGAGCGAGGTGAAGATGATCGTGGTCAGCGAGGTCCCCACGGCCACCTGCATCACGAGGCCCGGCTCCATCCCCGTCAGCGAAAGCGCGAAGTAGAGCGCGGGCACGATGACGATGCCGCCGCCGACGCCCAGCAGGCCCGCCAGCACGCCGCCCACGATACCGGCCCCCACGGCCACGGCGATCAGGGTCAGCAGGGTGGATGGATCAATGTTCATTCGGATGTCTCCTCGGAGTGTCGAGTGCGGGCCTTGAAATGGCCTCTTCGGGAACTTCATAGCCGGGGAACGCGTCCCCGGCTACCGCCCGTCTGAGCGTTCGCTCGATTAATCGCGGGGCGGATTCAAGGCGGTGCGGATGCGGGGCCCCGCGCCGCCCGCGGGCTCAGGCGCGCCGGGCCTGCCGGACCATGCGCACCAGCAGGAAGACCGAGAGCGCCAGCATCACCAGGGCGATCGGCGATTTCAGCAGGAAGAGCGCATCCCCGCCCGAGGCGGTATAGGCCCCGCGCACCAGCCCCTCCAGCGTCGGTGCCAGCAGGAAGCCGATGACGAAAGGCAGGATCGAGATCTCGAGCCGCCGCAGGCCGTAGCCGATCACCGCGAAGCCACAGGCGCTCAGCAGCCCGAGGTAGCCACCGTCCTGCACATAGGCCGCGGTCAGCGACACGGTCAGGATCACCGGCAGCATCACGTCCTTCGGGATGCGCACGAGGTAGCCCAGAAGCCCCATCAGGACGCCGCCCACGGTCCAGTTCACGGCATTGGCCATCACCATCATGGTGAAGAGCCCGAAGGCCATCACGAGGTCCTTGTTCAGGATCGTGTCGAAGCCCTCGATCTCGCGGATCGGGGTGAAGCGGAAGACCTGCGGGCCGAAGGCGAAATCGCCGATGGTCTCGACCGCGAGGATGATGAAGACGGCGGCGAAGTTGCCGGGAATGCCAAGGCTCATCACCGGGATCAGGTTGGCCCCCGACACGGCGGAGTTGGCGGATTCCGTCGCCACGACGCCCTGCGGATTGCCCTTGCCGAAGGTCTCGGGCTCTTTCGAGCGGCGCTTGGCAGTGTCGTAGCTCAGCGTCGCGGCAGTGGTCGTGCCGATGCCGGGCAGCGCGCCGATCAGCGTGCCGATGGTCGCGCCGCGCAGGATGCCGGGCAGCATGCGCCCGCGCTCGCCCCATGTCAGCCTGGGGCCCATCTCGGGCGCCTCGGGCAGGGTGGTCTGCCGGCGGCGTTCGTTGCGCATGTCCTCGATCGAGATCAGCACCTCGGACAGGACCAGCACACCCAGCACGCAGGAGGTCAGCGGCAGGCCGCCGCCAAGCTCGGGGATGCCGAAGGTCAGCCGCGGGCCGTTGCCCGACAGGGTCGAGCCGACGAGCGAGACGAACATGCCCAGAAGCCCGCCGATCAGCCCCTTCAGCGGCGCCCCGCCCACCACGGCGGCCATGAAGCACAGCGACAGGATGATCAGCGCGGATTTCTCCGGCAGGCCCAGCACCCGCTCCACCGTCACGGCGATGATCGGGGCCGCCACGAAGAGCACGATGTCCGAGTAGTTGTCGCCCATCACGGAGGAGAAATGCGCGGTCTGGATCGCCTTGCGCCCCAGCCCCTTGCGGGCCATCGGGTTGCCGTCGAGCGTGGTCAGGAAGGCATCTGGTGTCCCGGGCGTGTTGAAGAGGATCGCGGGCACGGCGCCGCCCACGGTGGCGCCCTTCATGATCCCCACAAGGCAGCCCAGCACGGGATAGAGCGCCTCGTTCGAATAGCCGAAGACCGAGACCAGCACCGGCAGGGCGATGGCCATGGCAAAGGGCCCCGAGAGGCCCGGCGTGGCACCGACGAGGATGCCCACCAGCACGCCCACCACCACCATGGCCAGCGGCATGAGCCAGAGCCCGCCCTCTGCCCCGGTGAAGACAGAGGTCACGCCGAGGCCGATATATTGCAGCACGAGGTCCATGAAATGTCCTTCAGAGGTCGGCGTTGGGCGGCAGCTGCACGTTGTCGAGCAGGCCGTCGAAGATCAGGATCAGGAAGGCGGTGGTCAGCGCCGCGACAAGCACGTCGCGCGGGCGCAGGCTGTGCCGCGTGGTATGGATGAAGCCCGAGGTCAGCAGCGTGCCGCCGACGAAAAAGCCGCTGGCACGGAAGGGGAAGGTGCCGGAGACGGCGCGGTAGCCGCTGACCTCGGTCAGGCCCAGCGTGTTGGTCAACCAGACCAGCGCCGGACCGGTCCAGTTCATCACCAGAAGGGAGATGGTGACGAAGAGGATCGCGCGCAGCAGGAACAGGAGGTTCGCGCCGCTGATGTCCCCCACTGCCTCGCCGCCGCGGGCGGTCCCGCCGCGCAGCTGGCTGAAGACGAGGAGCAGCGCCAGCGGGACCATGAGCCCCACCAGCAGGATCGGGAAGAAGGCATCGCCCGGCACCAGACGCCCCGTAAGGTTGGTCTGGAGAAAGCCGCTGCCGATGTCCCGCGGAAACCAGATCAGCAGGCAGACGGCCGCGAAGACCAGCGTGCCAAGCCCGAGCCAGAGGTTCCAGCGGCCGCCCCGCTGAGGGGCGGCATCGGTTTCCACGGGACGCTCGCTCATTCCGCGAGGGCCTTCATCATGGCGACGTTGGCGTCATAGGTGGTCAGGATCTGCTCGCGCAGCTCTGCGCCCTGAGTGACGATCGGCGCGGGCGGATACTGCTTCTCGATGAACTGGCGGGTTTCGCTTTCCGGATCGGCGAGGATCTCGGCCACGACACCGGCGATCTCGTCGCGGATCTCGTCGGACATGCCGGCGGGCGCGGTGATGATGTACTGGTAGCCGAGGTTCAGCTCTACGCCGAGGTCCTTCAGCGTGGGCTGCTCGGGCGCCAGGGCCACCGGACCGTTCTCGGCGGAGGCGAGGATCACCAGTTCACCGGCTTCGACCAGCGGCTTCTGGACGCCACCGCCCCAGCCGACGTTCGCATCCATGGAGACGAGCGCGTTCAGCGCGCCGCGGCCCCCCTTGGTGCGCAGGTGGTTGACCTCGATGCCAAGCGCACGGGCCACGATCTCGGCGCCGGCTTCCACCTGGGTGCCCCAGTTGGCCCAGACGATCTGTTCCCCGGCCGCCGCGGCTGCCGCCATGTCCTCGATCGAGGTCCAGCCGCTTTCGGCACGCGCCAGCACGGCCATCTGCGACCCTGCGGTGGTGGTGATGTAGGTGAAATCCTCGGGCGTGAGGTTGTCCGAGTTCATCGGCGCGAAGTCGTAGGTCGTGGTGATCGCGAAGCCCAGCGTCTGGCCATCGGGCTCTTCGCCCTTCAGCTGCGCCGACATCACGGTGCCGTCTTCACCGGCCTTGTTCTCGGGGATCACCTGCCAGCCGCGCTTGGCCTCGATCTCCTTGGCGAGCGTCCGGCCCTGCACGTCGGTGCCGCCGCCGGCGCCATAGCCGATCCACAGGCGGATCGGCCCATCGGGGTTCCACTCCGCGAAGGCGGGGGCGGCCAGCATCATCAGCGATGCGGTCATCATGAGGGTGCGTTTCATGTCGTTCTCCTGTTGGTCATTCGGTTGTTGGTGGTGACGGGAGCGAGGCGCGGATCAGAACCCGGCCTTCGCTTCGATGAGTTCCATGGGCCTGTGGCCCCGGGGCAGTTCGAACCGCTGGACGAGCTGCAACTTGCCCGCGCGGTCTTCCTCGTAGGCATCCCAAACCATGCCCACGTGGGGCGCGGCGAGGTCGAGGCTGGCGCAGGCCTGCCGCGACAGCAGGTCGGCGCAGACCGAGTGGCGCACGCTGTGGGTCCGGACGCGGAAGTCCTCCCAGAGCAGCCGGTGATAGGAGATGCCGTGCAGCGCCTCCAGCGACTGGCCCGGCAGGTGCCCGCCGTGCTCCGGCCGCAGGAAGAGCGAGGAAAACGCCGGCGGCTCGCCGGTGACCCAGACCATCCGGTCGATGCGGATCGCCTCCTCGCAGCCAAAGCCCGTCAGCAGCGGGCCGAACTCGGCGGTGGCGACACGGTGCACGCCCACCATGCGGGTGAAGGGCATCAGGATCTCGCCGCTCACCGGATCACGGAACCGGTAGACGTGGACCTCGGGCACCTGGTGGCGCTGATCGGCGATGAAGCTGCCCGCCTTGCGGCGGCGCACGATGAGCCCCTCCTCGACCAGCTGCGACAGCGCCTTCTGCACGGTGGAGAGCCCCAGCGGCAGCGCCGCGCAGATCTCGGTCTCGCCCGGCAGGTGATCGCCCGGCGCATAGGCGCCGCTTTCGATGCAGTCGCCGAAGGCCCCGGCCAGGCGGGCATATTTCGTCGTCCCGGGGGCCGCGCTGTCCTGCGCTTCCCAGGCCTGCACCAGCGGCTCCAGCGAGAGTTTGGTCATCGGTTCGCTCATGAAAACTATGGTAGAAAGAATAGTTTTGATCTTGTCAACTACGTAGTTAATCAATATCCACTGTATATACACAGAAAGTTATACAGGGACAGGCACATGAGCGAGACTTGGGCGGTTGCTTCCGGTCATCCCCGCGCCACGCAGGCGGCGGAGCGAATCCTCAAGGCGGGCGGCAACGCGGTCGACGCGGGCGTCGCCGCCGGGCTGACGCTGGGGGTGGTGCAGCCCGATCTGGTGTCGGTCGCGGGCGTGGCGCCCATCGTGATGTACCTTGCCGGTGAAGACCGGGTGACCAGCTATGACGGCGTGGGGCCCTGGCCCGCCGCGGCGGATGTCGAGGCGATGCACGCCGCCCATGGCGATCACGTCCCCGAGGGCCTGCTGCGCACCGTGATCCCCGCCGCCCCGGCAAGCTGGATCAAGGCCCTGCGCAGCCACGGCACCCGCAGCTTCGCCGAGATCGCGCAGGATGCGCTGGAGGCCGCCCGCGACGGGTTCGAGGTCTACCCGCTCTTCGCCGATTTCGTCGCCACACGGGTCGAGAAATACCGCCGCTTCCCCTCCACCGCCGCGATCTTCCTGCCCGATGGCCAGCCGCCCAAGGTGGGTGAGACCTTCGTTCAGGCCGACCTCGCGCGCACGCTTCAGTGCATGATCGACGCCGAGGCCGCCGCACTGGCCGCAGGCGGGGATCGCCTTGCCGGCCTCGATGCCGCCCGCGCCGCCTTCTACGAGGGCCCGATCGCCGAGAAGATCGTGGCCTTCCACACCCGGAACGGCGGGCTGATGACGGCAGAGGATCTCGCCACCTACGAGGTCCGCGAGGAGCCCACCCACAAGGTCGCCTTCCGCGGGGCCGAAGTGCATTGCTGCGGCGCATGGTGTCAGGGCATCTCCATGGCCGAGACACTCTCGATGATCGAGGCGGCGGGCCCCGGGGCCACCGTGAAGGACGGCGCGCCGGACCTGCACTTCCTGCTGGAGGTGCTGAAACGGGTCTTCGCCGACCGCGAGGCCTATGTCACCGATCCGCGCTACATGCAGGTGGAGGAGCGCGCCCTGCTCGCCCCCGATTTCCTGCGCGACCGCCTCGCGACGATCACCGGCACCTCCGATCCCCTGCCCGCCCCCGGGGACGCGGCCCCTGCCCCCGGAGCGGCCCCCGCCCCCGTCACCGACAGTGGCGAGACGCCGGTCTTCCGCGCGGGCTGCGCCGATACCTCCCATGTCAGCGTGATCGACGCGGCGGGCAACATCTTCTCCGCCACACCCTCCGATCCCAGTTATGACACCGTGGTGATCCCCGGCACCGGGCTCTCCGTCTCCTCCCGCGGGTCGCAGAGCCGCGCAATCCCCGGCCACCTGAACGCGCTCGCCCCCGGCAAGCGGCCCCGGCTGACGCCGAACCCGATCCTCGCCCTGAAGGACGGCAAGCCCTGGATAGCCATGGGCACACCCGGCGGTGACGTGCAGGTGCAGGCGATGACGCAGGTGCTGGTGCAGATGCTCGACCTCGGCCTGCCGCTGGAAGACGCGATCAACGCGCCCCGCGTGGCGACCTACGCCTATCCGGGCAGCTTCGCGCCCCATGACGTGCACCCCAACAAGGTGCTCTACGAGGCCGACCTGCCCGAGGCGCAACAGGCCGACCTTGCCGCCCGGGGCCACGACCTCGAGCCATGGCCCGCGCTGACGTGGAAGGCCGGCGGCCTCTGCGTCGCGCTGCGCGAGGCCGGAACCACCATCGCCATCGCCGATCCGCGCCGCGCGGGCACGGCCACCACAGGAGAGACCGCATGACCGCCTTCACCGAGACGCTCGCCCGGATCATGGACCCCGCCGTCGCGCAGGACGAGGCGCTTGCGCTCTGCAATGCGGCAATCCCCAACGGGCTCTTCACCGCGATGCGGTTCCATGAAGATGCGATGGAGGTGGAACGGCTCTTCTCCTCGATGCCCGATGTCTACCCGGTCTCGGGCCGCAAGCCCAAGCGCGACACCGAGTGGGGCACCAAGGTGCTGGTGCAGCGCCGGCCCAACCTCGGCTCCGGCCCCGATGACATCGCCTGGGCCTTCTCGGACCACGAGACGATCCTCGGGCTCGGCCTGACGGAGGTGCTGAACGTGCCGGTGATCCGCGCCGACCAGGTGATCGGGACGATCAACTTCCTGCGCGGCGGGGCGCCCTTCACGGAAGCCGAGGCTGCCACGGGGCAGATCCTCGCCGCCGCCCTCGCGCTGCGCGGCACCTACGGCGCCTGAGACTGGCCCCGGAAGTCGGCCGTGGGAGGGGGCTGTCTGCCCCCCGGCCCTGCGGGCCTCCCCCCGAGGATATTTGGGAACAGTGGATGTGAAAGACCCCGGAGAGGCGATCTCCGGGGTCTTCATCTTTCTACAAATACTCAATCCGAGCTTGCCGTTCAGCCCTGGCGCACGCGGCCCGGGCCCGAGCCGCGCAGCACGTCCAGCCCCGGCCCGTCCAGCAGGCGGGCGTGTTCCTGGATCGCGAAACGGTCGGTCATGCCGGCGATGTAGTCGCTGACGATCCGGGCCAGCGCGGTCTGGTCGCCCGCGATCTCCTCCACGTCCTTGCGCCACTGCTTCGGCAGCAGTTCCGGCTGGGCCATGAAGAGCGGGAAGAGGTCGCGCACCATCTGGGTGACGATACGCCGGGTCTCGACCACGTCGGGGGCGCGGTACATGCGGTGGAAGAGGAACTCCCGCACCACCTTCAGGTCCTTCCAGATCCCCGGTGAGAACTGCACCATCATGCGGCCCGCCTCGCGGATGTCCTCGACCCGCTGGGGCTTCAGCTCCTTCAGGTTGGCCTGCGAGACCGAGATCACGTCCTCCACCAGTACGCCGAAGAAGCGGCGCAGCGCCTCGTGGCGGCGGCGGTAGTAGTTGAGGCCGGGATACTTCTTGTCGACCTCGGCGAAGCAGGTGTCGAGGATCGGCATCTCGGCAAGTTCGTCGGTCGAGAAGAGCTCCGCCCGCAGGCCATCGTGAAGGTCGTGGTTGTTGTAGGCCACGTCGTCGGAGAGCGCGGCCACCTGTGCCTCGGCACTGGCGTGGGTGTGCAGTTCCAGATCGTGGCGGGCGTTGTACTCGGCAAGCGCCCAGGGGATCTCGCCCCCCACCGGGCCATTGTGCTTGGCGATGCCTTCGAGGGTTTCCCAGGTCAGGTTCAGCCCGTCCCACTCGGCATAGTGGCGTTCCAGCTTGGTCACGATGCGGATCGCCTGCGCGTTGTGGTCAAAGCCGCCGTAGGGCGCCATCAGCTCTTCCAGCGCGTCCTCGCCGGTGTGGCCGAAGGGCGGATGGCCGAGATCATGGGCCAGCGCCACCGCCTCGGTCAGCTCCTGGTTCAGGCCCAGCGTGCCGGCGATGGTCCGCGCCACCTGTCCGACCTCGATGGAATGGGTCAGACGCGTGCGGTAGTAATCGCCCTCGTGCTCCACGAAGACCTGCGTCTTGTGCTTGAGCCGGCGGAAGGCCGAGGCATGGATGATCCGGTCCCGGTCGCGCTGGAAGGGCGAGCGGAAATGGCTCTCTTCCTCCGGGAAGAGCCGCCCACGGGTCAGGGCCGGGTCGGAGGCATAGGAGGCACGCATGTCAAAGTCCCACGTTCAGTCTGTCCGGCGTTCTTGTCGCCCTTGAGTGCACCCCTTATATTGCGGGGACGTAACATGCAAAAAGAGTTGGCAAAAAGCGCCGGCCGGAAGCACCACGCGCCCTGCCTGCCCTCCACGCCCCGCTCGACCCGACCCCGTCCTGTCAGGAGACCAGACCATGAACCTGCCGCCGCAAGTGACCGATCGCGCCTTCGACCGCCTCGCCGAGATCGGCGCGGACACCCAGGGTCAGGCCCTGCGCGTCGCCGTCGAAGGCGGCGGCTGCTCGGGCTTCCAGTACGAGATCACGCTGGATGCCCCCGCCGAGGATGACCTCGTGCTGGAGGGCAAGGGCCAGAAGGTCGTGGTGGACAGTATCTCGCTGCCCTTCCTCGCTGGGGCCACGATCGATTTCACCGACGAGTTGATCGGGGCGCGCTTCGTCATCGAGAACCCGAATGCCACCTCCAGCTGCGGCTGCGGGACCTCCTTCGCGATGTGAGCAATCCGAGACATGCCCTGCCCACGCGGCGGGGATCGACGGGCGCCTGCGGGCGCCCGTTTGCGTGTGTCCCTCAGAGCGCGTGCACGCCGAAGCTCTCGCCCCGGCCAAAGCCGGGTTCCGTCGCCAGCCGCAGCACGAGGTTCGCGACCGAACGGTTGGAGACCTTCCCGGTGGGATTGGCAAATGGCTCGCCCCGGCGGGTGGTGGCATAGGCGATCTCGGCCCGGTCGGTCAGCCGCCCCGGGCGCACCAGGGTGTAGTCGAGACCCGAGCCCTCGATGATCCGCGCCGCCTCCCGGTGCGGGTCGAGGCTGGCACAGGGCCGCGCAGAGGGCAGCATGTCGGGCACCTCGTCGTGAATCCCCATGCGGGTGACGAAGATCAGCCGGGTCGGCCCGCTGTCCCACATGGCCTCCACGATGGCCTGAGCCGCCTGCGGAATGTCCTGCGACAGGTTGGCAAAGACCACGTCCTGTCCCTGCATGGCCGCGCGCAAAGCGGCCCCGTCGGACGCCGCCCCCTCGATCACCGGGTGCGGGCTGTCCGCAAGGGTACCCGCATCGCACACGTAAAGCGTGGGGGCACAGTCGAATCGCGCCTCGAAGGCGCGGGTGGCCTGACGGGCAATACCCCCGTCGGCCCCGATCACGAGTATTCTCTTCATGGCGGCCTGTTGCCCCTGTCTTTCTGCTCCGGGTCTCCCTTCCAGATAGGAACGGGCGAAAACTAGCCTAGAGGCCGGTTTCCGATTGCCATCATGTGTCGATTTCATGAATGCGCCCCTGCCCGCGGACTCCAAGTGTGATCCGGACATGATCCGGGCCGATCTTCACCAAACCGTCACAGGGCCGTCACCGACCTGTTGCCTGCGCCGGGCACATCTGCCGCACCGACTGCACAGCTGTGCAGTGACAGCAGACAGGACCCGACGTGAGCAACATCCGCATCGACGCCATCTCGAAATCCTTCGGCCCGACGCAGGTGCTGAAGGACGTCTCCCTTGCCATCGAGGCGGGCGAATTCGTCGCCGTGCTGGGGCCCTCGGGCTGTGGCAAGACCACGCTTCTGCGCTGCCTCGCCGGGTTCGAGCGGCTCGACGGGGGCGCCATCGCCATCGGCGGCGAGGCGGTCTCCACGCCCCGCGCCCATGTCCCGCCCGAAAGCCGCGGCATTGGCGTGGTCTTCCAGAACTATGCCCTCTGGCCGCATATGAGCGTCGCTCAGAACGTGGCCTACGGGCTCAAGATCGCCGGCATCCCCCGGGCCGAGCGCACGAAACGGGTGTCCCGCGTGCTGGACCTCGTCGCGCTTGGCCCGCTGGCGAACCGACGCCCCGCCGACCTCTCTGGCGGGCAGCGGCAGCGGGTGGCGCTGGCGCGCTGCCTCGCCATGGAAAGCCGCGTCGTCCTGCTGGACGAGCCACTGGCCAACCTCGACGTGCACCTGCGCGGCGCGCTGGAGGAGGAGTTTGCCGCCTTCCACGCCCGTTCGGGTGCGACCATGTTCTACATCACCCACGACCAGGCCGAGGCGCTCGCCCTTGCCGACCGGGTGGCGGTGATGAACGCGGGCCGCATCCTGCAGTTCGACCGGCCACAGGCGCTCTTCAGCCAGCCTGCATCCGAGACCGTCGCGGGCTTCATCGGCGAGGGCCGCGTGCTGGAGGCGGAGGATATCCGCCTCCTCGGCAATGGCCGCGCCGCCGCCTCGCTCATGGGCCAGCCGGTCGAGCTGCGCTGCGCACCGGGCGAACGCGCCCGGGGGCGGGCCAAGATCTCCTTCCACCCCGGTGACCTGCACCTGACCGAGACGCAGGGCATCGCAGCCAATGTCACCCGCGCGACCTATCGCGGCGCCTACCTGCGCGCCGAGGTCATGGCGGGCCCCGGGGGCCATGTGCCCCTCTCCGTGAACATCGCCGCCCCCGCCTCGCTGACGCGCGGCCAGCGGATCACCCTCGCCCTGCGCGACGGCTGGGTCATTCCCGACGCAGCCGCCTGACGACCCTCCTCCCCTCCTTTGACCCGAACCAAGGACAGAGACATGAAACTCGCCTCCCTCACCCTCGCGGCCACGCTGCTTTCCTCGGCGGCCTATGCCGAAACCACGCTCACGCTCTACACCAGCCAGGCGCCGGAACAGGCGCAGGAAACCGTGGACGCCTTCGAAGCGGCGCATCCCGACATCACCGTGGAATGGACCCGCAACGGCACCTCGGCCCTGATGAACGTCATGCGCGCCGAGATCGAGGCCGGCCAGGTGCAGGCCGACGTGCTGCTGGTGGCCGATGTGATCAACCTCGGCGAACTGAAGGCCGGCGGGCACCTGATGGCCTACCCGGAGGCGCCCGTCGCGGACTACGATGCCGCCACCTATGACCCGGACATGACCTTCTTCGGCACCAAGGCGCTGACCACGGGCATCGCCTTCAACACCAACACCGCCGAGCCGGTCGAGAGCTGGATGGACCTGCTCAAGGAAGAGAACCGCGGCCAGATCGCCGTGCCCTCGCCGCTCTATTCCGGCGCCGCGCTGAACCACCTGCACGCGCTGATCAACGCAGACGGCATCGGCTGGGACTTCTACGAAGGCCTCGCCGATCTGGACATCGTCCCCGAGGGCGGCAATGGCCCGGCGACCAAGGCCGTCGCCTCGGGCATGGCGAAATACGCCATCATCGTCGACGCCAACGCCCTGCGCGCCAAGGCCGACGGCTCGCCGGTGGACTACATCACCCCCAAGGACGGCGTCTCCTTCATCACCGAACCGGCCGCGATCATGTCGACCACCGATGAGCCCGAGGCCGCCAAGCTCTTCATCGACTTCCTGCTGAGCCGCGAAGGCCAGGAACTGGTTGCCAAGCAGGGCAACCTGCCGATCCTGCCCGGCGTCGCCGGCCCCGAGGGCTATCCCGCGATCGAGGACCTGACCCTGCTGGGCTACGACGCCGACGAGGCGGTGAAGACCAACGAAGAGGTCCGCGCCAAGTTCGCCGATATCTTCGGGTTCTGAGCCTGTGAGCCTGACCGAAACCCTGTCGAAGCGCCCCCTGCGGGCGCTTCGGCTGCCGCGATGGCTGACGGGCGAAGCCGCCCTGATGCTGGCGCTCGTGCTCTTCGTGGGCGTCCTCTCCATCGCGCCGCTGGCCCGCCTCGCCTGGGCCGCGCTTCTTCCGCAGGGCCAGTTCGATGCCAGCCGGATCGCCGACATCCTCGGCGGGCGCCGCGTCGTGGGGGCCACGCTCAACACGATCTGGATTTCCGTCGCCGCCACCTGCCTTGCCACCGTCGCGGGCACGCTGGCCGCGCTGCTGACCACGCTGACCGACATGCGCGCCCGCACGCTCTGGGTCTTCGGCTTCGTGCTGCCCCTTATGATCCCGCCGCAGGTCACCGCGCTGGCCTGGGTGCAGGCCTTCTCGCCCTCGAGCCCCGTTCTGGGTGCGCTCGGGCTGTCGCTGCCGCCGGGCACGCGCCATCCGCTCTATTCCATGGGCGGCATCATCTTCCTGCTGGGGCTCTACAATGCGCCGTTGGTGTTCCTGTCCGTCCGGGCCAGCCTGCAACGGCTGCCCGCCGCGCTGATCGAGGCCGCCCATTCCAACGGCGCGGGCCGGGGCGCGGTGATCCGCGACATCATCCTGCCGCTGATCCGGGGCGGCGTCTTTGCGGGTGCCGCGCTCGCCTTCGTCTCCTCGATCGGGAACTTCGGCATCCAGGCCATGCTGGGCATTCCCGCGCGGGTCGAGACGCTGATCACCATGATCTATCGCCGGCTGAACTCCTACGGGCCCTCCGCGCTCAACGACATGGCGCTGCTGGCGCTGCTGCTGGCGGTGCTGACCGTCATCGGCATGACCCTGACCGCGTGGTTGGGCCGCAAGGGCGACCAGCGGGTCGACAGCGCGCACCGCGCCCCCCGGATGAGCCTCGGCCGCTGGCAATGGCCCGTGGGCCTCGCCGCATGGGGCTACCTGCTGGTCTGCCTCGCCCTGCCGCTGAGCGCGCTTTTCGCCGCCGCCCTCGTGCGCGGCTATGGCCAGCCGCTGAGCGCCGAGACGATCACCTTCGAGAACTTCGCCAACGCGCTCTTCCACCACAAGGGCATCCGCGAGGCCTTCGTGACCTCTTTCTGGATCACCTGCACCACCGTTGCCGTGCTGATCCCGGTGGCGGTCGCCCTCGGCTACGTGCTGACGTGGCGGCGCGGCTGGGTGGCCAAGCTGCTGCGGCTGGCCTCGGAACTGGCCTATGCGCTGCCGGGCATCATCATCGGCGTGGCCATGATCCTCTTCTTCCTGCGCCCGCTCCCCTTCATCGGCACCGGGCTCTATGGCACGGTCTGGGTGATCCTCGCGGCCTATTTCTCGAACTTCCTCGCCCTCGCCCTGCGGCCGGTCCTCGGCGGCTATGCCCAGATCGACCGGGCGCTGGACGAGGCCGCGCAACTGGCAGGCGCCGGCATCTTCACCCGGCTGCGCACGATCATCCTGCCCTCGGTCGCCCCTGCGGCCACGGCGGCGGGCATCCTCGTCTTCATGACCGCGATCAACGAGATCCAGACCTCGGTCCTGCTCGTCTCCTCGCGGGCCCAGACCATCGGGCCGATGATCATCTTCCTTGAAGAGGCCGGGTCCTCCACGCTGGCCGCGGCGGTGGGCTGCCTGATGGTGCTGCTGGTGCTGGCGCTGATGGGGTTGAGCCTCGCTTTCGGCCGCCGCCTGCCCGAGGGGGTGCTGCCATGGCGCGACTGACCGCCCTCAGCGGGATCGGGCGCAAGAGCGCCGCGATCTTCCTGCTGGAAATCGACGACCGCCGCCTGCTGCTGGACCTCGGCGCGGGGCTGGAGGTGGGCGAAGTGCCCGACCTCTCCGGCGCGGGCCGGGTGGATGCGGTGCTGCTGAGCCATGCCCATATCGACCACGCAGGGGCCCTGAACCGGCTCGACGAGATCGGATCGCCCCCTGTGCTGGCAAGCGCGGAATGCCTGCGCCAGCTGAACGGCACCCGCCCCGCGAGTGCGCAGGCCCTACCCGAAACGGGCCTGGCCGAGGTGGCAGGGCTGACGGTGGAAACCGGCCGCGCGGGCCATGCGCCCGGTGGCATCTGGATGCGCTTCGAGACCGAGGCGGGGGGCTTCCTCTATACCGGCGATTTCAGCACCGAGGGCGCGCTGCTCTCCTGCGATCCCTTCCCGCGTGCCGCCAGCGTGCTGGCCGATGCCTCCTACGGCGACCGGGACGAGGCGCTCGCCGACCAGATCGAGCGGCTGGCGCGCGCGGCGCGTGGCGGGGCCGTGCTGCCCTGCCCCGCCGACGGGCGCGGGCCGGACATGGTGGCGGGGCTCTCCGAGGCCGGGCTGACCGTCCACGCCTGCCCGGTGATCGCCGCCGAATGCGCCCGGCTGGGGTTTGCCCTGCCCAAGGCCGTGACCGAGGACACCGCCCGCCCCGGCATGGTGATCGTCGCCGATGGCCCCAACGCGGAACACGGGCTGCCCGCCGCGCTGCGGTGGCGCACCGGCTTCCGCTTCATCTTCTCCTCCCACGTGCCGCGCAGCAGCCCGGCCCATGGCATGATCGCCAGCGGTGCGGCAGAATGGATGGGCTGGAACGTCCACCCCCGCCTCGATGACCTCGTCTCGCTGGCGCAGTCCACCGGTGCGCGGCAGGTGCTGCCCGCCTTCCTCGACCTCGACGCGGCGCCACGCCTTGTGGCCGCCCTCGGGGACAGACTGAACCGCGCGACCTGCGCAGAGGTATGAGAATGACCGAGACCACCCGCCACTTCCTCCCCGATGCCACGCCCGAGGCCGAGGCGCTGGAGGATGCCCGCCCGCTGCTGTTCCCGGTCAGCGCGGCGGAACCGGGGCTGACGCAGCTCTGGCTTGGCAACCTGACGGCGGCGGAGGATGCGCAGGCGCTGGAGGCGGCGGGCATCACCGCGACGCTGAACCTCGCCATCAACATCTTCCCCGGGCCGGTGCAGCTGCCCTCTGGGGTCCATGTGCGGCGCTACCAGATCGGGATGCTCGACGGGCCCGGCAACGATCCAGCCATGCTGGCCGCCGCCGTGCAGCTGGTGGACGGGCTGGCGCGCGTCTACGTGCCCGGCAAGCCGCATTACCCGCCGCACGCCAAGGGCGGCCTGCTGGTCCATTGCCGGGGCGGGCGCTCACGCTCGGTCACCGTGCTGGCGCTCTGGCTGCACATGCGGCGGCGCGAGGCCTTCCCGACGCTGGACGCGGCGCTGCACCACCTGCGGCAGGTCCGCGGACAGGATGAGAGCTATCCCCTGCCGCCGATGATCGCCCTTGCCCGCGCGGCGCTGGACCGCGGCCTGATCCCGGCATGACAAAGCCGCGCTTCGTCTCGGCCGCGGACGTGGCGCGTCTGGCGGGCGTGTCCCGCTCTGCCGTCAGCCGGGCCTACACCCCCGGCGCCGCCGTCTCGGAGGCCGCGCGCAAGCGGATCCATGCGGCGGCGGAGGAACTGGGCTACCGGGTCAACCGGCTGGCGCGGACCCTGCATCAGGACCGCTCCGACCTTGTCGGCCTCGTGGGCGGCAATTTCTCCAACCCCTATATCGCGGCGCAGCTTGACGCGCTCTCCTGCGCCTTGCAGGGGCGCGGGCTGCAATGCCTGCTGATGAACACCGCCACCGCCGGGGCGGATGTCTCCGAACATCTGGCCCGGCTGCTGGATTACCGGGTGCGCAACGTGGTGCTGCTCTCCGGGGCCGCGCCCGATGACCTGATCCGGCTCTGCGCCCAGAACGGGGCACGGATGGTGCTGATCAATCGCCCGCCCCCGCCCGAGGGCACGCAGGCCGACCTGATCCTCGCCGACAGCGCCCGGGGCGGACGGCTGGCGGCGGAGCGGCTGATCGCGGCGGGCTGCCGCCGGGTGGCGGTGGTGGTCTCGGGCTCGCGCACCACGGCCAAGAAGGCCCGGGCCGAGGCCTTCTGCGCGGTCATGGCCGCGCGGGGCGTCGCGGTGACCACATGGGCCGACGGGGCCAATGCCTATGCCACCGGGGTCGAGGCGGCGCGCAGCCTGCTGGCGCGGCCGGGGCTCGACGGGATTTTCGGCGTGACGGATGAAATCGCGCTCGGCGTGCTGAACACGGCGCGGCATGAACTGGGGCTGTCGGTGCCCGGCGACCTCTCGGTCATCGGCTTCGACGATGCGCCGATCTCGGAGTGGTCCTCCCACGGGCTGACCACGATCCGCCAGTCGCTCGACGCGCTCACCGCCGCCACGCTGGAGGCCATCGACCGCCCGGCCGAGGCCCCGCCCACGCGCTTTGCCGTGCCGGTGGAGCTGGTGGAGCGGACGACGGTGGCCTGAGGGCGACGGTGGCTCTACTCGCCCGTGTAGCCGAGCGCGCGCGAGATCGTCTGCGCTGCGGTCACCACATGGGGCGCGAAGGCATCGAGTTCCGCCTGCTGCACCCGCGTATCGGGCCCCGAGACACCGATGGCCCCCGCGAGGTCCCCCAGCGGCCCGCGGATCGGACAGGCGCAGGCGGCGATCCCGGTGCGCCACTGGCCATGGAGCACCTGCGCATAGCCCGTGCGGCGCACCTCCTCGATGTCGCGGTAGAGCGCATCCATCGTGGTGACGGTGTATTCCGTGAAAGGCTGGAGCCGGTTTCGGTAGCGTTCGAGATAGGCATCCGGCTGGGTCGAGAGCATCGCCTTGCCAGTGGCCATCGTATAGGCGGGCGCCCGCTGGCCGACGCTGGTATAGGCGCGGATGTGGTGCGAGCTTTCGATCTTGTCGAGATAGACCACATCCTCGTTTTCCAGCACGGACAGGTGCACCGTCTCCCCGGTGAGCGCAGCGAGCCGTTCCATCGCGGGGCGCGCGACCTTGGTCAGGTCAAGCCGTCCGACGACCTTGCTGCCCAGTTCCCAGAGTTTCGTGGTCAGCTCGTAACCGCTGCTGGCCGGGTCCTGCCGGATGTAGCCATGGGCGGACAGCGTGGTGAGCAGCCGGTGGACGTTGCTCTTGGTCAGTTCCAGCTGCTTGGCGAGATCGGTCACGCCGCGGGCGCCGTCACTGGCCGCCATGGCCTCGATCAGCCGCAATCCCTTCACGAATGCCTTGTCCATTCCGTCCCCGAACCTGTTTCACTCAGCAATACGATGTTCCCGGGGCCGAGCAAACCCGGGAATGATGGTGTGGGGGTGGTTGGGTTCTCGGTCCCCGATCCCACTGCCCCAAACTGGCCCGACTGGACCCCACTACTCCCCCACTGCTCTCCCACTGGCCCCCACAAAGGGCAGCGCCGCCCCAGGGGGGCGGGTCGGCGCTGCCCGGCCTGAGGCCGGGCGGGACCTATCGAGGGAACAGTGGCTAAGTGCCCGATTGCGACGCTAAGCCCCAAGCCCAGAGGGAACCTTAGTAATGTGCCAGCTTGCGGGGCTAAGCCCCGAGGGAAACGCCTATTGCATGACAAGGGAAGCCCGGGCGCGAAAAGCCCTTTACCCCTCAGCCCTTCGCCCTGTCGCACCCCAAGCCAAACCTCATAGCAAGCCGACATCCGCAAAACCGCGCAACACCCCACCCCAAAGCAGTGGCCGCGGAAGGGAGCCTCCCGCGGCCACGTCATTCCGGCGACTGGGGGCTTACTTCGCCAGAAGCTCGTTCAGCTTCTCCTGACCCCATTCCTCGTTGGTCATCTTGCCGTCGGCGGTCATCGCGCCCCAGAACTCGGGGCTCCACTCGATCGCCTTCGACACGTTGTCGGGGTTGTTGGCCCAGTAGATGCTGATCTCGGGGTCGGCCTTCTCGAAGACCAGCGGCGAGGGCAGCGCGACCGGGTAGGTCGAGGTCAGCTCGGCCGCCAGGTCGGGGTCCAGCCGCCAGGACAGCAGCTTGAGCGCGTTGTCATAGTTCGGCGCGCCCTTGGGGATCGAGAAGAAGTCGTAGTAGACGAAGCCCTGGTTCCACTCCACCTCGATCGGGGCGCCTTCCAGCGCCAGAAGCGAGGTCGAGCCGGTGTAGGCCATGCACATGTCGGCCTCGCCATCCAGCAGCAGCTGGGGCGACTGCGCCGAGGTGGTCCACCACTTCGTCACGTAGGGCTTGATCTCCTCCAGCTTCTTCAGCGCGCGCTCCATGTCGAGCGGGTAGAGATCCTCCTTCGCCACCCCGTCGGCCATCAGCGCGGCCTCCATGTTGAAGCGCGGCCAGGCCGGCAGGCAACGCTTGCCCGGGAACTTCTCCTGGTCCCAGAAATCGGCCCAGGTGGTGGGCTTCTCGTCGCTGTAGACATCGGTGTTGTAGACGAGGCCCACACCGATCACCTGCAGCGCGACGCCCTTGGGCCGCTTCAGGTTGTCGGGCATGGTGGCCAGGGTTTCCTTGGCGGTGTCCGACAGCTTGTCATAGTCGATGTCCGCAAGGCAGCAATCCCCAAGCAGCTTGGTCTCCTGGTCGAAGATGAAGGTCAGGTCCCACTCGGCCTTGCCGGCCTCGACCTGCGCCTTGATCCGCGGGCCGGAGCGCGCTTCCTGAACGGTGATCACGTCGATCCCGGTCTCCTTCTCGAAGTTGTCGTACATGACGGAGCGCAGCGCGTCGCCGTAGCTGCCGCCCGGGTCCTGCATGATCACCTCGCCCTCGGCGAGCGCGCCCTGCGCCCCGCCCATCAGCATCGCGGCCATGGCAAACGCCAGCAGCCGGCGGGTCCTCCTCGTGAGTTTCAGCATCGTGTTCTCCTCCACTGTTTACGGTGCTTTTGGTTAATTGGCCCCCGCCCGCCGGGTCAGGACCGGCCGGGCGAGGATGATGCCGCCGACGACAAGCAGGACCTCCAGCGTCGAGACCACGGCCAGGACCGGGTTCAGCTGGTAGTTGATGTCCCCCCAGAGCATCAGCGGCAGGGTCTTCATGCGCGGGCTGGACAGGAACAGCGTCAGCACGAGCTCGTCAAAGGAATGCAGGAAGGCAAAGAAGACCGCCGCCCCCAGCCCCGGCGCGATGGCCGGAAGGGTCACGGTGCGGAACACCGTCAGCGGCGAGGCGCCATGCACGGCCGCCCCCTGCTCCAGCTGGCGGTCCACCCCCTGCAGCGCGGCGGCGACGATCACCACCACGATGGGAATGCCCCCGATGGAATGCGCGGCGGCAAGGCCAAGGTAGGTGCCTACCAGCTCGAACTTCAGGAACAGCGAGTAGAGCGACAGGCCCAGCACCACCGGCGGCACGATCATCGGGCTGACCAGCAGCAGCATCACGGTCGACTTGTACTTGATGGTGCTGCGCACGATCCCCATCGCTGCCGTCGCCCCCAGCGAGACCGAGATCCCGGCAGAGAGGCAGGCGATGCCGAGCGAGTTCCAGAAGGCATCCATCCAGTTGCTGTCGGAAAAGAACTTCTCGTACCAGCGCAGCGAATAGGCCGGCGGCGGGAAGGTCAGGTAACTGGCCTTGCTGAAGGAAATGATCATCACCACGACGATCGGGATCACCAGCATCGCCACGATGAAGCCGCCCATCAACCGCACGGTCCAGGCGCCCCAGCGGGCCTGCAAGCCGCTGACCATGCGCAGCAGCGGCCAGCCCACGGTATCGGCCACGGTGGCCGACAGCCCGCGACGCGGGGTCCGCTCCACCGCCTTGGCCGGTTTCGGCGCAGGTGCGGCGCGGGTGCCGCCCCAGATGAACTCGAACCCCAGCAGGCGGCCCGCGATGGCCACGGTCACCAGCGTGATCACCAGCAGCACCACCGCAAGCGCCTGCAGGAAGCCTTCGCCGGTCACGCTGTCGGCCTGTTGGGTGATGTGCATGGCGAACATCATGTCGCCCGGCCCCCCCAGCAGGGTCGGCGTGATGAAGAAGCCAAGCGCCTGCACGAAGACCAGCAGGAAGCCCGCGCCGACACCCGGCAGGGTCAGCGGCAGCAGCACCCGCCAGAAGGCGGCCAGCGGCCCCGCGCCATTGGCCATGGCCGCGCGTTTCAGCGCCGGATCGACCCGCGTCAGGCTGGAATAGATCGAGAGCACCATGATCGGCAGCAGCACCGCCGTCATCCCCAGCAGCACCGCGCCCCGGTTGAAAAGCAGACCCAGCGGCTCGTCGAAGATGCCCAGCCAGACCGCCACCTTGTTGATCGGCCCGTTGCGGCCCAGAAGGACCATCCAGGCATAGGTGCGGATCAGGATCGCGATGAAATACGGCAGGATGATCGCCGTGGCGACCAGCATCTGCGTGACGCCCCGGGTGCGCTGGATCAGCAGCGCCGCCGGGTAGCCGAAAAGCGCACAGAGCAGCGCCACCGTCAGGGCGATCTGCATGGTGCGGATCAGGCTGTCGAAATAGAGCGGGGTCGAGAAGACCCGCGCGAGGTCGGCATACCACGGCTCGCCCTCGACCGAGGTCATCATCAGGTCGATCAGCGGCTGGACATAGATGAAGGCGAGGAAGGCGAAGGCCGGCAGCAGCAGCAGGGCCGGATTGCTCAGCCTCTGGCGCAGGGAGCGGCGCGGTGCCGTCAGCGCATCGGCGGGCACATCGGTCATGCCAGCACCCAGCCGTCCTCGGCCCCCCAGCTGACATGCACCTCGCTGCCGGGATCGGGCAGCACCTGCCCGGCCCGGTCAGGACAGCGCACCAGCATCACCTCGCCCGAGTCGAGCTCCACCTCGATCCGCAGCACCTCGCCCAGGAAGAGCGCCGAGCGCACCCTGGCGGGGATCGAGCCGGGCATCGCGGCCTCATGCAGGCGCAGCCGTTCGGGGCGCACCAGAACGGTCACGTTGCGGCCCGTCACCTCGTCGCGGCTTTCGGCGCGGAACTGGTGGCCGGTGCGAGTGCGCAGGGTCAGCGCGCCCCCCTCGCGGCGCAGGATCTCGGCCTCCACGAGGTTGCTCTCGCCGATGAAGGACGCCACGAAGCGGTTGCGCGGACGGCGATAGATTTCATCGGGCGTATCGACCTGGATGATCTTGCCCGCATCCATCACCGCGATCCGGTCCGACATGGTCAGCGCCTCGCTCTGGTCGTGGGTCACGAAGAGGAAGGTGGAGCCGATGGTGCGGTGGATCTCGCGGATCTCGATCTGGATCGACTCGCGCAGCCGCCGATCGAGGGCCGAGAGCGGTTCGTCCATCAGCACCACCCGCGGGCGCATCACGATCGAGCGCGCGATCGCCACCCGCTGCTGCTGGCCGCCCGACATCTCCGAGGGCATCTTCTGCGCGTGTTCCGTCAGGCGCATCATCTCCAGCGTCTCGTGCACGCGGCGGTCGCTGGTGGCCCGGTCGAGCCCCGCCATCCGCATCGGGAAGGCCACGTTCTGCGCCACGGTCATGTTGGGGAAGAGCGCATAGCTCTGAAACACCATGCCGAAGCCGCGCTTGTGCACCGGCACGTTATGGATCGCCTTGCCGTCCACGAGGATCTCGCCCGCGTTCAGCTGCTGGAAGCCCGCCAGCAGGTTCAGCAGCGTCGTCTTGCCACTGCCCGAGGGCCCCAGCAGCGTGACGAATTCGCCCGGCCGGATGTCGAGGCTGATGTGGTCGGCGGCGGCAAAACTGCCGTAGCGCTTGACCGCGTCGCGAATGGAAATGCCCGAACCGATCCCGGTCTGGGGCTGCGGCCCCGCACCGGATAGGGCGGCGGGATCAGAGGCGCCGGGGCGCTCTGCCAGGTTGACGATCATGTTTTCCTCCCTTGCGTTCCATATAATAGAACGATTTTCCGAGTTTTATCTTTGATCACGATTCCATTTCTGTCAATGCCCCGGATTCCGCAGCGTCATTTGCGGCGGCGCAGCATGAATTGGGCGATTGACAGTGGCAAGCGCCCTAACCTATGTTCGATTTCGAAGCATCGTTCCACAATTCGGAACACGCGCCAGAGGGGCGCGAGGGAGGAGGACCCCATGCAAAGCGACCTGAAAGGGATCGTCTCGAAGCTGCGCAGCGGTATGCGCATTGCGGTGCCGGTGGATTACGCCGGTGTCTCCATGGCGCTGACGCGCCCGATGATCGAGGCCGGCCTGCGCGATCTCGATCTGGTCTGCGTACCCACGGGCGGCTTGCAGGTCGACATGCTGGTGGGCGCAGGCTGCGTCCGCTCTGTCGAGACCAGCGCCGTCAGCCTCGGCGAGGCCGGGGGCGCGCCCCGGTTCAACGCCGCGGTCAAGGAGGGGAGCATCAAGGTGATCGACGCCACCTGCCCCGCCGTCCACGCGGGCCTGATCGCGGCCCAGAAGGGATCGCCCTTCCTGCCGCTGCGCGGGCTGATCGGCACCGATGTTCTGGCCAACCGCCCGGACTGGAAGGTGATCGACAACCCCCTGTCGGATCAGAAGGATCCCGTGGTGCTGATCCCCGCGATCCATCCCGACGTGGCGATCTTCCATGCCCCCATGGCGGACCGGCACGGCAACGTCTGGATCGGCCGCCGCCGCGAACTGGCCCCCATGGCTTATGCCGCGCGCGAGACCTACGTGACCGTGGACCGCATCGTCGAGGGCAACCTGCTGGCGGACGAGATGACCGGCGCCGGTGTCCTGCCCGCGCTCTATGTCTCCGCCGTGGCGGAGGCGCCGAAGGGCGCATGGCCCTATGGGCTCTGGGGGGAATACCCCGCCGACGTGGACGAGCTGAAGCGCTACGCCGCCGCCGCCCGTACGCAGGAGGGCTTTGACGCCTACATGTCCGAGACCGCGCAACAGGGAGAGCCCGCATGAGCAATGTCCTGCCCCGCGAGATCCTGATCACCACCATTGCCCGGCTGCTGGAGGGCGTGCGCCACGTGGCCGTCGGTGCCTCCTCCCCGATGCCGGCCGCGGGCGCGATGCTGCGCCGCGCGCTGGACGAGAACGAGCGCACCGTGCGCCTCTCGATCCTCGGCTCGGTGGAGCACAACTTCTTCACCAACGGCTCGTGCGAGCTCTTCGACAGCGCCGGACAGGGGCGCATCGACGCCTTCTTCCTCGGCGGCGGCCAGATCGACGGACAGGCCAACGTGAACCTCGTAGGCGTAGGCCACTACCCGCAGATCAAGGTCCGCTGGCCCGGCTCCTTCGGCTCGGCCTATCTCTACTTCGTGGTGCCCAAGGTGATCCTCTTCCGCGAGGAACACACCCCCCGCGTCATGGTCGAGAAGGTCGATTTCGTCTCCGCCCCCGGCGTCTCCGACCCCGAGGTCTACCGCCCCGGCGGGCCGGTGGCCCTGCTGACCGGCAAGGGGCTCTTCAGCTTCGACAAGACCCGGCCCGGTTTCACGCTGGAAAGCACCCACGAGGGCGAGAGCCTGGCCTCGATCCAGGAGGCGACGGGCTTTGCCTTCGAGCATGCCGACAGCGTGCCCGAAACGCCCGCGCCCGATGCCGCCACGCTGGAACTGTTGCGCACCCGGGTGCTGGACGAGCTGGAAGAGACCTACCCCGCCTTTGCCGCCGACTGGCGCCGCGACCTCGCCGCGCTGTCGGTTCCGGCCTGAGCGCGCAGACCGCGATCAGAGCGCGACCTGCCTGCGACCAAACGTTGAGCGGCCCGGCCCCGGGCCCCTCCCACGCCCCCTGACGAGACGGAGAGCTCCATGATCCCCCGCACCGGTTCCCTTGCCAATCTCAAGGTCATCGACGCCAGCCGTGTCCTCGGCGGTCCCTACTGCGGCCAGATCCTCGCAGACCACGGCGCCGACGTGATCAAGCTGGAGCCGCCCGCGGGGGACGAGACCCGTGGCTGGGGCCCGCCCTTCCTCGACGGGGCGGCGAGCTACTTTCAGGGCCTGAACCGCAACAAGCGCGGCATCGCCGTGGACCTGTCGCTGGACGCGGGCCGCGACCTTCTGCTGGAGCTGCTGGCGGGCGCCGATGTCTTCATCGAGAACTTCAAGACCGGCACGCTGGAGCGCTGGGGCCTCGGCTATGACGAGCTGTCGGAGCGGTTTCCCAAGCTGATCCATTGCCGCGTGTCGGGCTTCGGCGCCGATGGCCCCATGGGCGGGCTGCCGGGCTATGATGCCGCGATCCAGGCGCTGTGCGGGATCATGAGCGTGAACGGCGAAAAGGGCGGCGAGGCGACCCGCGTCGGCCTGCCCGTGGTGGACATGGTGACCGGCCTCAACGCGGCGCTCGGCGTCTGCATGGCGCTGAACGAACGCGCACAGAGCGGCAAGGGCCAGTTCGTCGAGGCGACGCTCTATGACTGCGGCGTCTCGCTGCTGCACCCGCACCTGCCGAACTATTACCTCTCGGGCAAGGTCGCGGCGCCCACGGGCAACGCGCATCCCAACATCTGCCCCTATGACACCTACCAGACCAAGGACGCGCCGCTCTTCCTCGCCGTCGGCAACAACCGCCAGTTCGCCAAGCTCTGCGCCACCATCGGGCGGCCCGGGATCGCCGAGGACCCGCGCTTTGCCTCCAACGCCGACCGGCTGGCGCATCAGGATGCGCTGAAGGTCGAACTGGAGGCCGCGATGGCCGCGCACGATTGCGCCACGCTCTCCGACACGCTGATCAAGGGCGGCGTCCCCTGCGGCGCCGTGCGCACCATCGACCAAGTGGTGGCGGACCCGCACACGAAACACCGCGAGATGGTGGTGGACATCGGCGCCTATCGCGGCACCGGCAGCCCGATCAAGCTGTCGCGCACCCCGGTCAGCTACCGCACCGCCCCGCCCCGCTTTGCCCAGCACACCGCCGAGGTCATGGCGCAATACGGGCTGGACACGGAGCAATTTGCCGAGGTCCTGCCCGGGCTCGCCCCGGTGAAGACGGACGAAACCGCCTGAGGAGGGCATGGGATGAGCACGCTCGACACCAAACCGCTGACCATTGGCGTGATCGGCGACGGCTTCATGAAGCCGGACCGGTTTCAGGAGGCGCTGGCCGCGCGGCTGGGATCGCGCCCGGTGGACTACCGCCAGATGGAGGTCGACTGGCCGCTGAACGCCAAGACCACCAAGTATGACCCGACCCTGCCGGTGGCGGAATTCCTCGGCCGGCCGGAGGAATATTTCGGCTTCCTCGAGGGGCTCGACATCCTTGTCACCCACCTCGCGCCGATCACGGCGGAGAGCCTGAAGCACGCCCCCGACCTGCGCCTGATCGCCGTGTCGCGCGGCGGGCCCGTGAACATCGAGATGGCGGCGGCCCGCGAACGGGGCATCACCGTGATCAACACGCCCGGGCGCAATGCCTCGGCGGTGGCGGAATTCACCGTGGCCTCGCTGCTGGCGGAGACGCGCAACCTGATCCGCGGCCACCTCGCCGTGCGGGCGGGCACCTTCAGCCGCGATTACTACCACTACGACAACGCGGGGCGGGAGCTTTGCGAGCTGACGGTGGGCATCGTGGGCTATGGCGACATCGGCACACGGGTGGCCAAGCTGCTGCAGCCCTTCGGCTGTTCGATGCTGATCTACGATCCCTTCAAGCCCCTGACGGAGCAGGAGATCGCGGACGGCTACGAAAAGGCCGAGCTGGACGAGCTGATGGCGCGCGCCGACGTGATCACCCTGCATCCCCGGGTGACGGAAGAGACCAAGGGCATGATCAGCCGCGAGCGGATCGCGATGATGAAGCCCGGCGGCTACATCGTGAACACCACCCGCGGGCAGGTGCTGGACTATGACGCGCTCTACGATGCGCTCGTCTCGGGGCACCTGAAGGGGGCCGCGCTGGACACCTTCACGCCCGAGCCGCCGCCCGCCGACATGCCGCTGCTGCAACTGCCCAACGTGACGCTCTCGCCGCATATCGCGGGGGCCTCGCGCTACTCGGCCAAGAAGGCCGCCACCCTGATCGCGGAGGATGTGGCCCGGTTCCTGGCCGGCGACACCCCGCGCCATCTGTGCAAGTGAGGAGGGACAGATGACCGACGAGGAATACGCACTCCGCGAGGAGCTGATCAAGGCCTGTCAGGCAATGAACGGCCTTGGCATCAACAAGGGCACGTCCGGCAATATCTCGGTCCGTCATGGCGACGGCTTCCTGATCTCGCCCACCGGCATCCCCTATGACCAGCTGACCCCCGAACACGTGGTGGCAATGAACTGGGACGCCACCTTCGAGGGCGACGTGCTGCCGTCGAGCGAATGGCGCTTCCACCGCGATATCCTGCAGGCGCGTCCCGACCTGAACGCCGTGGTGCACACCCATTCGACCAAGGCGACCTCGGTCTCGATCCTGGGCCGCGACATTCCCGCGATCCACTATTCCATCGCCGCCGCCGGGGGCGACAGCATCCGCTGCGCGCCCTACGAGATCTTCGGCTCGCAGGAGCTGGCGGATCAGGTGGTCAAGGCGCTGGAGGGCCGCCGCGCCTGCCTGATGGAACATCACGGCGTCATCGCCGGTCATGTCTCCATCGCGCGCGCCCTCTCCCTTGCCGTGACGGTCGAGGAACTGGCGACGCAGCTGCTGCTCCTGCTGCCCATGGGCGAGCCGCCTGCCCTCTCCGAGGCGCAGATCGCCGAGGTGCTGGTGAAATTCAAGACCTATGGCCAGCAGAGCCCCGGCACGCTGGAAGGGCTGCGCAAGGCGTCCTGATCCATGACCCGCCTCCTGATCTGTCTCGACAGCGGCACCACGGCGGTCAAGGCTGCGGCCTTCGACCTCGCGGGGCATCTGCTGGCCTCGGCCGAACGGCCGAACACCGCGCTGCGCCGTGAGGGCGCGCGGGTCGAACAGGACATGGAGGCGAGCCGTGACCTCGCCATGGCGGTGCTGCGCGATGTGGCCGCGCAGGCGCAGGGCCGGCCCGAGGGGCTGATCCTCACCGGTCAGGGCGACGGGCTCTGGCCCGTGGACGCCGAGGGCCGCCCGGTGGGCAACGCCTTCACCTGGCTCGACGGGCGGGCCCGTGCGCTCGCCGCCGCCATGGCGCCCGCGCTGGACGCGATCGAGGCCGTCACCGGCGCCCGCCCCACCGCCGCCGCGCAATCGCTGCAACTGCTCTGGCTGCAACAGAACGCGCCCGAACGCTTTGCCCGCATTGCCCATGCCCTGCGGCTGAAGGACTGGCTCTTCTACACGCTCACCGGCACATTGCTGGCAGAGCCCACCGCCGCCCTGCCCGTCTGGGGCAGCTGGCGCAGCGGTGAGACCTCCCGCCTCGTGCAGGAAGCCCTCGGCCTGACCCGCGGGGTCGAGCTGCAACCCGCCTTCGCCCCCGTGGGCGAGGCCCGTGCCGCGCTTTCGCCTGCCGCCGCCGCGATCACCGGCCTGCCCGCCGGGCTGCCGGTGCTGCTGGGGCCGGGCGATGTGCAGTCCACGCTGATCGGCCTCGGCCTTGGCACGCGGCCCGAGGTCACCCGCGCCTCGGTCTTCGGGACCAGCGCCATTCACGCCTGCCTGCTCGACGATCCCGACACGATGCCCGAGGCGCCGCGCGGGGCGATGGTGCAGAAATACGTCCTCGGCGAGGGCTACCTCTGCTTCCACCCCTGTTTCAACGGGGCGACGGTGCTGGCCCATCTGGGCGGCGTCTTCCGCGATCCCGCCACCCCGCATGAGCCCGCCTATTCCCCGTTGATCCTGCATCCCTTCCTCGAACCGGGGGGCGAACGCGCGCCCTGGACCGATCCGCAGGCCTCCGGCGCGCTCTTCGGCCTGACCGCCGCCACCACGCCCGCGCAAATCGCCTGGGCCGGGCGCGAGGCGCTCGCCTTCGTGGCCTGCACGTCGCACGCGATGATGGGGGCCCCCGGCGGGGCGCTCTCGCTTGGCGGCGGGCTGGCGCGGGATGCGGCCTTCGCCCGCTTCCTCGCCACCTGCACCGGGGTGCCGGTGCTGCGCTCGCCCACCGCCCACGCCGGGCCGCGCGGCCTTGCGGCCATAGCGGCGACCCACCTGCTGGACGCCGGACAAGAGGACATCGCCCTGCACTGGATCGGCCCGGCAGAGGAACGGCTGATCCCAGACACCGGCCCCGTCGCTGACTACGCGCAAGGCAAATACGCCGCCTTCCGGCAGCTCATCGACACGACCCGGCCCCATTGGGCCGTGCTTTCAGACCTCGCGGCCAAGGCCGCCCCCCTGCACGACAAGGAATACGCATGACCATCGGCGCCGACCTGCTTTGCGAAACCCTGCTGGCCAACGGGATCGACACCTGTTTCGCCAACCCCGGCACCTCCGAGATGCACTTCGTGGCCGCCCTTGACCGGCAGCCCCGGATGCGCTGCGTGCTGGGGCTCTTCGAGGGCGTGGTGACCGGTGCCGCCGACGGCTATGCCCGCATGGCCGAGAAACCTGCCGCCACGCTGCTGCACCTCGGGCCCGGCCTCGCCAACGGGCTGGCGAACGTCCACAACGCCAAGCGCGCGAACACGCCGATGGTGAACGTGGTGGGCGATCACGCGACCTATCACCTCGCGCTCGACGCGCCGCTGACCTCGGACATCGACAGCCTCGCCGCGCCGATGTCCCATTGGGTCGGCCGCGCCGACAGCCCCGACACCGTCGTGGACCGCACCGAGGAGGCCATCGCAGAGGCGATGACCGCGCCCGGTCGGATCGCCACGCTGACCCTGCATGCCGATGCCTCTTGGGGCGCGGCGCAGCAGGCGGTGCCCGCCGCCCTGATCCCGCCCGCGCCGCTGCCCCCCGAGGCCGCGCAGATCCGCGCGGCCGCGCAGGCGCTGCGCAACGGCAAGAGCACCACGATCATCGTCTCCGGCAAGGCCCTGCGCGCCGAGCAGCAGGCGGTGCTGGACCGGATCGCCCGCAAGACCGGCGCGCGGCTGATCGCGCAGCAGTCGAACGGGCGGATGGAACGGGGCGCGGGCCGCCCGCTGCTTGACCGGGTGCCCTACAAGATAGAACTGGCGCTCAAGACCTTTGCCGAGACGGAACAGGTGATCCTGATCTCGGCCAAGTCGCCTGTCGGCTTCTTTGCCTACCCCGGCCAGCCCGGCAACATGCTGCCCGAGGGTTGCACCGTCATCGACATGGCCACCGGCGCCCATGACGTGCCCGCCGCCATCGCGGCGCTTGCGGACGAGGTGGGCCTCGCGGACGCGCCCGCGGCCCAGCTGGCCGCGCGCGGGGCGCCCGACATGCCCACCGGCGCGCTGACCCCCGATGTCATCGCCGTGGCGCTTGCCCGTCACATGCCCGATCACGCGATCATCTGCGACGAGAGCGTCTCTTCCGGGCGGGACTTCTTCCGCACCACCTATGGCGCGGCCCCGCATGACTTCCTGCAACTGACCGGCGGGGCCATCGGCCTCGGCCTGCCCATGGCCACCGGCGCCGCCGTCGCCTGCCCCGACCGCAAGGTGATCTCGCTGCAGGCGGATGGCTCGGGCATGTACACGGTGCAGGCGCTCTGGACGCAGGCACGCGAGCGGCTGGACGTGGTCACCATCGTCTTCGCCAACCGGCGCTACAACATCCTGCATGGTGAATTGAAAGGCGTCGGCGCCGGGGACCCCGGTGAAAATGCACGCAAGATGCTGGATTTGGATGACCCGGCGCTCAACTGGGTGCAAATGGCAAACGGAATGGGGGTCGAAGCGGCCCGCGCCGACACCGCAGAGGGCTTTGCCGATCTGCTTACCGCCGCCCTGTCCCGTCCCGGCCCCTTCCTGATCGAAGCCATGATCTGAGGGATCGACACATGACCACCACCCGACGCATTCCGCATTGCAGCCACTGGGGCGCCTATACCCTGCTGGTGGAGGGCGACCAGATCACCGGGGTCGAGCCCTTCGCCGCCGATCCCGCGCCCTCGCCCATCATCCATTCCGTGCCGGAATGGGCCAAGGAAGAGCGTCGGGTGCTGCGCCCCATGGTGCGTGAGGGCTGGCTGGAGAAGCGTCTGGACAGCAACCGCCGCGGGCGCGGGTCGGAAAAGATGATCCCGGTCAGCTGGGACGTCGCCCTGTCGCTGGTGGCGGAGGAAATCACCCGCGTGTCGCGGGACCACGGCAATGACTCGATCTTCGCGGGCTCCTACGGCTGGACCAGCTGCGGGCGCTTCCACCATGCCTCGACCCTGCTGAAACGGGTACTGAACCTCGTGGGCGGCTACACCGGCCACCGCGACACCTATTCCATCGCCGCAGGTCCCGTGATCCTGCGCCACACGCTGGGCGACGATCAGGCCTGCGGCGGCGGGGCCAACACGCTGGATTCCATCGCTGAGAACACCGAGACCCTGCTGGTCTTCGGCGCGCTCTCGCCGCGCACCGCGCAGAGCGAAGCCGGCGGCATCGGCACCCACCAGCTGGAAAAATTCCTCGCCCGGATGCAGGAACGCGGTATCAAGGTGACCCTCGTCTCGCCGCTGAAGGACGACCTGCCCGAGTGGCTGGAGGCCGAGTGGTGGCCGATCCGCCCGAACACCGACGCGGCCCTGATGCTGGGCATGGCGGGCGAGATCGTGAAGACCGGCCGCGCCGATACCGCCTTCCTCGACCGCTACACCAGCGGGTCGGAGGAATTGCTGGCCTATCTCGACGGCCGCGCCGACGGCGTCGTGAAGGACGCCGACTGGGCCGCGCGCATCACCGGGCTGAAGGCCCCGGCGATCCGCGCGCAGGCGGAGGCCATGCTGGCTTCCCGCTCGATGATCACCGTCAGCTGGGCGCTGCAACGGGCGCATCACGGCGAACAGCCGTTCTGGGCCGCCCTGGCGCTTGCCTGCGTCATCGGCCAGCTGGGCCTGCCCGGCGGCGGCGTGGGCTATGGCTACGGCTCGCTCGGCGGTGTCGGCTCCCCCATCGCGCGGGGCAAGTTGCCCGCGATGAGCAAGGGCCGCGACGTGATCGACAGCTTCATCCCCGTGGCGCGGATCACCGACCTGCTGCTGAACCCGGGGGCGGAGTTCACCTACGAGGGCGAAACCCGCACCTACCCCGATACCCGCCTCGTCTACTGGGCGGGCGGCAACCCGTTCCACCACCATCAGGACCTCAACCGCCTGTCGGAGGCCTGGACCCGGCCCCAGACCATCATCGTGCAGGAGCCGATGATGACCCCCACCGCGCGGCGCGCCGACATCCTGCTGCCGGCCTCCACCTCGCTGGAGCGCAACGACATCGCGGGGGCCCGCCGGTCGGACTACGTGCTGGCCATGGGTCAGGCGATCCCGCCCGTGGGCGAGGCCCTGTCGGATTACGAGATCTTCTCGCGCCTTGCCGCCCTGCTGGGGGTCGAGGAGGCCTTTACCGAGGGCCGGGACGAGATGGGCTGGATCCGCCACCTCTATGACCAGACGCGGGCCGATGCGGCAGAGCGGCTGGGGTTCGAGATGCCCGACTTCGACACCTTCTGGGCGCAGGGCCACACCCCCGCCCCGGTCGAGCGGCATCACACCTACCTCAAGGAATTCCGCGCCGACCCCGAGGCCGCCCCGCTGGCGACCGAAAGCGGAAAGATCGTCCTCGGCAGCCGCAAGCTGGCGGAACTCGACTACGACGACTGCTGGTCCCACGCCGCATGGATCGAGCCGGTCGAATGGCTCGGCAACGACACCAGTGGCGAGGCGCTGCACCTGATCTCGCACCAGCCCAAGGGGCGGCTGCATTCGCAGCTCGAAACCGGGGCTGCGAGCCTTGCCGAAAAACGCCATGGCCGCGAACAGCTGCGCCTGCATCCCGAGGATGCGGCGGCGCGCGGCATCAGCGACGGCCAGACCGTGCGGGTCTGGAACGACCGTGGCGAGTGCCTCGCCACCGCCACGCTGACGACGGATCAGCGCGCGGGCGTGGCCGTCCTGCCCACCGGCGCGTGGTTCACCCCGCAGGCGCAGGGGCCGGAGCTGGCGGGCAATGCCAACGTGCTGACCGTGGACGTGGGCTCTTCCAAGTTCGGGCAGGGCTGTTCGGCCCATACCTGCCTGATCCGCGTGGCGCCCTACCAGGGCCCCGCCGGTGACGCGATCGAGACCTACCAGGCGGAGCTTCTGGCTGCCGCCGAAACCTGAGAAAGGACCAAGATGACCGAGACCCCGATCAGCCGCTTTCCGGTGCCGGAAATCGCCGACCTGCCGGAGGACATCCGCGAGAAAGTCCTCGCCGTGCAGGAGAAATCCGGCTTCGTGCCCAATGTCTTCCTGACGCTGGCGCACCGCCCCGACGAATGCCGGGCCTTCTTTGCCTATCACGATGCGCTGATGGACAAGAAGGAGGGTCTCACCAAGGCCGAGCGCGAGATGATCGTGGTCGCCACCTCGAACCTGAACCAGTGCCAGTATTGCGTCGTGGCCCACGGCGCGATCCTGCGCATCCGCGCCAAGGACCCGCTGATCGCCGACCAGGTGGCGATCAACTACCGCAAGGCGGCGATCACCGACCGCCAGAAGGCCATGCTCGACTTCGCCATGAAGGTCTGCGAGCGTGCCTACGAGGTCGGCGAGGAGGACATCGCGGTGCTGCACGGGCACGGGTTCACGGATGAGGACATCTGGGACATCGGTGCCATCACCGCCTTCTTCGGCATGTCGAACCGGCTGGCCAACCTGACCAGCATGAAACCGAACCCCGAATTCTACAGCATGGGACGTTGAACGATGGCAAAAGGCTACAAGCAGATGCTCGACGAGGCCGACGCGATGGTGACCTCGGTCACTGCGGAGGAGATGGCAGGCAAGCTGGAGGACGAGGGCATCGTGCTGGTCGACATCCGGGACCCGCGCGAGCTGGAGCGTGACGGCATGATCCCGGGCGCAAAACACGCGCCCCGTGGTATGCTGGAGTTCTGGATCGACCCGGAGAGCCCCTACCACAAGGAGTGGTTCGCGGAGGGCAAGACCTATGTCTTCTACTGCGCCTCCGGCTGGCGGTCGCTGCTGGCGGCCCGTGTCGGGCAGGAGATGGGGCTGGACGCGCAGAGCCTGCGCGGCGGCTTCGGCGGCTGGAAGAAGGACGGCCACCCCACCGCCGAGAAGGAAAAGCGCAGCGCCTGAGGCGACTGCCGCCGGCGGCGCCGCGGGCTTGACGGCCCCGCGCCCCGGCCCCCAAGTACGAGGACGCCCCCGCCGCCCGCGCGGGGGTCGGCAGTTGGCCCCCGGGGCCACGAGGAGACCGGGCCAGACCGGTGGAGGAACAGATGACCAAATACGACGAGGGGCTCGCCCCCTGCCCGGCCAACCACCAGCCGATGACGCCGATCTCCTATCTGGAGCGGGCGGCGCTGACCTATCCCGACCACCTCGCCGTGGTCCACGGCAGCCAGCGGACCTCCTATGCGCAGCTCTGGGAGAACTGCCGCCGCCTCGCCTCGGCGCTGGTGCGCCACGGCATCGGGCGCGGCGATACGGTCTCGGTCCTGCTCTCCAACACGCCGCCCATGGTGGAGGCGCATTACGGCGTCGCCATGGCCGAGGGCGCGGTGCTGCATTCGCTGAACTACCGGCTCGACGCGCCGGCCATCGCCTTCCAGCTGGAGCACGCCGAGGCCAAGGTGCTGATCGTGGACCGCGAGTTCGCGACGCTGGCCGCCGAGGCGGTGGCGGGCCTCGAAAATCCGCCGCTGATCATCGACTACGACGATCCCGAGTATCCCGAGGATGCGCCCTATCCCAAGGGACCGGCCATCGGGACGTGGGACTATGCCGAGTTCCTCGCCTCGGGCGATCCCGCCTATGTCGCGCCGCCGCCCGAGGATGAGTGGGAGGCGATCTCGCTCAACTACACCTCGGGCACCACGGGCAACCCCAAGGGCGTCGTCCTGCACCACCGCGGCGCGGCGCTGATGGCGCTGAACAAGGTGATCCACGGCGAGATGGGCAAGCATCCGGTCTACCTCTGGACGCTGCCGCTCTTCCACTGCAACGGCTGGAGCTTCTCCTGGACCGTGGCAGTGCAGGCGGGCACCCATGTCTGCCTCCGCTGGGTTCGGGCCAAGCCGATCTACGACCTGATCGCCGAACATGGCGTGACCCACCTCTGCGGCGCGCCCATCGTCATGTCGACGCTGCTCAACGCCGAGGAGGCCGACAAGCGGACCTTCCCGCAGGAGGCGATCTTCATCACCGCCGCCGCGCCCCCGCCCGAGGCGGTGCTGGCCGCCATGAAGGACGCGGGCTTCCGGGTGCTGCACCTCTACGGCCTGACCGAGACCTACGGCCCCGCCGTGGTGAACGAGTGGAACCGCGACTGGGACGCCCTGTCCCTGCCCGATCAGGCCGCCCACAAGGCGCGTCAGGGCGTGCGCTACCTCTCGCTCTCCGAGGCCGCCGTGCTGGACCCCGAGACGATGCAGCCGGTGCCCGCCGACGGCGAGACGCTGGGCGAGGTGATGCTGCGCGGCAACGTGATCATGAAGGGCTACCTCAAGAACGCGAAGGCGACCGAGGAGGCCTTTGGCGGTGGCTGGTTCCACACCGGCGACCTCGGCGTGATGCATGCGGATGGCTATATCCAGCTGAAGGACCGGTCCAAGGACATCATCATCTCGGGCGGCGAGAACATCTCTTCCATCGAGGTGGAGGAGGCGCTTTTCCGGCACCCCGACGTGTCGCTCTGCGCCGTGGTTGCGATGCCGGACGAGAAATGGGGCGAGCGGCCCGCGGCCTTCGTGGAACTGCGCCCGGGCCGCGTGCTGAGCGAGGCCGAGCTGATCGCCCATTGCCGGGGGTCGCTGGCGCATTTCAAATGCCCCGCGCGGGTGGTCTTCGACGATCTGCCCAAGACCTCGACCGGCAAGATCCAGAAGTTCGTGCTGCGCGAGCGGGCCAAGGCAATGGCCGCAGGCGTGGCTGCGGAATGATGGCTGCGGAATGACGGACGCGGCGGCCGGGTTTCGGTCGCCTCTCTCCCGGGCAAGGCCCTCACGTGATGCTGCGCATCCGAGGCCCTGCCCGTTTTCTTCGAAGAAAACGGACCGGAATTTTTGAAAATTCCGGATCCCGCCTGAGACGTTGCACGCAGGCCTCGCGGAGGCAGTCCCCTGTCCCGTCACCGAGACCATTCCGCGTGGAGAAGTCCGCTGCGCCGGATAAGCGCCGGGCAAGCGATGGCCCGGCTCAGGTCACTTCAACTGGCTGTCCTTCGATCCGCGACGGTTGATCCCGCCGCGCTGCGTTGCACGGCCGTCGCGCTCGTTCTGGCAGTCGATGCAGAGCTTCACCCCCGGGATCGCCACGCGGCGCTTCTCGGGGATCTCCTCCTCGCATTCGGCGCAATGGGTCAGGCTCTCGCCCACGGGGCCGCGGCGCGCCTGCATCCGCTTCAACTCATCGCTGATCGAGGCTTCGATCTGTTCGCTCACCGCGCCGTCGCGCGCCCATCCACCGGCCATGGCACCCTCCCGTGTCCCGGCGGGCAGCATAGCGCAGCCCACCGGCCAAGGTCAAAGCGTGGCACGCCCGCCCCCCGAAAGGCGCGGGCGAGACCAAAGGCGGGGGCGCAGGCCCAGTGTCAGGCCGCATACAGGACAGGCCCTCAGGCGGTGACGTCCACCACCACCCGGCCCCGGATCTTGCCCGCGACGATATCTGCGGCCAGTTGCGGCAGGTTGGACATCGGCTCCACATGGGCGATCTCGGCCAGCTTGGCGGTGTCGAGATGTTCTGCCAGCAGCGCCCAGGCCCGGTCCCGCTTGGCCTGCGGGGCCATCACGCTGTCGATCCCCAGAAGCGCCACGCCGCGCAGGATATGCGGCGCGACCGACCCCGGCAGGTCCATCCCACCTGCGAGGCCACAGGCCGCCACGGCGCCGCCATAGCAGGTCTGCGCCAGCACGTTCGCCAGCGTGGTGGAGCCGACGGAATCCACCGCCCCCGCCCAGCGTTCCTTCTGCAGCACGCCGCCCGGTTCGGCCAGATCGGCGCGAGCGACAAAGCCGCTGGCACCGAGGCCTGCGAGGTAGTCATGGGTCTCGGGCCGGCCGGTGGCCGCCGTGACAGTATAGCCCTTGGCCGAGAGCAGGCTGATCGCGGTGGAGCCGACGCCGCCCGCCGCCCCGGTCACCAGCACCTCGCCACCGCCGGGCTGGATCGCGCCCCATTGCTCCAGCGCATCCACGCAGAGCGCGGCGGTATAGCCCGCGGTGCCGATCGCCATGGCCTGTTCCATGCTGAAGGCCTCGGGCAGACGTGTCAGCCATTCGGGCTTGAGCCGCTGGTACCGGCTGTAGCCGCCCCATTCCGTCTCGGACAGGCCCCAGCCGTTCACCACGACCTTGTCGCCCGCCTTCCATGCCGGGGAGGCGCTTTCCACCACGGTGCCGGCAAGGTCGATCCCCGCCACCATGGGGCGGCGGCGCGCGATGCGGCCCTTGCCGCTGACCGCCAGCCCGTCCTTGTAGTTCACGGTCGAATAGGCGATCTCGACCAGCACCTCGTGCTCGGGCAGATCGGCCAGCGTGATGTCGGCAAAGCTCGCCTTGGGCTTGCCCTCGACATCGGTGATCATCATGGCGCGAAAGGTTTCGCTCATTTCCGTTCTCCTCCCGGAATAGATCTCTTGGTGGTGTGTCAGCGTGCCGTCTCAACCGGGGCGCCCCGCAGCCCGCCGGTCGAGCGTGGCATTCAGCAGGTCGCGCATCCCCTCGAGGTGGCGGCCCATCAGTTCTGCGGCGCGGGCCCCCTCGCCCGCCGCGATCGCCTCGGTGATCTGGTCGTGCAGATCGACCGAGCGGCGGCGCTCATGCTCGCGGTAGATCAGCATGTTGGTCACGGGGATGAAGCTTTCGATCACCGCGTACATCATCAGCTTGAGCGGCTGGTTGTGCGTCGCCTGCACCAGCGCCCGGTGGAACCGCACGTCGGAGGCGCAGAAGTCCTCATCGCGCAGGTTCTCGTCCCGTTGCAGGGCAACCTCGGCCCGCAGCGCGGCGAGGTCCGCCTCGGTCCGGGCGGTGGCGGCAAGGCGGCAGCAGACGGCCTCGGTCTCGGCCCGGGCGGTCAGCATCTCCTCCACGTCGATATCGCCCGTGCCCACCAGCAGCGTGGCGGCATCGGCAATCGCCTCTCCCAGCCCCTGCGGATCGGGACGCGAGACGAAGGTGCCCCCGGCGGGGCCGCGGCGCGAGCGGATCAGGTTCTGGGCCGCGAGGATCTTGAGCGCCTCGCGGATCGTGGGCCGGGACACGCCGAAATGCTTCGCGAGGTCCTCCTCGTTCGGCAGCCGGTCATCGACCTTGAGCTGCCCGTCGCGGATCGCGGCGCGCAGCTGGTCGGCCACCTGCCGCGACAGCCCGTCACGGACGATCTCTCCGGTCTGCAAACCGGTCTGCAATCCTGTCTGTAGCCCACTGCCGAGCGCCATGGCGGTCCCCCTCTCAAGCGACTCGGAGGCTAGCACCGCGCGCAAAAGATTAAAAGGTTTGACAAATAGGTTAATTCTGCGACCGTCGTTGCGTTGCCCATCACAGGTCCTGGGGAGGAGCGGATGACAGAGGTACTGAGCGGGGTCGAGGAGGCCCTGATCGAACGGCTGGGCGCGGTGCTGCCGCCGCAGGCCCTGCTGACCGGAGACAGGATCGACCCGCGCTATCAGGAGGACCGGCGCGACCGCGTCTCGGCCCGGCCCCGCTTCGTGCTGCGGCCTGCCACGACGCAGGAGGTCTCGGACGCGCTGCGGCTCTGCGATGCGGCCGGGCAGCGCGTGGTGGTCCATGGCGGGCGTACCGGCCTCTCGGGCGCGCATCGCATCGTGGAGGGCGAGGCCGTCCTCTCGCTGGAGCGCATGACCGCCGTCGGCGCCATCTCGACCGAAAGCGCAACCGTTCTGGCCGAGGCCGGTGCCCCCCTTCAAGCCGTACAGGAGGCCGCAAGTGCGGCGGGGTTCACCTTCGGCGTGGACATCGGCGCGCGCGGCACCGCCACCATCGGCGGCAATATCGCCACCAACGCGGGCGGCATCCGGGTGCTGCGCTACGGCATGTTCCGGGCACAGGTGGCCGGGCTGGAGGCGGTGCTGGCCGATGGCACGATCCTGTCGGGCCTGCGCGGGCTGGAGAAGGACAACAGCGGCTGCGACCTGAACCAGCTCTTCATCGGCAGCGAGGGCACCATGGGCGTGGTGACCAAGGCCCTGCTGCGCCTACACCCGGCCCCGGCGGATGCCATGAACGCCCTCCTCGCCGTGCCCTCGCTGGAGGCGGCGCTGAGCCTTCTGCAACGGCTGCGCGCGGCACTCGGCCCCCGGCTGACCGCCTGCGAGGTGATGTGGCCCGGCGCCTATTTCGGCATCTGCCGCCATCAGGGCCGCACCCCGCCACTTGCAACCGAGGCGCCCTTCTACCTGCTGGCCGAGAGCCAGTCCCCAACGCCCGGCGGCGCGGCAGAAGGTTTCCTCGACACGCTGATGGAGGGGATCGAGGACGGGCTGGCGCTGGATGCCGTCGTCTCGCAATCGCTCAAGGAATACGAGACGCTGTGGGAGATCCGCGACGGCGGGGCGGAATTCGTGCGTCACCTCGACAATACGGCGAGCGGCGACATCTCGGTCCCGCTGACGCGGATGGCCGACTTTGCCGTGGCCAGCCAAAAGGCGGTGCGGGAGGTCGATCCGGGGGCGAACTTCTACATGTTCGGCCACATCGGCGACGGCAACCTGCACTACGTCTTCACCACCACGCGGAAGGAGGCGGCGCTGGACCGGCTCTATCACGTGGTGGCGGATCATGGCGGCGCGATCTCGGCCGAACACGGGATCGGCGTGGACAAGAAGCCGTGGCTTCCCCTCGCCCGCAGCGACGGCGAGATCGGGGTGATGCGGCGGCTGAAACGGGCGCTGGACCCGAACGGCATCCTGAACCGGGGGCGGATCTTCGACCTCTGAGGGGCTGGCGGGGCGGGGAGCGTTCCGCCGCGCCTCGCCACCGCAGTCACGCACTGCACCGGGTCCCGCGCAAGGCTACGCAGGGCCGCGCCCCCTGCCCGGACCTGTCCCGGGGGTCAGCCGGGCCGTGTCCCATGCCCGGCCCGGCATCGACGGACGTCGTGCCCGACCGCGCTGCCCCGATGGCTCGCCCTCAGGCGGTCTGCGCCAGCCTCTCGCCCTCGTTCTCGCCCAGCAGGTCCTCCACCAGCCGCGCCCAGCCGTCACGGGTGGGCCGCGCGGTGGCAAGGCTGCGGTCGATCTCGGAGCGTTCCGCTTCCGTCAGCCGGGCGATGGCATCGGTCCAGGCCTCCTCGCTCAACTCCGTCACGGGGATATTGCCGCGCGCCACCTGGTCCTTCAGCCCGTCCACGCGGGACATCAGCACGGGGCGACCGGCGGCATTGGCCTCCAGCGCGACGAGGCCATAGGGCTCCCACCGCGAGGGCATGGCGATGGCGTCGCAGGCGGCATAGGCCTCCTCGGGGCGGGCGGTGAAGCCGGGGAAGAGGATGCGCGGATCGCCCGCGGCGAGCGTCTCCAGTTCCGCCCGCGCCGCACCCTCGCCGAAGAGCGCCAGCCGCAGGAAGGGGTCGGGCAGCGACCGGAACGCCCGGATCAGCACGTCGAAGCCCTTCTGGGCCTCGAACCGCCCCACGGCGCCCAGCACCCGCACCGGGCCACGCGGGGCCTCCAGCGCGGTACAGGGGGCAAGGTCGACACAGGGCGGGATCACGTCGAGCGCCTGCGCCCGCACCAGCCCGCGCCGCTCCATCCAGCCGGCCTGCGCCGCGCTCACCGCCACGACCCGGTCGAAGAGCGCATAGGCGCAGCGCAGCAGGTGGTGGAAGCGGGTCCGATGGGTGACATTGGCGGCGGTGAAGCCCTCGGAATAGCTGTGCTCCACATGGACCAGCGGCAGGCCGGAGTGACGCGCCCGCAGGGCCATCAGCCCCGGCAGCCCGCGCCATGTGATCGCCAGATGCGAGACGATCATGTCGGCGTCGATCCCGGCGCGCGCAGGCGCATGGCGCGGCACGACGCAGACCTGATGGTCGGCGATGCGGGCCATCTTCGGGTCCTGCCGCAGGAAATCGAGGTAGCGGGTCACGCCGCCGGCGGTGGTGTCGTCAACGAGATGGGCAATGCGGATCATGGGGTGTCCTCCGACGGGCAGATCAGGTGGCGCGGCGGCCGGCGACGCGGGCCAGACGGGCGATGGCGTTGGGGCCGAGGGCAGCAAGCACCCCGGCGGCCAGCGTGGTGGTGGCGGTCTTCACCGGCTCGCGCAGCAGGGCGCGCGGGCTGGCGGCCCATGCGGCCCGGCTGCGGCGCAGCGCCTCGGCCCCGTCGCCGGAGCTGATCGCCCGACGGGCGAGGTAGCGGTGCTGGAAGGCCCGGGCGGCGGGGGCATGGGCGGCCACGAAACCGGGCGCGAGGCGCGACAGCTTGGCCACCACGGCCTCCCACGTCTGGTACTGCCGCGCGATCCCGGCGGAGAGCCCGCCCGGCACGACCCGGTAGCGGGTCAGCAGGCCCGGCACGCCCTCCACCTCCCAGTCGGTGGTCAACATCAGGCGCATCCAGCACTCGATATCCTCGGACTGGCGGAAGCGTTCGTCGAACCACCAGTCGCGGCTCTCCTCGTAGGCGGGACGGAAGGCGATGGCATCGAGCGCCGCGCGCCGCAGGACAGCGGCCGAGCCGTTGCCCACGGGGTTGCGCCGGAACACATGGGCCGCCGTCACGCCGCGCAGGCGCGGGCGCTGCGCAAGGCCCATCGGGCGGCTGGCGGCGTCGATCAGTTCCGAGCCGGAGTAGCTGAGGCCGACCTGCGGGTTGGCCTCCAGGTGCGCCACATGGGCGGCCAGCTTGGTCGAGCGCCAGAGGTCATCGCTGTCGCAGAAACCGATATAGGCCCCCCGTGCGGCATTGATCCCGGTGTTGCGCGCCCCGGCAAGGCCCCGGTTCGGCTGCTGGATCACCCGGATGCGGGGATCGCCCATGGCGCGGACCACGGCCAGCGTCCGGTCGTGGGAGCCATCGTCGACCACCACGATCTCGAAATCCGTGAAGGTCTGCGCCAGCAGGCTCTGAAGCGTCTCACCGATGGTTTCGGCGACGTTGTAGGCGGGCACCACGATCGTGGCCCTGGGGGTGCGGTTGGACATCGGAAAGCCTCCTCTCGGTGGGTGAGTAGTTCAGTGGGAAAAGAGCGCCCGGCGCAGGGTCCGCGGCATCAGGGGGGCGGCGGCGGCACAGGCGAAGGTCAGCCCGCCGCGCCTGAGGTCGGAAAAGAACCCCAGCGGGCTGAGGCAGGCACCGCGCAGCGCCAGCCGCAGTGCCTCACGTGCGGGGGCATCGGTGCGCAACGCCCGGCGGGCGAGGTAGCGCAGGTGGATCGCCTCGGCCCGCGCATCGGGGCGAAAGCCGAGCTGCGCCGCCGTGGCCAGTGCTGCCTCGCGCCCCAGCCGCATCTTCTCCAGATCGGCGGAGAGGCCGGTGGGCGAGGTCCGGTAATGCACCAGCAGCCGGTCCAGCCCGATCACCCGGTGGCCGAGGCCCACAAGGCGGATCAGCCATTCAAGGTCCTCGTTGTGCACCATGGCCGGGTCGAAGCCACCCGTGGCCGTCAGCACGCGGGTGCGGACGCAGAGGTTGGACATGGTGCAGACCGGGTTTTCCCCCATGAGCTGCGGTACGGTCAGCGCGCCCCTCGGCACGGTCGAGAGCGTGCGCGAGCCGCGCGCGTCGAAGAAGGCGATCTGCGCATAGGCCGCGTCCACGTGACGGTCGGCAAAGATCGCGCGCATGCAGGCCAGCTTGGCCCGGTCCCAGAGGTCGTCGGCATCGCAGAAGGCCACCACCTCGCCGCCAGCCAGCGACATGGCGAGGTTGCGGGCGGTGCTGGGCCCCTGCCCCGGATTGCGCATCACCCGGATGCGGGTGTCACGGCGGGCATAGGCAAGCGCCAGCGACCAGCTGCCATCGGAAGAGCCGTCATCGACGATCAGCGCCTCCCAGTCGGCGTCGGTCTGGGCCAGCAGGCTGTCGAGCGTCTCGCCAAGGGTGGCGGCGGCGTTCAGGCAGGGGATGAGGATCGAGAAATACGGCATGTCAGGCCCTCCGGATCAGCGGGGAATGCAGGGTCGCCAACAGCACGGGCAGCGCACTTGCGGCCTGGGTGACAACGGCGACGGCGAGGTAGCCCCAGGCGAGCGCGGTCAGGCCGTGCGGCGCCATGAGGGCGGTGTTGGCGATCAGCGCGGCGGTCATCGCCAGCGTGACGGTGAATTCGCGCTGCGGGCGGCCCTCGGCGCGCAGGTATTGCGCCACGGCGGACCAGATCACGCCCGGGATCGCCGCAAGGCAGAGGATCGAGACCACCTTGGCCAGCCCGGCCCACTGATCCCCGAAGAGCACGGGCACGTAGAGCGGCGCGGCAAAGGCCTGCAGCACGACCACCGGGGCGATGATCCCGACCGAGAGCATCAGGGCGCGGCGCAGCTCCAGCCCGCGGTCCGCGGCGGCGCAGAGCGAGGGGAAGAGCGCGACGGAGAGCGCCTGGGAGAAGGAATTCGCAAGGCCGAGGCCCGCGTTGAAGGCCATGAAGTAGAGCCCCAGAACCTCGGGGCCCATGAGCAGGCCGACGACCAGCTTGTCCGCCTGCAGCCGCAGCGCCTTGACCAGTTCGACCCCCAGCACGGCCCAGCCGTAGCGGGCGAAGGGCGCCAGCGGCGCGGGCGCGACACTGCGGTCCGGGCGCCAGGGGTGGAGGCGGCGCATGGCGATCAGCCAGATCGGCGCGGCCAGCAGCCGCGGCAGCACCAGCGCCAGCGGCCCGGGCAGCACCAGCACCAGCACGGCGGTGGCGATATTCGCCCCCACCACCTGACCGGCGGCGATGGCCGCGGTCTGGCGCATCTTGCCCGCCCGCATGGCGAGCGCACATTGCACCAGCCCGCGCGGCATGAAGAGGTATTCCCCCGCGAGGATCGCGATCAGGGCAAAGAGCAGCGCCTCGCCCCCGGCCAGCCAGAGCGCGGCGCCGAGGACCATCTGAAGCCCGAAAAGCCCGAGGCACCAGCCGTCGAAGATCCGCCGCGCGGTGCGGCAGGTGGCCTCCAGTTCGCCCCGAGGGGCGGCGATGATGCGCTGGTTCACCCCGGTCTCGGTCAGGGCCTTGAGGATATCGGCGGCGGCCATGGCGGCGGCGGCGATCCCGATGGCGCCCGCGTCCAGCGTTCGGGCGACTGCCACGACCACCAGCAGCCGCGACGCCTTGGCTGCCACTTCGGACAGGCAGTAGGCGAGAAGGTGACGGGCGAAATGTCCCGTGCAGCGGTCGGTGATCATGGCAGTCGGCTCCTTTGCGGCGCCCACCGTGTGGGGGGTGTGGGGATGGGCGCTGAGACAGGTCTAACAGCGCCCCGCCCGTCCCGCTTCCGCGCGGGCGGCGAGCCGGCACGCCCCAAAGGTCAGCGCCCTATCCCCTTGGATAGGCGGTGCGATCCGCCCGCGCGTTGGACGGCGGAGGGCGCCGCGCGGTATCCAGGGCACAGATATTCACGCCCATCAGAGGAGGCAGCCATGCCCCGCAAGACCATCGGAAAGGCCCCCGTGAAGGGTCTCGCCCTGATCGCGCTCGGCGCGCTGGCCGCCTGCGCCGCACCGCCCCAGGCGCGCAACATGGAACCCGTCGCACAGGGCGACGGCTACCAGGCCCAGTACCGGGAGTTCGAAGTCAGCCGGAATGCCGTGAGCTTCCTGCGCGCGCCGGACATGAACGCCGCCAAGTGCCGCCCGCCCATCGGCGGGGCCGCGTACACCGGCGGCGGCAAACTGGACGGCGACGCCTATGCGCTGCGCGGCGAGTTGCTCTCGCGCGGGGATCTCGTCGACTTCCGCCTGCCGCAGGACGAGACCTTCTCGGGCGATTACGTCGTCTCGCGCGATGGCACGCTGAAGCTGCCCTTCCTGTCCCCCATCGCCGCTGCCGGTCGCCGCCCCGAGGCCGTCGCCAACGACATCCGCCGCGCCCTCGTCGCGGGCGGGCACTACGGGAGCGAGCCAGTGACCTCGCTCCTGATCCTCGACTTCGCACCGGCCCGCGTCGCGGTCTCCGGCGCGGTATTCGAGCCCCATCCGATCGATATCGGCGGCGTCTCGGGCGACCAGGTGGACAGCCGGCGGCAGGCCGCCTTCGGGGCCTCGACGGAACAGCGCAACCTCTCGGTCGCGCTGCGCAACGCGGGCGGCATCCGGCCCGATGCGGATCTCTCGGCGGTGAAGCTGACCCGCGCGGGGCGGAACTACACGCTCGACCTGCGCGGTGCGATCCGGGGCGAGATGTTCGAGGACATCATGCTGATCACAGGGGACGAGATCCACGTGCCCTCCCGTGGCTGCTTCCAGGATGACCTCGTGGTGCCCGGCCCGATCAGCCCGCCCGGCGTCTCGCTCTTCCTGTCGAACCTGACCCAGCCCGCCACCGGCAACGCGATCTCGGCCATCGGCCAGACCGTGCGCGAGGTGCCCTACGGCACCCGCTACATGCAGGCGGTGGTGGATGCGAACTGCGTCGGCGGGGCGCGGGTCTCCAGTGCCGCCCGCTCTGCCGCGCTCTTCTCGCGCAACCCGGTGACGGATGTCTCGGTGGTCATCGAGCGGCCCATCGAACAGATGCGCGCCCGCGCCGACCGGGACGACTACGACCCCTACCTGCTGCCGGGCGACAGCATCGCCTGCTATGACAGCGGCATCACCAACGTGACCGAGATCGGCCGCGTTCTGGGGGTGATCGGCGCGGTGGCGATGCTGCCCTGAGCGGGTGAGATAAAAGAGGCTGGCGGCGGGGTTCCCGTCGCCAGTTTCGTTTGTGTCAGGGGGTGCAGCGCGGGACGCCTGAGAAGCGGGCCTCGGGACGGGCGCGTTCAGGACGGGCACCCCATGGCTGGCCGCATCGGAACGGGCCACACCGGACCGCGCCGCTCGGGGCGGTTCATTCCGTTGGAGGCCGCCCTATCGGACAGCCCATGACCGCCGTGGGCGGCTCCCCCGCCCCTCAGCCCCGCCCGACCGCGAGGGCCAGACCGTCCACCACCGCCGTGAAGGCCTCGGCGCTGCGCAGCTCCGCGCCCGGCATCAGAGCGCGGGCCTCGCGCGCAACGAACCCCATGAGGCTGGAGCCACCGACAAGGATGATGTCCTGCACCTCCTCCGCGCGTACACCCGCCCGGGCCAGCGTCTCGACCATCGCCTCGCTCAGGGCGGCGCCATGGGGCGCCATGGCGGCGTCGAGCCCCGCCACCGTCACCGGCGCGACAAGGCCCTTCTCGATCTCGCCCATGCGGATCTCGCCCGTGCCCCCGGGCCCGTTGGCCGCGATCTTGCCCTTCTCCACCGCGAAGGCGAGGCCGTGGCCCAGTTCCTCCTCCACCACAACTCGGAAGCGCTCGATCTTCTCGGGCTCCACCGCGAGGCGCAGCATGTCCTTGGCCAGGCGCCGGGTCTCGGGCGTGTAGACGAAGGGGATCTTGGCCCATGTGGCAAGGTCGACGTAGGGCGCGCGGGGCACAGGCAGCAGGCCGCTGCCCATCTCGCGCCGCAGTTCCGAGCCGAGGCCGAGCAGCGGCATGGCATGGGTGAGCGAGACCGACTGGTCGAAATCCGTGCCGCCGAGGCGGATACCGTGGCTGGCGATGATCTCGGGCTGGTCGGCGGAGGTGCGGAAGACGGTGAAGTCCGAGGTCCCGCCGCCGATGTCGACGATCAGGCCGAGCCGCGCGCCGCCCGCAAGGGCGTGGCTGGCCAGCACGGCGGCCTCGGGTTCGGGCAGGAAGTCGACCTGCTCGAACCCGGCGGCGAGGTAGCAGGCCCTCAGGTCGGCCTCCGCCTGCGCGTCCTTCTCGGGATCGTTGGAATGGAAATGCACCGGACGGCCCGAGAGCGCGCGGCGGAAGGTCAGCCCGGTGGCGGCCTCGGAGCGGGTGCGCAGTTCGGCGAGGAAGGCGGTGATCACCTCGGCCAGCGTGCGCCGCTGCCCGCCGATCAGGCGCTTTTCATGCAGCAGCGGCAGGCCGAGCACGCTTTTCAGCGCACGCATGTAGCGCCCCTCCTCGCCCGCGATCAGCGCCTCTGCGGCGGCGGTGCCGATGCGCATCCCGCCGCTTGCGGGGAAGAAGACCGCGGTCGGCAGCGTGTCGCCGCCGCGCTCGATCGGGATGCGGTAGATGCCGCCATTGTAGGGCAGCGCCACGGCCGAGTTGGAGGTGCCAAAATCGATTGCCAGACGGTCCATGCCATGCCCCCTTCTGCGGAAAGGTCCCGGCTTACGGGGAAGCCGGGCGAGGTGCAAGCGGGAAGCGATGGACGGCTGACAGGACGGCCCGGAGGGGACCCGTGCAGGGCCCTGACGGGACCGATCCGACGGCCCCGGGACCTGCATCAGAGCTCACCGCCTCACGCGGGCGACCGGGGGCCCGATGCCCCGCTCATGCCTCGTCCGGGCCGGGGTCGCCTCGACGACAGGTCCGTCAGGCGGCCGCGCGCCAGTGCTCCAGCTCGGCGCGGGTCTCGGCCCAGAGGGGGCCAAGCGCCGTCAGCGCCTCCTGCTGCACCGGCTGGCCCTGTTTCGCGTGGGTCTCGATCGCGGCGAGGGCCGCGCGCAGTGCCCCCAGACCGAAGGCCGCGCAATTGCCCGCGCATTGGTGCACCGTGGCCGCCAGGGCCGGATCGTCTGGCGCGGTGACGACGAGGGCGTCGATGGTGGTGTCGATCTCGGCCACCACGCGGGCCAGCATCTCGTCGCGCCGCGCCTCGGGCAGCCCGTCCCAGAGCGTGCCGATCTGCGCCCGGTCCAGCAGGCCCTGCGCCCGGGGCGCGGCAGGCGCGGTGGGGCGCACCGCCCCCTCGTCCACCGCCGCGGCCAGCGTGCGCAGCAGCTCCGCCCGGTCGATGGGCTTGGCGATGCAATAGTCGATGCCCGCGGCCCGGAACGAGGCGATCTCCTCCGGCAGCGCATGGGCCGTCACCGCGATGATCGGGCGCTCGGCCGAGGCGCCGCTGCCGGCCCGGATGCGCCGCGCGGCCTCGGGCCCGTCCATCACCGGCATGGAGATATCCATGAGGATCGCGTCAAAGGCGCGGCTCTCGGCCCATTCCACGCCGGCACGCCCGTTCACCGCCTCGGTCACGGCGTGGCCCTCGGCCTCCAGCATCTGGCGCGCGACGAAGCGGTTGATCTCGTTGTCCTCCACCAGCAGCAGGTCCAGCGGCCGCAAGGCGGGGGCTGCGGGCTCTGCCGCCTCGGCCTCCGGCAGGGTGGCCTCTGCCCCCACGGGAATGCGCAACCAGAAGAGCGAGCCTTCGCCCGGTTCGCTTTCCACCCCGATCTCGCCGCCCATGAGCTTGGTCAAACGCCGCGCGATGCCAAGGCCGAGGCCCGTGCCGCCGGCCTGACGGGCGTAGGAGCTGTCCAGCGTCTCGAAGTCGTGGAAGATCCGCTCGATGTTCTCAGGCGCGATGCCGATGCCGCTGTCGATGACGCGGACTTCCAGCATCTCGCCCCCCTTCAGCACCTCGACCTCCACGTCGACAGAGCCCCCGCGGGTGAACTTCACCGCGTTGCCCACGAGGTTGAGGAGCACCTGCCGCAGGCGCCGGGCATCGCCCGTGGCCACCGCGCGCGCCGGTCCCGCCCAGGACCAGCCGAGGCTGTTGCCCGCGGCGGAGGCCAGAGGCGCCGCCGTCTCGATCACCCCGTCGAGCAGGCGGGCCACGTCGAAGGGCTTGCGCTCGGCGGTCATCTTGCCGGCTTCGAACTTGGAAAGCTCCAGCACGTCGTTCACCAGCCCCAGCAGCAGGTGGCCCGAACTGTCCATCCGGTCGAGCAGATCGCTCTGCCGTTCGGTCAGGCTGTGATCGCGCAGCAGTTGCATCGTGCCCAGCATCCCGTTGAGCGGCGTGCGCATCTCGTGGCTCATGACGGCGAGGAACTCGGCCTTGGCGCGCTCCCCGGCGAGGGCGCGGTCACGGGCGTCGGTCAGCCCCTCCTCCGCCTGTTTCCGGCGCGAGATGTCGCGGACGTAGATGATGTAGAGCGGCCCGGCCTCGGCCCGCGCGATGGAGAGCTCCGCCGGGAACCGGCGCCCCGCCGCATCGGTAGCGGTGGCTTCGAAGTGGCTCGCCCCCTCGCCCGGCGCGCCGCCGCTTTCGAGGAAGGCCAGCAGCCCGGTGCGCATCCGGGCGGCATCGTCACCGGGGAAGATCAGGTTGATCGCATTGCGGTGCCGGGCCGCCTCGCGGGAATAGCCGAACATCGCCTGCGCGCGCGGGTTGAATTCGCGGATATTGCCGGCGGCATCACTGACGACGATGGCCTCGGGCGAGGTTTCGACGATGGTGCGGGTGCGTTCGCCCGCGCGGCTCAACTCCAGCGCGCGGTACTCGGCAATCCGGGACAGACGCCAGAGCACCCATGCGATCAGCACGAGGCCCGCAAAGAGACACCCCAGCACGGCGGCAAGCGCGATCAGCGTGCGCATGACCCCTTCGCGCCGGGCGTCCGACAGCTCTGCATAGGCCGAGAGCCCGGCCAGTGACAGGGCCCGCACCTCGCCGGAGATCGTGGTGGCGCGTTCTGCGAGGCCCGGCAGGGCCGCCTGCAGCGCGGCATCGGGCCCGTCAATCAGCGGCACCGTGTCGTCGAGGAAGCCCGCGATGCGCTGCCGGGGCGCGACATAGGCCGGGTCCGCGCGCAGGGCGCGGTAGACATCACCGCGCTCCAGCGAGGTGACGCGGCTGTAGAAGATATCGAAGCGGCGCCGGACCTGATCCAGCGCCTCGGGCTCCATCTGGGCGTGTTCCACCGCGAGGCGGAAGCGCAGGAATTCGACGTCGGTCTGGGACAGGCTCCACTGGAGGTTGTCGGAGTTCGCACTGCTGAGCGCCTCGATCTCGCGCAGGACGAAGAGCGCCATTCCCATGACGAGGGCAACGCAGATCACCAGCGTGCCCAAGGCCAGCCCGGCGCGCGCCCGCGACCGGCGGCGGCGCGCGGCAAGGGCCTCTTCGGGCGTCGGCGGGATCACGGGATCAACCATTCAGGGGCAGCCATTCAGGGTTCAGCCTGCGCGGGATCGCGCAGTGCGGGATCAGTCAGCCACCTCGATCCGGTCGAGCTGCCAGATCGCGCGGGAATAGGTCACCTCGTTCTGGAACCCCGGGTTGCCGTCGAAGGGATAGACCACCCAGAGCGGCCCCTTCTCGCGCAGGGACATGGGCGCACCGTTCTGCAGGTAGGCCACGATCGGGCCGCCCTCGATCCAGTCGCTGTCAGGGATCTTCACGGCGTAGTCGTTGACGGCGGTTGCGGCGAGGCTGTCGGCCTCGGCGCCCACGGTCTCCATCAGCGTCTTGAGCGGCACGCCGGTGAATTCCTGCGGGCCCTCGGTCCAGATCGTCGAGGTGGTGAAGGTGACCGGGTCGAGCGTCTCCAGCATGGCGCGGTCGAACAGGGCGGCATCCCCATCGTTGGTCTGCGTGATCTCGCCGGTGATGGTCAGCAGCACCTCGCCCGTGGGGGCGGGCAGCGTCTCGGCCGCAAGGGTCTGCGGCAGGGCGAGGATGGCGAGCGTGGCCATGTGCGTGAGGGTCCGGGCGATCATGTCATGTCCTCCGTGGGGATGCCTTGCGTGAGCGGTGGTGTGCAGCCGTTATCCCATCCTTGGGGCCGCAGGTCGCCAGAGCATCCGGGCAGTGGATATATCCGAACGGATAGGCGGGACGGGATCAAGGGCGTTGTGCGTTGGCGGCAGCTCTGCTTACGCCACCGTGGGGCGGGTCGAGGTGCGTGAAGGGGGCCGCAGGAAGCGGCGGCGCGTGCCCTCAGCCCGCGACGGGGCAGCGGCCTCCACCGTGGCGCTGGTCGAGGTCGAGACGCGTGGAGATGGCCGGGGGACGGGACAACCGCCCCGTCAGCCCGCGGTGGAGGCAGCAGCCTCATGGGGCAACGCAGCAACGCCGCCCCGGGGCACGGGACGGCGCGGCCCGGCCCCACGGCCGGGCTCGTGCTCTCCGGACAGCGGCTCAGGGTCCGAAACACGCAGGGCGGCGGCCCGCTCTTCACTGCGTCTGCGGCGCTCAATAGGCCCCCCGCCCGCCGAGGATCGCGCGGAAGGTCATCGCGATCAGGATCAGGTTCAGAAGCGGCCCACGGGCGCGGACATAGGCCAGGTCCATGTCGATCATCTTGTCAAAGCCGATCTCCGCCCGGCCCGAGACCTGCCAGACCCCGGTCAGCCCCGGCTTCGCCGCCAGCCGGCCAAGCGCCCGCGCAGGATAGGCGGCAACCTCGGAAGGCAGCGCGGGGCGCGGGCCCACCACCGACATCTCGCCGCGCAGGACGTTGAGGATCTGCGGCATCTCGCCGATCGAGAATCGCCGCAGCAGGCGCCCCACCCGCGTCACCCGCGGATCGTTGCGCGCCTTGAAGCAGATCCCGTCCCGGTCCGACTGCGCCAGCAGCGCCGCGCGGCGCGCCTCGGCGTCGACATGCATCGAGCGGAACTTGAACATGGTGAAGGTCCGCCCGTCCCGGCCCACCCGGGTCTGGCGGAAGAAGACCGGCCCGCGGCTTTCGGCCCGGATCGCCGCGGCCACCAGAAGCCCGGCAGGCGCCAGCAGCACAAGCGCCCCGCCCGCAAGGCAGAGGTCCATCGCCCGGGTTACCACCGCCTGCGCCGGGGTCTGGCGAAGCGCCTGCACCGCGGCGCGGGCGAGGAAGACCCCATTGCCCAGGAGATAGCGCCGGGCCATCCGCTTCGGCTCCATCGCCAGCCGCCAGACCCATTCCATCCGCGCCCTGCGCACCGCCGCGGGGGCCCGCGTCACCCGCCCCGCGAGGAAGTCGAAGAGCGCCCCCACCCCCAGGGTCAGGCGGGGCTCCAGCCGGGCGGCATTGCGGGCAAGCCAGAGGTCCTGCAACGGCACCCCGGCGGCGACCAGCAGGATATCGGGACGCGCGGCATTCACGGCGGCGACGGTGGCGGCCTCGTCGGCCATCCCGTCATAGCCGTCGCGCACCCCCACGACCCGCAGGCCGGGGATCGCGAGGCAGAGCCGGTCCGCCGCCGCCTGCGCCACGCCCGGACGCGCGCCCAGCAGGTAGACGCTCATCCCCCGGGCCGCGGCCGTGCGCAGCAGCGCGGGGGTGAAATCGGTGCCGTTCAGGTTCTCGGCGATCTGCTGGCCGGTCATCTTCGCGGCCAGTTCCACGCCGATCCCGTCCGGCAGAACCATGTCGGCCCCGGCCATCGCATCGGCATAATCGTCATCCCGCGACAGGATATTGGCGCAATGGGCGTTGAGGAAGGCAACCCGGCTGCGCCGTCCCGGCACCAGCAACCGCTCGATCACGGCGGGGGTCGTGGCCGAGACGACATCGAGCCCGAAAAGGCGGACCCGGTCGAGACCCGCGCCCGGCGCGGGCAGTGCGGCGGCGGGACGGGCGGCGTGGAAGTCGGCGGGTCGGTGGGCGGCGTAGGTCATGGCGGTCTCCGTTGGGTGAAGGGGGTGCAGTGTCTCTGCCTCCTCGGTGCCCGATCCCGCCCGCCCCGCTCAACATCCCCGGCGGCGAGGCCCGGCGCCCGACCGGATCGCCCGCCCCACCGGAGGCGATAGCCGCTCGCCCAGCGCAGGGCCCGCCCGCCCGTCGGGACCGTGCCTCCTATCCGAAGGTGTATACAGCCCGTCCCTCCGCGCCCTTTTTCTGACACCTTAATGATGTCTTAATGGGCCTGTTTGAGCCCCGGATGCGGTGCGCCGCCGAAGAGGAAAAAAGATGACATTTCAAAATCGAGCAATGGTAGGACAGTCTCAAGAGGCAGGGGCCCGGGAGGCAGGGGCGGGCCGTGCGGCGACGCCCACAAGTGGCCCCGCAAGAGGAGACGGGATGCGCATTCTGATCGCCGACGACCACGAGCTGCTGCGCGATACGCTGGTGCTCTACATCGGCAACGAGGCCGGGCTCGAGACCGCAACCGCAGGTGATCTTGCCGGGGCCGTGGCCTTGCTCGCCGAGGATGCCTTCGATCTCGTGCTGCTCGATTTCACCATGCCGGGGATGAACGGCCTCGACGGGCTCGAACGCGTCATGGCGCTGCCGGGCGATCACCGGGTTGCGATCATTTCGGGCACCGCCAGCCGCGAGGTGGCCGAGCAGGCCCTCGCCGCCGGGGCCGCGGGCTTCCTGCCCAAGACGCTCTCGGCCAAGTCGCTGGTCAACGCGATCCGCTTCATGGCGATGGGAGAACAATATGCCCCCCTCGACTTCATGCGCGCTACCGAGGAGGCCGAGAGCCACCCGCTGGCCGAGATGCTGTCCCACCGGGAGATGCAGGTGCTGGAAGGGCTGACCCAGGGCAAGTCCAACAAGGAGATCGCCCGCGACCTCGACATCCGTGAGCCGACGGTGAAGCTGCACATGAAGACGCTCTACCGCAAGATCGGCGCCGCGAACCGGACGCAAGCCGCGCTGATCGCGAAGGAACAGGGGCTGTTCTGAAGCGACACTGACCGGGGGACCGATCCCGGGCGGCGCGGCTCTCTGCCGTCTCCGCTCTGCCCTGTCTCGGCCCAGCCCTGTCTCGGCTCAACGCCGGTCGCCTTGAGCGCCTCGCGCCGCGGGACCGGTGCCGTGCGCGTCTCTCCAGTCACGCCGGGAGACCATGCCCCTCAGCAGACAGCGGCGGCCCGCTTCCCGCTTCCCGCTTCCCGCTTCCCGCTTCCCGCTTCCCGCTTCCCGCTTCCCGCTTCCCGCTTCCCGCTTCCCGCTTCCCGCTTCCCGCTTCCCGCTTCCCGCTTCCCGCTTCCCGCTTCCCGCTTCCCGCTTCCCGCTTCCCGCTTCCCGAGAGAGCCTGCCCCGCATCCTCCGCGACGCAAGGCGCAAATCGGAGGGATGCGCCCGGCCCGCCTATCCCTCCGGGTAGGCCCCCTCCCCCGCTGGCCCCGCAGGCGATCCGCCCGCGTGTCCCATGGCCGTTCCGCGACGCGCTATGGGTGAGGTCCAAGGAGACCTCCCATGCCCCGAATGTTGACCCGACTGCTGACCCGCTGCCTGTCTCTTCTCCTCCGCATCCTGCGCGGGGCGCTGCGCCGCCTTGTGCGCCTGCCACTGCCGGTGCTGTTCCGCAGCCCGCTGCGGACGATCACCTTCGCCCGGCTGCTGCGGGGCGGGCGTCCGGCCGATGCGGGGCGGCTGCCGCGCTACCTCGGGCTCTTCGCCGTGGGGGCGGTCTGCATCTGGACGCCGATCTCGACCTATCTCTCCACGGCGCCGCTGCGGTACACCTCCGGGCTCTCGCTGATCCTGCCGGGGTCCGGCGCCTCGGCCTCGGTGAACCTCGACCGGATCGGGCAGGCCTCCTCCTTTGCCTCCTCGCCCTATGCGCATTCCTCGGTCAGCCCGACGGAGACCTACAAGCGCCTGCTGGCCGCCGAACGGATCGTCAGCGCGGCCGCCCGCACATTGGCGATGGAGCCGCGCGCCTTTGGCAGCCCCCGGATCGAGCTGGTGGACCAGACCGGGCTGATCCATGTCTCGATCACCGGAAACTCCCCCGAGGATGCCAAGGCCCGGGGCGAGGCGCTGCTGGCGGCCTTCTTCCAGGAGATCGAGGCCCTGCGCACCGATGAGCTGCAGATGCGCGAGAGCGGCGCCGGGGAGGCCATCGGGGATTACCGCCAGTCCGTCCTCGCCACCCGCGACGAGATCTCGCGTCTTCAGCGGGAGACCGGGCTGATCTCTGCCACGCAGTTCGAGGCCCTGGTGGCCGAGACCGATGACCTCGCGCGGCGGGCGGGCGACATGGCCACCACGCTGGCGGATCGCAGCGAGGCCGTGGCCGCCCTGACGCAGGCCCTCGACACCAGCCCGCGCCTCGCGGCTGCCGCGCTGAAGCTGCACGCCGACACCGCCTATGGCGCGCTGGCCCGCGAGATGTCGGACCAGGCCGCGCTGCTGTCGCGCAAGAACGCCACCTTCGGGACCAACCACCCCGAGGTGCAGGCCGCCCGCGCGGCCCATGCAAGGGCCGAGGCCGACGCGCTGGCCCGGGCGGAGCAGATCACCGGCCTGCCCCGCGCGGCGCTGAAGACGCTCGACATGTCCCATGTGGGCAACCGGGCGCCGCTGTTGAGCGATCTGGTCACGCTGGAGGCCGAGCGCGCTGGGCTCGAGGCGGAGCTGGGCAAGACCTCTGCCCGGCTCGAAGCCGCTCGGGCCCGGCAGATGGCCCTGATCGAGCCCGCCGCCCGGCTGGAGGACCTGCAGCGCGATTTCGCCGTGGCCGAGGCGGTCTTTGCCTCCGCCATGGCCCGCACCCAGACCAACAAGGCCGATCTCTTCGCCTCCTATCCGCTGGTGCAGGTGCTCGAGAACCCCTCCCTGCCCGAGACCCCCAGCAGCCCAAGGCGCAAGCTGGCGCTGGCGGCGGGGGTGGCGGCGACCCTCTTCATGGCGCTTGGCTTCCTCCTTGGCTGGATGCGCCGCCCCCTGATCGACAAGCTGCTGACGCCCCGGGACGAGGACCGCCCACGCGGCACCGCGGAAGAGGCCGGTCCCGCCGGGGTGCCCGCGGAATGAGGGCAGTTTGCAAACCACGCGGTGCCGCTTTGCAAACTGCACCCGCGACCCGGGGCGCGCGGCGGCGCGCATTGGGGTCAGGCGCGCGCAGGATCGCGGCCCTGCCCTCGCCCTCATCCACGCCCGCCTCTCGTCGCGCCCTCCCCGTCTCCTCGCTCAACACCCACCGAGGAACTCGCCAAGCGCGCTTCCTTGCTCCGCACCCCTCGTCGCTCGCCTCTCACCTCGCCCCGACCGCGTCCTCGCTCCGCACCCGCCGCTGAGAACACCGCGCCCGCCTCGTTCCCCCGTCTCCTCCCGCTCCTGATCCCGGACCCCGCCATGCCACGTCGTCCCAAGCTCCGCGTCCCGCTCACCCCCGCAAACCTTGCCGAGCGGATGGTCTACAAGACCCTGCGCTGGACATGGCCGTTCTACTTCCTCGGCGCGCTCTATGTGGTGGGGCCGGTGCTGGCCTGGCTGCTGGCAGGGCTTGCGGCGCTGGTGCTCTACCTCGGCCCCGCGATCCGGCCCGAGCTGCGCGCCCGGGGGCCCGTGCCCCCGGTGGTCTGGGGGTGGATCGGCGGCATGGCCGTGATGCTGGTGGCGCTCTGGGTCGGAAACCTCGACTGGGGCCTCGGGGCGAAACAGACGATCAAGTCCTCGATCGGCTGGGCCAAGGGCTGGGCCCTGCTGGCGCTCTTCCCCTTCGCCGGGGCCGTGCTGCCGATCCGGCGCGAGGTGCTGGTGCGCGGGCAGTGCATCGTCGGGCTCTGGACGCTGGCCTTGCTGCCGCTGCTCTTCATCGCGCCGCAGATCGGCCTGCCGGAGCGGATCTTCACCTCGCCACTGAAGGCCATCGGCGGCCCCGGGCCGGAGTATTTCAGCGTCTTCCTCTTCACCTGGGACCCGGCCAGCTGGACCCCCCGGTGGCAGTTCTACGCGCCATGGTCGCCCTTCGCGGCGCTCCTCGGCGTGGTGCAGGTCTGTTTCGCGCTGGAGGAGAAGGACCACCGGTGGCGCAGCATCGGCATCGCGGCGGGCGTGGCGATGATCCTGCTGTCAAAGAGCCGCATGGGGCTGATCGGCCTCGTGGCCTGCACCCTCGGGCCGCGGATGCTGCCGCTGGTCTGCAAGGGCTGGGCCTGGCAGATGGTGGCGGCGGCGACGGCCTCGCTCGCGGTGGTGGGGACCGCGCTGCTGCAGGCGCTCAAGGATGCGGTGAGCGCCTTCAAGGGTGCCCGCGCCGACAGCACCCGCGTGCGCGAAACCCTGCAGCGGATCGCCCGCGAACGCTGGGAGAACGAGGCGGTCTGGTTCGGCCATGGCACCGTCCAGCCCGGGCCGCACATCGTGGAATACATGCCCATCGGCACCCATCACACCTGGTGGGCGCTGCTCTTCGTGAAGGGGCTCGTCGGGCTTCTGGCCTGGGCCGTGCCGATCCTGTGGCAGACCGGGCTGGCGCTCTGGGATGCGGCCCGCGGGCCACGGGGGCGGCTGCCGCTGGCGATCGTCATGACGCTGCTGCTGCTCTCTTTCGGGGAGAACATCGAGATCGAGGCCTACCTGCTCTGGCCCGGGCTGATGATCCTGGGAATCCACGGCGCGGAGCTGCAGGAGGAGGCGCGGGACAAGCGCCGGAAGCGGGCCGCGCGCTCTGGTGCTGCCGGGCCCTTGCCATCGCCTCGTCCCCGGGCCATCACGTCCCCATGTCGGACAGATTCTGCACCCTCGACCGCGCCGGCGGCACCTTCACCCTGACCCTGGGCAGCTGGAGCAACACCTATCCGCTGGACCAGATCGACCAGTGGATCGCCTTCTATCGCTACCAGCGGGATCATTTCCCGAAGTCGCTGAAGAGCTATGACGTGACGATCCAACTGCTGGAGGACGCCCGCAAGGAGCTGGGAGACGGCAAGGCCGCGTAAGGGCAGTTGCGCGGTGGGCTGAGCCGTGAGCCGTGAGCCGTGAGCCGTGAGCCGTGAGCCGTGAGCCGGCCTATGGCTTGGCCCACAACTTGCAACACAATGCGGACCAGAAAAGTACCGCTTCGGCCATCCCTTTCTCCGCCATCCCGCTCTCCGCCATCCCCTACTCCGTCTGCCACGAAGCCGCGCATCGACGGCGTGCGCGGGGGCGATCCGAACCTCTCTGGCTCCCACTTTATGGCAGCCAAGCTCGTCCCTCCCTCGAAAGCGAGCACCCAGCCTCAACCCAAATCGCCGCCGCGTGGGGGCCTGCCTGCGATGCGCGGCGGCCCACGGCCTTGTTCCGCGCGGGTGGTGGTCGGTGACGGGGTGCAGGATCGGGAAACGGACTTACAGGGAGGCGCGTAAGACGCCACCCTCAGGTCTACCCCGGCAGACGCGAGCCGGGGTCCGTCCCGGAGGCCGGAAGCCCCGGAGCCCCTCAGGTGCTCGACGCCAGCAGGTCGCGCAGCTGGCTGGGGAAGAGTTGCAGGATCAGCGTCTCGGTCATCGCCTCGCCCGCATGGTCCACGTAGACGCGCAGGTCGATCGGCGTGTCGTCCTCCGCCGCCAGCATCGAGAAGTCCACGTCGAAGATCGCGCGCCAAGCGTCCTCGCCCACCACCGGATAGGCCGCCTCTCCGCCGATCTGCCCGCGCGAGGCGGTGACGTTGACCGTGGTCTCGGGGCCGCGGCCCAGCCCCTCCATCCCGTGGTTGTCGAAGTCGCAGACCACCTTCACCGTGTCCTTGGGCCGTGGCTGGCCCGGAATGCCCCCCTTGCCGAGGCGCACCGCGCGATAGCGCGCGTTCACCGGCGGCACGGGACAGTCTTCCTTCCAGCTCAGCCGGTAGTTCAGGCGATATTCCCCGCCCGCGGCGGCCGGGCCCGAGGGCTGCCAGAAGGCCACGATATTGTCGAAGGTCTCGTCATCGGTGGGCAGTTCGATCAGCGTGACCGCGCCCTCGCCCCAATCTTCCATCGGCTCGACCCAGGCCGAGGCGCGGCGGTCGTAGAACACGCCATCGTCCTGGTACTCGTCGAAATCCCGCTCGCGCTGCATCAGGCCGAACCCGCGCGGACGCGGTGTGGAGAAGCTGTTGGCCATGACCCGGGGCGGGTTGTTCAGGGGCCGCCAGATCCGCTCGCCGTTGGCGGCGTGGATCTCCAGCCCGTCGCTGTCGTGCACCTCGGGGCGCCAGTCGGCGGCGACGTGGCGGTCATGCTTGCCGAACCAGTACATCGAGGTCAGCGGTGCCAGCCCCAGCCGCTCCACGTCTCCGCGCAGGAAGATATCGGCCGAGATCTCCTGCTCCACCCCGGCGTCCTGCCACGAGCGGATGCGGTAGGCGCCGGTCGCGCGCGGGCTCTCCAGCAGGGCCGAGGTGGTGATGGCGCCGTCCTCGTGCTGTTCGATCCAGAACCGGGTGAAGCGGGGGAATTCCTCGGGCCCGTCGGGGATCGCGGTGTCGAGCGCCAGCCCCCGCACCGAGAGGCCGAACTGCCCGGAATAGCCCGCCGTGCGCCAATAGGAGGCGCCCAGGAAGGCCATCCAGTCCGACCGGCCCTTGGGGTCCTGCACAGAGAACCCCGCGAAGCCCTCGGTCTGGCTGAGCTCGCGCGCCGGGCTGTCGTCGGGGATCGAGAAGAGATCGTTCGAGAAGGGCACCTCGCGCGCCATGCCCGCGTCGACGGCATAGATATGCACCGGGTCCTGGAAGTAGCGCCCGGGGTAGAAGAAATGCACCGGGTTGTCGCCGGCCCGTTCGGCCCAGAGCGCCCGGTCCTTGCGGAAGCGGATCTGCCCGTGGGCGTCATAGTCAATCCGGTCGAGGATCGTCGCCTCGGGCTTGGCCATCGGGAAATAGCCCCCCTGCGCAAGATTGCGCGCCAGCTCCCGCAGGGCGTCGAAGGAGAAGGGCTGTGCCTCGCCCAGGGGGATGCCCTGCGAGACCACGTTGCCGGTGGCCCGCGCCACGTCCGGAAGCAGGAAGAACGCCCCCGCCCCGAGAGCAGAGGCCATGAGGGCACGGCGTTGGGGGTTCTCGATCTCTTGCGAGGGCTCCTGCGAGGGCTGTGGCATCGGGGTCTCCTGGGGCGGATTGATATGCGTGCCCGGTAGGTTGGGCCGCGCCCGCGACTTGGCAAGCGGCCCCCATCCGAATGGGCAGAGCTTTGCCGCTTTTCACCGGATCGGGGGGGTATTCCGGCGCTTTCGAAGGCAAAGCGCAGACGCCCCGCTTGCGGGGCCGCGGTCTGCCATGCGCGGCACGCGGGATCAGCCCTGCGTCGGCTGCAATCGCAGGGCCTCCAACGGCGCGGTGCGAAGCACCGCCAGCGTCAGGCTTCCCGTCACCCCGAGCCAGCCGAGCGACCAGAGCGCCCCGGCCCCCGCAAGGCTGCCGCCCTGCCCGGCCAGCACCAGCGCCATCACGAGGCTCGGCAGCGCGGTCAGCCAGCCCAGCAGGATCAGCATCCGCGCCGTCCCGTCCCCGATCCGCCCGGCACAGAGCGGCAGCAGCAGCGCCAGCGTGACGCCGAAGATCGGCACGTCGTAGTCATAGGCATAGGGCGAGATCAGGAAGCCTGCCCCAAGGGCGAGGGCCAGACCCACCCGCGGGTCCGCCCCCCGCGCCCGGCTGTAGAAGAGCCCTGCGACCAGCAGAAGTGCCACCGCGAGATGCAGAGCCAGTGCCCAATCCGCCGTGCCCCCGCCTGCTGCGCCCCAGTCCCCCGGCCCCGCCATCGAGGCCAGCCCCGCGAAGACCGAGACCATGCGGAAGAACGGGTAGACGCCAAGCGCCATGAAGCTGCCGGACTGCGCGGCCCCTTCGCGGAAGGCCGGCCAGATCGCCGGGCCGAAGGCCAGCGTCGCCAGCCCCAGCATCAGCGCGAGTGTGACCGCAGCAAGGCCCAGCAGCCGCCACTCCCGCCGCCAGAGCAGGTAGACCAAGAGGCCGAGGAAGAAATGCGGCTTGGCCGCCAGCAGCGCCAGCACCGGACCGGCCCAGAGCCGACGGCGCGCGGAGGGCGCCCCGCGCAGATTGACGAACAGCGCCAGGAGACCGCCGAAGAAGAGCCCGTTCTGCCCGGTCTTGAGGCAGACGAGGATCGCGGGCGTCAGCATCAGCGTGACGAGGAGAAACCGTGCCCCCGCCAACCTGCGGATCTGGACGAGGAAAAGCACCAGCGAACCGGTGCTGAAGAGCCCGTAACCCGCCCAGGCCGGCAGCAGCGCCAGCGGCGCCACCAGCAGGTTGTAATGTGGCGGATAGGTCCAAGGCAGGAAGATATCCCTGCCGAAGGCCTCCTGCTGCAGCGGACGGAAGGCGGCGCCGTCGTAGGCCTGCGGCATCTCTTCGCGCCATGCCAGCTGACCGGCGAGGCGGAAGACGTCGAAATCCAGCAACGTGCCCGAGGGACGCGCCGCCGGGGCCGGCCCCAGTTGCCATGCGGTCGCGGCGATCAGCAACACGAAGAGCGCCCCAAGCGCCAGCGCGAGGGGCCGGCTGCGGGCCAGGGCCTCTGAAAGATGCGTGGGTCTCGGCAAGGGGCCCCCTTCGGCGGCTCTGCTCCGGTTCGTCTCTTTCATCTCCGCCACAGGTTACGCAGCGTGATTAACCATGTCGACGGCGCCGGTCCCGACCCCTGCCGAGGCGGGCCCTGTGTTGCCGAATGGCTGCGCAGACCGCTCCCCTCCGCGCCAAGGCGCCCGGATCTGGCCGAAACAGGGCTGAGAGTGCCGTTACAGGCGACAAGACGAGCACCGAGACAGGTCGCCAGGCGGCCGCTGAGACGACCCATGACAATCACTGGCCTGGGCAGTGGTCCGGGCGGTGTGCCGCCCAGTGGAGCAGGTCATCGCGCGCCAAGGAGCCGGCCCGGCGGCCTTGGCCTGCGCAGTTTGTTAGCACACCAACAAACTCGCCAGCGAAAAACGGCCCCGGGCCTTCCGCAGGGGAAACATCCCCCTTGCCAGATCCCTCAGGCCGGGCGGACACTCCTCCATCCCCCGAGGGACCTGCATCTGCCGCAAGGAGGCCGCCCGTGAACATCCATGATCCCGCAGCCGAGCTGCGCGCCAATGTCGCCCTGCCCTTCGATCAGGCCCGCGCCATGCCGGTCTCGGTCTATACCTCGCCCGACTTCATGGCGCTGGAGCAGGAGCATGTCTTTGCCAGGTCATGGCTCTGCGCCGGGCGTGCGGATGCGCTGAAGGACCCGGGCGACTACCTGACGATGGAGATCGCGGGCGACCCGGTGCTGATCCTGCGCGACCGGGACGGCGCGCTGCGCGCCATGTCCAACACCTGCCGTCACCGGATGTCCACGCTGCTGGAAGGGCGCGGCAACGTGCGCGTCATCACCTGCCCCTACCACGCCTGGACCTATTCTCTCGACGGCTCACTCCGCGGCGCGCCGGCCATGGACATGAACAAGGGCTTCTGCAAGGCGGACCACGGGCTGCCCGCGATCCGCTGCGTCAACTGGCAGGGCTGGATCATGGTCACCCTGAACCCCGACCTGCCCGACCCGGCCGAGCAACTGGCAGAGGTCGATGACCTCGTCGGTTACCTCGACATGAGCCGCTACGTGGAGACCTTCCGCGAGGACCACCTCTGGGACACCAACTGGAAGATCCTCGCCGAGAATTTCATGGAGAGCTATCACCTGCCCATGTGCCACGGCGGCACCATCGGCGGCGCGGTGGACCTGCGTAAGATGACCTGCCCCGAGGGCAAGGCCGCCTTCAACTACCACCACATCCTCAAGGACGATTCGATCGCCCTCTCCATCGCCCACAAGGACAACACGACCCTTCAGGGCGAGGACCGCTATCGCACCTGGCTGATGGCGATCTATCCCTCGCTGCTGATCACCCTGACGCCGGGATATTTCTGGTATCTCTGCCTCGCCCCCGGGGCGGAGCCCGGCAAGGTGAAGATCGTCTACGGTGGCGGGCTGCACCCCGACTTCGCCGCCGATCCGGAAGCCGAGGCCCATTTCGCGACGCTCAAGGGGCTGCTGGACCACGTCAACGACGAGGATCGCGGCTGTACCGAGCGGGTCTGGAAAGGCATGCAGGGCCGCCTCGCCGTGCCGGGCTCCCTCAGCCACCTCGAACGGCCGAATTACGAGTTCGCCCGCTGGATCGCGGCACGGATGCCCTGACCGCCCCGCCGCCCCAGCCTGCCGTCGGTCACGCTGATTGCAGGCGTGGGGCCACGCGCGGCGCAAAACGAAAGCCGTGCAGCGATATCAAGGAAGTATGCGGGGAAGTGGCGCACCCGAGAGGATTCGAACCTCTGGCCTCTGCCTTCGGAGGGCAGCGCTCTATCCAGCTGAGCTACGGGTGCGTGTCGCGGTGACTTACCCCATCACCGGGACCCGCGCAATGGGGTAAGTCGATTTCCTTCGGGACAGTTTTCGCCCCCGCGAGGGCCCCCTCGCGACGGTGACGCCGGGCGCCGTCGGAGGGCCGCGCGACGCGGTCTCCCTCCTGCTCCATCCCCGGCCCGATCCCGCGATGTGCAGCCCGGGCCAGGACCTGCATCAGGCAGGTTTCACGCCCTGTGCCAACATGGTCATCTCGGGGATCATCGTGTCGACGGAGGCAGCCTCGAAGCCCGCCTTGGTCAGCGCCTCTTCCAGCCAGCCCGCGTCGAGAGACCGCGCCTCGGGGGTGAAGGCGGTGTGCTGCAACTGCCAGAGCGCCGCCAGCTTGGGCCCGGACCGGTCGGCATCCACCACGAAATCGTGGATCAGCAGCCGCCCGCCCGGTTTCAGCGCGTCATAGGCGCGCTTGATCAGGTCCTCGTGGGCCTCGCCGGGCACGCCGGAGAAGAGGTAGGACATGAGCACCACGTCCTGCCCACCCGGGAAGCCCGTCTCGAGCGCGTTGCCGTCGTCATAGATCACCCGGTCGGAAAGCCCTGCCTCAGCCACGTAGCGGCGTCCGAGGGCGGCGACGTTGGGGAACTCCAGCACGGTGGCCTTGAGCTGCGGGTTCTTCTGGCAGAGCGTGATCGCGAAGGCGCCGGTGCCACCGCCGACATCCAGCAGCGAATCCGCCATCGAGAGGTCCAGCGCCTTGGCCAACTGCCGTGCCGGCCCGAGCGAGCCCGCGTGCTGGCTCTCGGAATAGAGCTTGGCCTCTTCCGGGTCCGAGAACCACTCGGCGTAGGAGCCGGTGTCCTCGTCCTTCAGCTTGCCCTGCAGCGCGTCCTCGATCTGGTCGAGCAGCGGGTACATCTGCTTGCCGACCTGCAGTTCGAGATAGGGGCCGAAGTCGTATTTCGCGCCCTTCACGAGGAAGGCCTCGGAGGCGGGCGCATTGGAGAACTTGCCATCCTCCACCGCCACGAGGCCGAGGCCCGCGAGGCTGGTCAGCAGCGTCATCATGGCGTCTTCGCCGATCCCGGCGGCCTTCGCGAGGTCCGCGGCGGTCTTTGCCCCGCCCGAGAGATGGGTAAACACCCCGAATTGCAAGGCCGAGAAGAGTGCCTTCGATCCCATGAACCCAAAGGCAATATCGGAAATCTCGTCGGCGTTCTGCGCAAGGGGCATCCCTGTCTCCTTCTGTCGTTAACCTGTGGGCATGCTACAGGACCTAGGCCAGATGAAAACAGCTCAAGGTCGCAAATGGATCATTCGGTGACGTTTTCTGCCGCCCTGCCCGTTTCTTGACGTCCGCGCCCCCTGCCCCATGCGGTGAAAATCAAGACACTGAAACGACTTCGGGCCCGGTCTTCACGCGAAGACCAGGCCCGGCGCGGCAGGGACCGCCAGCAAGTTTTTTGGTCAGCGGCCCCGGAATGACCCGGCCGGCGCCTCAGGCGAAGAGATCGTGGGCCAGTTCCAGCGCATCGATCAGCGTGTCGACCTCGGCGCGGGTGTTGTACAACCCGAAGGAGGCGCGGCAGGTCGCGGTGACCCCCAGATGCTCCATCAGCGGCCCGGCGCAATGGTGCCCGGCCCGGACCGCGACGCCCTTCTTGTCGAGGATCGTCGAGATATCATGGGGATGCGCGGCCCCGTCGAGGGTGAGCGAGAAGATCGCCGCCTTGCCCGGGGCCTGCCCCTGGATGTTGATCCAGTTCAGCCCGTTGAACTTCTCGGTCGCATAGGCCGCGAGGTCGGCCTCGTGGGCCGCGATCGCCTCCATGCCGACACCTGTCATGTAGTCCAGCGCCACACCGAGGCCGATCATCTGGACGATGCCCGGCGTGCCGGCCTCGAACTTCAGCGGCGGCTCGGCATAGCAGATGCCCTCGCGGGTGACTTCCTTGATCATGTCGCCGCCACCGAGGAAGGGACGCATCTCTTCCATCCGCTCGGCCTTGATGTAGATCGCGCCGGAGCCGGAGGGGCCATAGAGCTTGTGCCCGGTGATGGCGTAGAAATCGCAGCCGATGTCCTGAACGTCGACGGGCATGTGCACCGCGCCCTGCGAGCCGTCCACGAGGACGGGCACACCGGCGGCGCGGGCCCCGGCGCAGATCGCCTTCACGTCGACGATGGTGCCGAGCACGTTGGAGCACTGGGTCACGGCGATCAGCCTGGTCCGGGGCCCGATGGCCTCCAGCACCTTCTGCGGGTCGAGGGAGCCGTCGGCCTCGGGTTCGATCCACTTCAGCACGACGCCCTGGCGTTCCCGCAGGAAATGCCACGGCACGATATTGGCGTGGTGCTCCATCACGGAGAGGATGATCTCGTCCCCCTCCTTCAGGCGCGGCGCGGCCCAGCCGTAGGAGATCATGTTGATCCCCTCGGTGGTGCCCGAGTTCATGACGATCTCGTCCTCGGAGGCGGCGTTGAGGAAGCGCGCGATCTTGCCGCGCACGGCCTCGTACTTCTCGGTCGCGAGGTTGGAAAGGTAGTGCAGGCCGCGGTGCACGTTGGCGTATTCCATGGAATAGGCCTGCGTGATCGCGTCGATCACCACCTGCGGTTTCTGGGCCGAGGCGCCGTTGTCCAGATAGGTCAGCGGCACGCCGTTCACCTCCCGCGACAGGATCGGGAAGTCGGCGCGGATGGCGTTGACGTCATACATCAGAGAGGTCCTTCAGCAGTCGGGGGCAGCGGTCGAGGGCATCAAAGCGCCCCTTCAACGGTCGCGGGGGCGACCCCGAAGGCCGCCAGCACGAAGGAGAGCAGGAAGGCCAGCAGCAGGCCGGTCATCAGCATCAGCGCGGCCGGTTTGCCCCAGCCGGTAAAGCCATGGGCGGCGGCGAGGAACCCGCCGAGGACGAAGAGCCCCCAGAAGCCCGCCGCCATGCCGAGCAGGCCGCCCAGCATCGGGATCAGCAGCGAGATCGCACTGACGGCCAATTGCGCCGCAAGCCGCAGCGCCTGCAGCCAGACGACGACCAGCGCCATGTCCGCCAGCCGCGCGGTCCCGCCCAGCATGCGGCCGGCCTGCGTCATGATCACGGTCATGCCGACCATGGCAAAGCCGATCAGCGCCGCGAGGGCGAAGGGCGAGCGCAGCATCGGCGGCAGCACGTCGACCGGCGCGAAGAGCAGCCCGTAAAGGATGCCGTTCAGCACCGCCAGCAGGCCCATGGCCGTCCAGACGGCATTGTTCGGCGGGCGCAGGCTCAGCAGCTGGCGACCGGCCTTGCCCGGCTCCACCACAGACATCAGCACCAGTGCCTTGATCTCGTCGAAACTCATCGTCACTCCTGTCCGGTCGCGGCCCCATCGGGTGCGAGGGGCCATTCGGCCACCCGCATGCCTGCGATCCAGAACCACAGGAAGATGGCCAGCCATGCCAGCCCCACGAGGTCGAGCGCCGGACCGGGCCCGATGAAGCCTGCCACCATGCCATGGAGCAGCAACACCGGCGCGGCCGCAAGGATCGACCAGAAGAGCGCCATGCGCGCGGTGTAGAATGTCCCGCGTCCGCTCGCAATCCGCGCCACAACATGCGCCAGTGCCGCGATGCCGTAAAGCAGCAGCGGCGCAAGGAAGACCCAGGCCATCAGCGTGGAGCCGAGCAGCGGGCTCAGCTCCTCGCCGGTGAGAAAGGCCTCCCGCGACAGCCGCGGCCATTGCGCCACGAAGATCAGCAGGCAGCCCGCCATCAGCGTGGCGAGCGCCCTGTCCTCGCGCTCCCCTGCCCGGAGGTGGCGGCGCAGAACCGCCCCCGGCCTCCGGTAGGTGGCCGCGATGTCGCGCAGGATCGACATCAGCCGCGACGCCGCTCCAGCCAGTCTTCGAGGCGGGCAAGGATCAGGCCCGACAGCTCTTCGCTGTCGATCTCCTGCAGGGCTTCGGCGAGGAAGGCCAGCGTCAGCAGGTTGGTCGCCTGATCCGTCGGCACCCCGCGCGAGCGCAGGTAGAAGAGCGCCGTCTCGTCGATCGCACCGGAGGTCGAGCCGTGCGAACAGGCCACGTCATCGGCGTAGATCTCCAGCTCCGGCTTGGCGAGGAACTGGCTGTCGTCGTCCAGCAGAAGCGACTGGCTGATCTGGTAGCCATCGGTCTTCTGTGCGCCTTCCTTCACGAGGATCTTGCCCTGGAAGACCCCGACGGCGCCGTTGCGCAGCACCTTCTTGAAGACCTGGCGGCTTTCACAGTTCACCGCGTCATGGGTCACGAAGACCGTGTCGTCGTGGTGGAAATCGCCGTCGCCAAGCGCCGCACCGGCCACGTGGGCCACCGCGTCATCGCCGGTCAGCTCGATCACGCAGTCGTTGCGCGTCAGCACGCCGTTCATGGTGACCGTGAAGCTCTTGAACACGCTCTCGCGGCCGAGGCGCGCGAAGATATGGGTCGCGGCGCGACGCTCGTGGTCGCGGGCCTGGGTCCGGACGTGGTGGAAGGCGGCCTCGTCGGCCACCTCGACCTCCAGCACCTTGTTGAAGCGCGCGGCCGCCGGGCCATTCTCCAGCAGGGTCATCTCGCCGCCCTGCTCCACTTTCACGACGTGGTGCAGGATCGCCTCGGAGGCTTCGCTCTCGCGGCGGTAGATCAGGCTCACGGGCTTGGAGACCTTCCCGGTGACGCGGATCAGCACGCCATCGGTGGCAAAGGCCGTGTTCAGCGCCGCCAGCGGACGTTCCACCGGGGTCTGACCGTTGGTTTCCAACGTGCCGTAGAGGTCGCGGGCCCAGTGCAGATCGGTCGCGCCGGCCTCGGCCAGACGCTCGATGGTCAGGCCTTCGAGGCTCAGGTCGTCCGAGGCCTCGGCGTCGAACTTGCCGGAGGTGAAGACGATCTTGAGGCGGTCCACCTCGTCGAACATCGGCGGCTCGTCATCCTTGAAGAGCGCGGCGGGCGTCACCTCGGGCGAGATCAGCGTCTCGGGGCGGGTCCACTTCCAGTATTCGTCCCGGGGGCCGGGCAGCGCCATGGCGCGGACGCGGCTCAGCGCGTCAGCGCGCAGGCCGTCCAGCCAGCCGCCGGTTTCGGGCAGGGTCAGCGTCGCAAGACGGGCTTCGGTCGCCTCGTCCTTGCGCGCGCGCAGGGCAACTTTGGGCGATTGCATCAGGCGTCCTCCGCCAGGATGTCGGCATAGCCGTTCTTCTCGACTTCCAGCGCCAGCTCGGGGCCGCCGGTCTTGATGATGCGGCCGTTCGCCATGATGTGCACGACGTCCGGTTTGATGTGGTCCAGAAGACGCTGGTAGTGGGTGATCACGAGGAAGCCGCGGCCTTCGTCGCGCAGCGCGTTCACGCCGTCGGAGACCAGTTTCATCGCGTCCACGTCGAGGCCCGAGTCGGTCTCGTCGAGGATGCACATCTTCGGCTCGAGCACGGCCATCTGAAGGATCTCGTTGCGCTTCTTCTCACCGCCCGAGAAACCGACGTTCACGGGGCGCTTCAGCATCTCGGCGTCGATCTTCAGGGTCTTGGCCTTCTCGCGCACCAGCTTGAGGAAGTCGGTGGCGCTGATCTCGTCCTCGCCGCGGGCCTTGCGCTGTGCGTTCAGCGCGGTGCGCAGGAAGGTCATGTTGCCGACACCGGGGATTTCCACCGGGTACTGGAACGCGAGGAAGAGGCCCGCCGCGGCGCGCTCTTCGGGTTCCGCCTCCAGCAGGTCCTCGCCTTCTAGCGTGGCCGAGCCCTCGGTCACTTCATAGCCGTCGCGGCCCGACAGGACGTAGGACAGGGTCGACTTGCCCGAACCGTTGGGGCCCATGATCGCATGCACCTTGCCCGCCTCGACGGTCAGGTTCACGCCCTTGAGGATCTGCTTGTCCTCTTCTTCCAGCTTCACGTGCAGGTTCTTGATTTCCAGCATATCTTTCATCCTTTGCAGGCAGCCCTCACGGGGTCTGCATCCATTCCATGAGCCGCAGCAGTTGGTCCGCCGGGACCGGCTGCGGCGTGATATCGAACCGGGCCAGCCGGCCGGTCATGACCGGCTGCCCCAGAAATTCCTCGACCGGGCGGTATTCCGGCCGGTCACCGTAGTCGTCGATCAGCAGCGCCACGGGGCGGCTGATCCGGAAGGCCGTCGCCATGGCGCAGCCGAGACGGAAGCGCCCGTCCACCAGCACCACGTCGGGGTGGAACGCCAGTTCGTCCCAGACCCCCAGCGGGTAGGCCGCGAAGCCGCGCCAGCCGCTGTCGTCCAGCGGATAGCCCCAGTTCTCGGTCCCGCCGATATCGGCGTGACGGACCTCCACCGCGCTCGCCGGCGGGTTCTGGGCGAACCACGCCTGCATCATCGCGGCCCAGTCGGGGTCGCTTTCCACCGCGACCACCTGCTTGCCCGGCATCTCGGCGGCCATGACGGTGGACCCGCCCGAGCCGTATTCGAGGATGCCCTGCGCCGCCCCGTAGGCGGACCGCAGCGCCGCGGCTTCGGCCGCGGGCAGCGTCAGCTCGGGACGCGGAAGCGAGGGGGCGGTATCCGGCAACGCGCGCTCCGCCTCAGTCCAGCACCACGGCGGTCCCGGAGACCGAGACCATCAGCATCGACTGGCCCACCACCTCATAGTCGAGATCGACCCCGACGATGGCATTCGCCCCCAGCGTCGCCGCCCGCGCCTCAAGCTCGCCGAAGGCCACGTCGCGCGCGTCCTGCAGCTTGCTCTCGTAGGCACCCGACCGGCCCCCGATCACGTCGGTGATCGAGGCGAAGAGATCGCGCACCACGTTGGCGCCCATGATCGCCTCACCGACGACCACGCCCTTGTAGTCCGTGATCCGGCGTCCCTCGACGCTGTTGGTGGTGGTGACGATCATCGCTTTCTCCCGCCGTTCCGTCGGCCCGGCCTCAGCCGAACAGGTACTTCATCGCCATCATGACGATCATCGCCAGCACACCGGCCGCAAGTGCCGTCAGCACGACCGAGCCGGCCACCAGCCCCTCGACGTTGCCCTTGCGCTTGCGCATGCCAAGGCCGATCAGGATGCCCACGAAGACGCCGATCCCGACGCCAAGCGATTGCATCGCGAGAGAGACGATCATCTGCGTTCCTTTCCGGTCACGGCGCGGCCAAGCCCAAGGGCCAGAGCCCCGGTCAGCCCGATGACGACGGCCATGTGCAGCCCCTCGCCCTCGAACAGCCCGAGGGCCGAGGCCCCCGCAACCGTCAGGCCCGCCGTCCCGAGGGCGGCCAGCACAACGGCGGCGGTGAAGGTGGCGCGGCCCGACATGATCAGCCCACCGAGCCTTCGAGCGAGATCGCCACCAGCTGCTGCGCTTCCATGGCGAACTCCATCGGCAGGGCCTGAAGCACGTCACGGCAGAAGCCGTTGACCACGAGGGCGACGGCCTCTTCCTCGTCCATGCCGCGCTGACGGCAGTAGAACAGCTGATCATCGTCCACCTTGGAGGTGGTCGCCTCGTGCTCGACCCGGGCCGAGTTGTTGCGCACTTCGATGTAGGGCACCGTGTGGGCGCCGCACTTGTCGCCGATCAGCAGGCTGTCACACTGGGTGTAGTTCCGCGCGTCGGTGGCTTTCTTGTGCATCGAAACCTGACCGCGATAGGTGTTCTGTGCCTTGCCGGCCGAGATCCCCTTGGAGACGATCCGGCTCTTGGTGTTCTTGCCAAGGTGGATCATCTTGGTGCCGGTGTCGGCCTGCTGCATGTTGTTGGCAATGGCGATCGAGTAGAATTCGCCCTGGCTGTCGTCGCCGCGCAGGATGCAGGACGGATACTTCCACGTCACGGCAGAGCCGGTCTCGACCTGCGTCCACATCACCTTGGCGCGGTCGCCGCGGCAATCGGCGCGCTTGGTCACGAAGTTGTAGATGCCGCCCTTGCCGTTCTCGTCCCCGGGGAACCAGTTCTGCACGGTGGAATACTTAACTTCCGCATCTTCCTCGACGATGATCTCGACCACGGCGGCGTGCAGCTGCGCGGTGTCGCGCTGCGGTGCGGTGCAGCCTTCGAGGTAGGACACGTAGGAGCCCTTGTCCGCGATGATCAGCGTGCGCTCGAACTGGCCGGTGTTCTCCGCGTTGATGCGGAAATAGGTCGACAGCTCCATCGGGCAGCGGACGCCCGGCGGCACGTAGACGAAGGACCCATCCGAGAAGACGGCCGAGTTCAGCGTGGCATAGAAGTTGTCGTTCACCGGCACGACCGAGCCGAGGTACTTCTTCACCAGTTCGGGGTGCTCGCGGATCGCCTCGGAGATCGAGCAGAAGATGACGCCCGCCTTCTTCAGCTCGGCCTGGAAGGTCGTGCCGACCGAGACGGAGTCGAAGACCGCATCCACGGCCACGCGGCGCTCTTCCTTGCCCTCGGCGGGGGTCTCGCCCGCGCCCTCGACACCGGCGAGGATCATCTGCTCCTTCAGCGGGATACCGAGTTTCTCGTAGGTTTCCAGCAGCTTGGGATCAACCTCGTCCAGCGACTTGGGCTTGGTCTCCATGCTCTTGGGGCGGGCATAGTAATACTGCTTCTGGAAGTCGATCTCGGGGTAGTCGACCATCGCCCAATCGGGCTCTTCCTTGGTCAGCCAGCGCTTGAACGCCTCCAGCCGCCACTCGGTCATCCACTCCGGCTCGCCGTTCTTGTCGCTGATCAGCCGCACGATGTCCTCGTTGAGGCCCATCGGCGCGTATTCCATCTCGATCTCGGTTTCCCAGCCGTACTTGTAGGCCTCGCCGATGGTCTGGACGGCCTCGACCGTTTCACGGTCGACGCCCTCGCGAACCTCCAGCTCTTTCTGATCGGGTGCGGTCATGTCGCTTCCTTCCGTCTCACGCCGCGCGGGCGCGGTGTTTCTCAAGCCGCGCCAGCCATGTCTCGGCAAAGCGCGTGATGTCATCGTCTGTCGTTTCGGGGCCCAGGCTGACGCGGATCGCGCAGCTGGCCTCGGCCTCGTCAAATCCATAGGCGCGCAGCACCTTGCTGGCGCGCACCTTGCCGCTGGAACAGGCCGAGCCCGCCGAGATGGCGAAGCCCGCAAGGTCCATCTGCATCACCTGCGTCTCGCCCTTCCAGCCGGGCGCGATCAGGCATGACGTGTTGGGCAGGCGCTTGGCGCCCTGCCCGGCCACGATCACCTGCGGCGCGGCCTCGGCGATCATCGCCTCCAGCCGGTCGCGGCGTGCGGCCACGTCTTTCCAGACCCCGGCATCGAGGTCCTTCGCGGCGGCCTCCGCGGCGGCCCCGAAGCCCGCGATGCCGAGGATGTTCTCGGTCCCGGCCCGGCGGCCCATCTCCTGACCGCCGCCCTTCAGCTGCGCGGTCACGTCGAGGCCCCGGCGCAGCACCAGCGCCCCGATGCCCTTGGGCCCGCCCAGCTTGTGCGCCGAGACGAGGGCCATGTCGCAGCCCAGCCAGTTGAAGGCCACGGGCAGCTTGCCGAAGGCCTGCGTCATATCCGTGACGGCCAGCCCCTGCGGCAGGTCCTGCAGCACGCCCGTCTCGCTGTTGGCGAGTTGCAGGCAGGTCGCGGCAGGGTCGTCCACCGTGACGATCCCGTCGCGGCTGACCGGAAGCACCGGGTCGATCCAGGCGCCCACGGCGTCGTGTTCGATCTCCGCCCCGACCAGCTCCCGGCCCGCGAGCGCCAGCGCCGCGGCCTCGGTCGCCGAGGAGACGAAGACGATGTCCGCGCCGTCCGCCCCGAGCGCGGCCGAGACCTGCGCGCGGGCGCGCTCCACCAGCGCCTTGGCCGCCCGCCCCTCGGCATGGACCGAAGAGGGGTTCCCGGCCACGTCCATCGCCGCGATCATCGCGGCGCGGGCCTCGGGGCGCAGGGGCGTGGTGGCGTTGAAATCCAGATAGGTACGCGGGGCCATCAGCGCATCCCCTCTGCCGCGCCGTCCCGAAGATGGACGCTGCGTAGATCTTTAAGAGACGGCCGGGGCCGGTATGCGCGCATGTCCTTCACGCCTCGCTGACCTCTTCCGCCGTCGAGCCGTCTTCCTCGTCCACCACGGCAAAGAGCGTGGGCACGGCCGGGCACGGCGCGAGGCCGTTCTTCACCACGTCACCGAGGCTGGTCTGGTGCAGGAAGACATAGACATGGGCCGAGAGCCCTTCCCACAGGCGGTTCGTCACCGACTGGGCGCGGCTGCCCGAGGCACCGCCGCTGGCGCCCGCCCCCTTGTGCATGGCGCTGACGGTTTCATCCACCGCCGAGAGCACGTCGACCACGCGAATCTCTGCCGCGGGACGCGACAGGCGATAGCCGCCGCCCGGTCCGCGCACCGAGACGACAAGCCCCGCCCGGCGCAGCTTGACGAAGAGCTGCTCCAGATAGGGCAGCGAGATCGACTGCCGCTTGGAGATCTCTGCCAGCGTCACGAGGCATTCCTTGGGCTGAAGCGCCATGTCCGCAAGGGCAACCATCGCATAGCGCCCCTTCGTGCTGAGTTTCATGACCGGATCTCCGACAGAACACGCGAATGAATTGACCTCATGGCCCCCAAGCCTTATCTCGCTTGACAGCCAGTCGGTCCACCGACTGATTTAGAACCGTTCTAAGGTCGCCTACCAATTCTGTCAAGAATTAAGCCCGACCGCCGCAGGAGACAAGGCACACATGCCCGAGGTCATCTTCCCCGGACCCGAAGGCCGCCTCGAAGGCCGCTACCACCCCCAGAAGGACAAGGACGCCCCGATTGCCATCGTGCTGCACCCGCATCCTCAGTTCGGGGGCACGATGAACAACAAGGTTGTCTACAACCTTCACTACGCCTTCTATAACATGGGTTTCACCGTTCTGCGCTTCAATTTCCGCGGCGTCGGACGCAGCCAGGGCGAATACGATCAGGGCGTGGGCGAGCTGTCGGATGCGGCCTCGGCCCTCGACTACCTGCAATCGATGAACAACAACTCCAAGCATTGCTGGGTTGCGGGCTTCTCCTTCGGGGCCTGGATCGGCATGCAGTTGCTGATGCGCCGCCCCGAGATCACCGGCTTCATCTCGGTCGCACCGCCCGCGAACATGTACGATTTCTCGTTCCTCGCGCCCTGCCCCTCCTCGGGGCTGATCATCAACGGCACCGCCGACCGCGTGGCGCCGCCCGCGGACACCACCTCGCTGGTCAGCAAGCTGCAGGAGCAGAAGGGCATCACCGTCACCCACGAGCAGATCGAGGGCGCGGGCCACTTCTTCGAAGAACCCCACATGGACACGATGATCGGCACGGTGAGCGACTACGTGAAGCGCCGCCTGACCGAATCCACCCGTTGATATGAGCGTCGCCGAGGAGCTTGCCGATGCGCTCGCGCGGGACGTGCTCGCCTCCGCCCCCCATCTGGGCGACGAGCACGACCTGATCCGCGAGATCGCCAAGGTCCTCGCCGCCTCCTCGACCACCACCGAGGAGGCCTTCATGACCGCGATCCGGATCCGGATCGCCGAGCGGCGCGCCCGCGCGCTGCTTAACCAGAAGCTCGCCGAGAAGGGCCTGCCGCCCGCCGGCACCCGGCCCGCAGCCAAACCTGCCGCCAAGCCCGCGGCCCCTGCCGGCCAGCCTCCCCGCCGCCCGGCCCCGAAGCCGCCCGAGGGCTGAGCCCTGCCGGGGCTGCAATGCCCCTGCCCGCTGGCCATTTCCTGCCCCCTGTCCCGCGTTTCCCGGCATCCGGGCTTTCGCCCGGCGCGCGCAATGGCTATTGCGGCGGCAGATACCGGGACACGATACTGGGACATGACAGATGACCGATGACCTCCGCCCCCGGCTCGACGCGCAGATGGCCTTCCTGCAGGAAAGCGACCGCCTGAAGGCGGTTGATCGCGCCTCGACCCTGACCGACCAGTCGCGGCAGGAGAATTCCGCCGAACATTCGTGGCAGGCCGCTCTTGCCGCGATGATCTGGCTCGGCGACCTCGCGCCGGACCGGCTGTCGCGCATCATCGCAATGCTGCTGCTGCACGACCTCGTCGAGATCGACGCCGGTGACCAGCCCATCGACCTGCCCCATGACGCCGTGGCCCTCGCCGCCGCCGAGGCCGCCGCCGCCGAGCGTCTCTTCGCCCTGCTGCCCGCCGATCAGGGCCGCGCCTTCCGCGCCCTCTGGGAGGAGTTCGAAGCCTGCGACAGCCCCGACGCCCGCCTCGCCAAGAGCGTCGATTTCGCCGTGCCGATCCTGCAGACCTGGGCCGCCAGCCCGCGCCGCGCCGATCACGAGGCCGTCTGCCGCGAGAACCTCTCCACCGGCCGCGCCCGGCTGATCGCTCAGACGCTGCCCGCCCTCTTCGCCTGCCTCGAGGCCGAGGGCACCGCCAGCGGCGATATCGCCCGGCAGGTCCGCTTCCTCGCCGAGATGGACCGCCTGAAAAACATCTACCGCGCCACCACCCTTGGCGACGGCTCCCGGCGCGAGAATTCGGCCGAACATTCCTGGCACCTCGCGCTCTATGCCCTCGTGCTGGGGGAACATGCAGGTCCCGGGGTCGACCCCGCCCGGGTGGTGCAGATGCTGCTGATCCACGACATCATCGAGATCGACGCGGGCGATGCGCCGATCTTCGGGGATTTCGACGCCGCCGCGAAGGAGGCCGAGGAGGCCGCAGCCGCCGACCGTCTCTTCGGCCTGCTGCCCGAGGCACAGGCCCGTGCCCTGCGCGCGCTCTGGGGCGAATTCGAGGCCAACGAGACCCCCGACGCCCGCTTCGCCAAGTCGGTCGACCGGTTCCAGCCGCCGAACCAGAACCTCGCCTGCGGCGGCGGCAGCTGGGTCGAATACAGCGTCGACTACGCCACTTTCGAGGCCCGCGTCGGCGCGAAGATCGCCCATGGCGCCCCGGACCTCTTCGACTGGATCGCCCCGCAGGTCCGCGCCTTCATGGCGACACTGGCCCGCTGATCCCCCGGGCGCTAGGCTGGCCCCGCAGACGCAGAGGAGCCAGCCGCCCATGGACGATTACTATGACCTCGGCCCGCACGGGATGCCCGTCACCACCGCCAGCCCGCTGGCGCAGCTGTGGTTCGACCGGGGGCTGAACTGGGTCTACGGCTACAACCACGTCGAGGCGGTCGCCTGTTTCCACAAGGCGCTGGAGGCCGATCCCGCCTGCGCCATGGCGTGGTGGGGCGTCGCCTATGCCAGCGGGCCGAACTACAACCTGCCCTGGGTCAAGCTCGATCCCGTCAGCCGTGCCAAGGCGCTCGCGGTGTCCTTTGACGCCACGCAGGAGGCCCTCTCCCGGCTGGAGGGCGTCACGCAGCCCGAGGCCGACCTGATCCGCGCCCTCGCCGCCCGCTATCCGCAGCGCGACCCGATCGAGGATTTGCAACCTTGGGTCGATGACTTTGCAAATGCGATGCGCCGCGTCAGCGCCGCCCACCCCGATCACAAGGACCTGCGCACGATCTTTGCCGAGGCGCTGCTGAACCGCACGCCCTGGGCCATGTGGCTGCAGGCCGAACGCCGGCCCAATCCACTTGCCGATACGCTGGAATGCCAGGCCGTGCTGGAGACGGGCATGGCCCAGCCCGGCGGCATGGCGCACCCCGGCCTGCTGCACCTCTACGTCCACCTGATGGAGATGTCGCCCACCCCCGAGAAGGCGCTGAAGGCCGGCGATGTGCTGCGCCATCTCGTGCCGGATGCGGGCCACCTCGTCCACATGCCCACCCATATCGACGTGCAATGCGGCGCCTATCAGGATGCGCTCTTCTGGAACCAGCGCGCCATCGCCGCCGACCTGAGGTATTTCGACCGTGAAGGCGGGATGAACTACTACACCGGCTACCGGATGCACGACTACCACTTCGCCATCTACGGCGCGCTCTTCCTCGGCCAGATGCAGCCCGCGCTGGAGGCGCTGCGCGGCATGGAGGCCACCTTCTTGCCCGAACTGCTGCTGATGGAAAGCCCGCCGATGGCCGAGTATTTCGAGGCCTATCTCGCCATGGAACCCCATGTGTTGATCCGCTTCGGCCAATGGCGCGAGCTGATCGCCATGGCGCCCCCCGTCGATCCCGCCCTGCGCGCCACGCTGCATGTCACGCTGCTCTACGGCAAGGCGCTCGCCCATGCGGCCCTTGGCGAGGTCGAGGCTGCGCTTGCGGGCGAAGCAGCATTCCTCGCAGCCCTGGAGCAGATGCCACTGCGTCGTCTGCACAACAACCTCGTCAGCGACCTGATGCAGATCGCGCGCGAGATGCTGCGCGGCGAGATCCTCTATCGTCAGCGGGACTACACCGCCGCCTTCGCCCACCTGCGCGAGGCGGTCCGGCTGGACGACACGCTGCCCTATGACGAGCCCTGGGGCTGGATGCAGCCCGCCCGCCACGCCCTTGGCGCGCTGCTCTACGAACAGGGCCACGTGCCGGAGGCGGAGGCCGTCTATCGCGCGGACCTCGGCCTTGCAGGCGACCTGCCCCGCGGCTCAATCCATCCGGATAACGTGTGGTCCCTCAAGGGCTTGCACGACTGTCTTGAAGCGCAAGGGGAGAGCGTGGAACGGCGTCTGATCCGGCAGAAGCTGGACTTCGCCCTGGCCCGTGCCGATGCCGGCGTGGCGGCCTCCTGCGCCTGTGCGCAGTCGGCGATGCTGGCCAGCGGTCAGATCAAGGGCCCGAGCTGTTGTGCCGCGCAACAGGCCGGGGAGTGAGTATTTCTGGAAAGATGAAAGCCCTGCGCGCCTCGGGAAACCACATGCGGAATTAGCTGACAGATGTCAGATACCCTCTTGACCGGCGGCATCTACCTGACATAAGTCAGCGGAAATTACCTGACAAAGGTCAGACAGATGTCTCTCACCGATATTTCCCGGGTCCGGCGGTTCAGCCGGGCCGTGACCACTGAAACCGGCGCGTTGGATCAGAGCTTCCTCGGGCGCGGCCGCCCGCTGGGGGTGGCGCGGGTGCTCAATGCCATCGGCCATGGCCGGGGCGACGTGGCGGACCTGCGGCTTTACCTCGGGCTCGACAGCGGGCAACTCTCCCGCATCCTGCGCGGGTTGGAAGAGGAAGGGCTGATCACGACCGAGACGGCGGAAGAGGATGCGCGGCGCCGGGTGGCCGTGCTGACCGGCAAGGGCTCCGCCGAATTCGCGGAGTACGAGGCGCTGTCGAACGCCAATGCCAACAGCCTGCTCTCACGCCACCCGGACCCGGACAAGCTGTTGGAAGCGATGGACTTCATCGCCTCCGCCCTGACCCGCGACCGGATTACCATCGAACTGGCGGACCCGGAAAGCCCCCATGCCAACTGGTGCCTCGACCGCTATTTCGACGAGGTGAACAGGCTCTTTAAACAGGGGTTCGAACGGGCCAAGACCTGCGATCCGCAGGCGCCCGCCATGCGCCCGCCCGTGGGGGCCTTCCTGCTGGCGCTCTCCGACGGGCTGCCCATCGGCTGCGTGGCCCTGAAGGGCACGGATCAGGGCTATGCGGAGGTCAAACGGCTCTGGATCGCGCCCTCCGCCCGGGGGCTGGGCCTGTCGAAACGGATGATGCAGGAGACCGAGCGCGAGGCGCGGCGCCTCGGGATCGGCACGCTGCGGCTGGACACCAACGAACAGATGCCGGCGGCGATCGCGCTTTACGAAAACACCGGCTGGACCCGGATCGAGCGCTTCAACGACGACCCCTACCCCACGCATTTCTTTGAGAAAAAACTGACATAAGGAATAGGCCCGAGACCCTCAGGCCTTTTCCTTCTTCGCTTCCTTGACCTTCTCGGCGAGGTCGCGCGCGATGGCGAATGCTCCCTTGATCCGGTCGGCGTCGTTCTTCCAGTCGCGGCGCACGACGATCTTGTTGTCCTTGACCTTCGCCAGCCCGTTCTGCGCCTGCATGAACTCCACCAGCCCCGCTGGAGAGGCGAACTTGTCGTTGTGGAACTGGATCGTCGCGCCCTTCTCCCCGCCGTCGAGCTTGGCAATGCCCGCGCGTTTGCACATGGCCTTGATCCGCACCACGAGGAGCAGCGTGTTGACCTCCTTCGGCAGCTTGCCGAACCGGTCGATGAGTTCGGCGGCGAAACCTTCCAGCTCGACCTTGGTGGTGAGGTCCGACAGGCGGCGGTAGAGCCCCAGCCGCAGGTCGAGGTCCGGCACGTATTCCTCTGGAATCAGGAGAGAAACCCCCAGGTTGATCTGCGGCGCCCAGTGATCGTCGAGGTCCTGGAGCCCCTCCATCTCGCCCGCCTTGATCTTGGCAATCGCCTCCTCCAGCATCTGCTGGTAGAGTTCGTAGCCCACGTCGCGCATCTGGCCCGACTGTTCCTCGCCCAGAAGGTTGCCGGCGCCGCGGATGTCGAGGTCCTGCGAGGCCAGCGTGAAGCCCGCCCCCAGCGTGTCGAGGGAGCCCAGCACCCGCAGGCGCTTCTCGGCATCCGCTGTCAGCTTCACCCGCGGTTTCGTGGTCAGATAGGCATAGGCGCGGGTCTTGGCACGGCCCACACGGCCCCGGATCTGGTAGAGCTGGGCGAGGCCGAACATGTCGGCCCGGTGCACCACCATCGTGTTGGCGCGCGGGATGTCGAGGCCGCTTTCCACGATCGTCGTGGCCAGCAGCACGTCATACTTGCCGTCGTAGAAGGCGTTCATCCGCTTGTCCAACTCGCCTGCCGCCATCTGGCCGTGGGCGGTGATGAAGCTGACCTCGGGCACCTGTTCGCGCAGGAACTCCTCGATCTCGGGCAGGTCGGAGATGCGGGGCACCACGTAGAAACTCTGTCCGCCGCGGTAGTGTTCGCGCAGCAGCGCCTCGCGGATCGTGACGGCGTCGAACTCGCTGACGTAGGTGCGGATCGCCAGCCGGTCGACCGGCGGCGTGCCGATGATCGAGAGGTCACGCACCCCGGTGAGCGACAGTTGCAGCGTGCGCGGGATCGGCGTGGCGGTCAGGGTGAGCACATGGATGTCGGAGCGGAGTTGCTTCAGCCGCTCCTTGTGGGCGACGCCGAAGTGCTGCTCCTCATCGACGATCAGCAGGCCGAGGTTCTTGAAGCGGATCTGCTTGGACAGCAGCGCGTGGGTGCCCACAACGATGTCCACGGTGCCCTTGGAGATCCCGTCACGGGTCAGTGCGGCATCCTTGGAGGAGACGAAGCGCGAGAGCGGCGCGACCTGCAGCGGGAAGCCCCGGAACCGTTCGGCAAAGCCTTGATAATGCTGGCGCGCCAGCAGCGTCGTGGGGGCGATCACCGCCACCTGAACGCCCGACATGGCGGCGATGAAGGCCGCGCGCAGGGCGACCTCGGTCTTGCCGAAGCCCACGTCGCCGCAGACCAGCCGGTCCATCGGGTGGCCCGAGCCGAGATCCGTCAGCACGTCGCCGATGGCGCCCAGCTGATCGTCGGTTTCCTGGTAGGGGAAGCGGGCCTGGAAGGCATCCCACGCGCCATGCGGCGGCTCGAGGATGGGCGCGGTGCGCAGCACGCGCTCGGCCGCGACGCGGATCAGCTTGTCGGCCATCTCGCGAATGCGCTGCTTGAGCTTGGCCTTCTTGGCCTGCCATGCGCCACCGCCCAGCCGGTCGAGCATCCCGGCCTCGTGGCCGTATTTCGACAGCAATTCGATGTTCTCGACCGGCAGGTAGAGCTTGGTCTGCTCGGCGTATTCGATGGCGAGGCATTCGTGCCGCGCGCCCACCGCGGTGATCACCTCGAGCCCGAGGTAGCGGCCGATGCCGTGATCGACGTGGACCACGAGGTCCCCGGGTGAAAGGCTGTTGGCCTCGGTCAGGAAGTTCTCGGCCCGGCGCTTCTTCTTGGGCTGGCGGATCAGGCGGTCGCCGAGGACATCCTGCTCCGAGATCACGGTCAGGCGGGTGTCCTTGCCCTTGATCTTCCACGGGCCCTCGAAGCCGCTTTCCAGCGCCAGCACGGCGAGGTGAAGGCCGTGGCGGTCAATGCCCTTGGCGTCACGGATCGAGATGGCGCCGACGAGGCCCTCGTCCTCGATCAGCCCTTCCAGACGTTCCCGCGCGCCTTCCGAATAGGAGGCGATGACCACCGGCCCCTGATCCAGTTTCGCACGAACATGATCCGCGAGCGTTTTGAAAAGGCTCACGTTTTCCAGCTGACGCTCGGGCGAGAAATTGCGCCCGATCCGCCCGCCTGCATCCACCACGCCGGGGCCGGAGGCCCGGGGCAGCGGCGAGGTCTGGATCACCCGGCGCGCGCCAAGGGCCTCTTCCCACGCGGCATCGTCGAGGTAGAGCAGCCCCGGCGGCGTCGGCTTGTAGACGCTGTCCATCTTGCCGCGCTGTTGCAGCGCATGGCGGCGGGTCTCGTATTGGTCGGCCACGCTCTCCCACCGGGCGAGGCGCGCGGGCGTGGTCTGATCGTCCAGCATGACCGGTGCGCCGGGCATGTAGTCGAAGAGGGTCTCAAGCCGCTCGTGGAAGAAGGGCAGCCAGTGTTCGATGCCCTGATGTTTGCGGCCTGCGCTGACCGCCTCGTATAGCGGATCGTCGGTGCCCGCCGCGCCGAACTCGATGCGGTAGTTCTGGCGGAAGCGCGTGATCGCGGCCTCGTCGAGGATCACCTCGGAGACGGGGGCCAGCTCGACCACCTCCAGCTTCTCGGTGGTGCGCTGCGTTGTGACGTCGAAGCGCCGGGCGCCGTCCAGAATGTCACCGAAGAGGTCGAGCCGCACCGGCCCGCCCTCGCCCGGCGGATAGATGTCGATGATGCCGCCGCGCACGGCGTAGTCGCCGGGCTCCATCACCGAATGGCTCTGTGAGAAGCCCATCCGCACGAGGAAATCGCGCAGCGCCTTTTCATCCACCCGGCCCCCGACACGGGCGGTGAAGGCCGCCTCGCGCAGGATATCCCGGGCGGGGATGCGTTGGGTGGCCGCGTTCAGCGTGGTCAGCAGGACGAAGCTCTGCGGCATCCCGTGCACAAGGCCCGCCAGCGTGGCCATCCGCGCGGCGGAGATATCGGCATGGGGCGAGACCCGGTCATAGGGCAGGCAGTCCCAGCCGGGGAACCGGATCACCGGCATCTCTGGCGCGAAGAAGGCGAGCGCATCGGCCATGTTGGCCATGCGCTTGTCGTCGCGCGCCACGTGGATCACGGGACCACCGGCGCGGGCGGCCTCGGCCAGCACGAGCGCCGCGTCGAACCCTTCCGGCGCGCCGCCGAGGGTGATGTTCGTCCGCTGGTTCATGGGATCAGCCTCCCAGCACACCGATCGAGAAATTCTGGAACATGCCCCAAAGCGCGGTGACGAAGATCGCCATCACGCCAATCGCCTGCACCCCGATCCGGTGACGGGTGAGGCGCTTGTGAAGATCGGGGCCGCGCGGCTCCTCCATCCGGATGCGGAAGGCGGTGCGCAGGCTCAGGAGGCCGACGAAGGACATCGGGAAGGCCAGCAGGAAGACCGCCTGCGCGAATTCCACCCCGTAGACGAAGCCCAGAAGCGCCAGCACCGTCAGGACGAAGCAGACGAAGGAGATCAGCACCGTGCCGGACAGTTCGTTGATGTAGAGGATCCGGTTGATGTTGATCCGCACCATGTCCTCTAGGTCGACTTCCGCCTGACCGCCGACGCGCCGCGCCCGCAGGACCATGTCGTAGGGCACACCCAGCACCCAGTGGCTTGCCGTCGACCAGACCACCGCCAGCGCGATCCAGAACCACAGGTTCGAGAAGGAGCGCATGTCGATGAGCTCGAATATCGTTTCGTGAAGGTTCACCGGGGGCCCTCTCGGCCTTTTGACTGCCGCACCTTAGTAGCGCCCGTTTTCGGTAATTCCTACCCTTGAGGCGCGTCGCATTCCATGCCACCTCACTCCTGTATGATCAAGAAAGGATCCGCTGATGTTCCCGGTTCAGGCCCCCTTCCCCCAAACCCGGTTCCGTCGTGCCCGCCAGAGCGGCGCGATCCGGGCCCTGGCGCAGGAAAACCACCTGGCCGTCGGCGACCTGATCTGGCCGGTCTTTGTCTGCGAGGGCGAGAACGTGGAACAGCCGATAGCCTCGATGCCGGGGGTCAGCCGGCTTTCGGTGGATCGCGTGGCGCAGGCGGCGAGCGAGGCCTTCGACCTTGGCATTCCGGCGGTCTGCATCTTCCCATACACCCCGATGGAGAAGCGCACCAAGGATTGCGCCGAGGCATGGAACCCCGAGAACCTGTCGAACCGGGCGACCCGCGCGATCAAGGCCGTGGTGCCCGAGATGGCGGTGATGACCGACATCGCCCTCGACCCCTACAATATCGACGGCCATGACGGCTTTGTCGTGGACGGACAGATCCTGAACGACGAAACGGTCGAGGCGCTGGTGAAACAGGCGGTCAGCCAGGCCGAGGCGGGCGCCGACATCATCGGCCCCTCGGACATGATGGACAGCCGCATCGCCCGCATCCGCGGCGCGCTGGAGGCCGGCGGCCACACCAACGTGATGCTGTTGAGCTACTCGGCCAAGTATGCCTCGGGCTTCTACGGGCCGTTCCGCGATGCCACCGGCGCCACCGGCGCTCTGAAGGGCGACAAGGCGACCTACCAGATGAACCCCGCCAACACCGACGAGGCGCTGCGCCTCGTGGCGCGCGACCTGCAGGAGGGCGCGGACATGGTGATGGTGAAGCCCGGCATGCCCTACCTCGACGTCTGCCGCCGGGTGAAGGACACCTTCGGCGTGCCGACCTTCGCCTACCAGGTCTCGGGCGAATACGCGATGATCGAAGGCGCGGTGCGCAATGGCTGGCTCGATGGCGACAAGGTCATGGTGGAAAGCCTGATGGCCTTCAAGCGCGCGGGCTGCGACGGGGTGCTGACCTATTTCGCGCCGCGCTTCGCCAAGCTGATGCAGGGCAAATCGGCCGTCGTCTGACCGCCTGCATTGCCGACCGCGCCCGGCCCGGATCGCGGGCCGCGCGTCCCCTCCCGTGCGCACGTCCGGCCCCGCCTGAGGCGATTTCCGCCGAGCGCCGGGTGACGTGGCCGCCGAGGGTGACAGGACCAGCCTGCCCCCCTATACTTCGCCCTCGAAGCCGGGCAAACCGGCAGCGTCATTGACGCGACATTCCGGGGCAAAGTCCCCATCACGGGCAAGAGACAGGCGGTTTCCCATGAGCAATCTTTCCAGACGCACCTTTTCCCTCTCGGCACTGGCGGCGATCCCGCTGCTGGCGGCGTGCAACAACGGCATCGGCAGCCCGGGCGGCTCCAAGATCGACGCCCGCGTGGACGCGACGCTGGCGCAACTCTTCAGCCAGTACCCCGAGACCCGCAACCTCGCCGCGAAATCCGCCGGCATGCTGGTCATGCCGCTGATGACCGAGGCCGGCTTCGGCATTGGCGGCGGCTACGGCCGCGGCGCCCTGCGCGTAGGCGGCAGCACGGTGGACTACTATTCCGCCACCGCCGCGAACTTCGGCCTGCAGATCGGCGCGCAGCAATATGCGCATGTGCTCTTCTTCATGACGCAGGAGGCGCTCTCGGGCTTCCGCCGGTCCTCCGGCTGGGCCGCGGGCGCGGACGTGGAATACGTCTTCTCCGACAAGGCCGAGGCGATGCGCGCCGAGACGACGACCTCCATCGCGCCGATCGTGGCGGTGATCTTCGGCCAGGCCGGCCTGCGCTTCGGCGCGACGCTGGAAGGCGTGAAATACTCGCGCATCCTGCCCTGACCGGCAGACCCGCGACAGCGTTCGGGCCGCCCTCCGGGGCGGCCTTTCGCATTTCAGTGCAGCGTGAATTCCCCCACCACGTTGCGCCAGCGGCCGGGCGAGATTTCCTTGCGATGGGTGAAGCGGACCGAGTGCAGCGGCCCTTCGATTTCCTTCTGCAAGAACTCGATGAACCTGAAGAGCCGCGGATGATCCGGGGCGAGGTCATACTCCTGCCAGACGAAGATGTTCAGCACATGGGCATAGTCGGGCATGTGATAGAAGAATTCGGCCGTCGTCAGGCCGTATCCGCGCAGCATAAGTTCGGTCGGGGTTTCCTGCATTTCGCCTCCTGTGACATATCCACAAGAAAAATCCTGCCACGACTTCATTTTCAGTCAACGAAAACAGTATGTTATCACTGTGCGCGCCCGGCTGCCAAAGGCAGGCGCCAGCAACCATTGCACCCTATATGACGGGTCTGCTATAAACCGGACAGCTATATCTAGAACCCTAAAAGAATACAGGCAGAGCCGTTGAGCGACACGCCCCAACCCCCTGAGAACCCGGAAGAAAACGAGCGCACCCCCTACGCGGGACCGACGGTGTCGATCACCGACGAGATGCGCAATTCCTACCTCGACTACGCGATGAGCGTGATCGTGAGCCGGGCGATTCCGGATCTTCGTGACGGCCTAAAACCTGTGCACCGCCGCATCCTCTACGCGATGCAGGAATCCGGGAATACCGCCGACAAGTCCTATCGCAAGTCGGCCCGCCCGGTCGGCGACACGATGGGTAAGTACCACCCCCACGGCGACAGCGCGATCTATGACGCGCTCGTCCGGATGGCGCAGGACTTCTCCATGTCGCTGCCGCTGCTGGACGGTCAGGGCAACTTCGGCTCCATGGACGGCGACAAGGCCGCGGCCATGCGTTACACCGAGGTCCGGATGGAAAAGGCGGCGAACTTCCTGCTCGCCGACATCGACAAGGACACGGTCGACTTCCTCGACAACTACGACGGCAAGGACAAGGAACCGGCCGTCCTGCCCGCGCGCTTCCCCAACATGCTGGTGAACGGCGCCGGCGGTATCGCCGTCGGCATGGCCACCAACATCCCGCCCCACAACCTGGGCGAAGTGGTGGATGCGACGCTGGCCCTGATCGAGAACCCCGACCTCGACAGCAACGACCTGAACCAATACGTGCCCGGCCCCGACTTCCCCACCGGCGGCGTCATGCTGGGCCGTTCCGGTGCGCGCAAGGCCTACCTCGAGGGCCGCGGCAGCGTGATCATCCGCTCCAAGACCCACGTGGAAGAGCTCCGCAAGGACCGCTACGCGATCATCATCGACGAGATCCCCTACCAGGTGAACAAGGCCGCGATGATCGAGAAGATCGCGGAATGCGTCCGCGACAAGCGGATCGACAACATCGCCCATGTGCAGGACGAATCCGACCGTCAGGGCGTGCGCGTGGTGATCGAGCTGAAGCGGGACGCGACCCCCGAGGTCGTGCTGAACCAGCTTTTCCGCTTCACCCCGATGCAGACCTCCTTCGGCTGCAACATGCTGGCGCTGAATGGCGGCAAGCCCGAGACGCTGACGCTTTATGGTTTCCTGTCGGCCTTCATCACCTTCCGCGAGGAAGTGGTGGCCCGCCGCACCGCCTTCGAGCTGCGCAAGGCGCGTGAACGTGCCCACATCCTGTGCGGTCTGGCCGTCGCGGTCACCAACGTTGACGAGGTCGTGGCCACGATCCGGTCCTCCGCCGATGCGGCCGAGGCCCGCGAGAAGCTGATGACGCGCCGCTGGCCCGCCTCCAGCATCGCGGAATACATCCGCCTGATCGACGATCCGACCCATACGATCAACGAGGACGGCACCTACAACCTCTCCGAGGCGCAGGCGCGTGCGATCCTCGAGCTGCGGCTGCAGCGCCTGACCCAGATCGGCGTGCAGGAAGTCACGGACGAGCTGCAGGAACTGGCCAAGAAGATCCGGGAATACCTCGAGATCCTCGCCTCGCGCGAGCGGATCATGGGCATCATCCGCGACGAGCTGACCGAGGTGAAGGAGCTCTTCGCCGTCCCCCGCCGCACCGAGATCGTCGACTGGTCCGGTGACATGGAGGACGAGGACCTCATCGAGCAGGAGGAGATGGTCGTTACCGTCACCGCCGGCGGCTACATCAAGCGGACCCCGCTGGCCGACTTCCGCAGCCAGAAGCGCGGCGGCAAGGGCCTCTCGGGTGGCGCGATGAAGGATGATGACGCGGTCACCACGCTTTTCGTCGCCAACACCCATACTCAGCTGCTCTTCTTCACGACCGAGGGCATGGTCTACAAGCTCAAGTGCTGGCGTCTGCCGGTCGGCGGGCGGACCTCCAAGGGCAAGGCGATCGTCAACATCCTGCCCATCCCCACCGGTGTCTCCATCGCGGCGATCATGCCCGTGGACCGGGCCGAGGAGGAATGGGGCGACCTTCAGATCGTCTTTGCCACCTCCGCAGGCACCGTGCGGCGCAACGCGCTGTCCGATTTCACCAACGTGATGCGGAACGGCAAGATCGCCATGAAGTTCGAGGGCGAGGCCGAGGGCATGCGCCTGATCAACGCGCGGATCTGCGGCCCCGAGGATGACGTGATGCTGTTCACGCAATCGGGCCGGGCGATCCGCTTCCGCGCCGATGATGTGCGGGTCTTCAACTCGCGCAACTCCACCGGGGTGCGCGGCGTCAGGCTGAACGAGAACGACGAGGTCGCCTCGATGTTCGTCCTGCCCCACTTCGCCGCCGAGAGCGACGAGCGCGCCTCCTACCTCAAGATGCGCCGTGCCATGGCCGGCGATACCGAGGCGACGGAGGAAGAAGAAGGCAACGCCGACATGCCGCTGGCGCAGGAGCGCTACGCCGAGATGTCCGCCGCCGAGACGCTGATCCTCACGATCACCGTGGGCGGCGCGGGCCACATCAGCTCCTCGCACGATTACCCCGTGCGCGGGCGCGGCGGCCAGGGCGTCACCGCCTGGGAGAAGAGCATGCGCACCGGTCCCGTCATCGCCGCCTTCCCGGTGGAGATGGACGACCAGATCATGCTGGCCACCTCGCGCGGCCAGTCGATCCGGGTCCCGGTCGACGGCATCTCCTTCCGGTCGCGCAGCGCGGGCGGGGTGCGGGTGTTCAACACCGGTGCCGGCGAAGAGGTCGTCTCGGTGGCACGGATCGCCGAACAGGCGGATGAGGATGAAGGTCTCGAGGGACCGGAAGCTGACTCCTGATCCCACGGGACAGGCGGCAGATGTGGCGGCGGTACTGCGATGAAGAACTGGGATGATCTGAGATACCTCGTCGCGGTCCACAAGACCGGCAGCATGAGTGCTGCCGCGCGCCTGCTGGAAACCAACCCGGCCACCGTGTCGCGCCGCCTCAGCCGCCTGTCCGAATCGCTCGGCTTCGATCTCTTCGTGAAGACGCCCGAAGGCTGGGTGGCGAACGAGGCGATTTCGGACCTGATCGAAACGATCACCGGGTTTGAGAACGAGATTGTTTCCTATCTGCATACGCAGAGCACCGCCGCCCCGGCGACGGGTGGCAACATCACCGTCGGCTGCCCGCCGACGATCAGCGCCTATGTCTTCTACCCCGCCCTGCGCGCCTTCCTCGAAAGCCATCCCGGCCTGCGGATGACCTTCAACGCGCTGACCCTGACCGAGGCGCTTGGCGAGAACGACATGATCATCGTCACCCAGCGTCCCGAACAGGGCCGCCTGGTGGTGCGTTACATCGGCAAGTTCCACATCAACGTCTACGCCTATCCGGACAGTCCGCGCGATATGGGCTGGATCGGGCTCAACCGCAGCCACGATCAGGCCGAGACGATGCAGTTCGCGCGCAAGGTCATGGCGGGCCACGATCCCCTCATTCGCGTGGAAACCCTGCACGAGATCATGGGCGCGATGCGCACCAGCCGCCTGCCCGGCCTGCTGCCCAATATCGTCGCCATGTCGGATCCGGAACTGCAACGGTTCGAGCCGGAGCAGGCCGATCTCGTGTCGCCGCTCTATCTCTGCTTCCACGAAACCCGCCGCCGCGACCCGCTGCTGCAGGACGTGGCCGATTGGGTTGCGCAGGAATTCAATCGCACCACCCAATTGTGACCCGAAAAGAAACAATCTTTCGGCACATATCTGCTCATGTCAGCAATACCGCCTTTGCTTTTGATTTCGTTATGTGCTCTACTCACACGTGTGTACTGAGGCAGTAGAGTTTTCGGATCGACCTTTCAGTGTAAAGGAACTTTCCGTACCAGGGGCAGAACGCCCGCTCACGGCAACATACGCGGATAGATTGCAGACCGGTTTTCTTTATTGAATTTCGCAGGTCTTCGCATCGGCAGCCCCTCCCTCGGGGTTCGGTGCATTGTGATAGGGCGCTTTCGTGTGTCCTTGGTTGGCCTCGATCGGCTTGTTCGGCGGCAGGGTTCTCTCTTGTTCCTGCTGAGGCTGACTGAAAATGGTGGTTTGACGCTTCTACCCCGTCAATCCCTTCCAACTGGGTCGGCCGGAACAGCCGACCCAATTTTTTTCCAGATGAGTGCCGATTGCCTCCGGAAACGGAAACGGAAACGGACAGTAATCACGAAACGGGACTAAAAAACCCCGGCCGTTTTCACGACCGGGGCAAATGGCATTTCGTGGCAAGCGCCTCAGAGATCGTAAATCCCGCCGAATTTCGCCTCCACGTAGCGCAGCAGCGGGCCCGCCGTGGGGGTCGTGCCACAGGCCTGCGTGATCACCTCGCGCGGGGTCATCAGCCCGCCGTGTCGTTGTACCTTGTCCCGCAGCCAGCCCGTCGCAGCGGTGGTATTCCCCGCGGCCAGATCGGCGTCGAGCCCCGGCAGATCGGCGCGCAGCGCCTCGTGCAGGCAGCCGGCATAGACATTGCCGAGCGAGTAGGTCGGGAAGTAGCCGAACAGCCCCACCGACCAGTGCACATCCTGCAGGCAGCCCAGGGAGGCACGCGGCACGTCATAGCCGAAGTCCGCCTTGAACCGCGCATTCCACGCCTCCTCGAGGTCCGCCACGGCGAGGTCGCCCGCGATCATCGCCCGCTCCAGATCGAAGCGCAGCATGATGTGGAGGTTGTACTGCACCTCGTCCGCCTCGGTCCGGATGAAGTCCTTCTGGACCCGGTTCACCGCGGCATAGAAGCCCTCTGCCCCGTCGAGGCCGAGGTCGCCGAAGGCGCGGGTCATCTCCTCGTACATCCAGCCCGTGAAAGCGCGGGAGCGGCCCAGCTGGTTCTCGTAGATGCGGCTCTGGCTTTCGTGCACGCCCATCGAGACGCCCTGCCCCAGCGGCGTCAGCGCATAGTCCGCCTCGATCCCCTGTTCATAGCAGGCGTGGCCGACCTCGTGGATCGTGGAATAGAAGCAGTTGAAGGGATCGGCCGGGTTGGTCCGCGTGGTGATCCGCACATCCGCGCCGGAGCCGGAGCTGAAGGGATGCACCGCCTTGTCGATCCGCCCGCGGCTCAGGTCATAGCCGAAGGTCAGCGCGAGCTTGGTCGAGAAGGCCATCTGCGCGCCCTCCTCGAAGGTGCCGGTCAGCCCCTTCGGTTCCGGCTTGCCCAGCACCGCCTCGCGCAGGGCCACCAGCCGGGGCCGCATCTCGCCAAAGATCGCCTCCAGTTCGGCCGCCGTCATCCCGGGCTCGTAGTCGTCGAGCAGCGCGTCATAGACATCGCCGCCGGCCGCCAGCGCCGCGCCCTCCTCGCGCTTCAGCGCGACGATCTTTTCCAGAACGGGCGCGAAGCCCGCGAAATCGTCCCTCTCCCGCGCCTCGGCCCAGTGGCCCTGCGCGACGGAGGTCAGCCGCGCCAGCTCGGTCGCCAGTTTCGCGGGCACCCGGCTGGTGCGCTCGAAACTGCGGCGGATGTGGCGCAGCTGTGCTGCTTCCGCCGGGGTCATCTCGGCGCCCTCGCAGGCGGCCAGCCAGTCCCCGATCCGCAGATCGGTACGGCGGCCGTGCAGGATGCCCTCGATCACACCGATCTCCTCGCCGCGCTGTTCGGCGGCGCCGCGGGGCATCACCGTCTCCTGATCCCAGCCGAGGCGCCCGGCAATGGCGGCCAGGGCTTCGGTCTCACGCTGGAAGGCCAGCAGGTCTTGCAGGGCTGTCATGGTATCAGGCTCCCCGGATCTTGGCGGTGACGGGATAGCGGGCGTAGAACCGCGCCCGGATGATCAGCACCCAGAGCGCCACGGCCACCAGTTGGTGGGTGATCGCCACGTGAAGCTGCGCGCCCGTCAGCACCGCCTGAATGCCGAGGATGACCTGCACCACCAGTGCCACGAAGGCCATGGTGAAGGCCACCCGCGTCGTGGTGTGGGCCGAGCGGCGCCCCTTGAGGAAACAGACCAGCGAGAAGATCGCCAGCAGGTAGCCCGAGCAGCGGTGGATGAACTGCACCAGCGCCGGGTTCTCGAGGAAGTTGCGCCACAGCGGCTCCAGCATGAAGGGGCCCGGCGGCAGCCATTGGCCGCCCATGGTCGGCCAGTCGGTGTAGGACCGGCCCGCGTCGATGCCCGCCACCAGCGCGCCGAGGAGGATCTGCAGGAAGGCGAAGTGCATCCAGCCGGTCGACATGCCGAAGAGCTTGCGCTCGCCCGCGCGGCGGGCCTGCATCAGCTCCCGGTCGTCCCGGCCGAGGCAGAAGAAGTACCACGCGATGAAGCCGAGGATGACGAAGGCGATGCCGAGGTGGGTCGCCAGCCGGTAGGAGGCCACCGAGAGCATGGTGCCGGTCAGGCCGGAGGAGACCATCCACCAGCCGATCGCGCCCTGTACGCCGCCAAGGGCGCCGATCAGGAAGAGCCGCCCGGTCCATCCCGCCGGGATCTGGCGGAAGGCGAGGAAACCGAAGAAGCCCAGGGCCCAGATCAGCCCGATCACGCGGCCCAGCTGCCGGTGCGACCATTCCCACCAGTAAATCTGCTTGAAGTCCTGCAGGTCCATCCACTGGTTCTGGATCTGGAACTGGGGGATCTGCTGGTAGAGGTCGAATTCCGCCTGCCAGTCGGCCTCATTCATCGGGGGCAGCGCACCGGTCAGCGGCTTCCACTCCGTGATCGACAGGCCGCTGTCGGTGAGGCGGGTCAGGCCGCCGACACAGATCATCGCCACCACGAGGGCGAAGAGCACCGCGAGCCAGACCCGGATCGCGCCGCGCGCGCCCTTGCGGCGGCCCCGGTCGATCGCGCCGGTCTGGACCTCCTGTTTCCGGTCGGTCCCGACCTCTTCGAATATGCTGCGTTTCTGGCTCATAAGGGTCACCTCGTCAGGGGCCTGCCACCCGGACCCTTGCGGGGCGTGCCGGGGGCCGTCTCGTGGGCGCATGGCGCCCCTCGTTGTGCTGTCCCGGCCCTCGTCGCTGCCGCGTGCCCCGGGATCGGCCCGGAGGGTCGGGCCGGCGGTCGGGGTCGGGCTGTGGCCCCCGGGGGCCGGTCTCGCGGTCAGGGCATGGGCGCGGGTGTTGTTTGCTCTCCGGGTCTTGTCCGGCGTCGTGTCCGGGTTGCGCGGCAGGGTACTTGCGTCGCACGACAGGGTCTAGCGCTCAGCCGCGCTCCTTCCAGCGGACCATCTGACGCAGGACCCCATGGAGCACCTGCACGTCCGACCGGGTCAGCGGCATCCGCGACCAGAGGTTGCGCAGGCTCAGCTTCATGCTGGCGGCCTTGGTCTCGGGGAAGAAGAACCCGGCCTGCTCCAGCGTCTCCTCGTAGTGCTCCGAGAGCTTTTCGATCTCGACGTTGGTGGCCCAGTCGGCGCCGGCCATCTCGACCGTCTCATGAGTGATCTCGGCACTCTGGCGGCGCCATTCATAGGCCGTCAGCAGAACGCATTGCGCAAGGTTCAGGGAGGCGAACTCCGGGTTCACCGGGACCGAGATGATCGCGTTGGCCCGCGCGATGTCATCGTTCTCCATGCCTGCGCGCTCCGGGCCGAAGAGCACCGAGACCTTTTCGCCGGCGGCGATCTTCTCCGCCGCGATCTGCATGGCGCGTTCCGGGGTCAGCACCGGCTTGGTCAACCCGCGCGGCCGGGCCGTGGTGGCCAGCACGAAGTGGCTGTCATGGAGCGCATCTGCGGTGGTCTCGAAGAGGCCTGCATTGTCCAGCAGCCGCCCCGCGCCCGAGGCCATGGCCACGGCCTTCTGGTTCGGCCAGCCGTCGCGGGGCGCCACGAGACGCATCCGGTCGAGGCCGAAGTTCCACATCGCGCGCGCGGCGCCGCCGATATTCTCGCCCATCTGCGGGCGCACGAGAACGAAGGTGGGTTGGGACATGGGGGCCTTTCCTGTTTGCCCCGGCAATAGGCCAAGGCGCCAAGAGGGACAAGGGTTGGCGACGGACTGGCGGGTGTTCGGAAGCTGCCAGGGGCGCTCCGGGGCTCCCCCGCTTGCCCCGAGGAATTCCCAAATAAACCGTTACACTTTGCAAAACCGTCACATATCTCTGCAAACCGGCGCGAAGACCGCAGCCAGAGGCCCCCATGACCGCCAACACGCCCCCCAGCCTTTCCGATCTCTTCAAGGTCTTCGGCCGCATCGGCCTGCTCTCCTTCGGCGGACCGGCGGCGCAGATCGCGCTGATGCACCGCGAGCTGGTCGAGGAACGCCCGTGGCTGGAAGACGGCAAGTTTCTCGGCGCGCTCAGCTTCTGCATGCTCCTGCCGGGGCCCGAGGCGATGCAGCTGGCCACCTACGCGGGCTGGCGGCTCAGGGGCACGCTCGGAGGCCTCATCGCGGGCGGGCTCTTCGTCCTGCCCGGCGCCCTCGTCATCGCGGCCCTGGCGCTCGCCTACGGCCAGTGGGGCACGCTGCCGCTGGTGCAGGCGGCCTTCCTCGGGATCAAGGCGCTGGTCATCGTGATCGTGCTGCAGGCCCTCGCCCGCCTCGCGCGCAAGACTCTGACCGCGCCGGACCGCTGGCTGCTGGCGGGGCTGGCCTTCGTGGCGACCTTCGCCTTCTCCCTGCCCTTCCCGCTGATCGTGGCGCTTGCCGCGCTCTGGGGCTTCCTTGCCACGCGGCCCGCCGCCACGACGCCGCCCCCGCCGTCAGAGGGCGCCCTGCGGCAGAGCCTGCGCCAGACCCTCCTCTGGGGCGCGCTCTGGCTGGGGCCGGTGGCACTGCTCGCCCTCTCCGGCGCGAGCTTCCTGACCGATATCGCGCTCTTCTTCAGCAAGCTCGCCGTGGTCACCTTCGGCGGGGCCTACGCGGTGCTGGCCTACATGGCGCAGGCAGCGGTCGAGACCCACGGCTGGCTCGGCGCGGAACAGATGATCGACGCCCTCGGACTGGCCGAGACGACACCGGGCCCGCTGATCCTCGTGACGCAGTTCGTGGCCATGGTCGCCGGGCAGAACGCCTCCGGCCCCGGTCTGGCGCTTGCCGCCGGGCTCGTCGCGCTCTGGGTGACCTTCGTCCCCTGCTTCCTGTGGATCTTCGCCCTCGCCCCCCACGTGGAGCGCCTGCTGGCCCAGCCGAGGCTGCAGGGCGCGCTTCAGGGCATCACCGCCGCGGTGGCGGGCGTGATCCTCAACCTCTCGGTCTTCTTCGCGCTCCATGTCTTCTTTGCCGAGGTGGAGACCGGCGGGCCCGGCCTGCGCCCGGTCTGGAGCAGCCTCCAGCCCGGTGCCGTCGTGTTGACGATTCTCGCCGCCGGGATCGTTTTCGGGCTGCGACGCGGGCCGCTGGTAACGCTTCTGCCCATGGCGGCGGCGGCGATCGGCCTTGCTCTGTTAGCGCCCTGAGCCATGCTGCCAAGGGCGCAGGGCGCATCGGCGCCACCGACAGAGATTTTTACCACCCCGCCTTCCGTTTTTCTCCGAATCCCCTATGCTTCCCGAAAGAAACGGATGAACGCATGTCTGGATCCATCGACTACGGCAACCTGATGCATCGCGCGATGCGCAGCCTCATTCAGGAGGTCCTCTCGGACGTTGCCGACAACGGCCTCCCCGGGGCACACCACTTCTTCATCACCTTCGACACCACCCACCCGGAGACGGAGCTGGCGGAGTGGCTGAAGGACCGCTACCCGAGCGAGATGACCGTGGTCATGCAGCACTGGTACGACAACCTTGAAGTGGGCGACACCGGCTTCGGGATCACCCTCAACTTCGGCGATGCGCCGGAACACATGTTCATTCCCTACAACGCCATCAAGACCTTCGTGGACCCCTCGGTGGAGTTCGGCCTGCGCTTCGAGACGCAGGTGAGCGAAGAGGACGAGGATCCGACCCCGCCCGATCCGCCGCGCCCGCTGCGCGATCCCTCGAAGGTCAAGACGCCCTCCTCCAAGTCCGACACCAACGGGCAGGAAGCGGATGTCGTGCGGCTGGACCAGTTCCGCAAGTAACGCCTGTTGTGCGTGAGACGAGACCGGGGCCCGCGTGGCCCCGTTTTCATGTGCGGTACCTGTCGCGGCCCCCTCTTCGCCAGAGCCCGTCCCCGGCGCCCCGTCTCGCCTGTCCGGTGCCATCTGGCCAAACCTGCCCACCGCCGATCGACAGGGTCTCAACGCAGGGTCACCACCGGATCAACAGGGACCGTCATGGGGCGGAAGCTGCTGACATCGTGGCGTCACACCGCAGTTACGCCGCCGTTACAGAGCCTGACAAGCGTTTGACAGCTCAACGAAATCTGCCCTCCAGACCGCCCGGAAACGGACCTAACCACATGAATTTTTTGTAAAATCCAGAAATCCCACTTGCCCGGAAGGGGCCTTCTCCGGTTTCTCGTCGCAACGACAGACGCAAGTGGGGAAAGAACCATGGCGAGCGATTTTGCGGTATTCCTGGGCGAGATGATGCGCCGCCCGAAAGAGGTCTCGGCGATCGCGCCCTCGTCCCAGGCGGTGGCCCGGATGATGACGGCGGGCGTGGAGCGGGTGAGCGGCCCGATCGTGGAAATCGGCCCCGGAACCGGCAGCTTCACCCGCGCGATCCTCGATCGCGGCGTGGCACCGGAACGTCTGATCCTGATGGAGATGAACCCGCGCTTCTGCGAAACCCTGCGCGAGAAATTCCCCGGCGTGACCGTGCTGAACCGCCCGGCACAGGAGATCGAGAGCCTCGGCCTGGCAAATATCGGGTCGGTGATCTCGGGCGTGCCGGTGCTGGCGCGGCCGCAGATCCAGCGCGAGGTGGTGGGCCGGGCCTTCAACGTGATGGCACGGGACGGGGTCTTCGTGCAGATCACCTATTCGCCCAACGCCCCGATCCCGCCGGAAGTGCAGGCCGAACTGGGCGTGCGCGCGACGAAACGCGGGACGGTCTGGGCGAACCTGCCCCCGGCGCGGGTGTTCGAATTCCGCCGCTCGGCGCAGTGAAATCCGGCCCTCAGGGGCCGCAGGACAGGACCGGCAGGGCGGCGTGAGGGATTGCGCCGCCCGTCTTTTGTTATGGGGCGGTTGGAGGCCTTGGGATGCTGGTCATCTCGTCCAATCTACCGATCTGGCCCTCGCGCTCCCTTTCCCATTCCGCTCTCCGTCCGCCACTGAGGGCAGCGCGGTCCCGCGGGGTGGCGCAATAGCGCCGCCCCATGGGGGGCGGGTCGGCGCTGCCCGGCCTCTCGGCCGGGCGGGTGGTCGATGGAGGGGACGGTGCAGGCCCGTGAAACAGGTGGGCTACCACCGAAGCGAAAGGGCGTTTCCGACCGCAGCTCCCCTCCCTGCCTCATTCCCCCCACTGCGGCATTGATCTTCCCCACAGGAGCGGTACAAAGCGGCGACTTCCTTTAGGAGAGCTGACATGACCAAGACCCGCACGGAAAGCGATAGTTTCGGACCGCTCGAAGTTCCTGCAGACAAGTATTGGGGCGCGCAGACGCAGCGCTCGATCATGAACTTCCCCATTGGCTGGGAGAAGCAGCCGGTCCCCATCGTGCGGGCGCTCGGCGTGATCAAGAAGGCCTGCGCCATGGCCAACAAGGCCAACGGCGACATGGACGCCAAGATCGCCGACGCGGTCATCGAGGCCGCCGGTGAAGTGATCGACGGCAAGTTCGACGACAACTTCCCGCTGGTGGTCTGGCAGACCGGCTCGGGCACCCAGTCGAACATGAACTCGAACGAGGTCATCGCGAACCGCGCGATCGAGATCCTCGGCGGCGTCATCGGCTCCAAGGACCCGGTGCACCCGAACGACCATTGCAACATGGGTCAGTCCTCCAACGACACCTTCCCCACCGCGATGCATATCGCCGCCGCCATGACCGCGCGCGACGTGCTGCTGCCGGGCCTCGTGCAGCTGGCCGAAGGGCTGGAAGCCAAGGCGGAAGAGTTCAAGGACATCATCAAGATCGGCCGGACCCACACCCAGGACGCCACGCCGCTGACGCTGGGTCAGGAATTCTCGGGCTATGCCATGCAGATCCGCAACGGCATCAAGCGCGTCGAGATGGCCCTGCCAGGCATCTACGAGCTGGCGCAGGGCGGCACCGCCGTGGGCACCGGGCTCAACACCAAGCAGGGCTGGGGCGAACAGGTCGCGGCGAACATGGCCGAAATCACCGGCCTGCCCTTCGTCACCGCGCCCAACAAGTTCGAAGCGCTCGCCGCCCATGACGCCATGGTCTTCATGTCCGGCGCCCTCGCGACCGTGGCCGGCGCCTGCTACAAGATCGCCAACGACATCCGCTTCCTGGGCTCCGGCCCGCGCTCGGGTCTGGGCGAGCTGATCCTGCCGGAGAACGAGCCCGGCTCCTCGATCATGCCCGGCAAGGTGAACCCGACCCAGGCCGAGGCGATGACGCAAGTCGCCGCCCATGTCATGGGCAACGACGCCGCGATGAAGTTCGCCGGTTCGCAGGGCCACTTCGAGCTCAACGTCTACAACCCGATGATGTCCTACAACCTGCTGCAGTCGATGCAGCTTCTGGGCGACGTCACCGCCTCCTTCACCGAGCGGATGCTGAACGGCATCCAGGCCAACGAGGCCCGGATCGAGAAGCTGATGCGCGAGAGCCTGATGCTGGTGACCGCACTGGCGCCGACCATCGGCTACGACAACGCCACCAAGGTGGCGAAGACGGCGCACAAGAACGGCACCACGCTGAAGGAAGAGGCGATCGCGCTCGGCTTCGTGGACGAGGAAACCTTCGAGAAGGTCGTCCGCCCCGAGCAGATGATCGGCCCCAAGGCCTGACCATGGCGGAACCGGTCAACCTGAACCGGTTTCGGAAAGACAAGGCGCGGGCCGAGAGGAAGGCCCGCGCCGACGAGAATGCCGTGAAATTCGGGCGCAGCAAGGCCCAGAAGGACGCGGAAAAAGCCCGGGCCGAGCAGGCCCGGCGCCTGCTCGACGGGCACCGGACGGAGGCTGCGCCCGGGACGGATAGCCCTGCTGCGCAAGGCGCCCCGAAGGACGACGGGTCCGGGGCATGAGCACCCGCCCGGTCAAACGTTCCCTTACCCTGCGCGGCCATCGCACCAGCGTCTCGCTGGAGGAGGACTTCTGGCGCGCCTTCCGGGACATCGCGGAGGAAAAGGGGCTGGCGCTGAACGCGCTTGCCGCCGAGATCGACGAGGCCCGCGGGATCGAGGCCGGGCTGGCCTCGGCGATCCGGGTCTACGTGCTGGCCCACTACCGGGGTGATCGCGGTTAAGCGCGGATTAACTCACCTTGGGCAGGCTTGGCGGATGACGCAGATCCCCGCTCCTCTCTCCGCCGACGCCTGGATGCGCCATCTCTTCAGCTCCCGCGCAGCGCTGGAGGGCGCGGTGATCCGGCGCAAACTGCGCGACATCGAGCGTTACGTGGGTCGCAGCAGGTTCGAGGCAGAACTGCGCCGCCGCGGGTTCCATGCGGTCGAGAACGCGGGACAACTCGTCATCTTCTGCAACCAGGACCCGATCCGGGTTATCTGCTGAAACAACGGCTGCACTTCCCGTTTTCTTCGAAGAAAACGGACCGGAAAATTCGAATTTTCCGGATCAGGCCTTCAAGCTCGGCGCTCCAGCTGCAACCAGATCCCCTCCTTCGAGCGCACCGTCAGATGCGCCACAGGCACCGGATCGCGGCCCTCGACGCGGGCGACACGGTAGTGCCGCAGGATCATCGAGAGCAGCAGCGGCCCCTCGACCATGGCAAACCCCGCGCCGGTGCAGACCCGGGCCCCGGCGGAGAAGGGAATATAGGCCTCGCGGGCGCAGGTCCGGCCGTTCTCGGTGCCCCAGCGGGTGGGATCGAAGGCGTCGGGCCGGTCCCAGAGCCGCTCGTGCCGGTGAAGGTGCCACGGGCTCAGCACTACCTGCGCGCCTTTCGGCACCTCGCGGTCGCGGGCCTGCACCGGGCAGGCCGCCTCGCGCACCATCATCGGCACCGGGGGATAGAGCCGCAGCGCCTCGCGGAAGGTATCGCGGCTGAGCTTGAGCTTCGACATCACCGCGAAGTCCGCGCCTGCGTCCAGCGCCCGGGCCTCCTCGGCCAGCCGCTCCTGCCACTCGGGATAGAGCGCCATGAGGTAAAGCGTCCAGGCCAGGGCCGAGGCCGAGGTTTCATGCCCGGCAAGAAAGAAGATCGCCACCTGGTCGACCATCTCGGCGGTGTCGAAGGTGTCGCCGGTCTGAGGGTCCGCGGTGGTCATGATCTTGGTGGCCAGATCGTCGGGTGCGGTGCCCGCCGCGATCTCCTGCCGCCGCGCATCGGTCAGCCCGGTGATCAGCCGTCGGATGATCCGGGCCGAGCGTTTGGTGTCGCGCCGGAAGAAGCGCGGCATCCAGCGCGGCAGGGGCACGAAGGCGGCGAGGTTCAGCACCGGCTGGCTGCGTTGGTAGACGCGGAATTCGTCGAAGACCTGCGCGGCGACCTCATGCTCGATCGGGATCGAGAAGAGCGTGCGGAAGATCACGTCCGCCGCGGCATGGCTGGTTTCGGCCTCGATCTCCAGCGTGCCACCCGCGTGGGGCGCCAGCCGCGCGACGCAGGCCTCCGCCGCCGCCCACATGGCGGGAAAGGTGTCCTTCAGCCGCCCGCCCTCGAAGGCCGGATCGATGATCCGCCGCTGCCGCTTCCACGTCTCGCCATTGGTCAGGAAGACGGAATTGCCGAGCAGCGGACGCAGCCCTTCGCCCACGCGGTCGGACTTGGGGAAATCGTCGGGCCGGTCCTTCAGCACCATCTTCACCAGCTCGGGCTGGTTCATCAGGTAGGAGCGGAAGAAAGGCGTACGGAACTCGGCCATCCATGCGCGGTAGAGCCGCGCGGGCTGTGCCGAGAGCAGGTCCTGCCGGAAGAGCTTCACATAGCGCCGGAGCGACACCCTGTCGGGCCGCGAGGGCGGCTTGGGCGGCAGGCGGGGGTCCGGGCCCTCCGGCCCGCCCTGAGGCGGCGCAGAGGGCTTGGGCGGCAGCGTCCTCCCCCCATGGCCGCTCTCCCCATGAACGGGGCAGCTCATGCCACGCGGCTCGTGTATTTCGACACCGGGGTTTCGATCCGGCTCTTCGAGGGCTCGCGGCCCTCGTAGCGGCGGCCGAGGGTCAGCGGCCCGGCGGTAATGCGGAAGTAATCGTAATCGCCAGGCCGGTCGAAGTGGCACAGGTACTGGAAGTGCAGCCGGAAGAAGCGCCACCGCAGCCTGGCCCATGTCTCGGGCGCCAGCGTCTGGGTGAAGGCGGCAGAGACCACCAGCGGCCAGCGTTTGCCCGCCTGCGCCACGCCGGTGACAGACACCGGATCGCAGAGCGCGAAGGCACAGCCGTCGCCGGGCGCCGTCACGTCGATCCAGGGCACCTCGGGCCGCATCGAGAGATAGCCGAGGTCATCGCGCAGCCGTCCCGCCTTGGGCAGGAAGGAGACCATGGGCACCACCTGCCCCAGCGACAGGAAGGAGAGCCGCGGCCCCCCGCCCCGGCCCGAGGGCGCCCGGCCCGAGCGCACAAGGTCGGCGAGGATCGAGACCGCCAGATGGGCGCCCGAGGAATGGCCCACGACCAGCACCTCGTCCACGTCCTCGCGCAGGGCGGCGGCGATGGCATCGCCGAATTCGGCCATGCGGGCCTCCAGCGCGGGCGGGTTCGCCCCCAGCGACTGGGCCGAGAAGCCGTAGTCGTTCATCAGGTAATAGGCAAAGAACTTGCCGTCCTTGGCCTTGAACCACACCAGCACGCGCCAGACCACGGCCAGCCCCGTGGCCCATCCCACCAGTGGCGCCAGCATCGGCACCGCCAGCGACAGCAGCCAGCCCATCAGCGCCCCCGCGCCCCAACCCGCGAGGCAGGCGAGCGCCAGTTGCAGCAGCAGCATCCCGACGGGATAGAGCGCCGCGATCACAGGCCCCTTGCGCAGCCGCATCAGACGGAAGAGCGCGCCGGACCCGATATAGACCGCCGCCGTCCGCACCATCTGCACGTAGGTCGCGGCAATCCCCTGCGCCATGCTGTCCCGCACGATGTCGGACCAGACCAGCACCTCGATATCGCTCTCGACCTCTGCGCCGTCCATCCGGGCCGAGACATGCCAGCCATAGGGGCCCTTGGTGGTCTTGGGACGCAGGGTGATCTCGTAACCCGAGACCTCCGCCTGCAGCGCGGCCTCCTTGCGGTAGAGTTCGCGGTAGCGGCGCGGATGGATCGGATCGTAGCCGGGGATGTAGAAGACCCGGCGGCGCGCCACCTGTCCGTCCGTCTCTGCTGCGAAATAGTCCGGCATCGGCCCTGCCCTCATTCTTTCCCATGAGGCTACAGACTGTTTCCGGCAAGATTAAGGCCGCAGAATGGTCAGCCGATGGTGGCGAGCGCCGGGAAGGTCTCCAGCAGCCAGAAGGAGAAGGCCGAGAAGCCGCCCGTCAGCATCAGCAGGCCCACGGTCCAGAGCAGCAGCCCCATGATGCGTTCGATCTGCGCCATGTTCCGCTTGAGCCAGGACATCGTGCCACCGAGCTTCGGCAGGAACGCCGCCACCAGCAGGAAGGGCACGCCGAGGCCGATGGCATAGACGGCCAGCAGCGCGGTCCCGCGCGAAACGTTGCCCTCGGAGGCGGCCATGGAGAGGATCGCGCCAAGCTGCGGCCCGATGCAGGGCGTCCAGCCAAAGGCGAAGGCCAGCCCCAGCACATAGGCCCCGAAGGCCGAACCGCCCCGGTCGCCGGCATCCATCCGCGCCTCGCGGTCAAGGAAGGGAATGCGGATCACGTGCAGGAAATGCGCGCCGAAGATCATCACCAGCACGCCCGCGATCGTGTTGAACCACTGCTGGTATTGCAGGAAGAGCAGCCCCGCCGCCGAGGCCGCAAAGCCGAGCAGCAGGAAGACGGTGGAGAGCCCCAGCACGAAGAACAGCGCTGCCAGCAGCGGGCGGCCCCGGTCACGGCCCTGCCCCACCTCGGCCATGGAGACCCCGGACATATAGGCGAGGTACGGCGGCACGATGGGCAGCACACAGGGGCTGAGGAAGGAGATCACCCCTGCCGTCAGCGCCACGAGCATGGCGGGCAGAAGGCCCGCGTCTATGAGGTCGATCCCGAACATGTCTTCCGATTATCGCATGTGGGCGGCCGCGTCATGTGGTGCGATGTCACAAGAGCGTTGGGTCTTGTTTCAATGGCGTGGGTCTGGGGGCGTGTGGCTCACGGGTCCGCCGACCGTCGGCCGCTTTCACCACGGGCCTGCGTGAGTGGGGCTTACACCTCGGGGCCACGTCTGGTGCCTGCGTCCGGAGCCTGCGTCTGAGGCCTAGGACCGGCACCCGCGTCTGGGTCTGGGTCTGGGTCTGGGTCTGGGCCCGCGTCTGGAAGACATGTCCCTGGAGGATCGGGCCCGCAAATGAAAACCGCCGCACCCGGTGGGGTGCGGCGGTTCGGATCATGTCAGTGCGGAGGCGCGCCTCAACGGCCGGCGTTCCACCAGCCGCGCCGCTTGGGCTTGGCCGGGGCCTCTTCCGCCGCGACGGGCTCAGGCTCGGGTGCCGGGGCCACGGCTTCCGCGACAGTCTCTTCGACGGGAGCCTCGGCCGGGGTCTCCTCGACAGGGGCGTCCGCGACGGCTTCTTCGGCCACGGTTTCCTCTGCGGGCGTGTCAGCCGCCACCTGTTCGGCGGGGGCGTCGGCCACCTCGGCGGCGACCTCGGGCTCCGCCGTCACCTCGACGACTTCGACCTCGGTCCCTTCCGGGGCGGAGGGCACATCGGCCACCACCGGCTCGGCCGGGGCCTCGGGCTCGGTCACCTCTGCCACGGGCGTTGCGATCTCTGCAGGTGCCTCGGCTTCGGTCGCCGCAGTTTCGGTCGAGTCTACGGCGGCGCTGTCCTCCAGCGTCGGCGCAGGCGCATCGGTCGCCTCGACGGGAGCGTCAGCCACGACCTCTGCCGGGGTTTCCGGTGCAGTCGAGCCCTGGGCCTCGGCGGCGTCGGCGGCCTCGGCCGCCTCCATCGCCTTCTTGGCCCGGCCGCGGCTCCGGCTGCGGGTCTTCTTCGGCTTCTCTTCCGCCTCGGGAGCGGCCTCGGCGGTGCCCACTTCGGCCTCGCCTGCGGTTACTTCTGCGGCCTCGGCATCGAGCTTCGGCGCGTCATCGGAGGATGCGTCATCCGTGTCGTCCGACCCGTTCTCGCCATTCTCGCCATTGCTGCCCGAGGACTTCCGCCGACGACGCCGACGACGGCGCTTCTTCGGCTTCTGGTCATCCTCCGCGGCGGCCTCCGGCGTCTCCTCGGTCGTCGTCGCCTCTTCGGCCTCTTCGACCTCGACCTCGTCAACGATATCCTCGTCCTCATCCTCCTCCATGGAGGTGGTGTCGATCGAAATCACCTGCGGGATCTCGGTCACGACGCGGGTCGCGGTCTTGAACTTCTCCATCGAGAAGTCAGGGCTCACCAGCAGCGGATCGCCTTCGATGCGCACGGCCATGCCGTAGCGGCCCTCGATCAGGGCGACATGCTCGCGCTTCTGGTTCATCAGGTAGTTGGCGATGCCGACGGGCACTTTCACCAGCACTTCGCGGGTCCGGCGACGGGTACCTTCTTCCTCGATCTGGCGCAGCACGGAGAGGGCCATGTTGTCATCCGAACGGATGAGGCCGGTACCGTGGCAATGCGAACAGGGCTGGGTCGTGGCCTCGATCATGCCCGGACGCAGACGCTGACGCGACATCTCCAGCAGGCCGAAGCCCGAGATGCGGCCCACCTGGATGCGGGCGCGGTCGGTCTTGAGCTTGTCCTTCAGCTTCTTCTCGACGGCGGCGTTGTTCTTGCGCTCGTCCATGTCGATGAAGTCGATCACGATCAGGCCGGCAAGGTCACGCAGACGCAGCTGGCGCGCGACCTCCTCGGCCGCTTCCAGGTTGGTCTTGGTCGCGGTCTCCTCGATCGAGCCTTCCTTGGTGGCCCGGCCGGAGTTCACGTCGATCGCCACCAGGGCCTCGGTCACGCCGATCACGATGTAGCCGCCGGATTTCAGCTGCACGACGGGGTTGAACATCCCGGCGAGGTAGCTTTCCACCTGGTAGCGCGCGAAGAGCGGCAGACCGTCCTGGTAGTGTTTCACGTTCTTGGCGTGGGACGGCATGATCATCTTCATGAAGTCCTTGGCGTTGCGGTAACCGCGTTCGCCTTCCACCAGGACCTCGTCGATATCGCGCGAGTAGAGATCGCGGATCGAGCGTTTGATCAGGTCGCCTTCTTCGTAGATCTTGGCCGGCGCGATGGATTTTAGCGTCAGCTCGCGGATCTGCTCCCACAGGCGTTGCAGGTATTCATAGTCGCGCTTGATCTCGGATTTCGTCCGCTTGGCACCGGCGGTGCGCACGATCAGGCCCGCGCCGGTCGGCACGTCGATCTCTGCGGCGATTTCCTTCAGCTTCTTGCGATCGACGGCGTTGGTGATCTTGCGGCTGATGCCACCGCCACGGGCGGTGTTCGGCATCAGGACGCAGTAGCGGCCGGCGAGCGACAGGTAGGTGGTCAGGGCCGCGCCCTTGTTGCCGCGCTCTTCCTTGACGACCTGCACCAGCAGGATCTGGCGGACCTTGATGACTTCCTGGATCTTGTACCGCTTGGGCCGGGGCTTGCGCGGGGGGCGGATGTCCTCGTGGTCGTCGTCGTCCGCGACGCTCTCGATGTCGCTGTCCTTCTCGGAGGCCGCCGACTTGCGACCGGTCGACCGCGCGGCGGGGGCGTCATCGTCGCCCTCGTCGTCGTCGCTGTCCTGATCGTCACCGTCCTGATCGTCGGCCATGTCGGCCTCGCCCGCATCGCTCTCGGCGGCGGGTTCCTCGACCGGGGTCTCGGCGACGGTCATCATCGGCGAGGTGCCCTCGTCGATCTCGTCCGAGGTGTCCTCGTCGGAGGTGTCGATGGTCTCCATCCCCTCGATCTCGCGGGTCTCGACGGCGTCGGAGGCCTCGGTCTTGGCCGCCTTCGAGCGCGAGCGCGAGCGCTTGGGTCTGGATTTCTTCTCGTCCTCGGCCTCGTCGCGCGCCTTCATTGCCTCGGCGTAGGCGCGCTCTTCCTCCATCAGGGCCTCACGGTCCGCGACGGGGATCTGGTAGTAATCCGGATGGATTTCCGAGAAGGCGAGGAAGCCGTGCCGGTTCCCGCCGTAGTCGACGAAGGCCGCCTGAAGCGACGGTTCGACCCGGGTTACCTTTGCGAGGTAGATGTTGCCGGCGAGCTGCCGTTTGTTTTCGGACTCAAAGTCGAATTCCTCAACCTTGTTGCCGTCCACCACCACGACGCGGGTTTCCTCCGCGTGCGTGGCGTCGATAAGCATTTTCTTTGCCATGTGATCCGTTTGCATGGCGCAGCATCCCGGCCTCCCCCGAAGGTGGCGGGCGAAGAATGGCTGCGGCATGTCTGTCAGGGGCGATGGCGGCAATGTCCGAGGGGAGCCCCGCAAGGGTCTCACATCCGCTCAGGTATTCTCTTGCACGCCTCATCGCGTTTCTTCTCCGGTGACCGATCGTTTGCGCGCCGATCACCCGTTGCAGTGCCCGCTGTCCGTTCCCGGGACGGGCGTTACTATGGCCCTATGGGCCCAATCGGTCTGGCCCGACCGGCGAGCCTTGGGGCCCTGCCGTTTCAGTCCAGCGAAACTCATCTCGGAGCGCCACTCAGAGGGCGCAAATCCGTTCTGAGAGCATAGAGTGTGGGCGGCATACAATACAATGGTGAAAATGCAGCGAAGCTTTGTGGCGCGGAGACAGCAGTCAGGTTTCGCGCATAAGTTGTGCACGGCGACTTGCGGCGCAGGGGCTTCGCGGCGCCAGACGGCTGGGTCCCGGCCGGCCGACGTGGCGTAACGCTCTGACGAAACAGGCAACTCCCCTGCCCCTTGGTCGAGACTGCACAAGTTCTGCTCGTTTGTCGGCGGCTGTTGGGCCCCTCTGACATTTCGACTGCCGCCAGATACTCCGGCCCGGCAGCCCACTCCCCCGCTCTTTGACCAACGCCTGCGCGGGACAAGGCCGGAGGCCGCCGCGCATCGCAGGCAGGCCCCCACGCGGCGGCGATTTGGGTCGAGGCTGGGCGGTCGCTTGAGAGGGAGGGACGAGCTTGGCTGCGATGAACTGCTCGCCAGAGAGGGCTGGATCGCCTCCGCGCGCGCCGGCGATGCGCGGCTTCGTGGGAGCGGCACCGTTGCTGCGGGCCGGACCATTGCAAGACAAAGGCCGGGGCGCGTCACAGCACCCCGGCCCTCGATCCCTGTCAGCCGTCAGGCCGCCTTGAGCTCGGGCTCAGAGATAATCCGACCGTTGCAGCCCGTACTTCGCCATCTTCTCGTTCAGCGTCCGGCGCGGCAGGCAGAGCTCTTCCATCACCGAGGCGATGGAGCCCTTGTGGCGGCGCATGGTGTTGTCGATCAGCATCCGCTCGAACGCCTCGACGTATTCCTTCAGCGGCTTGCCCTCGGTGGTCATCACCGGCTGCATCTCATCGTTGTCCGACATCAGCAGCGAGGCGATGGAGCCCGACCCGCGGCGCGATTGCAGCACCGCACGTTCGGCCACGTTGATCAGCTGGCGCACGTTGCCCGGCCAGGGGGCCTGCAACAGCTGGGCGGCCTCCTGCGCGGTGACCTGCGGTGCCTCGCAGCCGTATTCCTCGCTGAACTGCTCCGACAGCTTGGTGAAGAGGGTCAGGATGTCCTCGCCCCGCTGGCGCAGCGGCGGCACGGTGATGCGCAGCGCGGCCAGCCGGTAGTAGAGATCGGGGCGCAGCGCGTCCTCGCAGGTCTTGTCCTGCTCCTGCATGTTGCAGATCGCGACGATGCGGGTCTCGGCCGGGGTGCCCTGCTCGTTGATCGCGCTCAGCAGCTTGGCCTGAAGGCTCTCGCTCAGGGCCTCGACATCCTCCAGCACGAGGGTGCCGCCGCGGGCTTCCTCGATGGCGGGCAGCTGGGTGTCCTCAGGCAGCATCGGCCCGAAGAGCCGCTTCGACAGCTGGTCCTCATCGATGGCTGCGCAGGAGACCAGCACGAACTTCTTGCCCGCCCGGGCGCCGACCGCGTGCAGCGCATGGGCCACCAGCGTCTTGCCGGTGCCGGTCTCGCCGTCGATCAGCACGTGACCGTCGGCCTGGCCGAGGTCGAGGATGTCTTCCTTCAGCCGCTCCATCACCGGCGAGGTGCCGATCAGCTTGTTCATGATCTGGCTGCCGTCCGACAGCTCGCGCCGCAGGGCGCGGTTGTCCATGGTCAGGCGGCGGGCGGTGGTCGCCTTCTTGGCCAGCTCGTTCATCCGGTCCGGGTTGAACGGCTTCTCGAGGAAGTCGAAGGCCCCGATCCGCATCGCTTCGACCGCCATGGGCACGTCGCCGTGGCCGGTGATCATGATCACCGGAAGCGCGCTGTCCGAGCCCATCAGCTTCTTCAGGAACTGCATCCCGTCCATGCCGGGCATCTTGATGTCGGAGATCACGATGCCGGGGTAATCGGGCCCCAGTTTCTTCAGCGCCTCCTCGGCACTCGAGAAGGTTTCGGTGTCGTAACCCGACAGGGCCAGCCACTGGCTGATCGACTGACGCATGTCCTGCTCGTCGTCGACGATGGCGATCTTCATGCTTTTCTGCATATGCTTCTTTTACTCCGCGGCCTCGATATCTTCACTCAAGATAGGCAGTTGCAGTTCGAAAACAGCCCCGCCCCCGCTCGCGTTCCGTGCGATGAGGCGTCCGCCGAACTCGTTGACGATCCCGGAAGAGATCGCAAGCCCCAGCCCGACCCCATCGCCGGGCTGTTTCGTGGTGTAGAAAGGCTCGAACAGGTTATCCAGATTCTCGATCCCGTGGCCGTTGTCGCGCACCGTGACGGTGGCGGTTTCTCCAGCGGACAGGAGGATGTCGACCTGCGGCTCCTCGACGGATTCCGTGGCGTCGAGCGCATTGCGCAGGAGGTTGATCAGCACCTGCTCCAGCCGCACCCGGTCGGCCATGACGATGACCGGGCGCTCGGGGATCGCACGGGTGATCTTGACCTGCCGCTGACGCAGCTGCGGCTCCATCATGGCCAGGGCCGAATTCAGCGCATCGCCAACGTTTACAGGGGCAAAGGCGTCCCCGCCCTTGCGGGCGTAGCTCTTAAGCTGGCGCGTGATCGCGCCCATCCGCTCGATCAGGTCGTCGATCCGCTGGAACGAGGACAGCGCCTCCTCCGGCCGGTTCCGGCGCAGCAGGAGCGAGGCCCCGGCGAGGTAGGTCTTCATCGCGGCGAGTGGCTGGTTCAGCTCGTGGCTGACGGCGGCGGACATCTCGCCGAGGGCGGCCAGCTTGGAGCTCTGCTCCAGCGTCTGTTCGGCCACGACGAGGCTTTCCTGCATCCGTTCCCGCTCGGCGATTTCCCGCTGCAGCCGTTCGTTCAGGGCGCGAAGATCCGCCGACTCCCGCTGGAAGAGCGCCATGCGCAGCGCCGTCTTCCGGCTGAGCGCGTAGAAGGCGAGCGCCAGCAGGATGGCAAATCCCATGATTTCGAGCGCCAGCACGCCATTCACGCGCTCCCGGATCGAGGCGTAGGTGGTGAAGGAGGTGATCTGCCAGCCCCGGAACGGAATGCGCGAGGAGACCCGCATCACCGCCTCGCCCTGCACGTAGGCATCGGCGGGCAGCGCGGTCCAGTCGGCGGTGGCCTGAAGGGCGCGTTCGATGGCGGTGTCGGGCGGGTCGCGGGTCAGCGCCTCGGCCTCGGTCTTGCCGCGCCAGCGGGGCTCGGTCGCGAGGATGATCTTGCCGGTGCTGTCCACCACGAGGACCGCATCCGAGATGCCAGCCCAGGCCCGTTCGAATTTCTGCAGGTCGACCTCGACCACGATTACGCCCACGACGTTGGACTGGCTCTCGATCCGGCGCGAATAGGTGAAGCGGTAGCCGCCTGATTCCCGCTCCAGCGTCGAGAAGACCGTGCCGTTGGAGCGCAGGGCGTCGACGAAATAGGCCGCCTCGCGGTGCTGCTCGCCCAGCCGGTTGCGATCCGTGGCGGCAACGGTGCGTCCGTCGCGGTCCAGAAGCATCAGCGAGGCGGCGCCGATTTCGTCCACGAAGGAGATCAGCCGTTGGGTCGACTGGGAATAATCCCCGGAATTCAGTGCGTTGATCAGCGCGGCATCGCGGGCCAGCAGCTGCGGCACGATGGAATTCCGGCGCAGTTCGCTGACAAGGTTGCCGCCGTAGAGCGCCAGCCGCAGCTCGGCCCGGTTGCGGGTGTTCGAGGTGAAGCGGTCGGTCAGCATGGAGTTGGTCACGTAGACCACCACCGCTGCCAGCGCCACGAGGCCCAGCAACGCCAGCCGCGTCCGCCAGCTGATGGCCCGGCCGGAGACCGGGCGTCGGGAGTCCCCTTGCGCCATGCGGTCCAAGTTACTTGGCTCCGCCTCCCTGCTCAAGCAGCCCTGCGGCCGCTCGGCGCAGCGCCGCCCATCGGAGGCGTATGGCGCGTCTTCGGGCAGGCCATGCGGGCGTGAAACGCGAAACGGCCGCCCGCGGGCGGCCGTTCGATACGGTCAGCTGTCCGCGGCTCAGGCCGAGACGAGCTGTTCCATCAGCGTGGTGAACATCGCCTTGCCGTCGATGCCGCCCTGCGAGGGCTCGGCGGCCCGTTCCGGGTGGGGCATCATGCCGAGCACGCGGCGGTTCTCGCTCAGCACGCCGGCCACGTCCCCGGCAGAGCCGTTCGGGTTGTCGGTGTAGGTGAAGGCGATCCGGTCCTCGTCGCGCAGCTGTTTCAGCAGCGCCTCGTCGGCCTGGTAGTTGCCGTCGTGGTGGGCGATGGGGATCAGGATCTCGTCACCCTTGCCATAGCCCGCGGTGAAGGCGCTGTCGGTGGTTTCCACCTTCAGGCCGATGGGGCGGCAGATGTACTTGAGGTTCGCATTGCGCAGCAGGGCGCCGGGCAGGATGCGGGTCTCGGTCAGGATCTGGAAGCCGTTGCAGACGCCGAGCGCATAGCCGCCGCGTTCCACGTGGGCTTTCAGCGAGGCGCAGATCGGCGAGTTGGCCGCGATGGCCCCGCAGCGCAGGTAGTCACCGTAGGAGAAACCACCCGGCACGCCGACGATGTCGATGCCCTCGGGCAGCGTGGCGTCCTTGTGCCAGACCATGGTGACCTCGGCCCCGGCGTTTTCGAAGGCGACCTTCAGGTCGCGGTCGCAGTTGGAACCGGGAAAGACGAGAACGGCGGCCTTCATGGGCGATCTCCTGTAGCCGAGATATGTCCGGGATTACGCGCCTGATACGCGCGAAAGCGGTTTGGTTCAAGAGTTGGGTGGGACGGGAGGAAGTGAAGGAGGAAATGGGGGGCTGGGAGGAGGCTGTGGGGCGTTGGTTGCTTAGGGTGGGAGGTGGTTGCCTCCCCTTCCAACGCATCCATCCACCACGAAGGGCAGCGCCGTCCCGCGGGGTGGCGCAGTAGCGCCGCCCCAGGGGGGCGGGACGGCGCTGCCCGGCCTGCGGCCGGGCGGGTGCCTGAAAGAAGGTACGGTGTTCGAAAAGCGCCGCTGGCGTTGGAGGTGGAGGACCAGTCAAATGCTGCATGTCCGGATCCGGGGCCGCGCGACCGCAGATCGGGCGCCCGCAGCGGCGGCTCAGATCAGGCCCCGCAGCCAAATTGCTGATCAGTCCCCGTAGCCCCACCGCGTATCGCCTGCGCGAGACGCCCCAGGCATGAAACCTCGCCCCACACCTCCCCCACAAAGCAAAACGCGCCGCCCGGGGGCAGCGCGTTTCAATCCGTCCGGGCCGTCAGGCTCAGGCCAGTTCGATCGTGTAGCTCTCGATCACGGTGTTGGCGAGCAGCTTCTCGCACATGGCCTTCACGGTATCTTCCGTGGTGCCCGCGGCGAGGTCCAGTTCGATCACCTTGCCCTGGCGCACACCCTCGACCCCGTCGAAGCCGAGCGCGCCAAGCGCATGGCGCACGGCCTCGCCCTGGGGGTCCAGAACACCGTTCTTCAGCATCACATGCACACGCGCTTTCATCGCAGGGCCTTCTTCTTTCAGTTGATCAGCGTGGGTTTGGTCACGGAAGCCGGGCTCTGCTGCAGCACGCCCAGGCGTTTCGCCACTTCGGAATAGGCGTCGGTCAGGTTGCCCAGATCCCGGCGGAACACGTCTTTGTCCAGCTTCTGGCCGGTCTCGATGTCCCACAGGCGGCAGCTGTCGGGGCTGATCTCGTCCGCCACCACGAGGCGTTGGAAATCACCCTCGTAGACGCGGCCGATCTCGATCTTGAAGTCCACCAGCCGGATGCCGACGGCCATCATGACGCCCGAAAGGAAATCGTTCACCCGCAGCGACAGGGCGAGGATATCGTCCATGTCCTGCTGGCTCGCCCAGCCGAAGGCCGCGATGTGCTCCTCGGTGACCATGGGATCGCCCAGCTTGTCGTCCTTGTAGCAGTACTCGACGATCGGGCGGGGCAGTGCCATGCCCTCCTCGAGGCCGAGACGCGTCGCCAGCGAGCCGGCGGCGTAGTTGCGGACGATGATTTCCAGCGGGATGATCTCGCAGGCGCGGCACAGCTGCTCGCGCATGTTGAGCCGCTTGATGAAGTGCGTGGGCACCCCGATGTTGTTCAGCCCGGTCATGAAGAACTCGGACAGACGGTTGTTCAGAACGCCCTTGCCTTCGATGGTCGCCTTTTTCTGGGCGTTGAAAGCCGTGGCGTCGTCCTTGAAATATTGCACGATGGTCCCGGGCTCCGGGCCCTCGTAGAGGATCTTCGCCTTGCCTTCGTAAATTTTCTTGCGCCGTGCCATGGCCTGTCCTTTGCGGAAGCGGGTTGAGTCCCGCCGCTCGCGCCCTCTTACGGCATGGGAGCCATTGTCGCAAGCGGCGCACGGCACTTGCGGAATGTGTCCTGCGGCGCCATACAAATATTGAGTTAACTTTAGCCGGGGGATCTGCCCATGACCACCTTCGACGATCGTGAGAGTGCTTTCGAAAACAAGTTCGCGCATGACGCGGAAATGCAGTTCCGCGCGGAAGCCCGCCGGAACAAGCTGACCGGGCTCTGGGCCGCGGATCTGCTGGGCAAGACCGGCGACGCCGCCGAGGCCTATGCCAAGGAAGTCGTGAAGGCCGACTTCGAGGAGCCGGGCGAAGAGGACGTGATCCGCAAGCTGGTCGCCGATCTCGACGGCAAGGCGGACGAGGCCACCATCCGCGCCAAGCTGGTCGAGAAGATGGCCGAGGCCAAGGCGCAGCTTCTCGAAGAGATCTGAGCCACTTGCCGGGTGCGATGAGCACCCGGACACCGGGCCGCCCGAGCTGGGCGCCCGCCCGGGAGATATCGACGCGCCGCGCCCTGCGGCGCGTTTTTCTTTGGTGCCCCCCGGCTGCATGGTCGCGCGGGGCGGCATTCCTCAAGGGGCCTCGCAGGTCTGGGGCCTCTGCCCTGCCCGCCTCGGCCTATCGCCCGGGCACACCCCAAGCCGCCCCGCTGAGGAAGCCGGGCCTCCCCCCGGTTCTGACAGCGCCGCCCACCCGCGACAGCCTGCCGCATCCGGTCCGCCCCCACCCGCCACCGCCCGAAAGGTTTCATTAGCACCTCCGCCCGTAGTGTCGCGGCGGTGGGGGCTTCCGACATTCGGAGGACTGGGAACTTGAAAGGCTTTGACCTGGCGCGGGCGCAGGCCCGTGGCCTGCTGCGCTCTGCCGTGCCGCTGATGGCCGGGGCGCTGTGCCTCGTGCTGCTTGCGGGGCGCCTGAAGGGAATCGATCTGGCACTGGTGCGCGAGGGCGTGGGACAGGTTTCGGCCGCGCAGTGGCTGGCCGCCGCGGGGGCCACCGCGCTCAGCTTCTGGGCCCTCGGGCGTTATGACCTCGTCATGCACCGCCACCTGCGCACCGGCCTGCCCGCCCGGCAGGTGGAACGCTCCGGCATGGCCTCCATCGCCCTCAGCCAGGTCCTCGGCCTTGGCATGGTGACCGGCGCACTGGCCCGCTGGCGCATGCTCGAGGGGCTGGGTCCCCTCGGCGCGGCGCGGGTCACGGCAGCGGTCTCGCTCTCCTTCCTCGCGGCCTGGGGCGTGCTGGCGGTGCTCGCCTGCCTGTTGCTGCCCGGTGGCCCGGCCCTGCCCGCCGCGCTGACCCTCGCGGTGCTCGGTGCGGCGCTGGCCATGGCCGCCTTCGCTCTCTGGCGCCCGGTGTTGCGGCTGGCCCGCTGGCAGCTGCGCCTGCCCTCGCTGCCCGCCATGGGGGCAATCGGGCTCTACACGCTGATCGACACCACCGCCGCTGCTGCCGCGCTCCACGTCCTGCTGCCGGCGGAGGTCTCGCTCGGCTTTGAGGTGCTCTTGCCGGTCTACCTGCTGGCGCTCGGCGCGGGGCTCTTCACCGCCACGCCCGGCGGCGTCGGCCCGTTCGAACTGGCGCTTCTGGCGCTTCTGCCCGCGGTTCCGGTGGAGCCGCTGCTGGCCACCGTTGTCTGCTACCGGATCGTCTATTACGCGCTGCCCGCCCTGCTGGCCCTGCCCCTTCTGGCCCGTCCCCGGCGCAGCCCCCGGGCCCCCGCGACGGCGCTGCCGCCGGTGCCCGAGGCGCTGCTCCGGATCGCGGCGCACTCCGAATCGGCGCTCGCCCGGCAGAATGGCGGGCGGCTCCTGCGCGAGGGCGATGCCGCCGCCGTGGTGGTGGAGACCGGCCAGACGCTGACGCTGCTCTTCGATCCCCTGACCGAGGGCCTGCGCCCGCTGCTGCCCGCGCTGACCCGCGCGGCGCGGGACGCGAACCGCCTGCCCTGTCTCTACAAATGCGCGGCCCCCACGGCGCTCGAAGCCCGCGCCGCCGGCTGGCACGTCCTGCGCGTGGCAGACGAGGCGCTGCTTGCGCCCGCGGGCTTCGACCTCTGCGGGCCGCGCCACCGCCAACTGCGCCGCAAGCTGCGCCATGCCGAGAAGGCCGGGATCGAGATCTCCGCCCTGCCCCCCGGCACCGTGCTGCCGCTGGCCGAGCTGGCCGCGCTCGACGCGGCGTGGTGCGCGGATCATGGCGGCGCGCGGGGCTTCTCCACCGGGCGCTACAATGCGCAACATGTTGCCCGGCAATGGGTCTACCTCGCCCGGCAGGCGGGGCGCGCCGTGGCCTTCATGACCTTCCATGGCAGCCAGCAGGAGCGCGCGCTCGACCTGATGCGCTATCTCCCCGGGCTGCCGGACGGAACGATGCATGCCCTCGTCTGCGCCGCCCTCGCGGAGGCCCGCCGGGACGCCTGTCCGCGGCTCTCGCTCTCGGCCATGCCCGCGCTTTGCACCGAGGGGCCGCTGCTGGCCCGCTTCCGGGCGCAGGCCGCCCGCTGGCAGGGCGGCGCCGGGCTGACCCGTTTCAAGGAGAGCTTCGGCCCGACCCGTGCCCCGCTCTATGCCGCGGCGCCCAACCGGGCGGCACTGGCCCTCGGCCTTGCGGATATCGCGCTGACGATCCGGGGCGCGGGGCAGGTCACCATTCACAGTGCGGCCGCAGCGCCCTATGAGGAAGGGACATTTGCCCCTGCGTCCGGGATGTGACAGGAGGGGGAGGCTACAAGCTCAGGGGAGCGAGACCATGACCAACGCCCTTTCCCGCCTTCTCGAAACCCGCGACTGGCTGCTGGCCGACGGGGCCACGGGGACCAACCTCTTCAACATGGGCCTCAGCTCGGGCGACGCGCCGGAGCTGTGGAACGTCGAGGAGCCGGAGAAGATCCGCACCCTCTACCGCGGTGCGGTGAACGCGGGCTCGGACCTGTTCCTGACCAATTCCTTCGGCGGCAATGCCAGCCGGCTGAAACTGCATGGCGCCGAGAACCGCGCCCGCGAACTGTCGCGCGTCTCTGCCGAACTGGGCCGCGAGGTCGCCGATGCAGCGGGCCGCACGGTGATCGTCGCGGGCTCCGTCGGGCCCACGGGCGAGATCATGGCGCCCATGGGCAGCCTCACCCACGCCGTCGCGGTGGAAATCTTCCACGAGCAGGCCGAGGGGCTGAAGGAAGGCGGGGCCGATGTGCTCTGGCTCGAGACGATTTCCGCGCCCGAGGAATACAAGGCCGCCGCCGAAGCCTTTGCCCTGGCGGGCATGCCGTGGTGCGGAACCATGTCCTTCGACACCGCGGGCCGCACGATGATGGGCGTCACCTCCGCCGACATGGTGACCATGGTCGAGAAGCTGCCGAACCCGCCGCTGGCCTTCGGCGCGAACTGCGGTGTCGGCGCCTCGGACCTGCTGCGCACGGTGCTGGGCTTTGCCGCGCAGGGCACCGAGCGGCCAATCATCGCCAAGGGCAACGCGGGCATCCCCAAGTACCACGACGGCCATATCCACTATGACGGCACGCCGGAGCTCATGGCGGACTACGCCTGCCTTGCCCGGGACGCGGGTGCCACGATCATCGGCGGCTGCTGCGGCACCATGCCGGAGCATCTGGAGAAGATGAAGGAGGCACTGGAGACCCGCCCCCGCGGCCCGCGCCCCTCGCTGGAAGAGATCGCCGAGAAACTGGGCGGCTTATCCTCGGCCTCGGATGGCACCGGAGACGACGCCGGCGCGCCCCGCCGCCGCTCGCGCCGGAGAGGGTGAGGATCGGGGCGTAACGCCTTGGAATGACGGGGGACCCGCTGGCGAGAGCTGGCGGGTCTTTCTGTTTCTTGGGCCACGGCACGACGGGGCAACGTAAAAGGTCGCGATCAACGCGATTTGGAGTGCGCGATACTGACACTGAGAGGCGGCGCGATCCCAATTCTATTTTCGACCTCTCTATCCAGCACGCAGGGCAGCGCCGTCCCGCGGGGTGGCGCTATAGCACCGCCCCAGGGGGGCGGGTCGGCGCTGCCCGGCCTCTCGGCCGGGCGGGTGGCCGATGGACAGGAAGACGGCCAATCAGCAACGCTTGAGGGACTGCTTCGAGGAATTGCCGGTGGGGAACTTGGGGCGAATACCAAATAGGTCGTGCGCGTATCGAATCGCACACCGGAACAGCGGATCCGTCACGTGTCCTGATAAAGCTTCACCTACCGCGCAAGCGGGCCCTAAGCGTCCCCTTTGCCCAGACTGCATAGCTCCGCCACGCAACACCCGGCAAACGGCCAACGGGCCAACCGACCGCCCCCCTACCCGAACAAATCCATCTGGTCCCCGGCCCGCGGCGGCACCCGGAACAGGTCACTCCGCAGCTCCGGCTGCGCGGTGTCCAGACCCAGCCGCTTCACCGCCAGCTTGAACCGCTTGCCGATCATCTCGGCGTAGGGCCCGCTGCCGCGCATCCTCCGGCCCCATTGCGCGTCATAATCCTGACCGCCGTGCATCTCGCGGACCCGGGCCATGACCCGCGCGGCACGGTCCGGGAACCGCTCCTCCAGCCATTCGACGAACAGCGGCGAGACCTCCCGCGGCAGGCGCAGCATGATCCAGCTCGCCGCCGTCGCCCCCGCGGCGGCGCCCGCTTCCAGCAGCGCCTCCAGCTCGTGATCCGTCAGGCCGGGCACCACCGGCGAGGTCATGACCCGCACCGGCACGCCCGCCTGCGCCAGCCCCCGGATCACCGCGAGGCGCTGCTGCGGGCCGGGCACCCGGGGCTCCATCGAACGGGACACGGCAGGGTCGAGCGTGGTCAGGGAGATGCCCACGCGCACCAGCCCCTGCGCCGCCATCTCAGACAGCAGGTCGAGGTCGCGCAGGATCAGCGTGCCCTTGGTCACGATCGCGACCGGGTGGCGGAAATCCCGCAGCACCTCGAGGCAGGCGCGCATCACGCCGTGACGTTTCTCGATCGGCTGATAGGGATCGGTGTTGGTGCCGATCGCAATGGGCGCCACACGATACTTCTTCGCCGACAACTCCCGCGCCAGCACCTCGGAGGCCTCGGGACGGGCCACGAGGCGGGTCTCGAAGTCGAGCCCCGGCGACAGGCCGAGGTAGGCATGGCTGGGCCGGGCGAAACAGTAGATGCAGCCGTGTTCACAGCCCCGATAGGGGTTGATCGACCGGTCGAAGGGCAGATCGGGCGAGCGGTTGTAGGTGATCAGGCTGCGCGGCGCCTCGACCGTCACCTCGGTGCGCAGGACCGGCAGCTCTTCCTCGATTTCCCAGCCGTCGTGCACCGCTTCGCGCTGCTGGCCCTCGAAACGCCCGGTGGCATTGCTGGCTGCCCCGCGGCCCCGGCGCCGTTCGGGCGCGAGGCGGCTGGTGCCTTCGGGGGCGGCGGGATCGGGGGCGAGTCTCATGGCCGCAGGATGGAACATAAAGCGAACATGCACAAGCGGGACCCGTACAATGCTGCGCGGTGCGCGATCCCCTGCGCCGCGATTTTCTGCTATAGGTCGGGGATGGAACGCGCCATGTCGCAATCCGGACAGTCGGACCCGGCGGTTTGGCTATTGGCTTGGAAGGACAATCCCCGCCCCGCGAGAGGGGCCAAGGCAAGAGGTGACCCATGTCGGAAGACGAAGACGACATCATCCTGTCGGAACTCGACGACGATGAACTTGTCCAGCAGATGATGGACGACCTCTACGACGGCCTCAAGGAAGAGATCGAAGAGGGCGTGAACATCCTGCTGGAACGCGGCTGGGAGCCCTACCGCGTCCTGACAGAGCCTCTCGTGGGCGGCATGACCATCGTCGGCCATGACTTCCGCGATGGCATCCTCTTCGTTCCGGAAGTGCTGCTGGCCGCGGGCGCCATGAAGGGCGGCATGGCCATCCTCAAGCCCCTGCTGGTGGAAACCGGCGCCCCGAAACAGGGCAAGATGGTCATCGGCACCGTGAAGGGCGACATCCACGACATCGGCAAGAACCTCGTCGCCATGATGATGGAGGGCGCGGGCTTCGAGATCGTCGACCTGGGGATCAACAACCCGGTGGAGGAATACCTCGAGGCGATCCGCCGCGAGGAGGCCGACATCCTCGGCATGTCCGCACTGCTGACCACCACGATGCCCTACATGAAGGTCGTGATCGACACGATGAAGGAACAGGGCATCCGGGACGATTACATCGTGCTTGTGGGCGGCGCGCCGCTGAACGAGGAATTCGGCCGCGCCATCGGGGCGGATGCCTATTGCCGGGATGCCGCCGTCGCGGTGGAAACCGCCAAGACCTTCATCGCCCGCAAGCACAACCAGGGCGTGGCCTCCTGAGGCCGGGGGCGGCATGACGCGGCCCCTGCCCGACGCGCCGAGCAGTGGATCGCCTGATATCCGGTCCAGCAGCCAGTCCGACAACCCCTCTGGCGGCCAGTCAAACAGGCCGTCCGGGGCCTTGCCCGACGCCCGGTCGCTCGACCCGCGCACCCTGACCGATACGGGCCTGCCTGCCAGCGGGCGGGGCCGTATCCTGCTGCTGGCCTGCGGGGCGCTTGCCCGCGAGGTGCTGGCGCTGATCCGCCTGAACGGCTGGACCCAGTTCGACCTGCAGTGCCTGCCCGCCATCCTGCACAACACCCCCGAGAAGATCACCGCCGCCGTGCGCGAGGCGGTCGAGTCCGCCCAGGCGGACTACGAGGATGTCTTCGTGCTCTACGGCGATTGCGGCACCGGCGGGCTGCTGCAGGCGGAATGTGCCCGCCTCGGGGTCTCCATGCTGCCCGGCGCCCATTGCTACGCCTTCTTCGAGGGTGTCGAGGCCTTTGCAGCGCGGGACGAGATCACCTCGTTCTACCTCACCGATTTCCTCGCCCGGCAGTTCGATGCCTTCGTCTGGGAGCCGCTCGGGCTCGACCGGCATCCGCAACTGCTGCCGATGTACTTCGGCCATTACGAGCGTCTGGTCTACCTCGCCCAGACCGACGATCCCGCGCTGACCGCCCGGGCAGAGGCGGCCGCCGCCCGGCTCGGCCTTGCATTCACCCGCCGTTTCACGGGATATGGCGACCTTGCCACCGCCCTCGAACGGATAGCCTCGTGACTGCTCGCACCCCGGATAGCCCCCCTGACCGACTGGCCACCGATTGTTCCAAATGTGCGGCGCTCTGCTGCCTCGCGCTTGCCTTCGACAAGGGCAAGGATTTTGCCTTCGACAAGAACCCGGGCGAGCCCTGCCGGAACCTGAAGGGCCATCTGTGTTCGATCCACGACAGCCTGACGGACAAGGGGTTCCCCGGCTGCGTCGCCTACGATTGCCTCGGCGCGGGCAACCGCGTGGTGCAGGAGATCTTCGGCGGGCGGTCGTGGCAGAAAGACCCGATGCTGACGCGCCCGATGATGGAGGCCTTCTCGGGGATGCGGGAGGTACACAAGCGCATCGACCTGCTGCGTGCGGCGGAGGCGCTGCCGCTGTCGAAACAGCATGACCAGACGCGGCGGGAATACCTCGCGCGGCTGGAGCAATACACCTGGAGCGGGCAGGAGCTGAACGATTTCGAGGTCGGGCTGGCGCTGGAGATCGACCTCTTCTTCCACGGCTTGCGGGGGTATGTGAGCCGGTGAGGATGTAGGGACGTGTAGTCAACGGCGACACATCCACCGTCTTGAAGCCCGACCGCCGGGACCGACACCGGCCTCAGCAAACGTTCTTTGCAACGCTGCGGTCCACCACGTAGGGCAGCGCTGTCCCGCGGGGTGGCGCTATAGCGCCGGTCGCCATTGGTGCGCCATTGGTCCGAGCCCCAATGGCGACGGGGGGCGGGTCGGCGCTGCCCGGCCTATCGGCCGGGTGGGTGGTGGATGGAGAGTACGGCGCTTTGGAGCTCAGGTCTGGGAGGGGCGGATTTGTGCAACGTACGTCCCGGCCACAGAGCTACAGAGCTACAGAGCTACAGAGCTACAGAGCTACAGAGCTACAGAGCTACAGAGCTACAGAGCTACAGAGCTACAGAGCTACAGAGCTACAGAGCTACAGGGGCGCAAAACCGCAACCCACGCAATCCCCACGCGCAGCCCCAGCCTCACGCCGCCTCGGCCGCGACCTTCCGCACCCGTTCAATCATCGCCCGCAGCCCGTTCGAGCGCTGCGCCGAGAGGTGATCCTGCAGCGACAGCCGCGCCAGTTCGCCGGCCGCGTCCACCTTGCCCACCTCGCACACCGGCAGCCCGTTGTAGAGCGCGCGCAGCACCGCGATCAGCCCGCGCACGATCATCGCGTCGCTCTCGCCGTCGAAGCGGAAGACACCGTCCTCGATCACCGGGTGCAGCCAGACCTGGCTGGCGCAGCCCTCGACCTTGGTGGCGGGCACCTTCAGCGCCTCGGGCAGCGGGTCCATCGCTTTGCCCATGTCGATCACGTGCCGGTAGCGGGTCTCCCAATCCTCAAGGAATTCGAAATCCGCGACAATGTCCTCGAAGGCTTCCTGCGCCATGGTTCTCTCCGCTGTGTCTTGCCTCTCACCTAGGCCCTCGCCGCCCGAAGGTCCAGACCGCGCGCCGCGCGTCCCGCCCCCGGGGCTTGGCGCTTTTCAAGCACGGCCCGATAAGGTAACCGGGAGGAAATCATCAGAAGGTCCCGACATGCGCAAGCTCCTGTCTCTCGTCCTGATCTCCGCCCTGGCCGTCTCTGCCTGCGGGCGCAACCGTGCGCCGGCCCCGGCGCCCTCGGGCGAGACGAACGACCTGATCCCGGAGCGGTCGGCGATCGGGCTTGGCAACCTGCGGGACTACCAGGCGCGCTACTTCGGCACCCCGGTCGAGACGATCCTTGATGCCAAGCTGGAGCGTACGCCCACCGGCGGCATCCTGACCGTGACCGCGCAATCGGCGACCCAAGGCGATCATGACCTGCGCCTGATCCCCGAGACCGAGGATGCCACCCCGGTCGACGGCGTGCTGCGCCTGACCCTCGTGGCCGAGAAGCTGGAGCGCGCACCGGTCGGCACCGCAGCCAGCCGCACCATGCGCAAGTCGCTCTTCTTCACCAATGCAGAGCTGGTCCCGATCCGCCGGATCGAGGTGATCGGCGCCACCAACTCGGCCGCGATCAGCCGCTGATCCCCGCCCCTTTCCATGCACGAAGGGCCGCCCCGAGGGGCGGCCCTTTCGCGTTGTCTGAAGGCCCATGTCCGGCACAGACTGCGCCGGGTCCTTTCACGGACCGCCGGTCAGGCGAGTTCGATGATCTCGACGTTGGGGCCCTTGGCCGCAAGCGCGATCTTGCCATCGCAGAGCCGCAGCGCATCCTCGCCGAAGACGTCACGCCGCCAGCCGCTGAGGGCGGGCAGATCGCGCATCCCGGCGGCAATCGCGTCGAGGTCCGCCGCGGGGGCGATCAGCCGCGAGGCGACGCCCGCCTGCTCCGACTTGGCCTTGAGCAGCACGCGCAGCAGGTCGGCCAGCGCCGGGTTCACCTGCATCTTCTCGCGCGAGGTATCGACCTCGGGCAGCTTGTCGGCGGGGCATTCGAGACCGGCCTTCACGGCGGCAAGGATGCCATCCGCGATCTCGCCCTTGCGGGCCTCGCGCAGCAGCAGCCGCGACCGGCCGAGGTCCTTCATGTCCTTGGGCTTGGTCGAGGCCAGCTCGACCAGTGCGTCATCCTTGTAGACCCGGCTGCGGGGCACGTTGCGCTCCTGCGCGTAGGCCTCGCGGAACTTGGCCAGTTCGCGCAGCACGGCCAGGAACTTGCCCGAGGTGGTGCGGGTGCGCACGCGTTGCCATGCCTCGTCCGGACGGACCTGGTAGGTCTCGGGATCGGAGAGGATGCGCAGCTCCTCGGCCACCCATTTCTCGCGCTTGGCGCGGGCGATGTCGCGGGCCAGACGCTCGTAGATCACCCGCAGGTGGGTCACGTCGGCGATGGCATAGGTCTTCTGGGCATCGGTCAGCGGGCGGCGCGACCAGTCGGTGAAGCGCGACGACTTGTCGAGCGACTCTTTGGCGATCTTGCGCACCAGCGTCTCGTAGCCGACCTGTTCGCCGAAGCCGCAGACCATCGCCGCGACCTGCGTGTCGAAGAGCGGCTCGGGGATGACACCGGCGTCGACGAAGAAGATCTCCAGATCCTGACGTGCGGCGTGGAAGACCTTCACCACGGAGGTGTTTCGGAAGAGCTCGTAGAGCGGCTCGAGCGAGAGCCCGTCGGCCAGCGGATCGACCAGAACGGCGTCGGGCCCCTCGCCCGCCTGTTCCACCGGCAGGGCCAGCTGCACGAGGCAGAGCTGGGAGTAATAGGTCCGTTCGCGCAGGAACTCGGTATCGACCGTGACATAGGTGCAGTTGGCTGCCCGTTGGCAGAAGGCGGAAAGGTCGTCGGTCGTGGTGATTGTTATCATAATTGGGCCATGTTTGCCTGCATGCGGTTGCACAGGGATAGGCAAAACCGGGGGAAATGAAAAGGAGCCGTGCCGGATTCTCCGCCCACCGGCGGCATCCCTGCCACCGGATGAGGCAAATCATTCCCAATGATGATGAAGATCAATCCAAACATTCATTTTGGCGATGAAAGAGGAGCCTCTATATGAAGGTCATTCCCTGAAAGGAGGCTCCCCATGACGACTCTCGACCTGAATATCCCCGCAGAAGCGATCTCCCGCGCCCGGCACGACGGGTCGGTGATCGCCTCCACCCTCGCCGCCGTGCTGCTGCTGGCCCTGCTGGGGCTGCCCGCCCTTCTGGCCGGGCCCGACAACCGCGCGCCGGAACACTGGAACGGCAATTCCGCGGGCGCCCTCAGCGCGCGGTAAGCCGGACCTGCACGGCCAGAACGACAACGGGGGCCCATGGCCCCCGTTTTCTTGTTCAATCTCTGGCATCCATCAGCCCTGATCAGGACAGGTTCAGCATCTCGCGGTTGCCGGCGGCAAAGCGGCGCAGCACGGCCGGATAGAGCCTGTGCTCCATCGTCAGCACCCGCGCGGCCAGCACCTCGGACGTATCGCCCGGCTCGACCGGCACCCGCGCCTGTCCGAGGATCGGACCGTCGTCGAGGTTGGGCGTCACCTCGTGCACGGTGCAGCCCGCCTCGGCGTCGCCTGCCTCCAGCGCGCGGGCGTGGGTGTGCAGCCCCTTGTACTTGGGCAGCAGCGAGGGATGGATGTTCAGCATCCGGCCCGTCCATTGCGACACGAAGCCCTCGGTCAGGATGCGCATGAAGCCCGCAAGGCAGAGGATGTCGGGCTGGTAGGGCGCGATCACCTCCATCAGCGCGGCCTCGAAGGCGGCGCGGTCACCCTTGAAGGGACGGTGATCCACGGCGGCCACCTCGACCCCCATGGCCCGGGCCTTGGCAAGGCCGCCCGCCTGCGGGTCGTTGGAAAGCACGAGGCAGGGCCGCGCCGGGTGGTCACCCTGCATCGACTCGACCAGTTTCACCATGTTCGAGCCGCCCCCCGACAGGAGGATGGCGACCCGCTTCGTCTCGGCTTGGGTCAAGAGAGCGTGCCCGTGTAAGCGACGCCTTCGCCGTCCGTCACGGTGCCGAGGCGGAAGACGGTTTCGCCCTCGCCTTCCAGCAGCGCGGTCAGCGCCTCGGCCTGATCGGCCGCCACGACGACGACCATGCCGATGCCGCAGTTGAAGGTCTTGAGCAGATCCGCCTGATCGGTGCCGCCCTGTTCGCGCAGCCACTGGAAGACCGGCGGCAGCGACCATGCGGAGAGGTCGATCTCGGCGCCGAAGCCCTCGATCACGCGGGGCAGGTTCTCGGTCAGGCCGCCGCCGGTGATATGGGCAAGGGCATGGACACCGCCCGCGCGCACGGCGGCGAGCGCCGGCTTCACGTAGAGACGGGTCGGCGTCAGCAGCGCCTCGCCGAGGGTGCCCTCGCCGAAGGGACAGGCCGCGTCCCAGCCGAGGCCCGAGACCTCGACCACCTTGCGGACCAGCGAATAGCCGTTGGAATGCACCCCGTCCGAGGCGAGGCCCAGCAGGACATCGCCCGCCTGCACGCCGTCGGGCAGCGCGGTGCCGCGCTCCATAGCCCCCACGGCAAAGCCCGCGAGGTCGAAATCGCCCGCCGGGTACATGCCCGGCATCTCAGCGGTTTCGCCGCCGATCAGGGCACAGCCCGAGCGGTAGCAGCCCTCGGCGATGCCTTCGACCACGCGGGCGGCGGCGTCGACCGACAGCTTGCCGGTGGCGAAATAGTCGAGGAAGAAGAGCGGCTCGGCGCCCTGGCAGACGAGGTCGTTCACGCACATGGCGACGAGGTCGATGCCCACGCCGTCCACGAGGCCGGTGTCGATGGCGATGCGCAGCTTGGTGCCCACGCCGTCGGTGGCCGCCACGAGGATCGGGTCCTCGTAGCCCGCGGCCTTCAGGTCGAAGAGCGCGCCGAAGCCGCCCAGGCCCGACATGACGCCGGACCGGCTGGTCCGCTTCGCCGCCGGCTTGATCCGTTCGACCAGCTCATTGCCCGCGTCGATGTCCACGCCGGCATCGGCATAGGTGATCCCGTTGGGTTTCCCGCTCATGCGCACTCTCCTGATGATGGCGCCCCCGATAGAGCAATGCGGCGCGGCTGTCCACGGGGCAAGCGGGCCGAAACCACAGGTTTCAGCCAGAGTTTCGCTCCGCCCGGTTTCCATCCGCCCGCGATCCCTCCGTCAGAGGTTTCCGGGGCGCAGGCTGCGGGGGCCCAAGGGTACGGGCGCTCAAGGTACGGGGGCCCAAGGTACGGGGACGCAAGGTTCGGGGGCGCAAGGTTCGGAGGACGCAGACCTCTCCCGAGGTCCCCGGCCCCGTCGCCCGCCTCGGCCCCACAACGGTCCTCCCTCAGTCTGGGACGAAGCGGTAGCCAAGGGGCGCCGCCTCCACCCGGCCCACGCCGGGGAAATCGAGGTGCATCCCCACGACGCGCTCGCCGCTGCGCGCCTGCTGCTCCAGCAGGGCCAGCCGGGTTGCCCGCGCCTGATCCCCGTCGAGGTCATAGATCACGCTCCACTCCGGCAGGGCGAACTGGAAGCGCTGCGAATGCACGACGTCGGCGAGGATCAACAGGCTGTCCTCCCCGTCCTGCAGGCGGAAGCCGGAATGGCCCGGCGTATGGCCCGGCAGCGGCACATGGGTGAGACCGGGCAGGACCTCCTCGCCCTCCTCCAGAAGCCGGACGCCGCCGGCATAGGGGGCCAGCGTGGTGCGGACGTAGAGGCGCGAGCTGCGCGAGCCCTCGCTGAGGGCCTCCAGCAGCGCGTCGTCGTGCACCATCTCCCAGTCGGTCCGGCTGATCACGAGGGTGGCGTTCGGGAACCGCGCCGTGCCCGCGTCGTCCAGCAGCGCGCCGACGTGATCGCCGTGGGGATGGGTCAGCAGGACAATCGTGATCTGCTCCGGCGTCACGCCCGCCTCCTCCAGTGCCTCGGGCGTGAACCCGGCGTCGGGGCTGCGGCCCGGGGGATTGCCCGCGTCGATCAGGACAAGCTGGCCCTCCATCTCGACCAGGCAGGCATTGATGTCGAACTTCAGCGGCTCCTCGGCCCGTGCCCCGGTCTGGGCATCGGCCTGCGCCGCGAGGGAGGCATCATAGGTCGGCAACACGGCCTCGGCCTGCGGGTACATTGCGCCGTCGTAGAGGACGGTCAGGGCTGCGTCGCCGACAGCAGTGCGGTGAATACGTGTCATGAAGGGCCTCCTTGGCTGGCGCCAAAGAAGCAGCCCCGTGGCCCGGATGCAATCCACGCACCCGTGCAATGGCGCGCATGCTTGACCCTTCCCGCGCAGATCGCGATAACGGCGTCGGACGGGCCTGTAGCTCAACGGTTAGAGCAGAGCGCTCATAACGCTTTGGTTGCGGGTTCAAATCCTGCCGGGCCTACCAAAACACCGTCCGCCCCCCCGAAGACAGATCGTGCTTGGCTTGGTGTGGCAACGTCTGGCGCGCAGGACGGCAGAGCCCCGCCCCTCTCAATGGCGCATCTGACCGCCCCGAAACGGTCTGCGGCCCGTCGTCCATATTCCCCCAGATGAAACTATCGTTTGCAGAACTCGGCAGCCTATCAATTGGCGCCAACTTTCTTTAACATTATCGCCATCATTTCAAAAAATCCCGTACCGACCTGAAATACCGAAAGAAATTAGACCATGAATGAATACCGCCTGATCACAGACGCACAATCCACCTTTCTTTATGGCAGCCATGTCAGCTTTCGGGGACTCGAGCTGCTCAGGTTGGAAAGTGGCGATATCGTTCTTTTCAACGGTGAAATCCTCTGGATGGGCAATGCCGCGGGCGAGCGGATCGGCGCCCCGGTCTCCCTCTCCGACCTGCTTGATGGGGAGCGTCCGAGTACGTCGAACACGGTTCAGGCCGCAGCGCTGAGCGATGGCGGTTTCGTCCTTGGGCTGCAGCATAGCAGCGACACGGTCGGGGCGGCTCCGGTGGGGCGGATGCAGGTCTTCGATCCGGACGGAACGCCCCGCGGGGCCGCCTTCGAAACTCCGGCACCGGCCCTCGACATCGAGGCGCTTGCCGGCGGTCTTTTCGCCGTGACCTACGTCGAGTTCCCCGCCTCGGGCCACCCAAGGCTGATGATGCGCGGCTATTCTGCCGAGGGCGTCGCCCTCGGCACGCCCACCCTGATCACGAATGATGCCCGCTATGCCGAGGACCTCGGCCCCGTCATCGAGCAGATGGACAACGGGCAGATCGTGGTCGCCTGGCGGCACATGGACGACGGACGCGTGTTCCGCATCTTCAACGCGGATGGCACCGCGGCCACCCCCGAGATCAATGTCTTCGACTACGAGTTCGGCGGAAGCAACGAAGTCAGCGAAAGCTTTGAGCAGGCGGTCATCGTGGAGCGCCCCTCCGGCGGCTTCGCGATCCTCTGGGGGGACTCGGCGTCAAATGTCCAGGGCCGCCTGTTCACGGCCGAGGGCGCACCGGAGGTGGCCGTTTTCACTGCGGCAGCCGGGATCGGGCACAGTTCCACCTTCGATGTCTCCGTCACCGATGACGGCTATTTCCTGCTCGCGACCGGCAGCAGGTCCAACGCGCCGCAGGTGGCGCTGCACGTGCTCAACCCGGAAGGTGTTGGGGTGCTACGGAACGCACGGCTGGCAAGCGATGGCCAGGCGATCTTGGTCGAGGGGTTCGCCGATACGGGCGACGAGTCAGTGCTGTTCCTGCGCGGCACCACGAGCGCCGCCTTCACCTCGGTCGAATTCGAGAATTTCACCGTTCTGGGCGAGGACAACGACGTCTTGCGCATGCCCGAGACCCTGCATTTCCTGGATGCCAGCGGCGGCAACGACATCATCACGGGCACCTCCGGGGATGACTACGTCGAGGGCGGGGATGGCAATGACATCCTGATCTTCCTGCCCGGAGGCAACAATCGGGGCTTCGGCGGGGACGGGTATGACCAGATTCAGGGCGGCGACGGGCACGACGCGCTCTACGGCGGCGAGACGGCGGCGGATCTGGCGGATGCGATCTACGGGCGCGGCGGCAACGACACGATCGACGGCGGCTACGGCAACGACGAACTGCGCGGCGATGCCGGGGACGACGTGATCGAAGGCGGCCATGGCGCGGACACGATCGTGGGCGGCACGGGCAATGACCGGTTGAGCGGCGGCGCCTTCGGTGACGCGATCTTTGCCGGCGCGGGCGCGGATTTCGTCAACGGCGGGTTCGGCCATGACCGGATCAATGGCGGCGCCGGCGCCGACACCTTCTACCACGTGGGTGTGCTGGGACATGGATCGGACTGGATACAGGACTTCTCCGATGCGGAGGGCGACAGGCTGCAACTTGGAGGGTCCGGGCAGCCGTCCGACTTCAGGGTGAACTTCGCCGAGACCGAGAACGCGGGCGCAGCGGGCGTGGAGGAGGCTTTCATCATCTTCCAGCCCACCGGGCAAATCCTCTGGGCGCTGGTGGATGGCGCGGCGCAGGCCTCGATCGACATCGTCATCCGGGGCCAGACCTACGACCTGCTGGCCTGAAGCCCGTGCGGGGCGCCCGGCCGGACATGACCCGGGCGCCGCGCCCTGCCCCATGAGGCCCTGCCCCATGAGGCCCTGCCCCATTAGGCCCTGCCCCGTGAAACGGCGTCCTGAGCCGATATCGAGACGCGGTTCCACGACCGGGAGAGGCGGGCGTCGCCCATCCTCTTGCCCCGGCGTCCTTTTCCTGTTTCCTTCTGCGCGACACAGACGTTGAGCAGGACAGGATCATGACGGATTTGACGCAGTTCACCCAAGCCCTCATCGAAGCGCATCGGACCCGCAGCCGCTTCGACCCCGAGGGGATGGCCCTGCCCGCGACACGGGCCGAGGCGCGCGCGCTGCAGGCAGATGTCATGGCCACGCTCGGACCGGTCGCGGGCTACAAGATCGGCGCGCAGGACGAGGAGGTCGTCACCTTCGCGCCCATCCCGCAGGCCCGCACCCACCCCAGCGGCGCCACCGTCACCGCACGTGATCGGCTGGCGGTGGAACTGGAGGTTGGCTTCGAACTCGTGGCCCCGCTGCCCGACGGCCCGCCGCCCGAGGCGCTGCAGGCCTACTTCCGCCCGCGGGTCGCGCTCGAACTCGTGGACACCCGCCTGACCGGGGCACGCGCCAGCGACCCCGTGCTGAAACTCGCGGATTTCCAGCTGAACGAGGGGCTGATCCTCGGCACCGGGCCCGAGAACTGGGATGGCCGGGACTTCACCACGGTCACCGCGCAGATGACCGCCAATGACACCACCGTCGTCGAGGGGCCGATCACCATTCCGGGCGGCTCCGCCCGGACCAGCCTGCGGCGCTGCCTGCGCACGCTCGACGCCATGGGGCGTCGGCTGGACCCCGGGCAGGTCGTCATCACCGGTTCGCTTTGTGGCGTGCCGTGGTTCGACAAGGGCACCGAGGTGAACACCCGGATCGAGGGCCTCGGAACCGCGGCGGTCACCATCGACTGAGGCGCCTGCCGGGTCCGTCACCACGGGCCCGGCGCTGACCTTGCCCGCGCCTCTCGGTCCGCGCCTCTCGGTCCGCGCCTGTCGGGCCGCGCCTGTCGGGCCGCGCCTGTCGGGCCGCGCCTGTCGGGCCGCGCCTGTCGGGCCGCGCCTGTCGGGCCGCGCCTGTCGGGCCGCGCCTGTCGGGCCGCGCGCCGGCGCCCCGGCCCGGCGCGACACGACCGACGCAAGACACAGGGCTTGGCCCGAAAACGGACAGGGACAGGGGCCCGGCCATGCCGGATGACCCGACATCGGACAGCCAGGCGGCACCTGACGGCGGACCGGCCACCGGACAGCGCCCCGTCTCGTCAGACTTGAGGGGGGCGCACCTCGCAATTCCATCGGCAGCCGGATTTGCGAAATATCGCCATCCTCAAAAAACGTCATTCAGACGCGCTTGACCCCCGCGCTTATTGCAATGAAATTGCGGATAAATCCGATCGATGCCCTTTCATTTCCCGACCCCTTAGAATCCAATTTACGTTTGAAGCAGACTTTTGACGACCGCCCCGACCAACGATCTCACCAGCTATTTCAGCGTCAATTCCGACGGGACATCGCGGCCAATTCCCGATGACCTCGGATCATGGGATACGAGCGCCGTCATCTCGCTGGAGCGCACCTTCCAGAACAACCGTGACTTTGACGTGGATATCGGGGCCTGGGACACCGGCAGCGTCACGACCATGACCGGCACGTTCTACGGGGCGCAGAGCTTCGACCAGGACATCGGAGACTGGGACACGTCGCATGTCACCTCGATGAACGCGATGTTCTACCAGGCGCAGGCCTTCAGCGGGGACATCAGCGGCTGGGACACGGGCCGCGTGACCAACATGGCGCAGATGTTCACCTCGGCCAGACGCTTCACCGGCGATATCAGCGGTTGGGACACCGGCAGCGTGACCACCATGCGCAGCATGTTCGAGAACGCCTACAGCTTCAACCGGGACCTCAGCGGCTGGGACACCAGCAACGTGACCGACATGTCCGGGATGTTCGCCTTTGCCCTGGCCTTCCGGCCCGGCTCGACGTTGAACCCGGCGGGGATCGGGGGCTGGGACACCAGCAGCGTCACCGACATGTCCCGGATGTTCCTCGGCACCCGCGGGGTCTTCGACGTCGGGGACTGGGACGTCAGCAACGTGACCCAGATGTCGTATATGTTCGACGGCGCGCAGGTCTCGGGCGACCTCGGCGCGTGGGACCTCTCTTCGCTGACGAACGCCCGCTATATGCTCAACAACGCCAGCATGTCGGTCGCGGATTTCGACGCGACCCTTGAAGGCTGGGCCCGGCTCGATCCCGGGGAGACGCGGATCCCCACGGGCATTGACCTGGGGCTTGCGCCGGACTACAGCAACGTCGCCGCCTACACGATCCTGACCGAGACCTACGGCTGGACCATCAATGCGACCCGCGTCTTCGGGGAGACCGATGGCGATGACCTGATCGACCTCTCCTCCGAACCCGGGGCCGTGACGGTCACTGGACAGGACGGCAACGACCACATCATCGGCGGCGCCTTCGACGACCTGATCTATGGCGACGATACATACGAGAGCCAGTACGACACGCCGACCGACCTGAACGACACGCTCGAAGGCGGCTTGGGGCACGACCGGCTTGTCGGTGGGCGGGGCGATGATGTGCTTTACGGGTCCCGCATGGGCAGCGATCCCGCACAGGATGGCGCCGACAGCCTCTATGGCGGATCGGGCGACGACTACCTGAACGGCGGCTATGGCAACGACGCCCTGCGCGGCGACGCCGGGTCCGATACCCTCGACGGTGGCTTTGGCGCGGATACGCTGATCGGCGGCACCGGGGATGACGTCCTCACCGGTCAGGCGCTGTCGGATCTGCTCTACGGCGGCGACGGGGCGGACTTCCTCAATGGCGGGTTCGGCAGCGATCGCCTCAATGGCGGCGCCGGGGCGGACCGGTTCTACCACCTCGGCAGCGAAGGCCATGGCTCGGACTGGGTGCAGGACTTTTCGGATACCGAGGGCGATATGCTGGTCTTCGGCGGCGCGGCCTCGGCCGAGGATTTCCGGGTGACCTTCGGTGCGACCGGCGATGCCGGCGCGGCAGAGGTCGACGAAGCCTTTGTCCTCTATCGCCCGACCGGTCAGATCCTCTGGGCCCTTGTGGATGGCGCGGCGCAGGATGCGATCATGCTCAGCATCGGCGGCAGCACCTTCGACCTGCTGGGCTGAGCCCGCCCCTCGCCCGCGCGCGGTCACCAGGTGCCGATGGCAGCAGACCCTCAGGTCAGCCCCTCAGGCCAGATCGTCTTCCCGTTCAAGACCGACGACCGCCTCAAGCGCCTCGGGCGCGGCCAGGACGATCGTCCCGTAGCCGCGCTTCACGTGGCCCAGTGCCTCGAACTCGGCCAGCCGGGCGGCCACCGCGCTGCGCGAGGCCTGAATGATCGTCGCGATGTCGCTCTGCGAGGCCCGGACCACCCGCGGCGCCCCGGTCTCAGGCTGGGCGAGCAGAAGCAGGGCGCGTGCCACGCGTTCGGAGAGGTTCTGGATGCGCAGCAGGCCGACGACCTCGAAGGTGAGCGCCATGTTGGTGGCCAGAAGCCGCGCGATCTCTTGCCAGCCGCAGGGCTGTTCGGCGCAGATCCGCTGGAGCTCCTCCCGCCGCAGCCGCAGCAGCTGACAAGGGCCACGGGCCGTCAGGGTGAGCAATCGCCTGCGCCCGAGCGTCGAGGCAAGATCGCCGTGCCAGGCACCAGGACCGGAAATGAAGGCGAGTGAATTCGACGCGTCGACCCCTTGCAAGTGCACTTCGAGATGTCCATCCAGGATGCCGTAGATCGCCCCCGACGGGTCGCCGGCATTGTAAACCGTTTCACCATTTCCGAACCTGATCAGATCAGCGCGGCCAAGAACCGCGTCCCGGAATTCCGGGGCGGTGGAGGCCAACCACCCCTGTGTGCGCAATACTTTCAGAGACCGCATATCAAACAACTTTTTCCGGCAAACTATCCACCAAACGACAAACTCAAATCCACTTTGTACTAGGATTTGATCACTACCCAAGAATCTATTGAAAAATGGAGTCCCCGCAATGTCTTTTCGATCTGCCCTCGCGTCCGCTCTCCTGGCGCTGTCGGCATCCACGGTTGCCGCGCAGGAGGCGCCGGCCAAACCGAATATCCTCGTGATCTGGGGGGATGATGTCGGGATGTGGAACATCTCGGCCTATCACCGCGGAATGATGGCGGGCGAAACGCCCAATATCGACCGGATCGCAAATGAAGGCATGCTCTTCATGGATCACTATGCGCAGGCGTCCTGCACCGCAGGGCGCGCGGCCTTCATCACCGGGCAGTATCCGATCCGCGTCGGCCTCGCCACGGTGGGTCTGCCCGGCGCGCCGCAGGGCCTCTCGACCGAGGACCCGACGCTGGCGGAAATGCTCAAGGCCGAAGGCTATCGCACCGGGCAGTTCGGCAAGAACCACCTCGGCGATCAGGACACCCACCTGCCCACGAACCACGGCTTCGACGAGTTCTTCGGCATCCTCTACCACCTGAACGCCGGGGAATACCCCGAACAGGTCGACTACCCCGCGCAGGCCTTCGAGGACGCAAACCTCGCGCAGCGCGGCATCACCCACAGCTTCGCCACCGCCGATGGCGGGCAGGAGATCGAGGACCTCGGCCCCTTCGGCGCGGATGTGCAACGGCACCTCGACCAGGACGTGCTGGTGGAAAGCAAGCGTTTCATCACGGACGCTGTGGAGGCGAACGAGCCCTTCTTCGTCTGGCACAACACCACGCGGATGCACTACAAGACCAACCTCGATGACCACTACGCGGGCATCACCGGCCTCGGGAACGTCTATGCCGATGGCATGGTCGAGATGGACGACGACGTGGGCGAACTGCTGACGCTGCTCGACGATCTGGGCGTGGCGGACAACACGATGGTCATGTTCTCCACCGACAACGGCGCGGCGTCGAACTCCTGGCCTGATGGCGGCAACCAGCCGTTCCGGGGCGAGAAGGGCGTCGGCGGCTACGAGGGTGCCTTCAAGGTGCCGATGATGGTCAAATGGCCGGGACTCATCCCCGAGGGCACGACCACCGGCGAGCTGATGACCATGGAGGACTGGATCCCCACCATCATGAGCCAGCTGGGCAAGCCGGACCTGAAGGAAGACCTTCTGGCGGGCACCGAGATCGGGGGCAAGTCCTTCAAGGTGCATCTCGACGGCTATGACCAGACGCCGATCCTGACCAAGTCCGGCCCGTCGAACCGGATGGAATTCTACTTCTTCTCCGAAACGACCTTCCACGGGCTGCGGTACGGGGAATGGAAATTCCTCTTCACCCACCAGGACCGCTGGTTCAACGGCCAGCAGTACGAGATGACGTCGCCGCAGATCACCCGCCTCGACCTCGACCCGTTCGAGCGGTTCCACGGGGCGCGCGGTTTCGATGAATGGCAGGAGAACCGCTCCTGGGCGATCGGGCCGGCACTTGGCCTGGTGAATTCCTTCGTGGCCTCCTTCGAGGAGTTTCCGCCGCGTGTCGCCAGCTTCTCGACCTCGGTCGAGGAGATGTCGAAGACGATCATGGAAGCGGCCCCCGCACCGCAGTAAGGCGGCGGGCCTTCCCGTTGGCCGTTCAACGCCCCCGGCGCCTCGCGCCGGGGGCTTTTCTTCATCCCGCCCGCCAGAGGCAATCGCCGGTCCCGTGCGCCACGATCACGACAGGGCACGGTGCTGCGGTCTATCGCCGCCCGCGTCTCTGCCCCGGGGTCAGCTGAAAGGCGCCCCCTGCACGGCGCGCAGCGAGACCCTTCACCGGTCCTGCACGGCGCGCAGCGATCCCTCACCGGGCGATCACGATATCCGCCTGCAGCCCGCCCATCCGCGTGCTGTCCCCCAGCCGGAGCACACCGCCGTGGGCGCGCGCGATGTCGATGGCGATGGACAGCCCCAGACCCACGCCGAGGCCGCGGTTCTGGTTGCGCGATTCGTCGAGCCGGGTGAAGGGCCGCAGCGCCTCCTCGCGCCGCTCCGCGGGAATGCCGGGGCCGTCATCCTCGACCCGGATGCGCAGGCTCTTCTCCGACAGAGTGACCGAGACCTCGGCCCGCTCCCCATAGCGCACGGCATTGGAAATCAGGTTCTCCACCGCGCGCCGGATCGCGCCGGGGCGCAGCTGCACCGTGCCCTCGCCCTCGGTCGCCACCAGCGTCACCGGAACCTTGCCGCGCTGGTCGTCCTCCACGATCTGCCGGACCAACGCGATGGGGTCGACCTCCTCGACCTCCTCGCCCGTGGTGCCGCGCGCGAAGGCGAGGAACTCGTCCAGCAGGCGCTGCATCTCGGCCACGTCGCGCTCCATCGGTTCGCGGTCCTCGTCCTCAAGCATGGAGAGCCCCAGCTTCAGCCGCGTCAACGGCGTGCGCAGGTCGTGGCTGACCCCGGAGAGCATCAGCGTGCGCTGCTCGATCTGGCGTTCGATCCGGGTGCGCATGTCGAGGAAGGCATTGCCCGCCGCCCGCACCTCCACCGCACCCGAGGGCCTGTAGGGCTCCACCCGACCGCGGCCGAAGGCCTCCGCCGCCTTGGCCAGCCGGGTGACCGGCCGCAGCTGGTTGCGCAGGTAGATGAAGGAGATCGCCGTCATCAGGATGCCGAAGACCACCATGTTCACCAGCAACTGGTGCGGGTTGGAGGCCGAGACCCGCTTGCGCGAGAAATCGAACCGCAGCAGCCCGCGGCTGCCCTCGGCAAAGACGGTGACACGCTGGTTGTCGGGCAGCAACACGGCCCGCACCTGCGGCACGTTCTCGTCCAGCGTCGAGATCACCACGAGGCCGGAGAAATCGTACCAGCGCCGCTGGTCCTCGGCCGGCAGATCGGCCTCGGGCACCTTCGTGACCGCGATCTCGAGCATGTTCGAGATCTCGTCCAGCGTGATCTCGGGCAGCAGCGCCGCCTCTTCCTTGTCCGCCTCCAGCAGCATCCCCAGCTCGAGCGAGAGCGAGCCGGTCATCTGCCGGGTCACCCCCTCGAAGTGGCGCTGGATGAAGACGACGGAGACCACCAGTTGCAGCGTCACAACCGGAAGCACGAGGATGAGCGCCGCCCGCCCGTAGAGGCTGCGCGGCACATAGCGTTTGAGCCAGTCGAAGGTCATGGCTAAACCTTAGCAGCGGACTTGGCGGAGGAAAGCCCATGCAGAAGCCCATGCCCCCCCAGATGCAGGCGCCGGATGATTTCGATCCCCGGCCCGGCGTGGCCGAGGCGCTCTCGCCCCTCGTGCGGCGGATCGTGGCGCCGAACCCCTCGCCGATGACCTATCGCGGCACGAACACCTATCTCGTGGGCCAATCCGAGATCGCCGTGATCGACCCGGGCCCCCGCGATGACGCGCACATGGCCGCGATTCTGGCGGCCCTCGCCCCCGGTCAGAGGATCAGCCACATTTTCGTGACCCACGCCCATCTCGACCATTCCCCCCTCGCCCGACCGCTGTCCGAGGCGACCGGCGCCCCCGTGCTGGCCTACGGCGACGCCTTCGCCGGACGCTCGGCCGCGATGCAGACCCTCGCCGCAGCCGGGGAGATCGGCGGCGGTGAAGGGGTGGACGCCGCCTTCGTGCCCGACATCGAACTGGCCGACGGGGAGGAGGTCTCCGGCCCCGACTGGACGCTGGAGGCGCTCTGGACGCCGGGCCACTATGGCAACCACCTGAGCTTCCAGCTGGGCGAGGAGCTCTTCTCCGGCGATCTGGTGATGGGATGGGCCAGCTCTCTCGTCTCGCCCCCCGATGGCGATCTCACCGATTTCATGGCGTCGTGCGAACGCCTTGCCGCCCGCCCCGCCCGGCGCTTCCATCCCGGCCACGGCGCACCGGTCGACGCCCCGGCCGAACGGCTCGCCTTCCTGCTCTCCCACCGCCGCGCCCGCGAGGGGGCGATTCTGGACGCGCTCGCCGCCGGTCCCGCCACCGCCGCCGCCCTCGCAGCCCGTATCTACACCGATACCGATCCGCGCCTCCTGCCCGCCGCGACGCGCAATGTCCTCGCGCATCTCATTGACCTTACGGGAAGATCCCGGGTCGTACCGGCAGGAGACCTGCGCGCGGACAGCGCTTTCACGCGGACCTCGTGACCCTGCCGCAAGGTCATGGGGCCTCCGGACAGAAAATCGAAATTTTCGTGACAATTGCCTCTGGACGCCCCTGAATCGCATCGCTATACAGCCCCACATGTTCCGGCGTAGCTCAGCGGTAGAGCAGTTGACTGTTAATCAATTGGTCGTAGGTTCGATCCCTACCGCCGGAGCCATAAAAAGCCACCAAGCCCAATAGCTTGGTGGCTTTTTTGCGCTTTGACCGAGGCGGGCCATTTTCTCTAGTAGGCAGATAGTAGGCAAGCTATGTCCTCCTACGCTTCCCCGCCATCTTTCTCACCATCGAGAAAAGGACATACATCCAACAAGGCAACAGTAACCGCATCCAAAAACTTGCTCATGACTGCAGCCCTTCGTTTACAACGCTGTGCCCACTGTTTCGAAGCCGTGCGATAGTGCTCACGCTGAGCTTCTTTGGCGTGGGGCCTGTCCTCTGAAAGACCCAACAGCCCAAAGAGCGCAATCCTAGAGATACCAACGTCAGAAAATCCTGCGTGATGATGCACGCCGTGGCGTTCCCGTATCTCATCTTTAAACTCTTTATCAAATTTCTTTATAAAATCGCCGAAACCCAACTTGTGGTCGGGCACAGCTACATGGAGTGCCTCGGATAGCTTCTTCAACCGTTCCCTGAATTGATAGAACTTGCCGAAGTATAACTCACAAATATTTCGTAGATGACTTTCCTTCGTCACTGGAGCCGAGGAAAAGGGATATCTCCTGAAGTACCACTCAACCTCGCGCAGCCCTTCAAGAGTGCTCGATAGCTCCAAGTACGCCATCAAAACCGCATGTTGGTTATTGATTTCCTGATCAAACTCGAAATCCCCCAATGAAGGCTCAGGTGGCAGCATCTCATCATCAAAACGAAGAGTGTATCCTATCTGCGCTCGCTTCCACTCCCGCCAGCCTCGAACGTCATCGAGCTTCTTCATCCAATTCACCAAAGCGATCTGCATTTGACGTTGCGCGTCATTCGGTTCAGGCATTTGCACCCATACTGTGAAAGGGGTTGGCGACTAGGATTCGAATATTACACGATCCAATTTTAGTGCAAGGTCGTGGATCGTCGCCAAAGTCTCGGGACCAAACTCCCCTTTGCGGTAATCGTCCGCCACACGCACCATTGCTCTGCTCCCCAACACTGTGTGAACAGGCATGGAAAACTGACCCTGTAGCGGGGTGATCGGCGTCCAAAAATGACCCCCTTACATTGATGGTCATCATGCTCCCGGGAACAACCGGGAGCAGTTTTGGGATGTTGGTCGTGGAGACTATCGCGAAGATCCGTCGGGCGTATTTCCAGGACGGCAAATCGATCAAGCAGATCTGTCGTGACCTGCGTGTCTCGCGGAACACCGTCCGGAAAGTGGTCCGTTCTGGTGTGACGGAACTCACCTACGAGCGCAGTGTCCAGCCGCAGCCGAAGATCGGCCCCTGGAAGGCCGAGCTTGATCGGATGCTTGAGGAGAACGCGCGCAAGCCCAAGCGCGACCGGCTCACCCGCATCCGTCTGTTCGAGGAGTTGCAGGTCCTCGGCTACGCAGGCGGATACGATGCGGTGCGGCGCTATGCTGCGGCGTGGGCGAAGTCGGAACGCGAGGCAACAGCCTCCGCATATGTGCCGCTGACCTTCGCGCCTGGAGAAGCCTACCAGTTCGACTGGAGCCACGAGATCGTCCTGATCGATGGTGTGACCATGACGGTGAAGGTCGCTCATGTCCGGCTGTGCCATAGTCGAATGCTCTTCGTCAGGGCCTATCCACGCGAGACGCAAGAGATGGTCTTCGACGCACACGACCAGGCATTTGCATTCTTCGGTGGCGCCTGTGCGCGGGGCATCTACGACAATATGAAGACAGCGGTGGAGACGATCTTCGTTGGCCGGGAGCGTGCCTACAATCGCCGCTTCCAACAGATGTGCGGGCACTATCTTGTCGATCCGGTGGCCTGCACGCCTGCATCGGGATGGGAGAAAGGCCAGGTCGAGAACCAGGTCGGTGTGGTGCGTCGGCGCTTCTTCGTGCCGCGACCGCGCTTCAAAAGCCTTGCCGAACTGAATGCTTGGCTGCGAGATCGCTGCTTGGCCTGGGCCAAGTCCCACCCGCACCCCGAGCTGCGCGAGCGATCGACCTGGGACGTCTTCGAGGCTGAGCGCCCAAGCCTTGTGCCCTATGCTGGCCCCTTCGACGGATACCATGCGGTGCCGGCCTCGGTCTCGAAGACCTGCCTCGTCCGGTTCGACAACAACCGCTACTCGGTCGAGGCTCATGCCGTCGGCCGTCCCGTCGAGATCCGCGCCTATGCTGAACGCGTCGAGCTCTGGCAGGATGGAAAGCTCGTGGGTGAGCATGCGCGCGTCTTCGGACGCGGCAAAGATGTCTACGACCCGCTGCACTACATCCCTGTGCTCGCACGGAAGCCCGGTGCCCTGCGGAATGGTGCCCCTTCAAGGAGTGGGAGCTGCCACCTGCCATGCGGCGGGTCCAACGCAAGCTGGGGAGAGCACCCAATGGCGATCGGCAGATGGTGGATGTTCTCAGCGCGGTTCTGACGGATGGGCTGGATGCTGTCGAAGCAGCGTGCGCTGAAGCGCTCGAGGAAGGCGTGCATTCCTCCGCCGTTGTTCTCAACATTCTGGCGCGCCGTCGGGAACCCGCGCCAGCCCTGACAATCACCACGCCGGACGCGCTGCGCCTACGCTGCCAGCCGGTTGCCGATTGCACCCGCTACGACAGCCTCAGGAGACGAGATCATGGAAAGATCAAAGGTTCTGGACGCGATGGGCCAGCTCAAGCTCTACGGAATGAGGGCGGCATATGACGAGATCATCGCGACCGCGGTGAAGCGCCAACACGAACCTCAGCAGATCGTGGGCGACCTTCTGCATGCCGAGATCAACGAGAAGCAGGCACGCTCGATCAAATACCAGATGACCATCGCGAAGCTGCCACTTGCCAAGGAAGTCAACGAGTTCGACTTCGAGGAGACGCCGGTCAATGAAACGCTGGTGCGCGACCTCGTCAGCGCGGAGTTCCTCGAGCAGCAGCGTAATGTCGTGCTCATCGGTGGCACCGGGACCGGCAAGTCGCATCTGGCTGTCGGGATTGCCCGGGCCTGCATCCGCAGCGGCAAGAGGGGCCGCTTCTTCAACGTTGTCGACCTGGTGAACAAGCTCGATGCCGAGGCACGCGACGACAGGCAAGGACGCATCGCCGATCTCCTCTGCCGGATGGACTTCGTGATCCTCGACGAGCTTGGCTACCTGCCATTCGCCCAGACAGGCGGGCAACTGCTGTTCCACCTGATCAGTCGCCTCTACGAACGCACTTCGATCATCGTCACCACCAATCTGGACTTCGGTGAATGGCCCAGCGTCTTCAGCGATGCAAAGATGACGACCGCGCTTCTGGATCGCCTCACCCACCACTGCGACATCATCGAAACCGGCAACGAGAGCTGGCGCTTTAAGACACGCGCCTGATCAGCTTGCCCGAGCCGGCTGCGCGACTTGGGGGCTACGCCGCCCCGGGCAAGCTGTGCCAAACGAGGGGGTCATTATTGGACGCCGATAGGGGGTCAAAGTTCGCTGCCGATTGACAAACACTGGACCACCACCTCAGGGCTACCGGCAAGGAAATCTCTCGGGCGGAGTCTCTAGCTGCCCTGATGGCCGAAGGGCTGGAACGCGTCCTAGACCACCAAGACTTCGGCGGCAACGGGAACTGACGCTACCGTCATACACACGACGCGAGGCGAGGCATGAACGGTCGGACTACCGCATAGGGCACTCTGAGCCTGCATTCTATATCCTGCCCTGGCTAGATCACCCAGTACCGCTAACGTCCGGACTAGGCATAAGACCCCACCACGAAGTGCCATCCCGGAAATATGAAACGGGCGTTGAGCAACAACCCCGGGGGAGAGCACTATGTGTAGGACATGGGAGTAAGGCTATGCCAGAAGGTCGAAAACCTCTCCTCCAGCCAAAAGATTGATCTGGGCCTCAGCCTCACCATCAACCAATGCCCAGATGATCTGCCCCGTGGGTCTGTAGATCACGAAGGCCTCCATCACCGCGTCGTCTCCGGACCGTTCGCCCGAGGCAGCCTCTGCGTGGGCAAAATTGACCTGGAACTGAGACTGGTTAGCGGACACATCTCCGAACACCAAGACATCTCCCTCGGCGGCGCTGTAATCTTGGACCCAGTCCGAGCCATGGCCCTCTGTGCCGGCATGATAGAACTTGTCGGCCCCAGCTCCACCACTAAGACGGTCTGACCCGAAGCCGCCATTCAGGAAATCGTCGCCTGCGCCGCCGAAGATGAGATCAGACAGGGCCGACCCGCTGATGATATCGTTGCCGTCTTGCCCGTAGAGCTCGTCAGCTCCGAAACCGCCCGTGATGCTGTCGTCCCCTTCCATGCCATAGATGAGGTCGTTCCCATAGCCGCCGTCAACGGTGTCATCTCCGGCGCCCGCATAGATAATGTCGCGCAGATCTGCCTCGGAGTTTCCACCGATGATCACGTCATCGCCGTCTCCTCCGTTCAAGGTGTCCGAACCGTCCCCTCCATTGAGGGTGTCGTTTTCATCCCCACCGAGCAGTCGGTCGTGCCCGTCGAAACCGTTCAGGATGTCGGGGCCGATTGTGCCCTCGATGACATCCGCATCGCCTGTACCATCGAAGTGAAAGTTGAGCTCAAGATTCTGCATGAGAACGTTATCGTCAATGGTAGAGGAACTACCGCCGAAGGAGCCGAGAAACCTGTGATTGCCCAGGTAAATGAGATCGTCGAGCGGCGCATCGAGTTGGGTTGTGGTTCGCTCGGCAATGACGGCCCCATCAAGGCCGAGGACCTGACCGTTGAAGACGAAATTCGTGTAGCGAAAGGACAGGTCTTCGAAGCTGCCCACCAGGAGGCCGTCTTCCAGACGTATCAACTGGTCATAAGGGGCGTTGTGTACAGTCGCTATGATGCCGATTTCGCTTGTTGCACCGACCACAGTGCCGTCCAGGTCGAACGTCTGTGAATGGGTGGTTCTCGGCCAACTCCCGTCCTCCCAGAAGATCTCGAAGTGGCCTGGTGTCGTGGCCATGGCGAGGAAAGAGGTGTCATTCGCTGCGTGATCAAGCTCGATGACAATCGGTCCTCCTGCCGGCTCCCCGGTGCTGTCCACGAGGAGGCCATTCAGCTCATAGCTTCTCGCCCCGAAGGCGCCGGTTTCTTCGACGAGCCAAAGGGTCAGGAAGTGACCGTTTCCAACATCGAAGGCAGAAACATTCCCGAAACTGCCATCCTCGAAGACAATCGGCTCACCGACAGAGGTCCCGGAAATGTCGAACAGCCTGCCCACTCTTTGGTACTGCTCGCCGTCTTCGATGCGCTCGTAGGCGGCATAGAACGTGAACCCTTGATCGTTCGTGACGGTGGCACCGCGAACGTCCTCCAGATGCACCAGTTCACCCGCAGTGTCGTCGGAGCCAAAGCTGCGAAGATGAACACCCTCACCGTCTTCGATCCAACGCACGACGTAACCACCGTTTGACAGGGCAACGACATCAATAGCGTCCGGCGTATTCGCACTTACGGCGCTGATCATGAATTGCTCGCCCGATCTTGTACCGCTGGCATCGTAGCGCTGGCCAAACACCTCCAGAGAGCTCCCGTCCTCGGTGTAGGACCGCCAGACAACGACGTGGCCGCCATCATTGAGTCTAGCGAGCGAACTCGCATCCTGTGTTGCGATGTCGAAGGTGTTCACCTGCTCGAAATCGGACGTTGCTCGGAAAACTGCGGTAGTGGTGATCATACTGACTCAATCTCTTGTGGGGCAGCAGAACCCTTCGCTGCAGGCGATCTAGAGCAAACGCAACTGGTGTAGGCAAGCGCGAAGATTTGCCCCTGCGAAAGCAAGTGTGCCCTGGTCATAGACAGCGATCATTGCGCCCGCAGTGTCGATTTCTGACACTGAGGGCTGAGGGGCTAGTCATCCTAGCAGGTCAAACACCTGCCCACCGGCCTGAACGTTCAGTTGAGCCTGAGCATCGCCATCAACCAATGCCCAAAGCAGAACGCCACTTGGCCTGTGGGTGATGAACACCTCCTGCACGCTGCCTACGCCCGCATTCGCTGTGGTGGCGCGTTGCACGAGGAAATCACTGGCCTGTGCTTCGGCGCCGTAAACCAGCAGGTCTCCCTCGGCGGCATTGTAGTCCTGAACCCAGTCAGAACCGTGTCCTGCATTGCCGAGGTGATAGAACCGGTCCGCCCCGGTGCCACCGTTCAGCCGGTCGAAGCCGAAGCCGCCGTTCAGGAAGTCATCGCCGTCGCCACCGAAGAGCGCATCACCCCAAGCCGCACCTGTCAGGACATCATCGCCTATGCCACCGATCGCCGTGTCCGCGCCGAAGCCTCCATTCAGCGTGTCGTGACCTGCATCACCGCGCAGTTCGTCATTGCCATAGCCGCCGTCGACACTGTCATTGCCGTCCCCAGCGTAAATCACGTCGCGCAGGTCGGTCTCGGTTTGGCCTCCGATAATAGTGTCGTCGCCTGCTCCACCGTTGAGTGTATCTGCGCCAGCCCCGCCATCGAGGTAGTCGTTTCCGTTCCCGCCATCGAGCAGGTCGGCGCCATTGTCACCGCTTAGGACATCGTCGTCATCCCCGCCATGGAGGCTGTCCGCACCGTCGCCTCCCCGGATTGTATCGGCGCCCCACTCGCCAAAGGCGACATCTGCGCCCGCGCCCATTGTGATCTCGTCATCGCCAGCGCGGCCATATGCCGTGTCGTTGCCATCCCCGCCGTCAATGCGGTCCTGATAGCCGCCGCCGATGATGCGATCGTCGCCGCTGCCGGCCCAGATGACGTTCAGATCTCCATCCTGGGTATCTCCTACCTGGATCGTATCGTTGCCCGCGCCGCCTCCGGCCATGTCCGAGCCCGTTCCGAGCAAGATGTAGTCGTTGCCGTCTCCGCCCGACAGCGTGTCGTTGCCAAGGCCGCCGTTGATCGAGTCATCGCCGTCATTGCCGTTGAGAATGTCGTCTCCGCCAAGGCCCAACAGGGTATCGTTCCCGCCGAGGCCTTCGAAGATATTGGCGAAATCGTTGCCTGGCAGCAGATCGTTACCTGTCGTGCCGCTGCGCTGCCGCACATAAAGCATGGTGTCATTGCCGTCGCGCACCGCGTCCAGGCCGAGGCCTGGCCAGGCCGTATTGAGGAACATCTGGAAATCGAAGGACCCGTCGCCGGTGGTGTCCAGCGCCAGCTGCGTCCGGTCGGCGTCCTGCGTGATCTGGGGGGCGCCGAAGACCTGCGTGTCGGACAGCAGGATGGCATCAAGCGTATCCATGTCGGCGAAGAAGTCACCGGCAAGGTCCGAGGTATTGCCCTCGACAATATCCGACGCGGTCCCCCCATAGATCGTGTCGCTTCCTTCGCCCGGATTGATCGTGTCGTGCCCTCCGCCGGCGAGGATCAAGTCATCTCCATTGCCGCCGAAGACCTGATTGGCCACATCGCCGCCGATCTGGATCGTGTCGTTTCCGTCCCCGCCCCAGAACGCGCCATGGCCGTAGGGAGAGACGATGAGGTCGTCCCCGGACTGGCCAAAGCCACTGCCGGTGTTGACGGTGATGCGGTCTGCGCCCGCGCCGCCATAAGCGGTTCCGCCGTTGAGGGTGATGTCGTCATCGCCGTTGTTACCGTCCAACACGCCAGCGCCCTGGATCGTGTCATTGCCGGCGCCGCCGTCGAATGCCATCGCATATCCGGTCAAACCGATGAGGCGGTCCGCCCCCTCCCCGCCGATCAGCTGCGACCCTACCCCCGATGCCTCGATGCTGTCGTTGCCATCGCCGCCATAGAGCACATCCGCCCCGCCGTTGCCTTGCAACGTATCGTCCCCGCCGAGGCCGCGCAGCATATCGGCCGCTCCGCCGCCGATGAGCAGATCAGGCCCATCGGTTCCTTCGATGACGGCGCCGATCGTGATGATGTCACTGCCCAGGCTCTCAAGTACGCCGGTCCCGTCCACGAACCACACTTCGGCCGTGATCTGCGTCCCAAAATCGTCTTGGGTCAGCTCGTAGGTCGCGGCGGTCGCCCCTTCGATCGCGATGCCATTCCGCAACCACCGGACCGACAGGTCGCCGAGGCCATCCGCGTCCGTCATGTCCTGCCAGCTTGCCGTTAGCGTTTCGCCGACGAAAGGGTTACCCGTGACAAAAACCGTTCCTTCGGGCGCGCTGTTCAGGCGCAGCAACTGGTAATGTATGTCGGCCGGGCCATCTGGCGTTGACTCGTATGGGCTCGAAACGGTCGCACTGGTCCAGGCGACCACGATTGTTCCGTCGGCCAGAACGGTCGAGGTTGGCTGGCTGTTCCGCTCGCCGGTCTGATTGAAGACCGCGATGTCACCGCGAAGAGATGTCAGCCCCGATACGTCGAATACGCCGCCTGCGGAAATGTATTCGTACAGTCCGTTGGAGTAGTATGTCGACTGTTCGAACGCCTGCACGCCGGTCTCAGATAGGTACTGGACCGATATGCCCTCTTCTCCTCCTTGGATGGAGGGTCCATCCTCAACGGCGCCATCGCGACTGACCACGGAATCGTAGAAGTAGCTTGTGCTGTTGCCGGAGGAATTTCCAGGGCTGCTTGAGGTCCAAGGCGGGGTTCTCTCGACCTGCCAGGCAACGACATAGCTTCCGTCTTCAAACCGGATCGTTTCCGTATCGTGATACTCCGTGGAGTAGCGGTCTCCATCCAGTCGGGTAACGCTGCTCACCACGACCTCCTCACCCGCCACAGTCCCGAGGCTGTCGAAGGTTCGGGTCAGGGTCCGTGCCATGCCGTCGGTATTTGACGTCCACGAAACAGCGAATGACTGACCATCAAGCGCAAGGAGGCTGTGGGATTCAATATCAAACCCGTCAGTCTCGTTCAGCTGGATGGGCGCTGAAACCGGAACACCGTTGGCCGTGTAGCCCCGTCCCATGACCGCAACCGCATCGCTTGAATTGTAGGCGTCTACGTTGGCTGACCAGCCGATGAAGAATGAGCCATCGTCGAAGGTGATCACCTCGGGTTCGGATGTTACGACACCCGAGGTCGTTTCGCTGACCTGAAATTCGGCGCCGACCCTCTGCCCGGCGTCATCAAAGCGTTGGGCGAATATGTCCCCATCTGACCCGCCATGACTTGCAGAGGTCCACGCAACAACGAAACCGCCACCGGCCAGAGAGGCGACTGACGGGTTCGTCTGATCGGAGAGCATTGATGTGTCGACTTGAAATTCCGCGCCGACTGGCTGTCCTTGTGCGTCGAAGACCTGTCCGAAGAGCCCGGGGCCAGTCACGTCCTGATCTTCGGAAACCCAGGTGATCACGAAGCCACCGCCGTCCAGAGCGGTAACACTGGGTTCTGAGAGGTCGCGCTCCTCGCCGGCGAAACTGTTCGCGGTCAGAATTTCGGTTTCGGGCCAGACGTTTGCTGAGACGGTCACTCTTTACCTCTTAGTGTTGGCGCGTGTGGGGTGCCGCGCTTAGCGCATCATTCGCATTCAGCCTGCAGTAGTGCCAGCCCCCTTTTTCGATCGGATGCTACGGTGTGGAATTGAGGTGAAAGCTGTCAGCCAAGCTGGCCCCGTTGGTCGCAGAGGGCGCCGCATTGAAGCTGGGTCTCTTGGAGGCGAGCACTTCAAGTGCCAGGAAGGTCAGCCCATCGGGCCATTTGACTGGGGCCTTTTAGGTCTCCGCTCGCGATCATTCACAGCGTAGCTGTTATCGAGAGCAGCGAAGTTGTCGGGGCCATCCTCGGGGTCACCTTCGCGAAGACCCTCCCGGTGTCCGCGACGGCCGCGCCAAAAGTGAAGCCCGAGGTCACCAAGCGCGACTTTAACGGGCTGCTCCTGGGGGGGCGACGGCGAGCCGTGGTTCGTAGAGCTAACGCGCTCGTCTCCACCCACGGGAACGCCGTCATCAACTGGTTCCCTAGGTCGGCCCGCACCCACGTTGTGACGTGGTTCCTCAAGCAGGAGGGCTTGCTCGAAGCCGCCAACTACTACCACCACTGGCCCCACAACTTCCGCACGCAGGTACTGGAGAAGTCGCAGAGCTACCAGCTGCGTCGTCGCGCCTACGTCAAGGGTGGTTCGGAGGACTGGACGCTGGTCCGCGTGGTCCGCGACTCGGTCAAGCGGGCAATCGCCAGCTTCCAGCACATCCTCATGAACCCGATCATCGACGATGTCATCCTCAACATGACGGGGCTGCGGGTCGAGCCCGATGGGCTGTCCTTCGCGGAGTTCTGCGAGGCACTCTCCCGGCTGGACTTGAAGGTTGGCGGGGACCTCGACTTCCACGTCTGCCGCCAATGGCACCCGATCTGGGAAAGCCACAGGGGGCCGGTGCTAACCCTCAACCTGGATGAGCCCCCTGAACGACGGGCTGAACCGGGTGGCGGAACTGACCGGGCTGCCTCAGGTGGACTTCGCCGCCGAGCCGAAGTTCCGGCAGATGGCCGACATGCACTACGCCATGCCGACCACCTTCGGGGGCCTTGACGTGACTCACCACCGCTTCACCCGGCAGCAAGTGCGGAAGGGGGACTGGCAGAAAGAGGTACTGCAGGATGACATGACGGTGCAGATGCTGGCGGGCATCCTGTACCGCCCCGACAAGAAAGAGACGGCCACCTCTCTGGCCGCATAACCTCAGCCCTCGCGTGACCTACACCATGCCCCGGCACGTGCGTGGCGGAACGGTAGACGCGAGGGTCTCAAACACCCTTACCGCAAGGTGTGTCGGTTCGAGTCCGACCGCCCGCGCCAATCTCAGGACATCGTTTTGACCATCAAGAACACCGCCCCGGCGGGCCATACCGCTGTGTCCACCTTCGACTTCCTTTTGATCAACCTACGTTGCGCTATGATCGACGACTCTCCGTGGTTTTCCGCAGCAGATGCACGCACCGCGCTTGGCATCAGCAAGCAGGCAAGGAGGCATGCCACTAAGGCCCACCCCGAGAAGGAACGAACTATGTATCAGATACAGAGTGGGGTGCGGTCCCAAGTTCTGGTCTCCGACAGCGGCCTCTACAAGCTGATCACCCTAAGCGACGAGCCCGAGGCCAAGGCGTTCCAAAACTGGGTCTTCGGCACGGTGCTGCTTACCATCCGCAAAGACGGGGGCTACATCCAGAACGAGGGACAATTTTCACTCCCGCCACGACACACACAGCGTGGCAAACACGGCACACACTCGACTTCACTTGAGAACCGGAAACCTGCACAACCACCTGATATATATACTTTTAAATCACCCAGCTTGACTACCAGTTCCTACCGCCGGAGCCATAAAAAGCCACCAAGCTTAACCGCTTGGTGGCTTTTTTGCTTTCTGTCCCCCGCAGGGCCCGCCTCCCCGGGGGCCCCCGAACGGCAGCCCCAGGAGAGACCGCACAGCCGCCTCAGCTGAAGACGAAGTTCCGGCTCTGCGCCACCGCTTCGACCGTCAGACCGCCTTGCAGAAGGACGGACCCGTGGGCCCCGAAAGTGACCACGAGGCCGTCGGCGCGGGTCGCGAAAGTCACGTCGTCCAGGCTGTCGATTCCCGGCAGGTCGATCTCCAGTCGGTCCTTGCCGGGCTCGAAATCGGTGATCACGTCGCCAACCGCCAGATCGCCCTCGGCCATGACGAACCGATCCTTGCCGGACCAGCCGGTCAGCGTATCGGCCCCGGCGCCGCCGGAGAGCGTATCGTCACCGGTCTGGCCGTTGAGTTCGTCCGCGCCGTCACCGCCGCGCAGTTCGTCCTCGCCGCCGGAGCCGATCAGCGTGTCGTCGCCCTCGTTGCCCGCGAGGACGTCGTCTCCGTCGCCGCCCTTCAGGTAATCGTCGCCACCCCAGCCATAGAGGCTGTCGTCGCCCGCATCACCCAGCACCCGGTCGTTGCCGCGCCCGCCGGTGAGGTGGTCATCCCCGGCAAGGCCGCTCAGCGTATCGTCAAGGGCACCCCCGTCGAGGTCATCCGGCCCGGCGGTGCCGGTGATCACGTCGCCAGCCTCCGGATCGGGGTCTTCACCGCCATCCCCGGGATCGGTGCCCGGGTTCCCCTCGTCGCCCCCTTCCGGGTCGGTGCCCGGATCAGGATCAGGGTCGGGATCGGTGCCGGGGTCCGGATCGGGCGCCGGCGTCACGTCGAGGCCCGCGGTGTCGAAGGTGATCTCGATCACCTCGAAGGGCCGCAGGGTGACCTCCACGGTCGTGTCGGCCACGTTCAGATCGGTCAGCGAGGCGCGGATGTCATTCTCGTTGATGTAGTAGCGCTCGCCGTTGACCAGCACCCACTCCGCCTCCTGGAACCCCTCGCCGGGCACGTAATGTGCGCCGTCACTGGAGGAGGCGGAGAAGTCCGCGCCAATCCGCACGGCGGAGGCGCTGTTGAAGTCGGGGACCAGCTCGGACAGGTCCAGCTCCAGGGTCTGGCTCTCGAGGCTGCGGGAGGAGACGTAGACCACCGTCCGGTCCTCGGACTGGTAGGCATCGAGTTCGAAGGGCCCCTCCTCGACCGAGAGATCGGTCTCGATCAATTCCAGCCCCACGAGGCTCGAGGCCATCAGGTCGAAGGTCGCCCCGTTGATCGAGCTGATCACGCGGCCCTGCGCATCGGTCACCACCTCCTCGGTCTGGCTGCCGGCAAGGTCGGTGGGCGTGTTGTGCTGCACCGGCCAGACATGGGCACTGTCGGCGCCGAGTTCGGTCAGGTTCTGCACCTGCTCGACCATGACGGAGGCGGAGCGCAGGCCGGTCTCTTCGTCATCGGTGGTCTTCACGTTCCATTCGGTCACGTGGAAGTCGAGGTCCTTGTCGAAGGCCTCCTCCCAGATCGCGAGGTCGTGGTCGATGAAGCTCACCTCGCCGGACTTGCCGCTGAATTCGAGCGAGCGATCCTTGTAGTAGTAATGCTCCACCACGCCGTCGATGGCCGCCCGGGCCTCCGCGCTCAGCTGCGCGATGATGGTCTCGTTCGCCAGGTGCACCCGGTCGGTGTAGGAGCGGTCGTCCACCGAGGCATGGAAATCCGAGCCCGCGTTCGGCGTCGCCATCTGCACGATGATCGAGGGCTGGTCGTCCACGTCGACGCCCGCGGCCTCCATGCCGTCTTCCAGCGCGATCGCCGCGACGTTGGCCTTGGAGCCATATTCCGTCTCGCCGGTGGAGCTCCAGTATTCGTTGCCGATCTCGAAGGCCTCGACCACGTCACCGTAGTCCTCCATCACCGCCTGGGCAAAGCGCGCGATCTCATCGTCGAGTGCCTCGTATTCCGCGATGGTATAGTTCTTCGTGGGTAGCACGAGGGTGACCTGCGCCCCGTTCTCCCGCGCCCAGTCGAGCATGTCGGTGACCTCGGCGCGCAGTTCCCAGTCGCCATCGGCGCCGCGGTTCATCTCCAGCACGTTGAGGAACTTGTCCCCGTCCTCGTATTCGTCCCCGCTGTCGCCCTGCCCGGCCGGGAAGCGCAGGTGGGTGATGTTCAGCTCTTCGAGCGCATTGACGAAATTGTCGAGCGGCACGCCGTCGTCGGTGTTGATGCTGTAGACGAGGTTGCCGCCGAAGAAGGATTCCGAGATCACGTAGCCGCTGCCGGTGGCGGCGGTCACCTCGACCTCGGTGGCATTCAGGGTCGAGACCTGCGTCACCACCGGCGTCACGTCGCCGAGGTTGCCAAGCCAGCCCGAGGGCGATCCGAGCGCCTCGGCATCCACGCCCTCGACGATCGCCAGCACCTGGCCGTTGTAGACCAGCGCCGCGCCGCTGCCGTCCTCGGCATCGGTGATCGTCAGGTTGGTCGCCGCCTCCACCGCCGAAATCGCCGTGCCGTCCGCGTCGATGAGGGTGATCAATTCATGGGCTCCGTCGTTGCCGTCCACCTCGTAGCTGTGGATCCGCATCGGCGCGAAGTCTTCCGCATCGGCGTCGGGCACCACGAGTTCGAAGCTGTCGTTGCCTTCGCCGCCCGCAAGCTGGTCGGCCTCGTCACCGCGCAACGTATCATCGCCGGCGTTGCCCACAACCGTGTCGCCCACGGCCTCGGTGCCCTCGGCATCGACACCGCTCACGAAGTCGTCGCCCTGCTGGCCCGCGAGGTAATCGCCCCCGCCGAGGCCGAGGATCGTGTCCATGCCGTCGCCGCCGAAGATCTCGTCCGCCTCGGCACTGCCGGTCAGCGCGTCGTCGCCATCGTAGAACCCGGTCAGCGCGGGCGAGAAGTTCCCGACCCAGACGGTTTCATAGAAAAGCTCCTCGGCGGTGTAGCCCTCGATGATCGCGACCACCTGGTTGTTGATGATCACCTGCGCCCCGCTGCCGTCGGGCAGGTCGCCGATCCCCGCCTGGTAGGTACCGTCGAAGAACTCCGAGCGCGGGATGATCTCGATCTCGGGCGTGACGAAGACCACGCGGTCCGGCACGTCCTGATCGGTGAAGCGGGTGAAGTCGAGATCGGTGATCGTCACCGGGTCGGCGCCCTCCACGCCCACCGGTATGACGAAGAGATCGGCATTGGCCCCGCCGGTCAGCTGGTCGCCGTCATCGCCCCAGAGCGCGTCGATCCCCGCGCCGCCGATCAGCGTGTCCGGTGCGCCGAGGGTCTCGTCATTGGCGATGAGTACGTCGTTGCCGTCATTGCCGACGAGCGTGTCCGACCCGCCTTCGCCGCCCACGATCGTGTCGCCCTCGGCGCCACCCTCCAGCAGGTCGTCGCCCTCGGTGCCGGTGAGCGTGAGGCCGGCGGTCTCGGTCCTCCGTCCTCGCCGTCCTCCCCTTCGTCGCCCTCGTCCCCTTCGTCGGTTTCATCGGTTTCATCGGGGGTTTCGTCACCGCCATCCTCTCCGGCGGAATCGTCGCCCTCGTCAGAGCCCCCGCTGATGGCGATGGCGCTCATGCCACCAAAAAGAAGGATGAGAAGTAGCGTTTCCAACAGGGGGCCTCGTGCAAAACAACAGGAAGAGAAGACAGCAATTAATAATTCTTAAATCTTTCCGCGTTCGCGGATTCGACGCAAGCCGGAATGGCCCGGGAACGAAAACAGAGCGTTTCCCCGAGAGGGGTGAATCTTCGCTGTCTTCGCGCCACGCCCCGCACCACCCAGTATCGTTTGTTTCCCAGAAACTTCAGAAGCTTGCGCCCGATACTTCAGGTTACCCATGTGACCAGTGGATCAGGCCGCCCGGAGCCATCGAGGAGGAGCTGGAATTTTTCACGCGAATAGCCTCAAACGCGAAACAACTCATGATTGTGAAATGCACTTCGGATGCCCGAGCGTCCCCTCAACGACCGACGGTGGGGGAACCTGCCAGTCCCGCGGGGACACCATCGGCCTCACCCGGACACCGGGCCCGGCGTCTCCCGCCGGGCCCGGCCTGACAGGGCAAGGCTCAGGCGGCCTTTTTCTTCTCGGCCAGTTGCTTGAACACGTAGATCGGGATCAGCAGCGTCGCGACGAGGCTGCCCAGCCAGACCAGCAGCGTGGCCGCGAGCCAGTTGGCAATGCCCCCGATCGCCATGCCGTCGAGGAGCATGTCAGTGACGAAGAGCCCGATGAACACCGTCACCAGCGCCACGCCGCCCATGAGCTGCGGCAGTTGCCGGAGCGAGATCTTGGTGACCAGCGGGCCAAGCACGGCCTGGATGACGGAAAACGCGATGACCACGATGATGAACGACAGCGGGTCGATCTGGAAGCCGCTCAACAGCGCCGCGGCAAGCAGAAGGCCGACCGCATTGGCAATGAGATAGGCGGCGGCGGATAGGGCAAGTTTGACCACTTTGAAAACTCCCATTCGGCCGCGGAAAAATACGGTCGCATCCGCGATCAGCGGCCCAAAACAATTGCAGAACGAGTCTTGTCCGGCTTCAGCTTTGGACCCAACACCCGATGCGTCAAGGAAAATTAACGATTTCGCCTGTGGCGGCTCCGGAACGCTGCGGCAGAGCAGAGCGGGGCGACACCCGCTGACCGGTCGCGCCCTGCGGGGGCTGCATCCGCACGCTCCATGCAGCCCCGAGGCCTGCGACAGGGCGGCCAGAAGCCTTGCAACACCTCAAGCCGCCTTACAGCGGAACCGGAACGCGCCGGCGCCCGTCCGGCCCGGCTCGAAGCCGGGAAAGGAGCGGCGCGCACTCCGACCGCGCTCCGCTTTCTCAGGCCTGTTTTCTTAAGGCCCGATGTCTCAAGGCCCGCTGTCTCAAGCCCCGGCGCTTTCAGCCCTGCTGATCGCGCGCCTGACGCGTGGGGCTCACTCGGGCCGTTCGGTCAGGCGCAGGGTGACCACGCCCGCCGCATTGGTCAGGCTCAGGGTCTTGCCAGTGCGCAGGTAGCCGGTGGTGGCCCGGATCGCCTCGACCATGTCCTGTTCGAGTTTCATGCGCGGTTCCGGGCACATGCGCCGGGTGCCGGCAATGGCCTCGGGAAAGGCGATCGTGCCCGCGCCCAGTTCGGCGGTGCCCGCGAAACGGTTGCAGCCGCCGTACATGGCAAAGCCGCCGTCCGGCATGAAGGCGATGGTCGGCGCGTCCTCGACGACCAGCATCCGCCCGCCGACCTCGAAGGCCTGCCATTCCACTCCGGCGATGCCCGCAGGCATCGCCTCAGACATGGCCTCCAGCACGATCTCGGGCCGCTCGGGCGCCTCGCGGGTCAGGGCCGGATAGGCGGCGGTGGTGCGCAGCAGGACCCGCTCGCCCTCGGCGACCTTCGCGGCCACGACGTAGCGCATCCGCGGATCGATCTCTGCGCTGTCATAGGGCAGCCGCACCTCGACGGGCAGGCTCTCCACCCGGTAGTCGCGCGCGGCCACGGTGACAGAGGGCGCATCGGCCCGGGACACGTCGAGCAGTTCCACCTGCAGCAGCGCCTCGGGTGGCAGTGTCGCGCCCTCCTGCAGGTGCACCACGACGGGAAGGTCGCGCATTTCGGCCATGGCGGGGCCTCCGGCAAACGGGGCGGCAATCAGGGCGGCAAGGGCGATGCCGCGGCTCAGGGTCTGGATCATGTCTGTCCTCCTCGGTCAGCCTCGAAATGAGAGGGCCCGTATGTACCGGGCCCAGATGTGCGGGGCCGGGACCGGCTTCAAGACAGGGCCCTGCCCCCGGCGGCGCATCTGCGCCGGAACGTCACGTCGCACGGCGGGCGCCACCCGGCCGCTGCGCAGCACCACCCCGACATGGACCCCGGACCGATAACCGGAGAGGCGCCTGATATGGCATCCGGACACGGGTCCGCCCCCGGCACGCCCGAACCCGCGCTCAGTTCTCGGGTTGCAGCGTCCAGCTGTTCGGCCCCAGCGGGGTCAGGTTGCGCCGCTCGTCAGCCCGCAGCCCATCGTTGAAGAGCTGGTTCAGGTCGGTGCCGACCTCGCGATTGTAGATGTGGTAGAGATGCCCCGAGGAGCTGCGCACCGGCAGCGCGCTGAGGTCGATCACCTCGACCCCGTCCAGCAGTTCCACCGGGTTGCCCGCCTCGCCCAGCCGGGGATAGCCGTGCAGCTGCGCCGAGAGCGCGAGCGGCCAGTCCCTCTCGGCCACGTAGACCGTCAGTCCCGCCACCATGGGGCGGATGCGCGGCAACATCCGGCGCAGCAGGTCGAAATCCATGTCCGGCGCCAGCAGCGCCACCTGCCCCACCTGCACCTCGGACTGGCGCCCGGCCAGTTCGTAGAGCGCGAGCGCCATGCCCCGCGCCCCGAGGCTGTGGCCCGCCACGTTGACCCGCCCGGGGCCGAACTGCGCGGCCAGCACCTCGATCGCATCGGCAAGGTCATGCACGCTCCAGTAGAGGTCGGCCTCGTCATGGGTGTAGTTCAGCACGCCCCCGTCCGAGGGCCAGCTGAACCAGAGCATCTGCCCCTCCAGCGCGGCGTTCTCCTGAAACGCCGTGGCGCGGCGGCAGCCCTTCTCGAAGTTGATGTAGAAGCCGTGGGTGTAGAGCAGCGGCGGGGCGTCACCCGCGTTCTCCTCGAAGGCCTCCAGCACCGCCTCCGCCGGGGCCGTGCGCACGTCGCCGACCCGCAACAGTTCCTCGGGGATATAGAAGGGCGCGGCCTCGCGCACCTTCTCCAGCAGGCGCAGCGGCCGTTCGGTGATGTCGCACCACCCAGCGCTGATCCCGTTGCGCTCGTCTCCGTAGGTCTCCCCGGGGTTGGGCAGGCCGGTCTCGTTGCGATTGGTGAGGAAGGGCACGCCGCGCACCAGCGGAATGCCCGGGGCGACGATCGGGGCCGCGACCTGCGCCTGCACCTGCGCCGCGGGGACGGCCAGCCCGCCCGCGAGCGCCAGGCCGAGGAGCCGGCCAACCGCCGTGCGGGCCCTGCCCCGCGCGCCGCTCACAGCATCCACTCCACGGGCAGCCAGCTCACCAGCCGGGCAAAGGCGCGCTGCATCAAGGTCGATTCCGGCTCCTTCGTCAGCACCAACTCGCTGCCGTCGGGCCGGGTCTCGATCCAGATCATCCGGCCCTCGGCGGTCTCGGACACGCGGTAGTACTGCGAGGCCTCCTCCAGCACGGTCGCCAGCCCCTGCGCCATGGCGCGACTGGGGATCAGCAGGCCCATCTCCGTGTTCAGCTGGGCCGAGCGTGGATCGAAGTTGAAGGAGCCCACGAAGATCTTCTCCCCGTCGATGGCAAAGGTCTTGGCGTGCAGGCTGGAGGCGGAGCCGACGATCATGTTCGACAGCCCATGTTCGCGCACCCGGTCGGCCTGCGGACGCAGTTCCAGCGTCTCGACGCCGCCCGCCACGAGGTCATCGCGGTACTTCATGTAGGCGCCATGCACCGGCACCACGTCGGTGGAGGCAAGCGCATTGGTCAGCACGCGGGTCCGCACGCCCTCGGCGGCAAAGCCGGTGAGGATCTCCGTCCCCACCTCGCCCGGGATGAAATAGGCCGAGACGAGGTCGAAGGTCTGCTTCGGCTGGGCCAACGCGATGATCTGCGAGATCAGCAGGCCGTCGCCCTCCGCCTGCCCCAGCCCCTTGGCCGGATCATCGCTGAAGAAACTGACCTCGCCCCATTCGAACCGCAGGGTGCCGGCCTGCATCCGCTGGATCAGGGGCGTTTCGGCGATGGCATCGACGTATTGCGCGGCGAAGGCCGTGGCACGGGCCTCTTCGGCATGGGCCAGCAGGCTCTCCATGCCACCGGGCGCCGGATCGAGGATCAACTCGGCCGGGTAGGCGGAGCCGCTGGCCCAGTAGCGGTCGAAGTTCTGCGCGACGTCATCCACCACCGGCCCGACGGCCATAACGTCGGCATCGAAGTAATGCACCCCCTGCCCGTAGTCGAAGTAGATGTTGCCGATGTTGCGCCCGCCCAGAACCGTCGCGGCGCCGTCCACGATCATCGCCTTGTTGTGCATCCGGTGGTTCAGGCGCCGGAAGTCGAAGGCATAGGACAGCATCCGGGGGCTGCGCAGGGTGAAGGGATTGAAGATCCGCACCTCCACGTTCGGCGTGGCATTCAGCGCCGCCAGTTCCGCGTCGAGCCCGGGAATGCCGTTGTCATCGAGGAGCAGCCGCACCCGCACGCCCCGCTCCGCCGCCTTGCGGACCTCGTCGAGCAGCATCCAGCCGGTCTCGTCCGTCTGCCAGATGTAGTATTGCAGGTCGATGCTCTCCTGCGCGGTGCGCGCCAGCAGGACCCGGGCGGCATAGGCCTCGCGCCCGTCGGAGAGCGGCCAGATGCCGCTCTGGCCCGGATGGGCGGCGGCGGCGGGCATCAGCGCGGCCCCGAGGGGCGTCTGCTCCGAGGCCGGCAGCGCGGTGCTGGCCGGGTCTGTCGGCAAGTCCGGCAGAGGGTAGATCAGCCGCAGCCCGAAGATCGCGAGGACGACGACGACGGCAAGGACGAGAAGAAATCTGAGAAACCGCATGGGGGCCTCCGGCAATGGTCCGGCCCGCCCAGCCTAGGAGCCAAGTCCCGTCGCGGTCAACATTTTGCATCGCGCAGGGCACGCGGTGCGACAAAGAATCCCCGGCGGCATGCCCGCGCCCTCAACTGGCCATCCCCGGCGGCGTGGCGGCGCTGCACGCAGCCAAGGGCCTCTGGCAGACGGCCCCGAATAGGGCCTTGGCAAGGCGCCCCCGCCCGGGGCATGTCTGGGGGCGCCATGACGTTCCGCTTCCTTCATTCCTCCGATCTCCACATCGGCCGCAAGTTCGCCTCGATCCCCCAGCCCGAGGATGGCAACATCCGGGGCCGGCTGATGGAGGCACGCCATGCCGTCCTGCGCCGCCTGGCAGAGGCCGCCGCCGCGCGGCAGGCCCGTCATGTGCTGCTGGCAGGCGACACGTTCGACACCGCCACCCCCTCGCCCTCCCTCGTGCGGCAGGCGCTTGCCGCCATGGGCGAGGCGCCGGAGGTCACGTGGTGGCTGCTGCCCGGCAACCACGACAACCTGCGCGACGCCGAACCGCTCTGGGACATGATCCGCGACACTGCGCCCGCCAATGTCCGCGCGGTGACCGAGCCCGCCCCCCTCGACATGGGCGGCGGGGCCACGCTGCTGCCCTGCCCCGTGGCCTACCGCGCCGGCGGCACCGACCCGACCGAGGCGCTCGTGCGGATGGAGAGCGGCGCGGGGCAGCTGCGCATCGGCTTCGCCCATGGCGGGATCACCGATTTCACCGAGAGCGGCGATGTCATCGCCCCGGATCGGGACCGCTCGGCCCGGCTGGACTACCTCGCGCTCGGGGACTGGCACGGGCGGATGCAGGTCTCGCCCCGGGTGCAGTATCCCGGCAGCCCCGAGCAGGACCGATTCAAGCATGGCACCCGCGGGGTCTGTCTGAGCGTGACGCTGGAAGACCCGGGCAGCACGCCGCAGGTCGAGGAGATCGAGACCGGGCATTTCCTCTGGGCCGATCAGCCGCTGCCGCTGCACCCGGGGCAGGACGGGGCTGCCGCGCTGCGGACCCTGCTGCCCGGGGCCGGGCGGCGCGACGTGATGCTGCGGGTCACCGCCACCGGGTGGACCGGCCTGACGGAACGGGCCGCGCTGGAGGACGCCGCACGCGAGGTCGCGCCGGACTTCGCCCATTTCGAGCTGCGGACCGGGGACCTCGGCACCCAGTACGACGCGGGCGACCTCGACCGGATCGACCGCAGCGGCGGGGCCCTGCGCCTCGCGGCAGAAGCACTGGTGGCCGAGGCCGGGGACGAGGCCATGGCCGCCGAGGACCGCGCGGCGGCGGCGGATGCCCTCGCCCGGCTCTACGCCTACGTGCGGGAGGGCGCGGAATGAAACTGCGCGCGATCGAGCTGAACAATGTCCGCCGCTTCACCACGCCGGTGCGCATCGACGGCATCGGCGACGGGCTCAATGTCCTGAGCGAGCCCAATGAATTCGGCAAGTCCACGCTCTTCGACGCGCTGCACGCGGTCTTCTTCAAGGCCCATGGCAGCGGAGACAAGGAGATGAAGGCCCTGCGCCCCCATGCCGGCGGCGCGCCCGAGATCACCGTCGAGGTGGAGACCGCCGAGGGGCTGTTCCGGATCAGCAAGCGCTGGTTCCAGAAGCCCGCCGCGACGGTGCATCAGGGCAGCCGCCTCGTGGCCCAGTCCGATGCCGCCGAGGACTGGATCGCCCGGGCGCTCGGACAGGACGTGGGCGGGCCTGCGGGGCTGATCTGGGTGCGGCAGGGCATGACCGCGCTCACCGACGGCAGCAACAAGGAACAGGCCGCCGCCCTCGAGGCCCGGCGCGACCTGATGTCCTCGGTCAGCGAGGAGGTCGAGGCGATGACCGGCGGGCGGCGCATGGATGCCGCCCTGCGCCGCTGCTCGGAGGAGCTGGCGCTCTATGCCACCAGCACCGGGCGGCCCCGCACCGGCGGCCCGTGGAAGGCCGCGCAGGACCGCGCCGCCGAGCTGAGCGAGGACCGCGACCGCCTGCAGGGCCTCGCGGCGGAGCTGCACGCGGCGCTCAAGGCCCGCAACGCCGCCCGCCGCACCCTCGCCGAGCTGACTGCCCCCGAGGCCGCCGAGGCCCGCCTTACCCGGCTGCAGGCCGCGGAGGCCGCCCATGCCGCGGCAGAGCGCCACGCGAGCGCCGGGGAGACGCTGGCCCGCAAGCTCGAGATGGCGCGGCTGCAGGCCAGCAGCGCCCGGGCGCGGCTCGACGATCTGCGCCGCGCCGGGGCCGAGGCCGCGGAGGCCGCCGCCCTCGTGACCGCCGCGGAGGCGGAGGCCGCGACCGCCACCGCCCATCACGCCGCTGCCGCGCAGGACCATGACAGCGCGGCGGCGGCCCTCGCCTCGGCCACCACGGCGCTGGAGGCGGCAGAGGCCGGGCTGCGCCGGGCCGAGCACGCGCAGGCCGCCCGGGACAGCGCCGCCCGGTGTGCCGAACTGGGCGAGCGGATCGCGCAGGCGGACCGTGCCCGCACCGCGATGGAGACCGCCAAGGCCGCGATCCGGGGCGTGAGCGACGTCGAGCTGCAACGCCTCGAGACCCGCGCCGCCGAGGCCGCAGCCGCCCGGGCGGCCCGGGATGCGCAGGCCACGCAGGTCACTGCCAGCTACAGCGGCAGCCTGCGGTTGAGTGTCGGGGCAACGGAGCTGCCCGAGGGCGCCGCCCTGCCCCTGACCCGGCCCACCCGGATCGACCTGCCGGGGATCGGCACGCTCGACATCCGCCCGCCGCAGACCGGCGGCGCCGAGGCGGTGGAGGCCGCGCAGCGAAGCCTGCGCGAGGCGCTTGCCGAGCACGGCGTCGAGAACGTGGAAGAGGCCCGGCGCGCCGCCACCGCCCGCAAGACCGCAGAGCGCGCCCATGGCGAGGCCCGGGCGGTGCTGGCCAGCCTCGCGCCCGAGGGCACGGATGCCCTGCGCGCCCAGCTGGCCGCCCTGCCAACGCCCGAGGACGCGGATGCGGAGGCCCCCGACCCCGCCATCGCCCGCGCCGCGCAGGACGCCGCCAGAAGCGCCGAGAAGACCGCCCGCGCCACGCTCGCCACCGCGGCGGAGCGGCTGTCGGCCGCGCGCTCGGAAAAGACCCGGACCGAGACGCTGCTTGCACAGGCCCGTGACCGCCACGCCCGCGCCCTTGCCGCCCGGGCCGCGCAAGAGGAGGACGAGGCCACCCTCGCCGAGGCCGCCGAAACCGCGCGCCAGAGCCTGACGCTGGCGGAGGCCGCGCACCGCGACCATCAGGCTGCCGCGCCTGATCTGGCCGCCGCGCAGGCCGCGCTGACCCGGGCCCGCTCCGTCGAGGAGAGCGCCCGCGCCCAGATCGACAGCCTGCGGCCCGATCTTGCCCGGCTCGAGGAACGCATCAGCCGGGCCGCCGGAGAGGCGGTGGAGGAGCGCCTGGCCGAGACCGAGGAAGCGCTGGCCGCCGCGCAGGCCGACCTGTCCCGGATCGACCACGAGGTCCGCGTGCTGACCCGCCTGCAGGCGTCCCTCACCGCCGCCCGGGCCGAGGCCCGCGAACGCTACTTCGCCCCCGTCGCCCGGGCCCTCAAGCCCCTGCTTGCCCTGCTGTGGCCCGAGGCCGAGCTGTCGTGGTCGGAGGACTCGCTTCTGCCCCATGCGCTGATCCGCGACGGGCAGGAAGAACCGCTCGACATCCTCTCCGGCGGCACGCAGGAGCAGATCGCCCTGCTGGTCCGGCTGGCCTTCGCGCGGATGCTGGCCGATGCCGGGCGCACGGCACCGGTGATTCTCGACGATGCGCTCGTCTTCACCGATGACGACCGGATCGAGCGGATGTTCGACGCGCTGCACCGGCAGGCCGGCGACCTGCAGATCCTCGTGCTGACCTGTCGCCAGCGGGCCTTCCGCGACCTCGGCGGACAGGTGCTGCGCCTCGCGGAGGTGAGCGGCGCCTAGCCTCCGGTCGGCCCGCAGGTCACGCCGGGGCGGCTGTCATTCGGCAGAGCCGCCCCGTTGCCTGTCTCGCCGCCCGTCGCGCCGCCCGCGACCCCGGCTGGCAGGGATGCCCCGGTCCGCGCCCTGTCCTCTCCTTTTTCCCTGCTCTTGAGCACTTTGGCGACGACAGGCACCCCCTCCGTCCCGGCACCGCATCGGGCAAGGAGCCCGCTGAGGCCCGCTTATTTCCACGATCACCGAAATAGTCATTGACCCGGCGCGCCGGACGGTCTTCATGGGGCCATGGACATCGACCTTGCCGCCCGACAATTGCAGGCCCTCGGCAATCCGACGCGCCTGCGCATCTACCGGACCCTCGTACGCGCGGGCCATGGCGGCCTGCCCGTGGCGCAGGTGCAGGCGCGGCTGGGGCTGCCCGGGTCCACCCTGTCGCATCACCTCAAGGCGCTGATGCAGCAGGGGCTGATCCGGCAAGAGCGGCAGGGCACCACGCTCAACTGCCACGCGGAATATCCTGCGATGACGGCCCTGCTGGGCTTCCTCGGCGACGAATGCTGCGCCGATGCGCCCGGCACGGAGGGCCCCTGCGTCGCCGCTGCCGCCCCGACGCCGCCAAAGAACTCCCGATGACAGCCCCCGTGAGCCCCCCCGTGACCACCCCAGTAACCGCCCCCGCGCTCCGCACGATCTCGGCCCTCGGCGTGATCGAGATCTTCGCATGGGGCAGCAGCTTCTACCTCATGGCCCCGCTCGCCGGCGCCATCGGGGCCGAGACCGGCTGGAGCCTCGGCTTCCTGTCGGGCGGGGTCTCGCTGGGCCTGCTGGTCTCGGGGCTCTCGGCGCCGGCGGTGGGGCGCTGGATCGGGCGCACCGGCGGGCGACTGACGCTCTCGACCGGGATGGTCTGCCTTGCCCTCGGCCTTGCGCTGCTGGGGCTGGCGCAGTCGCAGGCGGCCTTCCTGCTCGCCTGGGCGGTCCTCGGCCTGGGCATGGCCTGCGGGCTCTACGACGCGGCCTTCTCGGTCCTCGGCAGCGCCTATGGCCGCGGTGCCCGGGCGGCGATCACGCAGCTGACGCTCTGGGGCGGCTTTGCCAGCACGGTCTGCTGGCCGCTCTCGGCCTGGATGGTGGAGGCGATCGGCTGGCGCGGGGCCTGTTTCGCCTATGCGGCGCTGCACCTCTGCCTGACCTTCCCGCTGAGCCGCCTGCTGCTGCCGCGCACCGCGGGCACACCCGAAGCCCAGCAGAGGGCGGGCACGGAGGGCACCGCGGCGCCCGCCCCGGTCAGCGGGCGCGACCTGCGGGTCCTGTGCATCGTGGCGACCGGCGTGACGCTGAGCATGCTGGCCTCGATCTTCTCGATCCACATGGTGCCGCTGCTCGGCGCGCAGGGCTACACCATGGCGGCGGCCATCGGGCTTGGCACGCTGCTGGGGCCGTCGCAGGTGGCCGCCCGGGTGCTGGAGATGCTGGGCCGCGGGCGGCATCACCCGATCTGGACCCTCTCGGCCAGTGCCGGCTGCGTGCTGATCGGCATGGGCGGCCTCGCCCTTGGCGTGCCCGCGGCGGTGGCCGTGGTGGCCTGGGGCGCGGGCAACGGGTTGTGGTCGATCTGCCGGGGCGCGCTGCCGCTGGCGATCTTCGGCGCCGAGGGCTACGCCGCGCTGATGGGACGCCTCGCCCGGCCGATGCTGATCGCGGGAGCAGTGGCGCCGCTGATCGGGGCCGCGCTGATCGAGGGGCTGGGGCCGGAGCGCACCCTGCAGGCCCTCGGCCTGCTGGCGCTGCTGCCGCTCTGCGCCACGGCGCTGCTCTTCTCCCGGCTGGAGGGCGCGGCGCGGCGGCTGCCAACCTGAGGCGCAGCCCGATACCTGCGAGACCCGCATTCACACCCTCTCATGCCTGTTTGGGTATGACAGGATACCCGGCCGTGTATTGCGTTTTGCCCCCGGACGCGTGACCTCTGGCGCCAGATACGGGCCCCCCCTCGGCCCGGTGGAGGATTGAGACCAGCGCACCCCGGCCCCGGCCGGAGACCGCTCACCCGCACCCGCGGGTGCGGCGCAGGCGCGGTCGGCGGCCCGTCAGCCGCGACATGGGACGGAGGACCCCGAATGAACGACACCCCCGGCGCAGCCCCTGCGGAGGCGCGCGAAACCCTCAATTTGAAACTCATGGCGCTCGGCCCCCTCGCGGGGCTGGTCCTCGGCCTGATCCTGCCTGAAAGCCTCGGGATGCCCGGGCGCGTGGCCGCCGGCGGCGCGCTCTGGATGGCGATCTGGTGGATGACGGAGGCGGTGCCGATCCCGGTCACCTCGCTGCTGCCGCTGGTCATCTTCCCGCTCTTCGGCGTGGGCAGCTTCGGCACCATGGCCGCGCCCTTCGCCAATGCCGTGGTCTTCCTCGTGCTTGGCGGGGTGATCCTCGGGCTGGCGACCGAGCGCAGCAACCTGCACCGCCGCATCGCCCTGCGCACGATCCAGGCCGTGGGCACCCGGCCCGACCAGATCGTGCTGGGGCTGATGATCGCCTCGGCCTTCATCTCGGCGTGGATTTCCAACACCGCCACGGCGGTGATCATGGTCCCGATCGGCGTGTCGATCCTGCACCTCGTGCGCGACCTGGCCCGCGAACAGGGCCACGACGGGCGCGACGTGAACTTCTCTGCCGCGGTGATGCTGGGCATCGCCTATGGCGTGACCATGGGCTCCACCGCCACGCTGATCGGCCAGCCGCCGACCGCGCTGATGAAGGCCTACCTGCTGGAACAGCAGGGCTATGACATGGGCTTTGCCCAGTGGATGGTGATCGGCGTGCCCTTTGCGGTGATCATGCTCGTGATCGGCTGGCTGCTGCTGACCAAGGTGATCTTCCGCGCCAAGCTGCGCGAACTGCCCGGTGGCGCCGCGCTGATCCGCAGCGAGGTCGAGGCCCTCGGCCCGATGTCCAAGGCCGAGACCCGGGTGGCGATCATCTTCCTCGCCGCGATCTTCTTCTGGGTGGCCGTGCCGCTGCTGACCAAGATCGCCGCCGTGAAGGCCGCCCTGCCCTTCCTCGCCAAGATCTCGTCGAGCCAGGTCGCCATGACCGCCGCCGTGGCCTGCTTCCTCACCCCCTCGGGCGAGCGTGACGCCAACCGCCGGCCCGTGGCCCTGCTGACCTGGGACGCCTCGCGCGAGATCCCCTGGGGCCTGCTGCTGCTCTTCGGCGGCGGTCTCAGCCTCTCGGCCGCCTTCACCGCCACCGGCCTGTCGGTCTGGATCGGCAACCAGGTGGCGGCCTTCGGGGACATGCCGGGCCTCGTGGTGCTGCTGATCGCCGCCGTCGTCGGCCTTGCCCTGACGGAGCTGACCAGCAACACCGCCACCGCCGCGGCCTTCTTCCCGATCATGGGCTCGGTCGCGGTCGGCATGGGGATGGACCCGCTGGTGATGACCGCTGTCATGACGCTCGCCGTCTGCTCGGCCTACATGCTGCCGGTGGCGACACCGTCGAACGCGGTGGCCTTCGGCTCGGGCGAAGTGACGATCAAGCAGATGGTCCGCGTGGGCCTGTGGCTGAACATCATTTCCCTCGTCGTGATCTTCGCGATGATCGAGACGCTGTTCCCGCTGGTCCTGACCCGCTGATCCTGCTGCAAGCCGCGCTGCGTCCCGGCCCCGCGTCGGGGCGCAGATGATACCCGAACGGTATCACAAAAGACTTCTGAAGGCATGGCAAGGTATCACACCTTGTCCCATCTTATCCAAACAGATCGCTTGGGAGGACACCATGAGAAGCATCACCCTGGACAACATCACCGAGGCCGTCGTCGGCGCCCTGTCGGACGACATTCCCGCGCGCAACCGCGAGATCCTCGAAAGCGCGCTCAAGCATATGCACGCCTTCATGAAAGAGGTCGACCTGACCTACGAGGAATGGCTGGGCGCGATGGAATGGATGCGCCGCGCCGGCGACATCTCCGACGACAGCCGGAACGAGTTCATCCTGATCTCGGACATCCTCGGCGTCGAGGTGCTGGCCGACATGCTGGACAAGAAGCCGACGCATAACGAGACGATCTCGACCGTGCTGGGGCCGTTCTACCGCGAGAACCCGCCGGTTCTGCCCAAGGGCGCCTCGATCATCCAGAAGGACTTCGAGGGACAGGAAACCGTCCGCGTCACCGGCACGATCCGCGACACCGAGGGCAACCCGGTGCCCGGCGTTACCATGGACGTCTGGGAAGATGCCCCCAACGGCCTCTACGAGCAGCAGGACCCGGACCAGCCGGACTTCAACCTGCGCGGCCGCTTCGAGACGGATGCCGACGGCGCATACGACTTCGTCGCGATCCGCCCGGTGCCCTACCCGATCCCCTATGACGGGGCGGCGGGCGAACTGCTGAAGTACATGGGCCACCACCCCATGCGCCCCGGCCATATCCACTTCATGATCATGAAGGACGGCTACAAGTCCCTGATCTCGCAGATTTACGACAGCGAGACCGAGTACCTCGACAACGACAGCGTCTTTGCCGTGAAGGAAGAGCTGATCGGCACCATGACCAAGGCCCCCGAAGGCGCCGACACCGATCTGGTCATGACCTTCGACTTCGTCATCCGCAACAACGCCCTGCTGGGCGACATCGCCGCGGAATGACGCACCCGGGCGGCGCGACCTCCCCCGCGCCGCCCTTTTCAACGACAAGAGGCAGCCCATGACCAACCAGCCCGGCGCCCTCGCCCGCGATCTCCTGACCGAGACCGCCATCCGCCAGATCACCGCGCGGATCATCGAGGCCCCGACCACCCGCAATCACAAGCTGTCGAACACCAGCGTCACCCACCAGGGCTATATCTTCGTCACCGTCACGCTGGAAAACGGCGTCATCGGCTACGGCGAAGGCTCCACCCTCGGCGGCCCCCGCTGGGCCGAGGAAAGCGTCGAGGCCATGAAGGCCAATATCGACACCTACCTCGCGCCCGCGCTGCTGGGACGGCCCGCCTGTCTGCTGGAAGACGCGACGCTGCGCATGGACCGCGCGGCCAAGCGGAACTACACGGCGAAATCCGCCATCGACATGGCGCTGCTGGATGCCCTGGGCAAGACGCTGGACGTGCCCGCGCATGTGCTCCTCGGCGGGGCGGTGCGCACGGCGATTGATGCAATCTGGGCGCTCGCCTCGGGCGATGCCGCGCAGGAGGTCGACGAGGCGCAGGCCATGCTCGACCGGGGCTGGTTCAAGCGGTTCAAGATCAAGCTGGGCTTTGCCGATCCGGCCACCGACCTCGCCCGCCTTGCCGCGCTGCAAAAGGCCCTGCCCTCGGGCACGACCATCGTGGCGGACGTCAATCAGGGCTGGTCCGAGGCCGAGTGCATCCGCTACCTGCCCGTGCTTCAGGACCTTGGCGTCAGCCTGATCGAACAGCCCATCGCGGCGGGTCAGACCGGGGCCTCGGCCCGGATCGCGGCCCGCTCGGCGATCCCGATCATGATGGATGAAAGCGTCTCGACCCTGGCCGAGGCCAGCCGCGAGGTGCGCGCGGCCACCGGCACGGTGCTGTCGCTGAAGCTCTGCAAACATGGCTCGCTCCACAACCTCAAGCGGGTGGCGGGGATCGCGGCGGCGGAAGGCGTGCAGATGTACGGCGGCTGCCTGCTGGAAAGCTCCATCGGCGCGGCGGGGCACTTGCACGTCTTTGCCACCCTGCCGAAACTGGAATGGGGGACCGAACAGTTCGGGCCCAAGATCCTCGTCGAGGACCTCGTGCAGGACAGCCTGCGCTACGAGGGCTACCAGGTGCATCTGCCCGAGGGCCCCGGCCTGGGGGTGACCCCCGACCCCGAGATCATCGAGAAATATGCAAGGAAAGACTGACATGGCGAGAGCAGACCTGCTGCCGCGCCTCACGGCCATGGGGGCCGCGCTGGAAACCCGCGCGCACCTGCACCGGCTTGGCGCGCTCTTCTCCGAAACCGTGCTGATCGAGGTGGAGGGGGACGAGTACTACCTCACCTTCCATCGCGGCGCGCTGGAGACGATCACCCCCGGCCCCTCGCGCAAGATCCCGTGGCGCTTTGCCATCCGGGTCGATGCCGAGGCGCTGGAGAAATTCTGGCAACCGATCCCCGAGGCGGGTTTCCACGACATCTTCGGCTTTGTCAAAACGGGCCGCGGCAGCATCGAGGGTGACATCCTCGTGCTGGTCAAGAACCTGCGGTTCTTCAAGGAATTCATGGCCCTCGGCCGGGAGGTGCAGGCATGAGCGCACTCGAACCCATTATCGGCCGCTACGTGACGATCACGGCGGGCGGCCGCCCCCACCGCATCTACTTCGAAGAAGCGGGACAGGGTCAGCCGGTGATCTGCTTCCACACCGCAGGCGCCGACACCCGACAGTGGCGCCACATCATGAACGATGCCGAGATCACGGACCGGCACCGGATCATCGCCGTGGACATGCCGTGGCACGGCAAGTCCCTGCCCCCCGAGGGCTGGCAGACCGAGGAATACCTGCTCACCACCGACTTCTACATCGAGGTGGTGCTGGCCATGGTCGCCGCGCTGGAGCTGGACAACCCGGTCTACGCGGGCTGCTCCATGGGCGGGCGGATCGCGCTGCAACTGGCGCTGAACCATCCCGCGCCCTTCAAGGGCTTCATCGCGATCGAGGCCTCGGACTTCCAGCCCGCGTGGTACGACATCGACTGGTTCCACCGCCCTGATGCCCATGGCGGCGAAATGGGCGCGGCACTGGTGTCGGCCAATATCGCGCCGCAGGGGCCCGAGGCGGAACGCTGGAACACCCAGTGGATGTTCATGCAATCCGGGCCGGGCGTCTTCCGGGGCGATCTCAGCTTTTACACGCAGGACGACAGTCTGGTGGGCAAGCTGGGCGGCATCGACACCTCGGCCAAGCCGGTCCACATCATGGTGGGCGAATACGACATGACCTGCACTCCCGAGGACGCCAAGCGCACCGCCGATGCGATCCCCGGGGCAACGCTTGCCGTCATGCCCGGCATCGGTCATTTTCCCATGAGCGAGAACCCCGAGGGCTTCCGCCCCTACTTCGTCGAGGCACTGGCCAAAATGGCCTGAGGCCCGGCAGGCCGGGGGTTCGCCCCCGGCTGCCTGAAAGACATGCCTTGGAACTCAAACGGCTGAAATACTTCATCGCCGTGGCCGAAGAACGCCACTTCGGCCGCGCCGCCGCCCGGCTGGACATGGCCCAGCCCCCGCTCAGCCGCCAGATCGCGGCGCTGGAAAAGGACATCGGCGCGCAACTCTTCGACCGCTCGCGCAGCCAGATCCGCCTGACGCAGGCGGGCGAGGTCTTCCTCGAACGCGCCCGCGACCTCGTCGACCGGCTCGACAGCGCCTATCGCGAGGCGCGGCTGATCGGGCAAGGCGGCGCGGGACGGCTGCGGATCGCCTTCGTCGGCTCCGCGACCCACGGCCCCCTGCCCACGCTGATCAAATCCTACCGCTCGCATTACCCGGACGTGGACCTGTCGCTGTCGGCCATGAACAACGCCGAGCTTGAGCGCGCCCTCGTCCAGCAGGACATCGACATCGCCGTGGCCCGCCCCGCGCTGAAGATCGAGGACCTGCGCTCGGTCCCGCTGATCGAGGAGCCGCTGATGCTGGCGCTGCCGGACAATTCCCCGCTCGCCACCCGGTCCGCCGCCGTCTCGCTGCCGGAGCTGGAGGGCGAGACCTTCGTGCTCTATCCCCGACGCCCCCGGCCCAGTTTTGCCGACGACGTGCTGCAATGCTGCGCGCTCAACGGGTTCACCCCGCGCAACCAGGCCTTCGCGCAGGACTACCAGACCGCGATCTCGCTGGTCTCGGTGGGCGTCGGCCTCTCCGTCGTGCCGCGCAGTGTCAGCCAGGTCAGCCGCCCCGGCGTGGCCTTCCGCCCCTTCACCGGCGAGAACCCCGGCACGCGGCTGACGATCCACGCCCGGCTCGACAACCGGCGGCCCCATGTCCTGAACTTCTTCGACGTGCTGCGCCGCTTCACCCGGCAGGGGCCCGCCGGGACGGCGGCGCGCTAGAGCGCGCGCACCAGCCGCAGCGCGTCATAGATCGCCGCATGGGTATTGCGGGCCGAGACCGCGTCCCCGATCCGGTAGAGCCGGAAGGCGCCCGCGGGATTGGCCGCCACGGCCTGCGCCTGCCCCGCCACCAGCGCCTCGTAGTCGACCTCGCCAAGGTTCGAGGAGAGCGGCTTGAGCGCGAGGTAGAGTTCATCCAGCGGCAGCGTGCCGTGGTTCACCACCACCTGATCCACCCGCCGTTCGCGCGTGACGCTGCCGTAGTCCGACCCCAGCACCGCCATCAGCGCATTGCCCTCGCGCCGGACCTCCCGCAGCCGCCACGTGACGGTGAAAGTCGTGTCCAGCTGTTGCAGCGACCGCATGAAGGGCACGAGGTTCATGCCCATGACCTCGGGCGCGAAGGCCCGGTCCGGCGTCACGATCTCGACCCGCGCACCGCTCTGCGCGATCGCCTCCGCGGCCTGCAGCCCCGCCGCATCGCCCGCGTCATCGAAGAGCAGCACCTCGCGCCCCGGCTTCACGTCGCCCGACAGGATGTCCCAGGCCGAGACGACGAGGTCATTGCCCGCCGCCAGCACCTCCGTATGGGGCAGCCCGCCGGTGGCGACGATCACCGCGTCGGGATCGGTCTCCAGCACCTCCGCCTCCTCGGCATAGGTGTTGAAGCGGAAGGTCACGCCCAGCTTCTCGCACTGCGCCATGCGCCACGAGATGATCGCCCCCATCTCCCGCCGCCGCTCCTGCAGCGCGGTCAGGCGCACCTGCCCGCCGGCTTCGTCCGAGGCCTCCAGCACCGTCACCTGATGGCCCCGTTCCGCCGCGACGCGCGCGGCCTCCATGCCGCCCGGCCCCGCGCCCACCACGGTGACCCGCAGCGGTACCTCGGCGCGGGCGATCGCATGGGGCTGTGACACCTCGCGCCCCGTCGAAGGGTTGTGCATGCACAGCGCCATGCCGCCCTGATAAATCCGGTCGAGGCAGTAGTTCGCCCCGACACAGGGGCGGATATCCTCCTCGCGGCCCTCGACGAGTTTCCGCACGAGATGCGGGTCGGCGATATGGGCGCGGGTCATGCCGACCATGTCCAGCTTGCCGCTGGCGATGGCATGGCGCGCGGTGGCGAGGTCGGGGATCTTGGCGGCGTGGAAGGTGGGGATCTGCGTCGCGGCCCGGATCTCTCCGGCGAAGTCGAGATGCGGCGCGTTGCGCATCCCCTGCACCGGGATCACGTCGGTCAGCCCGGCGTCGGTGTCGATATGGCCGCGGATCACGTTGAGGAAATCCACCATGCCGCTGTCCTTCAGGCGGCGCGAGATCTCCAGCCCGTCGGTCTTGGTCAGCCCGCCGGGCAGGTCCTCGTCGCCGACGTAGCGGATGCCGACGATGAAGTCCTCGCCGCAGCGCCGCCGCACGGCGCGCAGCACGTCGAAAGTAAACCGCAGCCGGTTGTCGAGGCTGCCGCCATAGGGCGCGTCGAGGTCATTGGTGAGCGGCGACCAGAAGGCATCCATCAGGTGGCCGTAGCTCTCGATCTCGATCCCGTCGAGGCCCGCCGCCTTCATCCGTTCGGCGGCAAGGGCGTAATCCTCGATGATCCGCGCAATGTCCCAGTCCTCCATCCGCTTGGGGAAGGCCCGGTGGGCGGCTTCGCGGGCATGGCTGGGCGAGACGACGGGCAGCCAGTCGCCCTTGTCCCAGCGGGTCCGGCGGCCAAGGTGCGTCAGCTGGATCATCACCGCGCAGCCCTCGTCATGGCAGGCATCGGCCAGCTGCTTCATGTGGCCCACCACCTCGTCCTTCCACGCGAGGATGTTGTTGAAGGCGGGCGGGCTGTCGCGCGCGACACTGGCAGAGCCCGCCGTCATGGTCAGCGCGATGCCGGCCCGGGCGCGTTCGACGTGGTAGGCCCGATAGCGTTCCTTCGGCATCCCGTCCTCAGGGTAGGCCGGTTCGTGGCTGGTGATCATGATGCGGTTCTTCAGCGTCAGGTGCTTGAGCTGGAACGGCTGGAGCAGCGGATCATTCGTCATCGGCATCATCCCTCGAAAACCATGCAGACGGGTCCGGAAAACGCTCGGAAAAAATGTACAGTTGTGTCAAGAAATTTGTATCCGGCGGCCGGGATCGCGCCATGCGCCGGGGGGATGCGATGGCTATCAAGGGCGCCGCCCGAGATTGAGACATCAATTTAATCATGGTCTTGCAACCGAAACTTCACCCAACTGGACAGAGCCGCACATTTTATGGACAATATGACCACCCGACCGCGGCGCAGGATGGCATGACCGACGATTCCCCCTCTGACCGCGGCTGGCGCGGCTCCCCCGATCTCTGGCTCGACGCTGCGCAGGCGGTGCTCGTCGAGAAGGGCGTGGAGGCGGTGAAGATCATGACGCTGGCGGAGAGGCTGGAGCTGTCGCGCACCAGCTTCTACTGGTTTTTCAAGGACCGCGGGCAATTGCTGGCCGCCCTGCTCGACCGGTGGGAGGCGGCCACCACCCGGCACCTCGTCGCCGCCACGCAGGACTATGCCGCGACCGAGACAGAGGCGATGCTGAACGTGATCAGCACCTTCCTTTCGGACAACAGTTTCGACAGCGGGCTGGAGCGGGCCGTGCGGTCCTGGGCGCAGCAGGACGCGGGCGTTCTGGCCCGGCTGCAACAGGCCGACGCGGAGCGGCTGGCCGCGCTGCGTGCGCTGCTGGAACGCTGGGGCCATGCCCCCGAGGATGCGGACGTGCGTGCGCGGACGGTCTACCTCGTGCAGGTCGGCTATATCTCGATGCGGGTGACGGAGCCGCTGGAGGAGCGCCTCGCCCGCTTCCCGCATTACGTCGAGATCTACACCGGCACCCGCCCCCCCGCGCAGGAAATGGCGCGGTTCGAGGCGCGGATCGGCCACCGGCGGGGCCCATAGCCCCCGCCTGAATGCTCGCTGTTGCGGCGCATCTCAGTCCGACAGCGCAACCGGCCCGAGCTGCGCGAAGACATAGCCCGGACCGGGGTTTTCGGGCGCGCTCTGCCCGCCCATGTGGTGCATGACACCCCAAACCGCGTTCAGCGCCGTCTGCACCGCACCCTCGACCCAGGCAGGGGTGAAGCTGACACCGTCGCCCGCGAGGAAGAGCCCGCGCTCCATCGGCGGCAGCGTGTCCTGGCAGAAGTGGCCGTACATGCGGCGATTGTAGCGATAGTGTCCCGGCAGCGCGCCCTTGAAGGCGCCGAGGAAGTTCTCGTCCGCCTCCCAGGAGACCGAGATCGGCTCGCCCACGATATGGCTGGCAATGTCGAGGCCGGGGTAGATCTTGGACAGCGCGGAGAGCGCGAGGTCGACCCGCTTGCCGGTGTCGTAGGGCAGCACCTTCAGCGCGTCGGTCATCCACGCGTAGCTCAGGCAGATCGCGGCGGGCTTGTCGGGGCCGTTGTCGAAAAGGTAGGTGCCCCGGGTCAGCCGGTCGGTCAGGGTCATCGACATGACCTGCTTGCCGGTGACGGGATCGCGGTCCTTCCAGAACGGGCGGTCCACCATGACGAAGGTCTTGGCCGACTGCATGTAGCGGGTGCGGTCCAGCGCCATCCAGAGCTTCTGGTCGAAGAGCCGCTCCTCGGTGTCGATGGCGGTGGTCAGCAAGTGGGTCTGGCAGGTGATCACCACCGCGTCGTAGACATCCGCCCGCCCCCAGCGGTCGGTCACGGCGATGCGGCCGTCGCCCGCGCGGGCCAGCGCCTTGACCCCGCCCCGGGTCGCTCCGTTGTGCAGGCGGCTCAGCGTGGTGCCTGCGGGCCAGTGGGCCATGGTCTCGGGCGCGTCGGTCCAGAGCCCGCGGGGCATCTGCTCCACCCCGCCGACGATGTACTTCTGGTGGTCGTCCAGCTCGCAGAGGTTCACCCGCAGGATTTCCAGCATGGAGTTCGGAAAGTCGCTGTCCCAGCCGCCGGTGCCGAAACCGACCTGCCCGAAGACCTCGCGGTGGCGGAAGCTGAGCGCCTGGAACGCGCTGGAGGAGACCACGAAATCGTAGAAGGTCCGCTCGTCCCAGTCGCGCACGATCGGGTCCCAGATCGCCTTGATCGCCGCGGCGTCGCGGGCCCGGATCGCGGCCTTCAGGGCGGTGAAATCCGCGCCCTCTTCCAGCGCCGCGTCATAGGCGCGGGCCACCTCCCGGTAGAGCTCCGGCAGGTCGGCCAGCGTCTCGGCGTAATGGGTCTCGCCTTCGAGGTCGATGACGGTGGAGCCCGCGGCAGGCGTCAGCGGGTTGGGGAAATCGCGGCTCTCCAGCCCCAGCCGGTCGACGTAGTGGTAGAAGCCCGCCGAGGAGACCGGGAAACGCATGCCCCCCAGTTCCGCGATCACGCCCTCTGCGCCCTCGAAGGGTTCGGATCGCAGCCGCCCGCCCATGCGCCCGGCCTCGTAGATCACCGGTTTCAGGCCCATGCGCATCAGCTCGTAGGCGGCGACCATGCCGGCGGCCCCGGCCCCGATCACGGCCACTTCCGCGCCGTGGCGGTCTCCCGGGATCGTGCCGAGCCCGGCGGGATGGGCCAGCCAGTCGTCGTAGGCGAAGGGGAAGTCGGGCCCGAAGGCCGAGAAAGGCTTCGAGGTCATGGGCGTCTCCGCGTCCTTCAGGCCGGCCTGCGGGGCCAGCCTGCCCAATGGGGGTGGGTCAGTAAACCTTGGCGATCCCGGCGCAGAGCTCCGCGTCGCTCTGCCCCGCGGCGGCGAGGCATTCGTCGCGCTTGATGCCGAGGAAGGTGGTGATCAGCGGCTCGGGGAACCAGCCGCGCACGGTCTCGCTCTCCTTCAGCGCCTCCAGCGCCGCGTCGAGTGTTTCCGGCAGGCGGTAGAGGCCCTTGGCCGCGCGCTCCTCGGGCAAGAGCGCCTCCGGATCACCGGAGAAGACGACCGGCTCGGCCCCGCTCTGCACCCCGTCGAGGCCGGCACGGATCAGCGCGGCAAGCGCGAGGTAGGGGTTCGCGGTGGCATCGGCCGCGCGGTATTCCACGTTGAACTGCCGCGCCGGGTCCTTGCCGTTCATCTCGACCGTGGGACAGATGCGCAGGCTGGCCTCGCGGTCGCGGTCGCCCAGCCAGGTCCAGGCCGAGGACCAGTTGTGCGGGCGCAGCCGGACGAAGCTGGCGGGCGTCGAGGCGGTGAAGGCGAGCAGCGCGCGCATGTGGCGCAGGATCCCGGCGCAGAAGGCCCCGGCCACCGGCGAGAGGCGCCCCGGGCCCTCGGGATCGAAGCTGACCGGGCGGCCCTCGGTATCCACCAGCGAGAGGTGGATGTGCACGCCGTTGCCCACGCCCTCGGCGTCGGTCTTGGGCGCAAAGCTCGCCTGCCAGCCCTCGAGGCGGCACATCTCGCGGGTGATCTCGCGGATCGCGATGCAGCGGTCGGCGGCGGTCAGCGCCTCGGCGGGGGCGGAGGTGATCTCGTACTGGTCCTCGCCGTATTCGGCGATGATGACCTCGGGCGCGATGCCCGCCTCTTCCAGCGCGGCAAAGTAGCGCCCTGCAAAGGGCTCGGCCCGGCGCAGCGCCTGGTAGGAGAAGACATGCGCCGGCGCCATCTCGGCCCCGAGGATCTGGAACTCCTGCTCGAAGGAGGCGAGGATGCGCAACCCGGTGGCGGCCTCGAAATCCGCAAGCGCGCTGCGCAGCTGGCTGCGGGCGCAGGCCGACCAGGGCGTGCCGTCCAGCTCGACGATATCGCCCATGGTCATGTCGAAGGGCGTGGGCGCGCCGGTCCGCGAAGTCACATAGCGCGCGTCCGGATCGGGCAGCAGACGCAGGTCGCCGGAGGAGCCCCAGATGTTGTCCTCGACGATGTGGCCATCGGCGCGCAGGGCGATATTGGCAGGCACCCAGCCCACCCCCGTCGCGGCCGCGGCGATGCGGTTCGCGGGCAGGAAGCGGCCGCGGGTGATCGCGGTCAGGTCCGTGGTGACGATGGCGGCAAGGCTGGTGGCGGTCATTCAGGCGTCTCCCATCCGGGCAAGTCGGTCGCAGATCGTGTCGGTATCCGCCTGCCAGCAATAGCCGCCGAAGGCGTCGAGCGCGGTGGCGTGGCGTTGGCTGTTGGCGGCAAAGCAGGCATCGGTGGCGACCGAGACCATGTAGCCCCGGTCGGCGGCATCCCGCACTGCCATGTCCACGCATTGATCGGTCATGATCCCGCAGACGATCAGCTGCCGGATGCCGATGTTCTTGAGGATGTAATCGATATGGGTCGAGTTGAAGACGCCGGAGGAGGTCTTGGGCAGCAGGATCTCGTCGCCCACCGGCATCAGCGAGGGGATCGGCAGGCCGCGTTCATCCGACTTCGCCAGATGGATCGGCGTCATCTTGTGGTCGAGCGAACGGTCGCGGCCATCCTCTGTCAGCGACTGGATGATCGTGTGCATCACCTCGACCCCCGCCGCTCGTGCCGCTTGGATCAGCTGTTCGCACTTGGGCACCGTCACCTCGCGGGTGGTGCGATAGAATTCCTCGGCCGGGCCGCCACCCGCGCCGTGATCGGAATGCGCCTCGTCCAGCCAGATGCGCTGCATGTCCACCAGCAGCAGGCCGGTTTCACCGGGGCGGAAGGGATCGTCACGTCTGGGCAGGTCAGCCATGGAGGGTCTCGCTTGGTCTTGCGTGGTTCATCGCCGGGATCAGCGAAATCAGGTCGCGGGTATAGGCCGCCTGCGGCGCGGTGAAGAGTGTTTCCGTCTCGGCCACCTCGGCCAGCCGGCCGTTCTTCAGCACGGCGATCCGGTCGCACATCTGGCGCACCACCGGCAGGTCGTGGGAGATGAAGAGGATCGTCAGCCCAAGCCGTTCCTGCAGGTCCTTCATCAGGTTCAGGATCTGCGCCTGGATCGACACGTCGAGCGCCGAGGTCGGCTCGTCGCAGATCAGGAAGCGGGGGCGCGAGGCAAGGGCGCGCGCGACGGAGATCCGCTGCCGCTGCCCGCCCGAGAAGGCATGGGGATAGCGCCGCGCGGCCTCCACCGGCAGGCCCACGGCGCCCAGCAGTTCCGCCACGACCGGATCGGCGGCGCGGCGGCTCTCCACGAGGCGGTGATGCAGCATCGGCTCGGCCAGGATGTCGCCCACGGTCATGCGCGGGTTGAGGGAGGAATAGGGATCCTGGAACACCATCTGGATCTGGCGCCGGATGTCCGGGTGCCGCATCCGCCCGTGGTCGTAGACCGCCTGCCCGTCGAACAGCATCTCGCCCGACGTGGGCGCGGTCAGACCGGCGAGGATACGCGCCATGGTCGACTTGCCCGACCCGCTCTCCCCCGCCAGCCCCAGCACCTCGCCCTCGGCGATCGTCAGGGTGATGTCAGTCAGGGCGGTGAAGCCCTCGGCCCGTTTGAAAAGGCCGGACCGCCCGCCATAGACCTGCCGGACATCCAGCAGTTCCACCAGCGGGCGATCCGATGCCTCGCGCCGGGTGCTTCCGCCCGAAAGCCACTCCAGCGCCTTGTCCGCGCCCTGCCCCAGCCCGGCCACGGGGAAGCGTTTCAGCTTCACGTCCGCGCGCGGCACAACGGAGATCAGGTCGCGGCTATAGGGATGTTCGGGCCGGGTCAGCACCTGTTCGGTCTGCCCCAGCTCCACCAGCCTGCCATCCTTCATGACGGCGACGCGGTCGGTCACCTGCGCGATGACGCCCATGTCGTGGGTCACCAGCATGACGCCGATGCCCCGCTCCTGCGCCAGCTTGCGGATCAGGTCGAGGATCTGCGCCTGCACCGAGACGTCGAGCGCGGTGGTCGGCTCGTCGGCGATCACCAGCTCCGGCTCGGAACACAGGGCGAGCGCGATGACCGCCCTCTGCCGCATCCCGCCGGAGAATTCATGCGGCCAGTTCTTCACCCGATGCGCGGGATCGGGGATGCCCACGGCCTCCAGCTGGCGCACCGCCTCGGCCCGGGCCTGCGCGCGGGTCATCGGGCGGTGGGTCAGGATCGTGTCGACCAGCTGCTGCTCGATGGTGAAGAGCGGGTTCAGGCTGGTCAGCGGGTCCTGGAAGATGGTCGAGACACGGGCGCCGCGCAGCCTGCGCATGGCCAGGGTATCGGTCGCGTCGATCACCTCGCCCGACAGGCGGATGGTGCCGCGCGCGATGCGCCCCGGCGCCTGCAGCAGCCCGGTGATGGCCGCCCCGATGGTGGATTTGCCCGCGCCGCTTTCGCCCACGACGCCCAGGATCTCGCCCGCGCCGATGGTCAGGCTGACGCCTTCCACCGCGGTGACGGTGCCGTGGCGCGAGGGGAATTCGACGGCGAGGTCCTCGATCGACAGAAGCTCGGTCATTTCACGGCCCTCGGGTTCAGCGTGTCGCGCAGCCAGTCCCCCAGCAGGTTGATCGAAAGCGCCAGTACCAGCAGGATGAGCCCGGGGAAGAACAGCAGCCACCATTCGCCGGAGAAGAGGAACTGCTGACCGATCCGGATCAGCGTGCCCAGCGAGGGCTGCGTCGGCGGCAGGCCCGCACCAAGGTAGGAGAGCGTCGATTCCGCGATCACCGCGAGGGCGAAGTTGATCGTTGCGATGACAAAGATCGGACGCGCCACGTTGGGCAGCAGGTGGCGGCGCAGGATGGCGCGCGGCGGGCGGCCCATCATGATCGCGGCCTGAATGTATTCGCGGCGCATCTCGACCATGGCGGCCGAGCGGACGGTGCGGGCATAGCTGACCCAGTCGGACAGGCCGATGGCCAGGATCACGACATAGATCGCCATGGCATCGCGCAGCCCCGTCGGCAGAAGGGACCGCGTCAGGCCGAAGATCAGCAGCGCCACGAGGATGCCGGGAATGGCCAGCTGCACGTCGGCGGCGCGCATGATGACGGCATCGACGCGCCCGCCTGCATAGCCCGCGATCAGGCCCAGCGTGACGCCGATCAGAGCGGACAGCGCCACGGCGCAGATCCCCACGATCAGCGAGGCCCGCAGGCCGAAGAGCACGGCCGAGAGCATGTCGCGGCCCTGGTCGTCGGTGCCCAGCAGGTAGAAATTGCCGGTGAATTCATTCGCGCTGAACGGCGGGGTGAAGCCGTCCATCAGGTCGAAACTGGTGGCGTCGCGCAGGTCCTGCGGCGCGATCAGCGGCGCGAAGAGCGCGGCCAGCATGATCAGGCCCAGCAGGCCGAAGGCGATCATCGCGCCCGGCGAACGCAGGAAGGCATGGCCGAGGTCGGAGGCACGGAAGCGCGCCCAGAGGGAGGACTTGGAAGGGGTCGACATGTCGGACATCTCAGCGCCCCGCGGCCTTCACCCGCAGGCGCGGGTCGAAGAGGTAGTAGAGAAGATCGACGATCAGGTTGATCACCACGAAGAGGACGGCGGTCAGCAGCAGGTAGGTTGCCATGATCGGCACGTCCGAGAAGTTGACCGAGTTGATGAAGAGCAGCCCGATGCCCGGCCACTGGAAGACGGTTTCCGTCACCACGGCGAAGGCGATGATCGAGCCGAGTTGCAGCCCCGAGACGGTGATCACCGGCACCAGCGTGTTCTTGAGCGCGTAGCGGAAGTTCACCATCCGGTCCGGCAGGCCCCGGGCGCGGGCGAAGCGGATGTGGTCGGAGTGCAGCACCTCGGTCATCTCGGCCCGCACGAGGCGCAGGATCAGCGTGACCTGGAACAGGCTGAGAGAGATCGCGGGCAGCAGGATCGCCTTCCACCCCGAGACGGTCAGCAGCCCGGTGGACCACCAGCCGATCTGCACCGTCTCGCCGCGCCCGAAGGCGGGCAGCCAGCCCAGCTGGACCGAGAAGACGTAGATCAGCCCGATCCCGATCAGGAAGTTCGGCAGCGAGACCCCGATGAGCGAGCCCGCCATGACCGTGCGGCTGATCCAGCTCTGGGGTTTCAGCGCGGTGGTCACGCCGAGGATCATGCCAAGCGCCAGGGCCACCACGAAGGAGAGCACGGCCAGTTCAAGCGTTGCGGGCAGCCGATCGAGGATCAGGCCCAGGACCGGCTGGCCGATGCGGGTGGAGAAGCCGAAGTCGCCGTGCAGGACATTCACGATGAAGTTCCAGAACTGCACGGGAAACGGCTGGTCCAGCCCAAGCGCCGCCATCAGCTCGGCCCGGTCCGCGGCGGTGGCATCCTGTCCCAGCATGGATTGCACCGGGTCCCCGATGAAGCGGAACGCGGCAAAGGACAGGAAGGCGGTCACCAGCAGGACCGGGATGGCTTGCAACAGGCGGCGCAGCAGGAACATGGATCAGTCCTTGACCTCGATCTTCTTGACCGAGACAGAATTGCCCACGTTGGCCGGGATCACCAGATTGTCCGACATGGCGCGGGCCAGCATCTGCAGGTGGATCGGCAGGTAGAGCACCTCGTCCTGCACGACCTTCCAGATCTCGGCGATGGTCTCGTTGCGCTTGTCGAGGTCCCCCTCGGTCCCGAGGCTCTCGATCTTCGCGTCCAGATCGGCGTTCTGGTAGTTGATCGAGGCCCAGGCCCCGCGCCCGTTCGAGCGCGAGTGCACGAGGTTGTCGAACATGTACTGGCTGTCAAAGGTCGAGACGCCCCAGCCCATGACGTAGAAGCTGGTGTCGCCCTTGGCGATGGTGGCGAACTGCACGCCGCCGGGCTGCACGTCGAGACGCACGTCGATCCCGATCCGGGCAAGCATGCCGACGAGCGACTGGCAGATCGCCTCCTCGTTCACGAAGGCGTCGTTGGTGCATTGCAGCGTGACCGAGAAGCCCTCGCCATAGCCGGCCTCTGCCATCAGCGCCTTGGCGCCCTCGAGGTCGACGGCGGGCAGCGCGCCCATCTCGTCGGTGTAGCCGTTGATGAAGGGCGGCGCGATCGTGCCCTGCGGCTGCGACTGGCCGCGCATGACGACCTTGCTGATGACGTTGCGGTCGATCGCCATGTTCATCGCCCGGCGCACGCGCACGTCGGCGAAGGGGTTGCCCTCGGCCTCGCCGTGGGTCAGCGTCTCGTCGCCGATGTTCATGCCGAAGAAGATCGTGCGGTTCTCGGGGCCGGTGACGACGGTGATGCCGGGGGTCTGCTCCAGCCGCTGGATGTCCTGTGCCGGCACGTCCTGCAGGAAGTTGATGTCACCGGAGAGCAGCGCCGAGACGCGCGTCGCGGCGGACTGGATCGGGGTATAGACGATGCGGTCGATGTCGAGCGGAAAGAGGTCCTTGCCCCAGTAGCCCGCGTAGGCTTCCATCTCGGTCTTGCTGTCGGGCACGCGGCTGACCAGCGTGTAGGCGCCGGTGCCGTTCTCGTGCAGCGAGGCATAGCTCTCCTCGCCTTCCTTGTAGTTCACCGGCGTCTCGGTGCCATTGGCCACCGCCCACTCGCGGTTCATGATCATCACGTTGACGAGGTTGTTCACCAGCAGCGGGCTGACGCCCGTGGTGTGGAAGCGCACGGTCAGGGGATCGACGGCCTCGACACTCTCCACCGCGGCCAGCAGCGAGCGCATGTTCGAGGTCTCGGACTTAGCGCGCTCGATCGAGAAGACCACGTCATCGGCCTCGAAGGGGGTGCCGTCGTGGAAGGTCACGCCGTCGCGCAGCGTGAATTCCCAGGTCGAGGGATCGTCGTCCAGCATGCCCCACTCGGTCGCGAGCACCGGTTGCAGCTGGCCCTCGTCGTCGCGTTCCACCAGCGTTTCGTACATCTGGCGGTTCACGGTGTGGGTGAAGCCCTCGTTGTAGGCGTGGGGGTCCAGCGTCTGGGTGTCCGAGGTCCGGGCCCAGCGGAGCGTCTCGGCCGAGAGCGGCCCCGCCACGGTGGCAAGCGCCAGTGCGGAGGCGCAAAGCATGGTCTTCATCTGCATGTTGGACGTTCCTCTCTGTCCGGTCCCCGTCCTTGCATGTGGCGGGTGATCCATTCGTTTACTCGTCTTTGACACCGCAGAAGTCGATGACGGCCTCTGCAAAGATCCGTGTGGTGCGCCGGATCGACTCCACGTCGACCCATTCATCCGCCCCGTGACCGCCCCCGCCCGTGGGCCCGTAGCGCAGCGCGGCCACGCCGCCCGCGGCATAATGGGCCCCGTCGGTGACGCCAAGCGATCCGACCAGCGCCGTGTCGCCCAGTCCCATCGCCGCCCGGGTGGCGGTGATGGACCGGACCAGCGGATGCTCCGGGTCGGTGTCCATCGGCGGGAAGTAGAGCCCGTAGAGGTCCCACTCCACCGCGATGGGATGGGCCTTGAACCACGGGTCCGAGGCGCAGAAGCCCGCCACGAAGGCCTCGAAGGCCGCGCGGACCTCCTCGGTGCTTTCCTGCGGCATGGTCTTCATGTCGATGTCGATGACGGCGACGTCGGGCACGATGCCCGGGTTGTTCATGATCTGCGGCAGCCCGTCGGGCCCCATGCCTGCCCCGATATGGACGGTGCCGACGTTGAACTGGTTCACCCCCGGCGCCATCAGCGGGTGGCCCACGGCGCGGGTGACGGCGGCCTCGTAGTCGCGCAGGGCGACGAGGAACCGGGTGGCGAGATCGGCGGCGCTGACCGGCTCGGCACCGGTCTTCTTCGCCTCGGGCTGCGGCCAGTAGCCGGTGAAGCGATGCGCCGAATGGCCCTGACGGCCCCGGATCGTGACCCGCAGCCAGTGCAGCGCGCCCTGACAGACGTGGATGTCGCCGTTCGAGGGTTCGGCAATGATCGCGGCGGCGGCCAATTCGCCGGCCGCGACGGCGGCCTTGGCCCCTGCCCCGCCGGCCTCTTCGTCCACGACCGCGTGCAGCGCCAGTTGCCCGTCGAGGGTCACGCCCGCCTTGCGGACCGCGCGCAGCGCCGCCACGCAGGCCGCGACGCCCGCCTTCATGTCCACGGCCCCGCGGCCCAGCATCCGCCCGTCGCGGATCACCGCGCCGAAGGGATCGGCGGACCATTCGCCCGGGTCGCCCACGGGCATCACGTCGATATGGCCGCAGAGGATCAGGGATTTCGCCGGATCGCCCGCCTCCGTCCTCGCGACGAGGTTCGGCCGGCCCGGCAGCGCGTCCCAGCGGCGGAAGCTCAGGCCGTAGGGCGCAAGCTCGCCCTCGATCACGTCCTGCACCTCGGCCTCGCGGCCCGCGATGTCCCAGCCGTCATTGCCGGCGGGATACTTGGGGTTCACCGAGGGGATGCGCACCAGACGCTGGCAGAGGTCGACCACGTAATCGGGCTCCGCGTCCAGCACGGCGCGGATCGCGGCCTTGGCCCTGTCGGCTGCCGTGTCAGCGGCCGTCTCTGCGGCCGTCTCTGCGGTGGTCTCGGCCATGCGGCACACTCCCTTGCGCCCCGGATTCTGGGCATTTCGCCCACTATGACCGAGAAGCGATGTGTGTCAATCATCTTTCAGAAACGACACGTCATTACAAAATGTAGATTGAATTACATACTCGTTCCGGGGAATGGTGAGGCCAGACAAGCCCCTTGGGACGACACCGAAAATGCCCGATTCCGCCGCCATGCCCTCCCCTGTCGAGACCGGACAAGCCGTTGAAAACTGGCCCGTTCCCTGCACGATCCTGAATGAGAGCGGGGCCTCTGACTGGGTGCTGATCTGCGAACACGCCTCCGCCCATGTGCCTGCGGAATACGCGCGACTCGGCCTCGGAGAGGCGGAACGCCGGGCCCACATCGCCTGGGATCCGGGCGCGGCGGAGCTGACCCGCGCCCTCTCGCAGCGTCTCGACGCGACGGCGACGCTGGCAAATTACTCGCGCCTGCTGATCGACCTGAACCGCCCGATCGATTCGCCCGCCTCGATCCCCGAGATGTCGGAAGAGACCGCGATTCCCGGCAATATCGGCATCACGGCACTGGAACGTGCGCGCCGGATCGACCGGATTTTCACCCCCTTCCACGACAGCGTCACCGCGCTGCTGGACGCCCGCGCCGCCGCCGGCCGGCGCACGCGCCTCCTCGCGCTGCATTCCTTCACCCCGGTCTTCCGCAGCGTGGCACGGCCCTGGCACCTCGGCGTGCTCTCGGGCGCCTCGCGCCCGCTGGCCGAGCGTTTCGTGACCGAAGTCACCGCCCGTGACGCCACGATCACCGCCGCACTGGACGAGCCCTACAAGGTCGAGGAAGGTGACGACATGGCGATCCCGGTGCACGGGGATGCCCGGGGCCTCGACGCGCTGCTGCTGGAGGTCCGCAACGACACGCTGGACGCCCCCGCCTCGGTCGAGGCATGGGCAGAGACGATTGCCGCCGCGCTGGAGCGGCTCTGAGACCATGCCCGCCGCGGGACGGCGGCAACGAGGGACCAAGATGAAGATACGCGATCTCCTTTCCGGCGGTGCCGTCACCCTGACCCCGTCGGAAGAGAAGATCGCGCAGGTCCTGCTCACGGATTACCCGACCTCGGGCCTCGGCACCGCGGCGAGCCTCGCCAAGAAGGCCGGCGTCTCGGACCCGACGGTGAACCGGCTGGTGGTGAAACTGGGCTTCGACGGCTATCCCGCCTTCCAGTCACGCCTGCTGGAAGAGATCGAGGACCGGCTCCGCTCTCCCCTCTCGATGATGGAAAGCCGCCCCACAGGCGGGGACAGCCCGGCCCGGGCCTATCTGCAATCCGCGCGCAAGGCGCTGGAGGAGAGCGAGACCTCGACCCCGCAGGCGAGCTATGACCGCGCGGCGCGGCTGATCATGGAGGCGCGGCAGGTGCTGCTGGTGGGCGGGCGGTTCTCCACCTTCCTCGGCGGGATCCTCGCAGGCCACCTCGAACAGTTCCGCGCCGGTGTCACCGCCCTGCCCGCGCTCTCGGCCCCCGACTATGACCGGCTGGTGGACCTGACCCGCCGCGACCTCGTGGTGACCTTCGACTACCGCCGCTACCAGAGCGACGTGATCGCCTTCACGGAACAGGCCGCGGCCACCGGCGCGCGGGTCGTTCTCTTCACCGATCGGTGGCGATCCCCTGCCGCCACGTCAGCGGATGTGGTCCTTGTCAGCCCTGTCGAGGTCCAGAGCCCCTATGACACGATGGTGCCCGCGCTCGGCCAGATCGAGGCCCTTGTCGCCCAGCTTCTGGCGGAATACGGACCCGAGGTGCGCCGCCGGATCGAACGGATCGAGGCCGTGCGCAGTGCCAACAACGTCACGAGGAACGGCTGAAGAATGCGTCTTGCCCTGTGCCAAGCCGCCCCCACCCGGGGCGATGTCGAGGGGGCTTTTGTCCGGATGGACCGGATGGCCCGCGCCGCGGCCCTGTCGGGGGCCGACCTGCTGCTGCTGCCCGAGCTCTACCTGCCGGGCTACAACCGCCCCGGGCTGCACGGCCCCATGGCGCAGCCCGCCTGCGGTGAATGGATCGCCCGCGCCGCCGAGATCGCACGTCAGGCCGGCTGTGCGCTCTGCTTCGGCTTTGCCGAGAAGACGCCCGAGGGCACCCGCAACAGCGCCATGGTCCTGTCGGCCGAGGGCGAGCGGATCGCGCTCTACCGCAAGGTGCAGCCCTTCGGTGCCATGGAAGAGGCGAACTTCACCCCCGGCGAGGGCTATGTCGCCTTCGACTTCAAGGGCCGCCGCCTCGGCCTGCTGATCTGTTTCGACATCGAGTTCCCGGTCCATGCCCGGCGGCTGGCCGCGGCGGGCGTCGACCTGCTGCTGGTGCCCACGGCGAACCCGGCCGCCTACCCCCACGTGCAGGAGCTTCTGGTGCCCGCGCGCGCCGCCGAGAACGGCATCACCGTGGCCTATGCGAATTATACCGGCGACGATGCGGGCCTCGCCTTCGGCGGCGGCTCGGTCATCGCGGGGCCTCGCGGTGACATCCTCGCCCGGGCAGGCCGTGGCGAGGCGCTGCTGGTCACCGACCTGCCGGACCCGGATCCCGCAACGGCGCAGCATGCGCCGGCGGACCGGGAACGCGGCGACATTCCCGGGCCCTGAGCCCCGACGCCGTGCTCTCAGTGCCTTGAGATGCGGGGCCCGACATGCGGGGCGCAGAGCCCGCCAGAGACGACAAAGGCCGCCTGCAAGGGCGGCCTTTTCCAATCCTGCACGGCCTCGCGCCCCTCAGGGCAGCATCGGCCCCGCGCCCTCGACCCGCTTCACCAGATCCACCAGTTCCACCAGCGAACGCACCTCGAGCTTTTCGAGGATGCGGGCGCGGTGGTGATCGATGGTGCGCGGGCTGATCCCCAGCTGGTTGCCGAGCTCCTTGCTCGACACTTCCGCGGGGTTGGCCATCATCATCTCGACCAGTTCCTCCTCGCGGGCGGTCAGCCGGGCCAGACGGGCGAGGATCTCGCGCTGCTGCGCCATGGCGGCATGGCGGTCCTCGGCGATCTCCAGCGCGGCCTCGATCCGTTCCACCAGCACCGGCTGGCGGAAGGGCTTCTCGAGGAAATCCACCGCGCCGCCCTTCATCGCCTGCACGGATTCGGGCACGCCGCCATGGCCGGTGATGAAGATGATCGCCAGCGGGCTGCCGCGCCGGTTCAGCTCGGCCTGAAGTTCCAGCCCGTTCATGCCCGGCATGCCGTAGTCCAGCACCACGCAGCCTGCGGTTTCGGCATCGTAGCCGTCGAGGAACTCCGCCGCCGAGTCGTAAGGGCGCACGTCGAAGCCCCGCTGCCCGAGAGCCCGCGACAGGGAACTGCGAATATCCTGATCGTCGTCGACAACATAGACGACCGACAGCCTGTCCGTCATTTCGCCTCCCCGGGGCACCCAACAGCAATACGCGCGCAAATCTAGCGATTCGCCCGCACCGCGATAAGGGTCAACCCCTGCCCGCGACCTGAAAAACAGGGAATGTGACCCTCTGACACGCCCTATTCAGGGGATAGACGTGCCTGCGTTGCCCCGATTGGCGGCAGATGCGGCCAGGATCAGGCCGTAGCGAGCGCGACGGTGAAGAGGAACGTCGCGCCACCTTCGGGCGCGGGCTCGTGCCAGAGCCGCCCGCCGTTGGCCTCCACGATCGACTTGCAGATCGACAGGCCCAACCCCATGCCGTTCACCTTGGTGGTCTCGAATTCGGAGAAGAGCGTGATCTCGGGATCGACGCCGGGGCCGGTGTCGGTGACCGCGACGCGGACACAGCCGTCCTCGACGCTGGCGGTGACGCGGACCTGACCACCGGCCTGCCCGCTCTCGGCCACGGCCTCGATCGCGTTGCGCATCAGGTTCACCAGCACCTGCGCGATCTGGATCCGGTTCGCGTTGACCGGCGGCAGGGGCCCGGTCTCGCAGAGCACGGCAATCCCCGCCACCCGGGCCTCGGCCATGACGAGGCGGCGGGTCTGCTGCACCAGTTCCGGCAGGTCGAAGGCGGTCTTCATGCCCTCGTCCCGGCGGATGAAGCCCCGCAGCGCCTTGATGATTTCGCCCGCGCGCATCGACTGATCGGCGATTTCTTCCAGCGTGTGGCGCAGTTCGGGGTCCGCCACGGCCATCTGGTCGATGGCAAAGAGCGCGCTGTCGGCATTCTGCGCGATCGCGGTCAGCGGCTGGTTCAGCTCATGTGCCAGCCCGGCGGCCATCTGCCCCATCGTGTTGTCGCGCGACAGGTTCGACAGGTCCTTCGACAGCTCGGTGATCTGCTCCTCGGCGCGCTTGGCGTGGCTGATGTCATCCATGGTCAGGACGAAGTGCAGCGGCCGCCCCTCCTGGTTGAAGCTGAGGATCGCGTTCACCATGGTCCAGATCGCGGTGCCGTCGTGCCGCAGGCAGCGCATCTCGTGGTTGATCTCCTGCGGGGTGGCGCCGGTATCGGCGGCGGGCAGCAGGAAGGGCGGATCGGAGGGATCGGCCAGATCGGCGAAGGTCATCCGCTCCAGCTCCTCTTCGGAATAGCCCGTGATCTCGCAGAACTTGTGGTTCACCCGCAGGAAGCGCCCGCTGCCCGCATCTATTTGCGCCATCCCGCGCGAGGACAGAGCGAAGGTCTGGCCGAACTCCATCTCCGTCTCGCGCCGCCGGGCGATCTGCTGCATCAGCGTGCGGTTGGCGTTGTCGAGCTCTTCGTAGGTCTTGGGCGAGGGTTCGGAGGGGTCGATCTCGCCCTGCGCGATCAGCGCGGAGCGCACGGCAAAGGCGCGCACGGGCTTGTAGATGTAATTCGCAAGCGCCAGCCCGAGGAGACCGGTGACCGCCGCCACGATGGCCGCGATCCAGATGTTCTGCAGCCGGTTCTCCTTGATCACCTCGGTGAAGTCGCTCTCCAGCGCGTAGGCCGCGATGGTCCAGGGCAGATGCTCGCTGATCGGCGGCATGATGACCGAGACATAGGTCTCGCCGCCGTAGGAGAACTGGCTCAGCGTCTCGGTCGGCGTCGGGACCACGCCATTGGCCTTCAGCCCCGAGAAGGCCGCCCGGGCAATCGGGTCCTCGAACTGGGTGATGTCGACGAAGCGCAGCGTGCCGTCGGCGTCCTTGGTCTTCAGCAGCTCCTTGTTGGGATGCGCGATCACATCCCCGTTCTGGTGGATGATCAGCGCCCGCCCGGTGGAGCCGATGCGCAGCCGCGCGAGGAAATCCGAGATCGCGCTGATCTCGATATCGACGCCCACGATGCCGCGCACGGTGTCGGTGCCATCCATCACCGGCGAGGCCAGCGTGATGCCGGGCTGCTGGGAGGAGAAGAAGATGTAGGGATCGGTCCAGATCGTCGTCAGCTGGTCCCGCGCCCGCTTGTACCAGGGCCGCGTGCGCGGGTCGTAGGTATCCTCCGGGTCGAAGCGGCGCTCGATCACGTTGAACTCGTTGTCACGCCAGATCAGCTCGGTGTTGCGGCTGTCGCCCCTCACCCGGATGATCTTGGTCCGGAACGGCCCCGGCGCGGAGGCATCCGCCCGCATGACGTAGACGAAGCCGCCGTCCTCGCTGCCGTGGTAGACCCCGGCGAACTGCGGCGCCAGTTGCAGCTGCTGGAAGAGCAGCTGCTCCAGCAGCTCGGGCACGTCGCTGGCGATCACCCGGTCCTGGGCCAGCCGGGCCGACAGCTCCGCCGCGCCACGGGCCGGGCTGAGGAAGCCGCGGGAATGTTCGATGGTATTGGTGCCCACGTCGCTGAGCAGGTCGCGGGCATGGTCCAGCAGCGCGCGCTCCGAGGTCACGTAGGAGGAGAAGACCACCGCCAGAACGGCCATGAACTGCAACCCCGCCAGGCCGATCGCCAGCAATGCCCCCAGTGAATTCCGCATGTCCCGCCCGTCGCTGTCACGGGCCTGCCCCGCCTTTCAAGGGGTCTCACAATCCCCCCCGCCGGGCAACGGAAATGGCCCCGTGCCGGCATAGGCAATATTACGCAGGCAATCACACGAATATCACGTGGCTGTTCGCTGTGGCAGTCTGATGGCACCGGAGGAGAGGGGGTAACAGACATCCCGTTAAGTTCCTGATCCGATGGCTTATTTGAGCAAGACCTTTTTAGTGGCGCGTGTGAGTGGTGCGTCCATAGGATCCACATTTATCTGAATGCCGGCATCGGGAATCCCCACTTGATGCCGGCATTCCTTTCCGTGGTTCAGCCTCTTGCGGACACCGGAGCCCGGCCCGCGGCGACAGCCACGCCCCCTACCCCCACATGGAGCGCATCCGCGCCGAGACGTCGATCTTCGGCGGGGCCTGACGGGCCTGCGACGCCCCCTGCGTCGGCGACCAGTGCAGCGCCTCGAACCGGTCGAGGATGCCGTTCGGGATGAAGCGCGTGCGCATGGCATAGACATGCCGGTCGCCGTTGCGCGTCTGCTGGGTGACGTAGAATCGCAGCGGCAGCCCCAGCGTCAGCCGGTCCTTGGCCCGCGTCATGGCGACATAGAGCAGCCGCCGCTCCTCCTCCAGCTCATGGGTCGACCCGGTGCCGAGGTCGGACGGAATGCAGCCATCCACCGCGTTCAGCAGGTAGACCGATTTCCATTCCTGCCCCTTGGCGGAGTGGATGGTGGAGAGGATCAGGTAGTCCTCGTCCTTCAGCGGCACACCGGCCTGATCGCTGGTGGCGTCGGGCGGGTCGAGCGTCAGCTCGGTCAGGAAGGCCTCGGCCGAGGGGTAGCCTTGGGCGATCTGCTCCAGTTGCAGCAGGTCAGCGCGGCGGGCATCCGCGTCCTCGTGGATGCGCTCCAGGTGCGGCTCGTACCAGGCGCGGGCCTTCTCCAGCGCCACGGGCCAGCTGGTCTGCCCCGACATCGCCGCGACGAAACCCGGCCAGTCGGCACGGGCCTTGGCGGGCGGCGTCACCGCCTCCAGCGCGGTCACCGGATCGGGCGCGAGGTCGAGCGCGTCGAGCACCCGCCCCGCCGCCTTGGGCCCGATGCCGGGGATCAGTTGCAGCACCCGGAAGCCCGCCACCCGGTCGCGCGGATTGCGCGCCAGCCGCAGCACCGCCAGCAGGTCCTTCACATGGGCCGTGTCGAGAAACTTCAGCCCGCCGAATTTCACATACGGCACGTTGCGGCGGGTCAGTTCGGCCTCCAGCTGGATCGAATGGCTGGCGGTGCGGAAGAGCACGGCCTGGTCCTTCAGCCGCGTGCCCGTCTCGCGGTCGTCCAGCACCCGGTCGACGATGTAGCGCGCCTGCTCCGCCTCGCTGTTCACCGTGACGAGGCGGGGTTTCTCCGCGCTCTCGCGCTCGGTCCAGAGGTCCTTGGTGAAGCGTTCGCGGGCCTCGGCGATCACCGCGTTGGCGGCGGCCAGGATCGGCTGGGTCGAGCGGTAGTTGCGATCCAGCGTGACGACGCCCGCGGGCGGATCGAACTGGCCGGGAAAGTCGAGGATATTGCGCACGGTCGCGGCCCGGAAAGCATAGATCGACTGCGCATCATCCCCCACCACCGTCAGCCCGCGCCCGTCGGGCTTCAGCCCCATGAGGATACGCGCCTGCAACCGGTTGGTGTCCTGGTATTCGTCGATCAGCACGTGGTCCCACTCCGCCCCGATCCAGGCGGCGAAGCCGGGATCGGCCATCACCTGTGCCCATGCCAGCAGCAGGTCGTCGAAATCGAGGACGTTCTGCGCCTGCTTGGCCTCCACGTAGGCGCCGAAAAGGGTTTTCAGCTCCGCCTCCCAGCGGGCGCACCACGGGAAGTGCTCGCGCAGGACCTCGGCCAGCGGCTCCTCGGCGTTGACCGCGCGGGAGTAGATCGCAAGGCAGGTGCCCTTGGCCGGAAAGCGCGTCTCGGTCTGGCTGAGGCCCGCTGCATGGCGGCAGAGGTTCATCAGGTCGGCGCTGTCCTCGCGGTCGTGGATCGAGAACTCGGGGTGCAGGCCGATGGCCTCGGCATTGTCGCGCAGGATGCGGGCGCCGATGCCGTGGAAGGTGCCGGCCCAGGTGAGCGCCTCGGCCGCCACGGCAGAGCCCATGGCCTGCGCCGTGATCCGTTCGACCCGGCGGGTGAGCTCCACCGCCGCGCGACGCGAGAAGGTCATCAGCAGGATGCGCCGGGGATCGGCGCCTGAGGCCAGCAGATGCGCTACCCGATGCGCCAGCGTGTTGGTCTTGCCCGAGCCCGCCCCCGCGATCACCAAGAGCGGCGCGCCGGGGGTCGCATCCGCCGGGCCATGGGTCACGGCGGCCCGCTGGTTGTCGTTCAGTTTGTCGAGGTATCCTGCCTGCGCCATCCCTGCCCACCGATGGTTTGCGTTTTGCGTTTTGCGGCAGGATAGCGTTAAGAGAACATAAAGGGAACTTTGTTTTGGAGGGGGCGGTGGTTCGCTGGTGCCGCAGTCATCGCGTGCTCCTTCCGCGACCTCAAGAAAACCCTTCGAATGCGCTGTCTCCACTAATTCTTGTGCAGTGAGACGGAACCCCTATCGGCCCCACCATCAACCCGCCACCTCACGGAATGTCCCGCCCGGCCTCAGGCCGGGCAGCGCCGACCCGCCCCCATGGGGCGGCGCTTATGCGCCACCCCGCGGGTCGGCGCTGCCCTTCGCGTTTCATGTCCAGCGTGTGTGTTGGGGCGAGCGTGGTCAGCGCCCGATATAAAAACACCCGGAAGCTTACGCCTCCGGGTGCCGCTCCGTCAGGACCTCTGCCCCGGATCATTCGTATTTCGCGCCATGCTCCAGCATCTGCGGCAGGCCGATCACCTCGTTCAGCTCGTCAAAGACCGCCATCCGCTCCTTGAAGGGCGCGTTGCTGCCGTTCTCCTTGAGCGAGGCGTAATACGCCTGCCCCTGCCGCAGCATCGCCCGGGCCACGCCGCCCGGGAAGATCACCACCCGGAAGCCCCGGTCGTGCAACTCCTGCGCCGAGCCCATGGGGGTCATGCCGCCCTCGACCATGTTCGCCAGCAGCGGGATTCGCGCGGCGAAGGTCTTGGCGATCACCTCCATCTGCTCCAGCGAGCGCGGCGCCTCGATGAAGAGCACGTCGGCCCCGGCCTCCACGTACATCTCCGCCCGCTCCAGCGCGGCGTCGAACCCCTCGACGGCGATGGCATCGGTCCGGGCGATGATCTGGAAGCCCTCGGATTTCCGCGCATCCACGGCGGCCTTGATCTTGCCCACCATCTCGGCGGCGGGGATCAGCTTCTTGCCCGCGAGGTGGCCGCAGCGCTTGGGGAAGCTCTGGTCTTCCATCTGGATCGCCTGCGCGCCCGCCCGCTCGAAGCCGCGCACCGTGCGCTGCACGTTCAGCGCATTGCCGAAGCCGGTGTCGCCATCCACGATCATCGGCAGGCCAACGCGGTCGGTGATCAGTTCCACGGTCGAGATCACCTCGGAGACGGAAACCAGCCCGATGTCGGGCCGCCCCAGCCGGGTGTAGGCGATCGAGGCGCCGGAGAGGTAGAGGCAGTCAAAGCCCGCCTGCTCGGCCAGCAGCGCGGTGAAGGCGTCATAGACGCCCGGGGCCACGATGCCGCGGGCGGGATCGGCCAGAAGGGTCTTGAGAGAGGTCATTGGTCTGCTCCGGTCGCGGTGTCCTTGGTGGTCCAGATTTGCGCCGCCTGTGTCTGGCTGCGGTCGTATTCCATCTCGTGTTCGTAGGTGTCGGGCCGGTAGAGCCCGTTGATGTATTCCACCACTGCCCCGGCATCGTCGAAGACGAGGCGGCGGACGGAGAGCAGCGCCTCGCCCGGCTCGATCCGCAGCAGATGCGCCACCTCGGGCGTGGCCAGCTTGGCGGTGATCGCCTGACGGGCCGAGGCGATGGGATGGCCCGCGCGCTCGATCAGGCGCAGCAGCGGCGTGCACTGCATCTCCTCGGGGGTGAAACTGCGCCCGATGGGTTCGGGCAGCCATGTGGTCAGGTGGCTGAAGGGCACGCCTTCATGGCTGCGTACCCGGACGGCACGCTGCATCACGGTGCCATGGGGCACCTGCATCGCGTCGCAGACCTGCGGCGGCGCGGTGACGAAGGTCAGGTCGATCAGTTCCACGTCGGTCTGAAGGCCAAGCGCGATCAGGTTCTCGATATTGCCCGAGAGGCTGGCCCCCACCGGCGAGGGACGGCTGTCGCGCCGGGCGAAGGTGCCACGCCCGCGCTGCCGCTCCACCCGGCCCTCCTGCGCCAGACGGTCCATCGCCTTGCGAATCGTGATCCGCGAGACCTCGAACCGATCCGCCAGAGCCAGCTCCCCCGCCATGGGTTCCACGTCGGTATAGACCCCGTCTTCGATCTCCTGCTTCAGAATCAGGTAGACGCGATGGTGCTTGGGCCAGAGGCTCTCCTCGCCCGAGGCGGCGCCTCCAAGGGAAGCGGACCCGGTCACGGCGCTGCCCGAAGGCCGGTTACGTGGCTGTTCTGCCATGGCTCTTCCTCAGATGTCCTCCCGTTGACGGAGATTGTTAACCGGAAGTTGATCAGCCTCCAACCCCAAATGTATTATTGACATGACATTAAGACTTGATAGCTTTCTGGCCATGCGGGCCACAGGGTCCGTGCCGGATTTGGCCGGAAATGGGAGGATACCATGCTGAACTTCACCGGCGCATCGCGCCGCCGCTTCATCTGCACCGCCGTCGCGTCGCTGGCCCTTGCCGGCGTCCCGCTGACCGCTGCGCAGGCCGCCGACGGCTGGCCCGAGGACCCGATCACCATCGTCGTGCCGTTCAAGGCCGGCGGCTCGGCCGACCGGATGGCCCGCACCCTGTCGGAGCCGCTCTCCGAAGAGCTCGGCGTGCCGGTGACGGTCGAGAACCGCCCCGGCGGCGCAGGCGGCCTCGGCGCGACCTATGTCGCCCGCCAGTCCAAGCCGGACGGCAACACCCTGCTGCTGATGCAGGCGACGCCCTACCTCGCCAACGCGATCCTCGTCGGCGGCGCGCCGGTGAAATGGGAAGACTTCAAGCTGCTGAACGCCCAGTGGAACGACTACGCCATCGTGGCCGTCCACAACGACAGCCCCTACGAGACCTTCGGCCAGCTGGTCGAGGCCATGAAGGAGCCGGGCAAGGTCTCCTCGGGGATCATCTACGGCAACGGCGGCCACCTGCAGACCCTCGTCGCCATGGAAGCCCTCGACATTCCCGCCGACAACGTGCGCTTCGTCACCTACGACGGCGGCGCCCCGCTGCGCACCGCGCTTGCGGGCAACCAGGTCGACTTCGAGATCATCGCCGCCCGCGGCGCCGCCTCGATCATGGACAGCCTGCGGGTCCTTGCGGTGGTCAACGACAGCGATCCCGACGGGCTCGGCGCGCCGCTGCTGAACGATGAGATGACCGGCCTCGGCGCCGAGAAGCAGCCGATCATCGGCGGCAACATCACCGGCCTGATCGTCCCCTCCGCCTTCGAGGCGGAGTGCCCCGAGCGCTATTCCAAGCTGGTCACCGCCTACGAGACGGTCGTCACCTCGGACGCCTACAAGGACGCCGCGGCGCAGGCCGGGATCGGCGCGGACTGGGTCGGCCCCGAGGCCAGCCAGAAGATGGTCGACGACGCCTATACCGCGCTCGAAGCGCTCAGCGACGTGGTGAACTGAGGCCGCCCGAAAGGGACGGCTCCAGACGACGCCAGGCGGCCCCGACGATCACGGGGCCACCATACGTGACGAACAAGGGCGGGGCCCCTCGGGCCCTGCCCCCCCTTCCACCGCTGGACGCACGACATGACTGACGCCCCCCGCACGCCCCCTGCCGCGCCGGACCTGGAGACCGCTCCGACCCCGCGCCGGAACTGGGGCGCTCTCGTCTTCGCCCTCGTCCTCGCCGCCGCCCTCGCCTTCTACGCCTGGAGCGTGATGGGCGTGGCCCGCGGCCTGACGGACTACCTGCTGATCCTGCCCGCCGCGGCGATCGGGGTGGCGGCCACCCTCTGGGCCGGGATCGCCGACCTCGCCCCGCTCAAGGGGCTGGCACAGGTCACCCGCCGCCCCCTGCGCGAAGAGACCAAGGGCATCGCCCTGCTGGTGCTGACCGGCATCTACGCCTGCCTGCTGCCATGGATCGGCTTCGACGTGGGCACCGCGCTCTTCATCGCCCTCGCCCTGATCATCCAGGGCGAACGCAGCTGGTGGAGGCTGGCGCTGGCCGCCGTGCCGGGCGCCGCGCTCATGACATGGATTTTCACGGACCTTCTGATGGTCCGCCTGCCGGTGCTGCTGTTCTGAGCCGCACCGGATGACCACTATCGGGACACGACCCAGATGATCGACCTTTCCGCCTTCTCCGCCGCCCTTTCCCTGCTGGGCAGCGATCCGCTGGCCTGGCTGGTGGTGATCCCCGGCCTGTTCATCGGGCTGATCTTCGGGGCGATCCCGGGGCTTTCCATCTCCATCGCCATGGCGGTCTTCCTGCCCGCCACGCTCTACATGGACTTCCTGCCCGCGATCCTCTTCCTGACCGCGATCTTCACCGGCGGCGGCTTCGGCGGCGCGGTGCCCGCGATCCTGATGAACATCCCCGGCACCTCCTCCGCCGTGGCGACCGCCTTCGACGGCTACCCGATGTCGAAGAACGGCCAGCACGGCGAAGCGCTCGGCGCGGGTCTCGTGGCCTCGGCCGTGGGGACGCTCTTCGGCTACATCCTGCTGATGTTCATCGTCTCGCCGGTGGCCACGTGGGTGCTGATGCTGGGCCCGACCGAGATGCTGATCGTCGCGATCTGGGGCCTGCTGCTGATCGCCGTGCTGAACGACAGCTCCATCGCCAAGGGCCTCGCCGCAGGCATCCTCGGCATCCTGATCAGCACCATCGGCTATTCCGACACCGGGCTGATGCGCGGCACCTTCGGCTCGATGTACCTGCTCGACGGCATCCCCGCGATCCCGGCGCTGATCGGCCTCTTCGCCGCCTCCGAGCTGATCAACATGGCGGGGCGCGACTACCTGATCGCCGACCGCGAGATGCGCAAGATGAAGCTCAAGCCGATCCTCAAGGGTGCAGGCGACACGCTGCGCGCCTGGCCCCGGGTGATGCGCGGCTCGGCCATCGGGACGCTGATCGGGATCATTCCCGGCGTCGGCGCCTCGGTCGCCAACCTCGCCTCCTATGCCGCCGCCAAGCGGCTGTCCAAGGAACCCGAGAGCTTCGGCAAGGGCAACCGCGAGGGCGTCGTCGCCTCCGAGGCGGCCAACTCCTCCTCCGAGGGCGGTGGCATGGTCACGCTGCTGGCGCTCGGCCTGCCCGGCGGCGCGGGCACGGCGATCCTGCTGGGCGCCTTCGCCATGCACAACGTGACCGGCGGCCCGCGCTTCATCTCCGAGAACACGGATATCGTCTATGCGCTGATCCTCGGGAACATCGCGCAGGCGATCCTGTTGCTGGGGGTCGGGCTGGTCTTCGTCTTCCTCGCCTCCTCGATCGTGAAGATCCGCCTGAGCTACCTGATCCCCTACGTGCTCTCGATCTCGATGATGGGCACCTACGCGATCACCGGCTCCCTCGTCGGGCCGCTGACGGTGGCGGGCGCAGGCGCGCTCGGCTGGATCATGCGGCGCTACGGCTACCCGGTGACGGCCACCGTCGTCGGCCTGCTGATCGGCCCCATGGCCGAGGGAGAGCTCACCCGCTCGTGGCAGATTTCCGGCGGTGACCCCGCCTTCGTGCTCGGCCGTCCGATCACAATGGTGATGCTGGTACTTCTGGTCCTGATGCTGGCCGCGATCTTCGTCGGCAAGCAAATGGGCCGCCGCAGCGCCGCCCTCGTGGAAGGAGAGAACGCATGACCGCCTCCCAGACTGGCCCCCAAACCGACACCCAAACTGGCCCCCGCACCGCCATCGCCAAGATTTGGGACCGGCACCGCGTGTTGACGCAGGACGGCTCCGACCTGCTCTACATCGACCGGCATTACCTGCACGAGGGCTCGCACCACGCCTTCGCCCGCCTGCGCGAAACCGGCCGCGAGCTGCGCCACCCGGAACTGACCTTCGGCGTGGCGGATCACTACGCGCCCTCCAGCCCGCTGCGCGCGACCGAGACGACGGCCACGATGATCGACCGGCTGAAACGCAACGCCAGCGACTTCGGCATCGACAGCTTCGGCATCGGCGATCCCCGGCGCGGGATCGTCCACGTGGCGATGCCGGAACAGGGCCTCACCCTGCCCGGCGTCACCGTGGTCTGCGGCGACAGCCACACCGCGACCCATGGCGCCTTCGGGGCCTTCGCCTTCGGCATCGGCGCCTCCGAGGTGGCCCATGTTATGGCGACCCAGACTCTCTGGCAGAAGCCCGTGCCCGTCATGCGCATCCGCGTCACCGGCCGCCTGCCCGCAGGCACCACGGCCAAGGACCTCGCGCTTGCGATCATCTGGAAGATCGGCACCGGCGGCGCGACGGGTCATGCGGTGGAATACGACGGCGAGGCGATTGCCGCGCTCTCGATGGAAGAGCGCATGACGCTGTGCAACATGACCATCGAGATGGGCGCACGCTCGGGCTTCGTGCCCCCGGACGAGACGACCTTCGACTGGCTCAAGGGCCGCCCGATGGCCCCCGCAGGCGCCGACTGGGACGCCGCCGTGGCCGAATGGCGCGGGCTGACCGCCGACCCGGGTGCGGTCTATGACCGCGAGGTCGACCTGGACGCCGCCGAGGTCGCCCCCATGGTCACTTGGGGCACCAGCCCCGAGCAGGTCGCCCCCGTCGACGGCGCGATCCCGGCAGACGCCAACGGCGACTCGCTGGGCTACATGGGGCTGGAGGCCGGCGCGCCGATCACCGGCATCACCGTGGACCGCGCCTTCATCGGCAGCTGCACCAACGGGCGGCTCTCAGACCTCAAGGCCGCCGCCGCGGTGCTGGCGGGGCGCAGCCTTGCCGTGCCGCTGCTGGTCTCGCCCGGCTCCGACGACGTGGCGCGGCAGGCCGAAGAGCTTGGCATCGCGGATATCTTCCGCGCGGCCGGGGCCGAATGGGGCGCCAGCGGCTGTTCGCTCTGCGTCGGCATGAACGGCGATCTGGTGGCCTCGGGCGAACGCTGCGCCTCGACCTCGAACCGCAACTTCCGCGGCCGTCAGGGCCCCGGCGCCCGCACCCACCTGATGAGCCCGCAGATGGTGGCCGCCGCGGCCGTCACCGGGCGGATCAGCGATGCCCGCGCGCTGCTGGCAGAGGAGACCAAGGCGTGAAACCGATCAAGACCCTCGCAGGCCCCGCCGCCGCGCTGCCCTTTGCCAACGTGGACACCGATCAGATCATCCCGGCCCGCTTCATGAGCCGTTCGCGCGCGGATGGCTACGGCGACCAGTGTTTCCACGACATGCGCTTCGATCAGGACGGCGCGGCCCGGGCCGACTTCCCCCTCAACGCCCTGCCCGAGGGGCCGACGGTGCTGGTGGCGGATGACAACTTCGGCTGCGGCTCCTCCCGCGAGGCGGCGGTCTATGCGCTGCTGGATTACGGCGTCAGCGCCGTCATCGCGCCGAGCTTTGCGGACATCTTCCGCTCGAACTCGGGCAAGAACGGCCTGCTGACCATCGCCCTGCCGCCCGCCACGGTGCAGGCGCTGCTGGCGAAACTGGCCGAGGCCCCCGGCACGCCCGCACAGGTCGACCTGCCCGCGCAGCGCGTCACCATCGGCAACGAGGCCTTCGATTTCGAGATCGACCCGCGGCTGAAGCACCGGCTGGAAAATGGGCTCGACGATCTCTCGGCCACGTTGCAGGACGCCGACCAGATCGAGGCTTTCGAGGCGTCCTATTTCGGCGCCCGACCCTGGATCACGCCCCGCAAGGCGGGCTGATCCGACCCCAAGCACCACTCACGGGGATGAAAGGGACGGCCTTGGCCGTCCCTTTACCGTTCACCGCGCCGGTAGGGCTGCATCAGCGCCTGCGGCACCCGCGCCCGCCGCGCCATCAGGATCAGCGCGAGGATCGACAGCAGGTAGGGCAGCATCAGGAACAGCTGGTAGGGTACCCCGTCCACAACCGTTTGCAGCCGCAGCTGGAAGGCGTCGAAGAAGGCGAAGAGCAGCGCGCCCAGCAGGGCCCGGCCCGGCTTCCAGCTGGCAAAGACCACCAGCGCCACGCAGATCCAGCCCCGCCCCTGCACCATCGTGGGAAAGAAGCTGTTGAAGGCCGCCAGCGTCAGGAAGGCCCCGCCCATGGCCATCAGCGCCGAGCCCGCCATGATCGTGAAGACCCGCAGGCGCACCGGGTCAATGCCCTGCGCGTCGACCGCGTGCGGGTTCTCACCGGTCATGCGCAGCGCCAGCCCCAGCGGCGTGCGATAGAGCCCCCAGGCCAGCAGCGCCACCAGCACAAGCGCAAGGTAGGTCGGCGGCGTCTGGGTGAAGAGCACCGGCCCGAGGAAGGGAATGTCCGACAGCACCGGCACCGCCAGCGGGCGGAACGGCTCCACCGTGGGCGGGGAGGAGGAAGTCGGCACCGCGAGGCGGAAGAGGTAGTAGGAAAACGACGAGGCAAAGAGCGTGATGCCAAGCCCGGTGACATGCTGGCTCAACCCCAGCGGCACGGTCATCAGCGCATGGAGCAGGCCGAACATCGCCCCGGCAGCGGCGGCCACCAGCATGCCCGTCCAGAGGTCCGCGCCGTTGTAGACGCTCAGCCAGCCGACCATGGCGCCGAAGGTCATGATCCCCTCGATCCCGAGGTTCAGCACGCCGACCCGTTCGCAGAGCAGCACGCCAAGGGTGCCGAAGATCAGCGGCGTGGCGATACGCAACACCGCCTCCCACATGCCGACCGAGGAGAGGATATCGAAAAGAACGCTCATCTGCGGATCCGGTACTGGGTGAGGAAGATCGCCACCAGCATGGTCAGCAGCGACAGGGCGACGGTGACATCGGCGATATAGGACGGGATCGAGAGGGCGCGCGACATGCTGTCCGCACCCACGAACATGACGGCCGAGAAGAGCGCGGCCCCGATCACCCCGATGGGATTCAGGTTGGCCAGCATCGCGATGATGATGCCGGAATAGCCGTAGCTGGGCGAGAGGTCGGTGGTGACATAGCCCTTCACCCCCATGACCTCGATCGCGCCCGCCAGCCCCGCCATCCCACCCGAGAGGCAGGCCACCGCGATCAGCGTCCGCCCCAGCGGCACGCCCGCAAAGGCTGCGGCGCGCGGGTTCAGCCCGGCCGCCCGTGCCCGCATCCCGAAGACCGTGCGCGATTGCAGCCACCACGTGAAGACCGCCGCCGCCACGGCAATGAGCAGCCCAAGGTGCAGCCGCGTCCGTGCCATCAGCTGCGGCAGCACCGCGCTGTCGGGCACCGGCACCGATTGCGGCCAGCCGAAGGCGAGCGGGTCCTTCATCGGCCCCTCGATCATCAGCGAGACGAAGAGCACAGCGACGAAGTTCAGAAGCAGCGTCGTCACCACCTCGTCCACGCCGAATTTCAGCCGCAGCCCCAGCGGCACCAGCAGCAGGATCATCCCCGCCACGGCCCCCACGGCGAGCGACAGCACGATCACCACCGGCGCGGGCATCACGCCAAGCGCGGGCACCATGCCAAAGGCCGCCACGGCAAGCGCCCCCATGTAAAGCTGCCCCTCGCCCCCGATGTTCCAGAGCCGCGCGCGGAAGGCCACGGCGGCGGCCAGCCCGGTCAGGATCAGCGGCGTGGCCCGCGTCAGTGTTTCCGAGATGCCAAGGCGGGAGCCGAAGGCGCCCTTGAGGATCAGCCCGTAGGCCCGCAGCGGGTTGGCCCCGGCCAGCGCGATCAGCCCGCCCGCCACCAGCAGCGCGACGAGGATCGCGCCCACCGGCGCCAGCAGGGTCAGGGCGCGCGAGGGATGGTCGCGGCGTTCAAAGCGCATGGGATGCCTCCGCTTCCAGTGCGGCCGCCGCGCTCCAGTCGCCGGCCATCATCAGCCCGAGGGTCTGGGCATCGGCCTTCTCCACCGGGATCGCGGGCGACAGTCGCCCGTTCACGATGGCGCGGATACGGTCCGACAGGCCGATCACCTCTTCGAGGTCCTCCGAGATCAGCAGCACCCCGGCCCCGCGCCCGCGTGCCTCCAGCAGACGCTCGTGAACACCTGCGATGGCGCCCTCGTCCAGCCCCCGGCTCGGCTGGGCCGCGACGAGGATATCGGGCCCGGCGTTCAGCACCCGGCCGAGGATCAGCTTTTGCATGTTCCCGCCCGACAGCAGCCGGATACGGCCCTCCACCGTGGCGCCGCGCACGTCGTAGTCGCGGATGATCGCCTCGGTCGCGGCACGGGCGGCAGCGCGTTTCACCATGCCCCGGCGCGAGAACTCGGGCGACCAGATGCGCTCCAGCACCGCGTTCTCCCATGTGGTCATGTCCCCGATGGAGCCCTCCGCATTGCGGTCCTCGGGGATGCGCCCGATGCCCGCGGCAATCGCATGGGGCACGTCATGACGCGCGGGCGTCTGCCCGTCGATCAGCAGGCTGCCGCTGTCGGGCGCATGCAGGCCCGAGACCAGCCCCGCCAGCGTCGTCTGCCCGTTGCCCGAGACGCCGATGATCCCCAGCGTCTCGCCCGCGTGCAGGCGGAAGCTGACACCCTTGAGCGAGGCCCCGCCCCGGCCGCCCACATGGACGTCCGCCGCCTCAAGCAGCACCCGCCCGGGGGTCGAGGGCGGCCGCGCGGGGCGTTTCACCTCGCGCCCGACCATCAGCGAAGCCAACTCCTCCTTCGAGGTCTGAGAGGTCTTCCGCTCCGCCACCACCCGGCCCCGGCGCAGCACCACGACCCGGTCCGAGGCCGACATGACCTCGTGCAGCTTGTGGGAGATGAAGATGAGCGACAGCCCCTTCTGCGCCATCTCCCGCAGGGTGGAGAAGAGACCCTCCGCCTCCTGCGCGGTCAGCACTGCGGTGGGCTCATCCAGGATCAGGATACGGGCATCGTTGTAGAGCGCCTTGAGGATCTCGACCCGCTGACATTCGCCCACTGACAGTTCCGAGACGCGGGCGTCCGGGTCCACCTTCAGGCCGAACTTCTCCGACAGCGCCATGAGCCGCGCCCGGCCCCCCGCCCGGTCGGAGCGGAGCTTCCACAGGGGTTCGGTCCCCGTCATGACGTTTTCCAGAACCGTCAGGTTGGGGGCGAGCGCGAAATGCTGGTGTACCATGCCGACGCCCGCGCGGATCGCGGCCCGCGGCTTGCCGGGGGGCAACTCCTGCCCCTCCACCCGCACGGTGCCCGCGTCGGCGGTGTACTGGCCAAAGAGGATCGACATCAGCGTGGTCTTGCCCGCGCCGTTCTCCCCCAGAAGCGAGACGATCTCGCCCCGGTCGAGGTGGAGCGAAACGTCTTCGTTCGCCGTCACCGGGCCGAAGCGCTTGGTGATCCCGTCGAGGTCCAGAACGCGGGGTGCGGTCGGTGAAGCGGGCGGGCTCATGCGGCACCTCCGAAAAGCGGGATCGGGTGGGTCCAGCCGCCCTCCAGCAGGCGGCCAAGGGCCAGCAGGCGCAGGTCACCGCCCATGGGCGCGATCAGGTGCACCGGCAGCGGCAGCCCCTCGGCATCCGCCCCCACCGGCAGGGTCAGTGCAGGGGCGCCGGTGACATTGGCCATGGCCGTGAAGGGCGCGAAACCCGCCATCCGGTCCAGCTGCGCCTGCGGGTCGTCGTGATCGGTGGGGAAGCTGCCAAGCGGCACGGGCGCGGAGGCCAGCATCGGTGTCAGCAGCACATCCACCCGGTCGAAGAGCCGCCACAGCAGGTGGGCCGCCGTCGCGATCCCCTCCTGCGCGCGGTAGAGATCGGCGGCGGAGAGCGCCTGCCCCCGCGCCACGAAGGCGCGCGTCAGTGGCTCGAAAAGCGCAGGATCCAGCCCCGCCTGCACCAGCCCCGCGAGGTTGGCCGAGGCGATCCGGTCGAAGGCCCGGGCGCTGATCTTCATGATCTGGGCGAGGTCCGAGACCGGCACCTCCTCGATCCGGTGGCCTGCTTGCGCAAGCGTCCCGGCGGCGGCCTCGATGGCGGCGGCGCGCTCTGGCGCGATGCCCTCGGCCCCCGTGACGAGGCCGATGGTCAGCGCCTTGTCCCCAGGCAGCTGCGCCGGGTCCGGCGCGGGGCCGCGGGCCCGCCCGGTCAGGCAGGGAAAGAGCGCCTGCGCATCGCGGATCGTGCGGGTCAGCGCGAATTCCGTGGCGATCCCGCCAAGGTGGTTGCCAAAGCCCGGCCCCCCCGGAATGGCCCCGCGCGAGGGTTTCAGCCCCACGAGGCCACAGCAGGCCGCCGGCACCCGGATCGAGCCTGCCGCATCCGTGGCGTGCGCCAGCGGCACGATCCCCGCCGCCACCGCCGCAGCCGCCCCGCCAGAGGAGCCTCCCGCCGTACGCGACGGGTCCAGAGGGTTGCGACACTGCGGCCCGATGGCCGGTTCGGACGAAAGCGAGAGCCCGAATTCCGGCACCGTGGTTGCACCGAAGGGCCGGAAGCCCGCCGCCCGGAACATTTGTGCCAGATCGCTGTCAGAGGCCCCCTTCATCCGCGCGAGGGCCTTGGAGCCCGCCCGCATCGGGATGCCCGCGAAGGGCCCGCCGAGGTCCTTGACCAGCAGCGGCACGCCCGCGAAGGGGGCCGCGCCGATTGCTGACCCGGTCCCGGGCTGAGCGTTTACCTCCGCCGGATCGCCCTCCGCCAGCCAGCAGACCGCACCGAGGTTGGCCACCTCCTCCGCCCGCGCCCGGGCGCGCTGCATGGCGTCGGCCTGCGTGATCTCGCCCGCCGCGATGGCCTGCGCAAGGGCCGTGGCATCTGCGTAACCGGCGCTGCGGGCCTCCGCCCGGTCGCTGAGCGTCTGTGTCATCCGGTGTCCCCCCCTCGCAGGTCGCGCGTTCCGTCCCGATGGTGATGCCGCCCCGGCTTGGCGCGGTCAATGCCGCGCCGCCGTGCGGGCGAGACGCGAACGCCCTGCCCGGTGCCGGACAGGGCGCTGCACATCCCTTCGGGATCAGCCGCTTACGCGGGTTCGTCGAAGTTGCGCGGCACTTCGAACTCGCCCGCCTTGATGGCGGCGCGGACCTCTTCCATCTTGGCGACGGCCTCTGCCGGGGCCACCCCCTCGGTGAAGAGGATGTCGTTGCCGCCGTCCTTCATCAGGCTGAGGGGCGTGTAATTCTTGCCGACCGGCATCCCGCCGGTGGCATCGGCCAGCGCCGCGTCGAGCAGCGGGCGGAAGGACCACATGGCATTGGCAAAGACCGTATCCGGATAGCGCGGCGTATAGTCGATGAGCGAGCCGATGGCCTTGATGCCGCGTTCCTGCGCCGCATCCGCCGTGCCGATCCGCTCGCCGAAGAGGATGTCAGCCCCGGCGTCGATCTGGGCAAGGCCGGCCTCGCGCGCCTTGGGCGGATCGAAGAAGGTGCCGATGAAGCTGACGACATGTTTGCAATCGGGGTTTACCGCCTTCACGCCGTCCGCGAAGCCGTTGATCAGCATGTTCACTTCCGGGATCGGGATCGCCCCGACGGAGCCGACGGTGCCGGTTTCGGTCATGGCACCGGCCAGCATCCCGCAGAGGTAGGCCGCTTCCCAGTTCCACGTGCCGAAGACGCCGAAGTTGTCGCCTGCCGCCTCGCCGGAGGAGCCCATGAGGAAGGCGGTGTCGGGGTAGTCGCCCGCCACGGTCCGTGCCTCGCGCTCCACCGCGTAGGATTCGCCCACGATCAGGACGTTGCCCGCCTCTGCATATTCCCGCATGGCGCGCGGGTAATCGGTGCCCGAGACGCCCTCGGAGAAGGTGTATTCAATCGCCCCGTCCGCGTCGGCGGCCACCATGGCCGCGTGCAGGACCGAGTTCCAGGCATTCTCGACCGGCGAGGCATGGATGCCCGCCACTTTCACCGGCGCGCCCTGCGCGCGCAGGATCGACGGCGCGAAGAGCGTCGAGGCGCCCAGCGCGGCCCCGGTGCCGAGCAGGCGGCGGCGGTTGAGGATCAGCTTGGTCATGTGAAATCTCCCGTGACTGTCAGGTAAAAGGCCCCGGTTCTGGCCGGGTGTTCCTTGGCCGTCTGGCGGCATTGCTGGCTTACGAGGCACGCGGCGCGCCCGCGCTGTCAAGCACGGGCCGCCTCCGCTGCGCCAACCGGAGGGCCAATGCCCTGAATTCGGGCAATTTCTGACCAATTGGTCAAGAGCGCTGTGACGCCTCCATGGCGACCTGTCCATGGACCGTCCCGGCGCATTCGTATCGGGCGCAGGGACGCCGCGCCTCTCGGCGGCGCAGGCAGGGCTCAGGAGGCGTGGCGCGGCGCGTAGTCGGCGGGATCGACGTGCCCGGGGCGGCCCGGCAGGTCGAGCGTGCTGACCTCGGGCGCGGTCTGCGCCACGACCTTGCCGCGGCGGATCACCTTCAGCCGGTTCGGCCGCAGGCGGATCGCCTCTGCCGGGTCCCTGGCCTGAAGCAGCACCATGTCCGCATGGCAGCCCACGTCGAGCCCGTAGCCCTCCAGCCCCATGATCTTCGCCGAATTCACCGTGACGCAGTCGAAGAGCGCACGCTTGTCCGCGCCCGATCCCAGCTGCGTCGCGTGCAGCGCCATATGGGCCACGTCCAGCAGGTCGCCGGTGCCCATGGAATACCACGGGTCCAGCACGCAATCCTGCCCGAAGCCCACGGTGATGCCGGTGGCCAGCATCTCGGGGATACGGGTCAGGCCGCGGCGCTTGGGATAGGTGTCATGGCGGCCCTGGAGCATCATGTTGATCAGCGGATTGGGGATCGCGGCGACTTCGGCCTCGGCCATCAGGGGCAGCAGTTTCGAGACGTAGTAATTGTCCATCGAATGCATCGAGGTCAGGTGCGAGCCCGCGACGCGCCCCTGCAACCCGTGGCGTACCGTTTCCGCCGCCAGCGTCTCGATATGGCGCGAGAGGGGATCGTCGGTCTCGTCGCAATGCATGTCCACGCGCAGGCCCCGCTCGGCCGCCAGACGGCAGAGCGCCGCGACGGAGCGGGCGCCCTCCTCCATCGTGCGTTCGAAATGCGGGATGCCGCCCACGATCTCGACCCCCATATCGAGGGCACGGGTCAGCGCCGCCTCGGCCTCGGCACAGCGATAGAAGCCATCCTGCGGGAAGGCCACCAGTTGCAGGTCGAGATAGGGCGCCACGATCTCGCGCACTTCCAGCAGCGCCTCGACGGTCACAAGGCGCGGGTCCGAGACATCGACGTGGCTGCGCACCGCCATCAGCCCCTTGGAGACGGCGAGGTCGCAATAGCGCACCGCGCGCTCCACCAACGCCTCCCTGGTCAGAGTCGGGCGCAGCTCACCCCAGAGCGCGATGCCCTCCAGCAGCGTGCCCGAGACATTCATCCGCGGCAGCCCGAGGGAGAGCGTCGCATCCATGTGGAAATGCGGGTCCACGAAGGGCGGCGAGACCAGCAGGCCGGCTGCGTCGATGACCTCGCCCGCTTCGGTGGTGATCCCGGCCTCCACGGCGGCGATCCGCCCCCCGGTGATGCCGATGTCGAGCCCGGTGCGGCCGTCGGGAAGCGTGGCGTTGCGGATCAGCAGGTCGAACATCGGCGGGGTCCTTGTCTTGCGCCGTCCCTCTCGGGGACACAGGCCGAACCCTAGGGGCGGCGGCGGGCGGTGTCACCTCTGCCGCGACGGCGTCATGAGGATTGCACCCGGGGCTGCCTGCGTCGTGGTCACCGGGCGATCCCGGGACGCCCTGCCCTCTGGTCAAATGCCGCCCGGACGCTAGGCTCCCTCCCATGTGTGGCCGTTTCGTAGACCCCAACCTGCGCGGAACCGAGTTCGAGCATTCCGAGCTGAGGATCGACCCGATCCCCCGTCGCTTCAACGTGAAGCCGACGCAGGACGTGCTGCTTTTCGCCAAGCCCGAGCTGGTGGCCTATTACGCCCGCTGGTGGCTGGTGCCTTCGTGGCACAAGGGCGAATTGAAGGACTGGAAGGCCACGACCTTCAACGCCCGGATCGAGGAAGCGGCGCAGAAGCCCACCTTCCGCGCGGTCTGGCGTCATGGCCGCTGCCTGATCCCGGCGGGGGCCTACTACGAATGGACCGGCGAGACGGGTGCGAAGCAGCCCCATGTGTTCCGCGCGGCGGGCAACGAGGAGACGCTCTGGTTCGCGGGGCTGGCCTCGCGCTGGAACGAGCTCCTGACCTGCACGATCCTGACCCGCGCGGCCAATGCGGACGTGGAGGCGATCCACCACCGGATGCCGGTGATCCTGAACGCCGAGGAACGCGATGCCTGGCTGGGCGGAACGGAGGAGACGGACCTGCTGGGGGCCGAGACCCGGTTGCGGCATCACCCGGTGGCGCGGTTCGGCATGAAGGACGACGGGCCGGAGCTGATCGAACCGGCGGAGTGAGGGGCCTGGGCAATTGGCCGCTTCCAGAGGAATGGACGCCCCTACCCATCACACGCCCGCACGAACCCTCAGGCGATGCCCCGCAAGCCTCAAGAAATGTCCCGCCCGGCCGCAGGCCGGGCAGCGCCGTCCCGCCCCCCTGGGGCGGCGCTATAGCGCCACCCCGCGGGACGGCACTGCCCTTCGTGGTCGACAACCCGGGCCAAGCAGCACGGTCCCCAGGCGTTGTACTAGAAACTCCGGCCTTCGATCCTCCCTGACAGGAGCGGCGTGGAAGGTGTTCCGCGGCACCCAACCGACACCAGCCCTCACCACCCCCTCAAATATCCAGCCGCAGCCCCGTCTTCACCCGGTCCATCGACACCATCGTGCGGAATTTCTTCACATTGCCCGACCCGAAGAACACCCGGCGCGTGAACTCCTCGTAGGCGGGCATCGAGGCCACGCAGACCACCAGCACGAAATCCGTCTCGCCGGTCACGTAATGGCACTGCTGCACCTCCGGAGCCTCGCGGAAACTGCGCTTGGCCGCGTCGATCGCATCCGGCGTCTCGCTCACCAGTTCCACCGTCACGATGATCGTCAGCGGCAGGCCCACCGCCTCGCCCGAAACCTGCGCCACGTTGGCCGCGATCACGCCTTCCGCCTCCATCCGGCGGATGCGGCGCTGCACCGAGGGCGCCGAGAGGTTCACCGCCGCGCCGATCTCGCGCTGCGGCATCTGGTTGTTCTCCTGCAAAAGCCGCAGGATGGCACGGTCGTAATCGTCGAGAGGCGTCATGGACATTCACCGCAGGGCATCGGGATGCAAGAAACTTGCACGATCCCTATGGAAATTCAGCCCCTTTTTCGGGCGAGACGAAATATCCTTGCGACACCACCCGATTCAAGGAGCCTCGCGTGACCTACCTGCCCAGCCGCCTGCCCGCCCATGGCCAGCCCCTCGATCCCCGCGATGCCGCCATCCTCGGCCCCGAGGGCGCGGCCCGGATCGCCCGCGTGCTGGCCCTGCGCGAGAACGGCGGCGCCACGCCGCTGATCGCCCTGCCCGGCCTCGCGGCAGAGCTCGGCATCGGCGCGCTGCATCTCAAGGACGAGGGCCAGCGGCTGGGGCTCGGCTCCTTCAAGGCGCTCGGCGGGGCCTATGCGCTGATGATGCTGGTCCTTGAGGAGGCCGCCCGACGGCTGGGCCGCGAAATCGCGGTCGAAGAGCTCTTCTCGGACGAGGTGAAGGCCGTGGCCGCCACCATGACCTTCGCCTGCGCCACGGACGGCAACCATGGCCGCTCGGTCGCGCAGGGCGCGCAGCTCATGGGCGCGCGCTCGGTGATCTTCGTGCACGGCGGCGTCAGCCAGAACCGGGCCGACGCCATCGCCGCCTATGGCGCCGAGATCCGCTGGGTCGACGGCACCTATGACGAGAGCATCGTGGAAAGCGCCCGCGTCTCCGAGGCCGAGGGCTGGACCATCGTCTCCGACACCTCCTGGGACGAATACGAGGTGATCCCCGGCCTCGTCATGCAGGGCTACGTGGCGCTGATCGCCGAGTCGCTCGCCGCCCTCGACACGCCCCCGACCCATGTCTTCCTGCAGGCAGGCGTGGGCGGTTTCGCCGCCGCCGTGGCCGGGCACCTCGCCCTCGTGCTGGGGGACGGCCGCCCCTGCGCCATCGTCACCGAACCCGCCCGCGCCGCCTGCCTCTACGAGAGCGCGAAACAGGGCCGCGTGGCCAAGGTGGGCGAGGATGAGCCCACCGTCATGGCGATGCTGGAATGCTACGAGCCCTCACCGCTGGCCTTCCGCGTGCTGGAACGCTGCGCCGACGGCTTCCTGACCGTGCCCGAGGAGGCCGCGACCGAGGTCATGCGCCGCCTTGCCGCCCCGGTGGCGGGCGACCCCGCCGTGGTGGCGGGCGAAAGCGGCGGCGCGGGGCTTGCGGGCCTCGTCACCCTGCTGCGCGATGCGGAGGGTACCAAGGCCGCGGGCCTCGGGCCGCAGTCCCGCGTTCTGGTGATCAACACCGAGGGCGCGACCGATGCGGCGCTCTACGAGCGGATCGTCGGCAAAACGCCCGCAGAGGTGGTGGCCGAGGTGGCAGCATGACCCCGGCGCTCGACGGAACGCGCCTGATCGCCCGGCTGGAGGAACTGGGCGCCACGGGCCGCGACGCGGAGGGCCGGCTTATGCGGCTGGCGGGCACCGAGGCCGACCGCGCCGGGCGCGATCTCTTCTGCCGCTGGCTGGAGGAGGCCGGGCTGGAGATCCGCGTGGACCAGATCGGCAATATCATCGGGCTCTGGTCGCCCGAGGGCGCGACCGGCGCGCCGCTGGTCATGGGCTCGCATATCGACAGCGTCATCGACGCAGGGATCTACGACGGCTGCACCGGCGTGCTGGCCGGGCTTTCGGTGATCGAGGCGCTGAAGGCCGCGGGGACCCGCCCGGCGCGGCCCGTGGCGGTGGTGGCCTTCACCAACGAGGAAGGCGTGCGCTTCCACCCGGACATGCTGGGCAGCCTCGTGGCCTGTGGCGACATGTCGGTGGAGGAGGCCCGCGCGACCGTGGGCACCGACGGCGCGACGCTGGGGGCCGAACTGGCGCGCATCGGCTATGCCGGGGCGGTCGCGCCCACGGCGCTCAAGCCCCATGCCTACCTCGAACTCCACGTCGAACAGGGCCCGGTGCTGGAAGCCGAGGGGCTGCGCCTTGGCGCGGTGGAGAACCTGCAGGGCATCTCGTGGCAGAAGATCACCCTCACCGGCGCGGCCAACCATGCGGGCACCACGCCGATGCGCCGGCGTCTGGACGCGGGCGTGGCGGCGGCGCGGATCATGACCCACCTGCAGGAAGCCGCGCGCGGCTCGGACGGTGGCGTGGCCACGGTGGGCACGCTCTCCCTCTCCCCCGGTGCGATCAACGTGATCCCGGCGCGGGCCGAGATGACGGTGGACCTGCGCCACCCCGATGCCGGGACGCTGCGCAGGCTGGAGGCCGGGCTGGCCACCCTGCTGGACGAGATCCGGGCCGAGGGTTTCACCGTCACCACCCAGAGCCTCGCCCGTTTCGAGCCGGTGGTCTTCGACCCCGCAATCGTCACCGCCATCGAGGCCGCCGCCGGGGCGTGTCAGCTCTCCTGCCGCCGGATGACCTCTGGCGCGGGCCACGACGCGCAGATGATGGCGCGGATCGCCCCCACGGCGATGATCTTCGTCCCCTCCAAGGGCGGGATCAGCCACTCGCCGCTGGAAGACACCGACCCCGCCGACATCGTGGCCGGGGCCGAGGTGCTGATGGACGTGGCGCGGGGCCTTATCTCGTGAGCCGCGAGGCCCTCCACGCCCGGATGACTGCCTGGCGCCACGACCTGCACCGCCACCCGGAGGCGGGTTTCGAGGAGCACCGCACCGCCGCCTTCGTGGCCGAGACCCTGCGCGGTCTGGGTCTCGAGGTGGTCGAGGGCGTGGGTGGCACCGGCGTGGTGGGCACGCTCCGGCGCGGTACGGGCAACCGGGCCGTCGCCCTGCGCGCCGACATGGATGCGCTGCGGATCACCGAGGCGACCGGCCTGCCCCATGCCTCCGCCACGCCGGGACGGATGCACGCCTGCGGCCACGACGGTCACACCGCCATGCTCCTGGGGGCGGCGGAGCTTCTGGCGACCGAGGGTGGCTTCGACGGCACGGTGCGCTTCCTGTTCCAGCCGGCGGAGGAATGGGGGCAAGGGGCGCTTGCCATGCTGGACGATGGCCTGCTGGAGCGCTTCCCTTTCGACGAGATCTATGGCCTGCACAACATGCCCGGCCTGCCGGTGGGCCATGCCGAGACCCGTCCCGGGGCGATCATGTCGGCAGAGGATATCTTCGAGATCACGCTCACCGGTCAGGGGGGCCATGCCTCGCGCCCGGACTGGGGCCGCGAGGTGATGGTGCCCGCCTGTGCCCTCGTGCTGGAATTGCAGACCATCGTGGCACGCCGCCTTGCGCCCTCCGAGACCGCCGTCGTCTCGGTCACGGAGCTGCTCACCGATGGCACCCGCAACGCCCTGCCCGGCACGGCGCGGGTGCTGGGCGACTGTCGCAGTTTCGCGCCCGAAACCTCGCAGCAGATCGAGGCGGAGATGCGCCGGATCGCGGAAGGTATCGCCCTGACCCATGGCATCACCGCCCGCGTGGACTACCGCCGCGAATTCATCCCCACGCTCAACGATCCCGACCTTGCGGCGCAGGCGCTGGAGGCGGCTGCCGGGATCTCGACCCGGGCCGCGCTGCGCCCCGAGCCGATGACCGGATCGGAGGATTTCGCCCGCTTTCTCGCCCATGTGCCGGGATGTTTCCTCTTCATCGGCAACGGCGAGGATTCGGCCCCGCTGCACGCTCCGACCTACGACTTTGCCGATGCCGCGTTGCCGCACGGGGCCGCCCTGCACGCGGCCATCGTGCGCAAACGGCTGCCCACGGGGTGAGATCGCCCAAAAGCGACACAACATGTCGCTTTTGTTGGCAAAACTGCCGCAAAGTCACTCTCAATTCCAATAAGAACGTCCGTTCGCATTGGCGCGGATGACACAAAAACATTCTCCCCATACCTGCATATCTGGAATATATTCCCGCCACCTCCGGCCCGAACAGCTGAACCCGGGCAGACCGTCCCGGTTTGCCTGCTTTTCAGGACTTGAACCCCCACACGGAGTGTTATCTACCGCCGCACAGGGAGGAGGCCGGACGAGTTTACAGGATACGGATGGCCGAAAATCAGATCACCGGTGCCGGGATCACCTTCGAGGACGTGGGGAAGGCTTTCCCCCAGAAGGGTGGCGGCACCGTCAACGCACTGGAGAATGTCACTCTGACCGTCGGACCCGGCACGATCACCGGGATCATCGGCCGGTCGGGGGCTGGGAAATCGACGCTTCTGCGGATGGTGAACGGGCTGGAACAGCCCACCACCGGCACCGTCACCGTGGCGGGCCACGATGTCGGCCGCGCGGGCGCGGCCGAGTTGCGCCGCATCCGGCGCGACGTGGGGATGATCTTCCAGCACTTCAACCTGCTGTCGTCGCGCACGGTCTACGAGAACGTGGCCCTGCCGCTGGAAATCGCGGGCACCCCTGCCCGCGAGATCAAGGGCCGGGTCGATGACCTCGTGGCGCGCGTCGGGCTGGAACAGCTGGCGAAGCGCTATCCCGCAGAGCTATCCGGCGGGCAGAAGCAGCGTGTCGGCATCGCCCGGGCGCTTGCGACGCAACCCAAGGTGCTGCTCTCGGACGAGGCGACCTCGGCGCTCGACCCCGAGACGACGCAGACCGTGCTGGAGCTGCTGGCGGACATCAACCGCGACCTCGGGCTGACGATCCTGCTGATCACCCACGAAATGGCCGTGGTGCGCGACATCGCCTCCCACGTGGCGGTGATCGACGGCGGGCAGATCGTGGAACAGGGCGCGACCTACGACATCTTCACCGCCCCGCAGCATCCGACCACGCGCTCCTTCCTGTCGGGCGTGACCGGCGTCACCCTGCCCCGCTTCATCGCGGACCAGATGAGCGCCACGCGACCCGGGACGGCTTCGCGCGAGGTGATCCGCATCACCTTCGTCGGCGAGAACGCGACCGACCCGCTGCTGGCGCGGATGAGCGAGGAACTGGGCCTTCAGGTCAACATCCTCGCCGGTGCCATCGAGGAGATCGGCACCCGGCCCTTCGGCAACCTGCTGATCTCGGTCGAGGCCGACCGGGCCGATCAGGCGCGCGCCTACCTGCAACAACACGATCAGCGGACGGAGGTGCTGGGCTATGTCGGCTAATCTCATCAACATGCTGATGGAAGCGACCTGGCAGACCATCTACATGGTCGCCGTCGCCACCGCGATCGGGGCCGTCTTCGGCATCCCCATCGGCGTCTTCCTCGCCTGTTCGCAACGCGGAGAGCTGCTCTCGGCGCCGATCGTGAACAAGGTGCTGGGGGTCATCGTGAACGCCACCCGCTCGGTGCCCTTCATCATCCTCGTGGTCTCGATCATCCCGGTGACGCGCTTCATCGCGGGCACCTCGATCGGCACCACGGCGGCCATCGTGCCCCTCACCATCGCCGCGATCCCCTTCATCGGCCGTCTTGTCGAGAACGCGATCCGCGAGGTCGACAGCGGGCTGATCGAAGCGGCCCGCGCCATGGGTGCGACGCCGATGCAGATCATCCGCAAGGTGCTGATCCCCGAGGCCCTGCCGGGCATTACCCTCGGCCTCACGCTCGCCGTGGTGTCGCTGATCGGCTACTCGGCCATGGTCGGCGCCGTGGGCGGCGAGGGCCTGGGCGATCTCGGCATCCGCTATGGTTACCAGCGGTTCATGCCCTCGGTCATGCTGGCCGTGGTCGTCATCCTCATCGTCATGGTGCAGCTGGTCCAGACCGCGGGCGAATTCCTCGCCCGGCGCGTCGACAAGCGGGCACCGCGCAACCGGGGCCGCTGAGGCCCCGCCCCTTTCTCATACGCATCGCCAGAAGGAGACCTCCCATATGCTGCGTCTGATCACCCTCACCTCGGCCCTCGCCCTGACGGCCACCACCGCCCTTGCCACCGACATCCGCGTCGGCGTGTCCCCCGGCCAGCACGGCGAGATCATGGAAGAAGTCGCCAAGATCGCGGCCAAGGACGGCCTGAACATCGACGTGGTCGAATTCTCCGACTACGTGGTGCCGAACCAGGCGCTTGCCGATGGCGACATCGAGGCGAACAGCTTCCAGCACCGCCCCTACCTCGAGCGCCAGATGGCCGACCGCGGCTTCGACCTCGTCGAAGTGGGCACCACCATCAACACGCCGATGAGCCTCTACTCGAACGAATTCAAATCGCCCGAGGAGATCCCCGACGGTTCGACCATCGGCATCCCGAACGACCCGACCAACGGCGGCCGCGCCCTGCTGGTGCTGCAACAGAAGGGCCTGCTGACCCTGGCCGAGGGCGTGGGCCTCGTGCCCACCGTGCTCGACATCGCGGAGAACCCCCGCAACATCAAGATCCAGGAACTGGACGCGGCACAGCTGCCCCGCTCGCTGGATGACCTCGACGCCGCGATGATCAACACCAACTACGCGATCGCCTCGGGCCTCGACCCGGTGAACGATGCCATCGCCACCGAAACCGACAGCCCCTACGTGAACATCATCGTCGTCCGCAAGGGCGAGGAGAATGAGCCCTGGGTGAAGCCGCTGGTGGACGCCTACCACTCGCCCGAGGTGAAGAAGTTCATCGAGGACAAGTACAACGGCACCGTGCTGACCAGCTGGTAAGCCGCTGATCCCTTGGGGGAGCGGAGACGAGAGGCCGCGCCGGGACATCCGGACGCGGCCTTTTTCGTGCCCGCGGCCCTGGGATGGCTGCGCCACGCCCCGGATGGGGCCGTGCCGCGTCGCCCGGCCCTCCGGCGCCAGTAGGCGCGATGCCCCCGGCAGCGGTGGGCTGCGCGCGGCGGGGCGGTCGGCTCAGCCCTTCAGGCTGCGCCAGAGGCTCAGCGCCATGTCCGAGAGATCGCCCATCCGGGCCGCCACGTGCTCGCGTGCCAGCCCGCCCTCGCCCGCCCGGTCCAGCCGGTCGAGCAGCCGCATCAGCCGGCGGCGATGGGTGCCGGTCAGCACCTGCAGCGGATCGGCGACAAGCCCTGCGAAGGTCGTCACCAGCGAGGCCGAGAGCGCCAGCACCACCCCGGTCAGCACCACCTCCAGCCCGCTGGGGCGGGCGGGGAAGACGCTGTACCAGAGCCCCCCGGCCCATTGGCCAAGCGGGAAGTTGTCGATGAAGAAGGCCTGCGTGCGCATCTCGGCCACCGGCGCGGCCAGGGACAGGACGCCCGGCGTCGCGGCGTGGAAGACCAGCAGCCCGGCGCAGAGCACGATCAGCGTGGTGGTGATCTCGGCCACCGCGTTGCGCACCTCGGCGTAGTCGCGCACGGCCAGTTCTATTGCGTCGCGCGGGGCGGCGGGGCGCGCGGGCCCCAGCCCCTCGATCAGCGCCAGCACATCGGTCTTCACCCGCGCCGCCACGCTGGTTTCCAGCATCATCCGCCGCGCCGCCAGCCACCGGCCCGCGCGTTTCAGCCCGATCGCGGACAGGCCAAGCGCCAGCAGCCGCACCACGAGGTAGAGCGGGGCTAGCACCACGTTCAGCGGCGCCCGCAGCAAGTCCGCCCCGAGGGCAGCGCGGTGCAGACGCAGCGTGCCCACCGGGCCGAAGCGGCGGCGGGCGAAGGCGCGGGTCGCCGCGCGGCGGGTGTCGGTCTGGTCTGGGTCGGTCTGGTCTTGCTCGGACATGGCAGGGCCAATCTGGGGCCTCACCCGCGCGAGGTCGAGGGCGATCCTGCGGCAAGAGTGGATAAACGGCGCAGCGCCGCGCCTTTTCGCCGACGCGCCGCCCCGTCTCTGTCTGCCCCGTCTCGGCCTCGTCTCTGCCCCGCTGCTGTCAGGGCCACCGGTCGGTCCGCCCGCGAAGACTGCCGCTTCGCCCACTTATATCGCACGAGGCCAAAGCAGTCAGCCGCCCCCGCCCCTGCGTGATCCCGCGCCGGAGGCTCGGGGGCTCTGGCACAGGGTCGCGCAGGGGCCAAGTCGGGCACGGTGTTGAAGGCTGTGACGTGGTCCGCGCCGGGGCCGTGGTGAGGCCCAGATCAGACCCGCATTCCGGCCCCATCAGGCCCCTCTCACCAGGGACGCGCCACCACGAAAGGGCGATGATCGTCGCCCTTGCCGGCGTGGTTCTCGGTCAGTTCCAGAGCGAAGTCGGCGTCGTGAAGCGCGTCCTCCAGCCCGTCGACGCTGAAGGAGGCCACGTGGGGCGCCTTGCCCACGGCCTGCATCACCGGGATGACGAGGCCCCGGATCAGCGGGTTCATCTCGCGCAGGCAGGGCGTCTTGGAGATGAAGACCCCGCCCGGCGCCAGCAGCTTGGAGATCACCGCGAGCGTTCCCGGCAGATCGCGCACGAGGTGCAGGTAGTTGAACCCCAGCACCACGTCGAAGGGCCCCTCCTGCGCCATGTCCTGCACGGTGCCCGCCTCGAAGGAGAGCCCCGGCACCGGGCTTTCGGCCAGCCGCCGGGCGCCGATGCGGATCATCTCGGGCGAGAGGTCGGTGGCGATATACTCGGCCACGTCGCCCGCCAGTTGCAGCGCGGTGGAGCCGGTGCCGCAGCCCAGTTCCAGCACCCGCGCGCGGGGATGCAGGTAGCCGCGCGTGCGTTCCAGCGTCCGCGCATAGGCGGCGGGATCGGCCACCGGCTGACGGGCGTAACGGGCGGAAAGCCGGTCCCAGAAGCGGGCATCGCGGCTCTCGGCGGCGGGGGGCATGACGGGGGGCATCATGGGGGCGGTGGTCGAGGCTGTCATCGGGGGTCTCCTTTCACCACCTGAAATAGCCATATGCAGATAATCGGTAAATTGCGGAAATTCGCAGGTATCATATACGCAGGCGCATGATCACGCCTGACTGGAACCTGCTGCGCGCCTTTCACGCCACCGCCACCCATGGCTCGCTCTCTGCGGCCGCGCGGGCGCTGCGGCTGACGCAGCCCACGCTGTCGCGGCAGGTGCAGGCGCTGGAGGAGGACCTCGGCGTGGCGCTCTTCGAACGGATCGGCAAGCGGCTGGTCCTCACCGAGACCGGGCGCGCCCTGCTCGACCACGTGGGCCCCATGGGCGAGGCGGCGCAGGCCGTGGCGCTTGCCGCCAGCGGGCGGTTGCAGGACATGACCGGACGGGTGCGGATCTCGGCCTCGGACACGGTGGCGACCTTCCTGATGCCGCCGCTGCTGGAGACGATCCATGCCGCCGCCCCGGGGCTGGTGCTGGAACTCTGGTCCCAGAACAGCCTGAGCGACCTGCACCGGATGGAGGCCGACATCGCCCTGCGCCATGCCGCCCCCGACCGTCCCGGGCTGAGCGGCCGGCAACTGCGCGGCAGCCGGGCGCGGTTCTACACCTCGCGCGACTGGATCGCCCGGCACGGCACGCCCGCCACCCCGGCCGACCTGCCGCCTGCCGCCCTGCTCGGCTTCGACGATGCGGAGCGGTTGGCGGGCTACCTCACCGGCCTCGGCTTCCAGATCGCGGCGGAGGATTTCCGCCTTGTCTCCAACTCCTCGCTCGTGGTGCTGGAGATGGTCCGGCGCGGCATGGGCGTGGCGCCCTTCCTCGACGAGATCGTGGCCGATGACCCGCGCCTGGTGCCGCTCTGGCCCGATCTGGCGATCCCGGTGCCGCTCTGGCTGGTCAGCCACGAAGGGTTGCAGGCCAGCCCGCGCATCCGCCTCGTGCTCGACATGCTGGCGGAGGGGCTGGGGGCGGCCTGACCGCACAGACAGATGCCGACAGGTTCCGACAGCGCCCTGCGCGGGCCTTCCGCGCGGCGGGCCGTGGCAATTCTACACCGTAATGGCAGCTTTGCGCCGATCCCCTCCAGATGCCTCTGGCCCCTGCCCGCGCCGGGGCTACCGTGGCGCCGATAATTAGTAGAGGAGATCGTTCATGCCCTTCGACAGCACCGGCCCCGCGACGCCCACCCAGCTGGTGGATGACGCCCGCACCCGGGTGACCCGCTGGGATTTCGCCCCCGGCAACACCACCGGCTGGCACAAGCACGAGATGGATTATGTCATCGTCATCCTGACGGACGCCAAGATGGCCTATGAGCAGAACGGCGAGGTGATCGAGCGCGAGGTGAAGGCCGGTGACACCTATGCCCGCGGCATGGGGATCGAACACGACGTCTTCAATCCCGGTCCGGGGATGCTTTCCTTCATCGAGGTCGAACTGAAGGACTGAGCCCCCTCACGCCCTCCGCCGCGCCCGCCGTTTCGGCAGCGGCGCGGTGGTCCAGAGCAGGCAGGCGATGATCAGCCCGACGCCGGTCCAGCCCATCGGCGGCAGCCGCTCTCCCACCACCAGCACCGCCAGCACCGCCGCCACCACCGGCTCGAACAGCGTGATCGTCGTGGCCATGCTGGTCGTCACCCGTGCCAGCCCCGCACCGAAGGCGATGTAGCCCAGGAACATCGGCACCAGCGCCATGTAGAGCCCCACGGCAAGGTTCTGCGCGGAGGCGAGGAAGGGCGCGCCCGTGGCCAGGAGCACCGGCATCAGCAGCACCGCACCCACCCCCAGCATCGCGCCCATGGCCGTGCGCGACGGTAGGCCCCGCTGCATCATCCGCCGGGCGGCCCAGGAGTAATGGGCATAGGTCGCCCCCGCCACCAGCCCCAGCAGCACGCCGAGCGGCACGTTGTCGGGGATCACGTGGCCCGTGCCTTCGGCCATGGCCAGCAGGGCCATGCCCGCGATGCCGATGGCCGCCCCCGAGGTCCAGCGCAGGGTCAGACGGATGCCGTCGAAGCGGTTCTCGATCAGGGCCGAAATCAGCGGCGCGGAGCCGATGGAGATCACCGTGCCGATGGTCACCCCCGCCAGCCGCATGGAGGCGTAGAACGCCAGCGGATAGATCATGACCGAAAGGCCCCCCGCCAGCAGGAGCGGCAGCTGCGCCTTCAGCGAGGTCGCGTGTCGCCGGATGCCGCCCGCGGCCATCGCCGCCTGCAACAGCCCGCCAAAGCCCATGGCCGCCGCGCCGATCGCCACGGCGGGCACATCGGGCGCAAAGGTCGCCGCCGTGCCGGTGGTGCCCCATGCGGTGGCCGCAAGCAGGCAGAAGACCGCACCGAGGATCAGCCCGCTGTCGGGCTGGGAGGTCGGCGCGTGGGTCTGGGGATCTGGCATGGCGGCTCCGGGGTCAGAGCCCCCGGTCTAGCGATTGCATCGGGGGCGTCAATGCGCAGGGGACGCGGGCCGGAAGGGCAAGGCCTGCACGCCGCCCCTACCGCCCGGCGTTCCGCTGCCCTAGTCTGCCCGCGACCTGACGGCCCCAGAAGGAGACAGACTTGGCCAAGACCATTCACAGCATGATCCGCGTTCTCGACGAGGCGCGCTCCCTCGCCTTCTACCGCGAGGCCTTCGGGCTGGAGATCGCCGACCGGCTTGATTTCCCCGAATTCACCCTCGTCTACCTGAGCAATCCGGAGAGCGAGTTCGAGCTTGAGCTGACCATCAACAAGGACCGGACCGAGCCCTATGACCTTGGCGACGGCTATGGCCACCTTGCCGTGTCGGTCGAGGATCTGGAGGCGGAACACGCGCGCTTCGAAGCCGCGGGCCTTGCGCCGCGCAAACTGGTCAGCTTCGCCCCGGCGGGCGAGGTGATCGCGAAGTTCTTCTTCGTGGCCGATCCCGACGGCTACCAGATCGAAGTGCTGGAACGCGGCGGTCGCTACAAGTGAGCACCCGAGAGGTCCGGCGGCGCGCAGGTGCCGCCGGACCTGCTGGCCCGGACCAGCCGGACCAGATCAAACGGACCAAGACACCGGGATCAGGATGACGGAGCCGGTCAGGTCGGGCGCAATCCAACGCGCCTGATCCGACAGGTCCGGATCACCGGGCCCGCAGCACGGGCGTCGGATCAGGTAGTTCGGGCCGAACAGGCCGGATCAGACCAGTGCCAGTTTCCGGGCCTCGGTGACGAAGGCCTCGTACTGCGCCTCGGGCACGAAACGTCCGCCGGTGGCCCAGACCACATGCACCACCTGCGCCGGGTCGACGCCCGCGAGGTGCTGCGCCCGGAAGCCCGCGGCATCGTCGGAGAGCATCACCATCTCCGGCCCGCGGAAGGCGGAAGCAGCGGAGGGCTCCAGCTTCTCGCCCATCAGGTCGTGGGTCTTCAGCAGGTAGGTGAAGAGCGTGTCGTCGCCCACGGTGAAGGCCCCGGCGAGGCGCTCCTCCATCCGGCCTGCCACGAAGTCCGAGAAGGTCGCGACGGCCATGCCGTCGGCCTCGGTCTTGTTGGTCAGGCCCACGTCGTAGACCGTCTTGTACTTGCCCTTGTAGGCCAGCCGTACGAGGCCCGAGGGCGCCTGCACCGGCTCGCAGAAGAAGCCGTGCACGTTCGGCCCGAACACCGCCCGCAGCCCCTGCGCCGTGCCGCCGGGGGCACCGCCCACCCCGCAGGGCAGGTAAACCATCAGCGGACGCTCCGGCCCGATCTCGATGCCTTGGGCGGCCAGTTCCTCGGCCAGTTCGGCGGCCGAGGCGCTGTAGCCCCGGAAGAGCGTCGGGCTGTCCTCGTCATCGACGAAGTGGCACAGCGGATCGAGGGCGGCCGCGTCACGGGCGGCGGCCACGGCGGCGGTGTAATCGCTTGCGTGCTGGATCACGCTGACGCCGAGGTCGGTCAGGCGCTTGACCTTCCAGGCCTTGGCATCCGCCGACATGTGCACCACGGCCCGGTAGCCGAGCGCCCGGGCGGTGATGCCGACGCTGAGGCCGAGGTTCCCGGTGGAGCCCACGGACATGGTGCGGGCGCGGAAGAAGTCCCGCATCTCCGGACGCGCCAGCTTGGCGGCATCTTCGCCCTCGGCCAGAAGGCCGGCCTCGCGGGCCTGTGCGATAGCGGTGGTCACCACCTCGAAGAGGCCGCCGCGCGCCTTGACCGAGCCTGCGACCGGTAGGTCGTTGTCGGCCTTCATGAAAACACTGCCCGGCACGCGCGCGGGCAACACGCCCTCCGGCACGGGAACAAGCCGCGAGCGGATGCGCCCCTCGGGGCCGGTTTCGGGGAAGAGCGCGGCCAGAAGGCCCGCCGCCGCATCCCAGTCGGCCAGCGCGATCTTCAGCTCGGCCTGGGCCTGCGGATCCTCTGCCGGGCGATAATCGGGGTTGGACCAGACCTGTGGGCGGGCGGCCCCGAGGGCCTCGAGAAGAGCATCGGACATGGCGGGCTTCCTGTAGTTCCACCGGCGGTGAGCGACGCCGGGCTTTCCCTCACCTGTGCCGGGGTTGGGCCGCCACTGCAACCATTTATCCCCCGAAAGGTGGCCCCCCGTCGCGTCGCCAAGGGCAAGACGTCGGTGCAATGTGCGCCCCTCAACCCAGAGAAGAACCGCCACAAATTTACGCGCCCCACCCGGCAGCGGAGGCGGAATTGTCCCGCGACGGCGACATTGACGACAATCGACCATGGACCTTTCCCGCCGCTTGTCCTGTCTTGAGCCCGCGACGGGAGGCGCAGCCGAGGAACGAACGGAGCGACGGCAATGACGGAAGACTATGACGTGATCGTGGTGGGCGCAGGCTCGGCCGGGGCGGCGCTGGCCGGACGGCTGAGCGAGGACCCGTCGATCCGGGTTCTGCTGCTGGAGGCGGGCCGCGACTGGCGTGCCGACGAGGCGCCCGAGGCCGCGCGCTCTGCCAATATCATGCCCTTCATGCACCAGCCCGGCCACCAGCAGGAGTGGCAATGGCCCGGCGTGCAGAGCCGCCGCACCGCCGCGCAGGAGCCCAAGCACTACTGGCGCGGGCGCGGGCTCGGCGGCTCCTCCCTCGTCAACGCGCAGATCGCCATCTGGGGCGTCGGCGCGGCCTTCGACGCCTGGGAGGCGATCGGCTGCGAGGGCTGGGGCGCCAGGGACGTGCTGCCGCTCTTCGCCCGGATGGAAGACGATCCCGAGATGGCGCAGACCAACTACCACGGTCAGGGCGGGCCGATCCCGATCTACCGCGCGCCCGAGGACACGTGGGGCCCGGTGGACAAGGGGCTGCGCGATGCCTCGCTGGCGGCGGGCTATCCGCTGAATCGCGACCTGAACGCGCCGGAGGGCGAAGGCTTCTCCAACTACCCGATCAACAGCCGCGGGCTGAAACGGATCACCACCAATGACGGCTACCTCGAACCGGCGCGGGGACGGGAGAACCTGACCATCCTCGGCGGGGCGCTCGTCGACAAGGTCGTTCTGGAGGACGGCCGCGCCACCGGGCTGCGGGCCAAGGTGGGCGGTGACTGGCAGGTGTTCCGCGCCGGTGAAATCGTGCTCTGCGCCGGCGCCGTGCATTCGCCTGCGATCCTCATGCGCTCGGGCCTCGGGCCGTCGATGCACCTGCGCGACCACGGCATCCCCTGCCTGCGCGAGATGCCCGATGTGGGCCGCCATTTCATGGATCACCCCGTGATCCGGGTGAAGATCACGCTGAAGCCCGAGCACCGCACCACCGATCCCGACCAGCGCCACACCAACAGCTGCCTGACCTATTCCTCGGGCCTCGGCGAGGGCGGCGTGCGCGACATGATCATGATCGGCTTCAACCACCGCAACATCGACGGGACGGATGCGCCGAACGATTTCGGCGCGATCGGGATCGGGCTTTACGATGCCTTCTCGCGCGGGGCCGTCACGCTGACCTCCGCCGCCCCCGAGGCGGATCCCCAGATCGAGGAGAACATGCTGGCCGATCCGCGCGACCGCATTCGCCTGCGCGACGGGGTGCGGCGCGTCCATGCGCTGTCGAAACAGCCCGGGCTGGCAGAGATCGCCGAAAGCTTCACCATGGGCGACACTGCCCTGACGCTGGACGAGGCCGTGGCGCTGTCCGATGACGCCCTCGACACATGGATGCTGGAGAACGCGACCGACATCCAGCACGCCGCGGGCACCTGCCGGATGAGCGCCTATGCCGATCCCACCGGCGTGGTGAACCCGGACCTGACCGTGAAGGGCGTGCCGGGGCTGCGGGTGGCCGATGCCTCGATCATGCCGATGGACTGCCGCGCCAATACCCACATGACCTGTGTCATGATCGGGGAATGGCTGGCCGACAAGATGAAGAGCGCGCGCTAATCCCCTGCCCTGCCATCTCTTTCCGACAACAGGGCAAGAGGTGACAGGCTCTGTCCGGGCGGGCTAGACTGGCCCGGACACAGGACCGCACTGACCGCAAGGACACCCCCATGAAATACCACATGATCGCCCATGGCACGACGCCGGTGGCCCCCTTCAGCCATGCGGTTGAGAGCGACGGGCTGATCTGCATCACCGGCCAGATGCCCGACACGCCCGAGGCCCCCGGCGTCCTGCCGGACGGGATCGTGGCGCAGACCAACAACGTGATGACCAACCTCCAGACGATCATGGCTGGCATCGGCCTTGGCTGGGAAAACGTCCTGATGTGCCGGGTTTACCTGACGGAGTTCAAGCGCGACTACGCCGCCATGAACGAGACCTACGCCAGCTGGTTCCCCGAGGACCGGCGCCCGGCGCGGACCTGTGTCGGCGTCACCGGGCTGGCCTATGACGCTCTGGTCGAGATCGACCTGATCGCCAAGCGCTGACCCCGGGCAGCCTTCGGCAGCGCCCCTCGGCGGCGAAAGCCCTGCACCGGTCGTGGGCCCGGTCTGGCGGCGTCGCGATCCCCGCGCGGCGGCCCTCCGCCGCCCCGGATGACGCGCCCCTGAACGGATCGTGAAGCGGTCTTGAAGGGCGCTCCCCGCCTCCATACCTCGATCTCGAACAACAGAGCGAGGCGAGACATGGACGTGAACAGACTTCTCGAAGGGTTTCTCGGATCGGGCGGCGGCCAGAAGCGGTCCGCCTCCGGCACATCCGGGGGCCTTCCCGACGGTCTGCTGGGCGGGGCCACCGCCGGGGGTCTCGCCGCGCTGCTTCTGGGCAGCAAGAAGGGCCGCAAGCTGGGTGGCAAGGCGCTGAAGATCGGCGGCATGGCCGTGGTCGGCGGGCTGGCCTACAAGGCCTATTCCGACTGGCAGGCCAAGAAGACCTCCGGCACCGAGGCCGAACCGCTGAACCTGCCCAAGCCCCCCGCCGACAGCGGCTTCGACGTGGAGAACGACCACGACGCGGGCGGCGAGGATTTTCGGCTGGCGCTAATGAAGGCGATGATCGCCGCGGCCAAGTCCGACGGTCACATCGATCAGGAGGAACACGCCCGCATCCACGAGCAGATCGGCAACCTCGGGCTGGGGTCTGCGGAGAAATCCGCGCTCTTCGACTATTTCGCGGCCCCCGCCGATCCGGTGGCCGTGGCCCGTCTGGCGCGCACGACCGAGCAGCGGGCGGAGATCTACCTCGCCTCCGCGCTGTCGATCGACCCGGACACGCCGGAAGAGCAGCAGTATCTCGAAAGCCTCGCCGGGGCGCTGCAGATGCCCGAGGGCCTGCGCGGTCACCTCGACCTGGAGGCGCAGGCCGCCCGCCGTCAGGCGGAAGGCTGAAACCTTTGCGGGCGGCAGAAAGCCACCCCTGCGCGGGCACGCCCCCGCGCCACAGCCCCCGCACCGCAGAAGCGGCCCGCGGGGGTTTCGCTTGAGGTGCTCTTACTCGGAGACCTTCTTCACGAATTCCGACTTCAGCCCCATCTGGCCGATGCCGGGGATCTTGCAGTCGATGTCGTGATCGCCGTCCACCAGCCGGATGCCGCGCACCTTGGTGCCGACCTTCACCACGAGCGACGAGCCCTTGACCTTCAGGTCCTTGATCACCGTCACCGTGTCGCCGTCCGCCAGCGGGTTGCCGACGCTGTCGCGCAACTGCGGGCCCTCCTCCTCGCTCGCGGTGGCGGAGAATTCATGCCCGCACTCGGGGCAGATCAGCAGCGCGTCGACCTGATAGACATAGGCGGAGGCGCATTCGGGGCACGGCGGCAGGGTATCACTCATGCCCCAGCCTTTAGGCAGCGCCCTGCCCCCTGACCATATGAAAAACGCCCCGGCCGGGCCGGGGCGACGTTCTGGCGCAGGGCGGTGACGGCACGGGCAGCCCGGGCCGTCACCGCAATGGCGATCAGCCGCGTTCGACGATGCGGGCGTAGAGGCCGACGCCGTAGGGGATCGTCTCGTCGTTGAACATGTACTTGGGGTGGTGCGGGTTGAAGCCCGGCCCGTTGCCCACCTGCATGTAGCTGCCCGGCACCTTCTCCATCATGAAGGAGAAATCCTCCGAGCCCATGGAGGCCGGGAAGCCGCGCGCGACCTTCTCGATACCGACGAGGTCCACGGCGGCGGCGGCGCTGTCCTCGGTCTCCGCCTCGGCGTTGATGGTGGGGGCGAAGATCAGGCGCCAGTCCACCTCGACCGTGCAGCCGAGGCCCGCGGCCACGCCCTCGGCCACCTTGCGGAACTGGGTCTCCAACTGCTCGCCGATCTCGCGTTTGAAGAAGCGCGCGGTGCCGCCCATCGTGGCGGTGTTGGGAATGACGTTATAGGCGTCGCCCCCTGCGATCTTGGTGATCGAGAGCACGGCCGGCTGGCCCGGCAGCACATTGCGCGAGACGATGGATTGCGCGGCCGTGGCGATGTGGCAGGCCGCGACAACCGGGTCGATCCCCGCCTGCGGCTGTGCGCCGTGGGCGCCGACGCCGGTCACCTTCACGTCGAAGAAGGCGCCGCCCGCCATGGCGGGACCGTCGCAGATGCCGTATTCGCCCACCGGCATGTTGGGCCGGTTGTGCAGGCCATAGACGCTGTCGCAGGGGAATTTCTCGAAGAGCTTGTCCTCCAGCATGGCGAGCGCGCCGCCCACGCCTTCCTCGGCGGGCTGGAAGATGAAATAGACGGTGCCGTCGAAGTTCTTGGTCTCGGCCAGGTACTTGGCTGCGCCGAGCAGCATGGTGGTGTGGCCGTCATGGCCGCAGGCATGCATCACGCCGGGCACGGTCGAGCGGTAGGGAACGTCGTTCTCCTCCTCGATGGGCAGCGCGTCCATGTCGGCGCGCAGGCCCACGGCGCGGTTGCCGGGACGGCCCTGCAGCACGCCCACGACGCCGGTCTGGCCGATGCCGCGATGCACCTCGATGCCCCAGCTTTCCAGCTTCTCCGCCACCAGCGCCGCGGTGCGGTGCTCCTGCAGCCCCAGTTCGGGGTGGGCGTGGATGTCGCGGCGGATGGCGGTCAGCTCATCCTGATAGCTGCGGATTTTTTCCATCAGGGACATGGGCGGGGCTCCTCTTGCCGTGAGGCCCGCCCGGTGTTGCCTGCGGCGGGCACATGCGTGTCAGGCGCAGGTTTAACGCATCCCGCGGCAGCGTCCACTCCCCTCAAACGCGAAAGCCCCCGCGCCCTTGCGGGGGCACGGGGGCTGCCTGCGGAAAAGGCAGGTCCTTACTGTTCGTTGCGATAGGCCGCGCGGCCCGCCGCCTCGCCGGTGGCAAAGGCGGTGCCCATGACCCGGATCGAGGCATAGGCCATGTCGTCCGCGCCGATCACCCGGCCCGCGAAATAGAGGTTGTCCAGCCCCTTGGCCCGCAGGCAGTCGAGCGGGATGTCGGCAAAGCCTTCGCCCCCGATCGGGTGGTAGACCGGCTTGCCCGCGACGGAGTGATCCTCCATCGGCCAGGCGGCGCGGGCCACGCCATCGGGCCGGCGGCGGCCCTTCATAAGGTCCTCTCCCGTCAGTTCGTAGCGCGCGACGGGGTGGCGGCTTTCGCGGATCCCGATCTGCGGCCCGGTCTGGACGAGGTAGGCGTTCTGGAACCCCGGAACCTTGTCGCGCAGCACCTCGACGTAATCATGGGCCGCCTCGCGCGAGGCGCGCTCTGCCTCGCTGAAGCTGCGCGACGACAGGTCGGCCATGGGGTGGTCGAACATCATCCACCACATCTCGCCGGTGCGGGGGACGACGGTGAAGATGCCGCCATCCTCCCGCGCCGTGGGATAGGCGCCGGTCTTGTTGTAGTCCTTGAAGGCCGCGATGATCGCGTCCCGGTCGATGGGCACCGACATGTCGCGCCCGCCGATCCGCACCGGGGCCGAGACCGCCTGCAGCTTGCCCTCGGCATTGCCGGTCCGGCAGGGCTGGCCCGCGACGAGCGAGAGGTTGGCATCGCCCGTGGCATCCACGAAGGCCTCTGCCGTGACCCGCTGTCGTCCGTCCATGCCCGCGAGCGTGGCGCTCTCCAGCCGCGAGGCGGTGCGGGTGACGGCGGCGATGCGGGTGTGCAGCAGCACCTCCACCCCGTTCTTGGCCAGCACCCGGTCCATGGCGAGTTTCACCGCCTCCGGCTCCAACAGGATGATCCAGTTGGAGGTGGTAGGCGACTTGAACGGCTCACAATCGAGGCCGAGCGCGCGCAGCTCATCGAGCAGCAGGTCGGCGACGCCGCCCACGGCCTTGATCGGGTCCGGCCCCTGCTGGAAGAAGCCGCAGTAGGCCAGCACCTGCGAGGTCGTCGCCGCCCCGCCGAGGAAGCCGTATTTCTCGACCAGCAGGACCTTGGCGCCCTCGGCGGCAGCGCCGAGCGCCGCACCGATGCCACCTGCCCCGCCCCCGGCGACGATCACGTCATAGGCGCTTTCGGGTTTGCGGCTCATGTCCGCCACCCCAGCACGCGACGTTCGATCAGCCCGATGGCGCCCGAGGTGATCACCCCGAGCAGCGAGAGGATCACCACACCGGCGAAGAGCCGTTCGAGGTCATAGAGCGAGCCGGCTTCAAGAATATAGGCCCCGATGCCGTGCTGCGCACCCAGCATCTCGGCGGCGACCAGCAGGATGATGGCGATGGCCAGCGAGATCCGCAGCCCCGAGAGGATGCCGGGCATGGCGCCGGGCAGCACGATCTTGCGCACGATGGAGAACCACGACAGGCCGAAGCTCTGCCCCATGCGGATCAGCGAGCGGTCCACGTTGTCCACCGCCCCATAGGTGGCGACAACGGTGGGGGTGAAGGTGCCGAAGGCAATCAGCGCGTATTTAGAAGACTCATCGATGCCGAACCAGATCACGAAGAGCGGCAGCAGCGCGATCTTGGGGATCGGGAAGATCGCCGCCACCACCGGCACGAGGCCCGCGCGGACATAGGAGAAGAGCCCGATCATCACGCCGACCGAGATGCCGACGATGGAGCCCAGCGAGGCACCGACCGCCAGACGGGTCAGCGAGGGCACGAGGTGCTCGAAGAGCTGGCCGGACTTGTAGAGCTGCACCAGCGTCGCCAGCACGTCCGAGGGGCGCGGCAGCGTCAGCGAGGAGATGAACCCGCTGCGGGTGCCGATCTCGATGAAGGCGATCAGGACGACGAAGACGATGGGCGCCATCCAGCGGTGCGGCTTGGCGACGAAGCCACCGCCACGGAAGCGTATTTCCATGGCCTCGGTGGGCGCGGCCGCCGGTGGCGGGGCCGAGTGAAGGGTCGCGTCAGACATCAAGCAGCTCCTCATCTGCGGCACGCGCCTCTTCGCGCATGAGTGTCCAAAGGTGTTTCTGGGTGCGTTCCAGATCGACGTCGGCAAAGCTGCGCTCGGTCAGGGGGCGGTCGATCTCGACCACCTCGCGGATCGCACCCGGGCGGCGCGAGAGCACCACGATCTTGTGCCCGAGGCGGACCGCCTCGTTCAGGTTGTGCGTGACGTAGACGGCGGTGAAGGGCTGCCGGTCCCAGAGCGCGATCAGGTCATCCATCAGCAGCTCGCGGGTCTGGCTGTCGAGCGCGGAGAGCGGCTCGTCCATCAGCATCACGGCGGGGTTCACCGCGAGGGCGCGGGCGATGGCCACCCGCTGCTTCATCCCGCCCGAAAGCTGCTTGGGCAGCGCCTTGGCAAAGTCGGACAGCTTGGTGCGCGCCAGCACGTCGGCGATGATCTTGTCGGCCTTCGCGCCGCGGATGCCGTGATCCTCCAGCACCAGCGAGATGTTCCCGCGCACCGAGCGCCAGGGCAGCAGGGCGAAATCCTGGAAGACGTAGGTCAGCGGGTTGAGGCAGCCTTCGGGCGGCTCGCCCATCTGGAGCACGGCGCCCTTGGTGGGGCGCTCCAGCCCGCCGATGAAACGCAGCAGGGTGGACTTGCCGCAACCGGAGGGGCCGACGAGGCAGACGATCTGCCCGGAGGGCACGTCCAGCGTGATGTCACGCAATACCTCGGTCTCGCCATAGTAATGGCTGATGCCGTCTAGTCGGATATCCATGGGGAACTCACTGAGGGTTTGCGGGACGGCACGGGGCCGCCCCGCGGGGTCGTTCGGACGTCAGGCGTCGATGGTTTCGACGTAGCTGGTGTCCACGAAGGTATCGAGGGTGATGTCGTTGGAGATCAGCCCTTCGGACTGCATCCACGCCAGCTGATCCGCCACCGAGGCGGTGTTCAGCGCGGCGCCCTCGTTCAGCCGCATCGAGCCGTTGATGATCGACGGCGCGGCCTTCTCTAACTCACGGTCGGAATAGACGTACTGGTGGATGATCTTGACCATCTCCTGGATGGCCTCGTCCCCGTTCGTCTTGTCGACCATGGTGGCGTTGTAGTCGCTGACGCCCATGCCGAAGCCCTTGAGGAAGCTCTCGGTCAGGCCGCGCTCGTTGCCCGCGTTCTTCTGCGAGGTAAAGACCGTGGTCACCTGGTAGTTCGGCACCACGTCCGCGACCATGCCGATGGCGTGGACTTCCGGCGACCCGGCCAGCGCCTTGGCGATGTGGGGCACGATGGCCCAGGCATCGACCTGGCCGGACTTGAGCGCGCCGACGATGGCGCCGACCTTCTGCAGCGGCACGAATTCCGGGGCATCGACGCCCGCGTGCATCGCGGCCTTGGCGCCCATGTAGTGGAACGAGGAGCCCGCGGTGGTCACGCCGAAGCGACGGCCCGCAAGGCCCTCGATCGAGGTCAGCCCGTCCTGGAACGCCTTGTCCGAGGCCAGGTACATCTGGCCATCGATGCCGGGCTCTTCCGAGAGCGCGCCGCCGATGACCGTGACCGCGCCCTTCTGGGCGAGGTTGATCAGACCGCCGGTGATGGCGGTGACACCGAAGTCCACGTCGCCCGAGGCGATCGCGACAGCCATCGGCTGTGCCGCTTCGAAGAACTTGAGTTCGACATCGAGGCCCGCCTGCTCGAAGTAGCCCCGCTGCAGCGCGATGAAGCTGCCCGAGTGGCTGGTCAGGCTCATGGCACCCACCACGGCCTTGCGGTTCTGCGCCAGTGCCGGTGCGGCAAGGCTGGTGGCCGCCGCGGCGCCCATCAGGCCAAGTGTCTGGCGACGATTGAATTTAGTCATGTAGTCTCCTCCCAGTAAAAATCTGAAGTCAGGTAAGGTCCGCCCTTATGTCCTCCTCCTGCAGGGCAAGGGCAAGGTCTCTTTTACGCTGGATAATCGCATCCAGAAGAGCCTCCTGCCGGGCGGCACGGGCGGGAAAATCGACCCGCCCCTCGCGCAGCAGCGCCAGCCGGAACCGGCGCGACTGATTGTAGAACCTGTCCGCCGTCTCGATCAGGCGGGGCGAGCCGCAGGCCGAGAGCAGCGCCGCCGTAAAGGCACGGCAGGCCTCGTCCCATTGCAGTGCGGTGGTGTCGTCGGGGGTCTCCTGCACCACCGCATCGGCACGGGCGAGCATGTGGCCGGCCGCGATCACCGCCGCTTCCCAGTCCACACCGCCCTGCTCCAGCGAGCGGGCGAAGGCGAGGCGCTCGACCTCGATCCGCATCAGCAGGATGTCCTTCAGGTCATCGGCGGTGGCCGAGGTCACCCGGAAGCCGCGTTGGTTCGTGGCCTCCACCACGCCCTCCGCCACCAGCATCCGCAGCGTCTCGCGCATGGAATGGCCCGAGCCGCCGTAGCGCTGGCGCAGGGCTTCGATCTTGAGCTTCTCGTCCGGGCGCAGACGGCCGAAGGCAATGTCCCGCTTCAGCGCGGAGGCAAGCATCTGCACGATCGTGTCGTCATCGGATGTTTGTCGGCCGAAGATCATTTCATACCCGGTTCTTGAAAATGTTGGATATTTTTGGAACATGCGACACAATCCTGTCAACCGGTGAAATACGCTGCCCTGCAGCAAGGGGGAGGAACGCCATGCAAGTTACTGGAAAAACGAAATATATCCCGATCATAGGGCACCCGGCATGGAAGGTCGTCTCGCCGCCCGCGATCAATGACCGGCTGGCGAGGGAGCGAGTCGACGCCGTGATGACGGCCCTCGACGTGACGCCCGAGGCACTGCCCGCCTTCTGGACGCTGCTGCGGACCTCCGAGACGATGTTGGGCTGTTCGATCACCTTCCCGCACAAGCAGCCCGCCTTCGACGAGGTCGACAGCCGCACCGACCGGGCCGAACGGCTGGGCGCGCTGAACACGGTGCGCCGCGCGGCCGATGGCCGTCTGGCGGGCGATGCCACCGACGGGCTCGCCCTCTGCGCGGCGATCACCGCGGCGGGCCATGACCTTGCGGGCCGCAGCGTGCGGATCGTGGGCGCCGGTGGCGGCGCGGGCCTGGCCATCGCGGATGCCTTCTGCGAGGCGGGCGTCACGGCGCTGGTGCTGGAGGAGAGCGATCCCGCGCGGCTCGATGCGGTGACGGAGTTGCTGGTCACCCACTGGCCGCAGGTCGCCCTGCTGGCCCCCGGCAGTGCGGCCGAGGTGCAGGTCAACGCCACCACGCTGGGGCTGAAGGACGACGACGCCCTGCCCTTCACCGATGCGGAGTTGCGGGCCGCCGCCTTTGTCTGCGACATCGTCGGCCCCGTCGGCCAGACGGTGCTGACCCGCCGCGCCGCCGCCCTCGGAACAGCGGTGGTGGACGGCACGGCGATGGGCGAGGGTCAGGTGACGGCACAGCTCTCCTTCATCCTCGACCGGCCGCTGGCCGGCTGAGGGCCGCGGCCTCCCGGTACCGGGTGGCGGCATCGACCCGCCCCCGCTTGCCGGGCACGGATGAGCGCGCCTCCGCCCCAGCCCGGCACGTCCCCGGCCCCGCACGACGCCGGCAGCGGCCCGGCAGCGGGCGCTCCGCCCCACCGCCGATCCCCGCGCATGTCCGCCCTTGTGGCGGGACCATCACTTCGGGCATGACAGAACAGCAACCACGAAAGGTCTGGGCGAATGGACTACGGGAAATCAGGCGCACCCCGGCTGGGCAAGAACCAGCCGCGGCACCGCGAACACAACGAGAAGGGCACGGACCGGAATCCCTACGGTCAGCAGCCCGCGAAGGCGGAACTCCTCGCACGGATGAAAGCCGCGGCGGAGAAAAACAAGAAGAGCGACACCTGAGCGACACGGCGCCGGGAACGGAGGTTTCCGGCGTAACGCCCGCAGTAGGACGCGAGAATGGTCTGCTGTCGACAGTGGCCTGCGGTCGACCAGGCGTCGGATAGGACGGGGGGATGGTGGGTGATGAGAGACTCGAACTCCCGACATCTTCGGTGTAAACGAGTAAACAGCATAGCCAACCGCTTGATAAGAAAGCACTACCGCTTCCCAACCCAAACGCAGAACATTGCGGACAAAACCGAAACGAAGCGTGAATCTGGGAAACTCAATTTAGCAATCTTAAGCTGAATGGCTCAGCGCCTACCTCACCCGCGGTGCCGCCGCCGTCAGACCGTATGTCGAGCGGCGCCTTACCTTCTTCGATCCCACCTCCAGCGTCGCGGCGTAGCCGTCCAATGCCGGGTGCGTCCAGACCGCCCAGAGCCAGTAAAGATCGCCGGGATGTTTACGGGGGTGAAAGCTGACCCCGCCCACGGTGTAGCCAGCGCGCAGGACGGTCCAGTCGGCTGGCGCGGCGCTGCCGTCGATGAGAGCTTCGATACGGGTCCAGGTCCTGCTTCGAAGACAAAGGCCCGGGGCCGGTGCGCAAGTCTTGGCTTCACCACAGGTCCCATCGACCAGCCCAACGACGCTTCACCCCTTCACCCACGAAAACCTGACCGACGTCGAGATCAACGACACCGGCCAGGCCCGCGGATTACAGAATATCAAAGCTTTCGCCACCCGCCTGCACAATGATCTGCTGCTGCGCCGCGCCGTCCACCAGTGCCCAGAGAAGGTCACCTGTCGGCAGATAGGTCACGAAGAGCTCGTCGACGCCGGCATCCCCTGCATGCGCCGTGTTCGCCTGCTGCACGAGGAAATCGACGGCCGTTGCAGCGCCACCACCAAAGAACAGGACATCGCCCTCGGTCGCGGCGTAGTCCTGCACCCAGTCCGAGCCGTGTCCAGCCGCACCAAGGTGGAAGAACCGGTCCGCCTCTGCCCCGCCGTTCAGACGGTCCGACCCGAAACCGCCGTTGAGGAAGTCGAACCCATCACCACCGAAGAGCGCGTCACTCCAGGATCCGCCCGTCAGGATATCGTCACCGGTTCCCCCGATCAGGGTATCCGCGCCGATACCCCCCTCGAGGGTATCGTTGCCCTCTTCGCCGCGCAGGTGATCGTTGCCATACCCGCCACTTACGTAATCGTCGCCCGCGCCGGCAAAGATCCAGTCGGCCAGGTCCGCGCTCAGGTCCTGCCCCATCCGTGCACCGTAGAGGTGATCGTCGCCATCCCCACCGTGCATGGTGTCGGACCCCAGTCCCCCCTCAACCGTGTCCGCACCGGCATCACCCCAGAGTTGATCGTTGAACGTGCCACCGAGGATATGATCGTCCCCATCCGCGCCGTGGGACTGGACACGGGTCGAAATGTCGGAATGGTCGATGACCTCATTCACCTCCCCTTCGAAAATCGCCCCCTCAATGTCCCAGTGATAGACATCTGTCAGTGTGTGGAAGGCCTCACTGTTCGAATATCCAACCCCGATAGCGCCCAAGAGCAGCCTCTGCGGAATGGCGGTTTCGTCCGCATCGAGGTGCGCCCATCCAGACAGCGTCGCATCGAAATTCTCGGTACTCATGCCGGAGTTGTCGAAGGCGTTTGTTGCATCTCGAAGGAAAGAGATATCCCAAGCGCCGAGGTCCTGGTCAAATGCCGTGGCACCCCAGAACATCCCGCTCAGGTTGCGCAATGAACTGGTATCCCAGCTGCCGATATCATGGTCGAAAGCCTCCGCTTCGCTGAACATTTGTCCCATGTCGGTAACAGAGCTTGTGTCCCACGCACCGATGTCCTGATTGAAGCTGGTCGCACCCCAGAACATTTCCTTTAGGTCATCAACCTGGCTGATGTCCCAGCCGCCGATGTCCTGGTTGAACGACGTTGCCCTCGCGAACATCCGGGACGTATCAGTTACATTGCTGGTATCCCAACCGCCGATATCCTGATTGAAGCTGGTCGCGCCCCAGAACACTTCCCTTAGGTCATTAACCTGGCTGATGTCCCAGCCGCCGATATCCTGATCGAAAGCCTCCGCGTTCCTGAACATGTTACGCATGATGCTAACAGAGCTGGTGTCCCACGCACCGATGTCCTGATTGAAGCTGGTCGCATACGAGAACATGAACCCGAGGTTATAGACCTGGCCGATGTCCCAACCGCCGATATCATGGTTGAACGACGTAGCCCCGGCGAACATCCCGCTCAGGTTATCGACTTGGCTGATGTCCCAGCCGCCGATATCGTGGTTGAACGACGTAGCCCCGGAGAACATCCCGCCCGTATCAGTCACATTACTGGTATCCCAACCGCCGATATCATGATCGAAAGCCTCCGCTCCCGTGAACATGCCCCCCATGTCGGTAACAGAGCTGGTGTCCCACGCCCCGATGTCCTGATCAAAAACACGGGCCTCGGCGAACATTCCCTGCATCGAGGTCACATTGCCGGTTGCCCACCCTCCGATATCGAGATTGAAGCTGGAAGCCCTGTAGAACGTCCTATCCATTGTGACGACATGAGACGTGTCCCACTCCTCAATGCCCGATACGATATTTCCTCCATTTCGAAAGTATTCGCTGAGGTCCGAGGGGATAACGGTGGTCGACATGGAAGGCTCCGAAAATAAAATTGAGTAGGCAAATTTGGAAGGTCATCGAAAATCAGCCGCCACGGCAGCCTGTTCTGAAACAACCATGAGGGCAGAGCCTTAACTTGGCAATCCCGCATGACTTTGCGGTGCTGGCAGGGCACGGTCCGCGAGCCCCGGACAGGATGTCACCCGACTGAGGCAGATTGCTGTCCTTGCCTGGCAAGAAGGTCCGCCAAAGTGACCCTCCGCTCATCCAGGTTTCCGGCCCAGAGCCGACGTTCGGGCCAAGCGCAGCGGATGGCCGCTCCTCTGCCAAACCTGCCAGTTGGAGCCACGTCGTCGCAGCTAGGTTTGATCGTCGAACCGCTGCGCCGTTGCGCATAGGAAGCGAACCAAACGGGAACTGGTCCGCTGAATGGTATGGCCGAATTTCCTTCGGGTGATTGTATTGTCACGCAGACCACCCTATATTCAACCTAGGCCCAAGTCGCCCCGCCGCGACATGCGCGGCATTTCTTTCGTGACATCGACATGTATGAAGATGGTTTGTCTGCCAACGACGTACGCTACTCAACCGCTCCCGGCGCCACTAAGGACGACCGGAGCCGTAGCGTGTCGAATGTCGCTGAGAACAATCTGACAAGCCTAACAGAGCGACGCGGCGCTTTCTCCGCTGGAGGACACCCTATGACTGCTCCCGACTGGCTCAAGCCCGGCCTCGTCGGCACCATGATCGGTGCCGTGGTCATTACAATCGTGGGATTCTCGTGGGGTGGCTGGGTGACCGGCGGAACCGCCCGAGAACAAGCTGACACCTTGGCGCAAGAGACTGTGACCGCCGCGATGGTGCCGGTTTGCCTCGATCTGGCCCGCTCCGATCCGATGCGTCGATCAAAGATCGAAACCATCCGCGACGCCACGCGCTACCGTCAGCGGGATGCGCTGATGGAGGCCGGGTGGGCCACGGTGCCCGGGGCGGAAGAACCTGACCGCAACATCGCTCGGGCCTGCCTCGCAGAACTCGATCTTGAAGCCCCGGCTGCACGCGAGGTCGATGAAGGATGAAACCGCATATCCTGCGCCTGATCTTCGACACCTGCTGTCGCGCCGTCGCGCTGGCAACGCTGCCGGGCATTCCGACCGCGCCACAAACGGCGCTCCGCGTGCCGGTGTATGTGGCAGGGCACGGCCCGGACAGGGGCCGCAGACGCAGCTACGTGGCCCGATCGCCTTCAGGCCATACCACCACTTCGCCCGAAACCGCGCATCGGATCCGCTCCGGATCCCGTTGGCGCCTTGACATGACCGCTGATGCGTCAGGCAGGACCACCCATGAGAGATGACCCACGTTGGCTGCAGGCCGAAAGCCCGTCGTCGGGGCTGAGGATGCATATCGGTTGCCATATCACCCACAGACTGACGCAGCCGACGCCGATCATCGCCATTCTGAACGTCCACTATTCGCGTTTCGGAGACCTCGAACGTGCTGATTACCTCGTCACGGAGCCAAGCGTTCCCATCGAAAGCTACCGCGACGGTTTTGGCAACTGGTGCACCCGCATGGTCGCACCGGCAGGGGACTTCACACTGAGCACGGATGGCATCTTCCGCGACAACGGTTTGCCTGATGCCGAAGCGCCAGAGGCGAAACAGCTTGCCGTGGAGGACCTGCCGTTCGACACGCTCATCTATCTTCTGGGAAGCCGCTACTGCGACACTGACCTGCTGTCAGAGCAGGCTTGGGCACTGTTCGAGGATACCGCGCCCGGCTGGCCACGCGTTCAGGCCATTTGCGATTACGTACATGAACAGATCACCTTCGACTACATGAAGGCCGATGCCACCCGCACCGCGGCGCAAACGCTGACGGGCGGCTATGGTGTCTGCCGCGATTTCACCCATCTCGGGATTGCCTTCTGCCGCTGCATGAACATCCCGGCGCGCTACTGCACGGGTTACCTGAGCGAAATCGGACGGCCCCTGCCTCACCCGCCCGATGATTTCGCTGCCTGGATGGAGGTCTTCCTCGATGGCCAGTGGTGGACCTTCGATCCACGCAACAACACCCGGCGCACCGGGCGCATCCTCGTGGCGCGAGGCCGCGATGCGGCGGACGTGCCGCTCACGCATATTTTCGGACCCGGCACGTTGTCGGCGTTCGAGGTGGTGACGCAAAAGCTCGAAGATCCGGCCGGACATGCCACCTACCGGTCCTGATGCGACCGGAGCCGCAATGTCCCATCCCCTTTTTTATAGGAGTCCTGTCATGACCCTTCTCTTGGACGCGATCCTACCCCTCAAGGCCGGCCCCGAGATCCCGGCTGCCGCCTCTGGCCTCGGCACAGAGGGGGCGCCAGACGCCCCCAAGCCGACCTGTGGCAGCCGTCCCGTGGATGCCATGACGATGGAGCGCTGGCTGCGGGCAAGCCTCCACATGCGCGAACGCGCCGCCCGCCCCTGCAACAGGTTTGTCGAGCGGATGCTGGCAGATCCGATGATCCAGCTTGTCATGAAGGCCGATGGCGTTTCGGACGCCGATGTCCGGAGCCTGTACGACACGGCTACATCCACATCGCCGACAGGGCCGGCACCGGGGTTCCGCTATCAGGCTTCAAAGCATGTCGCCCAGCCTGATGCGGGCCCGCGTCCCGGCAGCCCCCGCCCGCATATTGGAGAATGAGCGCTGAGCAGGGGACCGGTCTGACAGTGCCCCGTCCGAAACGGCCTGCGCGGTGAGCCGGGGCGCATCGCTGGCGGCGGCAGCAAGTCCTTGAGCAGCTCCAGCGCGGGATCGACCTGCCGAACGGTGCGGAGATCATCGGAAGAGTCCCATTCCCCCGCCATCCGCCACCCCGTCCAGAAAGGCTGGCGGCCTGAGCCACCTTGGCCGCACCAAGCGCACCGCACCGGACATTCCACGCAGGACACGCAATGAAACCCAATGAGGAGCCCTCGTGACCAAAACAATCCATGACGCCTGGGACGGCTCGATCAAGCCCGCCCGTGCCGACGTCGCGGCTGTGCGCCGCTGCCTGTGTTGTCAGGCAAGCTTTCCAAGCGCAGGATTTGGCGAACGGATCTGCGTCCGCTGCAAGGGGTCGAAGGCGTGGCGTAACGATGTCCGCACACCGGTTTCGTCCGGGCGTCGCGTCGGCACCCGGTCCGTCTAGCGCCGGATGACCCGACTGACAGTCAACCACATGACGCGCTACACCTTCCGGCGCGACATAGCGCTTGGACGGCACAAGCTGATGCTGCGCCCTCGGGAAACCCGCGACCTCAGCCTTGTGTCCTTCGATCTCGACATCCGTCCTGAACCGGCACTCGAGTGGTCACATGACGTCGCTGGCAATGCGGTGGCCTCGGTCGCCTTCGCGGCCCCTGCACAGGTGCTTGAGATCGCGGCACGGATCGAGGTCGAGCTGCGGGCGCCGGTCTGGCCGGTCTTCCCGATCTCGGCCGCAGCGTCGTCTTACCCCTTCAGTTACACCCCGGATGAGCTGACAGACCTCGGCGCCCTTCTCACGCCGCAATACCGGGACGATAAAAAGCGCCTGAACGCATGGGTCAGGTCAATCGTCGCTGCAACGCCGACGGACACGCTCGCGCTGCTCAAGGACATCAGCAACACGATCACGCGCAACATCCGCTATCAGGGCCGGGAAACCGAAGGCACGCAAGGCCCCCTCGAGACGCTGGACCGCGGTTGGGGCACGTGCCGCGATTTTGCGGTCCTTTTCGCCGAGGCGGTCCGGACGCTGGGCATTGCTGCTCGGCTGGTGTCGGGCTACCTGTTCAACCCCGGTGGCGATCTTGCCGGGTCCACGGATGCGGGGGCGACCCACGCCTGGACAGAGGTCTTCGTGCCGGGCGCGGGATGGATTCCTTTCGATCCGACCAACAGATCGGTCGGCTCGGCCAACCTGATCCCGGTGGCCGTGGCCCGCAACATTCACCAGATTTCGCCCGTGTCAGGTACATTCAAGGGAACGAACCTCGACTTCATCAGTCTTGATGTCACGGTCGACGTAAGCAGCTGAACTGGGCGGATGAGCGCCGGGAAGCGGCAACCCTACTTCCTCTTCCGCATGGACCCACCATGCAATCCTTCGTGCTTCCAGGCCAAGGCAGCAGTTCGTTTCGGCTTACCGTTGGTCCATTCGGTTGTGCAGCAGTGTTGTCCGACAGATGCGGTTGGCCGAAGGTGCCGCTTTAATCTTCATCGCTGCCGTTTGTGCAATACGCAGCGAACGGCCGCTTCCCGCCCTTAAGGCCGATACTGGACCGGCATGCAGCTTCCGGTACGACCGACAGTCCTGGGCTGGTCGTGGACCTGAGCATCCAGTCTCGAAACCGCCCCGCCCAACAGACACGCAAAGGCCCGCCTCCGCCTCCCGGGCGGGCGATCCTCACTCATCACAGCCCCGCACCAGCTTCCCCAGCAGCGCCGCCCCCGTGGCGGCAGACCTCGGCCCTCCGTCCTCGATCAGCGCACGGGCATGATCGCGCCGATCATCCACCGTCCCCGAGCACAGGGCAGGGATCGAGACCTGCGGCTTCACACAGCCGGAGGCGGACAGCATCAGCATCAGACAGATCAGCGTCCTCATCGTTCATCCTTTCCGTGGTGGTGATGAAGTCCTCCAAGGCCTCGACCTTGGCCGCCCGCCGCGCGTTCTGCGCCCCAAGCCAGTACACATAAGCCAGAATCGCAACCATCGTCAGCGCGGACGACAGGACGGCCAGGACCCGGACGGTCACGCTTTCTTCTCCGGAGCCGTGACGCTGAGGTAGAAGCCGAGCGCAGCCATGAAGGCGCCGACGCCGGCCTGCCAATAGGCGTCCGACGTGATGCCATGCGCGGCGAGCAGTGGCCCAAGCGACGTCAGCAGGTGTCGCAGGGCACCCTGCACCTGCGGCTTGCGGATGATTTCGATCATGCCCTTCCCTTTCCGATGATGTTGGCGATGGCGCGCAGCAGAGCCGCAAGGAGCGCCGCCAGAGGGTTGCGTGAGGTGTTGGCTGCGGGCGGGCTGACTTGCACCCCCTGCCCCCATTTCTCGGCCACCAGCGCGGCCTGGTACTTCACCGCGAGGTCAGCGATCTCGGCAGCCCGGTCGGTGCCATTCACGACCCGGCGGGCGCCCTTGAAGTCGATATTCCCCTCGCGCACGTAGTCGATGAGCTTCTTCCCGGTGAACCAGCCGCCCATGCATCCGAGCACGAGGATCTCTGCGGCGATGTCCGGCTCCATCACCACGCCCGGATTCGTGGTCAGGTCGCGCGCCAGTTCCTTCTGCGCTCGCTCGTAGTTTTCCCGCCAGGTCAGCTGGACAAAGCCGCGCCCGTACCAGGGGTAGTAGCGCAGCGTCTTGCGATAGGCCTCCGCGCGGCTGCCCAGGTAATAGGCCTCGCGCACCGGCTCCATGGTGTGTGCGGTCTCCCAGCGGGCCGTCGCTAGGAGATAATCCCCCCGTGACAGCTCTGCGCCGGGCGCGAGACCCGACAAGGACAACGTGGGCTCGGTACTGCCGATCCCGGCCACGGACACACCGTTGGCCGCCCCCTCGATCGAGACAGGACGGGGACGCTCTGCGGTATGGGCGAGAAAGCTGCCCACAACCCCTGACAGGGTGTCAAAATCAGCCTCGAGCGCCTCGGCCTCCACACGCGGCAAACGCGCGCTTTCGAACTCTGCGCGCCAGAGGGCTGCGCCGAGGCTCTTGCCCTGCATCACACCGCTGGCCTGACGGGACAGCTCCTGCCGATGCAGCAGCGAGAAACGCGCCTTGCGCCAGCGTGTGGCGGTCGTGAGATCACGGGGGTCCGGCATTTTCAGCCCTTCCAATTCTTATCTGTCATGCGGTTGCGGCTGGTGCGGAGAACGCGATGCACGCGCGCCTCGAACTCGGCCGCGTCGCGCCGCTGCTGCGCCTCAAGACGCTCGACCACGGCCGGGTCAACGCCGCGGAAATCGTTCTGGGGCGCGTAGACGATGGACGGGCCAGGCATGGCGGCAGCCGTGGCGCCGCCACCCCCGGAAAACCCACGCGGCAGGACCCCGCCCTCCGCAAATCGCGGAAGACGCCTTTGCCGGATGGCCTCCATGAAGCCGACGCCGTAGTAATCCACCGCGGCCGCCGGCTGCATGAACTCACCGACCGAGCCCCACATCAGGATATTGTCCTGCCGCTTGCCCCCGGCCCCGCGGATCGCGCCGCCTGGGCGCCCGCCATCGGCGAACCCCGGGATCATCCCGCCATCTGCACGCGCGACCGCGCCACCAGAGGCACTTGCCGGCACCGCGCTTGCGCCAAAGCCACCGAGCAACGCATTGAGACCCGCCGCGAGCGCGTCCCACACCGGATCAAAGGCGAGCTCCCAGAGCTTGCTCGCGATGTAATCCGCGAGGTCGCCGAAGATCTGCATGTTCTGCATCATGGCCTCGACGTCGACATAGCGGTCTTCCTGGCGGTCCGGGAACACGGCCGAGTAGAAGTCCTGACCCGGGGTGTTCGCCATGCCGCCATAATCCGGCGACCGGAGACTGCTCATGCGAGATGTCGATCAGGTTGCGGTAGAGCGCCTGACACTCGTGCGTGGCCATCAGGAAGAACTCGCTGTTGAGCCAGCGCCGGTGATGCCAGGGATAGAAATAGTGGCTGTCGAGCCGGTCCGCCTCCTGTAGCGGATAGACCGGCAGCTCGCCGTCTTCGATGATCTGGAAATGGGGAGAGGTCATGCGCAGACCTCGGAGAATAGCTTGTCGATCGCCTCGCAGGCGCCGCAGACGTCCCGGCGGAACTCATCATCGACGAAGCCGCTCGCGATCACCGGCTGGTCCGCCGGCGCAGGGGCGTCCGCCTTCATGTCGGGCGGCAGCAGGCGCCAGGTGACGGCACCGCAGTCCGAGACCAGCATCTCGAGCCAGAGGTGGCCGAGGGGAACAGCCTGTCGCCGCACGATGGTCAGCTTCTGCGCCCCGCTCATTGCGGCACCTGCGCGGCATCCCGCGCCGCCTTCCAGCGCTCAAGTACCGCCTGGGCCCGCTGCAATGGCTGCAGCCTGCACATCGGCGGCACCACGATGTCCGAGGTGCTGACCATCGTTTCCCTGATCAACGTTGGCCTCGAAGGCCCCGTTTGCCCCGCCTGCATCGGGCACGTCTGCACCTGATCCAAGAAAGGACCCCGCGAATGCTCGATGACGCGGCCACCGGCCCCCGCCTGCCCATGAAAGAGACCGACGCCGACCGTGAGGTGAAGGACGCCGCATACCGCGTCACCGCGGGCGAGCTGCGCCAGCTCATCGAGCGTTTCGAACGGCTCGAAACCGAGAAGAAGGACATCGCGGAGCAGCAGAAGGAGGTCATGGCCGAGGCCAAGGGGCGCGGCTACGACACCAAGGTGATGCGGAAGGTCATCGCCCTGCGCAAGCGCGACAAGGACGACGTCGCCGAAGAGGAAGCAATCCTCGAGATGTACAAAGAAGCGCTGGGGATGAGCTGATGGGAAGCCACCGGGACAGCCTCCTCGCCGCCGCGAGCGCAGCCAGCGCCGCCACCACAGACATGATCGGCCACGCGGGGTGGCAGTGCCCGCTTGCTTGGTTCCATCGCCTCTGGGATGATCTCAACGACAAGCGAGGCTTCGGCTGGCAGGCGAACCCGTGGGTGGCCGTCAACACCTTCACCATACATCTCTGCAACGTCGACCGCATGGAGGATACCCCGTGACCATGGCCCGCATGACCCACACAACGCCTACCGAGTTGGTGGTGGAAGCTCGCCCGCTCGCCTATGTGAGCGCAAAGACCTTGTCAGCTTTGATGGATGTATCGGAAAGCACGATCTGGGAGTGGACGAGAAAAGGCCAACTACCAAAGCCACGCAAAATGCCGAGTGGTGCGACCCGCTGGAAATGGTCCGAGGTTGAAACCTTCCTCGACACCTCTGCAAACTCACCCGATGGAAGCGATCCGATTCTGAGGGCAAGCCGTGGCCGGTGACATTCGCCTTGAGAGGTATGTGCAGCGCAAGGTTGCGCGCGGAAGAGAGTACTTCTTCTTTCGCGTGGTCAAGCACGGGGAGGAAACCCGCCGCCCCCTACCTCACCCCTTCGACCCCGAATACCGCGGGGCTTACAACCAAGCGCATCACGAGGTTTTTGGCACGGTCCCTGGCGAATTCGAAAGCCTGACGGCGATCACACGCCTGGTGAGGGATCACAAGGACAGCGTCAGGTATCACAAGCTACCCAAGGCGAGCCGCCTCCTGCGCGACTACGCCCTCGACCTGATGGTCGAACGCTGGGGCGCCTTCGATGCGGATCAGATCCGGCCGATCCACGTCCAGGCTGTCTACGACAGCCTGGCCAACCGGCCGGCCACGGCAAATCGGCGCCTGGACGACATGAGTGCCGTGTTCAGCTGGGGCCGCACCAGGGGCTTCGCAGATGACAACCCCTGCCAGCGCATCGAGCGCGTTCAAAGCGAAGAGAGCTACGAGCCCTGGCCCGATGAGCACCTGCAAACCCTAATTTCGGCAGGCCGAAAGCACATCGTCAAAGTCGCTCTGGTGGCCCTCTACACCGGCCAGCGCCGATCCGATGTGATCGGCATGTGCGAGAACCAAATCAGGGACGAGCTATGCTGGAATCTGGGTGACGCGGTCTGATCAAGCGGCGCGGCTTTTGTCGGCATCGCGGCTGGCGACACCGTCGTTGAAGATGATGCCTTCGACGACGAGAGGCAACTGGTTGGCGCCCTTGAGCCTCCGCCATTTCCTGGCCGCGGCCTGAACCAACGTGAAGACCATGAGTTTCGCGGTCTTCTGAGACAGGGCGCCCTTGGTGCGGACCGTTCGATGCCGGACGGTGGCGAACACGCTCTCGATCGGGTTCGAGGTGCGCAGATGATCCCAGTGATCGGCCGGGAAGTCGTAGAACGTCAGCAACGCCTCCCGGTCCTTGGCCAGGCAGGTGACGGCCTTGTGGTATTTGGCGCCATACTTCTCGGTGAAGGTGTCGAGGGCGGTCTCGGCGACGGCGCGGGTCTCGGCCTGCCAGATCTCGCGCAGATCGGCTTTCACCGCCGGGTGCATCGACTTCGGGACCTTGTTCAGGACGTTGGACACTTTGTGGGTCCAGCACCGCTGATGGCGCGTGCTGGGAAAGATCTCCTCCATCGCCTTCCAGAACCCGAGCGCGCCGTCACCGACCGCCGCGTCCGGCGGCACCGAGAGGCCGCGGCTCCGGAGGTCCACCAGCAGTTCGCGCCAGCTCTGCGCGCTCTCGCGGACCCCGACCTGGAAGCCCACCAACTCCTTCTTACCTTCGGGGGTCGCCCCGATCATCACCAGCATGCACTCGGCCTGGGGCTCCATTCGGGCCTGGAGGTAGACACCGTCGGCCCAGACGTAGACATAGCGTCGCGCGGAGAGGTCGCGACGTTGCCAGCGATCATGCTCGCCCTGCCACTCGCTGGTAAGACGCGAGATCGCGCCCGGCGACAGGTTCGGCGCATCCGGCCCGACCAGCGCGCTCAGGGCCTCCTGGAAGTCCCCGGTCGAGACGCCCCGCAAGTAGAGGACCGGGAGCAAGGCATCGAGGCTGGGCGAGCGCCGCGCCCATTTCGGCAGGATGCGTGAGCTGAACCGGATCTTGCTCTCCGGCCGCACATCGGCAGATCGGTCGCGGATCTTCTGGCGCTGCACGGGGATCGGGCCGATGCCGGTCTGGATCGACCGCTCCGGCCCGGTTCCGTGGTGAACGACGCGCTGCCGGCCGTCGGGCAGGCGCTCCTCAGCAAACTGCGCGACAAAGCTCGCAGCCTCTGCCTTCAGCGCCGCGGCAAGCATCTGGCGGGCGCCGTCTCGCGCGATCTCGGTGAGTGGATCGATAACCGATCCGGGCTGGTGAAACGGGGTGATCGTGGTATCGTCTTCCATAGGCGTATCGCTCCTTCGGGAGGTTCTGGCAGGCTTTGACACCCGCCACGATACGCCGCCTTCTCAGGCCGTATCACCCAAATTCAGCCATAGCTCATCAGGGACGGCATGTGGAGCATCCAGCAGGGGAAGACAGGCACCCACATCACGGTGCCACTGCACCCCGTGGTTCTCGCAATCGTCGAAGAGGAGCGCGCCGCCAGGCGCAAGGCACAGATCGTAGCACCGGCGCTTCCCCTTCTCACGAACAGCCGGGGAAAACCCTGGAGCGAGGGCTTCGGCGCTTCCTGGACCAAAGAGCTCATCCGCCTCAAACTTCGCCCGCCGAAGCTCGAAGAACTGGCAGATGACCAGTTCAGGCCGACATTCCACGGTCTGCGCACGACCAACGCCACAGTGATCGCGAATACGGTCGCGCGGAACCCCGAACTCTTCGGCGGCATCCAACGCGTCCAGGCGATGCTCGGGCAACTCTCTGAACGCATGTCGCGCCACTATGCGAGGCGCGCAGAAGTTGAGCACATGAACCGCGAAACGGTACTCTTACTGCCGGACTTTGGGAAACAGATTTCCGAAATTGGGAAACAAGGCGACGATGAAATCGCCAAGTGATTGATTTTGGTGGGTGATGAGAGACTCGAACTCCCGACATCTTCGGTGTAAACAAAGCGCCGCGCGGCCAACCTGTTGATATTTGGTCCAAGGCGCTCTTCTTAAAAGACAGTTTCCCCAGCCTATCAAAGATATCCCGGTTCGCGCAGGTTCAGTGAACCGGGATCCACTTCGTAGAATCCACCGCACCTACCGAACCGATGCCGTCAGATCGTCGGCCGCGCGACGCCAGGCTTCCTACTTCGCACCGGCCAGCGTCTCGATGCAGCCATACTAAGGCGGATGCAAGAAAGCGGCCCGTAGCCAACAACAACCGTCAGGCCGGTCTGCCGGCTTGAAGCCAAGCAGGCCGACGAAATATCTTTGATTGAAACCGCACTACGACTTGGGGTTTGCTTGTACGACGTTCCCGCACCCACACAGCCGGTCAGCTAATGAGACTTTCAAAGTATTCCGACTATGCCTTGAGAGTTTGCCTCTACCTCGCAGTCAATCGCGGGCGCCTCGTAAAAATAGCCGAAATCGCTGAGGCTCACGCCCTGTCGCAGAGCAACCTCATGAAGGTGGTGCAAAAGCTCGTTGCGGGCGGTCTGGCTGAAAGCACCAGAGGCTCCGCTGGAGGCTTAAAGTTGGCCTCGCCACCAGAGGACATCCATGTCGGCGCAATGGTTCGTCTCATGGAAGGCGAACCGCATTTGATAGATTGCACAGCGTGCACTATTAGCGGCGCCTGCATGTTTCCGAGAGCGCTAGCCGAGGCAAATATTGCGTTCTACGACGCGTTAGACCGATACACCTTAGCAGACGCTGTCGATGACGACAGGCGAACTCGCGCGATCTTACAATCGCTCAACAATGTGCGCTCGCCTCGTTGATTATGTCACGCGCCAGTGACATTTACTCCTGTGCCTTCCGGTAGTTGGCCAAGTTGAGAAGGCTTCGAGCGCGCACTGGACGATGTCGCTCTTGCAGCGTTGCGCACTTCACAGCGAGCAGAACCCAACCTATCGTTGGCGGAAGCCAATACTTTCACCAGTTTGGAATTCATTTTAACGAGCACTCGTGCGAAAATGAGCTCGGGCACTAAAGCTCCCATCGGAAGGGCAACCAGACCATGCGACATGCCACTCTACTTCCTGTCATTGTACTCCTTTCCACTGCGCACGTGGCTTCTGCTCAAAGTGCGAGTCAAGACCTATCGCAAGCGGCGAGCGACCCAACGGCATCTGTCACCGCCTATCTGCTTCAAGATTTTTATTCTGGTAACTACCACAGAAATAACGACGTCGAAGGAAACACGCTCCAGTTCCGGATGGCAATTCCTTACACTTTGGGGACAACCAGCAATATCTTCCGGCTAACCCTACCCTACTTGACCAAGTCTCCGTCTGGCAAAAAGGGCTTCTCTGACATCACCGTCTTCAACCTGACAACATTCGATCGCAGTTGGGGCCGCTATGGGATTGGAGCCGTCGCTATGCTCCCCACCGGCAGCGATGCAGTTACCGCAGATCGTTGGGCTGTTGGCCCGGCCGCTGGCTTCATGGCCCAAGCAAGTTGGGGGATTTGGGGGGCGTTCAATCAGAACCTGATCGACGTAGGCGGTTCGTCAGGGCGTGACCACGTGAACCTGTCGGTAATTCAGCCGATCATCAATGTTTCACTTGAAGACGGGTGGTCTGTAGGCACCTCCGACATGTCCTTCACCTATGACTGGGACGCGGGGGAATTTGTCAGCCTACCGTTAGGCGTGCAGCTGAACAAACTGGCTTATCTGAACGGCACGCCGGTTCAGTTCGGCTTGAGCTACGAGCATAACTTCTACGATAGCAGCGTCGCGCCAGCGGACACTGTTGGGTTCACCGTGAAGGTACTTGTTCCCTGACGCTCCCAATCGGCCTGCCTCAGACTAGCGCTTTTAATTGCGCAGATCGATAGCACTGAGACCAAAGCGCGGGATCAATCCAGCTCGTTTGGCACCCCCCTAATTCTTGGGAATTCCGGCCATCCACGGTTTAGCCGATGGTGGCCGGGGGCTCAGGGCCTAAGGCGAAGTCGGCATCCCACCTCTCCCGTAAGGGCCAGAGCCCTGTAGCCCCAGAGGCTGGGCTTCGACAGATGAAGCTCAGTTTCTTGACCCAACTGCTGCGCGGACCCCCTTCCGCGCAGCTTTATTTCTTCAATCAAGGCCATGACGCACGATAAATACCAAGACTTATTGCATAGGCTTGATAGATGTGTGACCCTCACCACCCATACGCGAGAGGAGGCGCTCAATGCATAGGCGACGGTTCTTGCTCGGAGCGATTGCATCCACGGGCATCGCTTCATCAGCAGCCATGGTGTCCGCAAATCAGGCCAGTATCCTCACAGTCTCTGATCCTTACGGGCATCAGCAGGTTCTGACCGACACAGACCTGATCGCGCTGGAATGGCGCGAGATCACCACGCATACGGTCTGGACCGAAGGCAAGCGAGTGTTCCGTGGGCCACTCCTGCGCGATGTCCTCACCTTAACGGGCCTCAGCCCTGACCGCCTCCGCGATACGCGCCTCGAAATGCTGGCGCTGAACGATTTCAACATCGACATGCCCGCCCGCGACGCGTGGGACTATGACATCATCCTCGCTCGAACGATGGACGGGACCCCTATGCGGGTCCGGGACAAGGGGCCACTGTGGCTAATCTATCCACGTGATGACCGGCGCGAGTTGCAGTCCGCGCTCTATGACGAACGCTGGATCTGGCAACTCTGCGAGATCCTGATCACCGAATGACCTCGCGCCTTCATCTGGTTGCCGCCTTGATCATCTGCCTCTTCGGCACGGTATTCGCCTCCTCCTACATCCAAATTCTTTCGCTGGACCTCCAGCTTGCGTCGGAACGTGGTGAAAGAAACCTTTGGGCCGCGACACAGGCGGAACGGGAGTGGCGCATTCTCTCCGGGATGCAGCAGTCGGGCGCCGACGGGGATGCCTTGGATCTACAAATCGAGGTATTCCTAAGCCGGCTTGATCTCCTCCTTGCCGCGCCGCAACGCGATCACTTTGTCGCCCTCGGGCTTGGCGCGCTCGTGGATGACGTGGCCTCTGCACTCGCAGCGTTCGACACGTCATCCACTGCGACCTTACCGGCGGAACGCCTGCTGGAGATGGCAACGCCCCTTCTGCTTCCCGAGTTCGCAGATACCCTCCACCAGATCGCAACACGCACGATGCTGTTGGAGAGGCGCGACCGGGTCGAACAGCTGGAGCTGCGCAAAATCGCTCTTCGGCGGCTCCTGCTGTCGGTCATCGGGGCTGGCCTCGTCGGGTTCGCGCTAAGCGGATCGCTCGTTCGAAACCTCTCGCGCCTGGCACGCGCGAGAGATGCCCTTGCCGAGTTGAATGCCACGCTCGAAGATCAGGTAGCCCAGAGGAACAAGGAGTTGAGTGCTTCGCTCGCCGTCGAGCGACGTGCGCGGGAAATCTACTTCAGTTTCATCATGGCCGTCTCACATCAATTCCGGACGCCCGTCTCGGCCATCCACATGATTTCGCAGCGCCAAATGCGCGCCGCCCGGTCAGACCCCGACGCCCTGCGCCGCAAGTTCGCCAAGATCTATGCCGCGGCGGAACGGCTTAACACCATCCTCTCCACCGTCGTTGCAGCGGCCCGTATCGACGCAGAGGATTTCGCGGCCCGCCGGACCCGGGTCGATTTCAACGATGTCGTGCGAGAGGCAATCACCCGGATCGACCGGGCGAAGATGACCGATGCTCTGCAGGTGGAACTGTCCCGCGTCCCTCTCCCGGTCGTCGTGGATGCTGATCTGCTGATTCAGGTCGTGGACAATGTCGTCGAGAATGCCCTGAAGTATTCCGACAAGGGGCAGCCTGTGCGGGTCCGCGCCCTATGGTGCACCGCCGGCGTAGAGTGCCGTGTCAGAGATCACGGCATCGGCATCCCAAGCGATGTCGGCGAGCGGATCTTCGATCGGTTCTACCGCGCCCCCAACGCACAGGTGTTCCAGGGAATGGGTCTGGGGCTCTACCTCAGCCGGCAAATCCTGCGGCTGCATGGCGGGCGACTGAGCTACACCTCCGATCTCGGCAACGGGACAGAGTTTCGGATCTTCTTACCCCATCCCCACACACATCCCGGAGGCAAGCCTGACAATGCCGGTTGAGCAAAAGCGTCATACGATCCTCTGCATCGAGGACGATCCCGATCTACTGGAAGAACTGCATGAGGAACTCACCGGTCTCGGGTACGCCGTGCTGACCGTCGACGGACCGGAGAACGCCGAAAGACTACTGGCCTCCGTCCGACCCGATCTGATCCTGTGTGATATTGTGATGCCGCGCCAGAACGGGATCGACTTCCTCATGCAATTGAGACGCCGGGGTATGCTGCCGAACCGGATTCCCTTCCTATTCCTGTCCGCGCTCGCAGACCGCGACACGCGGCTGCAGGCCCTTGAGGCCGGAGCAGACGACCACCTGCCCAAACCAGTCGACCTCGAACTACTTCACATAAAGATCCGGAACATGCTGGATTTTGTTGATCGGCTGAGTGGCCCGATTTCGCGTCCCACACCTCAGGCTTCAATGCATCTCTCACCCCGCGAGGAGCAAGTTCTGAGACAGATTGGGCTGGGCGACCGGACCACGACGATTGCCCATGTCCTGGGCATTTCGGAGCATACCGTGAACCAGTATATCAAGCATCTGTACAAGAAGATCGGCGTATCAAACCGGGCAGAGGCCGTTCGCCACGCCATTGCCCGAGGCCTGGTAGGTCCCGGAATCTAGAGTTCCAGCACATGACGCCACCGCCTGCCAGAGCGACGGGCATAGCTATATGATTGGCCAACGCCAAACCTGCCGCAAGTTCCAAGCTCCGTGATGATAGATGTATCATTGGATTCTCGTAAGCAATCCCCTCAAGACATCGTGCAATGTCTCGATCATAGGCAAGAATTGAGCCTGGCGAGACGCAGGTTTGCTGTGGATGGAGCTCTTGGCAACCTTGCGTAGAAAGCAGATACACGCCGAAAGGTCTACGTCAGCGCCCGGCGTCACTCGCGGCCCAAAGCTGCAGTTCGCCCGCCTCCCAATCCCCCCAACACACATCCCCAAGACCGGACGTTCCGCGACCGCGCAGCATTTCTTCGCCAGCCAAGGTCCGCAGTGCAGGGCAGTCCGGAGGTTCGCTCAGCGATTGCGAGCCCAGGGAATGGCTCACTGATGAACCGTCTTCCCGGGGTGTTCAATTCTCAGAGCGGAAGCCTGTTTAACCGTCAGCATGCGCGCCTGAAAACGCCAGCAGACTAAACCCGGAGCGCGTCAGCCAGTCGAAGGGCTCCGTGCCCAAAATCAATGAAGCGGCGAGGAATCCCCCTCGCCGCTTCACCTCCCGGTGAGCGTTGCAGCAGAGCCGACAACTACATTACGCACTTGCCCGCACTCCGGCGTCTCACCGAAAGACGCTTCGCCCGACAGGGCGGATTCGTGCTATTCTTGGATGCCCCTTGGCAGGGCGTCGCGTTCATCCGAAGCACCGTCATGCGCTATGCCCTCCAACAGATCTCCCCAGCTCAGACGCGGAAAGGTTTCGTTTCGGGGGTCCTGGGTAGGATGATGATCGCTCACGTGCGGGGCCTTGCGGTCTCTCATATGTCTTTCCTCTCATCTATGGATGGGCTGGTTCCGGCGGGCGATCTGCCCGGCGGTTCATTCGGGTTTGCATGTGCCCTGCAGCGCGCCTGAGGCGCCTGACACCGGGCGGGTCTTGGTCACGGCGTCAGGACAGCTGATCCGAAACCACTTCAAACCCGACAAGCTGATTTGCCCCGAAGGTATGAATCATAGGGACGTCGGAAGCATCGCGGCCGCGCGCAACGAGTACCCGACCAATGCGGGGCGTGTTGTTTCTCGGATCGAACACCCACCAGGCGCCATCCAGCCAGACTTCCATCCAGGCAGAGAAATCGCCCGGTTCATGGCGCGGTTCGATCCCGATATCACCCAAATAGCCGGTGCAGTAACGCGCGGGAATGTTCATGCAGCGGCAAAAGGTGATGGCCAGATGCGCATAATCGCGACACACGCCCTTACCCTCGGCATAAGCTTGGATGGCACTGCGCGTCGCGCGCGCGCTAGCATAGTCAAAACGGATGTGATCGTGCACGAAGTCGCAAATTGCCTGCACCCGCGCGCCCCCACGGGGAGTGTTCTCGAAGAGACGCCAGGCCACTTCCGACAGGATATCGGTTTCGCAATAGCGGCTCCCCAACAGGAACTGCATCACTTCGTTCGGCAGGGCTTCGACCGGTTGTTCCCCGATTTCTGTCGGCTGCACCTCGAGCGCACCGCAGTCCGAGATGATCGTGCGCGTGCCGATCCGGAACTCGCCGGTCGGCGCCACGAGACGCACGCACCAGTTGCCGAAACTGTCGTGGTAGGCACTGAGCGGGACTGTCGGCCATGTACCGATGAGGTCAGGTCCCTCAAGGTCATGAATTCGCGTGGCGTGAACGTTCAACATCGCGATCATCGGCGTCGCCTGGGGCAACAGAAACCGGAAGTCGCAGCCCAGTTGGATGCGTATGTTCTGTTTCAACATGGTTTGGCCGATCTTATACGAAGGTCCGGAGGGAGGGCGCCAGCAGCAGAGCTATTTTTGCCGGTCAAGCCGTGACCAGGCCTTGCGGAATTCAGCACCTTCCGGCGCGTAAGACGTGTCGAAAATCGAATTCCGAGGTTCTTTCGCGGCCACTTTCGTAGGCCGTGAAGCGGCCGGCTTGGTTTGCCCTGCCGTTTTGCCCTTAGGGGTATCGTTGACGTTGCGTTTCATCGAGCGGCGTCCTTTCCGGAACCGAAAGCACGCGCGCAGTATAGACGTCCACGCGAAGCGGCGGTCGTCGGGCGGGCGCACAAAATAGTCAAAACGGCGAGGCAGATGGGGCGGAACACATCGCAGGTCGGGGGATGTTCCGTTGGTCGCGGAATGATCTTGCCTAACATCAAGCCTCATTCCTGAGTATGTATATGGGCCTTCCCGGGAGGATTGCGAGTCAATTCGGGGTGCACGCTCGACAAAAGATGCTGCCCCTCAAGCGGCCGCACCAGCCCGTTCCGGTCCCTGCGCGCGCAACGCATCGCAGGACCGCTCTCCCCCGCCGGGAGCGGGATCGCGGTCCTGCGCGGCCCACCCCGGTGCGGCCACGTCGGATATTTGAACGCTGCCGACGTTCAGCCTTCCTTGCGATCGACGCGGAAGCCGGCCGTGGTAGCGGCACTGACAAAGGCACGACGGGCCTCTGCAACCGGCACAAGGCAGTTCATGGCTGCGTCGACCAGCGCGATGGCCGCATCGCGTTTGTGATCCGCCAGGGGCCACTTCCTGCGAAGCCAGTGATCGACCTGTTCAATCGTCGAGAATTTCTGTTTGTCCCCATGCGGGGATAGGACGAGCGTCATCGGACGCCCCCAAGTGACTTCCATCATGTGAAAATTTTCCGATAAATAGTTTCTTCTGCAACGCATTGCCGTTGCGGAAATAGAAAAGGGGTGGGACCGGAAGCCCGGCCCCACCCCTTCTTAATCTTGGCTGCGTGCTTACGCGAGCGCGAGGTTGGTCGCGGATTCGCGACCATCGCGGCCAGATTCGACGTCGAAGGTCACAACCTGGCCGTCGGCCAGCTGGCTGAGGCCCGAACGCTCGAGTGCGGAGATGTGCACGAAGATATCCTTCGAACCGGTTTCCGGTGCGATGAAGCCGAAGCCTTTAGTGCTGTTGAACCATTTCACGGTGCCTTTGGCCATCGTGAGAACTCCTAGATATAATACCACCCACAGGATGCAGTGGCCCGGCTCAGTGTCGACATAGGATCAACTGAGGCCGCTAGGAGACAGATGTTCGAAGGAAGAAGCTTTGCACTTGTGTGTATGCACCTATTCAGGCGCAAAAGCAAGGGCTATGTTTCCGGGCCGCCGCGCAACGAGGTCTGAAAAGACTTTGCTCTTCGCAGCTGTTGCCATTCAGAACTTGCCCTGTTCGGCATCGGTTCCACCCGAACAAGGCCGCGTGACGCACGCCCAGGACCGTCCCGATGTCCAGTGTAAGCGTGAAGGAGCATTGCAATAGCCACCACGCCGGAGGAAGAGCCAGAGAGGATGGTCTTGATTGCCGGCTCCGGGCCTGTGCTACCGTACCAGCGGTGCGAGGGCGCAGGGCAGCTTTTTTAGCCGGGACCAGCCATCCTATATGCCTGTCACCAAGGCCCACTCCGGGCCGGCGACTCCAGTCAGACGAGGCGTCGCCCTCCTGAATGTCATGTCCACTACCTGCGCAATGCTGCCGTTCGTGACTTGCGCAGCGAACGGCCGCTCTCCGCCCTTCGTTCCGACAGATGCCAGCACGCTGCTCCTAGCGCGTTCGACAGTTCTGCGCTCCTAGTTGCGGTTAGCCCCTGTCCCGCAACCACCAGCAGTCCTTCTGTCGAACCTAGTTCAGATATTAAGGTTATCCCCGCCAAGGGCCTGCCAGTAGATCTCGAGACGCTGATCGAAAGGACCACGTAGACCGCGAGCTGTTGGATGGACCACATGAGTTATCGGCTTAGAGGTGCCGGCGCGCTTGAGCGCGTCTCTCGCGTCGTTGCCAATCGCCAGAATTGTATCAGGGTTAAAGGCCTCAACCTCTTCCGCGATAACGGAAAAGCATAGTTCGCGAAGTTCTGGGTCGCGACGAAGTACGTTCCTACCAGCGTAGACTTTGATCGCGTCAGTGACCCACACATCATAGCCAGCCAGTACACAACGGCGGATCAGCTTCCACATCATCCCCCAGTGACGCCGTGCACGGTGATAGTCACTGTCTATCCCGAAGAAGGTACCAACCGTTACCTTGGCGTCTGTCCCGTCACGCTTAGGGTCCTGAGCGCACAGCATGATCCGTCCCCGGGCAGGGCGTTTGGCCGACAACAGGCACGGCAGGTCGTAACCGATTGTTCTGTCGCGATACCTATCCAAAAGCTCGGTTGACCAATACTTGCGCGGAATTTCCGGCATGTCCCTGTTAGGGGCGTGCCCGCGGTGGAACTCCATCCGTAGACGATCCGAAATGTCTTTCAGTACGCTTGGCTGGAACAGATCGCTTTGGGTTTCCACAAGGTCGCCCCACGGAGGCGGATTGAAGAGTATATCGGCATCGAGGGCGCTTTCTGGCAGTCCTTCGTACACGGTGCAGGAGTCCTTTCCGGGCGATCCAGCCTAATCGATGTCTTAAATTATCAGTTTGCAGTGATGCTGGACCATATAGCCCTTTGAAGGCAACCTGCGATCTCGTGCAGGCCAGGGCTACACTCCAACTAAGCCCGGACTAGTTGTTCAGTCCCGGCATCTGGTGGATTGGGTCGAGGATGAGTCGATCAGGCTCTGAGGACCAGATCTTGCAGATGTATTCGTAGGGCGTGAGGCCGCCTAGCGTCTTGAGGCGCCGGGCGAATTCGTAGGTTGCGATGAAGTCCGCGAGATGTGTGCGTAGACTTGACCGGGGGATAACCGCTTCCTGCGCACAGCTGCCTTTGGTCAATAGCGCAGGGAGGGTCTGCTGCCCGCCCTTCGCGCCGATACTGGACAACATGCTACTCCTAGCAAGACCACCAGCCGTGGGCCGCGATCTACCATAGAATCACAATCTAGAAACCGTCGGAGACCCGACATCAGCAGCGCCCGCCTCGGCCACCTGGGCGGGTCGTTGCTGTTCCGCGCACCCCCTCCTCATTTTTCCCAGCAACGCCGCCCCCGTGGCGGCAGACCTCGGCCCACCATCCTCGATCAGCGCACGCGCATGATCACGCCGCTCATCCATCGTCCCCGAGCACAGGGCAGGGATCGAGACCTGCTGCTTCACACAGCCGGCGGCGGACAGCAGCAGCGTCAGACAGATCAGCATCTTCATCGTTCATCCTTTCCGTGGTGGTGATGAAGTCCTCCAGGGCCCCGACCTTGGCCGCTCGGCGCGCGTTGTGCGCCCCGAGCCAGTAGACACCGGCCAGGAGCGCGACCACCGTCAGCGCGGAAGCCAGGACGGCCAGCGCCCGGGCGGTCACGTGGCCCACCCATTCCGCTTGGCCAGCGCATAGACGCGCTCCACGACGACCCCGATGAGGATCGCCAGACCTGCAACGATGTCAGGATCAGCAGCGAGCACAGGCCCGAGAGTTTCGAACCCGGCATACCCGAGAAGGGCGCCGACGAGGTACCGCAGGATGATGCGGGCGATGGGGGCATAGGTCATTGTTTTACTCCGAAGAAGGCTAGCAGAGCCGCGAAGAGCGCCGCCAGAGGGTTGCGTGAGGTGTTGGCTGCGGGCGGGCTGGCTTGTGCCCCCTGCCCCCATTTGTCGGCCGTCAGCGCGGCCTGATACTTCACGGCGAGGTCGGCGATCTCCGCCGCCCGGTCCGTGCCGTTGACGACCCTGCGGGCTCCGAGAAAATCGATGTACCCGTCGCGCACGTAGTCGGTGAGCTTTCGGCCGGTGAACCAGCCCGCCATGCAGCCGCGCCAGAGGATCTCGGCCGAAACGTCCGGCTCCATCACGACATCCGGATTCGTGGTCAGGTCACGGCCGAGCGCGTTCTGCGCCCGCGCGTAGTTCACCTGCCAGGTCAGTTGGACGAAGCCGCGCCCGTACCATGGGTAGTAACGAAGGTTGCGCGCCCGCCACTCTTCGGAGAGCCAATAGGCCTCCCGAACCGGCTGCATGGTGTGGGCCGTTTCCCAGCAGGCGGTCGCTAGGAGATAGGCCGCCTGCGGCAGCGTGAGGCCGTGCGTCGCGCATACGTCAAGGATCAGGCGCGTGCGCCCGAGATTCAGGTCCATGGCATGGTCCTCGTTGCTTAGGTGTGAATTTCAGAAAGACGCGCCGCTTACGCGCTCATCCCGGCAATAGCTGATACGGCACCACGTCGGTCCGATCAGGCACGCGCTTGCCACCGCACTCGTAGTCCAGGACCAGGTAAAGCTCGATCCGCCCCGGGAAGAGATCAGCCGGCGGCACGATCTCGATGCGGAGCTTCTCGAAACTGTCCCCGATCTGGCGGCGCACGCCGCCCTTGATCATGCGTGACCCTGCGAGGGGCACGTTGCGCGCATCCGTGAAGAGCGGCGTCCAGTCAACGAGGCGGCAATCCTTGCCCAGGCGGGTCCGGGCCACCGTCAGCCAGAGCACCACGTTCTCGCCCGCCCGCACCGGCTCTTCGACGTAGGAGAGCCCCTGCGGCTGGCGGATCACTCGATCCTCGCCGGTGGCTCGGCGCACGTCCTGCGCCAGCCCCTCTACCTGCTCTGCGAGCTTCTGCACCGCCCCTTCGGTCGCCAGCCGCTCGAAGCCCAGCTCCTCGCGCACCGTGGCGACGATCCAGTCCCGGTTCACGGCATAGAGCCCGGCGAGCATCAGCAGCATGAGCGGCGTGACCACAGTCACAATCCAGAATAGGTCGCGCAGCAGTCCGATCACCGTGCGGGTGCGCGGCAGCAAGTCTTCCTTGGTCACAGGGACCTCCGTCAGTTGTAGTGGTAGAGCGAGACAGCCAGCCACATGACCAGTCGCCGCCAGACGGTCACGCCGTCTGCTTTCAGGGCAGTGTGGAAGACAGCCCCGGCACTGAGCCGGTCCCATCCCTCATCGAGGAGCCAATCGTGGAGAGCAGCCGCCTTGAGATATTCGGGCGCGTTGGGATCGAAGAGCCAGCACCAGAGGCGCGGGATCGTCACGTCGAACTGGAAGCCCCACGGCACCATGACGGCGCACCCGCTGTCGAGCTTGCCGACGTGCCAGACGAGCGGCTCAGTGGTCAGATAGAGGCCCCGCCCAAGGGGGAGACACCAGCTCTTCGCGCCGGTGTACTGGCTCATGCAGGCCACCGGCCGTCAGCTGCGAAGTCCTCGGGAATCGTGCCCCCGTCGACCATCGTCCAGCTGGCCGCCATGACGGCCTCGACCCAGGCCACACCAGCGGAGGCCAGCTCGATCGCCTGCGCCGCCGTCAGCTGGTGGATCGTGTTCGCGTCGTCGCGGAAGGTCAGCGTGTCGGACGAGGCCGAGGCCTGCAGCGCCATTGCCTTCTGCATGATCCCCAGCATCACCGTCTGATCGAAGGGCCGGCCGCGCACCGGCACCGCCCCGAAGGACAGCCCCAGCGTCGTGCCGGCCTCGAGCCGGCGCTCGCGCTCGGCGTAGAGGGCGGCCTTGCGACCGGCCTGCACCTCTGCCGCCTTGTCCTCGGCGGTGATGACTTGAGAAAAGTCGATGTTGCCGGTCATGCCTGGGGCTCCTCTTCATCATAGGCGGGCAGCGCGATCTCGCCGTCCGGCGCTCCGCTGATAGGCTCCGGGAGACCTCGACGCTCTCGATCAGCGCGCCGGTCTCCTCAGGCGCGAGGCTTCGGGCGAGGCGCGCCATGGGCTCGAGCGCGCTGATCCCGGCCCGGCGCAGCGCCGCCCGTCCGGTGGCCCTGGTCATCTTCTCCAGTTGCGCCTCCAGCTCGGCAAACCCCTGCAGCGAAACGCGCCCACTCACAGGTCCGCCCGCGCGCTGCCGGTGATCTCGATCCACTGGCGCCGGGCGACCTCCTTCAGCCCCACGATCGCGAAATCCTGCCCCTCGCTGATCAGCCGGTCCTTTGGCGTGATCGAGGCCGTGAAGGGGGACCAGCGGACCAGGAAGCGTGCCATGACGGAGGCCGCCACTTCGCCCGCCCGCCAGCGCTCCGCATCCGACAGGTCCGTGCGCTCGGCCCGCACCGGGGTGCCGAGATCGGCGAAGTCGCCCGCGGCCGAGGTGAAGCCGTCATCTGAGGCCGTGCGCCGCCGCACCTGGATTGATCCCTGGAGCGCCGAGGCGCGGCGCGGGCTCACCATCCCGCGACCCGGCGGTGGCCGAAGATCCGGCGCATCTCGGCCATGGGCATCGGCTGGCCCTGGTCATAGGCCACGCCGACCATGTGGATGATCGCGCTCTGGTCATCCGCGCGCGGGGCGAGCAGCGAGGTCGCCTCCCCGCCCGGCGCATCCTGGCCCGCCGAGAAATCCACCCGCACCGGTGCGGGCCTGTCCGAGAGCCCGGGCATTGCGGCCCAGAGCTCGAAGCCAATCGACCAGAAGGGCACCGCCTCGGTCAGGTACCAGGCCTGCGCGGAAAGCACCCGCTCCGCGTGCTCCGGATCGAGGTAGGAGACTTCGGCGACCGCGCGCAGCGGCACGGCCGGCAGGCGCACGGTCGCGCACCAGCGATCGAGCGTCAGCCGCAGCTCAGTCGGCAGCATGAACCGCCCCGTAAAATCCTCGTAGCGCGCGGTCTCCGATCGGATCAGCTGCGCGAGGCGCGCGTCGTCATGACTACCCTCGATCCGCAGGGCCGCCTTGAGCTCGTCAAGGTTGACGGCCTGCCCCTCGGGCGGCTCCCGCCGGATAAGAGGGCCGCTCACGTGGAGGCCTTGGTGCGGGGGGCCTTCACGGCCTTGTTCCGGGGCTCGGGCTCCGCCTTGGCCAGGACACCGCGATCGACGAGATGCTGCACCTCGGTCTCGCGGGCTTCACGCGAAGCGAGCCGTCGAAGAGCTTGCGCTCGGCGCCCTTGATCGCCCCGTTCAGGCGATAGCCCTGGCTTACCGGCACCAGCATCTCGGTCGGGATGCCGTCGAGCTCCAGCGCATCGACGATCGCCGCCACCCCCTCGGGATCGAGCCCGACGCCCGCCTTCTTCGGCAGCACGCCCGCGCGGTGCAGGCTGCCCACCAGGGAGACGAGCTCATCCACGTCCTGCGTCGGGTGCTTGCAGATCACCAGCTCGCCCGCCGCCTCCAGGTCCTCGAGCATCGGTGCGATGCTCTTGCGGCGCTCCAGGGCGATCTTGTGGACCCAGGCCTTCGACCAGGTCAGCCAGCCGCGCGTCTTGCGCTCGCGCCCGACCACCGTCAGCCCCAGCAGGTCATCCATGCCACCGCCGTCGATCCCCGCCACGCAGACCTCGCAGCGCGCGATCAAACGCCCCGCGCGCCAGTTCGATCGAGGGGGCGATCAGAATGAACTGGGCCTCAGGGCTCATGTTCAGGATGCAGGCGGTCACGATGATGGCCGCGGCGATGGCCGTCTTCCCGTTCTTCTTCGGGATCATCACGAAGAACTCGCGCAGGTAGCGCTTCTTTACCTCCGGGTCGTAGCTCCCGAAGATCACCCGCACCAGGTCGAAGACCCAGTCATCGCAGACCGCCCCATACTCGGGGAAGCCGTCCAGGTCGGGACAGCGCAGCCCCTTGAAGATCGTCAGCGCCTTCTCGGCGTAAGCGTCGTGGAGCGGCAGCTCGGGGAAGAGCGAGCCCCGCGTGCTGATGCGATCCTTCCAATCCGGCACGGCCGTCGACCAGGACAGCGGCACCGCGACCGGGGTGATCAATGGAACCGCTCCGGGTTCAGCAGGTCATCGTCCTCGATCGCGGCGGCGGCCTCGGCTGTGAGCTGCTCTTTCTTACCCTTTGGCAGCGGCGCTTCCTTGCGCTTCGGGGCATCGTCGCCGGCTGCCCGGCGCGCGAGTTCCGCCATGTCTTCCTCGTCGAGGATCGCCTTGATCGCCTTCATGGCCGAGACGTTGCCCGCATCTGCCGCCTCGTCGAGCCGGAGCAGGATCTTGGCCCGCGCCTGCTTGCGCGCTGCCGCCCGCGCGTCCTTCAGGTTCAGCCGACCATTCTGAAAATAATGCTTGTTCAGAGTGGGTTGGCTGATCCCCAGCTCCTCCGCGATCTCCTTCTTCGGCACGCCGGCCACGTGCAACATCCTGACTTTGTTCAAGGTTTTTGCGTTGGGCGTATGCCCGTTCGCCCCCGGCTTGCCGTGGTTCGCCGGGATCGGATCGCCGAGCAGGTCAAAATCGCGGGCCACAGAAAAAATTCTCCGAGTGAGGGGGGCACGGGGCTTCCGGCCCGAGGGTTGTGAAGTTTGGACCCGCCCCCCGCCGTCGCAAGGTCAGAGCCCGTCCGAGAGCCAGCCGGCCTTCTCCTGCCGCTGCTTCTCGCTGTCGTGCCAGGCCTTGCTGACCGACTGCAGGTTCGCCGGATCGAAGAAGAGCGCCGCGTCGCCGCGGTGCGGGCGGATGTGATCGACCACCGGGCTGTTCGGCGCAGGCGCCTTGCCGGTCAGCCGGACGCCGGTCTGCTGGCAGGTGAAGCCGTCGCGCCGGAGGACCTCGAGGCGCAGCTGCTTCCATCGCTTGGTGTTGTAGAGCGCGCGGCCCGGCATGATCGCGGCCCGCTGCTGGGAGCGTTCGGCTTCCGTGACCGGAACAGCCAGGCGCGCAGGTTGACGCACGAGGCGTCCGTCGACGCCACGACCGGAAAGTCGTCCCATGAGATGTCCTGAAGTTGCGCCAGCCAGAGGCCGGGCGTGAAAGCGCCCGGCAACTGATGGTCAGCTCCGGGCGCAATAGGTGATGATGCCCTATGGGTAGGATCTGGTTAGGCTAAGCGTCAAGGGGCAAATTTATGTCCCGCAGCGATCACTGCCGCAGCTCTCTGATAACGCGCTGGATTTTACGCCAGTCCTCCGCCTCGTCTTCCCGGCTCCCGGCTTCGCAAGCCCGGATGCGCGCAGCAGCCTCCGCTTCGGCTGCAGCGCCATGGGCGCGCAGCAGCGCGGACGCCTGTTGGGCGATGTTCATCTGTTGCATGGGTCCTCCTTCCGTCGCCCTCTCCTCTGAGCGACGACCCGACCATAGCATAAGAGAGGGCTAGTCGCATATCTGTGGGAGGGAGGACCTGCACAGTTGAGCCTGACGACTTGCATCGACACGAAGGGCGGGTTCCGAACATTTCACTGCGAAATGGCTACTTTATCCGCCTGAAACACTAGCAGTCGTCTGGTCTGGGGCGCTTTGTGTTGAGCGGCACCAAGATAGACTTCGATCATCAAGTGCCGCGTTGGGGATCGGCCCGCTTCTGATGAGGCAGCCCGTTCGCCTCGGGTGCAAGAGGCTGAAGGAGACGTCAGACCAGGTCAAACACCTGACCCGAGATCTGAAGGTTAATCTCATCCTGCGCTCCGCCATCAACCAGGGCCCAGAGGATCTGGCCGGTGGGCCTGTAGATCACGAAGGCCTCGTCCACACCGGCGCTGCCTGCGCCTGCGGTCCGGGCGATATTGACCTGGAACTGGTCAACCGTTGCCGCACCACCGTAGACCAGCACGTCGCCTTCGGCGGCGGCGTAGTCCTGGATCCAGTCCGAGCCATGGCCCGCGGCCCCGATGTGGAAGAAACTGTCCGCGCCCGTGCCGCCGTTGAGCCGGTCCGAGCCGAAACCACCATTCAGGAAATCCATGCCGTCGCCGCCGAAGAGCGCATCGCCATAGCTTCCGCCCGACAGCCGGTCGTTGCCGGCACCGCCAATCAGCGTATCCGCGCCCTCGTCGCCGTCGAGCGTGTCATTCCCGGCATCGCCGCGCAGTTCATCGTTGCCGTACCCACCGATGAGCCGGTCATGACCGTCCCCACCCAGGATCACGTCGCGCAGGTCGCCAGAGCCTGCGCCGCCGACCAGGATGTCATCCCCTGCGCCGCCGCTCAGGGTGTCGGTGCCATTGCCCCCGTTGAGCGTATCGTTGCCGTCGCGGCCGAATACCAGGTCGTTGCCATCGCCACCCCGGACGAAGTCATCCCCCGCGCCGCCGTCCATCGTGTCGTCGCCGCCCTCGCCGTCGAGCGTATCGTTCCCGGCATCGCCGCGGCCCCAATCGCGGTCCCGTCCTCCGGTCAGCCGGTCATCCCCGTTGCCGCCTTCCATGACGGTATCACCCCACGAGCCACGCAGGGTGTCGTTGCCGTCTCCGCCGCGCAGCACGTCCCCCCCGTCACCGCCCCCGGCCCAGAGCTCGTCATCGCCGGCGCCGCCCTCGAGGGTGTCGTCTCCGAAGTCACCGTCGAGACGGTCGTTCCCGATCCCGCCATGGAGCAGGTCGTTCCCGAAATCGCCGTCGATCGTGTCGTCGCCCGGCCCGCCATAGACGACGTCATCGCCGGCACGCGCGTCGATGCTGTCGTGACCGATCCCGCCCAGGATCGTTTCGGCCCCGTAGGAGCCATTGAACCACTGATCATAGGTGCCCGCGTCCAGCAGGATGTCGTAGAGCGTGGCGCTGCGGTTGGCAAAGCGCAGATGCTCGATGTCATAGAGGAAGTCGGCCCCGTCATCGCCCTGCGCCGCATCGCGGGCCACGATGACCACCGCCTGATCGGTCCGGGTGACACCTTCGGGCAGCTCCGGGTAGGCACCCGTGAAACGATCCAATCCGGTCAGGTAGAAATCATAATCCCACCAGTTGCCGGTGAAGACGGCGACATCCTGGCCTGCGCCCCCTTCCAGCACATCGGTCCCGTCGCCGCCGGTCAGGGTGTCATCGCCCGCACCGCCGACGAGCGTATCATCGCCGACCTGCCCCGTGAGGCTGTCCGCCCCGCCCAGCCCGCTGATCAGATCATCGCCGGGCCCGCCTTCGAGCGTATCGTCGAGCAAATCATCGCCCTCGATCACCAGGTCATAGGCGCCTTGCTCGCGCAGCGTCCGGATGACAAGCGCCTCTGGCGTCATGGTCCCGTCGGCAAAGACCAGCGTCTCGACACCCACCAGCAGGTTGCGCCCGTCCTCTGTCCGGTCGCCGCGCCCGGTGACCGCGACGACCGTCCCCATGCCGCGCAGCTGCTCGGGGGTCTCCTCCTCGGTCAGCGCGACCGCAGTGTAGTCGTCCGCGACACCCAGCCAGTAGACCCGATCCTCACCCGCGCCTCCAATGACCGTGTCATCGCCCGTGCCCGGTTGCAGGTGGTCATCGCCCTCCGCGCCATCCAGGTGATCGTTGCCCGCGCCGCCAATCAGCCGGTCGGTGTCGGCGCTGCCCTCCAGCCGGTCATTCCCGCCCAGACCGTCGAGGCTCCCGGCCTCGGTCAGCGTAACGGTGTCATCGCCCGCAGTCAGGGCCGTAGGAGTGAGCAGGCGCAGGCCGATGCCGTCGTTGTAGTACCCGATATAGGGCGCATCCGCTTCGCCCGCGTGTTGGGTGAGCACCGTCACCAGCCCGCCGGGGCCGAGGCTGAGCCTGCCAGAGAGCGACCTGTGATCCGCCAGAAGCAGGGGCGGGCTTTCCAGCCGGCCGGTGGCGTCATGGGTGGACAACAGCAGGACGTCCTCCTCCGGCGTCGTGCCGTCGTCCGGTCGGCTGCCACTCCACAGCACGACGAAGCCACCGTCCTCGCGCATCTCGAAATCCGTGATCGAGGCATTCACACCGCTCTCCGGGAGCGCCTCCAGCACGGTTTCTTCCGTCTGGGTCCCAGCAGCAGAAATGCTGTAGATCGTCGTGATCCCCAGCGCTGAGGCGACGAGCGTGATGCTGCCATCGGCGTGGATCACGCTATCGTTGATGGTGAACCAGCCGACATAGGCCCCTGCGATCCGCCCGACCTCGACCGGGTCGCCCACGTTGGCGCCCGAGGCATCCAGCCGCTGCATCCGGATCGAGGTCGCACGGGTCGACTGCCCGCTGATCGTCTCGTCGTGGATGCCCACGCCATGCAGCACGACAAAGCCCCCGTTCGGGTCCGCCAGCACCACGGCCTCGTCCAATTCGCCGTCGCGGGAGTTTCCGCCTGAGTAGGGCTCGGAATAGGCGCTTTCGAACACCACCTGCTCCGGCCCCGAGGAGCCATCCGCATGGATCGCGCGGACCGTCAGGGACGAAAGTTCGTCGAGATTGCCCGTCATCTGGTCCCAGGGCCGCGGGTAGACCGCCAGCGCGGTGCCATCCGCTCCCTCGACAATCTGGATATGGTCCACCGCCTGCGGGACGCCGCTGCCGATGTAGCCGATGTCCCGGTCCAGCACGGCAACGCCATCGTTCTCCCAGACGGCAGGTTCACCGATCGGCGTACCGTCCGCCGCGAAGCGCTGCACCAGCGTATCCGGGTCGGGAACACGGCCAACCGTATACCCGCCGCCGCTGACGTATTCGGTCGGCATGACCGGCCCGGTGTAGACCACCATGAACCCACCGTCGGAAAGCGCAGTGACATGCGCCTCGGGCATCTGCTCCGAGAAAGTCATCAGGTCCCGCGTTCCCGCCAGTTGCCCCGTCGCATCCAGAGAGACAACGCGCAGCGTGGTTTCGACGTCATAGGCGGTCATCTCGGCCAGGCGGTAGTAATCGGCGCCTGTGACGATGTTGAACTGCAGCACAGCGGTGCCGTCGTCCCGCGCGACAATACGTGGCTCGAAAAGCCCGTTGTCGTCTGCTGGCACGGCGGCCAGCAAGCGCGGTTGCCCGATCATGTCCCCGTTCGCATCGTAGAGCGTGTAGGTCAGCTGGCGCGACGTCCCGACGGTGCTGATACGGGCGACGGCGACTTCGCCATTTGAGAATGTATGGGTGACACTGGGTTGGTCCACCGGAGAGCCGAGGGCAAAGGTCGTGCCGTCATAACGTTCATCGAAATAAATGGATTGGGACATAATACACCTGTCGTCCTGGACAGCCGGGCCCTGCGGGCACTGGCGGATTCCTTCCCGTCGGACAGAAATAGAACACCGGCGGGGCGACCGCCGCGAGCACGCCTCTCCCGCATCCGGCCCGGGGGATGGCGAGCCGGAAGGAGGGTGTCAAAACGCGTGAAAAACCGTACCCCCCCGCACAGCCGCCCCAGAGTTAGACGACAAGGTTGCGCTTCGGGTCAATAGAATTATACCCTCGCGTCACCCGGCGGCGTTGGTCGTCCGCGCCTCTGCCAGCACCTTCAGGTGCGTCGGAAGTGCCGGCGGTAAGGCGCGTTCGACGTCCGGGCGCAAAGGTACCGCCGAACGTAAGCGAAAACGACCCAACGCGACCCATGCCCCCTTGAGCGAACATCGATCAAATCGATATGCGAGCCACCCCCTGCCCCTGCATACGCTCCAGCGTCTCCTGAAGTGCTTTTCGGCAACGCTGAACGCTACTCTGGTCCACCGCCCACCCATGCGCCCGCAGCACCTCGCTGATCGTCATCCCCCCAACGCAGACCTGATCCACCAGTGCCTGGTCGAAGATCGCCTTTCGCTTCTCTGCCCCACCCGGCAGGATGCGGCGCACGGCTTTGGCCAGCCCGCCACCGATCCGGCGCTCGAAGACACGGAGCCGCTGAAAGTCCCGCAGCATGGCCACCTCGCGGTTACCGCCGCCATTGCCCGAGACGTGCAGCGCCTCCAGCGAGGAGCACTTCACACCCGAGGAGGCGCAGCGCTCCACCAGCGCGGCGTACTCGCGGCCCACCTCGACCTGCCCGACCGTGAACGGCGGCTGGAAGACAGGCACCGGCTGCCCGGTCTTCTCTGCCTTTTCCACCAGCGCGCGGTGCCGATTGTGGGCCTGCCGCGTCATCACGTCGAACGCATCGGCCACCCGCGCTGCCCTGAACATGACCCCGCTCTCGGGATCCACCCAGCCATCGCGCCGCACCCGGGGCCCGGCGGGGGTCATCTCGGCGTGGCGCGGCATGAAGGCCATCATCGGGCCCCGCGCCGGGGCCACCGGCATGGCCGGACAGACGCCGTCGGGCGGTGCCGCGGCGGCCAGCACGGCCGCGATCGAGGCAGCCGTCGCCTCGTTGGCCGCCAGCGGCAGCCGGCCCACCTGCGCCGTCCCGAGGCGGGAGACGTAGATCACCTCGTCCTTGCGGAGTGCGCTCATGCCGCGTCCTCCCGCTCTGCCCGCTTGGCGATCCCTGCCTGGACAAGCGCCTTAGCGCGCCCCTCAAGCTCGCGATACCAGCGCAGCTTCTCCCGCGCATCGGCCCCCGGCTCCACGCCGCGCGCCAGCTTGTCCTGCGTCAGCTCGACCTCACGGCCCAGCCCCTCGGCGCGGCTGACGATCCGCTGACGGTCCATCTTGCTCAGCGGCGGGCGCTTGTACTTCTGCCACCAGAGAAACTCAGCCACGAGGCAGCCGTCGGCGAGCGCCCGGGGCCCCTCGATCGACCCGAACCAGCTCGCCACGCCGGGAACCTCCTCCAGCGGGCGCGGCTGGTAGGCCTCGGCCGTCGAGATGATCCCGATCAGCGGCGGCCAGAAGCTGCGATCCGTCCCGTCGCCATGAGCCAGCAGCCAATCGACCAGCGCGGCAAGCGCCTCGTCAGCGAGGTAGGACACCCCGTCGCAAATTTGCTCGATCCGCTTGCGCTGCTCCTCGATCGAGGTGCCTTTCCTGAACCGCATGCCGCGCTCCTGCGCCGGTTCGATCAGGAGCCTGCGAACCCGGCCCCGGGCGGTTTCGGTGATGGTCTGCTCGTCGGTCATGGCCTGCCCCCTTCTCAGCTCAGCCCGGCTGCCGCACGCTCTTCCGGCGTGAGCAGGTCCGCTGCGATGATGTGATCCCGAACCCATGGCTGCTCATCGGCGATGGCGCTTGCGCGGCCATCCCGGAAGGCGGCGACAGCACGCACTGCAGCATCGACGACCATGGGGTTGTCGGAAGGCTCTCGCGCACCCGCATGCGCTTCATGGTTCTTCCATGGTTTATCCTTATTATAGGGCGCGGCAGTTTTGCCCCCCTTTCGGCGCAAATTTGCACCCCTTTCGCCGCCCTCAGGGCCGCATGGATGCCCCCCTTTCGCACCGCTAAAGGCTAGCATGTCTGCCCCCCTTTCCGGCCCGTAGACCGGAAGCTGGCGCCGGCCCCAGACGCGGACCAACCGGGTGCTCACCAGGAACCCGAAGCTGCTGCTGGTGCCCCGGTGCTCGCCCGGAACGTGAACGATCCACTCCCCCTTGACCAAGTCTTTCACCGCCCGCTTGACCGTGTCGTCCGACTTGTCGAACTTTGCGCCGAGCTGCCGGAACGAGGGCGTGCAGCGAAGGGTCTTGCGCCGGGTGTAGTCGAAGGCGAGCGCGTGCAGCAGGACCATCGGGAAGAGCTTCAGCGTCACATCGGAGCGGGCCATTTGCAGCATCTCGAACCGCGCCCGATCCCATTCCGCGACCCCCAGCATGCGCCGGCCGGGTCCGACCGCCGCCTCCAGTTCGGGCTTGCGGGGATCGAAATCCGCCAAGTCGGCCAGCTCATGTGCCTCTCTCATCATCCAACCTCGCTCAGAAACGTCTCGACCGCGGGGCCGAGGCCCACGAGGTCATGGCGGAGTTCATCATCGACCGCCCCGGAGGCGATCGGCGGCCCTGCCGGGCCCGGCGCGTCGGCCGACAGGTCGCTGACCCGCAGCGCCCACCTCCGGGCACCGCACTCCGTGGTGACCAGCTCTAGCCACAGGTGGCCGAAGGGCAGCACGCGGCGGCGTGCAATCGTCAGCGGCGCGGCCCTCATGCTGCCCTCCGGGTTGGCACCCGTGAGCGGTGACCGGCTACGTCGACGAGGCCCCCGCCGGTCAGGAGGGCTGGGAGGTCCTGTGCACTACCCCTCCCCGGGGGCTTGGTGCGGAGGGGCCCGCGAAGGATCTTGCATGGCCGGGTCACGCTGGGCCTTCCCACGGCGCGATGGGAAGCGTGACCGGGCAGCGGCTGAATTCCCCGCTGACGATCGCGCGGCGGGGCACATGTACGATGGTCCGGTCACCTTGCACTTCGCGGGCTAGGGGCGCAGCCGCATCCCGATCGCGCGCCGTGAGCCGGCGCATCTTCGGGGGGCGGCCGAGGAGGTCCTCGCGCGCGCTCATCCGCCCTGTCCCCGCAAGGGCACCGGCCCGGTCGAGCGTGCCTCGCAGAGCGCGGCCATGGCGGCATGCTTGTCCGCTGCCTCGCGATGTTCGACGGCGGCCTGCGCCCAGTCCTGCGCAGTCTCGGACCGCGCCGCACGGAGACTGGCCTCCAGGGACTCGCCGTGCTCGCGCGAGGTCTCCCCGATGAGTTCGTAGGGACAGGCGTCGCCGGTTGGTGTCCCGATCTGTCCGCGGTAGGCGTCGAAACAGGGGTTGTGCGTTGCGTCCATCAGCGCCCAGGCCCAGAGCAGCGGCACTTCCGCATTGCCATTCTCGATCCTGGACAGAGACCCGAGACTAATCGAGTGGCCAACCGCCGAGGCGATCGTCGCAGCCGCGGCCTCTTTGCCACCTGACTGAGACACCAGATTCCTGAACATCTGCGCGGCGACTTTAGGCTGCATCAGAAACGCCTTTTCCTTGGGGTTTTAGTGGGCACGCCGCAAATTGCCGGCATGGGATATTTAGAGAACGGACGAGAGAGGCAGAACCGAACGGCGCACCAAGAGCGAGAGATCTCATGCGGCGTCTCGCTCTGCCTCTGCGCCAGACGGCGACCTGAGCCCCCGCTGACGCTGAAGGTTCTCGAGAACTTTCGCAGCCGTGTCCGGCCAAATCCGTCCCCCGTTCCGCAATCTCGGCAGGAGCCGACCGTTGCCCGCCAAGAGGATCCCGACCCGATGGTCGGAAAGACCGGTGTCGGCTGCAAACTTCTCGATTTCTGGCAACAACGTGTTCATGGGGCACCAAGATGCACGCTTTGGCGTTCAAGTCAATGCACGCCATAACGTTCACGCAACACACGCTAACGCGTGCTAGCCTGCGTGACATGAAAGACGATTGGTTTCATAGGCTTGAAGAGCTGATACTGGCCGACGGTCGCAGCTACCGCCAGATAAGCGAGGCCGCAAAATGCGGCCCGAACTTCGTTCAGCAACTCCTCAAAGAGCGGAAAGACCCGCGTGCGAGTCAGCTCGCGAGGCTCTTCAATGCGCTAGGCCCAAGTGCCGCAATATACGTTATCACTGGACTAAGGTTGGGCAGCGATGACCTAGAGTTCCTGGCCACGGTTTCTGCGCTGGATAGCGACGCTCGTCGAGACGCGCTCTCCATTCTGCGTCGGCTCGCAACGCCCTCATTTCCTGAAGAAAGATCTCGCGGCGGGCAGAATCGAGACTTCTCCACAAGCTGATCATCTCAGCAATTTCGTCGTCCATAGAGCACCCACCGTTCGTGTTCCGTTCACGTTAGGCGGCTCGGGCACGCAGGGTCAAGCCAATGCGCCCCCGCTATTTCGGAGGGCTGCTCCCTACCAAGCGGATGCGGGAGGCCCGCGTCCCCCGGCATTTATCGTGACCAGCCTCGCCCGCACTTGAGACTTGGCCCAGAGAGGCCCGCGAGCATCGCCACGCCCGTCAGCGCTTCCGCCTTGCGGCGATTCGTCATCCACTCGGAAACCGCAACCGCACGCCATTGCGTTCACTACGTTGACGCGCACGCCATAGCGTGCAATGTTTCGTCCCATCCCATGATGGAGGAAACACGATGTCCAACGCTCACGTCCTCACCGCCCGTAGTCGCGTTCTTCACGCAGGAAACTACCTAGGGCACCCCGCCCTGATCACCGATGCCTGGCTCCAGTTGAAGGAGTTGCAAGGCCACCCCATCACGGTTGAGCGCCTGGCGCGGGTCGAAGCAGGCCACCCCTCGGCGGGCCCCGCAATGATCACGCCGTCTGCGCGCACCACGTCGATGCTGGCGCACCTGCGCGGGTCACAGCCCCTCTTTCACATCACCTCTCCCGACGGCGGCGACGCCGCATGACGGACACGCGACCATTCACTCCGGAACTACTGGCAGATCGCTGGCAGTGTTCATCCGAAACGATACGCCAGATGGTCAAGCGCGGGGATTTACGGGGCTTCCGAGTCGGCCGCATGATCCGCATTCCACTTGATGCTGTAGAGGAACTGGAATGCCAGACATCAACATCGGTCGCCTCCGAGGCGGATATTGCGTCTACTGGCGCGACCCTGAAACAGGCAGACGAACACGTCACGGTCTTGCGGCACGCACCAGAGCGGAAGCGGAAGCGGAAGGCCTGAAGGTCTACCGACACGTCAGCACGGTCAATGCGCCGGCAGGCCCGACCGTGGCGGACCTTTGGGAAAGCTACCGCCGCGACTTGGGTGCGAAGCCCACCGCGAAGACAATGCTCTATACCGGAAAGGCCGTGCTTGAGCATTTCGGCGCACACATGCCGGACCTGATTTCCAAAGAAATGTGTGAAGACTATGCCGACAAGCGCATGAACGCGGGCATCAGTCAGGGTAGCGTGTGGACCGAACTCGGCCACCTCAGATCAACCTTGGCCTTTGCCGAGGATATGCGGCTCATAGACAGCGCGCCAAAAGTCTGGCGCCCGGCGAAGCCGCAGACCGACAAGCGCATCCTGGACAGAGGTGAGGCGCGCGCACTGATCGACAATGCCCACGATCCTCACGTCCGCCTGGCGATCGCGTTGCTGCTCGGGACCGGAGCCCGCCTTGGCGCAGTGCTGGACCTGACATGGGCGCGTGTCGACTTCCAAGCCGGGACGATCAACCTTCGAGTCGAAGACTCGGCCACGCGCAAAGGGCGGGCGATCCTCCCGATGAACCGCACCACGCGTCCTGCCCTTCTGGCAGCGAAGGAAGCCGCGCTCAGCGACTATGTAATCGAGTACGCGGGGCACCAGGTGAAGTCGATTCGCACTGGTTTCAAGAATGCCATTGCGCGGGCAAAGCTCGGGCACGTCCGGATCCACGATCTGCGCCACACGGCGGCTGTCACGATGCTGTCCAATGGCGTTCCACTGGAGAAGGTCAGCCAGGTGCTAGGTCACTCGAACACGTCGGTCACCTTCTCTACCTACGCCCGCTATCTGCCCCAGCAGATGCAGGACGCGGTCGATATTCTGGACTTTGGCAGCCTGAAACGGGGCGCCTAGGTTCAATGAACTAGCACGCACTTCGCGAAACTGTCATAAGTATCTGAAAATAATGGTGGGTGATGAGAGACTCGAACTCCCGACATCTTCGGTGTAAACGAAGCGCTCTACCAACTGAGCTAATCACCCGGGACCGCCGATGTAGCAACGCCGGGTGGGAGAGGCAAGAGCCGAAATGACCCTGCCCCCGTTCCTCGTATTCACCGACCTCGACGGCACCCTGCTCGACCATGAGAGCTATGCCTGGGAGGCCGCCCGGCCCGCCCTCGTCAAGCTTCAGGCGCTGCGGGTGCCGGTGATCCTCGCCTCCTCCAAGACCGCCGCCGAGATCGCGCCGCTGCGGGCGGAGCTGGGCCTCGCCGACTATCCCGCCATCGCCGAGAACGGCGCAGGGCTGCTGGCGCCGGGGGCCGAGCCGGATGCGCCGGGCCCGGCCTACCGCGAGCTGCGCGCGCGGCTGGACAAGGTCGCGCCCGGAATGCGGGCGCGGTTCACGGGCTTCGGGGACTGGAGCGATGCCGAGGTGGCCGAGGTGACCGGCCTGCCGGCCGAGAACGCCCGCCTTGCGCGGATCAGGGCCTTTTCCGAACCCGGCGTCTTCGACGGTACGGAGGCGGAGGAAGCCGCCTTCGTGGCGGCCCTCGACGGGCTCGGGGTGACCTCCCGCCGCGGCGGTCGGTTCCTGACGCTGTCGCTGGGGGGCACCAAGGCCGACCGCATGGCCGAGGCCGCGGCAGGCTGGCCCGGCGTCCGCACCGTGGCGCTCGGCGATGCACCCAACGACGTGGAAATGTTGCAGACCGCCGATATCGGTATCGTCATCGCGAACGATCACGCCAAGCCCCTGCCCCCGCTGGAGGGCGAGGCCGAGGGGCGAATCCGCCGCAGCACAAAAATCGGCCCCGCGGGTTGGAACGAGATGATGCTGAAGCTAGTTTCTGACCTAAGGGAACAAGAACACGGCTGAAAACGCAGCCAGAAAGACAGGGGAACTCGGGTGGCGGACTTTCACCAGAACGGCAATATCGCAACGATCCACAATCTCCGGACACGCTCCACCGCGGACATGACACGCGAGCTGGAGACCTTCGCCGCCACGCGCAAGATCAGCCTCATCCTGCCCTCGCTCTACTCCGAGCTCGAGGGCGAGGCGCTGCCCAACATCCTCAAGGAACTCTCCGAGGTGCCCTACCTGCACCGGATCATCATCGGCCTCGACCGGGCGGATGAGGCGCAGTACCGCCATGCGCGGGAGTTCTTCTCGGTCCTGCCGCAGAACCACGTGGTGATCTGGAACGACAGCCCGCGGATGCTGGACATCCAGGCGCGTCTCGAGGGCCTCGGCCTTGCCCCCGCGGAACCCGGCAAGGGCAAGAACGTCTGGTCCTGCCTCGGCTTCCTCATCGCCTGTGCCGACAGCGCCGTGGTGGCGATCCACGACTGCGACATCGTCACCTACGACAAGGAGATGCTGGCGCGGCTTGTCTACCCAGTGGCGAACCCGAATTTCCCCTACCAGCTGGCCAAGGGCTACTACCCCCGCATCGGCAGCGGCAAGATCAACGGCCGGGTCAGCCGGATGCTGGTCTCGCCCCTGCTCATCGCGCTCAAGCGCGTCGTGGGCGACCGGGACTACCTCGATTACCTGCGCGCCTTCCGCTACCCGCTTTCCGGCGAGATGGCGATGCGCACCGCGGTGCTGCCGGACCTGCGCATCCCCTCGGACTGGGGGCTGGAGATCGGCGTCCTGTCGGAGGCCTGGCGCAACCTCGCGCCCAAGTCGGTCTGCCAGGTGGAGATCTCGGATGCCTATGACCACAAGCACCAGGAGCTGAGCCCCGAGGACAAGACCCAGGGCCTCAGCCGGATGTCGATCGACATCTGCAAGGCGGTGTTCCGCAAGCTGGCCGCCGATGGCACGGTCTTTACCGAGGAGGTCTTCCGCACGCTCAAGGCGACCTACTACCGCTCGGCGCTGGACCTGCTCGACAGCTACTATAACGATGCCAAGGCCAACGGGCTCTACGTCGACCGGCACCAGGAAGAGGCCGCAATCGAGATGTTCGCCGAGAACATCATAGAGGCCGGCCACACCTTCCTCGAAAACCCGGCCGAGACGCCCTTCATCCCGACGTGGAACCGCGTCCATTCCGCCGATCCCGACCTGATGACCGACATCCTGCAGGCGGTGGCCAAGGACCTCTCCGACTACCAGTAACGCCCGACCGGGGCGGACAAGAATTTTCGAAAATTCTTGTCAAAATTCTTCGAAGAATTTTGCCGCATCACTCTTGCCGCGTCCCGGAAGGGGCGCGGTTTTCTCTTGCGGAACGGCAAGACGGCAGACCCGGAAAATGCGCATTTTCCGGTCCGTTTTCTTCGAAGAAAACGGGGAGAGCCGCGGCCCGGTCAGAGCGCCGTCAGCCGCTCCAGATCGTGGGGATGGGTCAGGGCCACCTTCGCGCGGTCCAGCGCACGGGTGGCGACCGCGGCGGCGGTCTCGGCGATCACGGGGTCGGGATGGGATTGCAGTGCCGTCAGGCTGCGACGCAGGGCAAGGCCCACCTCCACCTGCCCCGCCCCGTCGCGCGCGAGCGGCTCCAGCGTGTCGGTGATCAGTGCGGCGCGGTCCAGCGGCGGCACCCAGATCCGGTCATGCAGCACCTCGCCCGGGTCCATCGGCTTGTCGCGGCGCATCAGGATCCGTGCGATCCGCCCGGTGATGTCGATGGCGGTGCCCGGGTCGTTCACCCCCGGCGACAGGGCGCGCTGCCCGATCTCGGACAGGCAGAGCAGGCCGAAATGCGGATCCTGCGTGAAGTTGCGCAGACTCCCGATGGAGATGTTGCGATGCACCGCCTCTTCCAGCGCGTCGTCCTCGCGCGAGACGCGGGCCAGCACCTCGCCCCGGTGCACGAAACGGCCCACCGGGATCATCAACCAGACCTTGGCCTCGGCGGTCTCGGCGGCGTCCTGTAGCACGTCCTGAAAGATCTGCTGCACGAAGCCGGTATCGCCGGCGCGTACTGCGTGGGTGTCCTCGGGCGGCGCCTCCTGCAGGGGATGACAGCCGAGCGCCGCGTGTTCGCAGCGCATGTCGAAGGCGATAGCGGTCTGGTCCTCGACCCGCGAGGCGGTCTCGATCAGGCTGCCCAGCACTTCGAGGTGGGAGATCCAGCGGATGATCGCCACGATGATCAGCACCAGCACGAAGCAGGTCACCCCGAAGAGCACCACCAATTCCTGCGCCCGGAAGACCTCGGTGTCGCGCAGGATGATCGCGAGCAGCGCATAGAGATAGGCCCCCACGAAGGTCGCGAGCACCGTGTGGGTCGTGGTGTCCTGCAACAGGATCTGGTGCGCGCGCGGGGTCCATGTGCTGCTGACGGCGCGGTGGGTGGCCGCCATCACGCCGAGGGAGAAGGTCGTCACCGCCAGCATGCTGTCGGCAATGATCCGCAGCAGCTGGTCCACCGTGTCGGCCCCCACCAGCCCCTCCAGCCCCGGCGGGATCAGCCGGCCGAAGATCTTGGCCAGACCGATGGCCACGATGGCCAGCAGGGCGATCAGCAGCACGCGGACATAGAGCAGCCGCGAAATGTCGCGCAGGCGGCGCAGCAGGGTCGGGATCATGCGGGGTCGTCTCCGTAAGGCGTCTGGCGCTAATCTAGCGCGCAGCCGCCCGGGGGCGAGCCTTCCACGCCCGACGAAAACCGCCATGGTCACGGGGGATTGCGGCGCGCTGTGCATGTGGCGGCTGGTCAGTGGCGCGGGGGCGTGGTTATCTCGCCCCATGTCGCAGAGCCTGCCCGCCATCCTGATCCTCGCCGCCGGGTCCGCGACCCGGATGCGCGGCGCGGACAAGCTGATGCAGGCGGTCGCGGGGGCCCCGCTGCTGGCCAGGCTCACCCGCCGGGCGCAGGCTACGGGCGCACCGGTCTTCGTCGCCCTGCCGGATCTCGGGCATCCGCGCGCCGGGGCACTCGACGGCATGGACGTCACGCGCGTCCCGGTGCCCGATGCGGCGGAGGGCATGGCTGCCTCGCTTCGCGCCGGGGTCCGCGCCCTGCCCGAGGGCACCCCCGCCGTCCTGATCACCCCCGCCGACATGCCGGAGCTGACGGAGGACGACTTCGCCACCCTCCTCGCGGCCCACGCGGCGGCACCGGAGCAGACGGCGCGCGGGGCCTCCGGCAGCCGGCCCGGCCACCCGGTGCTCTTCCCCCGGGCGCTCTTTCCCGCGCTGCTGCGGCTCACCGGCGATGAAGGCGGGCGGGCGGTGCTGAAGGCGCATCCGCCCCGGCTGATCCCGCTGCCCGAGGCCCATGCGCTGACCGACCTCGACACGCCCGAGGCCTGGGCGGCCTGGCGCGCCATGCAGCCGGACTGAAATCCGGACTGAAAGTCGAACTGACCCGTCTCACATCAGCGTCACATCCCCTGCCTATCCTGCATCGGAGCAGACGCGAGAGGAGACGCATATGCCCCGCCTACCAGCCCCCGTCGCGGCCTATATCGCTGCCTGCAACGCGGGAGACGTCGACGGCATGTTGGCCCAGCTGGCCCAGGATGCGCTCTACCAGGCGATCCACGGCGGAGAGATCACCGCCGAGGCCGTGAACCGGGCGGAGTTCGAACATCTCGCCCGCGCCCGGCCCGGCTTCACCAGCCAGCAGCTGAGCGTGACGCAGGCCATCACCGTGGGCGACACCACCGCCCTGCGGCTGCGCCGTGCCCTTGCGCCCTGCCCCCAGGACACGCCCACCCCAGTACGGGATCCCTCGCAGGATCCGGCCCCCGCGTGGATGCAGGCCACGCCGCCGCGCAGCGGGGCCCCGGCGCGCGGCCGCGCGGGCACCGCGCTCTTCCGGCTGCGGCGGGAGCGGATCATCCGCATCCTCGTCTCAGACTGAGCCGCGCGGCGGCGATTGCGCAGGAACCGGGTCGGCAGCGTGGGGGCGGCGCGGGCAGACTGGCGGCGGTCCAACAGAGGAGCTTCCATGACCTTCCGCATCCATGCCCTGCCCCCCGACGCCTTCGCGCCGCTCTTTGCCCTCTCCGATGCCGAGCTGGCCGAGCGCAATGCCCTGCGCCGCATCGTGACGACGCAGCCCGGGGCGCCCTGCCGGGTCAGCCTCGCCGATGCCGCGCCGGGCGAGACGGTGATCCTGCTGAACTACACCCACCTGCCCGCCGCCAGCCCCTACCAGTCGCGCCATGCGATCTATGTCCGCGAGGGCGCGGCGCAGGCCCATCCCGAACCGGGCGCCGTCCCCGAGGTGCTGCTGCGGCGGCTGATCTCGGTGCGCTACTTCGATGACGCCGACCTGATGTGCGGCGCAGAGGTGGTCGAGGGATCGCGCCTTGCGAAGGCGCTGACCCGGGGCATGGCGGAGCCGGAGGTCGCCTATGCCCATCTGCACTACGCGGGCGCGGGCTGTTTCGCGGCCAGCGTGCAGCGTGACGCCAGCCGAGCCCCCTGAAACGAAAAAAACGCCGGCCCGGTCGGGCGGCGCGTCGGGGAGAGTAAGCCTGGGAAAGGGTGGTTGCCCACCCTTTCCCTGACCATTCGCAGACAGGGTGAAACGCCCGCGAATGAGCTGCATATTCCGTGGTGCACCGGCCCGCCGGGGGGCGCGCCGGTGTCGTGATCTGGAATGGGCTTACTTGGCCAGCAGGGCGGCTTCGTGGCGCTTCAGCGTGCGGCGGGCTGCCGCGTAGTTCGAGACGCCTTCTTCTTCCTGAAGTTCGGGGAAGAGTTCGAAGATCTCGTTGCGCTGTGCGTTTCCGAGGCCGTCCAGGGTCTGGTGACCGGGCTGGAAGCTTTCGGTCCACGACCCGTCCGAGAGCACCACTTCGTGGCGGTCGAACATGAAGTGGATGTAGGTGGTGCCCATGGTATCGACGGTGTCGATGCCCTTGAGACCCACGAGGTGCTTGGCGGCAACGAGGACCTCACGCTCTTCGAAGTAGAGCGCGGTCTTGTCGTTGTTCACCAGAACGCGGTGGTTCGGCGAGACCAGCATGTCACGCTCGGGCAGGCCGTAGCCGAGCGAGCCCTTCTGGATCAGCACCGGACGCAGGTGCGCGGCGCGGGCCAGTTCCTGGGCGTTCATCTGGCGGGCACCGGTCCAGCGGATTTCCTGGATGCCGTTGTCGCGGGTGATGATCCGGTCGCCTGCGCGCAGTTCCTCGACCAGACGCTCGCCCTTGGGCGTGGCGATCAGGGTGCCGGGGGTGAAGCAGGGGATGACGTTCTCGATGTCCTCGAAGGTGGCCGAACCGGTGAACTCGTCATCGGCGTCGAAGAAGTTGACCGTGCCGTCCTCGGGGTCGTCGTCGGAGTAGATCACCTCCAGGCGGCCGCCCTCGGGGGCCGCGCCACGCAGGTCGAGGGTGTCGTAGTCCACGTCGGTGCCCGACCCGCCGTCGATGTGATCGCCGGGGGCTGCGCCGTGGAACAGGTCCTCGTCGTTCTCGCCGCCATAGATCGTGTCGGCGCCGGTGCCGCTGTAGATCGTGTCGTTGCCGTCGCCGCCGTAGATGAGGTTGTCCCCTTCGTTGGCATGGATCAGGTCGTTGCCGCCTTCACCGTAGATCGTGTCGTCACCGGTGCCGCCGAGGATCGTGTCGCTGCCCGCAGGCGCATCGAAGTAGATGTCGGTGACGTTGATCTCGGAGGAATGGTCGCCGTCCTGCGTGTGGCAGATGACGATCGAGGAGACCGGGCCGTCGATGGAGACGAGCACCGAGGTGCTGGGATCGGTCGCCGGTTCGATCGAACCGTCGGCGCTGATCGAGGAGCCGTTCACGATGGTGGAGTCGCCGGCGTCCAGCGTCACGTCGACGAAGTTGCCGTCCGCGTCGTAGGCGCAGATCACGACGTTCGAGTCGTAGTCGATGTCGTTGATCCGGAAGGAGACGTCGGTGACTTCCTCGTCGAAGTCCCACTCGTAGGTGGCGGATTCACCGTTTTCCTGCACCCAGGATGCGAGCGAGGAGTGGGTGTCCGGATCGGTGCCGTCATCCTCGATCCCGTCGGTCAGCTGTTCGTTGCCGTCGAACTGGGTGATCGGGGTCAGGTTCGAGTCCGCGATCGTGAAGGTCACGTTCACCGAACCGGTGTTCTGGGTGAAGGTCGTGGGCGTGTCTTCGTATTGGGACAGCTCGCCGTCGCCGGAGGTATCCGGCGTCAGGCTCCACTGGAAGACTTCGCGGGCGTCGACCGCTTCACCGGTTTCGGCGTCGTAGTTGGAGTCGCCGTAGACGAGGTTATTGCCGTAGCCAACGTTGATGTAGTCGTCGCCGGCGCCGCCGTAGACTTCATCGTTGCCTTCGCCCGTATAGATCGTGTCGTTGCCGCCGCCGGCCACGACGATGTCGTCGTCGCCTTCCTCGCCGGGGAGGATCGCGTCGTTGTTGTCGATCATGTCGCCCTCGGGGTCACCGGTATAGGCGAGATCGATACGGTTGGCTTCGTTGTTGCCCGAAACGATGCCGTCGCCGGCGCCGTTGGGCGTGGTGGGATCCGTGGGATCGGTCGGCGTAATGCAGCCGCAGTTCGAAGTATAGATCGTCATTTCTTTTCACCCTTAATGGCCATGCGGGACAGGCAGCGTCCCGTTTGCAGCGACCCCGGCGATACCCTGCCGGAACAAATACGTTCCCGCTTCACCTGGCGAAGGATGCGTGCTTGAGGTCCGATCCGGGGCCGAACCTCCAATGGGTTCGGGCAGGCAACAACCGAACAGTCCAGTGCCCCCGCACCGGTTGGCCAGCTTCGGAACTGGCAGCACATCCCATGGATGCCTGAAGTGTAACGGTGGCCGCCCCATGGCCAGCAGTCTTGTGCCCCCCAGTCGGGCAACACCTTGATATCGACGTATTTGCCTCAAACAAAGCAAAATTCGACCGAAATGCGGCAGGGAAGCGGCCATGAGCGGGCAGAAATCTGCAGAAAAATACAACCAATGCGTGTTATCGTTTCCATCGCAGAAAACAGAAAACGCATCATATTTCGTGAATTCTTAAGTTTTGCAGGCGTATAGGCTCCAAGTCGCGCAACCAGGATCACTCAACTGTCCACACATCGGAGACAGGCGCGCCTCCCCCAAAACGGCAAATTATTTTCACATTTTAGAAGGACTTGACGCGTTGCACGTTCGATCTGGAGAACCAATCACCTAGCCTTGTGTTCATTGGTTCCGGATAACACCTGCGTGCCACAATTCCCCCGTCGAATCGAGCCCGAATCGGACGCCGGCACGGCGAAAAGCGGCAAGTTCGCGGCATGATTGCAGGACGTGCCTTTTTCTGCCCCATTCCTTCCCGCGGAAGCGCCCGCCGGACCCACGCGCCGCAACAGGGCACCGAACCAGGGTCCGGGCGACATGACAAAGGCCCGGTGGATCGCTCCACCGGGCCTTCGATGCCGTCTTTGGCTGGTCTGGCGGCCTCAGGCCGTCGACTTCTTGCGCCGGAACATGTGGGTGACCTTGATCACCACCACGTAGAACAGCGGCACGAAGAGCACACCCAGAACCGTGGCAGCGATGGTGCCGCCCAGCACGCCGTAGCCGATGGCCTGACGGCCGCCCGCCCCTGCCCCGGAGGACAGCACCAGCGGCAGCACGCCCAGGCCGAAGGCCATGGAGGTCATGACGATCGGACGGAACCGCATCTTGGCCGCGTGCTTGGTGGCCTCCAGCAGCTCCTCGCCGGCCTCCATCCTCTCGCGGGCGAATTCCACGATCAGGATGGCGTTCTTGCCGGTCAGGCCGATCACCGTCAGCAGGCCCACCTGGAAGAAGACGCCGTTGACGAAGCCGCCGAACCAGGCGCCCGCCAGGGCCCCGAGCGCCCCCAGGGGCATGGCCAGCATCACCGCGAAGGGGATCGACCAGCTCTCGTAGAGCGCCGCGAGACAGAGGAAGACCGCCGCCAGCGACAGGGCGTAGAGCAGCCCCGCCTGACCGCCGCTTTCGCGTTCCTCCAGCGAGAGGCCGGTCCAGGCGACGTTGAAGCCCGGGGGCAGCTGTGCGGCAAGGCGCTCGATCTCGGCCATGGCGTCACCGGAGGCGACACCCTCGACCGGCGAGCCCTGGAGCTGCATCGAGGGGATACCGTTGTAGCGCGTCAAGCCCTGCGGACCGTACTGCCAGTCCGCGGTGGTGAAGTTGGCGAAGGGTACCAACCCGCCCGAGGCGTTCCGCACCCGCCACTTGGCGAGGTCGGACGGCGCGGCCCGGCTTTCCGGTTCGCCCTGCACGTAGACGCGCTTGATCCGGCCCCGGTCGATGAAGTCGTTCACGTAGGACCCGGCCCAGGCGATGGAGAGCGTGTTGCCCACCTCTGCCGGGGTCAGCCCCATCGCGCCGGCGGCCTGCCAGTCGATGTCGAGGTTGAACTGCGCCGCATCTTCCAGACCCGAGGGCCGGATCGAGGCGATGAGCGGGCTCTGCGAGGCCATCCCCAGCAGCTGGTTGCGCGCGGCAAGCAGCTGTTCGTGGGTCTGACCCGCCTGCGCCTGCAGATAGAAGTCGAAGCCCGAGACGTTGCCCAGTTCGGTCACCGCGGGCGGCACGATCGGGAAGACCATGGCGTCCTTGATCTGGGAGAAGGCGCCGAAGGCCCGGCCCGCGATCGCCTGTACCGACTGGTCGGGGCGCGGACGCTCCTCCCAGTCCTTCAGCCGCACGAAGGACAGACCCATGTTCTGTCCCGACCCGCCGAAGCTGAAGCCGACCACGCCGAAGACGGCCTCCACGTTCTCGGTCTCGTTCTCGCGGTAGTGGGTCACCACGGTGTCGAGGACCTTCTGGGTCCGCTCGGCGGTGGCACCGGTGGGGGCCTGGATGATGGTCATCAGCACGCCCTGGTCCTCGTCCGGCAGGAAGCCGGTCGGGGTGTTGGTGAACATCCACGCGGCCCCCGCGCCAAGCGCGAGGTAGATCACGAGGATGCGCAGCGGACGCCGGATCATGTAGCCGACCGTGCCGCCGTAGCCGCCGGTCAACCCGTTGAAGCCCTTGTTGAACCATGCCCCCGGCCCCTTGCGGGTGTGGTGCACGGCCTTCTCCTTCAGCAGCGTGGCGCAGAGCGCCGGCGTCAGGGTCAGCGCCACCAGCACCGAGAGCGCCATGGCCGAAACGATGGTGATCGAGAACTGCTGGTAGATCACCCCGGTGGACCCGCCGAAGAAGGCCATCGGCACGAAGACCGCCGAGAGGACCAGCGCGATCCCGATCAGGGCGCCGGTGATCTGGCCCATCGACTTGCGGGTCGCTTCCTTGGGCGGCAGCCCCTCCTCTTCCATGATCCGTTCGACGTTCTCCACCACGACGATGGCGTCATCGACCAGCAGGCCGATGGCCAGCACCATGGCCAGCATGGTCAGCGTGTTGATGGTGAAGCCGAAAGCCGCGAGGATGCCGAAGGTGCCGAGGATGACGACCGGCACGGCCAGCGTCGGGATCAGCGTCGCCCGGATGTTCTGCAGGAAGAGCAGGATCACGAGGAAGACGAGGATGATCGCCTCGATCAGGGTCTTCTGCACCTCGTGGATCGAGATCTCGACGAAGGGCGTGGTGTCGTAGGGAATGACGTAGCTCACCCCGTCGGGGAAGTAGGCGGACATCTCCTCGATCTGGTGACGGACCCGCTCGGAGGTCTCCAGCGCGTTCGCGCCCGAGGCCAGCTGGATCGCCATCCCCGAGGCCGGGTTGCCGTTGAACGTCGCGATTGTCTGGTAGTCCTGCGCGCCGATCTCGATCCGCGCCACGTCCTTCAGCAGCACGAGGCCGCCGTCGGTTTCCGCCCGCAGCACGATCTGCTCGAACTCCTCGGGGGTGTTCAGCAGCGACTGTGCGGTGATCGTGGCGTTCAGCTGCTGGCCCTCGACCGCGGGCAGCGTGCCGAAGGCACCGGCCGAGATCTGGGCGTTCTGGGCCGACACCGCGCTCACCACGTCGGAGGGCGTCAGCTCGTAGGCCGCCAGCTTGGACGGGTCGAGCCAGATCCGCATGGCGTATTGCGCGCCGAAGACCTGCACGCCGCCCACGCCTTCGATCCGGCTGAACGTGTCGACGAGGTTCGAGTTCAGGTAGTCGGACAGGTCGACCTGGGTGAAGGTCGGGTCATCCGAGATCAGGCCGATCACCATCAGGAAGCCCTGAGAGGCCTTGGCCACCCGGACCCCGTTGCGCTGCACCGCGTCGGGCAGCAGCGCCGTGGCGGTGGAGAGCTTGTTCTGCACCTGCACCTGCGCGATGTCCGGGTCGGTCCCGGTCTCGAATGTCAGGGTGATCGTCGCGGAGCCCGCAGAGGTCGAGCTGGAGTTCATGTAGCGCAACCCGTCGAGCCCGGTCATCTGCTGTTCGATGAGCTGGGTGACGGTGTTCGCCACGGTCTGCGCCGAGGCGCCCGGATAGGACGCCGTGATCCGCACCGACGGCGGTGCGATCTGCGGATATTGCGCGACGGGAAGCGTCGTGACGGCCAGGTAGCCGATGCCCATGATGATGATCGAGATCACCCAGGCAAAGACCGGCCTGTCGATAAAGAAACGTGCCATTGGGGAGCTTTCTGTTGGTGCCGGTCAGATCAGTTGGCGGGGGCTGCCGCGCGTTCCTGCGGGGCGACGGTCGCGCCAACGCCGATCTTCTGCAGGCCCTCGACGATCACCTTGTCACCGGCGGCGACACCCTCGTCCACGACCCAGTAGGCGCCCTGGTCGCGCAGCACATTCAGCGTGCGTTCCTCGACGGTGTTGTCTGCGGTCACGACCATGGCCACGGCCTGGCCGCGACGGTTGCGGCTCACGCCTTCCTGCGGGACCAGCACGACGTCATGGGCGGTGCCGAGCGGCATGTCCACCTGTACGTACATGCCCGGCAGCAGCAGCCCGTCGGGGTTGGGGAAGCTGAGGCGCAGCACGACGACGCCGGTCTGCTCGTTCACGTAGGGTTCAGCAGCCGAGAGTTTGCCGGTCTGGTCGTAGTCGGTGCCATCGGCCAGTTTCAGCGTGACCATGGCCGAGGTCGCCTCGGCCTCGCCGGCCTCGACGGCGGCATTCTGGCGGCGCCACTGGATCAGTTCGGCGGCGGATTGGGTCACGTCCACGTTTACCGGGTCGATGTCGCGGATCGTGGTCAGCGCGGTGGACTGACCGGAGGTCACGAGCGAGCCCTGCGTGGTCGAGCTGAGCCCGATCACGCCCGAGAGCTGCGCCCGGATCGTGGTCCGGTCCAGGTCGATGCGGGTCGACATGAGCTGCGCCTCGGCCACCTTCACGGCGGCGGCGGCCACGTCACGCTCGGCCTGCGCCGCGTCGAAGTTCTGCTGGGTCGAAACATTGCGGCGCAGCAGTTCTTCCTGCCGGGTCAGCTCGGTTTCGGCCGATTTCAGCGTGGCCTCGGCCTGTGCGAGGGAGGCATTGGCGCTTTCCACGCTGGCCTCGTAGGTGGCGTCATCGATCCGGTAGAGCGGATCGCCGACCTTCACCTCTGCACCTTCCTCGAACAGGCGTTCAAGGACGATGCCGTTGACCTGCGGACGCACTTCGGCAGACGCCGAGGCCGCCACGCGGCCCGGCAGCACCGAGGTCAGGGTCACATCCTGGCTTTCCAGCGTGACCACGGTCACCGGGACGGCCTGCTGCCCCCCGCCCTGCTGCGCAGCAACCGGGAAGGCAACCGCGCCGGAGAATGCGGCGACGGAAAGGGAACGAATGATCGTAGAACGAATTGTCATAGTAAGGTCGTCCTGAATTGCTGGGGTCTTGCGAAGCGGGACACGGGAGTCCCCTCTGCATGCGCTCTTGACCGGGATTAAGGAAACGACGTAGTTTTGTAAAGCGCAAGTTCGCCGATCGGAATGCACCGGCCTTTGCATCTTGGAGGAGAGTTGGAAATCACGCCAGAAAAGAGTCGCGGCCCGATGTCAGGGTGCTGTTGCGGCGAGCGCAAGCGCGGTCGCCCTGTGCAGATCGAGCCCGACCTGCGTGCAAGGCTGATCGTCGACGCAGCCGAGACCGTGCTGGCCGAGGACGGTGTGGCGCGGATCACCATGGCCGCCGTCGCCCGCGAGGCCGGCATGTCCAAGCGCACGGTCTACAGCCATTTCGCGACCCGCGAAGAGCTGATCTGCGCCTGTATCGAGCGGATGCACGAGGCGATCGTCCGCCCGCTTTCGACGGCGGCGCAGGATCTGCCGCTGGCGCAGCGTCTCGACCTCCTTCTGACGCTGAACCTCGAAGCCACCGCGGCGGTGCGGAAGGTGGAGCTGCTGCGCTCCGTCATCGCGGAGGCCCCGAGCCAGCCGGAGCTGGCCGCCTCGGTCCTCCGGTCCGGGCTGCTGGCGCTTGCCGCGCAGATCCGGGACGAGCTTGACCGCGCCGTGGAGCGCGGAGAGGCCGAGATCCCCGACACCGAGCTTGCCGCGGAGATGCTGCGCGACATGGCCTATCCCAATGTGCTCGAGGTGCTGCTGCGCTGCGATGTTCCCCACGAGGAGCGCATGGCCAAACTGGACAAGCGCCGGCCGCTCGCGGTGGCGGCCTTCTGCAAGGCGGTCGCGCCCGATAGGGGCTGATCCCCGCAGGCTCACCGCCCCGGCCGTGTCATCCCGGGCCGTTCTGCCCCCGCGCACCCCTGCCCTGACGCCGCGCTAGTCCGTCACGACGTCGGGCAGAGCCTCGACCGCCGCGATGATCCCTCCCAGCAGGTCATGCAGATCGTCCCGGTGGCCCGTTCGGCTCGACGGGCTGTTGTTGTCCGAGGTCATCGCCACGGTCATCTCCAGCGCGGGCACCACGTAGACCATCTGCCCGCCATAGCCCCAGCCATAGTGGACCTTCTGCCCCGCGATCCGGGTCGAGAACCAGCCGTAGCCATAGCCGTGCCCGGTGTAGCGCGACCGCGTGCGGCTCTGCCATGAGGCCTCGATCCAGTCGCGCGACAGCAGTTGCCGCCCCTCCGCCGTGCGTCCGCCGCGGCGGTAGAGCTCCCCGAAGGCCAGCAGCGAGCGTGGGCTCATCGCCATGAGGTTGCCCCCCACGTAGATGCCCTGCGGGTCGCGGTCCCAGCCCGCGATGCGGAAGCCCTCCAGCGGCCCAAGCCAGTCGCGGGCGAGCGCCAGCGTGGAGCGGCCGGACACCTCGGTCAGGATCGCCGAGAGCAGGTGGCTGGAGCCGGTGGAGTAGATCATCCGCCCGCCGGGATCGTCCTCGAAATCCTGCGCAAGGGCGAAGCGCACCCAGTTCGGGCTGTTCACCCAGCGGCCGTAATTGCGCCCCGAGGTCGAGCCGAGCCCCGCCTGCATCGACAGCAGGTTGCCCACCGTCACCTCGCGCAGACGCGGATCGGGGTTGGCAGGCAGCCGGCTGGCGAGGATCGGGGCGATGGGCTGGTCCGGGCCCTCCAGCAGGCCCTTGTCGATCGCGATGCCCACGAGGGCCGAGATGACCGACTTGGAGGCCGACATGATCGGCGTCGGGCTCTCGGTGTCATGGCCATGATAGCCGCGCGCGGCCAGCAGGTCGCCGTTGCGTGCCACGAGGACGGACTGGAGCGGCTCCAGCGCGTCGGCCTCCTCGAGCACCTCCGCCAGCACCTCCTCCATCCGGGCCTCCTGCGCGGCGAGCGGCGGCACAGCGAGGGCACAGGTCAGGGTCAGGGTCGCGGCGAAAAGACGGGGGATCACGGGCGTCTCCGGTGTGAGGGGCGTTCAGGGGCAATCTGGACCTGATCGGCGGAAATGCCCCATCACGTCGCCTAGCATTGCCGTGAGCGCGCAGTCAGGGGCCAGCAGGCGTTCCGGCCGAGTCGCCCTGCCTCGACGTGTGCGGGGCCGCATCCGCGCGCTCCTCAGGCTGCGGATTGCGCTCCACGCATGGCTCCCCTGACCGTCGCGCGCGAATCTGTGCGGCAATCCGCACAGCCCCCGAGGACCAGTCCAAACCCGCCCTGACGGGCCTTGAAATTTTCGTCAGCGGGGCGCGATGGCCCTTGCCCGGCGGCCGTCCTGCCCCCTCTAACCAACGGGAACAGAAGGAAGGACAGAATGCGCACCAATCCGACCGAACAGGAGCTTCAGGCCCAGGCCGACCCGAACCACCCGCCCCACGACGACGCGCCCGAGCCGATCGCCCCGGTGCGCTTGGCCGCGCTGATCGCCGGCCCGGTGCTGGCGGTGATCCTGCTGCTGCTGCCCGCGCCCGCGGGCCTCAACCCCGAGGCCTGGCGGCTGGTGGCCCTGACGGTCTGGATGGTGATCTGGTGGCTGGCCGAGGCCGTCCCCCTGCCCGCCACCGCCCTGCTGCCGATCCCGATGCTGCCGATCCTCGGCATCCAGCAGGTGGCCGAGGTCACGGTGCGCTACGGCAACCACCTGATCTTCCTCTTCCTCGGCGGTTTCATCCTTGCCGCGGGGATGCAGCGCTGGGGCCTGCACCGGCGCATCGCGCTCTTCATCGTGCAGAAGATCGGCACCTCGCCCGGCGGGATCATCGCGGGCTTCATGCTGGCGACCGGCTTCCTGTCCATGTGGATCTCGAACACCGCCACCGCGGTGATGATGTATGCCGTGGGCATCTCGGTAATCGAGTTCGTGGACAGCAAGGTGGCGGACAAGAAGATGGCCCGCAACTTCGCCGTGTCGCTGCTGCTCGCCATCGCCTTTTCCGCCTCCATCGGGGGGGTCGGGACGCTGATCGGCACGCCGCCGAACGCCCTGCTGGCGGGTCTGCTGTCGGACAGCTACGACATCCAGGTCGGCTTCCTGCAGTGGATGCTGCTCGGCGTGCCCGTCGTCATCGTGATGCTGCCCGCCGCCTATTTCCTGCTGACCAAGGTGATCTTCCCCACCAGGGGGCTGGAACTGGGCGAGGTCCGCTCGATCATCGACGAGGAGTACCAGAAACTCGGCAAGATGGACCGGGGCGAGATCATCGTGGCCATCGTCTTTGGCGCGGCGGCCTTCTTCTGGGTCACCCGCAGCTTCCTCGGCCTGCCGCTGAACGACGCGGGCATCGCCATGGCGGCGGCCCTGCTGCTCTTCGCGATCCCGGTGTCGCGCAGGGAGGGCTACGTGCTGGACTGGACCGTCACCCGCACCCTGCCCTGGGGCGTGCTGATGCTCTTCGGGGGCGGCCTCGCACTGGCTGGCGCCTTCGAGGCGACAGGCCTCGCGCAGTGGATCGGCGACATGGTCGGCGGGCTGCAGGGCGTGAACCTCTGGGTGCTGATCCTCGTGGTGACCACGGCAATCGTCTACCTGACCGAGATCACCTCGAACACCGCCTCGACCGCCACCTTCCTGCCGATCCTCGGCGCGGTGGCCGTGGGTCTGGGCGTGCCGGTCGAATACCTGATGGTGCCCGTGGCGCTCGGTGCGTCGATGGCCTTCATGATGCCGGTGGCGACGCCGCCCAACGCCATCGTCTTCTCCTACGAGGGGCTGCATCTGGCGGACATGGTCAAGGCAGGCTTCCTGCTCAACATCATCTCCATCGCCGTGGTCTACGGCGCGATGTACCTGCTCGCCGGGCCAGTCTTCGGGCTCTGATCTTCGGGCTCTGATCTCCGGGCTCTGATCCCCCGGGACACCCCGACGACCGAAGGGCTGTCCGCGGGGCAGACAGGACAAAGGGGCCGCGGACGCGGCCCCTTTTTCGTGGCGCACATCCCCTCCGCTGGCGTCAGCGGCTCACTTCACGCCGATGATCGTCGGCTTGTCGGAGTTGTAATCGATGTAGTGCCAGCCGTTGCGGATCGTCATGCACTTGTACTCGTCGCCGCTCTCGTCCTTGAACTTGAAGCTCCATCCCTTCGAGTTCTGGAAGTTGATCCGGTACTTGTAGATCACCCCCCGGTCGTTGCTGACATAGCCCTGTGCGATGCCGATGTCCTCGGCCTGGCTGGAGGTATAGCCCTGCTGGCCGGGCACCCAGTTGAGTTCCTTGTAGGACTCCGTGGCGTCGGCCTTGTTCATCTCGGCCAGGATCGTGTTGGCGGCATAGCCCTCGGACTTGGGAAAGCCCATCTCGTAGCTGCCGCCCTTCGGCGTTTCGACGTGCAGAACCACGTGGTCGTCGGTTTCGGAAACGGTCGTCATGCAAAGTCCTCCTGAGAAAAATCGAATGGAAAGTGGGGGCGAGACTACGTCCGCCGCCCCCGCAAGATCAACCTAAGGTTGTTCGATGCGGATTGCACAGCGCGTTTCGGATATGGCGACGATGGCGCGGGGGGATACGGTCGGGGCAAAAAAAAGCCCACCACGTCGGAACGGGCGGGCCAGAGCACAATGCCGTCGAAACACCTTGGGGGGCGCCCTACGGCAGAGAGGCAGCGGAACGGTTCGGGTGTATCCGCCACGAGACCTGTATACAGGGCGCCCCGGGCACCGACAATGACATGATTTGTGTCAGGACGGAGGAGAGGCCCCCCCGACATGGGCGTGGTGCGTTCGTTCTGTCAGGGCTGGTACCCAAGGCCGGACTCGAACCGGCACGCCTTGCGGCGGGGGATTTTGAATCCCCTGCGTCTACCATTCCGCCACTTGGGCCCTGCGGGCGTTGCTAGCGCACCGCGCCGGGCGCGTCCAGAGGGATCGACGCGCGAGAGGCCTCTCCCCACAAGCGCCCCGCTGCGGCCGGTCCGGCGATGCTGCGGCTGCACAGGCGCCTCTGCCCGTCTGCACAGGTCAGCGATCTTGACGCATCCAGGGCACAGGATTAACTGGCTAACAACTTGCCTAGCTAACCATCTTGACCGGAGGTCACCCATGCCCGCAGACCAGACGCAGCTCTTCGACGCGCTGCAAAACGTGGTCCGCGCCTTTCGGCGTCAGTTCGATGCCAATGCGCGCGAGATGGGGCTGACTCTGTCCCGCGCCCGGCTGATCCGCACCCTGACGCTGATCGAAGGCGCCACGCAGGCGGAACTGGCCGCGGAACTCGGGATCGAGGCCCCCTCGGCCAAGCGCCAGATCGACGCGCTCGAGCGTGATGGGTTCATCGAGAGACGCGGGCTGGAAGGCGATGCGCGCAAGCGCGCGCTCTACCTGACCGACCGGGCAAGAGAGAAGGAAATCAGCCGCTTCAGCACCCATATCCGGGCGCAGGCGCTCGAGGGCATCCCGCCCGAGGACATCGCCACCGCACGCCGCGTGCTGGAGCAGGTCACCGAGAATATCGCGGAATACAAGTTCGAATGACCAAGAGGACCACAGAAACGTCCGACGCGAAGATCGCGTCCGAGGCGGCAGCCTCAGCCGCACCGGCGTCACCGGCCGGGACAGAAGACCTGCGCACCGAGGAAGCCACGGCAGACGCCAAGCGCCTCGCCGCGCAGGCGCGTGGCGCCGCGGTGGACAGCGCCGCACCGGCCCCTGACCGCACCGCACGAACATCGGGCGACGGCCCCTATGGGCCCGCCGGAACGGGCGACGCGGATCGCGAAGTTGGGCCCGCCGCCACTCCTGCGCCGGAGCCCGGCCCTGAGCCTGCCGCCGAGCTCGCACATGCGGCCCCCACGCAGACCGAACCCGCACAGGCCCAACCCACACAGACCGAAACCGTAGGGGCCGAAACCGTAGCGGCCGAAACCGCAGACCCCCAGACGGCACAGGCGCAGACGGCACAGGCGCAGCCCGCGCCGCCGCCCCCTGCCCCGGCCATGTCGCCACTTCAGGCGCTGCCCTACATGTTCGCCTCCGTTCTTCTGGCGATCAGCCAGGGGCTGGGACAGGGGTTCGTCACCGTCAACATCCCGCAGTTCTCGGGCGACCTCGGCGTGACCACCACGCAGGGCACCTGGTTGCTGGCGGCCTACATGATCCCGCGCGCCTCGCTGCCGCTGATGCTGATCAAGATCCGCACCCAGTTCGGCCTGCGCCGCTTTGCCGAGGTGGGGATCGCAGCCTATGTCATCGTGGCCTTCGGCGCGCTCTGGATCACCGACCTGCGCTCGGCCGTCATCATGCAGTTCCTCTCGGGCGTGGCCGCCGCCCCGCTGGCGACGCTGGCCTTCCTCTACATGCTGGAACCGCTGGCGCCGCAGTGGAAGCTGAAGCTGGGTCTGCCCATGGTGCTGGCGCTGCTCTTCTCGGGCACGACCATCGCGCGGCTGATCTCGCCCTCGCTGATCGGCGACGGGTTCATCTGGAACGTCCACCTCGTGACGCTGGGGCTGGCGATGCTCTCGCTCGCCATGGTCTACCTGCTGCCGCTGCGGCCGGTGCCCCATGCCAAGGTGATCCAGCCCCTCGACCTCGTCAGCTTCGGGCTCATCGCCATGGGCTTCGGGGGCATGACCGTGGCCTTCGTCATGGGGCCGATCCACTGGTGGGACGATGCCGTCTGGATCGGCTGGCTGCTGGCGGGCTGTGTCGTCTGCCTGATCGTGGCCGCCGTGATCGAGCTGCACCGCGAGACCCCGCTGCTGGACCTGCGCTGGATCGCGAGCCCGCCGATCCTGCACCTGACCGGCACGCTGATGATCTTCCGGCTCGTCCTGTCGGAGCAGACCTCCGGCGCGCCGCGGATGTTCCAGACCATGGGCCTCGCGCCCGAGCAGATGACCCCGCTCTTCGCGGTGATCGTGCTGGCGACCTTCGTGGGCGTGCTGGCCTCGGTCGCCTACCTGACGCCCAAGCGAGTGCCCGCCTTCCAGTTCGTGGCCCTCGTCCTGATCGCGACGGGGGCGTGGATGGACAGCCAGTCCTCCATGCTGACCCGGCCCGAGCAGATGTACATTAGCCAGGCGCTGATCGCCTTTGCCGGGATGCTCTGCCTGCCGCCGGCGATGATGTCGGGCTTCATGTCCGCGCTCGCCAAGGGGCCCAGCTACATCCTGTCCTTCGTGATCGTCTTCCTCTCGACCCAGAGCCTCGGCGCGGTCGCGGGGGCGGGTCTCTTCACCACGATCATCAACCACCGGCAGGCCGCCCACCTCCAGCACCTGCGCGAGCAGATCCAGACCAGCGACCCGCTGGCGCAGGCCGAGGTTGCCCGCAACGTGGCCGCCCTGCTCAGCCAGCAGCCCGATGCGGCTGCGCGCTCGGCGCAGGCGGTCTATCAGCTCTCCTCCACCGTTTCGTCGCAGGCCTACGTGATGGCCTACAACGACGCCTATTTCACCATTTTCCTCATCGCGACCGTCGCTGCCTCTGCGCTCCTCCTCCATGTCCTGCGGGACTGGATGGTGGCGCGGTCCCTCCGCCAGACCGAAGTACCCGCATGAAAAAGATCCATCTCCTCCCGACCCTCCTGACCCTCGCCATCGGCGTGGCGGGCCTCGCGCTCGTTCTCTTCGCCTGGCACCTGCCGCCCTTCTCCCCGGCGCAGCCCACGACCGAGAACGCGTATGTCCGCGGCAAGGTCACGGCCCTCGCCCCGCAGCTCTCGGGCTATATCGCCGAAGTCGACGTGACCGATTTCCAGACCGTCCACGCCGGTGACGTGATCGCCCGGATCGACGACCGCACCTATACCCAGGCCCTCGCCCAGGCCGAGGCCGATCTCGCCTCCGCCAAGGCGGCGCTGGAAGTGGCCAAGCAGGACCTGAATTCCGCCAAGGCTGCCAGCCGCTCGTCCGAGGCCTCGCTCAAGGGCGCGCAATCTGCCCTCGCCACCGCCAAGTCGGAGTGGGACCGGGTGCGCGCGCTGAGTGATCGCGGCATCTCCTCGCAGTCCACCGCCGATCAGGCGGAACTCTCCTACAAGCAGGCCGAGGCCTCGCTGGCCGAGGCCGAGGCCACCGTCGAGGTGCGCAAGCAGGCCATCGCCAGTGCCGAGGTCGCCATCAGCACCAAGAAGACCGCCATCACCCGGGCCGAGGCCACGGTGGAACTGGCCCGGATCGACATGGATCGTACCGTGGTGCGCGCGCCCGCCGACGGGCGTCTGGGGCAGGTCTCGGCCCATGTCGGGCAATATGTCAGCGCGGGCACCACGCTGGTCTCCCACGTGGGCACAGACCTCTGGGTGATCGCCAACTTCAAGGAAACCGGCCTGCGCGGCGTTCAGATCGGGCAGGAGGTGAAGATCAGCGTCGATGCGCTCGACGGGCGGGTGTTCCAGGGCCATGTGCAGAACTTCTCGCCCGCCACGGCGTCCGAGTTCAGCCTGCTCTCCAGTTCCAATGCCACCGGCAACTTCACCAAGATCGCGCAGCGCCTGCCGGTGCGGATCTCCATCGACCCGGATCAGGAGATGGCGGGCGCCCTCGCCCCCGGCCTCTCGGTCGAGGTGGAGGTCGATACCGACAGCACCCCGGTGCAGCAGGCACAGGCCGGCGCGATCTTCGGCTGAGCCTGCCCCCGGCCCTCGCGGCCTACAGCCTCACACAGCGCGCGCCCGGTTATCGGACCGGGCCCGCGCCCCTTTCGGCCAAGGCACCGGACAGCCGTCACCGGAGGCCGCCCCCGTGCCACACTTGAGCGACGCAACGCCCCGGCTTCCCGTCAGCGTTTCAGAATACCCCGCGCGCCACCCGCGATCAGCAGGGCGATATCGGCCATGGCCACCATCGGCGAGGTGCCCGGTGCAAGCGCGATGTAGCGCGGCCGCCACTCCGGCTGGAACTTCTGCTTGAAGCCGCGCAGCCCCTCGAAGTTGTAGAACGCGCCGCCGTGCTCGAACATGAGCCGGCCGAACTGGTTCCACATCTGCGGCGTGCGCCGCTCGCTGAGCCCCGCCAGCGGCGCCACGCCAAGGCTGAACTCCAGCGCGCCCGCATCGCGGTAATGCTCCATCAGAGAGACGAAGAGAAACTCCATCATCCCCGAGGCCTCGTCCGGCAGGTAGCGCATCAGGTCGATGGCGATGCGGTGCTGCGCGCCCGGGGCCAGCACGTTGGCAAAGGCCAGCACCCGCCCCTCGCGGCGGATCACGGCCAGCGGGAAGCGGTTCAGGTAGCCCCGGTCGAAACGCCCGATGGAGAAGCCCTTCTCGCGCCCCTTGGTGCCGAGCCACGCGCGCGAGACGACCTCGATCTCGTCCAGCAACTCCGGCGCATGGGGGGCCTGAAGGATCTCCAGCTCCAGCCCCTCGCGCTTCTTCTTGTTGTAGGCCGCGCGCATCGTCTTGAACTTGGAGCCGCCCAGCGAAAACTGGGGCAGGTGCACCACCGCCTCTTCGCCCACCTTGTGCAGCGAGAGGCCCATCTCGATCCAGACCGGCAGGGTGCGGTGGCTGACCTCGTAGAAGACCGGGCGGCAGTTGGCCTTCTGCGCCTCGTCCCAGAGCCGCCACGCCAGCTGTTCCACCGCGTGTTCCGGGCCGACCGGATCGCCCAGCACCACCATGGCCGAGCGTTGGCGGCTGTACATCAGGAAGGCATCGCCCCCTTCCGAGAACATCAGCGTCTTGTCGCCCGTCAGGGCGAGGCAGGCCTGCGGGCGCTCCTCCGTCTCGAGGATGCGGGCGGCGTGGTCCAGCGCCTCGGACGCGGTTTCGGCCCTGCGGCGCGGGCGCGTGGGTTGCAACGCCAGCCCCAGCACGAAGAACAGCATCACTGCGGAGGCCGCGAGCCCCGCGCGCAGCGAGCGCGGCGTGTTGGCGCCGGGCGCGAACTCGGTCCAGAGCGCGGCGGAGAAGGGTGTGGCCCGGTGCGCAAAAAGGAAGAAGGCCACCGCCGCCAGCACCGCCGCCGAGACGAGCGCCCACCAGCGGGCGGAGAAGACGCCCTCGGTCAGCTTGGCCTGCCGGTAGAACACCCGGCGGAACGGCAGCATCGCAAGCCCGCCCGCGCCGAAGACCGCCATGCTCTTGAGGTCGAGGTTGTTCATCAGGGCCGCGAGGATGGCGAGCGCGATCGCCGCCAGCGTCAGCCAGTAGGCCGCCGCCAGCCGCCGCAGCAGCCCGTGCGACAGGATCAGCAGCGCCACGCCGCTGACCGCCGACATCATCGTGCCGCCCTCCAGCAGCAGGGCCGCGAGGATCTCGTTCTCCGCCAGCGCATCGGCCTGAAGCGAGGGCACCAACGACACGAGGACGAGGAGCACGCCCATGCCGAAGGCGGTCACCGCCATCATCGCGGGCACCACGCCCGAGAGCGCTGCATAGCCCGGCCGCAGGGTGGCCGGGATCTCGCCCAGCACCTTCGACAGCCAGCCTCCTGCCATGCGCAGCTCGTTCAGCGACACGACGAGGAAGGCCACGGCGAAGGGCAGCAGGTAGTAGATCACCCGGAACATCACCAGCGCCGCGGCGGCCTGTTCCAGCGGGGCCTCGCCCGGCAGCGCCGCGAGCACGGCGGTCTCGAAGACGCCGACGCCGCCGGGCACGTGGCTGATCAGCCCCAGCACCATGGCGCCCGCAAAGATCGCGGTGAAGGTGACGAAATCGGGCCGCCCCTCGGGCAGCAGCAGCCAGAGGCAGAGCGCCGCCGCCCCGATGTCGATGAGCGAGATGGCGATCTGCCCGGTCAGCGCCCCGGGCCGTGGCAGGCGGAAGCTCACCCGTCCGGCCTTCAGCACCGCGCCCCGGGCCGAGAAGACATAGAGCGTGACCAGCGTCCCCACGAGGATCGCCGCCGAGATCAGCCGGATCGTGGTTTCGGGCAGCGCGACCTCGGTCAGGGCACCGGGGTGGATCGCCAGCGCGCCGAGCCCGGCCAGCAGCAGGCCCACGCCGGTGGCCGCCGCGATATAGGAGGAGACCGAGGCCACCTCGAAGGCATCGAGCCCGAGGGCCGCGTAGATCCGGTAGCGCACCGCGCCCCCCGAGACGACGCTGACCCCAACGGTATTGCCCATGGCGAAGCCGAGGAAGGAGCCGAGCGCCACCGCACGCGGCGGCAGCGGCCGGTCGATCAGCCGCAGGGCGCACCAGTCGTAGCCGATCAGCGCCACGTAGCCCACGACCATCGCCGCCGTGGCCCCCGCCAGACGGGCCGGGTGCAGCGTGCGCAGCTCTGCCAGAACGGCCCCGGGCCGCACGTCGCCCAGCATGTGGTAGAGCGCCCAGAGGCCGAGGGCAAAGAGCCCCAGCCCGAACAGGAGGGGCAGGGTCCGGCGCAGCCTCTGCCGCGTCATCGGGCCGTTTCGGAACATGCGAACTCCCCTTCGCCTTGGCCCCGTGTCACCGCAGGCCGGATCGGGCGCCTCTCCGGGCGCCGCTTCGGTCTGCCCCTGATTAACCAGCGACGGCCACGGTTTCCAGCCCAAGGCGCATCCCGCGCCCTTGCCGATGCGGCAGCCCGCCGGTCTCAGGGGCGCCACGGGCGACAGGCCGATGCGCGGAACGTCTGCCGCTCGACCAGCGACCCACCCGGGCAGGCCGCGCCGAGGCAAGATGCCCCCGCGCCGCAGCAAGGGGGACGGCAAGGCAGACGACCCGCCGCAGCGCAGACGACCTGCCCCATCGGAGCCCGACCGGCGCGGCACGCCGCGGGCGCAGACGCCATTCGCGGCGCCGAGACGGGCCCGAGGTCCCTGCCTGCGCCCGTCCCTTGGGCCCCGGCCGCCGCAGTCCGCGCCAACCCGCCGCAAATGCGCCCTGCCCGGCCCCGGCTCGCCCCCCGGCCATTGACCGTCAGGACCGGTCATGTTCCATGAGCCAAGGCCCCGGCGCGTCTGCGCCCGCCAGCCCGCCAGCAGGCCCCACCAGGAAGGACCCCGCAGCCGATGATCCGCCCTCTCTACGACTGGACGATCCGCCTCTCCGATCACCCCCGCGCCCTCTGGGCCCTCGCCTTCGTGGCCTTCATCGAAAGCTCCGTCTTCCCGATCCCGCCGGACCTGCTGATGATCCCGATGATCCTCGCCCGGCCGTCGCGCGCCTGGCTGATCGCGCTCGTGGCCATGGTGGCCTCGGTCCTCGGTGGCCTGCTGGGCTATGCCATCGGCGCCTTCGCCTTCGACAGCATCGGCCAGCCGATCCTCGAATCCCTCGGCAAGGGCGACTCGATGGCCTCCTTCAACGAGAAGTTCAACGACGTGGGCTTCTGGGCCGTGCTGGGTGCGGGCATCACGCCCTTCCCCTACAAGGTGATTACCATCATGTCGGGCTGGACCTCGATGCCGCTGGCGACCTTCATCGTCACCTCGATCATCGCCCGCGGCATCCGCTTCTTCCTGATCGCGGCCCTGCTGTGGAGGTTCGGCTCTCCCATTCGTGACTTCATCGAGAAGCGCCTCGGGCTTGTCTTCACGGCGTTTTTCGTGCTCCTCGTCGGGGGTTTCCTGCTGGTGAAGTATCTATGAACTATCGCACGACCGTCCTTCTTGCCGCCGGTGGCTCCGCGGCGCTGCTGCTGGGGGCGCTCGGCTTCCAGTACATCGCGGGCATTCCGCCCTGCAAACTCTGCTACTGGCAACGCTATCCCCATGCCGTCGCCATCGTGATCGGGCTTGCAGCCCTCGTGGTGGGGGAACGGGCGCTCGGCGCGCTGCTGGCGTGGTTCGGGGCGATCGCGGCGCTTGCGACCGCGGGGATCGGCGTGTTCCACACCGGTGTCGAGCGCGGCTGGTGGGAAGGTCCGACCAGCTGCACCTCCGGCAGCATCGCGGACAAGAGCACCGGCGATCTCTTCGACCAGATCATGAACGCCCCGCTGATCCGCTGCGACGAGGTCGCCTGGTCGCTCTTCGGCCTCTCGATGGCAAGCTGGAACGCCCTCTTCTCGCTGGTGATCGCGGGCCTGTGGATCCGCGCGGCCCTCATGGCACAGCGCCCCGCCTGAGACGGCTCCCACCAGACAGCATGACGCCGGGCGGGGGAGACACCCGCCCGGCGCGCGCCCGGGGCCATCCGGCGAAAAACGGCCCCGCCCGGACCTGACCTGTCGCAGCCCTCTTAGCGGTCCCTCTCAGTGGACCTTTCTGCGGCTGGCCATGGCGGCGCGGAGCACACGGCCTTCGGCGGTGCTCAGCACGGGCAGCGCGGCAGGCATCCACTCCGCCGCCTCTGCCGTTGTCTTCAGACAGATCATCAGCTCTGCCCGCTGTGCCCGGCTCAGCGGCGCGGCCCCGACCTGCCCGATGCGCAGTGTCTCGACCGGCAGGCCATTCCCACGGACCACCACGTGCCGGTCGCAGAGGATCTGCACATAGGTCACCTCACCCGTGGCGTGATCGAGGCAGATGTGATCCCCCACCAGCGCCTTGGCCGGCACCAGCACCTCTCGCTCGTCGAAGTAGAGCTGTGCCGCGGCATGTTCGAGGCAGACCAGGTGCTGCTGCGAGAGCCGCAGGTCCCGGTGCGGCAGCCCGCGTCCAAGCGCATCCTTCGGCAGGAGCACCGGCAGCAGCCGGTGGCGCAGCGCCCCGCGCAGCGTGTCGAGCCGGATACGGCGGCGGAACAGCCCCTGGATCACCTGGGCGCTGCCGTCGATGGCCAGCACCCTGTCACCGGGGGCGAGGTCTTCGACCGGAACCTCGCCCTCCGGCGTCGAGATCAGCGTGCCGAGTGTGAAGCAGGCAGGCATGATCCCGTCCTCGGGCACGGCATCGATGTTGATCACGATTGCGATCGGATCAACACCCTGCGGCGGCCCGTCCGGGTAGTGGAAATAAAGCTGACCCCCGGCCTCGAAGACCAGAAGCGGGGCCTCGGGCCCCGGCCCCTCCACGCCGCTGGCCTGCGCCGCGCCGGTGCCCACCGGCCGCATCACGGTGCCGTTGAACGTGGTCAGACCATCTTGCGACAGCACCGTACCGGCGACGGCACGGCCGAAGGCGCCCGTCTCGAGACGTGTGTCGGGGATCAGGAGTTGGCTGGGAATTTGGGTCCCCCGATAGGGAACCACAGTGATCGTAGCACTGGACATTGCGTAGCCTGCTCACTCATTAACATTGCGAGGCGAACACGTCCGACAGAAACAACAAAAACGAGATCGGACCACCTCACCGGACGCTTATCCCGCGTCCTTGGGATCAAGTGTGTTAACGAATTGGGGCAAGAATGTGTCAAAATGATCTATCTGGGAGTAATTTTTTCCAGTTAGCGCCCCCGTTCTGCGCAAACCGTTCACAGGTCACGGTTTCTTCCCGTCGCACCCGGTCCTCGCAAATCCGCATGCCCGTCCTTGCCCGCGCTTGCCGCCTGCCCGCCCGGCCGGTAGCACCGGCAGTATCACGGAGGGCAAGGAGGACGTCATGACAGGACTTTACGACGACGCGCATGTGGCCCGGCTGGCCGAGGCCCTGCCGCGGCTGCTGCCGCTCTGGGGCCTGTCCCCGGACAGCGAGGTCCGGCTGCTCAGCCTGTCGGAAAACGCCACCTTCCGCGTCACCGATCCCACCAGGCCTGCACCGGTAGTGCTCCGCGTCCACCGCCCCGCCTATCACCACGAGGCAGAGATCGCCTCGGAACTCGCCTGGATCGAGGCCCTGCGCGCGGCAAAGGTCCTCCACACGCCCGCGCCCCTGCCCCTGCGCGACGGGGGGCTGATCGCCCGCATGGCCCTGCCCGGCGAGACCCGCCACGTGGTGGGCTTTGCCTACATGGAGGGGCGCGAGCCCGACCCGGACGTGGCCCTGCTGCCCGGGTTCGAACGGCTTGGCGCGATCTCGGCCCGGCTGCACCGCCACGCGATGGACTGGCCCCGGCCCGAGGGGTTCACCCGCAAGACCTGGGATTTCGACGCCGCCTTCGGCCCGCACCCGCTCTGGGGGGACTGGCGCGCGGCGCCGGGGCTCGACGACGAGGGCCGCGCGGTGCTGGAGCGGCTCTGCGAGACCCTGCACACCCGGCTTGGCGCCTATGGCACCGGGCCGGACCGCTTCGGCCTGATCCACGCCGACCTGCGCCTTGCCAACCTGCTGGTGGCGCAGGACCGCATCGGCGTGATCGATTTCGACGACTGCGGGTTCTCGTGGTTCCTCTATGACTTCGCCGCGGCGATCTCCTTCCACGAAACCCACCCGCTGGTGCCCGAGCTTCAGGCCGCCTGGCTGCGCGGCTACGCCCGCGTGGCCCCCCTGCCGCCCGAGGCGGAGGAGATGCTGCCCCTGATGATCCTCTACCGCCGCCTGCTGCTGACCGCCTGGATCGCCAGCCACGCCGAAACCGAAACCGCCCGCGCCACCGGCCTTGCGACCTATACGCAGGGCACCATCGCCCTCGCCCGCACCCACCTCGCCGCGGTCTGACTTTCATCTTTCCCGAAATACTCCGGGGGAGTCGCGGCACGCGACGGGGGCAGCGCCCCCTTCCACCGCCGAAATTTGCACTTTCCTAGGTGACTGGAGGCAAGGACTCACCAGGCCGCCCCGCAGCGCCAAGGGGGGCACTGCAAACAACGGTTAGACTGGGCCCCCTCCCGCCTTCGAAGAAGGCGCTGCCGACTGAGACACGCGCCGATGGCTGCGTCGCATTCCGGGGGCCCTGCCGCTGCCCACCGGCCCCGTCGTCCCTTACACAAAGTCTGACCACCGGTCCGCCCGCATGAAAAAACCCCCACCCGTCCGGGTGGGGGTCAGTCCTGCCGACCAGAGAGTTGATACCGCCCGGTTGCTCGCCTGTAAGCCTGGCCGGCGCGGGGACCGGCGCACCGGCCCCCTGATCCTCGCACGTCCCGGGGTCTTGGGCTCCCCGGGGCGCGCGCTCAACTGCAGCCCGAGGTGGCGCCGCAGGTGTTGCACTTCATGCAGGTGCCGTTGCGCACCAGCGTGTAGTTTCCGCAATCTCCGCAGGCCTCGCCCTCGTAGCCCTGCATCTTGGCCTTGGCCCGCGCATCCATGGACACCGCGCCCGAGGCCAGCGCCGTGCTGCCACCGCCGGAGACCTTGGTTTCGGGCACGAGCGCCTGCAGCGCCGCCGTCGCATCGCCCGAGAAGGCGGTAGCCCCGGCATAGCCGCCCTGAAGCACCACCAGTTCCTGCGGCAGACGCTTGCGGAGGTAGCCGGTGGAGCTGACCTGCTTCAGCATCTCCAGCGAGGCAGAGGCGGTTTCCTCGCGCAGTTCGCTGACGTTGGAGACGCCCTCTTTCGCGTGGCCCTGCCCCAGGTCGTCGAAGGTCGTGCCCTGCGGCTTCACATGGGCGAGGTCCGTGCGGTCGAGGTAGGAGACCGCCAGTTCGCGGAAGATGTAGTCGAGGATCGAGGTGGCGTTCTTGATGCTGTCGTTGCCCTGCACCATCCCCGCCGGTTCGAACTTGGTGAAGGTGAAGGCGTCGACGAATTCCTCCAGCGGCACGCCGTATTGCAGGCCCACCGACACCGCGATGGCGAAGTTGTTCATCATCGCCCGGAAGCCCGCGCCTTCCTTGTGCATGTCGATGAAGATCTCGCCGAGGGAGCCGTCGGAATATTCGCCGGTGCGCAGGTAGACCTTGTGGCCGCCCACCATCGCCTTCTGGGTATAGCCCTTGCGGCGATCGGGCATCTTCTCGCGGCCGCGGGCGACCTCCTTGATGACGACCTTCTCGACGATCTTCTCGGCCAGAACGGCGGCCTTTTCCTGCGGCGTGCCGGTCTCGAGGATCTCGGCGGCCTCGTCGTCATCCTCCACCAGGGCGGCGGCCAGCGGCTGCGACAGTTTGGAGCCGTCACGGTAGAGCGCGTTGGCCTTCACCCCCAGCGACCACGACAGTTCGTAGGCCTTCTGGCAGTCCTCGATGGTGGCGTTGTTGGGCATGTTGATCGTCTTGGAGATCGCGCCCGAGATGAAGCTCTGAGCCGCGGCCATCATGGTGATGTGGCTGTCGACCGAGAGGAAGCGCTTGCCGGTCTTGCCGCAGGCGTTGGCGCAATCGAAGATGTGGTAATGCTCTTCGCGCAGGTGCGGCGCGCCCTCCAGCGTCATGGTCCCGCAGACGTGGTCGTTCGCGGCCTCGATGTCCTTCTTCGAGAAGCCGAGGTGACGCAGCAGATCGAAGGTCGGATCGGTCAGCTTCTCCGCCGGGATACCCAGCGGGCCGGTGCAGAATTCCGCCCCCAGCGTCCACTGGTTGAAGACGAAGCGGATGTCGAAGGCGGTGCCGAGCGCGGCCTCGATCTTCTCCAGCTCCGCCGGGCCGAAGCCGTGGCCGATCAGCGAGGTGTGGTTGATCCGGGGCGCATTGCCCAGGGTGCCATGGCCCACCGCGTAGCCGATGATCTCCTCGATCTGCGCCGAGCCGTAGCCCAGCTTCTCCAGCGCGGCAGGGACCGAGCGGTTGATGATCTTGAAGTAGCCGCCACCGGCCAGCTTCTTGAACTTCACCAGGGCGAAGTCCGGCTCGATCCCGGTGGTGTCGCAGTCCATCACAAGGCCGATCGTGCCGGTGGGCGCGATGACCGAGACCTGCGCATTGCGGAAGCCGTGTTTCTCGCCCAGCGTCAGGGCGCTGTCCCAGGCCGCCGTGGCGCGGTCGATCAGGCGGGCGTCAGGGCAGTTGGCGTGATCCAGCGCCACCGGCTTGATGGCCAGCTTCTCGTAGCCCTCGGTCTTGCCGTGGGCCGCGGTGCGGTGGTTGCGGATCACCCGCAGCATGTGGAAGGCGTTACGCTCGTAGCCCGGGAAGGTACCCAGTTCGCCCGCCATCTCGGCCGAGGTGGCATAGGCCACGCCGGTCATGATCGCGGTCAGCGCCCCGCAGAGCGCCCGGCCCTCGTCGCTGTCATAGCCTAGCCCCATGTTCATCAGCAGGCCGCCGATGTTGGCATAGCCAAGGCCGAGGGTGCGGAAGTCATAGGACCGCTGGGCGATTTCCTTCGAGGGGAACTGCGCCATCAGCACCGAGATTTCCAGCGTCACGGTCCACAGACGGGTGGCGTGTTCATAATCCTCGACCTGGAAGACGCCGTCCTTGAGGAAGGTCAGCAGGTTCATCGAGGCGAGGTTACAGGCCGTGTCGTCGAGGAACATGTACTCGGAGCACGGGTTGGAGCCGCGGATCTCGCCGTCTTCCGGGCAGGTGTGCCAGGCGTTGACGGTGTCATGGTACTGGATGCCCGGATCGGCACAGGCCCATGCCGCGTGGCCGATGTCTTCCCACAGGTCGCGCGCCTTGATGGTCTTGGCGACCTTGCCGTCGGTGCGGTTGATCAGCGCCCAGTCGGCATCGTCCTCGACGGCCTTCAGGAAGGCATCGGTGACGCGGACGGAGTTGTTGGAATTCTGCCCCGCGACCGAGGCATAGGCCTCGCTGTCCCAGTCGGTGTCGTAGGTCGGAAACTCGATGCTGTCATAGCCCTGCTTGGCGTAATCCAGCACGCGCTTGATGTAGGTCTCTGGGATGGAGCAGCTCTTGGCCGCGCGGATCGCCTTCTTGAGCCCTGCGTTCTCAGCCGGGTCATAGGCGGCCTCGGCGCTGCCGTCCCAGTCACGGATCGCCGCGAAGATCAGGTTCAGCTGCTTCTCGTGCATCTTGGAGCCGGCGACGATGGAGGCAACCTTCTGCTCCTCCTTCACCTTCCAGTTGATGTATTCCTGAATGTCCGGGTGATCGGCGTCCACGATGACCATTTTGGCGGCGCGTCGGGTTGTCCCCCCCGACTTGATTGCGCCCGCCGCACGGTCCCCGATCTTCAGGAAGCCCATCAGACCGGAGGATCTGCCACCACCCGACAGTTTCTCACCCTCCGCACGGAGCGATGAGAAGTTTGTGCCCGTTCCCGAGCCGTATTTGAACAGGCGCGCCTCGCGCACCCAGAGATCCATGATGCCGCCCTCGCCCACGAGGTCATCCGCAACGGACTGGATGAAACAGGCGTGGGGCTGGGGATGTTCGTAGGCCGAGGCCGACTTGGTGAGTTTCCCCGACACGTGGTCGACGTAGTAGTGGCCCTGGCTGGGGCCGTCGATGCCATAGGCCCAGTGCAGGCCAGTGTTGAACCACTGCGGGCTGTTGGGCGCGGCGCGCTGCGTCGCCAGCATGAAGCGCATTTCGTCGTAATAGGCGCGGGCGTCCTCCTCGGTGGAGAAATAGCCGCCCTTCCAGCCCCAGTAGGTCCATGCGCCGGCGAGGCGGTCGAAGACCTGCTTGGCAGAGGTTTCGCCGCCGATCGCTGTGTCGGCCTTCGCGGGGACAGAGCGCCACAGGAACTCCGGCACGCCCTTCTCGCGGACCTTCTTGACCTCTGCGGGCACGCCCGCCTTGCGGAAGTACTTCTGGGCGATCACGTCGCTTGCGACCTGACTCCAGCCCGCGGGAATTTCGACGTCGTCGAGACGGAAGACGATGGTCCCGTCCGGGTTGCGGATTTCCGACGCTGTCGTGATGAACTCCAGTTCCGCGTAAGCGTCCTGACCGGCCTTGGTAAACTTGCGTTCAATCTGCATTTCGAAAATGCCCCTAGCTTCCCGTTATCTGCCTCAACCGCTTTCTGACGGCCGGATGCCCGATCTGCGGACACGGGGGGACGGATGCCGCCGCGGATCGCTCCCCGGGGCCATTTCCTGAAACTGGAAACACTGAACTGAGATGACTGTCCCAACGCGCCCGGCCGACACTAAATCTGGTGCTCTTCTGACCGGTCCCTACAATTTGATGTGAGAATGCCTAGAGGGTCAACTGAAAATTGAATCTCTTTGCTCTTGACCGGCTGTCCTACCCAGACGGCGATTCTGCCCTGTGACGGCACGTAGGGAAAACCATTGGAAACATGCGCTTTTCACGGAATTTCCCACCAGATCGCCGCGCCGCGGGGCGCGCACCTGTCGCCGGATGACCACGCCCCGGCTGGCAAATCCACGCCGGAGATGCCCGAAAACACGGCACGATCCGGCCACTAGATGTAGCCACGGGGATGCGAAAATCGCCAGCCATGGCGTGACCCTGGGTTACCCACAGGCTGTGGACGACTCATCGGTGCCGGAAAGCGAGGGCCAGACCGCCCCATTGGGACCGCCGCACGGGCCGTCGTCCGGTCAGGTCAGAACGGGGATCAGATCGGGAGGACAGACGCGCCGCCTAGATGGGGCCGCACGCGCCGCTAGTTGCAGCCGCTGGCGGCCCAGGTCTGCAACTTCTGCTTGAAGGCACCTCCGAAGGGATGCTCCTTGCCGACGGCGCCCCGGGTCGCCTCTTCGAGGTAGGTCTGCGCCTGCGTGCAGATCCGCTCCTGAGTCCAGTGATGGCAGCTGCTGCACTTCTGCCCTTTCCAGAAGGACTCGGGCAGCCCCTCGACCGGGGGGAACAGCGGCGTGGACTCGATGATCTCGGAAATGGAGAGGCCATTCACCGCGGGTTCGGAGGAGGTCAGCGGGCTGAGGAAGGTGATCACCTCCTCCTTCGGCTCCACCGCGGCGGCGGGCGGCGCCGGCGCCACCTCAGGCAGGGAGACGCCTCCGGCCGTGGCATCAGCCCCCGCCTTTTCACGCAGCGCCACCAGTTCGCCCTGCGCGAACTCGGCGAAGGTCCCCTCGGGATAGGCGGAGAGGTAGCGCTCGTAGCCTTCGACCGAATTGCTGGCCTGCGCCGCCTCGAAGAGCATCTGCTCATCCTCGGGCGGGGCCTCGGGGGCGGTCGGCGCGGCGGGCACGCCGACGCCCGCCAGCTCCTGCTCCATGACGGAGGTCAGCAGGCCACGGGCCTCGCCGGCGAATGCCGTATCGCCGTATCCGCGCAGGAAGAGCATGATCTGAACCGGATCGCGGCTGTCCTTGATCGACTCCCAGAACTGCTGCGCCTCAAGGTCGCGTGCCGTCAGCTTCTCGCCTTCTGCGAAGGAGAAATCCCCCACGAGCGAGGAGCTGTCCCACGGGGTCTGCATTCCGCCCGTCTCCCGCAGGACCTCGACGCGGACCTGTTTGAACATCTGCTCGATCGGCAGCCCCGGGGTCGGCATCAGCGAGGCCATCGCGCGGGTGAACGGGCTGTTCTCGCCGCCGCCATCCATCGCCACCGCCCCCGGCGCCGTCGCATAGGCGAGGAAGGTGCCGGTGGGGGCCTTCATCTCGGCCAGACCGTTGTCGTTGAACTCGGGGATATTGCTGAAGGGATTGTTGCGGCAGGCATCGAGGATCATGATGTTGGTGCGGTTCCCGGCCGAGAACATCTGCCGCAGCACGGATTGGACCTCGACGGCCACAAGGCTCAGGTCCGCCGCATCGCTCAACTCCGCACTCACCGGCAGCAGGTAGTTCACCCCGAAGGACTGCACCCCGTGCCCCGCGTAGTAGAACAGCCCCGTCGCCTCAGGCCCGGCCCCGCGCAGCGCGCGACCGAACTGGGCGATGCCGCGGGTCAGCTCGGCGCGGTCCACGTCGATCAGCCGGTGTACCTCGAAGCCCAGACCTTCGAGCGTCGCGGCGATCAGGGCGGCATCGTTCGACGGGTTCGCGAGGGGCGAGACCGCTTCGTAATCGGAATTCCCGACCACCAGCGCGATCCGTTGCTCGGCCCGTGCCGGCAGCGCCGGGGCAAGGAACAGCGTGACGAGGCACAGGAAGAAAAGTCGAAAGAACATGCGCGTTTTCTATGTCTGGGCGTCGCTCGACATCCCGCCCGGGCATCCCGTCAAAAGGGCCTCTGCCTGGGCTCCGAGCCCTAGGAATAAGGGGCTCTTCCGATAACCGATGTTGCCTGAGCGACCGATTTCGAGAATAATAATATCATACTTCTACCGACCCTATTCTAACATTCATAACATGACTCAGGGAAGGTCCTAACTATGTTTCGCACCCAAAGTCGTTCAATTCTCTCTCGTTTTTTCGCCGGCCTCACCTGTCTGACCCTGCTTTCCGCCCCGGCTTCCGCGCAGGGCGTCTCTCCGTTCGAACATGGCTGGACCCTCGACGAGGAGGCCTCGGAACTCCACTTCATGTCGATCAAGAAGGGCGATCTCGCGGAGGACAGCAGCTTTGCGACCCTCTCCGGGCTGATCACCGAGGACGGCAAGGCGCAGGTCCGCGTGCTTGTGGATTCCGTCGATACCCTCGTCGACCTGCGCAACGTCCGCATGCGGTTTCTCTTCTTCGAGTCCTTCAAGTACCCCGAGGCGCTGATCACCGCCGAGATCCCCCCCGCGGCCCTGGACGACCTTGCGCAGGTGCGCCGCAAGATGATCCCGCTGGAGTTCACCCTGTCCCTGCATGGCGTCACCGTGACCCGCAGTGCCGACGTGGCGGTGACCCTGATCAGCAATGACCGGGTGAACGTCTCCACCACCAAGCCGATCGCGCTGAAGCTGTCGGATTTCAACCTGACCGAGGGCTGGCAGAAGCTTCAGGAAGCCGCGAACGTGATCATCGTCCCGGTGGGCATGGTCAGCTTCGATTTCGTCTTCAACCGCTCCGCCCCGGGCACGCCGTCGCTTCTGACGCCGGTGGCGGCCACCCGCACGGGCGCCGCGGCGGCGCTGGAGACCAAGGGCGAGTTCGACCGCGAGGCCTGCATCGGGCGGTTCGAGATCCTGTCGCGTGCGGGGAACATCTACTTCTCTGCCGGAAGCGCGAAGCTGAGCGCGGACAGCTATCCCCTGCTGGAAAACCTCTTCGACGTGGTCAGCCGCTGCCCCGGCCTGCGCATCGAGATCGCGGGTCACACGGATTCCGATGGCGGCGAGACGGCCAACCTGCGCCTCAGCGAGCTGCGCGCCGGATCGGTGAAGACCTATCTCGAGGACAAGGGCATCCCCGCCTCGCGCATGCTGGTCGTCGGCTATGGCGAAGCCAAGCCCCTGCTGGACAACACCACCGCCGCGAACAAGGCCCGCAACCGCCGGATCGAGTTCAGCGCCCTGAACTGACGCCTGCCCCGCGCGGCCCTACCGGGCCACGCGGATCTTCCTATTGAACCGAAAGACTTTTTCAACGCCAGACACCGGAACAGGACGGCCCCCGTGGAGATTTACCGTCAACGTCCCTGCACTGCCGCATTCACCATTGGACAGGACCCGGCGGGCCGGGATTTCCTGTCCCTCGTCGTGAAACGAACCTTCGACTTCCCCGACACCCCCAATCAGGCGCCCGCGCCCAGTTCCGTGCAGGCCGAACTGGTGGAGGCCGATCAGTACGGCGGGGCCCCGGGCCTTTCGGCCTGCCGGTGGGAGACGGATTTCGCCTTCCGCAAGCAGCTCTGTGACGTGATCCTGAACGGCGCGGCCCATGCCCCCGGGGGGACCGCGGCACCGCAGGTGCGCGTGGGCCTGCGCCTCGGCAGCTGGTCGAAGGGCTTCGATGTGTTCGGCGCGCGGGAATGGCGGGCCATCGGTCCGTCCCTCGTCGCCACGGCCCCGGTCCCGTTCCGACGCCAGCCGATCAGCTATGACTGCGCCTTTGGCGGCACCGACCGGCTGGACCCCGAGGATGCGGAACCGGGGGCCTATGCGGAAAACCCCGTCGGCACCGGCTGGGCCGCGCGCAAGAACCGGGCGCGGATACCGGGGCTGGCACTGCCCCACACGCAGGCGATCGGCGAAGAGGTGACCTCGCCCTTCGGGACCTACCGTCCCATGGCCCTCGGCCCCTACGGGCGCGGCTGGCCGCAGCGCAGCCGCCATGCCGGCACCTATGATCAGGCCTGGCAGGACAACGTGTTTCCCTTCCTGCCCAAGGACTTCGACGAACGCTATTACCAGAGCGCCCCGCCCGATCAGCAGTGCGATCCGCCCCGTTCGGGGACCGAACTGGTGCTGCTGAACCTGACCGACCGCGGGCGCGAGGCCTTTCGCCTTGCAGAGTGCGAGCTGGCCGTCGCGATCTTTCGCGGCGCCGAGGTCGCGCTCGACCGGGAGGTTCTGCCCGATACCGTACTGATCGACACCGACGCGCGGACACTCGCGCTGGTCTGGCGGGTGGATCTGCCGATCCGGCGCAGCATCCTCGACTTCACCGAGGCCTGGGTCGGCCCGCCCACCGAGGCGATGCTGCGCGCGCGGCGCGAGGGACGCCGCTACATCCGGGCGGTCGCCACCGGCGAGACCGAGGCAGAGACCTCATGACCCCGGCGCCGCAGTCCCCCCTCTATGTCCTCGGCTCCGGCATGGTGACGGCGGTCGGGCTCGACGCGCCCTCCTCCTGCGCGGCGCTGCGGGCCCGGTTGGACGGCTTTCAGGAAACGCGCTTCCCGGGCCGGGACGGCACATGGATCATCGGGGCCCCGGTGCCGATGCCGCGCAACTGGATGGGCACCAGGCGGCTGGCCCACATGTGCGCCGCCGCGATCTGCGAGGTCTTCGATCAGGTGCCGGAGGCGGAGGGCCGCACGCGCCTGATCCTCTGCCTTGCCGAGGACGGCCGCGAGGGTCGCCTGATCACCGATAGCGACCGCTTCCTGCGGATGATCGGTGAGATCGTCGCCCTGCCGGAGATGCCCCGGGTCCATGTCGTCGCCCACGGGCGGCCCTCCGGGTTCGTCGCCCTGCAGACGGCGCGCAGGCTGCTCGCCGAGGGGGCGGACTACGTGATGATCCTCGGAGTCGACAGCTACCTGACGGCCCCCGCGATCGGGCAATACCACGGACAGGCCCGCCTGCTGACCCCGACGACACCCGACGGCTTCATCCCCGGCGAAGCGGCGGCCGCCGTGCTCTGTGCCGCGCGCCACAGGGGCGGCCTCGCGATCAGCGGCCTCGGCCTCGCCCGGGAGCCGGCGCCGATCTACAACGGACGCGACGCGGAGGGTTTCGACCTGCCCCTGCGGGGCGATGGCATGACCCGCGCCTACAGCGCCGCCTTCGCCGAGGCGGCCCTGTCGCATTCCGACATCGTGCTCAAGATCGGGGACCACTCGGGCGAGAGTTTCTGGTTCCGCCAGACCGCCCTTGCCATGATGCGCACCCAGCGGGCCCGCAGCGAGGTGCAGCCGATCTGGGCGGTGGGCGCGAGCCTCGGCAATGTCGGCGCCGCGGTGGTGCCGCTGATGCTGGGATGGGCGCTTGCGGCGGCGGAGAAACGCTATGGCCCGCAGGGGCCGGTGCTGATCGAGGCCTCGGGGGATGACGGCGCCTGCGGCGCACTGGTGGCGGGGGCTGCGGCATGACGGTCTTTGCCAACTGCCTCGAAATCTCGGCCAAGGCGCAGGGCTGCAAGATCATCGCGGCCTTCCCCGACACCTGCTTCACCCCGCCCCAGACCCCGGCGACCCCGCCCGGCGTGCCGATCCCCTACCCCAACTTCGGCATGGACAGCGACCTGACCTCGGGCACCGGCACGGTGAAGATCGGCGGGAAGGAGGTCAGTCAGGAGAACAGTTCGAAATTCTCGAAGGTCTCCGGGGACGAGGCGGGCTGTGCGCCCAAGAAGGGCATCATCACCACCAAGAACACGGGCAAGGCCTATGCCCAGAAATGGTCGATGGACGTCAAGGCCGAGGGCAAGGGCGTCGTGCGGTTCTCCGATCTCGCGACCACCAACCACATGAGCAACCCGGGCAACGACGCGCCCTGGGTCATCGTGGGCAAGCCCAACCCGAATGCCAATCCCGACGGCAGCGACTGCATCGTCGGTGAATACAGCCTCAAGCGCGAGGAGTGCAGCAAGACCAAGGACTCGAAGGGCAAGGCCTACCAGTTCCACCACGTGGTCCCGGACCGGACATACCGCTGCGGCCGGTACAAGGCGCCCGGTCTCACGCCCAAGGGCAACATCCGCCGCCGGGACGTGCGGCAGTCGTTCGCCCCGTCTCACGGCAAGGGCATCTGCATTTGCCTGCCGCCGGACAACCATGTCGGATCGAAGAAGAGCGCCCCGGGCACCGCCGTGCACCAGGAGCTGGACGACAAGCTCACCGCACTGGGGCAGAAGACCCGGACCGCCGCAAGCCCGGCGGGCTGCGCCCCGCTCAAGGATGTGCGCTTGCAGTGTCTCATAGCGCTTCATAAGCTGGTGCCGAAGACCATCAGCATGGAGTGTTTCAAACTCGCCATGGAAGAGGTGATGAAACAGACCGAACCCCACAAGGACAAGCAGGTGCGCGCCGAGAAGAGCCTCCGGAACCTCAGCCCGCGCGCCCGCGGCGTTCTGGCCCGCCAATGAGCGGCGATCTCCTTCTCGGGGGCGGCATCCTCTGCCCGCAGGGGGGCACCTACCTTCTCGCGGTGCCCGACGAAGCCGAGGACGACGAGGTCGTCATCTGTTCCGGCCAGCGTGACGGCGCGGTGCTCCGGCTCACGCCGCTGACCGATCTGGAAGAGATCCAGGGCATCATCTCGCTGAACGCGCCCTGGGACGCCATCGCCGAGGCCTGCGCCATGACCCCCGAGGGCGAGGTCTTCTTCCTGCGCCCGCACGCGGCCACCCTCCAGACGATCCCCGGGGCCGGCTACAGCCGCGACGATGCCAAGGGCATCGGGCGCCTGACCGCGCTCGTGCAGGTCGGAGAGGACCTGGTTGCCACGGGATATTCCGGGCAGGTCTATCGCCACCCCCACGGCGCCCGCGGCTGGACGGACATCTCGATCCCGGTCGCGGCCTCCGATGCCCACAAACCGGTCTTCTACGACCTTGCCCCCGGCCCGCGCGGGGCGCTCGTCTTCGGCGGCAGCGAGCTCTTCGACATGGCGATCACCCCCGACATGGAGGCGGCGAACGATGCCGGCGACGTCGAGGCCCTGATGGGCCTCTTCACCGAAAACACGGGCGAGGACATGATGAGCCTGCGCCTCTACGACGCTGGCTGGCGCAGCGCCGACGTCGCCGGAGAGCCCGGCGCAATCGTCGCGCTCCTGCGCGTGACCGAGGGCACCCTGCTCTTCTCGGACACCGGGATCATCTACCTCAGCTCGGATTTCGACGTGATCGAGGTGGTCTATCGCCCGGAGCAGCCGGAGGGGTTCGACGACATCAAGCTCTGGCAGGGGCGCCCGCTCCTGCTGTCGGGAAACACCTTGTCGGTGTATCGCGACACCGATCTCGAACCGTTCGACCCGCCGCTGCCCGCGGGCGAGGAGTTCTGCCTGTCGGTCTCACCTGCCGGGGATCGCATCCTCGCGGTGTTCCCCAGCCACGTGCAGCTCTTCGAGGCCGGCGCCTGGGTGCGGCTGGAGGTGGTGCTGCCCGAGACCTGAGCACGCGCCCCATGCTTAGCCCCCCTATTCAGGCCGGCAGCGAGCCCAGCAGGAAGGCGCGCACCTTGTCGAGGTCGAGCCCCGCCACGGTCAGCCCCGCGGCGCTTGGCTGCAACATCCGCACCACGAAAAGCTCCCCCGCTTCGGGATATTCGAGGTAACGCGCCTCGGCCATGCCAAGGCCCGCGGCACCGGCCACGCGCAGCCCGTCGAGATGGGCCTCCAGCCGCTCCACCAGCCGGGCGATCCGCTCCTCGTCCATGTCGGGATTGTCGTCCGGGTTCAGCAGCGCATGGTCGTAGACCGTCCAGAGGAACGCCGCCTGCTCGGCGTGCTGGCGCAGCATTTCAGGCAGAACGGGCGCGGCCATCAGTTCAGGTTCACCGATCCACCGCGTATCCGGTTCGAGGCCGAGGCATGGCTGACCAGATAGGTGCCCCGAATGGTGATATGCCCGTCCTTCTCCATGACGATCGAGGCCTTGCCGCAGCGCAGTTCAATGCGTTCGTTGGCCGCGATCTTCACCCGCTCGCCGTCGCGCACCACGACGGGCGCGTCCTCGCGCGGGCGCGGCTCCACGATCTTGCCGACGATCAGCGGGCGGGCACTGTCGCCCTCCTCGTAGAGCAGCGCCACCTCCGCCCCAATGTCGTCGGGCCCGAGCCGCGCAAGGCTGCGCGCCGGGACGGCATGGTCCACCGGGTTGCCGGCAAAGACCACGAGCGGCACACCCTCCTCGAAGCCGAGCACGAGCCCGATGATCACGCCTTCTACGCGTTCCGAAACCTGCATCTGTTCGGACCTCCCGACCGGTTGATGGCCACTGCCACGGGCTGGGGCGGATCGCGCCGCCCCGGCCGGATCAGCTCAGCGCCTGGAACTCGACGCGCCGGTTTTCCTCTGCGCGCGGGTCGTCGGCATTGTAGGGGAAGCGCTCCCCCATCCCCACGGTTTCAAGCCGCGAGGCAGGCAGGCCGCAGCCTTCGATCAGGTTGCGCGCCACTTCCTTGGCCCGCAGCACCGACAGCCGCTCGTTGTAGGCCTCGGAGCCGGAGCTGTCCGTGTGACCGACGATCCGGACCTTGCCGATGTCGGCGGCCTGAAGCGCCATGCAGACCGTCTTCAGCTTGGGCTTCTGGTCGTCGCTGATCGCCGCGCTGTCGAACCCGAATTCGATGTGCAGGTTCACCTGCAACTCCGGCGCCAGCTGGCCAAAGACCATCGGCTGATCGGTCGCGGCCGCCAGCAGGGGCTTGTTCGGGTCGGAGGGCCGGACCGGGCGGCTGTCGCCCTGTGCGGTGATCGAAACGCCCTGCCCCGCCGTCTGTCCTGACGTGCCCGCAGGGGCCGACAACGCGGGCGCGGTGCTGGTGACCTGCGGCTCGGCCCCGGCGGCGGTCTCGTCTCCGGCGGCGCTTTCGGCGGTGACATTGTCGACCGTCACCAGCTTGAGCCCCCGGGTCAGGCCCAGACCGTTCGTTTCGGCCTCGGAGAAGGCCTGTTTCTGGCGTTCGAAGATGGATTTGAGCTCGTCGACCGAAAGGTCGTCCTGCGCGCCGGCAGGCAGGGCGAGCGTGTTCAGCGCAATCAATGAAAAGAATAGATATCTCAAGAGCATGGTAACCTCGTTTGAAAAAGGCTTTTTGAAATGCTGTGAAAAGTGTAGCATGAGCCGTGTTTTAATTCAGCATTTTTCGGGGGAAAGGCGGGTCCAGCGCTCCGCAGTGACGCCGAGCCCGATGGCTTTTGTGCAAGGCGTTTCCATGACCACGCCCCAGACCCGCAGCCCTGTTCTCAAACCGATGGCAGCCCCGCTCTTTTCCGGCGCGGGCCTCACCCACACCGGGCGGCAGCGGGACGAGAACGAAGATTCCATCCTCACCGATCCCGCCGGTCTGCTATGGGCGATTGCCGATGGCATGGGCGGTCACGGGCATGGCGCCATGGCCTCGGACATGGTGATCGATCAGGCGACGCTGGTCAGCGATCACGCCCCGCCGGCCCCCACCCTGCGGGCCCGGCTGCAGGAGGCGAACCGCAACATCCTGCTGCGCGCGCAGAAGGCCAATTACGGCCAGATGGGCGCGACCGCGGTGCTGATGCTGATCCAGAACTCCATTGCCCACGTGGCCTGGGCCGGGGACTGCCGCGCCTACCTGATGCGGCGTGGCCACCTCAGGCTGCTGACCCGGGATCATACCGTGGTGCAGGAGATGGTCGACGAGGGCCTCCTCGACGAGGCCGAGCGCAACCGCCATCCGCAACGCCACGTGGTGACCCGCGCGGTCGGTGCCGCGCCGTCGCTGGAGGTGGACGTCATCTCGGCCCCGCTGGTGCCCGACGACCGGCTGCTGCTGTGCAGCGACGGGCTGACCGCCTGTCTCGCCGACCAGACGATCGCCGGGATCGTCGAGGCGGGCACAGAGCCGAAGCAGGTATGCGCCGATCTGGTGCGCGCCACGCTGGAGGCCGGCGCGCCGGACAATGTCTCGGTGATCTGCGTTTTCGTCAGCGGGGGCTGAGCCATGCGGGACGGCGCGCTCATCGGGCCCGTGATCATCGCGATCGGCCTCGTGCTGGCCGCGCTCTGCTTCGCGGTGGTGGGCGCCCTGCTCCAGACCGCCGACGGGCGCACCGAACTACGCCTTGAACGCAGCGAGGCCGAGATCGCGCAGCTGCGCAGCGGGCTCGACCGGCTGCGCGCAGAGCTGCGCGATGCCGAGGCAGAAATCGAGCGCCTGCAGGAGGACGTCGCCCTCGGCGCAAGCCGCGCGCCGGGTGCATCCCTGCCCGCGGTGACAGGCCTCGCCACCGAGGCAAACACGGGTCCCGACGCGCCGCAGGTCGTGGGTGAAGCCGAAGACCTGCCCCCGACCGAAGAGCTGACCGAGGAGATGCGTACCGCCAAGGCGCGGTTCAACCGGGGCATCACCCAGCCCGGAAATCGCGTCATGCTGGAGATCCTCGGCCATCCCCGCAGCAGCTATTCCACCGACTGCCAGCCAGTGACGCAACCCGGCCTGAAAGCGCTTCTCGAAACCCGGCAGATGGGACCGATCCGGGTCACGATGATCCGGCCCGCCCTCGACAGCCTGCAACGTATCCTCGACAAGCTTCAGGCGCAGGAGCCCGACATCTACGCCGCCCTCGGCACCGCCGGGGCGATCTGCGCCCGCCTGATCCGGGGCTCCCGGTCCGCTGTGTCGAACCATTCGTGGGGCACGGCGATCGACGTGAAGCTGCAGGGCCAGCTTGACGGTTTCGCAGATGGCGGCACCCAGTTCGGGCTGCTCCTGCTGGCCGAGCTCTTCAACGAGGAGGGCTGGTACTGGGGCGCAGGCTATCGCCGCGAGGATTCGATGCACTTCGAGGTCGGCGTCGAGACCCTGCGCGCATGGCAGGCCGCGGGCCTGCTCTAAGCCATGGCACCGCCGCCCTCCCCCCTGATGCACTGCGCCACCCCGGTGCTGCGCTACATCGACGAGATCAGGGCGGGCACCGGGGAGCGCCGGATCATCGACGAGGCGACCCCGCTTCTGGCCCAGTTCGAGGCCGACGCCGCGCGTGCGGGCGTGCCGGAGGTGGCAATCAAACCCGCCCGCTACGGGCTGGCCATGCTGCTCGACCAGACGGCCCGGCAGCTCAAGGGGCTGACGCTGGACACATGGGCGGTGCTGGCGCGGCGCAGCCTCTTCGAGGGGCGCGACATCGACCTGCCCCGGGTCCGGACGTTCCGCGAAACGGCGCAGGCCCATGGGCTGACCGATCTGGAGGGCTTTCTGGGTGACATCCTCCGCCGGGCGGAGGCGCTGCGCGCCGGACCACAGCGCCGCGGCGGCGGGGGATGGGGCTGGAAGGCGGCGGCCTTCGCACTCCTGCTGATTGGCGGCCTCATCGCCTATGCCGGGGCGCTGGAAGTGCGTTTCCAACGCCAGATCACGCGGGATTTCGAGGCCGAGGCCCTGAACATCGGCCTCGACCGTCCGCAGGAGGGGGCCGAGCTGGTGCAGCGGCTGGACGCGCTGCGCGCCTCCGCCGACCGGGTGGCGCAGGTCGTCCACATGGCCCCGCTGCGGCGCATGGTCCGTCTGCCCGGGATCGACAGCGAGACCCGCGCCGAGGCGACCTATGCCGAGGCCGCGCGCCGCCAGCTGCCGCCGGAACTGGCCCGCGCGATCGAGCAGCGCCTCGCCACCGAAGGGGACGGGCTGGCGCTTTACGATACGCTACGCGCATGGGAGGTGCTGACCGGCGCGCAGCCGTGGCAGCCGGGCTACCTCGCGGGCTGGCTCGAGGATCACGGCGCGGCCGTGGGGCGCGACGGGCTGGCCCGGCATGTGGCCCCCCTGACGGGACCGGTGGCCTTCGTGCCGCAGGACAGCCAGATCATGGATCAGGCCCGGGTCTTTGCCGCCGAGGTGCCGGAACCGGATCGGGCCTGGCTTGAACTGCTGCGCGCCGATGCGATGCGCGCCCTGCCCCCGTGGCGCGCGACGCAGGCCGTTCCCGGGGTGGAGGCGGTGCTGCTGCGCCGCTCAGGGCGTCCGCTGTCCGAGGGGCTGCCCGGGCTCTTCACGACCCGCGGCTGGCAGGAGGCGCGCCAGACCGGTGTCGGCCTCGCCGTGCAGACCGCCCGCACCGTGGGGCCCGAGATCACGGGCCGGCCGCTCCCGCGCGAGAATGACACGCCCGACCTGCTGCTCGACCGGCTCCACCGCGAAACCGTTGCCGCTTGGAAGGGCTGGCTGGCCGACCTGCGGGTGCGGCCGTTCGGCGACCGCACGACCGCGATCGAGGTCTCGGGCCACCTGTCGCAGCCGGAAAACCCGCTGACGCGGCTGCTGCGTGCGGTCTGGGACCAGAGCGGCGGCACCGACCGTAGCCGGACCCATGATCAGCAGCTTTTGCTCGCCCGCGAATTCGGGCCGATGATCCAGTACGTCGAAGAGGGCCGCATGGCCGAGATCACGCGCCTCTTCGCCAGCCTCAACGTGGCGCTCGGGGCGCTGGACATCGACGCGCGCCGGGCCAGCCGCCGGCTGATGACCTTCCAGGACCGGTCGCGGTCCATCGCGGCGCTGAACAACGCCCCCCGCATCGTGGTGCAGATCGCCGAGGACGTGCTGGCCCAGTCCGCGCGGGCCGACGACGGCGCATCCGGGCAATCGCCCCTTGCGCGGCGCTGGCAGCAAGACGTCTTCGGCCCCTGCCGCGATACGGTCAGCGGCCGCTTTCCCTTCGAGACGGGGCCGGATGCCAGCCCCGGCGCGGTGACCGCCCTGCTGGGGCCGCAGGGCACGCTGACCAGCTTCCTGACCCAGGTCGCGCAGCCGCTGCTTGAAACCGGCGAAAGCCCGTGGCGCTGGAAGCCCGAGGCCCGCTTTGCCGGCCTCTCGCCCGAAAGCGCGGAGGCCCTCGAACGGGCGGCCCGCATCTCGCAGGCGCTTTTCGGCGCCGATGGTCGGCTCAGCCACCAGGTGACGCTGTCGGCCCTCGCCGAACGGGGCCGCACCGTCGTCTCGATCGGCGGCCGCCCGGCCCCGGTCCGCGCGAGCGGCGCGCCCGCCACGCTCGACTGGCCCGGCCCCGCGCCCGACGCCGGGGTCGAGGTGGCGTTTCAGGAAAGCGCCGAGGCCGCGCGGCTGATCGAGCCCGGGCCATGGGGGCTCTACCGGCTGATCGACGGCACGCGCCTGCGGCTGCGGGATGACGGCGCGCGCGCCCTGCTCGACCTGCGCAACGCCTCCGGGCGCGTCTTTCTGGAGCTGGGATTTCCCGCCGCCCTCAACCCGGTCTCGGCCCGTCCGCTGCTGCAGGGCTTCCGCTGTCCCGCGACACTTTGAAGTTTGCCACCACCATCGGGGGGAATCCCTGTATGATCTTCCCCAATTCCATTTCGAAGATTTTTTAGCTTCCGATTTCTCCCGGTTAAGGGACCTGTGACATGAGTGACAGAATTGCCGAATTGACCACGCCGCTTGGCACTATCGGGGATGCCGGGCTGACCTTCGCCCGGATGTCCGGCCACGATGCCATCAGCGCCTGCTTCCGCTTCGAGGTGATCGCCTGGAGCGAAGACGCGAACATCCCCGCCGAGGCCCTTCTGGGCGAGGTCTGCAGCGTCAGCGCCCAGACCGACGTGACGGAGCCCGACCAGCTGCGCCATTTCAGCGGCATCGTCGATCAGTTCAGCTTCATCGGCGAGGAAGGCGACTTCCACCGGCAGGTGTTCGGCTATCGCCTCGTGCTGCGGCCCAATCTCTGGATGTTCTCCAAGGCGCGCGACAACCGAATTTTCCAGGAGCTCTCGGTGCCCGAGATCATCTCGCTGCTCCTCGACGAGGCGGGCTTCAGCAACTACGAGTTGCGCCTGCGCGGCAGCTATGCCCCGCGCGTCTACTGCGTCCAGTACGGCGAGACGACGCTCGACTTCCTCCAGAGGCTGATGGAGCACGAGGGCATCTTCTACTTCCACGAGTTCGCCGCCTCGGAACACCGTCTGGTCATCACCGATGCCATTGATGACCTGCTGCCCCAGCCGCAGGCGGCGACCCTCCGCTTCGAACCCGACAGCACCGATGCCCTGCGCGGGGGGGGCGTGATCACCGACTGGCAGCGCGTGGCCACGGTGGTCACCGGGACCCATACCCAGAGTGACTACGACTTCGAGAAGCCCTCGGCCGATCTGAGCACGCAGGTGCAGGAACCGAAGTCCCACGCCAACAGCGAGATGGAGCGCTACGACTACCCCGGCAGGTATCTCGAACTGTCGGAGGGTCAGCGGCTCACCGACCTGCGATGGGAAGAGGGTCAGGGCGGCCATGCCGTGATCGAGGCCGAGAGCACCGCGAGCCTGCCCTGGGCCGGCAACACCTTCGACTTCGTCGACTTCCCCCGGGACGCGGAGAATGACGCCTACTTCATCCTGCGCGCGGAGTACGAGCTCTGGGACGATCAGTATTTCGCGGGCCAGCACGGCCCCGGGGACGCGGCGGAGGGGTTCTCCGCACGCTATCGCCTGCTGCCGAAGACATCCCGCTGGCGGCCGCCCCACGTGACGCCCCGCCCCGTCATGCGCGGCCCCCAGACGGCCATCGTCGTCGGGCCCGCGGGCGAGGAGATCTATACCGATGCCTACAGCCGCGTGAAGGTGCAGTTCCACTGGGACCGGGTCGGCGCGCGGGACGAGAACGCCTCCTGCTGGGTGCGCGTCAGCTCGGCCTGGGCCGGTGCGGGCTGGGGCTTCATCCAGATCCCCCGGATCGGCCAGGAGGTCATCGTCGACTTCCTCGAAGGCGACCCGGACCAGCCGATCATCACCGGGCGGGTCTACAACGCCGAGCAGATGCCCCCCTATGCCCTGCCCGGCGAGGCGACCAAATCAGGCTGGAAGTCCAATTCCTCCCTCGGGGGCGGCGGCTGGAACGAACTGATGTTCGAGGACCGCAAGGGCGAGGAGCTGGTCTATTTCCAGGCCGAGAAGGACCATGACGAACTGGTCAAGAACGACGAGACCCGCCACATCGGGAACGACTGGACCGAAGAGGTCGTGCATGATGCGCGGCAATGGGTCGGCAACAACCGCGACGAGACGGTGGACAACTGCAAGACCACCCAGGTGAAGGTCGACAGGACGGTCGACATCGGCAAGGACGACACCGAAACGGTGGGCCGTAACCGCAAGCTGACGGTGGGCGTGAACACGGACGAGATCACCGGGGCCAACCACAGCCACACCGTCGGCGCCAACGAGACCATCAAGGTGGGGATGAACCGCACCGATCTGGTCAATATCGGCGAGGTCCGCACCGTCGGTGCGACACAGGTGAACACCATCGGGGCCGCGCGTCAGGTCACCGTGGGGGTCGACCAGTCCCACAACATCGGCGCCAGCGACAGCTGGAGCGTCGGCGCCAGCCAGAGCATCACCATCGGCATGGACCAGAGCACCAGCATCGGCAAGAACCACACCCAGTCGATCGGCGAGACAAGCATTGTCACCGTCGGCAAGGACTCCCTGACCCAGATCGGCGAGAACGGGGCCATCGACGTGGGCAAGACCTTCACCCTGAACGCCGGCGACAGCCTCAACCTGACCTGCGGCAAGGCCAGCATCCTGATGAAGAAGGACGGCACGATCACGATCTCCGGCAAGGACATCAACATCACCGGCAAGGGCAAGATCAGCGCCAAGGCCAGCAGCGAGATGACCCTCAAGGGATCGAAGATCAACCAGAACTGAGGTGCGCCCCCCGGACCCGGGGGCAACCGGAGATCAGCCGGACCATCCGGAGGGGCGACATGGGGGCAGCACGCCCCACGGGCTCCCCCGGGGTCAGACCGCCCCAAGGCGCACTAGACGGGCTCAGCCTGACGGCATCAAAGCGGCGAGGGTTTCCGGCCCTACCGGCGCGCGTCCCCGCGCCCAGACCAGCGGCGGCACCAGCGGCGGGCCGCCCTCCCCCGGTTCGTCCTCAAGGGCAACGGTCAGCGCCCCTGCCAGCTCTCCGGCATCGCAGAGCCCCTCGGTCGCGCGGTCCAGATGCGGCAACACCGCCGCACCCCACCGTTCGGCCCCGGCCTGCGTGATCCCGTCCCCCGGCACGACCGCCGCCAGCGGAAAGGCCCGCCCCGCCGCATCACAGCTGGGCACCACGAGGAGGAGCAACGGCGCCTCCCCCTCGATCAGTGCATAGAGCCCCTCCGCCGGCCATCTCTCGGGCCAGCGGGCGGCCTCGGCCAGATGCCGGGTCAGCCATGCATCCACGCGGGCGCGCTGCCCGGGCGCAAGGCCGCGAGCCACGAAATCGCCCGCCACGGGCAGCTTGCCGAAGACCCCCGTCACGGCCGCAGGCCCACGTCTCAGAACCCGCGCGGACAGCTGAAGCCGGAGAACATCTTCAGATCGAAGGGGTTCTCGACCGAATTGGCGCGCAGGTTGAACGTGGCCGCAAAGCCCCGCGCCCCGAGCCGCAGGCCGAAGACCTCCGGCAGCGCCGTGGCCGACAGCGCGCCCTTGCGCAGCAGGCGCAGGATCGCCCAGCTTCCGGTTTCCGAGGTGATCACCTCGCCCGAGCCGTCGACCGGCGCGAAGCTGAGGGTGATCATGTTGGTCTGATCCGGCCCCGGCCATGTCATCGGCACCGGGCGCGCCGCCGCGTTGAAATAGGACAGCACCTGCCCGTCGACGTTCAGCGTGACGCGGCTGGCATTGGGCGACAGGTCCTTCGGTTCGAGGCTGAAGGCCATCACCGGCCCCGCTCCGCCCGGGAAGAGCGCATCGCGCATCTTGCGGGCGTTCTCGAAGGGCGCCAGCTTGTCCGCGTCCAGCCCGAAATCGGCGCGCCACTGCCATGGCCGCACGGTGGTGTCGATATAGGCCTGCAGGTGATCGTCGGTGAAACTGTCGATCAGCCCGCCCCGTCCGAACAGCCGCGCGAAGTCGAGGGTGTTCACGTCGATGGCCGAGGAGGGATCGAACGGATAGCGCCCCGCCGTGGCCGAGACGCAGAAGGGCTGCACATCGGCCCGCCAGCGGGCGTTCAGCTGGGCCAGCACCGCGTCGCGCGTCACGCTGATCGTGTCGCCCGCGATCCCGGCGATCCAGTCGTCGATCGGATCGGGCAGCGCCGCGGCCTCGTTGGCGATGGCGCCCGTCAGCTTGGGCAGGCCACCCCGCGCCAGCAGCGCCGACTGGGGATCGGGGCTGGCTGCGACGGTCTGCAACTCGTTCGACAGCGCGGTCAGCGCCGCGACGGCATCGCCCAGCAGGGGCGGCTGTCCATCGACCTCCTGCACAGTCGCGCGGATCGGGGCGAAGTGATCCGACACCGGCGTGCCCGGCGGATCGGCCTCCGGCGCCTCGGCCCCGCCACCGGCCTTGGCGATGCGGGTACCGGTCTTCACCAGCTTGCCGAACTTTCCCAGCTTGGAGAGCGCCTTCTTGCCCTCCTTCTGCGCGGCGGAATTCTCGGCCAGCCCGCCACCCGCGTCGGTGTCCCGAGCGAGGTCGGTCTCGGCCACCACGGCGTTCAGCAGGCGCTTGAGCGCGCTGTCGGTCGAGGCGAGGTCCTTGAGGTTCTGGCGCGCCTGTTCGAGGTCCGAGATCGGCGTCAGGCGGATGTCGCGCAGGAAGCCATCCCACTGGGCGATGAAATCGTCGAAGTAGAGCTTGAGGACATCGGCCTCCAGCGTATCGACGGAGGCGCCCGCGCTCTCGTTGCAGCCGCCCGCAAAGACGGCCCGGTCCAGCTGTGCCTCCGCGGCGACGGCGGGGACCAGCGGCAGCACCGTCTTGTGGAACCCGTCGTAGGTGAAGGCCCCCGGCAGCCCGACGCGCAGGGTTTTCTCCGACAGCCGGGTCAGCACCCGCACCCCGTTCGGCCCCGCGACCTCGGCGGGCACCCAGTCCGGCAGGCCCGCCACCGTGGGATCACTGCGCAGGGCATTGTAGGCCCGCACCGCAAGCGGAATGGTGCAGATGCTCTCCAGCGCGGTGGAGACCAGCGCCGGGTCGGGGGCGATCTTGTCCTCCTCGCCGCCCATGCGCACCAGCGCGGCCAGCTGGTGGTCGATACTTTCCTCCGTGGGGAAGACCTCGATGGGCGCGAAGTCGGGCAGCGCCGTCTGCCACCAGAGGGTCAGGAAAGCCGCGTCGTAGGGCGCCTGCCCGGTCAGCATCTGGTAGGCCTTGAGCGCGCCGAGCAGGAACTCCGGATCGCGGGCGTGGCGCCACATGGTCGCCTCCAGCAGGGCCACCATCCGCGGTTCCAGCACGTTGCGCAGCGTGTGATCATAGGCGATCTCATGCACCCTTGCCAGCTCCGCCTCGGCCGTGGGGCCAAGTGCGGTCAGCGTCGAGGGGGGCAGCACCGTGGCGGCGTTCACCGTCTCGTTCGCGGCCTCCAGCGCGAGGTCGAGGTCGAGCGGATCGGTCGGCGCCTGCCGCGAGGCGACATTGGCCAGCCGGGCGGAGAGTGTCGCCAACTGGCGTTCCTGATCCGCAAGCGCCCCGTTGTAGCGCAGGTAGGAGAACAGGAACCCGGTGCCCAGAAGCGCCGTCACCAGCAGCGCCGCCGCGAGCGTCCCGCGCCAGAGCCAGCGCCGCCGGTCCTCGGCCCGTGGGTCGAAGCGGCCCAGCCCTGCTTCGGGAAAGATCAGATCGCTCAGCAGGCTGCGCAGGAAGAAGCTGCGGGTCTCGCCGTGCGCGCGCCGCTCGGGCCGCGGGGCCGCCATGCCCAGCGCCGAGGCTGTGCCCGCCACCAGCCGGTCGATGGGCGATCCCTCCTGCGTGGCCGAGGAGAAGTAGATGCCCCGCAGCCACGGGCTCTCCTCGTAGCGGCTTTCGCCGAAGACGGCCTCCACCAGCACCTTGAGCGGACGGCTCAAAGCTTCAACCTGCGCGGGGAACCGGAAGACCTCGGCCCGCTGTTCCAGCGGAAGATCTTCGGCAAGGCGACTGTCGAGCCTCATTTCCAGCGCCTGTTGCAGCACCTTCATCTCGCGCTCGACGGTGATCCCGTCGACCCGGTCCGCCGTGCCCAGCGTCGCGCCCCAGACCTGTTCCCGCTCCCGCGTGTTGAGATCGCCGAAGAAGGGCTCGAACCCCGGCACCAGATCGGCCTTGGTGATCATCAGGTAGACCGGCAGGCGCAGCCCGGTCAGCGTGGTCAGTTCCGCCAGTCGCTTGCGGCTCTCGCGGCCCAGATCACGGATCGCCGCATCGTCGCCGGCCAGTTCCGCCGTCGACAGGGTCAGGATCACGCCATTCAGGGCGCGCCGGCCGCGGTGCTTCACCAGAAGCTCGACAAAGCCCTTCCACTCCGCGGCATCGACCTCCGGGTCGCTTTGCTGCTGGACATAGCGCCCGGCGGTATCGATCAGCACCGCGTCCTCGGTGAAGAACCAGTCGCAGTTCCGGGTGCCGCCGATGCCCTTCAGATCGTCCGAGAGGTCGATCGGGAAATGCAGGCCGGACTGGCGCAGGGCGGTGGTCTTGCCGGTGCCCGGCGGGCCGATGAACACGTACCAAGGCATGTCGCGCAGGAACTTGCGCCCGCCCAGCTTGGAGCGTTTCATCTGTTCCAGCACGCCCTGGAACTTGGCGCGGACCTCTGCGAGGTTTTCCTCGCCCGGGGCGGCCGGGGCCTCTGGCGCACCGGCAAGGTCGGAGACGAAGGCACGGTTCGCCTTGGCCGCGCGCAGCTGGCGGATCAGGATCGACAGCAGCCACAGGATCACGATGACCCCGATGACGATCACCCGGGTCAGCTCGTCCGCGAGCGGCTGCATGGTGCCGAAGCTGACCAATGCCCCGTAGAACCAGATCAGCGTGCAGAGCAGCGCAATGCCGATCGCCGTCCACAGCATCCGCGAGAAGAGCACCCGGAAGATCGCCTTGAGCACAGACATCGCCCTACACCTTCTTCTGCACGACAACTTCGACGCGGCGGTTGCGCGCGCGCCCGTCCCTCGTGCCGTTGTCCGCAATCGGGTCCTCTGCCGCGCGCCCTTCCGAGGTCACCAATTCCGCGGGCACCCCGAGGGAGCGCAGCATGTCCGCGATGGTTTTCGCCCGCGCCTCGCTGAGGCCCTGGTTCGACTTGAAGGGGTTCGAGGTCTGCACCGGGATGCTGTCCGTATGTCCGACCACCCGCACCGCGCCCACGAACTCGATATTCTCGCGGATCACCGCCGCGATTGAGGCCACCAGCGGTGTGTAGGCCGCGTTGATGTCGGCCTTGGCCGAGCGGAAGACCTCCGGGTCCTTGGCCTGGATCACCACCACGGCGAGCGAGACATCCTCGCGCCCGCTCAGCGCCGCCGCGGTCTCGGCGGGCGCGGCTTCGGCGAAGAGGGGCAGCAGTTCCAGCACCACCGGCTCGGCGGTGAACCGGGGCGTCTCCACCGTCTCGATCAGCGGGCGGAAAATCTCGGCCCGCTCGGTCGGTGGTAGCAGCGCCGCGACCGAGAAGAGCTGTTCGCCCCGCCGCGACAGACCGACGCCCAATGTCACGTAGATCGCCGTCACCAGCGCCACCGCCATCAGCCCGATGGACCAGAGCGGCACGATGAACCCGCGGTCCTCGTCCTCGGCCTTCACGCCCTGCCAGTGCGGCGAGAGCGGGGCATCCTCGCTGTCACGGTCGCGCAGGATGCGGGCCATCTGACCCCGCAGCTGGTTCAGCGCCGCCTCCCCCGCCGCGCCGTCCAGCCGGTACTTGCCGCGAAAGCCCAGCGACAGGCAGAGGAAGGCCAGTTCCAGCAGCTCCGGATCGCGTTCGGGGTATCGGATCAGCCCCTCGGACAGGTCGAAGAAGCGCTCGCCCGCATCGATGTCACCATAAAGCTGCACCACCAGCGGGTGCCGCGGCCAGCCGCTGCCCCCGCCCCAGGGCGTGTTCATGGCGATATCGTCAAGCAGCGCCGCCACGAACCACGCCCCCTGATCCGCCCGCGTCAGGGTCACGCCCGCGGTGACCGCCGCATCGCGGGCATAGGTCAGGTTCTCGTAAAGCCGCACCCGCAGCAGGTCCGGGTTCTCGGGCGGGACGGCGCGTTCCAGTTCCGGGGCAAAGCCCAGCAGGGCCGCGTAGGCGTTCACCAGCGGATTGTCGTTGGCCCGGCCCCCGCGCAGCCGGACGGAGGCGCCCCCATCGGGCAGGACGCCCGCCCCTGCGGCCTCGGCCGCAGGCGTCTGCCGGGCCGCGGGCCGGGGCCGGATGCGGGTCCGCCCGGCGTCATTCTCCAGTCCGAAGGGGTCTTTGTCGCTCATCTCAGGTGCTCATTTCAGTCGCGTCTCTCATCGGCTCACCGCGTAGCAATCGATCTCCGGCTCACGTTCGAGCGTCCCGGCAACGCCCACCACGAAGCCCGGCGCCTCTGCCAGTGCCGCCCAGTGCGAAGACGACCGGTCCAGTTCGAGGCAGAGCCGCTCGCCGTCGTAGGGAATTTCGCGCGGCTGGGAGCCAAGCGGCTTGAGCGGGATCCCCGTCAGGCGCGATTTCCAGAGCGCGTCGAAATCATCCGCCGCCCCGACCGTGGCCTGATCCACGAACATCTTGCGCAGCAACGCCTCGGAGAGGTCCCCCCCGACCCGCAGCACGATCCGGCTGCTGCGGATGATCTCGGGGTTGTCGATCCTGACGGTCCAGATGTTCTCGGAGTGGCGCACCACACGCAGCGCGCGGCTCTTCGGCTCCACGTGGCGCAGGGACAGCACCAGCGAACGCAGCGTGTCCGCCAATTCGCCGAAGGCGGCCTGCGGGTCGATATGATCATAGGCCGGCATCTCCCCCAGCCGGCGCGCCGAGGCACCATAGGTGGCCAGCCGCCCGGCGATGGCCGCCAGCTCCATGTAGAGCTGCGAAGGGTGGACATTGTCCTGCGCCAGCATGTGCCCCAGCCGCTGCCGCGCGCTGTTGGCCGCTTCGAGGATCAGCAGGTTTTCCATCGACGCACCGGTGCCGCCCAGCACCATGCCGCCGTGGGCCTCTGCCACGCGGTCGATGCCGGTCACCAGTTCCTTCAGCAGGCGGGCGTACCATGGCACCGCACCGATGTTCAGCGCGGGCGGCAGGAAGCCCGTGTCCAGCAGGACGGAACCATCGGCATTCAGCCCGTCGAGCCGGGCAATGGGCAGGGTGACATAGCCGCGCGCCTCGTCCTGCGGCAGCAGGAGCTTGGGCGCCAGCTGCGCCACCTCCAGCTCCACCGGGTCGGCCCCGTCCCGGATATCGTCGCGCACGGCGATCATCCTGCCCCGGAAGCGCATGCCCGAGGGCGCGGCATGGGCCGGGTCGATCTGCGCGGCCTCCGCCGCCATGGCGGGCACCGCCAGACGCACCAGCCCGGCCCCGGATTGCGCCTGCACGCTGACCGGTTCGATCTCTGCCGTGTCGTCCGGGACCGCGAAGAACGTGCCGTCGGGCATCACGCCCTGCGCCTCCGAGAGCGCGATCTGGCCGGTCTCCAGCGCCACCGGATCAAGCGCCAGCCGCGTGAAGCCACAGCTCTGCAACGGCATCGCCTGAAGCGTCTGCCAGACCTGCCAGGCGGTGTGTCGGTCCTGCTGTTGCAGGTGCTGCGGCCTGAGGAACAATCCCTCGGACCAGACGACCTTGTTCTTGCTTCCCATGCGGGTCCTTCCGTTCAGGTACGTGCCGTTCAGGCGCTCGTGACGCTCAGGCCGCTGCTGCCCACGGTGATCATCAGCCCGCCGCTGCGGGTCGGTGCGGCGATCTTGCGGCGCACGATCTTGCCGGTGGGGTCGCGGAACCCGGCGGTGATGCCGATCACGGTCGCGCCGGTCTGAAGCGGGATCGCCCGGGTCGCGCTGCCGCCGGGGGCCAGCACGATCTGGTCGGCCTTCAGCAGGTCGCTGCCAAGCGCGGTGGCCGGGCTTTGCAGCGCAATGGCGTCGGCGGTGTCGAAGGCGCTCGACCCGGTCATCTGCAGCACGCTGACCGTGACCGGCCGGTCGGCCCCGTCAGGCCCGGGGTTCATGCCCGGCGCGCCGGTGGCGCTGACCGTCATGACCGGGGCCGCGCCGCCCGCGCAGCCGGCCAGTGCCAGCCCGCAGCCACCGATGATCAGGAAATTGCGACGATGTAGGTGCATGTCAGTCTCTCCTCTGGTTTTCGTAGGCCTCCCGGAAATCCGCCCCGACCTCGCCGAGGAACTGCTCCTCGGCGGCGCGGGCGATCTCGCGGTATCGTTCCTCGTAAAGCTGCCAGAGCTTCGCGCTCCGACCGCCGGAGAGCAGGCTCTCCAGCCGCCCCACGTCCTCCATCTCGCGCGCGATCTCGGCGGGATCGAACTTGTCCACCATGCGGCGCAGGGCGGTCTGCAGGGCGGTCCATGTCCGCACCTGATGATCGGTGAGATCGCGAAACGCCTCGTCCAGCGCCTCCTCGGGGGCGAGGTAGCCGCGCCCGCGCGGGCGGATCAGCGCCTCCAGCGCCTCGTCGGAGGTGGCAAGGAACTTGAGCGGATTGACGTTCTGGCTGGCGATGATGGTCTGGGCGACGCGCACCTTCTGGCGTTCCTTGGCGCGGGTCCGCAGCAACAGCATGACCCCCTCGACAAGCGCCCGCATCGAGGCCCCGACCCGTTCGAGTTCCGCCTCGCTCCACCCAGCCCCGGCGCCGTCCTCCATGCCAAGACCACGCAGGAGCGCCGCGACAGCTGCCTCTCCCTCCGCCGCAGGCCCTGACGCCCCCTTGGCCGGGGCGGACGGCGCGGCGGCGACCGGCGCGGGAGCCGGATCAGCGGGCGGCTCCGGTTCCGGGATCGCCTCCGGCACGGGATCGGTGGCGGGCGGCGGGGCGAAGGAGAAATCCGCATGAAGGATCGGGGGCGCGTCCTCCTCCGGGGGCGATGGCTCCGCCACCGTGCGGTCGGGCTGCGGCGGGATCGGCGCGCCGAGATCACCGAAGAGATCGGGACGGGGCGGCGTGACATCGGCGGGCTCCGGTCGGGGCTCTGCCCGGGGGTCGGGGCGATCCTGACTGTCATCGGGGGACGGATCGGAGAAATACCCCTGCCCCGGGCGTTCGCGCTGCCGCGGGGTTTCCGCCGCTTGGCCCGCCCCGGGGGCGACGGGCGCGCCGCGCAGGTCCAGTTCAAAGGGGTCCTTGTGATCGAGGGGGCGCGGCTCGGCCGGGCCCTTGTCCGGCTTGGTCCAGTCCAACGCCGGCCCTTCGCCCCGCCGCACGCCGAAGGGATCCGGCAAGGACGCGGGCCGTTCGGGTGCCGGGGCCACCTCCTCGGGCGGGCCGAAGTCGAACCCGCCCCCGCACCGGGGCGTCGGCACCTCTGTCCCGGCCTGCCCGACCTCCGCCGCCTCAACCCGGAGGGTGAAATCCCCCAGACGCAGCACCATGCCCGGTTCCACCGGCACCGCGTTCCCGGCCCCGACCGGGTTGGCCGCATTGTCGATGAAGAGCCCGCCCGATGAGGCATCGGTGACCACCACCTGCCCGCCGTCATCGGAGAGGATGCAGTGGCGGCGCGACACGAACATCTCTGGATCGTCCAGTTGCCAGTCGGCATCCTCGCTGCGCCCGATGCTCAGCCGCCCGCCCTCGTAGAGCATTTCGCTGACGGGCTGCGGGCGCGGGGCGCTCTCGATGACAAGACGCAGGGTCATTGCAGGCCTCCTGCCGCCGCGCGGGGCGTTTCGGTGAGGCTGGCGAAGCACAGGTCGTCGGGATCATGGCCCGGGCGCGGATCGAGCCACAGGGTCTGCCCCAGCCGCCCCTGCCCCAGCCGCGCCTCGGGCACCTCGTCGGCCCGTAGGACCAGCCGCAGCCCGAAGGCGATGTCGCGCCCCATCGCGAAGATCACTGCGTGGCGCAGGCGGTCCCATGCCTCGGCATCGTCGAGAAAGGCCGTCACCTGCGCCAGCGTCAGCGGCCCCAGCCCGATCTCGGCCCGGGACTGGCGGTCATAGCTGCGCGCGCCCACCACGGCCCCGGTCCCGAGGCCGCTGTAGCTCTGCCCCAGACGGGACTGGAGCGGCACGGGGATCTCGATCCAGTGACCCGCGAACTCCTCGATCGTCACCGGCACTTCCAGCACGGTTTCAAGGAACCGCGCCAGCCGTTCGGGGCTGCGCACCTCCTGCGCAAGCGAGGTGGCATGGTGCAGCTTGGAGCCGTCGAGCCGCTGGTCCCCGGTCATCTGCCCCGGCAGCCCGATCCCCGCAAGCGCGCCCAAGAGCGCAGTCACCCGCGCCCCGTCGCCGTGGGCGATGTGGATCTCGGGCCGGGTGTCAGCCCAGGCCCGCCAGTAGAGCGTCATCAGCCGATGTTGCAGCAGGTTGGCGAATTCGAGGAAGGAGGTGTCGGAGGTGACGCCTTCGCTCTCGCCCGAGAACCAGCGGTTCGACAGGCGTTGCAGGATCCAGCGCGTCATGTGCAGGGGCATCGGCCCCTCGGGCCCGATCAGCCCCAGCAGGTTGACGGTGACCCGCGCCGGCGCATCGCCCCGGGCCGGCTGGTAGGCGGCAAGGTCCGAGGTGGCGAAGGACATCCGCGCCGACTGGCCGAGGCGGGCGGGCTCACGCGCCGCCGTACCCGACCGGCCGAAGCGGCGCTCTTCGGTTTCGAGCTGGCGCAGCAACTCGAAGAAGTCCATCTCGGCGATATCCTCCGCCGAAGGGGGCGGCTGGGTCAGATCAGCGCGCGTGTGCCCGGCGTCATCGGCCATGTCACCTCCGTCTGCTGATGGGTCAGTCTGGTGCGGGTCCGCACGAAGGAATTGATCGCCGCGTGCCGCGAGAAGAGCCGCGCCAGCAGCGCCGAGAGCAGGAGGTCGCTGCCCCCCGCAAGCACCTGATCATTGACCAGAAGCGTGATCTCGGTTCCGCGGCCAAAGCAGACCGGCCCGCCGCGCTCCAGCCGCTCCACGATCGAGCGCGCCTCGATCCCCTCGACGCTCTGGCCGTGGCGGCGCAGGCTGGGGTCGCCACGATCGGCGTAGAGCGCGATCAGCGCCTGCAGCGGCTCGGCGCCCGCAGTGCTGTCCGCAAGCGAGATGTGGTTCAGGCTGAGCTGCGAGATCCAGCGCCATGTCAGGTGGTCGAGCTGCTTGTCGCTGCCCGCCCCGTTGGGCAGGCTGGCCCGCAGCGAGGGCCGTGGACGGCGCATGTTGCGCAACAGGGTGATGTCCTGCACCGGATCGCCGCTGTCGAGGGTGAGCCGCGGCATGTCGTCGAGCAGCGGCAGGTCCCGGTTGGTGCAAAGCGCCCGCACGTCGAGGCGCAGCAACGGCTTGGCGGGGCTGCTGCCCGCCGGGCGACCGATCGAGACATAGAAGTCATCGCCGGAATAGCTCGACCGGGTCTGCCCGCGGCGCACCTCGTCGGTGTCGGGCAGCCGCGGGCGGCGCTCGGCGGAATAGACATAGCCGCTGTCTGCGCTGACCTCCGTCGAGAAGAGCGGCTTCACCCGCGCCTGCGCGCCCTCGGTCTCGGCGTCCTCGACCCGCAGCAGGCGGTAGATCTCGTAATCCTTCGGCCGGGTGCGATCCGCCTGCACGATATGGGCGGACCGGTTGCGGCGCAGTTCGACGAGGTTGCATTCGTGTTCGAAGAGATTGACCACCGGGCTCACGAAGAGCGACAGGTCCTGTGCCGAGGTGCTGGCCAGATCGCTGCGCTCCTCGCGCAAAAGCACCACGACCTCGGCCTTGCCGGCGCTGCACGCGCGGATCACGGGGGCCAGCCCGTCGAGCCGCAGGTAGTGGAAGCGTTCGGGCATCAGGAAATACTCGCGCAGCAGGCGGTACCCTTCGAAGGAGGGACGCACCCGCGGCAGCAGGCCTTCCTCGTCCGCGAGCCCCACCATCTGCGGTGCGCCGATCGCCCGGAAGGCCGTGCGCCCGTCGGCGGGCCGCGCCGCCGCCCCCGCGCCGAAGCCGAAGACCGCGTCGAAGAGCGCCCCGCCCCGCGCCCCGGTACCGAGGTAGAGATCGAGCCGGTCCAGCGAGAGTTCCGACAATGTGCCCGCGCCCTGCCGCTCGATCTCGAAGAGAAGGCCCGCCGCGGCGTCCCGGGCGAGGCCCTGGCTGACACCGGCCTGCGCAAGCGCCCCACGATCCGGCAGGTAGCGCGCCGCGCCCAGCTTGATGGGCCAGAGGTGAACCTCCTGCGCCGTGGTGTAGGTGCAGCGCGTCTGCACCCCCTCGCGCAGGCCCGAGACAAGCCGCGTGCCGCGCTTCATCCGGTAGCCATCCAGCATCCGCTCGACCTGCGGACCGGGGCCCATCCGCGCCATGGACATGGCGGGCGAAGGCCCCGCCAGATCGGGATAGAGCATGTCGAGCAGGTTGCGCACGTAGCGGCTGGCCTCGGCATCGACCTTGAGCCGGGTGCGCGCCGCGAGGAAGGCCACCCCCTCCAGCAGACGCTCGACGTAGGGATCGGGACAGGGCACAGCGTCCAGCGCGAGGTTGCGCGCCACGTTGGGATGCAGCGCCGCGAATTCCTGCGCCAGCCCGCGCACGTGGCCCAGTTCCTCTTCGTAGTAGTCGAGGAAGACAGCATCCATCAGCGGTCCTCCAGCGTGGTGCGGGCGTTCCCGTTGTCGAGGTCGATGGTGGTGGAGAGACGCAGCCGCTCGGGCACCGGCGAGAGCATCAGCGTGCCCTCGATCCGGATCACCAGCCCCGCCTTGGCCGACCGCTCCACCCGGACCTTGACGCTGTCGCGTTTCAGGCGCGGCTCGAAGGTGTTCAACACCATCTTCAACTCGCGCGACAGGGCGTCCGGCTCGAAGTCGAGGCCATTGCGGCCCGAGAAGGACGGCACCCCGTAGTTCAGCACGCTGCGGCGCACCTCGGGATAGTCCGCAAGCAGCTCTCCCGGGCTCTGGTAGTCCAGTATTTCGCGCTCTGTGAGCAAGAAGTCCGCCTCCAGCCGCTCTGTATTGAACAGTATCTCGATGTCGCGGCGCACCGCTTCGCGCAGCACGTCCGAGGTGACGACGATCCCGCTGTCTTCCAGCATCCTCTGCCGGCTTCTCAGCCCGAAGAGGCGCCGTGCGAGGATGCGGGTCTCCTCGCCAAGGTCCTGTCTCAGCTCGATGCCGCGCAGACCACCGTCAAGCAGCGCGGCAACCGCCTCCGCCGATCCCAGCGTGGCGGCCAGATCCCGGCCGAGCGCATCGGCCTCGGCCACGACGCCGGGCAACTCGTTGACCAGCCGATCCCAGAGGGACGGCTGGACAACTTCCTGCCGGGAAACCGCCTGCGACTTGCTAGTCTCGGGCATCTGGCATTCTCATTGCTGCAACTCGGGCACCCGGGTCAGGCACCCATCGCGATGTCGAACTCGACCTCGTGTTCGTCGCCGGCGGAGTGATCCTCCTCCTGCACGACATACTTGATCTTGATGTTCTCGAAGGCGAAGCCGATGGCTTCCTGCAGTTCCTGGCCTTCACGCTCCTTGCCCTCGGAATCCGTGATCCGGCCGACGCCGTTGATCTCGTATTTCGAGATGATCGTGTTGGTCATGGTGATGGTGAGGTAGTCGAGATGGGCATCGCCCGAATCCCGGCGCACCGTCACGATCACGTCCTTGAAGCTCTTCGCCTGCATCGCGGCCAGCGCGATATAGGGCGAGGAGGCATCATAGACCTTCTTGCAGTAGAGCGAGGAGACCTCCGCCCGGGAGCGCGCCCGGCCGCGGCCGGTCTGCGCCGTCGCCGCCTGCTCGACCCCCCACATGATGTCGGTGATGTCGATCTCGTCCTCGTGGTCGGCGCGCTGCGACTCGCCATCAATATCCGGGATTTTCAGATAGCCGGTAAATGCCATTCGACCTCTCCATTTGCTTAAAAATCAGTTCTATGACTTGACGGAGGGCAGCTCCGAAACGAGCCGCAGGCTCGCGTTGATCCCCTCCAACTGGTAATGCGGCCGAAGGTAGAACCGGGCGTTGTAATACCCGGGGCGCCCCTCGACGCTGTCCACCTGCACCTCAGCGGCGGCAAGCGGTCTCCTGGCCTTGGCCTTGTCGTCGGCCATGGCCGGATTGGCGAGAACGTAGCGGTTAATCCACTCTCCCAGCCAAACCTGCATATCAGCGCGTTCCTTGAAGCTCCCGACCTTGTCGCGCGCGATGGCTTTCAGGTAGTGGGCGAACCGGCTGACCGGGAAGAGATAGGGCAGGTTCGCGGACAGGCGTTCGTTCGCCTGCGCGTCCGGGTCGACCAGCCTGCCGGCCCGCGTTTCATCGTCCTGCAAGGAATGCGCCCCGATGAAGGCCGCCACGTCGGTGTTCTTGCGGTGCAGGATGGGCATCATGCCCAGCTTGGCCAGTTCCGCCTCGCGCCGGTCGTCGATGGCAATCTCGGTCGGGCATTTCATCGCCACCGAGCCATCGTCGGTCGGGAAGGTATGCACCGGCAGGTTCATCACCGTGCCGCCGGATTCCACGCCCCGGATCTGCGTCCCCCAGCCGGACACCTTGTGGCTGCGGTTGATGTTCACGCCCATCGCAAACGCCGCGTTCATCCAGACGTAGTGGTCATGCTTGCCGTCGAGTTCCTCCTCGAAGTCGAAGCCCTTCACCGGCACCGTCTCGGCGCCATAGGGCAGCCGCCCCAGCACCCGCGGCATGGTCAGGCCGATGTAGCGTGAATCCTCGGATTCCCGCAGCGACTGCCAGCTGGCGTATTCCGGGCTCGACACGATCTGTTCGAGGTCCTGCGGGTTGGGCAGTTCCTGCCAGCTTTCCATCCGGAAGAGCTGTGGCGCGGCGGCCGCGATGAAGGGCGCATGGGCCGAGGCGCAGATGCCGCTGAGATTGCGCAGCATGCCGACGTCCTTGGGCTTGTGGCTGAACTCGTAGGCGCCCACGATCGCGCCGAAGGGCTCGCCGCCGAACATCGAGTACTCGTCCGAGTAGATCTTCTTGAAGACGGCGGACTGGTCCCACATCTGGCCCTCGTAGTCCTCGAGGTGATCGGCCAGTTCGTCCTTCTTCATGTTCATCACCCGGATCTTCAGCTTCTGATCCGTCTCGGTGTTGTTCACAAGGTAATGCAGCCCGCGCCAGGTACCCTCGATCTCGCGCACCTCCGGGGCATGGAGGATCTCGTTCATCTGCTTCGAGAGCATCTGGTCGATCCCGCCGATCAGCGACTTGATCGACTTGACCGCGTTGCCCGAGATCGTCGCCGTCCCGGAGCGCTCCTTCGCGGCCACCGCGAGGTTCGCCACCAGCGACTGCAGCTTCTCGCCCTCGGCGTCCTTGACCCGGAAGTCCTTCTCCAGCAGCGAGGAGAACTCACCCAGATCGAGCGCTTCGGCTTCGGCGGTGCCGGCGGCCTCTGTCTTCTGTTCTTCGGCCATGCGTCAGTCCTCCTTGCTATCGGCCTGCGCGGCCATCGCCTGCTCGGCGGCCTGCGCCAGCAGCGGCTCGTTGGTCAGCAGCTGCGCGATCCGCTTCTCCGCATCCACCTTGCCGTCCATGTAGCTGAGCAGCTCCTCGAGCTTGCGCCGCATGGTCAGCAGTTCGGACAGCGCCGGCACCTGCTCGGCAATCTTGTCGGGGGCGAAATCGCTCATGCTCTTGAAGCTCAGGTCGACGAAGATCTCCTCGTCGGCCTCGGCGCCGTCGGCGGCGGGCAGCGTGTTCGGGACCCGGGCCTTCACCCGCGGGGCCAGCGCCTCCATGAACTTGTTGAAGCGCCCGGCGTCGGTCTCGACGAAGTTGCGATCGCCGATCGGCTTCTTGGCCTCGGGGGTTTCGGAGGCGCCGGAAAGGTCGGCCATGACCCCCATCACGAAGGGCAGTTCGATCGTCGTGGGACTTCCGTAATGCTCGACGTCATAGGCGATCTGGACCCGGGGGGCCCGGTTTCGTTCAATGACTTTCTGCTTGCTGTCGGCCATCAAAATACCTTTCCTGTGTCGCTATTTCTTCTTGTCGTCGACCCCTGCGATATTGCGGAATTCCTTCAGTCCCGAGGGGGCGATCTCTTCCATCAATTCCAGAAAATCCATGGCCACCATCCGCCGCATCCGCCGGGCCAGATGCGGGATCGGGCTCGACGGCTCGGTCCGTTCGTAGAACTCGACGATCCGGTCGAGCGCCGTCTCGACATCGGACCGGTTGCGGATCGCGCCGTCGACCGCCGGCACCGCGGCTGTGGCCGGTGCCGCGGCGCCCGCCGCCCCAGGCATCGTCGCGGGCGTCGTGGCGGGGGCCTCCGGGGCGGCACTGCCCGCCACGGCCGCCCGCCCCGCCTCAAGGCTGGCGCGGGCGCGTTCGAGGAAATCGAGCAGTTCGGGCAGGATCAGCCCCTGCCCCTCCGGCAGACCGGCGCCACTGTCGAAGGCCGCGCAGAGCGACCGGAGGCCCGCCTCGCAGGCGGCGATCACCGCGATCAGCGCATCTGCGCGCTCGGCCTCCTCGGTGGCCAGCGCGCGGGTCGCGGCACTCACCCGGTTGACCCTCTGGCCATGCCGGGACACCAGCGCGTCCTTCTCGGCCTGGCTGAGCCCCGACGCGGCGCGGTTGAGCATCTCGAAATCGTTCAGCCCAGCCTTGGCGAGGTCATCGCCGCTGATCGGCCCGATGCCCCGGGGTGTCAGCACGAAGCCCCAGCGCAGGTCCCCCAGCAGACCGTTCTCGTCGTTCTCCAGCTGGCGCAGCGCATTCGACCGGGGCAGCACCGCCATCTTCGGATCGGGCCGGTCGCGCAGTGCCGGATGCAGCGTGTCCCAGTGATCGCTCAGCGTGCGGGTCAGCAGATCGAGCCCGTCGCGCAGCCCCTCGAACCCTTCCGTCCCGTAGGCGGCCCGGACAAGGATGACCAGCAGACGCAGGTCACGACCGTCGGCAGACAGCGCCCGGCCCTCGTCCATGATCTGTTGCCAGGCCACCGCCGGGGCAGCCTCATTGATGGTTCCATCACCCTTAAGGCGAACAGAACTGTCCGCAGCATCCAGCAGGCGCTCGAGTGCATGAAACCTTCCGTCGTTCCTCAACTCGACACCGGAAGGCTGACCGCCTTCAACAGGCGCCAGAAGCGAAACGACTTCCATCACAAATTGCCTCGAAAAACGATAAAATAATGAAACTTAGCGTCGCAGATGAAGGCGATTCTGGCAACATTCTTAACTGCCCCATGGTCAACTTCAGCTCAACACGGGGACCCGGCGAAAGAATCCCGCCGGATCAAACCGATAGATCGGGGCACATGCCAAAGTTGAGCGTCAGCCAGCGACACGCGCGCGCAAGCGGCTGACATTTTCCCTCGCCGCTCATTCGAAGGTGTAACCGAATCCCTCCGGCCCTCCGGTGACCGTGACCCGCGTCAGCGCCGACTTTTCCAGCTGCCGCGCCAGCAGCTGCCGGCTCAACTCGGGCAGGAGGGTATTGGTCAGGATCGCGTCGATCATCCTGCCCCCGCTTTCGATCTCGGTGCAGCGGTCCTTGATCACCTGCATCGCGCCATCCGCGATCACCAGCTCGGCGCCATAGCCCTCGCTCAGCCGTTTCTCGATCCCGCGCAGCTTGTGGCCGGCAATCGCCTCGATCATCGTATCGGACAGCGGGTAGTAGGGGATCGTCACCACCCGCCCCAGCAACGCGGCCGGGAAGACCTTCAGCAGCGGCGGACGCAGCGCATCGGAGAGCACCTGCTCCTCCACCGCCACCGTCCCGTCCTGCGTCAGGCGCATGATTTCGTCCGAGCCGACGTTGGAGGTCAGCAGGATCAGCGTGTTCTTGAAGTCGATCCGGCGCCCCTCGCTGTCGTCCATCATGCCCTTGTCGAAGACCTGGAAGAAGATCTCGTGGACGTCGGAATGGGCCTTCTCTACCTCGTCCAGCAGGACCACCGAATAGGGCCTGCGACGGACGGCCTCGGTCAGCACGCCACCCTTGCCATAGCCGACATAGCCCGGCGGGGCCCCCTTCAGCGTCGAGACGGTGTGCGCCTCCTGGTACTCGCTCATGTTGATCGAGATGAGATTGTCCTCGCCGCCGTACATGAGCTCGGCCAGGGCCAGCGCCGTCTCGGTCTTGCCCACGCCGGAGGGCCCGCAGAGCAGGAACACCCCGACCGGCTTCTCCGGCGGCTTGAGCCCGGCCGCAGAGGTCTGGATGCGGTTGGCGATCATCTCCATCGCGTGATCCTGTCCTACCACGCGTGCGCCCAGATGGCGGGCAAGGGAGAGGGCGCGCTCGGTCTGGCTGGCCAGCATCCGCCCCATGGGAATGCCGGTCCAGTCCTGCACCACGGCAGCAACCGCCATGGCATCCACCGCGGGCAGGATCAGCGGTGCCTCGCCCTGCGCCTCGCTGAGAGAGGCCATCCGCGCGCGCAGCGTCGCCAGCGCCTCGGCCCGGTCGAAGGCCGCCACCGGCGGCTCCGCGACCGCGACATCACCGTCTGCGGCCTCGGCTGCCAGTGGCGCGGCCTCCTCGGGGGCCACGTCGCCGATCTCCCCGGTGCCGTCGAGTTGCGCCCCTGCCCCGCGCAGCTGCGCGCGCAGGTCGAGGATCTCGGCCACGATGGCCTTCTCCGCCTCCCAGCGGGCAGTGGCGGCCTCAAGGCAGGCCCGCGCATCCTCCAGCGCCGCCGAGACGTCGCGCGCGCGCTCGGTGACGTCGATTCCGATCGCCTCCTCGCGCTCGATGATCCCCTCCTCGATCTCCAGCGCGGCAAGGCGGCGCTCGCAATCCTCCACCTCGGCCGGGGTCGCGTGCTGGCTGACCGCCACGCGGGCGCAGGCGGTGTCGAGCAGGCTGATCGCCTTGTCGGGCAGCTGCCGCGCGGGGATGTAGCGATGCGAGAGCTTCACCGCCGCCTCGATGCTTTCATCCAGCAGTTCGACCTTGTGGTGTTTCTCCAGCACCCCGGCAATGCCGCGGCACATCAGAACGGCCTTGGCCTCGTCCGGCTCATCCACGATCACGGTCTGGAAGCGGCGGGTCAACGCCGGGTCCGGTTCGATATGCTGCTTGTATTCCGCCCAGGTGGTGGCCGCGATGGTGCGCAGTTCACCCCGGGCCAGTGCCGGTTTCAGCAGGTTGGCCGCATCACCGGTGCCGGCGGCGCCGCCCGCCCCGATCAGGGTATGGGCCTCGTCGATGAAGAGGATGATCGGCGTGTCCGAACTCTGCACCTCGTCGACCACCGCCTTCAGGCGCTTCTCGAACTCACCCTTCACCGAGGCCCCCGCCTGCATCAGCCCGATGTCGAGCATGTGGAGATCGACGTTGCGCAGCTGCGGCGGCACGTCGCCGCGGGCAAGCCTCTGGGCAAAGCCCTCGACCACGGCGGTCTTGCCCACCCCCGCCTCGCCGGTCAGGATCGGGTTGTTCTGCTTGCGACGCAGCAGGATATCGACGATCTGGCGGATTTCCGGGTCGCGCCCCACAACCGGGTCCATCTTGCCCGCCCGCGCACGTTCCGTGAGATTGGTGGCGAATTGCGAAAGCGCCGTCTTCCCCCCCGGCGCGGGCTTGCCCTTCGGCGCCTCCTCGGGCGCGGAGGGCGCGCGCTCGATGCTGTCCACCAGCAGGGTATCCAGCTGCGACGCCATGGCCCCCGGGTCGATCTTGTCGAACTCGAGGCTGATCTTGTAGAGCAGCCCCTCCAGCACGGGCAGCTTCAGCGCGGCCAGAAGGATATAGGCCGAGCGCACCGTATCCTCGCCATAGTCCAGCGACGCAAGGCTCCAGGCCTCCTGTATCGCGCGGAAGATATGGTCCGAGAACTCCTCGACCGCGCTTGCCCCGTGGGGCAGCGCATCGGTTGCCTTGAGGACATCCCCGTCGAAGCGATGCCGGTCGACTCCCGCCGCATCGAAGAGGATCGACAGGTCCGAATACTCCGTATCGGCGAGCGCGGTGAGGAAATGCACCAGTTCGACGTAGGGATTCCCGCGCCGTTTCGCGGCCTGCGCCGCCTCTGAAAAAGCCTTCAGGCAAACCGGGTTGAGCTTGCCGACAAGTTCCTTGCGCTTGATCGTTTCATGCGATCCGCGTGTGGCCATGGGAGGGGTCCTCCGGCAAAATATATTGTCCGGCAGGGCCGGGAATGAAATAATCAGTCTCGTTTTATGAGATCAGAGTAACTCAATTTCGTTTTCAAATCGACCGCTTTGGCGATCTCCGGCCACGAGGAACCCATCGTGCTCAAGGACCCGCTCGCGACAGACATCTTTTCGACCGGTCAGGTGCTGAACAACACCTACGAGATCCTCGGCGTGCTTGGGCGCGGCGGGACGGGCGAGGTCTACCTCGCGACCAACCAGATTTCGGAACGCCGGGTGGCGATCAAGGCGCTGAATGCGCGGTTCTCGGGACAGTCCGAGTATATCGAGCTGATGAAGCGCGAAGAGCAGATGCGCAGCATCCTCAATGACGCGGTCGTGCGCTACTCCGATTGCTCGCGCTCCGACGACGGGCATGTGTTCCTCGTCATGGACTACGTCGACGGGACCTCGCTGCATGACGTGATGCGCGAGCGGCGGCTCGAGGATCGCGAGCTGCTGATCATCGCCCACCGGGTGCTGGAGGGGCTCCGCGCCACCCATGCGCAGGGGATCGTCCATCGCGACCTGTCGCCCGACAACATCATCCTGCGCGGTGGCCGCGCCGAGGAAGCGACGATCATCGATTTCGGCATCGCCAAGGACACCGCCGCCGGGGCGCGCACCATCGTGGGCAAGCAGTTCGCCGGCAAGTACGAATATGCCGCCCCCGAACAGCTTGATGGCGAGGCGGACTATCCGGCCGATCTCTACGCCCTCGGGGCCTCGCTGCTGGCGGCCTGGCACCGGGAGGTGCCCGATGTCGGCACCAACCCCGGCGAGGTGGTCCGCTTCAAGGCCAAGCCGCTCGACACCTCCGGCGTCGGAGCGCCCCTGAAGGACCTGATCGACTGGCTCACCGCCCCCGCCCCCGCGCAGCGCCCGCAGACCGCCACCGAGGCGCTGGAGCGTCTCGACCACTGGCTCAAACCGTTCACCAGCGCGGCCCCCGCCAAGTCGCGCGGCAGGCGCCGGGGCCTGCTGGCCGTTGCGGCCGTGGTCCTTCTGGCCGCCGCCGGGGGCGGCCTGTGGCAGAGCGGTGCGCTGGATGCGCTCTTCCCGCCGCCCCCGCCCCATGCCGCGCCCTACCGGATGACGGCCCGGCACGGCGACGGACCGCCCACGCTGACCGGCCACGTGCCTGACGATCCCGCCGCGGAGCGTCTGCGCGCCGCCTATGCAACGGCCACGGGCGACAGCGCGCCCGCGACGGGCCTCACGCTGGCAACCGGCCTGCCCTTCGACGACTGGCCCACCGAGATCGCCGCCCTGATCGAGCGCCTCGCGCCGCTTCAGCGATGGGATCTGGAGGTGACCGACGGGGCCGCCCAGCTGACCGGGCTGGCCCCCAGCCGTGCCAGCCGCGACGCCCTGCAAAAGGCGCTCTCGGCGCGCGAAGGCGGGCTCTCGCTCTCGGCAGATCTGGTCGCGGGACCCGAAAAGCTGGCGGCTTCCGCCCTCGAAACCGTCCTCGCCGGGCATTCCGACTGCGGACCGCTTCAACAGCTCGACGGGCCGGATGTCACCTATGCGCTCTTCGACACGATCACGATCACCGGCGACATCTCGGACGAGATCGTGGCCGAGGGCATTCGCGCCGATCTCTCCTCCTCCATCGGGGACCGGACCCTGCGGATGGAAACCCGGGTGCTGAACGCCGATCTCTGCGCGATCCGCGCGGTGATGCCGAACACGCCCCCGGGTCCGGTGTCGATCTGGCTGGGCAATGGCGCCACCGGGCAGCCCGTGCTGACGGGCGTCTACCGGACCGGGGAAAACCCGGTGGCCGAGATCCAGCTGCCCGCCGACATGACCGGGGCCTCGCTCTGGGTCATGGTGGTGGATACGACCGGCAAGGTCTTCCACATCCTGCCCAACATCAACGCGCCCGAAACCGCCGTGGATCAGCTGGGCATTGTCGAGGACGGCATCCGGCGCATCCGCGTACTCTGGCCCATTTCCGCCCTCGCCGAGGACCCGACACGGCTGGCCATGCAGGTGACGGACGGCGACTACGGCGCCTCGGAGATCGTGGCCATCGTCTCGCGCGAGCCGCTCTTCGACCTGCGCCGCCCGCGCGATGAAAGCGTGGCCTCGGTGGCGGAGGCTCTGACCGAAACGCTGGACGGACGCGCGGACGTGGTGATCGGCATCGCCTCGCGCATCATCGATGCACGGCCCTAGCCGCCCGGGCCGGTCCCGGCGGGCCCCGCGCCGAAAAGACTTCCCCGGCGACCGTCGCTCTGCCACGATACCCTCATTTCAGAGAGAGATTTGACATGTCCGACTGGTCGCGAGGCTACCCCGTCGACACGGCCTATTTCGACACGATGCAGCCCGAGATCTCGCCCTTCCGCTGGCGGCCCGCGCTGCTGACCGCGCGCTTTGCCCCGCCCTCCGCACGGCGGTTCCGCTTTCTCGAACTGGGCTGCGGCTCGGCCCACACGCTGATCGCCCTCGCCGCCTGCTACCCGGAGGCGGAGTTTCTCGGCATCGACTTCATGCCGGAACACGTGGTGCGCGCCCGCGCCCTGATCTCCGAGATCGGCCTGAGCAACATCCGCGTCGAGGAGGCCGGGTTCGCCGATCTCGCCGCGACCCCGCCCGAGGCGCCCTATGACTATGCCGCGATGCATGGCGTCTGGAGCTGGGTCGACCCGGAGACCCGCGCCACCATCGTCGAGCTGCTGGGGCGATGGCTGGCCCCCGGCGCGCTGTGCTACAACGGCTACAATTGCGCCGCGGGCTGGGCCGCCGCCGCCCCGATCCGCCAGATCTTCCGCGAGGCCCCCGCCGGCCCCGCCGAGGACCGCTATGGCCCGGCCCGGGCCGCCGTCGCGGACTGGCTATCCTACAGCCAGACACCGGCGCTCGAGGCCTTCTGGGCCCAGCTCTCGCGGCAATCGGACGGGTTCCTGGCCCATGAGCTCGGCGCCAAGCACGGGGCCGAGGTCTGGGTCTCGGACCTCGTGCGGGACATGGCGCCGGCCAAGATGGCCTTTGCCTGCCCCTGCGAGCTGCACGAACAATTCGACGCGCTGTTCCTCGACGGGGCGCGGCTCGACTTCATTCGCGCGGGCACGGCACAGGGCTGGACCCAGACCGCCCGCGATCTGGCCTATGTGCGCACCTTCCGGGCCGATCTCTTCCACCGGGGCGCGTTGCGCCTGACCACGCGCGAGATGATCGAGGCGCTGCACGCGCTGCCCGTCATCGGATGGGACCGCGAGCGCGGCTTTGGCCTGATCTCGGACCTGCCGGTGAAGGACACCCCGGTCGCCACGCCCGAGATCACGGCGCAGATCGCGGCCCTGTCGCAGGATGGCCCACATCCGATCGGCACCCTCGTGGATGGTCTCGACCTTGATGCGCAGCATGGGCTGCAGGCGGTTCTGGTGCAGCTGATCCGGGGCAACCTGCTGGTGGTCCGCCCGCCGGAGGAGGCCGCCGCGGCGCAGGACGGCGCCCGGGCCTTCAACGCCGTGGCCAAGCACCATCTGGAGGCAGGCCGCAACCTGCTGCCCGGATTGGCCTCTGCGCAGACGGGCGGTGTGGTGATCGTGCCGAAAGCGCTGCAACGGGTGGGCTTTGGCCTCGACACCGGCACGCCCGAACAATTGGACTGGCTGGGCCAGATCGGGCTGACGGCCCAGGCCTCCCCGACCTAGTTCTCTGTCACCCCGTAGGCCGCGCGCAGCCCCCGCCGCGTGCCGGGCCCGAAGTCACCGTCGAGCGCACCGGCATAGAAGGCATTGTCCCGCAGCTTGGCCTGTAGGGCGCGGCGGGTCGCGGGCTTGAACTGGTCCGGGTGTTCCGTCAGCACCTTCAGCACCTCGGCATTGCCGATCCGCAGCGCCTGATAAAGATAGCCCGCCGCCTCCTCCGGTCCCTTGCCGCCGATCAGCCCGTCATCGATCAGCGCGGCGAAGTTGTACATCGCCTGCGGATGCCGCTGATCCGCGGCGCGTTCGAAGTAGATCAGCGCCTTCTGGGGATCGGCCGGCAGCCCCAGCATGCCCTGATAGTAGAAGAACCCGAGATCATTGAGCGCATCGGGGTAGTCCTGTCGCGCCGCCGCCATGTAGTAATCGAGCGCCCGCGCGTTGTCCGCCGTGACGCCCTTGCCGGTCTCGTACTGGATGCCCAGTTCGTACTGCGCCTCGGCCGAGCCCGCATCGGCGGCGCGCTGCAGGTATCCCACGGCCTGCGCCGGATCGAAACGCGCGTCACTGGGATTAAGACGCATGTAGGCCAGCCCCAGAAGCGAGCGCGTGTTGCCCTCCTCCGCGAGAGCGACCAGCTGCGCCTCGTCGTCGGGGCGCAGCGACGACCACGCCAGCGTCGGGTCAGGCTCGGCCGTGCCGCCACCGGCGATGTAGAAGGGAATGCCGGAGAGAGAGCCGTAGGTATGCGGCTCCTGCCGGTTCCCGGTCAGGGCCAGCACCTCGTCCCGCACCTGCCGGAACATCAGCGAAATCTCCAGCCCGGGCTGCGCGAGCTTGTCCATCAGCGCAGTGGCGAAGGGGCTGTGATCCCCCTTGCCGTCCAGCGCGACATTGCCGTCCTTCGCGGCGAAGGCCACCAGCGTGCCCCGGTCCGGCGCGGGCTCTGCCAGCCCGCCGAAGCCGCGCGACGCCGTGGGTTCCCCCGTGCCGGAGGACGCCGCAGCAGGACCGCCCTCCTGCGAGATCACGTCGCCGAAGGGGTTGTCGCGGCAGGAATCGAGGATGACGATCCGCATCTTCCGGGCGCTGTCCACGGCGGCCAGCAGGTCATCCAGCGACAGGGACTGGGCGAGGATATCCCGGTTCGACTGCACCCGGGCATCGGCGGGGATCAGGTAGTTCTCGCCCTGCACTTCCACGCCGTGCCCCGCGAAGTAGATCAGCGCAAGATCGGCCGTTTCCGCCTCGAAGCTGAAGCGCTTCAACGTCTCGGTCATCTCGCTCAGCGGCGGATCGATCAGGGTGGTGACGGCAAAGCCGATCCGGTCCAGCGTCTCGGCAATGCCGCCCGCATCATTGCTGGTGTTGGCCAGTGGCGTGATCGCCTCGTAGTCCGCCACGCCGATGACGAGGGCCACCCGCTCCGCCGCCCTGAGCGGCGCGGAGCCGAGGACGAGAGCGGGGATCAGGGCGACGACAAGCAACCTCAACATAGGAAACATCCCTGCGGCTGGAGCAGCATCTGCAACGGTGTCCCCACTATAGCGGAGCGACCGATTTCGCGGAATAGCGCGCAGGGGTTGCAGAAAAGATTAGGAAAACGCCCACGTGTTCGGCAAGCTGAAGGGTACCTGCCCAGTGTTGCTTTTGCTCGGAAAGGTCTTTTTATGCCGACATCATTTTCAGGACGTACACTCACTGCAAGCCTTCTTCTTGCCGCCGCCTGCGTGACCCCGGCCGCGGCGCAGGATTCAAGCGGACTGACCAAGCATCTGACCTTGCTCGGTATTCCCTCCGCGACCACGGCCCCGCACGGGTCGTTCTTTGCCTCGCTCGCCTATAGCACCAAGCGCGTCGCGACCCGCGACAACGATGGCGACGGCTCTCTCGCGCTCGGCTTCGGGCTGGGGGACATGAACGAGGGCATCGGCTTTCAGGTCACCGCCGAAATTGTCTCCCTCACCGATTCCTTCGCGGATTCGGGCTACTTCGACCTGAAGGCCGCCACCCGGATCACCGAGGGCAGGACGCCGCTCTACCTCGGCGCCTCGGTCGGGAACATCGCGCCCTGGGGCGATGCCGAGAACAACGACGTCAATGTCGACGTGGCACTGACGGGGTTCCACCTCTTCGAGACCGGCAGCGCGATCCCGACCCCGATCATGTTCACCGTGGGCTACGGCACGGACCTGCGCGACAGCTACACCAAGCCCGGCTTCTTTGCCGGCGTCGGCGTCGGCCTGACGCCGTCGCTGGCCGCCAGCGTGTCGTGGTTCGGGGAATACGGGACCCTCGGCGTGTCGTGGTCGCCGCCCACCCGCAGAAACCTCAGCGTCACCGCCTCGCTGGTCGATTTCACCGACGAGCTGGGGGACCGCCGCGGCGTGTTCAGTATCAACTACCTCTTCCCCAAAGCTTTCGGAGGCTGACCGATGCGTCCCATTCTCATCGTCCCCGCCCTCTCCGTCCCGCGCAAAGCCTTGCTCGGGGCCCTGCTCGGGGCTTTGCTTGGCGGGCTGCCCGTTCTGGCCGGCGACCGCCCCGTGGTCGAGGGCGGCTACAACTACGTGCCGTTCAACCACCGCCCGGTCATTCCCTCCCCCGACCTGACGGTCATCCCGCCGCTGACCGGCGTCCTCGGGGGCAGTGTCGCGGGCGCTGCCTTGCTGACCTCGGCCGCCGAGGCGAGCGCGGCAGAGACCCAGAAGATCTCCAACGCGCTTGGACGCTCCACGAGTTTCTGCAATGCCCTGACCGTGGACGCCTACAAGATCGACTGCCTGGCCTATGAATACTGGCAGATCTCGGAACAGCTGCCGCGGACCGGGGATTACGCCGAGGTCCAGAAGACGCTTGCGGATACGGCGGCCAAGCTGAAGGCGCTCGCCAAGGCCAACCAGTCCTCGACCCTGCCGGCAGGCCGGGCGCGCAGCACCGGCGCGGAGGCAAGGCGCACCACGCGCGCCCTCGTGCCCGTCGCGCCGGAGCGCCTGCCCCAGCTCAAGGAGCAGGCCGCGGCCATCGTGGAGGAGGCACAGACCGTTCTCCTGCGCTCCGCCGGCAACTCCGAGCGCAGGCGGGCGCAATTCCAGCGGATTTCGGCGGCAATGGAAACCGGCACGATCCTGCTGCGGGCGATCTGAGCGGAAGCGGTCTGACGGCGGCGGGCAAACGCCATGGTCCACGGGCCCGTCGCAGGCGCGATGCGACCACCAAAGCCGCCTTCGGGCCCGCAGGCCGATCTCTTGCAGGAAAATGGTCGGGGCGGCGAGATTCGAACTCACGACCCCCTGTACCCAAAACAGGTGCGCTACCAGACTGCGCTACGCCCCGGACCGTGGAAGGTCTCTAACCTCCCGGCAGCGATTTGAAAAGCGCGATCTCGCCTGCCGCTGCGGGCACCTCGAGCGTGAGCGCCTTCGAGGCGAGCGAGACCAGCCGCGACAGCGAGCGCCCGCCGTTGAGTCGCAGCACAGGGCAATCCTGCTGCAGCAGCCAGAGTTCATGGCGGTAGCGGCTGCGCCCGTGGAAGGCGGGATCATCGTAGCGGGCCGCCCAGTCCCGGAACCCCACGTGGATGTCATGCATGTCCCCCCCCGGGTCGAGCCGCGCACCGAACCGCGCGCGTTCGCGCCGGTCGAGCCTGGCCAGCCGGACATGAGTCGCCGTGCAGAGGAAGACGATCAGATCGGCCTCCGCGATCAGCGGGTCGCCCCAGCCGTCGAAGGAGCCGCTGATCACCCAGCCGCCCTGCCCCATGTCGGCCTCGATCGCGCGGATGCGGTCCAGCACCGGGCGGCGGCGGGTATAGGGCGGATCGGTGGGCAGCCAGAAGTAGTCGTCCACGTCCAGATGCCGGACGTTCCATGTCTCCGCGAGCCCCCGTCCGAGGGTCGTCACACCGGAGCAGGCCGCGCCGGTCAGGTATATGCGGGGCTCGTAAGACATGACAATTTGATAGATCCGGCCCGGCCATGCTGCAAGTGCGAAGACGTCGCGGCGGCCTTGCAGGAAACGCGCGATCAGAGGCGTCGATCACAGGCTTTGATCACGGGCGCACGACGGACGGGAACGGGGCGGAAACGCGAAGGGCGGCCCGTGGCCGCCCTGTGCATTCTGTCGTGGCGGCGTTTCCGCCACCTGATGTCCCGTCGGCGCCGCCTTCCGGCGCGCACTGGATCAACAGGGCCAGGCGGCCTTGTCCTGCGGGATCGCCGGATGGCGCAACTGGGTGCCGGGCGCGATGCCCATGGCCGCGGCCAGCCCGCCGTTGATCTCCAGCACGAACTGGATGCCGCTGCCGCCGGGCAGCGGGGTCTCGTCCAGCGGCTTGGCCTCGGCGGCGATGCGCTGCACGGTGCCGGTCTCGTCCATGTAGATGATGTCGAGCGGGATGAGCGTATTGCGCATCCAGAAGGCAACCGAGGACTGGGGCCGCTCGTAGACGAAGAGCATCCCCTGCCCCATCGGCATCGAGGGCCGGTTCATCAGACCCTCGGCCCGTTCCGCGGGCGTCTGCGCCAGTTCGACCGAGAAGCGCGCCGCCCCCCAGTCACCGCGCAGCTGCACCGCCTCCGCCCGGCAGGCAGGGGCCGTCTGCGCGGCCGCCTGCATGGGGGACAGGCCGCCAAGACCGCCGATCGCGAGCCCAATCGCGAGGGCGCCCCTGCGGGCCACCGTGAAGAGCCGCGCAGGCATCATGCGCTGGCGGCCTCCGAGGCTTCCTTGGTGGCGGCTTCCCAGGCGAAGATCTGCGTCGCCATGCGGCCGCGCCGACCTTCCATGATGCGCATCGCCAGGGCCTCGCCCGGCTGCAGGTCCGCAAGACCCGAGGCGCGCAGCACTTCGACATGTATGAAGACATCCTCGGGCCGGCCGAAGACGTTGGCAAAGCCGAAGCCCTTCACCTTGTCGAACCATTTCACCCGCGCAGGCTCCAAGGGCGCCGCCGCGAGTTCCTCGGGCGGGATGCTCTGGAAATCCTCGAGCAGCGCCGACTGGCTCTGCGGGATCTCGATGTCGAGAAGCTCGGTCGCCTGCACGCCGCGCGCGGTCAGCTGGGCCATGATGGTGACCCGCGCCGCATCCGCGATGGTGCTCTGCCCGAAGTTTCTCAGGACGTTTGCATGAAGCAGGATGTCGGGGCCACCCTCGTCAGACACAACAAATCCGAAGCCACGCGCCGGATCAAACCACTTAACCACCCCCGTCATCCTACGGATTTCAGTTCCGCGTTCCGTCAATCCTTTTACCTTCTTTTCTTGGCTCACATCTCCCACCGTAAGCCGGGGGAAAGTACTCTTGAATCAGTGCTCAGCGCGACATGGCTGCATGAGATCGTCACGTTAAGTGACTTTTTTGCCTTAGCTTGCTTGCTATCGCCTTATGCACGAGCCTGGTTCGAGCCTCGTCAAGGGTTCAGACGAATAGTTGACCACGGATCTTCCTTGTTGGTGCGGGTCCAACGGAAGCGATCGTGAAGACGAAATGCCCCATCGGCCCAGAATTCGATTTCGACCGGGGCAAGCCGGTACCCCCCCCAAAACGCCGGGCGGGGGGGATTGGTTCCCTTCTGCGCCGTAATTCTTGCGACCTCGGCCATCAGGGCGCCGCGCGACGACAGCGGCTGCGACTGTTGCGAGGCCCAGGCCCCCAGCCGCGACTTCAGCGACCGCGAGGCATAGTAGGCATCCGCCTGTTCGCCGTCCTCCCGGGTGACCGTGCCGCGCACGCGGATCTGGCGCCGCAGGGTCTTGGAATGCCAGACGAAGGCCGCCTTGCCGGCGCCGTCGATTTCCTGAGCCTTTACGCTGGTATAGTTGGTGTAGAACACGAAGGCCGCGTCCTCGATCTCCTTCAGCAGCACCATGCGCACGTTGGGCAGACCCTCGGCATTGACCGTCGAAAGCGCGATCGCGTTGGGGTCGTTCGGCTCGGTCTTCTCGGCCTCGGCCAGCCAGCTGCGGGCCAGTGCGAAGGGATCATCGCCCGCAAAAATTCCGTCCCTGTCGCTCATCCTGCTATCCTTTCCGAAAATCACATAGGCGCCAGTGCGGGGCTGAAGAGCCGGCACCGGCAAAGTTAAAGCGCCGGTCTTGATGCCCCATCGCCAATCGCCTAAAGGATTTCCACCGGGAATGACAGGTCGGAGAAGAGCAGATGTCCAACAACCTGATGGCAGGCAAGCGCGGTCTTATCATGGGCCTTGCAAACGATAAGTCCATCGCATGGGGCATCGCCAAGGCCTGCGCCGACGCGGGTGCAGAGCTGGCGTTCAGCTACATGGGGGACCAGTTCAAGAAGCGGGTGATCCCGCTGGCGGAACAACTGGGGGTGGAACACCTCTACGATTGCGACGTCTCCTCGGACGAGAGCATCGACGCCTGCTTCTCGGCGCTCGAGAAGGACTGGGGCACGATCGACTTCATCGTCCACGCCATCGGCTTCTCCGACAAGAACGAGCTGCGCGGGCGCTATGTCGACACCAGCCGCGGCAACTTCAAGATGACGATGGACGTCTCGGTCTTCTCCTTCACCGCCGTGGCCAAACGCGCCGAGAAGCTGATGCCCAACGGCGGGTCCATGCTGACGCTGACCTACTACGGCGCCGAACAGGTGATGCCGCACTACAACGTGATGGGCGTCGCCAAGGCCGCGCTGGAAGCCTCCGTCATGTACCTGGCAGAGGACCTCGGCAAGGACGGCATCCGCGTGAACGCGATCTCGGCCGGGCCGATCAAGACGCTGGCGGCCTCCGGCATCGGCGATTTCCGCTACATCCTGAAATGGAACGAACTGAATTCGCCGCTGCGCCGGAACGTGACGATCGAGGATGTCGGCAATGCCGCGCTCTACCTGCTGTCCGATCTGGGCCGCGGGACCACCGGCGAGAACCTGCACGTGGACGCGGGCTACCACGTGGTCGGCATGAAGGCCGTCGACGCGCCCGATATCGAGAAGAGCTGAGGGCCGCGCGCGGCCCCGCAGGAGGACCAGTGATGGACAAACTGCCCCACGAGAAAGGGTTCCACATCAGCTGGGACCAGATTCACCGCGACAGCCGCGCGCTTGCGTGGCGGCTGGACGGCCACGGGCCCGATGACGGCAACTGGCGCGCCGTCGTCGCGATCACCCGCGGCGGCATGGCCCCCGCGATGATCATCTCCCGAGAGCTCGACATCCGCACGGTCGATACGATCTCGGTCAAGAGCTACAACCACCAGCAGCAGATGGACGCCGTGGTGCTGAACGCCCCCGACGCCGAGCTGATGGGCGACGGCACCGGCATCCTCGTGATCGACGACCTCGTGGACAGCGGCAAGACGCTGGAACTGGTGCGCAAGCTGTACCCCAAGGCGCATTTCGCCACCGTCTATGCCAAGCCCAAGGGCCGGCCGCAGGTCGACAGCTACATCACGGAAGTGAGCCAGGACACCTGGATCTTCTTCCCCTGGGACATGGCGATGCAATACGTCAAACCCTACCGCGGGACCGACTGACCCCGCAGGGGGCCCTGCCCCCATTGCGCTGACGCGCAAGTCCCCCGGAGGTATTTGGGGAAAGATGAAAGCCGCCATTGCGCGCCCCTGCCATCTTTCGCTGCCCAATATCCTCGGGGGGAGGCCCCTCCAGGGGCCGGGGGGCAGACAGCCCCCCTCCCGTCCCCAAGGCCATTCCTCACGCCGGAGACCGTCATGATCCGCCCGCTGCCCCGCACCGCCACCACCTTTTCCCCGCCGGTGCCGGAAAGCCGCCGCTGGATCGAGGGCGTGACCTTCCCGCCCGAGCGCCCGCTGCTGAACGTCAGCCAGGCCGCGCCGGTGGACCTGCCGCCGCTGGCCCTGCGCGAGGTGATCGCCGAGGCCGCGCTGAACGATCCGCAGGCCCACCTCTACGGCCCCGTTCTCGGCCTGCCCGCCCTGCGCGAGGAACTGGCCGCCTCGATCATGCGGCGCTATGGCGGCGCGGTCTCGGCCGGTCAGATCGCCATCACCTCGGGCTGCAACGAGGCCTTCTGCGCCGTGACCTCCACCCTGCTGGGCGAGGGTGACGAGGCGCTGCTGCCGACGCCGTGGTATTTCAACCACAAGATGTGGCTCGACATGATCGGGGCCAAGACCGTGCCGCTGAAGACCGGCGACGACCTGCTGCCCGATCCCGAGATGGCCCGGGCCCTGATCACCGACCGGACCCGGGTGATCGTGCTGGTCTCGCCCAACAACCCCTCCGGCGTGGAATACCCGGCCGAGCTGATCGCGGCCTTCCGCGACCTCGCGCGGGAAAAGGGCCTCGCCCTGATCCTGGACGAGACCTACCGCGATTTCCACTCCCTGCCCGGCGCGCCCCATGATCTCTTCACCGATCCCGACTGGGACGACACGCTGATTCACCTCTATTCCTTCTCCAAGAGCTACCGGCTGACCGGGCATCGCGTGGGCGCGGTGGCCACAAGTGTCGCGCGGCTGGCGGAGATCGAGAAATACCTCGACACGGTCACCATCTGCCCGGCGCAACTGGGGCAGATCGCGGCGCTCTGGGGGCTGCGCAACCTCGACCAGTGGGCCGCGGGCGAGCGCGAGGAGATCCTCGCCCGCCGCCGCGCCGTGGAAGAGGCGCGCCCGGTGCTGGAAAGCGGCGGCTGGTCGCTGCTCGGCTGCGGGGCCTATTTCGCCTACATGGCACATGGGTCCGACACGCCCTCGGACGAGTTGGCGCCCCGGCTGGTGCGCGAGGCGGGCGTGCTGATGCTGCCGGGCACGATGTTCATGCCGACCGACGACCTGTCGGGCAGGCGCCAGATGCGCGTGGCCTTCGCCAACGTCGACCGTGACGGCATCGCGGAACTGGCCCGCAGGCTGGCGGCCCACGGGGGCTGAGGCCTCTTCCCCGAAATGCCGATCTCAAGAGATGAGGGCAACGCCGTCCCGCGGGGTAACGCATGAGCGCCGGTCGCCATTGGTGCGCCATTGGTTCGAGCGGCACTGGCGGCGGGGGCTGCCCGGCCTCTCGGCCGGGCGGGACAGGCAGAGGGGGCTGTGACAATGCCCGGTCCCATTTGCCGTGTCGCCGCCCTGCACGTCCTCATCTGCGGTCGGAGGCCATTGGGACCTACGCGCGTGCCAGCAGCCCCCTGAAGCTCCGCGCTCCAGACCTCGGACCTGCGATGATTTTGTCAGCATCGCGCCAACCGCTGTCGGGCCGCGCGCCGCTGAACCGACCTGCCACCCCACCTTGCCCCCCACCTGACCCGCTCGTGATCCCGCCCGGGCCTGCCCGGCGCCCTCGCCCCCTTGTTCCCCGCCCCGGCCCGGACTAGACAGTTCCGGCGCCAAAGGGAGTGGATCATGGCAACCAAGAAATCCAACGTCGCAATGTGGGTCGTGATGGGCCTGCTGATCCTCGGCCTCGGGGGCTTCGGCGCGACGAGTATCGGCACCGGACCGCGCTCCGTCGGCTCCGTCGGCGGCAACGAGATCACGGTCAACGAATATGCCCGCGCCGTTCAGGGCGAGCTGCGCGCGATCCAGTCCCAGACCGGACAGGCGCTGAGCTTCGAGCAGGCAGAGCAATTCGGCCTGACCGAAGGCGTGCTGCAGAAGCTGATCGCGGACAAGGCACTCGACAACGAGGCCGCCCGCCTCGGCGTCTCGGTGGGCGACGAGACCCTGCGCGACCAGCTGGTGACGATCCAGGCCTTCCAGGGGCTCGACGGCAACTTCGACCGCGACGCCTACCGCTTCGCGCTGCAACAGTCGGGCCTGTCGGAAAGCGAGTTCGAGAAGAGCCTGCGCGACGACACCACCCGCACCATCCTGCAGGCGGCCGTGGCGACCGGGGTGAAGATGCCCGCGACCTATGCCGACACGATCGTCAACCACGTGGCCGAGCGCCGCAACGTGACCTTCGCCCGGCTGACCGAGAGCGACATCACCACCGGCCTGCCGGTGCCGTCGGACGAAGACCTCAAGGCCTTCTACGACGCGCATATCGACCAGTACACCGCGCCCGAGAAGAAGCGCATCACCTACGCCATGCTGACGCCCGAGGACCTCGTCGATACGGTCGAGATCGACGACGACCTGATCCAGCAGCAGTACGAGGCGCGCGCCGACGAGTTCAACCGCCCCGAGCGCCGGCTAGTGGAGCGTCTGGTCTTCCTCGACGAGGCCACCGCGCAGGCCGCCCTCGACCGGGTGACCTCGGGCGAGACCGATTTCGACGGCCTCGTGGCCGACCGCGGCCTGACCATGTCCGACGTGGACATGGGCGACGTGACCGCGGGCGACCTCGGCGCGGCCTCCGAAGCGGTCTTCGCCGCCGCTTCCGGCGACGTGGTGGGCCCGGCCGAGACCGACCTCGGCCCCGCGCTCTTCCGCGTGAACGGCATCCTGCCCGCGCAGCAGACCCCGCTGGAGAACGCCCGTCTGATCATCCGCGAAGACCTCGCGCTGGACCGCGCCCGCCGTCAGGCCGAAGGCGAGGCCGAACCCGCAGAGGACCTCCTTGCGGGCGGCGCCACGCTGGAGGAACTGGTGGAGGAGACCGCGCTGACCCTCGGCACGATCGACTGGTACGACGGCATGGGCGAAGGCATCGCGGCCTACGGCGGTTTCGACACCTATGCCGCCGAGCTGACCGCCGATGACTACCCCGAGATCCATGTCCTCGACGATGGTACGATCTTTGCCATGCGCCTCGACGAGACCCTGCCCCCGGCGCCCGAGCCCTTCGAGGACGTCAAATCGCGTCTCACCGGCGCATGGGAAGCGGATCAGACCGTGCAGATTCTGACCGAGCGGGCCGAAGGTGCCATCGGCCGGATGCAGGAAGGCGCGACCTTCGAGGCCGCCGGCCTGACCGCGCAGTCGCAGGACGGCCTGATGCGCGGCGACACGATCCTCGGCATGCCCGCAGCGATCACCGAGGCGATCTTCGGCATGGAGACCGGCGACGTGATCACCCGGTCGGCCTTCGGTTCGGTCATCGTGATCCGTCTCGACGAGGTGCTGCCCCCGGCGGAGGACGACCCGCAGGTCGCCCAGATGCGGCAGCAGCTGGCCGCCCAGACCGACGGCTCTCTGGCGCAGGATCTCTACAGCGCCTATGCCGCCGACCTGCGCGACCGGGCCGGGATCAAGATCAACCGCACGGCCATCGACGCGGTCCACGCCCAGTTCCGCTGAGGACTGGCGCCGGACGGGAAACCGGCAGCCCGGCACAACTTGGACCGCCACGAGGTCGACTGAACCACGGCAAGCGGACATCGAATGAGAGAAAGGGCGCCTTGGGGCGCCCTTTTTGCGTGCCGGTGTCAGAGGTGCGGGCGTTTGTTGGCATCGTGCACGTCATGGAAGGCGGCGGGCGGTGCCAACCTGCTCCGCCGGGACGTGGTCAGGGACGTGACGGGGATATTGGCGAGGCTCTTGGCGAGGGTCCGGGCCAGGGCCGTGACGAGAGCCCTGAAGAGGGCAGCTCACGCAGGCGTCAGCGCCGGATCACTCCACCCCGCCGGCCTTCAGCGCGGCGGAGACCGGCGCGAGGGCGACGCGGCTGGCGCGGTCCTGAAGCCCCCAGAGCAGCAGCGCCGAGATCGTGTCGGCCCGCATCCGGCCCACCATGATCACCGCGCCCTCCTGCCCCGCGCGGAAGGCCGCGTGGTCGAGGAAGCGGCGGATCACCGTGGCGTCCTGCCCGTCGTCGTCGAAATCCCGGAACAGCGTGGCGGCGGGCACGCCCTCGCGCACCGCCATCTTGCGCACGGTGTCGAGCCCGTTGGGATAGAGCAGCAGCCCGAGCCCGTCCCCGGCGGCGATGCCGGTCAGCTGGTCGGCGGCGGCACGGCTGGCCTGCACCCCGGTGCCGTCGCCCTCCATCACGCCCACGGCCTGCGGCAGGCTGCGGCGCCAGTCCTCCATGGCGGTCTCGGCATCCATCGCGGTGGCGGCCTCGGGCAGGTTGGCGAGGATCATCACCTCGAAGCCTTCCGCGCGGTAGCGCTCCATCGCCTCGGTCGCGCCGGACCAGGCCGGGTCGATGGCGAAGCTGAGCGGATAGGGGAAGTTGGCGAGCGCCGCGAGGCCGATGGGGCTGGAGCCGTCGTCGATCAGGACGATGGACATCAGCGGCTTGTCCTCGGGGTTCGCGAAGGCGGCGGCAAAGCGGTTGATCGCCGGGCCGTCCTCGGCGGCGGGCGTCGGGTCGGCGGCCACGTCGGGCGTGTCCGCGACCGGGGCCTCGGCGGAGCCGACCGCCGGCAGGCGGCCTCCGGTCACGCCCTCGGCCATGCGGCTCGACAGGGTGCCGGCGGGCGCGCCCGGCAGGCGGGGGACACCTGCGGTGGTGTCATCCGTGGTGCGCGGCAGGACGCGCGGCGCGGGCGGAGGCGGCGTGTCGGTCTGGGCCTCGGCCATCTGCTCGCCCTCGGGGGCAGCCGGACGCAGGCCCGGGGTCGCCTCGGGGAGTGCTACGCTGTCACGGCCCGGCAGGGCGGGCGCGGCTTGTGCAAGGGCGGGCGCCCCCGCGATGCCGGGCGCGGTGTCGACCTGCGGGCGGGCGGGCGCAGGATCGCGGGTGGCGTCCTGATCCGGGGACGGCTGGCCGGGGGCGGCGGGCAGATCGGGGGCCGGGGTCGTCACGGCCGGCGCGGCGGCCAGACCGGTGGCCCCCTGCTCTGCCGTCGCGGTGCCAGCGGGCGCCTCGGGCGCGGCGAGATCGGTTTCGGGGCGGGCCGGCAGATCGGGCTGTCCCGGCGTGCTCTCGCTGCCGGGCGAGGTCAGGTCGACCGGCTGCGGTGCCGCCAGCGGCGCATCCGCCGTGGCGGGCGCCTCGGGGGTGGCGCCTTCGGCGGGCGAGGCCGGGGCCTCGGGCAGGCTGTCGGGGATCGCCGGAGCGGTGGCGGTGAGGGCGGGCGGTGCCGTGGCCTCGGGCGCGGACGGCGACGTGGAGGCCTCTTCGGCCGGGGCCGTCTCCGGCATCGTGGCCTGCGTGGCGTCCTCCTCGGCCGGCTCCGGCTCCGACGTGGTCGCCGCGCTGTCACCGGCGGTGTCAGGTGCGGCTTCGGGCTCTGCGGAGGCGTCAGCCCCCTCGGGCGCGACCGCAGGTGCCGCGCCTGCATCCGGGCTCTCCGGCGGCTCAGAGGCCATGTCTCCGGACGGCGCCGCAGCCTCGACCGGCGCCTCGGGCACCTCGGCCGTTTCCGCGCCCGTCCCGCTGGCCGAACCCTCACCCGGTGCCGAGACCGGCTCGGATCCCGATGTGGACCCCGGCTCGGGGTCGGCGGCTTCCTCGGCGGGGGCGCCTGCCCCCTGCCGCTGATGGGCCGTGCCGTTGAGCGAGGTGACCGCGACGGCAAGCGCCGAAATGATCACGCCCCAGAAAATCCCTGCGATAAGTCCGCGAACCACTGCCCTGCCTCTTCCTCTGCCAGCCCGATCGGGTGCCGTGCCTGCGGCATCCCCGCGGGACGGGCGCGCCTCTTGACGCTGCCTGCCCCCCTTGGGCATGTATAGCGCGACCGCGCCCGGTGTCTCCAGCCTTATCGGCAGGGGAGAGCGGGCCAATCCATTGAAATAGCCTAACACATGACCGGCCCCCGGCCCATCCGTTGGTGAGCCCCTGCCCGGCCCGGTAATGGCCACAGACCAAGCCGCGGGCCAGACCGCGCCGGAGGACCCCCATGAGTGACGCCCTGAAACCCCTGATCGCCGCCGCCGTCGACCGGCCGCTGACCCGCGCCGAGGCCCGGACCGCCTTCGACATCCTGTTCGAGGGATCGGCCACGCCCGCGCAGATCGGTGGGTTGCTGATGACCCTGCGGGTGCGCGGCGAGACGGTCGAGGAATACGCCGGGGCCGCCGCCGCCATGCGCGCCAAGTGCCGCCCCGTGACCGCGCCCGCGGGGGCCATCGACATCGTCGGCACCGGCGGCGACGGCAAGGGCACGCTGAACATCTCGACCGCCACGGCCTTCGTGGTGGCGGGCGCGGGCGTGCCCGTGGCCAAGCACGGCAACCGCAACCTCTCGTCCAAGTCCGGCTCGGCCGATGCGCTCACCCAGATGGGCGTGAACGTCATGGTCGATGCCGACGTGGTGGAAAAGGCGCTGGAAGAGGCGGGCATCGCCTTCATGATGGCGCCGATGCACCACCCCGCCATGGCCTATGTGGGGCCCGCGCGGCAGGAACTGGGCACGCGGACGATCTTCAACATCCTCGGGCCCCTGACCAACCCGGCCAGTGTCAAGCGCCAACTCACCGGCACTTTCGCGCGGTCGCTCTGCCGCCCGATGGCCGAAACGCTGGGCCAGCTCGGCTCGGAACGCGCATGGCTGGTCCACGGGTCCGACGGCACCGACGAGATGACGATCACCGGCATCAGCTGGGTCGCGGCGCTGGAACTCGACGGCTCCGTGCGCGAGATCGAACTCCACCCCGAGGATTTCGGCCTGCCGGTCCACCCCTTCGAGGAGATCGTCGGCGGGTCCCCTGCCGAGAATGGCCGCGCCTTCAAGGCCCTGCTGGAGGGGGCGCAGAACGCCTACCGCGACGCGGTGCTGCTTAACGCCGCCGCCGCGCTGACGCTGGCGGACAAGGCCGCCGACCTCAAGGAAGGCGTCGCCATCGCGCGTGAGAGCATCGACTCGGGCCGGGCCATGGACTGCGTGCAGAAACTGGCCGCGATAACCGCCGCCGACGCCACCTGACGCCGCCATGATCCCCGATACCTCCCGGCTGGGCGGCTGGTCCGCCCTGCCCTTCTTCCGCGAGGCCTACCCGGCCCTTGCCGAGAAACTCTCCGCCGACAGCCGCACGATCCTGCCGCCCGCCGGTCAGGTCTTTGCCGCGCTGGAGATGGTGCAACCCGCGGACGTGCGGGTCGTCATCCTCGGGCAGGACCCCTACCCGACGCCGGGCCATGCCCATGGCCTCGCCTTCTCGGCCGAGGCCGACGTGCGCCCGCTGCCACGCTCCCTCGGCAATATCTACAAGGAGATGGTTGAGGACCTAGGCGCCTGCCCGCCCAATGCGGACCTGCGCTTTCTGGCCCGCCAGGGGGTGCTGCTGCTCAACACCGCGCTGACCGTTCCCGCGGGCGATGCGGGCGGCCACGCCAAGCTCGGCTGGTCCCGCCTGACCGCAGAGGTCATCGGCCACCTCGCCGACAGCCCCCGCGCCTTCCTGCTCTGGGGCCGCCCGGCGCAGGGCTATGCCAGGTACATCACCGGCCCGGCACTCGGCCAGCCGAAGCACCTCATCGTCGAGAGCCCCCACCCCTCGCCGCTCTCCGCCCGGCGCGGCTTTTTTGGCTCCCGGCCATTTTCAACGGTGAACAACTGGCTTAGGGAAAGGGGCGAAGACGAGATCAACTGGACCACGCCGGAGGGCACATGACCGGAACCGTTCTGGACCGCATCAAGGCCTACAAGCTCGAGGAGATCGCCGCCGACAAGGCCGCCGTTCCCTATGCCGAGGTCGAGGCCGCCGCACAGGCCGCCTCCCCCGTGCGCCCCTTCGGCGCCGCGCTGATCAAGGCGCAGGAGACCGGCTACGGGTTGATCGCCGAGGTCAAGAAGGCCTCCCCCTCCAAGGGTCTGATCCGCGAAGACTTCGACCCCGCGACGCTGGCCGCCGCCTACGAGGCCGGGGGCGCCACCTGCCTCTCCGTCCTGACCGACACGCCGTCCTTCCAGGGCGCGAAACCCTTCCTGCAGGAGGCCCGCGGCGCCGTCACGCTGCCCGTGCTGCGCAAGGATTTCATGTATGACATCTACCAGGTGGCCGAGGCCCGGGCGCTTGGTGCGGATTGCATCCTGATCATCATGGCCTCCGTCTCGGACGCGCAGGCGGCCGAGCTCGAGGATGCCGCGCTTTCCTGGGGCATGGATGCCCTGATCGAGGTCCACGACGGCGAGGAACTCGACCGCGCGTTGCAGCTGAAATCGCCCCTCATCGGCATCAACAACCGCAACCTCAAGACCTTCGAGACCTCGCTCGACACCACCCGCACGCTGGCCCCCCGGGTGCCCGCCGACCGCATGGTGGTGGGCGAAAGCGGCCTTTTCACCCCCGCCGACCTCGCCGATCTGGCGGGCTACGGGGTGCGCAGCTTCCTCATCGGCGAAAGCCTGATGCGGCAGGCCGACGTGACGCAGGCGACGAAGACCCTGCTGGCCGATCCGGTTCCGGCGCAGGCCACCGCCTGATGACCCAGAAACTGACCCATTTCGACGAGAGCGGCGCGGCCCATATGGTCGACGTCTCCGAAAAGGCCGTGACCGCGCGCGTCGCCACCGCCGAGGGCTGGGTGAAGATGCAGCCCGAGACGCTGGCCCTCGTGACCGGGAACCGCGCCAAGAAGGGCGATGTCCTGGGCGTGGCCCGGCTCGCCGGCATCATGGGGGCGAAACGCACCGCCGACCTGATCCCGCTCTGCCATCCGCTGCCCGTCACCAAGGTCGCGCTGGAACTGACCCCGGACGAGGGCCTCCCCGGCGTGCGGATCACCGCCACGGTCAAGACCACCGGCCAGACCGGCGTCGAGATGGAGGCGCTCACCGCCGTCTCCACCGCCGCGCTGACGGTCTACGACATGCTGAAGGCGGCCGAGAAATCCATGGAGATCGGCGGGGTCCGCGTGACCCTGAAGGACGGCGGCAAATCCGGGCGGTACGAGGCATGATCTCCGTCGCCGAGGCGCTGGAGCAGCTCTTCGCCCTGGCAGAGCCGCTCGGCTCCGAGGAGGTGCCGCTCGCCCGCGCCAATGGCCGCGTGCTGACCGCCCCGGTGACCGCGCTGCGCGACCAGCCCCCCTTCCCGGCCTCCGCGATGGATGGCTATGCGGTGATCGGCGACGAGGTCCGCCCCGGCGCCCGTTTCACGGTCACCGGAGAGGCCGCCGCGGGCCGGGCCTTCGCGGGCAGCGTCGCCCCCGGCGAGGCCGTGCGCATCTTCACCGGCGCCCCGGTGCCGCCGGGCGCCACCCGCGTCGTGATCCAGGAGGACGTGACCCGCGAGGGTGCCACGATCACCCTCTCCGACCGGCTCGACAGCGCCACGCACATCCGCGGCGCCGGCATCGACTTCACCAGGGGCCAGACGATCCCCGCCCCACGCCGCCTGCGCCCGGCCGAGATCGCGCTTGCCGCCTCGATGAACGCAGGCTCCCTCACCGTGGCCCGCCGCCCCAGGGTCGCGCTGATCTCCACCGGGGATGAGCTCGTCCTGCCCGGCGACAGGCCCGGGCCCGACCAAATCGTCGCCTCCAACACCTTCGGCCTCGCGGCCCTGCTGGAGGCCAACGGCGCCGAGGCCCGCATCCTCCCCATCGCCCGCGACACCGTCGAAAGCCTGACCACCACCTTCGACCTCGCCATGGATGCCGACCTCATCGTCACCATCGGCGGCGCTTCGGTGGGCGATCATGACCTCGTCGGCCCCGTGGCCCGCGACCTCGGGATGGAGCAGAGCTTCTACAAGGTCGCCATGCGCCCCGGCAAACCGCTGATGGCGGGCCGCCTGCGCGGGGTGCCGATGATCGGCCTGCCCGGCAACCCGGTCTCGGCCATGGTCTGCGGCCACGTCTTCCTGCTGCCGGTGATCGACGCGATGCAGGGCCTGCCCGCCGTCCCCCGCCCGCTGCTGGAAACCACGCTCGCCGCCGACATCGGCGCCAACGGCCCCCGCGCGCATTACATGCGTGCCCGCCTCACACCCGAGGGCATCACCCCCTTCGAGAGCCAGGACAGCGCGCTGCTCTCCATTCTCGGCGCCGCCGACGCCCTCCTCGTCCGCCCGCCTCAGGCCCCTGCCGCCAAGGCCGGCACCACGGTCTCCTACCTTCCCCTCTAGGGCCCCGGAACGCACCCGAAGCCCCTCCCTCATTTTCGTTTCCGAAAGTATCCTCGGGGGTGAATTGCGGGCGCAGCCCGCAAGAGGGGGCAGACAGCCCCCTCAAAATTCTTCCAAGAATTTTGCCAAGAACTTTCGAAACGCCTTGGTCCCGGCCCGCCCGACGCGCGCCCCGCAAGCCCCCCTCTCCCCTTGCCCTCTTTCTCCAAGCCCCCCGGAAAACACGTATTTTCCGCCCCCTCTTCCGCCGGCGGCCCGGCCCACTCAGCGCCACGCTCCCGGGGCCCGCCCCACCCGGCGGCAGGCTTGACTCTCCCCCCGCCCCGGCGCCTCCTGCCGCGCAACAGAAAGGAGCGCCCATGACCCATCCCTTCGACCCCGAGCTCGAGGCCCGTCTCCTGCGCTATGCCGCGATCGACAGCCAGAGCGACGCCAATTCCCCCAGCTCCCCCAGCACCGAAATCCAGTTCGGCATGCTCCACCTGCTGAAGCAGGAGCTGGAGGAGATGGGCGCGGCCGAGGTCACGCTGACCGATTATGGCACCGTGCTGGCCACGATCCCCGGCACCGCCGCAGGCCCCACCATCGGCTTCCTCGCCCATGTGGACACCGCCCCGCAGTTCAACGCCGCGGGTGTGAAGCCGCGCGTGATCAAGGGCTACAACGGCGGCGCGATCACCTATCCCGATGCCCCCGATCTCGTGCTCACGCCCGAGGAATTTCCCTACCTCGCGGAGAAACAGGGCGAGGATATCATCACCGCCTCGGGCCTCACGCTGCTCGGTGCGGACGACAAGGCGGGCGTGGCGATCCTGATGACCGCGGCGCGCAGGCTGCTCTCGGATCCGTCGATCCCGCACGGGCCCATCCGCCTCGCCTTCACCCCGGACGAGGAAATCGGCCGCGGCGTGGCCGCCGCCCTGCCCAAGGACCTCGCCGCCGATTTCGCCTATACCTTCGACGGGGGCGCGGTCGGCGAGATCGAGTACGAGAGCTTCTCGGCCGATATTGCCCATGTCACCGTGACGGGCGTCTCGATCCATCCCGGCTGGGCCAAGGACAAGATGGTGAACGCCATCCACCTCGCCTCGAAGATCGTGGACACCCTGCCCCATGTGACCCTGACGCCCGAGACGACCGCGGGGCGCGAGGGCTTCATCCATGCCACCGACATGACCGGCGGCTCCTCCGAGATGAAGCTGACCTTCATCCTGCGCGATTTCGAGCGCGACGGGCTGGCGGCCAAGGGCGATCTGCTGCGCAAGGTCTGCGAAGCGGTGCAGGCGGGCGAGCCCCGCGCCCGGATCACCTGCGAGATCACGCCCCAGTACCGCAACATGCGCTACTGGCTCGAAACCGACATGACCCCGGTGGAGCTGGCCCGCAACGCGGCCCGGGCCCATGGGATAGAGCCGACCTCGGTCCCGATCCGCGGCGGCACCGACGGCTCCCGCCTGACCGAGATGGGCGTGCCGACCCCGAACATCTTCACCGGGATGCAGAACATCCACGGGCCGCTGGAATGGATCTCGGTGCAGGACATGCGCCGCGCGACGGAGGTCTGCCTGACGCTCGTGGAGCAGGCCGCCAGGGGCTGACCTCCTGGCAGGGGGCTGGCCTGGTCCCGGGCGGCCCCCTACCGGGAATAGTTCTGGCCCGGACGCACGCCTTGCCCGGGCCACGCAGGCGGCCCCGCTGCGCCGGGGCATGACGGCCGGCAGCGACCGGTCCCGGCCGCCCGCGCGCAGAGCGCCCCTCCTCCCGCCTCTGCCCCCTCTTCGCGCCCACTCTGCCCCTCCTCTGCCTGCCTGCACCGCCCCTCGCTGCGCGCCCGCTCTGCCGCCCTCCGCATACCGCCTCTGCACATCACCCCTGCACCCGCGCACAGAGCCTGCGCCCCCGGGCCCCGGCCGCCGCCCTTGCAGCGGGGGGCACTGGCTCCCTAGGTAAGGCGCAACAGGGTGGCCGCCCCGGCGCGCCGCCTCTTTCCATTCGGGAGCACCCACATGAAGACCATCGGTTTCCTTTCCTTCGGCCACTGGGCACCGGACCGCGGTTCGCAGGTGCGCACCGCGCAGGATGCGCTCCTCCAGTCCATCGACCTCGCCGTCGAGGCCGAGAAGCTGGGGCTCGACGGGGCCTATGTCCGGGTGCACCACTTCGCCCGGCAGCTCGCCTCGCCCTTCCCGCTGCTCGCCGCCATGGGCGCGCGGACCTCGAAGATCGAGCTCGGCACCGGCGTCATCGACATGCGCTACGAGAACCCGCTCTACATGGCCGAGGACGCGGGCGCGGCGGACCTGATCGCGAACGGGCGGTTGCAGCTCGGCATTTCGCGCGGCAGCCCCGAACAGGTGGTCGATGGCTGGCGCTACTTCGGCTATGGCCCTGAAGAGGGTCAGGACGCCAGCGACATGGCCCGGCGCCACGCGCTGATCTTCCTGAGCCAGCTGGAGGGCAAGGGCTTTGCCGAGCCGAACCCGCGCCCGATGTTCCCCAACCCCCCGGGCCTCCTGCGGGTGGAGCCCCATTCCGAGGGCCTGCGCGAGCGGATCTGGTGGGGGGCTGGCTCCGACGCGACCGCCCGCTGGGCCGCCGAGATGGGCATGAACCTGCAGAGCTCGACCCTGAAGGATGACGAGACCGGCGAGCCGTTCCACATCCAGCAGGCCAAGCAGATCCGCGCCTATCGCGAGGCCTGGAAGGCCGCGGGCCACGAACGGACGCCGCGCGTCTCGGTCAGCCGCTCGATCTTCGCGCTGATGAACGACAAGGACCGGATGTATTTCGGCCAGGGCGGCAAGGACGCGGATCAGGTGGGCTTCATCGACAAGACCCGCTCGATCTTCGGGCGCGGCTATGCCGATACCCCCGACCGGCTGATCGACCAACTGCGCGAGGACGAGGCCATCGCCGAGGCCGATACCCTGCTGCTGACGGTGCCGAACATGCTGGGCGTGGCCTACAACGTCCACGTGATCGAGAGCATCCTGACCCACGTGGCCCCGGACCTCGGCTGGCGCTGAGGCCCTCGCAGGACCTCTCAAGGGGGGGCGACGTGTCGCCCCCCCATCCGCCCCCTTGCCCTTGCGCCGCGTCCGTCCGACTGTAGCGGCAGGATTTCCCGGGGAGGCGCGCCTTGCTCATCCATGCCGGACGGGATCGGCCCGTCACCTTCGACCTGCAGCTCGCCGTCTGGCTCTCGCTCGCGGCGGGCGCGGTGAACGCGGCGGGGTTCCGGGCGCTCGGCTTCTTCTCCGCGAACATGACCGGCAATGTGTCCTCGATGTCCGAGGGGCTGGCCAGCGGCGACCTGTGGCTGGCGCTGTGGTTCTTCTCCCTGCTCCTCGCCTTCATCCTCGGGGCGCTCATCTCGGGCCTGCTGATCGAGGAAGGCCAGAGGCGCGGCGTCCGGGGCATCTATGCCTACAGCATCCTCCTCGAGGCGGCGCTGCTGATCCTTGTCGCCCTGATGGAGGTCTTCTGGCCCAGCGACCGGGCGGTGCATCTCATGCTGCTCGGGCTCAGCGCGATCATGGGCCTGCAGAACGCCGCCACCACGCGGATTTCCGACGGTCGTGTCCGCACGAGCCATGTCTCGGGCATCGCCACGGACATCGGGCTGGAACTCGCCGCCCTGCTGCGTCCCCATGGCGCGAGACGCGACCCGGCCACCCGCGCCACCGCCAGCCGGCTGATCCTCCATGCCGCGACCCTCGGCGCCTTCTTCGGCGGCGGGGTGATCGGGGCCTGGGGCTATGCCCTGGCGGGGCCGCTGCTCTTCCTCGGCGTGGCCGGGCTCCTGCTGGCCGTGGCCTTGCCGGCTGTTAGATGACGCGCCGCTTGTTAGTTGACGGGTGATCTTACTAGGAGGCAGGAAGAGCCAGGCCGATGACGGAAGGAGCCGGACACACTCGCGAACAAGCCTTCTCCACGTGCCTTGAAGCGCCGTTTCTCGGCGTGGGGTGAACCTTCATTGAAACGATGAACGTTACCAGTTCTTCGTAGAAGGCCACTTATGTTCAGTTTGGGAAGGTCGGGGCCTGATGGCGCTAAGCCTCGTTCAACACGGTATAAATCGGCGTTTAGCGCACCTTCAATGACCCACCGTGGAGCAGGCGGCTGGCCCAGAAAGCGGGACCCAAGCCGTCAACTTTGTGGGGCTCGGCCCAGTTAGCGACTTTTCGACGTGATTTCAGCCCCTTGAGCTGAATGAACGCGATGCAACCGAGACAAAAAGTGGGACCCAATTCTTACTCGGCGCCAGGGCTCTTCTAGAGCATAGTCAGGAGCAGGCCCATGCCTTCCCACCACCGCTAGGTTGGTATCAACACGAAGGGCGGGAAGCGGAAGCTCGCTGCGTTCGCGAACGGATTGGCGGCTAATGCAGCATACCCGAGATAGCGCAGTGCCACCACCGCGAGCTAGAAGCCTTCAAATGCAAGCGTCTCTCGGCCTCTACTGATCTTTCGCTGAGGTCTTGACTGGTGTTCTGGGCTGAACTATCTGTCACAGTAAGGGAACATCAGTCCCCAACGGCATAGACGGGCTAAGCATTCGGTGCTGCCCAATATTTTTAGGAGCCGCTGCCTAGGAGATGCGTTGTAGCAGTTCCTGCAGCGGCCTCTATCGCTACGTCGACCTTTCTATCAGCATAACCTAAAAAGCCACCGAACCAGCGGCGCAGAATGCCTGGCTTTACAAGTTGCTCGATTTCGTTAGCGAGTTGGGCAGGGCTCAAGTCCGTTCGCCGCAGTATTTCGGACATCTCATGGCAGGCCAATTCATCCACCTTGTCGCCTTCGGCGGGTTCCAAACTCGACAGTCGCTCCAGCAGTGCTTGTATCGCTGCTTCAAGCGACTTTGGTCCTGAAATTTTCCCGGCCGCCACCTGTCGAATGTAAAATGAGTGCGCGTAAGCAAGCACGCGAATTTGGGTGTAGAATAGACGTGCCAACCGCTCCCTCGACGCCTCCGCCGAAAGCGAAGCAACGGACGGGATCACCGCCACATCGAAGGCCTGACCCTGCCTGCCGGACCTGGTAAGGAAGAGTTCAAACTCGCCGTCCCGAAACAAGTCGCGCTTCTGCCTCTCCGCCTTTAGACTCGTTTCTCGGCCAGATCGAATGAAGATGAATGGAGCGCCAACTCCGACATACCTAGAGCCGACGGATTCTATGTCGTAAGTGCTGAGGTCCTTGGTTCTCGTACTGCTGAGTAGCCAGCCATCCCGAAGAGCCCGTTCCGCGTCGGAAAAGGATTGAGTAATTTCTCGACCATCAAGCAACTCAACCCTTAGGTCGTTTTGCAAGATCTGTGCGGCAAGTTCCGAAGCACTGTACTCAACCCTACCTTCGGTTTCGGCAATCTCGTGAATGGAGCCCTCATTCAGACGAAAGCCTAGCTCGAAGCGGCCAGCCATGTGTCCGTCGAAATAGAAACGGCGGTATATGGGGTATGCTAGGATGGAACGCTGCGATCCGGGAATTGGCTTCAAAAAATATTGAGACGGGTACTTAACCGCATTGTCACAGTCAGCGTAGTAGTTCTCGCCAGCATAACCCGCACCCGACTTCGTCCTTGTGTGAATTTCCCCGAAACCACGAGCAAACTCGGCCATCGGGTCCGCTTGACCCCATGCGGGACGGTCCAAGCGCCCGGCCCTATCGCGGTGTAAGCTCCGAAAATCGGCAAGCGGGAATACAACGGAAAAATACATGGCACTTCAACTCCACCCCTTTTGATTGATTGAAGCAGATAGCTCCTCCAACGTCCACCAGGGTCGCGCCGCTTGAACCATACGGTGGCAGTTCGCACAGAGCAGGACCAAGTCGGCCAGTTTCGTGGTCTCCCCAGCCGTGAGTTCGGACACTGGTTTGGTGTGGTGGCACTCGATGAACCCAGCGCCGCGCTCGCCATAGACCTTCAGGAAGTCGAAACCACATGCCTCACAGCATAAATGCCCGTATTTCTTGAAGAAAGACGCCTTCTTGCGTTTAACGATGGCCGCTTTGCGCTCGCGATAGCGGTGCAAGCGTGTAAGTAACTGGCCCTCGCGGGCCTCGGCAGCATCATCATCTGGCGGAACGGGGGTGTCGCCCGCCATCGCGGCGCTGGTTACATTCAAGATGTTAGTGACAACCTTTTTCAACACTATCGGTTTTTCGGCGAACTCGTCCCAGACGATCTGCTCCAGCTTGTTGCCCTGAGGCAGACCCTTTGTGTCGTGCTGCGGGTCGTGGGATCGGAAATTTAGCAACTTCATCGAGACTCCGGAAGGGTTCCGAAAGGTGTCAGATCCGGTCAAGCCGAGTGCCTTGGCAACCTTGCTAATGTCGTCCGCCAATTCCAGAACGCCCCGCCAGTGGGCGAAAAGTAGTCGCCCCGATTGTCAGGATAGTAGTCCAGGGCGACGAGATGCTCGTCTCGCATCCAATCGGGGTTTCGCTTTTTCTCGGCCATGTCGGCATTGTTCGCCGGTCAGCGCCGATCCCACCATATATTTCTGTCGCCGATCCACTCAAGCGCTGTCAGGCAAAAGAGCATATAGGTTGGTGTCCGGGTCGCCGATCAGGGCGAACGCCTCGGTCTCATCTTTCGGCGGCACCATGCCTTGCGGGTTCGGAGTCTTCAGGTCAGCTGCGATGCAAAAGGCCCAGATCAAAATTGGAACTTCCCACATTGAAGGTGGGCACCAGATGTTTGACTGGCTGCCCATGTGCAACCCTCACGCGGTCCTCGGCCAATACCGGAACGACACAGGACGCGACTGGCTCACGAGGCCTGCTTACAGCGCTGTGCGGGAGCTTTGGCCTGCGGCGAATGTCCGGAAGGCGAGCAGCGACGGCAGCAATGAGGTCTGCCGCTCGACGTCGGCTACGGGCCGGCCGCGGGCCCAAACAGAAACACGTCGACTGCCGCTTCCGCTCCCTAGCCGCCACTGCCGCTCACGCCGGACGCGGCGAAGGTCAGCACTCCGCCCGATAGGTCCTGGATCGCTCATCGGCCCTGAGCCGTCATTCATGCCAGGCGCAGCCGATGACCGTAGCCAGCCTAGACATGCCTTTCGAGCAACGCTCGGCGAGTAACCGGTCCCAGCCCGTAACCTGACATTGATCGTGCGCCGCATGAACAACTGAGTAGCCAGGGGGAGCTGCCAGTCGGACCGTGGGCGAGGTCCGGCCCGACTCGACTCACCTGCCAACTGAATGGTCGACATTTGGTGGGTGCCTATGCCAAATGACTGCAAGAGCCTGCCGCGTTTGGCGGCGCAACGAGACCAGCCATGTCAAATCATAACGAAGTCCCTCTGAAGATGCCCCTCATTGACGTGTTCTCGGGCGGAGGAGGACTGACACTAGGTGCTCATATGGCTGGGTTTCGAACCGCAAAGGCAGTCGAGATTGATCGTAACCTCTCGGCTTCTTACATGCGAAATTTCCCTAGCGTTGATCTTATCACCGGAGATTTGAACGAAATTTCCGTCGATTCTCTCCGTCTCGAGGAGCCATTTGGAATGATCGGAGGACCTCCGTGCCAAGGCTTCAGCGAGATCGGACGAATGGACGAAGCCGACCCCAGACGTACACTACTGACCGTTTTCTGTCGTCGCATCGCGGAGCTGCGGCCTGCATTTTTCATTTTTGAGAATGTTCGCGGCCTCTTGTTCGACCGAAACAGGCCATTCTTGGACGCTGCACTCGAAGAAATTCCAGCGCTCTACCGCATCCTTGAGCCGATGCTTTTAAATGCTGCTGACTATGGCACACCAACCAATCGAAATCGTGTTTTTGTTGTTGGTTATGATCCAACTCAGATTTCGTCACTTGACCCGAATTTTCTTTTTTCACGAGCGCTTGCCCAAGACAAACAATCAACTGTACGTGATGCTTTTGAGGGCCTTTCCGCGTCCATTCAAATCGGCACGTCCGACAGGTTCGACATTTGGAAGATGAAAGAATCGCCATCTGCTGGCAGCTACGCCGCAAGCCTTGCTGCAGATGACCTCAAGTTTACGGGTCATCGAGTGACAGCTCACAGTCAAGCTGTTGTAGATCGCTTCGTTAAAGTCCCGCAGGGCCGTGTGGACCCCGTCGGGCGACACCAAAGACTCTGTTGGGAAGGTAAATCACCGACGCTCCGAGCGGGGACAGGATCCGACAAGGGCTCTTACCAGTCTGTTCGCCCGATTCACCCCTCCGAACCACGCGTTATCACTGTTCGTGAAGCAGCGCGCCTTCAGGGTTTTCCGGATTCACATCTATTTCACCCCACAGTATGGCATAGCTTCCGCATGATCGGCAACAGCGTGCCACCCCATTTGGGAGCAGCCGTACTATCTTGGATCGCAGATGGTATCAGCCGCTCTGAAACCGCATCAGCGACTCTAGCCGCTGAATGAAGATTGGACATAGTTGTTGGCGGCAAAAGGCTATAGCTATTGGTCCTGAAGACCTGATGCGCCACCGAAAAAAACTAGACCTAAGTAGCGAGAAATTTCATGGGCATCACAAAAGATGATGAGGCGGGAGCGCAAAGCCCAAATCGGACAGCCTCAACAAAACCCACCAAATCTTTCTTTATTAAGATGCTCACGCGGGATATCGCGCTTGACGACGCAGTCCTGGACTTGCTCGACAACTGCCTAGATGGTGCGGCGCGCGTACTACGCGCTAGAGGATCGAAACCCGATGAGCTTTTGCCCTATAAGGGATTTCGCGCGGAAATTCATTTTTCCAAGGACTGCTTTAAGATCTCCGACAACTGCGGAGGCATTCCGATCAAGCTTGCGGCTGAACGCGCATTTCGAATGGGTCGCCCGGACGTCGCGCAAAGCGAGGGTGATCGCGGGACAGTGGGTGTCTATGGCATCGGCATGAAAAGGGCTCTATTCAAGTTCGGATCAAGCATCAAAGTCACATCAGCGGGCGATGATCCGTTCACGGTTGACATAGGGCAGGAATGGCTTGAATCCGAGGAATGGGATGACTTTGATTTAAAGCCATATTACGAAGGAGAGGTGAAGGGCGGAACTCAAATATCCGTTGAGAGTCTTCTAGATTCAGTCTCGGATGCCTTTTCTGATCCAGATTGGGTGAAATCCTTTTCTAGCTATGTCGGCGAGCACTATTCTATTTTGCTCTCCAAGGGATTCGAAGTAAAAATAGGATTTGCGGGAGGCACTCCGGAAGCTGTCCAGCCTATTCGTATGACGACCTATCTTTCAGACACAGCACTTGAGGATGGCACTAGAATTGCGCCAGCCATTTATAGGGGTTTAGTTTCAGGCGTTCAAATTGAAATCATTGCCGGACTAATTGCTCCACCAAAATCCATGGAAGAGGCTGATCACGACAGCGAGAACACGGCGAGCGATGTGAAGGCTGGTTGGACGGTAGTCTGTAATGATCGAGTGGTGGTGAGTCATGACCGGACACACTTGACGGGTTGGGGGCGTAGCCCGATCCCGTCTTATCATGGGCAGTACTCTGTGATAGCAGGGTATGCGTTCATGAGATCAGACGATGTATCTTCTCTGCCCTTGACGACTACTAAGCGCGGGATCGACCTAAACTCTTCGGTCTACGCGGAAGTGATGACTCTCATGCAAGATGCCATCCAACCATTCATTAAATTTACTAACGATTGGAAAACCGCCGAGCAAAGATCTGTGCCGATGAAGGGAGCCGCACCAGCAACACTCTCGAGCATTCGCTCCGAGTATATCTCGAGTCTTTCATTCAATCCCGTTCGAAAGGTGACAGGAGTTGAACGTAGCGTTCCGAAGCTGCCAACTACCAAGGTCAAGCGCGCTAAGCGGACTTGCCTTCTACTTGATGACGACGAAGGACTAGCCGTCTCCAAGTACTATGGAATTGACGAAGAAGCGCCCTGGACTGCGACTTTAGGGAAGGCTTGGAACGAGGCTGTTATTCGAGCCAAGAAGGCTTCCGGGAAATGAGCGCTGCTGACCTGGCGTATCATCTGCGCAGCGGAAAGTTTGCTGATAGAGCCCTATTCGTTGAACTTTTGCGCCGCCTCGAAAGGTGGCGTTCGTTTGAAAATTGCGCTTACGTTTCAATGGGCGGTTATACTATGTCGGACCACGCACGTGTCTCGCGCGTGCTCGGTTTGAAAACATTGGTTTCGTTTGACATATGCCCAAGCACCGTCAAGCGAGCGGAATTCAACAGGCCGACCGACGCCGCGGAGGTTAGGAGAGCTTCTGCCAAAGATATAGCTGAAGATATGGATGGTCTATTCTTGGAATGGGGCATCCGACCAACCGTTGGGCGCATCGTATGGTTCGACTTTACGACGCCAAAACGCCTCAGGGATGATCTGTCGGCTTTCGGACAATTGGTTGCAAGTTCAGCCCCCGGAGACGTTCTTAGGATCACCCTGAATGCGGAGCCGCGAAACCTACCTCTGGCAAAAGACTCTGGCGAGGATTTGACAGAAGAAGATAGGAAGCGGCGTCGCTTAGAGAGTATCCTCGACCCTTCCGACTTTGGCGGAGACGACCCGAATGAGTACGTAGGTCTTCCTCGGATTTTGGCGAGGGCGATCGGTCGAATCTCGACACGTGCGGCAGGCCGCCGTCGGCGCACCGTTTGCCTCTCTTCCGTTTCATATTCCGACGGGACACAGATGGTTTCGGTCACTCTCGCGATTACCCCGCAACCATCTGATAAGGCAGAAATCTCGTACGACCCACGGACCAAGGCAAATCTCGAAAGCTGGCCGCTCGCATCGGAGGAATGGGACGATATTCACGATCTTCAAGTGCAGGCTCTGACTTCGCGCGAGCGTGATCATCTCGAGCGTAAGCTGCCGAGCACTCCTGTTGCTGATATTTTGAAGGAAATGGGCATTGATGACCTGCCAGGATTACCAGACCCTGTCGCGCATTTTGAGCGCTACCGTGATCTCGTCCGCTTTTATCCGGACTTTATTTCTCTGACTTAGGCTCTGGTCGGCATTTATGCCGCCAAGTGGCGGCTAGACGAACTACCGCAATCATTGCTCATTCGTTTTCCGTTAGCGACCGGTGCGTTCTTCGGCGAGACGTCGCAGTAGTTGCAGGCCACCTTCGCCCTCCGAAAGGTCCCGCGATGCGCGCGAGGCGGTAGCTTCGTGCACTTCTAGGTCATTCGAGCAGTGCGCGGCGAAAGTCGGCTCCCCGCCCTTTCATCGGGGCATTTGATCTCGTGCAGTGAACCGTTGATGGCCGGGAGCACCGATCGTGGGCAAGGTCACTAGTTAAACCTCGCCACCACCTACACGTTGCAAACCCCGTTCTTTGGCTCAGAGTAGAGCGGCTAGGCTGCAAGCGAAAACAGCACAACACCCCTAGCTCAGTTTGAGACGTGGCCCCACCAGACCACCTTACCAATGATGGCCAACTCCTTCAGGTCCGCGCCCGTCAGAACCTCGGGCTCGTAGCGGCTACGATTCTCCGAATATAGGACGACCTTGTCCTGGCTCGGGCGACGAACCGCCTTCACACGGAGATCGTCGCCAAGGCGCAGCACGAAGATCTCGTCCTGGAAACCGCGTCCGACAGAACGCCCCTCAGGCCGCACGCGCGGCTCTGTCCGGTCGGTATCGATCATCATCACGTCGCCGTCCCAGATCAGCGGCTCCATGCTCTCACCACGGGCGCGGAGCAGAACGGCACGACTGGGCGTTACGTCAAGTTTGGCGAGCCAGTCGCGACGAAACGCGAGGGGCTCGCGTTCCTCGAGTTCCGACACATAGCGCCCTGCCCCGGCCGCAGCTTCAGCATTGGTACTGCTGATAAGGGCGTAGTCGTGCTCCAAGTCGCCCGCAGGCATCACAACATTGATCACGCCAGAGTCGCGCTTCTTCCCGATATAGAATTCTAGGTCGAGAGCCTCACAGAGTGCGGATATGCGCTCGATGCTGGGTGAACTCCCGCGCTTCAAATCTTGGACTGCGGTGACCTTACGCGAGCCAAAGGCGCGCTCCGAGAGCTCGGCCATGGAATAGCCGAGCGCCTGACGCCGGTCTTCGACCAGAGAGAGAAACTTGGCGCGATCCATAGTGGAAAAATGCACTAAAGCGCAGCCTCACGCAAGCTTCCCTTGATTTTTCCATCTAGTGTATATATCCATTATTAATCTGATGGAAAAATCCACGGTGGGCAGATGGAACTCAACGACCTGATACGCCTTGTCGAGGCTTACTGCGCCTTCATGAACCGAAGTGAGGCAACGATCTCCAACAAGATCACTGGAAGCCATGCTCGGCTCTTCAAGCGCATCCGTGCCGGCAACTGGTGAAGGAGGGGCAGGAGAGGCGGAGGAAGTCGCTTTTCACCTGCTCGCAGAAGACCTCGTTCAAAGGGGTGTGGGCGCCGTCTATCAGGATGTATCCAGCCTTGGATTTGCGAACGTGGATGGGTGTCGTGATGCCCGTGTCCTCGGCCATGACGATGAGGTTTTCGACAAAGGCATCACGCACTTCTCGCAAACGGCTGGACACCTCGATGTGATCCAGAGCAATGCGTTGAACGTTGCCACCGTGCAGGAACTTCATGCGAACGCCCCCTTTTGGTGATCAGGGTTGTGGCTCATTGAAGTATCCCCGCGCCGTAGATCAGCCCGACCACGAGAAGGGCGAAGCAGAGGCCGCCCAGAAGGTCACCCCAGAGGCTTTCAGAGAAGGCCCGTTCTGCCTCGCAGATAGATTTCCAGACTGCGCGCAGACGTGCCGCGCGCGGTCCTTCGGGTTCTCGACCAATGGCGTGCGGCGGGTGCTGCTGGGGTCCAGTGCTATGCAGGTCGATGTGCCGATCACCGGATCGGCCGTGCAGTCCAGCTTGTCCGACGCCACCAGCGGCAAGCTCCTGAAGGTGGGGGCCTTTGGGTGCGGCGGGGAGGCGATCAATATCACCGGTGCGACGCCGCTCGCCGAACGCGACCTTGGCTCGGGTATATACATGTTCGTCGGTTCTGACACCCCCGGCGGACCAGAGACATCGGCATATTTCTACGTGCTGCAGGTTTCGAAGAGCAGCTCGGGCCGGCGGCATCTCTTGTGCTGGCGGGACGGCAGTTCCCCAGCGGAGCCGCGGATCTGGACCGGATCTCAGGCCGCTGACGGGAGCATTGTCTGGAACCGCGTCTTGACGCGAGAGTACGGCATCTTGGGGACGGTTTCGGAAGACGGCGGGGTGCCGACGGGCCAAATCATTGAGCGCAGCAGCAACACCAATGGGGAATATGTGAAATTTGCCGATGGGACGATGCTCGCGTTCTCACCGACATTCACATCTGGCGCCATCGCAACTGCCGCCGGGAATGTCTATCGAGACTCAGCACAAATAAGCTGGACCTATCCGGTCTCCTTCGTCTCAGCCACGACATCACTGAACGTCTTCGCGAGCCTTGGGAACGTCAACTGCTGGCCAGCTGTCGGGACATTCTCCGGCTCCGCTAGTTGCTACGTGATGTCCCATCTTAACACTCAATCAAACGTACCGGTTCGCTTCATGGCGATCGGCCGCTGGTTCTAAGGAGCAAGAAGATGAACATCACGTTTTCGCCTGTCGCCGGGCTGCCCGTTCTCGCCGTATCCAAGAGCGGTGACGTTCTCACGCTGAACGGTGAGACCTTCGACTTCACCGCTCTGCCCACCGGCGCCACCCTCCCGAAGGAGGCGATCACCTGCGAATGGATTTCGGGCGATGTCAGCCGCGACGAAAGCGGCGTGCTCACCGTGCCGATGATCTTACCGCACGGCCCCAACGCCCCCGAAGCGACGCGCTTCCCGGCCCCGATGACCGACGTAGAGGACGGCACGGTGGCCCTGCCCCTCTACGACATGCCCGCACCTGAAGAGGAGGTCCAGGAATGAACATTGACTGGAGCAAAGTAATCACGGCCGAGGCGAGACAGGCAACTGCACTCTCAGACGCGACTGAGGCCCTGAGAGCGGAGCGAGATCGCCGCCTGGCTGCCAGTGACTGGACCATGATGCCGGATGTGACCCCGCCGGGCGGGACGGCGAGCTGGCAGAGCTATCGTCAGGCACTGCGCGATCTCCCGGAGACGGTGGTGGACCCCGCCGCGCCGGTCTGGCCGGTGGCGCCGGGAGAGTGAAGTTGAAGGCCCCGTTCAGCGACCGTTGAACGGGGCCATAAACGCCCCGTTCCCGAAAAATCGTTTGCTGAAAGTTTGCGTGTAAATTCCTGCAAGTTCGTTTGTCACGCTACACTACACCCCCTGTTGAGCAAACGGGACCAAAATCGGAACATTTGACAGAAAACGGGAACGGATGTAGAACAAAGCGGAACGAAACCGCGTACGAGGGCGAGAGATGCTCACCAAGAAACAGCTCGACCTGCTGGAATTCATCCACAAACGGGTGCAGCGTGACGGCGTGCCGCCCTCCTTCGACGAGATGAAGGAGGCGCTGGACCTGCGCTCCAAGTCGGGCATTCACCGGCTGATCACGGCGCTTGAGGAACGCGGCTTCATCCGCCGGCTGGCGCACCGGGCCCGCGCGATCGAGATCGTCAAACTGCCCGAGGCCCTCGCCGACAGCCCCCCCGAGACCGGCTTCACCCCGCAGGTGATCGAGGGCGGTGCACAGGCGGCCGCGCCGCGTCCCGCGAATGTCCAGCCGGTCGAACCGATCCACGCGATGGAATTGCCCGTCATGGGCCGGATCGCCGCCGGTGTCCCGATCGAGGCGATCTCGGAAGTGTCGCATCACGTGGCGGTGCCGGGCTCCATGCTCTCGGGCCGGGGCGAGCACTACGCGCTGGAGGTTCGCGGCGACTCGATGATCGAGGACGGGATCAACGACGGCGACGTGGTGGTGATCCGCGAAACGCCCTCGGTCAATGACGGCGACATCTGCGTGGCCCTCGTCGAGGGGCAGGAGGCGACGCTGAAACGGCTCTACCGCCGCAACGGCATGGTGGAGCTGGTGGCCGCGAACCCGGCCTATCCGCCGCGCATCCTGCGCCCGGATGCGGTGAAGGTGCAGGGCCGCCTCGTCGGGCTGATCCGCAGCTATTGACGGCGCCGGGGCGTCCAGAGCCGCGCCGCTCTTTCGTCCGAGCCATCATCCGCGCCGATCCACCGGCCATCGCGATACAGCAGGGCCCCGCGCCGCAAGGCGGCGGGGTCCAGCGTGTCACAGGGCAGCCCCGGCGGCGGCTTGGCGTTCACCACGACGATCTCGCCCGCCGTGCAGCGCAGCCCCGCGACCGTGGCCTTGCCGGTGACATGGCGGATCAGCCGCCCGTCCGGCAGGCGCGGGTCCTGCCACCGCGCCGCCGCCTCGCGCCGCGATGACAGGTCACCGTCATTCTCCAGCCAGACCCCGGCGGCGAAGCCGGCCGCGCGATCGCGGCTGAGCGCCCGGCCTTCGGCGGTCATGAGCCCGACCAGACGGCCCTCCGCCTCCACCAGAAGCAGCGGGCGCTCCGCCCCGGACCAGAACCAGAGCGCCACGCAGACCGGCCCCAGCCCCGCCAGCCGGCCGCGCCCCTGCCAGAGCGCCAGCATCAGCCCGCCGAACGCGAGCAGCGGCAGCACGGCGGGCGGCGGCGTGACCACGCCCGCGACCGCACCGGGGCGGGTACTGACCTCCCGCGCCACGAGGAGAATCCAGTCGAGCCCCTGCCCCATGCACCAGAGCGGCAGCGCCTCGAGCCCGAGCGGCGTCAGCAGGGCGGCCACCACGGCGGAGGGCACCACCAGCAGCCCCATGACCGGCACCGACAGCAGGTTCGCCGGCAGTCCGTAGAGCGCCATCTGGTTGAAATGCGCCGCGCCCACCGGCCCGGTCGCCGCGCCCGCCACGGCGGAGGAGATCACCAGCGCCACCACCGGGCGGGTCCATCGCGGCAGCGGGCTGTCCCGTCCCCGCAGCAGGGCGAAGACCGCGACGAGCGCCACGGTGGCGGCGAAAGACATCTGGAAGCCGGGGCCCAGAAGCGCCTCGGGCCGCAGGGTCAGGACGATGAGCGCCGCAAGCGCCACCGCCCGCAGGCTGAGCGCCCGGCAATCGAAGAGCAGCGCCACGAGGGCCACCGCGACCATGATGAAGGCACGTTCCGTCGCCACGTTGCCGCCCGAGAGCGCGAGGTAGACCGCCGCCGCCGCAAGCGCCCCCACCGCCGCGATGGAGCGGCAGGGCCAGCGCAGCGCCACCCAAGGCACGAGAGCGAGCGCCAGCCGGAGCCCGGCGAAGACCACCCCCGCCAGCAGCCCCATGTGCAGCCCCGAGATCGCGAGCAGATGGGCGAGGTTGCTGCGGCGGAGCGCCTCCAGCGTCTCCTGCCCGATGCCGGAGCGGTCCCCCGTGGTGACGGCGGCGGCGAAGGCCCCGGCCTCGCCCGGGATCGTCGCACGGACATGATCCGCGATGGCCATGCGCCAGCGGAACACCCGTAGCGCGCGCGGCTCGGGCGGCAGCAGGGTCACCACCGGCACGCGGGTGTAGCCGAGCCCCCCCAGCCCCGCGAACCAGGCATGACGGCGGAAGTCGAAGCCGCCGGGCTCCACCGGGCCGCCGGGCGGCGCAAGATGCGCCGTGGCGAGGACCGTCGCGCCCGGGTGCATCCGGGGCCCGTCCTGCTGGCCATGCAGGGCGATGCGGACCCGCTCCGGCGTCCGGTCCGGACCGCGCCCGGCAAGGATGACCCGGTCCAGTTCCAGCCGCAGCGCGTCGGAGGCAGAGCGATCCATGGCCACGATGCGCCCCTGCACCGGCCCGTAGGTTCGGGCCTCCAGCACCGGCGCGGCCACCAGATGCGCCCGCACCCCGGCCCAGCCGAGCCCGCCTGCGAAGAGAACCAGAGCCCAGACCAAGGGGGCAAAGGCGACATGACGATGGGACCCTTCCAGCCGCAGCGCCCGAAGCAGGCCTGCGAGGCAGGCGAGGCCAAGCATGGCGAGCGCCTCGACCGGCGGCTCGACTGGCAGGCCGAAGTAGCAGCCGATCCCCGCCGCGACACAGACCGGCGCCCAGGGGAACAGATGGCCGCGCTGTTCCAGCAGGCAGCGTGCGCCCCCTTCTACGGGCCAGCGGAGCCAGCGCACGGCCCCTGCCCGGCGCTGATGCTCCGCCCCGGGGCGCCCCGTCGTGCCGCGCCCCGGTTGCCCCTCGTCCGCCTCGGCTGCGGGCGTCGGCGCCACGGCCGCGCCCCGCACCGGACGCGCCCCTGACAGCCTGCGATTCCCGCCTCGCGTCCCGGGCACTTGTCACCCCTCCGCCGCGCCGATAGACAGGCCCCGAACGCTAGACCCCGTTGGTTACCGAGAGGTTAATTCGCCCCGATGTCCGCACCCGTCGTGACCCGCTTCGCCCCCTCGCCCACCGGTTTCCTGCACATCGGCGGTGCCCGGACGGCGCTCTTCAACTGGCTCTATGCCCGGGGCCACGGTGGCACCTTCCTGCTGCGCATCGAGGACACCGACCGCGAACGCTCGACCCCCGAGGCGACCGCCGCGATCCTCAAGGGCCTCGAGTGGCTCGGCCTCGACTATGACGGCGATGCGGTCAGCCAGTTCGCGCGCGCCGACCGTCACCGCGAGGTGGCGCTGCAGATGCTGGAGGCCGGCCACGCCTACAAGTGCTTTGCCACGCAGGAAGAAATCCAGGCCTTCCGCGAGGCCGCCAAGGCCGAGGGCCGTTCGACGCTCTACCGCAGCCCGTGGCGCGATGCCGATCCCGCGACCTACCCGGACGCGCCCTACGTGGTGCGCCTGAAGGCCCCGCGCGAGGGCGCCACGGTGATCGCCGACAAGGTGCAGGGCGACGTGACGATCCGCAATGACCAGCTCGACGACATGGTGCTGCTGCGCTCGGACAGCACGCCGGTCTACATGCTCGCCGTGGTGGTGGACGACTACGACATGGGCGTCACCCACGTGATCCGGGGCGACGACCACCTGAACAATGCCGCGCGGCAGATGATGATCTACACCGCCATGGGCTGGGACCTTCCGACCTATGCGCATATCCCGCTGATCCACGGGCCGGACGGCAAGAAGCTGTCGAAGCGGCACGGCGCGCTCGGCGTCGAGGAATACCAGCAGATGGGCTACCCGGCTTCGGGTATGCGCAACTACCTCGCTCGTCTCGGCTGGAGCCACGGCGACGACGAGGTGTTTACCGACTCGCAGGCGCAGGCGTGGTTCGACCTCGACGGCATCGGCAAGTCCCCGGCGCGGTTCGACTTCAAGAAACTCGAAAATCTCTGCGGTCATCACATTGCCGCGACGGAAGATGCTGCGCTGCTGCACGAGGTGCAGGAATTCCTTGTCGCGACCGGTCAACCGGTGCCCGAAGGGGTCCATCTGGAGCGTCTCGGAGCCGCGATGCCGGTCCTCAAAGAGCGGGCCAAGACCTATCCGGAACTCCTTGAAAAGGCATACTTTGCACTGTCAACTAGGCCGATCGAACCGGAAGAAAAGGCCGCAAAACAACTGGATGCAGAGGGGCGGACACTGCTGTCGGAATTGACGCCGCACCTGCAAAGTGCTAGCTGGACGCGGGACGCACTGGAGGCAGCTGCGAACGACTTCGCCGCTGCGCACGACATCAAGTTCGGCAAGATGGCCGGGCCCATGCGCGCCGCCCTCGCGGGCCGGGCCGCTACCCCCAGCGTGTTCGATATGATGATGGTCCTCGGGCAGGAGGAAACCCTCGCCCGGCTGACCGACGCCGCGAAGGGAGGACAGGATTAACCCTGTCGCAAGGTAGCGGCCATTATTGCGGGTCATGCCCCTTTTCCCCCGGGGCATGCGGGATTAGAGGAAGGGAAGTACATGACAGATACGAACAAAACGGCAACGCTGACGCTCGACGGGAAAACCTACGAACTGCCAGTGCTGTCGCCGACGGAAGGGCCGGATGTCATCGACATCCGTAAACTGTACGGCCAGGCGAACGTCTTCACGTACGACCCCGGCTTCACCTCCACCGCATCCTGCGACAGCTCGATCACCTTCATCGACGGCGAGGAAGGTGTGCTTCTGCACCGCGGCTACCCGATCAGCGATCTGGCCGGCAAGTCGCACTACCTCGAAGTCTGCTACCTGCTGCTCTACGGCGCCCTGCCCTCCGCAGCCGAACTGGAAGACTTCGAAACTCGCGTCACGCGCCACACCATGGTGCACGAGCAGATGCACCGGTTCTTCACCGGCTTCCGCCGCGACGCGCACCCGATGGCCATCATGACCGGCGTCGTCGGCGCCATGTCGGCCTTCTACCACGACAGCACCGACATCTCGGACCCGTGGCAGCGTGAAGTCGCCTCGATCCGCATGATCGCCAAGATGCCGACCATCGCGGCCATGGCCTACAAGTACACCATCGGCCAGCCCTTCGTGTATCCGCGCAACGACCTCGACTATGCGTCGAACTTCCTGCGCATGTGCTTTGCCGTGCCGGCCGAGGAATACCAGGTCGACCCGATCCTGAGCCGCGCGATGGACCGGATCTTCACCCTGCACGCCGACCACGAGCAGAACGCCTCGACCTCGACCGTGCGTCTGGCCTCCTCCTCGGGCGCGAACCCCTTCGCCTGTATCGCAGCGGGTATCGCCTGCCTCTGGGGCCCGGCCCACGGCGGCGCCAACCAGGCCTGCCTTGAAATGCTGCGCGAAATCGGTTCGGTCGACAAGATCCCCGAGTACATCGCCCGCGCCAAGGACAAGAACGATCCGTTCCGCCTGATGGGCTTCGGCCACCGCGTCTACAAGAACTTCGACCCGCGGGCGAAGGTCATGAAAGAGTCGGCGGACGAGGTTCTGGAACTGCTGGGTGTCGAGAACAACCCGACGCTTCAGGTCGCCAAGGAGCTCGAGCGTCAGGCGCTGGAGGACGATTACTTCGTCTCCAAGAAGCTGTTCCCGAACGTCGACTTCTACTCGGGCATCATCCTCGAGGCGATGGGCTTCCCGACCGCGATGTTCACCCCGATCTTCGCGCTGTCGCGCACCGTCGGCTGGATTTCGCAGTGGAAAGAGATGATCGAGGATCCGCAGATGAAAATCGGCCGTCCCCGTCAGCTCTACACCGGTGCCTCGGAACGCCCCTACGTGGACGTCGAGAACCGCTGAGCGGCCCGAAGGCTGGCTCCGGCCAGCCCCTGAACGAGATCGGAAAGCGCCCCCTTGCGGGGCGCTTTTTCGTTGGACCCGGCACAGCACTGCCCCTGCCCCGCACGCCGCGGTCCTTCACGCCCCGGTCCAACCCCGTTGCGGCGCCCCGCGCCCCGCCCTACCGTCACGCCATCCACGGCATGGAGGGCCGGACATGAGCGACGACAGACCCTGGCAGGCGGCGGCCTGTCACTGCGGCACGGTCCGCTTCCGAGTAAGGCTGGAAAGCGGCTTTGACAGCGCCCGGCGCTGCACCTGCTCCTACTGCCGGATGCGGGGGGCCATCGCCGTCTCGGCCCGGCTGGAGGATATCGAGTTCCTCGCCGGCGCGGACAATCTCGCGCTCTACCAGTTCAACACCGGCACGGCGAAGCACCACTTCTGCAAGACCTGCGGGATCTACACCCATCACCAGCGGCGCTCGAACCCGCATCAGTTCGGGATCAATGTCGCCGTGCTGGAGGGCGTCAGCCCCTTCGACTTCCCCGAGGTGCCGGTGATGGACGGGGTCTCGCACCCCTCGGACGGCACTGGCGGGCCGCGCGTGGCGGGCATCCTGCGGTTCGAACCTTCATCCTGAGCCCGCCCAGGTCCGGGCCTGTCCCCGGCCTGCCCCCAGCCTATGTTCGGCCTGTGTTCGGCTTCAGCCCGCCCCGGGCCCTGAAACGACACACGCCCCCGGCCAGCGGCGGGGGCGTTCCTGATCCTTCTACGGGGCCTCGGCGCCGCGCCTCAGCGGCCCTCGAACTTGGCGGGGCGCTTTTCGAGGAAGGCCACCACGCCCTCCTTGAAGTCACGGCTCTTGCCGGCGGTGCCCTGCAGCTTGCCCTCCAGCGCGATCTGCGCCTCCAGATCATGGCCCCAGTTCTCGCGGATCGCCTGTTTCACGAAGCCGTAGGCCAGCGTCGGTCCCTGCGCGAGGTGGGCGGCGCGCGCCTGCCACTGGGCCTCGAAGGTGTCATCGGCGACGCATTCCCAGATCATGCCCCAGGCGTCGGCCTGTTGCGCGCTGATCTTCTCGGCGAAAAGCGCGGCCCCCATGGCCTTGGGCCCGCCCATGGAGCGCGGCATCCAGTAGGTGCCGCCCGCGTCGGGGATCAGCCCGATCCGGGTGAAGGCCTGCATGAAGTAGGCGCTTTCGGTCGCGATGACCACGTCGGCGCAGAGCGCGAGGTTCGCCCCCGCCCCGGCGGCGGCCCCGTTCACGGCCGCGATGGTCGGCACGGCGCAATTGGCGATCGCCCGCAGCATCGGCGCGTATTCGTCGCGCAGGGTGCGCTCCAGATCCGGGTTCGCGATGTCGGAGCTGTCGGACAGATCCTGACCAGAGCAGAAGGCCCGGCCCGAGGCCGTCAGCACCACCACCCGGGCCTGCTTTTCGGCGGCGCCGAAGGCATGGGTGATCTCTGCCCGCATCCGCGCGTTGAGCGCGTTCATCACCTCCGGCCGGTTCAGCCGCACCACGGCGACCCCGTCCGTCACGGTCAGCGTGATCGTCTCGTAATCCATTGATGTCCTCCCTTAAATTGCCCGACCTCTGATTGCCGCGCCACTTGCCGCTCGGCCCCTCCCTGCGGGGCGGCTGGCGGCCCGGCCTCTCGTTGCCGCGCCGCCCTCGGCCCCGCGGGCTGCACCGCATCCAAGCGCATTCCGCGCCCGCGGCCAAGGGGGGCCGGGACGGAACGGGGCGTCACTTCCGCCCCGTCCTCAGTCCTTGAGAAGTTCCTTGAGACGCGCCTCTTCCTCGGCGGAGAGCCCGGCCTCGGCCGTGGCGGCGGCGGTGGAGCGGCGGCGCAGGAACACGCCCGCGATCCCCAGCCCCGCGATCAGCATCAGCGGCCCGGCGCCCCAGAGCAGCCAGTTGGCCCCGCCCTTGGTGGGGTTCAGCAGCACGTATTCGCCGTAGCGCGCCACGAGGAAGTCCTTCACCTCCTCGTTGCTGTCCCCGGCCACGATCCGTTCGCGCACCAGCAGGCGCAGGTCGCGGGCGAGGTCGGCGTTGCTGTCGTCGATGTTCTCGTTCCGGCAGACGAGGCAGCGCAGGTCCTTGGAGACCTCGCGGGCCCGCGCCTCCTGCGCCGGGTCGGAGAGCATCTCGTCCGGCTGGACGGCAAACGCCGGCGTCGTGAGTGACAGGCCCATGGACAGGCCAAGCGAGAGGCAGAGCGTCAGGGTGGCAAGCAGACGTTTCATTCCGCGGGCACCCCCTGCGGCGCGGCCTTGCGGGCGCCTGCCGCCACGCGGTAGCGCCGGTCGGAGAGGCTGAGCGCGCCCCCGAAGGCCATCAGCAAGGCGCCGAGCCAGATCCAGTTTGCCAGCGGTTTCACGTAGGAGCGCATGGCCCAGCCACCGCCTGCCTGCGGATCGCCGATGGCGACGTAGATGTCGCGCAGGAAACCGTTGTCGATCCCGGCCTCGGTCGTGGGCATCCGCGCCACGGGGTAGAAGCGTTTCTCGGGGTCGAGCATGCCGACGGTGCGGCCGTTCTTCTCGATCCGGATGTGCCCCATGGTGGAGACGTAGTTCGGCCCCTGCACCCGCTCAACGCCTTCCAGCGTCAGGGCATAGGCGCCGACCTCGTAGGTGTCGCCCTCCTGCACCACGCGGATGTCCTCGAGCTGCCAGGCCAGCATGCCCGCGATGCCCATCATCGTGACGCCAAGCCCGGCATGGGCCACGGCCTTGCCCCAGTCCGCGCGCGGCAGGCGGCGCAGGCGGCCCAGGCGGCCCCCGCCCCGGCCCGTGCGCGACCAGATGTCGACGAGGCTGCCAGCGACAAGCCACGATCCCAGCATCAGGCCGATGGGCCCAAGCGCGCTGCGCTCGCTTTGCATCGCCCATGTCAGCGCACCGACGGCCACGGCCAGCACCATGGCGGGCACCAGCATTTTCGCGATCCGGCCCAGCTTGCCGCGCTTCCACGGCAGCAGCGCACCGAAGGGCAGGATCACCCCGATGGCGATCATGAAGGGCGTGAAGGCCATGTTGAAGAACGGCTCGCCCACCGACAGCTTGCGCCCGAAGGCCAGTTCCGCCACCAGCGGCCAGATCGTGCCCACGAAGACCACGAAGGCCGCCACGCCCAGCAGGATGTTGTTGAAGACGAGGCCGCTTTCCCGGCTGACGAGGCTGAAGACCCCGCGGGAGGAGAGCACATCCGCCCGGAAGGCAAAGAGCGTCAGCGCCCCGCCCATGAAGACCGCGAGGATCAGCAGCAGGAAGACGCCGCGCTCGGGGTCATTGGCGAAAGCATGGACCGAGGTGATCACGCCCGAGCGGGTGATGAAGGCCCCGATCAGAGAGAAGCCGAAGGCGATGATCGCCAGCAGCACGGTCCACGCCTTCAGGTTTTCGCGTTTTTCCACCACGATGGCGGAATGCAGCAGCGCCGCTGCGATCAGCCAGGGCATGAAGGAGGCGTTCTCGACCGGGTCCCAGAACCAGAAGCCGCCCCAGCCAAGCTCGTAATAGGCCCACCACGAGCCGAGCGCGATGCCGATGGTCAGGAAGATCCACGCAGCCAGCGTCCAGGGCCGCACCCAGCGGCCCCATGCGGCGTCGACACGCCCCTCGATCAGCGCCGCAACGGCGAAGGAGAAGGACATCGAGAGGCCCACATAGCCGAGGTAGAGGAACGGCGGATGGAAGGCGAGGCCCGGGTCCTGCAGCAGCGGGTTCAGGTCATGCCCGTCGAAGGGCGGCACCGCGAGGCGCAGGAACGGGTTCGAGGTGAAGAGCAGGAAGGCGAGGAAGGCCGCGCCGATCATCCCCTGCACCGCCAGCACGCGGGCCTTGAGCGTCGGCGGCAGGTTCGATCCGAACCACGAGACCGCCGCCCCGAAGAGCGCCACGATCAGCACCCAGAGCAGCATCGAGCCCTCGTGATTCCCCCAGACGCCGGTCACCTTGTAGAGCATCGGCTTGAGCGAGTGGGAGTTGTTCACCACCAGCAGCAGCGAGAAATCCGAGGTGACGAAGGCATAGGTGAGCGCCGCGAAACTGAAGGCGATCAGCAGGAACTGGGCATTTGCCGCCGGTTCCGCGGCGGACATCCAGCCGGGCACGCGCCGCGCCGCGCCGATCAGCGGCACGATGGATTGAAACAGCGCGACCGCGAAGGCCAGCACGAGGGCGAAGTGACCGAGTTCCGTAAACATGTCCCGCTTATAGGGCCAGCGGGGCTCGGCGGTAAAACGCTTTCCGCGCGCGCGGTCGTTCACATTGTCGCGGCTTGGGGGATGCGGATGGGCGTCTCTGGTGCAGCCTTGAGGGTTAAACCTCTCTGGCCCGACGGTTCTGGCCCTGCGTCTCTGCTCCAAGCGCTCCGACCGGGCCTCGCAGGGCACACGTGTCAGGCCAGCCCATTATGGGCGAACCTTTCTGGGCAAACCCATCCGTGACCCCTCCTTCGGCGTGCACTCACTCGCGCGGCTCTCTCTGGCCCGACCTCGCTGCCCCCACGCCGGAGGCCGGCGTCATGCACACCTACCTGCGCCCAGGCCCGCCGCGCCGCCTCCCCTATCTCCGCTGGTGCCGCCACGCCTCCAGTGCGGGGTTCGGGGCGGCGTCCTTCCCGGGCGCGTCCTCACCCGACGCATCCCGCGCCTGAAGCCCGAGCCGCAGGGCCGAGGCGGCAAGGTCACGCTGGAACGCCTGCCCCTGCCACTGGTGCCGCGCCCCGAAGTAGAAGGAGATCACCGCCCCCATCAGCCACCAGAGCGCCTCGGGCACGGCGGCGAGGGCCTCCATCCGCGTGGCGAACCACGCAGGGCTGACCATGGCCGAGACGAAGAGCCCGATGGTGCCGAGCGCCAGCAACGGGCGCGGCAGGCGGTTCAGCCCGTCGATCACGCTGTCGAAGGCGGTGCGGCGCGGCGTGAACTCGGCCGCGAACTGTTCCAGCGCCGCGGCCCGGCCCTCGTGGTCGCGCAGGGCGCCCGCCTCGGTGTTCTCGCGAAAGACCTCGATCGTCTCGCGCAGGACATTGGCCCCGCGCCCCAGCGGCAGCCCCAGCAGGCGGTCGATCATCCCCATGCCGCCACCCGCGCCCGGAAGTCGGCGTCGCTCAGGTGATAGCGCGGGGCGATGAACGCCTCCGCCCGGCGGATCCAGCCGCCCTTGCCGCCCGCGCGGGTGCGGGCGTACTTGCGGCTGGCAGGGCGCCGGTCGGCAATCTGGAAGTAGTAGTTGCGCCGCGCGATGCCGTAGGCGTCGGCGATATGCTCGGGCGCGGCCCCGGCCGCCGCCTGCGCCGCCGCCGCCGTCTGCGGGCCGATCACCCCGTCCACCGCCACGGGCCAGCCCATCTGGCACAGCAGCCGTTGCAGGATCTTCACCGCCTGCGCACCCGCGTTGACATACATGTCGAAGACCGTTGGCCAGAGCACCTCGGGCAGTTGCCCCAGCCCCGGCGCCTCGAAGTAGTCCGTCAGGAAGATCTCGACCGCCTGCGCCCGGCTCAGCGCCCGCACGTCGGCGCGGTCCACCCGGCCATCGCCGGTCAGGTCCCGCCCCAGCCGCCGCAGCGTGTGGATCGTCACCCCGTGGTTGGTCGCCCCGCCCGGATCATCCGGATCATCGACGTAGCCGCCTTCGCGGGCCACGATCTCCTCGGCCAGTTGCCGCACATCCCTTGCCATAAACGAAACCCCCGTGCGATGTACACGGGGGTCAGCTTGCGTTTGCAGGGTTAACGGATCGCTCAGCTACCGCTCGCCCCCTTGGTCGACGGCTTGTTCGGGTCCTCGTAGACGCCCTGTTCCTTCAGCGCGTCGATGACCTCTTTCGGCATGTAGCTCTCGTCGTGTTTGGCAAGGATCTCGGTCGCTTCGAAGACGCCGTTCACCCAGCGGCCGGTGCCGATCATGCCCTGTCCCTCGTCAAAGAGATCGGGCAGCAGGCCGTTGTAGACCACCGGCACCGTGGCCCCGCCATCGGTCACCGCGAAGCGGATCACGTCGCCCTGCCCGCGCTGCAGGCTGCCCTCCTCCACTAGCCCGCCGAGGCGGAAGGTCTCGGAGGCGGAGGGCGGCGCTTCGACCACCTGCGAGGGGGAGCGGAAGAAATTGATCCCGTCGCGCATCGCGTAGCCGATCAGCCCCGTGGAGATCACGAGGGCCACCACCGCGAGCGCGATGATCTGGATGCGACGTTTCTTCTTCAGCCCCTTCATCGGACCCTCTCTTGCAGTGCGGTCTTACGGGAAGAGCGGCGCGAGCATCAGGCCCGCGGTCTCGTCCAGACCCAGCATCAGGTTGGCGTTCTGGATCGCCTGACCGGACGACCCCTTGCACAGGTTGTCGAGCACGGTGACGATGATCGCCCGCCCCTCGATCCGGTCCGCCGTCACGCCGATATGCACGAAGTTGGAACCGCGCACGTCATGGCTGGACGGCGTTTCGCCGAAGGGCAGCACCTCGATAAACGGCTCTTCCGCATAGGCGCCTTGAAGTGCATCAAAGACAGCCTGCGGCGCGCCCTTTACGTAGGCCGTGCACAGGATGCCGCGGTTTGCGGGGATCAGGTGGGGCGTGAACTGCACCTTCACCGGCTCGCCCGCGAGTTTCGAGAACTCCTGATCGAACTCGCCGAGGTGCCGGTGCTTGCCACCGACGGAATAGGCGTTGTAGCCCTCGCTCAACTCGGCGTGGAGGATGTTCTCCTTCAGCGAGCGGCCCGCGCCGGAGACGGCGCATTTCATGTCGAGGATGATGTCATCCAGCGCGATGATCCCGGCGCTGATCAGCGGGCGCAGGGTGAACTGGCCGGTGGCCGCGTTGCAACCGGTGCCGGCAACCAGACGCGCGCCGGCGATCTCGTCCCGGTAGAACTCGGTCAGGCCATAGACGGCCTCGGCCTGCTGCTCGAGCGCGATATGCGGGTTGCCGTACCACTTCTCGTATTCCGCCGCGTCCCGCAGCCGGAAATCGGCCGAGAGGTCCACGATCTTGAGATCCTTGGGCAATTCCCGGATCACCGCCTGCGAGGTCTTGTGCGGCAGGGCGCAGAAGGCGAGGTCGATCTTGGAAAAGTCGATCTCCTCGATCTTCACGAGGTCGGGCAGGTCCATGTGGCGCAGGAAGGGGAATACCTCGGCCATCGACATGCCGGCCTTGCGCTCGGCCGCGAGGGCCGCGATTTCCATGTCCGGATGCGAGGCGATCAGGCGGACGAGTTCCGCCCCGGTGTACCCGGATGCGCCGAGGATTGCGATTTGCTTTGCCATTGGGTCAGGCCCTCTCGATAGCCCGTATGGGGCATTCAGAATTTAGAATAAGTCTTGGGGGACGTCCACGGGGACGGGTCAGGCTGGCAGGAACGTGATCTGTCGTCGCAGGAACTGCGTCGCGTTGTTCGAGACCTTGCGCGTGTCGCCGGTGGTCAGGAAAAGGCGCTCCTGCCCCGGGCCGACCATGGCGGGATGCCGCTTGAGGTAATCCTCAAGCGAGGCGGCCACCAGCTGGGCCTGCGAGTAGACGGTCACGTCGGGCCCCAGCTCTTCCTGGAAAATGTCCAGCATCAGCGGGTAGTGGGTGCAGCCGAGGATCGCAGCCTGCGGCCGGGGCATCTTGCGCCGCAGCGCATCCACATGACCGCGCACGAGGACCTCGGCGAGGATCAGGTCGCCCTCCTCGATCGCATCGACGAGACCACCGCAGGCCTGCGCCTCGACATCGACGCCGATGGCACGGAAGGCCAGTTCGCGCTGGAAGGCCCGGCTGGCAACCGTCGCGGGGGTGGCGAAGAGCGCCACGTGTTCCACCGCCACCTCGCGCGGGGGCGAGTTGTCGCCCCACTGGCGTTCGGTCAGCGCCTCGATCAGCGGCACGAAGACCCCCAGCACGCGTTTGTCGGTGGGCACCCAGCCCTCCTGCATCCGGCGCAGGGCCGCCGCGGAGGCCGTGTTGCAGGCCAGAATCACCAGATCGCAGCCCGCCTCGAAGAGCCGCGCACAGCCCCGGGTCGTCAGTTCGTAGATGTCATCGGCGTCGCGCACGCCGTAGGGCGCGTTCGCGTTGTCGCCGTAATAGACGAAGGGCACGTCGGGCAATTGCCGCGACGCTGCATCCAGAACGGTCAGCCCGCCAAGGCCGCTATCAAAGATGCCAACCGCCATCCCTTTGTCAGTCCTGTGTTTTCCGGTCCCGCGCCGTGCGGTGCCGTTCCTCGAATTCAAAGCCGTATTCGTAACTTTTCAACGGCTTCGGGGAAAGCTCATACGTCGCTTTGCGCAGGAAATCCATCATTGCTTTGGTGTCCTTCGCCCTTGCAGCAATTTCCTCGGGCGGGATCGGGGCACCGATGACCACTTCGACCGGGCTGTCGACCCGGGCGCGGAACTCCTTCAGCAGCAGGCCGAGGCGCAGGTTGGCATGGACATGGCTCGCCAGCTGGAAGAGCCGCGAGGTATGGCCGGCAAAGAAGACCGGCACCACCGTCGCGCCGGAGCGCGCGATCATCCGCGCCGTGAAGCCGCGCCAGCCCGGGTCCATCGGCTGGCCGAAGGGCTTGAGCGCGGTCGACACGGTGCCGCCCGGAAAGATGCCCACGCAGCCGCCGGCGGCGAGGTAGGCCAGCGTCCGGCGGCGGGTTTCGAGGTTCTGGGCCACGCCCTCCTTCGTCTCGTCGAAGGAAATCGGCAGCAGCACCTCGTCCAGATCGCGCGCCTTCTGGAAGACGCGGTTGGCAAGGATGCGGAAATCGCCCCGGGTCCGGTGCAGGATATGGCCCATCATCAGCCCGTCGAGCACGCCGTAAGGGTGGTTCGCGATCACGATCAGCGGGCCCTGCGCCGGGATATTCTCCAGCGCGCCGCCGCTGACATGCAGCGAGAGGCCATAGCGTTCCACCATGACCGACCAGAAGTCGCGGCCCGCCGCGACCTCGGTGTCATAGCCCTCGGCCCGGCGGATCAGCGACGGGCGGCCGGTGATGTTCTCGATCATCTTGATCAGCGCCCTGCCCCCGCGCGAGGCAGCGGAGCCGGAATAGCTGATGTCCCTTGCGATCTGGCGGTGGTCGGTCGTCATCTGGTTGCTCCCCTGCGGCACAGATAATGCCGCAGGAGGTCTCAATCCAGTCTGAACGTGGCCCCCTACTCGGCGGCGCGCGCCATCCCGCCACCGGAGCGGAAGCTGGCCAGCAGGGCCTCGCGCTGCTTCGCGGCCTTCTGCTCGTTGGCAAGCTTCACCGGGCCATAGCCGCGGATCTGCAGCGGCAGTTCGGCCAGCGCCACGGCGATGTCGAGGGTGGCATCGCCCACATGGGGCAGCACCTCGGCCATGTCCTTCTCATACTGGTCGATCAGGGCGCGCTCCATCCTGCGCTCCGCCGTGCGCCCGAAGGGATCGAGCGGCGTGCCGCGCAGGCCCTTCATCTTCGCCAGCAGCGGGAAGAGCCGCATCATGGTCTTCTCCGAGAAGGTCCGCTTGAGCGGGCGGCCATCGTCGCCTTCCTTCTCCATGATCGGCGGCGCGAGGTGGAAGGTCATCTCGAAGTCGCCCTCGAACTGCTCCTTCGCCTTGGCGCGGGTGTCGAGATGCATCCGTGCGACCTCGTATTCGTCCTTGTAGGACAAGAGCTTGTGATAGCCCTTCGCCACCGCCTCACGCAGGCGCGGGTCCTCCACGCTGTCGACCATCTTGCGGTATTTCTTCGCGAGCCCCTTGCCCTGGTAGGACATCAGATGGGTCTCGCGGAAGGAGACCTTCTCGTCCAGCGACTTGGGCAGCGGGATGACCTCGGCCGGTTTGGCCAGCCGGCGGGCCTCCTCCAGATGCAGCACGGCCCAGCGACCCACGTCGAAGGCGCGCTTGTTGCGCTCCACCGCTGCGCCGTTCATCTCGATCGCGCGCGTGATGGCCTCGAGGGTGATCGGGATCAGCCCGCGCTGCCAGGCGCCGCCCATGATCATCATGTTGGAGTAGATCGAATCCCCCATGACCGCGCGCGCCAGTTCGGTCGCGTCGAACAGCGCGAGCCCCTCGCGCAGCCGCGCCTCCAGCGTCAGGGCCAGTTGTTCGCTCGGCAGGCGGAACTCGGTATCGCGGGTGAAGTCGCCGGTCACGATCTCGTGGCTGTTGACCACGGCGCCGGTGCGGCCGGTCTGGGTCAGCCCCAGCGTCTTGGAGCCCGCCGAGACGACGAGGTCACCGCCGATCAGCGCATGGGCCTCGCCGGTGGCAACGCGGATCGCGCTGATGTCCTCGGGCTTTTCGGCCAGACGCAGGTGGATGTGCACTGCCCCGCCCTTCTGGGCCAGCCCCGCCATCTCCATCATCCCCGCGCCCTTGCCGTCGAGTTGCGCGGCCTGCGCCAGCACGGCCCCCAGCGTCACGACGCCGGTGCCGCCGACGCCGGTCAGCACGATGTTATGGGTGCCCTTGATCACGGGCAGCTCGGGCATCGGCAGATGCGGCAGGTCCAGCTCGGCCGAGGCTTCGGCCTTCTTGGGCGTGGCGCCCTTCAGGGTCACGAAGGAGGGGCAGAAGCCCTTGAGGCAGGAGAAGTCCTTGTTGCAGGCCGACTGGTCGATCGCCCGCTTGCGCCCCAGCTCCGTCTCTTCCGGCACGATGGCGACGCAGTTCGACTGCACCCCGCAGTCGCCGCAGCCCTCGCAGACATCGGTGTTGATGAAGACCCGCCGATCGGGATCTGGGAACTTGCCCTTCTTCCGGCGACGGCGCTTCTCGGCGGCGCAGGTCTGGATATAGAGGATCGCCGAGACGCCCTCGGTCTTTGCAAACTCTTCCTGCACGCTTTGCAAATGGGCGCGCTCGGCCCGCTTGAAGGCCTTGGGATAGCCGTCGAGCTCGATCTCTTCCTTCTCGTCGTAGACGAGGGCGAGGTTCCGGATCCCCATCGCCTCCAACTCCCGCGCGAGGCGATAGCTGTCCATGCCGCCGTCGTTGGGCTGGCCACCGGTCATGGCGACGGCGTCGTTGTAGAGGATCTTGTAGGTGATCGTCGTGCCCGCCGCGACGGCGGCCCGGATCGCCTGAATGCCGGAGTGGTTGTAGGTCCCGTCCCCGATGTTCTGGAACACGTGCTTCGTGGTGGAGAACGGCGCCTCGCCGATCCAGTTCGCGCCCTCGGCCCCCATGTGGGTGAAGCCGCTGGTCTCCCGGTCCATCCACTGGACCATGTAGTGGCAGCCGATGCCGGCGTAGGCGCGGCTCCCCTCGGGGACCTTGGTCGAGGTATTGTGAGGACAGCCTGCACAGAAATAAGGCAGCCGGGCGGCCAGATCCTCGACATTGTCGTTGCGACGCACCTCCGCGAGGCTGTCGAGGGCTGCGCGCAGAGCCTCGCTGTCGCGGCCCTCGTCGATGAAGATGGTGCCCAGCTTCTCGGCGATCATCACCGGGTCGAGCGCCATCTTGGCGGGGAAGAGCACCTCGCCATGGGTCGCGCCCACGCCGCCGCCTTTGAAGGCGCCCCAGACCCGGCGCCCGCGCCGGTCGTCGAAGATCGCCTCCTTGATCTGGACCTCGATCAGCTTGCGCTTCTCTTCCACGACGATGATCAGGTCGAGCCCCTCGGCCCAGTCGTGGAAGCCCTGCATGTCCAGCGGCCAGACCTGCCCCACCTTGTAGGTGGTGATCCCCAGCCGCTCGGCCTCGGCCTCGTCGATGCCGAGCAGAGAGAGCGCGTGGACCACGTCGAGCCAGTTCTTGCCCGCCGAAACGAGGCCGATCCGGGCCCCCGGCTTGCCCCACATGCGCTTGTCGATGCCATTGGCGCGGGCAAACGCCTCGGCCGCGTAGCGCTTGTAGTCGAGCATCCGCGCTTCCTGCTCCGGCGGGCTGTCGCCCAGCCGGATGTTCAGCCCGCCCTCGGGCATCTGGAAGTCCGGGGTGACGAAGGACATGCGGTGCGGATCGCCGTCCACGACGGCCGTGGCCTCGACCGTGTCCTTGACGCATTTCAGCCCGACCCAGACGCCCGCAAAGCGGCTGAGCGCGTAGGCATAGGCCCCCATGTCGAGGATTTCCTGCACGCCTGCGGGGCTGACCACGGGCATGTAGGCATCGACCATCGCCCATTCCGACTGGTGCAGCACGGTGGAACTTTCGCCGGTGTGGTCATCGCCCATGGCCATGATCACGCCGCCATTCGGCGAGGTGCCGGCCATGTTGGCATGGCGCATCACGTCACCGGAGCGGTCGACCCCCGGCCCCTTGCCGTACCAGAGCCCGTAGACCCCGTCGTACTTGCCCTCTCCACGAAGCTCGGCCTGCTGCGCGCCCCAGAGCGCCGTGGCCGCGAGGTCCTCGTTGAGGCCTTCGTGGAAGGTCACATCCGCTTCGGCCAAGAGCTTGGCCGCGCGGGTCATCTGCATGTCGACGGCGCCCAGGGGAGAGCCGCGGTAACCGGTGACATAGCCGGCGGTGTTCAACCCGGCGGCGCGATCCCGTTCCTTCTGCATAAGCATCAACCGGACCAGCGCCTGCGTCCCGTTCAGCAGAACGGGCGATTTGGTGAGGTCGAAGCGGTCCTTGAGCGAGACATCCTGTAGGGTCATCGTCGCGTTACCTCCTCTGCCTAGTTATATATCAATACTAGGTAATAATACCTGACCCACAAACCGATTTTTTCCCTGCCCCCTGTCCGTGACCATGCTAAAGGTCTAGCAAGCGCCCGAAAAATCAGTATCGGGCAAGACGCGCGCGAGGCCCGGTGAGACGGCCTCCGTGTACCGGGGGTTCGGGCGAAAGAGACGGTATGGACTGGGACAAACTTAGGATTTTCTACGCGGTCGCGGATGCGGGCAGCCTGACACATGCGGGGGATGTTCTCCACCTGTCTCAATCGGCTGTCTCGCGACAGATCCGGGCGCTCGAGGAAAGCCTGAACACCACCCTCTTCCACCGCCACGCGCGCGGGCTGATCCTGACGGAACAGGGCGAGCTTCTGTTCGACGCGGCCCGCGCCATGTCGAAACGGCTCGACACCGCCACCGCGCGGATTCGCGACAGCGAGGAAGAGGTCTTCGGTGAGCTGAAGGTGACCACGACGACGGGCTTCGGCTCGCTCTGGCTCGCCCCGCGCCTGCCGAAGCTCTACGAGAAGTTCCCCAATCTCAAGATCGACCTGATGCTCGAGGAACGCGTGCTCGACCTGCCCATGCGCGAGGCCGACGTGGCGATCCGCATGAAGGAGCCGAGCCAGGCGGACCTGATCCGCAAGCGCCTGATGTCGGTGCGGATGCGGCTCTATGCCAGCCCCGCCTACCTCGACGCCCACGGACGCCCGCAGGAGATCGAGGAAGTGGGCACCCACCGCCTGATCTGCCAGAACCCGAACTCGGCGCAGGTCGCGGCGGGCGCCAGCCTCGTGCAGCACCTCATGACCTATGACGTGCCCTCCCTGCTGACGGTGAACAACTACTTCGGCGTGCTGCAGGCGGTGATCGCGGATCTGGGCATCGGGGTCCTGCCCGACTACCTGACCGATGACTTCCCCGAGTTGGAACGCGTGCTGCCGGATATCGAATCGAACGAGGTTCCCGTCTTCCTCGCATTCCCGGAAGAGTTGCGTCACTCCAAGCGAATCTCCGCATTCCGCGAGTTCGTGCAGGACGAGGTGATTGCGCACCGGCGCCGGATCAAGGAACGCGCCCCGGACTGAGACCCTCCCGCACAAAAAACAGGCACGCTCCCGGAGACTGCGTTTTCGGGGAAAATTCCCGTATTCAACGCCGACTTGCGGCGACTGCATAGCGGCCATGTGCGCACTGCGGCAAAGAATCCCTTGTGCGATTCAATTTCGACGCTTATTTCAGCCCTCGACGGTGATGGCCGCTTAACAGCGCATCATCTTCATACCTCCCTGTTGGACTTGGCCGAGCTTCGTGCTCGGCCTTTTTTTTGGCTTTCTGCGCCGCAGCGGCCGTTTCCCCCTTGCACTTCACGAGAATCACGCTAAACGCGCACGCTCGCGTGTAATAGGTGTGACGCCTATGTGACGTGGGCCCAACCGGGGGCCGGTCCGCCCCTTCCCCCGCAGCCGAAGCTGTCGTAAAGGAGGCCCGACCAGCTTTTCCCCGGGGGATCTCCATGCAAGAACCGGCCATCACGCCCGACCTGATCGCGAGCCACGGGCTCTCGCCCGAGGAATACGACCGTATCCTCGAGATCATCGGACGCGAACCGACCTTCACCGAGCTCGGCATCTTCTCGGCGATGTGGAACGAGCACTGCTCCTACAAGTCGTCCAAGAAGTGGCTCCGCACCCTGCCCACCGAGGGCCCGCAGGTCATCTGCGGCCCCGGCGAGAACGCGGGCGTCGTGGACATCGGGGACGGACAGGCCGTGATCTTCAAGATGGAGAGCCACAACCACCCCTCCTACATCGAGCCCTACCAAGGCGCGGCCACCGGCGTGGGCGGCATCCTGCGGGACGTCTTCACCATGGGCGCCCGTCCGGTCGCCGCGATGAACTCGCTCTCCTTCGGCGCGATCGACCACCCCAAGACGCGCCAGCTGGTGCATGGCGTGGTCGAGGGCATCGGCGGCTACGGCAACTGCTTCGGCGTGCCGACCGTTGGCGGCGAAGTGCGCTTCGATCCGGCCTACAACGGCAACTGCCTCGTGAACGCCTTTGCCGCGGGCCTCGCCGATGCGGACAAGATCTTCTACTCCGCCGCCTCGGGCGTGGGCATGCCCGTGGTCTACCTCGGCGCCAAGACCGGCCGTGACGGTGTCGGCGGCGCGACCATGGCCTCGGCCGAATTCGACGAGACCATCGAAGAGAAGCGCCCCACCGTTCAGGTCGGCGATCCCTTCACCGAGAAGCGCCTGATGGAGGCGACGCTGGAGCTGATGCAGACCGGCGCCGTGATCTCGATCCAGGACATGGGCGCCGCGGGCCTGACCTGTTCCGCCGTGGAGATGGGCGACAAGGGCGAGCTTGGCATCGTGCTGAACCTCGACGCCGTCCCCTGCCGCGAACAGGCCATGACCGCCTACGAGATGATGCTGTCGGAGAGCCAGGAGCGGATGCTCATGGTGCTGCGCCCCGAGAAGGAGGCCGAAGCCAAGGCCGTCTTCGACAAGTGGGACCTCGACTTCGCCATCGTCGGCGAGACCATCGCCGAAGACCGCTTCCTCATCCTGCACGGCAACGAGACCAAGGCCGACCTCCCGCTGTCGAAACTCTCCTCCTCCGCCCCGGAATACGACCGCCCCTGGGTCGAGACCCCCGCGGCCGAGCCGCTGGCCGAGGTGCCGGCGGTCGATCCCATCGACGGGCTCAAGGCGCTTGTCAGCTCCGTCAACTACGCGGCGAAGCAGTGGGTCTACGAGCAGTATGACACGATGGTCATGGCCGACAGCATGCGCACCCCGGGCCTCGGCGCCGGGATCATCCGCGTGCACGGCACCGAGAAGGCGCTCGCCTTCACCTCGGACGTGACCCCGCGCTACGTCAAGGCGAACCCGGTCGAGGGCGGCAAGCAGGCGGTGGCGGAAGCCTACCGCAACCTGACCGCCGTGGGCGCCCTGCCCCTCGCGACCACCGACAACCTGAACTTCGGCAACCCCGAGAAGCCCGAGATCATGGGCCAGTTCGTCGGCGCCATCAAAGGCATCGGCGAGGCCGTGGCCGCGCTGAACACGCCGATCGTCTCGGGCAACGTCTCGCTCTACAACGAGACCGACGGCTCCGCGATCCTGCCGACGCCGACGATCTGCGCCGTGGGCCTGATCGAGAAGGCCGAGGACGCGATCACCGGCACCGCACGCGAAGGCCACGTGGCCATCCTCGTGGGCGAGACGGCGGGCCACCTCGGCCAGTCGGCCCTGCTGGCGGAAGTCTTCAACCGTGCCGAGGGCGACGCCCCTGCCGTGGACCTCGAGGCCGAGCGCCGCAACGGTGACTTCATCCGCGAGAACCGCGCGTGGATCCGGGCCTGCACCGACCTCTCCGACGGCGGGCTTGCCCTTGCCGCCTTCGAGATGGCCGAGGCCGCGGGCACCGGCGTCACGATCGACGAGGCGGACATGGGTCAGCTCTTCGGCGAGGATCAGGCGCGCTACCTCATCGCCTGCAGCTTCGACGCCGCAGAGGCACTGATGGTGGCCGCCGGTCAGGCGGGCGTGCAACTCAAGACCGTCGGCAAGTTCGGTGGCAGCGACGTGACCCTCGGCGGCGTCTCGGCCCCGCTGGAGGAACTGGCCGCGCTCTATCGCGGGGCCTTCGGCGCCGCCTTCGACTGACCTTTTCCGCAGTTCTGCATCCGGCTCTTCGCGGCCCGCCCCTCACCGGGGCGGGCCGCTGCCTCTTGTCGTGCAGGCTGCGAGGATTTACATTTGACCAAGCCCAGGAACGGAGACAGCCATGCCCATCCAAGCCCATGAAATCGAGGCCCTTTTGCGCGAGAGCTTCCCGCAGGCCCAGATCGAGGTGCAGGGCGACGACGGTCAGCATTTCGCCGCCGTGGTCGTCGACGAGAGTTTCCGCGGGCAAAACCGCGTCCAGCAGCAGCGCGCCGTCTACGCCGCGCTGAAGGGCAAGATGGACGGCTCCAACGGAGACCTCCACGCCCTCGCGCTGACGACACGCGCGCCCGCCTGATCCCTGCCCCGACCGGCGCCCCTGCAGGACACCTCTGGCAGCGGCCTTGCGTCGCGCTGGAAACATGCATCCCTTTGTGCGATTATGCGCGCCAAGGGGAGCCGGTGCGCCAGCGGAAAGCCAGCGAACACCGGCAGGAGCTGTGCCAGAAGGCCCTGCCAGAACGAACCAAGGAACCAGACATGACCGAGACGACTGACGCGCAAAGCGTGATTGCCGAGACCATCGGCGCGAACGACGTGGTGCTGTTCATGAAGGGCACCAAGGAAATGCCGCAGTGCGGCTTCTCTTCCCGTGTGGCCGGCGTGCTCAACTACATGGGCGTCGACTTCAAGGATGTGAACGTCCTCGCGGACGCCGACATCCGCCAGGGGATCAAGGACTTCTCCGACTGGCCGACCATCCCGCAGCTCTACGTGAAGGGCGAATTCGTGGGCGGCTGCGACATCGTCACCGAGATGACCCTGTCGGGCGAACTCGACACGCTCTTCGACACCAGCGGCGTCACCTACGACAAGGACGCAGCCGAGAAGATCCGGGCCGCGAACGCCTGATCCTGTCGCCGGGCCCCTCGTGCGCCCGCAGCAGCAAAGAGAAGCCCCGCGATCCTTCCGGACCGCGGGGCTCTTTCTTGTCCCTCGTTGAACTTGGCCGGTCAGGTCTCTGCCTTTGGCCCGTCGCTCGCCCCGGCTCAGCTGCCCTTGGTCGAGACGACTTCGCGCAGCCAGCCACGTTTCTTGGGCTCCTGTTCCTGCGCGATGCTGGGGTTGATGAACCCCGAAATCGGATAGACGCTGCCATAGCTGTCGGGGGCGCTCTCGACCCGGACCTTGGACCAGTCGTTGTTCTCGGACACGTCGATCACGCCCATGGCCAGCGACACCTGGTTACGGTGCCAGTTGGCGTGATCGATCAGGATCTTGCGCTCCGAAACCACGTTGGACACCACGGCGACATGGCCAAGGGGCATCCCGCGGGTTGCCTTGAAGGCCATGACGGCGCCGATCTGCGGCGTGTGGCTGGTGTCGAACTTGCCTTCGGCCTGGCGCCACCAGGTCCGGGCGTCGCCGCGGATCTCGACGCCGCTGGCGTTGCGCGCGAAGGGCACGCACCAGACGCGACCGCCCCGGGCGCGCAGCGCCTCGGCGGTGGCGACGGCGAGTTCCTGACGCTCGGGGTCGAGCATCGAGACCTCATCCCCCGCGAACTTGCGCGAGGAGTCGTTCGGATTCATGGAGCATGCGGATGTAGTGATCAGGGCCGCGCACAGCAGTGGCAGGCCGATCTTCGACGATAGTGCGCGTTTCACGCTGATCTGTCCCCAAACAGTTTTTTATTCGAGTGTTTTGACTTCGAGTGGTGGTGCCGAACTGCCTGACTCGGCCCGGTGTGACATTCCTGAAATTTTTGCGTGATGGGAAGTGAGGAGTTTACGACTTGGCAATAATTCGCCCGTCGGGTTCCATCCTGCCTGTCAAAAAAGCAGATGACGTAGCGGAAGCGCGATCGGAATCGCAGGGATTCCGGCCTCTTGCCACCCGAAGCTGATGTGGAGATTTCCGGGGAGACGCGGCGCTCAGTCGCCGGATTCGAGACAATGGGCGAAGAGCGTGACCTCTTCGCCGATGTCCGCGTCGAACCAGCCGAGCATCGCCGTGTCGCCCTTGGACCACCATGTGTAGCCCGAGACACCCTCCGGTGCGGCGTAGCGTGCGCCCGATCCGCTGACCGCCCGGCCCAGCATCACCTGCTGTCCCTCGGCCACGAGGATCGCCTGCCCCCCGCCCTCACCGTCGTTCACGTAGACGACAGGGATCAGCACGTCGCGCTCGCAGAGGTACTGCGTCTGGATGATGTCGGTCTTGCCCCACGCCGGCAGCGCCGCGCAGAGCAGGACCGGCAGGGCGAGCGTGGCCCGCATCAGGAGGTCTCGGCCGGTTTGGGCAGCGTGGCCACGCGGTCTTCCACGGCGTCGGCCATGGATTCCGCCCGCGCGGCGAGGTCGGCAAGCGCATCGCTCACGCTGCGCGGCACCACCGGCACCTCGACCCGCTCCGGCGCGGGGGCCGGTCGGGTCTGAAGCTCGTAGATCTGACCGCGCAACTCGGCCATCTCGGCCTCGGCCTCGCGCAGCTTGTCTTCCATGCCCGCCGTCCGGTCGGCCAGCATCAGCCCCGCCATGAGCAGCATCCGCCCCTCGGGAATGCGCCCGATCTGGTCGACGAGCGTCGAGGCCTCGGTGTCCAGCATCCGCGCCGCGGATTGCAGGAAATGTTCCTCGCCGGGCTGGCAGGCGACCTCGAAGGTCCGGCCGCCGATCTCGATTTCCACTTCGGGCATCACTTGTCCTCCGTCAGGCCGGCGACGAACCCGTCGTCCCCGGGCGTGGCATCGGTGGGCATCGCGCCGTCGAGCGCGGGCACCGGCGTGCCGCCCGCCACCAGCGGGCCGAGCGCGCCGAGGATCGCATCGGCCTCGGCCCGGTCGGCGATCCGCGCGGCGCGCAGGGCCTCGACCTCGGCCTGAAGCGAGCGGTTGATCAGCGTGGGATCGCCCACCCCTTGCGCGTTCGCCGCCCTCAGGGCCGCGTTGTTCTCTCGCAGCTGCGCATTGGCGGCCTGAAGCTGCTGCAACGCGCCATCGAGACGCCGTGCTGCCTCGGCCTGATCCTTCACGGCCTGTTCCAGCTTGGAAACGCTCTCGTCCTGCCGGGCCTTGATCGCGCGCACCCGCTCCTCGAGCTGCGCATTGGCCAGGCGTTCCTCGTCGAGCGCCGCGGTCAGGCGCAGGACATCGGCCTCGGAGGTCGCCGGGGTGGAGAGGGTCTCGAGCCCGCGGTCGATGCGCAGCATGGCCGCGGTGATGCGCCGCTGCAGCTCCTTGATCTGGGTTTCGCTCTCACTCATTGCCTCGGGGGATCCTCACTTGTCTCTCAGCCGCTGGGGGCGCGGGTCGTTCGGGACGCTCCCGGGACCGGGCCGCGGTACGGGGGACCGCCTGCCGGAGGACCGCGCCATCCGAATCGGACCTTAGCCGCCGATTTTCGGCAACTCTACCCAAGAAAGAGAGGTTTCCCAAACCCCACCGGGGGTTGCGGGGGGTTCTGAATGCGGTTTCCCGCCAGCGGCAACTGCGACCCGCAAGCCCCTGACCGGGCACGGCTTGCCCGCTATCGCTAACACGCAGGGCCACTTGCGAGGGGGGATCGCAGCGCCTCGGAGGCCCAGAATACTTGATATTCCGGGCCCGGCTGGTAAGGGAGGCTGCGAAAACGCTTCAGATCAAGGACTGCCACCCGTGGATATCGCTGCCCTCCGCTCTGCCAATCCCGACCACTGGATGAAGGCCGCCGCCATCCGTGCGCTGACCCTCGATGCCGTGGCTGCCGCCAATTCCGGCCACTCCGGCATGCCGATGGGCATGGCCGACGTCGCCACCGTGCTCTACGAGAAGCACCTGAAGTTCGATGCCGCCGCTCCGAACTGGCCCGACCGCGACCGGTTCATCCTCTCCGCGGGTCACGGCTCGATGCTGATCTACTCGCTGCTGCACCTGACCGGGTACGAGCAGTTCCCGATCGAGGAGCTGAAGAATTTCCGCCAGCTGGGCGCCCGCACCGCAGGCCACCCCGAGAACTTCCTCGCCGACGGGATCGAGACCACCACCGGCCCGCTGGGTCAGGGCATCGCCAACTCGGTCGGCTTCGCCATGGCCGAGGAAATCCTGCGCGCCCGTCACGGCAAGAAGGTCGTGGATCACCACACCTATGTCATCGCCGGCGATGGCTGCCTGATGGAAGGCGTCAGCCAGGAAGCGATCGCGCTTGCCGGGCGTCATGAGCTGTCGAAGCTCATCGTCTTCTGGGACAACAACAACATCACCATCGACGGCACGGTCGAGCTGTCGGACCGCACCGATCAGGTGGCGCGCTTCAAGGCCTCCGGCTGGCACGTGCAGGAAATCGACGGCCACGATCCGGCGGCCATCGACGCGGCCATCACCGCCGCCAAGAAATCCAAGCAGCCTTCGATGATCGCCTGCAAGACGCATATCGCGCTCGGCCACGCGGCACAGGACACCTCCAAGGGCCACGGCGCGCTCACCGATGCGGGCCAGCTGGCCGCCGCCAAGGAAGGCTACGGCTGGTCCTACGGTCCCTTCGAGATCCCCGCCGACGTCAAGTCGCAGTGGGAAGAGATCGGCCGCCGTGGCGCCGCCGACCGCTTCGCCTGGCAGGAACGCTTCGACGCGCTCTCCGACCGCAAGAAGGCCGATTTCACCCGTGAGCTGGAGGGCGAGGCGCCCAAGAAACTCTCGGCCACGATCAAGGCGCTGAAGAAGCAGATCAGCGAAGAGACGCCCAAGGTCGCCACCCGGAAGTCCTCCGAGATGGTGCTGGAAGTGGTGAACCCGATCCTGCCGGAAACCGTGGGCGGCTCCGCCGACCTCACCGGCTCGAACAACACCAAGACCGCAGACCTCGGCATCTTCGACGTGGACAACCGTGGCGGCCGCTTCATCCACTGGGGCATCCGCGAACACGGCATGGCCGCCGCGATGAACGGCATGGCGCTGCACGGCATGGTGCGCCCCTACTCGGGCACCTTCATGTGCTTCACCGACTACGCGCGCCCCGCGATGCGTCTCTCGGCCCTGATGCAGCAGCCGGTGGTCTACGTCATGACCCACGATTCCATCGGTCTGGGCGAAGACGGCCCGACGCACCAGCCGGTCGAGCATCTGGCCATGCTGCGCGCAACGCCGAACACTCTGGTCTTCCGCCCCGCCGACACGGTCGAGACCGCGGAAGCCTGGGAGATCGCGCTGACCCAGAAGGGCACGCCCTCGGTGCTGTCGCTGACGCGTCAGAACCTGCCCACCGTGCGGGTCGAGCACAAGCAGAAGAACCTCGTGGCGCAGGGCGGCTATGTCCTCGCGGACGCAGAGGGCAAGCGGCAGGTGATCCTGCTGGCCACCGGCTCCGAGGTGGAGATCGCGCTGGCCGCCCGTGACCTGCTGCAGGCCGAAGGCATCGGCACCCGCGTCGTCTCGATGCCCTGCATGGAGCTTTTCGCCCAGCAGGACGAAAGCTACCGCAAGCGCGTCCTGCCCGCAGGCGCCGTGCGCGTGGCGGTCGAGGCCGGCGTGCGCCAGGGCTGGGATCGCTGGCTGCTCGGCGAGCGTGGCCGCGAGGCGAAGTCCGACTTCGTGGGCATGGACAGCTTCGGCGCCTCCGCCCCGGCCGAGGTGCTCTACGAGAAGTTCGGCATCACCGCGGCCAACGTGGCGGAGAAGGCCAAGGCCCTGCTCTGAGCGCCGCCCCCTTCCGACATCTGCAACGGGCCCCACGCGGGCCCGTTCGCATATCTGCCAGCCCAAGGCGCCGAAAATTCTTCGAAGAATTTTCCCAAGAATTTTCGAAAATTCTTGGTCCCTCCCCTCCGGCCATCCTGCCCGTCTCCGAGCGCGCCCGCCTCTCCGCCCTGCCCGTTTTCTTCAAAGAAAACGGACCGGAAAATTCGAATTTTCCGGAGACCCTCGCCCCTGTCCCGCAGGCGGCAGTGATTCTGCGCTGCGGCAAACCGGGGGCGACCGGTGCCTGCTGTTAGCGCGAACCCGTCAAAACGGTTAGCGCAACCAGCGGCAGCAAACCGCAGGTTAACGCTAACACACTGAGAAATCGTCGTTTTTCGCCTTAATTTTTCGGTCAGGCACGGCTATATCCCGGTCGAACACGTTTCGTATCAGGAGCCCCCGGCATGACCATCACCCTTGGCATCAACGGTTTCGGCCGCATCGGTCGCTGCACTCTCGCCCATATCGCGGAGAGCGCGCGCAACGACGTGCAGGTGGTGAAGATCAACGCCACCGGCCCGATCGAAACCAACGCCCACCTGCTGAAGTACGACAGCGTGCACGGCCGCTTTGCCGGCACGGTCAAGGTCGAGGGCAACACGATGGACCTCGGGCGCGGCCCGATGGAGGTCTTCTCGACCTACAACCCGGAAGAGCTGGACTGGTCCGGCTGCGACGTGGTCCTCGAGTGCACCGGCAAGTTCAACGACGGCGAGAAGGCCAAGATCCACCAGGCGCGCGGCGCCAAGTCGGTGCTGATCTCGGCACCCGCCAAGAACGTGCAGAAGACCATCGTCTACGGTGTGAACCACCGCGACCTCGTCGCCGGTGACACGATGATCTCGAACGGCTCCTGCACCACCAACTGCCTCGCGCCGCTGGCCAAGGTGCTGAACGATACCATCGGGATCGAAAGCGGCATCATGACCACGATCCACTCCTACACCGGCGACCAGCCGACGCTGGACCGCCGCCACAAGGACCTCTACCGCGCCCGCGCCGCGGCCATGTCGATGATCCCCACCTCCACCGGGGCCGCAAAGGCGCTCGGCGAGGTGCTGCCGGAACTGAAAGGCAAGCTCGACGGCTCGTCGATCCGCGTTCCCACCCCGAACGTCTCGGCCGTGGACCTGACCTTCGTCGCCAAGAAGGACGTGACCGAAGCGGACGTGAACGAGGTGGTGCGCGAAGCCGTCGCCGGCCACATGGGCGCCGTCATGGGCTACGATCCCGAGCCCAAGGTCTCGATCGACTTCACCCATACCGAGCAGTCCTCGATCTTCGCCCCCGACCAGACCAAGGTCATCGGCGGCCGCCTCGTGCGCGTCCTGGCCTGGTACGACAACGAGTGGGGCTTCTCCTGCCGGATGGCCGACGTTGCCGCCGCCATGGGCCGCCTCGTCAACTGAGGCGCCTGCCCCCTGCAAGACACTTGATCGAACGGCCCCCGTCAGGCATTCCTGCGGGGGCCTTTTCGTTGCGGGAGCCCCATGACAAACCGGATTGCCATTGTACTGGCGCTGCTGATCGTGGCACTCCTAACGTTGGATGCCGTGATGTTCGACTGGGCCAACGCGTTGTTTCTGGCCAAGAAACTGACGGGTCTCATAGAATGGATGGCATTCTGGCGTTAACGTTCAGGGGTATGTGACACGATGGGTCCGGTGGGTATTGCAGCGGCCGTTCTTGCGCTGGTGCTGGTGGGCTTCGCGGTGCGGAGCTGGTGGATTTCGCGACAGGTGGAAAAGCAGGTCCCGCCCCGGGGCTCCTTCATCGAGATCTCGACCGGGCGGCTGCATCACATCGACTGCGGGCGCGGCCCGGTCGTGGTGCTGATCCACGGGCTCGGCGGCAATCTTGGCAATTTCGACCTCGGCCTGATCGACGAGCTGGCCCGGGATCACCGGGTCATTGCCATCGACCGGCCCGGTTCGGGCTATTCCGACCGGACGGATGACATTCCCGCCAACGTGCGGGCGCAGGCCGTGCAGGTGCGCGAGGCGCTCAACGCGCTGAAGATTCGCCGGCCGCTCGTGGTCGGGCATTCCCTGGGCGGCGCCGTGGCCCTGGCACTTGCCGCGGACTTCGGCGACGACCTGCGCGGGCTGGCGCTGATCTCTCCGCTGACCCTGCCGGTGCGCGATCCCTCGCCCGCCTTCAAGGCCTACGAGATCCAGAGCCCCCTGCTGCGCCGGATCGTGGCCTGGGTGTTCTGGGTCACCATGGCGCGCTCCAAGCCCGAGATCCTCAGCGACGTGGTCTTCGGCCCCGAGGCGATTCCCCCCGAATACGCCACCAGGGGCGGCGGTTTGCTGGCGCTGCGGCCGTGGAACTTCCTGCAGACCTCGCGCGACTACCAGGCCTCGGGCCGGGACCTGCGCGGGCTGGCGGAGCGCTATGGCGATTTCACGATTCCCGTGCGCATCCTCTATGGCGAGGATGACCATCTGCTCGATCCGGCGCTGCACGGCGATACGCTGATCGCCCGGGTGCCGCAGTTCGGCCTCGTGAAGGTGCCGGGCGGACACATGCTGCCGCTCACCCAGCCGCTGCGCTGTGCGGATTTCATCCGGCGCGCCTCGCTGGCCATGAAGTAAGCGCGATGCGGAAAGGGGACCGCCTCAGCGATCCCCGAATTTCTTGAGCAGCTTCTCGTTCACCGCCGGTGAGACGAAGCGCGAGACATCCCCGTTGAGCCGGGCGATTTCCTTCACCAGCTTCGAGGCGATGGCCTGGGTCTTGAAGTCCGCCATGAGGAAGACCGTCTCGACCGAGCTGTCGAGCGCCCGGTTCATGCCGACCATCTGGTATTCATATTCGAAATCCGCCACCGCGCGCAGGCCGCGCAGGATCACGTTGGCGCCGACATCGCGGGCACAGTGGATCAGCAGGTTCTCGAAGGGATGCACCACGATCTCGGTCTGGGTGCTTTCCTGCAGCTGCGAGACCTCGGACTCGATCATGGCCACGCGCTCTTCCAGTCGGAACAGAGGGCCCTTGTCCCGGTTGATGGCAACCCCGATCACCAGCTTGTCCACGATCTGCGTGGACCGCCGGATGATATCCAGATGGCCCAGGGTGATCGGGTCGAACGTTCCCGGGTAAAGACCGACACGCATCGCGCACTCCTCCGCGTCACACTGAGGCGCACGCAACAATATTACGCCGGGGATTTCAAGGCCTTCCGCGCGATTACCCGCCGAAAGCGTGAATATTTACGATTATTTCACGAAAGGCCCTGATGGCGCAATTCAATGGCCCATGATCATGCCTTCGAGGGCATCCTTCTCCATCGCGAGCTGCGACAGCCGCGCGGCGACCGCATCCCCGATGGTCACGATGCCCACCAGCTTGCCCCCCTCGGTCACCGGCATGTGCCGGAAGCGACCGTCGGTCATGCGGCGCAGCACCGATTCCACGCTGTCCTCGGGCTGGCAGCATTTCGGATCGGGGGTCATCAGGGCGCTCACCTTCTGATCAAGGCAGGACGGCCCCTGCGTGGCCAGCGTCCGCACGATATCGCGTTCGGACAGGATGCCCTCCGGCGTTTCGCCATCGCTGGACACCACCACGCCCCCGATACGCTTCGAGGCCAGCACTTCGGCGGCCTCCCGCACGGACACGCCCGGCTCCACGGTGAACACGCCGCCGACGGCCTTAGTCTTCAGGATCTGCTGGACGAGCATCGGTTCCTCCTCCTTGCTCTGCCTCCCCCTCGCTTCAAGCCTCACCGAGCGGCAACATTCTGTCAAGTCGCCGCTTCCAGCCGCGCGACCTCGCGCCGGATGCCATCGGCCAGGGCGGCGGCGAAACGCTGCATCCGCTCCAGCCGGGCATCGTCGACGTGGCGCACGAGGTAGAAGCTGCGCTGCAACGACAGCTGGTCCGCCAGCACCCGGCGCACGTTCGGGGCCGAGGGCAGCGCGAAGTCATGGACAATGCCCACCCCGGCCCCCTGCCGGATCCACTGCAACTGCACCGCGACCGAGTTCGAGGCGAGCGCGACCCGCTCCACCCCGGTCTGGCCGAGGTAGTCGAGTTCCTTGTCGAAGATCATGTCGGGGATATAGCCGATCACCTGCCGCCCGCGCAGGTCCTCCATCCGGGTCAGCGGCCCGTGGGTGGCAAGGTAGCCCTCCGAGGCGGCAAGGTGCAGGCGATAATCGCTGATCTTCTGCACCAGCAGCCGCCCGGCGGTGGGGCGCGAGACGCTCACCGCCATGTCGGCCTCGCGCCGCGACAGGTTGAAGACCCGCGGCAGGGCGACGATCTGCACCTCGAGGTCGGGGTTCTCCGCCACGATGGCGGCGCAGACCTGCGGCAGCAGGAAATTCGCCACCCCGTCCGGCGCGCCGAGGCGGATCTGCCCCGACAGCTGCCCCGCCTGCCCCGAGATCTCGGCCTCCGCCCCGGCCATGGCCTGTTCCGCCCGCACCGCGTGATCCATCAGCCGCTGTCCCGCCTGCGTCAGCGCATAGCCCTGCGGCGAGCGGGCAAAGAGCGCCGCACCGAGGTCCTCCTCCAACCGCTGCACGCGGCGCCCCGCCGTGGCCGGATCGATCTTGAGCCGCTGGCCTGCCGCCGACAGGCTCTCGCCCCGCGCAACGGCAAGGAATACCTTCAGATCGTCCCAGTGCATGACCTCGACCTTTGCATTTTTGCAAAACTGATTTGGAGACTTGCCTCTTTTCCCGTGAATTTTGCAAGTCTAACGTGCCCGCAAATTCACGGAGGTACCCATGACCGAATTCACCCATTTCATCGGAGGCGCCCATGTGAAGGGCACCTCGGGCCGCTTCGCAGACGTCTACAACCCCGCCACGGGCGAAGTGCAGGGCAAGCTGCCGCTGGCCTCGACCGAGGAGATCGGCAAGGCCGTCGAGATTGCTGCCGAGGCACAGATCGCATGGGCCGCGGTGAACCCGCAGCGCCGCGCACGGGTCATGATGAAGTTCGTCGACCTGCTGAACCGCGACATGGACAAGCTGGCCGAGGCGATCAGCCGCGAACACGGCAAGACCCTGCCCGACGCCGCCGGTGACGTGCAGCGCGGCCTCGAAGTGGTCGAGTTCTGCATCGGCGCGCCGCACCTGCTGAAGGGCGAATACACCGACGGCGCGGGCCCGGGCATCGACATGTACTCCATGCGCCAGCCGCTGGGTGTCAGCGCGGGCATCACGCCGTTCAACTTCCCGGCCATGATCCCGATGTGGATGTTCGCGCCCGCCATCGTCTGCGGCAACGCCTTCATCCTCAAGCCCTCCGAACGCGCCCCCTCCTGCCCGATGATGCTGGCGGAACTGCTGGAAGAGGCCGGCGCCCCCAAGGGCATCCTTCAGGTCGTCAACGGCGACAAGGAAGCCGTGGACGCGATCCTCGATCACCCGGTGATCCAGTCGATCGGCTTCGTGGGCTCCACCCCGATCGCGGAATACATCTATGGCCGCGGCTGCTCCAACGGCAAGCGCGTGCAATGCTTCGGCGGCGCCAAGAACCACATGATCATCATGCCCGACGCGGACATGGATCAGGCGGCAGACGCGCTCGTGGGCGCGGGCTACGGTGCGGCTGGTGAACGCTGCATGGCGATCTCCGTGGCCGTCCCCGTGGGCGAAGAGACCGCGGACCGCCTGATCGAGGCCCTCGTGCCCCGCATCGAGAAACTGAAGGTCGGCCCCTACACCGCCGGCAAGGACGTGGACTACGGCCCCGTGGTGACCGCTGCCGCCAAGGAGAAGATCCTCGGCCTCGTGCAGTCGGGCGTGGATCAGGGCGCCAAGCTGGTGATCGACGGCCGCGACTTCTCGCTGCAAGGCTACGAGGACGGCTTCTTCGTCGGCCCGCACCTCTTCGACAATGTCACGCCCGACATGGACATCTACAAGCAGGAGATCTTCGGCCCGGTCCTCTCGACCGTGCGCGCGGGCTCCTACGAAGAGGCCATCGGCCTGGCCATGGACCACGAGATGGGCAACGGCACCGCGATCTTCACCCGTGACGGGGATGCGGCCCGCGACTTCGCCAGCCGGATCAACATCGGCATGGTGGGCATCAACGTGCCGATCCCGGTGCCGCTGGCCTACCACACCTTCGGCGGCTGGAAGAAATCGGCCTTCGGCGACCTGAACCAGCACGGCCCGGATTCGATCAAATTCTATACACGGACGAAGACGGTCACCTCCCGCTGGCCCTCGGGCATCAAGGAAGGCGGCGAGTTCAACTTCAAGGCCATGGACTAAGGTCCCCGGGCTGGTACACAGGTTGGTGAGGGCCGGGTTTCCCGGCCTCCACCGGACCCTGATGCCATGCCTGTCACCTATCAGATCTTTCCGCGCCGCGACCTCGTCTACGTCCGTTTCAGCGGCTTCGTCCGCCCCGAGGACAGCATGGCGGCGCTCGCCGACTTCATGAATGACCCGGACGGCCACCCCGAGATCCGCCAGTTGATCGATCTCAGCGCCGTCACCGGGTTTCAGGCGCAGCACGTGGAGGTGATGAAGGTCCATGCCCGCAAGGTCGACGTGTTCCGCCCCGCGCCGAACGCCACGCCGCTGGTCTATATCTGCCCGAGCCTCATGTCGCTGAAACTGGTGGCCATGATCCTGCGCAGCTGGGACGGGATACCGGGCATGCTGCACCGCGTGGTGCAGAGCGAGGAAGACGCGCTGGAGATGCTGGGCCTGCCCGAACGCTCCGTCGCGGAACTGGTGGAACAGCCGGTCTGAGCCGGCCCCCGTCGCGGGGGCCGCGTGATCCAAGGGCACCGGCCCGGCGGATCTGCCGCATCGCGCGGCGCCATTTTAGACGCGAGGGTTGGGAGGCCCGGCGCGTCGGGCCCGGCCTGCACGGGCCGGTCAGGGAGGAGGAGATTTCATGGATTTCGCACTCAGCGAGGAACAGCAGGCCATTTTCGACATGGCCTATGCCTTCGGGCAGGACCGCATCGCGCCCCATGCGGCGCAGTGGGAGGCCGAGGGCGACATCCCCAAGAGCCTCTGGCCCGAGGTGGGGGCCCTGGGCTTCGGCGGGCTCTACGTCAGCGAGGAGAACGGCGGCGCGGGTCTCGGCCGGCTGGATGCCACGCTGGTCTTCGAGGCGCTCTCCATGGCCTGCCCGGCCGTGGCGGCCTTCCTCTCGATCCACAACATGTGCGCCCGGATGCTCGACAGCTTCGCCTCGGAGGAGTTGCGCGCCCGGGTGCTGCCCGGCGTCATCTCGATGGAGACCGTGCTCTCCTACTGCCTGACGGAGCCGGGATCGGGCTCCGACGCGGCGGCGCTGAAGACCCGGGCCGAGGCGGTTCAGGGCGGGTACCGCCTGAACGGGACCAAGGCCTTCATCTCTGGCGGGGGATATTCCGACGGCTACGTCGTCATGGCCCGCACAGGGGGCGACGGCCCGCGCGGGGTCTCCACGCTCTACGTGCCGGCGGGCACCGAGGGGCTTTCCTTCGGCGGGCTGGAGCAGAAAATGGGCTGGAAGGCCCAGCCGACCCGGCAGGTCCAGTTTGACAATTGCGACATTCCGGCCGGCAATCTGGTCGGAGAAGAGGGCTCGGGTTTCAAATATGCGATGATGGGGCTGGATGGCGGCCGTCTGAACATCTCCGCCTGTTCCATCGGCGGCGCACAGGCCGCGCTGGACAAGACGCTCACCTACATGGGCGAACGCAAGGCCTTCGGGCAGAGCATCGACCAGTTCCAGGCGCTCCAGTTCAAGCTGGCGGACATGGAAATCCAGCTTCAGGCCGCCCGCGTCCTGCTGCGGCAGGCGGCGTGGAAACTGGACCAGAAGAGCCCCGACGCCACCAAGTTCTGTGCCATGGCCAAGGCCTTCGTGACCGAGGCGGGCAGCCAGGTGGCGAATACCTGCCTGCAGCTGCATGGTGGATACGGCTACCTCTCGGACTACGGTATCGAGAAACTGGTCCGTGACCTGCGCGTGCATGAAATCCTCGAAGGCACGAACGAGATCATGCGCGTCATCACGGCCCGCACCCTACTGGCGGAGCGCTGAGACATGACCGAGACCACCCCCGATCTGAACATCCGCACCGCGGGTCGCGCCGGGCGGATCACCCTGACCCGGCCCAAGGCGCTGAACGCGCTAAGCTGGCAGATGTGCCTCGACATCGAGGCGGCGCTGGACGCCTGGGCCGCGGATGACAGCGTCGCCGTCGTGGTGATCGATGCCGAGGGCGACCGCGCCTTCTGCGCAGGCGGCGACGTGGCCGAGATCCACCGTCGTGGAACAGCGGGCGATTACGACTACGGCTGCGGTTTCTGGCGCGACGAATACCGGCTGAACGCCAAGCTGGCCGAGTATCCCAAGCCCATCGTGGCGCTGATGCAGGGCTTCGTCATGGGCGGCGGCGTGGGGCTTGGCTGTCACGTCTCGCACCGCATCGTGGGGGAGACGACGCAGATGGCCATGCCCGAGGTCGGGATCGGGCTGATCCCCGACGTGGGCGGCTCGCTTCTGCTGGCCAATGCGCCGGGGCTGATGGGCCGCTACCTCGCGCTCACCGCAGGGCGGATGGGTCCGGGGGATGCGATCCACGCGGGCTTTGCCGATCTCTTCATCCCCGAAAGCACATGGCCCGGCGTCATCGCGGCGCTGGAAGACAGCGGCGAAGTCAATGACGTACGGGACGCAGCTCAGGTGCCGCCCGCCGGTCCGCTGGCGGCAGAGCAGCCCTGGATGGATGCGACCCTCGGCGGTGATCTGCCCACGATCCTCGCGCAGGTCACCGCCTCCGACGGCCCCCTGGCCGAGGGCACGGCCAAGGCGATCCGGCGCAATTCGCCCCTCGCCATGGACACGACGCTCGCCCTGCTGGAGCTGCAGCGCGGCCACAGCGTGCGCGAGGCGCTCGCGCTCGAATACCGCGCCACCTACCGCTCTCTCCGCGAAGGCGATTTCCTGGAGGGCGTGCGGGCGCAGCTCATCGACAAGGACCGCAACCCGCAGTGGCGCAACAGCATCGACAGCCTGCCGCCCGGCGCCGGCGCGGCGCTATTGGCCCCGCTGGAGGCGGAGCTGGCGATCTGAACCGCCGGCCCCGGGGGAGAGCCGGGCCACGGTCTTCAGGACCGGCGTGCGGGACGCATTCAGGACGGGATCAAGGGAGGACAACATGAAGATCGGATTTATCGGGCTGGGGAACATGGGCGCGCCCATGGCGGCCAATCTCGTCAAGGCAGGCCACGAGGTGACCGGCTTCGACACCGCGGCGATCACCGTGGAGGGCGCGGCCACCGCAGGCTCGGCCGCAGCGGCCGCCACCGGGCAGGACGTGGTGATCACCATGCTGCCCAACGGCGACATCCTGCGCAGCGTGGCGGCAGAGGTGATCCCCGCGATGCAGGCGGGCGCAGTGCTGCTGGACTGCTCCACCGTGGACGTGGAAAGCGCCCGCGCCGTGGCGGAGGACGCCATGGCAGCCGGGCTGAAGGCGCTGGACGCCCCGGTTTCGGGCGGGATCGGCGGGGCGCAGGCGGGCACGCTGACCTTCATGGTCGGCGGCACCGAGGATGCCTTTGCCATCGCCAGGCCGCTCTTCGACATCATGGGCCAGAAGGCGGTGCACTGCGGCCCCTCGGGCAACGGGCAGGCCGCCAAGATCTGCAACAACATGATCCTTGGCGTCACCATGATCGCCACCTGCGAGGCCTTTGCCCTCGCCGACAAGCTGGGGCTGGACCGGCAGGCGATGTTCGACGTGGTTTCGACTTCCTCGGGCTACAGCTGGACCATGAATGCCTATTGCCCGGCCCCCGGCGTCGGCCCGCAAAGCCCGGCGGACAATGGCTACACCCCCGGTTTCGCAGCCGAGCTGATGCTGAAAGACCTGCGGCTGAGCCAGCAGGCCGCCGAGGCCGCCGATGCGGATACCCCCATGGGGGCCGCCGCCGCCGCGCTCTACGCCACCTTCGTCGAGGAGGAAGACGGCAAGGGGCGCGATTTCTCGGCCATGCTGCCGCGCTTCGAGTCCCGGCACCGGGGATAACCTGACCCGATCGAACGGCAGGCGCGGCCCCCGCGCCTGCCCTGCCCCCGGCGCATTGTCCGGCACTACAGTCACGCCATCCTGCCGGCCAATTTGCCGCAGACAGTCAGCCCCGCGTCGTGGTAAACATATACTAGTTTCCTTATGTGTCGGCGGAGGACGCCGGAAAGGACCTGAGATGTTTGCCAAGAACGAAGGAACGGCGGATCGGGTGATCCGCGTGGTGGTGGGGCTGGCGCTGATCGCGGCCTTCTTCCTCAGCAGCTGGGCCTATGCCTGGATCTTCCTGATCGGGGTCGTCCCGCTGATCACGGGGCTGATGGGCTCCTGCCCGCTCTACACGATCCTCGGCATCAACACCTGCCCGCTGGACAGGCGCTGAGAGACGGGACTTGGACGGCGGCAGCTCTCCGGGACGCCCGGCGGAAACCTGCCCGGCGCCGGGCTCGCCTGCGTCGGTTCTGGAACCTCCCCCGGTTTGGCGGGTTAAATCGCCAAGACATTGAAGGAGAGACTTCCATGAACCGCATGACCAAAGCTGCCGCCCTGGTCACCCTTGCCAGTGGCCTCGCCCTTCCCATGGCCGCCTCGGCCAGCCCGTGGAGCACCGCCGCCGAGACGCTGCAGACCCTGGCGATCAACGTCAAAGGCAATGGCTGCCCGCCGGGGCTTGCCAAGAAGGGCAACGGCTGCAACCCGCCGGGCCTCGCCAAGAAACAGGCGCCGCGCCACGAGGTGCGCCGCTACGAGGAACGCCGTGACGACCGCGATTACGTCCGCGTCGATCGCTATCACGTGGGCGACCGGTTCTATCCCGACCGGGGCGACTACGTCGTGATCCGCGATCCGGGCCGCTACGGTCTGGACCCGAACTACCGCTATTACCGCGATGACAACCAGCTGTTCCGGCTCGACCGCGACACGATGGAAATCGTCGCCCTGATGGGTCTTGCGGGCATCCTGTCCCAATAAGACTGGCCCGATAAGCCAAGTCCGATAAGTCAGGCCAGCAAGCCCTGACCTGCCGTTCCAGCCCGGCGCCTACGCGGTGCCGGGCTCTTTCATGCCTCCGGTCGCGCCCTCCGGGCTGGCTTGGGCCCGGATCATCGGCCAGATCTCGGTCTGTGCAACGCCCGGATCAGGAGGCCCGATGAGGAGGCTTCTGCCCGGTCCTAAGGCCAGAGCACCTCAGCACGCCCCACCCGGCGCCGCTCGCTTGCCGAGGCCCGCGACTCGGGCCACACTGGACCCAACCGGAGTTTGCCCGATGTCCCCGACCCGTCTTGTCCTGCCGCTGCTGCCAGCCCTCCTCCTGTGGGCCGGTCCCGCAGCGGCTTGCCGGATGGAACTTGCGGGCGCCCGCTGTGTGACGGCGGACAGCGCCAATGTGGCGCCGGGTTTCAGCGAAAGCAGTGCCGGGCAGGCTGGCGGCGGGACGCGGGAGGCGCTGCCGCAGGTGCGCAGCATCGCGGGCGGCGCGCGGCTGGTTCCCGCGGTGCCTCGCCCCTACAACACGCCACAGCGCCCCACCGGGGCCCGTGGACCTGTCCTCGCGCCCGGAAGTACCCTGCCCGATCAATACATGATCCTGCTGAACACCGAGCGCTACGGCCTGCCCGCGCCGCAGGACGGCTGGGCCTATTTCCGGGTCGAGGGGGAGGTCTACCGCGTCATGATCCACAGCCGCGAAGTGCTGGAGCGCGTGACGGACCAGACCAACGCCGCGTTCTGAACCCGCACAGCAGAGCCGTCCCCCACTGACGGGTGCGCCTCTGGCCCGGGCCCGGCCTGCAAACCGCCGTCCCCATCCCTCCATGCGAAAACGGCCCGCCAAGGCGGGCCGTTTCGTCATTCCGCCGCGACCTTGCGCGGCTTGAGCATGTCGATCAGGTAGCGCCCGGTGTGGCTGCGCTCGACCTTGGCGACCTCCTCGGGCGTGCCTTCGGCCACGATCTGGCCACCGCCATCGCCGCCCTCGGGGCCGATGTCGATGATCCAGTCGGCGGTCTTGATGACGTCGAGGTTATGCTCGATCACCACCACCGTATTGCCCTGATCCACCAGTTCGTGCAGCACTTCCAGCAGCTTGCGCACGTCCTCGAAGTGCAGGCCCGTGGTCGGCTCGTCGAGGATATAGAGCGTCTTGCCGGTCGAGCGGCGCGCCAGTTCCTTGGACAGTTTCACCCGCTGCGCCTCGCCGCCCGAGAGCGTCGTGGCCTGCTGGCCCACCTTGATGTACCCGAGGCCCACGCGCATCAGCGCATCCATCTTCTCGCGGATGCTCGGCACCGCCTGGAAGAACTCCTGCGCATCCTCGACGGTCATCTCCAGCACGTCGGCGATGGACTTGCCCTTGAACTTCACCTCCAGCGTCTCGCGGTTGTAGCGCGCGCCGTTGCAGGTCTCGCAGGTGACATAGACGTCGGGCAGGAAGTGCATCTCGATCTTGATGACACCGTCCCCCTGACAGGCCTCGCAGCGCCCGCCCTTCACGTTGAAGGAGAAGCGGCCCGGCTTGTAGCCGCGCGCCTTGGCCTCCGGCAGGCCCGCGAACCAGTCGCGGATCGGCGTGAAGGCCCCGGTATAGGTGGCCGGGTTCGACCGGGGCGTGCGCCCGATGGGCCGCTGGTCGATGTCGATGACCTTGTCGAGCAGCTCCAGCCCTTTCACGGTCTCGCAGGGCGCAGGCGTCTGCCGCGCGCCGTTGAGCCGCATGGAGGCGGTCTTGAACAGGGTCTCCAGCGTCAGGGTCGACTTGCCGCCGCCGGACACGCCGCTGACGCAGACGAACTTGCCAAGGGGAAACTCGGCCGTCACCTCCTTGAGGTTGTTGCCGGTGGCCTTGACCACGGTGATCGCCTTGCCGTTGCCCTTGCGCCGTTCGGCGGGCACGGCGATCTCGCGCTTGCCCGACAGGTATTGCCCGGTCATCGAGGCCGGGTCCTCGCAGATCTCGGCCGGCGTGCCCTGTGCCACCACCTGCCCACCGTGGACACCAGCCCCGGGACCGATGTCGAAGACGTAATCCGCCTCGCGGATCGCCTCTTCGTCGTGTTCCACCACGAGGACCGAGTTGCCCTGATCGCGCAGGTTCTTCAGCGTATCCAGAAGCCGCCCGTTGTCCCGCTGGTGCAGGCCGATGGAGGGTTCGTCGAGGACGTAGAGCACCCCGGTCAACCCGCTGCCGATCTGCGAGGCGAGCCGGATACGCTGGCTCTCACCGCCGGACAGCGTGCCCGAGGCGCGCGACATGCTGAGGTAGTCGAGGCCGACATTGTTCAGGAAGCCGAGGCGCTCGCGGATTTCCTTGAGGATGGCGCGGGCGATCTCGTTCTTCTGCGAGGTCAGGCTGGCGGGCACCGTCTCGCACCAGGCATGGGCCTCGCGGATCGACATCTGCACCACCTGCCCGATGTGGACGCCCGCGATCTTGACCGCGAGCGCCTCGGGCTTCAGGCGATAGCCGTCGCAGGCACCACAGGGCCGGTTGTTCTGATAGCGCTCGAATTCCTCGCGGACCCAGTTGCTGTCGGTCTCGCGGTAGCGGCGCTCCATGTTCGGGATCACGCCCTCGAAGGGCCGCGAAACCGTGTAGACCCGCCCGCCCTCGTCGTAGCGGAAATCGATCTCCTCGCCGTTGGAGCCATAGAGGAAGACCTGCTGGACGTGCGCGGGCAGGTCCTTCCAGCGGGCGTTCTTCTTGAACTCGTAGTGCTTGGCAATGGCCTCGATGGTCTGGAGGAAATAGGGCGACTTGCCCTTGCGCCACGGCGCGAGCGCCCCGTCGGCGATCTTCAGCGTCTGGTCGGGCACCACGAGGCGCTCGTCGAAGAAGAGCTCCACGCCGAGGCCGTCGCACTCCGGGCAGGCCCCGAAGGGCGCGTTGAAGGAGAACAGCCGCGGTTCGATCTCGGGGATGGTGAAGCCGCTGACCGGGCAGGCGAAATTCTCGGAGAAGGTCGTGCGCTCGGGATCGCCCTCGCGCGGGGCGGTTTCGAGGATCGCGATCCCGTCGGCGAGGTCGAGCGCGGTGCGGAAACTGTCGGCGAGGCGGGTTTCCATCCCCTCGCGCACAACGATCCGGTCCACCACGACGTCGATGTTGTGGCGGAACTTCTTGTCCAGCGTCGGCGGCTCGTCGAGTTCGTAGAACTCGCCATCCACCTTCACCCGCTGGAAGCCCTGCTTGCGCAGCTCGAGGAATTCCTTGCGGTACTCGCCCTTCCGGTCGCGCACCATGGGGGCCAGAAGGTAGCCGCGGGTGCCCTCCTCCATGGCCATGACGATATCGACCATGTCCTGCACCTGCTGCGCCTCGATGGGCAGGCCGGTGGCGGGGCTGTAGGGCGTGCCCGCACGGGCGAAGAGCAGGCGCAGGTAGTCATAGATCTCGGTCACCGTGCCCACGGTGGAGCGCGGGTTCTTCGACGTGGTCTTCTGCTCGATCGAGATCGCGGGGCTGAGGCCGCTGATATGATCCACGTCGGGCTTTTCCATCATGTCGAGGAACTGCCGCGCATAGGCCGAGAGGCTCTCGACATAGCGCCGCTGCCCTTCGGCATAGATCGTGTCGAAGGCCAGAGAGGACTTGCCCGAGCCCGACAGGCCGGTGATCACCACCAGCTGGTCGCGCGGGATATCCACGTCGATGCCCTTCAGATTGTGCTCGCGCGCGCCGCGCACTTCGATCTTCTTCAGATCCGCCATGACAGACTCCCGGGGGGTATTGCCGAAAACTTAATAGAGCGCGGCCCGGCGTCCAACCGAAAAATGAGAACGAAGGCGGAACATTTGCACCGCCCCATTCACATTCAAAGTCATGAATGCTATTTCTGCCGCATCGGGCATGAGGCCCGGGCGAGGGACAGATATGTTCGGATTTCTTAAAGGCAATGCCCGCCACCGCTTTTCCGCCGCCGAGGCGATCCGCGGGGTGGCGACAGGCGAGGTCGTGGTGATCGACGTGCGCGAGTCTGCGGAAGTGGCAGAAACCGGCCAGGCCGCCGGTTCGGTGCATGTGCCGCTGATGATGCTGGCCTTCCGGGCCGATCCCGCCCACCCCGACCACCTGCCCCAGATCTCGCCGGAGAAGACCGTGGCGGTCTACTGCGCCTCCGGCGGCCGGTCTGCCTCGGCGGTGCGGGTGCTGGACCGGCTGGGCTACCGCGACGTGCACAACATCGGCGGGCTGGGGCACTGGGCGCGGGCCGGGGGACAGGTCGTGAAGGTTTGACCACCGCTAGAGACGAAACCGCGCCCGCCGAGGCGAGCGCGGAAAATTCTTCGAAGAATTTTCCCAAGAATTTTCGAAAATTCTTGGGCGCCTTTTGCGGCGGCAGCGATCAGAAGTGGATCGCGCGACCGTAGGCGTCGAGCACGGACTCGTGCATCATCTCAGACAGCGTGGGGTGCGGGAAGACCGTGTGCATCAGGTCCTCTTCCGTGGTCTCCAGCTGGCGGCCGATGACATAGCCCTGAATCAGCTCGGTCACTTCCGCGCCGACCATGTGGGCGCCCAGCAACTCGCCGGTCTTGGCATCGAAGACGGTCTTCACCATGCCATCGGGCTCGCCCAGGGCCACAGCCTTGCCGTTGCCGATGAAGGGGAACTTGCCGACCTTCACCTCGTACCCCGCGTCCTTGGCCTTGGCCTCGGTCATGCCGACGGAGGCCACCTGCGGATGGCAGTAGGTGCAGCCCGCGATGGAGCCCGGCTTGATCGGATGCGGATGGCCGCCCGCGACCAGTTCCGCCACCATGACGCCCTCGTGGCTGGCCTTGTGCGCCAGCCAGGGTGCGCCGGCGATGTCGCCGATGGCATAGAGCCTCTCGACGCCGGTCCGGCAGAATTCATCCGTGACGACATGGGTGCGGTCCACCTTGACGCCCAGACCCTCGAGCCCCAGCCCCTCGACGTTGCCGACGATGCCGACGGCCGAGATGACCGTGTCGAACTCCTGCGTCTCGACCTTGCCGCCCACCTCGATATGCGCGGTGACCTTGCCCTTGGCGCGGTCGAGCTTCTTGACCATGGCTTTCTCCATGATCTTCATGCCCTGCTTGACGAACTGCTTCTTGGCGAAGGCGGAGATCTCCGCATCCTCGACGGGCAGCACGCGGTCCATCACCTCGACCACGGTCGTGTCGGCGCCGAGCGTGTTGTAGAAGCTGGCGAATTCGATGCCGATGGCGCCCGAGCCGATGACCAGCAGCTTCTTGGGCATCCGGGAGGGTTTCAGCGCGTGGCGGTAGGTCCAGACCAGGTCGCCGTCCGCCTCGAGGCCGGGCAGTTCGCGGGCCCGCGCGCCGGTCGCCAGAACGATGGCCTTGGCGGTCAGCTCCTCGGTGCCCTTGTCGGTCTTGACCGAGACCTTGCCCTTGGCGGGCAGGCTCGCCTCGCCCATGACGACCTCGACCTTGTTCTTCTTAAGCAGGTGCTTGACCCCGCCTTCCATCTGCTTGGCGACCCCGCGCGAGCGGTTCACCACGGCGTCGAGGTCATAGCCGATCTTGTCGGCGGAGAGCCCGTAGTCCTTGGCCCGCTCCATCATGTGGAAGACCTCGGCCGAGCGCAGCAGCGCCTTGGTCGGAATGCAGCCCCAGTTCAGGCAGATGCCGCCGAGGTTTTCGCGTTCCACGATGCAGGTCTTCAGGCCCAGCTGTGCTGCGCGGATCGCCGCCACATAGCCGCCCGGACCTGCTCCGATTACGATCATGTCATAAGATTTGGTGGCCATGGCCCCCTCCGTTCCGCAAGATAGTTTGACGTTAAACTATTTTGGAAAGCCCTTCAACGCAGCAAAAAGGCCCCGCAGCGTATTGCCGCGAGGCCTTCTGTAATCCGTTGAAATGCGGGACGGTTATGTCCCCGTCCCCGCCTGTTGCACGGCCTTATTCCGCCGCCTGAAGCTGCCGGATCGTCGCGCCGTAGCCGCCCTGGTCGAGGAAGGCCTGTTCCGGCTTGGTGACGCTGCGCTCCAGCGCCTCGCTGCGGTAGGGGAAACGGCCGAACTTGCGGATCACCTCGCGGTGGGCCTTGGCGTGCAGCAGGTTCGGCTCGCCGGTCATCGGCATCCGTTCCGCCATCAGGCGCACGCAGCGATCCTGATCACAGAGGCTCTCGCTGTGCATCAGCGGCAGGTAGAAGAACTGCCGCGCCGGTTCCTCGACCTTGAGGTCCCAGCCGTTGTCGATGGAGAGCTTCGCCGCCGCAAGCGCCACGCCGTCGGTCGCGAAGGCCTTGCCCTCGCCGCGGAACATGTTGCGGGGAAACTGGTCCATCAGGATGACATAGGCGAGCGCACCGTTCGGGTGCGTCAGCCAGAAGCCATAAGCGCCATCGGCGGCGGCCTGCCAGGCGTCGCCGAACTTGTCGCGGATTTCCTGATCAAGGGCATCCGAGGCCTCGTACCAGCCCGAGGGTCCTACCTCGTCCAGCCAGAAGTTCAGGATGTCTCGCGGGGCAACCATGGGGGATCCTCCTGTGGTCTCTGTCGCACCTGCCCCCATCGTTACATAAGTTTTATATTCGCAACAGGGGGAATTCGTGGTCTGACAAGACGTTAGCGATCACAGGCGATCCGCTGCCTCCTGCGCTTGCGCTTCTTCCTCCTGCGCGGTTTCGATCACCCACTCCTGTGCGGCTTCCACCGCGACCGACGTGGCGGACATCATGACCGGCGTATAGGCCCCGCTGAAGTCCGAGGTCGGCGCGGGTCGCTGGGTCATCCGGTAGCCCGCGTAGGCCGCCATGGCGAGCAGCAGGACCGCGATGAACAGCCAGAAACCGGAGGGCCCGAAGGCGGTCATGATCCAGCCGGTGATCAGCGGTCCTGCGATGGCGCCAAGCCCGTTCATGAACAGGATGCCCCCGGAGGCCGCGGCCATGTCCTCGGGCTGGAGGAAGTCGTTCGCGTAGGAAATCAGCAGCGAATAGAGAGGGTTGGACGTGCCACCCACGATCATCGCCGCCAGCAGGAGGGCGATGAAGCTGCTGCCCGCCAGCATCGCGAGGATCGCCCCCACGCCGCCCACGGCCGCCACGATCAGGATCAGCTGGCGCCGGTCCATCCGGTCCGACAGCCACCCCAGCGGGTACTGGGCAATGGTCGCGCCGACATAGAAGGCCGCGATGAACATGGAGATCTGCGGCAGGCTCAGACCCGCCTGCCCGCCATAGACCGCGGCCATGCCGAACTGGGCCGAGAAGGCCCCGCCGAGGATGAAGACCCCCACGCAGCTCAGCGGAGAGATGCCGTAGAGTTGCCTGAGCGACATCGGCTTGGTGGTGTCAAACGCCGGCGTGGGCGAGATCGAGAGGAGAATCGGCGCGAAGGAGATCGAGACCAGCACCGAGGGAATCACGAAGAGCACGTAGCCCGACGGATCCGCGACCAGCAGCAGCCCCTGCGCCGAGACGATGCCCAGCATCTGCACGATCATGTAGAGCGACAGCGCCTTGCCGCGGTTCTCGTTGGTGGCCGCGTTGTTCAGCCAGCTTTCCGCCGTGACGTAGACCCCCGAGAAGCAGAAGCCGATCACAACCCGCCCGATGGCCCAGGCGGCGGGATGGGCAAAGGTCGGATAGAGGATCAGCACCGCCGAGATGAAGGAGGCCAGCGCCGCGAAGACCCGCACGTGGCCGACCCGGCGGATCATCTCGGGTGCCATGCGCGAGCCGCCAAGGAAGCCGGCGAAGTAGGCCGACATGACGATCGACATCTCGAAGGTCGAGAACCCCTCCAACTCGCCCCGCACACCCAGCAGCGTGCCCTGCAGGCCGTTCCCGACCATCAGCAGCATCAGACCCAGCAGAAGCGCCCACGCGCTGCCCAATACCTGTAGCATCTCGTCCTTCCTGCCCACACGGCCCTGCAGGCCGGACACCGGGCTTGCTGAAAACGACCTCTCGGGCGTCGCGTTCCTCTTTCACCTCCCCGGTCGCACGGGCCGGGCCCGCGATCAAGCGGGGATCAGCAGCGAGGCATCTCCATACGAGAAAAACCTGTAGTTTTCCTCGACGGCATGGGCGTAGATCCGCTTCACCCGCTCCGGCCCCATGAGCGCCGAGACGAGCATCATCAGGGTGGATTTCGGCAGGTGGAAATTCGTCATCAGCGCATCGGCCACGCGGAAGTCGAAGCCGGGATAGATGAAGATGTCGGTCTCCCCCTCCCAGGCCGCGATCTGGCCGCTGGCCCGGGCCGCACTTTCCAGCAGGCGCAGGGCAGTGGTGCCCACGGGGATCACCCGGCCCCCGGCGGCCTTGGTGGCGGCGATCTCGGCCGCGGCCTGCTCGGTCACCTGCCCCCATTCGGCGTGCATCTTGTGGGTGGTCACGTCCTCCACCTTCACCGGCAGGAAGGTGCCCGCGCCGACGTGGAGCGTGACCTCGGTCAGGCCCACGCCCATGTCGACGATGCGTTGCAGCAGCGCCGTGTCGAAGTGGAGCGAGGCCGTCGGCGCGGCCACGGCGCCCGCGTGGCGGGCAAAGATCGTCTGGTAGTCTTCCTTGTCCTGCGCATCCGCCGCGCGCTTGGCGGCGATGTAGGGCGGCAGCGGCATGGCGCCGGCCTCGGCGAGGGCCGCGTCGAAATCCTCGCCCGCGAGGTTGAAGGCCAGCAGCCCCTGCCCCTCCTCCTTCGCCGTCAGCGTGGCGGAGAGCGCGTCGGAGAAGACCAGCACCTCGCCCTCGCGGATCTTGCGCAGCGGCTTCAGCAGCGCGGACCATGTCCCGTCGGCCCGCGGCTCCAGCAGCGTCACCTCGATCTTCGACTGTGACGGCCCCGCCTCGCCGTCGCGGTGGCGGACACCGGACAGCCGCGCGGGAATCACCCGGGTGTTGTTCAGCACCAGCCGGTCTCCCGGGCGCAGCCACTGCAGCAGGTCCGTCACCACCGCGTCGGTGATCGCGTCGCCCTCGGCCACCAGCAGGCGGGCGGAGGACCGCGGCTTGGCGGGCCGCGTGGCGATCAGGCTCTCGGGCAGATCGAAATCGAAATCGGACAGTTGCACGGGCGGGCTCCTTCGAAGGCTGGCGTCACCGCCATACCCCTCGCCGGTCCCTACTGCGAGACCTTGGGCGCGGGACGGCGGAAAATCTCGCGGAACATGCCGGGCGTCAACAGCGAGAGCGGGTTTACCGAGACCTGCGGTGCATCCGCCGTGCCCTTCAGGGTGTAGTTGAAGCCGATCAGCCCCTCGCCCTTGCGGGTCAGGAGCGAGCCGACGCCGTTCACGAGGTAGAAGGGCGAGACCACGCCCTGCATGTCGATCCGGCGCGACTTGAGGCCATAGTATCCATCCAGCGACAACCCGATCGAGGCGCCGGTGGCGCTGCTTTCCGTCACGATCACCTGATCGGGGGTCAGGCGGAACTTGCCCTCGACGTCGGAGAAGAGGATGCCATCGCCCGAGAGCTGCTCCAGCAGGCCCACGACCGAGATCGCGTTCAGCAACTCCGCCATGGCGGGGGCATCGCGAATCCAGAGGTCCTTGATCCGGAGGTCGCCGTCATAGCTGCCCGCCTCGGTGACCGGGCGCAGGGTCAGGGTCATCTGCCCGCCGTGGCCCTGTTTCATCAGCCCCGCGGCCGCCATGACCCTGCCCGCGTCCTGCGCCGTCAGCCGGATCGCCGAGCGCCCGCCCTGCGGCACCACTTCGCCCGCGACGGCGGCACCGCCGTTCATGCGACCCTCGAAACTGCCCTGCATCCCGCCCCGGGTGGTGAAATTGCCCCGGAAGTCGGTCAGCGCGATGGCATCGGAAATCCGCAGTTCCTGCAGCGCCAGCGAGACCGGCGTGCTGTCGCCGCCCTGCCCGCCGCCCGCGCCGCCGCTGCCCATCCCCGTGGGCAGCCGCCGCATGTCGAGCGTGCCCGAGGTCACCAGCACCAGCGGCTTGCGCCCCGCGCCCCGGCCCTGCAGTTCCACCGTGCCGCGCAGCCAGTCGCCCACCGCGACCCGGTTGAAGGTGCCGCCTGCCAGCTGCCCGTCCGCGCCGAGCCGCAGCGACCCTTCGGCGGTCAGCCCCGGCGCCTGCAGCGTCAGGCTGTCGACCTGCGGCGGCGCGCCGAGGCGCCCGGCCACCGCCAGCTGCCCGGTGCCGCCCTCGCTCAGCGACCAGCCGAGGCTGTCGACCCGCAGGCCGAGCCCCGCGAGGTCCGAGGTCAGGCGGAACTGCGCAGGCTGCCCCTTGGCGAGGTCGATCTCCACGTCGCCCCGCCCGCGGCCCGAGAAGGTATTCGGCGGCAGGCCGATGCGGAATTCGTCGGCAAACCGGTCGGAGAGTTCGACCCAGCCCTCCAGCCGGCTGCGCCCGCCCGCGTCGTCTCCCATCTCGGCACGCCATGTGCCCCCCACGGGCACATCGCCCAGACGGGCGGTGCCGGTGATCGTCAGCGCCGTATTGTTCGCCGTCATCCGGAGCGCGCTTGCCGTCAGCACCCGGCCCGGCACGATCTCCTCGCTGCGCAGGTTCGCCATCTGGCCGCTGACGTCGTAGTGCACCTCGCTCGGCGGGGTGCCCTTCTTGAGCGGGAAGTTCAGCCGCCCCTCCAGCTTGACCCGCCCGTCGGCCAGCGTCACCGGCTTGCCCGCCTTCTGCATCACGTTCAGCGGCTCGCGGTCCAGCAGGGCAAGCGCCGCGGTGATCGTGCTGTCGGTCTGAAGCCGCACCTCGGCCGGGCCGCCCTTGATGCGCACATCGGGGATGATGAAGCTGGTGCCCCGCACCCCCACGACCCCGCCCTGCGGCGCGCGCACCTCGCCGCCCTCGGCCACCACGACGAAGCGGTTGTCCTGCAGCGTGGCGTGCCCCATGCCGTTGGTGATCGGCGGCATGTGCTTCATGAAGGTCGCCGTCAGCCCGGCGAAATTGAACCCGAGCGAGACCTCGGGCTTCTGTTGCGGCTTCGACCGCAGGCCCAGTTGCAGGTCCTGCATCTGGCCGGAAGCGATGTTCCTCTCGATCCACTCCCGCGTCTTGGGCTTCACCCCCGCGGGCCAGAACGACAGCAGGTCGCCCGGCGTCAGGTGCCCCATGCCGCCGCTGACGCTCACGTCCCAGCCCTCGGGCCGCGCCCGGGCCCAGCCGGAGAGGCGCAGCGTGTCTTCCCGGTGCACGAGGCTCAGGTCCCCCAGCGTGACCTCGAAGGGATCGAGCGCGAGACGGATGTCGAGCTTGGCCGCGTCGAGGCTGACAGGCGCGGGATAGAGATCGGCCGGGTTGGCCACGAAGCTCGACAGCGACAGCTGCCCGGTCATCGTCGAGGGTTGCAGCAGGTTGTCCCCCAGCAGCCGCAGCTCGCCCTCCGCCTGCGCCGAGAGCCACGGGCTCTGCACCGAAAGCTCGTCGAAGCGCAGCCGCCGCGCGCCGGGATCATAGCGGAAGTAGGAGACCGCGCTGTCGAAGGGAATGGGCGAGACGGTGTCGGTCGGCTGGATCACGCCCTGCCCCGCCTGCAACGTCCCCACCAGCGGCCCCAGCCGCCCGCGCTCGTCGATGGTGACCCGCAGCGCGCCCGAAATCGGCGCCCGCACCCCGGCCAGCCACGCGAGGGCCGGGCTCTGGGTGGCGATGTCGGCGGCGGGCATCTCGTCCAGTTGCACCGCCAGCCGCGCCCCGCCCTCGCCGATGCGGGTGTCGTAGGAGATCCCAAGCGTCGTGGCATAGTCCTGTCCAGAGAGAAGGGCGAAATCGCCGCGCAGGCTCAGGTCCGCGTTCCGCCGTTGCAGCAGGATGCGCCCGCCATCCACCGTCCACGTCCGGTTCGAGGGCACGTCCTCGTAGGTCAGCGTCAGCGCCCGCGCCTCGATCCGCCCCATGTCGGCGAAGGCGGGCGCGGCCAGCAGGTCTTCGAGGGTCTGCATCGTCTGGGCCAGATCGGTGGACCGGCCGTCGCCCCCGATGTCGAGGTCGAACCGCCCCTCCGCATTGCGCCGCAGCCGCAGCATCGCCCCGTTGACATAGATGCCGTAGGGCGCCAGCCGCCCCTGCAGCAGCGGGCGCAGCGCCAGCGTGCTTTCCACGTCCGACAGCAGCACCTCGGCCCCCGCCCGGTCCCGCAGGCGGAGGTCGCGCAGGTGGAAACGCGGCTGCCAGTCGTCCGTCACCACGAGGTCGAGCCCGGCAATCTCCACATGGGCGCCCATCAGGCCGGCGTTGATCTTCTGCTCGATCCGTGCCTCGACCCAGGGCGGCACGTCCATCGTGCGCCCGCGGGTCAGCAGCAGGCCCACCAGCACCGCAAGGACGCACAGCGAGAGGACGAGACAGCCCGCGCCCACGCCGCGCAGGGCCTTGCGGCCCCGCGATCTGCGGGGGCGGCTCGTCTCGTCGGGGGTCTGCTCCGGCGCCGGCGGCGGGGCCTGTGTCATCTCTGTTCGCTCTGCGGCGGGGTCGGTCATGGGACGAGGGTGTTCATGAGGACGGGCGCACCTTCTGGTGCAACCGCTCTTTTCTCTCGCCACATGCAGCTTAATATCCTCCTCACATGGACGATACAGGAAAGGCAAACGCAATGCCCGACGTCGGCGAAAACGCTCCGGATTTCACCCTCCCCAAGGCCGGAGGCGGCGAGGTGACGCTCTCGGCGCTGAAGCCCGCACCGGTGGTGCTCTTCTTCTACCCGCGCGACGACACGCCGGGCTGCACCACGGAGAACAAGGATTTCACCGCCTTGAGGGCGGAGTTCGAGGCCGCGGGTGCCCAGCTTCTGGGCGTCAGCAAGGACAGCGTCGCCAGCCACGAGAAGTTCGTGACCAAGCACGAGCTGGCCACCACGCTGCTGTCGGACGAGAACGGCACCGTCTGCGAGGACTACGGCGTCTGGGGCGAGAAAAAGATGTACGGCAAGACCTTCATGGGCATCACCCGCGCCACCTTCCTGATCGACGGCGAGGGCAAGATCGCCAGGGCCTGGCCCAAGGTGAAGGTCCCCGGCCACGCCGAGGAGGTGCTGGAGGCCGTCAAGGCGCTCTGACCGCAGGGGCACCGCCCCCGAGGGTGCGGGCTGGCAGAGCCCGCCCCGCCCGTGGTAGCCTCCCGCGACTTGGAAACAGCAAAGACCGGGACGCCACGTGACCAACCTGCCCAAACCGCTGGCCGAAATGGCCGTCGACGTTCTGACCACCGCCGGTGGGCGGGAGAAGACCGCGCTCTCGCATGAATATGCCGCCCTCTGGCGGGCCGCCCGCGAGGACGGCGGCACCCCGCCCGTGGGCACGGCCAACCCGCCGATGCGCCCCTCGCGGCCCGACAGGCCCGAGTTGCTGGACCCGCGCGAAGTCCCCCGCCGCCGCCCCGGCACGCCCGAGGGACGCCGCGCGATCCTCCATGCGGTGGCGCATATCGAGCTGAACGCCGTCGACCTGCACTGGGACATCATCGCCCGCTTCGGCCACGTTCCCATGCCGCTCGGCTTCTACGACGACTGGGTCAAGGCGGCGGACGAGGAGAGCAAGCACTTCAACCTGATGTGCGACTGCCTCGAGGCGAACGGTTCGCACTACGGCGCCCTGCCCGCCCACGCCGGCATGTGGCGCGCCGCCGAGGGCACGGCGGAGGACATCTTCGGCCGTCTCGCCGTGGTGCCCATGGTGCTGGAGGCGCGCGGCCTCGACGTGACGCCGGGAATGATCGAGATCTTCCGCAAGGCCGGTGACGACGGTGCGATCGCGGCGCTGGAGACGATCTATGCCGAGGAAGTCGGCCACGTCGCCTATGGCTCCAAGTGGTTCCACTTCCTCTGCGGCCGCGAGAACCGCGACCCGCAGCCGTTCTTCCACGAACTGGTCCGGAAATACTTCCACGGACCGCTCCGCCCGCCCTTCAACGAGGAGAAACGGGCCGAAGCCGGGCTGCCGCCGGACTTTTACTGGCCGTTAACCGAAAACCTCTCCTGACCGGCGCCAAGACCTAATTTTCGCCGATTCACAAGAGGATCGTCGGCAAGTTCCCGCCCAATCGGCAAGATTCCGTGCAGTGTTGCGAATCGGCCTCTCAAAATTCTTGCCCGGTGTCGGAGGGGCCGGTAAACCCTTCGGAAACGTCTCGTTGGGGTAATTTGAGGCGTCTTGGGATGGGACTAAAGGGACACGTCTTCGTGAGAACACGTCTTGCAATTCGCATGCACGCTCTGCTCGAGCGTCACTTTCCGGAACGCCGACTTTTCCTTCGCTCCGACACGGACACGCGGTTCATCCGCCTGAAGCCCGGCACGCAGCTGATGGCCTTTGCCGGGGGCGCCGCGGTCGTCGCCTGGGCGATCATCGCCACGGCGATCCTGCTGATGGACAGCATCGGCTCCGGCAACTACCGCGACCAGGCGATGCGCGATCAGACGATCTACCAGGAACGCCTGAACGCCATGGCCGAGGACCGCGATGCCCGCGCTGACGAGGCGCTCGCCGCGCAGGACCGCTTCACCTCCGCCCTCGACCAGATTTCCGTGATGCAGTCCCAGCTGCTCGCCTCCGAAACCCGCCTGCGGGAGCTCGAGACCGGGATCGGCGTGATCCAGTCCACGCTGCGCAAGACCGTCAAGGAACGCGACACCGCACGCGACGAGGCCGCCCAGCTGAAGCTGACCATGGCCGAGGCCGGTGGCGGCGCAGGTGGCAAGGGCGCGCCGGACGACGCGACCATGTCCTTCCTGACCTCCGCCCTCGCCGATACCGCGGTGGAGCGCGACACGATTTCCAACGATGCACAGGACGCCCTGCTGGCCGCCGACGAGATGGCCACCGAACTGGCCCTGATGCGCGACCAGAACGACGCCATCTTCCGCCAGCTGGAAGAGGCGATGACCGTCTCGATCGCGCCGCTCGACAAGATGTTCCGCAACGCGGGCATGAACACCGACAGCATCATCAACCAGGTCCGTCGCGGCTATTCCGGCCAGGGCGGCCCGCTGACGCCGATCTCGCTCTCGACCATGGGCGAGGAGCCCTCGCCCGACGCCGCGCGTGCGAACCGGATCCTCAACCAGCTCGACCGGCTGAACCTCTACCGCATCGCCGCCGAGAAGGCGCCCTTCGCCAACCCGGTGCATGCCAACTACCGCTTCACCTCCAACTTCGGCTACCGCCGCGACCCCAAGACCGGCGGCCGCCGGATGCACGCGGGCGTCGACTTCGCGGGCCCCGTGGGCACGCCGCTCTATGCCACCGGTGACGGTGTCGTGATTCACGCCGGCTGGTCTTCGGGTTATGGTCGCCTCGTGAAGATCCAGCATGAGTTCGGAATCGAGACGCGCTATGCACACATGAGCCGTATCCGGGTCCAGAAGGGACAAAGGGTCTCGCGCGGGGACCGTATCGGTGATATGGGGGCATCCGGGCGTGTGACCGGCCCGCATCTGCACTACGAGGTGCGCATTGGCGGTAAAGCCATCAATCCGATGACATATATCAAGGCAGCGAGAGATGTTTTCTAAGAGCAAAATCCAAGAGCCCGGCCCGAAAGCCACTGAAGGTGCCACTCCGGCTGCCTCGGAAGCGCCCGCGCCCAAGCCTGCACCGACCTCCGACTACAAGCCCACCGCGCCCAAGGCCAAGCCGCCGGCATCGGTGCTCTCCTCGGACCTGAACATCACCGGCAACCTCAAGACCACCGGCGACATCCAGGTCGAGGGCACGATTGACGGCGACATCCGCGCCCACCTGCTGACCATCGGCGAAGGCGCCACGATCCGCGGTGAAGTCACCGCCGACGACGTGGTGATCAACGGCCGCATCATCGGTCGTGTGCGTGGCATCAAGGTGCGCCTGACCTCCACCGCCCGGGTGGAAGGCGACATCATCCACAAGACGATCGCCATCGAAAGCGGCGCCCACTTCGAGGGCTCGGTCCAGCGTCAGGACGATCCGCTCTCGGCCAAGGGCAAGGCACCCGCTGCCCCGGCAGCGCCCAAGCCCGCCGGTGGCCAGGCCTGATCAGGTCCGACAGTTCGCATACGGAAGGCCGGGGAGACCCGGCCTTTTTTGTTGCGCAGTGGGGGGCCTTCTCCGGCGCGGCGGTCAGCGACGGCGCGCCCGCTCTCGGCGGAGGCATGGCTCGCAAATAGGTCCGGCATCGCTCTGCGCGGACCAAATTCGCAACCCCGGCCCAAACCGCCCCGCGACCCGCAACATTTTCCCGCAGGCCGCAGCCAAGACGGACGGCTTTCCCCCGCGCGCCATACCGCGCCGCACGTAACACCCTTGCCAGACGCGCGCTGCCCCGCCACATATCAGGCATGACCACCACCCTGCCCCCCCTCGCCGACGGCTGGCCGGAGCTCTCGCCCGGCTGGGTCTGGCTCTGCGGTGCGGGCCCCGGCGATCCGGGGCTGCTGACGCTTCACGCCCTCAACGCCCTGCGCCAAGCGGAGGTCGTCGTCTACGATGCGCTCGTCCACGAGGAGATCCTCGCCTGGGCCCCGCAGGCCGAGATGATCTATGCCGGCAAGCGCGGCGGCAAGCCCTCGGCCAAGCAGAGGGACATCTCGCTCCGCCTCGTCGACCTGGCGCGGGCGGGCAAGCGGGTGCTGCGGCTCAAGGGCGGCGATCCCTTCGTCTTCGGACGCGGCGGTGAAGAGGCCCAGACCCTCGTCCAGCACGGCGTGCCGGTGCGGATCATTCCCGGCATCAGCGCAGGTATAGGCGGGCTGGCCTACGCAGGCATCCCCGTCACCCACCGCGACGTGAACCAGTCCGTCACCTTCGTCACCGGACACGACCAGACCGGCGCGGCCACCGGTTCGCTGAACTGGCAGGCGATCTCGGACGGCAGCCAGGTGATCGTGATCTACATGGGCATGAAACACGCGCAGCATATCGCCACCGAACTGCTCGCCGCGGGCCGCGATCCGCAGGAGCCGGTGGCCGTCGTCTCGCAGGCCACCACACCCGACCAGCGGGTGCTGGAAAGCACGCTCTCCACCCTCGTGTCCGACATCGAGGCCGCCGGGATGGAGCCGCCCGCGATCCTCTGCGTCGGCAAATCCGTCCTGATGCGTCAGGTGCTTGACTGGCAGGGGATGCTCCGCGGCGAGCCGCCCCGCAACCTCGATCCCCTCGGACGCGGAAAGCCTGCCGAAGTCACGTAAGTGACAGGATCATACGTGCATAAATGAACCTTTTGTCATCTTGCCTGCCCCAAGGGCGGGCACTACGGCAGAGGGCATGAGCAGCACCACCTACATCCCCGACGATTCCCGCGCCCGGCGCAATGTCGTGATCCTCGTGATGGCGCAGGCCATCATGGGCGCGCAGATGCCGATGATCTTCACCATCGGCGGGCTGGCCGGGCAATCGCTGGCCTCCAACCCCTGTTTCGCGACCCTGCCGATCACGATGATCGTCCTGGGCTCGATGCTGACCGCGACACCGATTTCCGCGATCATGCAGAAATACGGGCGCAAGGCGGGCTTCTTCCTCGGCGCGGGCGGCGGGGTGCTGGGCTCGGTCATCGGGGCCTACGGGCTCTACTCCGGCTCCTTCGGGATCTACATCCTCGGCTCGCTCTTCACCGGCATCTACATGTCGGCGCAGGGGTTCTACCGCTTCGCCGCGACGGATACCGCCAGCGAGAGCTTCCGCCCCAAGGCGATCTCCTACGTGATGGCGGGCGGGCTTCTGGCCGCGATCATCGGGCCACAGCTGGTCAAGGTGACCTCCGAGGCGCTGGTGATCCCCTTCCTCGGCACCTACCTCGCCGTGATCGCGATCAACGTCTTCGGCTCGCTGCTCTTCACCTTCCTCGACATTCCCAAGCCGCCCAAGCCCGCCGCCGACGCCCCCGCGGGCCGGACCCGGCGCGAGCTGCTGGCCGAGCCCAAGATCGCCGTGGCAATCATCGTGGCCATGGTTTCTTATGCGCTGATGAACCTCGTGATGACCTCGACGCCGCTGGCCGTCGTGGGCTGCGGTTTCCAGCAGGGCGACGCGGCGAATGTGGTCTCCTCGCACGTGCTGGCGATGTATATCCCGTCGTTCTTCACCGGCCACCTGATCAACCGCTTCGGCGTGCGCAAGATCATGGCCAGCGGGCTCGTCATCCTCGCCGGGGCCGCCGTGGTGGCGCTGGAGGGGGTCGAGCTGGAGAACTTCTTCGGCGCGCTGATCCTGCTGGGCATCGGCTGGAACTTCGGCTTCATCGGCGCGACGACCATGCTGGCGGGCGCCTACAAGCCCGAGGAGCGCGGCCGGGTGCAGGGCCTCAACGACCTCATCGTCTTCGGCGGCGTGACGCTGGCCTCCTTCTCCTCCGGCGGGCTGATGAACTGTTCGGGCGGCTCACCCGTGGATGGCTGGAACGCGGTCAACATGGCCATGGCACCGATGCTGATGCTGGCGGGCGGCGCGCTGATCTGGCTGGCCTTCCGGCCCAAGGCGCTCTGAGGACGCGCCGGGGCGCCCGCCCCCGCCCTGCTCAGAAGGTCTTCTTGAACCCCACGTGGCTGGGCGCATAGCCCAGTCTCTCGTAGAAGCGATGCGCGTCCTTGCGGGCGTTGTTCGAGGTGAACTGCACCAGTGCCGCGCCCGCGTCCCGGGCCCGCCGGTCCACGTCCTCCATCAGCGCCTGCCCCAGCTTCTGCCCGCGCATCTTCGAGGCCACGCGCACCGCCTCGAGCTGGGCCCGGGTCGAGGCCATGAGCGAGAGGTTCGCGATGATGGTCAGCTGGTAGCAGGCGACGACCTCGCCCCCGCTCTCGCCCACGTAGACCCGGTTGTGGGGCTGCGCGAGGATCGCCTCGAAGGCCGCGGCATAGACCTCCGGTTCCGCATTCTCGCGCTGCGCGCCCAGCAGGTCCTCGGCGAGGAGGGCGACGATGGCGGGCACGTCGGCGGCGGTGGCCTCGCGGAAGGTGACGGGGGGCGTGGTCATGGGCGGCGTCCTTCTGTGGTGGGCTATCGGTGGCACGGCGGCGCGGGGTTGTCACGCGCTATACGGTGGCGAAGCGCCTGCGGCGTTGAAGATGCCCCGCAATAGCGCAGGCCCCTGCCGGACAGAGGGCCGCGCCCGGGCAGTCGTTGCCTTCAGGGCTGGATGAGCCGCATGTCCTTTCCGCTTGCCAGCCTCCCCCTCAGGCCACGTGGGGTTTCCAAATGCATGCCAAGACCACCCGCCGCCGCGAACATGACCGCAACAGAGGGCCGCGCCCGTCCCCGGGGCCGGGGGGCGTCTTGCAAAGGCTCCGGCGGAGCCTTTGAGCCCGCAAGGGGGCGATAGCGCCGGGGGCGCGCAGCGCGCCCGCCCAAGGGGCGGGACGGGCCCGGCCCGGGCGCGGGGCGTCCGGGCAGGTGTTTTCGTCAGCAACGGAAAAGCCGCCAGAGGTTTCCCCGTGGCGGCTCGCTGGCTTGATCTCGTCAGGGCGCCCCCGCCTCACGGCAGGTGATAGAGCCACTCCCGCGTCTCGAACTTCTGCGCTGCCAATTCCTCGGCCTTGGCATATTCCTCGGCCGTGATCGCCCCCACGCCACCACCATAGAGGTCGTGGAACGTCGCCTTCATCCGCTCGATCACATCGCGCCGCTCCATCCCGGTCTGGCTGCGCACCGGGTCCACCCGCTTCGCCGCCGAGGTGATCCCCTTGTCCGAGATCTTCTCGCGCCCGATCCGCAGGACCTGCGTCATCACGTCGGCATCCATGTCATAGGCCATGGTCACGTGATGCAGCACCGTGCCCCCGGCATAGCGTTTCTGCGCCGCGCCGCCGATCTTGCCCTTGGAGGAGGTGATGTCGTTCAGGGGCTTGTAGACCGCATCGATCCCCAGATCGTTCAGCGCCTTCAGCACCCATTGATCGAGGAAGGCATAGGAGGCCCCGAAGTCCATGTCCGAGACCAGCTCCCCCGGCGCATAGAGCGAATAGGTGATGGTCGCGCCCGGCTCCACCAGCATGGCCCCGCCACCGGTCACCCGGCGCACGATCCCGATGCCGAGCCGCGCGGCCGCCTCCTCGTCGACCTCGTTCTTCACCGACTGGAAGTTGCCGATCACCACCGCGGGCCGCTCCCATTCCCAGAAGCGCAGGGTCGGCCCGCGCCGCCCCGCGGCGACCTCGCGCGCCAGAACGTCATCGAGCGCCAGATGCATCGCCGGGCTCACCGCCTCGCTGTCGATCACCTGCCATTCGAAATCACGCCACGACTTGCTGACGCCAAGCGCCCGGCGCACGGCGATGGCGATCGCGTGGGCCGAGAAGCCCATCAGCGCCGCACCGGGGCGCAGGCCCCGCGTCACCGCCGCCTCGATCCCCTCGGGTGCGGTCTCCGCCGGCAACCCGTTCAGCGCGGCGCGGATATCGTCGAGCGCCTCGGGCGGTTCGAGGAAGAAATCCCCGGTGATCTGCACCTCCGCCAGCTTGCCGGCGCGGACCTCCAGATCCGCCACCACCAGCTTGCCGCCGTGAACCTTGTATTCGCCGTGCATCCGCCTGCTCCTTGCCCGTATAAGTGTCCGCCTGAGTGTCCGTCTGACTATCCATCTGCCCACCGGCCTGTCGGCCGGTCGGCGGCCCCGTCGGCGCGCCGACACCCGCGCATCCGGGGCCCATTGTCCCGCGTCTCGCTGCCCCGTCCGCTACCAGCGCCCCGTGACCACGCGCCACGCCAGCCCGGCCCGCGCCCGGAACGGCCGCTCGGCGATGGCGCCCGCCGCCACGTCCCCGGGCCGCGCGCGCACCTGCCGCAGCACCGCCTCCGCCGCGCCCACGCCCGCAAGCGCCGGACGCGCCTCGGGCGCGACCTGCGCCCGCCCGGCCCGCGCCCGTTTCAACCGCTTCAGCCCCTCGTCCGCCAGGTCGCGCACCGCGTGGGCCCGCCCGTCCGGCAGGGGCCGCTTGCCCGCCGCCTCGAGGTCCGGGATCGCCCGGAACCAGTTCGCCAGCCCGAGGGCAAAGCCCGCATCCCGCGCCACCGCCTCGTCCACGGGGCCAAGCGCCCGGGCCGCCACGTAGGTCAGATGCCCGCTGGTGGCATCGAGGTAGGCGGTGAAGGCCGCCCCATCGGTGAAGGGTTCGTTCTCGATATCCCACCGCCGCGCGGCGACCAGCCCGTCGAGCAGCCGCGCGCCCTCCGCATCCAGCACCAGCGCCAGCGGGGTCACGACCTCGTGGCGCCGCACGAACCCGCCCGAGGCGATCTCCTCCAGCGCGTCGCGCCACCACTGCAGGCGCATCTCGGCGATCATCGGCTCCTTGGTCACCCAGGGCGCGCGACTGACCTCGATATTGAAGGCATAGAGCGGGAAGAGCACGGCGCGCGCGGCCACCGGCGCGGCCATGGCCACGCGGAACCGCTCCGCATCGCCCCGCTCCACGAGCGCGGCACAGGCGGTCAGATCCTCGGAAAACCCGCTGGCGGTTTCGGACTTGGGTTCTGACACGCGCGCGGACCTCCGGATGGCTGTCGCGGGCGCCAATCGCGCCCGCCTTGGCCGTCAGATAGCCCCTGCGGCGGGCGGGGAAAACCCCCGCCCCGCAGGAGACCCTGCACAAGGGCCCCGGCGCAGGTGCCTATTCCGCCGCCCGCGCCGCCGCGCAGTCGCGCATCAGCTTCCAGCGCACCGCGTCCAGCAGCGCCTCGAAGGAGGCATCGACGATGTTCGCCGAGACCCCCACCGTCGACCACCGCCGCCCCGCGCCATCCTCGCTGTCGATGATGACCCGCGTCACGGCCTCGGTGCCGCCCTGGGTGATGCGCACCTTGAAGTCGACCAGCCGCATGTCGTCGATCACCGCCTGGTAGCGGCCCAGGTCCTTCGACAGCGCCTTGGAGAGCGCGTTGACCGGCCCCCGGTCGGTGCCCATCTCGTCGAGGCTCTCTGAGACCGAGAGCAGCTTCTCGCCGTCGATCCAGACCACCACGACCGCCTCGGAGAGCGTGACCAAGCGGCCCTTGTCGTCGCGCCGCCGCTCCACGGTCACCTTGTAGCGTTCCACGTCGAAGAAGGCGGGCGCCTGCCCCAGTTCGCCGCGCGCCAACAGCTCGAAGCTCGCCTGCGCGCTGTCGTAGGTATAGCCCTGATCCTCGCGCGCCTTGACTTCGGTCAGGATCCGCCCGAGCGCCGGGTCGCCCTTCTCCACGACGATGCCCGCGTCGGCCAGCCGGGCGCGCAGGTTGCTCTGCCCGGCCTGGTTCGACATCGGGATGATGCGCTCATTGCCCACCAGCCCCGGGTCGATATGTTCGTAGGTCGAGGGGTCCTTGATGATCGCGCTCGCATGAAGCCCCGCCTTGTGGGCAAAGGCCGAGGAGCCGACGAAGGGCGCCTGTTTCACCGGCACGCGGTTCAGAATGTCATCCAGCTGCCGCGACAGCAGCGTCAGCCCCTGCAACGCCGCGCGGCTCACCCCGGTCTCGAAGCGGCTGGCATAGGGCTCCTTCAGCGCCAGCGTGGCGATCAGCGTCACGAGGTTGGCGTTGCCGCAGCGTTCGCCCAGGCCGTTCAGCGTGCCCTGGATCTGGCGCGCGCCCGCATCCACCGCCGCCAGCGACCCCGCCACCGCATTGGCGGTGTCATTGTGGGTATGGATCCCCAGCCGGTCGCCCGGAATGCCCGCGGCGATCACCTCCGACACGATCTGCCCGATCTCCGCGGGCAGCGTGCCGCCATTGGTATCACACAGCACGATCCACCGCGCCCCCGCCGCTTCCGCCGCCCGCAGGCAGGTCAGGGCGTAGTCCCGGTTGGCCTTCCAGCCGTCAAAGAAATGCTCCGCGTCGAACAGCGCCTCGCGCCCCTGCGCCACGATATGCGCGATGGAGGCGCGGATGTTCTCGACATTCTCCTCCAGCGCGATCCCCAGCGCCGCGGTGACGTGGAAATCATGGGTCTTGCCCACGAGGCAGACCGAGGCCGTGCCCGCGTTCATCACCGCCGCCAGCACCTCGTCATTGGCGGCAGAGCGCCCGGCCCGCTTGGTCATGCCGAAGGCCGTCATCCGGGCCCGGGTCTCGGGCGCCACGTCGAAGAACGCGCTGTCGGTCGGGTTCGCCCCGGGCCAGCCGCCCTCGATGTAATCGACGCCCAGCCGGTCCAGCGCCTCGGCGATGCGGATCTTCTCCGGCGTCGAGAACTGCACCCCCTGGGTCTGCTGTCCATCCCGCAGCGTCGTATCGTAAAGCCAGAGCCTCTCCCGCATCACGCGCCCCTCCCATCCACTGTTTCAAAATATCCTCGGGGGGAATTGGACCGCAGCGCGGTCCAAGGGGGGCAGACAGCCCCGCCCCGCCCGCCGCAGGCGCATCCCCCCGGCCATGATCACAGCCCGTCCAGCTTCGCCGGATCGAAGCCCGCACCGGGCACCAGCTCGACACCCGCCTTGGACATCCGCACCTCGACCCCCGCCGCGATCAGCGCCGCCTTGAGCGCATCGACAGGGGCGAAGTCCTTTGTCTCCATCGCGGTTGCCCGCAGCCCCGCCAGTTTGTCCGCCAGCCCCGAAAGGTCCGCCGCCGGCAGTGCGGCCCAGTCGCCCATCTCCGGAAGCAGCAGGCCCATCATCTGCGCCGATCCCTTCAGCACCGCGGCCTCCCCGGCCCCGGCCAGACGGTGCAGCACCGAGATGGCGCCCGCCGTGTTCAGATCGTCCGCAAGGGCCGCGATCACCTCATCGGACGGCGCCGCCGCCTCGACGCCCTCAACCAAGGCATGCCACTTGCGCAGCACGGCCTCCGCCTCGCCCGCCTTCTTCGCGGTCCAGTCCATCGGCTTGCCGTAATGCGTGCCGAGGAACACGAAGCGGATCACCTCGCCCGGCACGCCCTGGTCCAGCAGATCCCGCACCGTGAAGAAGTTGCCCAGCGACTTGGACATCTTCTTGCCCTCGACCTGCAGCATCTCGTTGTGCAGCCAGAACCGGGCGAACTGTCCCTCCGGGTGGGCGCAGCAGCTCTGCGCGATCTCGTTCTCGTGGTGCGGGAACTGCAGGTCGTTGCCCCCGCCGTGGATGTCGAAGGAGGCGCCGAGCAGCTCGTAGCTCATGGCCGAGCATTCGATGTGCCAGCCCGGACGCCCCCGGCCCCAGGGGCTGTCCCAGCCCGGCAGGTCATCGGACGAGGGCTTCCACAGCACGAAATCCATCGGGTTGCGCTTGTAGGGCGCGACCTCGACCCGGGCGCCCGCGATCATGTCGTCCACCGACCGGCCCGAGAGCGCGCCATAGGCCTTGTAGCTTTCGACCGAGAACAGCACGTGGCCCTCGGCGGCATAGGCGTGGCCCTTCTCGATCAGGTCCGCGATCATGGCGACCATCTGGCCGATGAAGGCGGTGGCGCGGGGCTCCTGCGTGGGGCGCAGGGTGCCGAGCGCATCCATGTCCTGATGATACCAGGAAATCGTCTCCTCGGTCCGCTCGGCGATCAGCTCTTCCAGCGTCCCCGTCGCACCCGCTTCCTTGCGCGCAAGGGCGGTGGCGTTGATCTTGTCGTCCACGTCGGTGAAGTTGCGCACGTAGGTGACGTGGTCCTCCCCGTAGACGTGGCGCAGCAGGCGGTAGAGCGTGTCGAAGACCACCACGGGCCGTGCATTGCCGAGGTGCGCCCGGTCATAGACCGTCGGCCCGCAGACATACATGCGGACATTCTCCGGGTCGATCGGGACGAAGTCCTCCTTCGCCCGCGACTTGGAATTGTGCAGCCGGATCAGGGTCTCGGACATAGGATCTCACTCCTCAGCGTCACTCGCGCCGCGGGCTCGTCAGGATCGTTGGGAAGGGGAACGATGCGTTGGCCCGCGTGACGATGTCAGCAGGTAATAATGCAGCAGATGATGATGCGGGCGTCGTTCATGGTCCCGGGGCTTAGCCCATTGCACCCCGTCTGCCAAGTCCCTATGTCCCCACCACCCCCGGAGGCCCGCGCACGGACCGTGAGCCCTCCCCCGCCGAGAGTGAAAATCGGCGCATTTTTCAGGGAACGGGGTGCTTGACACAGAAGTCCGCGCTGCCTAACTCTCCGCCATTAGCACTCGCCACCGGTGAGTGATAACGACCGAAGGGGCCCTGCCCCGGCCGGTCAAGGGAGTAACCTGTGAGCCAAGGAGCCTCAGAGATGGCATTCAAACCGCTTCATGACCGCGTTGTGGTCAAGCGCGTCGAGAGCGAAGCTAAAACCGCCGGCGGCCTGATCATCCCCGACAGCGCGAAAGAGAAACCCGCAGAAGGCGAAATCATCGCCGTGGGTGAAGGCGCGCGCAAGGACAGCGGCGAACTGATCACGATGTCCGTGAAAGAAGGCGACAAGGTCCTGTTCGGCAAATGGTCGGGCACCGAGATCACGCTGGACGGCCAGGAACTGCTGATCATGAAGGAAAGCGACATCCTGGGCATCATCGCCTGATCTCGCCTTTTCTCCATCCACCCCATTTTGAGGAGTGAGCCACATGGCTAAGGAAGTGAAATTCGACACGGACGCACGGAACAAGATGCTCAAGGGCGTCAACATTCTGGCAGACGCCGTGAAAGTGACCCTCGGCCCCAAAGGCCGTAACGTTGTTCTGGACAAGTCCTTCGGCGCCCCGCGCATCACCAAGGACGGTGTCTCGGTCGCCAAGGAAATCGAACTGGAAGACAAGTTCGAGAACATGGGCGCCCAGATGGTGAAGGAAGTTGCTTCCCGCACCAACGACGAAGCCGGCGACGGCACCACCACCGCAACCGTGCTGGCGCAAGCCATCGTCAAAGAGGGCATGAAAGCTGTCGCAGCTGGCATGAACCCGATGGACCTGAAGCGCGGCATCGACATGGCAACCGCCAAGGTCGTGGCAGCCATCAAGGCCGCTGCACGCCCCGTGAACGACTCCGCTGAAGTCGCTCAGGTCGGCACCATCTCCGCGAACGGCGAAGCCGAAATCGGCCGTCAGATCGCAGATGCGATGCAGAAAGTCGGCAACGAAGGCGTCATCACCGTCGAAGAGAACAAAGGCCTCGAGACCGAGACCGATGTCGTCGAAGGTATGCAGTTCGACCGCGGCTATCTGTCGCCCTACTTCGTCACCAACCCCGACAAGATGGTCGCGGAGCTGGATGACTGCATGATCCTGCTGCACGAGAAGAAACTCTCGTCGCTGCAGCCGCTGGTTCCCCTGCTGGAGCAAGTGATCCAGTCGCAGAAGCCGCTGCTGATCATCGCGGAAGACGTCGAAGGCGAAGCGCTCGCGACCCTCGTGGTCAACAAGCTGCGCGGCGGCCTGAAGATCGCAGCCGTGAAAGCACCGGGCTTCGGCGATCGCCGCAAGGCCATGCTGCAGGACATCGCGATCCTGACCGGCGGCCAGGTGATCTCGGAAGACCTCGGCATGAAGCTCGAGTCCGTGACCATGGACATGCTGGGCACCGCCAAGACGGTCACCATCACCAAGGACGAAACCACCATCGTGGACGGCCATGGCGCGAAAGCCGAGATCGAGGCACGCGTTTCGCAGATCCGCACGCAGATCGAAGAAACCACCTCGGACTACGACCGTGAGAAGCTGCAAGAGCGCGTTGCCAAACTGGCAGGCGGTGTTGCTGTCATCCGCGTCGGCGGCCTGACCGAAGTCGAAGTGAAAGAGCGCAAGGACCGCGTCGATGACGCCCTGAACGCAACCCGCGCTGCCGTTCAAGAAGGCATCGTGGTCGGCGGTGGCGTTGCCCTGGTTCAGGGTGCCAAGGCGCTGGAAGGCGTCGAAGGCGCGAACGCGGATCAGAACGCCGGCGTGACCATCGTGCGCAAGGCGCTCGAAGCTCCGCTGCGTCAGATCGCACAGAACGCCGGTGTCGACGGTTCCGTCGTGGCTGGCAAGGTCCGCGAATCCGACGACCTGAAGTTCGGCTACAACGCTCAGACCGACGAATATGGCGACATGTTCAAGTTCGGCGTGATCGACCCCGCCAAAGTGGTCCGTACCGCTCTGGAAGACGCAGCTTCGGTTGCCGGTCTGCTGATCACCACCGAAGCCATGGTTGCCGACAAGCCCGAGCCGAAAGGCGCAGGCGGCGGCATGCCCGACATGGGCGGCATGGGCGGCATGGGCGGCATGATGTAATCTGCCGATCCTACCGGATTGGGAAAGGGGTCCTTCGGGGCCCCTTTCTTTTTGCGCCCCCACCTGTCGCGCGCGCCCGCCCGGGCCGCGCGTCGCGCGGCAGAGGCCCTGCATTGGCGCTGCATTGGCCCTGCGCTCGCCCCGCATTGACCCTGCACTGCCCCCCTGCAATGGCCCTGCGCCCGCCCCGTCCACGCTCGAACCCGGCCCCGGCTCTTCCCCGGCGCAGGCGACGCTCATGGGACGCATGCCGCCGAAAAGTGCCACGCTACCAAATATTTGCTTGCATCGCGCCGCGATGCAGCGACACTGTCATGACATCGTCACATCCCCCATTCCGGGCCCGTTTCGGCCTCAACCGGCACCCGTCCACAGGCACATGCTTCTCAGATTTGTCCTCCCCGAAGACCGCGACACGATCAGCGAGGTGCTGACCGAAGCCTTCAAGGGCGATGCGGAGGCGCGACTGGTTTCGACCCTGCGCAACAGCGGCGACATGGCGCTGGAGCTGGTGGCGATCGTGGACCGCAAGATCGTGGGCTACGTGGGCTTTGCCCGGCACTATCAGCCGCGCGGCTGGTATTCGCTCTCGCCGGTGGCCGTGCGCCCGCGCTACCAGCGCCGCGGCATCGGGGCCGAGCTGATCCGCTACGGGCTCGATTACGCCCGTCAGGCGCGTACGCCCGCCGTGACCGTGCTCGGCGATCTCGCCTATTACCGGCGCTTCGGCTTCACCCATAAGGCGGCCGAGAATCTCTCGACCCCCTACCCCTCGGAACACACGGGCCTCTATCCCATCGCCCCCGGCACCGCCGGAACCAAGGCGGAACTGGTCTACGCCGACGCCTTCAGCCGTTTCTGAGGCTTCCGCCGCGCGGCCTCAACGCCTATGACGCGGGTATGTCAGCTGCCGCCCCCCTTCCCCCGCTCGCGCCTTTTCACATCACCGGTGCCGAGGTGCTGCACCCTGCCGGTCCCGGCGCGGCGCCCCTTGGGGTGAGCGGCGAGCGGATCGTCGAGGGGGCGCCGGGCCGTGCTGTCGACCTGACGGGCTGGTGCGTGCTGCCCGGGATCGTCGATCCCCATGGCGACGGCTTCGAACGCCATCTCGCCCCCCGGCGCGGCGCGCTCAAGGATATCGACTCGGGCCTCTTTGCCGCGGAGGCGGAGCTGGCCGCCAACGGGATCACCACCGCCACGCTGGCCCAGTTCTGGAGCTGGGAGGGCGGCATGCGCAGCCCCGAGTTCGCCTGCACCATGCTGGAGGCGCTGGACCGCGTGCAGCCGCAGGTCGCCACCGACCTGCGCGCGCAACTGCGGCTGGAGGTCGGGCTGGTGGAGGATTACGCGCGGGTGCTGCAGATCATCCGGCGCCACGGGGTGCGCTACCTCGTCTTCAACGACCACCTGCCCCACGCGGCGCTGGACAAGGGCAAACGCCCGCCCCGCCTGACCGGTCAGGCGCTGAAGAGCGGCCGCTCGCCCGAGGCACACCTGGCGCTGATGCAGACCCTCCACGAGGCGCGGGCGCAGTGGCCAGAGGCCCTCGCCCCGCTGATCGCCGCTCTGGATGCCGAGGGCGTGGCCTTGGGAAGCCATGACGACGCGACGGTCGAGGACCGCCAGACCTGGGCCGCGCGCGGCGTTCCGATTTCGGAGTTCCCCGAAACCCGCGAGGCCGCAATGGCCGCGCAGGGCCCCGTCGTCATGGGCGCGCCCAACGTGGTGCGCGGGGGCAGCCATGCGGGCAAGATCAGCGCTGCCGACCTCGTGGCCGAGGGGCTGGTGAGCGCGCTTGCCTCCGACTACCACTACCCCGCCCCGCGGCAGGCCGCGCTCGCCCTCGCGCCCCGGCTGGGGCTGGCGGCGGCATGGGCGCTCGTCTCCTCCGGCCCGGCGGCCCTGCTCGGGCTCACGGACCGCGGCACCCTCGCCCCCGGCCTGCGCGCCGACCTCACGGTGATCGACCGCGAGACGGGCCGCGTGGGGGCGACGCTGGCCGCGGGCCGGATCACCTACCTCGCCGGGGCCGCGCCCGCCTTCCTCGCCTAGCGCTGCCCCATCGCCTTGACCCGCTCGTGACAATGGCAGGTGGTGACATGATCGTTCACCATCCCCACCGCCTCCATGAAGGCATAGACGATCGTCGGCCCGACGAAGCGGAAGCCCGCCTTGCGCAGGTCCTTGGACATCTGCACCGAAAGCGGCGTCTGGGTCGGCACCTCCTCGCGGGAGGCATAGCCCGGCTGAAGCGGCGCGCCATCCACGTAACGCCAGAGGAACTGGTCGAAGCCCTCGCGGCCCGCGATCTCGCAATAGGCCTGCGCGTTGCCGATGGTGGCCTCGATCTTGCCGCGGTGGCGGATGATCCCGGGATTGCCTAGCAGGCGCTGCACATCCGCCTCCCCCCAGCCCGCGATGACCTCGGGCGCGAACCCGGCAAAGGCCTCGCGGAAGGCCTCCCGCTTGCGCAGGATCGTGATCCAGCTGAGCCCGGCCTGGAACCCGTCGAGGATCAGCTTCTCCCAGAGCGCCCGGGCGTCCCACTCCGGCACACCCCATTCCTCGTCATGGTAGGCTTGGTAGATCGGGTCCTGCCCCACCCAGGCACAGCGCGGCAAATCGGGGGTCTGGGACATGGCGGGCTCTCCGTCTGTGCAACAGTCTGGGAAACTGTCAGGGAAAATTAAGCAATCACGCGCAGGATGCGCCGGGTACAGATGTGCCTGAAAAATACCGGCGGGACCAGATGAGGAGGACAGGTCGTTCGGCGTGTTCGGGAGCAGCCAGCGATGCGACGCAAGGGCCTGAAACGATGGGGTCGCACTCACCGGGGCCAAGGTCGGCGGCGCGAAACTTCAGCGGGGCCACATCGTCGGCCAGATCATCGGGCCACATCGTGTGGACCCCGTCACGCGGGCCCAGTCACGCGGGCCAATTCATAGGGACCAGATCATGGGGGCCAGATCATGCAGGCAGGCCGACGGGACCTGAGGGATATACCGGCGGGCGCACGTGATCCGCTCTCCGCCGCGATCGGCGGGCGCGATGCACAGACGCTCGAGGTCGTCCGCCGCGCCGTGGCCGCGCGCGACGTGCTGCTGGCCTTCCAGCCGGTCGTCGATGCCCGCGATCCCCGGCGCGTGGCCTTCTACGAGGGGCTGATCCGCATCCTCGACCCGGAGGGCCGCCCGGTGCCCGCAGGCGATTTCCTCCCCGCGGTGGAGGCCACGCCCACGGGCCGGGAGATCGACTGCCTTGCCCTAGAGATGGGGCTGGAGGTGCTGGCGCGGCAGCCCGACATCCGCCTCTCCATCAACATGTCCGCGCGCTCCATCGGCTATCGCCGCTGGCTGCAGGTGCTGCGCGCCGGGCTGATGCGGGACGAGACGGTCGGCCCGCGCCTGATCCTCGAGATGAGCGAACCCTCGGTGATGCAGGTGCCCGAACTGGTGACCGCCTTCATGGCTGACCTGCAGCGACAGGGGATCAGCTTCGCGCTCGACGACTTCGGCACCGGGGTGACCGTACTGCGCTACTTCCGCGATTTCCTCTTCGGCATCGCCAAGATCGACGGTGCCTTCGTGCGCGGCGTCGCCCGCGACGCTGACAACCAGGCGCTCGTGGGGGCGCTGATCGACGTGGCGCGCCAGTTCGACATGTTCACCGTGGCAGAGGCCGTGGAACGCGCCGCCGACGCCGCCTGGCTGAGCGAGGCCGGCGTGGACTGCCTGCAGGGCTACTACTTCGGCGCCCCCACCGTGCGTCCGCCGTGGCACCTCCCGGAGGTGCGGACTGGAACCTGACAGCCGGGCTGCGGCCCGCGGCCAGTCCGGCGCGTGGCCCTGCCCCTTGCGTGGCGCCTTGCCCTGCCCCCTGCGTGGCGCGGAGACACGGCCATGGCCGGTGCCGGGACGGGGCCCCGACTGGTGCCGGAACTGCGAGGCGGGCTGCGCTCGCGACCGGGGCCATGACGGACCCTGTGACCAGGATCGTGACGGGGTTCGTGACAGGGGATCGTGACAGGGGTCCGGACCGCCTCAACCGGCCATCCGCCGGCCCCTCTCAACCAGCCACTCTGCGCGATATCCGCTCCATAACGGCACATCGCCACTGACCGTCGCCGCGCCGTCAGGCGACAGGCGGTCCTTCGCCCATGGGCAGAGCCATGCACAGAGCACAATCCATACTCCACCGTAGCGACAGGATGCCCTCCGAAGAGGCGCGCAGCACTTGCGCCGCACCAGGATCCCCCATGTTTCAAGGACTTCCGCCCCCCGGTCGCGCCCGCTGCCCCGCCGGGCACTCTGCACTGCGGCAAAACGCTCTGCTGCGACGCGGCCATTGTGACCCTGCGGCAGATGCACTACTCCTTGGAACAGCCGCGGGGTGGTCCGACCCGGCGTTGGCCGGACCGGGCCTTCCGCACCCAAAAGTGGAGGACCACATCATGACCAATGTCGTAATCGTCTCGGCGGGCCGTACCCCCGTCGGTTCCTTCCTCGGCTCCTTTGCCACCACGCCCGCCCATGACCTGGGCTCGGCCGTGCTCAAGGGCATCGTGGAACGCGCCGGCATCGAGCCGGGCGAAGTGTCCGAGACCATCCTCGGCCAGGTGCTGACCGCCGGTCAGGGCCAGAACCCGGCCCGTCAGGCCCACATCAACGCCGGCCTGCCGATCGAAAGCGCCGCCTGGAGCATCAACCAGGTCTGCGGCTCCGGCCTGCGCGCTGTCGCGCTCGGCGCACAGCACGTCATGCTGGGTGATGCGGATATCGTCGCCGCGGGCGGGCAGGAGAACATGTCGCTCTCGCCCCATGTCAGCCACCTGCGCGCCGGTCACAAGATGGGCGACGTCAAGTACATCGATTCGATGATCAAAGACGGCCTCTGGGATGCCTTCAACGGCTACCACATGGGCCAGACCGCCGAGAACGTCGCCGAGAAATGGCAGATCTCCCGCGAGCAGCAGGATGAATTCGCCGTCGCCTCGCAGAACAAGGCCGAGGCCGCCCAGAAAGCCGGCAAGTTCGCCGACGAGATCATCCCCTTCACCGTGAAGGGCCGCAAGGGCGACACCGTGGTCGACGCCGACGAATACATCCGTCACGGTGCCACCATCGAGGCGATGCAGAAACTGCGCCCCGCCTTCACCAAGGACGGCTCGGTCACCGCGGCCAACGCCTCGGGGATCAACGACGGCGCCGCCGCCGTGCTGCTGATGAGCGCCGAGAACGCCGAGAAGCGCGGCCTCACCCCGCTGGCCCGGATCGTCTCCTATGCCACCGCCGGGCTCGACCCGTCGATCATGGGCGTGGGCCCGATCTACGCCTCGCGCAAGGCGCTGGAGAAAGCCGGCTGGAAACCCGAGGACCTCGACCTCGTGGAGGCCAACGAGGCCTTCGCCGCACAGGCCTGCGCCGTGAACAAGGACATGGGCTGGGATCCCTCGATCGTGAACGTGAACGGCGGCGCCATCGCCATCGGTCACCCGATCGGCGCTTCGGGCTGCCGGGTCCTGAACACCCTGCTCTTCGAAATGCAGCGCCGCCACGCCAAGAAAGGCCTCGCCACGCTCTGCATCGGCGGCGGCATGGGTGTCGCCATGTGCCTCGAGCGCCCCTGATCTGACGTGATGACGGGGGGCCCAGCCCCCCGTTGTTATCCCGTCGTTTCCCCGTCATTCCCCTGTCATCTCAACACCCTAGGGCATGGGGGACAGGTACGGGCCTTCGCCGGGCGGTCGTTCGCCGCCCTGCGACAAAAACCACAGCGCAAGATTATTGCGCATGCACAAGTTAATGAGTAACAGAGTTACAAGAACAATTCCCAACGGAGGAGAGAATCATGGCTCGCACAGCATTGGTCACCGGCGGATCGCGCGGGATCGGCGCAGCTATTTCGAAGGCGCTGAAGGCCAAAGGCTATAACGTCGCCGCAACCTACGCAGGCAACGACGAAGCCGCAGCCAAGTTCACCGAGGAAACCGGCATCCAGACCTACAAGTGGAACGCCGCGGACTACGAGGCCTCCAAGGCCGGGATCGAAAAGGTGGAGGCGGTTCTCGGGCCGCTCGACGTGATCGTCGCCAACGCGGGCATCACCCGCGACGCGCCGTTCCACAAGATGACGCCGCAGCAGTGGCAGGAAGTCATCGACACCAACCTGACCGGCGTGTTCAACACCGTGCACCCGGCCTGGCCCGGCATGCGCGAGCGCAAGTTCGGCCGCGTCATCGTGATCTCCTCGATCAACGGTCAGAAGGGCCAGTTCGGTCAGGTGAACTATGCCGCCACCAAGGCAGGCGACCTCGGAATCGTGAAGTCGCTGGCGCAGGAAGGCGCGCGGTTCAACATCACCGCCAACGCGATCTGTCCGGGCTACATCGGCACCGACATGGTCATGGCCGTGCCCGAGAAGGTGCGCGAGGCGATCATCGGCCAGATCCCCGTGGGCCGTCTGGGCGAACCGGAAGAGATCGCGCGCTGCGTGGCCTTCCTTGCCGATGACGAGGCGGGCTTCATCACCGGTTCGACGATTTCCGCCAACGGTGGCCAGTTCTTCGTCTGATCCCATCGGGACGACGCAGTCTTGCAGGGGCCGGTCCGAGGACCGGCCCTTTCGCGTTCTGGCCTTCGCGGCCCCGCCCGATCCGCGCCCCGATGAGGACCCAGATCCGAGCCTCGGCGCCCCCTGACCGCCAGCCCCCGGAAACGCAACGGGCCACCCCGATGGGTGGCCCTGTTCCGGTCTCCGACCGTTTTGCCGACTGTGCTGTGGTCTGGTCGTGCTGCGGCCTCTGCGCCGCCCCTCTTCCATCGGGTGCCAGGGCCGAGAGGGATCGGCCCTGGCAGGGTCCAAAATCGTTCTGGTCCGGCCCCGCCCGCGTCCTGCAGGCGGCGACCCCGGCGCGCGTCAAACTTGACCTTGCCGCCCCGCTTGGCGGCCGTCACCGATACCTGGCGCGCTTCGGCTGGAGAGCGGCGTTACTGCACGCTGTCGAGCCGGCTAATCTCTTCCTTCAGGCGGAGTTTCTGCTTCTTGAGTTGAGCGATCTCAAGACTGGAGACGCTCGGGGACCGCTGTGCCGTTTCCACCGCGGCCGAGAGGGATGCGTGTTTTTTCTTCAGTTCTTCCACGTGGGAACTCAAGTTCATGGACTTACTCCTCTCTGGTTGTCAGTCACATAGGACAGGTGTTCATTGCAGCACAGTTTTACAATTCTGTCACGCTGCACACGCGAAACTTTGCGTATCGTTTCTGAACCAGAGGTTTAGCCGACAGGGTCTTTCGCAGACCCGCTGTCGAACGGCAGAATCGCGCCGGTTTTCAGGATCGCCTCGGCCAGATCGGAGTAGTCCGGCCGGTCCTGCCCGTGCTGCGTGCCGCTGTGCAGCACCAGCCCCGCGTGCAGCCGGAAGGCCGCCCGCCCGTTCTTGCGCCCCCGGATCAGGAAAAGCTGGCTCTCGCGGCCCGCGCGGGGCACCAGCGGCTTGAGTTCGACCGAACCGAGGTGCGCGGTGAAGCCGGCCAGGATTTCCGGCAGCCGCTCGACCCGCTGGATGAAGGTCACGCTGCCGCCCGGGGCACAGCGCCGGGCCGCCGCGGCGACCCAGGCCTCCATCGGCGTCTCCTCGCCCATGGCGGCTTCCCGCGCGGGCACCGCGGCGCGGGTCGAGGCGTCGCGGCGGAAGTAGGGCGGATTGGCGATCACATGGTCGAACTGGCGCTGCCGCAGGACGGCGGGCATCAGGCTCAGGTCCCCGGTGACCACCTCCATCTCCAGTCCGTTCTCCACGGCATTGCGCGCGGCGAGCGCCGCGTGATCCTCCTGCCGCTCCAGCCCGGTCAGGTGCAGCCCCGGCACCCGCCACCCGGCGCAGAGCGCGGCGGTCCCCACCCCGCAGCCGAGGTCGAGCAGGCTCTGCCCCGGTTTCGCCGGCACGGAGGCCGCCAGCAGCACCGGATCGACGCCCGCGCGGTAGCCCCGGCGCGGCTGATGCAGCCAGAGCGCGCCGCGGGCAGATCCGCGCAGGAACCGGTCGCGGGTCAACTCCGCGCTGTCAGCCATCGAGGGAAATACCGTTGTCCGTCAGAACCTTGCTGGCCTCGTCGTGATCTGCCTCCGGCACCATCAGGCGCCGGGGGAGGATCCCGATAGATCCATCGAGCACGCTCATATTTACGTCCAACTCGAAGCAGTCTATACCCTCGCCCTGAAGCAGGGCCTTGGCGAAGGCGATCACCGTTGGGTCGGTCGTGCGCAGCAGCTGTTTCATACCGGGGACTTAAGGGCAGGATCGACCCGTTGTCGAGACCTGTGACGTAGAGAGTGATGGGCTTGGATCACGCCGCCACCAAACCGCATGATGCGCTCGCCGCAATTCTGGCCAGCGACATGGACGCCGTCAACACGCTGATCCGCGAGAGGATGGCTTCGCGCCATGCCCCGCGCATCCCTGAAGTCACAGCGCATCTGGTGGATGCCGGCGGCAAGCGGCTGCGGCCGATGCTGACGCTGGCAGCGGCCAATCTCTGTGGCTACACCGGCGGCTACCATGTCTGGCTGGCGGCCACGGTGGAGTTCATCCACACCGCCACCCTGCTGCATGACGACGTTGTGGACGAGAGCCAGCAGCGCCGGGGCCGTCCCACGGCGAACCTGCTCTGGGACAACCAGTCTTCCGTCCTCGTGGGCGATTATCTCTTTGCCCGCGCCTTCCAGCTGATGGTCGAACCCGGCAACCTGCGGGTGCTGGAAATCCTCTCGAACGCGGCCGCCACCATTGCCGAGGGCGAGGTGCTGCAACTGACCGCGGCGCAGGATCTCTCGACCTCCGAGGACACCTATACCCAGATCGTGCGCGGCAAGACCGCGGCGCTCTTCTCGGCCGCCACCGAATCCGGTGCCGTACTGGCCGAGGCGCCCGCCGCCCACGTCGAGGCCCTGCGGGACTACGGCGATGCACTCGGCATCGCGTTCCAGATCGCGGATGACCTGCTGGATTACGGCGGCGACAGCGCGGCCACCGGCAAGAACGTGGGCGACGACTTCCGCGAGCGCAAGGTGACCCTGCCGGTGATCCGCGCCCATGCGGCCTCCGACGCGGAGGAACGCGCCTTCTGGAGCCGCACCATCGCCAAGGGCGATCAGCAGGACGGCGACCTCGAGGAGGCCCTGCGGATCATGGCCAAGTACGATGCGCTCGGCACCACGCGGCAGACCGCGCTCGACTGGTCGGCCCGCGCCTGCGCCGCGCTGGAGGCCCTGCCGGAGAGCGAGATGCGCACCATCCTCGCCGACCTGGCCGACTACGTGGTCGCGCGCCTGCGCTGATCCACACCCGTCAGGACATGAAAAAAGCCGGGCCCGCGGGCCCGGCTTTTTCGTGTCTGGCGAGGGCTGTCGGGGCCCGCAGACCCCGATCGGTCCCCGACTTGGCCCCGACTTGGCTCAATACCCGCGCGAGCGGTCGACCTGGAAGCGGAACGGCTCTCCCGCCTCGCCGCGGCGGATGTTCTCGGCCAGCACCTGCGCCGCCGTGGAGGCGCGGGTTTCCGAGGCGATGTGGGGCGAGACGGTGACCTTGGGATGCGCCCAGTAGGCGTGGTCTTCGGGCAGCGGTTCGGTACGGAAGACGTCGAGCGTGGCGTGGCTCACCTGACCGCTGTCGAGGGCGGCCAGCAGGGCGCTGTCGTCGATGAGCGGGCCGCGGCCGGGGTTCAGGATCACCGCACCCTCGGGCAGCAGGGCGAGCGTCTCGGCGTTCAGCAGGTTCTCGGTCTGGGGCGTGAAGGGCACCAGAAGCACCACGATCTGCGCGGTGGAGAGCGCCTGTTTCAGCCCCTCCGCCCCGTGCAGCGTGGTGATCAGGTCGCTCTCCTTCGGGCTGCGGCTCCAACCGGTGACCGGGAAGCCGATGCGGGCGAGCGCCTCGCCGGCAGCCATGCCCAGTTCGCCAAGGCCCAGCATCGTGACCGGTCGGTCCTCGGCCAGCGGCGGCACGGTGGTGTCATGGCGCCAGACGCCGTCCTGCGTGGTAATGTGGATGTCGAGGCCGAGGTGATGGCGCATGACCTGCCCCACGACCCATTCCAGCATCCCCTGCTTCAGCCCGTGATCAACCATCCGGGTCAGCGGCTGGGTCAGGGTCGGATTGCCCACGATCGCCTCGACCCCCGCCCAGATGTTCATCACCGCCTTGCAGTTGGTGTAGGGGGTGAAATCCTGCAGCGGGCTGCCCGGCGCGTAGATGATGTAATCGACGGTCTCGGGCGCCATCTCCAGCGCGATCTCGGCCTCGATCCCCTTCTCGGCGAGGGCGGCTTTCAGGGGGGCTTCGTAGGTCGGCCAGCGGCTGTCGCCGGCGGCGAAGAGGATACGCGGCATGGGGGCTCCGTTCCGTTGAGGGTCGGCGCGAGTCCTAGACCCGCCCGAAGGCGGGTTCAAGGGAGCGTCCCCTCAGCCGAGCGCCGCCAGCACGCGATTGGTGAAATCCTCGCCGCGTTTCTCGAAGCTGTCGTACTGGTCGAAGGAGGCGCAGGCCGGGGCCAGCAGCACCGTGTCGCCCGGCTGGGCCTCGGCCATGGCGCGGGCCACGGCGGTTTCCATGTCGGTGCAGACCTCGGCCTCGATCCCGGTCAGCTGGATCGCGAAATGCGCCGCCTCCCGCCCGATGACATAGGCCTTGGAGACGGAGCCGGTGTGCGGCAGCAGCGGGCCGAGGCCGCCTTCCTTCTCCAGCCCGCCGCAGATCCAGCGGATGTTGTGGAAGGCCTGAAGCGCCTTGGCGGCGCTGTCCACGTTGGTGGCTTTGCTGTCGTTGACATAGGCCACGCCGTCCTTCTCGGCGATGCGCTGCGAGCGGTGCGGCAGGCCGCCGAAGCTGGCGAAGGCCTCCTCGATCAGGCGCGGCGACAGGCCCAGAGTCCGGCAGGCAGCAAAGGCCGCGCAGGCGTTCTGATGATTGTGCGCCCCGGGCAGGCCCTTGACCTCGCGCAGGTCGATGGAGGCGACCTGCTTGCCCTTACGGTATTCCGACAGGAAGCCCTTGCGCGCGAAGACCTGCCAGCCCGGCCCGGTCAGCTTGCGCGCCGCGGAGATGCGGATCACCCGGTCATCGGCAGGCGCCACGGCCAACTGGTCGGCGAGATAGAGCCCCTCGGCCTCGTCCACGCCGATGATGGCGCGGTCCGGCCCGCCCTCGGCGAAGAGACGGCGCTTGGCGGCGAAATAGCCGCCGATGCCGCCGTGCCGGTCGAGGTGGTCGGGCGAGAAGTTGGTGAAGACCGCCACGTCGGGCGTCAGCGCGCGGGCAAGGTCGGTCTGGTAGGAGGAGAGCTCCAGCACCACGACACCGCCATCGCCCGGCGGGTCGATGTCCAGTACCCCACGGCCGATGTTGCCCGCCAGCTGCGCCTCGCGGCCCGCGTGTTCAAGGATATGGTGGATCAGCGCCGTGGTGGTGGACTTGCCATTCGAACCGGTGATCGCGATCACCTTGGGCGGCGTGTCGTGCATCATCCACTCCCCCTGCCCCAGCGAGCGGAAGAAGAGGCCGATGTCATTGTCCACCGGCACGCCCGCCTCGTAGGCGGCGGCGATCACCGGGTTCGGCTTGGGATAGAGATGCGGGATGCCCGGCGAGACGACGAGCGTGGCAAGGCTGCCCATCTCGCGGGTCAGGTCCGCGACGGCGAAGCCCTCGGCCTCGGCCGTCTCGCGCGCGGCGGGGTTGTCGTCCCAGCACAGCGGGATCGCGCCGCCCGCGGCGAGGGCACGGGCGGTGGCGAGGCCGGAACGCCCCAGTCCAAGAACGCCCACGGTGAGACCTTGGTAACCTTGAACCGGGATCATGTCCTGCCTCCGTTCAGCGCAGTTTCAGCGTGGCGAGGCCGACCATGGCGAGGATCAGCGAGATGATCCAGAAGCGGATCACGATCTGCGGCTCGGCCCAGCCCTTCTTCTCGTAATGGTGGTGGATCGGCGCCATCAGGAAGACCCGCTTGCCGGTGCGCTTGAAGTAGAGCACCTGGATGATGACCGAGAGCGCCTCGACCACGAAGAGGCCGCCGACGATGCCGAGGACGATCTCGTGCTTGGTGGCCACCGCGATGGCGCCGATGGCCCCGCCGAGCGCCAGCGAGCCGGTGTCGCCCATGAAGACGGCGGCGGGCGGTGCGTTGTACCACAGGAAGCCGAGGCCCCCGCCCACGAGGCCCGCAACGAAGACGAGGATCTCGCCGGTGCCGGGGACGTAGTGCAGGCCGAGGTAATCCGAGAAGTCGACCCGGCCCACGGTATAGGCGATGACGCCGAGCGCCGAGGCCGCGATCATCACCGGCATGATCGCCAGCCCGTCGAGGCCATCGGTCAGGTTCACGGCATTGGCCGCGCCCACGATGACGAACATGGCGAAGGGCACGAAGAAGATGCCGAGGTGGATCAGCACGTCCTTGAAGACCGGCAGTGCCAGTTCGCCCTGCAACTCGGTCGGGTGGAACCACGTCGCCCAGACGGCGGCGATGCCCGCGATGACGAAGCCGATGGCGAGACGCGCCTTGCCGGAGACGCCCGCGGTGTTCTGCTTCGACACCTTGGCGTAGTCGTCCCAGAAGCCGACGAGGCCATAGGCCAGCGTCACGAAGAGCACCAGCAACACGAAGGGATTGTCGAGCCGCGCCCAGAGGAGCGTCGAGGTCAGCAGCGCGCCCACGATCAGCAGGCCGCCCATGGTGGGGGTGCCCGCCTTGACGAAATGCCCTTCGGGGCCGTCGGTGCGGATCGGCTGGCCCTTGCCCTGCGTCCGGCGCAGCACGTCGATCAGCGGACGTCCGAACAGGAAGCCGAAGATCAGCGCCGTCATGAAGGCCCCGCCTGCACGGAAGGTGATGTAGCGGAACAGGTTGAAGACGTCGCCCCCGTCAGAGAGGGCGGTCAGCCAATAGAGCATGGGGTTTGGCCTCTTTCATTGTTGGGCTGCCGGATGGCCCAATTTACGCATCGCGTCAACCACGAGGCTGACCCGGCTGTCGGCGGAGCCCTTCACCAGCACCACATCACCGGCATCAACCAGCCGACGGGCCTGTTTGGCCAATTCCGCGGCAGTTTCGACATGGCGGCCGCGGCGGGCGTAGGGCAACTGCCGGTAGAGATGTTCCGTCGCCTGCCCGACGCAATGGACGAGGTCCACCGCTGCCATGGCGGGCAGCTCGGCCAGCTGGTCCTGCGCGCGGTCCTCGGCACCGGGGACCACGTCCTCCAGCCCGCCGAGGATGGCGATCCGCCGCCCGCGCGAGAACCGGCCGAGGTGGTTGCGGGGATGCGAGGCGGCCAGCACGTCGAGCGCGGCGGCCATGCTGTCGGCATCGGCCATGCCCGCGTCGTCGATCAGGTCGAAGGAGACCGCCTCGTTCAGCACGTCGAGCAGGCGGCGCTCGCGCAGGCCCTTGCCCGGCGGCGGCGTCCAGCGGCCAAGGTCGCTCACCGCCACGGCCCGGTCGAGGTTCAGCGCAAAGGCCGTCAGCAGCACCGCCAGCCCGTCGCGGGCATAATGCCGGCCCGGCGCGGAAATCTTGTAGAGCATCCGCCCACGCCAGGCCCGGGCCTCGCAGATCGTGGCCTCCTCGGTCAGCTGGGTGCGCAGCAGGCGGTGGTGGTTGCCCGGGCCCTCGCCGAAGGTCAGGGCACGGGCCCCCTGCTCTGCCAGCCGCTCGCGCAGGACGCGGGCCTGCGGCAGGTCCCCGCTGAAGATCGCCGCCGTGCCGGGGCCGAGCGCGCCAAGCGCCGTCGTCTCGGGCAGGTCGGCACTGTCGGCCCGCGTCTGCGCCCCGCGGATCGTGGTGATCACCAGCAGGTCCGGCCGCGCCAGCCCCGAAAGGGCGGCGGCACGGGCGGGATCGTCCGGGTCGATCTCCAGCAGCGCGAAATCCGTCTCGCGCGGCATATGGGCAAGGCTGAGCAGCGCGCGGATCAGCGCGGCCCCGCCGTTGACCGCCGCGCGTTCGCTTTCCACCGCGAAGACGGTGCCCTGATGGCCCAGCACCAGCGAGAGCATCCCCAGCGTCGTGGATTTGCCGACGGCGCCGGTCACCGCCACCAGCCGGGCGGAGGACCGCGCCCGGGCGGCCCGGGCAAGCGCGAAGAGCCCGCCGATCACGTCCCGGACCACCAGCAGCGGCAGCGCGGCGGCAAGGTCGCTGGGCAGTTCGCCCGCAGCCGCCTCGCCGATCATCGCAGCGACGGCCCCGTTGGAGAGCGCGAGGCGCAGCGCCTCTTCCGAATCCCCGTCGAACACCCGCCCCAGCCCGTCGCTGCGCGGCTCGTGCATGGCGAGGTAGAGATCGCCCGCGCGCAGGTTGGCGGGGTCGATCGAAAGGCCCGCAGCCTGCCAGACCCCGCTGACGCGCCCGCCGGTGGCCTCCGCGGCCTCGCTGGCGGGCCAGAGGCTCATACCCGGCCGCCGTCCAGCGCCGAGACCGCGACACTGGCCTGTTCCACGTCATCGAAGGGGAAGACCGTGTCGCCGATGGTCTGGCCGGTCTCGTGCCCCTTGCCCGCGATCAGCAGCGCGTCACCCGGGCCAAGGGCATCGACGCCGCGCAGGATCGCCTCGGCCCGGTCTGCCACCTCGGTCGCCCCGGGGCAGCCGCCCATGACCTCTGCCCGGATCGCAGCCGGGTCCTCGGAGCGGGGGTTGTCGTCGGTGACGAAGACGAGGTCGGCATTCAGCGCCGCCGCCTGCCCCATCAGGGGCCGCTTGGTGCGGTCCCGGTCACCGCCCGCGCCGATCACGGCGATCAGGCGGCCCATCACATGCGGACGCAGCGCCTTCAGCGCCGTGGCCACCGCGTCGGGCGTATGGGCGTAGTCGACGAAGACCGTGCCGCCGTTCTCGCGCGCGGCGGCCAGTTGCATCCGGCCCCGGACCGTCTCCAGCTCCGGCAGCACGCGGAAGACCTGCTCCGGCGCGGCGCCGCAGCCGATGGCGAGGCCTGCCGCAACCAGCACGTTCTCGGCCTGGAAGCCGCCGATCAGCGGCAGGGTGACCTGATGCTCGGCCCCCTCGAAGGAGAAGCGCAGCACCTGCGAGGCGGGATCGTAGCGCTGCGCGAGGATGCGCAGGTCCGCCTGCGGGCCGCGGCCCACCGCCAGCACCCGCTGCCCCCGGGCGAGGGCGCGTGCCGCCATCTCCTCGCCGCCATGGCCGTCGATGTTGATCACCGCGGTGCCATCCGGCGACAGGACACGTTCGAAGAGCCCGGCCTTGGCATCCATGTAGCTGTCGAAATCCGGGTGATAGTCGAGGTGATCCTGCGTGATGTTGGTGAAGGCCGCCGCCATCAGCTGCACCCCGTCGAGACGACGCTGCGCGAGCCCGTGGGAGGAGGCCTCCATCACCGCATGGGTCACGCCGGCCTCTGCCGCGCGGCCCAGAAGGGCATGCAGGGTGATCGGCTCGGGCGTGGTATGGGCGGAGGGCGCGGAGAAGGCGCCTTCGACACCCGTGGTGCCGATATTGCAGCCCTGGAGCCCCATCGCCATCCAGATCTGGCGGGTGAAGGTGGCGACGGAGGTCTTGCCATTGGTGCCGGTGACGGCGGCCATGACCTTGGGCTGTGCCCCGGTCCAGAGCGCGGCCGCAAAGGCCAGCACCTGCCGCGGATCCTCGGCCACCACGACGGAAAGCCCGTTGCCGTCGATCAGGTCGCGGGCCATGGCATAGCCCTCGGCATCGGTCAGAATGACGGTCGCCCCGGCCTCGATCACCTGCGCGATGAATTTCGCGCCATGCACCTGTACCCCCGGCAGTGCCGCGAAAAGATGCCCCGGCGCGACTCGGCGGCTGTCCACGGAGAGGCCCGTGATCACGGGATTCGCGCCACCGCGGGCCCGCAGCCCGAGTTCCGCCAATGACTTGCCCTGCCTCTCGGCCATGATCTGCCCTTTCCCGGCTTTTGACTGCGCATGCGGGGCCTCTCGCGGGGCCGCCGCACAGCGGCTCAGTTCGCCGACAGGCTTACATCAACCAGCTGGACAGGTTCAATCTTGGGGCGAAGCCCCAGAAGCGGTGCCACGCGACGGATGATCTCTGCCGCGGTCGGCACGGCGGTCCAGCCGGCGGTGCGGCGCGGCATCCGGCCCGAGTTCTCGGAGGGTTCGTCCAGCGTGGTGATCAGCACGTATTTCGGCGCGTCGGCGGGGAAGACCCCGGCGAAGGTCGCAATCACCCGGTCGTCGTAGTAGCCGCCCGTGGGCTTGGCCTTGTCGGCGGTGCCGGTCTTGCCCGCCACGCGGTAGCCTTCGACCTCGGCCATGGAGGCGGTGCCGTCGGTGACCACCTGCCGCAACATGCTGAGCGCCTGATCGGCGGTGCGCTGCGAGATCACGCGCGTGCCATGCTGGGGGCCGTCCTTGCGCAGCAGCGTGGGCCGGACCTGCGTGCCCCCGTTGGCGATGGTGGAATAGGCCGCCGCAAGGTGCAGCGGGCTGGCGGCGAGGCCATGGCCGAAGGAGATCGTCATCATCGACAGCTCGCTCCAGCGCTGCGGCAGCAGCGGCGAGGCGATCTTGGCGTCGGGCAGTTCGAAGGAGGTGGGCGTGGTCAGCCCCAGCGAGGTCAGGAAGGCCTGCTGCCGTTCCGGGCCGATCATCTGGGCGATCCGCGCGGTACCGATGTTCGAGCTCTTGGCGATGATCCGCGTCACGGACATGTCCGGCTCGTACTTGTGGTCGTCGTTGATCGTGAACCGGCCCCAGCGGATCGGCGCGCGCACGTCGATCTTGGTGTCCGGCGTCACGAGGCCCAGTTCGAGCGCCTGCGACACCGCGAAGATCTTGAAGGTGGAGCCCAGTTCGTAGCGCCCCTGCACGCCGCGGTTGAAGAGCACGCTGTCCTCGGGGTGGCCCTCGGTCGGGGGCGGCGGGCGGTCGTTCGGGTCGAAGTCGGGCAGCGAGGCCTCGGCGATCACCTCGCCGGTGTGCACATCCATCAGGATCGCGGTGCCGCCCTTGGCGCTCATCAGCTTGATCCCGCTGTCGAGCACCTGCTCCACCGCCGCCTGAATCGTCAGGTCGATGGACAGTTGCAGCGGATGATCCGCGTTCTGGGGATCGGAGAGGTAGTCGTTGAACCGCGCCTCGACCCCGGCCACGCCGTAGATGTCGGCACTGGTGACGCCCTCGTTGTCGAAGGCCGCGCCGCCGAGGATGTGGGAGGCCACGGGCCCGTTCGGGTAGAGCCGCATCTCGCGCCGGCCAAAGAGCAGGCCCGGCTCGCCGATGTCCATGACGGCCTGCTGCTGCTCGGGGCTGATGCGGCGCTTGAGCCAGCGGAACTTGGCGTCGGAATGGAAGGTGCGCTTGAGGTAGTCGCCATCGAGATCGGGGAAGATCTCCACCAGCTTGTCGGCCGCGCGGTCCGGGTCGATCAGCTGGTGCGGGTGGACGTAGAGAGCATGGGTTTCGAGGTTCGTGGCCAGGATACGGCCCGAGCGGTCAACGATGTCGCCCCGGCTGGCCGCGACGGCGGCGCCCGCCACGCTGGTGCGCGGCTCCTGCGGTTCGGAATTGGCCAGCGTGCCCATGCGGAAGCCCACGACCGCGAAGGCGCAGAAGAAGACCGCCCCCAGCACGAGAAGCCGCTGCTCGGCCCGCTGGCGGGCGCGGTCGCGCATCTCCTCATGACGCAGGCGCAGGTTCTCGCGTTCGATGGCATCGGGGTTCTCGCCCTTGGCGCGGGCGTCGAGGATACGGGCCAGCGGGCGGAGCGGCGTGCGGATCATGGTTTCTGCCCTCCGCTCTTGGCATTCCCCGAGAAGACATCGATCGCGCCGGTCACGGCAAGCGCGCGGGAGGTTTCGGCGCTGCGGAAGCGAACCTCGGCCACGCGGCCGAACTGGTCGGGGCGCAGGGCCTGAAGGCCGAGCCGCTCGAAGTTGATCTCGGCCAGTTCGCGCAGGCGGTCGGGACGGTTCAGGTAGGCCCATTCGGCCTTCAGCACGTTCAGCTTGGCCCGGGCGCTGCCGATGGCGTCCTGCAGGTCCTCGGTTTCCTCGATGGCCTGCTGGGTGGTGTAGTTCTCGCGGTAGGCCCAGAAGGCCAGGCCGATGACGGCAAGGGCGGAGAGGACGTAAAGCAGCGTTCTCATGGCAGTTTCCCCTTGAACACGGGCATTCCCAATGCGCCCCGGTCCACCGCGCCCGCGGGCGCTTCGGTCCGTTCCCCGACCCGCAGGCGGGCGCTGCGGGCCCGCGGGTTCTGCTCCAGCTCTTCCTCGTCCGGGCCCGCCGCCTTGCGGGTCAGGATCCTGAAGGCCGGGGCCTCCTGCTCCAACTGCGGCGCGTAGCGGTTGGCCGATCCCGACTTGCCGCCGCGCTGCTGAAGGAAGCGTTTGACCATCCGGTCTTCGACCGAGTGGAAGGTGACGACCGCCAGCTTGCCGCCCGGGGCGAGGGCCCGCTCGGCGGCCTCCAGCCCGGCGGCGAGGGCGCCGTATTCATCGTTCACCGCGATGCGCAGCGCCTGGAAGCTGCGGGTGGCCGGATGGGACTGGCCGGGCTTGGGGCGCGGCAGGCTCTTCTCGATCACCTCGGCCAGTTGCAGCGTCGTCTCGAAGGGCGCCGTGGCGCGGGCCTTCACGATGTTCTTGGCGATGCGGCGGCTGGCGCGTTCCTCGCCATAGAGGAAGAGGATGTCGGCAATATCCGATTCCTCGGCCCCGTTGACGATGTCCGCCGCGGTCAGCCCCTGCTGGCTCATCCGCATGTCGAGCGGCCCGTCGCGCAGGAAGGAGAACCCGCGCTCTGCCAGGTCGAGCTGCATCGAGGAGACGCCGAGGTCGAGGACGACACCCTGCACCTGCTCGGCGTGGTCATCCATGTTGGCGAAATTGTCCTGCACGACCTTCAGCCGGTCGCCGTAGGGCGCGCCCCACTCCGACGCCATGCCGATGGCCAGCGGATCCTGATCGATCCCGATGACGAGGTCGGCGCCGGCCTCCAGCAGGCCGCGGGTATAGCCCCCTGCCCCCAGCGTGCCGTCGATCCACGTGCCGCTGATCTCGCCCACTTCCTTCAGGAGCGGGCGCAGCAGAACGGGGATGTGGGGGGCGGAGGGGGTATTGGGACCGCCGGTCATGGATCAGGCCTCTCCGCCGGCGTCGCGTTGCCGGCGCTGTTTCTGCATTTCCTGAAGCAGGCTGCGCGGATCGAAGTCCTTGGGCTGCGCGTCGAGCCATTCCTTGACGGTGTCGACCTGCTCGGCCTGGTAGGCCTCGGGGCGCCAGATGCGGAAGTTCTTGCCCGCGCCCGCCAGCACCAGTTCGGAGTTCGGCGTGACGCCGATCTTGTCGCGCAGCTTGGCGCTGAGGACGATCCGGCCCGTGTCGTCGATGGTCAGTTCGGTCGCGCCCATGAAGTAGATCTGCTCCATCACCTTCTGCTCGTCCGAGCCGAGGGGCATCTCTTCGACCATCTCCTGGATCTCCTGCATGGCTTCCACCGTGTAGCACTGGAGGCAGTCCTTGCGGCTGTCTTCCTGCACGATGACCATGGAGGGCATGGAGCCGCTCTCGCGGTCGGGATCACCCGCGTCCAGCACACGACGAAACGGGGCCGGGATAGACATCCGCCCCTTCGCATCCACCTTGAGATGCTCTTCGCCTATGAAACGCCTGCGGGTCACTGCCGACCGAGGTCCCTATCCTGTTCCCCCCTTGACTGTATTCCTGCCCGGACGGCATGATCTGAAACGAAAAACGGCGGTTAGGACTGCTGCCATAGTCCTAACCGCCGTCCCTCATCCCGTCTCCGGGTACGTCCGACTGCGCGCGCTCCTTGGGGGGGGGTATGCTGCTCGCTCGCGCGCCGGATCTCCTTGGTTTTTGAAGAAAGGGGGGTGCCTGTACTACTCACTGCCTTGGGAAGTCTTGTTAGGGTTCTTTGACCCTTTTCTTTAGTTCCGCTTTCTTCTGCTCGTGAGAAAGGGATGCCATGGGATCACATGGCGATCAAGGGGAATAATTGGGCCGAGACGGGACAGAACCGTCCAGCGCAGCCACCCCACGCCGCGCCTCACGGCGCCTTCATGGCCGATGCTGTGCGCAATTTCGACAAATGCACCACATCTTGCGCCGGAATCGGCGTCCCGCGAGGACCCATGGCATCCCAGCAGAGGTGCGATTTTTTTTCGGATAAGGGCAAATTCGGGGCACGAGGCAACCCGATCTTGAGGAATTTCGCGTCGCGATGCCCTGATCACGTGAATCGTGACGACTCACGGCGCCGTGATTCTGCGCGATTGAGGGAGGTTCTGCCGTGAATCCCGCCGGAGTCCCAGCCAAAAACCGCGCAGCGCCCAAATCGGACCAGATGTGTCCCATCCAGTCCCATGTTCTGTCCCATGTAATCCCACCCCAGGCCCAAGAGGGCCCTTTCCACGCCCTTGGGCCGCCGGTTTTGCGGGTTTCAGGGGGTGGATGACGGGAAATGGCGGATTTCCCTGCCGAGACGGCGCCGGGACCGGCGCGTCCCATGCGATCCCAGGTTTCGTCCCATGCCATCCCATCCTCGCCCCGTCAGCGCCCTTTGCGCGCGGTCGAACCGTAGATGACGCAGCTCTTGCCGCCGGGAGGACAGAAGGCCAAGGAGACTCCTGCCGCGACCGGGGCGGGCCCGGCCTATCCCATGGGTTCCCAGGCTTTGTCCCACGCCGTCCCATCCACCGCCCAGTCCGGACCGCACCGCCGGCTCCCCCGGGCCAGCTTCCCCCTGCCCCGGCAGAGATCCGAGGGCAAGACGCGCCCTGAAAAGCCCCCGAGGGACCGCCCTCGGACGCTGCCGCGCGATCCCGTCAGCAACACTGGGCAAATCCTCCCATGGAATCCCATCGGGCGAGCCGCTGTCATGGCATTGATCCGGAGCGTCCCGGCCTCGACAGCCTCATCTGCGCGCAAAACGCCGCGGGAGATCATGGGAGCGGTCGGGAACACGCTCCCTCGCAGGCAGGAGGAGCGCCTCTCCTATCTATAGAGAGAGGTCCGCATCTATATAGAGAGAGGCCCGCACACAAAGAAACGCCCCCACCCGGGGTCCGGGCAGAGGCGTTCTGGGAAAGCATGGGGCGCCAGGGGGACGCGTGGGGTCGCAGTCAGGTCCGATCTCTGGCCCAAATCTCTGGCCAACCTCGGAGCCGAGTTCAGACCCGGCTCAGGCCATGCCGCCGTCGACCAGCCGCTTCGCCAGTGTCGCGAAGGCCTCGGCCACAGGGCCATCACCCGCGGCGATCGGCGTGCCGCTGTCGCCCGCCAGCCGCGTGTCGAGGTCGAGCGGAAGCGACCCGAGGAAGGGCAGCCCCATCCGGTCGGCCTCGGCCGCGACGCCGCCCTGCCCGAAGGGATGGGATTCGCCGCCGCAATGGGGACAGACGAAGGTCGACATGTTCTCCACCAGTCCCAGCACCGGGGTCTTCAGCGTGTTGAACATGTCGATCGCCTTGATCGCATCCAGCAGCGCCACGTCCTGCGGCGTCGACACCACGAGCGCCCCCGACAGCGCCGTGCGCTGACAGAGCGTCAGCTGCACATCCCCCGTGCCCGGCGGCAGGTCGACGATCAGCACGTCGAGATCGCCCCAGGCCACCTGCGAGATCAGCTGTTGCAACGCGCCCATGAGCATCGGGCCGCGCCAGACGATGGCCTTGTTCTCTTCCATCATGAAGCCGATGGACATGAGCGTGACGCCATGGGCGTGCAGCGGCTCGATCGTCTTGCCATCGGGCGAGGCCGGGCGCCGGTTCACGCCCATCATCTTGGGCTGCGACGGACCATAGATATCCGCGTCCAGCAGGCCGACCTTGCGGCCCTGCTTCGCCAGCGCCACCGCGAGGTTGGAGGAGACGGTGGATTTGCCCACGCCGCCCTTGCCCGAGGCCACCGCGAGGATGCGGTCCACGCCCGAGGGCTTCATGGGCCCGTCCTGCGGCTTGGGGTGGCCGCCGATCTTGAGGCTGGGGGCGGGCTTGGCCGCCTGCTTGGCCGCCTGCCCGGCCGCCGCCGTCGGCGCAGTGAGCACGACGGAGACGTCCTTCACGCCCTCCAGCCGCTTCAGGGCCACCTCGACCGCCTCGCGCAGCGGCGCCATGGCCCGCGCTGCCTCTGCCGAGGGCGCCTCGATCACGAAGCGGACCACCCCGCCCTCGACCGTCAGCGCCCGCACCATGTCGCGCGACACCAACGTCCCGCCATCCGGCAGGGGGAGTCGCCCGAGGGCGTTAACAATTTCGTCTCGTGTGATGCTCATCGCGTCACCCCTTCAGAACCTGCATCTGTTACCGATGTTTTTTTGTGCAGCCAGCACGGGAGCCCCGGAAAAACCCTTTAAAATCAAGTACCGTTAGGTCAACAAAGCATATGCATTTTCTGCATGGCAGCGTTGCCGCTTCATCCATTGTGCAGCTGCAGCATTTGCTTATGTTGGGTCTCAACGAAGCGAACAACGCTGCCAACGTCTCGAAGCGAAGACTTAGGACAGCACGAACCGAAAGGCAAAGACGATGACCACGATGACCAACACCCGCACCGCAGATGGCGCCACCGGCCCGCTGGGTCGCATGGTGGACGGCATTGCGACCCGTCTGCGCCGCTACCGCACCTTCCGCCGCTGCGTGGCGGAACTGTCGGCCCTTTCGAACCGCGAACTGAACGACCTGGGCATGAACCGGTCGATGATCCGCTCGGTAGCCTACGAGGAAGCCTACCGCACGGTGTGATTAGAGAGATCAGAAGGCCCTCTCCTCCTCCCTGGGTCTTCTGTGACATTGCGGTGGTGCCTCTCCTCCTCCCTGGCACCACCGCACCCTGATACCGGGCCTGAACGGCCCAGACATACGCCGGCCCTCTCCTCCTCCCTGGACCGGTGTTGGCAAGACGGCGGCGCCTCTCCTCCTCCCTGGCGCCGCCGTTTCCTTGCCGGAGATTTTCGGGGCTGAACGCCCCACGGAATACGGCGCGCTCTCTCCTCCTCCCTGAGCGCGACGTTGCACAGTCGGTGATGCCTCTCCTCCTCCCTGGCATCACCGACACTGCAACCTCTTCGGGGCCAGATGCCCCAGCGAATACGGCGCGCTCTCTCCTCCTCCCTGAGCGCGACGTTGCACAGTCGGTGATGCCTCTCCTCCTCCCTGGCATCACCGACACTGCAACTTCTTCGGGGCCAGATGCCCCAGCGAATACGGCGCGCTCTCTCCTCCTCCCTGAGCGCGACGTTGCACAGTCGGTGATGCCTCTCCTCCTCCCTGGCATCACCGACACTGCAACCTCTTCGGGGCCAGATGCCCCAGCGAATACGGCGCGCTCTCTCCTCCTCCCTGAGCGCGACGTTGCACAGTCGGTGATGCCTCTCCTCCTCCCTGGCATCGCCGACACTGCAACTTCTTCGGGGCCAGATGCCCCAGCGAATACGGCGCGCTCTCTCCTCCTCCCTGAGCGCGACGTTGCACAGTCGGTGATGCCTCTCCTCCTCCTTGGCATCACCGACATTGCAACCCACATAGGGCCGCAAGGCCTGACCGGATCGACGTCCCTCTCCTCCTCCCTGGGATGTCGTGAAATGAACGGCGGTGCCTCTCCTCCTCCCTGGCACCGCCGTTTTTTCGTTTTCAGGACATCGATTTCAGGCCCCCGTTTTCAGGCCCCCCCGTTTTCAGGCCCTCGTTTCAAGGACGGGCGTGACGCGCGCAGATCGACGGGCGCCGGCCCGGACCGGCGCCATGCCCGCTTGGAGGGAGGTGGGAAGTCAGACGATCGTCAGCAGCCGCCGGGGCGTGTGGAGCAGCATCTCATCCAGCTGCGCCTGGGTGATCCCGCGCCGCAGCATCAGCGGCACGAAGCGCCCCGGAGATATGGCCACAGCCCGGCCCGCCGTAGCGGTGCATCCTTGTCTTCCTGCAGACATCATGGCTCAGCACGGTCCGGTCGCCATAGCCGCGCGCGATCAACCGGCGGATGATCCGGACCCGCCCGCCACCATTGGGCAGGCACATGTCCGAAAGACTGTTGCAACAGGCCATCTCCCAGCCGAAGAGGTCGAACTCCAGCACGCAGCCGGTCTCGGCCAGCCCCTGGACGCGGCCGAGATCGAGGTGCGTCCGCTCCATGTGGTCCGGGATCACCCGCGTGGCATCGGCGCCATGGGCGACCGGATGGCCGAACTTCTCCGGCGTGATCAGACCGGGGACGGTCTGGCTCCCGCTGCCTTGCGTGGCGCGGTCGGGATCGGTCATCGGTGTCCCCTACGCTGTCAGGGGCTGAGGCGAGACCCTGTGGCGACGGTCGCCGGATGACCAGGGAGCGGAGGGGGATTCGGACGCGCCTTGGAGGATCGCGGGAAAGACGCCCACGGTTTGGGCGGAGCGGTCCATGGTCTGCCCCTGCGTGGGACGCAGGGACGGCGGGAGGGGGCTCTCCGCCCCCTCTTGCGGGCTTTGCCCGCAATTCACCCCAGAGGATATTTCGGAACAGTGGATGGGCGGGGCGGCAGGGCCTCAGAAGGGGATGTCGTCCGCGGCCATGACGAACTTGGCGACGACCTTCTTGGTACCGGCCTTCTCGAATGCGATCTCGAGCTTGTCGCCCTCGATGGAGAGGATCGCGCCGTAGCCGAACTTCTGGTGGAAGACCCGCTCCCCCACCGTGTGGCTGGAGGTGGCGGTGAGATCGATCACCGGGCTGCGGGTCTCGCGCGGCTGGGAGATCGGGCGCTCCGAGGCGCGCGATTGCATCCGCTTCCAGCCGGGCGAATTGTAAACATTCGCCTCCGCCGCGCGATCATGGAGGGTGGAGGCGGGCTGCGCCGCGGCCCCGAAGCCGCCGCCGTAGAGGCCGGGCGGTGTGAGCACCTCCACATGCTCCTCGGGCAGTTCGTCGATGAAGCGCGAGGGCAGCGCGGATTGCCACTGGCCGAAGACCCGGCGGTTGCCCGCGAAGGAGATCGTGCAGACTTCCTCGGCCCGGGTGATGCCCACATAGGCGAGGCGGCGCTCCTCCTCGAGCCCCTTGAGACCGGATTCGTCCATCGAGCGCTGCGAGGGGAAGAGCCCGTCCTCCCAGCCCGGCAGGAAGACCGCCGGGAACTCGAGCCCCTTGGCCCCGTGCAGCGTCATGATCGAGACCTTGGCACCGTCGGTTTCCTGCTCGTTGTCCATGATCAGGGCGACGTGTTCGAGGAAGCCCTCGAGGTTCTCGAAGCTTTCCAGCGCCTTGACCAGCTCCTTGAGGTTCTCCAGCCGGCCCGGCGCCTCGGGCGTCTTGTCGTTCTGCCACATCTCGGTGTAGCCGGATTCGTCCAGGATTTGCTCCGCCAGCTCGATGTGGCTGATCCCGGCCTCGCCCACCATGCGGCCCCAGCGTTGCAGGTTGTCCACCAGCAGCTGCAGCTGCGCCGCGCCCTTGCCGGTGAGCCCCTTCTGCTCCAGCAGGATCCGCGCGCCTTCGACCAGCGGCACGCCGTTCGACCGGGCCGCGACCTGGATCTTCTGCTGCGCCTTGTCGCCGAGGCCGCGCTTGGGCGTATTCACGATCCGCTCGAAGGCGAGGTCGTCGGCCGGGCTGATCACGAGGCGGAAATAGGCCATGGCATCGCGGATCTCGAGCCGTTCGTAGAAGCGCGGGCCGCCGATGACGCGATACGGCAGGCCGATGGTCAGGAACCGGTCCTCGAAGGCGCGCATCTGGTGCGAGGCCCGCACGAGGATCGCCATGTCGTCGAGGCTGTAGGGCTGCAAGCCGCGGGTGCCGCGCTGCATCGCCTCGACCTCTTCGCCGATCCAGCGGGCCTCTTCCTCGCCGTCCCAGTGACCGATGAGGCGGACCTTCTCGCCGCCCTCCGCGGCAGTCCAGAGCGTTTTGCCCAGACGGCCCTCGTTGCCCTTGATGACCCCGGAGGCGGCGGCCAGGATATGCGCGGTGGAGCGGTAGTTCTGTTCCAGCCGGACCACGTGGGCGCCGGGGAAATCCTTCTCGAAGCGCAGGATGTTGCCCACCTCGGCACCGCGCCAGCCATAGATCGACTGGTCGTCGTCGCCCACGCAGCAGATGTTCTTGTGCCCGCCCGCCAGCAGCCGCAGCCAGAGGTACTGGGCCACGTTGGTATCCTGGTATTCGTCCACGAGGATATACTTAAACCAGCGCTGATACTGGGCCAGCACGTCCGGATGGGCCTGGAAGATCGTGACCATGTGCAGCAGCAGGTCGCCGAAGTCGCAGGCGTTCAGCTCCCGCAGGCGCTGCTGGTAGGCGGCGTAGAGCTTCACGCCCTTGCCGTTGTAGGCCTCTGCATCGCCGGTGGGCACCTTTTCGGGCGTCAGGGCGCGGTTCTTCCAGCCATCAATGACATTGGCCAGCTGGCGCGCGGGCCAGCGCTTGTCGTCGATCCCCTCGGCCTGCACCAGCTGCTTGAGCAGGCGCAGCTGATCATCGGTGTCGAGGATGGTGAAGTTGGACTTCAGCCCGGCGAGTTCCGCATGGCGGCGCAGCAGCTTGACGCAGATCGCGTGGAACGTGCCGAGCCAGGGCATGCCCTCGACGCTCTGCCCCAGCAGGCGGCTGACCCGGTCCTTCATCTCGCGCGCGGCCTTGTTGGTGAAGGTCACCGAGAGGATCTCGTTCGGGCGCGCCCTGCCCTGCGTCAGCAGGTGGGCAATCCGCGAGGTCAGCGCCTTGGTCTTGCCGGTGCCGGCGCCGGCCAGCATCAGCACTGGGCCATCGAGCGCCTCCACCGCCTCGCGCTGCGCGGCGTTCAGATCGTCGAGATAGGGCGCCGGGCGCGCGGCGACGGCCCGCTGCGAGAGGGGTACGCGCGGCGCGGGATCGGCCGCATTGTCGAAGGCATCGAATTCGTCAGGGCTGCTCATGGCCGCAATCTAGCAATTGGGTGCGCCGGGTGGAAGGGCTGTTCACGGGATGTTCTTGCTTTCATGACGCGGGGGCGCGGGGCGCGGTTCAAGATGCGGAGGGCTGCAATCATGGAGTGCGGCGCAGGGGGCCACAGGGCGGGCCCGGCGCAGGCATTCGGGGCCGGCCCTTCGGTGCGGGCCATTTGGTGAGAGCCGCTCGATGCCGTCAGGCGGACACAACGTCCCGATACCTGTCTCTCCAGCTCCCGAGCGCACGCGCCCTCTTGCCCTTCCCCGCGGGCCGCAGCAGTGTCGCGCCATGGATCTGGATAACGATTACCCCTCTCTCGCCGACCTGCGCCGCCGGGCCCAGCGGCGCATCCCCCATTTCGCATGGGAATACCTCGACAGCGGCACCGGTGACGAACATGCGGTGCGGCGGTCCCGCAAGGCGCTCGAGGAGGTCGTCCTGCGGCCCGCCGTCCTGAAGGGCGCGCCCAAGGCGGACCTCTCGGTCGACCTCATGGGGCGGACCTATGACATGCCCTTCGGCGTCTCCCCGGTGGGGATGGCGGGGCTCTTCTGGCCCAGGGCGGAGTACCTGCTGGCCCGGACCTGCGTGAAGCGGAACCTGCCCTTCGGCCTGTCCACCGTGGCCGCCGCCGCGCCCGAGGACGTGGCAGGCGACATCGGCGAGCAGGGCTGGTTCCAGCTCTACCCGCCGGAGAAGCTGGAGGAATCGCTCGACCTTCTGAAGCGGGCACGGGCGGCGGGCTTCCACACGCTGGTGCTGACCGTCGACACGCCCGGCGCCTCGCGGCGCGAACGGCAGCGGCGCGGCGGGGTCAAGACGCCGCCGGTGATCACGCCGCGGCTGCTGTCCCACGTGGCCATGCGCCCGGCCTGGGCCATGGCGATGGCGCCGCTGGGGATGCCCCGGGTGCGGGCGCTGGACAAATATCCCAAGGAAGTGGGCGCCGACGGCAAGGTGGGACTGGGCCGCCACCGGGCCGTGGATCTGGAGTTCTTCAAGCAGATCCGGGAGGCATGGCCCGGCAAGATGGTCGCCAAGGGCGTGCTGATCCCCGAGGACGCGGTGATGCTGCGCGACCTCGGCTGCGACGGGATCTGGGTCTCGAATCACGGCGGTCGCCAGTTCGATGCCGCCCCCGGGTCTGCCGAGGCGCTGCCCGGCATCCGCGCGGCCCTCGGGCCGGATTTCCCCGTCATGCTGGATGGCGGCATCCAGTCCGGCCTCGACGTGCTGAAGGCGGTGGCCCTTGGCGCGGACATGGTCATGCTGGGGCGCGGCTGGCTCTGGGGGGCTGCGGCCTTCGGACAGACCGGTGTGGACCACGTGGCGCACCTCCTGCGCGAGGACCTGCTGGCCTGCCTGCTGCAAATGGGAATTTCCCGGCCCGCCGAGGCCCGGGGCAAGGTGCTCTTCCCCGCGATCTGAGGCCCCGGCCTCCCCTGCCGGGGGGGCTCGCCCGCGCCCCGGCTTGTACTCTGACCTGCACTCCGGCCAGCGCTCCGCCCGGCTTTGTCTAGCGCTAACGGTAACTTACCGGCTAACTTTGCAAAGTTTCCAAAGCAAACTGCAAAGTTTGCAATTTGCAAAACATTCCTTGCGCTGCGGCGCGGCATGTCGTTTCCTCTCGGTCACACAAGTGCCGGGGTGAGAGGAGACATGCACCCCGGTCAGGGAAGGAGCACGACCACATGCCGGAATTCCGGAAGATTCTCATCGCCAACCGCGGGGAAATCGCCATTCGCATCATGCGTGCGGCGAACGAGATGGGGAAGAAGACGGTTGCCGTCTTCGCAGAAGAGGACAAGCTGGGCCTCCACCGCTTCAAGGCGGATGAAGCCTATCGCATCGGCGAGGGGCTGGGGCCCGTCGCAGCCTACCTGAGCATCCCCGAGATCATCCGCGTAGCCAAGATGTCCGGCGCGGATGCGATCCACCCCGGCTATGGTCTGCTCTCCGAGAACCCCGATTTCGTCGATGCCTGCGACGCGGCGGGCATCACCTTCATCGGCCCTAAGGCCGCGACCATGCGCGCCCTTGGTGACAAGGCCTCGGCCCGCAAGGTGGCGATCGCGGCCGGCGTGCCGGTGATCCCCGCGACGGAAGTGCTGGGCGACGACATGGCCGCGATCACGAAGGAGGCCGAGGAGATCGGCTTCCCGCTGATGCTCAAGGCCAGCTGGGGCGGCGGTGGCCGGGGCATGCGCCCGATCACCAATGCCAAGGAACTGCCAGAGAAGGTGATGGAAGGCCGCCGCGAGGCCGAGGCCGCCTTCGGCAATGGCGAGGGTTACCTCGAGAAGATGATCACCCGCGCCCGCCACGTCGAGGTGCAGATCCTCGGCGACACCCACGGGCAGATCTATCACCTCTACGAGCGCGACTGTTCGGTCCAGCGCCGCAACCAGAAGGTCGTGGAGCGCGCCCCTGCCCCCTACCTGACCGAGGCCCAGCGGGCCGAGATCTGTGAATTGGGCCGCAAGATCTGCGCCCATGTGAACTACGAATGCGCCGGCACCGTCGAATTCCTGATGGATATGGAGACGGACCAGTTCTACTTCATCGAGGTGAACCCGCGCGTGCAGGTGGAACATACCGTCACCGAGGAAGTCACCGGCATCGACATCGTGCAGGCGCAGATCCTCATCAGTGAGGGCAAGACGCTGGCCGAGGCCACCGGCAAGGCCAGCCAGGGCGACGTGCGCCTGAACGGCCACGCGCTGCAGACCCGGATCACCACCGAGGATCCGCAGAACAACTTCATCCCCGACTATGGCCGCCTGACCGCCTACCGTTCGGCCACCGGCATGGGCATCCGGCTCGACGGCGGCACGGCCTATGCGGGCGGGGTGATCACGCGCTACTACGATTCGCTTCTGGTGAAGGTCACGGCCCACGCCCAGACCCCCGAGAAGGCCATCGCCCGGATGGACCGCGCCCTGCGCGAGTTCCGCATCCGGGGCGTCAGCACCAACATCGCCTTCGTCGAGAACCTGCTGAAACACCCGACCTTCCTGTCGAACGAATACACCACCAAGTTCATCGACACGACGGAGGAGCTCTTCGACTTTGCCCCCCGCGCCGACCGGGGCACTAAGGTGCTGACCTACATCGCGGATATCACCGTGAACGGGCACCCCGAAGTGCAGGGCCGTCCCAAGCCCGCCGCCGACCTCAAGCCGCCGCGGATGCCCGAGCTGCGCTCGGAAACGCCCCCCGCCGGCAGCCGCACCCTGCTGGACGCCGAAGGCCCCGAGGCCGTGGCCAAGTGGATGAAAGAGCAGAAGGAACTGCTCTTCACCGACACCACCATGCGCGACGGGCACCAGTCGCTGCTGGCCACGCGGATGCGCTCGATCGACATGATCAAGGTCGCGCCCGCCTATGCCACCAACATGCCGCAGCTCTTCTCGGTCGAATGCTGGGGCGGCGCCACCTTCGACGTGGCCTTCCGTTTCCTGCAGGAAGACCCGTGGCAGCGCCTGCGCGACATCCGCGCCAAGATGCCCAACATCATGACGCAAATGCTGCTGCGCGCCTCCAACGGCGTGGGCTACACCAACTACCCCGACAATGTGGTGGCGGAATTCGTGCGTCAGGCGGCGGCGACCGGCGTCGATGTCTTCCGCGTCTTCGACAGCCTGAACTGGGTCGAGAACATGCGCGTCGCGATGGATGCGGTCGGCGCCAGCGGCAAGATCTGCGAGGGCACGATCTGCTATACCGGCGACGCGCTGGATCCCGCGCGGGCCAAGTATGACATCGCCTACTACGTGAAGATGGCCAAGGAGCTGGAGGCCGCCGGCGCCCATGTCCTTGGCATCAAGGACATGGCCGGCGTCATGACCGCCCCCGTGGCGGAGGTTCTGTTCCCCGCGCTCAAGGATGCCGTCGACCTGCCGATCCATTTCCACACCCACGACACCTCGGGCGCGTCGATCGCGACGATCCTGATGGCGGCCTCCAAGGGGGTCGACTGCGTGGATGCGGCGATGGACAGCCTCTCGGGCAACACCTCGCAGCCGACCTTCGGCTCAATCCTCGCGGCGCTGCAACATTCGCCCCGGGCCTCCTCCATCGACATCGCCGCCGTGCGCGAGATCTCGAACTACTGGGAGGCGGTGCGCGGCCAGTACGCGGCGTTTGAAAGCGGCATGCAGGCCCCGGCCTCCGAGGTCTACCTGCACGAGATGCCGGGCGGGCAGTTCACCAACCTCAAGGCGCAGGCGCGCTCCATGGGGCTGGAGGAACGCTGGCACGAGGTAGCGGAGACCTATGCCGACGTGAACCAGATGTTCGGCGACATCGTGAAGGTCACGCCCTCGTCGAAGGTCGTTGGGGACATGGCGCTGATGATGGTCAGCCAGGGCCTGACCCGCGCGGACGTCGAGAACCCGGCCAAGGATGTCTCCTTCCCGGACTCGGTCATCGACATGATGCGCGGCAACCTCGGCCAGCCGCCGGGCGGCTTCCCCGAGGCGATCGTCAAGAAGGCGCTGAAGGGCGAGGCGCCCAACCTCGAACGGCCCGGCAAGCACCTGCCGCCCGTCGACCTGGAGGAAAAGCGCCGCGAGATCAGCGAGAAGCTGGACGGCATCGCCATCGACGACGAGGACCTGAACTCCTACCTCATGTATCCCAAGGTCTTCGAGGATTACGGCAAGCGCCACGCGCTCTATGGCCCGGTGCGGACCCTGCCGACCCATACCTTCTTCTATGGCATGGAGCCCGAGGAGGAGATCACCGCCGAGATCGATCCCGGCAAGACGCTGGAGATCCGGCTCGTCACCGTGGGCGACACGCAGGAGAACGGCGAGGTGCGGGTCTTCTTCGAACTGAACGGCCAGCCCCGCGTCGTCCGCGTGCCCGACCGCAAGGCAACCGGCGCCAAGGCCGCCGCGCCCAAGGCCGATCCCGGCAACCCGAACCACGTGGCAGCGCCCATGCCCGGTGTCGTGGCCTCCATCGGCGTCTCGGCCGGGCAGAGCGTCAAGGAAGGCGACCTGCTGCTGACCATCGAGGCCATGAAGATGGAGACCGGCCTGCACGCCGACCGTGACGCGGTGATCAAGGCGGTGCATGTGACGCCGGGCGCACAGATCGACGCCAAGGACCTGCTCGTCGAATTCGAGTGAGGCGACCGGGGATTTGAGTATTTTCGGAAAGATGAAGACGCCCGTCCCGCTTGGGGCGGGCGTCTTGCTGCGGGGGCGCCAGTGTGCGGTTAACCGGGCGGTCACCCTGCACTGCTATCCCGGTCGGCGTTACCGAGCGGAGACGGGCGGGCAGAAGCCCTCCGGAAGGCAGGATGAGCACACATGACAGGTCCCTCCCCCAGCCGAAGCGCGCCAGACCGCCGGGGCCGCCGCAAACCGCAGGGGCGCGTGAAGACGGCACCGCGCCGGGGCGGCGTCCCGCGGCGCCGGTTCCGCGCGGGCCAGCCCTCGCCGACCTTCAGGCGCGACTGGCCTGGGTTCCCTCGTCCCTGCCGCCCGGGCGCCTGCTTCCCGCGCCGGAGGGGGCGCAGCGGGACTGAGTTCGCCGGGGCTGCCGGCCTCTCTGGAGCGCGGATTGCAGCGCCCGTTTCCCTGCCGCAACGTCAGGATTTTCGCCCCGGAGGACGCGCCCGCCCGCTGCCCCGAGGGCCACGGCCTTGCTTCGTTGGCCCATCGAAGACCGGGGCGCGCCATGCGCCCGACGGAGCTGAATTCCCCCGCCGACAAAATTTCGGATGCGCCGCATTTTCCTCTTGCAGCCTGCCGCCCGCCCTTATAGATGATCCCTCACCCAAGGACGCGGGCGTAGCTCAGGGGTAGAGCATTACCTTGCCAAGGTAAGGGTCGTGAGTTCGAATCTCATCGCCCGCTCCAATTTCTCTCCAGTTTGAAATCGGTAGCGGATCGTCCTTGGACGGTGGCGGATGCCACCCGACATTCCCCTCTGCAGCGTTATTCCGGACCCGGTCGTCGTTATCCGCGCCGCCGTGTCGGCCCCATCGCAGCGTCGCCCTCGGGCCCATTCTCTCTGATGACCGATGGCACTGGCTTGGCCCTCACCACAGCCAGTGAGACCCCGCCCTCTCCTCTCTGTCGAGTTCTCCGTCCCATCGGGCTTGGTGGCCACCGCACGCGCTGCCCGCCAGTTGCGCCCGGGCGCTGATCCGGCCCCCTGCTTCGCCCTTCCGGGCCCCATGTCGCCTGTCCAGCGGGTCGCTCCGCCTGCTTGCCGCAGCGTCCGAACGCCCTGCGCGGGATGACGATACGGCAATTTCCCGGATCGCTGCATTTTCCCCTTGCGGGTCTCGGCGCCAGACAATACATGAGCCCCACCCAAGGACGCGGGCGTAGCTCAGGGGTAGAGCATTACCTTGCCAAGGTAAGGGTCGTGAGTTCGAATCTCATCGCCCGCTCCAATTTCTCTCCATCAAGACAAATTGGTAGCGATCCGCCGGGGCCGGTGGAAACGCAGTCCGGTTATCCGTGACCGTCATGTCGGCCATGGCATCTCCCGTCCAGCCCTCCCATCTGACCTCGCACCCGGGGCCGCCGCGGGCAGGCCGTCATCCCACGTGAAGGCGCCCCACCTCACGCCAGACCTCATTGGCGGAAACGCTCCCTAGGCCCCCTCGCCCGGCGCGGCGAAGACATGCTGCGCGCGCCCGCCGCGCTTGGCCGCATAGAGCGCGGTATCGCTGTCGTGCAGCAGGCGATCAGCCTCGGGCGCGGTGTAATCGCCCGACAGGACAATCCCGATCGACGCGGCGATCCGGCAGGGCCGCCCCTGGTAGGGAATCGGCTCTTGCAGTCGGGCCAGCAGGGCCTGGGCGATCTCCTCGATCCGGCGGCGGGTGGCGAGATTGTGCAGGATCAGCACGAACTCATCGCCGCCCACCCGGGCCACGGTATCCTCGTCCCGGGTCACCTCCAGCATCTTGCGGGCCACGTGCTGCAGCACGTGATCGCCCGCTGCATGGCCAAGGGAATCGTTCACGTCCTTGAAGTAGTCGAGGTCCACATGCATCAGCGCGAATGGCTCCCCCTGGGCGATCAGTCGGGCCAGCACATGATCCATGGCGCGCCGGTTCTTCAACCCGGTGAGCGTGTCGGTGAAGGCCTGTTCCTCCGCCGCGATCATGGCGCCCTGCAACCTCAGGCTGAGCTGGGTGAAGGCATCCATCACCATGGCATTCGCCTCCAGCAGGTAGAGCAGTTCCACCGTCAGGTCCGTGGGCGGGAAATCAGCCCCGGTCAGGTGGTGCGCCCGCACGGCCCCCTGCACCGACAGCCCGAAGGAGAGGTTCACCACGGCGCCGCCCGCCTCCAGCGGGATCAGCAGGCCGTTGAGCGCCGTGCGCGGCGCGGCGCGCATCCGCAGGTGCAGCTTGCGGCCCGCCGTCGCCATCAGCGCCTGCATCGAGGTCACCGCCCCCGGGCGCGCCAGCTCGAAGACCTCCAGGAAGCGGGCGTCGGTCAGCGGCGCCTCGGGCCAGAGCTTCTGGATCGTGGGGCCGGCGTGGCGAATGTGCCCGGTCTCGTCCAGCACCAGGTGCATTGGGCAGAGCGCATCGAAGACGCCCCCGAGGTCGCACAGCCCCCGCGTCCCGAAGGCGGGCCCGTGCGGGCCGAAGGTCTGCAGCCCGCCGCTCATCCGGTGCGCGCGCCGAGGTCGAAGGCGCGGCCCTCGGAGAAGTCCCGTTCCACCAGCCGGATCTCGATCGTGTCGCCGCGGCGCTCCAGCGTGACGAGGGCGCCGTAGTCATCCGCCATGGCGCGCAGCACGCCGACCATGACCCAGGCGAATCCCTTCGGCCCGCCGCGACAGGACAGGGTAAAGAGCCCGGGGCTGACCTGCCTCAGGGCCATCTGCGGCAGGTCGAGGTCGAGCACCGCAAGCCGCGCCCGGTCCGGCAGGTCATCAAGCGAGGTCAGGAAATCCTCGTATCCCACGCCCGCGAAACGCAGCAGGCGGCGCAGCCCGGCCATGTGCGGGTGGCTGACGAGGTAGGTCCCCAGATCCTCCAGCACCGTGGCGGGCGGCCGGTCGAGGGCGAGCGCGGCGGCGGTCACCAGCCGCTCCGTCACCGCATCGTCGTAGCGCAGCATCGCCTCGAAGCCCGAGACCCCGGGATCGGCACGCTGCAACACTTCCGACCAGAGATCGGGGCCGTAGCTGTCCTGCAGGAAGACCTGTATCGCCTTGTTGATCAGGCCGTGCATCCGTGCCGGTCCCCTTCTGCTGCTGACCCATGGCGGCCCTGTCCATGAGACACATGTGTCCCATGGGTGCGATGACCCGCCGCCCGCCTGTCGGGAGGCGCGGGGTGCAGCATCGCGGAGCGGAATTAAGATAGAACCAACGTTTTCAATTGTCGGGACTCAGGCGGCTCTCGCCGATGCGCAGGGCATTGCGGCGCACCGGCGTGACGGAGAAACGCCCCTCCTGCACCGCGGCAAGATCCGCGCGGCTCAGGAGTTCCCCGCTGGCGCCCTCGAGGCGGAGCGATCCCTCCGGCTGCAGCTGCCCCGCCTCCAGCACGTAGCGCAGCGCGAGGACGCCGGAGCCGGTGTCGGTCAGCATGGCGAACTGGCGCTCCGCCCGATCGGGCTGGAAGGGCGCCTCCAGCAGGACACAGCCCGGGCGGTCCGCCCCGTCCAGCCGGGCGCAGGCCTCGGCCCATGTGGTGATCTGCCAGTCGTTGACCGCGTCAAAGGCGCCGTCCGGCAGGGTCATGCCCGTGGGCCGGAGCGGCAGGGCGGCCTGCAGGGTGGCGAAGGTCTCGGCCCGCGCGGTTGCGCGGCGCACCTCGGTGGCGGTGCGACGGTCGGGGGCCTCCAGCAAGGCGGCGATCTGCTGGCCGAGGGGATCGTCAGCCCCGCGCGCCTGCACCACGCGGTCGAGCGCGGTGCGGCCCGGGCGGCCCCAGTCGAAGGCCAGCTCCTCCATCGCCAGGTCCGGTTCCGGGCCCTGCGCCGCCATCAGCCGCGCGGCCTGCGACCGGGCCGAGATCGCCTCGGCGCTCAGCAGCGGCGTCAGCCAGAGGACCGCCACGGCCATGGAGAGCAGCGCCAGCCAGCGGTTGCCCTGCCGCACGCCGCCATCCCAATCGCCGCGCAGCACCGCCAGCGTGTAGGCCACGGCATAGCCCGCCAGCAGCAGCCCGCAGAGCATCCCGGCCAGCCGCGCCGGGGTCCAGCCAAACTGCTGCACCCGGAGCGCAATGGCCCAGATCGCCAACCCGGTCAGCGGCACGAGGAGCAGCGACAGCCCCATGGCACTGCGCCGCAGGAGCGGAGCGCGCACCGCACCCGCCGCGTCGCGGTCGGCCGCAGCGGAGATCACCGTCACCGCCCCCGCCGCCACGCTGAGCAGCAGCAACGCCGGCGACAGCCGCCCGAAGAGCCCGTCCAGCCCGCGCAGCGGCAGCGCCAGCAGGAAGACGGCCACCACCACCAGCAGCACAGGCGCCAGCAGCCGCAGAAGGCGCAGCACCGGCAGCGGCGAGAGATGCGCGCGCAGGTCATGGGCGACCGAAAGCCCGAGGCCGAGCGCCAGACCGGTCAGCGCCCAGGGCACCGGCGCGAGGTCGATCAGCCGGTCGATGACGCGGATTCCGACGAGTTCCAGCAGCGCGGAGGAGAGCAGCACCACCAGCCAGACCAGCCCGGCGAAGGCGATCCCCACCAGTTGCCGCAGGAAGATCGTCCAGGCGATATCGAAGAGCAGCGCCGGATCGCGCCAGCCCTCCGGCCGGGTGACGGCGGCGGCAAGGAAGGCCATGCCCGGCACCAGCACGATCGCGAAGGCGCCGAACCAGTAGCCGCTCTCTGCGAAGGCCCGGACGCTGTCGTAGCGCAGGCTCGCCAGCAGCACGAGCCCCGACAGCGGCAGCGCGAGGATCAGCGCCGCCTGCCCCGCCTGCCGCATCCGCGCCGGCCCCGAGAGCGCCAGCAGCGAGACGAAGCCCGCAAGCGCGACACAGGCCAGCCAGAGCAGCAGGCGCCCGGTACCCAGAACCTCGGGCAGCACGTCGGTCAGCGTCCAGAAGGACAGCCCCGCCGCGAGGCCCACGAGCGCCATGGCAAGATGGCCGCTGGCGGGCGGCTCCGGCACGGCGGCGGGCGGGGACTGGGGGTCTTGGGTCTGGGTCATCGGGCACCTCCGGGAGGGGAAGTCTAGCCGCCGTCCCGGGCAGAGGCCACCTCGCCCAAGGGCACGTGGCGCCCGGACCGGCGAAGGCGCGCCGGTTGAAGGGGCGTCAGAGGATGAAGGGCGGCGCGGTCAGCCGCCGGGCGGGGCGCGTTGGCCGATGAACGGGCGCGACACAGGTGTCATCTGCCGGGCGCAGTGCCGAAATGACGCGCGGCGTGCCCCGGTCACGTCCCGCAGGCGGAGAAGTGGTGCTCAGACCAAGGCGCATAGATCATGCCCCGGCCTCGCACCCGCCACGCATCGCAGGCGGCAGGCATGTGCCAAAGCGGACGGGCAACGGGTCAGACATCGCGCCCGGGGCACATCCCGAACGGCGGACGCGGCGCGCCTCCCAGCCACCCGACCGGGCCTGCCGCATGACAGGCAATGTGAGCTTGATGCCCCTGCCGTCTGCCGGTCAGGCCGTGACCGCCCCAGCCGCGAGACTGTCCAGCCAGCCCGGCAGGTGGCCGATATCGGGCAGCACCGTCTCGGCATGGGGCGCCAGTTCCTCGGCCCCCGCGACCCCGGTCAGCACGGCGACCCGCCGCATCCCGGCGGCGCGGCCCGCGACAAGATCATGCAGGCTGTCCCCCACCATGACGACGCGCGCCGGGTCGAGGCCGGCGATCTCGGCAAAGGCCAGCAGGGGATCGGGCGCGGGCTTGCCGCCATAGCCGGAATCGAAGCCGATCACCGCCCGGAACCGATCCAGCACGCCCTCGCGGCCCAGATGCGCCCGGGCGGCCCGTTCCGCGTCATTGGTCATCACCCCAAGTTGCAACCCGCGCGCGCGCAGCCCGTCCAGCAACGGCGCCAGCGGCACCGGCGAGACCTGCGGCGCCTCCGCGGCGCGGTCCGAGAGGAAGTCCTCCAACGCGTCGCGCCCGTAGCCGGGGGCCAGATCCGCCAGCAGCTCCGTCACCTCGGCCCCGGTGCCCGCGATCACGACACTGCCCGGGCGGAACCGCTTTTGCCCCAGGTCGAAGTCGAGCCGCGCAGCCATCTGCGCCTCCAGCGCCGCATCGCCCGCGGAGAGCTCGCGCAGGATGTCCGAGGCCCAATGGCTCCAGGTCGCCTCGAAATCGAAAAGCGTCCCGTCCTTGTCGAAGAGAATTCCGTCGATCATGGCCTCGTGTCCTTCTGGGTCTGCGACGGGCGGACCATCGGGGCAGCGGGGCCGGATGGCAAGCCCTCTCTGCCGGGCGGGGCCGCGCTGTGGCGACGGGGGCCCTCTCCCGGCTGTCTGCGCGGCAGCGGCGGCACGGGCGGAGCGCCACACACGACGGCATCATGGGCGGCATGACCGACAGCGGCATGACGGGGAGTGCCATGACGGGCAGCAATGTCACTGGCACCGGTAGACCGGAGCGGTACCGGATCGCAAGCGATCGACCGCGGGCGCTGCACTGGCCGCTCCAGCCCAGGCAGCGCCGCCCCTCACCTGCCCGCGGCCCCCACAGGGCCCCTCGTCGATCACCATCCCGCCCTGCTCCCTCGCAGGTCTCCTCCACGTCCGGCTTGACAAGCCCGCCCGGCAAGGGCGCTCTGGTGTCATGACGACAGACAGCCCGCCCCCCTACCGCCTGCACGACTCCCTCGGTTATCGCCTGTCGATGGCCTCGCGCATCCAGGAACGCCGTTTCGACGACATGCTGCGCACCATCGGCCTGACCCGGCTGACCTGGTGCCTCCTGCTCGGCGTGGCGAACGAGGGGCTGACCCAGCCGTCAGACCTCGCGGATTTCGTCGGCATCGACCGCACCGCCACCTCCCGCGCGCTGCGCCAGCTGGAGGGCAAGGGCCTGCTGGCCCGCGACACCGGCGAGGCCGACCGCCGCACCCGGCAGGTCCGCCTGACGGACGAGGGCCGGGCCGCCGTGGTGCAGGGCACGCCCTTCGCGCGGCAGAACGCGGAGGTCATGTCCGAGTGCCTGACCGAGGAGGAAGAGGCGGAACTCAAGCGCCTGCTGGAGCGTCTCACCCGCGCCGAGGACCGCGCCCTGCCCGGGCTCTGACCCACCGGCACAGGCAGGCGCCTGCCCGGGCGCTTCGACGCAGGAGGCAACGCCCTCCCGGTTTTCCCGACCGACCTCTCCTGCCGCGCGTCAGAGGCGACACGGCAGAGCCCTGCCCCGCGGATTGCCTGCACTGAGCCACAGGCTCCGGGTCGGCCGACGATGTGGTGACACGGGAGGCGAGATGCGGCACGCTCTCAGGGGGTTCCCGCCCCAATCAGCCCATCCCCATTCAGCAGGGCCCCAATCAATACGGCCCCACTCAGCAGGGCCCAGTCAGCAGGGCCCCCGTCAGCAGGGACCCGTCAGCCCAGACAGACCCGCCGCGCTCAGGTCCAATGCACCTGCTGGCCGCCCGGCAGCATCGCGCGCGCCGTCATCGGCAGGTGATAGGACAACCCCGCCGCGTCGCAGAACTGCACCACCCAGGTGTCGTCCATCAGCACGAAATCCAGCACCGAACCCAGGAACTCCGGGTCCTGCGCCTGGGTGCGCAGGTCCTCTGTCGAGGCCCCCGAGGCCCCGAGGAACACCCCGATCAGGTCCTCCTGCCCTGCCAGCCAACCAAGGCATTGCAGGGCAAGGGTCTCTGCTGCTTCTCTGGTCATGGACATGGAATCACTCTCCCTCGCTCAGTCTCCCCGGCAGTGAGAAAGGATTTCTTAACCAGTCTCAACCGAAACTGTTCGGCAGCAAGGTATCCCAGGGTAGCGCAAAACCATGGTGGAAAAGGTCCTCATCATCGACGCCTCCGCCAGGTCGCGGATCGCGCTGAAGGCACGGCTGGCGCTGACCTATGCCACCGTGCGGGAGGCGCGCAGCGCCGAAGAGGGCCTGCAATCGCTGCGGGACGGGCCCTCACCGGACCTGATCCTGCTCGGCGATACGCTGCTCTCGGTCCCCACGGCGGAGCTGATCGCGCAGCTGCGCGCCGATCCGGCCGGGCAGCACGCGGCGATCGTGGCCCTGACGCGGCACGCCAGCCGCAGCCATCGCGCGCGCCTGCTGGAGGCCGGCGCCGATGACGTCGCGCCCCTCGGCGAGCGGGAGGGGCGGTTCAACGCCCGGCTGCGCAGCCTGCTGCGCGCCCGCGCCGCGGCCGAGGAACTGCGGCTGCGCGATGCGACCGGCACCATGCTGGGCCTCGCGGAAACGGCGGAGACGTTCCGCGGCCCCGCCCCGCCCGCTCGGGTGGTGGTCGTGACCCGGCAGCCCGCCGTGGCCGCGGACTGGGCCGCCACCCTCGCGCGGCATTCGACCCACGAGGTCACGGCGCTCTCGATCACCGAGGCTTTGCGCGGCACCCGCGGCAGCGCGCCGGACGTCTACGTCATCGACATCGACACCGCCGACAAGGCAGATGTCGCGGCGCTGATCTCGGGCATCCGCGCGCGGGAGGAGACCCGCCACGCCGAAGTGCTGGCCCTCACCCGGGACCGCGACACCCCGGTCGCCGCCGATGCGCTCGACCTCGGGGCCGGCGCACTCATGTCCGAGGGGTTCGATCCCGCCGAAATGCTCCTGCGGCTGCAGATCCTCATGCGCCGCAAGCGCACCGGCGCGGCGCTGCGGCAGCGCCTGGCAGACGGCATGCGCGCCTCGGTGACCGATCCGCTGACCGGGCTCTACAATAGGCGTTACGCCCTGTCCCACCTTGCCCGCATGATTGCGGATGCCGCGGGCACGGGATTGCGGATGCCGCGGGCACGGGGCGGCCCTTCGCGGTGGCCCTGGCCGACATCGACCACTTCAAGACGGTCAACGATCGCTTCGGCCATGCGGCGGGCGATGTTGCCCTGATCGCCGTGGCCGACCTGCTGCGCGACAACCTGCGCAGCCGCGACATGGTGGCCCGCATCGGCGGCGAGGAATTCCTGATCGCCATGCCCGACACCGGTCGCGCCGAGGCGGCGATCGTCGCCGAACGCCTGCGCGGCCGCCTTGCGGAAACCCCGATCCCCCTGCCCGCGCGGGAGGAACGTCTGCACTGCACGCTGTCCCTGGGGGTGGCCCTCGCTGGCCCGTTCTCCTATACCGTTGCCGCCCCTGCGCCGGGTATCGGGCCGGGTCGTGAGCAAAGCAGTGGCCAGGGCAATGGCCCGGGCGCGATGCAGGGCGCCGCGCCGCGCACGAGGTCGGCCACATGCCCGACCGCCGTGCAGACCGCAGCCCACGCGCCCGCCTCCGGATGGGGGGCCGGCCTCGGCGTGGCATCTCCACGCGACACCTTGCCCCATCAGCCTGCCGTTGAGGCCGCGGCCGAACACCTCATCGCCCGGGCGGACCGGGCGCTCTACGAGGCGAAGGCTCTCGGTCGTGACAGGGTCAGCGTCAGCCCCGGTGACGAGACGCCCGACGGCAGCCCGGACCTGGACCCCGGCGCAGCCCGGGCGCCACGCAGGGCGCGACTCTGAGGCCCCAACCCGAGGTCAGGCGCCATTCGGGGGAATGGTCATTCAAGCAACCCGAACGCGATACCAGACGCCTCCCGAACCGCACGCGCGGACGCTGTCCGGCACCGACCAGGATGCCCCAGGAACGCGATCCCGGTGGGGGCCCGGTGGGGGCCCGGCGACGCCTCCGCCCAATCAGGGACGGCGTTCCTCGTCCTTCGGGCCATCGCCCCGGTCTTTCGGCGGGCGGCCGTCGCGGAAGCGATTCAGCCCTTCCTCCAGCCGGTCGGCAAAGGCAGCCCGGTCCGTGTCGGAGAGCCCCTCCAGATGGGCCAGCAGCACGCGGTGCCCGGCCTCGGCCCGGTCGGTCGCGGCCGCCCGCTGCCGGGCGAGGCTCTGCTCCACCACGGTGGGATCGAAGGGCGTGGTGCGCAGCGCGTCGATCACACCCTGGTATTCCTCGCGGATCGCCTCGCGCGAGGGACGGCCCTGCTTGCGGTATTCCTCGAAGATCTGCTTGCCGATGCTGCGCCGCTCATCCTCGGAGAGCGCGAAGGTCAGCGGGCCTGCCATCTGGTCGAGGCGCGGCGGGTGCGGCGGACGGCGGTCGGGCTTGAACGCCGATCCGGCCACGACACCCACGACGGCGAGGTTCAGCGCCAGCGACGCCACCAGCACGACACGCAGCCAGGGCCGCATCCGTGCAGGGCTCGCGCCGGTGCCGGGGGTCTTGGGGGTCTGTTCGGTCATGTCCTATCCGTCCGTGGCGGAGGTGAGTTCGTAGTAGAGACCCGGCATCAGGTCCACGAGGTAAAGATCGCTTTCGAGCGAGGCGCTGTCGCTGGCCTGCCCGGTGAAAACCGCCGCCTGCGCCGAGAGCGCGGCAGGCGGGCTGATCCCGATCCAGACGCCGGCCACCGTCGCCGTGGCGAGACCGGCCAGCGAGGGCCAGCCGCCAATGGCGGACCAGAGCTGCGCCAGCCAGCCCTCACGGGCCGGAGCGGCTTCGGCCACGGGCACTGAGGCGGACAGCGGCGCGGTGCGGGCCGCCTGCGCGGCAAAGGCATCGGCCTCGATCCGGGCGAGGAAAGCCTCCATGCCCGCCGGGGCCTGTCCCCTGTCAGGGCCGGCCCCGAAGGATGCGGGCGCGTCAGCCCCGGCGCCGAAGCGGGCGCGGTCCCCGTCCCGGGCCGCGGCAAAGAAGAGATCGAGATCGTCGTCCTGCATCTTGTCAGCCATGATCGTACCCCAGTTCATCCCTGCGCCCGGCAAGCGCCTTGGCCAGCGCCCGTTTTCCCCGGGCCGTCAAACTCTCGACCGCCTCGGTCGAGATGTCCATGATCTCGGCAATCTCGGGATTGCCGAGCCCTTCGATATGCCGCAGCACCACCGCCTGCCGCTGCCGCTCGGGCAGATCGTCCAGCGCCTGCTGCAGCGCCGCCTCCCGCTCGCGGGCCTCCATGGCCTCGGCGGGGGTGGCGGCGTCGTCCTCGGGCTCCGGCACCTGGTCGAGCGCGGCGTGGCGCCGGCGCCCGGACCGCCGCAACCGGTCGGTGCAGAGGTTGGCCGTCACCCGGTAGAGCCAGGTGGTGACCTGTGCCTCGCCCTGCCGCCACTCCGGCGCGATCCGCCAGAGCCGCAACATGGCCTCCTGCGCCACGTCCTCAGCCTCGGCCCGGTCCCCGCCCAGAAGCCGGGCGGCATGGGCCAGCACCCGCGGCGCAAGGCGCCGCGTCAGCAGCTGGGCCGCCGCCGGATCGCCGTTCGAGAAGAGCACCAGAAGCGCGTCGTCCGACAGCGTGGAGAGGGCGTCGAGGGGCATATCGGTCATATGGTCCGCGGCGTATCCTGTTCATCCGGGCGTGGCAATCGGGAGCGGCCCTGCCCGGGCGGTCTGTTGCGCGCCCGGGCCGCGACGGGCCCGGGCAGGTGGCCGGAAGACGATGGGATGCATTCCGGCCGATCCCGTATTGAACCCCCGGCCAGACTCTGATGTCCGGGGGCTCCTGTCCGGGATGCCTGCGATGGGGGCCACGACGTGGCCCCCGCTATTGGCTCACTCGGCTGGCTTGGCCTCGCCTGCCGGCGGCATCGGGGCCTCACCGGCCTGCGGTGCATCGCCCTTCGGCGCGCCACAGTCGCCCATCATGCCCATGCGCTGACCGCCGAACATGCCACGCTCGCCCATGCGGGCCGCGCGCGGGCCGTGGTCACCCTTGCGGGGGCCGTGATCGCCACGCTCGGCATGGTCACGCTCGCCCTTGGGGCCGCGTTGATCCATCTTGCGCTCCATCCCGCCGTGACGCTCCATGCGGTCGCCCTTCTGGCCCCGCTCGGGACGCATCTCCGCCATCTTGGCGAATTCATCCTCGGAGATCACGCCGTCGCCATCGGCGTCCAGCTTGGAGAAGAGAGCGGCGCCGGGCTTCGGCATCATCTCGTCCATGGTCAGCTTGCCGTCGCTGTCCCCGTCGCGGCATTCGATCATCCGCGCCGCACGGTTGGCCATGCGCTCCTGGCGCTTGGCTTCCATGTGGGCCACGATCTCGTCCTGATCGACGGTGCCGTCACCGTTGGTGTCGATCTCGGCGAAGCGGGCCGCACGATGCGCCTCGCGCTCCTCGGCCGAGATGGTCCCGTCGCCATCGGTGTCGATCTGCGACATGTCGAAACGGGGGCCCTTGCCCGCGCGCGGCCCGTTGCCGTCCTGGGCGTAGGCCCCGGCGGCGGCAGCGCCAAGTGCGATGATGGCGGCCCCTGCCAGAAGAGTTGCGCGTTTCATATTGGTGTCTCCAATGTGTTGACTGCTGGGCGAACCGGCCTTTCTAGCCGCTTCTGAAGATTGATACGGGGCGGCCCGGCGCTTCCGTCGCCGGACAGGCGGAAAAATCGCACATCGGCACCAAGCCATTGAATGTAAGTCATAGTTTTCTTGAATATGACCGCGACACGCGCCACCCTGCGACATAGCGCCCATCTGCCCTGCCTGCGGCCAAACGCCCGGGAGGCCCGTGGCGGCAAAACTGCTATACCTCCGGTCTGAATTGAGTGACGGAGGCATCTGCCGGGCCCCTCCCCCGGCGCCTCCCGGACGAGCGAGACGAACATGATGTGCGACACGAACCCTCAGGCGGCGCCCCAGGCCGACGAGCGGCCGCTCTGGCCCTCGGTGTGGAAAGGCTGGCGCCGGCGCTGCCCGAACTGCGGACAGGGCCCGCTGATGAAGGGCTACCTCACCGTGCGCGACCACTGCCCGGTCTGCCGCGAGGAATATTGCCACCACCGCGCCGATGACGGCCCGGCCTACCTGACGATCCTGATCGTCGGGCACCTGATGGCGCCGCTGCTGCTGGTGGTCTTCACCACCTGGCGGCCCGAGCCCCTGGTGCTGTTCACCATCTTCGGCCTGGGCACCGTGGCGCTCTCGCTCTACCTGCTGCCCCGCCTCAAGGGCGCGATCGTCGCGCTGCAATGGGCGCGGTTGATGCACGGCTTCGGCAACGACTGACCGGCGCGCGCCGGGCCGAAGCAGGCCCGGTTGTGGCCCGGAACGCCCCCGGCTTGGGCCCGGCCCTGAAAGGGCCCGGCACGGGTCTCCGGCACTGGCCCGGCGCAGATGCATCGGGCCGCCGCGCCTGCCCGCCTGACGGGCGGTTCCGCTTGGCAAGCCCTCCGCCCGCCCCTAGTCTGCCCGGCGGAGGACCAGACCGACCATGACCGACAAGACAGCCATCCGCGACGCCGCCACGGTGATCGTCCTGCGCGACCGCGCCACCACGCCCCGCGTCCTGATGGGACAGCGCGGCTCCAAGGCGGCCTTCATGCCGTCAATGTTCGTGTTTCCCGGCGGTGCCGTGGACCCGGGCGATGGTGCGATCCCGCTGGCCTCACCCCTGCCCGCGCTCTGCGCCGGACGGATCAGCGAAGGTGTCGCCCCCGAGATGGCGCAGATCCTGCCCGCCGCCGCGATCCGCGAGCTGTGGGAGGAAACCGGCCTGATCCTCGGCCAGCCGGGCACATGGAACGACGCGCCCGAGGACTGGCAGGGCTTTGCCCAGGCCGGCTTCCGCCCCTCGGCCGCAGCGCTGCAGTTCGTCTTCCGCGCCATCACCCCGCCGGGCCGCCCCCGTCGCTTCGATGCGCGGTTCTTCCTCGTGGATGCAGGCGAGGTGGCCAATGACCTCGACGATTTCGGCGACAACGACGAGGAACTGGAACACCTCCAGTGGATCCCGCTGACCGAGGTGCGCCAGTTCAAGTTGCCCTTCATCACGCAGGTGGTGCTGGCCGAAATCGCGCAGCGGGCCGCCGATCCCAGCCCGCCGGCCTCCGTCCCCTTCTTCTCGAACCGGGACGAGGAGCAGACCTTTCAGCGGCTCCATGGCCGCCCGATGCCGCAGGACTGATCCCGCGGCACCGCGCCGGGACTAGAGCAGCAGGATCAGCCCCAGCACGCTGGCGCTGATCAGGGCGATGCCCCAATATTCCCGCGCGCTCAGCTTCTCATGGAAGAAGAGCACCGAGGCGAGCAGCGAGAGCACCACCTCCACCTGCCCGACAGCGTTCACGTAGGCCGCGGTCTGCAGGGTGAAGGCGTTGAACCAGCAGATCGAGCCCGCCATGGAGGTCAGGCCAATCCACCCGGCGGTCTTCCACGCCCGGGTGACGCGGACCAGCTCGCCCCGGTCGAAGAGCGCCATCCAGCCGCCCATGCCGATCAGCTGCGACATCCCCACCGCTGCGAGCGTGAGGATCGCGCGCAGCATGGAGTCCTCGGTCTGCACCTGAAGCGTCGCGCCCCGGTAGAAGACCCCGGACATCGCCAGCAGCAGACCGGAGAGCAGGCCGAGCCCGGCCGCCCGGTTCCAGAACCGGCGCAGCCCGCGCACCTCGACCCCGCCGCTGTCAGAGAGGATCAGCACGCCCACCATGCCCAGCAGGATCGCCGCGAAGCCCGCGAGGCTGATGGTCTCTCCCAGCACGATGAGGCCCACGAAGACGGTCAGCAGCGTCTCGGTTTTCTTGAAGGTGATGCCGACGGCGAAATGGCGGGTCCGGAACAGGGCCACCATGGAGAGCGTGGCAAAGATCTGCGCCAGCCCGCCGGCCAGCACGTAGGGCCAGAAGGCCGGGGTGAGCGCGGGCCAGTCGCGGCCGGTGCTGCCGACCCAGATCAGCAGCCCGGCCAGCACCACCGGCGCGGAATAGAGGAAGCGCGCAAAGGTCGCCCCGCCCGCGCCCAGCGCCACCTGGCTGAGCTGTTTTTGCAGCATGAAGCGCACGGTCTGGAAGGAGACCGCGCCGAGGGTGAACCAAATCCAGCTTGGCATGTCATTGCGCCTTGAAACGGCCGGGGACCTGCCCCGGCACCGCGCGACGTCTGTGGCCCCCGCGGGGGCCGCGCCGCTCAGAAGGGCATCGGATGCGACCGATGCACGGTGTCGAGCTCTTTCATCACCTCGTCGGAGAGGTGTAGCTCGAGACCCGCAAGGATGTGGTCCAGCTGCGGCTGGGTGGTGGCGCCGAAGATGACGGAGGCCATGAACGGCCGCTGTGCGCACCAGGCCAGGGCCATGTGCACGGGGTCGAGGCCATGTTTCGCGGCCAGGGCGAGGTAGGCGTCGACCGCGGGGAAGACCCGCTCGGTCTTGCGGCCGCCCAGTTCGGGGACCAGCGACATGCGGCTCGCCTCGGGCACGGCGCCGCCCTGGTACTTGCCCGTCAGCAGGCCGGCGGCGAGCGGCGAATAGGCCAGCAGGCCCACGTCCTCGTTCAGGCAGGTCTCGGCCAGGTCGCTGTCGAACTGCCGGCAGAGCAGCGAGTATTCGTTCTGGATCGTGGCCACGCGGGGGCCGTGGCCCGCCTCGGCGAGGCGCGCCCATTGCGTCGTGCCCCATGCGCTCTCGTTCGAGAGGCCGAAGGCCCGGATCGTGCCACGGTCGACCTGCTTCTGGAGCGCCTCGAGCGTCTCGACCATGTGAGCCATGGTCTCTTCGCGGTTCTGGCCCGAGGGATCGTAGTCCCAGATCTGGCGGAAGTGGTAGGAGCCCCGGTTTGGCCAGTGGAACTGGTAGAGGTCGATGTAATCGGTCTTGAGCCGGCGCAGCGAGCCTTCGACCACCTCGGGAATGCTCTTGGCCGTGATCGGCGCACCGTCGCGGATGTTGCGATTGCCGCCGCCGCTGTGCTTGGAGGCGATCACCACGTCGCCCCGCTTGCCGGTCTTCTCCAGCCAGAGGCCGATCACCCGCTCGGTGCGGCCCACGGTGGAGGCGCGCACCGGGTTCACCGGATACATCTCGGCGGTGTCGATGAAGTCGATTCCAGCGGCCAGCGCGCTGTCGATCTGACGATGCGCGTCCTCCGTGTCGGTCTGGTTGCCCCAGGTCATGGAGCCAAGGCAATAGTTGCTGACCGAGATACCGGTCCGGCCAAGCTGGGTTCTGCGCATGTGATCGTCGTCCTGTGGCTGGTGCCTGGGGGCACTAGACAGACCCGGACGGCCTGACGCTTCCCCGCTTATCGCGCGAACCTTACGAATTCTTTGCCCGATGTCACCCCCGTGAGAGGAAGTCCCGCCATTGCGTGCCCTGCATGCCCGAAGAGGTGGCAGGATCGCCGCACCGCGCCGGGCGCTGACAAGCGTGTTTCGCGCGATGGGCCATGGCCCCGTCATGGGCAGAGCCTGCATCGGCACAGCCGTTCCAGCCTCCTCGGCCCACCGGTCGCGTAAGAGCCCCCCTGCACGAGGGGCCCCACTCCTTTGGCCCCCTTCGGCACAATCCCTTTCCCGCAAACGCCCCTGCCCCAACCCCTCTGGCCACCCCGTCTGGCCCGGCGCCCGCGCCCCTGCCCCGGCACAGCCGTCGCAGTGATGGCGCAAAATCGACCTTCCGCCTGTCGCAAAGCGGAAGGCAGCGCCCCCGCGCGCGGCGCATGACGGTCGCGTCATGCGATTCCTGCTTACCCTCGCCCCGCTGTTCCTCTCCGTCATCCTGCTGCAGCTGTCCTCCGGGGGCGTCGGGCCGCTGGATGCGCTCTCCGGGCTGGAGCTCGGCTTCTCCCGCGGGCAGATCGGCCTTCTTGGCTCGGCCCATTTCCTCGGCTTCTTCGTGGGCTGCTGGTGGGCGCCGCGCCTGATGGGACGGGTCGGCCACTCCCGGGCCTTTGCGGCCTTCACCGCCATGGGGGCCATCGGCATCCTCGCCCACGCGCTGATCCACGATCCGTGGTTCTGGGCGCTGTTCCGGGTCGCCTCCGGCCTCTGCGTCGCGGGCTGCTACACGGTGATCGAGGGCTGGCTCATGGCACGGTCTACCAAGGAGACGCGGGGCCGGGTGACCGGGCTCTACCGGATTGCGGACATGGGGGCCTCGCTCTCGGCGCAGCTGATGATCGGCGTGCTGGAGCCCGCCTCCTACGTCTCCTACAACGTGCTCGCCCTGCTCTGCTGTGCGACGCTGATCCCGCTCACGCTCTCCAACGCGCCCCAGCCCGCCATGTCGAGCGCGCCGCGCCTGCGCCCGATGCTGTCGTGGGACTGCTCGCCGCTTGCGACCGTCGCGGTTGTGGTCTCGGCGCTCTCGGGCGCGACCTTCCGGATGATCGGCCCGATCTACGGGCAGGAAGTCGGCCTCGACCCGCAGCAGATCGCGTGGTTCCTCGCGCTCTTCATCCTCGGCGGGGCGCTCGTGCAATATCCCGTCGGCCTGCTCGCCGACCGGTTCGACCGCCGCTGGGTGCTGACCGGCATCTCCGTGGCCACGATCCTCTCCTGCATCGCCACCGCGCTGACCGCCACCTCGCCCGAGGCCGCGCTGGTGAACGCCTTCCTCTTCGGGATGGCCTCCTTCCCGGTCTATTCCATCGCCGCCGCCCATGCCCATGACTTTGCCGGCGACGACCAGCGGGTCGAGCTCTCCGCCGCGCTGCTCTTCTTCTACGCCGTGGGGGCCATCGTCGCGCCCTATCTCGCCTCGGTACTGATCACTGCCTTCGGTCCCAACGCGCTCTTTGCCATGGTGGGCGCGGGGCATGTCGGCCTGCTGGGCTTCACCCTCTCCCGGATGCGCGCGCGCCCGGCGGAGGTTCGCACCCGCTACGTCTGGTCGCCGCGCACCTCCTTCACCATCGGTCGACTGACCCGGCGCGGACGCACCCCGGAGGAGTGACACGCCCCCAACCGGCTGCGCCCCCGCAGGTTGCGCACCCCGAGGTCCGGGCCCTGTGAGGCAGCCCCCCACGGCCAGTTACGCTTGCCTCTGGCACTCACCCGCCCCGATCTGTATTGGGGGGGCCAATCCAGCGGAAAGAGGAATGTCATGGCCCGGCATCTCATCACTTCGGCGATCCCTTACATCAACGGGATCAAGCACCTCGGCAATCTCGTCGGCAGCCAGCTGCCCGCCGATCTCTTTGCGCGCTACCAGCGCGGTCGCGGGCACGAGGTGCTCTTCCTCTGCGCCACGGACGAGCATGGCACGCCTGCCGAACTTGCCGCCGCCAAGGCCGGCAAGCCCGTGGCTGAATATTGCGCCGAGATGCACGAGGTGCAGGCCAGGATCGCCGAGGGCTTCCGCCTCTCCTTCGACCACTTCGGTCGCTCCTCGTCGCAGCAGAACCACCTGCTGACCCAGCATTTCGCCGGTGTCCTGGCCGAGCGCGGGCTGATCCGCGAGGTCTCCGAGACGCAGATGTATTCGCCCACAGACGGGCGCTACCTGCCGGACCGCTACATCGAGGGCACCTGCCCGAACTGCGGCTTCGACAGCGCCCGCGGCGACCAGTGCGACAATTGCACCAAGCAGCTCGACCCGGTCGACCTGATCAACCCGCATTCCACCATTTCGGGGGCCACCGATCTGGAGATGCGCGAAACCAAGCACCTCTACCTGCGCCAGTCGGCCATGAAGGACGAGTTGGAAGCCTGGATCGACAGCAAGGCCGACTGGCCAGTGCTGACCACCTCGATCGCCAAGAAGTGGCTGAACGACGGCGACGGGCTGCAGGACCGCGGCATCACCCGCGACCTCGACTGGGGCATCCCGGTGAAGAAGGGCGCGGACGACTGGCCCGGCATGGAAGGCAAGGTCTTCTACGTCTGGTTCGACGCGCCGATCGAATACATCGCCTGCAGCAAGGAATGGGTCGATGCCGGCAAGGGCGCGGACTGGGAACGCTGGTGGCGCACCGACAAGGGCGCGCAGGACGTGACCTACACCCAGTTCATGGGCAAGGACAACGTGCCCTTCCACACGCTCTCCTTCCCGGCCACGATCCTCGGCTCCGGCGAGCCCTGGAAGCTGGTGGATTACATCAAGTCGTTCAACTACCTGAACTACGAAGGCGGCCAGTTCTCCACTTCGCGCGGGCGCGGCGTCTTCATGGACCAGGCGCTGGAGGTGCTGCCTTCGGATTACTGGCGCTGGTGGCTACTCTCCCACGCGCCGGAAAGCTCCGACAGCGAGTTCACCTGGGAGAACTTCCAGGCGTCGGTGAACAAGGACCTGGCCGACGTGCTGGGCAACTTCGTCAGCCGCGTGACCAAGTTCTGCCGTTCGAAGTTCGGCGAAACGGTGCCCGAGGGCGGCAGCTACGGCCCCGCCGAGGAGGCCCTGATCGCCGAGATCGACCGCCGCCTCGCCGCCTACACGGCCCACATGGAGGCGATGGAGGTCCGCAAGTCGGCGCAGGAGTTGCGCGCCCTCTGGGTCGCCGGGAACGAGTACCTGCAGAGCGCTGCTCCCTGGGCCGCCTTCAAGGAAGACCCGGCGCAGGCCGCGGCCATCGTGCGCCTGTCTCTGAACCTGATTCGGCTCTATGCAGTGATCTCGGCGCCCTTCATTCCGGACGCCGCCGACACGCTCTGCACCGCCCTCGCGGTCGAGGACCGCAGCTGGCCGGAGAGTGCCTCGGCGGCCCTCGCCGCCCTGCCCGAGGGGCACGCCTTCTCCGTGCCGGAAAACCTGTTCCGCAAGATCACGGACGAGGAACGCGAAGACTGGCAGACCCGCTTCGCCGGCACCCGGGGCTGAGCCGCGCGCCAGCACCTGGCAAGAACGCATACGCCTGCACCGGGCCAAACCGCATGGAGGTACCGGGTCTGGTCAGCGCACCGGCACCGGGCCAAACCGCTTGCCGGCGTCGGGGCTGAACGGCGCGCAGGCACAGGGACGAACGGCTCGCCACGACCTGAGGGTGAGTGATCACCTGAGGGTGGGCCGCTCACCCTCAGGTGAGGGGGAGCCGCGCCGGCACCTCGGGCTGAGTAGCGCCGTTGCACCCGACGGTAAGCTCCGCCCCGGCACCTGGGTCTGAGTGGTACACCGGCACGGGGCTGAGCCGCGCGCACCTGCGACCTAGAATTCATCCCAGCCTTCCTGCGAAACCGGCGCGCGGTCCGCTCCGGGAGCGTTCACCGCCTTGCGGGTGGGCGTCTTGGTCTCGCGGCGTGGCTCGTCCCGGCCGGAACGGGTCAGCGTCCCCTCGCGGAGGCGGAACCGCTCCGCCGCGGAGACCAGCGATCCCGCCTCCGTGGTCAGCGCATGGCTGGCGGCGTTGGTCTCCTCGAACATGGCGGCGTTCTGCTGGGTGACCTGGTCGAGTTCGTTCATGGCCATGTTGATTTCATGCAGGCCCGTCGACTGCTCGCGCGCCGAGGCCGCGATGATCGCCACCCGCTTGGAGATATCCGCGACCGAGGTCACGATGGCCCCGAGCGCGTCGCCGGTCCGGTTGACGAGATCCACACCCGACTTCACATGGGTGCCACTGGCCGAGATCAACTCGTTGATCTCCCGCGCGGCATCGGAAGAGCGCTGAGCCAATGCCCGGACCTCGGTTGCCACCACCGCGAACCCCCGCCCGGCCTCGCCCGCGCGGGCGGCCTCCACGCCGGCGTTCAGCGCCAGCAGATTGGTCTGGAAGGCGATGTCGTCGATCACGCTGGTGATCTTCGAGATTTCCTGGCTCGATGCCCGGATCGCATCCATGGCCGAGACCGCTTCCCGGGCGACGGCGCCACCGGTTTCAGCGTTGGTCTGGGCGCTGTTCGCCATGCGGCTGGCATCATCTGCGCCCTCCGCCGCGGATTTCACCGAGGCGGTCAGCTCGTCCAGGGCCGCCGCCGTCTCCTCCAGCGTGGCCGCCTGTTTCTCGGTCCGCCGGGCCAGATCATCCGCCGCATTGGTGATCTCGCCGGCTTCGGACGAGATCGACCCGGCGTTCTGGACCACGGCGATCATCGCGTCATGCAGCGCATCGAGCGCCTGGTTGTAGTTCTGGCGCAGCGCCTCGTATTCCTTCGGGAGCTGCGTGGTGATGCTCGCCGTGAGGTCGCCGTCGGCGAGCCGTCCTAGGGCCACGCGCAGGGCCTCGACCACGTCGTGCTGGCGCTGCGCGGCCTCTTCCTGTGCCGCTTCGACCTCGCGGATGCGGCGGCGCGACTCCGTCATGTCGGTCCCGAGGAAGACCGTTCGCTCGATTTCCCCCGCCTCGTCCATGATCGGGGAGAAGGTGCCGATCGCCATGCAGAACCGGCCATCCGGACAGCGCAGCGAGAAGAACCCCGAGATCGACTCGCCGCCCTTGATCCGCTCGATCATCCGGGCATGTTCGGCCTCGCTGTAGCCCTCGCCCCGGAACAGGTCACCGGCATTGATCACCTGACCGCTCCGGTAGCCGGTCACCTTGTGGAAGACGTCATTGGCAAAGGAGACGTCACCGGGCGGCAGGATCTCCACCCGCATCTGCTGCAGGTCGATGGCCCGCAGCACCGTGCTGTTCGTTTCCTGCACCGAGACCTCGGCCCATTCTACGACGTAGCCCACGACGTCCCGCTCCTCATCGAGGACCGCGTCGACGGTCACCTTGAGCCGCGCGTCGTCCCAGGGCGCGACAAGGGTGGCCGGCAGGGGACGCTGCCCCCGACGCAGGTCCGACGCGAACTCCCGCAGACCGCTGAACTGGTCGAGCGTGTCTCCCTCAAGGTCGTCGACGGAAAACCCGGGCCAGTCCCGACGCAGGTAGGCTTGCTGCCCGCCCAGAAGATCGCGGCAGGCCCGGTTGACGAACAGGATGCGCCAGTCCGGCCCCAGCAGCATGATCGGCGCACTGGTGCCCCCGATGGCCGCGCTCTTGAAGGCCGCGTCCCGCTGGGTGTCCTTGGCCGCGCGCAGGGCCTGCCGGAACCTGTCGAGCGTACGCCCCATCGTGCCGATCTCGTCGCCGCGCGTCAGGGCGGGGATCGGCGCGTCGAAGTCATCGGCCGCCACTGCCCGCATCGCCCGCGCAACCCGCAGCAGCGGGCGCGACAGCCAGGCCCACTGGAAGGCCGCAACGCCTGCCAGAGACACCAGGAAGACGAGGCCCGCAACGGCAGCGGACCGCAGCCTCTGGGCCCGGGCCTGCAGCAACTGGCGCGCCGGGGACCATTGCAGCGCCAGCACGCCGACCGTCGCGCCATCGGGTCCGAAATGCACCGGGACGGCCCGGATCAGCCCCCCGGCGGCCGCTTCCGGCTGGCCGGTCAGCAGGGCCACCCGCGCGGCATCCTCGACGGCCCCCGCATCGAAACCCGCGCTCTCGGAGGCAAACAGCTGCTGCCCCGCCGAGGTCAGCACGATGCCGCCCGCCATGTCGCCGTGGCTGTCCTCCCCCAGCCGGTCGAGCGTATCCTGCAGCGGGCCCGGGTTCTCGAACTTGATCACCCCGCCGAGCTGGTTCGCCAGCAGGCGCGTGGTGTCCACGGCCCGTTCCGCGACGCCCTCGCGGATCACCGCCTCGATCCGGTGCTTCGAAATCACTTCCGTCGTGGTCACGACCAACAGGACGCAGATCGCGGTGATCAATGTGCCGGTCACGAAGGTGCTCCGCAGGAAGCGCCAGCGTCGCGGGGTGGTCTGTGTCTCGTCCATGCTCTGCCCCTGCAGCCCCGGACCCGTAGGTCCGCTCAAAATATGCCGGGCCCCGTGCGGGCAGCCCGGCGGTTCTCAGAACAGCATCTCAGCGTTCAACCCGACGGTGATCGCCCCGATCACCTGCCCGCTGTCCGGCGCCACGAAGCTAAAGGACACCTGCCCGACATAGCCCTGCACGCTCTCGTCGAATTCGACCTCCCCGAAATGCATGGCGCCGGGCCCGTTGGGATAGGTTTCGAGGTATTTCGCCTCCTCGCCCTGCCAGTAGTCGCTCGTCTCGCCGCTGCTGGCGACGTTCAGCCCACGGGCATCCATCAGGATCACCTCGGCAAGGATGCCGCCCGAAGCGGTGACCTGCTGGCGCAGGAACTCTGCCGCCGGCCCCGTCGTCACCTGCGCGATGAGCGGCTGGTCGGACTGGCCTGCCTGGGCCGCCCATTGCGCCTCCAGCGCGTCGATCTGCGCCTGGTCATAGCCTTCGGTCACGGCGTTCTGGGTGCTGACCGCCGCCACCAGCAGCGGGTCGGACGCCCATCGGCGCACCTCCGTCTCGACGTAGCTACGCATGATGGCGTCGTATTGCCCTGCCTGGGCAGCACAGGCCGCGAGCCCGAGGGCCCCGGCGCAGATGAGGCGGCGTATCACGTCCCGGCTCCAATCCAGTTGCGGTTCCGGGAGGAGCATTGCCGCGAAGGCTTACAAGTCGATTAATCCACGACGGCTTTCGACGCGTTTTCACGTCCTGCCCGGCCCGCGATGCGACTGGGAGGCCCCTACCAGCCTGCCCTCTGCGGGTCCGTCGACTGCCTGCGGCGCGCGGCGGATCACCTTCGCGCTTGTCTCCGTCGCGCGGCAATGCTAGGTGGCCGCTACCGCCGGTATAGCTCAGCTGGTAGAGCACGTGATTTGTAATCTCGGGGTCGGGGGTTCAAGTCCCTCTGCCGGCACCATACATCCGAAAAATTGCCTGAGAAACAGAGGGTTGCCCCCGGCAGCCCAGATAGGTGCCTGTCTCTGTTATGGCTGACGCGCGCCCGAAAAGCATTTCCAGTTGATGGCCCCCGGCAGGCTCCGGCGGGCACGACGCCTGATCATCTGGCTCGGCGTCCCGCGCCGCCTTCTGGTGGGTCCCAACCGCCCGGGTGCCCCCCGAAGACCAAAGCCTGATCTCCTGTCGACCGCCCCGGGTCTGGAGACCGCCCGGCGTCTTCGCTAAGGATTGAGCCCGTGGCGATGGAAACCGCGGGCGCCACGCGTCGAGGCCCCGCCGCCGGACCAAAAGCAACACGGAGCGCAGGTCAGCTTGAACATGTCGAGGTCGAGAGAACGGCAACGCGGAACGCGTTCCGACGCGCGCACAGTCGCGGCCGGTGCGGTCATCCTGTCGCTCTGCGCAAGCGCCGGGTTTCTCGGGCGGGGACTGCTGTCGATCGACGAGCGCTTCCTGCCCGACGACACCTATTACACGCTGTCGATCGCCCGGAGCCTCTTCGCGGGCCATGGCGCGAGCGTGGACGGCGTTATTCCCACCTCCGGGTTCCAGCCGCTGATCGTGCTCTTTCAACTGCCGGTGTTCTTCCTGTCGACGGGCCCGGACGGGCTGACGCTCGGCGCGGTGCTGATCTCGGCGGTCTTCGGCGCGGTGGCCGCGGCGCTCGCGGGCATGATCGTCCTGCGCGAGACCGCCTCCCTCCGGGCCGGGCTGATCTCGGGCACGCTGGTCGCGTTGTCACCGGCCACCACGGCAAATGCGCTCAACGGGTTGGAGACGACCCTCGCCGCGGTCATGATGCTTTGCGTCATCTGGCTGCTGCAGGGGTCCGATCGCCAGTCGGCGCTGCCGCGGATCGTGCTGATGGGCGCTGTTGCCGGCCTGTCGCTGCTGGCGCGGATCGACAGCGTCCTGCTGCTGATCCCCGCGGCGCTCTGGGGGCTGCGGCGCATCGGCCCGGCCCGCACCGGGATCACGGCCCTTGTCGCGGCGATCACCGTGGCGCCCTGGGTGCTCTATTGCCTGCGTTTCGGCGGTCCCCTGCCGGAAAGCGGTGCAGCGGTCAGGCAGATCGTCGACTTTCACATGACCAGCGGGCTGAGCAGCTTTCCACAGGTCCTGACGTCGCTGTCCTCCGCGCTCGGACGCTTCGTGCTGCCGGATGTGCCCGTGGTGGGGACCATCGTGATCGTGGCGGCCCCGGCCCTCCCCCTCGCAGCCTGCCTGCGCCAGCCGCGGCTGTCGCTGTCCGTGGTTCTGGCCCTATCGGCGGTGTCCTTCATTACGCTCTACACCTTCTACCTGCCCGCCTATTGGTTCTTTGACCGCTACCTGTCTCCCGTCTTCGTGTTCTGCGCCATGCTGCTGTCCCTCGCCGGCCATGCGGCGCTGTCCGGTCCCGACGGCTCGCGCCGCAGCGCCGTGCCGCTTGCCGGTGGTCTGGCGGTCCTCATGGTCGCGCTCGCGCAGGTCTGGGAGCTCTCCCGCACCGCAGAAGACCGCCCGGACCGCGGCTATGCGCGCTACGCCATCGAGATCCTCGACCAGTTGCCGGAGGGGGCGACGATTGCCGCCATGCAATCGGGGGCGCTCACATGGTGGGCCGGTGCCCCCCGATACGCCAAGGCGGGGCTGCGCGTGGTGAACCTTGACGGGGTGGTGAACGGCGACGCGAAGCGTGCGATCGAGGATCACCGGCTGGCGCAGTATCTTCGGTCGGTGGGCGCCACGCATTTCGCGGACTGGCCCCTGAACGTCCGGATGCTCGAGACCTACTCCGGGCAGGCCGCGCCCCCGATCCTCGGGGAGAAGATATTTTCCAGCCCCCCGTACGAGGGCTTCGACCTCTACCGCATCAACGCCGCGCCGTCCTCCTAGCGGCAGGGACTCGGCGACGTGTCAGGCGACGCGCCCTCCGTCGCGCCAGAGGGTCAGGGATCGGACGGCAGCCTGAGCAGCGCAAGCTGGCCCCCGGTGCTCCAGGGCGTGCCGTGAAGGTCGGTCCGGCCGTGCCGCGGCTCCGTTGCCACGCCCTGCACCGCGCCGGGCAGCAACGAGAGTACATCGCGGCGCACCCTCTCCTCCGACCAGGCCTGAGGATCGCCCTCGGGTGAGAAGGCCCCGGCCACGATCTCCTCTCCTGCCTCCTCCCCTCCCGGCCCCCGCCCCGCAGACCAGAGCCGCAGGATACTCTCTCCCCCGGGGGCGCGCAGGGTCACGGCGGCGGGCAAGGCGTCGCGGAAGGCGGGAAGCGCCGTCGCATCGGTCCGGGCCCGCGTCGTGAACTCCCCCCTCACGGCCGCGAAGACGGAGGCCACGCCGGGCGCGGGCACCATCGTCCATCCTGCGGCCACCAGCCGGTCGGCAAGCGCCTCGGGCGATGCCCCCTCGACGATCAGCGTGACGGGCGGCAGGGCCTCCCCCGTCAGCGTGACGACCTCCAGCGGCAGTGTCCCGTCGGTCACCGCCGCCTGCACATCGGCAACCACGGTCTGCGGGGCGGTCTGCGCGTGTTTCAGGACCGGTCGTTTCTCCACCGCCAGCCAACCTGCGGCGATCAGCGCGAGGGCGGCCACGCCGAGGGCCATGCCCCTGTGCGGTGCGCGGGCCGGCAGGCGCGTCCGGCGCAGCCTGTCCGTCACGCCAAAGCCGATCACCAGCCAGATGCCCCCGATGATCCAGCCGTTCAGCACGTCCGAGAGGTAGTGTTCGATCAGGTAGATGCGTGTCAGGCCGATCCCCACTGCCACGGTCGTTCCCCCGATCAGGGCGAGGGTCGGCCCGATGAACCGCTCGCGCCAGAGCAGCACGAAGAGGCAGGCATAGAGCGCGACCGAGATCGCGGCATGGCCGGAGGGAAAGCTGTGGCTGGTTTCGAGGAAATAGCCGAGCTCCGGCCGCGCCCGGCCGAAGGCGAGCTTCAGCAGGGTCACCGTCACCGCGTCGCCCGCGACGGACACCGCGAGGCCGATGGCCGCCGCAGGTCGCCCCCAGAGGGCGAAGAAGGCCACCGCACCGGCGGCCACGGTCGTCGCGACGGGCACATGGCCCAGTTGCGTCAACCAGCCCGCGATCGCCAGCCCGCCGTCACTCCAGTAGGCATGGACGAGGTTCGCGATCCGGGCATCAAGCGCCGCGGTTTCGGGCAGGAAGGTCAGGTCGAAGGCGTTGTCGACGAACACCCCGGCAAGGTAGATCAGCAGCACCACGATGGCCGTGGTCATGAGGCCGCCGCCGTGGGCCAGATGCAGGCGCTGCGCAAGGAAGGCGGCCGCCTTGGGGTAGCGCGCGGCCAGCCGTTGCACCGGCGGCCAGTCCGACAGATGCCGCGCCAGCCCCTCCAGCGTCTCGACGATCAGCGGCCAGCCGCGCCGGATATGCCGGGTCACCACCCATGTCAGGGCCACGATCACGGCAAAGAGCCCAAGCGGCAGCGCGACCCTTGGCAGGTAGGGGGCGATCCGCGCGAGGATATCCCCCGCGACATAGCCCATGGTGACATGGACGAGGGCATAGGCGATGCCCCCGACGATGTTCCAGAGCGCAAACTGGCGACGGCCCATGCCCGAGAGCACCGCGGCCAGCGCCGCCAGCCCCGAGACCGGGCCGAGGAACCGGGCCAGCACCACCGCGAAGGGCCCGCGCCGCTGCAGGAGGTCCTGTGCCCGCGCGAAGGTCCGGCCCTGCGGCAGGCGCAGCCGCCCGCCCAGCCACCGCCCCGTCTGCCAGCTGAGTTCGCCGCCGAGAATGGCACCCACCGCCACGAACCACAGGAGGTCGAGGAAATCGAGGTATCCCAGCCGCACCAGCGCACCGCCCGCATCCACCACCAGCGTCCCCGGGGCAAGGACACCGGTCACCCACCAGCCCTCGAGCAATGCGAAGAGGCCGACGATCCAGTAGGACCAGACCCCGAGGGATTCGAGCGTCGGCAGGATATGCGAGAGAAAGCTGTGCATGGGCATCCGGTCTGTCGGGCGGGAGAGGATCACCCCGCGGCGGCTGTCGCCTCCGGGGCGGAACGGTGCTCAGCCTCGCGATTTCTCCGGTCGGATCAAGGGCGTTCCGGTCACGGTTGCGCGGGCGCCCGGCGGGTCGGTGTCGATCGCGACGGCACGCCTGCCTCTTGAGCCGGGCAAGGCCACGGATCGCCTCGGGCGGGCGGTGGCTCAGGACGTTTCGTCGACGGGCCCTGCCCCCGGGTCGCCTGTGGGCGCAGAGGTCTGGCGGTATCGCCTTGGCCAAATCCGAGCGTTTCCGTCGGATTGAAAAGCCAAATCAAAACACTCAACCATTTGATTTAATTCATTTTTTCATTGACGCCGGCAGCGCGCCTCCCTAGATAGGGGGCAAGAGATAGACAGCCCGCCAGCCCCGCGCCAGCCAGCTCTCCATCCACCGCAGACAGCCCGCCAGCTTTCCGCCAGCCAGCCATCTCCGAAACAGCTTACCCAGCCACCCAGGAGGCAGCCATGGCAACTGCAGCGTGCAAGACCTGCGCATTCTACGAAGATCACGTCGCCAATTCGGCGCATCAGCTGGATGACGCGGGCCTGTGCCGCGCCAACCCGCCGGTGACCCAGAAGGACGCCGACAGCCGCGGCTTCTGGCCGGTGGTCAAGTCGGGCGACTGGTGCGGCAAGTTCTCGACCGTTTTCGCGGCCGAGTGAGCGCACCCGCCGGACGCCTTCAACGGCACGGACCACGCATGCACACGGGCGGCCCTCTGGCCGCCCGTTCCCGTTTGACGGCCTCCCCGGTCTCGCCACCCGGCATGGTCCGGCCCCCGCGCCGTTGAAGCTGTCCGGCGGATGCCCGGTCCCCTCTCGCCCCCTGCGCGTCCGGTCGCGGCAGCCGCTTGCCGCGCGCCTGCCGCTAGCCGTCACACCGGCTGCCCCCTGTTTCATGCAGCCCTCTCATGAGTAGGGTGAATAATCCGGCGATTATCCGGCAGGGGCCTTGGGCCTATCTCCCCTGACATGAGCCGCCCCGACAAGGGGCACAGCCCGGCCTCCGGGCCGGTCAGAAAGGACAGACCCATGATTTTCGATGAAACCTATACCCTCGCCAACGGCGTCTCCGTGCCCAAGCTGGGCCTCGGCACCTGGATGATCGAGGACGACAAGGCTGCAGAGGCCGTGCGCACCGCGATCGAAATCGGCTATCGCCATATCGACACCGCGCAGGCCTATGAGAACGAACGCGGCGTCGGCGCAGGCATCAAGGCCAGCGGCGTCGCCCGCGAAGAGCTCTTCATCCAGACCAAACTCGCCGCCGAAGTGAAGGACTACGCAGGTGCGAAGGCCGCCATCGAGGGCTCGCTCGAGGCGCTCGGGCTCGACTATATCGACCTGATGATCATCCACTCGCCGCAGCCGTGGATGGAGTTCGCCGGCGAAGACCGCTTCTTCGAGGGCAACCTCGCGGCCTGGAAGGCACTGGAAGAGGCCTACGAGGCAGGCAAGATCCGCGCCATCGGCGTGTCGAACTTCCAGAAGGAAGACCTCGCGAACCTGCTGGAGAACGCCACCGTCAAGCCGATGGTGAACCAGATCCTCGCCCACGTCAGCAACACGCCCTTCGAGCTGATCGACTACACCACCTCGAACGGCCTGCTGGTCGAGGCCTATTCGCCCATCGCCCACGGCAAGATCCTCGACAATGCCGAGATCAAGGCCATGGCCGACACTTACGGCGTGACCGTGCCGCAGCTCTGCATCCGCTACGTGCTGCAACTGGGCTGCGTGGCGCTGCCCAAGACCGCGACGCCCGCGCATATGAAATCCAACGCCGAGCTGGACTTCGTGATTTCCGACGCGGACATGGAAACGCTGAAGACCATCGAGCAGATCAAGGACTACGGCGACGCGAGCGTCTTCCCGGTCTACGGCGGCAAGCTCTGATCGCCCTGCCCCGACGCGGGCAAGGCGGCTGACAGGAGACGCCCGGTGCGCCCCCCGCGTTCCGGCCGTTTTCGTGTCCACCCGCCCGCTCCGCGGCCCATGAAAAAAGGGGCGCGGCCCTGCGGCCACGCCCCCTTTTTCCTCGTGCGCCCGGCGGTCATTCCAGCGTGGCGAGGTAGCCCACCACGTTGGTCCTGTCCTCGGCCGAGGGCAGGCGCTGCACCATCCGCGTGCCGCGCACCATGTCGCGCGGGTTCTCGAGGAATTGTTCCAGCAACTCCGCGCTCCACGTCAGTCCGCTGTCGGCAAGGGCGCCGGAATAGCGAAAGCCTTCGACGCTGCCGGCCTCGCGGCCCACCACGCCCAGAAGCGTCGGCCCGGTCCGGTTGGCGCCGTCCACCGTGTGGCAGGCGGCGCAGCGCTGGCGGAAGGTCGTCTCGCCTGCCGCGATGTCCTGAGCGGCAACGGGACCCGCCGCAAGCACGGCAAGCGTGGCGAGAAGGGCCCGTGTCATCGTCATGGCCCCTCTCATCCGAAGTTGTGTTTCGACAGCGGCAGGCTGCGGATGCGCTGCCCGGTGAGCGAGGCCACCGCATTGACAATGGCAGGCAGCACGGCCGGCAGGCCCGGTTCGCCCACCCCGCCCATCGCCGCGCCGCTCTCGACGATGGCGACATGCACCTCGGGCATCTGGTCCGGGCGCAGCACCTCGTAGACGTCGAAATTGCGTGCGGTCGGTGCGCCGTTCTTGTAGACGAGCTCCTCGACCAGCGTCGCGGAAACGCCCAGCGCCACGGCGGATTGCACCTGCGCCTCGATCACCCCGGGGTTCACGATCTGGCCCGGGTCGATGGCCACCCAGACCTGATGCACCTTCACCTCGCCCCCGTCGAGCGAGACCTCGGCAATGCAGGCCGCCTCGGACCCGAAGGGCGAGGCCATGGCGACGCCGCGGGCGCGGGGCGTGCCCTCCACCTCGTAGGGGCCCGGCTGCCAGCCACCAGAGAGCGCTGCGACGCGTTCCAGCAGCGTGGTGAGACGGGCATTGCCCTGCAACATGTTCCGCCGCATCTCGTAGGGGTCGAGCCCGCCGGCCACGGCCAGTTCGTCAAGGAAGCCCTCGTACATGAAGTCATGCATCGAGTGGCCGACCGCGCGCCAGTAGCCGATTACCGCCGGGTTCGCGACGGGGATCTGGCCGACGAAACGATCGGCGATGGCATAGCTCTTGCCCGAGATGCCCTCGGTCGCGGAGGGATCGCTGCCCGCGGGCGCGTTGTACCAGCGCTGCGTCGGCCCCTCGCCTGCCACGATGGCCTCCAGCGCGGTGACCCCCTCGGGGCCCACGGAGCCACGGAACCGCGCAAGACCCAGCGGACGGGGGGCATCACGCAGGAAGTCCTCCTCGCGGGTCCAGAGCAGCTTGACGGGGCGACCGACGGCCTTTGCCAGCGCGATGGCCTGCGGGAAGGGGTTCGCGGTCTCGTAGAGGAAGTGACGCCCGAAGAAGCCGCCCAGCATCTGCGAGTGCAGCCGCACCTGCGCAGGGTCGATCCCCGCGGCGGCGGCGGCGGCGCCGGTGAACTGCTCGGGCGCCTGGTTCGGCAGCCAGAGGTCCAGCGTCCCGTCGTCGTTGAACCGCGCCGTGGCGGAGGGCGGCTCCAGCTGACCGTGAACCACGAAGGGCGCATCATAGGTCGCCTCGACCACCGTCGCGGCGGCCTCCAGCGCGGCGGCAGCATCGCCCTCGGCCTCCACCTGCACCGGGGAGCCGGTGGCCGAGGCCAGCGTCTCACGGAAGGCGGCGGAGGAGAAACCGGCCGGCATCGGCCACTTGGCCTCACCCTCGGTCCAGTCGACCTCGGCGGCTTCGACCGCGCGGCGGGCCTGCCAGAACTTCTCGGCCACCACGGCGACGGCGCCATCCAGAAGGTGCACGGAGTGTACGCCGCGCATGGCCTCGATCTCCGACAGGTTGGTGACGGCAGCGGGCGTCAGGCCCAGCCGGGGCGCGTGCTGGACGGCGGCCAGCAGCATTCCGTCGACCTCCACGTCGATGGCATAGCGCGCCTTGCCGGTGGACTTGTCGCGCACGTCGAGACGGGGGATCGGGGTCTTGATCCAGCGGAATTCGGCGGGATCCTTCAGCGCCGTATCGGCGGGCACCGGCAGGTCCATGGCGGCCCCGGCCAGATCACCGTAGGCGGCGCGGTTGCCGCTTGCTGGATCGACGACGAAGCCGGGTTCCGTCGTCAGGGTGGCGGCATCCACCTCCCATTCGGAGGCGGCGGCCTGCACCAGCATCGCCCGCGCGGCGGCGCCCAGCTGACGCATCAGCGGATAGGCGGTGCGGGTCGACATGCTGCCCCCGGTTAGGCGGTAGCCACCCATGATCGCGAAGGGGCCGCCTGCAGGCGCGATCTCGACCGAGAAGACCGCGGGGTCGAGGTCCAGTTCCTCGCCCACGATCTGGGCCATGGCGGTGTAGATGCCCTGCCCCCCCTCGATGAAGGGGCTGCGCAGAAGCGCGGTGCCATCGGCGCGCAGTTCGAGATAGGCGGGTACGGCAGGGCCTTCGGCGGCCGTGGCGGTCTGTGCCTTTACGCCACGGGTCGGCAGCGCAGTCGCCAGCACGAGGCCCCCGGCACCGGCAAGGAAGCCGCGGCGCGAGACGTTGATCGGGCCCCGGTGTGCGGGTCGGTCCATGCGGGTCATGCTCACGCCTCCGACGCTGCGCGGACGGCCGCGCGGATCTTGTTGTAGGTGCCGCAGCGGCACAGGTTGGTCATCGCGGCTTCAATGTCGGCGTCGCTGGGGTCCGGGGTTTCCGACAGCAGCGCGGTCGCCGCCAGCACCTGGCCGGACTGGCAGTAGCCGCACTGGGGAACCTGGTTCTCGACCCAGGCCTCGACGACGCGGCGGCCGATCTCGGTCTCTTCAACGGTCTCGATGGTCCTGATCTCCAGTCCCTCGACACTGTCGGCGGGCGTCACGCAGGAGCGCGTGGCCACGCCGTCCACCAACACGGTGCAGGCACCGCAGGCCGCAATGCCGCAGCCGTATTTCGTGCCGGTGAGGCCAAGCTCCTCGCGGATCACCCAGAGCAGCGGGGTATCGGGGTCCACGTCGACGTCGCGCGCGGTACCGTTGACGGTCAGCTTCATGCGTCAAATCCTTCTGGCTGGTCCCGCGGCAGACGCACCTCTCCCGGGGACATGGGCTTTGCGCCAGTATCCCAGAGCCACCGCCGGCGGACTATCGGCCCCGGCCCGATAGTCGTGATGAAGCGGGCTCATCAATCGCGGGGCGTCGGGACGCGCAGGACGGCCAGGGACCGTGCCGGGACCGCGCACACCGGCCCGTCCCCAAACATCGGCACGGGACACTCATGAAACCGCCTCATGATCGCTAGCGGAATGCCGGACATTATGCAGCCCGCCCAGCCCCCTACATGACACTCGTGTGGCGGCACCGCCCGCCCGCAGGCCCTTCGGCCGCCTCTCGAAACGAACGGAGACGACCAGACATGAAATCCCTTATGACAGCCACCGCCCTCCTGATCGCCGCAGGCTCCGCCTCGGTCGCGCAAGAGATGACCGTGACCAAGGCCGCCGAGCTCGGCGGGCAGATCGGCGCCGCCGAGACCTTCACCGGCACCGCCTACGTGGCCCCGGTCTTCGGCCCCGACATGCATGATGTCAGCGCCGGCCACGTGACCTTCCTGCCCGGCGCGCGTTCGGCGTGGCACACCCACCCCGCGGGCCAGAAGCTGGTCGTGACCTCCGGCACCGGCTGGACCCAGGAGCGCGGGCAGGAGAAGATCCTGATCCAGGCCGGCGACGTGGTCTGGTGCCCGCCCGGTGTCGAACACTGGCACGGCGCCACCGACACCACCGCCATGTCGCACTACGCGATCCAGGCCAATGTCGATGGCTCTGCCGTGACATGGGGCGACCATGTCTCCGACGAAGACTATCATGGCGAGTAACCCCTCGCCCCTCCTGCGCGGCCTCCTCGGGGCCGCGCTTGTCGGTGTCAGCCTCAGCGCCGCTCTGCCAGGCAGGGCCGAAGCGAGCGAGACGCTGATCGACGGGCTCGACTACCCCTGGGATATCGAGGCGGAGGGCCAGACGCTCTACGTGACCGAGAAGGCCGGCACCCTCGGCATCCTCGAGGACGGCCAGTTCCAGCGCTTGCCGGTCCGCACCAGCGCGCCGATCCTGAACCACAGGGGCGGCGGGCTTCTGGGGCTGGCCCTGCGGCCCGACTTCCCCCGGAGCCGCCGGGTCGTTCTCTACCACCACACCGGTACCCCCGACGCCCGGACCAACCGGGTGATCGAGGCGGAACTGCGCGACGGAGCCTGGCACGAGACCCGCGTGCTGCTGGACGACATCCCGGGCCACCCGCTCTACAACGGCGGCCGCGTGGCCTTCGGCCCCGACGGGATGCTCTACGTCACCACCGGCTGGACCGAGAACCGCGCCCGACCGCAGGACATGGAAAGCCTCGCGGGCAAGATCCTGCGCCTGACGCCCGATGGCGCTGTCCCACGGGACAACCCCTTCCCGGGCTCGCCGGTCTACTCGCTGGGGCACCGGAACCCCCAGGGCCTTGCGTGGGATGACAGCGGCCAGCTCTATGCCGCGGAACATGGCCAGTCCGGCAACGACGAAGTGAACCGCATCGAAGCGGGCAGAAACTACGGCTGGCACCTGATCGAGGGCGACGAAACCCGCGACGGGATGCAGCGCCCGCTGGCCCATTCCGGGCGCAGCACATGGGCGCCCTCCGGCCTCGCATGGCAGGACGGGCACCTGCTTCTGGCCAGCCTGCGCGCCGGTGCCGTGCTTGCGATCACGCCTCAGGGCGCGGTCTCGACCGCGCAGGATGTGGGTGATCGCATCCGCGACGTCCTCGTCACCCCGCAGGGCATCTTCGCGATCACCACCAACCGCTCGCCGCGCCGCGACGGGCCGTCCGATGACCGGCTGATCCGGCTCGATTGACACTGAAGGGACGTCTCGCAATCAGATGATTAGACTTATGAATGTCGCACATCTATTTTCGGCAGGACACAGATGATCCACCGAAACCAGATCGAGACGTCCCTCATGCTCCGCGAGAATATCAACGACCTCATCGCATTGGCTGCCGTGGCCGAGGAGCGCAGCTTCACCAAGGCGGCCGCGCGGCTCAACGTCTCGCAATCGGCGCTCAGCCACACGATCAAGGGGCTGGAACAGCGCCTCGGGATGCGCCTGCTGACGCGGACCACGCGCTCCGTCGCGCCGACGCTGGAGGGCGAGGACCTGCTGGCCACGCTCAACCCCTGCTTCGAGAAGATCGAGGCCCGGCTGCTGGCCCTCAACGATGCGCGCAACCAGCCCACCGGCACGGTGCGGATCGTGGCCGTGGAATATGCCATCGAAAGCCTGCTCTGGCCCAAGCTCTCGCCGGTGCTGAAAGACTACCCCGCGGTGAACATCGAGCTGGTCATGGATTATGGCTTCACCGACCTTGCCGCGTCGCAATGCGACGCAGGTGTGCGCTACGGCGACCAGGTGAGCGACGGGATGATCGCCATGCGCATCGGCCCGGACGAGCGCATGATCTGCGTCGGCGCGCCCGGCTACTTCGACGAGATGGGCGCACCCGAGGTGCCCCAGGACCTGACCGAACATCGCTGCGTCAACCTGCGGCTCTCGACCCATGGCGCGCTCTACGCCTGGGAGTTCGAGGACGCAGAGGGCAATGAGATCCGGGTGAAGGTCAGCGGTCAGCTCTGCTTCAACACGATCAACCCGGTGCTGCGGGCGGCGGTGGACGGCCATGGCCTCGCCCTCGTGCCCGAGCGGCTGGCCGAGGCCGATCTGGCCGCCGGGCGGCTGCGCACCTGTCTCGATGCCTTCTGCCCCTCCTTCCCGGGCTTTCACCTCTACTACCCCAGCCGGCAGCGGCCGTCCTCGGCCTTCCAGATCGTGCTGGACGCGCTGCGCGAACGCGGCTGAGCCCGGCCGGGCCCCGGCCAGGGGCCGACCTGAGCGCCGTTCAGCCCCGGACTAAGCCATTGATGAAGATGCATCATGACTGGCATCGGGTGCCACGGCATTAACCTGCGGCGGATCGCCCCCACCTCTTCTGGACGCACGACCGACCAATCCAGGAGAGACCTATGAAAAAGCATCTCGCGGCTTCGGCCATCGCATTCGCAGCCACCGGCGCACAGGCGCAGGACGTGGCCACCACCTTTCCCGACGCCGTGGCCCGCGTTGCCCCCGCACTGCAAGCCTACAGCACCGATGACCTCATGGGCGCGGTCTGGAGCGACGAGGCCCTCTCGGTGCGGGACCGCGCCTTGGTGACCTTCGCCGCGCTGATGACCCGCCATGAGACCGAGTCCCTCGGCGCCTACGTCGAACTGGCGCTGGATGCGGGCGTGACCCCTGCAGAACTCTCCGAGACGATCACCCACCTCGCCTTCTACACCGGCTGGGGCAATGCCACCGCCGCCGCCGAGGCCATGGCCCCGATCTACGAGGACCGCGGCATTGCCGCCACCGACCTGCCCGGCGCCGAGGTCGACTTCCTGCCCCTGAACGAAGAGGCCGAAGCCGCGCGCGAAGAGACCGTTCAAAGCAACTTCGCCAATGTCTCGCCCGGCGTCGTCGCCACCACCCGCGACATCCTCTTCAACGACCTCTGGCTGCGCCCGGACCTCGCGCCCCGTGATCGCAGCCTTGTGACCGTCGCCGCCCTGATCGCCGCCGGTCAACCCGAACAGATGACCTTCCACCTGAACCGCGCCATGGACAACGGCCTGACGCAGGAAGAAGCAGGGGCCATGCTCTCGCACCTCGCCTTCTACGCCGGCTGGCCCAAGGTCTTCTCGGCCATGCCCGTGGCCAAGCAGGTCTTCGAAAGCCGCTGATCCGAAAGGTTTTTCCGGCAGATACGCTGCCCTTTCCCGGGCCCGCCACGGCGGGCCCTTTTTGTCCGTCCGGGGCACGCGCGCCCCGGAACGGCCCGGCTCACCTTCGGCCGAGGCAGGCCCGCCGCCCCGACAAACCGGCAATAGATGAGCAGGCCTCATGACTGTCCTGCCTTGATGCGCCATTTACGATCCGGGGACAGAGGACCAGATCCCCGTTATCGTGCTGCTGAGAGAGCGGCGCGCAAGACCACAGAAGATGACGACAGCGGCGGTCTTCGGGCCCGCACGCGGAACAGGACGACACAGATGAAGATCGGTATCCTCGGCTCCGGCCTCATGGGCGGCAAACTCGGCCAGATCTGGGCATCGGAGGGCCATGACGTGACCTTTGCCTATGCCCGCAGCCGCACGAAGCTCGACCGGCTCGCCAGCGAGGCGGGCGCGCGGGCCGGCACGATCGCCGAGGCGGTCGCGGAGGCAGATGCCCTGCTGCTGGCGGTCCACTGGTCCCGCACCGCCGAGGTGCTGGCCGAGGCCGGTGACCTCGACGGCAAGATCGTCCTCAACTGCTGCATCCCGCTCGACGCTGCCGACCGCGACCTCGTGGTGGGGCGGACGTCCTCGGGCGCGGAAGAGCTGCTGAAGCTGCGGCCCGGGGCCCGCTGGGTCTCGGCCTTCTCGACCACGCCGTCGGAGAGCTTCTTCCCGGTCCACGCCCGCAAGGGGCAGATCGAGCCACCCCATGTCATGATCTACGGCGACGACGCAGGCGCCAAGGAGGTGGCCTTCGCCCTTGCCAGCGACGTGGGCTTCGACCCGCAGGACACCGGTGGGCTGCGCAATGCCCGCTATGTCGAACCCTTCGCCATGGCGACGGTGGAACTGGCCTACGTCCAGCCCGGCCCCGCGTCCTGGACCTACAGATTCACGAAACTGCGCTGAGACGCAGAGAAAGGACCCTTCCCATGAAAATCATCCGTTCCGGCAGCGCGCCCTCCAACCCCGGCCCCGCGGACTGGTTCACCGGCACCGTGCGCGTCGACCCGTTGTTCCAGGCGGACGAACCCGGCCGCACCTCGGGCGCCCATGTGACCTTCGAGCCCGGCGCGCGCACCGCGTGGCACACCCATCCCGCGGGTCAGACCATCATCATCACCTTCGGCCGCGGCCGCGTGCAGCGCGAAGGCGGACCGGTCGAGGAAGTGACCCAGGGCGACGTGGTCTTCTTCCCCGCAGACGAGAAGCATTGGCACGGGGCCTCGGCCGAGACCGCGATGAGCCACATCGCCATCCAGGAAAGCATCAACGGCTCGCCCGTCACCTGGATGGAAAAGGTCGCCGACGAAGACTACAACGGCTGAGCCGTCCCGGCAGGGCACCGCGCGCGCCCTGCCCCCCGCCTCCTGTCCGCGTCGCGCGGCGCCGGGCCTGCGACCGCCAGACCCGGGGCCGGCAACACCGCGTCCGGATCGCCACGGGCAGCCGCAAGGCACGATCCGCACGACGCCCCCCATCAGCCAGACAGCCGTCAATCGCTTGACGCCTCACGGATTCACGCTGCGATCACGCAGGGTGGCGCAGGATCGTCTTGTCCGACCCCGGGCATCAGACCCGGGGCGGTCATTTCGATACGAAAGTCTAGATGAAGTTATTTCAGCATCCCCTGCCCCGGACCATTCAGACGGTCTCAGGCTGTCGCCATGCCGTGTCCCGCGGAGGCACATGTCGAGAGATCGGAACTGGGTGGCCGGGGCAATTCGGACTTTCCCCACGACAGACCACCGCCTGCAGCCCCCGTGCCCTGCCCGCCACGCACCGCGTCGCCGCCGACGCCATGCCGACCCCGGCGGGTGCCGGATCACGCGCGCAGCATGGGCGCGAAGGCCTCGGGCTCCAGCAGGCCCAGGCGACGGGCCAACGTCACAGGGTACTCCCGGTCGGAGACGAAGGCCTCCAGCGTGAAATCGGGCTCCAGCGCGCGCAGCCGCGCCAGCACCCGGCCCGCGCGCTCGTAATCCCTGCGGCTGGCATAGGCCGCCAGCAGGTAGCGCAGCGGCGGCCGGAACTCGGGCGCAAGGGCCGCGACCGTCTCGAAGGAGCGGCAGGCCTCGTCAAGCTCGTTCAGCTGCAGCGCGGAGAGGCCGACATGGAACTCGCACCAGAAATAGAGATGGGTCCGCTGCGCCAGTTTCGCCGCCGTCTGCGCCGCCTCCTTGGCCATGCGCGGCTTGTCCGCGTAGAGCGCGGCAATCGCGTAGGCGATCCAGCTCAGCGGGTTCGACGGGTTCACCCGGATCGACATGCTGGCCAGCTCGGACCCGGCCTCGGCATTCCAGCCCAGCAGGACATTGGCATTGGCCGCCGCCGAGAGGACCATGGAATTCATCGTGTCCGCCTCCACGGCGCGCGCGGCATATTCCAGCCCCTGCTCGACGCAGAGCTGCTCGTCCGGTTCGAACCGTTCGATCAGCTCGATGATCGAGGTCTGCGCACGCCAGCCCATGATCGTCCCCGCGAGGTCCGGCACCTCGTGGCTCTCCAGCACAGCGCGGGCCTGCTTCACCCGGTCAGGCCGGAACGAGAAGACCCCGGCGATCACGGGCCCCAGCAGGAAGCCCGTGTTCTCGCGCCCCGCGTCACGCTCGATTGCCTGCACCAGCGCCGATTGCACCCGGAAGGCCAGCCCCAGAAGCTGGCTGTCGGAGCTGAGGAAATCCGATCCGCCGCCGACCCGCGCCGTCTCGGTCCAGAGCACGTGGCCGGACAGGGCGCGCCGGGCCGTGGCGCGGAAGGAAATGCCCGCATCGCCCCCGGCCTGCGCGGCCCGGACCTCGACCACGAGCGTATGGGCATCGGGCACCTCGGGGGCATCGTAGCCGATCCGCACCTCGCCGTATTCGGACAGGTTGCGCGTGAGGATCGCGAGGAACTCGCTCTGCAGGTGGAAGGCCTCGGCGGTGGCCCCGTCCCATCCCAGCAGCGCCACGTGCCACCCCTGCGGCGGCGTGTGCGGTGCAGCGGCGGCGGGCGTGGCCCCCTCCTCTCCGCGCCGCCCCTGAAGCCAGAGGTTGAATTCGCTGTCGGGCACGTCGAGCCCTTCGAGGAAGGCGGCCCCGCGCCAGAGCGCCGGCGCGGGGCGAAGCTCGACCTGCGCCGCCTCCAGCCAGACCGACACCCGGTTGGCCTGCAGCAGGTCGCGATGCGGCCCCAGCGCGCGGCGGATCGTGGCCAGCGCCTGCCGCAGGTTGGCAGCGCCCTGTTCGCGGTCGCTCTCGCTCCAGAGCTTGTCCTGAAGCCAGGCGCGGGTTCGGCGCAGCCCGCCGCCCGTGGCCAGCAGGGCCAGCACGGCCTGCGCCTTCTGGCTGACCGGCGTGCAGTCCGCGCCATCCGGTCCCGTCACCCTGAAGTGACCGACCAGATCGAGCGTCACCCTGCCCGCCGTGTCCTTTGCCATCGGTCCCCCGCGCCTCCCCGACCCCAAGGTCATGGACCCGAAATGCCACGCCCGAATATCTGGGCCCGAATATCTGGACCCGAAATTCTGGACCCGAAAATCTGGGCCCGCTCCCCGCCGGACCCTAGCATGGCGCAGACCGTCTGGGAACGCGCAGGCCCGGCACGGCGCCATTCCTTGACTTGCGCAAATCAATTCAGAGATAGTTTTTGAGCGAAGGATCGCAGGAGGATAGCAATGTCGGACCTCTACCTGGGAAGCGGACGCGGATCTGGCCGTGGCTCCGGACGCGGCAGCGGTCGCGGATCAGGGCGCGGGTCGGGCCGTGGTTCTGGTCGGGGCTCCGGTCGCGGCGGCCCGGAGGACGACGGCCTCGTCGCCGAGGCACGGCTGACGACCCATGACGCCATCGCCGGCTACTGGGCCCCGCCCGAGGACAACCGCGCGGTGGCCGACATCGCGCCCGACACCGGCCTGTCCTACCTGACGCCCGACCGGCGGCGCGATCTGCTGCTCGGCAGCCTGATGGGGCATTTCGCGGTGCGCCCGGCCTGCGGGGATCGGATCGGGGCCGAGGTCCTGCTGGGCGAGGCCGTGATCTGCACGCTCACCCGCCCCGGTGTCGAGGTGCTGGGCCGCCAGATGGCCTGGCTGCGCGCCTATGCGGACCTGCGCGAGGACCGCGCGCATGAGATCCTGCTCCAGTCCGGCGACCTGCTCTATGGTTTCGCCGCGATCCGCCCCCTCGCCACGCCGCAGAAGCCGCGCACGCAGGACCTGCTGGCGGTGACGCAGGAGTTGACCATCCTGCTGGAGATGCAGGTGAAACACCTCTGCCGGGCGCCGCGCCCCGCGGATTTCTCGGACCGGGTGCAGCCGATCCTCGATACGCCGGATCACAGCACCTATCCCTCGGGCCATGCGACGGAATCCTTCGCGCTCGCCACCGTGCTGCACTACCTGGACACCGGGCAGCTGCCCGCCGAGGCCGCAGCGCCCCCCGCGCAGGTCTTCCTGCTGGCGCATCGCATCGCGGTGAACCGCACCGTGGCGGGCGTGCATTTCCCGGCGGATTCCGCTGCCGGGGCGGCGCTCGGCTGTGCCATCGGCTGCGCGGTGATCGCCCTTGCGGGCGGGGCGGAAACGCCCGTGGCCCATGCCTATCCCGACGGGGCCTTCCCCCCCGAGGGCGCGGATGACTTCGACCGGGCCGCCATGGCCGCGGGGCTGACCGCGGGCCACGCCCTGCCGGCGCCCGCCGGACCGGTCAGCGCCGTGCTGCGGCAGTACTGGGCCGATGCGGTGGCCGAGTGGCGCACCGCGCCCGCGGAGGGGACCGGCGCATGAGCTGGCAGCCGTGGAGCGACGACGCGCGGCTGCATCCCTCGCCCTACCTCGACTGGGCCTATCGCCTCTATCCCGCCTACGGCGACCCCGCGCGCTTCGTGCGCGTGCCGGACCCGCGGTCGCTCTGGCAGCTGCACCAGTGCGGGCCTCAGGACAGCCCGCCGCCGGTGACCCGCTTTCCGGTGCCCGTGGCCATGGCGAACCCGGCCTTTGGCCCACCCGGCCCGACGCAGGTCGAGGCCTGCGCGTCGCTGGCCCCCGATCCGGCCTGCCTGCCGCCGATCACGTCCGAGACCATCATCGCGGCGATCATCGACGTGGACATCGGCTTTGGCCATCGCAGCCTTCGGACCGCCGCGGGCGACAGCCGCGTGCTGGCCGCGTGGCAACAGGGCGCGGCCCCGGCGGGCCCCCTGCCCTTCGGCCGCGCCTGCCTGAAACAGGACATCGATGCGGCGCTCGCCCGGCATAGCCCCACCGGCCCCACGGGACCGCTCGACGCGGAGGCGTTCAACCGCAGCCTCGGGCTGAGCGATCCGCTGGCCCGGGGCTGCGACGGGCTCGAAAGCCGCTTTGCCCATGGCACCCATGTCCTCAGCCTGCTGGCCGGGGCCGATCCCGCCCGCGACCCGGCCTTTGCCGAGCACGTGCGCATCCTCGCCGTCAGCCTGCCCCCGATCAGCGCCTATGGCGAAGGTGGCGGGATGCTGGACGAATACCTCAGCTACGGGCTGCGCTGGATCGTCGAGACCTACCGCGCCCTCGTGCAGGCCTCGGGGCTCACCGTGCCGCCGCCGCTGGCGGTCAATGTCTCCTTCGGCAAGCAGGCAGGCGCACGCGATGCCGGGCAGGAATGGCTGCGGCAGGTCATGGCGCTCGACACGCTCTTTTCCGAAACGCCCGACACGCCGCCGCGCCTGACGCTCTTCGTGCCCGCGGGCAATGACAACCTCTCGCGCGGGCACGCCGCGCTGGAGCTGGCCCCCGGCGCGGAGGCCGAGATCGACTGGCACCTCCAGCCCGAGGACGAGACCTCCAATATCGTCGAGATCTGGTCCGACGGCCGCCCCGGCGATCCCGTGCCGCTGGCCCTCGACCTCGTTCCGCCGGGACAGGGCCCGCAGGGCTTCACCGCCGCCCAACCGGATCAGAACGGGGGCCAAAGCCGGGCGCTGACCGGCGGCGCAGGCCGGATCTACTGCGACGCGGTCACGGCGCCCGACGGCGCGCTGCGCCATCGCCACCAGATCTGCCTCGCCCCGACCCGGCCCGGGGCGACGGGCGTCACCGCGCCGGCGGGCCGGTGGCGGCTCAGGCTGCGCAACGCGGGCCCCGCCCCGCTCCGCCTGCGGGCCCATATCCAGTCCGATCAGGCGACGCTGCCGGGGTTGAGACGCGCGCGGCACTCCTATTTCGACCACCCCGCCTACCAGCCCCACGACAGTCTCGGCGCGGCGGCGGACAGCTATGCCTATGATGCATCGGCCCGCGATCTCGACGGGCCCGATCCGCTGCACCGCCATGGCACGCTCAACGCCTATGCGGTGACGGAGGGGGCGATCTCGGTCGGCGGGTTCCGGGTCAGCGACGGGCGCCCGGCGGGCTATTCCGCCACCGGCGCGGCGGCCACGGCGATCGGCGGCCACCCCGGGCCCGACCTGCTGCTGCCCTCGGAGGACGGGCCCGCGCATTTCGGCATCCTCGCCGAGGGCGCGACGGATGGCGCCACCCTCGCCCTGCGCGGCACCAGTTTCTCCTGCGCCTGCGCGGCGCGGCGGGTGCTGGAACACTGGCTTGCAGGTGGTCCTGCGGAAGGACTGGCAGCGGAGGCCCGCACGCTGCTCACGCAGGAGGCCGCGGCGCAGGAGGCGGCGGGCCACTGGCGCCACGGACCGATCGCGCCTGCCAAGGGCGGCGCGGGCCGCCACGCCTTTCAGCCCGCCCGCGCCGTCGCCCGGCGCTGAGGCGCGACCGGATGGCCGGTTGCGCGCCGGGCCGCGGGGCGGTCTAATCGTTCCGGAAGACTCACGGGTGGACCTGCGATGAGCGAAGACCCCTATGACGTGCTCGGCGTGCCGAAGACCGCCACGGCCGAGGAGATCAAGAAAGCCTACCGGAAGATCGCGAAGGAGAGCCATCCCGATCTCCATCCCGGCGATGCGGCCGCCGAGGCCCGTTTCAAGGCGGCCGGCGCCGCCCATGACCTGCTGAAGGACCCCGAGACGCGCGCCCGCTATGACCGGGGCGAGATCGACGCCAGCGGGCAGGAACGCCCGCCCGAACGCACCTTCTACCGCGACTTCGCCGAACAGCCGGACAATCCCTACCGGCAGGGCCCGCGCTACGAGGGCTTCGGCGACGAGCAGGACATCTTTGCCGAGTTCCTGCGCCGCCACGGCGGGCGCGAGGGCGCCTCCTTCCGCAGCCATGCCTACCGGGCGCGCGGCGAGGATGCACATTACGCCCTCGAGGTGCCGTTCCTCGACGCGGCCAACGGCGGGTCGATGCGGATCACCCTGCCCGGCGGTGGCGGGCTCGAGGTGAAGATCCCCCGCGGCGTGCACGAGGGCCAGACCCTGCGTCTGCGCGGCAAGGGCGGCCCGGGCCATGGCGGCGGCGATCCCGGCGACGCCTATGTGACGCTCTCGATCCGCCCGCACCCGGTCTTCACCCGCGAGGGCGACGATATCGTCATCAGCCTGCCGATCACCCTCTACGAGGCCGTGCTGGGGGCCAAGATCGAGGCGCCGACCATCGCCGGTCCGGTCAAGGTGACCGTGCCCCGCGGCACCAGCAGCGGGCGTATCCTGCGGCTGAAGGGCCGCGGCATCGCGGCGGCAGGCCGTCCGGCGGGCGACCAGCGGATCGAGTTGCGCATCGCCCTGCCCGGGGAGGTCGATGACGACCTCGCCCGCTTCATGGAGGCGTGGCGCGACGGCCACGCCTACGATCCCCGCAAGGAGGGCACGCCATGAGCACCAGCGGTTTCTATTCCGAGGAGGAGGTCCTCGCCATCGTCGGGCGGCTGGACCGCCCGCGTCTCGTGCGGTTCCTGCGGGCCGAGGTGATCCGCCCCGCCGATGCCGAGGGGGGGCAGGTCTACCGGCAGGTCGACGTGGCCCGGATCGAGCTGCTCTGCGATCTCTGCGATGACTTCGACCTCGGCGACGAGGCGCTCACCATGGTCATGGGGCTGATCGACCAGCTCCATGGCACCCGCGGCGACCTCGCGGCGCTGATGCGCGCGCTCGGGGATGAACCGGACGAGGTCCGGGGACGGGTGATGCAGCGGTTGCGGGGCTGAGCCCGGGCCGATGGGTGCCCATCCCGCCCCCCGCGGGAGGCGGGGCCGCGCTCACTCCGCCGGTTGCGCCCTGCCCCCGCCTTCTTCCCCGGTCCGGCGCGGGAACAGGCCTTCGATCAGCAGGTAGATCACCGGCGTCACGAAGAGCGTCAGCACGAAGGCGAAGCTGAGCCCGCCGGTGATGACGAGGCCGATGGCCTGACGGCTCTCGGCGCCCGCGCCCGCGGCAGTGGCCAGCGGGACAGCCCCCAGCACGGTGGCGATCGTGGTCATGGTCACGGGCCGCAGCCGGGTCACCGCGCCCTCGATGGCCGCCTCGCGGAGGGAATGCCCCTCCTCGCGCAGCTGGTTGGAGAATTCCACCATCAGGATGCCGTTCTTGGCCATCAGCCCCACCAGCAGGACAAGGCCGACCTGGCTGAAGATGTTCACGCTCTGCCCGGTCAGCCAGAGGGTCAGCACCGCGCCCCCCAGCCCCAGCGGCACGGTCAGCATGATCACCAGCGGGGTGCGGAAGCTTTCGAACTGCGCCGCCAGCACCAGGAAGACGATCGCCATGGCCATGCCGAAGACCATCGTCATGCCGCCCGAGGCGCGGATGTAATCCGCCGCCTGACCGGTCCAGGCAATCGTGGCCCCGGCGGGCAGCGCGGCCACGGCGCTTTCGACCCGGCCCATGACCTGCGCGAGGTCCGCACCCGCAGGCAGGTCTGCCTCCATCGAGACGGAATGCACGCGGTCGTAGCGTTCGATCGAGGGTACGGTGGCGGCGGTCTCGATCGTGGCGACGGAGGACAGCGGGATCAGGTCACCGCGGCTGTTGCGCAGCAGGATCGACATCAGGTCGGCCGGGTTGTCCCGGTCCTCGGGCGCGGCCTGCAGCACGACCGGGTACTGCCGCCCGTCGGAGGTGTATTCCCCCACGGTCCGCGAGGCGACCAGCGTTTGCAGGGTGGAGGAGACCGTCTCGGCGTCGAGGCCAAGGTCCTGCGCGCGCAGCCGGTCCACGGTCAGCGTGGCGCCGGGCTGGTTCGCGGCATAGCCCACCTCGACGTTGGAGAGGTCGGGATCGGCCTCCAGCGTGACGGCAAGCTCCTGCGCCCACTCCGCGGCGCGGTCGATGTCGGGGGCGCCCAGCATGAATTGCAGCCCGCCGCGCCCGCTTCCGATGCCGAGCCCGCCGGAGGGGCGCATCCCGGTCTGGACCTCGGTGATCTGCGACAGCGGCCCGCGCAGCCCGGCCATGACCTCGGTCACGCTCTGGTCCCGCTGGTCCCAGGGTACGAGGTTCACGAAGAGCAGCGCACGGCGCAGCTCTCCCCAGAGCCCGACGATGGCCGTCACGTTGGCCACGACGCCCTCGGCGCGCAGCGGATCCAGCAGCGCCTCGACCTCGCGGGCGGCGGCATCGGTGTAGTCGAGGCTCGCCCCCTGCGGCGCGGTCACGTAGATGCGGAACTGGCCGCGATCCTCGGGCGGGGTGACCTCCTTGGGCAGCGCAAGGTAGAGCGCGACGGAGCCCGCCACGACGAAGCCCGCGAAGGCCAGCAGGATCTCCGGCGCCTTCAGCACGGCACGCAGGCCCGCGCGGTAGCCGCGCTCGACCCAGCCGATCACGGCGTTCACCACCCGCGTCAGCAGGTTGGGCCGGTCGTCGCGCGGCATCATCCGCGCCGCCAGCATCGGCGACAGCGTCAGCGCCACGAAACCCGAGACAGAGACCGCCACCGCCAGCACGATGCCGAATTCGGCAAAGAGCTGGCCGATCTGGCCCTCCATGAAGCTGACCGGCAGGAAGACCGCGATCAGCACGGCGGTGGTGGCGATGACGGCGAAGTTCACCTGGTTGGCCCCGCGCCGCGCGGCCTCGGCGCGGCTCTCGCCCATGGCGCGGTGGCGCTGAATGTTCTCCAGCACGACGATGGCGTCATCCACCACGAGGCCGATGGCAAGGATCATGGCAAAGAGCGTCAGGATGTTCAGCGAGAAGCCCAGCAGGGACATCACCAGCGCCGCGCCGAGGATCGAGACAGGGATCGTGACCACCGGCACCAAGGAAAGCCGCGCGGAGCCGAGAAAGAGGAAGATCACCGCCGTCACCAGAAGCACGGCCTCGATGAAGACTTGCCCGACCTCGTGCAGCGTGGTCTCGATGAAGAGCGCCTCGTCCGAGGTCACGGCGAGCTGCATCCCTTCGGGCAGCAGCGGGCGCATCCTTTCCAGCTCGGCCTTCACGGCGCGCGAGATGGAGACGGTATTGGCCTGCGCCTGCGGCTGGATGCCGATGCCAAGGCCGGTCACGCCATTGGCGCGGTTGAGGCTTTCGTTGCTGGTCGGACCCGGCTCGATCCGGGCCACGTCGCCGAGGCGCAGCGGCCGTTCACCGCCGTCGCGGATCACCAGCTGGGCGAATTCCGCGGCCGAGGTCATCCGGGTCCGCGCCAGCAGCTGCAGCTGCCGCGCGCCGGTCTCGATCTCGCCCGCGGGCAGTTCGATGTTGTTGGATTGCAGCGCCGAGGTGATGTCGCCCGTGGTCACGCCATGGGCCGCCATCAGCCCGGCGTCCAGCCAGATGCGCATTGCCGGAGCCCGCTCGCCGTAGAGCGCGGCATTGGCCACCCCGGGCAGCCGGGCCAGCCGGTCGGTGATGTAGCGGTCGGCGTAGTCCGACAGCTCCAGCGGTGTCATGGTGCTGGACGAGAGGGAGAGCCGCAGCACCGGGTCGCCCTGATCGTCGTTCTTGCGCACCACGGGGGCGTCGGCCCCCTCCGGCAGGTCGCGGGCGGCGCGGTCCACGGCGGTGCGCACATCGTTGGCGGCGCTCTCGATATCGCGGGAGGGATCGAAGACCAGCACCGTGCGGGCGCGGCCGCGCTCGCTCTCGGTGTCCATGCTCTGAAGGCCGCTGACCCCGGCAAGGGCGCCCTCGATGACGCTTGCCACCTGGCTGTCGACCACGTCGGGCGAGGCGCCGGTGTAGTTGACGAAGACCGTGATGCGCGTGGCCTCGGTCTGGGGCAGTTCGCGCACCGGCAGCCGCGTCAGGGCCACGGCCCCCAGCAGCACGATCAGCAGGTTCAGCACCGTGGCCAGAACCGGACGGCGAATGGACAGATCGGGCAGGCTCACGGCGACACGCGGGTCAGGCTGGCGGCCTGCATCCCCTCGGCGGCCACCACCTGGGTGCCGTCGCTGACGCTGTGCAGGTTGGTGACGATGACGGGCATCCCCTCGGCCAGGTCGCCGGTTACCTCGATCAGCGTGCCGCGCTGCATGCCGGTCACCACCTCCACCCGGCGCGCGGTGTCCCCCTCCACCACGTGGATGAAGCTCTGCGTCCCGGCGGAGGTCAGCGCGCGTTCCGGCACCGCCAGCCCCTCGCGGCGCGACAGTTCCAGCGCGGCCTGCATGAACATGCCCGGCCGCAGGCGGCGGTCGCCGTTGGGCACCTCGGCGCGCAGCGCGATGGAGCGGGTCGAGGGATCGACCCGCGTGTCGAGCGCAGAGATCCTGCCCTCAAAGGCCTCGTCGGCCCAGGCCGGCGTGGTAAAGCTGACCGCCTGCCCCGGCGCGAGCCGCGAGAGGTAGCGTTCGGGCACGTTGAAGGCGACCTCCACCACCGAGAGATCGTCCAGCGTGGCGATCTCGGTCGTGGTGGTGACGATCTGGCCCGGCGAGACATCGGTGAGGCCCACCACCCCGTCGAAGGGCGCCCGCAGGTCGCGGTCCGACAGCGTGGCAAGGGCAAGGTCGCGTTCTGCCTGCGCACGCAGCAGCGTGGCGCGGGCGGCCTGAAGCGAGGCCTCGGAGCTGCTGCCGCTCTGTTCCAGCCGCTGCTGGCGGTCGAAGGCGGCCTGCGCCTCCGACACCGTTGCCTCGGCGGCGGCGAGGCTGGCGTGGGCCTCGGCATCTTCCAGCTCCAGCAACAGGTCGTCTTGGCGGACCTCCTGCCCCGGGGTGATATGCACCTGCACGATCCGCCCGCCGGCAGAAGGTTGCAGCGTGACGGACTGGCGCGCGCGGGTCGAGCCCACGGCCTCAACCGTCTCGACGAAGGTCTGCTGCTGCACCGGTTCGGTCACCACGCGCACGGGGCCACGGGGGCCGCGCGGGCCCTGCGCTGCAGGGGAGGTGGCCGCCTGCATCTGGTCGGTCAGCTTGAAGCCGGCGTAGGAGGCCCCCGCCAGCAGCACGACGCCAAGAAGGATGCGCAACAGCTTCATCAAATGCCTTTCGATATCTCCCCGTGCCGCAGAATGAATACAGCCCTGAATTCCGGCAAGTGAAGAAACGATGATGACTGCCCGGCATGACATTTCGTGATCGCCCGCGCCGCCGATCCAGCCATGCGCCCTGCAACTGCGGGGCGAAACGGACAAAACATATATCCTCTATCCCGATTAGGAGCCCCCTGCTAGCATTCCAGTCGGGTCCGCATGTCGACCCGGACCAGCCAATGCCACATGAGCCAGTTCCGGAGGTTTTCCAAATGACAGATGTCCGCAGATCACCGGCCCCCCGCAGGCGCCCCGGCGCGCGCCGTGGTGACACCGCAGCCCGGGTGCAGGCGATGCCCCTGACGCTGTCCCCGCCTGCCGCCTCGCGGGGCCTGATCGCCACCCTCACCGTGGTTGCCGCCTTGATTGCCGCTGCGGCGACGGCCCGGGCCGAAACGCCGGTCGAGCGCGGCGAGAGCCTCGTGCAGGGCATCATGGCCTGTGGCAACTGCCACACCCCGATGGGCCCCGACGGCCCGGTGCTGTCGCAGGACCTCTCGGGCCGGCTGGTGGACAAGAACGACATGTTCACCGCCATCGCCCCCAACATCACCCCCGCAGGCCGGATCGCGGAGTGGTCCGACGCCGAACTGGCCCGCGCGATCCGCGAGGGCATCCGTCCCGACGGCAGTGTCATCGGCCCGCCGATGCCCTTCGCCGCCTACCGCGATATATCGGACGAGGACCTCGCGGCGGTGGTGACCTACCTGCGCTCCGTTCCGGCGGTCGAGGCCGATCCGGGCCAGTCGACCTATGCCATCCCCCTGCCCCCGGCCTATGGCCCGCCGCTGGAGACGCCGGTGACGGCCCCGCCCGCAGGGGCCACGGCAGACTACGGCGGCTACCTCGCGGCACTGGGGCATTGCATGGAGTGCCACTCGCCCATGACGCCGCAGGGCCCGGACTGGGGCGAGGGCTTTGCCCGCGGCGGGATGGAGTTCCACGGTCCATGGGGGGTCTCACATGCGCCGAACCTGACCAACCACGAAGACGGGCTGGCGGGCTACAGCGACGCGGAACTGGCGGCGATCATCGGCACCGGCACCCGGCCCGACGGGGCGCGGATGCTGCCGCCGATGCCCTACGGCTACTTCGGCCGGCTGTCGGACCAGGACATGGAGGCGCTGGTGCTCTACCTGCGCTCGATCCCCGGCAAGCCCGACCTGTGATGCCGCGCCGGGGGGATGCGATGAGACCCTCATTGCAGACGCCCCGGCCGCACGGGCCAGACCACGATCGGAGACGCCCCCGAGACGACACGCCAATCCCGCAACGCTTCGAAATGGCGGGGTTCTTTTGCCTTGGTCAATTCGGCTCCAGCCCTTATTTTTATTGAATTAACGTCCCTCGACCCATTACCCAGACAACCCATTTCCCGGGAGGAAAACTCATGGCGACCATTACCGGCACCGCGGCGTCCGAAAGCATTCAGGGCACCGCGGCGGATGACCTCATCTCCGGCCTTGCGGGGGAAGACACCCTCGAAGGTCTGGACGGCAACGACACGATCTACGGCGGGCCCGATCAGGACCGGCTGCGCGGCGGCAACGGCGATGACAGCCTCGACGGGGGCGACGGTCGCGACAGCCTCTACGGCGGCGATGGCAATGACACCCTGAATGCCGGGACCGGATCGAGCGAGAGCCAGGGCGCCGGGGACTTCATCCGTCCGGGCGCGGGCTCCAACACGATCATCGGCCATCAGGGGCTGTTCGCAACCGGCGAGGGTGCCGACCTCAGCTACGAAGACGTGGATGGCAGCGGTGGCATCGTGATCACCGTGGGCGCGAACGGATCGGGCACCGCCGTCTCGAACATCCAGGGGGTGGTGAACGACACCTTCACCTACATCCACTATTTCGCGGGCACCCTGTCGAACGACACCTTCCACGGCTCCGCGAACGAGAACTGGGAAGGCTGGGCCGCGAGCGGCGGCAATGACACGATCAACGGCGGCGACGGCTATGACGAGCTGCTCTACAACAACGATCACTGGGAGGGCGGCACCGGCGGCGTCACGGTCAACTTCGCGACCCACCGGGCGATCGACGGGTTCGGGGACACCGACACCTTCACCGGGATCGAGGCCGTCAGGGGCACGGCGCAGGGGGATCTCTTCATCGGCTCCGAGAGCGAGGAATTCCTCAGCTTCCGCGGGCTGGAAGGCAACGACACGATCACCGGTTCCTCTGGCTGGGACCGCGCCGATTACCGCTCGGACGCGAACTACGGCGGCAGCGCGGGGATCATCGCGGACCTTGCCGCGGGGACCATCATCGACGGCTTCGGCGATACCGACCAGGTCTCGAACATCGACCAGGTCCGCGGCACCAACAGCGACGACACGATGACCGCGGCCGGCTTGTCGCAATCCGTCCGGTTCGACGGCAGCAATGGCGCCGACCGTCTGACCGGCGGCTCGGCGCGCGACACGCTGCATGGCGGCGACGGGGCCGACACGCTGACCGGCAACGCGGGCGATGACATCATCATCGGCGGCGACAGCGACGCCGACCTGCGGGACGTCGTCTTCGGCGGGGCCGGAAATGACTACATCGACGGCGGCTATGGCAACGACGAGCTTCGCGGCGATGCCGGCAACGACACGATCGAGGGCGGCTATGGCGCCGACACGGTGATCGGCGGCGATGGCGATGACGCGCTGACCGGCCAGACCTGGTCCGACGCGATCTTCGGTGGCGCGGGCAGTGACTTCATCAACGGGGGCTTCGGCCATGACCGCGTCAACGGCGGCACCGGCGCGGACCAGTTCTATCACCTCGGTGTCGAGGGCCATGGCTCCGACTGGATCCAGGACTTCTCCGATGCGGAGGGCGATGTGCTGGTCTACGGCGGCGGCAGCGCCACCGCCGCCGACTTCCAGGTGAACTTCACCGAAACGGCCAGTGCCGGTGCCGCGGGGGTGCAGGAGGCCTTTGTCATCTACCGCCCCACCGGCCAGATTCTCTGGGCCCTGGTGGATGGTGGCGCACAGGACCAGATCATGATGCGCCTCGGAGGCGCCGAGATCGACCTGCTGGCCTGAGGCCCCCGGCGCGCCTTGGCGATCCGCCTGCCCCGGGCGGACGTCCCCTACGGCATTGTAGGCACCCGGGCGGGCGTGCGAGCGCCCGGCCGGTCCGGCCCCTGCCCTGTTCCGGGCCCCTGGCTCGTCGCGGCTTCGGCCTGAAGCGAGGTCTCCCGGCAACCTCGACGCATGACGCGTGACCCATGCGTTCCTGTCTTGTCGAGAAAAGGAGGCGCCGACAGCGCGCCACTGCCGGTCAGCTCTAGCCCCCGCGGCCAGATCCAGTGTTCTTATGAAATTCAACATACTACCGCCAAAGATGCGTAATCTGTGCGGGAATGAGGCCTGAGTAGCAGCTAAGTTGCCCGCCGCACCGCCGCGGTCAGATCGTCGGTCGCGCACCTCATGAACTCCTCTAGATGGGTCGGGGGTGTCTCAGCTCCGCCGCCCATCCCCCTTTCGCAGCTGTCAGCCCGTGAGGGCCACCTCAGAATGTACCTGCACTCACCCCCCGGTCGGCCATCCCATAGAAATGGCCGTTTTCTTGCCTTGGTCAATTCGGCTGAAGCGCTTGTTTTTGTTGAGTTAGCCCGCTTCGACCCAATACCCCAAAGCCCATTTCCCGGGACGAACAACTATGGCAGCCATCGCCGGTACCTCGGCGTCCGAAAGCATTCAGAGCACCGCGGCGAATGACCTCATCACGGGCCTTGGGGGCGCCGGAACCTTCTGCCTGTCTGTGACATCCTGACGGGGATGACGCAGATCATATCCGAGCCAGCCGCGCCCCGGTATGCTGCCCTGCGATGATTATGAGTGATCGGTGTGTGCAGTAGGAGGCAGGTATGTCAGGTTCAATCAAAGGGTGGAGTTTCGTCTACATCGCAAGCGGTCCGGCCACGGGCCGCCATTGGGCCGGCCCGGCGCGGCTGATCTTCGAAGGCGGCACCGGCGCACCCGAGTTGATCATCGGCGACGACACTGTGACCCTTGCGCAAGCCGGGGCGCAAATCACCTACAGCAGTATCGGTGTCTACGACCGACCCACCGCCACCACGTCGCAGGACAGCCTGACGCTCGAAGGGCGTGAGGCTGATGTGATCGCCCTGCGCTGGGGCGAGGCGTTCAGCCAACTGACCTATCTGTTACGCCATTGGACTGCCCCGGGCGAGAGTCCCTATACGGGCGTGGCGCAAAACTATTTCTACCTGGACGGCGATTTGATCGAGGAGAGCGATCTGGCCGACTTTCCGGCCAACGAGATGCAGGGCCTCATCGACATCAGCCAGATCGTTCCCACCGAGCGGTTCGTGCCCGGCACCACGATCGCGCTTGAAAGCCTCGCAGGTTACCTTGACGCCGATTTGGTGCCCGTTGCGACGGAGGGCAATGATCTTGCGCAATTTGTGCCCCTGATGGCGCCCTTCGATGCCCTTGGCGGAGATGACACCGTCATCGGCAGTGCTTCGGACGACAGTGCCGCAGGTGGAGCCGGCAACGACAGCCTTGCCGGACGCGACGGGAATGACACGCTCTCGGGCGGCATCGGTAATGACAGCCTTCTCGGCGACACCGGCAACGACAGTCTCAGCGGCGGCGATGGCGACGACCTGTTGAGTGGCGGGGCAGGCAGTGACGTCCTGACCGAGCTCAGAACTCCGCTGGGGCAAATCCTGCCCGCCTCGGGGAATGACACCCTGCTCGGCGGGGACGGCGACGATGTGATCAGCCTTGGCACCGGGTCCGACAGCGTGGACGGTGAGGCCGGGAATGACACGATATCGGTCGACTTCGACGGCGACGGCGGCACGACGGATGACCATACGCTGCGGGGCGGCGACGGCGACGACCAGTTCTTGCTTTACAGGGGTGGTGGCGTGGCCATGGGTGGCGCCGGGAACGATCACTTCACCTTGGATGGCGGCACCTACCGGATCGACGGCGGCGAGGGTATGGACACGCTGCGCGCGGCGCAGGCCGATCTCTCCGTCAGCCCGCTTGAGGGAGATGTCGCGATCGAGGGCATCGAGCACCTCGAGGGGTTCCGCACGGTCAGCAACCAACTGACCGGTGATGCCAATGCAAACGCGATCACCGGCGGCAACAATTCGGATACGCTGATCGGAAACGACGGCGATGATACGCTGGGCGGAGCCGGCGGCAGGGACAGCATGCTGGGCGGGGCGGGAGACGACCGGATGGACGGCGGCATCTCGAGTGACACCCTGCGTGGCGGCGACGGAGCGGATCATCTCGAAGGCAGCTATCAGGCCGACGTTCTGGACGGCGGCGCGGGCAACGACACGATCTACGGCGGGCTCGCAACCGGGGTGCCGCACCCGGATCTTTCCGATACGATCTACGCCGGTGCGGGGGATGATTTCATCTACGCGGGTTACGGCAACGATCTCGTCTATGGCGGCGCGGACCACGACACGCTTGATGGTCATGACGGGGCCGACACGTTGATCGGGGAGGCTGGCGATGACGTGATCTCAGGCGGCGCGCTTGGGGATGTTCTTGTCGGCGGCGCAGGCGATGACTTCCTGAGCGGTGGCTTCGGCCACGACAGGCTGCACGGGGGCGCAGGGGCGGACCGGTTCTTCCACGCGGGCGAGCCCGGCGACGGCACCGACTGGGTGCAGGACTACGATGCCGACGCCGACGACACTCTTGTGCTGGCCCCAACAGCAGTGCTCTCCGACTACCAGGTAAACTTCGCCGAGACCCCCGGGGCCGGTCAGGCCGACGTAGCCGAAGCCTTCGTCATCTACCGCCCGACGGGGCAGGTCCTCTGGGCCCTGGTGGATGGTGGCGCGCAGGACAGGATCATGCTCACTATCGCAGGAACTGAATTCGACCTGCTCGCTTGATTTAGCCGATCAACTTGAGAAAAGGCCCGCCTGTGCTTCTGACGGGCCTTCATCGCTTGTTGCAAACTGACCTGCCACGGAATTCACTTCGCTGAACACTCATCTGTAGTTCGTTCGCGCACCACTGTTCACACCGGAAGGGAAATCCAACCATCCGACATGCCATTCGATTTTCCGTCATCGCACTATTCGCCAACCTGCGCCACGCCCGGGAGTTGATCGCCGACCGGCTCAACGACTACAACCATCACCGCCCCCACACGAGCCTCGAGAGGCTCACCCCGTGGGAGTATCACCAACGGTCAGCAGAGGACCAAACCCTGAACAGAGCGAGCTAAAAAACGCGGGCTCTATGGGCAGCAGGTCACGGCTAACGCATTGTCGTCGCTGACTACGACGCTTTCGACCCATTGCGGTCGTTCGCGACCAGCGCTGCGAATGGCAACTCCTCGGCGCTGCGCAGGGCCTTCTGGATAGCAGGATGAATAGCCAACACTACGGGGTGTCTGGGCGGTCCTGCCACTCGCGCCGGTGCCCGTAACCTACTTCTTCGCTTTCGCGATCTCCTCCAAAGCATCTGACATACGCTTGCGTTCGGCAGCTTTGCGCTTGCTAGAGCGAACAATCAGAAAGATGGGCAAGCCGACTAGAAGAACAATAAGCAGGAGGCCCGGCAGGCCGATGTTGTTAAGCACGTTGTTCTCCGTCTGTTGCTCTGATTTCCGATGCACCATTGGTTGCCCGACATCGTAGCAAAATCAAGCGGGTGGTTCTCGACGGCAGGGGCGTTCGGGCACGTTCGGCCCGCCGCTATCAACTTTTTGCCAGCTCCGATCGCCATGCCAGGTCCGATGCCCATGACCTCTGGCGTCGCTACGCCCGCGAGATGACCGCCTAACATTCGCCCTTCCGTCCGACCGCGCCGACCGCTCAATAGGTTGGCAATGCCGCGCACCGGGCGTGCTGGCCTGCGAGTGGAGCGGGCCGGTGTTTGTTACCTCGGCGCCCCGGCCCGGCGGGCCACCGCCCGTGCGCTCAGCAGGATCGCAAGGGTGAAGAAGAAGGGGATCAGAATCTCCAGGCTTTCTTCAATGACTTCAAAGCCCTCGCTGGTGCCTTCTTCGAACTGGATCCCGAAGGGCGCGAGTTTGCGCGCAATCCCGTCGATCGACTTGCTGGCCACGGCGAGAGCAAGGCCCGCCACGAAGGCGCAGGCCCAGGCCTCGCCGCTGCGCAGGGCGCGCGGCATTGTGGCGCCCCGCCGCCGAACCAGCGAGACCAGGGTCGCAACCAGCAAAGCCCAGATCCCGAGCGCGAGACCCTTCTCCCAGAGCGCGGTATCGCGGACGAATATCTTGGTGCTCAGGAGCCCTTCGCTGGTGAAGGCTTTATCGAAATCGAGCTCTCGGGCAGCCATGAAGAGCAGGATCGACACGACCGACCAGAGCGGCGCCCGCGCGGTCCTGAGATAGGCCACCGTGGCCACGAGGTAGCCCAGCATCGAGATCATCTCGATGCCGCCACCTTCCCGTGCAAGCGAGCCGCCTTCGGGGAGCCGGGCCCAGTCGAGGCCCACGACGCAGGCCGCGATCACGAGGTAGGCGCCCATGCAGGCCGCGATGCTGGCCGGATCAGGAATGTTACGGTTGTTCATGTGCGGTGTTCCAAGCTGGCTTGAGCATCCCGCATTTTCGCATGAACGCATGGCCATCTGCAAAGGCAGGTCGGGGAACCAAGAGGCGCCAACTCGAGCCGTCGGTCAAGCAAGACGCTGCGGAATGAGGTCGGGCGCAAGTGTCCCCCGGCCCGGCAACGGATCACAGCAGCGGAACCGGAAATTCGCGGCGGTTCCTCCCTCCTCCCCGGGGGCGCCGTACTTTTAAAGCTACCAAACCATCGATGCGATTGTTCATCCAATCGCGCGTAGAGCACATCTTCCGAGATCGAGGGCTGGGTCGAAGACGCGAAGCGGGGGATGGAGAACTCTCTGCGGGTCAATCCGCTCGACATTCGGGAGCAATACGAGAAGCAGCTCAAGGACCTTCAGGAGGCCTACGGCGAGGCCATGCTGGAGCTCCGGGCGCGAAAAAAGGTGCAGGCCCTGCTGGATGCGCAGGACGGGAATTGATCCGTCGCATTCAGCAGGGCCTCGGCGCCGAGGGCATCACGGTGTCGATCGCCAGGCTCTGTGCCTGGTTCGGCGTGCCGCGCCGCACGGTCTACTATAAGCCGGTGAAGGCCGCTCCGCGGATCGATCCGCGCTTCGCCGAGCCGATCAAGGCGATGATCGAGGAGGAGCCCTCCTTCGGCTATCGGACCGTAGCCTGGCTCCTGGGCTTCAACAGTGAGGCCCCGAACGCCATTGGTCCGAGTGAGAGGGCCGAACGACGGTGCAGCGGATCTTCCGGCTCAAGGGCTGGCCCCTTTCGGCCGCATGCTGCGCATGCGCCTGCCGGGCAACGGGTCCGGAAGCGGGCTGTCGGCATGCGGCCCCGCATCCAGGCCGTTCCATCCGTCGCCACGGCGCCGAACGAACGCTGGTCCACGGATATCGCCCGCATCTGGACCGGCAGGGATGGCTGGGCCTCGCTGGCGCTCGTGATCGATTGCCATACCCGGGAGTTACTGGGATGGCACCTGTCGAGGTCGCGCAAGGCAAGCACTGCCAGCGCAGCCCTCGAACACGCGCTCATCGCCAGGTTCGGCACGCTCGGCCGCGTCGAGGCGCCGTTCCTGCTGAGGTCCGACAACGGTCTGGTCTTCACCAGCCGCCACTTCACGGCGCTGGTCCGAAGCTACGGCCTGAAGCAGGAGTTCATCACGCCCCACTGCCCCCAGCAGAACGGCATGGTCGAGCGCGTCATTCGGACACTCAAGGAGCAATGCGTTCACCGCCATCGCTTCGAGAGCATCCAGCATGCGGTGCGGGTCCTCGGAGACTGGATCAGCTTCTACAACAACCGCCGCCCTCATCAGGCCCTTGCCATGCGCACGCCAGCCGAGGCATTCGGATTAGCGGCTTAACCTTAGCAGATTCCGCTGGGTCGATACAGGCAGCGCAACGGCAGTTCGTCAGATGACGGCATTACTTCCCCCAAAATTCCTCAACTGAATTGATGTCATAAGGCAATATGCAGCCACATTGCATGGTATCAGCACGCATATTGCCAGCCACTGTCAAACAGCGGAGGCACCATGCAACCCCAGCTTCATGACCTCACGGCCCGCAGCCGCGTCCTGCACGCCGGGCGCTATCGCACCCAGCCCGCCCTGGTCCCCGACGCATGGCTCCAGCTGAAGGAGCAACAGGGCCACCCGATCACCAGCGACCGGCTCGCCCGGATGGAAGCCCGCAAGCGGCCCGATGGCGTCGTTGCCCTGCCGGCACCCCCTGCCCGCACCATGGCGATCCTGTCTCAGCTCCGCCGCAGCGCGCCCCTCTTCCCCAGCCTGCCGCCCTATGATGGCACCGGCGGTGACGCGGCATGACCGACCTCATCCGTCTCTCCGGCTTCCTCGACACGCTCAAGGCCCGGCCATTTTCCGACCACGCCGACCTCCTCATGCAGGAGGCCGTCGAGACCGGAGGGCACTTCATCCGCGCCAGCGACGATGCGCCCGGCATGTTCGCCCTCGAACTGCACGGCGTGACCGCCACGGCGCCCGTCGAGGACAAGGTCATCGCCGGCTGGCTCCGGGCCGCTGCCCTGACCCTGCGCGATGCGGAAGACCGCACTGTAAGCGATCTCGCATGGGCGCGCCTGATCGTCGGGAACGTCGAGAAGTGCGTTCCCGAGGAGGCGCTGGCCCGGGCCTGCCGGATCATCTCGACAAATACGCCGGACGCCCTTGAGCGCGACCGCGCCGATGCCCTGTTGGCCGACATCGAGAGGGCCGCATGATGCTCGCCCGCTGGTGCTTCACGACAGCGCTGATCACGGCGAGCGGCCTATCGGTGTGTCTCGCCGCGTGGTGGCTCTGATGAACTGCCCCTACTGCAAGGCCCCCGACATGATCACCGGCCAGCAGGACGCCGCGCGCACCGGCGAGGCCCGCGCCTGGGCCCGCTGCAAGGGCTGCAGCCTCCACATCGGCGGCACCACGATGTCCGAGGTTCTGACCATCGTTTCCCTGATCAACGTGGGCCTCGAAGGCCCCGTCTGCCCCGCCTGCATCGGGCACGCCTGCCCCTGATCCAAGAAAGGACCCTGCCCATGCTCGATGACGCGGCCACCGGCCCCCGCCTGCCCATGAAAGAGACCGACGCCGACCGTGAGGTGAAGGAGGCCGCGTACCGCGTCACCGCGGGCGAGCTGCGCCAGTTCTAGGAAGCGGATCACGGCGCCATTCAGCTGGTTTGCATCGTCGCCCACGATCGGGTTGGCGTCCATCAGCAGGCGCATGGCGTCGGCAAGGGCGGTCAGCGCTTCCCCGCTTCCGACGCCGCTTAATGGCGAGATGGTTTCATCGCGCGCCGCCTCGATCATGTCTGTGGTGGCGGCGCTGGCTGCGCTCGCGGCGGCGAGGAGGCTGTCTCTGTGGCTTCCCATCAGCTCATCCCCAGCGCTTCTTTGTACATCTCAAGGATCGCCTCCTCCTCGGCGATGTCGTCCTTGTCGCGCTTGCGCAGGGCGATGACCTTCCGCATCACCTTGGTGTCGTAGCCGCGGCCCTTGGCCTCGGCCATGACCTCCTTCTGCTGCTCGGCGATGTCCTTCTTCTCGGTTTCGAGCCGTTCGAAACGCTCGATGAGGCCACGCAATGAAGAACAAGCTCTCTGACCTGAACAACCACCTCTTCGCGCAGCTCGAGCGCCTGTCGAATGAAGCAGCGCCTGCGGACTTCACATTGGCGCGCCGACTGAGATCGCTGTTCTGGCCGCGCTTTCACTCATGCGCGTGGGCCTCGAAGGCCCCGCCTGCCCCGTCTGCATCGGGCACGTCTGCCCCTGATCCAAGAAAGGACCCTGCACATGCTCGATGACGCGGCCACCGGCCCCCGCCTGCCCATGAAAGAGACCGACGCCGATCGCGAGGTGAAGGACGCCGCGTACCGCGTCACCGCGAGCGAGCTGCGCCAGTTCATCGAGCGCTTCGAACAGCTCGAAACCGAGAAGAGGGACATCGCCGAGCAGCAGAAGGAGGTCATGGATGAGGCCAAAGGGCGCGGCTACGACACCAAGGTGATGCGGAAGGTCATCGCCCTGCGCAAGCGCGACAAGGACGACATCGCCGAGGAGGAGGCGATCCTCGAAATGTACAAAGAAGCGCTGGGGATGACCTGACCTCTCTTTCTGCCCCGGCGGCCCCGGGGCAGCGACAGATGACAGGAGAAGCAAGATGGCAAGAGTGAAGGTTGCGGCATATGTCGCAGGCACAAGCAGTGGCTCCGGCGTCACCATCGCCGTATCTCAGATGAAAACCGGTCAACTCATCCGGATCGGGATGTCTTCGGTCGCGCAGGAGGCCTTCTTCGGCGGCGCCCTGAAGCCGGAGAAAGATGCGATCGAGGTCATTCTCGATGACGACCCCGGCATGAGATCACTTTCTCGCCAAGAACCTGCGGGAACCGCTGGGCTACCAGGCGGTCGAGAGAGCGTTCAGATCTTGGCGGAAAGGTCTCGGAGAGCGGGCGGCCAAGTACACTCTACACGGCCTACGTAAACTGGCGATCGTCGAGTTGGCAGAGGCCGGCGCGTCAGACGCAGAGATCCAGGCAGTCACAGGCCAGAGCGCGGAGATGGTCGCCTACTACCGGAAGCGGGCGAACAAGCGCGCGCTCTCAAAAGCTGCACAGCAAAGGAGAAAGTGATGCACGAACACCGAGAGGACCTGACGTTTGAACAGGCCATCAAACTTGTATCGGAAGTCAGGAGCGCAGGCGCCGTCGGGATATCCATGTTCCATCAGCACAACTATGCCGCGATCGACGATACTGAGGGGCGCTACTGGGTTTGCTGGCACGATAAGCAAGGCCTTGCAGAAGCCAGGGCGAAACATGAAGCGCCAGAGGAACCTATGGCACCGTTCGAAATTCTGCGAACTGGCAGGAAGACGATGGTACGTGGTGCGGCGAGGCCATCTACGAGGCGGAGAGTCTGGCAGACCTGCTTCAGATCGTGAGAGAACAGAACAAAAACAAAACGTGACTGTGTGAACGCTCTGTGTGAACGGTCGAAAACCAGCGCCAGACCTGCGCACAAGGGCCACTAAGAAAAAATGATACTTTTCAATGTGGTACCCGCGGCCGGACTCGAACCGGCACGGCACTAAGGCCTAGGGATTTTAAGTCCCCTGTGTCTACCATTCCACCACGCGGGCAACCGCCGCAGACATTAGCGGCTGCGGGGGCGGTGTAAAGCAGTGGCGGGCCCTGTTGCCGCGCCGGCACGTTCCCACCGCCGGCACGGTTGCCCCGAAGGCGGCGCTTGACGCTCGCCCGCTTTGCGGGGAGCGTCAGGGCATGTTTCCATTACGTGACCATAATCCCTCGGGGCGCACGCCCTACGTGACCTACCTGCTGATGGTGGCCAACACCCTCGTCTTCGTCAGCTACCTCGCGCTCTTCACCGACGAGGCCGCGCTGATGGCCTTCTTCGACCAATGGGCGATGATCCCCGCCCGGGTGATGAGCGGCGACGGCTACCACACGCTCGTCAGCTCCATGTTCCTGCACGGCGGCTTCCTGCACCTTGCCGGCAACATGCTCTTCCTGTGGATCTTCGGCGACAACCTCGAGGACGAGATGGGCCACCTGCGCTACCTCGCCTTCTACATCGCCTGCGGGGTGGCGGCGGCGCTGGTGCAGCTGGTCTCGGCGCCCTACTCCACCGTGCCGGTGGTCGGCGCCTCGGGGGCCATCGCGGGCGTCATGGGGGCCTATCTGCTGCTCTATCCCAAGGCGCGGGTCGATATCCTCATCATCTTCATCGTCTTCTTCAAGGTCTTCCCGGTGCCGGCCTGGATCATGCTTGGGCTCTGGTTCGCGCTGCAACTCGTGAACGGGGTGGGCGCGGATGCCACCATGGGCGGCGTGGCCTACTGGGCCCATGCGGGCGGATTCGTGGTGGGGCTCCTGCTGGCACTTCCCACCTTCCGGCGCCTCGGCGCGCAGGCCTACTGGAACCGCAATCACGGCCAGCCGCCCCACCCGGCGGCGACCTACAAGCTCAGCCACACGCGGGTGCCCACGGTCCGGCGCCGCAAGTGAGGCGCAACGCAAAACGCCCGGACCACCGGCCCGGGCGTTTCTGACATCTCGAAGGGCGGCTCGAAGGGCCGCCCGGATCAGCTGTTCCGGATGGTCTTGGCGAAGTTGTTGAAGATCGCCTCGTTGCCGCAGATCAGGTCACCGGCCAGCGGGTCCTGCTCGGGGTTGATCCCCTCGACGAAGCCACCGGCCTCGCGCACGATGACGATGCCCGCGGCGATGTCCCAGGAATTCAGCCCGCGTTCCCAGTAGCCCTCGTAGCGGCCGGCAGCCACATAGGCCATGTCGAGCGCGGCAGAGCCGAAGCGGCGCACGCCGGCGCAGGCCGGCAGTACGCGGGCCAGGTCCTGCAGCGACCGCGGCAGATGCGGGCTGGTGGCGAAGGGCAGGCCCGTGGCGAAGATCGACTCGATCATCCGGCTCCGGCCCGAAACCCGCAGGCGGCTCTCGTTCATCCAGGCGCCCTCGCCCTTCTCGGCAAAGAACATCTCGTCCTTGGCGGCGTCGTAGATTGCGCCGGCGACGATCTGGCCCTTGTGCTCAAGCGCGATGGAGATCGCCCAGTGCGGCAGGCCGTGCAGGAAGTTGGTGGTGCCATCGAGCGGGTCCACGATCCAGCGCCGGGTCGGGTCCTGGCCCTCGATGGTTTCCTTGCCCTCTTCGGCGACCCAGCCATAGGTCGGACGGGCGCCCATCAGCTCCGCCTTGAGGATCTCCTGCGCCGCCACGTCGGCCCGGCTGACGAAGTCGCCCGCGCCTTTCATGGAGACCTGGAGGTTCTCCACCTCGCGGAAATCCTTGACGAGAGAGCGGCCGGCCTTGCGGGCGGCCTTGAGCATGATGTTGAGATTAGCGCTGCCGGGCATGGGAAAGGCTCCTGTATCAGGCCGCGCGTATAGACGCTGTATCCCTGCTTGCCAAGCCTTGCGCGCGCCTGTGCGGGTCCGGACGCCCCCCGCGTGGCCCGAAAGGGACGCAGCGTCACCGGCGGAGGCCCCCTGAAGCCCCCCATAAAGCTTGGCAAAACCAGTCGATGTCACGCGCCCGTCATCGGCACGTCATGGATTTTTCATTTCTTCTCGGGCCGTGTTTCGTTTAGAAATCCCGAAAAGAAGTTTCAGGAAAGCCGAAAAGATGACTCTTCCGCCGAACGTCTACGACGCCGAGCCCATCCCCGAAGCCGCCCGTGCCGAGATTGAGCGCCTGCTCCAGACCGGCGACCTCTTCCGCTACACCGCGCCCGAGGATGCGCCCGTGGCCCTGCTGGAACGCGAGTTCGCGGATATGCTGGGGTCGAAGTACGCCCTCGCCGTCAGCTCCTGCTCCGCGGCGCTCTTCCTGTCGCTTCTGGCCCTCGACCTGAAGCCCGGGGCAAAGGTCATGATCCCCGCCTTCACCTTCGCCGCCGTCCCCTCCTCCATCGTGCACGCCAACTGCGTGCCGGTGCTCTGCGAGGTAGGCGACAACTACCGCATCGACATGGCCGACTTCGAGGCCAAGCTGGACGACGTCGAGGCGGTGATCATCAGCCACATGCGCGGCCACACCTCGGACATGGACGCGATCATGGCGCTCTGTGGCGCACGTGGCATCCCGGTGATCGAGGACGCGGCCCACAGCCTCGGCACCACCTGGCACGGCAAGAACATCGGGACCATCGGCCGGATCGGCTGCTTCTCGTTCCAGTCCTACAAGCTGGTGAATTCCGGCGAGGGCGGCATCCTGATCACCGACGACGCCGAGGTGCTGGCCCGCGCCGTGATCATGTCCGGCGCCTACGAACACAACTGGCGCAAGCACAAGGGCCCGCACGGCGAGAACACCGCCGACCTCGAGGAGGCCTTTGCCAGGTGGCAGAACCGCCTGCCGCTCTACAACCTGCGCCTCTCCAACCTCGCCGCCGCCATCATCCGCCCGCAGCTGGGGGAAGTGCCCCGCCGGGCGCGCGACGGGCGCACCAACCACGACTACGTCGCCGGCCTGCTGGAAAGCTCGCCCTGGATAGAGGTGCCCGCGAAACTCGCCCCCGAGGACCGCGCCCCCGACAGCCTGCAGTTCAACCTCAAGGGCCTCGACGAGGCCCAGACCCGCGCCTTCGCCAAGGCGGCAGAGGCGCGCGGCGTGAAGGTGCAGGTCTTCGGCCTGTCCACGGACAACGCCCGTGCCTTCTGGAACTGGCAGTTCCTCGGCGACACCCCCGAACTGCCCCAGACCCGCGCCATGCTGATGAAGGCCTGCGACACCCGCCTGCCCGCCCGGCTGACCCGGCCCGAGCTCGACCTGATCGCAGGCGCCCTGATCGGCGCGGCGGAGGAGATCATGGGCGAGACGCTGGCCTACGGCACCTGAGACCGGACCTGGCGCCACAGACACGTGAGACAGAAAGGGCCCTTCCCGACCGGGAGGGGCCTTCTCATTTTCGTTTCCCAAATATCCCCGCCGGAGGCCTCCAAATCTGAGGGGGACCGCGCCCTATCGCTTCGGCAGGACCGCGCCGGGGTTCATGATCCCCATGGGATCGAAGAGGTCCTTGATCCCGCGCATCATCTGCAACTTCACCGGGTCGCCATAGCGTTCCAGGTCCCCGACCTTCAGCCGCCCCACACCGTGTTCGGCCGAGAAGGAGCCGCCCATCTCGTGCAGCACGTCATGCACGGCGGTCTGGATCTCCTCGCGCAGGTGCACGAACTCGGCCTTGGTGCGGCCCTCGGGGGCAAAGACGTTGAAATGCAGGTTGCCATCGCCCAGGTGCCCGAAGGCATTGATGCGGAAGGGCGCGATCCGGTTCACCGCCGCCTGCGCACGGGGCAGGAAGTCAGGGATCAGGTCGATCGGCAGCGAGATGTCGTTGGAGCAGATCGCCCCCACGGTGCGGTTCGCCACCGGGATATGCTCGCGCACGTTCCAGAACTCCGCCGCCTGCCCCGCGCTCTGCGCCACGAGCCCGTCGGAGACGAGCCCCGCCTCGAAGGCCTCGGCAAAGAGCCCCTCCAGAGCCTCGGACGGCACGAGGCCCCGGGCCAGCCCCACCTCGATCAGCACGCACCAGTCCGGCGGCGTGTCGAAGGGCTGGCGCACGTCGGGCAGCCCGGCTTTCATGAAGCGCAGGCCGGTGCCGTTGATCAGCTCGAAGGCCGAGATCGCCTCGCCCATGTGGTCGCGCGCCATGGAGAGCAGCTTGATCGCCGTGGCGGGGCTGTCCACGACCATGTAGGCCACGCCCTCGCCCGCCGGTTTCGGGAACAGCTTGAGCGAGGCCGCGGTGATGATCCCCAGCGTGCCCTCGGCCCCGATGAAGAGGTCGCGCAGGTCATAGCCGGTGTTGTCCTTGCGCAGTCGCGACAGCCCGTTCCAGATCCGCCCGTCCGGCAACACCACTTCCAGCCCGAGGCAGAGATCGCGCGTATTGCCGTAGCGCAGCACGTTCACCCCACCCGCGTTGGTCGAGAGATTGCCGCCGATCCGGGCCGAGCCCTTGGCCGCGATGGCCAGCGGGAAGATGCGCCCCACCGCCTCTGCCGCGGAATGGATGTCCTCGAGGATCGCGCCGGCCTCGACGATCATCACGTTCTCGTCCGCGTTCAGCAGGCGGATCGCGGTCATCCGCTCCAGCGAGACGAGGATCGCGGGCGTCTCGCCGCTGTAGGTGTGACCGCTGACCAGCCCGGTGCCGCCGCCGTGGGGGATCACCGGCACGCCATGGGCATTGGCGATCTTCAGGATCGCCGAGACCTGTTCGGCGCTCTCGGGCGAGAGGACCTGCGCCACGCCGGTGCTGTCGCCATAGCCGCGCAGGCAGGCGAGGTAGCCGGGCAGCAGCGGGCGGAACACCTTCCCGGGCAGCGCGGCGCGCAGTTGGTCGAGGACATCCGTGGCGAGAGCGGGGGCGGCGGGCTGATCGGTCATGGCCGGATCTGTAGCACCGCGCCGCCCGGGCGCCAGCGGAAAACGCTATTCCGCCTCGCGCAGGTAGGCCGGGCGCAGCACGTGCACCGTGGGCCGCGACGGCAGGTCGCGCAGCGAGATCTCCAGCGCGTTCTCGCCCTCGTCCACCACCGCGAAGACATCGGACACCCCCGCGAGGAAGTCGCTGAGCGAGCGGTCCGAGAACCAGTGCATCGGCAGCACGATGGAGGAGCGCAGCCGCTCCACCACCCGCACCATCGAGCCGGTGTCCAGCGTCAGCCCGCCATCCACCGGCACCATAAGCACGTCGAGCCGCCCGAGCGCCGCATATTGGTCGTCGTTGGGTTCGTGGTGCAGGTGGCCGAGGTGGCCGATGCAGAGCCCCTCGACCTCGAAGACGAAGATGGAATTGCCGTTCTCCTCGGCACCGTCCCAGCTGCGGATGTCGGTGGAGACATTGCGGATCAGCATCTCGCCAAGGTCGAGGTGGTGGTCGACGGCCGCGCCCCGGGTCTCGGACCAGCCGCGCAGCACATGGGGGATCGCCGGATCGGGGGCGGAGGTGAAGTGGCTGGAATGGGCGTGGTTCATGGTGACCACGTCGGGGATGAAATCGACGTTGCCGTGGTAGCCCGCGTAATCGGTGATCGCCGAGAGCCCGCCCGGGGTCTGCAGCAGGTAGGAAGAGTGGCTGACGTAGGTCAGCCGGACCGAGAACTCGGCGACCGGTTCGCGGAAGGAGGCTTTCTGAATGTACTGAAGGCCCGGCGTGGCATCGGCGATGGCGATGCAGTGTGAGGGCCGGCGCTCCTGCGCGGGCGCCGTGTCGGGGAGCAGCGCAAGCAGCGGCAGGGTGAGCAGCGCCCGGGGCGCGGCGAGGATAGGCGTCTGGGGGGCATGGAACATGGGGCGACCTCCTGCGCGAAGCCTAGCATGGGGCTTCCGGGGCACGGGTGTCGTAACGGAAGGTGCTGCGTTCACAAAGCCGTGGATGCCTTGGGTGAGGCAGGCGGGACTTGGCTTTGGTGCGGGACTGAGGAGCTGAGGCTGAGGCTGAGGCTGAGGCTGAGGCTGAGGCTGAGGCTGAGGCTGAGGCTGAGGCTGAGGCTGAGGCTGAGGCTGAGGCTGAGGAGACTATTGCCGGCTCGTCGCGAGGAGCAACGCTGCGGTTTCACGCGAAGGGCAGCGCCGTCCCGCGGGGTGGCGCTATAGCGCCGGTCGCCATTGGTCCGAGCGCCAATGGCGACGGGGGGCGGGACGGCGCTGCCCGGCCTGAGGCCGGGCGGTTTGTTTCGGTGAGGTCGAATGTTTGTGCTCAGGTAAGAAGTGCACCGCCCTTTTGGGGCCTGTTTGCGTGTGCAGTAAGGTGAGCGGTGTCGCCTTTCACTTCCGGCCGGTCGCGCAACGAGCCGTCCGCAGACCACCCGGCCTACACCGCGCCCCCAGCCCCTACCCCGCGTCGGTGCGCCCGCGCCGGTCCATCCGCAGCGCCGAGTAGAGCACGTGGGTCCGCCAGCGGCCGTTGATCTGCAGGTAGCTCTGCGCCACGCCCTCGTACTTGAACCCGCAGCTTTCCAGCAATCCGCGCGACGGCGCGTTCTCGGGCAGGCAGGCGGCTTCGATGCGGCTCAGGTCCATCCGGTGGAACGCGTGATGCACAACGGCCGAAATCGCCTCGCGCATGTAGCCGCGCCGGGCGAAGCGTTCGCCGGTCCAGTAGCCCAGCGTGCCGGTCTGGGCGGGCCCACGCCGGATATTGTCCAGCGTGATCGCCCCCAGCAGCATCTCGTCCTCGCGCCGGATCAGGAACAGCGGCAGCGCGGTGCCCTGCGCCACGGACCGCTGCGCCCAGTAGACCCGGTTCGCGAAGGCCCGGCGCGAGAGGTGATCCTCGGCCCAGCTCGGCTCCCAGGGCGAGAGGAACTCGCGGCTCTCGCGGCGCAGCTCGGTCCAGGGGCGGAAGTCGGCATGGATCGGCGGCCGAAGCGTCATCCGCTCGGTCTCGATCTTCAACTTGCGCCGTGGGACGAGCATCAGGCCGCGCGACGCTCCTGCAGGGCCTCGAGGGTCGGCGCGGCGGACACCGGACCGTAGAGCGCAAGCGCCGCCGGGCTCTGCACCGCCATCTTCTCGGCATAGCTGCGCACATCGGCCAGCGTCACGGCGTCGATCTTCTCGACCGCTTCGGTCAGCGGCGGCACACGGCCCCAGATCTGCACCATGCGGGCCAGGCGTTCGGCGCGCGAGGAACAGCCTTCAAGCCCCATCAGCAGGCCAGCCTTCATCTGGGCGCGGGCGCGGGCCAGTTCTTCCTCGGACATATCCGAGGCGGCGCGCTTCATCTCGTCCAGCGTGATCTCGGCCAGGCCCTTGAGCTGATCGCCCGAGGTGCCGGCGTAGATCGTCGTCATGCCGGTGTCGGAATAGGCCCCGGCCTGGGCGAAGATCGTGTAGCAGAGGCCGCGCTTTTCCCGGATCTCCTGGAACAGCCGCGAGGACATGCCGCCGCCAAGGGCCGAGGCATAGATCTGCGCGGTGTAACTCAGCGGATCGCGGTAATCGGGGCTTTCGAAGGCGAGCGCGAAATGCGCCTGCTCCAGCTGCTTCTCGGTCCGGGTCTCGCCGCCGTGGAAACGGGCAGGATTGGCGGCCTGCTGCGGCTGGCGCGCCATGCCGCCGAAGAGCCGCTCGGCCAGCTTGACGATCTCGTCGTGATCCACCGCCCCGCAGGCGGAGAGGATCATCTGCTCGGGCCCGTAATGCTCGGCCACAAAGCCCGCGAGGTCGGCGCGGTTGAAGGCGCGGATACGCTCCGCCGGACCGAGGATGGTGCGGCCGATGGGCTGATCCGGATAGGCCTTCTCCTGCAGCCAGTCGAAGATCACGTCATCGGGCGTGTCCAGCGCCTGCCCGATCTCGGAGAGGATCACGCCGCGCTCGCTCTCGATCTCGGCCTCGTCGAAGGTCGAGTTCTGCAGGATGTCTGCCAGCACGTCCATGGCCAGCGCCACGTCGTCCTTCAGGACGCGGGCGTAGTAGGCCGTCACCTCGCGCGAGGTATAGGCGTTGATGTAGCCGCCCACGTCCTCGATCTGTTCGGCGATCTGCAGGGCCGACCGGGTCTTGGTCCCCTTGAAGGCCATGTGTTCGAGGAAGTGGGCGATGCCGTTCTGTTCAAGCCGTTCGTTCCGGCCCCCGGCGGCAACCCAGACGCCCACGGCTGCCGATTGCAGGCCGGGCATCTGCTCCGTCACGATGCGGAAGCCGTTGGAAAGCGTATGAACCTGTGTCGTCACTTGGCGATTTTCTCACGAATGAAGGTTTCGAGGGCGGCCAGATCGTTGGGCAGCCGCGTGACCCGTTCAGACCGGTCATACAGATCCCCCATGCGCGGGGGAAGACCCGGGCGTTCGCCGGTGGCGGCCTCGACCGCGTCGGGGAACTTCGCGGGATGCGCGGTGGCCAGCGTGATCATCGGCACGGCGGCATCGCGGGTCTCTTCGGCCACCTTCACGCCGACGGCGCTGTGGGGGCACAGAAGCTCCGCATCCCTGGCAAAGACCGACTTGATCGTGGCCGAGGTTTCCTCTTCCGAGGCGCGGCCCGAGGTGAAGCTTTCGGCCAAGGCTTCACGCGCGCCCTGCGACACGGTGAAGCCCCCGGCCTTCAGCTCGTCCATCAGCTGCGACACGGCGGAACCGTCGCGCCCGTAGGCATCGAAGAGCGCACGTTCGAAGTTCGAGGACACCTGAATGTCCATCGAGGGCGAGATCGAGGGGATCACCCCATCGGGCGTGTAGGCCCCGGTGGTCAGGCAGCGGTGCAGGATGTCGTTCTGGTTGGTGGCCACCACCAGCTGCTCGATCGGCAGGCCCATCTTCTTGGCGATGTAGCCCGCGAAGATGTCCCCGAAGTTGCCGGTCGGCACGGTGAAGGAGACCTTGCGCGCAGGTGCGCCAAGGGAGACGGCGGCGGAGAAGTAATAGACGACCTGCGCCAGCACCCGCGCCCAGTTGATCGAGTTCACGCCCGCCAGACGGACTTCGTCGCGGAAGTCGAAGTCGTTGAACATGTCCTTGAGCCGCGCCTGCGCATCGTCGAAATGCCCGTCGATGGCGATGGCATGGACGTTGGCCTCGGACGGGGTGGTCATCTGGCGGCGCTGCACCTCGGACACCCGGCCGTGGGGGTAGAGGATGAAGACGTCGACATTGTCGAGCCCCTTGAAGGCCTCGATCGCGGCCGAGCCGGTATCGCCCGAGGTCGCGCCCACGATGGTCACCCGCTTGCCCGAGCGGCCGAGTGCTGCCTGGAACAGCTGGCCGATGAGCTGCATGGCGAAGTCCTTGAAGGCCAGCGTCGGCCCGTGGAACAGCTCCAGCAGGAAATGGTTCGGCGCCAGCTGGACCAGCGGCGCGCGGGCCTCGTGGCCGAAGCCGGCATAGGCCTTGGCGATGATCTCGCGGAATTCTTCGTCGGTGAAGGTGTCGCCGATGAAGGGACGCATGACGCGGAAGGCGGTTTCCTCATAGGAGAGACCGGCCAGCGCCGCGATCTCCTCGGCGCTCATCTGGGGCACGGTTTCCGGCACGTAGAGGCCGCCATCACGGGCCAGCCCGGTCAGCATCGCCTCTTCGAAGGTCAGGACGGGCGCCTGCCCACGGGTCGAGATGTATTTCACGTCGTCTCACCTTTCTTGGCCCCGGCGGATGTGCCTTTGCGGGGGTCTTCACGGGGGTCATCACGGGGTCGCAGGTTTCGGTAGATCAGAATGCCGGTCATGACCAGCCAGATCAGGGCCATGCCGAACCATTGCACGGCATAGCCGAGGTGATCGTTGGGAATGCCCGCAGAGCTGACGGGCAGCGGGCTGACACCGGCATCGTCGAAGGTCTCGTCGCGCAGGACGATCAGCAGCGGCTCGGTCCCCAGTTCGGCGGCCAGAGCCGGCAGGTCGCGGGCAAACCACAGGCCCTGATCGCGGTCGGGATCGGGGGTGTAGCCGTCCACCTCGTCCGGCCAGAGCAGGTTGCCGATCACCGTCACCTCGCGCGTCGGCGTCTCGGGCACGGGGCGGTCGACGGGCAGGAAGCCCCGGTCGATCAGCACCCGGCGGTCGCCACTCTCGAAGGGGGTGATCAGGCGGTAGCCCGCGCCCTTCTCCTTCTGGCTCACCAGCACGCGCAGGGTGGGCCCGGTCATGTGGCCCTCGGCCCAGACCGGCAGGTAGCGGTCACGCTCGGGATCGGGGATGTCGGGCAGCGGCACCGGATCGGCGCCGATGGCGGCCTCGATCTCGGAGAGCACGCTCTCCTTCCAGGCCAGCCGCTGCAGCTGCCAGACACCGAGCGATGCCAGCACGGCGGTGCCCAGAAGGCCGAAGATCAGCGGCAGAAGGATACGGCGCATTGTGCCCCCGGAAACGAAGAACGCGAACGGTTTCCCGCCCGCGTTGCTTTAGTCCGTTTGGCCGGTCCGGTTCAACCCGGACCCTGCCCCTGCGGCCTTTACTGGCCCCAGATTTACTGGCCCCAGATGTAGATCGAGAGGAACAGGAACAGCCAGACCACGTCGACGAAGTGCCAGTACCAAGCGGCGGCCTCGAAGCCGAAGTGGTTCTCGGGGGTAAAATCGCCCTTCATCACGCGCAGGAGGCAGATGAAGAGGAAGATCGTCCCGATGATCACGTGGAAGCCGTGGAAGCCGGTCGCCATGAAGAAGGAGGCGCCATAGATGTTGCCCGAGAAGCCGAAGGCCGCGTGGCTGTATTCATAGGCCTGGAAGAAGGTGAAGAGCAGGCCCAGCAGCACCGCGATGATCAGGCCGTTCTTGACGTCCTTGCGGTTGTTTTCATGCACCAGCGCATGGTGCGCCCATGTGCAGGCCGCGCCCGAGCAGAGCAGGATCAGCGTGTTGATCAGCGGCAGGTGCCAGGGGTCGAAGGTCTCGATCCCGGCGGGCGGCCAGACACCGTCCACGGCGGGCGACTGCGGGCCCATCGGGTAGAGCGCGTGCTTGAAGAAGGTCCAGAACCACGCGACGAAGAACATCACCTCGGACATGATGAAGAGGATGAAGCCGTAGCGCAGGCCGATCCGCACCACCGGGGTGTGGTCGCCCGCCTTGTTTTCTGCAATCGTCTCTGCCCACCAGCCGTACATGGTGTAGAGCACCATCAGGAGGCCGAGGATGAAGATCCAGGGGCCGCTGTCATGCATCCAGAGCGTTGCGCCAAACAGCATGACGAAGGCACCCACCGATCCCAGGAAGGGATACAGGGAGGGTTGCAGGATGTGATAATCGTGGTTCTTTTCATGCGCCATCGGTGTGTCCCTCGTTGGAGCCTTTGGTCATCAGTTGACGTCAGTCGACTTCGGTTGGTCAAGCGCCGCCTGCTCTTCGGTTGTCGGCAGGTCGGTCTCGTAGAACGTGTAGGAAAGCGTGATGACATGGACGAACTTGGCGTCCCGGTCCTCGACGATTTCCGGATCCACGTAGAAGGTGACGGGCATTTCCACCCGCTCCCCCGGTTGCAACACCTGTTCGGTGAAGCAGAAGCACTCGATCTTGGAGAAGAAGCCACCCGCCTCGTAGGGGGCGACGTTGTAGGCCGCCGTTCCCGCGATGACACGGTCCGTGGGGTTGTAGGCCTCGTAGAAGGCCAGCCCCGTCTCGCCGATCCGCATCTCCATCTGCTTCTGCATCGGCTTGAAGGACCATGGCATGTCCTTGTCGGTCGAGGCATCGAAGCGGATCTTGATGGTTTCGTCGAGGATCACGTCAGAGCCGGCTTCCGCCACGCTGGTCACCCCGCCGAAGCCGGTGACACGGCAGAACCACGAATAGAAAGGCACGGCAGCCCAGGCCATGGCACCCATGAAGATCACGGTGCCAAGGGTCAGGACGACGGTCTTCTGCGGTCCGCTCAGACGTTTCATTGTTCTCCTCCCGTTTCCGCAGGCGTGCGGAAGTCCTCTAGGGACACCTTCACCACGGTCAGTCCGAAGACCAGCGCGACGAAGATCGCCAGTACGATGCCGAGGCCGAGATTTCGGCCCCAGCGGCGTTTGTGAAGTTCATGCTCCTCCCTGAACATCTTCACCAGCCTCCCAGACCCCATGGCCGCAGGGCGGCCTCGGCGAGGATCGCGCCGAAATGGAGGAAGAGGTAAAGCAGGGAGAGCTTGAAGAAGCTCTTTTCGGACTTGTAGCCATCCGCCTCGGAGGCGGCTTCGTCGCGGCGCAGGATGTCCACCGCGCCCTTGAGGAAGAGCGCGTTCAGCACCACGGCCACGGCCAGGTAGACCGGCCCGCCCACGGAGGTGAAGCCGATGCCCACGGCCACGGCGGCCAGCAGGATGGTGTAGCCCAGGATGTGGCGGCGCGCCGAGCGGCGGCCATGGGTCACGGTCAGCATCGGAACGCCGGCCTTGTCGTAGTCCGACTTCACGAAGAGCGCGAGCGCCCAGAAGTGCGGCGGCGTCCACATGAAGGTCAGCAGGAACATCAGCACGGATTCGACGCTCACGCCCCCGGTGGCCACGGCCCAGCCGATCATCGGGGGGAAGGCCCCGGCGGCACCGCCGATGACGATGTTCTGCGGCGTCCAGCGCTTCAGCCACATCGTGTAGATGACCACATAGAAGAAGATGGTGAAGGCCAGCAGCCCCGCCGCGACCCAGTTCGCCGCCAGCCCCAGCATCACGCAGGAGAAGCCCGAGAGCGTCAGCCCTATGGCGAGCGCATCGCCCGGCGTCACCTTGCCGGCGGGGATCGGACGCTTGGCGGTCCGTTTCATCACCGCGTCGATATCGGCGTCGTACCACATGTTCAGCGCGCCCGAGGCCCCGCCGCCGATCGCGATGCAGAGCACCGCGAAGAAGGCGATGAACGGGTGCACGGGCACCGGTGCCGCCAGCAGGCCCACGGCGGCGGTGAACACGACCAGCGACATGACGCGCGGTTTCAGCAGGGCGACAAAGTCGCCGAACCGGGCTTCGCCCTCGCTGGCTTGTGGATTGATGCTGGCGTCGGTCATTTCGTCTTTCCTCGGGGGCACAGGCGCCCCCGTCTTCACGTCAGGCCCCGACGCGGCGGGGCCCGGTCACACTATGATGGGCGGGCCTGCGTCCGCCGGGACGGGCCGCAGCCCGCAGGTTCCTCAGTTCGAGGCCACCTGATAGCTGCGGGGCACGCCCGCGTATTCTTCCTTCGCGCCGGTGAGCCACTCTTCGTAGGCTTCCTCGCTGACCACCTTCACGGTGATCGGCATGTAGGCGTGGTCCTTGCCGCACAGCTCGGAGCACTGGCCGAAGTACACGCCTTCCTTCTCGGCTTGGAACCACAATTGCGCGAGGCGGCCGGGAACGGCGTCCTGCTTCACCCCGAAGGCGGGGATGGTCCAGCTGTGGATCACGTCGGCGCCGGTCACGTCCATGACGATGACCTTGCCCACGGGCACCACGACGGCGGTGTCGGTGGCGAGCAGGTATTCGTCGTCGTTGTAGCCGTACTCGGCCAGCTGTTCCTTCTGGAGCAGGAAGCTTTCGAAGCCGAAGTCATGGTCGGTGTACTCGTAGCCCCAGTACCACTGGTAGCCGGTCACCTTGATGTGGATGTCGCCCTCGGGGATTTCCTGCTGCTTGAACAGAACCGGCAGCGAGAAGGCCCCGATGAAGACGAGAATCATCACCGGGCCAAGGGTCCATGCGATTTCCAGCGGCGAGTTGTGGGTGAACTTGGCCGGGGTCGGGTTCGCCTTGCTGTTGTAGCGCACGATGACGAGGCCCAGCAGGATGCAGACGAAGATCACGATCGCGGTGATGATGTAGAGGATCATGTGATCCAGCCACTGCAGGTCGCGGGCCAGTTCTGTGGCAGCGGTCTGGAACCCCATCCCGCCGTGATGCGGCTTGCCCACGGTCTCGAGCCCATCCTGGGCGAGGGTCGGGGCGGCAAGGAAGGTTGCCATAAGCGCCGTGAGGCTGAAGATCTTACGCATGGGTCACCCTGATCGTTTGGCTTTCACTGTCATTTGTAAACGGAAGCCGGGTTTCCCCCGTCCTCCTCCCGTTGTTTGTCTGTGCTTAAGACCATATTCTCGCCTCAACGACAATCACGGCACTTGCGGCAAACAGACGCTCACTTTGACTTAGATCAAATTTCGGTGTGTTGGAAGCCGCATCAACGTCGCACCCCTAATGGAGATTTCCGCATGTCCGACACCGCCTTCCGCCCCTTCGAGACCATGCTGGACCAGGACAGCGCGCTGCGCCTGCTGCGCGAGGCCACCGCGGGGGCCGATGATGGAGAGCTGTTCCTCGAGCGGCGCCGCTCCGAGATGCTGGCCCTCGACGACGGGCGCATCCGCACCGCCTCCTATGACGCGGCCGAGGGCTTCGGCCTGCGCGCCGTGAAGGGCGAGGTCGCCGGGTACTCGCACGCGACCGAGATCAGCGAGAGCGCCCTGAAGCGCGCCGTGGCCACCGCGCGGCTGGCCGTGGGCGACGGCGGCGGCACACTGGCCGAGGGCCCCCGCCCCACCAACCGCAAGCTCTATGCCGATCTCGACCCGATCAGCGCCCAGCCCTTCCCCGTGAAGGTCGAGACCCTGCGCGAGATCGACGACTACCTCCGCGCCCTCGATCCCCGCGTGGTGCAGGTCAGCGCCTCGATCGGCGCCTCCTGCCAGGAGGTCTTCATCCTGCGCCCCGACGGCACGCTGGTGGAGGACGTGCGCCCGATGACCCGGCTCAACGTCTCGGTGATCGTCGAGGAGAACGGGCGGCGCGAAAGCGGCAGCGCGGGCGGTGGCGGGCGCGTCGGCCTCGACGGTCTGCTCGATCCCGCGGACTGGAAGGCCAAGGCCAAGGAGGCCCTGCGCATCGCCTGCGTGAACCTGACGGCAGAGGCCGCGCCCGCGGGCGTCATGGACATCGTGCTTGGCCCGGGCTGGCCCGGCATCCTGCTGCACGAGGCCGTGGGCCACGGGCTCGAGGGCGATTTCAACCGCAAGGGCACCTCGGCCTTCGCCGGGCTCATGGGCCAGCGCGTCGCCGCCCCCGGCGTCACCGTGGTGGATGACGGCACGATCCCCGACCGGCGCGGCTCGATCACCGTGGACGACGAGGGCACGCCCTCGGCCCGCAACGTGCTGATCGAGGACGGTATCCTCGTGGGCTACATGCAGGACCGCCAGAACGCCCGCCTTATGGGGGTCGAGGCGACGGGCAACGGGCGGCGCGAAAGCTATGCCCATGCGCCGATGCCCCGAATGACCAACACGATCATGGAGGGCGGCGATGCCGACCCCGAGTCGATCGTGGCCGACCTGAAGGATGGCATCCATGCGGTGGGATTCGGTGGCGGCCAGGTGGACATCACCAACGGCAAGTTCGTCTTCTCCTGCACCGAGGCCTACCGGGTGAAGAACGGCAAGCGCGTGGGCGCCGTGACCGGCGCCACGCTGATCGGCGACGGGGCGACCGCGCTGCAGCACATCCGCGCGCTCGGCAACGACATGGCGCTCGACCCGGGCATGGGCAACTGCGGCAAGCAGGGCCAGTGGGTGCCCGTGGGCGTGGGCCAGCCGACGGTGCTGATCGGCGGGCTGACCGTGGGCGGCTCCGGCAGCTGATCGGGCTGCCCCTCTGGCGGGTGGGAGAGTTGAAGACACCGTTAACCCTGCGATTCACGGATAGTTAACGGCGCCTGGGGTAGATCTGATTCCGCAAGAGGCGGAGTCATCATGGACGGGACACCACAACCTTCCACTCACCCCCCACTCCCACCCACCACGGAAGAGGACCGTCTGGCGTGGCTTCGTCTCTTGCGCTCCCGCCGGGTGGGGCCCTCCACCTTCTACAGGCTCATGGCCGAGCATGGCAGCGCTCAGGCCGCATTGGAGGCCCTGCCCGGTCTTGCAGCCAGCGCCGGAGTGCCCTCCTACCGCCCCTGCCCCGAAGGCATCGCGCGAGAGGAACTGCGCCGGGCGACAGGCGCCCGCGCCCGGATGCTGACCCCCGGTGACGCGCTCTTTCCCAGACGGCTGATGGACCTCGACGAACCGCCGCCCCTCCTGTGGATGGTCGGCGAGCCGCGGGTCCTCTCGCGCCCGATGATCGCCCTCGTGGGCGCGCGCAACGCCTCCTCTCTCGCCACCCGCATGGCCGAGAGGCTGGCCACCGACCTCGCCGCGGCGGGCTATGTCATCGTCTCCGGCCTCGCCCGCGGGGTGGACACGGCGGCGCACCGCGCCTCGCTGGCCACCGGTACCGTCGCCGTCCTGGCGGGCGGGGCCGACATCCCCTACCCGGCCGAAAATGCCGATCTCGCCGACCGACTGCTGTTGAATGGCGCACGGGTGTCGGAACGGCCCCTCGGCCACGTGGCACAGGCCCGCGACTTCCCGCGCCGCAACCGCCTGATCTCGGGCATGGCCGAGGTCGTGGTCGTGGTGGAGGCGGCGGCAAAATCCGGCAGCCTGATCACCGCGCGCAACGCCCTCGATCAGGGCCGCGAGGTCATGGCCGTACCGGGCCACCCCTTCGACGCCCGCGCCGCCGGCTGCAACCTGCTGCTGCGCGACGGCGCCCGCCTCGTGCGCAGTGCCGAGGACGTGCTGGAGGCCCTGCCGCCCCTGCCCGCCGCGCAGCGCGACCTTGCCTTGGCCCCGCCCGACACAAAGCCCACGGCGCTGGACCGCGCCCGCGACATGGCTCTCGCCCTCACCCGGGGCACACCCGTGACCCGCGCGACCCGCGACCTTCGCCCCCCTGCGCCCGCCGCCGCAGAGACAGACAGCCCGCCGGAGGACACCCCGTTGATCGAGGAGCCGCCCGAGAGCCCCGCCCCAGCAGCGGCGGCGGCCCTCGCGCAGGCCCGTCTGCACGAGGCGATCCTCGCCCGGCTCTCCTGCGCGCCCCTGCAGGAAGACCAGCTCATCCGCGACCTCGACGCCCCCGCCGCGCAGATCGCCCCTGCCCTGCTCGACCTCGAGCTTTCAGAGCGGATCGAACGCCGCCCGGGCGGCATGCTCACCCTCGTGCCGGACCCACCGGGCGGCTGACCCGTTTTCCGGCCCGGAGGTCTGGCCCGGTGCACCGACGCATGCTCCCCCGGTCAGGCGCAGGGCGGCTGACACCCCCGCGCCCGGACACATCGGCCGATACGTCCCCTCACGACCGCACTGTCCGCCCCTTCGGCAGCCCCGCAATCGGCTCCAGCGACGGCTCCTATGTCAGCCGCCCTGCGCGTTGCTCTGCGGCCCTCCTGCCCCACGCCCCAATCTGCCGCAGCGCAGCATCCCGCCCTTGCAAAACCCGCATCCCGGCCCCATCCCTGCGGCATCGCGGCTTCAGCGGACCGTTGACGACGCTCAACGAGCCGTGCATTGACATTGCCCTGACAGACCCCACATGGTCCGCCGCCAATATGCTCGACCAGAGTCGAAAGGACTTTTCATGCCCGTTGTCGTTGTCGAATCCCCTGCCAAGGCCAAGACAATCAACAAATATCTCGGGTCCGATTACACCGTTCTCGCCTCCTACGGCCATGTCCGGGACCTGCCGCCGAAGGATGGCTCGGTCGATCCCGAGCATGATTTCGACATGAAGTGGGAGATCGCCTCCGACAGCAAGAAGCACGTCAAGGCGATCGCCGATGCCCTGAAAGACGACAACGCCCTGATCCTCGCGACTGACCCCGATCGCGAAGGCGAGGCGATCAGCTGGCACCTTGAGGAGGCGCTGCGCAACCGCAAGGCCATCAAGAAGGACACCCCCGTGTCCCGCGTGGTGTTCAACGCGATCACCAAGACCGCCGTGACCGAGGCGATGAAGAACCCGCGCCAGGTGGACGCGCCGCTGGTCGAGGCCTACCTCGCCCGTCGGGCGCTCGACTACCTCGTGGGCTTCAACCTCTCGCCGGTGCTCTGGCGCAAGCTGCCCGGCGCCAAGTCGGCGGGCCGTGTGCAATCGGTCTGCCTGCGCCTCATCGTCGAGCGCGAGATGGAGATCGAGGCCTTCCGTGCCCGGGAATACTGGTCGGTCAAGGCGCTGCTCGCCACGCCGCGCGGTCAGGACTACGAGGCCCGGCTGACGGTGCTCGCGGGCAAGAAGCTCGACCGGTTCGACATCGAGAACCAGACCCAGGCCGAGATGGCCGTGCAGGCGATCACCTCGCGCGACCTGACCGTGACCTCGGTCGAGGCCAAGCCCGGCTCGCGCAACCCCTCGCCGCCCTTCATGACCTCGACCCTCCAGCAGGAGGCGAGCCGCAAGTTCGGCATGGGCGCGCGCCAGACCATGAGCGCGGCCCAGCGGCTCTACGAGGCCGGTCACATCACCTACATGCGGACCGACGGCATCGACATGGCGCCCGAGGCCGTGGCCGCCTGCCGCGACGCCATCGGCGACCGCTACGGCAAGGATTACGTGCCGGCCAGCCCGCGGGTCTACAAGAACAAGGCCAAGAACGCGCAGGAAGCCCACGAATGCATCCGCCCCACCGACATGGCGGCGGACGTCGAAAGCCTGCGCATCTCCGACGCCGATCAGCGCAAGCTCTATGACCTGATCTGGAAGCGCACGCTGGCCTGCCAGATGGAAGGCGCGCGCCTCGAGCGGACCACCGTCGAGGTGGGCAGCAAGGACGGCCAGGTCGGCCTGCGCGCCACCGGCCAGGTGGTGCTCTTCGACGGCTTCCTGAAGGTCTACGAGGAAGGCCGCGACGACGCCGTCGTGGACGATGACGACAAGCGCCTGCCCCAGATCAGCGAAGGCGAGAAGGCCGACAAGCGCACGATCAATCCCGAGCAGCATTTCACCCAGCCGCCGCCGCGCTACACCGAGGCGACGCTGGTCAAACGGATGGAAGAGCTCGGCATCGGCCGGCCCTCGACCTATGCCTCGATCGTCACCACGATCCAGGACCGCGGCTATGTGCTGAAGGACAAGAACCGCCTGATCCCCGAGGACAAGGGCCGGCTGGTGATTGCCTTCCTCGAGAACTACTTCCGCAAGTACGTGGAATACGACTTCACCGCCGACCTCGAAGAGGAACTGGATGACGTCTCCGCGGGTGATCGCGACTACAAGGAAGTGCTCTCGCGCTTCTGGCGGGACTTCTCGGCGGCCATCGCCGAGACCTCCGAGCTGCGGATCACCGAGGTGCTGGAGAAGATCAACGAGGTGCTGGAGCCGCATCTCTTCCCGCCGACCGAGGACGGGACCGACCCGCGGCTCTGCCCGAACTGCGGCAAGGGCCGGCTCTCGATGCGCACCGCGCGCTCCGGCGGTGCCTTCATCGGCTGTTCCGAATATCCCGAGTGCCGCTACACCCGTCCCTTCGGCCCGCCCGATCCCGAGGCGGAAGCCAGCGCCATCCCCCCCGAAGGCAAGCTGCTGGGCCAGGACGAGGGTGACAATATCTACGTCATGAAGGGGCGCTTCGGCCCCTACTGCCAGCGCGGCGAGATGACGGAAGACAACAAGAAGCCGCCGCGCCAGTCGGTGCCCAAGGACTGGGCCCCTGAAGAGGTCACGCTGGAGGAGGCCGTGCGCCTGCTCTCGCTGCCGCGCCTGATCGGCCCGCACCCCGAGGACGGCGTGAACGTCTGGGCGAACATCGGCCGCTATGGCCCCTACATCAAGCACGCGGAGACCACCTCGGACCGGGGCGGCACCAATGCCAACCTCGAAACCCTCGAGGATGTCTGGTCCGTCGGCATGAACCGCGCCGTGCAGCTGCTGGCCGAGAAGGTCGCCGCCCGCGGCGCCCGCCGCGGCGCGGCCAAGACGCTCAAGGAACTGGGTGATCACCCCGATGCGGGCGGTCCGGTCTCGATCATGGAGGGTCGCTACGGCCCTTACGTGAAGTGGGACAAGATCAACGCGACCCTGCCCAAGGAGACCGATCCCGAGACGCTGACCATGGAAGCCGCCATGGCACTGATCGAGGAGAAGGCCGCCAAGTCTGGCAAGAAGGCGCCCAAGAAGAAGGCCGCCCCGAAAAAGGCGGCGACCAAGACAGCCAGCAAGACGGCCACCAAGTCCACGGCAAAGAAGACCACGACCAAGAAGGCCCCGGCGAAAAAGGCGGCCTCGTCCGACGACGCCTGATCCATCTTTCGCTTGGAAATATCCTCGGGGGGTGCCGCCCCCCGGGGCGGCAGGGGGGCAGACAGCCCCCCTTTTTCATGGGTCACCACCGCACCACCCACGCACACCGCCCCCCGGGTCCTGCAACGACGATCAGCCCGCGCTCCGTCCCCAGGCGCCCCGGAACGCCCCACGGCGCCCCATGGTGCCCCGCCCGTCCCCCTCTGGCCTCCCGCGGCCCCTGTGCTACGTTCCGCACTGCGGCATTCCGTTGACACAGGCCCGGCAATCCGCGACAGATCTGGCAACAAAGGAGGACCCCCATGAAGAAAGTCTACGGCTCTGCCGCCGAGGCGCTGGATGGCCTGCTGACCGACGGCATGCTCATCGCCGCCGGCGGTTTCGGTCTCTGCGGCATCCCTGAGCTGCTCATCGACGCCCTCGTCGAGAGCGGCGTGAAGGATCTCACTGTCGCCTCGAACAACTGCGGCGTGGACGGTTTCGGTCTCGGCAAGCTGCTCGACACCAAGCAGATCAGCAAGATGATGTCCTCCTACGTGGGCGAGAACAAGGAGTTCATGCGCCAGTACCTCGGCGGTGAACTCGAGCTCGAGTTCAATCCCCAGGGCACGCTGGCCGAGCGGATGCGCGCCGGCGGCTGCGGCATCCCGGGCTTCTATACCAAGACCGGCGTGGGCACCCAGATCGCCGAGGGCAAGGAAGTGAAGGTCTTCAACGGCGAGGAGTACATCCTCGAGGAAGGCATCTTCGCCGACCTCTCGATCGTGAAGGCCTGGAAGGCGGATCAGACCGGCAACCTCGTGTTCCGCAAGACCGCCCGCAACTTCAACCCGCCCGCGGCCATGTGCGGCAAGGTCTGCGTCGTCGAGGTGGAAGAGATCGTGCCCACCGGCTCGATCGACCCCGACCTGATCCACCTGCCCGGCGTCTACGTGCATCGCATCATCCAGGGCGAGCACGAGAAACGGATCGAGCAGCGCACCACGCGCAAGAAGGAGGAGGCGTAATGCCCTGGGACCGCAACCAGATGGCCGCCCGCGCGGCGGAAGAGCTTGAAGACGGCATGTACGTGAACCTCGGCATCGGGATCCCGACGCTGGTGGCGAACTACGTGGGCGACAAGGACATCACGCTGCAATCGGAAAACGGCATGCTCGGCATGGGCCCCTTCCCCTTCGAGGGCGAGGAAGACCCGGACCTGATCAACGCCGGCAAGCAGACGATCACCGAACTGCCCCGCACCGCCTATTTCGACAGTGCGACCTCCTTCGGGATGATCCGCGGCGGCAAGATCGCGGCGGCGATCCTCGGGGCCATGGAAGTGGCCGAGAACGGCGACCTCGCCAACTGGATGATCCCCGGCAAGCTGGTGAAGGGCATGGGCGGCGCCATGGACCTCGTGGCCGGGGTCGGCAAGGTCATCGTGGTGATGGACCACCAGAACAAGCACGGCGAGTCGAAGGTGCTGAAGGCCTGCACCCTGCCGCTGACCGGCAAGGGCGTGGTGAACCGCATCATCACCAACCTCGGCGTGCTGGACGTGGTCGAGGGCGGCCTGAAGATCGTCGAACTGGCCGAGGGCGTGAGCGAGGACGAACTGCGCGCCGCCACCGAGGCAACCATCGTCTGATCCCGGACACTAACCGCAGGGCCGCCCCACGCGCGGCCCTGCACTTCATCTTTCCTCAAGTACTCCGGGGGAATTGGCCCCGGACCGGGGCCAAGGGGGCAGAGCCCCCAAAAGCCTTCGAAGATGTTTCCCAGGAACTTTCGAAAATTCTTGGACGCCCCCCGCCTCCGCACAGCGGACAGAGCACGCCCCTTTTCCCGACCTGCCCTTATGCGCCTCCCGGATTTTTCGAAAAATCCGGTCCGGAAAATTCGAATTTTCCGGGCACCGCCGCGGGACCCTGTCAGGCCTTCGGCAGGCGGAACACGCAGCCGTCGCTGATCAGCATGGGCGGCGTCATGCACAGGCCCCGGGCCACGCGGTAGGCCTCCAGCACCTTGGGCACGTAGTCGCGGGTCTCGGCGTAGGGCGGCACGCCCTTGTAGCTGCGCACCGCGCCCTCGCCCGCGTTGTAGCCCGCAAGGACGAGGATCGGATCGCCCTTGAACTCCTGCATCAGCATGTTGAGAAAAGCCACGCCGCCACGGATGCTCTGCGCCGGCACCAGCCGGTCGGTGACACCGAAGCGTTCCGCCGTGGCGGGCATCAGCTGCATCAGCCCCGCCGCCCCGGCAGAGCTCACCGCATCGGCCCGCCCGGCGCTTTCCACGGCGATCACCGCCAGCACCAGCGCCGGCGAGACCTGCGTCCCCGCGGTCGTCATCAGGATATCGCGCCCCTGCGCCCGGGCGATCGCCATCAGCGTATCCAGCCGCGGGGCCGAGACGCCGGTGCCCGCAGGCGGCTCGCTGAGCGCCAGCAGGGCGGGTTCCAGGCGGCCGGGGCCGCTCTGCGCCATCTCGGGAGAGATACTGTCCCAGAACCACGTATAGCGCCCCTGTGGCCCCACAGGGGCGGCGGGGGAGAAGGTGGTGTCGGGCGTGGGCTTCGGCTTGGGCGCCGCGGCGAGTCGCGCGGCCTGTTCCGCCGGGTCGATCTGCACCGTGATCCGCTTCTTGGTGCCCTGCCCCGGGGGTTTCACGCGTTTGAAGGTGAAATCCTCGAGTGCGGCAGGCGATTCGGCCCGCGACGGGCCACCACCAAGCGCCAGCACCAGCGCGAGAAACAGCGCCGAAACGGCACCGTGGGAGATTCCTGTGTTCCGCATCCGTGTTCTCTGCCCGGAATTGTGGACTGCTCTGCGGTCTTAATATGGCAGAATCGCCCGAATCCGGCCAGCCACCGCAATGCGCCCGTGGCCGATCAGCAACATTTTCGCCCCGCTGCGCAGGGCTTTTCCGGGTCCATACGGCCCCGACAGTGGATTCCCCAGAAAAATCAGGCGGCTGAACAATCCGATCAAATAGCCCTAAATCTTTTCCTTTTTTGCACTTTCTGCGCCCAATTCCTGCCCCATTCCCGAGGCTATATGTCCCCGTACCGCAGAGGCGGCAGCGTGAAAGAGAGAGCGGGCTGCCAACACACCGAAGCGGAACATCACAAACAAGCAATCTGATCCTTTGGAGGGACTCACCATGATCAAGTTCATCAAAAACTTCCGCGAAGACGAATCCGGCGCAGTCACCGTTGACTGGGTTGTGCTGACCGCAGCCGTCGTGGGCCTGGGCGTTGCCGCCTACTCGTCCATCAAGACCGGCACCACCCAGCTGACCGGCGAAGTGTCGACCTACATGGGTTCGATCACCGCGGGCAGCGAATAAGGCCTTTCCGCCTGATCGCAGGACTACGAAAGGCCGCGTCCCAGAAGACGCGGCCTTTTGTAAATGCTCCAGAAGGAGCCAACCCCATCGGAAAGATGTGACACAGATGAAGACGCGAGCCTTTTCCGGTTTCCTGCACAGGGACGACGGTGCGGTCACGGTCGACTGGGTCGTCCTTTGCGCGATGGCCATTGCCCTTGTTGTCGTTGCCATTCAGGGCATGACCGCCGCAACCACTGGCGTCACGGACGACCTCGTGTCGACCATGACTGACTGGACCTTCTGATCCGCCCGCACGCCGGATCGCCCCGCCAAGAGAGAGCGTCGTGACAGCGGCGTGGCAGGACGATCCCTGACGCAGTCCCCGCACGGTCCCGCCTCCGGGCAGGCCCGTTGTGACCGGGCTGCCGGACAGCCTTGCAGGCCAAACAGAAGATCGCCCCTGCGAAACCGCGAACTGTCCCGAGAATGGACACAATTGCGCGGCAAGCTGGGACCATGAAACTCCCGCAGCCCATGAGGCAGTGCGCCAGGGCAAAGACGGGTGACAAAGATAATGAGGTAAGAAATGCGCATGGTATTCGGATTGGTCCTGCTGGCCGGCGTCGCGCTTGCCGGCTTCGCAGTGTACATGGTGCAAGGCTACGTGAACGCCTATCAAGATCAACTGGCCCGCGAGCGTGCGGCCCGCCCCGTCGCGGTGGAAACCGTCGATGTCTACGTGGCGGACAAGCAGCTGCAATATGGCCAGGTCCTCGCGAAGGACGATGTCCGCCTGGTCGCCTGGCCCAAGGCCGCCCTCCCCGAGGGCGTCTTCACGGCCGCCTCCGACCTGTTCGGCAGCGAGAACACCCCGCCCCGCTTCGTGCTGCGCTCGATGGAGCGGAACGAGGCCGTGATGGGCATCAAGGTGACCGCCCCCGGCGAGGATGCCGGCCTGACCTCGCGGCTGGAACGCGGCATGCGGGCCTTCGCCATCAAGGTCGACGTCTCCTCGGGCGTGTCGGGCTTCCTGCGCCCGGGCGACAAGGTCGACGTCTACTGGACCGGCCGCCTTGGCGCCGTCGGCGGCATCGACCGCGGCGAATTCACCAAGCTGATCGAAAGCGCGGTCAAGCTGATCGCCGTCGACCAGACCGCCAATGGCGACAGCGCCCAGGCGACCATCGCCCGCACGGTCACCGTGGCCGTCACGCCGGACCAGGTTGCCGCCCTGGCCCAGGCCCAGTCCACCGGCCGCCTCTCGCTTGCCCTCGTGGGCGCCGGCGACGACACGATCGCGAAGTCGATCGAAGTCGACCAGCGCCGCCTGCTGGGCCTCGTGGAGGAACAGGCCCCGGTCGAGACCGTCGAGGCCAAGCCCAAGGAACGCTGCACCATCAAGACGCGGCGCGGCGCCGAGGTCATCGAGACCGAGATCGCCTGCACCAACTGAGGCCCTTCGGTCCCCTGCGCAGACCACCTCCCTTCCAGGCCGGGCCATCGCCCGGCCTGTTGCGTGTTATCCACATCAAAGTCGGTGCCAAAGGCATTGATTCTTGCAATAAAAGCCGAGATGCCGCAGGATACCGCGAAAGACCGGGCAACAAGACCCGTCATCGAGGCGTGATCGGAGAGGCAGGTCACATGAGAAAATGTACTTTTCTGACGGCGGCCCTTGTCGGGCTGTCGCTTGGCGTTGCGGCCCTGCCCGCCGCCGCGGAGACCCTGCGTGTCGTGCAACAGGGGCAATCCAGCCGCCTGTCCGTCGCCATGAACCGCGCCGTGGTGGTCGAGAGTGACACGCCCTTCGCGGAACTCTCCATCGCCAACCCGTCCATCGCGGATATCTCCTCGCTGTCCGACCGGTCGATCTACGTGCTCGGCAAGGCCCCCGGGACCACGACGCTGACGCTGCTCGACCAGAACGGGCGGCTGATCACCAACGTGGACGTGGTCGTGGCCGCGGACATCACCGAATTCAAGGAACGGCTGCGCCAGATCCTCCCCAGCGAGAAGATCGAGGTTCGCACCGCCAACGACGGCATCGTGCTGTCGGGCACCGTGTCGTCGTCGCAGAAGCTGCAGCGCGCCCTCGACCTTGCCGAGCGCTATGCGCCCGAACGGGTCTCGAACCTGATGGCCGTGGGCGGTGTGCAGCAGGTGATGCTGAAGGTCCGCTTCGCCGAGATGCAGCGCAGCGTGTCGAAGTCCCTGTCCTCCTCGCTCGCCTTCAGCGGCAATGCCTTCGGCGGGGACCTCGGCCTTTCCGGCGGCACCGGCTCGAACACCAATTCCGGCTCGCAGGGCAACAGTCTCGCGGGCACCCTGCCCTCCTCCAACGACAACGCCGGCGCGATGCTGCTCGGCTTCAACGCGGGCGCCGTCGAAGTGGGCGTCCTGCTGGAGGCGCTGGAAAGCAAGGGCGTGGCCCGCACGCTGGCCGAACCGAACCTCACGGCCCTCTCCGGGCAGGAGGCCAAGTTCCTGGCCGGTGGCGAATATCCCGTCCCCGTGGCGCAGGACAACGGCGCCGTCGCGGTCGAGTTCAAGCCCTTCGGTGTGGAGCTGAACTTCATCCCCCGCGTGGTGGATGACGATCTGATCAACCTCGAGCTCAAGGCCGCCGTCTCGGCCATCGACTCGACCAACGGCTACGAAGTCGACGGCTTCCGCATCGACGCCTTCTCGCGTCGCGAGACCTCCAGCACGGTCGAAATGCGCGACGGCGACAGCTTTGCTATCGCCGGTCTGCTGAAGGACGACTTCATCGACAACAACAGCCAGGTTCCGTGGCTGGGCGACATCCCCGTTCTGGGCGCGCTCTTCCGCAGTGCGGATTACCAGCGTGAACAATCGGAACTGGTGATCATCGTCACCGCGCATCTCGTGACCCCGACCCGGGGCGAGGCGCTGGCCCTGCCCACGGACCGCGTGACGCCCCCCTCCGAGAAGGACCTGTTCCTCTTCGGCAAGGTGGCCGGTGACGGGCGGAAGCTCCGTGGCGCCGCCGGAGAGGTTGCCAAGCAGGACTTCAACGGCTCCTATGGCTACGTGATGGAATGACAATGGCGGTTGGGGCCCACATGAAGACCATTCTCTCGGCGGTGGCGCTGCTGTCGCTCACCGCCTGCGTCGACAGCTACGCCGCCTTCACCAGCGAAGCGGGCGCCACCATCGACGATGGCGGCTTCGGCAACGCGACGATGAACAACACGCAGGTGATGAACGGGGATCAGCCCTATGTTCAGGGCCTCGCGAACCGGTTCAACGAAGAGGTGAAGACGACGATCACCTTCGCCTTCAACTCTGCCGCCCTCGACGCCGAGGCGCAGGCCGTGCTGCGCCAGCAGGCCTCGTGGATCAAACAGTTCCCGGAAGTGCGCTTCCGCGTCTACGGCCACACCGACCTCGTCGGCTCCTCGGCCTACAACAAGCGGCTCGGCCTCGCCCGCGCCAATGCGGCGGTGCGCTACCTGATCGCGCAGGGCATCAGCCGGTCGCGGCTGGAAGCGGTCGTTTCCTACGGCGAAACACAGCCGCTGATCGTGACCCAGGGCCGCGAGCGCCAGAACCGCCGCACCGTCACCGAGGTCCGCGGCTTCGTGGCGAACAACCCGCTCGTCCTCGACGGGAAATACGCGCAAATCGTCTATCGCGACTACGTCACCTCGGCGCAGGCGCAGTCGACCCTGACCGGCACCAGCCTCAGCGAGTCGTCCGGCGGCGAATAAAGCCGCGCGGGTCACGCCATGGGCGTGACCCGATATCGTCCCCAAAAGACCAACAATTACGATTATTCGGCCCCAATGTCGCCCAAGTTGGGTGTCAGTTTCTATAGAGACGAGCTGTATCCGGACGACTCGGCGACAGAGAATCGCCGGCCGTCCGACCCCGAAGGATCATCAAAGGATCTCAAGAGGTTACAGCCGAAATGTAGGGAACTGAGGCAATGACGGCGAGCGCACCTGTACAACCGGATCCGAGCCCCTTGCTGGCCTGTACGATCCGACGGGAACCGGACAGTTTCGATCTGCTGATCGAAGACATGGAAGCTGCCCTTGGAGAGAAATGGGGCGATCTCGGTTTTGCCGAGGCGCTGATGTTCTTTACCCAACCCGAAGCCAACACGCTTGAATTCGTCGCCATGGCGATCGACGCCGACGACGAGGAAAACCTCGTCCTGCTCGGCGAAGTGATCACCCAGGCCCGCAATCACGGTATCAAGGTCATCCTCATCGCCGAGGATGTCAGCCCCTCCGCGCTGCACCAGCTGCTGCGGCAGGGCGCGGATGAATTCGTCCCCTACCCCCTCCCCGAGGGGGAACTGGCCGCGGCCATCGCCCGGCTTCAGGCCCAGCCGGAACCGGCGGCCGAGGAAGTCGTGCCGCTGCGCAAGACGCGCAAGGGCAACCGCAACGGCGTGGTCCTCGTGACCCATGGCCTCGCCGGGGGCACCGGCGCCACGACGCTGGCCGTGAACCTCGCGTGGGAGCTGGCCACCGTGGCCAAGCCCAAGGACACCCAGCCCAAGGTCTGCCTGCTGGACTTCGACCTCCAGTTCGGCTCGATCGCGACCTACCTCGACCTGCCGCGCCGTGACGCCGTCTACGAGCTTCTGTCCGACACCGAGGTGATGGACGACGAGGCCTTCATGCAGGCGCTGCTGACCTTCGAGGACAAGCTGCACGTGCTGACCTCGCCCTCCGAGGTGCTGCCGCTGGACATCCTGAGCTCGGAGGACATCAACCGCATCGTGGACATGGCGCGGTCGCACTTCGACTACGTGGTGATCGACATGCCCTCGACCATGGTCAACTGGTCCGAGGCCGCGCTGAACGCCGCGCAGGTCTACTTCGCGACGCTCGAGCTCGACATGCGGTCGGCGCAGAACACCCAGCGGGTCAAGCGCGCCTTCCAGGCCGAGGACCTTCCGGTGGAAAAATTGCGCTATTGCCTCAATCGCGCCCCGAAGTTCACCGATCTTCAGGGCAAGGCCCGGGTCAAGCGCCTTGGCGAAAGCCTCGACATCTCGATCGAGCTGCAGCTGCCCGATGGCGGGCGGCAAGTGGTGCAGGCCTGCGACCATGGCCTGCCGCTGGCGCTGTCCTCGGCCAAGAACCCGCTGCGCAAGGAAATCGCCAAGCTGGCGCAATCCCTGCACGCGATCGGAAACGCCGAAGCCGAAGCCGCCTGACAGCATACGGCCCCCGGCATGGCCGGGTCTGACTTGGGAACAAAAGACGGGGTAGAAACGCATGTTCTCGAAATACAAGAAGCCGACCAGCGGGACCGAGCAGGCCAAGGAGGCCATGCGCCCCGCCGTGATGAAGAAACCCGTGGCCGCCGCACCCGCGGCTGCCACCGCCGCGCCCAAGCCCGCCGACCCCACCCCGGCCCCTGCGGCCGAGAAGGTCTCGGTGATGCGCAAGCCGATGCCCAATGCGCCCAGGCCCGCAGAGGCGCAGGCCGCCGACAAGGGCCGCAAGCGCAAGGAACGGCTGGGCGAGATCAAGCTGGAGCTGCACCGCGCCCTGCTCGACAACCTGAACCTCGCCGCGCTCGACACGGCGACGGAGCATGACCTGCGCGCAGAGATCGCCGCGATCTCGACCGAGGTGCTGCAGGAGAAGGGCGTCGTCCTCAACCGCGAGGAACGCACCACGCTGGTGCAGGAACTCTACGACGAGGTGAAGGGCCTGGGCCCGCTGGAAAGCCTCCTGAAGGACGAGACCGTTTCCGATATCCTCGTGAACGGCCCGCATCAGATCTTCGTGGAACGCGAAGGCAAGCTGCAACTGTCCGACGTGACCTTCAAGGACGAGCGTCACCTGCTGCGGATCATCGACAAGATCGTCTCGGCCGTGGGCCGGCGCGTCGATGAATCGAACCCCTATGTCGACGCCCGTCTCTCCGACGGCTCGCGTTTCAACGCCATGGTCCCGCCGATCGCGGTGGACGGCTCGCTGGTCTCGATCCGGAAGTTCAAGAAGGACAAGCTGGGCATCGACGACCTGGTGCGGTTCGGCGCCTTCTCCGAGGAGATGGCCGCCTACCTGCAGGCCGCCGTGGCCTGCCGCCTGAACGTCATCGTCTCCGGCGGTACCGGTTCCGGTAAGACGACCACGCTCAACGCCCTCTCCTCCTTCATCGACAACTCCGAGCGCATCCTGACCATCGAGGATACGGCGGAACTCCAGCTGCAGCAGGTCCACGTGGGCCGGATGGAAAGCCGTCCGCCCAACGTCGAGGGCAAGGGCGCGGTCACCCCTCGCGACTGCCTGAAGAACGCCCTGCGGATGCGCCCCGACCGCATCATCGTCGGCGAGACGCGCGGCGAGGAAGTCATCGACATGCTGCAGGCCATGAACACCGGCCACGACGGCTCGATGACGACGATCCACGCCAACTCGGCCCGCGACGGTGTCTCGCGTCTGGAAAACATGATCGCCATGGCCGGCATCGAGATGCCGCTGAAGGCCATGCGGTCGCAGATCTCCTCGGCCGTGCACATCATCGTGCAGGCCTCGCGTCTGCAGGACGGCTCGCGCCGCATGACCTCGATCACCGAGATCACCGGCATGGAAGGCGAGGTCATCTCGATGCAGGAAGTGTTCCGCTTCCAGCGCGTGGGCCTGACCCCGGAAAACAAGATCATCGGCCATTTCACGGCCACCGGCGTGCGCAGCCACTTCTCGGAACGGTTCCGGATGTGGGGCTATGACCTGCCCGCTGCCATCTTCGAACCCGTCGCGGCGGAGTAACGGCCATGCTGTCCATCGAACCGATCATCTACATCATGATCTTCGTCGGGGTGATCGTCCTCGTCGAGGGCGTCTACCTGACCGTCTTCGGCAAATCGATCAGCCTGAACAGCCGCGTGAACCGCCGGCTGGAGATGATGGAAAAGGGCGCGGGCCGCGAACAGGTGCTGGAAAAACTCCGCAAGGAGATGGAACAGCACATGAGCGCGAAGCAGATCCCGCTCTACTCGCTGCTCGCCGCCAAGGCCCAGAAGGCCGCAATCGCCTTCACGCCGCAACAGCTGATCATGGTCATGGCCGGGCTGTCCGCCGTGGCCTTTGCCGGGCTCACCCTGGGCACCGAGACCGCGGTTCCGGTGCGTGCCGCGCTCTCCGTGGGCATCGGCGTCGGCGGTGTCTATGTCTGGGTCTCGCGCAAGGCCGCCAAGCGGACCGCGATGATCGAGGAACAGCTGCCCGACGCGGTGGAACTGATGGTCCGCTCGCTGCGTGTCGGCCACCCCTTCTCCTCCGCGATCTCCATCGTGTCCAAGGAGATCTCCGATCCCCTGGCCTCCGAATTCGGCGTCATCGCGGATGAAAGCGCCTATGGCCGCGACATGGGCGAGGCGCTCAAGGACATGGCCGAACGCATCGACCTGCAGGACCTCCGCTTCCTCGCCGTCGCCGTGACCATCCAGCAGCAATCGGGCGGCAACCTGGCCGAGATCCTTGCCGGCCTCGCCGCGGTGATCCGCGCCCGCTTCCGCCTGTTCCGCCGGGTGAAGGCGATCACCGCCGAGGCGCAGTGGTCGGGCAAGTTCCTGTCCGCCTTCCCCCTGCTCGCGCTCGTCGCGATCAACGTGATGGACCCGCACTATTACGACGCGGTCTACGACCATCCCTATTTCATTCCGGCCTGCATCTTCGTGGGCGTCCTGCTGACGCTGAACCTCTTCGTCATGCGCAAGCTCGTCGACATCAAGGTCTGAGGACACGACCATGACCAACTTCGTCCAACTCCTCACCCAGGCCATGGGGCCGATGGGTCCCGTGATCGCCGGTGCCGGTGTCATCGGTGTGCTGCTGGTTCTCGCGGCGCTCGCCGTGCTGATGAAGAAGCAGGTCGATCCGCTCGACAAGCTGAAGGCCGAGAACGACGCCTCGAAGATCGACAAGAAGGACCGCCTGCGGAATTCCTCGCGCAACGACAAGCTGGAGAAGTATTCCTCCTTCCTCGAACCCAAGAGCGAGGAAGAATACTCCGCCATGCGCATGAAGATGCTGCAGGCCGGCTACCGCTCCAAGGACGCGGTGCGCTTCTTCCACTTCGCGCAGTTCGCGCTTGGCCTGCTGGGCCTGCTGATCGGCGTGGTCTACTTCATGCTGGTGATCTCCAAGCAGGAGCCCACCACCGCCCAGACGATCATGTGGGTCATGGGCCCCGGCGCCTTCGGCTACATGCTGCCGAAATACTGGGTGACCAAGCGCCAGCAGGAACGCCAGCAGCAGATCCAGGACGGTTTCCCCGATGCGCTCGACATGCTGCTGGTCTGCGTCGAGGCGGGCCAGTCCATGGACCAGTCGATCATCCGGGTGGCCAAGGAACTCCGCACCTCCTACCCGCCGCTGGCCGATGAATTCGAGATCGTCAGCCACGAGATCAAGGCCGGCAAGGACAAGAGCCTCGTGCTCAACGACATGGCCGAACGCTGCGGCGTGATGGACATCTCCTCCTTCGTGACCGTGCTGGTCCAGTCGGCCACCTTCGGCACCTCGATCGCGGACGCCCTGCGGGTCTACGCCTCCGAGATGCGCGACAAGCGCGTGATGCGCGCCGAGGAAAAGGCCAACAAGCTGCCCACCAAGATGACGCTGGCGACGATGATGTTGACGGTGCCGCCACTTCTGATCATCCTTGTGGGGCCGTCTGTCGTCGGCATCATGAACATGGGCTCGATAGGTGTTGGCAACTGACAGGATGCGCCCGCCGGTCCGGCGGGCTTTTCCCCTTCTGGTACTCGGCCTTCTGGCCGCTCTTCCCGGGTGTGGCGAACAGGGTCTGGCGCGCAGCGACAACGGCCCCTTCGCCCCCGGGATTTCCGCGCGTGGCGAGGCGGTGGACGGCCTTGTCGTGGGCAACCGCCTGCTGGAGGCGGGCGAGAACGAACTGGCGCTGGAGGCCTTCACCCGGGCGGCGGGCGAACAGGGCATGACCGACGAGGTCCTGGCCGGCCTGGGTGCCGCAAACCTCGGGCTGGGGCGGATCGGACAGGCGGAACGCCAGCTGCGCCGGGTGGCCGAACACGGCACCGCCACGCCTCAGGTCTGGAACAACCTCGGCGTCGTGCTGATCTCCAAGGGGGCCATCCCCGAGGCCGCGCTGGTGCTGCGCCGGGCCTATGCACTCGACAATGGCGAAAGTGACGCAATCCGGGACAATCTTCGCTTGGCGCTCGCCTTGCAGGAGGAAAACTCGTATAGTCCCGAGCAAAACGACACCAACTATAATGTGGTGCGCACGGGCAGCAGCGAATACCTGATCAGCCGCGCGACACCCTGACGATCGAGTTCGAGGCCCGAGGCAGTAAAAGGACGCAGAACATGCGCCACCCCCTGATTCTGACCATCTGTCTGGCAGGCGTGTCCCTGACCGCCGCCTGTTCGCGCAGTGGCGACGCAGAGGTCGAACGCGCGTTCCGCAACGTGAACGTCGTCGACGAGAGCAACCTGAGTGACATCATGCTGACCGTCGGCGACCCGAACGAGGCGGTCGCCTACTTCCAGCGCACCCTCGCCGAGAACCCCGAGCGGATCGACCTGATGCGCGGGCTGGGATCGTCCCTCGTGCGGGCCAAGCGCGGGGTCGAGGCGGTGCCGGTCTGGAAACAGGTGACTGAACACAAGGACGCCACCAACGCGGACAGCGTCGACTACGCGGATGCGCTGATCCGGTCGAACAAGTGGGAAGAGGCGGATGCCGTGCTCGACACGATCCCGCCCACCTTCGAGACCTACAAGCGCTACCGGCTCGAGGCGATGGTCGCCGACAGCAACAAGGAATGGCAGAAGGCGGACAGCTTCTACGAGACCGCCGTGGGCCTGACCACGACGCCTGCGGGCGTGCTGAACAACTGGGGCTATTCCAAGCTGACCCGAGGTGATTTCGCCGGCGCCGAGCAGCTCTTCGGCGAGGCGGTCAAGCAGGACCCCACCCTCTTCACCGCCAAGAACAACCTTGTCATGGCCCGCGGCGCCCAGCGTGACTACAGCCTGCCCGTCCTGCAGATGACCCAGGTCGAGCGGGCGCAGCTGCTGCACACCATGGGGCTGACCGCGATCAAGCAGGGCGACGTCGAGACCGGCAAGGCCCTGCTGCGCGAGGCGATCGACACCCATCCGCAGTATTTCGAAGCTGCCGTGCGCTCGCTGCGCGCGCTGGAAGGCAACGGCACAGGCTGACCGGCGACATGGAGATTTCCAGCTTCGCCGCCGCCGTCTTCCTGCCCTTCGTCCTCCCTCTGTGCGCCCATGTGGTCTGGACCGACCTTTCAGCGATGCGCATCTCGAACCGGACCGTCCTGCTGATCGCCGCCGTCTTCGTGGCGGTCGGGCCCTTCGTCTTGCCGCTGGAGACCTACGGCTGGCGCCTGCTGACGCTGGTCCTCGTGCTGCTGGCGGGGATGGTGGCCAATGCGGTGGGTCTCTTCGGCGCGGGCGATGCCAAGTTCATCGCCGCCGCCGCCCCCTTCATCGCGCCCGGCGACATCCGCCTCGTGCTGACGATCCTCACGGTGACGCTGGCCACCGGCTTTCTCACCCATCGCATCGCCAAGCGCACGGCGCTGCGCCGGCTCGCCCCCGACTGGGAGAGCTGGGACCGCACGCGGGACTTCCCCATGGGCCTCGCCCTCGGGCCTGCCCTCGTGATCTACCTCGGCCTCGGCGCGCTCTACGGGGTCTGAACGCGGCGCGGGCCCTCACGCCCGCCTGCCCGGGCTGAGGCCCTCGCCTCCACGCGCGCCGGCCCCTCCCCTCGCCGTCCGAACCGTCGCCCTCGATCACGCGCTCCGGCCCTGCGTTGCCCGAACCGCGGCCCTCAGTCGAACGCGTAGAGCAGGAAGAGCGGCGTCTCCTCCACGAGGCTGAGGCTGCGCCCGCTCTCCTCCACCGCGTCTAGGACGCGGGTTTGCACCCGGGCATCCACGGTGCAGCGGCGCACCATCAGATGCGTGGCAGCGGCGATGCCGGGCGCACCGACATAGGTCCAGGGCGCGCCCCCCGGCAGTGGCGTCAGCCCCGACAGCACCCAGTGCGACGAGATGAGGTCCGCCACCAGCGGCTGCACCCCGGTGTCGAAGCCCGCCGCGGCCAGGTCCTCGACCTCGGCCCGCGCAAGGCGCACGATGGACCCACGGTAGTTGCAGGTCTCCAGCGTCCGGCCCTCGAAGGTCACGGGCGGCTCCGGGTCATCATCGATCAGCACCCGCTCGGTCTTCACCTCGGAGGCGCGCTCGCTGAGCAGGTAGAGGTCCGCCACCTCGGCCCGGGTCTCGCTCATGGGCTGGTAGGCCTCCTTCGAGACCGTCGCGTGCCGCAGCGGCGACCAGACGAGGTTCAGCAGCACCGGGGCCAGCAGCGTCAGCGAGACGAGCGCCGTTGCCGCAGCGGCCCCCCGCCCCGGCAGTACACCGCGTTCGATCAGCGCCGCGAGGATCAGGGCCACGAAGGCGAGCCAGTAGGGATCGGTGCCGAAGTTTTGCCACGTGATGACGACGAAACCTGCCACGAAAAGGAACAGTCCCCGCGCCATGTTGCGCGTCTCCTCGCGTCGCGCCAGCAGCGTCACCGCCACGGCCGCGGCCGCCGTGCCCCCGGTATAGGCCGGGGAGAAGACCACGCCCGCGAAGGCAGGCCCGGGGTATTTCCGCGCCGATCCGGTGGTGCCGAGGACATCCTGCACGTAGGCGATCCAGTAGCCGGGCCCCTCGACCACGGCGACGATGGCCAGCAGCCCCAGCGACACGCCCAGCCCCCAGACCAGCACCCGGCCCCGGCCCGTCACCGGCAGCAGGATCAGCGCCGGCACCGCGAGCGCGACGCAATAGGTCACCTTGGTCATGGCCAGCGCCGCCATGGCGAGCCCCAGCAGCACACCGTCGACCCGGGCACTGCGCGATGTCTCCCCCTCCCGCGGCGGCAGGAGGACGAGCACCGCGACGAGGAAGCCGATGGCCCAGCCCCAGCGATTGTAGTGCATCGACAGGCTCACGCCCGCCGCGGTTTCGCCATGGATCAGCCCGGTGACCAGCGCCAGTTCCCCCAGCCCGAAGGCCAGCGCCAGCGCCGGGCCGAAGCGCGACCCAGCCGATGGCCGGCAGCAGGAGCAGCGCCACGAGGATCTGCGACCAGACCATCGCCCGGCCCATCGACAGGCCCAGGTCCAGCAGCGCCACCATGGGCAGGAAGCCCCAGCCCCCCAGCGGCGTGGTGAAATCAAGGTGCGGCACCAGCCCCATGTGCATCCGCAGCAGGATGTCCGCGAGGTGCAGCATGTCGCCTTCGTGCAACGACACGTAGAAACCGCCGCGCAGCCACAGAAGAACAGATTGCAGCAGGATATATGCGAGTAAAATGCCCCAAAAAAACCGTGGCGCTGCCCTGTTCATACTGCCCTCTTGCGTTTTAACCGAACCTAACGACGCACTGTGGACAATGCACGTGAAAGCTGCAGCGCAGCGTCGCTCGTGTGAAACAAGAACCGCAGCGCATGTGGTCGAATGTGTCGGGCCCAAAGGTAACGGGTCGTGGTAGAATGCTGGATACAGGCAGAAGACGATGAATATGCAGGCTCCCTCGTCGGGCGTTCTTGCTCCGCCACCTCCGCGGACCCTTGAAGAGATGCGTTTGCCCATCGTCATGATGCGCGACGTGCTGCTCAAGACGATGTTCCGCAAGAACGTCGATACCGTGCCCCGCGTGGCGCGCGCCATCTGCCTGCCGGGGGCCGTGACGCAGGAGCTGATCGACCTCGCCCGCGAACAGGCCCTGATCGAGGCCACCGGTCAACGGGGGGCAGAGCTCTCGGGCGAGATGGGCTACCAGCTGACGGACAACGGCCGCGCCCGGGCGCTCGATGCGCTCGCCCAGTCGGAATACTACGGGCCGATGCCCGTGCCGCTGGAGATCTACGCCGAACAGGTGAAGCGCCAGTCGATCCGCAACATCCAGATCACCCGCGACCGCCTGACCGCCGCAATGGGCGACCTCGTCCTGCCGCCCGACCTGATTTCCTCCCTCGGCCCTGCCGTCAGCGCGGGCCGGTCCATCCTGATGTACGGTCCGCCCGGCAACGGGAAGAGCTCGATCTCGAACGGCATCCGCGACGCCATCGGGGATCGGATATACGTGCCCCGCGCGATCGAGTACTCGGGCCAGATCATCACCGTCTACGATCCCATCGTGCACACCGCCGCCGAGGAGCAGGAAGACGATCCGACCCAGCTGCGCCGGTCTGCCAACCGGTTCGACAGCCGCTATGTCCGCTGCGAGCGGCCCACGGTGATCACCGGGGGCGAGTTGTCGCTGGACATGCTGGACCTCGTCTACAACCCCACCGCGCGCACCTACCAGGCGCCCCTGCAACTCAAGGCCACCGGCGGCGTCTTCATCGTCGACGACCTTGGCCGCCAGGCGGAGCCGCCGCAGAAGCTGGTGAACCGCTGGATCGTCCCGCTGGAGGAAAACCGCGACATCCTCGCCCTGCAATCGGGCGAGAAGTTCGAGGTGCCCTTCGACACGCTTGTGGTCTTCTCGACCAACTTCCACCCGAACGAGATTTTCGACCAGGCCGCGCTGCGCCGGATCTTCTTCAAGATCAAGATCGACGGCCCGAGCCAGGAGAACTTCCTGAAAATCTTCGCCCTCGTGGCGCGGAAGAAGAAGATGCCGCTGTCGGAGCCGGCGCTTGTCCACCTGCTGAAGAACAAGTATCCGACGATCAACAACACATTCGCCAACTACCAGCCGGTCTTCCTGATCGACCAGATGATCTCGATCTGCAAGTTCGAAGGCATCCCCTACCAGATGTCGCCTGAACTGATCGACCGGGCCTGGGCCAACATGTTCGTGAAGGACGAGCTGATCGTCAAATGAGACACCGTGCGGCCCGAGGGCCGCGCGCCGCAGAATGTCGCGTGAGACGCGCGCTGCGGACAGGGCCCCGGGACCTGCCAGTCCCGGTCAGGGTGGTCCGGTTCCTGCTGCTCGCAGCCGGGCCACCCGTCCCGAAACCCTTGGCGGTTTAGGGGGCGCCTGCCATCGTGAGGGCGAGCCCTTTCGGGCTTCGAGCCGCGCCGCTGGATGCCTCCGCCGTCTCAGCCTCGCCTACCCGCTACCCTCACACGCAAAGCCGCGCATCGACGGCGCGCGCGGAGGCGATCCGAACCTCTCTGGCGAGCAGTTTGTCTCAGCCACACATATCGTGTCCCCTCAAGGCACCACCCAGCCTCACCAAATCGCCGCCGCGTGGGGGCCTGCCTGCGATGCGCGGCGGCCTGCGGCCTTGTTCCGCGCGGGCGAGCATCCGCATCGGCTGAGATGTAAGAGATGTCAGATCCCGCCAGCGGCGACCCGAAACGAAAACAGCCCCGGACATTGCCGGGGCCGCTCTTCACGTCACGAGAAGTCTTACTCCGCCGGGGTCTGCTGCCGCGTCGGCTCCATCGGGGCCAGCGTATCGGACAGCGGCTTCTCGATCATCCGCAGCGACACAAGGAAGGCGATCCCCGCCGCGATCACCGAGACGAGGTAGGTCGGCCGCAGTGCGGCTGCGAAGGCATCGAGCGCCGCACCCTGCATCTCCGTCGGCAGGGCCGCGATGGTCTGGGTCGTCACCGCGCCGCTGAACCCCGCGGGCAGCATTCCGTGCAGGTGGCTCACCAGCCCGGCCGCAAAGATCGCGCCATAGACCGATGTCCCCAGCGAGCCGCCGATCTGGCGGAACATGTTCGCGCTCGCCGTGCCGACGCCCATGAAGGACCGCGGGATCGAGTTCTGGATCGCCGTGATATTGACCGTCATCACCGGGCCGATGCCCACGCCGATCAGCATCACGTAGATCACGATCAGCCAGTTGGGGGTCTCCCGCGTGACGGTCGTCATCAGCAGGGTCGCGACGCAGAGCACCCCGGTCGAGATCGTCGGCAGGATCTTGTAGCGTCCGGTCGCCGTGATGAACCGCCCCGAGGTGAAGCCGGTCGCGAAGAGCGCCAGCATCATCGGGATCTGGTAGAGCCCGGATTCCACCGGCTCGAGGCCCTTCACGACCTGCAACAGCATCGGCAGGAAGGCGATGGTGCCGAACATGCAGACCCCGACGCAGAAGCCCACCACGTTGGAGACGACGAAGTTGTTGATCCGGAACAGCATCATCGGCAGCACCGGCTCGGCGGCCCGGCGCTCCACGAAGATGAAGAAGACGAAGGCCAGCGGGATGATCCCGGCCAGCAGGTAGACCGGTGTCGAGGCCCAGGGCACCATGGTGCCGCCGATATTGGCCACCACGATGATCGAGGTCAGCAGCACGGCCAGCAGGCCCGCACCGGCAAAGTCGATGGTGTGCGGCTTCTGCTGCGGGCTGTCCAGCGCGATGGTCAGCACGGTGGCGGCCAGCAGGGCCACCGGCACCGGCAGGAAGAAGATCCAGTGCCAGTTCAGCACCTCGACCACGAACCCACCCACCAGCGGGCCGATCACGGTGGAGATGCCAAAGACCGCGCCGAAGGCCCCCTGCACCGAGGAGCGTTTGCGCGGCGGCAGGATGTCCGCCACCACGGCCATGGAGACCACCAGCAGCGCGCCGCCGCCGAGCCCCTGCACCAGCCGTCCGCCGACCAGCATCGACATGCTCTGGGATAGGCCGCAGATCATGCCGCCGATGATGAAGACACCGATGGCGATCTGCAGGACGATCTTGCGTCCGAACATGTCACCCAGCTTGCCCGCGATCGGGGCGGCCATGGTGGTGGCCAGCAGGTAGGACGTCACGACCCAGCTGATATGCTCCAGCCCGCCCAGATCGCTGACGATCAGCGGCAACGCGGTGGTGACGATGGTGTTGCCCAGCGAGGCAAGGAAAAGACAACAGGCCACGGCGGCGATAATGATCTTCAGCCGCGGTATCTCGTCCCAGCCGGGCTCCGAATTGGGGAGGCTCTCCGACATAATGCTTCCTTAAGACGCCGACGGCGCCGGTCGCAGACCCCTCGGGTCCCGCGGCAGCGTCGAACTCTGATACATGCAATTGCACCATATATGTGACAGTCACATATACATGTCAATTACACACTTTCGGAAATTTGTGTTGCGTGGCACGTCCCGTAATTGCAACAGGGACATAACGCGGCTTCAATGCCGACACCGGGGCCGCCATGGCGCGTCCCGCAACGACACCCGGTCACCGGAGGATGGGACGATAGAGACGGCAGAAACCCAGATGAAGCGCTTCCTCTCCGAGGCGGGCATTTCCCCCGAGGTGACGGATCGCGCCCTGGCCATCGACGCCATCGTGCAGCGGTGGCGCCGGCAGGTGCAGAAACGCGAACTGGGCCGCATGGCCCTGCGCGAGCTGGGCCTGGAGCTGGACCTGCCGAAAATGGACGTCCTCTTTGCCATCGCCGGCCCCCGGAACGAGTTCGGCCACGAGGCGGGTCAGGAAACCATGGTCTCCACCGTGGCGACCCGGCTCAACATCGACCCCTCCCGCGCCTCCCGTCTGGTGAGCGAGGTGATCTCGCTGGGCTATGCCGAACGCGGCGTCAGCCAGCAGGACGCCCGGCGCACCATCGTCGCCCTGACGCCCAAGGGCCGCGCCATCGTCGATGCGGTGCGCACGATCAAGTTCCTGATCATGGGCCAGTTCCTCACCGGCTGGTCGCAGGAGGAGATCGACACCTTCCTGCCCCTGATGGACCGGTTCTTTGCCTGGGTCGACGATTCGGGCGATGCCTCGGCCGAACGCCTGCACCCCGAGATCGAGGCCCTCGCGCGCGATCTGGCCCGCAAGCTGAAGTAGCCGCCCCGCGCCCGCGTCAAAAACCGGCATCGAAAGGCAGCCCCCACCGGACCTCCGGCGGGGCCCCTCGCGCCGCATGCCGATCACGGCTGCCGGAGGCCACGGAGAGCACACTGGACCTCTGCGGGATATTCCCTAAATGTTCTCCCATGTCCGATGCGCCGCTGCCTGACGCCTCTTCCGATCCCCTGCTGCCGCAGGCGCTCTCCGGCTGGTTCGCCCGCCGGGGCTGGCAGATGCATCCGCACCAGCGCGACATGCTCGCCCGCGCGACGGACCCCGCCCTGCTGCTCATCGCCCCCACCGGCGGCGGCAAGACGCTGGCGGGTTTCCTGCCCACGCTGGCCGAGCTGGCTGACGGCGGGCACAAGGGCCTCCACACGCTCTACATCTCGCCTCTCAAGGCGCTCGCCGCCGATATCCGCCGTAACCTCTCGACCCCGATCGAGGAGGCCGGCCTGCCGATCCGCGTGGAAGACCGCACCGGTGACACGCCCGCCAGCCGCAAGAAGCGCCAGCGGGCCGATCCGCCGCATATCCTGCTGACCACGCCCGAGAGCCTCGCGCTGCTCACCTCCTACGAGGATGCGCCGCGGATCTTCGCGGGCCTGCAACGGGTCGTCATCGACGAGATCCACGCCCTCGCCGAAAGCAAGCGCGGCGATCAACTGTTCCTCTCCCTCTCGCGGCTTCAGGCGCTCTGTCCCGACCTGCGCCGCGTCGGCCTCTCCGCCACGGTGGAGGACCCGGCATCCGTTGCGCGCCTTCTCGCCCGCCATCCGGACCCGTGCGAGATCCTCACCGCCGATCCCGGCCCCGATCCCGACATCCGCATGTTGCAGGTCGAGGCCCCTCCGCCCTGGTCCGGCGGCGGCGCGGCCTACGCGATCCCCGAGGTTCTGGCCCAGATCCGCCAGCACCGTACCACGCTGATCTTCCACAACACCCGCGCCCAGGCCGAGATCTTCTTCCACAACCTCTGGCTCGCCAACGAGGAGGGCCTGCCCATCGGCATCCACCACGGCTCGCTCGACCGGACGCAGCGCGAACGGGTGGAGCGCGCCATGGCCCACGGGCGACTGCGCGCGGTGGTCTGCACCGGCTCGCTCGACCTCGGGATCGACTGGGGCGACGTGGACCTCGTGATCCAGATCGGCGCGCCCAAGAACGTCAAGCGCCTCGTCCAGCGGATCGGGCGGGCGAACCACCGCTACAACGCGCCCTCCAAGGCGCTGCTGGTGCCTGCCAACCGCTTCGAGGTGGTGGAATGCGAGGCGGCGCTGGAGGCGGTGCGGGACCACGACCTCGATGGCGAGCCGCGCGGCCCCGGGCCCCTCGACGTGCTCTGCCAGCATATCCTGATCCGCGCCTGCGCCGGGCCCTTCGACGCCGATACACTCTACCACGAGGTCACCACGGCCGGGCCCTACGCCGCCCTGCCCCGCGAGAGCTTCGACGCCTGCCTCACGTTCTGCGCCACCGGCGGCTACGCCCTGCGCGCCTACGACCAGTGGCAGCGCCTGCAACAGCGCGCCGACGGCGACTGGCAGCTGCGCGACCCCCGCGCGGCCCAACTGATCCGCATGAACATCGGCACGATCATCGACCATGACCTCCTGAAGGTCCGGCTCAAATCCACCCATGGCCGTCCGCTGGGAGAGATCGAGGAAGGCTTCGCCGCCTCCCTCTCGCCGGGCGATACCTTCCTCATCGGCGGGCGGATCGTGCGCTACGAAGGCCTGCGCGAAACCACCGTAGAGGTCACCCGCAACGCCGCCCGCAAGCCCAAGGTCGCCACCTTCGCGGGCACCAAGTTCGCCACCTCGACCCAGCTCTCGCAACGTATCCTGCGCCTCCTGCAACAGGAGAGCTGGCCCAACCTGCCCGCCCATACCGCCGAATGGCTCACCCTCCAGCGCGCGGTCTCGCGCCTGCCGGAACCGGGCCGCCTGCTGATCGAGACCTTCCCCCATGACGGACGCGCCCACCTCGTGGCCTATGGCTTCGCGGGCCGCAACGCGCAACAGACCCTCGGCCTCCTGCTCACCAAGCGAATGGAGGAGATGGGGCTCGCCCCCCTCGGCTTCGTCGCCACCGACTACGCCACGCTGATCTGGGGGCTGGAGGCCACGCCCGATCCCGCGCCGCTCTTCGACCTCGCCCGGCTGCGTGAAGGGCTCGACCAGTGGCTCACCACCAACGCGGTGATGAAACGCACCTTCCGCGACAGCGCCCAGATCGCGGGGCTGATCCAGCGCAACACGCCGCAGGCCCGCAAGACCGGGCGGCAGGCGACCTTCTCCTCCGACATCCTCTACGACACGCTGGCGAAATACGACCCCGACCACCTGCTCCTGCGCATCACCCGGACCGAGGCCATGCGCGGGCTGATCGACTTCGCCCGGCTGGAGGACCTCGCAGCCCGAACCGCCGGCCGGATCGACCACGTCCCGCTCTCCCGCGTCTCCCCCTTCGCGGCGCCCCTCTTCCTCGAGATGGGCCGGATCCCCATCGATGGCGCCGGCAGCGACCGCCTCGAAGAGGAAGAAACCCGCCGCCTCATGGCAAAGGCCGGCCTCTCCCCCCCCACCTGACCCGCCCCCTTTCCGTTTCCCAAATATCCTCGGGGGGAATTGGCCCGTCAGGGCCAAGGGGGGCAGACAGCCCCCCAACCTCGCCCTCGGCAGACCACCACGCCTCCGCAACGCCCCGTCCCGCTTGCCAAATCCCCCACCGCCCGCCAACAAGGACCCCATGAGCCCCTACGCTTTCACCCTTGCCGGCGCGCGCCTCGCGGCGCTTGGCTCCGGCGCCCTCCACTGGCCCGACCGGCGGCTGCTCTGCGTCTCCGACCTCCACCTCGGCAAGTCCGAACGCACGGCCCGGCGCGGCGGCAGCACCCTGCCCCCCTACGAGACGATCGACACGCTGGCCCGGCTCGACCGGGACCTGACCCTCACCCAGGCCACCACCGTGATCTGCCTCGGCGACAGTTTCGACGATACCGAGGCCGCCCGCGCCCTCGACGACAAGACCCGCGCCTGGATTGCCCGCCTGCAGGCCGGCCGCCGCTGGGTCTGGATCGAGGGCAACCACGATCCGGGCCCCGTGGATATGGGCGGCAGCCATTTGAACGCCCTGCCCGCCCCGCCGCTGACCTTCCGCCATATCGCGCAGGCGCGCGCCTCGGGCGAGGTTTCGGGGCACTACCACCCCAAGGCGCGGATCAGCGCCGGGGGACGGACCGTCACACGCCGGGCCTTCCTGCTCGACAGCGACCGGCTGATCCTGCCCGCCTACGGCACCTATACCGGCGGGCTGCACAGCTCCGACGCCGCCCTCACCGGCCTCATGCGCCCCGAGGCGCTCGCCATCCTCACCGGCGACACGCCTCGCCCCATTCCCATGCCCCGCTGAGACAGAGGCCAGGAGAGACCATGACCGACCACGCCCTCACCGTGCGCATCCGCGCCAGCTTCGACCGGCAGAACATGATGACAACGCTGGGGGCGGAGCTGGAGAGCGCCGCACCGGACGCGGTGGTGATCACTGCCCCGATCCTGCCCGGATCGCAGCAGCAGCAGGGCTTTGCCCATGCGGCGCTCGCCTTTGCCATCGGCGACAGCGCGGCGGGCTACGCGGCGCTGACAACCATGGACGAGACGATGGAGGTCGTGACCTCCGAGATGAAGATCAACCTCATGCGGCCGGGCATCGGCGACCGGCTGGTGGCCCGGGGGCGCGTGGTCCATGCCGGACGCCGCCTCGTCGTGGTCTCAGCCGAGGTCATGGCGGTGAAGGACGGCCAGGAGAAGCTGATCGCCCTGCTTCAGGGCACCTGCACGCCGGTCCCCGCGGGCTGACGCGGCGCGACGCCCCCGCCCGGGGGGGCCACAGTGCACGGGACAGGCAAGGGCGCATGCGAGGTGGGGATGTCGTCCCCTCCGCGGCTCTGACACTCCACGAGAGCGGACCGGGCCGCCACGCCCGGCACGAAAAAGCACGAAAAAGGGCGCCGCCACGGCGACGCCCGATCAGGTTCGGCAGACCTCGGCGCGCAGCCCCGCCCGGGTCCGGCGCTCAGCGCCGCCCGGCCATCAGCCGTTCTTCGCGGGCGATCGCCTCGTCGATCATCTGCCGCCACAGCGCGCCAGCCAGGGCCGGATCGAAGCCCAACTCCTCTGCCGTCGCCTCGACCTTGGCCACCACTTCCTCGACCCGCTCGTCGATCCGGGCCGGCCAGCCGAGCGCGGGCTTGAGCTGCGCCGCCCGGTCGATGTGGCGCTGACGTTCCGCGAGCAATGCGATCAATTCCCGGTCGAGGTCGTCGATCTGCGCCCGCAGCTCGGGCATGGTCTCTACCTCGGCGGGGGTCTTGCGGGTCAGGCGCATCAGAACAGCCCCTCGATCTGGCCCATGTCGTTCAGGCGGATGGCTTCGGCGGCAGGTTTCGACGGCAGTCCGGGCATGGTCATGATCTCGCCGCAGATCGCCACCACGAAGCCCGCCCCGGCCGAAAGGCGCACCTCGCGCACCGGCAGGTCATGCCCGTCGGGCGCGCCGCGCAGGGTCGGATCGGCGGAGAAGCTGTATTGCGTCTTGGCCATGCAGACCGGCAGGTCGCCGTGCCCGGCCTCTTCCCATTCCGCCAGCTGCTTGCGGATCGCATCGCTCATCTGGACGCTGCCCGCGCGGTAGATCCGCTTGGCCACGGTCTCGATCTTCTCGGCCAGCGGCATCGCGTCGGGATAGAGCGTCTCGAACTCTGCGGTGCCGCCATCGGCCAGCGCCGCCACGGTCTCAGCGAGCGCCTCGATCCCCTTGGAGCCCTCGGCCCAGTGGGTGCAAAGCAGCGCCTCGACCCCGTGTTCGGCGCAGAAGACTTTCACTTCTTCAACTTCCGCCTCGGTATCGCCGGTGAAATGGTTGATGCCCACAACGACGGGCACGCCATAGCCTTGCAGATTTTCGATATGGCGCCCCAGATTGGCACATCCGGCCCGCACCGCTGCCACGTCCTCGGCGCCGAGGTCCGCGCGGGCCACGCCGCCGTTCATCTTCAGCGCCCGGACCGTGGCCACCAGCACAACCGCCGCCGGTTCCAGCCCGGCCTTGCGGCACTTGATGTCAAAGAACTTCTCTGCCCCGAGGTCGGCGCCGAAACCAGCCTCGGTCACCACGTAATCGGCCAGCTTCAGGGCTGTCCGGGTCGCGATGACAGAGTTGCAGCCATGGGCGATATTGGCGAAGGGCCCGCCGTGGACGAAGGCCGGGTTGTTCTCCAGCGTCTGGACGAGGTTCGGCTGCATCGCGTCCTTCAGCAGCACCGTCATAGCGCCATCGGCCTTCACGTCCGCCGCCGTCACCGGGGTCCGGTCGCGGCGATAGCCGACGATGATCCGCCCGAGGCGTGCCTGAAGATCGTCCAGCGAGGTGGCGAGGCAGAGGATCGCCATGACTTCGGAGGCCACGGTGATGTCGAAGCCGCTCTGGCGCGGATAGCCGTTGGCGACACCGCCCAGCGAGGTCACCACGTCGCGCAGCGCCCGGTCGTTCATGTCCATGACCCGGCGCCACGTGATCCGGCGGGTGTCGATCTCCAACTCATTGCCCCAGTAGACGTGGTTGTCCACCATGGCCGCCAGCAGATTGTGGGCCGAGGTGATGGCATGGAAATCGCCGGTGAAGTGGAGGTTCATCTCCTCCATCGGCACGACCTGCGCATGCCCGCCACCAGCCGCGCCGCCCTTCATGCCGAAGCAGGGGCCGAGGCTGGCCTCGCGGATGCAGATCGCCGCCCGCTTGCCGATGGCATTGAGCCCGTCGCCCAGACCCACGGTGGTCGTCGTCTTGCCCTCGCCCGCGGGCGTGGGATTGATCGCGGTCACGAGGATCAGCTTGCCATCGGGCTTGTCGGCGAGCCCGGCGATGAAGTCCTGCGCGATCTTGGCCTTGTCATGGCCATAGGGCAGCAGCGCCTCCTCGGGAATGTCCAGCTTGGCACCTATGGCCTGAATGCGCTGCTTGCTGGCGGCGCGGGCGATTTCAATGTCGGTCTTCGCAGTCATGTTCCTGTCCTTCTGACGCCTCGCGAGGGGGGCATTCGGGCCATGGCGGCCTCCCGGATCGGAGACTCATGGAACCCGCGGTCGCTTCGGCGCGTTGGGGGGACAGATGACAAAGGGAGACACAAGATGAAAGCCGCAACGCTCGTTATCCACGCATCTTTCGCCCTGACCCTTCTCGGCGCCGCGCTTCTGCTCGGCTGAGGTCAGACGAGAGCCCCCCGCGCCGCCTGCATATGAGGCCAGACCGGCTGGTCCGGCACATGCAGGCGCAGTTCTTCTCCGAGAGTGAACGTCCCTTCCCGCTCCACCCATGCCGTCACGCCGCGCCGTCCCGTCGCCGCCCGCTTGAAGAGGCGGGCCTGCTCCGGGTGATGCGCGGCGATGACCTTGGCCGGAAGTTGGCAGGGGCGGTTTTCCATATCAAGGGTGATCGTCGCCCCGTGTGCCCCCTGTAGCCGCGAAGACGGCGGCACGAGGGTGAAGTCGGGGATGCCCGCGATCACCAGCGTCGCCCCCAGCCACGCCGGATCGAGGCTTGCGAGGCCCATCTCCGTGGCGATCGCTTCCAGTTCTTCCTGAGAGATCACCGAGAGTTGCCGGACGTTCCTGATCTCCGTATCGCGGGGGTATTGCGACAGGACGCGGCTGCAGGACGGGCGGGTCAGCCCGCCGTGATCCTCGCCCTCCGGCCCCGCGAAACTCAGCGCCAGCGTTTGCACCGGCTGCGAGTCGAGCGCCGCCTCGCGCGACGGCACGCGGCCAAGCCAGACGATACGGGCGGAGAAATCAGTGGGTTTGAGCGCGGGCATGTCCTGTCCTCAGGCGGTGGAATAAGGCCCGATGAACCGGTACGGGGGCCGGAGTGTCAACCCCCGCCCTGCGCTCAGGCAGGAGGCTGCCTTGTGATCAATTCCCTGCCCGTGTGGACCGTCGGCACCGGTTGCGCCCCTCGGAAATGCTCCAGAACGTGACACGGCAGGCCGGCGTTCCCGCAGGCCCAACCCCCAGGCCCAGGTCTCTGCCCGTCAGGCCCTGGGCCGCAGGGTGAAGAAGAGCCGCCGGAACGGGAACAGCACCGAGCCATCGGCCGAGCGCGGATAGGCCGCCTCGATCACCTCGTCGTAGAGCGCGACCAGCTGCGCCTGCTCGTCCTCGGGCAGGCTGTCCAGCACCGGGCGTGCAAAGGTCGACTGGGTGAAGAGCCGCACGGGGTGGCCCTCCTCCGCCTTGGGCAGGACCTGGTAATAGTCCACCTCCCAGAGGTCGAGCTGCCCCAGCGGCGAGAGCATCGCGTGATAGGTCGCGGGGCGCTCGATGCCGGGCGCCGTGGCGGGATCGAAGCGGCCGGGGAAATGCTCTTCCACCAGCGAATGCCAGATCCGATGCGAGGGGGCGTTGTTCTGATGCGGCACCTGCACCGCCAGCGTGCCGCCCGGCGCCAGCAGCCCCGCAAGGCGCGGCAGCAGCGTGGCATGGGCCCCCAGCCAATGCAGCGCCGCGTTGGAGAAGATCAGCGCGGGCGGAACCTCTGGCTGCCAGAGCGCGATGTCGGCCTGCTCCAGCGCGTCATAGGCGCCCGTGGCCTCGGCCTTGGCCAGCATGGCGGGAGAGCTGTCGAGGCCGGTCAGCCGCGCCTGCCCTGCCAGTGCGCGCAACGCGGGCCCGGCGGCCCCCGATCCACAGCCGAGGTCCACCACCGGCCCCTCGGGCCGCGCGAGGCGGGCCAGCAGGTCCAGCGCGGGCCTCAAACGAACGTCCCGGAACCTGTCATAGGCCCCGGGACTCCAATCTTTCGCAGTGTCGGTCATCAGACGCTGGGTTCCGGCTCCATCCCGCCGGGCTTGCCGCGCGGCTTGGTCTTGGGGATCGCCGTGACCGAGGTGCTGCCGGTGTCGGAGCTGTCGTCCTCGTCCGGGCTCTGCGGAGGCTCACCCTTCATGACGCGCTTGATCTCGTCACCGGTCAGGGTTTCGTATTCCAGCAGGCCCTGCGCGAGGCGCTCCCACTCGTCCTTCTGCTCTTCGAGGATCTTGTAGGCCCACTCGTAGGCCTCGTCGATGAGGCGCTTCACCTCTTCCTCGATCAGCTCCTTGGTATGGGCCGAGACGGAGAAGCCGCCGGCACCATTGCCCATGTAGCCTTCGTGGGCCTGTTCGTAGTCCACGTTGCCGACCTTGTCCGACATGCCCCAGCGGAGCACCATCGCACGGGCGAGGCTGGAGGCCTGCTGAATGTCGCCGGCGGGGCCGTTCGACACTTCGTCAGGGCCGTACTTCATGATCTCGGCGGCCTTGCCCGCCATGGTCATGGCCAGCTTCTGCTCGCACTCGGACTTGTGCCAGTTCAGGCGGTCGATCTCGGGCAGCGAGACCACCATGCCGAGGGCACCGCCGCGCGGGATGATCGTCGCCTTGTAGACCGGATCGCACTTGGGCAGGGTCAGGCCGACGACGGCGTGGCCACTCTCGTGATAAGCGGTCTTTTCCTTCTGGTCCTGCGTGAGGACCATCGAGCGACGCTCGGCCCCCATCATGACCTTGTCCTTGGCGTTCTCGAAATCGACCATGGTCACGAAGCGGCGGCCGACACGGGCGGCCATCAGCGCGGCCTCGTTCACGAGGTTCGACAGGTCCGCACCGGAGAAGCCCGGGGTGCCGCGCGCGATGATGCGCAGGTCGACGTCGGGGCCCAGCGGGGTCTTGCGGGCGTGGACGCCGAGGATCTTCTCGCGGCCCTTGATGTCGGGGTTGGGCACGGTGACCTGACGGTCGAAGCGGCCCGGACGCAGCAGCGCGGGGTCGAGAACGTCACGGCGGTTGGTCGCCGCGAGGATGATCACACCCTCGTTGGCCTCGAAGCCGTCCATCTCCACCAGCAGCTGGTTGAGGGTCTGCTCCCGCTCGTCGTTGCCCCCGCCGTAGCCTGCGCCACGGTGACGGCCCACGGCGTCGATCTCGTCGATGAAGACGATGCAGGGCGCGTTCTTCTTGGCCTGTTCGAACATGTCGCGGACACGGGAGGCACCGACACCCACGAACATCTCGACGAAGTCGGAGCCCGAGATGGTGAAGAAGGGCACGCCCGCCTCGCCCGCGATGGCCCGGGCCAGCAGCGTCTTACCGGTGCCCGGAGGGCCCACCAGCAGCGCGCCTTTGGGGATCTTGCCGCCGAGACGCGAGAATTTCTGCGGGTTGCGGAGGAATTCGACGATCTCCTCCAGCTCTTCCTTGGCCTCGTCGATGCCGGCGACGTCGTCGAAGGTGACGCGGCCGTGCTTCTCGGTCAGCAGCTTGGCGCGCGACTTGCCGAAGCCCATGGCCCCGCCTTTGCCACCGCCCTGCATCCGGTTCATGAAATAGATCCACACGCCGATCAGCAGCAGGATCGGCAGCAGCGAGATGATGAACGCCTGGAAGCCGCTTTCTTCCTGCGACTTGGCGGTCACGGGGACGTTGTTGTCGAGAAGCAGCTGCGTGACTTCACCGTCTTCCGGCTTGATCGTCACGTAGTCCTGACCGTCGGTCCCGCGGTACCGCACCTGCTCGCCGTCGATCGTGGCCGAGCTGACCCGGTCGTCATTCACAGCCGAAACGAAGTCCGAGTAGCTGATCTCGCGGCTCTGCATGGTGCTGCCCGACCCGCTGAAGAGATTGAACAGCGCCACGATCAGCATCAGTAGCACGATCCAGAAGGCGAAGTTTTTCGCAGTGCCCAAGGAAGGTCTCCCCAAATTCCGGTTGCCCCCGGCTCGTATCACAGGGGCTATCCGGTTTAAATAAGCTTCACGCCGTCAGGTTCAATCCGTGAGCAGCGCGGCAAAGTAACTCTCTGTGTCCCTCACGAGGGTGGCGGTCCAGCCCTCGGCGCGTCCCGCCAGCGGCGCTGCGATCAGCACACCCCGGCGCCAGACGGCTGGGGAGGCGAGCAGCGACGCGCGCGGCAGCCCAGTGTCGCGCCATGCGGGGCATTCGGCAAGCCCTGCCTCCCCCAAAACTGCGATCTCGGCAGCATCTGGCCACGGTCCGTCCAGTTTCCAGCGCCCGTCCCATGTCTCGCGCACGGGGGCGGAGAGATGTGCGACCGCGTTGAATTCCCGGAAAATCCGGATGGCCTGCGTGTCCACGGTGATCCGGCAGCCCATCAGGGTCATGCCGGTGCCGGCGGAAATCGCCTCCTGCAGCAGGTGCATCGCGGTGCGGCGGGGCGGATATTCCGCGCCGCCCACCCACATCAGGGCCCGTTGCAGCAGGCGGCGGGCGATTTCAGGGCGCAGCAGGCGAAACCCGGCCCGGGCGATCAGCAGGTCGCCGGCCTCGAAGCCGACCAGCCCGCGGGCCTCGGTGAACGTGTACCAATTCAGGGTCTCGCGGATCGACGACAGGTTGTCGGCCACATTGCAGAGTGCCGGCACGGTCAGCCCCAGCGGCTCCAGCAGCGTCATCGCCTCGCGGATGCGGACGCGTTCATAGCGGCTGTCGGAATTCGACGGGTCCTCGACCCATGTCCGGCCACGCACCCGCAGGAAATCGCGCAGATCGGAGCGACGCAACGTCAGCATCGGGCGCACCAGCGTGACGCCATCCAGACGGCGCCGGGCCGACATCGCCGAGAGCCCGTCCGCCCCCGAGGCCCGCGCCAGCCGCATCAGCACCGTCTCGGCCTGATCGTCGGCGGTATGGGCCAGTGCGATGACGGGGATGCCCCTGCGCCGCGCCCAGTCAGCCAGCAGGTCGTAGCGCGCGCGCCGGGCCCGGTCCTGCAGGTTGCCCTGCCCGTCCCAGCCCGACCACGTGAGAATGTCATGCTTGATGCCGAGGTCCGCGGCGGTTTCCGCCACCAGCAGCGCCTCCTGCCGCGCCTCCGGGCGCAGCCCGTGGTTCACGGTGACGGCGAAGAGCTCGGTCCGCAGGCAGGCCTGAAGCTCCGCCAGCATGACCATCAGCGCCATCGAGTCCCCGCCCCCGGACACGGCGATGCCGATCCGGTCGGGGGTCTTCGGCAGGAAGGCCCCGCCGACGACTTCTTTCAGCAGCTCTTCATGCTGCGTCACGAACAGCCCAGCGACTGCATCTCCGCGTTCGCGCGGGTTGCTGCCGCGGCCTCCGGATAGCGGACGCTGACCTGCCCCAGCGTGACACAGGCGTCCTGCGCCTTGCCCAGCTGGCCGAGCAGGCGACCGACGTTGAAGAGCGCACCGGGTGCCAGCGGACCGTCGGGGGCCAGCGTGTAGGCCGCGAGGAAGGAGCGCGCGGCCTCGGTCTGCTCGCCCAGCTTCTCCAGCGCCTCACCGCGCTTGACCCGCGCCTCGGGCTCTAGGGGCGAGCCCGGGTAGGTCGCGCCAAAGGTCTCAAGGAGGTCCGCGGCGCCGCGAAAGTCACCATTGGCGAGCGCCTCCGACGCCCGCTGGAAATCGGCCTCTTCCCCAATCGCCAGTTCGCTGCCCTGCGCGGAGGACGCGCCGCCTGCAGGCGCGGGGGCCGGGCCGCCGCCGCCGCTGGTGGCGGGCATGGCGCCGCCCCCCAGCGTCGTGGTCTGACCCAGCTTGGAGACGTCGCCGCCCTCGAGCTCCACAAGCCGAAACTCCAGATCGCCGATCCGGTTGGTGCCATCGGTCACCACGCGGTCGATGCGGTGCTCCAGCTCCTCCGTCTTGTTGGTCAGCCGCTGCAGCTCGCTCTCGATCGAGTCGATGCGGGTCAGCGCGGAGCCGCCGGTGTTGAGCGACCCGCTCGCCCCGGTGGTGGAGAGCTCGCGCTTGAGCTTCTGCACCTCGACATAGAGGACCGACATCTCCTGTCGGATATCGGCGAGGGTCTCGGTCCTGTCCTGTGCCGCCGCCGGCAGGGCCGGCGACAGGACGATGGCAAACCCGAGGATCAGACCGGCGAAAGGCCGCATCGACGTCTCCTTGACTGGCTGAGGTTAGCTGGTGCCCATGGCCCCGGCGGCGATGGTGGTCACCGCGCGACGGTTCTTGGCATAGCAGGCTTCCTCCGAACAGATCTCGATCGGGCGTTCCTTGCCGTAGCTCACGGTCTTGAGCCGCGCAGCGGAGACGCCTTTCGAGATCAGGTACTCGCGCACCGCGTTGGCCCGGCGCGCGCCGAGGGCAAGGTTGTACTCCCGGGTGCCCTGCTCGTCCGCGTGGCCTTCGATCACCGAGACGTAGTCGGTGTTGCGCATCAGCCAGTCGGCCTGCCCGTCGAGGGTGTACTGCGCCTCGGCGGAAATCGTCGACTGGTCCACGGCGAAGAGCACGCGGTCGCCCACGGTCTGCTGGAAGTAGGCGGGCGAACTGGGATCGCTGGCCGATCCGTCACCATAGGCCCCTGCCCCGGCACCATAGCCGCCGGCGCCATTGCCATAGCCGTCGACGTTGTCGAACCGGTCCGGGTTGGTACAGGCGGCCAGCGAGAGGCCAGCCAGCAGAAGTGCCGCTTTTGTAGAGAAATTCATGTCGTCTCGTGCCTCGTTCTTATGCTTTTCGGGTTGATGCTAGCACAGCAGCCAACCCGAAGGAATGCAAGCGGCGTTACGGTTGCAGCGGGCCCCAGGACGGGTCCGAGGCGCCGCCCTCGGTCCGCACGCGCTTGAGATTGCGGCCCGAGATATCGACGGAATAGAGCGAGGACTGGCCCTGCGCGCCCTGGGTCTCACGGGTGAACATGATCACCCGGCCATTCGGGGCCCAGGTCGGGCTCTCGTCAAGGAACGAGGCCGTGAGGAGACGCTCCTCCGAGCCATCGGTGCGCATGACGCCGATGTGGAACCGGCCCTTGTTCTGCTTGGTGAAGGCGATCAGGTCGCCGCGGGGCGACCAGACGGGCGTGCCGTAACGGCCCTGCCCGAAGCTGATCCGCGTGGCCTCGCCACCTGTCACCGGCATGACGTAGAGCTGCTGGCTCCCCGAGCGGTCGCTTTCGAAGACCACCTGCGTGCCGTCAGGCGAGAAGCTGGGCGCGGTCTCGATCGAAGGGGCATCGGTCAGCCGGCGGCTCTGCCCGGTCGCGCTGTCGAGGGCGTAGATGTCGGTGTTGCCGCCGGTTTCCAGCGAGTAGAGCACCGTGCGCCCGTCGGGCGCGAAGCGGGGCGAGAAGGCCATGTTGCCGCCCTGGGTCTGCAACTCGCGCCGGCCCACGTTGGCCACGTCGAGGACATAGATCCGGGGGAAGCCGCTCTCGTAGCTGGTGTAGAGCACCCGGTCGCCGGTGGGCGAGAACCGGGGCGCCAGCACGATGGAGCCGCTCTCGGTCAGGTATTTCACGTTGGCGCCATCGTAGTCCATGATCGCCAGACGCTTGCGGCGGTCGTCCTTGGGCCCGGTCTCGGCCACGTAGACGACGCGGCTGTCGAAATAGCCGCCTTCGCCTGTGATCCGGGAATAGACCGCATCGGCCACCTTGTGCGCCATGCGGCGCCAGCCGGCGGTGGTGCCCGCGAATTGCAGGCCCGAGCCCAGTTCCTTGCCCGAGAAGACGTCGTAGACGCGGAACTTCACGGTCACCCGGTCGCCCTGCACCGAGACGGCGCCGGTGATCAGTGCCTGCGCGTTGATCGCCTTCCAGTCGGCATATTGCACCGGGGAGGAGAAGCTGGTGATCCGCGAGATATGGGCGCTTGCCGGGATTTCCCGGAACAGCCCCGTGCCGCTGAGGTCATCGGCCACGACGCGGGCCAACTGCTGCGCCATCTCCGTGGCCGCGCCGCTTTCGGGCACGAAATCCGGCACCGCGTAGGGCATCGGTTCGATTACGCCGTCGGTGATCTCGATCCTGAGGGGGCCCGACTGGGCGGAGGCCACGGCGGGGGTCATCAGCGCGAGGCTGGCGGCGGCCAAAAGGCCGGTGAGGGGTCCGGTGATCTTGCTCATTTGTACCGCATCTTCTCCGGGTTGAATGTCATTTCAATGTCACGCCACGAACTGTACTTGTCACGCGGCAGGTCAAATCCGCGCGCACCGCAGCGGATGATTGCCCGCCGCGCGGCCTCGAACGCCTGCCGCGCCGCCGCTTCGCCGCCCCCGCTGTAGGACACCATGCGGATCGTCTCGCCCTGTGGCGTGCCGTTCTCGTTCATCGCGAGGGACACGATGACCGTGGTGCGCAGCGCCTCGGAGGAGAGCGAGCCCACGTTCCAGCACGACGAGACTGCGACGCGCAGCGCCTCGCGCTCGCTCGCCGTCATCGGCGGGCCGGCGGGCCGCTGGGGCGCGGCCGGGGTTTCCGCGGGCGTCTCGCCACCGGCGAGCGCCTTGGCCAAGGCATCCTCCACCGCGGAGCTGTTGGAGTTGCTCTGCGGTCTGGGCTCGGTCTTGGGCTCCGGTTTCGGTTCGGGTTTCGGCTCGGGCTCGGCCTCGGCGGTCTGGGTCGGCTCGGGCTTCGGCGCGGCGGCGGGCCGCTGCGGGCGGGTCTGCGGGCGCAGCGAGGTGGTGGGCGCCGCGTTCTGCGGGCGCTCCGCCTCGGTCACGATCTCGGTCGTCGCCTCGGGGGGCGCGGTTTCCTCGACCTCGGGCACGGGTTCGGGCTCCACCTCCGGGGCGGGCTCAGGCGTGGTTTCCCGCTGCACGATCTCGGCAGGCGCGGCGTCGATGCTGGGCCGCTCCTGCGGGCGCGAGGCCACGCGCGGCGCCGCGGGCGGCGTCGGATCGGGCACCGGCTCGGGCGCAGGTTCAGGTGTGGCCACCTCCTGCATCGGCTCCGGCTGGGGCGGTTCCGGCTGCGGGGCGGGCTCCGGTTCGGGCGCCGGCTCAGGTTCTGGGGCCGGTTCCGGCTCAGGCTCGGGCTCCGGTGCGGGCGCAGGTTCGGGTTCCGCGGCGGGTTCGGGCGCCGGCTCCGGGTCGGGGGTCACGGCAGGCTCCGCCGGGCCCTCGGGCGTGGGGGCCTCGGTCTCCGTCTCGGGGGCGGTCTGGCCGGACAACCGCGCGAATTCCTCCGATGTGACGACCGAAACCTCGGTCACCACCTCGGGCGGGCGCGCGGGCGAGATGCCGCCAAAAAGCAGCCAGCCGATGAGCCCTACATGGCCCACGCCGGATATGATCTGTCCCGTGTTCATGGAAAGGTCAGTTCGAACCCGCGGCCCCGGTGGGGCTGTCGAGCGTCGGACCATTGCCATCGGTCACGAGGCCGATGTTGCTGAAGCCGCCGCGGTTCATCGCGCCCATGACCTGCATGATCTCGGCATAGGGCACCGTCCCGTCCGCCCGCAGGTAGACCCGGTCCGAGGCGCGTTCGGCGGCGATGCCGCGCAGCCGGTCGATCAGCTCGTCCCGGGGCACCTCGGTGGTCTGGATCATCACGGTGCCAGCCGCGGTCACGGTGACCGAGAGCGGCTCCTCCTGCTCGCCGGGCAGCGCCTCGGCGGCGGTCTTGGGCAATTCCACAGGCACGCCGACCACCATCAGGGGGGCTGCGACCATGAAGATGATCAGCAGCACCAGCATCACGTCCACGAAGGGCGTGACGTTGATTTCGGCCATGGGGCGCGCACGGCCCCCGTGACGCCGTCCCCGGCGGCCTCCGCCGCCGCCCTTTTGCATGACACCCGCGCCCATGGCTCAGGCGTCCAGCTGGCGCGAGAGGATGGTCGAGAATTCGTCGGCAAAGGCCTCGTAGCCGCCGATGATCCGGTCCGCGTCGGTGCTGATCTTGTTGTAGAAGATCACCGCGGGAATGGCCGCCAGCAGGCCCAGGCCGGTGGCAAGAAGCGCCTCGGCGATCCCCGGCGCCACGACGGCGAGGTTGGTGTTCTGCTGTTCGGCAATACCGATGAAGGCATGCATGATGCCCCAGACCGTGCCGAAGAGACCCACGAAGGGCGTGACCGAGCCGACGGTGGCCAGCACCGGCAGACCGGCCTGAAGCCCCTCGGCCTCGCGGGCGATGGCCACGTCCATGGCGCGGTCGATCCGGGCCTGCGCCCCGGCGATCAGCCCGCCATCGTCACGATGCGAGCGCCGCCATTCCGTCATGCCGGCGGCGAAGATGCGCTGCGCCCGCCCCGAGGGATCGGCACCGATCTGTTCATAGAGGTCGTCCAGCGGCTCACCGGACCAGAAGGCCCGATCAAAACGCGCCGCTTCGCGCCGGGCGGCGCGGTAGGTGGTGATTTTCTGGATGATGATCGACCAAGACCAGAACGAGGCGAGGATCAGCATGATCATCACCAGTTTCACTGTCAGGGTCGCACGTGCGAAAAGCGCCCACATGGAGAAATCCATGCCCTGCGCTGCCGCGAGAGTTTCTGCTTCCATCCGCCTGCTCTTTGCTTCGGCCTGTTATGCGTTGGCCGTTTATGGCTCTGTTTGCAGCGAAACTAGCGCATATCTGGTCAAAAGGCCAACACATTGCCGTGTGGCGGCGGCCCCCTGCCGGGGCCGGAGCAGGCTGTTTAATGCAGCAACAGGCGGATATTTGCCGGCAGACGCGTGGGATGACCGGTCTCCGTCAGGGCAACCAGCGTCACGTGGGAGGTAAAGAGCACGTCGCCGCCGCGCTTGACCTCCTGCAGCAGCACGATCCGCGCGCCCGAGACCTGTTCCGCCGTGGTCTCAACCACCAGTTCGTCATCGAAATGCGCGGGGCTCAGGTAGTCGGCCTCGACCCGGCGCACCGCAAAGACGATGCCCTCCTCCTGCTTCAGCGCGGTCTGGTCCACGCCGAGGGTCCGCACCCATTCGGTCCGGGCTCTTTCGATGAATTTCAGGTAGTTGGCGTAGTAGACGATCCCCGCGAGGTCGGTGTCCTCGTAGTAGACGCGCAGCGGGAAGAGATGGGCCATGGGCGGGATCCTCGTCTGGTTCAGCTCTGCTTTGCGGCCAAGGAACCACTCCCACGCTGCCACTGCAAGACGGCCCGCGCCCTGCCCTCTCAGCGGTGGGGCATTTGCAACAGCACCGGCCGCCCCGCCCCCGCATGGCGCGCCCGCAGGTTGCGCCCCCGGCGGCCCGGCGCCAGCGGCCGTGCCGGCACCTCGGAGGCACCGCAGAAGAAGGCGGAGAGGTGCGGGAAGATCGCCCGCAACTCGACGCGCTGCGCGACCGAGAGCGCCGCAAGAGACCCGGGCGCGAAGAGCAGCGTCTCGGCCGGCGCGCCTTCGGCAAGCACGATCTGGTGCCGATCAAGACGCAGGTGGACGTAGTGCACGCCATGCTTCGGCCTGTACCGCTCGATCCCCGGCAGGCCGACCAGCTGCACCGCGGCCACCAGCACCTCCTGCGCACCGAACATGCGGCCCGCGATGGCGGAACGGACCATCAGCCGGTGCTGCGGGGAAACCACGAGCGCCCGCTTCGGCAGACCGCCGCCAAGGGCACCGCGCCGGATCTTCACCGGGCAGGCCTCCGGCGCCTCCGCGAGACGCTTCTTGCCGATCCGCCGCGCGCCGCTCCAGCGCAGGGGCTGCGGGCCCTCGTCCAGCGTCATGACCAGATCGCCGGGCTGCAGCTGCTCGACCGGGACGTCGCCCTGCGGGGTCCGAATGCGGGTGCCGGCGGCGAAGCAGACGAACAGGTCGCTGGCCGCCACGCTGGGATGGTCGTCATCCACGGCGATGATCTGGTAGTCCACGCCCGGCTTGATCCGCGCGGTGGAGGCAAAGCCGTCGCCGTCGCCGTCGAGGCCCAGTTCATAGACGTAGATCGTGATGTTGTCCGCCGGATCGGAAGAGCCCACGGGCCGGATCACATAGGAGTACTCCGGCGTGATCCGCTCTCCGGCGGGGGCCGTCCCGCCATCCTGCGTGAGGCTGTCACGCAGGTCCTGATCCGTATCGCCGTCGTCGAAAGTGTCATCATCGTCGATGACCTCGATCACGTCCGGCGTCGCCCCGGCGTTGAGACGAAAGACGCTGCCGACGGCGCTGTCATTGGGGTTGACGTCATCCGCGAACGGGTCTGCGCCCGAAACGATCTGCACATCCGCGAGGTCGTACCCCAGGATCCGGTAAGCCATGCCTGTGTCTCTGCCTGCCTGTTTTCAGGTCTGGGTCGAAACAACAAAGATACTCTTTAACCCGACGCCCACACTCTACCCGGGCGCCCCTTCTGAGCACAGAGAGCACATTCTGTCCGCTTTGGCCAGCCTGCGCTGCAGCGCAGCAACGCGAATGGTGCAGAAAGGTTATTCGTCTTCCCAGTCTGCCGACGCGAGCTTCAGCGTCGCCCGCGCCGAAAGCCGCATGGCGTGGCTGGGGTCCTCGGAGGCCGAGGGCAGCAGCGGATCGTAGGCAGAGGCCAGCACCGCCGCGATCTCGGGCCGCAGCAGCGCGTTGCCCTGCGGATCGGCGACCAGCGGGCTCTGCTCGGCAAAGGCCGTCTCGGACCAGAGCATCAGCGCGCGCAGCGCCTGGTCGAGTGCCAGCGTCTCGGCCGGTTGTTCGGCCATCTCGCCGGTCAGGCGGACAAAGACGAAGGCCGCGCGGATCGCGCCGCTCTTCTCGAACCGGAACAGGCGGTATTGCTTGGCATCCGCCGCCTCCAACCGCCCCAGCAGATCGTCGAGACCGGGGATCAGGTGGTGCAGGTCAGGCAGAGCGGCCAGTTCCTGCCAGTCGCGCAGGAAGAAGACCATCAGGTTCACGCCCAGTTCCGGGTCCATGTCGGACATCTTGTGCCCGGCACTGGCCACCACCGCCTCGATCGCGCCCTTGAGTACCGGCAGGCTCTCGTCATCGACGCCCATGATCACGGGCACGATGGGCCGCTCCCAGCGGGCAAAGCGGAAGCTGCCGTCAGCGGCGGTGAAAAGCGCGGTGACCTCTTCGGGGGTCGGACGTGGGTCGATCATGGGGCCTCCAGATAGCGGCCCCACTTCTCCTCGAAAGCCGTGGCGAGGTCCACCCCCTCCTCCGCCGCGAGGCAGAGCAGGAACCCCAGCAAATCCGCCATCTCGGCCGCGAGATCGGCGCGCAGGGCCTCGGGAGCCGCATCGCTGCCCCGGGCGCGACCGTGCAGCTTGAGATAGGCGCCCGCCACCTCGCCCGCCTCTTCCGAGAGCTTGCCGAGGAGGAAGAGCCCGTCTCGCTCCACCCCGAAGGCCTCGACATACAGGTGGTTCACCGCGACGGCGCGGGCGGAGAGCGTGGCGATATCCATGACCTATCCGTCGAAGAAATCCGCCTGCCCCGGCGGGCGCGGCGGTGTCAGGCCAAGGTGCTGCCAGCCACGCTGCGCCAGCATCCGGCCCCGCGGCGTGCGCTGGATCAGCGTCTGCTGCAGCAGGTAGGGCTCGATCACCTCTTCCAGCGCATCGCGGCTCTCCGAGAGGGCGGCGGCCAGCGTCTCGATGCCCACCGGCCCGCCCTGGTAGCCTTCGCCGATCATCCGCAGGTAACGCCTGTCGGCCCCGTCGAGGCCCAACTGATCGACGCCCAGACGGGTCAGCGCGTTGTCGGCCAGGGCCTGCGTGATCCGCCCATCGCCCTCCACCACGGCGAAATCCACCACCCGGCGCAGCAGGCGACCCGCAATCCGGGGCGTGCCCCGGGCGCGGCGGGCGATCTCATGGGCGCCCGCGTCGTCGGCGGGCGCGCCGAGCAGGCGGGCGTTGCGGGTGACGATCTCGTGCAGTTCGTCCACCGTGTAGAACTGAAGCCGCGTGGGAATGCCGAAGCGGTCGCGCAGCGGCGTGGTCAAAAGGCCGAGCCGCGTGGTCGCCCCGACCAGCGTGAAGGGCTGCAACTCGATCCGCACGGTACGCGCGGCGGGCCCCTCCCCGATGACGAGGTCGAGCTCGAAATCCTCCATCGCGGGGTAGAGCACCTCTTCCACCGCCGGGTTCAGCCGGTGGATCTCGTCGATGAAAAGGACGTCGCGCGCCTCAAGGTTGGTGAGGATCGCCGCCAGATCGCCGGCACGGGCCAGCACCGGGCCGGAGGTCATGCGGAAGTTCACCCCCAGCTCGCGCGCCATGATCTGTGCCAGCGTCGTCTTGCCGAGGCCCGGAGGGCCATGGAACAGCGTGTGGTCCATCGCCTCGCCGCGCTGCCGGGCAGACTGGATGAAGATCTTGAGATTGGCGCGCGCCTCGGCCTGGCCGATGAACTCGTCCAGCCCCTGCGGGCGCAGGGCACGGCCATCGTCCTCGGGCAGCCTCTCGGGGCGCAGCGTCGGGTCGGGCTCGGTCATGGGGCTCTCCTGCAGGCGGTCGTCGGGCCCGCGCTCATTGCTTCGGCGCCAGCAGGCGCAGCGCCGCGCGGATCAGGGCCGAGGTCTCGGCGCCCTCGGTCTCCTGCGCCGCCTGTGCCACGGCGGCGGCGGCCTCGGAGGGGGCATAGCCCAGATTGGAGAGCGCCGACAGGGCCTCGGACTGGGCCGCGGCGGAAGTCTGGGCCGCCGAGGGCACGGCAGGCTTGCGCGCCGGCCTGGGCTTCGCCGGTTCGGCGGGTTCGATCAGCATGTCGTCGGGATCGGGCATGGCGGGCGAGGCCGCGGCCCCGCGCCCGGCCAGTGCCATGACGGAGGGCGCCTTGTCCTTCAGCTCGATCACCACGCGCTGCGCGGTCTTGGGGCCGATGCCCTTGGCCGCCTTGATCGCATTGGCATCGGCAAGCGCGATGGCGCGGCTGACGCCCTCCGCCCCCAGCGTGCCGAGGATCGCGAGCGAGGCCTTGGCCCCCACCCCCTGCACCGACATCAGCAGCCGGTGCCATTCCTTCTCCACCAGCGTCGGGAAGCCGAAGAGCTGCAACAGGTCCTCGCGCACCAGAAGATCGGTATAGAGCGCCACCGCCTCCCCCGGCCCCGGCAGGGCGGCGAGCGTCCGGTCGGAGCAATAGACGAGGTAGCCCACGCCCTTCACGTCGATCAGCACGTGATCGTCGGCCCGGTAATCCAGCCGCCCGGCGATCCGCCCGATCATGCCCTGATCCTCAGCGCGGCCCGGGCCGAGCCGATGTGGTGCGCATGGCAGATCGCGATGGCGAGCGCATCCGCCGCATCGGGCCCGGCCAGGTGAACGCCGGGAAGCTGCACCTTGACCATGTGGGCGACCTGCTCCTTCTGGGCGTGGCCGACGCCGACCACGGTCTTCTTGACGGCATTGGGGGCGTATTCACCGACCGGCAGCCCGGCCTGCGCCGTCACCAGCAGCGCGATCCCCCGCGCCTGTCCCAGTTTCAGCGTGCCCACGGCGTCCTTGTTGACGAAGACATTCTCGATCGCGACCGCCTCGGGCTGGTACTCCGCGATGACGGCGGTGAGGCCGATGTGCAGCGCATGCAGACGCTGGGCCATCTCGGTCCCCTCGCCGTGACAGATGCCGTTTCCGAGGTGGCGCAGGCGGCTGCCCTCCATCTCGATCATGCCCCAGCCCATGTTCCTGAGACCGGGATCGATTCCCATCACACGCATCGCACCTGCCCCTGTCCGTCGCTGTCCGCCGATTCCGGCTGTCGCGCTGCGAATCCCACGCCCGGGACGGCCCGAGCTGCGGCGGTTTCGCAACATCTTCTCTGCTCTGCGCCAGAAGTAGCACGAAAGGAGAACACGCGCCAAGCCCGATGCGCCACAAAGCCTGTCAAGCAAATTTCCGCCATTTTACCCCGAAATCCGGTGAAATCTTGCGTGACACCCCTCGAAACCGACCCCATGCAACGAATTTGCGACACGGAGTTCATCCGCATTGCACAAAGTTTTCATAACTTTTTCAGATATTTATAGCAGAAATGAGCTATGCACTGACTGCAACGGGGCTTTGCAAATGCCTCCGCTTGTTTTTTGTGCACGCTCGAAATATTTGCCGATCAGACGAATGATCAACCCCATATACAAGGACTGACACCATGGGTGCCTTCTACATTGCTGCCCCGAAAACCGACGCCACTGCCCTCTACGGCCGCATGGGCCGCGCCATCTCGACGCTGCTCGCCGCGATCTCCGACTGGAACGACGCCCGTGTGACCCGCAACGCCCTGTCGAAGCTCTCGGATCGTGAACTCGACGATATCGGCCTGACCCGCCGCGACATCGACCGCGTCAGCGTTTTCCGCTGATGGTCTGTCCGCAGGACCGACAGGCAGATAACCGGATAGCGCCACCTCAGATGGCCCCCCGGATCCGAAAAAGCCGCGCCCACCAGGGACGCGGCTTTTTTGATGTCTCACGAGACGGCCCATCGGCGGCCCTGCGGGACGAAACGTGACGATCAGCCGCCAAGCGACGCAAAGAGCTGCGCGAGCCAGAGCGTGACCACATCCGCCTGCATCACCCAGGCACCGGCACGTTCGATCAGGCCGCCTGCGCGCAGGCTGTCGAGATGGGCCACGTAGCTGGCCTCCCCCAGTCGCAGCATCAGGAAGACCTTGAACACGGTCATCATGACCGCGACCGCCAGCAGCAGGCGCAGCGGCAGCAAAAGCCGCGGCAACCGCCGCTTTGCTTTCATTTCCAGAAGCCCGTCGCGGCCCAGCACGGCGCGATATCCGTTGCTGTCCATCGTCTGGCGCTTGCGGTCGATGGACCGGACGCGGTCCTCGAAGGACCGCACTTTGACACTACCCATTGTGACTTCTCCGAGTTGACCTCTCCGAGCCGGCCCCCACCGGTCAGCGAGGGTTATCCGCGAGGAATGCGGCCAAATTAGGGATCGGAGAGGCCCTGAATCGGATCGGCGTCAGCCCCTGCGGGACCCCAGCCAAGGGGATCGGCCCCTGCGGGATCGGCCCGCAGGGGAACTGCCCACGCCGGCTCAACCTGTGCCGGATCAGGCGGCCTTGATCAGCGTCAGCGTGGTCCAGTCGCCGATGACTTCCTCGAAGTGCAGCGCGCAGCCCTGCGCGCCATAGGCCGCCTTCACCTCGTCCGCCTGCTCGTTCAGGATGCCCGAGAGGATCGCATAGCCGCCGGGTGCCAGATGCGCCGAGAGGTCGGGCGCCAGGTCCACCAGCGGGCCCTTGAGGATATTGGCAAAGATCAGGCCATAGGGCGCGCCCTCGGCGATCCGCGGATGGTCGAAGCCGGTGGCCTCGAGGCAGGTCACGGTCCCGGCCATGTCGTTGGCGGCGAGGTTCGCCTCGGCCACGTCCACGGCCACCGGGTCGATGTCGGAGGCCACGGGCACCCCGGGCCAGATCCGCGCGGCGGCCATGGCCAGCACGGCGGTGCCGCAACCGATGTCGGCGGTGCGGTCGGTCGAGAAACCCTCGGTCGCCAGACGGTCGAGCGCGCGCAGGCAGCCCAGCGTGGTGCCATGGTGGCCGGTGCCGAAGGCCATGGCGGCCTCGATCAGCAGGGGCTCGACGCCCTCGGGGACCTTGTCGGCGTCGTGCGAGCCATAGAGGAAGAAGCGACCGGCTTGCACCGGGGCCAGTTCACGCTTCACCTTGGCGACCCAGTCGGTCTCGGGCAGTTCGGAGACGGCGAAGGGTTTCGCCCCGAAGGCCGCGGCCAGCACGGCGAGACCGGCCTCGTCGGGGGCCTCGGTGAAATAGCCGCCCACCTCCCAGAGACCGGAGTCATCTTCCAGTTCGAAGACGCCCACACCGTAAGGCTCCGGGTCCAGACGCTCCATGGCTTCGCCGAGGCCCTCGGCCTGGGCCTTGCCGGGAAGGGTGGTGAAAGCGGTGAAGGTGGTCATGGCGTGCTCCTGCGGGTTTCGGCCCGGTTAGGCGGCGCGAGCCATAAGGTCAAGGGGCGTGAGGGTGGCGGCGCCCCTGCCCCGGCCTCCGGGAGTCCGACGCCCGGGCCAGGCGGACAGCGCTGCCGGCCGGATCAGACCGCCGGGAAGGTCCGACGCAGACGGGCGATGTGGCGCCAGCCGAGCCAGCCCGCCAGCAGCCCGATGGAGACATTCGCGAGAAGCTGCGCCACCAGCACGCCCTCCGCCCCGGCGACATGGCCCAGCCAGAAGGCCGCGGGCAGCGTGATCACCGCGTCCCGGGTCCAGGCGGAGGCCGTCGAGAGGATCGGCCGCCCGAGGTTGTTGAATGCCGCCCCCGCCACGTAGACCGCCCCGGCGAGCGCAAGCGACCATGCGGTCATCCGGCAGAAGAAGAGCACCACCTCGGCGCCCTCCTCGGACAGGCCGAAGCCCCGGACGATGGCCCCGCTGGCCGCGAAGAGCAGCACCCAGGCCACGAGCGCGTAGAGCACGCAGAAGATCAGAGCATCGCGATAGGCCGTGGCCACGCGGTCCAGCCGGCGGGCGCCGTAGTTCTGGCCAAAGATGCCGCCGATCGCCCCGGAGAGCGCGAAGATCCCCCCGAAGACGAGGATCATCAGCCGCAGCACCACGCCGAGACCTGCGACCGCGCTGTCGCCCTGCTCGGCCATGGCGCGGGTCAGGGCCCAGTTGCCGAAGGGGTTGGACATCTGCGCCAGCAGCGCGGGCACGGCGATGGCCACGTAGGGCCCGATCATGTTGCGCATGTTGCGCAGCGAGGGCGGCGCCAGCATGTCGTGGTGGCGCACCACCCACCAGAAGCCGAGCCCCGCCACGATCCCGCGCGACACCACGATCGAGAAGGCCGCCCCGTCCACGCCCCAGCCTGCCCAGAGGATCAGCACCGGGTCCAGCAGGATCGCCACGATCCCGCCCGCCAGCGTGGTGGCCATGGTGCGCCAGGCATCGCCAAGCGCCCGCAGCACCGCGCCCGAGCACATGCCGACGGCGATCATCGGCAGCGAGGGCAGCGAGATCCCGAGGAAGCGGTAGGCCACCTCCAGCACCTCGCCCTGCGCGCCGGAGGCCTCCAGCAGCGGGCGGCGCAGCAGCCAGGCCGCCGCGGCGAGCGTCGCCATGGTGAGGACCATGTAGATCATCGCGCTGGTGGCGATGCGCCGCGCCCGCGCCCGGTCATCGGCGCCAAGGGCGCGCGAGACGAGCGCATTGGCCCCGATGTTCATGCCGATGGAGATCGACATCAGGAAGAACTGGATCGTCCAGGCATAGCCTATGGCCGCGACCAGCGCCTCGACCCGCAGCTGGCCGACCCAGAACAGCGCCATGAAATCCACGAGGAACATGAAGCTGAGACCCAGCGAGCCGGACAGCGTCATGACCACCACGTGCCGCATGGTGGAGCCGGTCAGGAAGCGGGCCGGCGGTGCGGCCAGGGGCTTACTCTGCGGCACCGGTCATCAGGCGGCGCTGGAAGATCGTCTCGAAGCCCGGCTCGGGGTGGCGCGGGATCAGCAGCGCGAGGCAGAAGCTGCCGGCGGCAAAGCTGGCGGCGAGGCCGAAGACCGCCGCGGGCGAGATCAGCCAGAGGTAGCCGAGGCCCGCCGGCAGGAAGACCGCCGCGATATGGTTGATCGTGAAGGCCACGGCCGCGGTCGGCGCGATGTCCTGCGGATCGGCGATTTTCTGGAAGTAGGTCTTCAGCGCCAGCGCCATGGCAAAGAGCAGGTTGTCGATCACGTAGAGGGTGGAGGCGATCACCACGCCCCAGCCGAAGTAGTAGATCCCGCCGTAGAGCGAGAAGACCGTGACCAGCCCGCAGTATTCGAAGAGCAGCGTGCGGCGCTCGCCGAAGCGGCCCACGGCGCGGCCGATCAGCGGCGCGATGAAGACGTTCGAGGTCAGGGTGATCAGGAAGAGCCCCGTCACCTCGTGCACGTCGAAGCCGAAGCGCTCGACCATCATGAAGCCCGCGAAGACCACGAAGATCTGCCGCCGGGCGCCCGCCATGAATTGCAGCACGTAATAGAGCCAGTAGCGCCGGCGCAGCACGAATTTTTTCAGCTGCGGGTTCGGCGCGGCAAAGCTGGGGAAGAGCACCATGGCCGCAATGGCGATCACCGAGGTGACCCCGCCCGCGACCATGTAGACGATGTTGTAGGTCAGCCCGAGCGGGTCCCAGAGCACGACGATCAGCCCGTAGGACACCAGCGTCGCCGCCGAGCCGGTCGCCAGCAGCTTGCCCATGATCCGGGGCGCGTCCTTCTTGGGCAGCCACTGCAGTTGCAGCGACTGGTTCACCGTCTCGTAGTAGTGGAACCCGATGGAGGAGAGTAGCGTGATGATCATGATCCCCCCGAAGGTGGGGAACCACGCCGTCACCGCCGTCGCCACCCCCAACAGCAGCAGCGACAGCAGGCCGAGGAACTGTTCCTTGAAGAGCAGCAGCAGGACGATCACCCCGATGGCGAGGAAGCCCGGGATCTCGCGCACCGTGTGCAGCCAGCCGATGTCCGAGCCATCGAACTGCGCCACGTCGATGACGAAGTTGTTCAGCAGCGCGGACCATGTGGCAAAGGAGATCGGCATGGCGGCGGCCATGACGAAGAGCAGGACGATGGGCTGCTTCCAGCGGGGCGCGGCCGAGGGGGCCGTGGGGTGAGTCGCTTGGGTCATGCGAGACGTTTACGCGCGGGATTGTGACTTGGCGAGTGGCGCTGATCTGAATCAATGCAATATGAATATGAGCATGGCATAGCCCTGCCCCATGGAGACACCCGCCAAAGCGGGCGGGGGAGGCCCGGCGAGGCCCAAGGAGGCATGCCATGGATATCGTCACGCTGGTGGAAAGCATCGGAGAGCGGCCCTCGGCCGCGGTGCTGGGGCTGCTGACCGGGCTGATCTTCGGCGTCGCGGCACAGCGCTCGCGCTTCTGCCTGCGGGCCGCGACGGTGGAATTCGCCCGCGGCGCCATGGGCGACAAGGTCGCTGTCTGGCTGCTGACCTTCTCCACCGCACTCGTCTGGGTGCAGGGCGCGCAGCTGGCCGGGCTGATGCGGACCGAGGAGGCGCGCATGATGGCCGTGCCGGGCAGCTGGTCCGGCGCGGTGATCGGCGGGCTGATCTTCGGCGCGGGAATGGTCATGGCGCGGGGCTGCTCGGGCCGGCTGCTGGTGCTGGCCTCGACGGGCAACCTGCGCTCGCTGGTCTCGGGCCTCGTCTTCGCCGTGGTGGCGCAGATGAGCCTCGGCGGCGTGCTCAGCCCGCTGCGCGACCGGCTGGCCGCTCTATGGACCACGACCGGCGGCCGCAACCTCGACCTCGGCACAGCGCTGCATCTGCCCGACTGGGGCGGGCTCGCCCTCGGGCTGATCTTCGCGGCCGCTGCCCTCGGGATCGCCCGGCGCAACCGGATCGGGGCAGCGCGGCTCGTCTTTGCCTCGGGCGTCGGCTTCTCGGTCGCCGTGGGCTGGGTGCTGACCTTCACCCTCGCCTCGGTCAGCTTCGAGCCGATGCAGGTGGAAAGCGTCACCTTCACCGGCCCCTCCGCCCACACCCTGATGTTCCTGCTGGACCGGGCGCGGATGCTGGAGTTCGACATCGGCCTCGTGCCCGGCGTGGTGATCGGGGCGCTCGCCGCCTCGCTGCTGGCGGGCGAATTCCGCTTTCAGGGGTTCGAGGGTGAAGGCCCGATGCGCCGCGCCCTGACCGGGGCCGCGCTGATGGGCTTCGGCGGGATGCTGGCGGGGGGCTGCGCCATCGGCGCGGGCGTTACCGGCACCTCGATCCTCGCGGGCACCGCGTGGCTTGCGCTCTTCTGCATGTGGATCGGGGCGATGGCGACGGACCTGCTGATCGACCAGCGTCGCGCTCAGGTGGCCTGATCCATCAGTTCCGGCAGGTAGAGCCGCTTCAGCCGCAGGGCGAGCGCCTCGGGCCGGTCCCTCTCGTCCGGCCCCTGCCCCAGTGCGGCGAAGCCGAAGTTGGAGTGGCTGCGCAGGCTGAAGCACATGATGATCAGCGCCCCGATGCGGAACCGCAGCTCATCCTCCCCCAGCCGCGCCATGGGCGTCTCTGACAGCGCCTGCGCCAGACCCGCGATGATCTCGGAGAGCGCGCCCTCGAAGATGATGCCAAAGGCCTCGGCGTCCTCCGCCTCGCAGCGCATGAAGAAGCGCGGCCAGTCCTGCTGCGGCTTCTCCTGCAGGATATTGCGCACGGTCGCCTCCAGCGCCGCCTCGACCCGGGCCAGCGGCGGGGCCTGCGTGGAGAGCGCGCTGCGCACGTTGGCCGTCACCCCGCGGACGTTCTCGGCAATCTGCCCCGCGCAGGCGAGGTAGAGCTCCCGCTTGCCGCCGAAGTGGTAGGAGACCGCCGCCAGCCCCGCCCCGCTGCGCCTGGCGATGTCGCGCAGGCTGGCGCCTTCGTAGCCATGGGTGCCGAAAGCGGCGATGCCCGCCTCGATCAGGCGGGTGCGCTTGGCCTCGCTGCGCGCCTGCTGGCGCTCGGGCCGGGCGGGGGAGAAGGGGCAGCCGGTCATGCCCCGTCATACCAGAGCACCGCCCGGGGCGGCAACGAATTTGAAACGATCGTTCCAAAACTGTTGATGCAGAGGGGCGCGGCTGCTACCACGTCGGCACTCCTGCCGCGAAAGGGTCCGATCATGCCCCCTGCTCCCCGCCTGCCGCGTCTTCTTCTGTCGTCCTTCTTGGTGTGTGCGCCCGGCCTTGCCGTGGCGCAGGAGGCAGGCGCCCTGCCCGTCACCGTGGTGCGCGCCGATTTCGCCCCGGTCACGATCAGCGCCACGCTGACCGGCGTGACCGAGGCGAAGGACAGCGCCGACATGGCCTTCCGCGACGGCGGGCGCATCGTCGCGCTTGCGGTGGACGTGGGCGACCGTGTCACCGAGGGGCAGGAGCTTGGCCGGATCGACGACCGGCAGGCGCAGGAGGCGCTGCGCGAGGCGCAGGCGCAGCTGCGCGCGGCCGAGGCCAACCGCGACCGGGCCGAGCAGGAGTACACCCGACAGGGCGCCATGTACGACCGGGGCGTGACCACCGGCGCAACGCTCGACAGCGCGCGCGAAAGCTTCCGCACCGCCGTCTCCAGTGTCGAACAGGCCCGCGCCAGCGTCGAGCAGGCGCAGATCACCCTTGACGAGACCCGGCTGACCGCGCCCTTCGACGGCACGGTGACCGCCCGCAATGCCGATCCCGGCCAGATCGTCGGCGCCGCCACGGCGGTGCTGGAGCTGGCGGCGGATCGCGGCGTTGTGGCGCTGTTCTACACGCCCGAGGGCTATGTGGACGAGGCCGTCCATGCCCGCGAGATGAGCTTCAGCCTGCTGGACGAACCCGCGCTGCCGATCACCGGCACCGTGTCCGAGATCTCGCCGATGATCGACCCGACCAACGGCTCGGTCGCGGTGAAGGTGGCGCTGGACGCGGGCCCGGCGGCGATCCCGCTGGGGGCGGCGATCAGCGGGACGGTGCTCTTCGATATCCCCGACACCGCCGCCCTGCCGTGGGAGGCGCTGACCTCGGACGAGAGCGGGCCTGCGGTCTGGGTGATGGGCCCGGACGGGACGGCGTCGCTGACGCCGGTGACGGTGGAGCGCTACCAGACCGACCGGGTGCTGATCTCGGACGGCGTGACCGAAGGCGCGGAGGTCGTGGTGAAGGGGGCGCATCTGGTGTTCCCGGGCCGGGCCCTGCGCGTGGTGGAGGGCGAGTGATGGGGATGCGGTTTTTCGGGTCGCGCTTTTTCGAGTCGCAGTGGTTTGGTGCGGGCGCGCGCCGGGCGGGGACGATGCCGAAGGGCATGGTTGGGGGTACGCGTTGCACGGTATGGCCTGACGTGTCCTCCCTCGCGGCCATCGACAGAACTCATCGTGTCGATGGAACACATAGAAGCACCCGGTCTCTCCTGACCGCGCACCAAACCTCTCAAGAAGGTTCCGCCGGGCCGCAGGCCGGGCAGCGCCGACCCGCCCCCATGGGGCGGCGCGATCGCGCCACCCCGCGGGACGGCGCTGCCCTTCGCATACCTTACAGACGTGACGACATGACCGCTGCCACCACGACCGCAGCGCATGGCAGCGCGACGCCCCGGCACTGCCCCCTGTCGCATCGCCACAAAGGCAATCCCAAGCCAGCACTACCCTTCCTCCCCAAGGCCCTCCTCGCCCTCGCCCTGATCCCCCTCCTCGCCGCCTGCAAGGAGGAGGCCCCGCTAGACTATGGCCCCCGCCCCGTTGTCTCGATCCTCGTCACGCCCTCGACCATCGAGGCACGCGGCACTACCGGCACCGTCACCGCCGCGACCGAGAGCGACCTCGGCTTCCTGACCGCGGGCCGGATCATCACGCGCCCCGCCTCGGTCGGCGACACGGTCAGCGCGGGCGAGTTGCTCGCCAGCCTCGACGGCTCCGACCTCGAGAACACGCGCCGCTCCGCCGCCGCCGGCGTCAGCGCCGCCGAGGTGCAGCTGGAGACCGCCCAGCATACGCTCGACCGGGTGTCCGCCCTGCAGGCGCGCGGCGTGGCCAGCCAGTCCGACCTCGAGGAAGCCCAGCGCGGCCTTGCCGCCGCCGAGGCCGAGCGGGCCCGCGCCCGGGCCGCCCTGAAACGGGCCGAGGACGCGCTGACCCATACCGAGCTGAAGGCCCCCCGCGACGGCGTCATCACCGAGACCTACGAGGAGCCCGGCACCGTCGTCAGCGCCGGTCAGGCCGTGCTGCACATCGCCGCCACCGGCGAGCGCGAGGCCGTGATCGACGTGGCCGAGGCCGCCGCCCGCGTGCTGCGCCCCGGTGACGTCTTCGAGGTCAGCTCCCGCGTGACGCCGGGCATCCGCACCACCGGCACCTTGACCGAGATCGACCCGGTGGCCGATGCCACTACGCTGACCCGCCGCGCCCATATCGCGCTCGACAGCCCGCCCGAGGGGATGCGCCTCGGCGCGCTCGTCGTGGTGCGGCTGACCGGCGGGCGGGAGGAACGGCTGACGATCCCCCCCGCCCTGCTGATCCGCGACCGCGCCACGCCGACGGTCTGGCGCATCACCCGCGACGGCGACGGCGACACGGGCACCGTCAGCGCCGTGGAGATCGAGACGGAGGACGAGCCCGGCGGCACGCTGCGGGTGCTCTCCGGCCTCGAGATCGGGGACGAGATCGTCGCCAAGGGCGTCAATTCACTGAAGGACGGCGACAGCGTCGGCGCACGGGTGCAGCAATGACGGGTTTCAACCTCTCCGACTGGGCGCTGCGGCACCGCTCCTTCGTCTGGTATCTCATGATCGCCTCGCTGGTCGCGGGCGCGCTCAGCTACATCAGCCTCGGGCGGGAGGAAGATCCCTCCTTCACCATCAAGACCATGGTGATCTCCGCCTCGATGCCCGGCGCCTCGACCGAGGAGATGCGTGAACAGGTCACAGACCGGATCGAGAAGAAGCTGGAGGAACTGGACGAACTCGACGCCACCCGCTCGGTCACCGCGCCGGGGACCACGGTGGTCTATGTCGACCTTGCCCCCACCACCCGGGGGCCCGCGATCCCGCGGATCTGGCAGCAGGTCCGCAACATGATGTCCGACATCCGCGCCGACTTCCCCAGCGAGTTCCAGGGCTTCAGCTTCAACGATTCCTTCGGCGACGTCTTCGGCAACATCTACGCCTTCACCTCCGACGGCTTCTCGCCCCGAGAGATGCGCGATTATCTCGAGGAGATCCGCACCGAGGTGCAGGCCCTGCCCGACGCCGGCAAGGTCGAGCTTCTGGGCACCCGGGACGAGGTGATCTACCTCGAGTTCTCCACCCGCAAGCTTGCGGCCCTCGGGCTCGACCAGTCTCAGGTGATCTCGACCCTGCAGGACCAGAACGCGATCTCGCCCTCGGGCATCGTGGACACCGGGCAGGAGCAGGTCCTCGTCCGGGTCGGCGGGCAGTTCCAGGATGCGGCCAGCCTCTCTGCCGTGAACCTGCGGGTGGGCGAGCGCTTCTTCAATCTCTCCGACCTCGGCACGATCACCCGCGGCTACGAGGACCCGCCCTCGTCGGTCTTCCACCTCAACGGGCAGGAGGCCATGGCGCTGACCATCGGCATGGCCGAGGGCGGCAATATCCTCGACTTCGGCGAAGAGCTGAAGACGCTGATGGCGCGGGTGCAGGCCAACCTGCCGGTGGGCATCCAGATGCATCTTGTCGCGGATCAGCCCGACGTGGTGGATCACGCGGTGAGCGAATTCGTCCGCGCCCTCGTCGAGGCCATCGTGATCGTCCTCGCCGTGACCTTCGTCAGCCTCGGCCTGCGGGCGGGCTTCGTGGTCACGCTCTCGATCCCGCTGGTGCTGGCGCTGACCTTCGTGGTGCTGGAACAATGGGGCATCACCCTGCAACGGGTGTCCCTCGGGGCGCTGATCATCGCCCTCGGCCTGCTGGTGGATGACGCGATGATCGCCATCGAGACGATGATATCGCGGCTGGAGGTGGGCGACAGCCTGACCAAGGCCGCCTCCTTCGCCTGGACCTCGATCGCCTTCCCGATGCTCTCGGGCACGCTGGTGACGGTGGTGGGCTTCATCCCCATCGGGCTCAACGCCTCGCAGGCGGGGGAATACACCTTCTCGCTCTTCGTGGTGATCGCGGTCTCGCTGATGCTGTCGTGGTTCGTGGCGGTGCTCTTCGCGCCGCTTCTGGGTGTGACCTTCCTGCCCAAGACCATGAAGCACCACAACCCGGAGCCCGGCCGATTGCGCCGTGGCTTCCACGGTGCGCTGAAGACCACGATGCGCCATCCCTACCTCGCGATCCTCGCCACGCTGGCGATCTTCGCCACCAGCCTCTGGGGCATGAAGCACGTCGAATTCCAGTTCTTCCCCGCCTCCGACCGGCCGGAGCTTCTGGTGGACATCAACGCCCGCCAGAACAGCGCCATCGAGGACACGACCCGCACCATCGCCCGGCTGGAAAGCCACCTTGCCGGGGACGAGGACATTGAACACTGGACGGCCTACATCGGCCGCGGCGCGCCGCGCTTCCTGCTGACGCTGGACGTACCGACGCCCGGCCCCTTCATGGGGCAGCTGGTGATCCAGGCAAAGGACATCGAGGCCCGCGACCGGGTCCGCGCCAAGATCGATGCCCTTCAGGCGGACTTCCCGGGGGTCGAGCTCTTCCCCAAGCTGCTCGAACTCGGGCCGCCGGTGGGCAAACCGGTGCAGTACCGCGTCTCGGGCCCCGACACTGGCGAGGTGCGCCGCATCGCGCGCGAGCTGACCTCGCTCATCGCGCGCGATGACCGGCTGACCGCCATCGCGCCGGACTGGAACGAACCGGCCCGGGTGGTGCGCGTCGAGGTGGATCAGGACAAGGCCCGCCAGCTGGGCGTGGCGGTGGGGGACGTCTCGGGCGCGCTCTACTCCGTCTTCTCGGGCAAGACCGTGACCCAGCTGCGCGATGCGACCTACCTCGTGGACGTGGTGGCCCGGGGCGAGCCGGGCGACCGGACGGATGTCTCGGCGCTGGCCAACCTCCAGCTGCAAAGCTCGGACGGCACGCCGATCCCGCTCTCCAGCCTCGCGACTCTGGTCTACAGCACCGAACAGCCGGTGATCTACCAGCGCAACCGCCGCCCCACGATCACCGTCAAGGCCGCCATGGCCGGGGATGACCAGCCGCTTTCGGTGGTCGAGGACCTCGCCCCGGAGGTCGCGGCCTTTGCCGCCGAGGTGCCGCTCGGCTACCGGGTCGAGGCCGGCGGCACGGCGGAAAGCACCGGCGACAGCACCGGGCCCATCGCCGCGGTGGTGCCGCTCATGCTGCTGCTCATGGTCACGCTGGTGATGATCCAGATGCAGAGCTTCCGGCTCAGCCTGATCGTGCTGGCCGCCGCGCCGCTCGGACTGATCGGCGTCACTGCGGCGCTGCTGCTCTCGGGGGCGCCGCTCGGCTTCGTGGCGATCCTCGGGGTGCTGGCGCTGGTGGGCATCCTGATCCGCAACTCGATCATCCTCGTGCACGAGGTGGAGAACCAGCGCCACGCGGGCCTCAGCCGCTGGGATGCGGTCTTCACCGCCTCGGACAGCCGGGCGCGCCCGATCCTGCTGACGGCGGCGGCGGCGAGCCTCGCGCTGATACCGATCGCGCGGCAGATCTTCTGGGGGCCGATGGCCTATGCCATGATGGGCGGCATCATCGCGGGGACGCTGATCACGCTGCTCTTCGTGCCGGCGCTCTACATCGCGATCTTCCGGGTCAAGGAAGAGGCCGGGGCCTGAGTCGAAGCTGAGCCGGGCCCGCCCCGGGCCTGAGCCCCTGCCCCGGCGATGCCGCGCCCCAGCCCTTGGCAGCACGCGCGCCGCACCCGCCGCCGGAGCGGCGCGGCGCCCAGGCCGCCCCCTCAGAACAGGCGGTCGATGTCCTTCAGCGCGGCCTCGGTCCCCCAGGGGGCGTTGATCACGTACATGCCGGAACCCACCATGCGGTGCCCCTCGCGCACAGGCGGGAAGCGGACCTCGTGGCGGATCGCCCCGGGGAAGTCCTGCGCCTCGATGGCGCGCAGCATCGGCAGATGCACCGCGTCGCGCAGGATCGGATACCACAGCAGCACCACGCCCACGTTCCAGATCCGGTGCAGCTTCGAGAGGAAGATCGGCAGGCTGGTATAATCCGACTTCACTTCCCAGCTCGGGTCGATCAGCAGCAGGCCGCGGCGCGGCTCTGGCGGCGCCACGGAGAGCGCCATCTCGAACCCGTCCTGCCGGTGCAGCTTCGCGCCCCTGCCCTTCATCGCCTCGCGCAGCGCCTCGAACTCCTGCGGATGCAGCTCCGCGAGGTGCATCCGGTCATCGGGACGCAGGAACTCCGCCGCGATCCGGGGCGAGCCGGGATAGGCCTCGGGGCCCTCGGCCGCGCGCACGGCCGCCAGCGCCCGCAGATAGGGGTGATCCGCCGGCAGCGCGTCGAGCAGCCGCCCCACCCCCTGTGCCGCCTCCCCGGTCTTGAGCGCCTCGGCCCCGTCGAGGCGGTAAAGGGCTCTCCCGGAATGGGTTTCCATGTAGGTGAGGGGCTTGTCCTTGCCGCAGAGGTAGGACAGCACCGAGGCCAGCAGGGCGTGCTTGTGGACGTCTGCGGGATTGCCCGCGTGATAGGCGTGTTGATACGACAGCATGGCGCTCTCATATCCGTGTTCGCAGAAAAGCGGAATAGCGCCCATCGCGCCCGGCATGGGCCTTTTCCTGCGCAGAGCCTTTTCCTATAAGGGCCCACGGCCCCCCGCTCGGCAGAGTCGCGGGGGCTTGGGGTTATGCGGGACAGCAGCAGGACATCATGGGAATTTTCGACACGATGCCGGGGCTCTTTTCGTCGGATATGGCGATTGACCTCGGAACCGCCAACACGCTTGTTTATGTGAAAGGCCGGGGTGTCATCCTCTCGGAACCTTCAGTGGTGGCCTATCACGTCAAGGACGGCGTCAAGAAAGTGCTCGCCGTGGGCGAGGACGCGAAACTGATGCTGGGCCGGACGCCCGGCTCGATCGAGGCGATCCGCCCGATGCGCGAAGGCGTCATCGCGGACTTCGACGTGGCGGAGGAAATGATCAAGCATTTCATCCGCAAGGTGCACAAACGCTCGACCTTCTCGAAGCCGAAGATCATCGTCTGCGTGCCCCATGGCGCCACGCCCGTTGAAAAACGCGCGATCCGCCAGTCGGTGCTGTCCGCAGGCGCGCGCCGTGCGGGCCTGATCGCGGAACCGATCGCCGCGGCCATCGGGGCCGGCATGCCGATCACCGATCCCACCGGCAACATGGTCGTCGACATCGGCGGCGGCACCACCGAGGTGGCCGTCCTGTCGCTGGGCGACATCGTCTATGCCCGGTCGGTCCGCGTCGGCGGTGACCGCATGGACGAGGCGATCATCTCCTACCTGCGGCGCCAGCAGAACCTGCTGGTGGGCGAATCGACCGCCGAGCGCATCAAGACCTCCATCGGGACCGCCCGGATGCCCGACGACGGGCGCGGTGCCTCGCTGGTGATCCGCGGACGCGACCTGCTGAACGGCGTACCCAAGGAAACCGAGATCACCCAGGCCCAGGTGGCCGAGGCCCTCAGCGAACCGGTGCAGCAGATCTGCGAAGCGGTGATGACCGCGCTGGAAGCCACGCCCCCGGATCTGGCGGCGGACATCGTCGACCGCGGCGTGATGCTGACCGGTGGCGGCGCCCTGCTGGGCGATCTGGACCTCGCCCTGCGCGAGCAGACCGGCCTTGCGGTCTCCATCGCTGACGAAAGCTTGAACTGCGTCGCGCTTGGCACAGGGAAGGCGCTGGAGTACGAAAAGCAACTCCGCCACGCGATTGACTACGACAGCTGATCTGCCCACGCTGGTGGGGCGGTCGCGCTGCCCCACCGCAGTCGCGGCGGCCCGCCTCTAGGTATCGGGAGAGGGTCCCTTGGCCAGAAACCGGCAAGACGAGGATTATGTCACCCCGCTGCGGCGCCTGCTGGCCAGCGTCGTGGTGCTCTGCCTGATCGCGGTGTTCCTCGTCTGGCGGATCGACAGCCCGCGCGTGGAACGCTTCCGCGCACAGGTCGTCGACAAGGTGGTCCCCTCCTTCGACTGGGCCATGGCGCCCGTCACCGCGACCGTGAACATCCTGCGGGATTTCCAGTCCTACCGGCGCATCCACGAACAGAATCAGGAACTGCGGCGCGAGTTGCAGCAGATGAAGGCGTGGAAAGAGGCCGCGCTCCAGCTGGAGCAGGAGAACGCCCGCCTGCTGGACCTCAACAATGTCCGGCTCGACCCGCGGCTGACCTATATCACCGGCGTCGTCATGGCCGACAGCGGCTCGCCCTTCCGGCAGTCGGTGCTGCTGAACGTGGGCGCCCGCGACGGGATCGTCGACGGCTGGGCCGCGATGGACGGCATCGGCCTCGTCGGGCGGATCAGCGGCGTGGGCAGTGCCACCTCGCGGGTGGTGCTGCTGACCGATACCTCCTCCCGCGTGCCGGTGACGGTGCAGCCTTCGGGGCAACGCGCGATGCTGATGGGCGACAATACCGTGGCGCCCCATATCGACTTCCTCGAGGACAAGGACCTCGTGCGGCCCGGGGACCGGGTGATCAGCTCGGGCGATGGCGGGGTCTTCCCCGCCGGCCTGCTGGTCGGCCAGGTGGCCGAGGACCCGGGCGGGCGCCTGCGCGTGCGCCTCGCCGCCGACTACGAGCGGCTGGAGTTCCTGCGCGTGCTGCGCCACCTCGGCTCCGATCCGCTGCGCGATCCCGGCGGGATCGTGGGGCCGCTGCTGCCCGGCCACATGGCCGAGGAAGCCGCCACGACGGCGGAGACGCCCGATGGCTGAGGTCACGATCACCCCGGCCTCCCGCCTCTGGGTGATGCGGGGGGTCTTCGTGCTGCTGGCCCTCGTGGTGATGCTCTTCAACCTGATGCCGCTGGAGACGCTGCCGCGCAAGTGGGCCGGGCCGGACCTGATCCTCGTGCTCTGCATCGGCTTCACCCTGCGGCGGCCCGATTACGCGCCGCCGGTCCTCGTGGGGCTCGTGGTCTTCATGGCCGACCTGCTGTTCCAGCGCCCGCCCGGCCTGATGGCCGCTGTGACCGTGCTGGCCTGCGAATACCTCAAGTACCGCGCCCGCGGCCTGCGCGAACTGCCTTTCCCGGTGGAATGGCTGGCGGCCGGCCTCGGCGTTGTGCTGGTGCTGGGGGGCTTCCGGCTCTCGCTCTCGCTCTTCCTGATCGACACGCCGCCGCTGACCATGACGGCGATCCGCGCGCTCGCCACGATCCTCGCCTACCCGGTCGTCGTGCTGCTGCTGCAGGCCCTTCTCGGGCTGCGCAAGCAGGGACCGGGCGACACCGACTCGCTGGAGTTCCGCTGACATGGCCCGGCCCCCCCGCAATCCCCGCGACAACGCCACCTCCAAGGGCAAGTTCACCCGCCGCGGCCTGATCCTCGGCGGGATGCAGGCCGGGTTCATGGGCCTGCTGGCCCTGCGCATGCGCTACATGCAGGTCGATCAGGCGGACCAGTTCCGCCTGCTGGCCGAGGAGAACCGGATCAACATCCGCCTGATCCCGCCCGCGCGGGGCGAGATCTTCGACCGCATGGGCGTGCCGATCGCCAGCAACGAACCGGCCTACCGGATCACCATCGTGCGCGAGGACGCGGGCGACGTGGAGGAGGTCATCGCCCGGCTGAAGGAGCTGGTGCCGCTGGACCCGGACGAGCTGGAGCGCGCGCTGGCCGAGACGAAACGCTCTGCCCCCTTCCTGCCGATCACGCTGGCGGACCGGGTGACCTGGGAAGACGTCTCCAAGGTCGCGGTCAACGCCCCTGCCCTGCCCGGCATCACGCCCGAGGTCGGCCTGTCGCGGTCCTACCCGATGAAGCAGGACTTCGCCCATGTGGTGGGCTACGTCGGCCCGGTGTCGGATTACGATCTCGAGCGGATCGAGGACCCGGACCAGCTGCTGCGCATCCCGCGGTTCCAGATCGGCAAGGTCGGGCTGGAATCCAAGATGGAGGACCAGCTGCGCGGCAAGGCCGGCGCCCGGCGGGTCGAGGTCAACGCGGTGGGCCGCGTCATGCGCGAGCTGTCGCGCCGCGAGGGCGAGGCCGGGGCGAACCTGCAGCTTTCCATCGACCACCGGCTGCAGAACTACATCCTTGCCCGACTGGGCAACGAAAGTGCCGCCGCCGTGGTGGTGGACTGCAAGACCGGCGACCTTCTGGGCATCGGCTCGGCCCCGGCCTTCGATCCCAACCTCTTCGTGCGCGGCATCTCCGTCTCCGACTACCGCCTGCTGACGGAAAACGACCACCGCCCGCTGGCCTCCAAGACCGTGCAGGGCACCTATCCGCCCGGCTCCACCTTCAAGATGGTGGTGGGGCTCGCGGGATTGGAATCCGGTGAGATCGGCCCCGAGAGCACCTTCTACTGCCCCGGCCACCTCGACGTGTCGGGCCGCCGCTTCCACTGCTGGAAACGGGGCGGTCACGGGCACCTGAACCTCGAGGGTGCGCTGCGGGAAAGCTGCGACGTCTATTTCTACGAACTGGCCATGCGGATCGGGATCGAGAAGATCTCGGACATGGCGAACCGGCTGGGCCTCGGCGTGCGCCATGACCTGCCGATGTCCGCCGTGGCGCAGGGCCTGACCCCCACGAAGGCGTGGAAGCGCGAGGTCCGTGGCGAGGAATGGCGCATCGGGGACAGCGTGAACGCCGCCATCGGACAGGGCTACGTGCTGGCCTCGCCGATGCAGCTGGCGCTGATGACCGCGCGGATCGCCTCCGGCAAGGCGCTGGACCCGCGGCTGATCAAGAGCATCAACGGGGTCGAGCAGCCGATCATTGGCGACGTGCCCCTCGACATCAACGAGAACCACCTGCGCCTCGTGCGCAAGGGGATGTACGCCGTGTCGAACGACCGGCGCGGCACCGGCTATGGCAGCCGGGTGATCTCGGACACGATCCGGCTCGCGGGGAAATCCGGCACCAGCCAGGTGCGCAACATCACCGCCGCCGAACGGCGTGCGGGCGTAACCTCGAACGCGGACCTGCCGTGGAACCGGCGCGACCACGCGCTCTTCGTCGAATTCGCACCCTATGACGATCCGCAGGTCGCCACCGCCGTGGTGGTGGAACACGGCGGCGGCGGCTCCTCCGTCGCGGCGCCGATCGCGCGGGACGTGACGCTTCAGGCGCTCTTCCAGGGCGATCCGCCGCTCGACATCTACCCCGCCAAGGACCGCGAGAAGATCCGCGTCCAGCAGGAACGCCTGCGCGAGATGCGCCCGCCCGAGATCACGGAACGGAAGTCCCGCGCATGAGCTACCTCGAGTATTCGGTCAAGACGGTCCCCTCCGGCCTGCGCAAGATCTTCTACGTGAACTGGCCTCTGGCGCTGCTGCTGACGGCGGTGGCCTCGGTCGGCTTCCTGATGCTCTACTCAGTCGCCGGCGGCTCGTTCAATCCCTGGGCCGAACCGCAGATGAAGCGCTTTGCCATCGGCATGATCGCGATGTTCGTCATCGGCATGGTGCCGATCTGGTTCTGGCGCAACCTCTCGGGCGTGGCCTATGCGGGCACGCTGGTGCTGCTGATCTTCGTGGAGTTCTTCGGCACCGTGGGCATGGGCGCACAGCGCTGGATCGACATCGGCTTCATGCGGCTGCAGCCCTCGGAACTGATGAAGATCGCCCTCGTGATGCTGCTGGCCGCCTATTACGACTGGCTGCCCACGCGCAAGGTCTCGCATCCGCTCTGGGTGCTGGTGCCGGTGCTGATGATCCTCGTGCCCACCTACCTCGTGCTGAAGCAGCCCGACCTCGGCACTGCTGTCCTGCTGATGGCGGGCGGCGGCGCGGTGATGTTCCTCGCGGGCGTCCACTGGGGCTATTTCGCCGTGGTCATCGGGGCGGCCATCGGCCTCGTCGCCACGGTCTTCCAGTCGCGCGGCACCTCGTGGCAGCTGATCAAGGACTACCAGTTCCGCCGGATCGACACCTTCCTCGATCCCTCCAACGATCCGCTCGGCGCGGGCTACCACATCACCCAGTCCAAGATCGCCCTCGGCTCGGGCGGATGGGCCGGGCGCGGCTACATGCAGGGCACCCAGTCGCGGCTGAACTTCCTGCCCGAGAAGCACACCGACTTCATCTTCACCACGCTTGCCGAGGAGTTCGGCTTCGTCGGCGGGGCGTCGCTGCTGATCCTCTACGCGCTGATCCTGCTGTTCTGCATTTCCTCGGCGATGGCGAACAAGGACCGCTATTCCTCGCTGCTGATCTTCGGCATCACGACGACCTTCTTCCTGTTCTTCGCGGTGAACATGTCGATGGTGATGGGCCTTGCCCCCGTCGTGGGCGTGCCGCTGCCGCTGGTGAGCTACGGCGGCTCGGCGATGATCGTGCTTCTGGCGGCCTTCGGCCTCGTGCAGTCGGCCCATATCCACCGCCCGCGCTGAGGCGGCGTCGGATGTGAGTATTTTCGGAAAGATGAAGCGGGGGCCCGCATCGCCTTTCAGGTCCGGACAAGGAAAAACCCCGCGGGGACTGCCGCGGGGTTTTCTGTCTCGGGCCTGAGGGCGGTGTCAGGTCTTCTTGCCGATCTTCGGTTCGGTTCCGGCGAGGATGCGCGCGATGTTCTGGTGGTGCCGGAGGAAGATCAGCACCCCGAGGGCCGTGGCCAGCAGCGTCATCTGCGGCGCCCCCATCACCCAGAGCCAGAGCGGGCCGAGCAGCGCCGCCACGAGGGCCGAGAGCGAGGAGATCCGCATCACCAGCGCCACCGCCAGCCAGGTGGCGCAGGCCAGCAGCCCCGCGGGCCAGTAGAGCGCCAGCATCAGGCCGAAGTAGGTCGCCACGCCCTTGCCGCCGCGGAACTGCAGCCAGACCGGGAAGCAGTGTCCGATGAAGGCCGCGAGACCGGCGAGCTGTGCCGCATCGGGCCCGGCGAGCGCGCGGGCCAGCAGCACCGCCACCGCCCCCTTGCCGCCGTCGAGCAGCAGCGTCAGCGCCGCCGCGCCCTTGTTGCCGGTGCGCAGCACGTTGGTGGCGCCGATATTGCCCGAGCCGACCTTGCGCAGGTCGCCGAGCCCGAAGGCGCGTGAGAGAAGGACGCCGAAGGGGATCGAGCCAAGAAGGTAGCCGAGCACGGCCCAGAGGATCAGCTCGGTCGTGGTGGAGGTGAGGATCGGCATGTCAGGCGTCTCCGAAGACCCGTGCGCCGCCGACCCAGGTGCCGCGCACGCGGCCCTGCATCCGGGCGCCGTCGAAGGGCGTGTTCTTTGATTTCGAGTTCAGCTTGAACCGGTCGAGCACGAAGGGCGCGTCCGGATCGAAAAGCACGAGGTCGGCGGGCGCGCCCGCGCTCAGCCGCCCCTGCCCCAGACCCAGCCTCTTGGCCGGGTTCAGCGACAGCGCGCGGAAGAGGGTCGGCAGGTCCATCTCGCCCGCGTGGTAGAGGCGCAGGGCCGCCGGCAGCAGCGTCTCCAGCCCCACGGCGCCCGAGGCGGCCTCCTCGAAGGGCAGGCGCTTGCTCTCCTCGTCCTGCGGCGTGTGCATGGAGGAGATGATGTCGATCAGCCCCGAGGCCACGGCGGCGACCACGGCCTTGCGGTCCTCCTCGGCGCGCAGCGGCGGCTTGACCTTGAAGAAGGTGCGGTAGTCGGCCACGTCGAGTTCGTTCAGCGTCAGGTGGTGGATCGAGACCCCCGCCGTGATGTCGAAGCCGTTCTCCTTGGCGCGTTCCAGCGCCGGCAGGGCCCGCGCGGTGGTCACCTGGTCGATGTGGTAGCGCACGCCGGTCATCTCGATCAGCGCGATGTCGCGGTCGAGGCCCATGCGCTCGGCCATGGGCGAGACCCAGGGCAGGCCGCGCAGCGAGGCGAACTTGCCCGAGGTGGCGGCGGCCCCCTTCGAGAGGCCCGGCTCCTGCACGTGGCCAATGACGAGGGCGCCGAGCGAGCGGGCATACATGAAGCAGCGCTGCGCGACCTTGGTGTTCTCGATCACGTGGTCGCAATCGGTGAAGGCCACGGCGCCCGCATCCAGCAGGAAGCCGATCTCGGTCATCTCGCGCCCGGCGCGGCCCTTGGTCAGCGCGGCCATGGGCAGCACGCGCACCGGGCTCACCTCCCGCGCGCGGCGGGTGACGAATTCCAGCGTCTCGGGGCTGTCGATCGGCGGGTCGGTGTCGGGACGCGTGACCATGGTGGTCACCCCGCCCGCCGCCGCCGCAAGCCCGGCGGAGCGGAAGCTTTCCTTGTGGCGTTCGCCCGGCTCACAGACCTTCACGCCGATATCGACGATCCCGGGCGCGAGGCAGGCGCCGTTGCAGTCGATCACCTCGGCCCCCGGGGCGGGCGTATCGGAGATCAGGCCATCGACGACGTGGAGGTCGCCCTGGCGCTCCTCTACGGTTTCGGGGTCGATCAGGCGGGCGTTGCGGAAGGTGATCACAGGAAGACTCCGACCAAGAGGACGATCAGGACGAGGATGGCGAGGATCCAGCCGTAGCTGCGCGGGAAGCGCGGTGCTTCGGCGGGGAATTCACTGGGCGGCGGCGGGCCCATGTCGCCCTCCGCCATGACGGCGGTCAGGGGTTCGATGGTCACCGGGGCCTCGGGCAGCGCGTAGCTGCCGACATGGCGCAGCGGCGGGCGCGGGTCGAGGGTCTCGGTCCCTTCGGGCAGCGCGCCGGGGCGCAGGATGATGACATGACCGGTGAGCGCGTCGACGCGCGCCCGGTCCGGCGCAAGGGCGGCCGGATCGACGCCCTGCCCCTCGATCAGAAAGGCGGAGAGGCCGATGCCGTCGAGGTCCGCCACGTCGGTGCCGTCCACGTGACTGGCCTCCAGCGCGGGCGCGCCAAGGGCTGCGGGCAGTTCCCAGCGGCCGGTTTCGGGCTCGGGCTGGAGGAAGTCCCAGAAAGCGCCGTCGTCGAGGTCGGCGGCAAAGACATGAACGGTGTCATAGGGTCCGGCGGGGATCGTCATGCGAAGCTCCTTTCCGCATCCTGTCGGGTGGGCGTTTCGGGCGGATGCACGAGGCCCCGGGCCAGCCGGTAGACTTGGTCCGCCTCCGTGGGCGTGAGGTTCTCGAAGCCGATCTCGGAGAAGGTGCTCCAGTGGCGCACCGTCTCGCCCTCGCGGCGGTGGCCCTCGGTGCCCTTGCGTTCGCGCTGCGCGACATAGACGGCGTCGGGATCCTCGTGGGCGCGGCGCAGGTAGCTGCCCGGGCCCACGGGATAGGAGATGAGCCGCCGTCCCGCGAGCGGGTAGTCGGTGGCGATGAAGGCGCGGCGGTCGGTCAGCGTGTACCAGCTGTAGCGGCGCAGCAGCTCGGGGCCGAAGAGCGCGCCGCCCATGGCCATGAGCCCGACCGAGAAATGGATCAGCCCGAAGGCCCAGAAGAAGCCCCCCGCCTGCGAGGCGAGGATCATCCAGACCGCCGCGAAGCCCGCAAAGATCGCGCCGAAGATCGCCTTGAAGACGCGGCCCTTGGTGATCCATGCGCCCTTGCCGGGGCGGCCCTGCCACAGGATCGTCTCGCCCGGGGCCAGAATCCCGTCCCATCCGTCGCCGGTGGCACGGTGCCTGGTGCCCGGGCCGCGTGCCATCAGGCCGCGGCCTCGCGCTTGGCGCGCAGGTTGCGGGCCAGCAGGTCCATGGCAGCCATGCGCACCGCGACGCCCATCTCCACCTGCTCCTGGATGACCGAGCGGTTGATGTCGTCGGCGATGGTGCCGTCGATCTCGACGCCGCGGTTCATCGGTCCGGGGTGCATGACGATGGCGTCGGGCTTGGCGAAGGCCAGCTTCTCGGCGTCGAGGCCATAGCGGTGGTAATACTCGCGCTCCGACGGGATGAAGCCGCCGTCCATGCGCTCCTTCTGGAGGCGCAGCATCATGACGACGTCCACGTCCTTCAGGCCCTCCTCCATGTCCTCGTAGACCTCGCAGCCGAACTCGGACATGCCCGCGGGCATCAGGGTCGGCGGGCCGATCAGGCGCAGGCGGTTTTCCATCTTGCCCAGCAGGATCAGGTTCGACCGCGCCACGCGGCTGTGGGCGATGTCGCCGCAGATCGCGATGTTGAGCCGGTGCAACCGGCCCTTGGCGCGGCGGATCGTCAGCGCATCGAGCAGCGCCTGCGTGGGGTGTTCGTGGCGCCCGTCGCCCGCGTTCAGCACCGCGCAGTTCACCTTCTGCGCAAGCAGGTCCACGGCGCCGGAATGGGGATGGCGGACCACCAGCAGGTCGGGCCGCATGGCGTTGAGCGTCAGCGCCGTGTCGATCAGCGTCTCGCCCTTCTTGATCGAGCTGGCCTGCATCGACATGTTCATCACGTCCGCCCCAAGCCGCTTGCCCGCCAGCTCGAAGCTGGACTGGGTGCGGGTGGAGTTCTCGAAGAACATGTTGATCTGGGTCAGCCCGCGCAGCGCATCGGCGTGTTTCTCGCGCGAGCGGCTGAGGGCGACGTAATCGTCTGCCAGATCGAGAATGGAAAGGATTTCGTCCTGAGCCAGCGGCTCGATACCCAGAAGGTGGTCCTGCCTGAAGGTCATTGTGCGCTCCCGTGGCCTCGCGCCGCTTATAGGTAGGGCATCGGGGCGGGGCAAGCCACCCTTCGCGGGGGGCGCCCCGCCGGCCCCGGGCGCAGGGGCACAAAAAGCTACCGCGACGGGCCCCTCTGCGGGGTGCCGCGCGGCGTGTTGCCCGGCCTTTCCACGGCGGAGACCGCCTGCCCCGCCGGTCTGACGCGCCGGTCTGACGCGCCGGCCTGACGCGCCGGTCTGACGCGCCGGTCTGACGCGCCGGTCTGACGCGCCGATCCGGCACGCAAAAGGGGGCCCGCAGGCCCCCTTCCCCCTCTGCCATCCGGCGCGGGATCAGTCTTCCCAGACGTAGGGCCGCGTGTAGCTGCCCATCAGCGCGTTGACGGCGGCGCGGTCGGCTTCGCCATCGGCGCGGATCACGGCGGTGAGGCCGGTCTTCTTGTCATCCACCACCTCGACCACGTGGGCGGGCACGCCCGCCTCCTCCAGCGCAGCATTGTAGACCCGCTTGATCGCGGACTTGCGCAGGTCGGGCTTGAAAACCTTGCCCACGGCCGTCTTGGGCAGCGCGTCCAGCACCTCGATATGCTTGGGATAGGCGGCCCGTTCGTGGATGTGCAGCCGGGCGTGCTCCATCAGCTGCTCCGCCGTGACCTCGGCCCCGTCGACCAGTTCCACATAGGCGCAAGGCAGCTCGCCCGCGTGTTTGTCCGGCTGGCCGATGGCACCGGCAAAGGCCACCGCCGGGTGGGTCAGCAGGGCTTCCTCGATCTCCGCCGGATCGATGTTGTGGCCGCCGCGGATGATCAGGTCCTTGGCGCGGCCCGTGATCCAGAGATAGCCGTCCGCGTCGATCCGCCCGAGGTCCCCGGTACGCAGGTAGCGCTCGTAGTGGAAGAGATCGTGGTTCTTCGCCGCCTCGGTGTAGGTCGAGCCCTCGAAGACACCGGGGTTGGCGACGCAGATCTCGCCCACCTCGTCCACGGCGCATTCCACCGGCCCGTCGGGCCCGGCATGGAGGATGCGCACCTCGGTATAGGGGAAGGGAATGCCGACCGAGCCGATCTTCTTCTCGCCGTCCACCGGGTTGACGGAGACGAGGCAGGTGGCCTCGGTCAGGCCGTAGCCCTCGATGACGGTCACGCCGGTCTGGCGTTCGAAGCGGTGGAACAGCTCCTTCGGCAGTGGCGCCGAGCCCGAGAAGGAGGTCTTCACCGTCGAGACATCCGCATCCACCGGGCGCTGCATCAGGGCCGAGACGGCGGTGGGCACCGTGATGATGAAGGTGACCTTCCAGCGTTCGCAGAGCTTCCAGAAGTTGTCGAAGACCCCGTCGCCGCGATAGCCCGCGGGCGTGGGCAGGACCACGTGCCCGCCGGAGCAGACCATGGCCATCATGATCACGTGGCAGGCGAAGACGTGGAACAGCGGCAGCGGGCAGATGACGTTGTCATCCTCGTTGAAAAGCAGCGTCGCCCCCAGCCAGCCGTTGTAGAGGATGCCGGAATACTTGTGCTGCGCCACCTTGGGCATGCCCGTGGTGCCGCCGGTGTGGAAATAGGCCGCGACCCGGTCGCCCTTGCTGTCCTCGAAGCTCAGCGCGGCGGGTTGCTTGGCGACCTCCGCGGTGTAGCTGCGGATGTCCGCGTGGTGCTTGCCGGCGACCTTGGGCCGGATCAGCGGCACGATCCAGCTTTTCGGCGGGCTGAGGTAGCGGTTGAGGTCAACCTCCAGCACCGTGTGGACGGCAGGTGCATGGCGCACGGCCTCGTTCATCTTCTGGGCGATGTCGGTCTTGGGGAAGGCCTTCAGCGTCACCACGACCTTCGCGCCGGTCTCGCGCAGGATCGAGCCGATCTGTTCCGGCTCCAGCAGCGGGTTGATCGGCGTCACGATCCCCGCGACGGCCCCGGCCATGATCGAGACCGCCATCTCGAGGCAGTTCGGCATCACCAGCGCCACCACGTCGGTCTCGCCGATGCCGAGGCTGCGGAAGAGGTTCGCCGCGCGGCAGACCTCGCGGTGCAGTTCGGCCCAGTTCAGCGTCTGCGCCGGGTCCTTCGGCCCCGAGGTCAGCTGGAACGAAACCGCGTCATGTGCGGGAAACTTCTCGGCGGTGCGTGCAAGCTGGCCGTAGAGCGTGGCGGGCACGTCACGCTCCTGCCACGGCATTTCACGCTCGATCTCCAGTGCATCCTGAACCGATGCGAAACTCATCAGGTATCCTCCCTTATTCCACGCCCCGGCACGTCGCCCCGGGCATGGCCCCTCCCGCTGAAAATGCGGGCGAAACCGGCGTCTGGCAAGTTTGACGGAACGTAGGAAGCGGCGAGCCGCCCCCGCGCCGTCACGTCACCCGCGCCCCGCCCGGGGGGCGTTGACGCCCTCTCCGTCCGGGTCTATCCCCCTGCCCGGCGCAAGGCCAGAGCCCCGCGGCACGGCCCGGGCGACGCGGCCCGACACCGCGGCCCGACACCGGGGCCCGATACCAGGCCCTGGCAACCGGCCCGGAAACGGCACCAGAGGGCCGATGCGAGCCTTGATTTCCTCGGCGAAACCCCCTACACGGCGGCATCCGGGATTCTGCCATCGGGCAGGCGCCCCTGTCGCACGTGGCAGGACGCCCCTCACGGCCCCCGGAAAGGACCCGCCACGGGCGGTCCGGCAGCACCGGAGGCGCATTCTTCTGCCCTCCTGCCGGGACCCCGGGGTCTGACGCAAGAAACGACGACTTACCTCTGGCGGGCCGCCATGCGCGGGACCCGGTGAAGACACAGAGCTCTGGGACGGCAACAAACCTTCGCGGAATACCGCGAGCCAGATAGGAGATGATCAGATGGACCTGATCGCACAGCTGGAGGCGGAACAGATCGCCTCCCTCGGGAAGACCATTCCCGACTTCAAGGCCGGCGACACCATTCGCGTCGGCTACAAGGTGACCGAAGGCACCCGGACCCGTGTTCAGATGTACGAGGGCGTTTGCATCTCGCGCAAGAACGGTGCGGGCATCGCCGGTTCGTTCACCGTCCGCAAGATTTCCTTCGGTGAAGGCGTGGAACGTGTGTTCCCCCTCTTCTCGACCAACATCGAGTCGATCGAAGTTGTCCGTCGTGGCCGCGTCCGCCGCGCCAAGCTGTACTACCTGCGCTCGCGTCGCGGTAAATCGGCGCGTATCGCCGAGGTCAGCAACTACAAGCCGAAATCCGGCGCTGAAGCGTAAGGAACAGTCAGATGAAAAAAGACATCCATCCCGACTACCACTTCATCGACGTCAAGATGACCGACGGCACCGTGATCCAGATGCGGTCCACCTGGGGCAAAGAAGGCGACACCATGTCGCTCGACATCGACCCCACCGTGCACCCCGCATGGACCGGCGGTTCGTCGCGCCTGCTGGACGCCGGCGGCCGCGTGTCGAAGTTCAAGAACAAGTACGCCGGCCTGGGCTTCTGAGCCTTCCCCCGGTTGACGAGATCGAACGCCGCCCCCCCCGGGGCGGCGTTCTGCGTTTGGGCCCGGCTAAAGCTCCTGCTGCGGGCCGCCCCGCGGACCTCGTTTCGGGCCCCGCGACAGCCCCCTGTTCAGCCCCTTGTTTAGGCCCCGCGACAGGTCAGGCCAAAACCGCGACCTCGGGGCGTGCCTCCGGGGCCACGCCCCACGCCTGCACGGCGCGGCGCGCGCCCCCGCCCTGCGCGTCAGCCATTCTTCTTTCCGGCCCGGTACGTTAAGCCGCTGACATGGCCCTGACTGTCCTCATCCTCGCCACCGCCCTGCTGACCGGGCTGCTGCTCTGGTCCCCCCGCCTGCGCCGTATCCCGGCCTGGACCGCGATGACGACGCCGCTGGCTTCGATCATCGGCTCGGGCTTCCTCGTCCTCGGTCCGGTGCTGGAGAATGCCTATGGACTCTGGGCGCCGCTGGTGATGGCCGGGCTCTGCCTTGCGGCCTATGGCTTCGGCGCCGCCGTGCGCTACAACATCGCCGAGATCGGCGACCAGCCCGCGGAGCCCCCGGTGCCGCGCCCCATCGCGGAAACGCGGGTCGAGACAGGTGCCTCCGCCGCCCTCGCCTTCGCCTACATGATCTCGGTCGCCTACTACCTGAACCTGCTGGGCAGCTTCGCCACCTCGCTGACGCCCTTCGACACGCCCGGCGTCAGCCGCGGGGTGACCACGACGGTCTTCCTGCTGATCTTCGTCACCGGCTGGACCCGGGGCTTCGCCCTGCTGGAGCGGATGGAATACGCCAGCGTGACGCTCAAGCTCGCGATCATCGCGGGGCTGCTGGCCGGGCTCACATGGTACGTGGGCGCCCGCGCCGCAGAGGGCGCGCTGCTGCTCAACCCCGTCACCACCTCCGGCTGGGGCGCGGTGACGCTGGCCTTCGGGCTCCTCGTCACGGTTCAGGGCTTCGAGACCTCGCGCTACCTCGGCGCGGAATACGATGCCGCGACCCGCATCCGCAGCATGAAATGGGCGCAGGCCCTCTCCACCGCGATCTACATGGTCTACATCGGCCTCATCGCCTATGCCTTCCCGCGCACCGGCGCCGCCGTGAGCGAGACGGCGATCATCGACATGATGGCGATCGTCGCGCCCGTGCTGCCGCTGATGCTGGTGGGGGCCGCGCTGGCGGCGCAGTTCTCGGCCGCGGTGGCGGACACCGGCGGCTCCGGCGGGCTGCTGGCGGAGCTCACGGGCAAGCGGCTTTCGCCCCGGCAGGGCTATGCGCTGCTCACCCTCGTCGGCCTTGCCCTGACGTGGAGCGCGGATGTCTTCCACATCATCTCCTACGCCTCGCGGGCCTTCGCGCTCTACTACACGCTGCAATGCACCCTCACCGCCCTCTCCGCCCGGCGCCGCGGCAAGCGGGCGAAAGCCGCAGGGGCCCTCGCCCTCGCCCTGCTCGGCGCCGCGATCACCCTCATGGGTCAGCCGGTCGAGGGCTGATCCCGTCGCGCCAATGCCACAGGGACGGGTTTTCCCGGCAACACCGCTTCCCTTGGGGACGGCCACAACATATGGTGGCGGGAAGAAATTGACCCGCGATAGCCGTCGGGGGAAGGATCGCGCATGGCACATATCATCGTCGTCGGAAACGAAAAGGGCGGAGCGGGCAAATCCACCGTCTCCATGCATGTGGCCACGGCGCTGGCCCGGATGGGCCACAAGATCGCCGCGCTGGACCTCGACCTGCGCCAGAAGACCGTGGGCCGCTACGTGACCAACCGCGTCGCCTACCTCGAGCGGGAAGGCATCACCCTGCCCTCGCCCGAGTACCACGATCTGCCGCAGGTCGAGCAATCGGCGCTGCGCCCCGGCGAGAACATCTATGACCACCGCCTCTCCGCCGCCGTTTCGGCGCTGGAGGCCGAGAACGACTTCATCCTGATCGACTGCCCCGGCTCGCACACCCGCCTGAGCCAGGTGGCGCATTCGCTGGCCGACACGCTGATCACGCCGCTGAACGACAGCTTCGTCGACTTCGACCTGCTGGCCCATGTGGACAACGACGGCGAAAAGATCCTCGGTCCCTCGGTTTACTCCGAGATGGTCTGGAACGCCCGCCAGCTGCGCGCGCAGGCCGGGCTCAAGCCGATCGACTGGGTCGTGCTGCGCAACCGCCTCGGCGCCCAGCAGATGGTGAACAAGAAGAAGATGGAAGACGCCCTTGCGCGGCTCTCCAAGCGGATCGGCTTCCGCCTCGCCCCCGGCTTCTCCGAGCGGGTCATCTTCCGCGAACTCTTCCCGCGCGGGCTGACCCTGCTCGACCTCAAGGACGTGGGCGTCCAGCAGCTCAACATCTCCAACATCGCCGCCCGCCAGGAACTGCGTGACCTGATCAAGGCCCTCGACCTGCCCGGCGTCACCGTCGACTTCTGACCCTTCATCTTTCCTGAAATACTCCGGGGGAGTCGCACAGCGACGGGGGCAGCGCCCCCACCGCCCCCGAGGCGCGCGCCTCCCTCGCGGTGCCTCCGGAATTTTCCAAAATTCCGGTCCGGAAAATTCGAATTTTCCGGGGACCACCGCCTGCAGCAAACCTCCTGCCCCTCCGCATCGCCGCCAAAACTCTTCGCAGACTCCTCGGGGGAATTTTGGGAACAATTTTCGAAAATTCTTCCTCTCCCGGCCGCACCGCCAGCGTGCTACCCAAACCCGGTCAGGACAGGGAGGACGCGATGCGCTGGACAGATTTTCCGAAGTGGGGCCGATGGATGGCCGATTGGGCCGCGGGCTACCACGCGGGCCTGCGCGACCGCCCCGTGCGCGCCCGCTCCACCCCCGGTGCCGTGCTGGCCGCCCTGCCCGCCCATGCCCCCGAGGCGCCCGAGCCCATGGAGCAGGTGATCGCGGACTTCGAATCCCTCGTCGTTCCCGGCATCACCCATTGGCAGCACCCCCGGTTCTTCGCCTACTTCCCCTCCAACGCCTCCCCGGCCGCGGTGCTGGCCGACACGCTGATCGCGGCCATGTCGCCGCAATGCATGCTCTGGCAGACCTCCCCGGCCGCGACCGAGATGGAAACCCGGATGATGGAGTGGCTGCGCGATGCCATCGCCCTGCCCGAAAGTTTCCATGGGGTCATACAGGACAGCGCCTCCTCCGCCACGCTGGCCGCCGTGCTGGTCATGCGCGAGCGTGCGTTGAACTGGGCCGGCAACCAGCAGGGGCTCAGCGCCCATGCCCCGGTGCGCATCTACTGCTCGGGCGAGGTCCACACCTCCGTCGACCGGGCGATCTGGGTCGCGGGCATCGGCTCGGACAACCTGCGCCGCATCCCGACGCAGGGCCCGACCCGCGCCATGGACCCCGCCGCCCTGCGCGCCGCCATTGCCGAGGACCGCGCGGCGGGCCTGCTCCCCGCAGGCATCATCGGCTCGACCGGGGGCACCTCCACCGGCGGCTCCGACGACATCGCGGCCCTTGCCGACATCGCCGAGGCTGAAGGCCTCTTCCTCCACGTGGATGCCGCCTGGGCGGGCTCGGCGATGATCTGCGAGGAGTTCCGCCCCCTCTGGGCCGGGGTGGAGCGCGCCGACTCGGTCGTCTTCAACCCCCACAAGTGGCTGGGCGTGCAGTTCGACTGCTCGGCCCATTTCATCCGCTCGCCCGAGGACCTGACCCGCACGCTGGCCTACCGGCCCGAGTTCCTCAAGACCCACGGCGCGGACGGGATCATCAATTATTCCGAGTGGTCGGTGCCACTGGGACGGCGCTTCCGGGCGCTGAAGCTGTGGTTCCTGCTGCGCGCCTACGGGCTGGAGACCCTGCGCACCATGATCCGCAACCACGTCACCTGGTCGCAGGCGCTCTGCGAGGGGCTGCGGGGCGAGCCTGATTTCACCATCGTGACCGAGCCGGTGCTCTCGCTCTTCACCTTCCGCTACACGCCGGAGGGCGCAGACGATCTCGACGCGCTGAACCAGCGGCTGGTGCAGGCGATCAACGACGACGGGCGGATCTACCTGACGCAGACGCAGGTGGCGGATGGCATCGCGCTCCGCTTCCAGGCCGGGCAATGGGATTGCACCGAGGCGGACGTGATCCTCGCCGGTGAGGTGATCCGGGAGATCGCGCGGGGGCTGTGACGCCGGGCGGGCGGTTAGCGGCGCTGCACGGTGGAGGCCCCCCCGAGGTGTCCTCCATCGCCTCTTCCTCAGGAACTGGCGCGACATCCACTCGCTACCTCCCTGCCCCGAAGCGCGGAGCCGCGCATTGCCGGCGCGCGCGGAGGCGATCCGGACCTCTATGGAGAGCAGTTTATCCCAGCCCGGCATATCGTGTCAGGTCAAGGGACCGCCCAGCCTCGCCAAATCGCCGCCGCGTGGGGGCCTGCCTGCGATGCGCGGCGGCCTGCGGCCTTGTCCCGCGCCGGGTGGAGGTCGAAGCCGTTTGGGGCCATTAACCAACCTCACATGAGAAAGGCCGCCCTGGCAGGGCGGCCTTTCCAATTCATAGGGCGAACCAGCCTCGCCCCCGCGATCACCCGATCCGCACCAGATGATTGTCCCACTGCATCTCGGAGGCGGCCTGCCAGTCGCTGCGCCCGCTGCCGGTGTCATAGCCGATCACATGGCCGATGCCCGAGGTGATGACGAAGCCCCCGGCCCCGCAGGAGAGCCCGCAGGCATCCGCCTCGGCCACCTGCTCCACCAGCTCACCCGTCGCCGTGTCGAAGATCTGCACCAGCCCGCCCCGGGGCGAGGAGATCGCCGCGCGGGTCCCCGCGGCATCCATGGCGACGGAACCCGCGTAGCCCTGCATCGCGTCATGCAGCGGCCCCTCGGCCATGGCCAGCAGGGGCTCTTGCCCCTCGCGGTGCAGCCCCAGCAGCGCGGGTGCCTCGTAGTCGTCGCCCTGCCACTGCATCGCGAAGGCCACCAGACCGTCGTCCGACAGTGCGAGGTGGCGGATCGAGTTCAGGTGCATCTCCTCGGGCAGCTCCATCTGGCTGCGGATCGACCCGGCGGCGCTCATGTAGGTCAGGTTCGGGCGCATCACCGGCAGGTTCAGCTTGGCCCGGCCCGCGTCGGGGTGGGTCTCGATCCCGCCGTTTGCCACCACGAAGGACCCGTCCGGCAGGCGCAGGATGTCATGCGGCCCCACCCCGCCCGAGGGCACCTCGTCCACGCGGGTATAGCCGGAGGCCACGTCCCAGACACCGATCACGCCCTGCCCCGCCTCGTAGTCGTTCTCGGGTGTGAAGAGCAGCGCGCCATCGTCGGAAAACGCACCGTGACCGTAGAAATGCCGCCCCTCGGGGCTGTCTAGCCGGGCCGCGATCCGGCCCGAGCGGCAATCGACCACCAGGGCGAAGGTGCCGGGACGGCGGGCAAAGGCCACGGCCTCGGGGCGGGTCGGATGGGCGGCGGCGGCGTGGCCGCGCGCGGGCAGCGGCTGCTGGAAGAGCACCTGCCCCCGGGCGTCCAGACCGCAGAGGCGATAGGCCCCGTCGGGCGCGCGGGCGGCGGAGAGGAAGGCGGGATCACCCGCCTCGGCCCAGGTGGGCGTGGGCAATGCGCCCGCGGCCAGCATCCCGGCCAGGAAGGTCCGGCGAGAGGTCATGTCAGTCTCCATCCAGTGCGTTGAAGCCGGCGCTCACGCCAAGGCGCGCGCCGACATTGGCCGCCTCCTGCTGGCGGATATGGTCGACCGCCTGTTGCAGGATCTCGACCCGCAGTCGGCCCGAGGGATCGTCCACCCCCGCGAAGACCGGATCGTCCAGACCGGCGGCAAGGTCCTGCGCGGTCTGGAAGCCCTCGTCCACCTGCGCGCGCAGCTCCGCATCATCGCCCGAAAGCCGCTCGGCCAGATCGCGAAGCGCGGCGAGCGACAGTTCCACATGGCGCAGCGAGCGGCCGGAGCGGCGGGCCTCGGCCCGGGTGGCGCGGGGGCGGTCGAAGGTGCCCATGGGCCGTCCGAGGCGGGTGTCGGAGGTGAATTGCAGCCCCTGCGACAGGGCGCCGAAGAGCTCTCCCAGCACCTCGTCCTCGTCCCGGTAGGGGCCGGAGGGTGGTGGCAGCAGGTAGCCCGCCCATGTCTCGTGCCAGTCGGTTGCGATCGCCAGCGTGGTGCGCTCGATGTCGCCGGTCATGGCGCGGATCAGCGCGCAGCGGTACGCCGGCGTGCCCATCTCGGCGAACTGGTCGTCGTAGAGCATGTATTCCAGCGCGTAGAAGCCCTGCGCCGCGATGGAGACCTGCGCGAAGTCCTCGGCGTTTTCGACCGCGGGGTCGCTGTCGGCGATCAGCGCCGAGAGCGCCTTGGGCGTGGCGCCCCGGCTGTCGGGCCAGAAGGCCAGCGAGAAGGCGCGGTTGTCGGCCTCCGTCGGGCCGAAGCGCAGGTGACTGGCGGAAATCCACGCATCGAAGGCCGCGCCCCATGCCTCTTGCAGGGCGGGCCCGGGGGTGCAATCGGCCAGCGCCGCCGCATCCAGCGCCTCGGAGGCCCCGGCGAGCGCGTCGAAACGCGGCAGGATGTGGTTCTCGACCACGTCGGTCACCGTCGCGTCGTACTCTCCGGCCTGCCCTGCCCCCGGCGGCATCAGGACGAAGACCAGCGGGATAAGGGCGGTGCGGAGGGTATGTCGCATCAAAGGCTCTCCAGGAAGCGGATCAGGGCGGCGCGGTCGGGTGCGGGCATCGAGACGACGGCATCGCGGGCGGCCTGCGCCTCGCCTCCATGCCACAGGACGGCCTCGAGAATCGAGCGGGCCCGCCCGTCATGCAGGAAATAGGTGTGGCCCGACACACGTTCGGTCAGACCGATCCCCCAGAGCGGCGCGGTGCGCCATTCACGACCCGTGGCGCGGGCCTCGGGGCGGTCGTCGGCCAGCCCCTCGCCCATGTCGTGCAGCAGGAGGTCGGAATAGGGCCAGATCAACTGGAAGCTCTGCTCCGGGCGGCCCTGCATCCGGTGGGTCACGAATTTCGGCACGTGGCAGGACTGGCAGTTGACGGAGTAGAAGACCTCCTTGCCGCGCAGCACCTGCGGGTCGTCCAGATCGACCCGTTCCGGCACGGCGAGGTTGCGGGAGTAGAAGGTCACGAGGTCGAGGCCGGTCTCGTCGATCTCGTAGCCGCCCTTGTCCATGTCGCGCCCGTCGGGCGCCTCGCGGCAGCCCGCCTGCAGGTCGGTGCATTCGCCGTAAGCCCCGGTGAAGAGCGGGTTGGAAATGCCGATGTCGCCGTCGAAGGCGGCGGCGGACTGGTGACGGATCGTGGGCGCGCCGGCCTTGAGCCCGAAGCGGCCCAGCATCGGCACATCGAATTCGACGGAGCGCACGACGTTGGCCCGGCCCGAGATGCCATCGCCATCGGCATCGTCGGGGTCCGCATGGGCAAGGATGTCCTCAACCGGGATCGCCTCCAGCAGGCCAAGGCCGATCATCTGCGCTGCAACCCGGGGGCTGAGCATGACGTCCGCGGCCATCGGGCCATAGCCGAGGTCCTCGACCCGGTAGGTCGGCTTGCGCAGGCTGGCGGTCTCGCCATCGGAGAGGGAGACGGGGATCTCCTCGTAGTCGATCCGCATCTGCCCTTCGGCGGGCAACCCGGCGAGAGAGAAGTCCTGCAACTGGGTGCCGTAGTGCGGCTCGGGCGCGGTGGCGATGAAGTCCTCGATCTCGGCCTCTTCCGGCCCGCCGGGAACCGAGACGCGCAGGAACATCGAGATATTGCTGTCGGTCGGCCCCTCGGGCGGGTGGCCGCGGCCGTCCTTCAGGTGGCACCGCTGGCAGGAGCGCGCGTTGTAGAGCGGCCCCAACCCGTCGGAGGCCAGCGTCGACGAGGGTGCAGACACCCAGATTTTCTTGAACAGCCCGTTGCCGACCTTGAAGTCGAGCTCGCCCTCGAAGCTGATGTTGCCGGAGGGCTGCGAGAAGGCATCGGCGTTCTGGCGCAGGCGCACGGAAGCGGCGCCGCCGGGCAGCGCCTCGAATGTCTCGGGCTTCGAGAAATCCGTGGTGGGCGCCGTCACCTGCGCGATGCGGGCGAGTTCGTCCTCGCTGCGCGGCTGGATGTCGAGGTGCAGGTCCTCGAGCGTGACGCCTGCGGCGACGGTCGCCGCGTCCTTGGCATGGGCCCCCGCCCCGCCGGTGATGGCAAGGGCGGCGGCAAACGTGGCGGCAAGCGCGGAAGGCTTACTCGGCTTCGTCCATCGTGGAGGCATTGAGCTGGGCATATTTCTCGGGGCCGATCTTCTCCAGCAGGTCCAGCTGGGTTTCGAGGAAGTCGATATGCCCTTCCTCGTCCATCAGCAACTCTTCGAAGAGCTTCATGGACACGTAGTCACCGGCCGTGTTGCAGTATTCGCGGGCTTCCTTGTAGAGCGCGGCGGCCTCCTGCTCGGCGGCGAGGTCGGCTTCCAGCGTCTCCTTCGGGGTCTGCCCGATGCGGAGCGGGTCGAGTTTCTGAAGGTTCGGATGCCCTTCAAGGAAGAGGATGCGCTGGATCAGCTTGTCCGCGTGGTTCATCTCCTCGATGCTTTCCTCGCGGCTCTTGCTGGCCATGTGGCCGAGGCCCCAGTCGTCCTGCAGGCGGTAGTGCAGCCAGTACTGGCTGACCGCAGTCAGTTCACTTCTGAGCGCCGTGTTGAGATACTCGATAACCTTCTGATCGCCCTTCATCGGAGGTCTCCTGTGTCGCCGGGGTCCGCAGACCACGCAATTGCATTGGAACCTCAAAGTTGTCGTTCTTGCGCATGGTTGCAAGGAAAAGCGGCATGCATCCGCCGCAATCCGCCGCCTTGCCGAGGGCACGGTAGACCTTGCCCGGCGTCACGATGGTGGTTTCATCGGCGGCGCGCATCCAGTCGATGGCGGCGTCGATGTCCTTGTCGGAGATGTTCTGGCAGTGGCAGACGATCATGGCTGCGATCCAATGACATTCGTGGCTCTTGGGGTGGGCGCGGGCCCGTGGGGCCCGCACCGGAATTCAGGACCCGGCGCAGAGCGCCAGAGGTCTGGGTCCGGCGCAGAGCGCCGGGGGCGCGTCACTGGAAGACGGCGCCGGGGTTGTCGAGGCTGTCGGAGCCTTCGAACTCGATGGCGTCGGCGCCAAGGGCCACCACCACGCGCTCGATGGTCTGGGTCTGGTCCACGAGGCCGTCGACCCCGCCCATGATCAGCGCCTCGCCGCCCGCGTTGCCGCGTTCCAGCATCTGGTCGTAGGAGAAGCCTGCCTCGGCCGCGGTCTTGATCTGGCCAAGCGCGCGCATGGTGTTGGCGAGCTTCATCTTCATCTCGGCGTCGAGCTCCGGGTTCACCTCGGTGACGAGGTCGGAGAGCGAGGCGCCGGAGACGATGGAGCCATCCGCACGCACGTAATTGCCGAGGTAGACGTTCTGGATGCCGAGACCGTCGTAGTAATGGCTGTTGTGAGTGTTGTCCGAGAAGCAGTCGTGCTCTTCCTCGGGATCGTTCAGCATCAGGCCGAGACGCATCCGTTCGCCCGCCTGCTCGCCGTAGGAGAGCGAGCCCATGCCGGTGAGCATGGTCGAGATGCCGGCGTCCTCGTTCTCCATCACCGCGGCGCGGGCCTCGCCGCCCTCGGCCCACTGGCCGGCCATCCATTCGAGGTCGGACACCAGCAGGTCGGTCACCGCAGTCAGGTAGGCGCCGCGCCGGTCGCAGTTGCCGTTGGTGCAGGCCTCGCCCGCAGCGTAGTCGGTGAAGGGCCGGTTGCCCGCGCCGTGGGCGTGGCCGTTCAGGTCCTGACCCCAGAGCAGGAATTCGATGGCGTGGTAGCCGGAGGCGACGTTGGCCTCGACCCCGTCGGCCTCGTGCAGCGTCTCGCCGATCAGCTCGGGCGTGATCTCGGAGGCGTCCACCTCTTCGCCCGAGAGGGTGAAGGTCGGGTTGGCGATGACGTTCAGCGCGGCGAATTCATTCTCGTCCGTGGGGCCGCCATAGGTGGCATCCACGTAGTCGATCAGCCCCTCGTCCAGCGGCCAGGCGTTCACCTTGCCTTCCCAGTCGTCCACGATCGCATTGCCGAAGCGGAAGACCTCGGTCTGCTGGTAGGGCACGCGCGCGGCAAGCCATGCGGTCTTGGCGGCCTGCAGCGTGGCGTCCGAGGGATCGGCCACGAGGGCGGCAACGGCCTCCTGCAGGGCCTGCGCGGTGATCAGGCTGTCGCCGTAGGCGGCGGCGGCGATATCCGCGTAGGTGGTGAGAACCTCGGCCTTCTCCTGCGCCTGCGCGGCAGAGGCGAGCGACAGGGAGAGCGCGGTGGTGCTGAGGGCCGCGGCGGCAAGCTTGCTGAATGTCGTCATGGTCGGTCCTTGAACGAAAGGTGGGTGTCAGTGGAGGCGCGCGTCCGCCGGTCGGCGGGGCTGTCGCGCCATGCGGGTGAGGGCCAGCCCCAGCCCCTCGGCCAGGCCCAGCAGGCACGGCGCCATGTCGGGCCGGGCAATGAGGGTTGCAAACATCATGGCATCCTCGCGCGCGCCTTCGGCGGCGGCGGCGATGAAATGGCCGAAACAGGCCTCGTCCCCGCCGAGGCAGGTGCAGTTGAGGTGATGGCGCATCAGCGGGCGCCGGCCGTGGCTCTGGCAGAGCGCGCAGATCTCGTCGAGTGCCGCCGCCGCCTCTCCGCCGAGGTCGGGGCCGAGGGTGTCGATGAAATCGCGCAGCGTCTGCGCCCGGCTTTCCGGGCTGTGGCACCAGCCGCGCAGGCAGAGCACCGCGCCCGCGGCGACAGCATCAAGGTCGGTCAGCTGTCCGACCGAGGCCCCGCCCCGCGGCGTGGGTCCGCCACTGGACCGGTCGGAGGGCGACCGCAGGGTCATTTCGTCAGGATCAGCTTGCCCGCGCGGGTGATGCGCAGGGTGTAAACCTGATCCCCGAGGCGGATGAGCGCGAGACCATCGGGGCCCGTCAACTCCTCCGCGCTGTGAACGGGGCCGTCGAAGGCCGCCAGCGTCTGGGTCGCAACCGTATTGGTAGACATGGGTTCACTTTCTTCTCGTCCGATGCGCCCGGCTTCCCCATGGACCGGCCGAGGCGCGCGAGGGATGCGGCTCCGGTCAGGGGTGGCTGGCATGGGCCTATACCTGACAAAAGCACTCAGCTTCGTCAATCCGATTCTTTTGGTAGGGTATTGAGCCGGCACGGATAGGCCGCGCCCTGCCCGTCTGAGGGCAGCCTGTGGACTGCAGGCAGAAATGGGGGGGGGCAGGAATGGGGGGGCAGGAATGGGGGGGCAGGAATGGGGGGGCAGGAATGGGGCAAAATGGGGCTGTCTGCCCCCCTTGGCCCTGACGGGCCAATTCCCCCCGAGGATATTTTCGAAACGGAAATGGGGCGGGCGGCAGGAAAGGCCCGTGCCGGCTTCAGGCCTGCGGGGTGCAGGCGCCGCGGATCGCGTCGAGTTGCGCGTCGAGCGCGGGGCCGCTGGCGGGAAAGACACCGTCGAGGGCGGCGGTGCCGATGGTGAAGCCCGCCGCTCCGCAGGCCCGCAGGCGGGCGATCCGGTCCGGGCTGTCGATGGAGCCCGCGATGATCACCGGCTTCTCGGTCGCGGCGCAGACCGCCTCCATCATCGCCTCGACGTCGCCCGCAAAACGGTAGGCCAGCAGGTCGAGCCCGTGGACCCCGTCCATCTCGGCAAGGGCGCGGGCCGAGGCGACGATCGCTTCCGACGGCCCGTGCAGCACGCTGGGAATGCCCGTGACCCGGCCCGGGAAGGGGTAGTAGCGCAGCGCCGTGCCCGCGATCACTGGAAGCACGTCCTGCGCATGGGTCCCGCCCAGAAGGATGTCGACGCCGATCTCCACCGCCGCGCGGGCCGAGGCGATCTCGCTCTCGCGGTCCTCCGAGACGACCTCGAGGTAGCTGGTGGCCCCGCCGGCCCGGATGCGCCGTGCGAGTTCCGCCAGAGCGGGTATCGGCAGCCCCACGTCCTTGAAGCCGATGTGCCGGAGCCCGTGGGCCAGTGCCACGTCGAGATGATGCGCGGCATCCTCGACGGTGCGGTCGTTGCGGGTGAGCATGAAGATGAAATCCATCACGCCTCCTCTGTCACGCGGCGGGCTGCGGCCAGTTGCACCGCGTAGCGCAGGGCGGTCACCATGCTGTCGGGCTCCGCCACCCCCTGCCCCGCGATGTCGAAGGCGGTGCCGTGATCGGGCGAGGTGCGCACGAAAGGCAGCCCCAGCGTGATGTTCACGCCGCTTTCCAGCCCCATGTATTTCACCGGGATCAGCCCCTGGTCGTGGTATTGGGCCACCACCACGTCGAAGCGGCCCTTGCGCGCCATCATGAAGACCGTGTCGCCCGGCCAGGGGCCCGAGGCGTCGATCCCCTCGGCCCGGGCAGCCTCGATGGCGGGGCGGATGATCTCGATCTCCTCGCGGCCGAAGAGCCCGCCCTCGCCCGCGTGGGGATTGAGGCCGGCCACGGCCACTCTTGGCGCCGTGATACCGAGCGCCTTGGCGCCCGCGTGGGCCAGACGGATCGCATCCATCTGAGCCGGGAAATCCGCCGCCTCGATGGCATCGCGCAGCGCAACATGGATCGTGACCAGCACGGTGCGGATCTCGTCATTGGCCAGCATCATGGCGACCTTGCCGGCGCCGCCGTAGGTCGCCAGCATCTCGGTATGGCCGGGGAATTTCACCCCCGCCGCGGAGAGCGCCTCCTTGTGGATCGGCGCCGTGACGATCCCGGCGACACGCCCCGCCCTGGCCAGATCGATGGCCGCGCGGATCGCGTCATAGGCCGCCTGCCCCGCCGCCGCGGCCACCGCGCCATAGGCCGGTGCCGGCTGCCCCGGGGCGGTGTCGATCAGGCGCAAGGCGTTCTCCGCCGCCGGTGTCTCGGGCCCGGTCACAGGCTGGATGCGCCAGCCAGGCGCCACCAGAGCCAGGGACCGCTCCAACGCAGAGCCGTGGCCCAGCACGACGGCGGGCGGCGCACCGGGCGCGGTGAGCGCGCGGACGGTGATCTCGGGGCCGATCCCGGCGGGATCGCCGAGGGTGACGGCAAGAGGCGGGTGGAGGTGAGACTCGGTCATGGCAGGAGAGTAGCAGAGGCCGCCGCGCCGCACAGCCGGATCACGCGGGACGGGCGGAAATTCCTGCGGCATCGTGGGCCGACGGGGGCTCGACCTGTTCGCACCGGCCCCTGCCGGTTCAAACCTGTCGCGGCATTCGGCCGATCTGCACTTGCTTGCCCGGGCCGAACAAGCGGTACTCGGTTCGCCACCGGGGGCATACGGCGTCAGGGCCAGGCCGCGTCCCCGCGCCTTGTGCAGCGGACAGGCCCGCCTCTTAGGTGGCGTGGCGGAAAGTTTCCCTTGAAGGCGAGTTTCGCCTTGTAGTCCCCGCGCGCCCTTCGCTATACGCGTCGACGGAGACGTGGCCGAGCGGTCGAAGGCGCTCCCCTGCTAAGGCCGCATACTCTTTGGTTAAGCCGCTGAAATTCAGCGGCTTTTTTGTTGCGTTCATCTTGGTTTCCCAAATCTTGCCCATCACGCTCGAAAAGACGAGCCCACGTGGCCCGTGTTATGGAGGATCGTGGGGCTTTCTCCGGATCAGCCTTCCGAGCTGCATCGCGAGCTGCGGCGGCCCCTATGGGGAACCAAGGAGGTCGCCTGCTCTATTTCCAAGGTGCCGAAAACCGTCGCTGGATGGTGCAGGAGTGGTTCCTATCCGTTGGGCTTCGCTCATGAGGCCTCCTCCAGAAGGAGGTCGGACCGATAATCCTGACGCGGAAATCCTGTCTGGCTTATCCTTGGCCGGATTGGGCCGCACACCCAGACAGTGGCGTGAATCACCTCTGAGGGCTCATGAGGGTCAGATATCGGTTGACCAAATCTTGCCCAAACTGGCCGCCATTCGGTGCCTTTCGGTGCCAATTCAAGGGTTTGACCCGCATCACACGAAGTTTCGCGAGATCGGCAATTTCGCCTTGTATTCCCTATGCTTGCGCCGCTATACGGGTCGACGGAGACGTGGCCGAGTGGTCGAAGGCGCTCCCCTGCTAAGGGAGTAGGCCCGAAAGGGTCTCGTGGGTTCGAATCCCATCGTCTCCGCCATCACTTCATATATTATGCGTATCAATGGCTTGCGCCAACCTGACCACACAGGTTGACCACGCAGATATGCCCCACTTGTCCGGCACGACAATTGGAAGCGCCTTCAATCACTGCTCGGCCACGTCTCCTTTTCGAAATGCGAGGTTCCGTCAGTTGACAGGGCGAGTGCTCAGGCAGCCTGCAAGCCACAGATAGCGCATGGGAGAGCTGACAACGCGCCCTCCCCTCAGACCGCCCCGTAAGCGATCTGAGAATTTTAGATTGCGGACGAGTCCGGTTACCCAGCCAGGTGCGAATCGATCTCTGATTTTCCTGAGGGGCCCATCGGCTTCTTCAGGCTGGCCTCAGCAACCAGCGGACGCAAAGCACTGTGTGACATTGAGGTCGCGCGATACAGCTCATGCTGTGTCCCCACCTCAACCATCTAAGCGACATCATAAAGAGTATTCGTGCCGTTGTAGTTGATCTGAACGAAAATGTCTTCCTGAGCCGCACCATCAACCAATGCCCAGATAATCTGCTCAGTGGGACGATAGATCACGAAGGCTTCGGCTACATTGGAAGCGCCTGCGTTAGGCGTATAGGCATAATTTACCTGGAAGTCATTTCCGTCGGCGGCAACAATTCCAAACAACAGGGTGTCGAGTTCGTCGGCATCGTAGTCCTGCACCCAATCCGTGCCGTGCCCGGCAACACCGAAGTGGAAGAACCGGTCGGCACCAGCCCCACCATTGTATCGGTCGAACCCGACCCCCCCGCTGATGAAGTCAGACCCCGCGCCGCCATAGATCAGGTCGGAGAGAGCTCCTCCGGACAGCACGTCATCCCCTTCATTCCCGATGAGCCAATCCGCTCCCTGCTGGCCATCGATGGTATCGTTCCCAAAGCCTCCGTGGAGTTCATCGTTTCCATAGCCGCCTTGTATGGAGTCGTTACCTGCATCCCCGAAGATGAGATCACGAAGGTCGGCTTGGCTGCCGCCGCCATAGAGGAAGTCGTCACCGTAGCCGCCATGGATCTCGTCCGCGCCATCCATACCGCGCAGCGTGTCATTTCCACCGTAGCCTATAATGGTGTCCGAACCTGAGCCCCCTGTGAAGCTATCGTTGTACTCGGTGCCTTGCCACCGGCTCGGTGGGTCAAGGGTCAGGTATGACAAGTTTGAGACCGCAACGGTGCGATCCGAGAACTGGAAGTACTCAATTCCCGTATAGCGATCGGTACCCAAGGCAGACTGGAGTTCAACTTCTCCAGCCGACAGCCGAACGCTGACGGTCTCTGACGAGACAGACAGCACCACCGTGTCCGTCCCGGAACCACCTACCGCAAAATCATCACCGCCACTCTCCAGAAAGCGGTCATCACCTGCGTCCCCATACAAGAGATCGTTTCCCGAGCCGCCGCCCAACGTGTCCGACCCATTGCCACCATAGAGGGTATCCCTGCCATCACCTCCGTAGATCAGATCGTTTCCATCCAAACCTGCAAGTCGGTCGGCACCGTAGGAGCCCGTTATCCTATCGGATCTTCCAAAGGCGAGAGCCAACAGGCCATCAACATTGTCTGCGGCCAGCAGGCGATAGAACGTATTTGCATTCAAATCGAGTTGAGTTGCGGCGCCGGTCTGCACGCCTGATGCCCAAGCATAGTAGGCGTTCAGGCGGCCATAAACGTTGCCAAGCTCGTCATAGGAAAAATCACCACGATATTGGGCCCTCAGGTTCCCAGAGGTGATCGTGATCTGGCTTCTGTCGTATGAAGAAACCACGCCGTAGTAGATGCTTACGCCTGACACGAGGTCTACCGGCTGATTGAATTGGAACACTGCCATATTTCTGCTCGCAAAGGCCAAGGGGGACGATCAGGGCTACGGTAGCAGTCCCCCACCTACAGGTCTTGCGAAATACAGCGCATTTGCGGAAGCCAGTTCACCGCCGAGATCGAGGGCCACACCGCCCGGGCGGTGCACGGTTGCATCGTCGACCTGATCGGCGCGCAGAACGGAGCGGTCGTTCCTGCCGCGCTCGTCACGGGCCCGGCAGGTGGCACCATCACCGGCTGCGGCTGTCTGATCTATGGCGGTGCGACGGCGAACGTCCACGACCGCCCGAACGCGAAACTGCGCAGGAAACTGCGCAGGCCGCTGGCCCTCGGCGGGCCAACAGCTCCGCAACGGCGCGATGCGCCGTTCACTCCGCCGGCGTCAGCCGGATCAAGGCGCCGTTGCGGGCATCCGTCAGGATCATCACCGCACCGTCGGCGGCCACGTCCACCGCGCGCACGCGGCCCCGGCCCTGCAGGTAGCGCGCCTCGCCGGTCACCTTGGTGCCGTCCAGTTCCAGCCGCACCAGCGCCTGCCCCGCCAGACCGCCGACGAGGATGCTGTCCTGCCAGCCCGGGAACAGGTCGCCGTCATAGAAGGCCATGCCGCTGGGGGCGATCACCGGGTCCCAGTAGTAGAGCGGCTGCTCCATCCCGGCGGACTCGGTGATCCCGTCGCCCATGGGCCGGCCGCTGTAGTCCTCGCCGTAGGTGATGACCGGCCAGCCGTAGTTCTTGCCCGCCTCGGGGCGGTTCAGCTCATCCCCGCCGCGCGCGCCGTGCTCGATGGTCCAGAGCGCCCCGTCGGGGCCGAGTGCCGCCGACTGGATGTTGCGGTGGCCGTAGGACCAGATCTCGGGCTGGCCGCCCGCGATCCGGGGATTGCCCTCGGCCGCGCCGCCCATCGGGTCGATCCGCAGCACCTTGCCCAGATGGGTCGAGACATCCTGCGCCAGCTGCCGCGGTTCCGGCAGGGAGCGTTCTCCGGTGGTGACGAAGAGCGCCCCATCCGCCCCGAAGACCAGCCGCGAGCCATAGTGCATCGTCGAGGTCCAGCCCGGCATCTGGCGGAAGATCACCTCCACCTCCTCCATCTGCGTCCCGTCCGAAGAGAGTACTCCGGTGGCCACGGCGGTACCGGTCTCGCCGCCATCGCGGGGTTCGGCATAGCTCCACCAGACGCGCCGGGTGTCTGCGAAATCGTCGCCCACCAGCACGTCCAGCAGCCCGCCCTGACGGCGGCTGTCGACCTGCGGCAGCCCGCCGATGGCCGGCCCGATCACCGCGTCGGTGCCGATCAGGCGCATCCGTCCGGGCCGTTCCGTCACCAGCCAGCTGCCGTCGGGCAGCTGGTCCAGCCCCCATGGGTTCTGCAACCCGTCCACGACGATCTCGCGCCGCAGGGTGAGGTCCTCGTTGATCACCGGGGCGCGGGTCTGGCCCTCGAAGGCCGGGCGCTGATCGGGCGCGTTGGGCGGGGCGGCGTTGAAATCCTGCGCGGCACCGGGGGTGGCGAGACAGGCGGCAGCCAGCAGCGAGCTGGCGAGACGTGCAACGGTCATTGTCGGAAGTCCTCGTCGGTCGAAAGGTGTCGTGGTGAAGGTCTGGGTCACACTCCGGGTCAGGGTCAGCGCCTCTGCGGCGGGCGAACCCGTGGCAGATGGTAGGACCGCGCCCCGCGCCGGCGAAACAAGTTCTCGTCAGTGCGGCACCGATCTGGGGCATCGCCTCCCTCGCAACTCTGATGACCGGGCGATCCTGCCGCTGCCGTCGCGAGCGATCATCCGGGGCCCGATACCGCGTTCAGCGCCCTCCCCGATCCGGTTCCATACCGCTGATTCATAAGACCTTGCAGTGGAGCGGCATAGTCAGAGCCCCCCTGCTGCCTAGCTTAACTCTACCTGATCACAAGCCGCACGCGTCCCTCCCGCGTGCCGCCAGACCGCACAGGAAGAGAGCCATGCCACCTCCCATTGCCTTCGAACTCCGCCGCCGGACCCTCCTTGCCAGCTCGGCCGCACTCGCCATGAACGCAGGCACCGGCACCCCTGCCGCCGCGCAGGAGGCTGCCACCGCCGGCAGCGACCTAACCCGCGTTTCCCTCACCGTCAACGGCCAGCCGCAGGAGGTCGAGGTCGACAACCGCACCACCCTTCTGGACCTGCTGCGCGAGGAGCTGCATCTCACCGGCACCAAGAAGGGGTGCGATCACGGCCAGTGCGGCGCCTGCACCTGCACCGTGAACGGCACGCGGGTGAATTCCTGCCTCAGCCTCGCCGTGATGCACGAAGGCGACGAGATCGAGACCATCGAAGGCATCGGCACGCCCGAGCAGATGGACCCGATGCAGGCCGCCTTCGTCGAGAACGACGGGTTCCAGTGCGGCTACTGCACGCCCGGCCAGATCCAGTCCGGCCGCGCCGTGATCGAGGAGATCCGCGCCGGCATCCCCAGCCACGTCACCGGGGACCTGAGCGCCGAGATCGCCGTGACCGATGCCGAGATCCGCGAACGGATGTCGGGCAACATCTGCCGCTGCGGGGCCTATGCCAACATCCTCGCCGCCATCACCCAGGTCGCAGAGGACAGCGCCCAAGGAGACCGGACATGAGACAGTTCAGCTACGAACGCGCCACCGATCCGGCCGCCGCCGCCGCCCGCGCCGCCGAGGTGCAGGGCGCCAAGTTCATCGCAGGTGGGACCAACCTCCTCGACCTGATGAAACTCGAAATCGAGACGCCGGTCCACCTGATCGACGTGAACGGCCTTGGCCTTGACGAGATCACCGAGACCGAGGCGGGCGGGCTGCGCATCGGCACGCTGGTGAGCAACACCGCGCTCTCCGCCGATGCCCGCATCCGGCGCGACTATCCGCTGCTGACGCGGGCCATCGCCGCCGGTGCCTCCGGCCAGCTGCGCAACAAGGCCACCACGGGCGGCAACCTGCTGCAACGCACCCGCTGCCCCTATTTCTACGACACGGCGATGCCCTGCAACAAACGCGCCCCCGGCTCCGGCTGCGGCGCGCTGAGCGAGGGGGCCTTCTCGCGTCAGCTGGGCGTGATCGGCACCTCGGAGGCCTGTATCGCCACGCATCCCTCCGACATGGCCGTGGCCATGCGGGCGCTGGACGCGGTGGTCGAGACGGTGACCCCCACCGGCATGACCCGCCAGATCCCGCTGGAGGAGTTCCACATCCTGCCGGGCGAGACGCCGCAGATGGAAAACGCGTTGATGCCCGGTGAGCTGATCACCCATGTCACCCTGCCCGCCCCCGTCGGCGGCACCCAGGCCTATCACAAGGTCCGTGACCGGGCCTCCTATGCCTTTGCCCTCGTCTCCGTCGCGCTGATCCGACAGGCGGATGGCACCGGACGTGTGGCCCTTGGCGGCGTGGCCCCCAAGCCCTGGCGCCGGGCCGAGGCGGATGCCGCGCTCCCCAACGGCGCCCGGGCCGTGATCGCAGCCCTGCTCGACGGCGCCCGCCCGACCGAGGAGAACGCCTTCAAGATCACCCTTGCCGAGCGCACGCTCGCCGCCATGCTGAAGGAGGCCTGAGATGCAGTTCAATGAACCCGCAGGCACCAACCTCTTCGACACCGCCAAGGTCGTCGGCAAGGCCACCCCGCGCGTCGATGGCCCGCTGAAGGTCACCGGCACCGCCCCCTATGCCTATGAACGCCACGACGTGACGGAGGGGCAGCTGGTGGGCTACCCCGTGCTGGCCACCATCGCCGAGGGCCGGATCACCGGCATGGCGGTGGAGGCGGCCAAGGCCGCGCCCGGCGTCGTGGATGTCATCACCGCGCTGGACGTGGGCGAAATGCCCAAGCCGAGCGAGCTGAACGCCGCTCCGCTCTTCGGGGGCGCGCGGATCGCCCACTACCATCAGGCCATTGCCGTGGTGGTGGCCGACAGCTTCGAGCAGGCCCGTGCCGCCGCCGCCCTCGTGCAGGTGGACTACGACGCCGAGGAGGGCAACTATGACCTCGAAACCGTCTGGGCGCGCGTGCGCGAGGATCGCTCCGATCCCGTGTCGCGGGTGGGCGACTTCGAGACCGCCTTCGAGGCCGCCGCGGTGCAACTCGATGCCGAGTACCGCACGCCGCCGCACAGCCACGCGATGATGGAGCCCCCGGCAACCATCGCCCGATGGGAGGATGGCAAGCTGCACATCTGGACCTCGAACCAGATGATCGAATGGGCCCGCGCGGCCCTCGCCAAGACCTTCGGCCTTGACGAAGGAGATGTCGTCGCCACCAGCCCCTACATCGGTGGCGGTTTCGGTGCCAAGCTGATGCTGCGCGCGGATGCCATCCTCGCCGCACAGGCCGCACGCCGTCTGGGCCGTCCCGTGAAGGTGGCCATGCCCCGGCCCATGGTGATGAACAACACCTCGAACCGCGCGGCGACGATCCAGCGCATTCGCATCGGTGCGGGCACGGACGGCCGGATCACCGCCATTGCCCACGAGGCGATTTCCTACACCCAGCCCGGCGGCAGCGGTGAGAACGCCACCGCGCAGACCCAGAGCTTCTATGCCGGCGAGAACCGCCTGATCGTCAACCACCTCGCTGAAATGCAGCTGCCGGAGGCGAACGCCATGCGCGCGCCGGGCGAGGCCTCGGGCCTCATGGCGCTGGAAATCGCCATGGACGAGATGGCCGAGAAACTGGGCATGGACCCGGTCGAGTTCCGCGCGGTGAACGATACACAGGTCGATCCGGAAGACCCGTCGAAGCCCTACTCGGACCGGCATTTCGTCGAGTGCCTGCGCGAGGGCGCCGCGGCCTTCGGCTGGGACAGCCGCAACACCACCCCCGGGGGCATGCGGGACGGCCAATGGCTGATCGGGCACGGCATGGCGGGCGCCTATCGCGGTGGTCCGGCCATGGCCTCGGGGGCGCGGCTGCGACTGCAACCCTCGGGCCGGCTGATCGTGGAAACCGCGATGACCGACATCGGCACCGGCTCCTACACGATCCTCGCGCAGACCGCCGCCGAATGCCTCGGGCTCGAGGTGGCGGATGTGGAGGTGCGCCTCGGCGACAGCCGCTTCCCGGCCTCTGCCGGTTCGGGTGGGCAATGGGGCGCGGCCTCCTCCACCGCCGGGGTCTATGCCGCCGCCGTGGCGCTCCGGGCCGAGATCGCGCAGCGCCTCGGCGTGAACCAGCCCGACGCCCTCACCTTCGAGGGCGGACAGGTGGTGAGCGGTGACAACACGACCGCGCTCTCCGCCGTTGCCGCCGAGGGCGAGATCGTGGCCGAGGACAGCATCTCCTTCGGGGACTTCCGCAGCGAACACGTGGTGTCGACCTTCGCGGCGCATTTCGTCGAACTGGCGGTCCATGCGGGCACCGGCGAGATCCGCCTGCGCCGGATGCTGGCGGCCTGTGACGCGGGCCGCATCCTCAACCCCACCACCGCGCGCAGCCAGGTCATCGGCGGCATGGTGATGGGCGTCGGCGCGGCGATGATGGAAGACCTTGCCATCGACACCGGGCGCGGGTTCTTCCCGGCCCATGACCTTGCCGGCTACGAGGTGCCCGTCCACATGGACATCCCTGCGCAGGAGGTCATTTTCCTCGATACGGCGGATGCGGTCTCGACCCCGCTGAAGGCCAAGGGCGTGGGCGAACTGGGCCTTTGCGGCGTTGCCGCAGCGATTGCCAACGCGGTCTACAACGCGACCGGCGTGCGGGTGCGCAGCTACCCGATGACGCTGGACAAGTACATTTCCGACCTGCCGGAGGTCTGACCTCCGGCCCCAGACCCGGACGCCATGCAAGGGCGCGGCCTCGGGGTCGCGCCCTTTGTTCGTCACACGACCGACAGGACACGAATAGGCCGGCCCGGGGAACCGGGCCGGCCTGCGGGATCGAAAGTCGCGAGGACCAGCCAGCTTGCCGGACATCCCGCGCGGGTCAGCCCTGCGGCGCCTGCAGGCCGTATGTGCGCGCGATCTCTGCGAAGGCCGCGATCGTATCGGGGTCGACTGGCACACCGTCGCGGGGGCGGCGATCGGCGTCGCCAAACGCGCGGTCGCCCGGCGCCCGCACGGTCCCGCCCTCGACAGTCGCCGAGCCACGCAGCAGGTCCCGGTAGGTCTGCATCGCGGTCAGGAACACCTCCCGCCCGCCAAAAGCCTCCGGGTCGATGGCCAGCACGAAGGCCCCGACATTGCGCGGCGTGCTCATGTCATCGGACACCATCGGCGCGATCTGCGGGCTCAGCAGCGCGCCCCCCAGCACGGCCGAGAGGATCTCCACCAGCCCGGCGATGCCGGCACCCTTGTAGCCGTACTGCGGCCCGCCGATGGGGGCGAGCATGACGGCGCTGTGCGGGTCGGTCGTATCGACGCCGCCATGGTCCGAGGCGACCCCGGGCTGCAGGTCCAGGCCGAGGCTGGCCATCAGCCGGACCCGGTTGAAGGGGATCGAACTGGTCGCCATGTCGAGCAGCCACGGATGCCCGCCCGCAACCGGCGCTGCGGCGGCCAGCGGGTTGGTGCCGTGAAACCGCTGCGCCCCGTCCTGAAGACGCATGAACGAATCCGAATTGCACATGGCGAGCCCGACCATCCCCGCCTCGGCGATGTGCAGGGCGAAAGCGCCCGCAGGTCCAAAGTGCGAACTGCGGCGGATGGAGACCGCGCCGATGCCGAAGCGCCGGGCCTTGTCGATCGCGATATCGGCCGCGACATAGGCGTTGAGGGCGCCATGCCCGTCATCCCCGTCGAGCACGCCCACGGCATGGAAATCCTCCACCAGTGCCGGGGACGGCGTCGCGTTCACGCGCCCGCCCCGGATCGCCCGCAGGTAATGCGGCAGCAGCCGCACCCCGTGGGTGTCCATGCCGAAGAGCGAGCCGTGCATCAGCGCGCGGGTGACGGCATCGGTCGTCGCCGTATCGGCGCCCGCGGCCTGCAGTGCCGCGCGCAGGAACCGGTCCAGCGCCTTAGCCTCGTAGGTCCGCGCAGCGGCGCTCGCCATCTCTTGTGACGCCATGGGATATCTCCTTGAGCTTGTGCCGGACCCTCGCATGGTCCGGCCGTGGTTCCAGATGGATGCGCACCGCCAGTCGCCCGGGGCGCTTGCGGGAGCGCCGGGCGGCTGCCGGGCAGGTGTCGGGGCGGCCTCAGATCACCAGGTCGATCAGGAAGGGCCCCTTGCGCGTGAAGCTGGTCTTCATCAGCGCGGCGCACTCCTCGAGGGTCGTGGCGCGGGCGGCCTCGACCCCCATGCCGGTGGCGATCCGAACCCAGTCGATGTCCGGGTTCCCCAGATCGAGCATGTCCATCGCGGTCTTGCCCGGCGTCGCGCCGACGTTTTTGTATTCCCCGATCAGGATATTGTACTTGCGGTTGTTCAGCAGGACCGTCGTGCAGGGCAGGTTCTCGCGCGCCTGGGTCCAGAGCGACTGAAGCGAATACATCGCCGAGCCGTCCGCCTGCAGGCTGATCACGCGGCGGTCGGGCCCGCCGGCAATCGCGGCACCGGTGGCGACCGGCAGACCGTCCCCGATCGCGCCCCCCGCGAGGTTGAGCCAGTCATGGGCCGGCGCCGCATGGGTAAACCGGTCGAAATCGCGCCCGAAGGAGATGCTCTCATTCGAGATGATGGCCTGCTCCGGCATGACGGCGGCGACGACCCGCGCCAGACCTTCCGGCGTCGGCGCACCGGTCACGACCTCGGGGCATGGGCCCGGATCGGGGAGCGCGACATCGCTTGCCCCCAAAGCCTCGACCAGCGCCTCGAGCGCCGCGACCGGATCCTGATCGGGACGGGACAGGACATGGAGCGTTGCGTCGGAGGGATACTGGGTGGAGGGCTTGTCGGGATAGGCAAAGAACCCCACGGGCGGCACCGCATTGACGAGGATGATGTGCTTGAACGACGCCAGTTCACTGATCGCCGCATCCACCCCGTAGGAAATCCGGTCCAGCGCCAGCCGGCCACGCCCGCGCTGCATATGCGCGTTCGAATAGCTGCCAAGAAGCTTGGCGCCCGTCTTCACGGCCACCCGCCAGGCCAGCCGTTGCGCCGGGGCATGGGTGGCCCGGTCCGCCAGCAGCAGCAGGACGTTCTCGCCGCTGCGCAGCAGGCGCGCGGCGGTCTCCACCGCGTTCGGGTCGATCGGCGCGGGCGCCGGAACCGGCAGTTTCCCGGCCACGGCCCCGCCCTGCCCCCAGGAGGCATCCGCCGGCAGGATCAGCGTTGCGATCTGCCCGGTCAGGGCACTGGCCGCCTGGACCGCCGCAGCCGCGTCGCGCCCGACATCCTCGGCCCGGGTCGTGGTACGCACCCAATGGGACACCGTACGGGCCATGCCCTCGGTATCGGCCGTGAGAGGCGCGTCGAAGGGACGGTGATAGGTCGCCTGATCCCCGACGATGTTGACGATCCCCGCCCGTGCCCTGCGGGCGTTGTGCAGGTTGCCCATCCCGTTCGAGAGCCCCGGCCCGCAGTGCAGCAGCGTGCAGGCCGGCTTGCCCGCGATCCGGTAGTAGCCATCCGCCATGCCGGTGACGACGTTCTCCTGCAATCCGAGGACGCAGCGCATCCCCGGGATCCGGTCGAGCGCACCGACAAAGTGCATCTCGCTGGTGCCCGGGTTCGCGAAACAGGTGTCGACACCGGAGGAAAGGAGGGTGTTTACGAGGCTTTCAGCGCCATTCATCAGTCAGTGTCTTCCCAGTAGGTCAATAAGAGGAGCCTGCCACCGCCGGGGCGACCGGGTTTATCCGCCCGCCCTGCCCCGCGCGCATGAGGCCGCCCTTGCCGGGCCGTCCCCCGCAGGGGTCGGACCCGGTCCGGGGAGCGGCTTGGGAGCCCCCCGAAAGACGCGGCCCCAAGGCCGGGTCAGGCGTCGAGGGCGGTCTTGTAGGTGTCGCGCAGGATGTTCTTCTGCACCTTGCCCATCGTGTTGCGGGGCAATTCGTCCACGACGACGATGCGGCGCGGATGCTTGAAACGGGCAAGGTTGGCGGCAACGCTGTGGGTCAGCAGGTCGACGTCGGGCTGGCAGCCGTCCTTCGCGACGATCAGCGCCAGCACGGATTCCCCGAAATCGGCGTTGGGCACCCCGACGACGGCACTTTCCAGAACCCCCGGCAGACCGTCGAGCAGGGTCTCGATCTCCTTGGGGTAGATGTTGTAGCCGCCCGAGATGATCAGGTCCTTCTGACGCCCGACGATATGGACATAGCCCGCCTCGTCGATACGCCCGAGGTCGCCGGTGATGAAGAACCCGTCAGCGCGCAGCTCTTCCGCGGTCTTCTCGGGCATGTTCCAGTAGCCCTTGAAGACATTGGGGCCGCGGACCTCGATCATGCCGATGGCGCCCTGCTCCAGCGTCGCGCCGCTCTCCGGATCGGTGATCTTCAGATCGACGCCCGGCAGCGCGAAGCCGACGGTCCCCGGACGCCGCTCGCCGTCGTAGGGGTTGGAGGTGTTCATGCTGGTTTCGGTGAGGCCGTAGCGCTCGAGGATGCGGTGCCCGGTGCGCTCCGAGAAGGCATCGTGGGTTTCCGCAAGCAGCGGGGCGCTGCCCGAGATGAAGAGCCGCATGTGGCTGGCCAGATCGCGGGTGAAGCGCGGGTCGCCCAGAAGGCGGGTGTAGAAGGTGGGCACGCCCATCATCGCCGTGCAGCGCGGCAGAGCCTCGATGACCGCATCCCGGTCGAAGCCCGGCAGGAACTCGATCGCGGCCCCCGCCTTGAGGATGACGTTGGTCGCCACGAAGAGCCCGTGGCTGTGGAAGATCGGCAGCGCGTGCAGCAGCCGGTCCTCGCCGGTGAAGCGCCAGAGCCGGGTCAGCGTCTCGGCGTTGCTGAGCAGGTTGCCATGGCTCAGCATCGCGCCCTTGGAGCGGCCCGTGGTGCCCGAGGTATAGAGCAACGCCGCCAGATCGTCGGTGCCGCGCTCCGCCGGCGTGAAGGTCTCCGGCGCCGCGGCGGCCAGATCGCTGAGCGAGCCCTGACCGGAGGCATCGAGCGTCTCGAGCCGGATGTCGGTCTCGGACAGCGCCGTGGCGAGCGTCTCGCGGCGGGCGGGATCGCAGATCAGCAGGTGCGGCGCGCAGTCCGCCACGAAGTAGGAGATCTCGGCCGCGGTATAGGCCGTGTTCAGCGGCAGGAACACGAAGCCACCCATCACGCAGGCCGCGTAGACCTCCAGCGCCTCGGGCGACTTCTCGACCTGCAGCGCCACGCGGTCGCCCGGCTGTGCCCCGAGCGCGGCGATGGCGTTGGCGTAGCGGGCGGCAGCCCGCAGGACGTCGGCGTGGGTCCGGACCTCTCCGCCGGGAAGGTGGAGGAAGGGCGTGGTGGCGTCTGCATGCGCGGCGAAAAGGCCGTCGAACAGGATATTGGTCATGAGGGTGCTGCCGGAGGTTGGGGGGGATGGCGCGGGCGCGCGGGATCACACCGGGGGCACGGCTGCGCCCCCGGTGCCACTTTTGCCGTCTCAGAGGATCATGAGATCCTTGGTGAAGGTGGTGAGTTGCTCGAGGCCGCCATTGGCGATCACCACGTTGTCCTCGATGCGGATGCCGCCCTTGCCCTGGAAGTAGAGGCCGGGTTCGACCGTGAACATGAAGCCTTCGCGCAGCACCATCTCGTTGCCGATCGCGATGTAGGGGGCTTCGTGGCCTTCCATGCCGATGCCGTGGCCGGTCCGGTGCATGATGGCGTGTTCGTAGCCGCTGCCCACGAGGATATCCCGCGCGGTCTGGTCCAGAACACTTGCAGTCATGCCGCCGGCTTTGAGGGTCATGACGGCTTCGTTTGCCTGTTTCACGACCTCATAGGCCTTCTCCAGCTCGGGATCGATGCTGCCGAGGGCGAAGGTGCGGGTGATGTCGGCGGTGTAGCCCTCGTAGACGGCACCGGTGTCGATCATCACGATGTCGCCCTTTTCGAAGGGGCGGTCCGAGGTGCGGTTGTGCGGCGCGGCCGAGCGCGCGCCCGAGATCACACTGGGGAACTTCCAGGTCAATTCGCTGCCGCGGCTGATCATCTCGTTCATGTTCGCCAGCGAGATCTGGCGCTCGGTCGCGCCTTCCTTGATCAGCGGCAGGATCGCGTTGATCGACGCCTCGGTGATCTCGATGGCGCGGCGCATCTTCTCGATCTCGGAGGCATCCTTGCACATGCGCACTTCGGCGGTGAGATGCGCGCCATCGACGATCCGGGCGTTGGGCGCCTCGCCCATGATCATCTGGTGCTCGAAAACACGGCTGTGCATGTACTCCATCGCCAGCTGCTTGCCGTCGAAACCGATGGCCTCGGCGAACTCGGCGAAGGGCCCGGCGTGACCGCTAAGGTCGGTGTAGAAGTGGTACTCGCAATCGTCGCCCAGGACGTTGCGGGCATAGTCACGCTCGAGCACGGAGATGAACAGCGCATCCTTGCCGTTCGGGTTGACGATGTAGAAGGTCGGGCGCTCGGTCATCTTCTTCTGAAGACCGGTGAAGTAGCGCAGGCTCGGCCCGATGAAGAGCACGAAGTAGTCGAGCCCCGCGTCGCGGGTGAGGTCTTTGAGGTGCTGAAGGCGTGCGTTTGCCATGAGTACTTTCCTGCAAGTGTCGTAGGTTGGCCCGAAACCCGGGCCGTTGGAGGTAGGGTGGAGGGTCAGCGGTTTGCGGACTTCGGGTCGAGCGCGAGGCGCAGCCCGTCCTGGAAGAGGTTGATTGCCAGCACGAGGACGATGATCGCCACGCCCGGGAAGAGCACCAGATGCGGCGCGATCAACAGGTAGGTGCGGCCGTTGGACAGCATTGCGCCCCATTCCGGCAGCGGTGCCTGCGCCCCGAGCCCGAGGAAGCTGAGCGAGGCCACCACGAGGATCGAGATCCCGACCCGCAGCGTCGCCAGCACCGAGAGGCTTGCGCTGATGTTGGGCAGGATGTGACGCCAGATGATCCGGAAATCACTGGTCCCCAGGGCGCGGCAGGCCTCGATATAGGCCTCTTCCTTCACCGACAGCGTGCTGCCGCGGGCCACCCGGGCAAAGATCGGCACGGTGTTGACCGCGACGCCGATGACGGCGTTGGTGAAGGTCGCCCCGGCGATCGAGATGATCGCGATCGCCAGCAGCACGCCGGGGAAGGCCAGGATGACGTCCATGACGCGCATGATCACCGCATCGACGCGCCCCCCGACATAGCCGGAGATCATCCCCAGCGGCACGCCGATCAGCATCGAGATCGCGACCGAGGCGATGCCGGCCATGAAGGACAGCCGCGCGCCGTGGACGATCCGCGAGAACAGGTCGCGGCCCAGTTCGTCGGTGCCCATCCAATGCGCGCTGCTCGGGGTCAGGAGCGCATTGGCGAGGTCATTCTTGAACGGGTCATGGGTCGCGATCAGCGGGGCGAAGAGCGCCACCAGCACGAAGACGAGGAGCACACAGCCGGCCGGAATGGCGAGGCGCGACCGGCGCAGCTGGCGGAAGGTGCGGCGCCAAGAGGCCATGCGCGGCGACAGCGGGCGGGCGGCGGGCTTGGCCTTGGCGGCCGAGAGGACAGCGTTGCTCATTGGACTTTGATCCTTGGGTCGAAGACGCCGTAGAGACGATCGGTCAGGAAGTTGACGACGACGAAGATGACGGCGAGCAGCAGGACGGAGGCCTGGATCACCGGGAAATCGCGGGCGAGGATCGCCTGCACCGTCAGGCGTCCGATGCCGGGCCAGGCGAAGACCGACTCGCAGACCACGGCACCGCCGAGGAGGAAGCCCATCTGCAGGCCGACGATGGTGATCACCGGGATCAGCGCGTTGCGCACGGCATGGCTGTTTACCACGGTATATTCGGGCAGGCCCTTGGCCCGGGCGGTGCGGATGTAGTCCTGATCCAGCACGTCGATCAGGCTCGACCGGGTCATCCGGGCGACGACCGCGCCGCTCGGCAGGCCCAGCGTGACCGCCGGCAGCACCAGGTGGCGCCAGTCGCCCATGCCGGACATCGGGAACCAGCCCAGATCGACCGAGAACACCATCAGCAGCACGAGGCCGAGGAAGAACGGCGGCATGGAGAGGCCGATCAGCGAGACCAGCAGGCTGACGTTGTCGAAGATCGAGAACTTCCAGACCGCCGACACGACGCCGGAGACGAAGCCGACCACCACGGAGATGATCAGGGCAGCAACGCTCAGGACCATCGTGTTGTAAAAGCGCGGCATGATCTCCTCGGAGACCGGCAGGCCGGTGCGGAACGAGGTGCCGAAGTCGCCGGTCAGCGCGTTGCCGACGAAGATCAGGTATTGCTGCAGCAGCGGCTGGTCGAGGCCGAGACGCTGGCGCACGATCTCGACGTCGTGGGGCGTTGCATCAATCCCCGCGACCATTTCGGCCGGATCGCCGGGGATCGCATGGATCATTGCAAAGACCGCGATCGAGACCCCGAAGAGAACAGGAACAAGCTGCAGGATGCGGCGTAACAGAAACGTTGTCATTTGGGAGGGACCACGGTTGGAGAGGTTGGAGGCGGCCGGCCTGAGGCCGGCCGGCCGAACAGGCAGATCAGTCTTTCCAGGCGCTTCTCAGGACGATGTCCTCGTTCCCGAGAACCTGCACCCCGTGCACGTTCTTGCGCGCAGCAAAGACCTGCTCTTCGTAGTAGAGGACGACGGAGGGCACTTCCTCGCGCACCTTCTTGAACACCTCGGTCAGGATCGCTTCGCGCTTGTCGAAGTCCATCGCGTCCCGCTGGGTCAGCATCAGCGCATCAAGCTCGGCGTTGCAGTACTTCCAGAAGTTCGACCCGGCGTTGCACTTCAGCACGCCGTCGAGCGACAGGCCGGGATCGCCGGTCGGGCTGCCCAGACCGATGAAGAACATCGCGGCCTTCTCGCCCTCGCGCAGCGTCGCCAGGAAGGCGGCGAAGTCAGGCGACTGGATCTGCGCCTTGATGCCGACCTCGGCCAGCTGGGCCTGGATCGCCTCGGAAATCTGGCGGTCCATCAGGTAGCGGCCGGTCGGCGCATAGAAGGTGGTCTCGAACCCGTCGGGGTAGCCAGCCTCGGCCAGCAGGGCCTTGGCCTTCTCGGGATCGTAGGTCGTCGCCGGCAGGTCGATGGTGCCGGGCAGCGCGGGCGAGAAGAAGGTGCCGCCGGTGCGGCCGACACCGCCGAGGACGCCCTTGACCAGTGCATCTGCATCGACGGCATATTGCATCGCTTCGCGCACCAGCCGGTTGTCGAAGGGCGGGAGCGTGTTGTTCAGCCCGAGATACATCGTGCGGAAGCCATCGGCGCGGACTTCCTTGACGTTCTCGTCGTTCTGCAGGCGCTTCAGCAGGATCGGCGGCACGTTCGCCACCACGTCCGCCTCACCTGCCATCAGCGAGATGACGCGGGAGGAATCCTCGGGGACGATCTTGATCTCGACGGTATCGAGGTAGACCTCGCCACCCCAGTAGTCGGGGTTGCGTTCGAGGGTCATCAACTCGCCGGAGGTCCAGGACTTCAGCTTGAAGGCCCCGGTGCCGGCGGGATGGCGCGAGTATTGGTCGCCGTGTTCCGCAAGCGCCGCCGGGCTCATCATCGCGAGGTTGTAGCCGGTCAGGTAGTTGATGAAGGGGGCGTAGGGCTCGTGGGTCTCGAAGGTGATCGTGTAGTCGTCGATCACCTTGATTTCCTTGATCACCAGCGACCGGGCCCGGCGCGGCGATCCCGTCTTCTCGTCCATGATGCGGTCGAAGTTGTACTTCACCGCCTCGGCGTTGAACGGCGTGCCGTCATGGAAGGTCACGCCCTGACGCAGTTTCATGGTCCAGGTGACGTTGTCCTCGCCCAGTTCCCAGCTCTCCGCGAGGTAAGGCTGCGCCACGCCTTCCTCGTCGGGGAAGACCAGCGGTTCGTGGATCAGCACCAGCGCGCGGCCGGAAATGCTGTCTGCGGCGAAATGCGCGTCGAGCGTCTGCGCATCGGTCCCCGTCAGGTAGACGAGGTTGCCCCCGCTCTTGGGTCCCTCGGCGAGGCTCGCCGTTGCGGACAGCGCGACCATGCTGGCCACGACACTGGACAGTAGTCTCTTGCGGATTTTCATGTGGTTCCTCCCTGCTTCTGAGATCACGCACGCTCGGTCGATGTTTCCTCGATCACGGGCGATGCGGTGGCGGTTGAATAAAGGTGACAGGCGACCATGTGGCCCGGGGCGGCTTCGGCCAGCGGCGGGGCAAGCTGTTCGCAGATCGGTTTCTTGTGCGGGCAGCGGGTGTGGAAGTGGCATCCGCTGGGCGGCGACAGCGGGCTGGGCACCTCGCCGCGCAGGCTGGCGCGCGCCGGCTTGATGTTGGGATCCATGGAGGGGATCGCCTCGAGCAGGACCTGCGTATATGGATGCAGCGGAGTGGCGTAGAGATCCGTGTCCGAGGCCAGCTCGACCATCCGCCCGAGGTACATGACGCCGATCCGGTGGCTGATATGTTCCACCACGGCAAGGTCATGGCCGATGAACAGGAAGGCGATGCCAAACTCGTCCTGGATGTCGGTCAGCAGGTTCAGCACCTGCGCCTGGATCGACACGTCAAGCGCCGAGACCGGTTCGTCCGCTACGATGAACTTGGGGTTCAGCATCAGGGCGCGGGCAATGCCGATCCGCTGCCGTTGCCCGCCCGAGAACTCGTGCGGGAACCGGTCCATCTGGTCGGGACGGATGCCCACCCTGTCGAGCACAGACTCGATGCGGTCGCGGCGTTCGTCACGCGTCCCCACCCCGTGCACGATGTAGGTCTCCTCGAGGATCTGCCGGATCGTCATGCGCGGGTTGAGCGAGGAATAGGGATCCTGGAACACCAGCTGCATCTCGCGGCGCAGCGGGCGCATCTCCGCGGGGCTGAGGGAGGTCACCTCCTTGCCGTCAAAGCGCACGCTGCCGCTGTCGGGCTCGATCAGCCGTAGCACCGCGCGGCCGGTCGTCGACTTGCCGCAGCCGGATTCCCCCACCAGCCCCAGCGTCTCGCCGGCGTTGAGCGTGAAGGACACGGCATCAAGCGCCTTCACCTGGGCCGTGGGCCGCCCGAACAGGTCGGTCTTGACCGTGAAGCTCTTTTTCAGGTCGCGGACTTCGAGAAGCGGCTGGGTCATTGGGGATACTCGCTGGCAATCAGATCGGGGCGGCACCGCACGAGATGTCCGGGCGCGACTTCGATCGGGAGGGGGGCGTCGGACCAGCAGGTCTGCGTCGCATGGGGGCAGCGGGGCGCAAAGGCACAGCCGCGCAGATCGCCGGTCAGCTTGGGCACGATGCCCGGGATCTCGGGCAGCTTCCCGCGCGTGGCGGCCGATTTGCTCCCCAGGCGCGGCATCGCCTTGAGAAGGCCGCGGGTGTAGGGATGCGTGGGGGCCCGGAACAGGTCCTTCGTCGGGGCATCCTCGACGATCCGGCCGGCATACATGACCGCCGTGCGCTGCGCGGTCTCGGCCACGAGGCCGAAGTTGTGCGTGATCATCAGCACCGCGATGCCGGTTTCCGCCTTCAGCTCCTCGATCAGATCGAGGATCTGGGCCTGGATCGTGACGTCCAGCGCGGTCGTGGGTTCATCGGCGATCAGGAGGCGCGGCTCGCAGGCCATGGCCATCGCGATCATCACCCGCTGCCGCATCCCGCCCGACATCCGGTGCGGGTATTCCTTCAGTCGCTGGCGCGGTGACGGGATGTGCACCTTGTTCAGCAGGTCGGCGGCCAGGTCGATCGCCTCCTTGCGGGAGACATTGCGGTGCGCACGGATCCCCGCGCCCCGGGCGCTCAATCTTGATGACCTCCGCGCCCATGTCGCTCAGCACCATGGTGCACAGGGGTCCGGCCATCACCTCGGTCAGGTCGATGACCCGGAGTCCGCACAGCGGACCCGTTCTGTCTTCCGGTTTCATACTCAACTCCTCCCCCGCTGCGTCAGACAGTGGTCTTCTTCAGCACGGGTAACTCGTAACGGTCTTCGGGCCGGTCCCAGCCCTTGAAATTCGGCCGCCTCTTCTCGACGAACGCCGCGCGGATTTCCACGAGATCGCTCTTGGCGCCGTGGTTTTTCAGCTCGGCGCCGAGCGTCTTCTGGTCCGCAGTGAGGGCAGGCCGCAGTTCACGCATCATGTGCATCGTGTTGACCCGGGAGGCCGGCGGCAGATCGAGAAGCTGCTGCGCCATGGCCATCGCGGCCCCCATCAGGGCCTCCGGGGCGACGATGCGATTAATGAACCCGAGTTCATATAGACGTTCCGAAGGAAAGCGGAAGCCCAAAGCCATCTCGGTCGCGATGGCATGGGGAAGATTGGCGATGTGGCCATGCTCGAAGCCGCCCACCAGCCAGCGTTTCGCTTCCGACACCTCGAACAGCGCGCCCGGCACGGCAAGACGCAGATCGGTCCGCTCCGCCAGCATGAAGCCACCGCCCATGGCGTGCCCGTTGAGCGCCCCGATCACCGGTTTTTCCATCCGGCGCCAGAAGAACGGATCGTCGGCACGCGGGCCCCGGCCCCCGGGTTTGCCCAGCTCGTGCGCTTCCTTCAGGTCCTCGCCCGCACAGAAGGCACGACCAGCCCCCGTCAGGATCGCGACCTCGGTCTCGCGACACTCCTGGAAGGCGAGGAAGGCATCCGCCATCGCGCTCCACAGGCCTGCGTTGAGCGCGTTCAGCCGCTCCGGCCGGTTCAGACGAAGTATGAAGACTTCGCCACGTTTCTCGGTTTCGACAATCGCCACTTTTGGATTCCGTCCTGAGGGGGGCTGCAACTTCAACAACTGCAACTTGGTAACATTTGTTACTATGTCGGGTTGAAAAATTTAGTCAACATTTTTTTCCGCTCGCCTCAGCCGGATCGCTCGCCTAAAAAAGAGGCGACAGAACCTATTGGGAAGTGGGACAAAAATGGATCGGCCGAGCCTCGAAGCCCCGTCAAGCGAACTGGAAGCCTTTGTTCACGGGCGGTCCGTCTTCGCGCGGCTGATCACACTCAACAACCTGATCTCCGCGCCATTCCACGCGCGAACCGCCAGTGAAGTTGACCTGACGCTGAACGAATGGCGGGTGATTCTGGTCATCAACGCCCTGCCCGGCGTGACCGCGAGACAGATCTGCGACGTCTTCGGCATGAACAAGATGAACGTGAGCCGGGCGATCGCCAGCCTGCAGAAGAAGGGCCATGTGGAGCAGATGACCAGCCCGGGCGATCAGCGCAGCAAGAACCTGGTGCTGCAGCCCTCCGGCAAGGAGATCTATCGCGCCATCATCCATCGCGCGCGCAAGAACGAAGAGCGTATCCTGTCGGTGCTCGACCCGTCGGAGATCGCGCTGTTGAACACCACCCTCGACAAGCTCCTGCGCTCGGCCCACGACAGCGCCGATGCGCTGCCGTCTGTCTAGCCCGGGATACGCCGCCCGCAGCACCTCCGGTCAGACGAGGCCGGAGATGGCATCCCCCGGCCCTAGGGTGGCGCCCCCCTTCGGCAGACGTTGCAGGGCGCCTGAACCGCTTCTGCCGCGCCGGTCATCGGCGCCCCCCAGCAAGCACGGGACCTCATCCGCTCAGATTTGAACACGTTGGCGAGGTGGGCGGCGACCGCCCCCTATGCGCGATTGCCCCGGCATTTCGGGTTGCACAGCCCTTCGCTCCGCCCCTATACGTTACGATATAACATATCATAACGGAGTTTCAGATGCCCGCCCCGGATCCCCGCCTGCCCGTCACCGTCCTTTCCGGCTTTCTCGGCGCCGGGAAGACCACGCTGCTCAACGACGTGCTCAACAACCGTGACGGGCGCCGTGTCGCGGTGATCGTCAATGACATGTCCGAGGTGAACATCGACGCGGACCTCGTGCGCGACGGCGGGGCCGACCTCAGCCATACCGAGGAGAAGCTGGTCGAGATGACCAACGGCTGCATCTGCTGCACCCTGCGGGACGACCTGCTGATCGAGGTCCGCCGCCTCGCCGCGGAGGGCCGCTTCGACTACCTGCTGATCGAGGGCACCGGCATCGCCGAGCCCCTGCCCGTCGCCGCGACCTTCGATTTCCGGGACGAGAGCGGCGCCAGCCTGAGCGACGTGGCGCGGCTTGATACCATGGTGACCGTGGTCGACACGGTGAACCTGCTGAAGGACTACGCCAGCCACGACTTCCTCCGCGACCGCGGCGAGTCTCTCGGCCCGGAGGACGAGCGCACGCTGGTGGACCTGCTGGTGGACCAGATCGAGTTTGCCGACGTGGTGGTCCTGAACAAGGTCTCCGACGCGGGCCCCGGGAAGCTGGACGCCGCGCGCAAGATCGTCACCGCGCTGAACCCCGACGCGCGCATCGTGGAGACTGACTACGGCCATGTGCCGGGAGACCAGATCTTCGACACCGGGCTCTTCGACTTCGAGAAGGCGCACCTGCACCCGATGTGGGCCAAGGAGCTCTACGGCTTTGCGGATCACGTCCCCGAAACCGAGGAATACGGCGTCTCGTCCTTCGTCTACCGTGCGCGGCGCCCCTTCCATCCGCAGAAGATCCACGACGTGCTGAACGGCGACCTGCCGGGGGTGATCCGCGCCAAGGGGCACTTCTGGATCGCCACCCGGCCCGACTGGCTGGCGGAATTCTCGCTCGCCGGCGCGTTGAGCAGCGTGCGGCCCCTCGGCAACTGGTGGGCGACCGTCCCCGAAGAGCGCCGCCCGGATCACCCGCAGGCCCGGGCCTACCTCGCGCAGCACTGGCAGGAGCCCTTCGGCGACCGGCGGCAGGAGCTGGTCTTCATCGGTGCCGGCATGGACCGCGCCGCCATCACCGCGCGGCTCGACGCGGCGCTTGTCCCGGAGGAGGCGTTCCTGCCCCAGCTCTGGGAAGACCTGCCCGATCCCTTCCCGGGCTGGCGCCGCGCACCGCAGGCGGCATGAGGCCGGAGAGCCCAAGACAGCCGACGGGGCAGATGATGCGCAGACGGGACAGCAACACCCGCAGCGGGCTGCGGCGACGCCGGCGCCGTGGCGATCCCATGGCCGCCTTCGACCAGCTGCCGGCCGAACTGCGGCACTGGCTGGCGCAGGCCGCCCTGCCGTGGTCGCCCTGCTCGGCCCTGCGGCTCTGGCGCCGCGCCCTGCGGGCCAATGGCGGCGATGCCGCCGCGGCCGCAGGCTACCTGTCCCAGGTCGAATGCAGGCAGCTGGCGCGGGATGCGGACGTCTGGAGCTAGGTACCCCCGACGGCGACGGGCCGGGCGGTCTGCTCCGCCCCCCTTCGAGGGATCGCGTCAGCGCCCCGCCGATCGCCCCGGCCGAGAGCATCTCGCGTAAGGATCACCATCGGGAAGGCCAGCGCGAGGCCGGCCCCGTCCGACGGCTCAGTCAGAGCGGCGGCGGTATTCCGAGGGCGTCACGCCAAAGGCCTCCTTGAAGGTCCGGCTGAAGAAGGCCGCATCGGCAAAACCGGCACGATGCGCGATATCGCTGACGGAGAGCCGGGTGTAGCTCAGCAGGCGCTTGGCCTCCAGCATCCGCCGCCGCCGCACCAACTCGTTCGGCGAGGTGCCCAGCACCCGCCTGCACAGGCGCGTCAGATGCGGCGCCGAGACACCGATCTCCCGGGCATAGTCCTCGACGGTGGCAGGCCCGGCAAAGCGGCGCTCCACCGCCTCGCAGAAGGCCTGTGCCTGCGCCTCGTGGCGGCTCAGCTCTGCCGGGGCGGGCCCGGCGTCGACCCGCGCCGTGCGGCGCAACTCCTCGATCAGGGTCAGCACGATGGCGTGGCTCAGGGCCGACAGCAGCGCGGGCCGCTCGCTGCCCATGGCGCCATAGGCCCCGCGCAGCTGCCCCATGAGCGCCTCCAGATCGTCGAACCGGGCCGTGGCGGACCGCGCGAGGAGACCGGCCACGCCGCCCGTCACCTGCTGCACCCGGCCCAGCACATCCTCCGGCAGTTCGGTCACCGGGATCGTCAGCACGTCGCCGTTCATGTCCTCGGGAAAGCGGAAGCCATGGGGCACATGGGGCGGCACCACCAGCAGGAAGGGCTCTGCCGTGCGATGATCCACATCGCCCGCCCGGAACCGCACCCCCGGCGTGCGAAACAGGAAGACCTGTAATAGCCGGCCATGGCGGTGAAGTCGGATTGTCCAATCCAGCTTGCTGCTCCGCTCATAGATCGTCTCGTAGTGCACCGGGTCGGACAGCGCGCCGGACAGGAGCTCTCCATAGAGTTCATAGGTCGGGATCAGGCGAGACATGGTGAGGCGGTCCCTTGCAGCGTGCCCCTTCATGCCCCGAAATGATCGGATACTCCAACTCTTTGCGCATCACCGTCATTCCCCGCCGCGCCGGAACAGCTATCCTCGGCCCATCATTGGAGGGAGGAGCCGCGATGACCCGAACACTGAAGACACAGGTCTGCATCATCGGCGCAGGGCCCAGCGGGCTGCTGCTGTCGCAGCTTCTGGCCAATGCCGGGATCGACACCATCGTGCTGGACCGCAAGGACCGCGCCTATATCGAGGGGCGCATCCGCGCGGGCGTGCTGGAACAGGGCACCGTGACCGCACTGGAGGAGGCCGGCGTCGCCGGGCGCCTGCACCGCGAGGGCCTGCCCCACGAGGGGTTCGAACTGGCCTTCGACGGGCAGCGCCATCGCATCGACCTCAAGGGGCTGACCGGCAAGTCGGTGATGGTCTACGGCCAGACCGAGGTGACGAAGGACCTCTTCGACAAGCGGTTCGAGGAGGGTCAGGCCTTCCACTTCGACGTCGAGGACGTCACCCTCGACGGGTTGAAGAGCGGCATGCCGCAGGTGCGCTTCACCAAGGACGGCGAGGCGGTCGAGGTCACCTGCGACTACATCGCGGGCTGCGACGGCTATCACGGTGTCTCGCGGCGGGCGATCCCGGCGGATGTGCTGAAGACATACGAGCGGGTCTATCCCTTCGGCTGGCTCGGCATCCTCGTGGACCAGCCGCCGGTGAACCACGAGTTGATCTACGCCAACCACGCCCGTGGCTTCGCCCTCGCCTCCATGCGGTCGGCCACCCGCTCGCGCTACTACGTGCAGTGCGATCTCACCGACCGGGTCGAGGACTGGAGCGATGCCCGCTTCTGGAAGGAATTCGCAACCCGCCTCGGGCCCGAGGCGGCGGCCGATCTCAAGACCGGCCCCTCGTTCGAAAAGTCCATCGCCCCGCTACGCTCCTTCGTGGCCGAACCGATGCGCTACGGCGCGCTCTTCCTTGCCGGCGATGCGGCCCATATCGTGCCCCCCACCGGCGCCAAGGGGCTGAACGCCGCCGTGGCGGATGTGCGGCTGCTTGCCCGCGCCTTCACAGCGCACTACGAGGGCAACGACGCCCGCATCGAGGCCTACTCCGCGCAGGCCCTCGCCCGGGTCTGGCAATGCGAACGCTTCTCCTGGCAGTTGTCGATGCTGATGCACCAGTTCCCCGAGGACGGGGCCTTCGCCAAGCAGATGCAACGGGCGGACTTCGCCTACCTTGTCAGCTCCGAGACCGCCTCGCGCAGCATTGCCGAGAATTACGTGGGGCTGCCGCTGGAGAGGCCGCTCCCGCGCCCGCTGCAGGCTTGACTTGCGCGGGCGTGGGCGCGAAAGGGGCGCCTGAGCCCCTCAGCACGGATCCCGGCCTTGTCTTCGAACCCCTATGAAAAGGCCGGTTTCTACGAAACCGCGATCCGCAACGGGCGTCATCGCGACATCGTGGGCGGCCGCTGGGATGAAACCGGCCGGGCCGAGATGGCGATCCTGCGGGACGCGGGGCTGCTGCCCCATCACCACCTGCTCGACATCGGGGCCGGGTCGCTGCGGCTCGGCTGCAAGGCGGTGCCCTATCTCGATCCCGGGCACTACTGGGCAACCGATGCCTCGCGCGCCATCCTTCTGGCCGGGCACCGGGCCGAACTGGAGGATCCCTCGCGCCTCGACCCCGCGCAACTGATCGAGGATGCGCGCTTCGATTTCCCGGGCGTGCCCGAGACGATCACCCATGCGATCGCCTTCGCGGTCTTTCCGCATCTGCCGATGGTCTACCTGCGCCGCGCCCTCACCCGGCTGGAGCGTTTCCCGCGGCTGGAGAGCTTCCTCTTCACGGTGTTCCTCGCCCCCGATGCCGAAACCGCCCTCACCCCCTACCGGCAGCCCGACGGGGTGGTGACCCATGACACCCGCGCTCCCTATCACCTGCTGGAGGAGGACGTGGTCCACCTCGCCGGGCAGGGATACTGGCAGATCGCGCGGAGCGACGTGATGCTGCCCCGCGGGCAGGTCCTCTTCACGGCGCGCCCCCGGCAGGGATAAGGTGATCAGGCGGGCCTTGGTGCCGAATGCCTTTGCACCCTGATCGATGACGCTGCGGAAATTGCCACCACTCCCCGGTGATCCCGCGAAATCGCCCCCTGTCAGTTGCATCAGCGGAAATTCAATCCTACCAATAGGAAAAATGCGCGATTAGCCCGCGCCCCTATTGAGCATTGGTTTCATAAATTGACATCCCGACACCTCAGGAATGTCCTGCTGATCTGCCTCGATGACGCGGTCGCCTATTGGCATTACCGCACCGCCTTTGGCCAGCCACTTCAGACCCCGAACCTCGACAGGATATGCGCCCAGTCCACCCGGTTCGAGGCGGCCTATTGCCAGGCCCCGGTCTGCAGCCCCTCGCGGGCCAGTTTCATGTCGGGCCTGTCCCCGCACCAGACCGGCATCGTAAAGCGCAACGCCGATTACCTCGAAGCGTTCGGCCCCCGGAACCTCTGGCCTTACGCCCTGAAACAGAACGGCTTTTACAGCTCGACCGGCGGCAAGGTCGTGCGCGGCTACCGCGCCCTGCCCGCCTGGGCCCACGAGATCCTGCATTCTGATCCGCGCACCGGCTACAACCCCACCCGGCGCAAACGCTTCTATCCCGACCGCAAGGTGCCCGGCCTCATCGAGATGGGCGGCTTCCGCAGCGGCCTTGCCAGCGTGACGCCGAAGGGTGATGCCAAGCTCTATTGCAACAAGGTCGCCACCCGGGCGATGGCCTTTCTGGGCAGCCACGATCCCGCCGTGCCGTTTTATCGCGGTGTCGGTTTCCAGAGCCCCCATGGCCCGTGGATCACGCCGCGCCATTTCAAGGATATCTACGATGTCCGGCAATTCCGACGCCCCGAGGCGTGGCAAGGCGGATTTCCCGAAAGCGAGGCCGGAGAAGCCCTCTCGCCCAAGAGTTTCGATACCAACCGCGCGCGCTACTGGAAGAAAAGCGTGCGGAATTACTTTTCCTCGCTCACCTATGCCGATTACCAGATCGGGCGGGTCTGGGATGCGCTGAAGGCCTCGCCCCATGCCAAGGACACGCTGGTCGTCATCCTTGCCGATCACGGGTTGCACCTCGGCGACCGGCAGCGGTTCACCAAGGGCGGACTGTGGGAGCAGATCGCGAATGTGCCGCTGATCATCCACGATCCGCGGGCCCCGGAGGCGCAGGTGGTGCGCGATCCCGTGGGCCTCATCGACGTGGGCAACACGGTGATGGATTTCCTCGGCCAGCCGCCCATCCCGGGCAGCGTCGGGCAATCCCTGAAGCCCCAGATGGAGGGCGCCTCGGCGCCGGACCGGGCCGTTCCGACGTTCCACAAGGACGCGAGCGCGATCCGCAAGGGGCGCTACCGGCACATCCTCTACGGCGACGGGTCGAGCGAATTCTACGATGTCGAGGACGACTGGTGGCAGACCCGCCCCCTGCGGTGGCACCACCCGGACCGGGCCCGGATACGGGCCGCCCATGACCTCTGCCGGAGAGAGTACGGGATGGAGCCCGGCATGGCGCAGGCGGCGGAATAGCCGCTACACCACGCCGGGACGGTGTCATGTCGTCAGCGGACGGCCCGCCTGATCGACGGCCCAGCCCGCGCCCCGGCAATACTCGGCGATGAAGGACTGGAACGCCTTCGAGAAGCCTGTCGCATGGCCCGGCGATTTCTCGACAATGCCGCTGGCTGGATGGAGGAGAACGGCGCCCCCTATGACGCCTCACGGGCCACGGCCGGGGCCGCAGCCGCCGGCTGAGCCTGCGACGCCACGAACGCCGAAAGGGCCGCCTCCGCGGAGGCGGCCCTCTTGCCATGGGCGTTTGCCTTATGGGGCCGGACAATCGACAGCGCTTCCCCGCCGTAGCCGGTTGACCGCCGCGCTCGCGTGACTTAAACCACGTCCTCGGAGCGCGGGTATGGTGTAATGGTAGCGCCCTAGCCTTCCAAGCTAGTCGTGCGGGTTCGATTCCCGCTACCCGCTCCAAGAAATCATCTAAATATTTGATTTCAAAACATAAATTCCACCAACAATCAGCCAAATAGCCGAGCCGCTAGCCAACCCTTGCGATACACGATGAAACTTCTGGAAACGTGCTGCAGACCGCAAAACAGGCGCGATGCCCAGCGTGCGATGCAGAGCTCTTGCGCCAGCAAGAGGAAGAAGCCCTGAACATACGCAACGGCCCGTAAAGGCCAACAAGGCCCGGCGGTTTCGGCCAGCAGGCCCGTAGTGCGCCGAGGAGCCAACAAAATTTCTGGCACCCTCATTCCAGCCTCCACGTCTAGGCACGAGCCCTCAATTTCAGTGCCTTGACCGTCGCAGCGGGCCGGGTCAGGTTTCCCCCTGACGACATAGACGTCAGCATCCGGTAACAAGGGATGGCGGGTGATGGCATGCTCGACTGGCGTGGCTTCCAGCCGAGCTTGGCTCATATCAATGGCGACGACTGCTGTGGTATTCTCCGTCATGCTGGCCTCCGGCAATCACCCATCCTGTGCCACAACAGTCCCGAGGAGGCCCGCTCCCAATGTACCAGTCCGCGCGCCACGACGGCCATCGCGCCCAGACAATCCACTCAACCCCACCAAAGCGCGGGAAAGAGCTTTGGGCGATCCTAACCCTACTCTCTGCATTCTTTGCTTCGCCGGAAGCCTACGCTGCCTCTGAACGTGTCCTTACGGGTATCGCCAGCGTGATCGACGGCGATACTCTGGAAATCCATGGAGACCGGATCAGACTTCACGCCATTGACGCAATCGAATGGCGTCAACGCTGCCTTCGCCCCGACGGAACAGAATGGCGATGCGGAACCGATGCAGCTAATGCGCTTGCCGACAAAATTGAGAGTACCACGGTCCAATGCCATGTAATCTACACGGACCTCTATGGCCGCTTCGTGGCGAAATGCTACCAGAAGGGCGAGGACCTGAATGCATGGCTCGTGGCCGAAGGCTGGGCGGTTGCCTACCGCCAATATGGGCAAGACTACGTTCTTGAAGAGGATGAGGCTAAGGCGGCGAAACGGGGCATATGGGCGAGCCGATTCATCATGCCATGGGTCTGGCGGAGCGGACAGTGACGCGGCTCCGATGCCCGTTAGTTCCCCACCGAGATTTGGCCCGGCGATTTTAGGATGATCTGCGGCTTACCCTTGTATAGCTCAATGGTCCCACTGATTTCCACGACCCTTCCCTCTAGCCCCTGCAATCCGGCGAAACGCCCTGCATCGCCCTTGAAAACCACGGCGTAGAATACGTGGTTCGGATAGCGCCCGCCAAAGTTGATGAAAGTCGTTCCCCTGCTGGACGAGACTTGGGCGACGACACCCTCGACTGTCACGGCCTGCCCGACATAGTAAGCAGCCTCCTTCGGGGGTATTGTCTCGGCTTGCGCGGAGACGGCGAGGGACAGGGCAAGTGCCACCGCAATGAGAAGCTGTGCAATGTATCGCATGGAAAACTCGTTCCGTTAGGATGTTTGACCTAGCCTACGCCCTCGTAAGAACATCGTTAAGTGGTGATCTTTGATACTACCTGACATTCCGACCGACATCCGACCATGGCAGTCAAGCTACGCCACTCAATCACACTAACGCCTGCATACTCCGCATCACGGCTGCTTACTGGCTTCATAAATTCTTTGCTGAAACATAGAAAAAAGTTGCAAGCTGAAAGGGGCGCTTCTGTCAGATCGGGGAAATCAAGATGAAAACTATCGGGAAGAGGATTGCTGGATTGGCCCTCGCAATCGTCGCGTCAAGTCCGGCAATTGCTCAGATCAGCAAGCCCAAGCCACAGCTCCCAGAAAGCTTGCAGGGCGTTTGGGTACTATCCGAAAACCCGGACAGCTGCGCAGACCCCACCAATGAGTTCCGAGTAATTGGCCAAACCTCCGACCTTCTTATCAAAGCGCAAAAAGAACCTGAAATGAGGACCTTCTACACGCAGGTCTACAGCGACGTCCCCGAGATTGACGGTTGGCTCCAACTATCTCATCCTCCGGATGCACGCGAGTTCATCCGCCTCGATGCCGGGAAGCTGATCTCCTATTACACGAGTGATGACAATGCGACACCGAGTAGCGCAGGCGCCCCTTCCACCTTTGAAGGACTGGATCCGCTCAGCTATACAGGCTGCGACACAGCGCCAATGCAACTCGCGCTCCCGTTTGCCGAACTGATCACGTTCCATGAAAGCAGTGTTCTTAACGACTGTCTTGCTGGCGGCGAGACCTGCATTATGTCGCTATTTTCGTTCCTTGATGTGGCAGCCGACGGTGAACTGCGGCCAGCGGAGCTGGCGCGTGGGATGCGGATCGGCTTGCTCTCCGGACTCGGAGAACGGATCGCGACCAACGGAATGGACGAACAGTCCTACGGGATGACACTCGCCGTTCTGCCCACATTACCACTCGTCGGTTTCAGCCTTGCAGCACAATTCGACTATGATGGCTCGGGAGGTGTCAGCTTGCAGGAACTCATGACTGACCTCGGCAACATAGCTCCGGTGCTAAGCTCGGAAGCGGACGTCACAGGCCTTACAGACAAGATACCGTTTGAGACACTAGGCCAATTGCCCATGCTTATGAAGATACTGATGCAGTAACCGCCCTACCCAGTTCGCACGCCGGGTGCTCCTCTACGGCCAGAACCGACACTCCTTGCGATACGGGCCAAGCGAAACCACTGCCAGCCTGTCGCCCGCGATGCCGAGTAAACGATCCCTGTCTGATCTGACTTGTTTGCGCGTTGCGCCGACGGCGAGCCGCTACCTAAGGGGCTCCCACGAGCGTGGCGCCGGTAGCTATGCCTCAGTGAGTGGAGATCTTCGGCTTCCGGTCACGCTAGGCCCGGAAAGGGTTCGAACAGCCTAAAGCTGCGATTATCCGTGCGTGACGAAGGGCTATTCTGAGCCTTGAGTGGCGGATGACGCACCCTATGCCAATGGCAGAGAAGCGAATAGGGCCGACTTGGGTGATGGAAGAGACAACCCACTTCGATCCCTCTTGAAAAAAATAGCAAGAGTCAGTTCTGGGCCCTGATGCAGCATCTGCAGCGCAGCAAGTTGCTTCTTACCGATTTCGCGATGAACGACAGTTGTTCTGTCATAGAAAGATCAATGTGCAAAGTTCGCGAGCGGCGTCATAGGATCCCATAGTGCGGTCCACGGCACTGATGCCGTTTCGTCAACCTTGGTGCTGGCCTCTGCGTACTGACTGAAGGAAAGGTCAATAGGAGCGTATGCATCGTCCCAGAGCGTCACCGAGAACCATTGAGATGACACGTCACGCTGCTCCAGAGGCAGACCGAGTTCTCGCTGCAGGGCAAATTTGCTCAGAGATACTTTGCAGAAACGCTCGTTCTTGTGCGGCGCCGGGTAACCGCGAACCACAAAGTTCGCTGTGAATTCCGTGGACCAGCTCCAAAAGCGATCCTGAAGCGCGATCGGACGTCCGGTGCCGTCATCGCCCACATCCGTAAACTCCTCAAATGCATCTGCGAAGTCCGCTTGTACAGACAAGCGGCCTTCGGTCATGATCAGTGCGGTCTCGCAGACATTGCGGATACCGCGCCAAGTTATTTCCGGCATCGGTACGTTACGCACACCTATTTCGGCGAGACTTGCCTTTCCGATCATATCGATTTCGTACATGGAGTCCGGCGGCGTCGCCAAAGTGTTTGCGTACAGGAAATCGGACATGCCCCGGGCGGAATGTTCCTCCATGCGAGACATCAGGAAAAGCTGCGATGCGCCCCATATGGCTTCATTATAGGCAGCCTCTACGGTCTCTGGCGAAAACCGCTCGTCGTCCGGAAGCACCAGCCTTGGCGCATGAAACCCGAGACGCGCCCCAGGTTCGATAGAGGCGAACTTGCCCCTGATGGTACCGGTGCCGACAACCCGCGAACCTCCCAGGAAAGCAAGCGCGCAAGCAGAATGGCAGGAGTTACCTTTCCGGACTCGTGTCTCGATCGAATCTTTGTACCAGATCGCGTAGAACATCCGAATGCCTTCGACAAAGTTGCCTCCGGGACTCTCCAGACACAAAACAACACCTTCAGAGGACGGGCGAATGGTGTTTTCGATCTGCTTAGCGTCACCGACCTCAACGATACCTGAAAAAAGGAAATCGCAGTCGGGAATATCCGGCGTGGCACGAAGATTGCCGGCAGCAGCAACAGATGCCTGCAGGAAGGCCAAGAAGCCAAATACCAGTACGCGCCTAATCACCAATAATCTCCTTGTAATTCAATACTGGACGAGACCCTATCACCTCAGGCGGCGGACGCCACTGGCTGCACATTATGAATGTAAGCATCCTAACCACCATCAACATTACCTCCTCAGACAGCGAATATCAGCCCTGCCGCTTGTACACCGTTTTTCTATCGTCCAGAAGCTCACAAGGCCGCTCTTAAAATTTGCAGGACCGACGGCAGCTTCGTCAGTACTGCAAACAGTAGAGAAACATACAGCGAAACTCCACTTGCTGCCCTGAACGGTCCTACTAGGAATGCGAACGGCTCACCGATCCCTTCTCAGACCGCGCTCCCTTCGCTACATCTGGGCATCAAAGCAGATGGACATGGTGTTCAACTCTTCATAGACGCTTTATTGTCCGACCGGTTTGACGCGCGATATAGAACAATGAAGGTTTCCACATGCCAGCGACTCCAATCTCAGGACTCCCGGATTCAATATTCCTCTGGGGCAAGTTCAACAGGCCCACCCCGGAAAAATTACCCAAATAAGTTGACAACCCAATCCGGAACACCAAACAGAAGAGACCATGCACCCACAGGCGCTGCCAGAAGTATTGCTGTTATCGGAAACACTCCGAGCACAAACATGAAAAAGCTCCCGAGCTGAATAGCGACCCAAAGCCAATAGAGCCCACCCACAGCAACCAAAATCCATGCTACGACTCCTAATGCACCTGTCATGAAGTCCCAAACCTCTCTAAACACACAAAATCCCCTTTTCCACACTTCTAGGGCACCGATGGCGCGGATATTGAAAGAGTAGCTCCGCCAAGTCCCATAGGCTCCGCATCCGTCAACGATATGAAGGCACCTTGCCCCCACACGTCGACAAACCAAACCCTATACCTCTGACCCATTGCTGCTTCATCATGCCCTGGAACACTGAGCCTCGCAAACTGCTCTAAAGCCAGCACAACTTGGGCGGTTTCTATGTAGGGGTTCGCAATGGAACAATTTATAAAGGGCTGCCCTTCCAGATTGCCCTTGGAGACCCCCAATAGATATGGGGCGCCAACACCTGATTGGACATAAAACCCAACGAATTCGGCTTGAGGGTCTTTGGGCGCTAGAAGTGGGGTCATCTCTTCGGGAAGCTCAGCGAAGCCCAAGGCTTCTGCCGCTCTCACAACGACATCGAAATCGCCTGCATTTTGCGCGCAGTTCCCCAGAAAAGCCCTAACAAAATCACCACCATTGACCTCCGATGCACTCTCAGATGCGGATTGCCCAGTAACAGAGCAAGGCATTAATAGGACGCCAAGAAGACTGGTGCACCGAACCAAATTTGATATAGAAAATCTAGACAGTAGCACAGGAACTCCTTCTGTTTTTCTAGCTCGCACTAACAAGATATCGCACTGGCGTTATTAACTTCCCCCTTATGACATACCGCACCTAGCTGAGGCGTCCTTTTCTGAAGCACTGCGCAATAAAGCAATCTGACTCATCTTGGGCGGCGTAGCGACCGGCGACAATGTGCGTCCTGATTCTGCGGGAAAAGCCAAGCGTAGAAAACGCTATCAAAACTCCATCGTCACTTTTGGCGCCTTACCCGGCGTCGATCGGGCCACGCAGCACTCTACTCTACACCTGCGGGTACATTTCTTGGAGTTTTTGCCTAACCGTCAAATTTGCCACCGCGATTTTAAAGCCCGCATCCGGATCGCCCTCCGACGAAGGACCGGAAGAAATCATCTGAAAGTCTCTTGCCAACATCCTCGCCTTCACGACAATTGGATCCGCGTCCGTCGCCTTAATAAGACCAAACATTGCGCCAAAATTTAGCTCGGCATGCTTCACGCCTTGCTCAAATTCGGGATGCTCTCGGCACCTAGAGATAGCATCATTTATTTGGGTCATGCCCAGTGCATCTGTATCTCTCTGAAGCTCGGCAAACGCTCGAATCATATACTCCCCAGATTTGCGCGCGGACCACTTTGAACCTCTCAGGATGATATTTCGGAAAAGCCCCATAAAGGACATGGAGTATCCTAAAACATAAGGCTCCAAGAGAAACGTTCGATTCGGAGAAAATCCCAGCTCAGGGCAATAAAGCGATGTTCCCACTGAAACTGAGGCGAGCGAATTCCTTATCGCTAACCCTACTTCATCACCTTGTCTTAAATGTGATCCGAACACCGCACGCACCCTCAAACATGGCCAGAGCCTTAGTCCGCTCAAAGCTCCCCTTACCCACCAAAGTGATTAGCCCCGCTGCCCTGTAACTTACAGTGACGCACAACCAATGAATGTTGGCTTCTATATCGTCGTTTTTTGTAGTGCCGCTGGCAACCCATTTTCTCCACAACTTTGGTGGAGCAAGGGGCAGCTGTCGAGCTTGATCCCGTCCGCACAAATCGCGGTTCCCGGTGAGCCCTGCTCTGGGGGCTGGCCACCGCCTTCTTGCTCGGTCTCATCGACCTGAGGGAAGCCGCATCTGACAATTCCCAGCACTGCCTTGCGTTTCCAGAAGGGCGCCGCGCTGGGTGTTGTCTATGCGATCCGCACCATCTGGTCGGGTCTAGCCTTCATCCGTCCTGCGTGTTTTCTTTTTTTGGCCAACACCTATCGGCCTTCGTGCCCGCACGTGGCGTCCAATATTTGAGCGGACAAGCGCACGGATATCCGTGCGGTTATTTCGCAACCACTTCGACCTGAGTACAGTCGAGTCCCTTTGGTGCCAACCACGCTCCACCTTCGCCCTATTCGACCTCAGCGGCCCGAGCCTCGGCAGAACGGCGGAGCGTGTCGGCCACCGTGGCACCCCAACGGACTGACTTGGCCCGCAGCCCTGACACTCCCACGCGGCCATCGGGAGCCGACCATTCGAGCAGCGCCGAGAGCTTTCCGTCTCGGCGGCGATATGGGGCAGAAGCGATCAACGTGAGGGTCACGCCACTAAAATACGGTAGCCGCGTCCCGAGCTCCGGGGCGGTGGCGAAGTCGATCATGTAGGCGGTCATTGGCCCGTCCTCTTCCGCTTTCGGCCCCCGCTTCGGGCGCGTTCGGCCTCCGCCTCTAGGGAAATCTCCTGCGCCAGATCGCGTTGGAGCTCATGCAGCACGTCTTCGACCACCCGCCGGACGGAGATATCGCGGGTTGTCCGAGCCGCGATGATGTTAAGCTCCGACGTGATCGCCCCGCAGACGGCCGCGAGCGCGTCTTGCGCGTCTTCCTCGGGAACGAGGCCGCGCTCATCGAGCAGCAGGTCCAGCTCTGCCGCCTCGGCACGGGCGTCCCGGGCCTCGTCGCGGGCAGCCGTAAGCGAGGCCTCCCGCGCCTGAACGCGGATGGCTTCGATGAAGGCCCGCACGCCAGCCACCAAGGGGACGTGCCCGTCCTTCTGCGAGATGGCTCGCGCCTTGATCAGGACCTCAATCTGGCCCGGCTCCGCCCCCGTGATCCGCCGCAGGGTGGAGATAGGGACGTGGACCTGCTCCGGAGGTTTACCCGTCATCGCCGACCTCCTCGCCCCACAGATCGGCCACGGCCCGGTCGCGCGCCGCGCCGATCCGTGCCACGGCAGCCTCGACCTCGGCAGCAAAGGTCTCGGCGGTGGGACCGTCGATCAGGCCGCCTAGATCGACCGCCCGCAGGCGCTCGACGGCCCGGTCCACCGTCATGTCGATGACCGCCTCGACCTCGCCGCACTCCACAAGTCCGCGACGGCGGCGCGCCGTGGCGCGGCGGATTTTCTCCGCCTTGGCGCGGTGCGAGCGCGACTGGCTCGCGTTCGCGTCGGACCTTTCGGCCCCGGACAGGAGGAATTGAGCGTACCCCCGCACGGCGCCCGACACCGTGGTGCGGCCACGGCGGTGGCGGTCGATGAAGCCTGCCGAGGCCACCTTCCTGAACATTTCGTCCGAGATGTTAAGGAGGCGGGCCGCATCCGCAGTCGAACACTCATCGCCGGGCTGACCGGTCACGTCCGGGCACCCCGCAGCGCTGCGGCGCGGGCCGCATCGGTCAGGCCGAACGTCGGATCCTCGTCCATCGTGGTCGCGCCGCTGGATTGCGGTTGAACCGGCGCGGCATCACCCGCGCCGATCATCTGGTTCGCGGCAGCGGCAGCCTTGGCCCAGCCCTGCGCGATCCGCTCTGACTTAGACATGGGGCCGCCGAAGGCATCGTCGCCGAACTCCGCCAGACCTTCGGCGCGCTGCTCGATCTCGCTCTTGCCGTTGCCCGGCGCGACATCTTTGGGAAGGCCAGCGAGAAGCGCGGTAGCGGTCGCGATGTCCATCGCGTCGCCTTCCAATGCGATGGCGCAGGCCGACCGGAAACGTCCCCCGGCGGCGGCATGGCCGATTATCCCAGCGATCCGGCGGCGTTCGGCCTGCGCCGCCGAACCACCGAAGGCGCCGACCGTGGGGAGGTCGGTCGCGGCGGCAGGATCAGCATCGAGCGGCAGCGCACCGAGGATTGCGCCAGCCTGTGCCGGGCTCACAGGACCCAGAAGCGCCAGCCGCAAGGCCTGCCGGGGCCGCCCCATGTCCGTGCCCGTTGCGACGATGGCCGAGATCCGGGCCCGCTCGGCCTCGGCCTCCGTTGCGATGGCGGCAGCCTGCGCTTCCGCCAGTTCCTCGGCTTCCACGACTTCCGTCGCCCGCTTCCGGGCGGCGGCGCGTTCGGCTGTCGGCGCGGACATTGATACACCGCTCATGCGGTCAGCAATCTTGTCGTCGCGGCGCCTTATAGCGGCAGGCGAGCGGTCCAGTTCAATCGGCTTTGCGGTCATCGCGGTGATCCTTTCCTTCATCGGATTTGTTGGGGTCGAGCTTCGCGGCGGCGCGCGCCAGAAGCATCTTGGCGGCCTCGCTCATCGGCTTCTCAGGGGGAGATTTCTCGGTCAATTTTCGAGCCTTTCGTGTTCGGATTGCCCCATCCGGGGCCGGGTCCGGGGCTGGTTCGGGAGGGGTGATTTTCGCGGGCTCGGTAAGCCTTTGATTTGCCAACCAAACGCAAAATCTCGGGATCAGGAAATCGGCGAACCGTCGGGCGGTCCAAGCCCCGCGCTAGGCCCGCAGGGAGACGGTCCCTAGGGTCCCCCCTCCCATGACCGGGTGGCCGGTCAGGCGGGCGGTTACGCGGCGGCGGGCTGACCGCAAGACCCGCCGCCTATCCCGCCGCGTTGGGAACGAACGCGGACGGTGTTCCATTACCCGACCAGCGTGGCCAACGAGGCGTCGGACGCGAGTATGGCCCGGGGGTCAGCATCGGCACGACGCGCGATCACGACGCCTGCCGCCTCCATCGAGCGCACTGCGGCTTCCTCGGTAAGTTCCAGCTGGAGAAGATCGTCCTCGGCCTCAGCGATCCGTTCGGCCCGGGCATCCGCGCTCAGGGTCTCGCGACCTTCTACCAGCCCATCAAGCTGGCCCTCCACTATCTCGCGAAGGGCAGGCATCGAGGCTGCGAGCACAAGGCCCAGAAGTACTTCGTCCACGCGGTCGAAGTTGGTATGCCGTTCCCCCTCCACATTGACCGTCGCGTAGGGAAGCCGCAGCCCACGTGCGGCGGCTTCGGGCTGTAGAAGGTGCTCCGGATGCATTGCGGCTACACCCGCATCCGCGACTTTTTCCGACCAGCGATCAAAGGCCTCCATCGCCTCGGCGACCGGCTGCGGCGCGCTGCGAAGGCGCGAGATCGTGTTTTTGACCTCGGCGATTTCCTCGCGAAGAGCATCGATATTTTGGCGAGCTTCGGCGGCGGCGTCGCGGCTTGCGGCGAGCGATTTCAGAAAGGGAATTTGCATCAGATCGCTCCCCCGCTGACCTTCGCGGCCTTGGCTTCCAGTTCAGGCGGGATCGACATGCCGGTATCCACGGCGAATTTCAGGCATTGCGTGAGGAGCGTTCCCGCCCGACCCAACTCAGTGCGGTGGGCGTCGCCCTCCGCCTGCCGGTCGGCCATTTGGCGGGTGAACTCGGCGGCTTCCTTCTCGGCCTGCTCGGCCTGATCGAGGGCGCGGGCGCGACCATCCGGGCCCTCATCAATCGAACGCTTGCGCAGCAGGTTGGCGCGGCCTTGCGCCTCCTGACGACGCTCGCGCGCTGTCTGGTACTCTTCGTAGGCGCCTCCCTGCCGCGCCCGCGCTTCCCGCCTGATACGGTCGAGCGCCAGCAGGCGGGTGGGGTCGAATTCAATGCTCTCGGTCTTCATGCGCGATCCTCGGCTCCAATGTCTGAGCCAAAGATCGCCCCTTCTCGATAATCCGAGAACCGGGGTACCTCGAATTAATCGAGACCCCGGACCTTACGGATCATGCCTGTAATCGTTTGGACGTTCGGCATCGGCGCCGTCAGGCCAATCTGCGCGATGCGCCAGAAGGTCAATTTTGGCTCTTTTGTCGGGATCGGAGCGGTGTCTTTCCGACGTTGCCATACATCGGTGAAATAGCCGTCAAAGCCCTTGCGGATCGCCTCCGCAGTCGATGAGCACCCTAAATCGGCGTACATCTCATTCGCCGCCAACGCGACGACCAATGCGTCTCTCCGTGCCACCTTCTCCCTATAATCGAAAGGGCGCATCCCGCTCACCCGGAAGCCAATGAAACGGTCGAGCGTCATCTCACGGTAGTGCTCCCCCTCGATGTACTGTCGCAGCCTCCCGCCCAGCTCTCGAACCTCACGCAGCGGATGCGTCTCCAGCGCCTCGGAACCGAGGATCATCGCCGTGGCAACCGGCAGCGGCCCAGAGCCTGCCAGACGGGACGGATCATCTTCGGCGAAGTCTTCGCTGTTCACGGGGAGGAGGACGCCCCAAAGGGACGGGCGCTCAAACCACGGAGCGGTGAACGGTTCCGAAAGGTCCCTGCTGTCGATTGAGATATACGGCTCGGCCTCGTGCTGCCGGTCGCCTCGGCCAGCGCCGGGCCGGGCCGCGCTCGGCTGATCGTCGTTCACCGCGCCTTGCCAGAGGAGCCAATCGCGGTCGGGGTTCAAGGCGAGGTCAAGCATCGTCGCCCACCTGCTTCCGGTCGTGGATCGCCGCCAAACAACCGGCGCGGCGCAGTTCATCGGCGCTCATCTTCGCGTTGCGAAAGACTGCAACCTCCGCCCGCACGAGTGCGGTGTAGTCCTTCACCACCTCATCAATGCGGCCCGAGGGCAGCCCGCTGGCCCGCATGTGCGCGCGCACCTCGGCGAGGTGCGCGCGCCACCATGCGACCGTTTCTGCGCGGTCCCTAATCGCGCAACCCAGCACAGCGGCATCGCGTGGGCAGAAACGGAACCATCGAACCAAGGTTTCGCCGGTCGCGACCAACTCTGCCGAGGGCCCCGCGCCCATATGCTGCCAGACGGGGATGCGCCTCTCCGGGTCTGCCTTCGCGCTCTCAGGAAATCGGAAAATCTCAGCCATTGCACTTCGCTCCCCTTGCCAAAATGAAACGTTGCTCTCCTCCGGAACGAGCAGCTTTCACAGCCATGACGTTGGCCATGAACTGCCCGGCACCGTCAGCACCGATCAGCGCCGAAACCAGTTCGTTGTGCCTATTGAACGACGCGCTTGCTGTTCCGGGTTCGCCGCGTTGGATCGCACCTAGGACCGCGACCGCCGCCCACTGGAACGCCGCAGCATCGTCGTGCATGACGCCAGACAGGATAGCTTCAGCAAGCTGTTTCCCATCCAGCCCGGCGTGCAAGTCGCCAAGGGCGTCGCCAACCGCGTCAACCTCACAGTCGAGAGCTACCATGTCCGCCTCAGCCCTCGCGGCAGCGGCCCTACCATCACCGCCGTTGGCCTCGACTATAGCGACAATGTGGGCGTGCAAGTCGCCCCATGCCATCTGACCGCCGCGAGTAATTCGCCGCAGGTTCTGGGCACAAGATTTCCTCAATCCCCGATCAAAGCCCGCGAGACCCATGATCGAACCGCGCATGACCTCGCGCGCCAAGTCTTCATCGCCGAGCGCATGGGCGAGCTCAGAAACCGCCGCCGACATTGGATCAAGGGGCTGGGACAGGGGATCGGGCACAGGGGCATTAGGCCCCTGTGTCCCGTCCCCCCGATCATCCGGGCTGCCCTCGGCCTCGATGGCGACGTCATCCGAAGAAATGGAAACCGCGTCGATAGAATAAGCGGGAGCGCGCCCAAGGGCGCTCCCGCTCTCTACGGGATCCTCCAAGGGTATGGCCGCAATCTGGCTTGCGGAAACCTCCGTAAGCTGGCTTGCGGAAACCCCATGTTCTTGCTTGGCTTCAACACCCACAGTTTCCGCGCCCCGAGTTGCGGAAACCTCCTCATCGTTTCCGCAAGCTGGCTTGCGGAAACCGTCCGGGAACTTCAGCACATATGTCGTCGCCAGCCGCCCACCGTTGGGGCGCTTCCCGGTGCGCTTCGGAGCATCCGAAACGGACAAAAACCCAGCCTTCCGGAGGCGTGCAGTAGAAGCGCGTGCAGAAGTTTCGGAACAGCCGACATCCTTCCCAATGTCAGCGTGCGCCCGGTAGCAGGTCAGGTCATCGTCAAGCCAGTCCAGCAGGGCGAGCGCCACCCAGAGATCGAGCCTCGTGACACCATCACGCACCCCGTTCTTGCGGATTGCCGCGAGCCATTCAAATTTTCGCGCGGCCCGCTTCGTTTTCGACGTTGTGCCGGTCATACCCGCACCTCCCGGCCACTCAGCGCTTGTCCGAGACCTGCACCGGCAGTAGCGTGGCGGTGCTCAATGTTCCCATGTGCCCCGGTCGCGCAGCCCCGCGCGCCGGGGTTTTCCGTTACGATCATACTTCTGCCTCCGCGACATTCGCTTTCGAGGCCTCCCAGGCCTCAAGGTCGGAGATGCGGAAGCGGACGCAGCCCGGAGACAGATTGACCGGATTGGGGAAGGTCGGGTCGGTTTTTTTCCAGCGCCAGATCGTGACCCTCGACACGCCGTAGCGCTCGCCAACTTGCTTGTCTGTTAGGAAGACTCCCATTCGTCAGCCCTCCACCCCAAGGACAAGCGCGAACGCTGTCAGATGATCGTCACCGCCGCGTGCAATGACAACATGACCCTGCGCACGCAGGGTGGAGAAAGCGCCTGTAGGCGCATTTGAAGTAGGCATATTTGCCCCCGAGACCTCTCTCGAAAACGAGAGACGATTGACGCTCCATGGCTAGTCGCCACCGTGTCAATTCAGCCCGGCACTTTGCGGGGGTCTTCAAACCGGCGCGGAGCTTTTCGCCGGTAGGCCCACAATTGGGCCTCCTTTAACAGTTTGCAATACGGAAAATCGCGTTTTTTACAGATCGCTGCTGATTGCAGCTCTATCCGCTTGCGATCACGAGAAAAAACCGCCCACAGAGATCATGCCAGAGCCGGGAACGCCACAACGACGCCAGCGTCCTTTCCGTACAGGAAATCGGACCACGCGGTCATTAGAGCCCGGCGGCGCTCGAACATATCCGACCGGCGGTAAGCGCGTTCGACCTTGGACCCAACTGTGTGCGCGAGCGCCAACTCGGCAAGGTCTCGATCATAGCCACGTTCGGCGGCCCAATCCCGGAAGCTCGACCGGAGCCCGTGCGGGACAGCCGGACGGCCAGAACGTGCATCGCGCCACCCGGCCTTTTCAGGGTCTTCTCCAGCAGCCTTGGCAGCTTCCTCTGCGTCCGCCTGCATGCGCCGCATGACGGCAGAAATCGACATGTCTGAGAGCATCCCCCCTCTGACTGCTGGGAAGACATAAGGAACATCGGCCATCCTCGGCACTCCTTTGAGCAGGTCGATGGCCGCTGGTGAAAGGGCCACTCGGTGCTCCGCTCCGGCCTTCATCCTGCTCGCCGGGATAACCCATGTTCCGGCCTTAAGGTCGATTTCATCCCATGTTGCACCGCGAACTTCGCCCGACCGGCTCGCGCAAAGGGTGGCGAAACGAAGAGCCAGTGCGCCCATGCCATCCCGACGCGACAGCTCTTCCCACCAGTTTGCGAGCTGATCGACCGGGACCGCAGGGAAATTGCCCGACTTACCCTTGGCGACCTTCGAAGGTGCGGGCAACAATTCCTTCAGGTTGCCCCGCCACATCGCAGGATTGTCTCCTGAACGGTGCCCAGCCACGGTCGCCCATGCCATAATCCCCTCAAGGTACGTGCGCAGCTTCTGGGCGGTATCAGGCTTCACCGACCACAAGGGCTGCAGGACGCGGAGAACGTCTTGCGTGGTTACGTCCTGAACTACCATCGCGCCGATTTCGGGGAACGCATAGCGGGTCAGTGTCGATCTGACCGCCTTCTGCGACTTCTCCGGGCGGTCTGTCATCTTCGCCTTGATCCACCTGTCCGCAGCATCCGCGAAGGTAAGGTGCCGCGCTCGGGCCGCTGCCAAAGCAGCCCGCGCGGCCTTCTTCTCCTCAAGCGGGTCAATGCCTTCGCTGATCTTGGTCTTTGCCTGCCTCGCGCGGTCTCGCGCATCAGCAAGCGACACCTCGGGATAGGCGCCCAAGCCGATGCTCCTGCGCTGCCCCCCGATCATGGTCCTCAAGAGCCAGGATTTCGCACCACCTGGCGTGATCTGGAGCAGGAGCCCAGAAACGCCGCCGACCGCTTGCCATTCATTCCGGTCACGGTCTCCGCTGTGGGCCGCACGCTTGATGTCCAGCGGCCCGAACTCCTTCGCCCTCTTCGGCATGTCGTTCTCCGATCACTTCAGCCCCTACGAGTGGCGCGCGAAGCAGGCATAGAGCTCTCTCAAGAAACCACGCGCGCCATCCCGCTAGCCATAAATTTTGATACAACGTGAAACTTATTGCAAGAGGGTGCTTCCAGAAATTCGGCTAAGTTACTGAAGAGTTGCCGTAATTTATACAGGTTGCAACAAACAACAACCTGCAGTTGGCGCCCGCTACCCGCTCCAGCTTCCCCTCTCAGATCAGACCACGCAGCCCTTTCATGGGGTGATTTCGCGTCCCGACGTCCTGTCATCGGATTTCCGAAATCGAACCTTTTCGACGCGAAAGGGCCGCCCGATCCGGGCGGCCCTTGTCATTTTCCGATCTGCGCGGGATCAGTCGATGTCGAAGACAACGCCCTGTGCCAGCGGCAGCTCCTTGGAGTAGTTGATCGTGTTCGTCGCCCGGCGCATGTAGGCGCGCCATGCGTCCGACCCGCTCTCGCGGCCGCCGCCGGTCTCCTTCTCACCGCCGAAGGCGCCGCCGATCTCGGCGCCAGATGTGCCGATGTTCACGTTGGCGATCCCGCAATCCGAGCCGCGCGCCGAGAGGAAGGTTTCCATCTCGCGCAGGTCGGTGGTGAAGATCGACGAAGACAGCCCGCCGCCGACGTTGTTGTGGTTTTCAAGAACGGCGTCGAAGTCGCTGTATTTCATCACGTAGAGGATCGGCGCGAAGGTCTCGCGCAGGACGGGGCCGCCCTGCTCCGGCATCTCCACGATGGCGGGCTTCACGTAGTAGGAGGTGTCGGGCCCGACCGAGACGCGCTCGCCACCGTGCACGGTACCCCCAAGCGCCTTGGCCTCTTCCAGTGCCACGCCCATGCCGTCGAAGGCCGCCTTGTCGATCAGCGGACCGACGAGCGCCGCGCTCTCCAGCGGGTTGCCGACGGTGACGCTGGCATAGGCCTTCTTCAGCGCGGGCACGATCTGGTCATAGATGCTCTCGTGTACGAAGAGACGGCGCATGGTGGTGCAGCGCTGGCCGGCGGTGCCCATGGCGCCGAAGGCAATCGCGCGCAGGGCCATGTCCAGATCGGCCGAGGGGCAGACGATGCCGGCGTTGTTGCCGCCCAGTTCGAGGATGCACTTGCCGAAACGCGCGGCAACCTTGGGGCCCACGATGCGGCCCATGCGGGTCGAGCCGGTGGCCGAGATCAGCGCCACCTTGGGGCTGTCGACCATCACTTCGCCCACCTCGGGCCCGCCGACGAGCACCTGGCTCAGCCCCTCGGGCGCATCCTCGCCGAAGCGTGCGATGGCGCGGTCCAGCACCGCCTGGCAGGCGAGCGCGGTCAGCGGGGTCTTCTCGGAGGGTTTCCACAGCACCGGGTCGCCGCAGACCAGCGCCAGCGCCGAGTTCCAGCACCAGGGCGCGCAAGGGAAGTTGAAGGCGGTGATGATGACCACGACCCCCAACGGGTGCCAGGTTTCCATCATGCGGTGGCCGGGGCGTTCGGTGGCGATGGTCAGGCCGTAAAGCTGACGCGAGAGGCCTACCGCGAAATCGCAGATGTCGATCATCTCCTGCACTTCGCCCAGACCTTCGGAGGGCGACTTGCCCGCCTCGATCGAGACCATGCGGCCAAGGTCTTCCTTGGCGGCGCGCAGTTCCTCGGCGAAGAGGCGCACCAGTTCGCCACGGCGCGGCGCGGGCACCATGCGCCACTTGCGGAAGGCGGCACTGGCGGTGTCGATCATCGCCTGCGCATCGGCGGCGGAATGGGGCGCGAGGCTGGCCACCTGCTCGCCGGTCACGGGCGAGACGACGGTCATGCCGCCCTCGACGTTCAGCGCGGCAGTGGCGCCGCAGTTTTCCATGGTCTGTTTGGTCAGGCTGTCGAGGCTCTGGTTCAGCATCCGGGCTCTCCTGTGGTGATCTTGTCGGTTTGGCGCGACTCTATCAGCGGGGGCCATGAATTTCGAACCATGAATCGGCAAGGGGTCATTCCGATCTCGCATGACATCGGCTAGAGTGGGCCTGACCTGCCCGCCCAGAGGCCCCCATGACCGCGCCCCGCCGCCTTGTTCCCGATCTGCGCATCCTTCAGGCCTTCGAGGCTGCGGCCCGTCATGGCTCCTTCACCCGTGCGGGCGAAGAGCTGCACCTGACCCAGAGCGCCGTCAGCCGCCAGATCAAGGAGCTGGAGGACCAGACCGGCAAGGTGCTGTTTGACCGGCTGAAGGGCCGCGTGGTGCTGTCAGAGGCCGGGCGCAGCCTGCTGCCACAGGTCGAACGGTTGCTCTCGCTGTCGCAGGCCACCATGCGCCACGCGCTCGCCGGGCCCGCGGGCGAGGCGGTGCTGGCGGTGAACGCCCTGCCCAGCTTTGCCAGCCGCTGGCTGATGCCGCGCCTGCCCGGCTTCCTCGCGGCCCATCCCGGCCTGCGGGTCGACCTGACGACGAAGCGCGAGCTCTTCGACTTCTCCCGCAGCGGCTGTGACCTGGCGATCCACTTCGGTCAGCCTCTCTGGCCCGGCGGCAGCTGCACCTATCTCTGCTCCGAGATCGTCCTGCCGGTGGCGGGTGGCGCCCTGCGCGACGGGCCGCCCATTGCCCGCCCTGAGGACCTGATCGGCCGCGACCTGCTGCATCTGACCACCCGGCCCGGTCTCTGGCCCGACTGGTTCGCGGCGCAGGGGATCGAGGGCGCGGAGGCGCTGCGCGGGCACTGGATGGACCAGTTCTCGCTCACCATCGAGGCGGCCCTTGCGGGCATGGGCCATGCCCTGCTGCCGCAATACCTGATTGAGGCCGAGCTTGAGAGCGGCGCGCTGAAGGTCATGCTGGACCAGCCCCATGCCACCGACCTCGCCTATTGGATCGTCACGCCGGAAGGGCATGGGGATGCGCCGCTCGTGGCCGCCTTCCGCGACTGGCTGGTGGGCGAGGTCCGGTTCCGCCCGCTGGCGCAGGGCTGAGCGGCGGCGCCCCGCCCACAGGGTCCCGCGACGGCCATGCGGTCCTCGGCATCGGCATCGGCATCGGCATCGGCATCGGCATCGGCCGTGCCGCCCCCGGTGCCCGCTGCAAGACCCGCCTGCCCTTGATCCCGGCGGCGAGCTGCCCTACCCCCTTTCCCATGCGCGTGATCGAGAACATCATCTCCGACCGGGGGTCGAAATACGCCGTCTCCGGCGGGCCCTGCACCTCCGAGGAGGAGGCCAAGGCCTTCATCAAGGCGCTCTGCCGGAAGAAGAAGTTCGCCAAGGCGACCCACAACACATGGGGCCTGCTGACCCGCGACGCGCCGATCAAGAACGATGACGGCGAAAGCGGCGCGGGCATGGTGATCCTGCGGATGCTGGAGCGCGAGGGCCTCCATGACCATATCGTCGTGGTGACCCGGTGGTACGGCGGCAAGCACCTCGGCGGGGACCGGTTCCGCCACGTGCAGGAGGCCGTGCGCATCTACCTGGAGGGGCTGTGAGCGACGCGCTCTTCGCCCGTCTGGCGCGGTCCCCCTTCCGCAGCCGGTTCCACCTCGGCCCGAAGGAGCGCGCCTATGCGGATCAGAAGGGGCGCGCGGTGATCCTCTCCCATGCGCAGGATTTCATCCGCGACCGGCTGGCGCCCGCGCAACCGCGCAACGACGGCAAGCAGACCCCCATGCGCGGCCACCCGGTCTTCGTGGCGCAACATGCGACGGCCTGCTGCTGCCGGGGCTGTCTTGCGAAATGGCACGGGCTCTCCACCGGGCGGGCGTTGAGCGACGCCGAACAGGCAGAGGTGGTGCAGGTGATCCTGCGCTGGATTGACCGGGAAATGGGGTATCGCGGATGAGCAAGGGCACGCAGGCCACCCTCGCGCTGGACCGGGCAAAGGTCGCCTTCCGGCGGATCGCCTATGACTACGTCGCGGGGCAGGACAAGATCGGCCTCCATGCGGCGCAGGCGATCGGGGTGGAGGCCACCCGCGTCCTCAAGACCCTGATGGTGGAGGTCGACGGCAAGCCTTGCTGCGCGGTGATCCCCTCGGACCAGAGCCTCTCCATGAAACGGGTCGCGGCGGGCTTCGGCGGCAAGTCGGCGCAGATGATGGACCCGGCCAAGGCCGAACGGCTGACCGGCTTCCGCACCGGCGGGATCAGCCCCTTCGGCCAGAAGAAGCGCGTGCCGGTGCTCTTCGAGGCAAGCGCCATGGTGGCGGAGGAGATCGTGCTGAACGGCGGGCAGCGCGGGCTGATGGTGGCACTGGCGCCCTCCGATGCCCTGGCCGCGAGCGGCGGCCGGGCGGCGGCGCTCATCGCCTGACGCGAGGCCCCCCGCCCGCAGCCGGCGCGCGTCGCCTCAGCCCTTCACGCCGGCCAGTTCCAGCCCGTGCATCGTCACCGCGCCGGTCTCGTAGTAGAGCGCCCGCGCAGCGGTCATTTTCTCGGCATAGGCGGGCACGGGCACCAGCGGCAGGGCCGCCTCTTCCGCGCTCAGCGCTGCCTGTGCGAGGGCCTTGCCGAAGAGCGTGCCCGTCCCGATGCCGCGTCCCGAATAGCCGTAGGCGGCATAGCCGCGCACGCCGAACCGTTCGATCCGCGGCAGGTGATCCGCCGTCGAGGCGATGCGCCCGTGCCAGGCGTGCTCCAGCGGTTGCCCGGCGAGTTGCGGGAAGAGCCGGGCCAGCTTGCGCTGCGCCCAGGCCTGGTGCACGCCGCTGGCCAGATGGTCGAGCGCGCCGATGGCCCCGACGATCACCCGCCCCGCCGCATCGCGCCGAAAGGAGGACATGACCAGCGCCGTATCCCAGCAGCCCTCCAGCCCCGGCAGGACGTCCTTCAGCAGCTCCTCGGGCAGCGGCGCGGTGGCCATCTGGAAGAAGTGCATCGGCGTGAACCGGCCCGGCGTCTGGCCGTAGGCATTGGTGGCCTCGATCAGCGCGCGCGAGGTGATCCGGTGGCCGCCGGCCTCCACCACCCAGCGATCGCCGGTGGACTGGCGCCGGCCCGCGGGCAGGCCCTGCACGATGATCGCGCCCGCCGCCTGCGCCGCCCGGGCAAGGCCGCGGGCATAGGCCTTGGGCTGCACCGTGCCGGCACGCGGATCGAAGAGCGCGCCATGGACCGAGGGGCTGCCCGTCCGGGCGCGGGCCTCCTCGGCCGAGAGCAGGGTGACCGGCGCGCCGATCGCGGTCAGCTGGGCATGGCGCCGCTCGAGATCGCTCAGCCCGGCGGGGGCATGGGCGCAGTGCAGCGTCCCGTTGCGCACCGCCTCGCAGGCGATGTCGTGCCGCTCGATCAGGTCGAAGACGAGGTCGGGCCCGCCCGCGAGGATCGCGTTGAGCCGGGCGCCGGCCCGCTCGCCCATGATCTTCGCCACTTCGCCCGGCGGCAGCCAGAGCCCCGCGTTCACGAGACCCACGTTGCGGCCCGAGCCGCCGTGGCCCACTTCCTCGGCCTCCAGCACGCAGACCTTGGCCCCGCTCTGCGCCGCGTGGAGCGCGGCGGAGAGGCCGGTAAAGCCGCCCCCCACCACGAGAAGATCGACGGTCAGGTCCTCGCTGAGCGGTGCGGTCTCGACCGCGGGACCCGCTGTCGCCGACCAGAGATTGCCTTTGCTGCCTGCCGTGCCCGCCATGTCGCCGACCTTTCCTGTGCCCGTTGGGAGAGTTGGGTTGCGAGAGACTAGGCGCGCGCGCCGGGACATGCCAGAGCCGATCGTGCGCCCGGCGCGGGCGCCTGCGGTGGGCCGCGAGAGGTGAGTGAATCAACCTCATCGCGTCGCGCGGTGAACAGGCATGCAGGGGTCAGAAGGAGCTGTCGGTCTACCCAGTTCCGGGCAGCCTGCACCGGGAGATTTGGGGGCTATCAAGCCCCGTGGAGGGATATGCCCCTCCGCGCGCAGCGCAGGGAAAACGATCACGGAGAGCCCGACAGTCCCCGCGGCCTCCTCTCTCAGGCCGCGCCGGCGATGTCCGTGGTCTCTGCCGCGGCGGTCCCTGCCTGCGGCGCAGCGGGCGCGCCAAAGGGCATCTGCGCCAGCGGTCCGGTCATCCACCCCTGAAGGGCCGAAACCTCGGAGGGAGCCATGCGCAGGCCGAGCTTGCCGCGCCGCCAGAGCACGTCTTCCGCCGTGCGGGCGAACTCGTTCTGCATCAGCCAGCGGACCTCGCGTTCGCTGAGCGTCGCGCCGAAATCGCGGCCCATGTCCTGCGGGCTGGCCGCCGTCGCCATCATGTCGAAAGCCTGCATCCCGTAGCTGCGTACGAGGCGCCGCGCCCAGCTGTCGCTGAGGAAGGGGAAGCGGCGACGCAGGCGCGAGACGATGCTGTCGAGCCCGACAGGCGGCAGGTTTCCCCCGGGAAGGGCCACGCGCTGCGTCCACCCCTTGGTCTGGATTTCGAGCGAGGCGCAGATCCGGTCGACCGCCTCTTCCGCGGTGCGCCGGTGTGTCGTCAGGCGCCCCCCGTGCAGCGTCAGCAGCGGGGCGCCCGCGCCTTCTTCGAGGGCGAAGTCGGGCCGGCGCCAGCTGTCGGCCTCCTCCTCCGCCGGGATCGGGCGCAGCCCGGAGTAGCTCCAGAGCACGTCATCGCCCGTCAACTCGCGGTCGAGAAGCGCCGAAACCCGCGCGCAGAGCGCGTCGCGCTCGTCCCGGCTGCAGGCGGCGGGCACGTCGGGGCCCAGATGCTCGACCCGGCTGGAACCGATCAGCGTGTAGTCGTCCTCGAACGGCAGGATGTAGAGCAGGCTGCGGTCCGGCGCCTCGAAGATGTAGCCCCGATCGTGATCGTAGAGCCGGCGGGTCACGATGTGACTGCCGCGCATCAGGCGTTGCGCCTGTTTCGCGGGGCGGTTCAGCCCCTGCGCCAGCACCTGCCCGGCCCAGGGCCCGGCGGCGTTGATCACCGCGTTTGCGGTCACCTCGCGGAGCGTGCCGGTCATCTGGTCCTGCAGCGTGATGCGCCAGTGGTTCTTCTCGCGCCGGGCCGCGTGGACCCGGGTGCGGGTCCAGATCCGGGCGCCGCGCGCGGCGGCGTCGGCGGCGGTGACGACCGTCAGGCGGGCATCGTCCACCATTGCCTCCGAGACCTCGTACCCCAGCGGTGCGGCGTTGCGCAGGACCCGGCCCAGCGGGGCCGTCGCCGACAGGTCGACGGGCGTGGAGGCCAGACCACCTGCCATGCGGTCATATCGTTTGAATCCCATCCGGATCAGCCAGGCCGGGCGTTTCATCCCGATCCACGGCAGGAACCGCGCGACCAGCCGTGTCGCGGCGCTGTGGGTCGTCATCGGCACCTCGGGGGCCAGCGGCACCACGAGGCGCAGATGGCGCGCCAGATGCGGCGCGGCCTCCATCAGGCCGTTGCGTTCCAGCAGGGCCTCGCGGATCTCGGAAAAGCGCAGGGTTTCGAGGCGGTCCACCCCGCCCTGCAGCAGCTTGGTGGAGGCGCTGGAGCTGCCGCTGGCAAGATCATCCTTTTCCGCCAGCGCGACCGAGAGCCCCCGGCCCGCCGCGTCGCGCGCGATGGCGCAGCCGTGAATGCCGCCGCCGATAATGAAAAGTTCGAAATGCTCCGGCGCGATCTGCTCGTCGTTGCCCATAGCCCACCCATGACTGTTCCGTTGTCCCCGCCACAGGTTAGGCGGCGAGAAAGGCGTGCCAAAGGCCCGGACGGGTCAAGATTGTGGCGCAGCCGCGAGGTCCGCGAGGATCGGGCAATCGGGCCGCGTGTCGCCGTGACAGCGCCCGATCAGCTCCGAGAGCGTGGCCTTCAGGCTCTCCAGTTCGGCGATCTTGGCCTCGACCCGCGCGAGGTTCTGCTGCGCGACCGACCGCACGTCGGCGCTGGCCCGCTCCCGGTCCTCGTAGAGCGCCAGAAGGGCGCGGCAGTCGTCGATGGAAAAGCCCAGCGAGCGCGACCGCGACAGGAAGCTGAGCTTGTGCAGGTCGGTGTCCGAGAAGCGGCGATAGCCGTTCTCGCCCCGGCCCGGACGGATCAGGCCGATGTCCTCGTAATAGCGGATGGTCTTGGCCGAAAGCCCGCTGGCCTCCGCCACGTCGCCGATGTTCATGGCTGTCTCCCTGACCCACTGATCCTGATCGCTGGACCAGATATAGGCGCAGGGGCCAGAGGGTTCCAGTCTTGGGAAGGTTCGCCGCCCCGCCGCCAGGCGCGGAAATTCCTTGAGGAAGGAATTTCCCAAGAATTTTTCCGCAAAATTCTTGGCCGCCCGTGGCGGCGGCGCGGCAGGGATCAGGCCGGGAAGCCGGTTGCGGCCATGGCCGTGGCCGTGTCGAGCATCCGGTTCGAGAAGCCCCATTCGTTGTCGTACCAGCTCAGCACGCGGACCATGCCGCCCTCGGTCACCCGGGTCTGCCCGGTGGCGAAGGTGGAACTGGCGGGCTGGTGGTTGAAGTCCATCGAAACCAGCGGCTCCTCCGTCACGGCCAGCACGCCCTTCATCGCGCCATTGGCTGCGGCGAGGATGGCGGCGTTCACCTCCTCCACCGTGGCAGGCCGGGCGGGCATGAAGGTCAGGTCCACGACCGAGACATTGGGCGTCGGCACCCGGATCGCGGAGCCGTCGAGCTTGCCCTTCAGTTGCGGCAGGACGAGGCCCACGGCCTTGGCGGCCCCGGTCGAGGTCGGGATCATCGACATGGCCGCCGCCCGGGCGCGGTAAAGATCCTTGTGCAGCGTATCCAGCGTGGGCTGGTCACCGGTATAGGCGTGCACCGTGGTCATGTAGCCGGTCTCGATCCCGAAGGTCGCGTCCAGCACCTTGGCCACAGGGGCGAGGCAGTTGGTGGTGCAGGAGGCATTCGAGACGATGACGTCCTCCCCCTTCAGTTCCGCGTCGTTCACGCCGAAGACCACCGTGCGGTCCACACCGTCCCCCGGGGCCGAGATCAGGACCTTGGCCGACCCGTTCTTCAGATGCGCCGCCGCGGCCTCGCGCTTGGTGAAATGACCCGTGCATTCCAGCGCGATGTCCACGTCTTTCCACGGCAGGGCGGCGGGATCGCGCTCTGCCGTCACCCGGATCTCGTGGCCGTTCACGACAATCGCGTTGTCGCGCAGCTCGACCTCAGCCGGGAAGCGGCCGTGGACACTGTCGTATTTCAGCAGGTGGGCATTGGTCTCGATCGGGCCCAGATCGTTGATGGCCACGATCTCCACGTCCTGCCGCCCGGATTCGATCCACGCCCGCAGGACCATGCGGCCGATCCGGCCAAAGCCGTTGATCGCCAGTTTCACTGTTCCCGAAGGTGCTGTGCCGGTCATTTCTTTCCCTCCGCTGCGCGGCCCCTCCCCCGGGGCCGGCGCCTTCCCGCATCCCCATGCGGGATTCGTTAGCGCTAACGCCGTTAGGGGTAGCACATCGTGCAGACGGAAGCCAAGGGCAGTTGCCCGGGCGGCGGGCATCCGCCCCGCCCGAACAGCGGCGGACGCGGCGAAACAGCAGGGTCCGGCTTGCCCGCAGGGCCGTCGCTGCCTATCGGAGAGGGATGAAACAGCTTCCTCCGCCCCAGGCGGCCTTCCCGCATCAGCTTGCCAGCCGTCTGCGCTATGGCGACACCGACCGGCAGGGCCATATCAACAATGCCGTCTACGCCTCCCTCCTCGAGGAGGGGCGCGCCCACATGCTCTACAAGGCCCGCACCGGCGGGCTGGAGGGCGGTGTGTCCTTCGTGGTGGCCGACCTGCAGATCGGCTTCCGCCATGAACTGCTCTGGCCGGACGAGATCACCATCTGCACCGGGATCGAGGAGATCGGCACCTCCTCCGTCACCATGGCGCATGCGATCTATCGTGATGGCACCTGCTGTGCGACGGGCCGGACGATCATGGTGCAGGTTTCCGATGAGACCCGGCGGCCGCAGCCGATCACCGGCACGATCCGGGCGGAACTGGAACGCCTCGCCCTGCGCCAGCCTGCCTGAGGTGGCGGTCACCCGCGGGACCGGCACAGATGGACAGGATCAGACGCCGCATAAACGAAAAGACCCGGCCACTTGGGCCGGGTCTTCTGACTGGTAACTGAAGCCTGGGGCTCAGTGCAGCTTGGTCTCGACCTCACTGATCGCAGAGTCGATCAGCTTGTTCGCTTCGGTCGCAGTGATCTGATCGGCGATCACCTCGCGGGCCGCGGCGACGGCCACGGCAGCAGCCTGGTCACGGACCTCTTTCACGGCGCTAGCCTGGGCGGAAGCGATCTGCTCCTCGGCAGCGGCCATACGGCGCGCGATCGAGACTTGCAGGTCCTTCTTGGCCTGTTCAGCGGCGACGGTGGCCTCGTCCTTGGCGGAAGCGACGATGCGCTCTGCCTGGGCGGAGACCTCTTTCTGCTTGCGCTCGTAGGAGGCCAGCAGGGCCATGGCCTCTTCCCGCAGCTTGCGCGCTTCGTCGAGCTCGGACTTGATCCCGTCGGCGCGCTTGTCCAGCAGGCTGCCGATCGTCGAGGGAACCTTGAAGTACACAAGGACCGCAACGAAGAGGATGAAGGCCAGCAGCACCACGAAGTTCGTGTTGTGCAGCGAGAAGAACGGACCCGTGGCAGCCATTGCGGGCGACGCCAGCAGGGCAGCAGCGGTGGTGGTCAGTGCAAGTTTGCGCATGTCCTTACCCCTTCACCCGGCTGTCGACGGCACCGTCGATCTGCTCTGCCTTGGGCTCGAAGCCGAGGGCGGAGACGATGGCGGCAGCGGTGTCCTTTGCGACGATCTGAACGCTTTCCACGGCACCGGCGCGAATGTCGGCAATTGCCTTTTCGCTTTCGGCGGCCTTGGCGGCGATCTCGGCGTCGGCCTTGGCGATGGCTTCGTCCAGGTCAGCCTGGATGGAAGCCTTGGTCTCGGCGACGATCCGGTTTGCTTCGGCGCGGGCGTCTGCGAGGGCCTTGTTATAGGCGTCCTCGGCCTCGACGGCCTTTTGCTTCAGGTCCTCGGCGGCGGCGATGTCATTGGTGATCGTGCCGGCCCGTTCGGCCAGAACGGCCCCGATGCGCGGCAGCGCGATCCGGGACAGCACCAGGTAGATCACGACGAGCGTGACCAGAAGCCAGAAAATCTGGTTCGGAAAATGCGACAGGTCCAGCTGCGGCATACCCGCGGCGGATGCACCGGCGTGATCGCCCGAGACACCAATCGCGTCCGCCAGCCCCTGGCCTTCGGCAGTGTGCGTTTCTGTTGCCATGTCGTCCCCCTGGAACCTTAATTACTACGGGTGGGTCCGCTCAGGAACCCACCCGCGCGTAAGGATGGTCCTGCAGGATCAGACGGCGAACATCAGCAGCAGAGCGATGAGGAACGAGAAGATCCCCAGGGCTTCTGCGAAGGCCATGCCGATGAAGAGGGTGGCGGTCTGCGAAGCAGCGGCCGAGGGGTTGCGGAGCGCGCCCGACAGGTAGTTGCCTGCCACGTTGCCCACACCCATTGCTGCGCCGCCCATGCCGATGGCGGTCAGACCAACACCGATGTACTTGCCGAGTTCTGCGATATCGCCTTCCATGATGTCTCTCCTTACGATGGAATTGGAAGTCTTTGTTCTGACGGAAGGGTCCGCCGGTGATCGTTCTGGCAGCCAGGCTGCCTGCGCGGCGGACCGAAGCCCGCCCCGCGGTAAAGGGTCAGTGTGCCGGGTGCAGCGCGTCTTTGAGGTACACGCAGGTCAGGATCGTGAACACGTAGGCCTGAATGAAGGCCACCATGACCTCGAGGCCGTACATGGCGGTGATCGCGATGACCGAGACCGGCGAGACGGCGGCGATGGCGGCGAAGCCTGCGAAAACCTTGATCACCGCGTGGCCTGCCATCATGTTACCGGCAAGACGAATGGAGTGGCTGACGGGACGCACGAAGTACGAGATCAGCTCGATCACGGCCAGCACGGGGCGCAGCGGCAGCGGTGCCGCGGTGACCCAGAAGAGGCCGAGGAAATGGGTGCCGTGCTTCACGAAGCCGAGGACGGTCACGAAGCCGAAGACCAGCAGCGCCAGAACGGCGGTCACGGCGATGTGGCTGGTGGTGGTGAAGGACAGGGGCAGCAGGCCCAGCATGTTCGAGAACACGATGAACATGAACAGCGTCATCACGTAGGGGAAGTACTTCAGGCCGTCCTTGCCGGTCACGTCCTCGATCATCTTGTAGATGAAGCCGTAGGACAGTTCGGCCATGGACTGGCCGCGGGTCGGCACGGTGGCGCGCTTGGAAGTGGTCAGCACCAGCAGGGCCAGAACGCCCAGCACGGTGATCGCCATCCAGAGGGTCACGTTGGTGATCGTGTACCAGTGGACCGGGCCATCGCCGAACAGGGGCGTGACCATGAACTGATCCATCGGGTGGAAAACCAGAGAGCTGCCTTCGCCGTGTGCCGCTTCCGTCGCCATTGTCAGTGTCCCTCACCGTCTCGCGGGCTCTGCCCGCTCTCGTCGTTCGTTCCGGCCGTTTCGGCCGCATGCTTTCGCTCCAGCTCGCGCGCGGTGCGGATCATCGTCTGCACACCTGCGGCCATGCCGAGCATAGTGAATACGACCAGCAGGATGGGCTTGGTCCCGAAGAGGGTGTCCAGCCCGAAGCCGATCGCGAAGCCGAGCCCGAGCCCGGCCACAAGTTCCGTCACCATTCGCCAGGCGACCTGCGCCTGATTGTAATGGCTTTCCGAGGGTGCAGGAGGTTCCACCGCCTTCTTGGCGGCGGCGATCTTGGCCTCAAGCGCGGCCATACGCGCCTTGTGGTCTTGATCGCTCACTGGGGGTCCCCATCGGTTCGTTGCGACGTTGCTATGCGGTGAGGGGGCCTGAGTCAATAAGCCGTAAACGCCCAAACGCCGCAAGCTAAGCCACTGTAAAACAAAAGAAAAACCCCGCCGTTCTCGGGCGGGGTTTTCCAGTTTCGTCCAGTGGGGCCCGTTTCGCTCTGCTGGCACCATATTCAACTCATCGGTTGAATTAGGCGCTGCGGGTGCGGGCCGTCACGATCAGCTGTCGGTGGCGCCGGTCGTGGTGGTGGTGGTGTCGGAGCTGTCGTCGTCGGTCAGCAAGATGATGACGGCGGCACCTGCGGCCAGAGCGGCCATGGTCGCGGCGTCCAGACCACCCGGCAGCGGAGCGGCTGCGGTGCAGTTCGGCAGACGGATTTCAACGCGACGGTCGGCGGGGTTGGCGCCGGTGCCGGGGACTTCGCCGCCGGCGATGACCTGGTTGATGGTCGCGCCGGGCGCCACTTCCTTGATGTAGTCGGCCACGTTGGTGGCACGTTTGCCCGACAGGACGGCGTTGTACGAGCTTGCGCCGATGGCGTCGGCGTAGCCGGTCACGTCAACCGTTGCGGTGGGGGCCTGAGCCATGACCTGCTGCACGGCGGTGCGCACGTCGGTGTTCAGGGCGGACACGTCCAGCGGGAAGTACACGACTGCGCCGCAGGGGTCTTGGGCCATGGAGGCCGTGGGAAGGGCCGCGGCGACGGCGAGGGTGGCAAGAAACTTGCGAGCGCGTTGCATGGGGGAAAACTCCGTTCCAAAATAGGCGTTCAGGGGTGTGTTTTACCAATGCTAAATTACATGCCTTGTTACCGGAAAAATTGCAAGCGCAGCAATTTGGCGGACTTTTTGCCGGGGTGTGTCCCGTTTGCGCCAACCTCTAGCCCAAGTTTAACGCTTGACGGAGAAATTCGCTCAAGGCTTAACCGCCTTATGAACGCCCGTCCCTCCGACACCGCGCCCGATCTGGACGTGATCTTTGCCGCGCTTGCCGATCCCACGCGGCGCGCGATCCTGCAGATGTTGCTGGAGGACGACATGGCCGTGACCGATGTCGCCGCCCCCTTCGAGATGTCTCTGGCCGCTATTTCCAAGCACCTTTCGATCCTCACCCGGGCCGGGCTGATCAGCCAGGACAAGCGCGGCCGGGTCAAATGGTGCCAGCTCGAACCCGATGCGCTGCGCGCGGCCTCGGTCTGGATGCAGGGCTTCGGCCAGTTCGAGCCGGTGAACCTCGAGGCCTTCGAACGCTTCCTTGCCGTCGAATTGCGCGCCCCGCAGGATCCGGACGAAACCGCCTAGACGCCCCGCCGGTCGCCGCGCAGCAGCATCGCGATGGCCACGAAACTGAGCAGGATCCCGCCGACCGACAGCAGCGGTGGCGCCCCGTGGCCGAGCGCGAGCTCCCACAGAATCACCCAGGTCGGCGTCAGGTAGGTGTAGGCGAGTACCTTGGCCGCGGTCAGGCGAAGCGAGGCATACTGCATCAGCACGAAGGTGATCGCCGTGGCGAAGACCGCGGTATAGACGATTGTTATCCAGACGATGGCCGGCAGCGCCGCCCAGTCCGTCGCGCGGATGTCGCCCCAGCCGATCAGGGTGACCAGCACGGCCCCCGCCAGCAGCACCCAGAAGGAGAACACCAGCGGGCGCTCGCCCCGGTTCAGCCAGGGCACCATGGGCGTGTAGGTGGCGTGGGCCACGCAGCCCAGCAGGTAGATCGCCTCCCCCTGCCCGATCTGGAGCCGGGCCAAAGCGGACAGGTCGCCGCGAAAGATCACCCAGATCGCGCCAAGCGCCCCGATCATCAGCGCCAGCAGGACCTTTGGCCCGGCCACCTGCCGCATGATCAGCCAGCCAGTGACCACCGCCATCAGCGGCATCAGGGTGAAGACCGCCGACGCCGAGACCGGATGCGCCGTCTTCAGGCCCACGAACATCAGCACGAAGTAGAGCGAGTATATGCCCCCCAGCAGCGGGTAGCGCCACGGCGCGGCAAGCGCGCTGCGCGGCAGCCCGGTGGTGAGCAGCGCAGCGATCCCCAGCAGCGCGACCGCCAGCATGAAGCGCACCGCGTTCAGCGCCAGCGCCGAGACATGGGGCGCTGCCAGCCCGCCGAGGGAGAAGCTGCCCGCGACGAGGATCGAGAACAGCAGCATCGCCAGGTGGCCGCGCAGGGTCTCGCTCGGGGCACCCCGCACGGCGGTCGCCCTGCCCTGCCCCTGCGCCTCGGGGGGCACCGCGCTCATTCCGGTGCAGCCGCGCGCAGGTGCCTGGTCTCGTCCTTGAGGAACTTCAGGAAGGTCTGCACCTTCGTCGTCCGGTGCAGGTCCATGTGGGTCACCAGCCAGAGCGAGGTCGCCCATTCATCCGGGGCGGCGTAGACCTCGACCAGTTCCGGATGGGTGCCGCATTCGTAATCCGCAAGGAAGCCGAGCCCGACGCCCGAGAGGATCGCCTGCCGGACCGAGGTCAGATCGCCCGAGCGGAAGACCACCTGCCGGGCCGGGATGTTCTCGCTCATCCAGCGGGCGAAGGGGGCGCGGCTCTGGCTGTTGTCGGTGCCGACGAACCGGTGATTCACCAGGTCCTCCAGCCCCTCGGGCCGGCCATGCCTCTCTATATACTCGCGCGAGCCGTAGATCTTGTACTTCAGCGTCAGGAAGGGCTGCACCACGTTGTCGGGCTGCTGGGGCACGGCCCCGGCGCGGATCGCCACGTGGGCCTCGCCGTATTCCAGCCGGAACAGCCGGGTCGAGGTCAGGTAGCTGAGTTGCACATCCGGGTAGGCCTTCTGGAAATCCGCCATCACCGGCACGAGCAGCTGGCTCAGCCCGCTGAGCGTGGTGACCACCAGTTCGCCCGACACCTCGTTGCCACGGCCCTTGAGCCGCCCCGCCAGCTGGCTGAACTGGTCATCGGTGGCCTGCGCCACGCGCAGCAGGTCCTGCCCCGCCTCGGTCGCTGTATAGCCCCGGGCGTGGCGCTGGAAGAGTTTCACCCCCAGCCGCTGCTCCAGCGCGTCGATGTGGCGTATGACGGTGGCATGGTGCACACCCAGCACCTCTGCCGCGCCCGACACGGTGCCAAGCCGCGCCACCTGGTATGCCGTTCTGATCTCGTCCCAGTTGTCCATCGCGAAGCCTCTGCGCCCGGCCGCCGGCCGGACCCTGCGTCTGTGTTCCGGTTTCCCCGCCCCTGTGCGGTGAGGAACCTTTTCCGGCATCAATGCGCCATCTGTGCGGAGATGCAAGAGAAACCTCTGCAACCCTGCACATGACGCACCGCGTCGAGGGCCCGGGCGCGCCGTGCTTTTCATCCCGCCCCCTTCACGCGCGGGCGCGCGATCCCCATCTTGATGGTGTGTTCAGAGAGGAGGCCGAGATGACCAGACACATCAACCCCTGGTTCGAAGCCGCCTGCACGATGAACCCCTGGATGATCTACTGGGGTGCGATGGCCAAGGCATGGTGCCCGGCCCGCAGCCAGCAAGGTCACGAGGAGGTCAGCGAGGCCGCGGCCGAGAATGAACCCGATCTGCCCCGCGCCCACATGGGCGATGGACCGGCTCTGCCCGTTTGAGCTTGCCGGCCTGAAACAAGGAAAGCAGATCGCGCGTTCCGGACGACACCCGCGCCCCCCGCACCCGGTGGGAGGCGCACCGCCCCGAGGACCTTCTCGAAGGAACGACATCGGGCGAACACGCCGCGACGGGGCCGGACCTCGGAACAGGTTCGGACATCCCCCTTCGCGACCCCTCTCCAACGGGCCGGCTGCGGCCATGGGAGAGGTACACGGCACGACCCGGGAGGGCGCACCGCCGCAACAGGATCGCAGGAGACCGAGATGGCCCCGATCCGCGACCGGCGGGCCTCCCCCGGGGAGGCGCCAAGAAATCGCTCGAAGAAATCGCCCGGGCCTCCGGGCAGAATGTCCCTTGAAACTTGACATTTGGGCCTGCGCGGCGTAGCTCGGGCCCAAATTCCGGAAGTGAGACAACTTCCGGTCCCGGCGGCGCGTCGGGATCGCCCCCCGTCAGCGAGTGTTCGCCCACGGGGGCGCTTGTCGTTTGAGCTGTCGGTAACGATATCGCGGCTATCGTAGAATTAACGGACCTGACGGAGGGCCGCCATGTTTGAAAATCTGTCCGAACGCCTTGGTGGCGTCTTCGACCGGCTCACAAAACAGGGGTCTCTGTCGGAGGAGGACGTCAAGACCGCCCTGCGCGAAGTGCGCGTCGCCCTGCTGGAGGCCGACGTGTCGCTGCCCGTGGCGCGCAGCTTCATCAAGGCGGTGACCGACAAGGCCACCGGTGCTGCGGTGACGAAGTCGATCACCCCCGGCCAGCAGGTCGTGAAGATCGTCCATGACGAGCTGGTCGCCACGCTGACCGGCTCCGAAGACCCCGGCAAGCTGAAGATCGACAACCCGCCCGCGCCGATCCTGATGGTCGGCCTTCAGGGCTCGGGCAAGACGACCACGACCGGCAAGCTCGCCAAGCGCCTGAAGGAGCGCGAGGGCAAGCGCGTGCTGATGGCCTCGCTCGACGTGAACCGCCCGGCGGCCATGGAGCAGCTGCAGATCCTCGGCCAGCAGATCGGCGTCGACACGCTGCCGATCGTCAAGGGCGAGGACCCGGTGCAGATTGCCAAGCGCGCCAAGACGCAGGCGGCGCTCGGCGGCTATGACGTCTACATGCTCGACACCGCGGGCCGGCTGCACATCGATCAGGAACTGATCCAGCAGGCCGCCGACGTCCGCGACGTGGTGAACCCGCGCGAGACCCTGCTGGTGGTCGACGGTCTGACCGGTCAGGTTGCCGTCGAGGTGGCGCAGGAGTTCGACGAGAAGATCGGCGTCTCGGGCGTCGTGCTGACCCGGATGGACGGCGACGGGCGCGGCGGTGCCGCGCTCTCGATGCGCGCCGTCACCGGCAAGCCGATCCGCTTCGTCGGCCTCGGCGAGAAGATGGAGGCCATCGAGACCTTCGAGCCGGAACGCATCGCGGGCCGCATCCTCGGCATGGGCGACATCGTCGCCCTGGTCGAGAAGGCGCAGCAGACGCTGGAGGCCGAACAGGCCGAGCGGATGATGAAGCGCTTCCAGAAGGGTCAGTTCAACATGAACGACCTGAAGATGCAGCTTGAGCAGATGATGAAGATGGGCGGCATGGAAGGCATCATGGGGATGATGCCTGGCATGGGCAAAATGTCCAAGCAGGTGCAGGACGCCGGCTACGACGACAAGATGATCCGCCGCCAGATCGCCCTGATCCAGTCGATGACCAAGAAGGAGCGCGCCAACCCGCAGCTGCTGCAGGCCTCGCGCAAGAAGCGCATCGCCGCCGGTGCCGGGCTGGAGGTGTCCGAGCTGAACAAGCTGCTCAAGATGCAGCGCCAGATGTCCGACGTCATGAAGAAGATGGGCAAGATGGGCAAAGGCGGCATGATGAAACAGGCCATGCGCCAGATGTTCGGCAAGGGCGGCATGCCCGAGGGCATGGACCCCGGCCAGATGGATCCCAAGGCTCTCGAAGCGGCGGCCAAGCAGATGGGCGCGGCCAAGGGTCTGCCCGGCGGCCTCCCCGGTGGTCTGGGCGGCATGGGTGGCGCAGGCGGCCTGCCGGGTCTCGGCGGTCTCGGCGGCTTCGGGAAGAAGAAGTAAACCGATGCGGCGCGCCCACCCCTCCTCCATGGCCAAGAGCCCCCGTTCGCAAAGCGCGACCGGGCCGGAAGAGGTGCGCGCATGAAGCACGTGGCCCCCGTCCACCCCGAGCTCGAGACCGAGCGCCTGCGCCTCGTGGCCCCCGTCGGCCCCGGGTTCGACGCCACGGCGGCCTTCCTGATGGAAGGCGCGCCGCGTTTCGTCGGGCAGGCCACGGACGAGGCGGCGTGGTGGTCGGTGGCGACCATCGTGGGCCACTGGCACCTGCGCGGCTACGGCCACTTCGCCCTGCTCGACAAGGCCACCGGCGTGCCGCTCGGCCTCGTCGGCCCGTGGTATCCCCGCAACTGGCCCGAGCCGGAGCTGACCTGGCACCTGCTCGAAGGCTGCGAGGGGCTCGGCTATGCCACCGAGGCGGCTAGGCGCGTGCTCGACTGGGTCTTTGACGATCTCGGCTGGTCCTCCTGCATCTCGCTGGTGGGCGACGACAATGTCGCCTCCACCAACATGGCGATCCGACTGGGCGCGACCCGCGAGGGGCTGTTCAACCACCCGATGACCGGCGACATGCGCATCTGGCGTCACGCCCCGGGAGGGCTGCGCGCATGACCCGCACCGCCGACACCCTGCGCACTGCCCGGATGGTGCTGCGTCGTCCGACCCTGGACGACCTGCCCGCCTACATGGCTTTCGCCACCGGGCCCCGGATGACCTATCTGAACGGCCCGATGACCACCCGCGCCGCGACCGAGAAGTTCCTGTCCTTCGTCGGCCACTGGCAGGCGCGCGGCTTCGGGCGCTACATCATGGCCGAGCCGGGCAGCGACCGCCCCATGGGCTTCTTCGGGCCCGTCGATCACGACCCCGCCGTGGGGCCGGAGCTGACCTGGACCCTCTGGTCCGACGCCGACGCGGGCCGTGGCCTTGCGCTGGAAGCCGGGCGCGAGGTGATCCGTCACCTTGCACAGGACTGTGACTGGACCGCCGTTGCGGCCCATACCCACGAGGACAACCAGAGCTCCCGCCGGCTGGCGGAGAAGCTGGGCGGGGTGCTGGGCCACAGCGCGGCGAACCACGCCAACTGGGTACATTACGATTTCGATCTGACGGCCATCACGGCCAAGGGGGCAGCATGATCACGATACCGACGCTCACCACCGAACGACTGACCCTGCGCGCCCCCGCGCTGTCGGATTTCGATGCGCTCACCGCCTTCTACGCCTCCGACCGGTCCAAGTTCGTTGGCGGCCCGATGACCGCCGAACTGACGTGGCGCCAACTGGCGACCGAAATCGGCCACTGGCAGCTGCGCGGCTTTGGCCGCTGGATGGTGGATGAAACCACCACTGGCCGGACCATTGGCATGGTCGGCCTGTGGTGCCCCGACGGCTTCCCCGAGCCCGAGGTCGGCTGGGACCTGTTCGAGGGCTCCGAGGGCAAGGGCTATGCCACCGAGGCCGGCGCCGCCGCGCGCGCCTATGCCTATGGCGAGGTCGGCCTGACCACGCTGATCAGCCTCGTGAAGCCCGCCAACACGCCCTCCGCCCGGGTCTGCGCACGCCTTGGCGCGTGGCACGACAGCGACTTTACCCACGAACGCTGGGGCGCGCTGCAGGTCTGGCGCCACCCCGCGCCCGAGGCGCTCGCCGATGGCGGGATGGAGGCCTACGCATGAGCGTCCGCCGCGATCTCTTCCCGGTGATCGAGACCGCACAGGCCCACCTGCGCGGCTGGAGGGCCTGCGCATGACCGCCCCCCTTCTCACGTCGGACAAGGTGACCCTGCGCCCGCACCGCCAGTCGGATTTCGACGCCTATTGCGCGTTCTTCCGCTCGCCGCGTGCGCAGTACATGGACGTGCCCGCAGATGCGAGCAACGCCTGGTACGGGTTCGCCTCCGAAGTGGGAAGCTGGGACCTCGTCGGTCAGGGCGGATGGGCCATCGAGACGCCGGACGGCGCGCTTGCCGGCCAGATCGCCGTGACCCAGCCGCCACATTTCCCGGAACGGGAACTGGGCTGGTTCCTGCTGGACGGCTTCGAGGGCCGCGGTCTGGCCTATGCCGCGGGCGTGCTGGCGCGGGACTGGGCCTTTGCCCAGCCGAACACCGCGACGCTCGTCAGCTACATCCATCGCGACAACACCCGCTCGATCCGCCTCGCGGAACGGCTGGGTGCGACGCTGGACCCGGCCGCCGTGATCTTCGACGCGGGCGACGTGGTCTACCGCTACCACGAGGAGGCCGCCGCATGACGACGACGATCCCCGTGCTGGAAACGAAGCGCCTGATCCTGCGCGGCCCCGAGCCGCAGGATTACCCGAACTTCAAGGCGACCTTCTCCTCCTACCGCTCGCGCTTCATGGGCGGGCCGCTGAACGCCTATGAATCCTGGATGCTCTACGCGGCCGAGATCGGCCACTGGCAGATCCGGGGCTATGGCATGTGGATGATCCACGACCGCGAAAGCGGCCGCACCCTCGGCATGGCGGGCGGCTGGTTCCCGGCCCAGTGGCCCGAGCGCGAGATCGCCTGGATCATCTGGCCCGAGGTCGCCGGCCGTGGCTACGCGCTGGAGGCCACCAATGCCGCCCGGCGCCACTTCTATGAAACGCTGGGATGGGACGGCGCGGTCAGTTACATCGACCCCAAGAATCTCGACTCGATTCGCCTCGCCGAACGGCTGGGGGCGAAACGCGACGATGGCGCCGCCACGGTGGACGGCAACGACGTCTGCTACCGCCATCCTGCGCCTGCCGATCTGGTCTCGTCCCAGATCGCGGACGGCATCGCGCTCGAGATCGCGTCCTATACCGACCCTTTGTTCAAACCCGAAGGTTACGCCCTTGACTGACCACAGCACAGACCTCACCGCCGAAACGGCTGCCCGCGCAGCCGAGCTTCTGAAAGAGCACCGCGCCAGCATCGACCGGCTGGACGCGATCCTCGTCTTTACGCTGGCGGAACGGTTCAAGCACACGCAGGGCGTGGGCAGACTGAAGGCCGTCCACGACCTTCCGCCCTCCGATCCCGCGCGCGAGGAAACCCAGATCGCGCGCCTGCAAGAGCTTGCGGTTCAGGCCGACCTGGATCCTGAATTCGCCAAGGAATTCCTGAACTTCATCATTCAGGAAGTCATTCGCCACCACAAGAAACACCAATCCTGACGGCGGCCTGTCCAGGACCAGGTCCCGTCATACCACGCCATTCAAAGGAGATACTCACATGGCTATGAAAATCCGTCTCGCCCGCGGCGGCTCCAAGAAGCGCCCCTTCTACCGCATCGTCGCAGCTGACTCGCGCATGCCGCGCGATGGCCGCTTCATCGAGAAGCTGGGCACCTACAACCCGCTGCTGCCGAAAGACAGCGAAGAGCGCGTGAAAATGGACGTCGAGCGCATCCAGTACTGGATCGGCCAGGGCGCCCAGGTGACCGACCGCGTGTCGCGCTTCCTCGAAGCTGCCGGCGTCGTCGAGAAGAAGACCCGCTCGAACCCGAAAAAAGGCACCCCCGGCAAGGCCGCTCAAGAGCGCGCAGAAGCCAAGGCCGCCAAGGCAGCCGAAGCCTCCGAGGAAGCCGCAGCGGAATAATCCGCTGGGGTTAGGTCATGCTGTTCCGGCCCGTCCGGTTCCTGATCCTCATGGCCCTCGCCTTCGTGGCGGGGGTCATCTGGGAGAAAAATCAGCAGGCCGAACGCTGCTTGCGCGTCACCGGCGCGTTGCATGATATCCTGTGCCAGGTCCCATGACCGGCCTGTGGGCGGAGAGAGCAGAATGGATGAGATGATCTGTGTCGGTTCCATCGGCGGCGCCTTCGGCGTCAATGGCGAGGTGCGGCTGAAAAGCTACTGCGCCGAGCCCTCCGACATCGCGGATTACGCTCCCCTCTCGACCGAGGATGGTGCGCGGACCTTTTCGGTCACGCTGACCCGCCCGATCAACAACGGCTTCGCCGCCCGTCTGGGCGGCGTGGCCACCAAGGAACAGGCCGATGCCCTGAAGGGCGTGCGGCTCTTTGTTGCCCGCGACCGGCTGCCCGACCTGCCGGACGACGAATATTACCATTCCGACCTGATCGGCCTGACGGTGCTCGACACCGGCGGCACCGTTCTGGGCAAGGTGAAGGCGGTGCTGAACCACGGCGCCGACGACCTGCTCGAGGTGATGGGCCCGGGTCTCAAGCAATCCATCCTGCTGCCCTTCACCCTCGCCGTCGTGCCCACGGTCGATCTGGAGAGTGGCCGCATCATCGCCGATCCGCCCGAGGGGCTGCTCTGAGCGATGCGCGTCGTGCTGCACGCCGGGTTCCACAAGACCGGGACCTCCAGCGTGCAGGCCGTGCTTGCCGCCAACCGGGGCCTGCTGGCGCCGGGCCTGCGGATCTGGCTCAAGCCCGACATCCGCCCCCTGACCGAGGCCTGCCGCGCCTTTTCCGAACATCGCGACGATCTGCACCGCGGGCTCCTGCGCTACGAGGCGCAGGAGGCGTTCGGCGCGCTTGATGCCTCTGATCCGCGCCCGCTTCTGATCTCGGCCGAGGATCTGGCCGGGCACATGCCCTTCCGCCGGGGCCTCACCGGCTACGACGCAGCGCCCGAGCTTCTGGCCCTGCTGACCGAGAGCCTGCATCTGGCGCAGCCCACGGCGGAGCCTGTCGTCTACCTCTCCACCCGCAGCCCCGAGGCCTGGGTGAAAAGCTGCCACGCGCAGCACCTTCAGGCCACGCGGATGCGCCTCGACCTCGACAGCTACCGCCGCCGCGCCCTGGCCCACGCGGACCTCGCCGCCGTGGCCGATGCCGTGGCCGAAGCGATCGCCCCCCTGCCCCTGCACCGCGCGGCGCTGGAGGCGGTGGGCCACCTCCCCCTCGGGCCGCTCGCCCCCCTCCTCGACCTCGTCGCCCTGCCGGAGGCCCTGCGCGCCCGGATCGTCCCGCAGCCCACCGCCAACCCCTCGCTGCCCGCCGAGGTGCTGGCCCGGCTGCTCCAGATGAACCAAAGCGACTGGGACGGCGAGACCCTCAAGCGGCGCAAGAAGCGACTGATCCGCCGGACGCAGGAGGGCTGAGCGCCCCACGCCTGCCGCACCCGGGGGCCCGCTCCGCCTCAGCCTGGCGCGAGGCGCTTTGCAAAGCCCGCGAAACGTCCTATCAGCGCGCCATGACAGAGACACCCCGCTCCCACGGCCGCAAATCGATTCAAGCCAGCCTGAAACCGCAGGAGCTGCTCAACAGCAACCCGCGGCTGGCGGGCATCTGGACCGCCCGGATCATCACGCTGTTCCCGCAGGCCTTTCCCGGCGTGCTGGGGGAGAGCCTGACCGGCAAGGCCCTGAAGGACGGCAAGTGGCAGCTGGAGACGACCGACCTGCGCCCCTACGGCGAGGGCAGGCACCGCAACGTGGATGACACGCCCGCGGGCGGTGGCGCCGGCATGGTGCTACGGGCCGATGTGCTGGGCCGCGCGATCGAGGACACGATGCGCGGGGCGCGCGGGACATGGCCGCTGATCTACCTCTCGCCCCGCGGGCGGCGGTTCGATCAGCAGATGGCGCGGACCTTTGCGCGGGCCGACGGGCTGACCATGATCTGCGGCCGCTTCGAGGGCGTCGACCAGCGGGTGCTGGATCATTACAACGTGCTGGAGGTGAGCCTCGGCGATTTCGTCATGACCGGCGGCGAGCTGGCCGCGCAGGCGATGATCGACGCCACGGTGCGGCTGCTGCCCGGCGTGCTGGGGAATGCAGAGTCGGCGGTGGAGGAGAGCTTCTCCAACGGTTTGCTTGAGCATCCGCAATACACCCGCCCCGCCGAATGGCAGGGGCTGACGATTCCCGAGGTGCTGACCTCCGGCAACCACGCCAAGGTGGCGCAATGGCGGCAGCAGACCAGCGAAGAGATCACCCGCCAACGCCGCCCGGACCTCTGGGAGACCTACGAGGCGAAGCGGAAGGGGTGAGGCGCGGGCCGCGTTCGGCTGACGTGTTCCGCGACCCTCAGGTCTAGGCACGAGAGCCAAGAGCCAAGAGCCAAGCGCCAAGCGCCAAGCTTCACCGCCGACGATCCCCGCACAAGCCCTTCCCGTCTACCACCCGTGCGGGACAAGGCCGCAGGCCGCCGCGCATCGCCGGCGCGCCCCCACGCGGCGGCGATTTGGTGAGGCTGGGCGGTCCCTCGATGGGACGCGACATGCTTGGCTGCGATAAACTGCTCGCCAGCACGGACAGGATCGCCCCCGCGCGCGCCGTCGATGCACGGCTTCGTGGCTGGGCAAAGGACTGCCCAATCGGTCGAGCGCCGCCTCCTCGGTCGCGCCCGAGCCCGCCCCGGCGGCCCCGCCGCGCCCAACGCTACAGGCGCACCCGCCCTGAAGCTCCCGGCCCTCAACATCCCCGGCCTCAACATCCCCGGCCTCAACCTCCCCGGCCCCATGCCCGACCTCCACCGACCCTGTACCGCGGCTCCGTGCCATCGGCGGCCAAGCCTCCACTGCCCCGACTTGCCGCCCCCCTCAGATCGGCCCCGGCAGCCGCTCCTCCGAGAGCATCACGTTCGCATCCACGCTGCCCACACCCGGCAGCGTCATGATCCGCCGCCGCAGCACGCGCTCGAAATCGGGGATGTCCCGCGCCGTTACCCGCAGCCGGTAGTCGTAGAGCCCCAGCACGTGCTCCACCGTCTGCACCTCCGGGATGGCCGAGACCGCGCGCTCGAAATCCTCGATCCCCACGCGCCGGGTCCGGCCCAGCTTCACGCCGAGGAAGACCGTGACGCCAAAGCCGAGCGCCGCGAAGTCGAGGTCCAGCCGCCGGCCCTGGATCACGCCCGCCTCCTCCATCCGCTTGATCCGCCGCCACGTCGCGGGCTGCGACAGGCCAAGCCGCTTGCCCAGCGTGCCGGAACTCTGCTCCGCATCCTCCACAAGTGCGCGCAGGATGGCCCGGTCGGTCTCGTCGAGGTCGATGACGGGGGCGCTCATGCTCTGGTCCTCCTGCCCACAGGTCTCATCACACCGGCACCGTCTCGTCGGTCTTGATCCGGGCGACATGCATCAGCGCGTCCAGCTCGGTGATATGCGGCAGGGTCAGGATGCGGTTGCGATAGATCTCCTGGTAATGGGCCATGTCGCGGGCGATCAGGCCGATGCGGATGTCCACCTGCCCCAGCAGGGTCTGGATCTCCATCACCTCGGGGATCAGCCGCGCCTCCGCCGCGAATTCGTCGAAGGCCCGCGGCACCGACTTGTCGAGGGAAATCCGCAGCGAGACCTCCACCTCGTAGCCCAGCTTGCGCCAGTCGATCACCGCGCGGCTGCCGCGCAGGATGCCGCGTTCCTTGAGCCGTTCGATCCGGCGCCAGCAGGTCGCGGCGTTGAGCCCGGTGCGCGCAGCCAGGTCCGCGGCCCGGATCGCCGGGTCTGCCATATACTGGCGCAGGATACGCCTGTCGGTGTCATCGAGCATTGATTTTCAATCATATCCATATTTGACGAATAGAAATCTACCATACAGGCCAATATCTACAAGATTTGAAAACCAAATCACCGAATCCCCGCTATCTTACGCGCATCAGGGGCCGGAGGAGCCCCCAACAACGGAAGGATCACCCCGATGCGCGTTTACTACGACCGCGATTGCGACATTAACCTGATCAAGGACATGAAAGTGGCCATCCTGGGCTACGGCTCGCAGGGCCACGCCCACGCGCTGAACCTGCGCGACTCGGGTGCCAAGAACGTCGTCGTGGCGCTGCGCGAAGGCTCCCCCTCGGCTAAGAAAGCCGAAGGCGAAGGCCTCCAGGTCATGGGCATTGCGGAAGCGGCCGCCTGGTGCGACCTGATCATGTTCACCATGCCCGATGAACTGCAGGCCGAGACCTACAAGAAATACGTCCACGACAACCTGAAGGACGGCGCGGCCATCGCCTTCGCCCACGGTCTGAACGTGCACTTCGGCCTGATCGAGCCGAAGCCCGGCGTCGACGTCATCATGATGGCCCCCAAGGGCCCCGGCCACACCGTGCGCGGCGAGTACACCAAGGGCGGCGGCGTGCCCTGCCTCGTGGCCGTGAACAACGACGCCTCCGGCCGCGCGCTGGAAATCGGCCTGTCCTACTGCTCCGCCATCGGCGGCGGCCGCTCGGGCATCATCGAGACCAACTTCCGCGAAGAATGCGAAACCGACCTCTTCGGTGAGCAGGCCGTTCTCTGCGGTGGCCTCGTCGAGCTGATCCGCTGCGGCTTCGAGACCCTCGTGGAAGCCGGCTATGCGCCCGAAATGGCCTATTTCGAGTGCCTGCACGAAGTGAAGCTGATCGTGGACCTGATCTACGAAGGCGGCATCGCGACCATGGACTACTCGATCTCGAACACCGCCGAGTACGGCCAGTACGTGACCGGCCCGCGCATCCTGCCCTACGAGCAGACCAAGGCCGCGATGAAAGCCGTCCTGACCGACATCCAGCAGGGCAAGTTCGTCCGCGACTTCATGCTGGAAAACGCCGTCGGCCAGCCGACCATCAAGGCCTCGCGCCGTGCCAACGACGAGCACATGATCGAAGCCACCGGCGCCAAGCTGCGCGGCATGATGCCCTGGATCTCGGCCGGCAAGATGGTCGACAAGGCCAAGAACTGATCGCCTCCGGCCCCGGCCGGATCGACATCGGAAAGGGCCCGGTCCGCGTGACCGGGCCCTTTTTCCTCGCAACCTGAATGGCCCCCGGTTCCCGCCCCTCGAACAGCGGCGCCCGCACCGCCATCCGCCCCTTTTCATCCCCACGGCGCTGTGATCATCTGGGCGCAAACCGCGACACAGCCCCGGCCGGGGCCCTGCGCGGCAACAGGCAAACGAGTGATCGAGGGTAACATGTCGAACAGCTATACCGGGGTCGCCGCGGCGGCGGCGCTTGCACTGGGCCTCGTGGCCTGCACCGAGGCGCGGATGCCCGACCGGGCGGACGGGACCGCCTTCTTCGCCGCGAACTGCACCTCTTGTCATGGCCCCGAGGGGCGCGGCAATGGCCCGCTGGCCTCCGGGCTGGCCACGGCGCCGGCCGATCTGACCAAGCTTGCGGCGGCCAACGGCGGCACCTTCCCCGAGGCGCAGGCCCTTGCCTATATCTACGGAGACCCGGTGCAGGGCCACCTCGCCCGGGTCATGCCCGAGTTCGGCGGCGCCATGGCGGAAGACCTCGTGCCGGTGGAAATCGACGGCGTGCTGACGCCCACCCCGCGCGAACTGGCTGCCCTGCTGGCTTACCTCGAAAGCATTCAGGAGTAAGCGCCCCGGTCAGCGTGCCAATCAGCGCTCCAGTCAACGCACCAGTCAGCGCAGAGGCAGGCCCCGCCCCCGGTCACGGAGGGCGCGGGGCTCGTCACCCCGTCAGCCAGACCAGCCCGAGCGCCAGCCCCGAAACGAAGAGCCATGCAAGCGCGCCAAGGGCCAGCGGCCGCAGCCCCTTGGCCCGGAGGCGCCCGATGTGGGTTTCCAGCCCCATCGCCGCCAGCGCCATGGTCAGCATCAGGGTCGAGGCTCCCTGCGCCCCTTCCAGCACCACGGCGGGCAGCGGCACCAGCGAGGTCACCGCGATGGCCGCCACGAAGCCGAGCACGAACCACGGCACAGGTGCCGCCCCGCCTGCGCCCTGCCCCCTCGCCCGGGCATAGGCCCCGAGCGCGAAGATCAGCGGCGCCAGCAGGATCACCCGGCTGAGCTTGGCGATGGTGGCGACCTGCCCGGCGGCCTCGCCCCGCGCGAACCCCGCGCCCACCGCCTGCGCCACCTCGTGCAGGCTGGCCCCGGTCCAGAGCCCGTAGGCGGCAGCGTCGAGCCCCAGCGGCCCCGCCAGCAGCGGATAGGCCAGCATCGAGAGCGTGCCGAAGATCGTGACGCAGGCGATGGCATAGGCCACGTCCTCGTCCCGGCCCCGGGTCACGGTGTTGACCGCGAGCACGGCAGAGGCGCCGCAGACCGACGTCCCCGCCGCGATCAGCTCGCTCAACTGCCGGTCGACGCCGAGGACCCGCCCCGCCGCCTTGGTGAAGAGGAAGGTGGCCGCCAGCGTTCCGCCAATGACGGCAAGGCCGGAGAGCCCGACCTCCGCCACCTGCCCGAAGGTCAGGCGGAAGCCCAGCAGGACGATCCCCGCCCGCAGCAGCCGGCGCATGGCAAAGGCGATCCCCGGGGTCAGCGCGGGCGACAGCGGCGCGAGGTTGCGCAGGCCGATCCCCGCCACCATCGCCACCACCATCGGGCTGAGGGCGGCGATCCCCGTGGCCCGTTGCAGCACCATCGCCGCGAGGGCGAGACCCAGGACCAGCGCCAGCCCCGGAAGCAGCCGCCGCAGGCCATCGGGGCGCGCGACAGGGGCGATCTGGCTGAGGCTGGGCATTCCGTTCTCCTTCCGGGGGCTGAACCGGAATATGATCCGCATCCACCAATCACTCCAACCGAATGTATTTGTCATTCCGTTCGGAATTTTAGATGAATGATCCATGACCCTCGATCAGATCCGGATTTTCCTGTGCGTGGCGGAGTTGCGCCATGTCACCCGCGCGGCGGCGCAACTCAACATGACGCAGAGCGCCGTCTCCTCCGCCATCGCGGCGCTGGAGCGGCAGCATGGCGTGCGGCTCTTCGATCGGGTCGCACGCGGCATTGCCCTGACGCAGGAGGGCGAGACCTTCGTGCCCGCCGCCCGCGCCGTGCTGGCGCAGGCCGAGACCGCGGCGCTGGTGCTGGCCGATCTCTCGGTCGAGACGCGCGGCAGCCTGCGGCTTTTCGCCAGCCAGACGGTCGCGAGCTACTGGCTGCCGCCCCGCTTGATGCAGTTTCACGAGATGCACCCGGAGGTCACGCTCTCCCTCGCCGTCGGCAATACGGCGCAGGCGGCCACAGCGGTGCAGGAAGGTGCGGCGGACCTCGGCTTCATCGAGGGTGACTTGCCCGACAGTCCGCTGCGGCGGCAGGTGGTGGCGCGGGATGAGCTGGTGCTTGTGCTCTCGCGGCAGCATCCTGCGGCGCGGCAGAGGGGTTTCACCGCGCAGGACTACCGGCGCTTCACATGGCTGCTGCGCGAGGACGGCTCCGGCACGCGGTCGGTCTTCGAGGCACATCTCGCGGCGATGGGATTGCGCGCAGCAGAGCTCTCGGTGGCGCTCGACCTGCCGTCGAACGAGGCGGTGCTGGCGGGGGTGGCCACGGGGGGCGCGGTGGCGATGCTTTCACACCGGGCGGTGCCGGCGGCCCGGGCGCGCGGGCTGGCCATCCGGCGGGTCACATGGGCCCCGCGCCCCGCGCGGCCCTTCGCGGTGCTCTCGCATCCCGAGCGGCACAGGACCCGCGCGGCAGAGGCCCTGCTGGAGGTGATCCGCGCGGGATGAGCGCCGGCCCGTGATCGGCCTCGGCCGGACAGGAAGCCGCCCGCTCCGATGGCAGCGCGGGCCTCAGCCCGCCGCTTCGACCGCCGCCACGATGTTGTCCACGACGCCTTCCATGAGGACGGCATCGGTGCTTTCGGCCATGACACGGATCAGCGGCTCGGTCCCGGACTTGCGGATCACCAGCCGCCCGTTGCCCGTCAGGCGCCCCTCACCCGCCGCGATGGCGGCCTGCACGCTCTCGGCTTCGAGCGGGGTGGACCCCGCGGTGAAGCGGACGTTCTTCAGCACCTGCGGCACGCGCTCGAACTGCTTGGCCAGTTCCGACGCCGGGCGGCCCGAGCGGACCATCTCGGCCACCACCTGCAGCGCGGCCATCAGCCCGTCGCCGGTCGTGGCGTAGTCGGTCATAACGATGTGGCCCGATTGCTCGCCGCCAAGGTTGAAGCCCCCGGCACGCATCCGTTCCACCACGTAGCGGTCGCCGACCTTGGTGCGTTCCAGACGCAGGCCGCGGCCTTCGAGGAAATGCTCCAGCCCGAGGTTCGACATCACGGTGGCCACCAGCGCCCCGCCCTTCAGGCGGTCCTCCTCGGCCCAGCGGGCCGCGAGCAGCGCCATGATCTGGTCGCCGTCGGCCACGGCGCCGGTCTCGTCGATCAGGATCACCCGGTCCGCATCCCCGTCGAGGCAGATCCCGAGGTCCGCACCATGGGCGACCACGGCCGCCGCCGCCGCCTCAGGGTGGGTCGAGCCGCAGTTGGCGTTGATATTCGTGCCGTTGGGGTCCACCCCCAGCGGGATCACGTCGGCGCCCAGTTCCCAGAGCACCTCGGGCGCGGTGCGATAGGCCGCGCCATTGGCGCAGTCGATCACCACCTTGATCCCGTCGAGCCGCATGCCGTGCGGCAGCGTCGTCTTGAGCCGCTCGTTGTAGCGGAAGCGCCCGTCGTAGATGTGCTTGGCCCGGCCGATGTTCTGCGCCTGCGCGGGCTCGACGCCTTCCAGCACGAGACGTTCGATCTCCTCCTCGGCCTCGTCGGACAGCTTGAAGCCATCGGGGCCGAAGAACTTGATCCCGTTGTCCTCTGCCGGGTTGTGGCTGGCCGAGATCATCACGCCGAGGTCGGCGCGCATCGAGGGCGTCAGCAGCCCCACGGCAGGCGTCGGCACCGGGCCGAGCAGCAGCACGTTCATCCCCGTCGAGGTCAGCCCGGCGGTCAGCGCGTTCTCGAACATGTAGCCCGAGAGGCGGGTGTCCTTGCCGATCACCACACGATGCGCGCGGCTGTTGTCACGCCGGAAGTAGCGCCCGGCCGCCGCGCCGATGCGCAGCGCCATCTCGGCCGTCATGGGCGCGGAATTCGCCCGCCCCCGCACGCCGTCGGTGCCAAAGAATTGTCGTCCCATCACGCTCCCCCGAATGTGACCTTCTGCCAGAGCCGAACCGCCTGCGCGGTCTCGGCCACGTCATGTACCCGCAGCATCTGCACCCCCTGCCCCAGGGCGGCCAGTGCCACGGCCATGGAGCCGGGGAAGCGCGCGCGCGCCTCCGCGGCCTGTCCGATATCCCCGATGAACCGCTTGCGCGAGACGCCCAGCAGGATCGGGCATCCCAGCCCGTGAAAGACCGAGATGTCGCGCAGCAGCGCGAGGTTGTGATCCACCGTCTTGGCAAAGCCGATGCCGGGATCGACCATGATGCACGCGCGTGGCAGGCCCTTGGCCTCCAGCGCCGCGATGCGGGCCTCGAGATGGGCAAAGACCTCCAGCACCACGTGATCGTAGCGCGGGTCCTTCTGCATCGTCTGCGGCGTGCCCTTCATGTGCATCAGGCTGACCGGCCAGCGGTTTGCCACCACGGCCTCTTCCAGCGCGGCATCGTCCAACAGGGCGGCCACGTCGTTGATCAGGTCCGCGCCCGCCGCCATGGCGGCCACGCCGGGCCCCGCGCGGCGGGTGTCGATGGAGATCGGCACATCGGTCTCGGCCCGGATCGCGGCGATCACGGGGGCGGTGCGCGCCTCCTCCTCTGCCTCGTCAACCGGATCGGCGCCGGGGCGCGTGCTCTCGCCGCCGATGTCCAGCATGTCGGCCCCTGCGGCCTGCATGGCCCGGGCATGGTCCACCGCGCGCGGCAGGTCGTTGTGGCGGCCGCCATCCGAGAAGCTGTCCGGGGTGACGTTAAGGATGCCCATGATCCGCGGCTGTGCCCAGTCGATCCGGGCCAGCGGCGCGCGGGGCGCGGTCAGGCGCTCAAGCAGGTCGGACGGGACCTCGGAGACCGGCACCAGTTCCCGGCTGCCGTCGGGCAGCAGCCGCTCGGCACGGTCGAAGAACAGCGGTCCGCCGGCAAGGGGCACCGCGGTGCCGGGCCGGGCGAGGCCCTGGAAAGGGATTGGCCGGTAACAGGGGGTCATGGCCGTTGAATGCGCGAAACAGGCGGCCTTGGCAAGGGCAGCCGGGCCCCGCGTCGCGCGCTCCGGCCATACGTTGCCGTCAGCGCGGCACCCTGCCCTGCGAAGGGCGCGGCGGCACGGCGATGGCGGTCAGTTCACGCTGACGCGCGTGGGGGCCTTGTAGAAGAAATGCACACCGATCGTCGCGGTCTTGGCGAACTTGCGCGACCACTTCGGGCTCACCGCGCGGGTGTGGTAATAGGTGGCACCGCCGGTCAGTTCCCGGGGGGCGCCGGCGAGGACGGCCTCGGCCACCTTGCCCACGTTGACATAGGCCTTGGGCTCGCGGATCGCGTCGGACTTGCCGTCGCAGGTGTAGGTGAACTGGCAGGCATACTTGCGCCCGGTGCCCTGCTTCACGACACCGCAGACGGTGTTCGGGAAATCGGGGCTGTCGACCCGGTTCAGGATCACTTCCGCCACGGCGAACTGACCCTTCACGCTCTCGCCGCGGGCCTCGAAGTAGAGCGCTTCCGAGAGACACTGCCATTCGGCGTCGCCTGCGGCCTTGGGCTGCTTCGCCAGCCAGTCGCGGGAATACTCCACCTTGGACTTTGCCGGTTTTTTAAGCAGGTCACTCAGCTTGCCGGTCGACAGCTTGTTCAGCGCCGATTGCTCCTGCTTCACGAGCCCGTCCACAGCCGTTTCAGCCGTCGCCGCACCTGCGAAAACGCAGAGAAGTACCGTCAGAATTTTCAGTCGCATCGCGTCCCGTTCCCAAGCAGCCGCGGTCCCCAAGGCGGCAATCGTCGAGATGCCCTAAAGGAAATGGACCATACCGTCGAGTCTTGAGACTTTTTAAACCTTGGGAACTCGTTGCGTCATCATGCGTTTACACAGACAACCCATTGAATCTGCTTTCAATTCGTAGGCGTATTTTCGCCCACGGATCGCAGGGCCAGCTGGGCGGCGGCAAGGCGTGCGACGGGAACCCGGAAAGGCGAACACGACACATAGTTGAATCCGGCCTTCCGGCAGAAGGCGATTGATTCGGGGTTACCGCCGTGTTCACCACATATGGAAAGCACAAGATCCTTTCGTGCTGCACGGCCGCGATCGGCCCCGATCTCGAGCAATTCTCCCACACCTTCGGTGTCGAGCGTGTGGAAGGGATCCTCCGGGTAGACCCCCTGCTGTACGTAGGCCGACATGAAGCGCCCCGCGTCATCGCGCGAGAGCCCGTAGGTCATCTGTGTCAGGTCGTTCGTCCCGAAGGACAGGAAGGCTGCATGGGGGGCGATCTCGCCCGCTCTCAGGGCGGCCCGCGGGGTCTCCACCATAACGCCCAGCCGGTAGGTGAAGTCACGCCCGCGCTCGGTCCGCACGGCGGCGGCGACGGCGTCGATCCGGGTCTTCACCAGCTCCACCTCGCGCTTGGCCGAGACCAGCGGGATCATGATCTCGGGCACCACCGGGGCGCCCTCGCGGCTGGCCGCCAGCGTCGCCTCGAAGATGGCACGGGCCTGCATGTCGTAGATCTCGGGGATGGTGATCCCGAGGCGCACGCCGCGCATTCCCAGCATGGGGTTGTACTCCCCCATCCCCTCCACCCGGCGGGTCACCGTCGAGAGCGGCAGCGACAGCGCCTCCGCCAGTTCGCGGAGCCCGTTGCGGTCCGAGGGGAGGAACTCGTGCAGCGGCGGATCGAAGAGCCGGATGCAGACCGGCAGCCCCTGCATGATGCGGAAGAGCTCGATGAAATCGTGCCGCTGCATCGGCAGAAGCCGGTCCAGCGCGGTGCGCCGGTCCTCGGGCCGGTCGGCGAAGATCATCTCGCGCATCACGGTCAGGCGATCGGCCTCGAAGAACATGTGCTCCGTCCGGCAGAGCCCGATGCCCTCGGCGTTGAAGTTGCGCGCGGTCTGCGCGTCGGCAGGCGTGTCGGCGTTGGCGCGGATGCCGATGTCGCTCTCCGCCTCGGCCCAGGACATCAGCGCCTGGAAGGATTCGTCCTGCGCGGCCTCCAGCAGGGGCGCCTCCCCGGCCAGAACCTGCCCGTTGGTGCCGTTGACCGTGATCACGTCGCCGGCGCGGAAGCGGCGCCCGTCCCCGGCAAAGAGCTGCTCCTTGACGAGGTTGAACTTCAGGTCGCTCGCCCCCACCACGCAGGGCAGGCCGAGGCCCCGGCCGATCACTGCCGCGTGGCTGGTGATCCCGCCGCGTTCGGTCAGCACCGCCACCGCCGCATGCATGCCCCGGATGTCCTCCGGCGAGGTCTCGCGGCGCACGAGGATGCAGGGCTCGCCCCGGGCGGCGGCGGCCTGTGCCTCGGCGGCGGAGAAGACGATGCGCCCGGCGGCCGCCCCGGGGCTGGCGGCGATGCCGTGGCCGATGACGTCGCGCGGCGCGTCCGGGTCCACCTGCCGGTGCAGCATCTCGTTCAGCGCCCGCGGCTCGACCCGCAGGAGCGCCTCCTGCCGGGGGATGATCCCCTCCTGTGCCAGTTGCACCGCGATCCGCACCGCGGCGCGGGAGGAACGCGGAATGCGCACCCCGTCGAGCACATGGACCTGCCCGTTCTCGATGGTGAATTCGGTCTGCATCTCCTCGCGCAGCTTGATCCGCATCAGCCGCGTATGCGCGATCAGCTGGTCGAAGGCCTCCGGCGCCAGCTCCTCCAGCGAGGGCCCGCGCGGGTCCCTTGCGAGGAAGAGGGAGGAGGCCCCGCCCGCCAGCGCTTCCCGGCCCTGGCTCTGGCTAAGGTAGCGTCCGGTGATCTTGGGCCGCCCGGTGGCAGAACTCACCAGCTGGATCACGCCCGAGCCGCATTCCCCCTGCCCCAGCCCCAGCGCCATCTCCTGCACCACGAGCCCGAGACCCGCATCGGCGGGCGCGCCCTTGGCCTGCCGCAGCAGCCGTGCGGTGGTGCCTTCCCAGGCCCGCGCCATGGAGCGCAGGACCGCCGCCAGCTGCACGCCCGGATCCTGCGGGAAGACCTCCTCGGTTTCTTCCTCGTAGGCCTCCAGCACCGCCTTCAGCCCCTCGGGGCCCTCCATCTCCAGCCCGTCGAACATGTCCGGGTCCAGACGCGCGACGTGGATCGCATAGGCCTGCACGAAGCGGATGTAGATGCCCGTCGCCGCCGGTTCGCCCAGCTTCTCGCACAGCGCGGCGTGGCGGTCGTCATTGATGCCGATATTCAGCACCGCCCCCGGCCCGCCCCAGTCCGGATCCTCCGAGGAGGGCCGCACGCAGAGCAGCGGCGCCGGCCCGAAGGGCGCCAGCAAACGGTCGATGTCAGGCAGGTCGCCCGCCGCGATCCGGTGCACCTCGTCGAAGGAGAGCGCGACCGTCAGCGGCACAGGCAGGTCGAGGCGCACGAGGCGCTGCAGGCATTTCGCACGCCCGCCATGCTGCGCCACGGTCAGGGGCGCGGTCGGGGTGATCAGGGTCATCTCGGGCTGCTGCACTGCGGCACCTCTTTTCGGCGCAGAATACGCGCCGCGCGTCACGAGGCAAGGAAAACTCCCCGCGGTGCCCCCGCCTCATCCACTGTTCCGAAATATCCTCGGGGGGAATTGTCCCGCGCGCCCCGCGCGGGACAAGGGGGGCAGACAGCCCCCCATCTCACCGGGTTGCGGCCTCACGCGGGCCCACGCCAGCCCCGCATGGGCCCCACATGGGCCCCGTCCCGCAGCGCGAGGCCTCGCCGCTCGGCCCGGCCGGGCGGCTTTCCCCGGCAGACGGGCGGTCAGCCCTCGATGCGCGTCAGGTCGGCCACCGCCAGGACGGTCGAGCGGATGGTGGACAGCAGGTTCAGCCGGTTGCGGCGCACGACCTGGTTGTCGCTGTTCACCTGCACCGCCTCGAAGAAGCCGTCGATCGGGGCGCGCAGGTCGGCCATGACCTGCATCGCGCCTTCGAAATCTTCCGCCGCCACGGCCGTGTCGATCTTGCCCCTGGCCCCGTCGAGCGCGGCAAAGAGCGCCTTTTCCTCGTCGGTCTCGGCAAATTTCACGTCGGCCCCGAACTCGTAGGAGACGCCGTCCTTCTCCTCGGCCTGGGTCAGGATGTTGTTCGCCCGCTTGAAGCCCTGCACGAGGTTGCCCCCGTCCTCGGTGGCGAGGAAGGCGCCGAGCGCCTCGGCCCGCTTCACCAGCCCGACGAGGTCGTCGTTGCCCGGCATGGCGAGGCAGGCGTCGATCACGTCATGGCGCAGGCCCTGATCCCGCAGGTGCACCTTGAGACGGTCGTGGAAGAAGGAGAGCAGGTCGGCGGCCGCATCCGGAACGCGCGCCTTCAGCGTGTCGAGGAGCGGCGCCTCGCCGCTCAGGCGCTCCATCACCGTGTGCAGTGCCGCGCCGAAGACGCCGTGCTTGGCGATCTCCTCGACGAGGTCTTCCAGCGCGGCCAGTTCCGCCGCCGCCGCGCCGTTGGCCTGCTTGATCTCGTGCCGCACCAGCTGTGCGCCGAACTGCGGCTCAAGCGCCATGCGGGCCTGCGATTCCAGCAGGATGCGGATCACGCCGAGGGCGGCACGGCGCAGCGCGAAGGGGTCCTTCGAGCCGGTGGGCTTCTCGTCGATGGCCCAGAAGCCGGTCAGCGTGTCCAGCTTGTCGGCCAGCGCCACTGCCTGTGCGACGGCACCGCCGGGCACCGCGTCGGAGGGGCCGAGCGGCTGGTAGTGGGTCTCGCAGGCCTCGGCCACCTCGGCCGGCAGGCCCGCGGCCTCGGCGTAGTAGCGGCCCATGAGGCCCTGAAGCTCGGGGAATTCATAGACCATCTCGGAGGAGAGGTCGGCCTTGGCGACCTTCGCCGCCTGCTCGGCCAGTGCCGGGTCCGCGCCCACGAAGGGTGCGATCTCGCCCGCCTGCGCCGCGATGCGGCGCACGCGGTCGGCCTGCGAGCCCAGCTTGTTGTGGAAGGTCACGTTTTCCAGCTGGTCGAGCCAGTCGGTCATGCCGGCCTTGGCGACCCGCAGGTCGTTTTCCCAGAAGAACTTGGCGTCCGACAGCCGCGCCGCCAGCACCTTCTGGTTGCCCGCGAGGATCGTCACGCCGTTGTCGGCAGTCTCGCGGTTGGCCACGGTGACGAAGCGTTCGATCCGCCCGGTCTTGGGGTTTTTCACCGAGAAGAACTTCTGGTGTTCCTTCATGGAGGTCTGCAGCACTTCGGGCGGCAGGGCGAGGAAATCCGCCCCGATCTCGCCCATCAGCGCCACGGGCCATTCGACGAGCCCCGCGACCTCGGCCAGCAGGCCCTTGTCCTCCACCACCTCGAGGCCCTGCGCGAAGGCGAGGTTGGTGGCCTCCTGCCAGATGTGATCCGCGCGCTCCTGCGCGTCGAGCACGACGAAGGCGCGCTTCAGCTTGGCGGCATAGTCGTCGAAGGAGGTGACGGTGAAGCTGGCGGGCGCCATGAAACGGTGGCCGCGGGTGCTGTTGCCGGTCTGGATGCCCTCGATCTCCATCGGCACGACAGAGGCGCCGGCCTCGTCGGTCAGGATGCACAGGATCGAATGCAGCGGGCGCACCCACCGCAGCGTGCCCGCGCCCCAGCGCATCGACTTGGGCCAGGGGAAGTTGCGGATCGTTGCCTCAAGCACCTCGGCCACGATCTCGGCCGCCGGGCGGCCCGGGGTCTCGATCACGGCGACGTAGACCTGCCCCTTCTTGTCGTCCTGAACCTTCAGGTCCTCGCGGGCCACGCCTGCGCCGCGCAGGAAGCCCTCCAGCGCCTTTTCCGGGGCGTCGACGCGCGGGCCCTTGCGCTCTTCGCGCCGGGTGGGGCTTTCGGCCAGCAGCCCGTCCAGCGCCAGCGTCAGGCGGCGCGGGGTGTGGAAGGCGGCGGCGCCCGCATAGGTCAGACCGGCCTCGACGAGACCATCGGTCACGCGTTTCTTCAGGTCCTCGGCGGCGCGAGCCTGCATCCGCGCGGGAATTTCCTCGGAGAAGAGTTCGATCAGGAGATCGGGCATGTCGGTTCATCCAGCCTGCGTGGGGCGCCCCGGGGGCGCGTTGCGGACGGGAATAGCGAAGGGGGCGCGGAGCGTCCAGAGACCGGCGCGGAAAATCCCGCGCTCTCCCGGCGCATCTGCCGCGGAACGGCCCCGAGAGGCCCTGCAGCCCCGGCGCGGCCCGGTCCGTGCGAGAGTTGCACGGGGGGGGCCGCCTTCCACCAGACCCGATGGGGCGCGGCAGGCGGGCGCACGGCCCTGCCCCGCCGCGGCCAGTGGGGTCACTCGGCCTCGGGGGCCTCGATCATGTCGACGCGGGTGGCGTGACGGCCGCCTTCGAACTCGGTGTTCAGGAAGGCATCGACGATCTCCAGCGCCAGCCCCTCCCCCACGACGCGCGCGCCGAGGGACAGGATCTGCGCGTCGTTGTGCGCGCGGATCATCTTGGCCGAAAAGGTGTCGGAGCAGACGCCGCAGCGGATGCCGGGCACCTTGTTGGCGGCCATCATGATCCCCTGCCCGGTGCCGCAGAGGATGATCCCCAGACGGCAGTCGCCCGAGGCGACCTTGCGCGCCGCGGCGGCGCCATGCTTGGGGTAATGGGTGCTCTCGGGCGTGGTGGGGCCGATGTCGACGGCCTCCCAGCCCTGCGCGGTGATATGGGCGGCGATCGCCTGCCGCAGCGGGATCGCGGCGTGGTCGCTGGAAAGAACGATACGTTTGGATACGGTCACGAGGGGCCCCCGGTGTCAGCTGATGTCTGCGGAAGACCCGGCGTCCGGCCAGACAGGCGCGGCGCTGCGGGTCTTCCTCCCGCGCCGCCTAGCGCATCGGGACGCGTCGCGCCAGCAATCTCGCGCTTTCTCGCATCCGGCGGCGCTGCGGCATCGCGGCGCGGCCCGGCCTGACGCCCGCACCGTCGGCCTGCGGCCCGCCTTCCCGAAGCCCCGGTGGCGCGTGCTTGGGCCGACGCGTGCTCACCCGACTTGCGACGCCATCTGCCGGGTCGCGCCTTCGGCCTTGGCCCGGGCGCGGGCGGCCAGCGTCGTGACATCGTCGCCGGCACGGGCGGGCACGACGCGATAGCGCGCCTCGACGAAGCAATAGACCGCGAAGGCCACGAGGCCGAGCGCCAGCGCCGCCAGCAGCACCTGCCCGTAGGGCTGGGCCCGGACGGCCTCGAAGGCCGTCGTCATGCCGCCCGCCTCGCTGGGGTCGGAGGTCCAGCCGGCGTAGACGAGGAACCCGCCGATGATCGCGATCACGATGCCATGGGCGATGAGCCCCGCCTTCACCACCGGGTCCAGCTTGCGGCTGGTGGGGGTGGCGCGCATGTGTTCCTTGTACTTCTCCTTCATCGCCTTGAGGCCGTAGTAGCCCCCGGCCCCGATCGCCACGAGGCCCGCCCCCATGACCAGCCACTTGCCGAAGGGCTGTTGCAGCAGCCAGGAGGCCAGCGTGCGCGCGCTGTCGCCCCCGCCGCCGCCCGCCCCCATGGCGAGCCGGACCGAGGTCACCGCCAGACCGGCGGACACCCCACCCGAGAAGGTCTGGCCGAGCCGGGCGACGATCCCCTTCAGGTCATGGCCACGGCGTTCGAGGTCCATGAAGGCGCAGATGAACCGCCAGACGGCATAGGCGGCAAAGCCCGCGCCGAGGATCCACAGCAGCAGCGGGCCGAAGCTTTCGCCGCGCAGGCTGGCGAGGGCGGACTGGGTGTCGTCGGTCTGCCCGCCGGTCAGCGCAGCGGTGAAGACGAGGCCGCCCAGCAGGGCATAGGTGAGGCCACGGGCGGAATAGCCGAAGCGCATGGCGGGCACGACCCATGCGGGGGCGCGGTCTTGGGACATGAGACGTCTCCTCCGATCGGCGCCCCGGACGGGCGCGGTCTGGCGCGGATGCGCGGAACACGGTCGGCGGCAAAGCCTGCGCGGCCCGTGCTGGTCTGGTGATCTTGGGGAGACAATGATCGGGAGCCCCGCCCGGTTCCCTCCGGCGGAACGACCGGGCCGGTGCGGGGACACGGTCCACCGGTCGGTTCGGCCCCGGCGCGGCGCGGTTCACCCGCCTCGATGCAGGGAAAACCGTGGCATGAGGAGACGATACAGGGCTGGCAGGAAAGCGGCAGGCAGGAAAGGGCCGTGGAGACCAGAAGGCCGCGTCCCGCCACAACCGGCGTCTCGGCCACGGATGCGCACCACAGGCCCGCTCCTCAGAGCTCACCCCGGCTACGGGGCCTCAGGGCCCTGCGGCCACGGGGCCTCAGGGCTTGCGCGGGGTCTCGGGCGGCGTGGGGCAGCCGGCGGGCACGGGCTCACCGTCGAAGACCACGGCGCCGCAGGCATTGATCTGCTGCCAGGAATAGCCGCGCCCGTCGGGCATGACGGCGATCACCCGATCGATGCCGTAGTGGATGTCGCTGCGCGACAGGAAGGCCTTGGCCCGCCCGCTCTCCAGCGCGGCGCCGATCTCCTCGGCGTCGTAGCAGTCGAACCAGCCCGGCGCGACCAGCGGGTCCGCGGAGGGGTAGGCCTGGTAGCGCGCGTCCAGCCCCTCGACCGGCTCATCGAGGATGAAGCAGGCCCGGTAGCGGATCGGCGAACTGCCCGCGTCGATGGCGCGGTAGTCGGAATAGGCCACCGGCTGCACGGCACCCGCCGGCGTGGTCATCACCACGTCGTCGACACCGTTCGGCACCACCTCTTCATAGAAGGCATAGACCTGCGCGTAGTAGACGCCGCCACCCACCAGCAGGGCCGAGATCACGATGATCGCGGCAAGGATCTTGCCGGTCACGCGGCGGTCCCCTCCGGGGTCCAGCCGCCCGCCTCGGTCTGCACGAAGGCATCGGCGCATTTCTTTGCCAGTGCCCGGACGCGGCCGATGTAGGCCTGCCGCTCGGTGACCGAGATCACCCCGCGCGCGTCCAGCAGGTTGAACAGGTGCGAGGCCTTGATGCACTGGTCATAGGCCGGGTGGGCCATGACGATGCGCTTGCCGGTCTTGGGGTCGTCGTAGTCCTGCGACAGGATCGCCTCGCATTCGGCCTCGGCCTCCTCGAAGTGCTTCAGCAGCATCTCGGTGTTGGCCACGTCGAAGTTCCAGCGGGAATATTCCTGCTCGGTCTGACGGAAGACATCGCCGTATTTCAGGGCGATCGGCGCCTGCGGATCGTTGAAGGGCATGTCCATCACGTGGTCGATGCCGAGCACGTACATCGCGAGGCGCTCCAGACCATAGGTCAGTTCGCCGGAAACAGGATGGCAGTCATGGCCGCCGACCTGCTGGAAATAGGTGAACTGAGACACTTCCATGCCGTCGCACCAGACTTCCCAGCCGAGGCCCCATGCGCCCAGCGTCGGGCTCTCCCAGTCGTCCTCGACGAAGCGGATGTCGTGCATCTCCATGTCGATGCCGATGGCTTCGAGCGAGCCGAGGTAGAGGTCCTGAAGGTCCGGCGGGCTGGGTTTGATCAGCACCTGGTACTGGTAGTAGTGCTGCAGCCGGTTCGGGTTCTCGCCATAGCGGCCATCGGTCGGACGGCGCGAGGGCTGGACATAGGCCGCGGCCCAGGACCGCGAGCCGAGCGAGCGCAGCGTGGTGGCCGGGTGGAACGTGCCGGCGCCGACCTCCATGTCATAGGGCTGCATGATCGCGCAGCCCTTGGACGCCCAGTAACCCTGAAGCCGCAGGATGATCTCCTGGAACGAGCGGGGTTTGTCGCTGCTTGCCGCCATCTGATGCCACCTTCACCGGGGGCGCGGCGGGGCCTCGGGGGCCGCATCCGCGCGGGAAATTATCGCCGCCCTACCTATTGGGCAGCGCGGTCCGGGTCAATCAGCCGCTCACGCATTATTTGGTCGCACAGGGGGGGAGATTTGGTAGAACCGGGATCAACACTTGTAAAAAGACGCTGAGCAGAGGCCCTTTTCCATGATCCGATTTCTTCTCACCCTGCTCGTGGCGGTGACGCTCTTCGTGCGCCCGGCCGCGGCCCAGTCTCCGAACGCGGAGGTCTGGGTCCAGATCGAGGCCCAGCCGAGCCTGAACCGCGCGCTGGAGGTGGCGAGAGGCTATGCCGCCCGCCTGCCCGACGTGAACGGCTTCGCGCTCGGCAGCGGCTGGTACGCCATCGCCCTGGGGCCGTACACCCGCGATCAGGCGGGCGAGACGCTGCGCGTGCTGCGCAGCCGCGGCCAGATCCCGCGGGACAGCTATATCGGTTTCACCTCGAACTACCGCGACCGGTTCTATCCCGTGGGCGGCGGCGCCCTGACCCAGGATCTGCCGCAGGAGACCCCTGTGGCCCCTGCCCCCTCCGAGACCGTCGACACGGCCCCGCTGGAGCCCGAGGTCGCCGAGACCCCGGCCATCGTCGCCCCCGAACCAGAGCCCGAACCCGTCCCGGCCGAGGAAACCGTCTGGCAGGCACGCCAGAGCGAGCAATTGCTGACCCGGGTCGAGCGCGAGGAACTCCAGATCGCCCTGCGCGACGCGGGCCACTACAATTCCACCATCGACGGCGCCTTCGGCAACGGCACCCGCAACGCCATGGCCTCGTGGCAGGCGGCGCAGGGCTACGAGGTGACCGGCGTTCTGACCACCCGTCAGCGCGAGGCGCTGCTGCGCGACTACTACGCCATCCTCGAAGGGCTGGACCTGCAGGTGGTGCGCGACGAACGCGCGGGCATTGCCCTGAAGATGCCCACCGCCATGGTGGCCTTCGACCGCTACGAGGCCCCCTTCGTCCACTTCGAGGCCACCGACGGCGGCCCGCAGAAGGTCGTGCTGATCTCGCAGGAGGACACGCAGGACACGCTCTTCGGCCTCTACGACATCCTGCAGACGCTGGCGATCGTGCCTGTCGAGGGCCCGCGCGAGCGCGGCAGCAGCAGCTTCTCCATCGAGGGCACCAACAGCGAGATCACGACCTACGTGCAGGCGACGCTGCAGGACGGGGAGATCAAGGGCTTCATCCTCGTCTGGCCCGTGGGGGATGAAACCCGCCGGACCCGGATGCTGCAGGAGATGACCCCGAGCTTCGCCCGCCTGCCCGGCGTGCTGGATGCCGCCGCCGGCAACGAGGCGGTGCAGGACATCGACCTTGTCAGCGGGCTGGAAATCCGCCGCCCCGCGCTGTCGCAGTCCGGCTTCTTCGTGGATGGCGCGGGCAGCGTGGTGACCGCCGCCGCGCCGCTGGCGGCCTGCGGCCGGATCACCCTCGATTACGACCACCCGGCGCGGATCGTGGCGACCGATGCCAGCGGCCAGATCGCCCTGCTGAAGCCCGAGGAACGGCTGGCCCCGATCGCCGTGGCCGCCTTTGCCGAGGGCCCGGCGCGGCTGCAATCCACGGTCGCGGCGGCCGGCTACTCCTACGAGGGCGTGCTCGGCGCGCCGACGCTCACCTTCGGCAAGCTGGCGGATGTGCGCGGCCTCGACGGTGAGGCCGGTGTGAGCCGCCTCTCGCTCGAGACCCGCCCCGGCGATGCGGGCGGTCCGGTGCTGGACGAACGCGGCGCGGTGATCGGCATGCTGCTGCCCGCGGGCGACGGCACCCGGCAGCTGCCTGAAAACGTAAGCTTCGCGGTCGACGGCGATGCGCTGCGCACGGCCCTCGCACAGGCCGGCGTCACGGTGGAAGCCGCGACCGCGGGCGGGATCGTTCCGCCGGAAGACCTGACCACGCAGGCAACCGGGCTGACGGCTCTGGTCTCCTGCTGGAAGTGAGCTCGCGACAAGACGGAAACGGGGCGGCCTTCGGGCCGCCCTTTTTCGTTGCGGCGATTGGTATGGTGTCTGGCGAGGCGGGCCCTGCCGGGATGGGTCGCAAGTTGTGGAGGGCAGGATCAGGCGCCTTCTGACCCATCACTTTCCCCGTTCACAACGGGACAGGGGCAACTCGCGTTCAACCAAAACCTCGCGGTGCTCTGCTCATCGGCCCGTGCCGCCACCCTCAGGCGCAGGGCAGCGCCGGCCCGCGGGGTGGCGCAGTAGCACCGGTCGTCACTGGGGCGCCATTGGTCCGCGCCACAATGGCGACGGGGGGCGGATCGGCGCTGCCCGGCCTGTCGACCGGGCGGGACAGACAGGGAGGACTGCGTTGTGGAGTTGTGGTGCGGGTGGCCTCCAGCGCTCACGCGCGCCAGAAATTCACCGTCAGCAGCGCATAGACCACCATCAACTCCAGCCGTCCGACCAGCATCGCGATGGCCAGCAGCCATTTTGCCGTGTCGTTGAGCGTGGAGAAGTTGCCCGCCGGTCCGATCGTGTCCCCCAGCCCCGGGCCGATGTTCGCCAGCGCCGTGGCCGCGCCACTCAGCGCGGTGACGAAGTCGAGCCCGGTCAGGCCGAGCGCCACAGTCAGCACCCCCAGCGTCACGGTGAAAAAGACGAAGAAGGACATCACCGAGGAGAGCACGTCCTCGGGGATCGGGCGGCCATCGTAGCGCGCGATGAAGACCCCGTGCGGCGTGTGGATGCGGCGGAACTGGGCCCGTAGCGAGGCCAGCAGGATCTGGTAGCGGAAAATCTTGACCGAGCAGGCGGTGGAGCCCGCGCAGCCGCCGATCAGCCCGGCGAAGAAAAAGAGCGTGATCGCGAACCCGCCCCAGGCCATGTAGTCGACCGAGGCAAAGCCGGTGCCCGACAGGATCGAGACGATGTTGAACAGCGCCTCGCGCAGGCTCTGCTCCCAGTGCTGCGGGAAGATCGTCAGCAGCACGAGGAAGAGCATCCCTGTCAGCCCGAAGATCGTCCAGGCGAAGCCGCGCACCTGCACGTCCTCGAACATCGCCCAGCCGTGGCCGTTGATCATCTGCACGTAGCGCACGAAGGGCAGCGCCGCGAGGATCATGTAGAACGAGGCCGCGTATTCCATCGGCCCCGAGAAGGCCCCGAAGGAGGCGTCGCGGGTCGAGAAGCCGCCGGTGGAGACCGTGGTCAGCGCATGGACCGAGGCATCGAAGGCCCCCATGCCCATAATCAGGTAGGTGAAGGCGCAGGCCAGCGTGATGCCCACGTAGATCACCGAGATCTGGCCCGCGATCGCCGTGGCCCGGGGCAGGATCTTGCCCATGGTCTCGAAAGCCTCGGAGCGAAAGATCTGCATCCCGCCGACGCGCAGTTCCGGCAGGAAGACCATCGCCACGACGATGATCCCGATGCCGCCCAGCCATTGCAGGATGCCCCGCCAGAGCAGGAGCCCCTTGGGCAGGTCGTCGAGCCCCGAGAAGACGGTGGACCCGGTGGTGGTCATGCCCGACATCGCCTCGAAGAAGGCATCGACGAAGCGCGCCTCGGTCGCGCCCAGCATGAAGGGCAGCGCGCCGAAGAGCGGCAGGGCAATCCAGACCAGCGTCGCCAGCAGGAAGGTCTGCTGCAGCGTCAGCCCCTCCTTCTTGGAGTTCTGGCAGGCGAGCGCCAGCACCGTGCCCGAGAGCAGCGTGAGCACCGCGCATTCCGCGAAGACGGGCCAGTGGCCCCGCCCCTCGGCGATGTCCACCGCAAGCGGGGGCAGCATGGTGACGCCCAGGCAGGCCAGCAGAAGGCCGATCACGTATCCGACGGGTCTGATATCAAACATGAAGGGCAGGGTTGGAGCTGTTGGCGGGAAAGGTCAAGCGGCGCGTGGGCTGCGCGGGAGGTGGGGGCTGTCTGCCCCCCGGGGCCACAGGCCCCTCCCCCCGAGGATATTTGGGAACAGTGGATGGATCAGGCGGGCAGCGGGGCGAGGCCGCCGATCTCCTCGATCAGGCGGAGGACCTCGCGGAGGCCCTCACCGGTCTTGAGGTTGGTGAAGACGAAGGGACGCGCTCCGCGCTGGATCTTCGCGTCGCGCTCCATCACCGAGAGGTCGGAGCCCACGTAGGGCGCGAGATCGGTCTTGTTGATGACGAGGATGTCGGACTTGGTGATCGCCGGCCCCCCCTTGCGCGGGATTTCCTCGCCGGCGGCCACGTCGATGACGTAGATCGTCAGGTCCACCAGCTCCGGCGAGAAGGTGGCCGAGAGGTTGTCGCCGCCCGATTCCACCAGCACCACGTCGAGGTCCGGGAAGGTCTCGCGCAGTTTGGCGATGGCGGCGAGGTTGATCGAGGCATCCTCGCGGATCGCGGTATGGGGGCAGCCGCCGGTCTCGACGCCCATGATCCGGTCCGAGGTCAGCGCCTGCATCCGCACCAGCGCCTCGGCATCCTCCTGCGTGTAGATGTCATTGGTGACCACCGCGATGGAGAGGTGATCGCGCAGCGCCCGGCAGAGATTGGCGGTGAGCGTCGTCTTGCCGGCGCCGACGGGGCCGCCGAGGCCGATGCGGAGAGGACCGTGGGGCGAGGACATGAGAGAGTTCCTTTCAGGACCGGAAGAGGCGGGTCGCCTGCGTCTCGTGACGCATGGCGGCGATGTCGATGGATAGCGCGCAGCTGCCGATCTCGTCCAGCGGGGCGGTTTCGGCCTCGGAGGCAAGTGCGGCGCAGGTGGGCAGCAGCGCCATGACCGCGCGCTGCCCGTCGGTCTGGCCGAGGGGCACGAGGCGCACGGCGGCGGAGGCGAGATTGGCGGCGTTGGCCTGCAGAGAGAGCCGCAGCGTCTCGGCCAGCGGCAGGCCCTGCCGGGCCGCCGCGGCACCGAGCACCACCGGATAGGGCATCGGCGGCAGGTCGTAGCCGTAGAGCGCGTTGACGGTCTCGGCAAAGGCGCGGCCCTGTTGCTCGGTCTCGAGCAGGCGTTCGGCGGAGGGGGCAAGCGCGGCGGCAAGCTCGGCGATCTCCGCCAGCTCTGCCGGAGCGGCGCGGTAGGCATGGGCCAGCAGGATCGCGTCCGACCGCCCTGCCCCGAGCCGCAGCGCGGTCTCCAGCCAGCCCTCCAGCGTGGCGCGGTCCGAGACCTCGCCCGCGTGGACCGCATATTCGAGCCCGTGGGAATAGGCGAAGGCCCCCACCGGGAAGGCCGGTGAGAGCCACTGGTGCAGCAGCATGGCCGCGTCAGTCGTCATGGCTGTGGTCGTGGGCGTGGCTATGGCTGTGGGAGTGCGCGTGGCCATGGGAATGACCGGCATGGCTGTGCGCATGGGAATGGGAATGGGAATGGGAATGGGAATGGGAATGGGAATCGCTGTGAGCGTGATCCTCACCGTGGGAATGACCATGGGTCCGGCCCATGCCATAGGCCCCGCCCTCGGGCGTGAAGGGCGCGGTCAGCCCATGCATGTGCGCGCCGAGACGCGAGAGCATGTCGGCCATCACCCGGTCCTCGCGGATCAGCAGGCGGGTGGGTTCGATTTGGCAGGGGGTGTGCCGGTTGCCGATATGCCATGCGAGCCGCACGAGCGCGGCAGGCTCGGCCAGGATCTCGATCAGCGGTTCGGGGGCGGCGAGGACGCGGATCAGCGCGCCATCTTCCATTTCGAAACAATCCCCTTCATCGAGGGACATCGTTTCCGGAAGATCAATGAGGACGCGGGCCCCGCCTTCGGTCGTCAGGACCTTGCGGCGCAGGAAGCGAGCCTCGTAGTCGAGCGTGACCGTGTCAGCGACAGGCGTGTCGGCGGCAACGGCGCGCAGGACGGAGCGGGCGGGGGGCAGCTGGCTCACGCCGTGCCCCCCATCCGAAGGTCAGGTCGGCCTGAATTCAGAGATAGAACAGGTCGCGGAAGACGTAGGCCGGGATCTCGTCGCGGGTGATGCCCAGCTTGGCCAGCTCGTCGTCCGATTTCTGGTTCAGAGCGTGGATCTGGTCGATCCGTGCGCGGCGTTCCAGGTAGGCGTTGAAGCCCTGGCCGATGGCGGCGAAGAAGTTGTCGAGTTTGCCACGTGCCGGTGCGGCGTTGGTTGCGAGTGCCATTTTGTGCCTCTTTGAAGTCCGTTGGATGGTTGCGGGTGTGTTCCCCTTGGCCTCCAAAGTAGGTCAGCAGCGGTGACATGAGTACCTCCAATGCGACAGCCCCGCCATGCATTTGCTGCATCGCAGCACGGATATTGCTGCGCTTGCGAAATGAACGGGAAATTTCTTTGCGCCCTGCCCCGGCAGGACGTGATTTTTCTTGCTCGACCGACATGACTGTCCGTTTCTCGTGGGCGTACCGGCGCAGGATCCCGGGCGACTCAGAACAGGAAATAGCGCTGCGCCATCGGAAGTTCGGTCGCCGGCTCGCAGGTCAGCAGCTCGCCGTCCGCACGCACCTCGTAGGTTTCCGGATGCACCTCGATATGCGGCAGCGCGTCGTTGAGCTTCAGATCCTTCTTACCGATCTGCCGGGTATTGAGCACGGCGACGGTCTCTTTCGCGAGGCCATAGCGTTCGCCCACACCCTCGGCCTGGGCGGCGGCGGAGACGAAGACCACGGCGGAGTTTTCCACCGCGCGGCCATAGGCGCCGAACATGGGCCGGGAATAGACCGGCTGCGGCGTCGGGATCGAGGCGTTCGGATCGCCCATCTGCGCCACGGCGATGGAGCCGCCGAGCAGCACCATCTCGGGCTTCACCCCGAAGAAGGCGGGCGACCAGAGCACGAGGTCGGCGCGCTTGCCCTCTTCGATGGAGCCGATCTGATGCGAGAGCCCGTGCGCGATGGCCGGGTTGATCGTGTATTTCGCGATGTAGCGGCGGACGCGGAAGTTGTCGTTGTCCCCCGTCTCCTCGGGCAGGCGGCCGCGCTGCTTCTTCATCTTGTCGGCGGTCTGCCAGGTGCGGATCAGCACCTCGCCCACGCGGCCCATGGCCTGGCTGTCGGACGCGATGATCGAGAAGGCGCCCATGTCGTGCAGGATATCCTCGGCGGCGATGGTCTCGCGCCGGATGCGGCTCTCGGCAAAGGCCACGTCCTCGGGGATCGACTTGTCGAGGTGGTGACAGACCATCAGCATGTCGAGGTGCTCGTCCACCGTGTTGCGCGTGAAGGGCCGCGTCGGGTTGGTCGAGGAGGGCAGCACGAAGCTTTCGCCGCAGATCTTGATGATGTCCGGCGCGTGGCCGCCCCCTGCCCCTTCCGTGTGGAAGGCGTGGATCGTGCGGCCCTTCATGGCCTTCACGGTGTTCTCGACGAAGCCGCTTTCATTCAGCGTGTCGGTGTGGATCATCACCTGCACGTCGTAGTCATCCGCGACCGAGAGGCAGCAGTCGATGGCGGCAGGTGTGGTGCCCCAGTCCTCGTGCAGCTTCATCGCACAGGCGCCCGCGCGGATCTGTTCCTCCAGCGCGGCGGGCAGCGAGGCATTGCCCTTGCCCGCAAAGGCGAGGTTCATGGGGAAGGCATCGGCCGCCTGCATCATGCGCATCATATGCCAGGGGCCGGGGGTGACGGTGGTGGCCAGCGTCCCGTGCGCGGGGCCGGTGCCGCCGCCCAGCATGGTGGTCAGGCCGGAATGCAGCGCGTCCTCGATCTGCTGCGGACAGATGAAGTGAATGTGGCTGTCAAAGCCACCGGCGGTAAGGATCTTGCCCTCGCCCGCGATGACCTCGGTGCCGGGGCCCACGATGATGTCGATGCCGGGCTGGGTGTCCGGGTTGCCCGCCTTGCCGATCTTGTGGATGCGCCCGTCGCGCAGGCCCACGTCGGCCTTGTAGATGCCGGTGTAATCCACGATCAGCGCGTTGGTGATCACGGTGTCCACGGCGCCCTGCGCGCGGGTGGCCTGGCTCTGGCCCATGCCGTCGCGGATCACCTTGCCGCCGCCGAACTTCACCTCTTCGCCGTAGTAGGGGCTGTTGCCGCCCGCGACCATGCCGGCATATTCGGCGATCAGGTCGCGCTCCACCTCGATGATCAGGTCGGTGTCGGCCAGACGCAGGCGGTCGCCGGTGGTGGGGCCGAACATCGCGGCATAGTCACCGCGCGAGATTTGGGTGGGCATGTCGTCTCCTTCGGGCGTCGCGGTCGCTCAGTTGAGCCCGCTGAATATCTTGAGGTCCTCGGTGCGCTGACGTGTCAGCCGTTCGAGGCAGTTCAACTTGAGCATCGGCTGGAGCGACCCGCCCCGGGCCAGCGTGGATTCGGCCTCGCAGGCGGCATCGCGGAAGGGGATCCACGCGCGCTGAGCCGCGCGCAGCAGGTCGGCGTCCGTGTCCTGTCCGGCGGGCACGGGGCCGCGATCCTTTGCAAGCGCCATGGCCTGCTTGTAGGCGGCGTTCAGCGCGGCATCCGCCGTCTCGAACGCGCGCCCCGCGCAGGTGGTCATGTCGATCTGGGTGACGGGCGCGCTGCAATCCTGCGCCCGCCCCGCAGATGCAAGGGCCGAGAGCACGAGAGCCATGGCCCCGGGCAGGAGAACGCGGCAGACAGTCATGCGATCAGCTGTCGTCCGAGGATTTCGGCGGCATCGCCGGCGGCGGAGTGGGCGCGCGGCGGCGGGGCGAGGCCTTGGCCGCCGTCTTCGCGGGCGTGCGCGGCGCGGCGGGTTTGGCCGTCGTTTCCGCAGGCTTTGCCGTTGCGGGCGGCGTCTCCTTCGCGGGCGCGGCCTCCGACTTCGACGTCGTGGAGGCTGCCGTTTTCGCAGTGGCGCTCTCGGCCTTCGGGGCCTTGGCGGGTGCCGCTTTCGCAGGCGCGGCTTCGGCTTTCGCCACGGGTTTCGCTGCAGGCTTCGGGGCCGCAGGTTTGGCCACCTTGCGCGGGGCCGTGCGGGCGGCGGGCTTGCGGGTGGGTGCGGCGCGTTTGGCCCGTGCGGGTTTGGGCGCCTCGACGGGCGCGTCTGCGGGCGCGTCCGCGGAGGTCTCGACCACGAGGCTCCGCATCATCATGACCGGATGCGCGCGCATGGCGGTGCGCATCATGCTCTGGCCGGTGCGCAGGTTGTGCTCCAGTTGCCGTGCCGCGGCCCGGAACATCGCGGTCTGCAGGCTCATCGCCGTTCCAAGGAAATACATCGCCGTCCCTCCGTAGTTGTCCCGTTATGCTGCCCCGCGGGGCTGGCAGCGGTCCTTACAGCCAGTCTGCCGGTGTCTGCGCCCGCCGGGTGCCCCGCGTCACAGGCCGCCGCCCCCGGGGCGCCGGCCTGTCCGTGTCAGAGGTCGCCCATGACCTTCTGGTTGAACCCGTAGATCTTCCGCGCCCCGCCGATGGGGATCAGCGAGACCTCGCGCCGCTGGCCCGGCTCGAACCGCACGGCCGTGCCCGCCGCGATGTCGAGCCGCATGCCGCGGGCCACGCCCCGATCGAAGTCCAGCGCCTCGTTGGCCTCGGCGAAGTGGTAGTGGCTGCCGACCTGCACCGGACGGTCGCCGGTGTTGGCGACCATCAGCGTGACCGCCTCCTTGCCGGAATTCAGCGTCAGGCTGCCCTCTGCCGGAAACAGTTCGCCGGGGATCATTTGCGGCCCTGAAGGAAGTCGTTGCGCGATTTCGCGGGCACTCGCACCGGGATCGGCCTGAGCTGCGGTTGCGGTGCAAGGCCGAGGGCCTCTGCCAGTTTCCGGATCAGTTCATGCATTCTCTGTTCCTTTCTCGGACAGTTAGCGGATCGGATTGTGGACGGTGACGAGCTTGGTCCCGTCCGGGAACGTCGCCTCGACCTGAACCTCGTGGATCATCTCGGGCACCCCCTCCATGCATTGCTCTGCCGTGATCACCTGGGCGCCGGCCTGCATCATGTCCGCGACGGAGCGTCCGTCGCGGGCGCCCTCGACCACGGCATCCGTGATCAGGGCGATCGCCTCCGGGTGGTTCAGCTTGACGCCGCGCGCCAGCCGCTTGCGGGCCACTTCGGCGGCCATGGCCACCAGCAGTTTGTCCTTTTCCCGGGGGGTCAGTTGCATGTCAGATCGTCCATGTTCTTGGCAGGGAGGTACCGGACAAAACCTCGATCGCGGGGATCAGGTTCCGGCGCAGGTCAAATCCGTCCGGCGCGATGGCGCGGGCGAAGAGCAATCCGGGCCGCACGAGGCTGGCCGATCCCGCCTGCCCCAGCGCCGCGCGCAGGGGGGCGAGCTTCAGCTCGGCATCGAGGGCGGCGAAGATCAGCGTGGCGATGGCCCGGCAGCCCGGCGCGACACCGGGGCGGGCGAGAATGTCGTCGATCCGGCCCGAGAGGCGCAGATTGTCGGCGAAGATCAGACGACCGCCGCGCCGGATGCGCCACTGGTCCTCGAGATGGGCCGCCGTCACGATCTCGCCCATGGCGAGCCGCCCCATCAGCAGGGGCTCCACCGCGAGGAAACGCGCATCCTCGGCCAGCGAGACGTCGATCCGGCGCTGCAACCGCGCCTGATCGAAGACGATGGTTTCCTGCGGCAGCCAGTCGAGCCGCGCGCCCGGACCCACGTCGAGCCGCGTCGTCATCCGCCCGGTTTCGCCGGGTTGCGCCTTGTAGATGCGTTCCGCAGCCTGCGAGGTCATCACCAGGTGCGCCCCCGCCTCGGCCGCCGCGGCGAGCGAGAAGCGATCCCCGCCGGTGATGCCGCCGGCCGTGTTCAGGAACACCGCCTGCAACGCCGTCTCACGGGTGTGGGGGAAGAGCGCCTTGAGGGAGCCACCGACACGCAGGTCGGAAATCCGGGACCGGCCCCGGGCCTGCTTGGCCGACAGGACAAGCTCTCCGCGCGCGCGTTGAGCGCGCGGCGCAGCATCTGCAAGGGAGCGGGCAGCTTCGGCGTTGATGGCGCAATCCTCCTTCCCCGCGAGCTTGACGCATCTTTTTCGGAAATGGGAGAGGAAAGATTGTGCAGCTGCAGCTTGACGCGGCGCCCACCGAAGCGCGCGCCGCAATCCTCAGCACAGTCAGGACTTTAGGCCTCAGCCGACGTGATACAGGCTCGGGAAGAGCCGCGGATCGACGCTTTCCGTGGCGAAGGTCGGGCCTTCGGTCAGGATCGAGACCGCGTCATGGCTGTGCAAGCTTTCCTGATGGCTCGCCACCACGCGGAAATCACCGATCCGGTCGTCCCGTTGCAGCTGCTCGCAGAAGAGCCGTGCCGCGTCCTCGACAAAGATCGGGTTGGCGGCGTTCAGCTCGGCGAAGGCCTGTTCGTCCTCACGCTTGACCATGACCTGCGTTTCCGTCGGCACCGCGACGCGCGCCATGTCGATCAGGTCCTCGAACCAGAGACAGCGCGCGCCACTGGCCTCGACCGAGATCCGCGCGACGGAGCGCTGCGAATGGGGCGTCGCCAATTGGCCGCGGGATTGGCGGGCATGTTCGGACAGTTCCAACGAACAGGGGCAGGTCGAGGAGTAGACATAGTCGAGGTGGACGAATTTCTTGCGCACCCCGTCCTTCTCTACCAGCTCGAGGGCAATATCGTAATACTGATAGCCCGACAGGCCCGAGCGCAGGGACTCCCGGCGCACAGGGTACGAAAACCGCATCATGATCCGTGCATCGAGGCTGTCCAGATCGGTCTTGTAGTCGTCCAGCGCGTGTTCGATCACCTCGAAGGAGAAGGTCTTCTCGGCGTGGGTATAGAAGGACCGCATGATGCGGGACATGTTGATGCCCTTCTTGTCCGCCTCGAGGCTGACCGTCCCGGTGACCGAGCTTTCGAGCATGATCTCGCCCGCGTCGCGGGTGCGGTAGCGGATCGGCAGGCGGAAGTTCGAGATGCCGACGTGCTGGATCTGAGTCCGCGCGCCCCGGATCAGGCTGGCGGGGCCGTTCTGCAGATCGGGCAGCGTCTCGCGGTAGGCGGCATCGGCCGCGAACCCCTCGGGATAGTCGCGCGACAGCAGCGGATACTCCGCCTGACCGGGCAGCAGGCGCGCCACGGCGGGATCGAGTGCGAGGATCTCGGCGTCCGAGGCTTTCGCGGCCCATTTCCGCAAGCTTTCGAGCGCCGACTTCGCGCCTTCGCGGTCCAGCGTCTGGTCCATGTCCTTGGGGTGAATGTTCATCGCGTCCTCTCCCGGTGCCGGGGTGCTCCTTGCAGCCCATAACATAGGGTGCCGGGGCAACTTTTGCCATTGTTCATCCGGGATACGCCGTTCCCCGCGCGGCGGATCACCCGTCGAATGCGTCGTTTCCGGGGGGCGGCCGCCTTCCGGGGGGCCTAGCGCAGGTCGCCCCGGGGTCACAAGTCTTTCGCGCGCCCCGGGTTCCCGGCTTTGCGCCGCGCGGCGGAGCGGTCATACTCGCCCCGATCCCAGCCGTGAGGCCCCCTGCCCGACATGACCGACCTGCTTGCCCGCGACGCCGCCGTCTTCCTGCACCAGTCCTCCTCCTCCCCCGTCGCCTGGCCGCTTGCCGGGGCCGAGGGGATCTGGCTCACCGCGCCGGACGGGCGGCGCTCGATGGATTTCCACGGCAACACGGCCCATCACCTCGGCTTCGGCCATCCGCGCGTGAAGGCCGCCATCGCGGCGCAGCTCGACGCCCTGCCCTTCTCGCCCCGGCGCTACACCAACGATCCCGCCGTGACGCTGGCCGAGAGGCTGGCGGCGCTGGCCCCCACGGCGCAGACCCGGGTGCTCTTCGCCCCCTCCGGCTCCGACGCGGTGGAGATCGCCCTGCGGCTGGCCCGCGCCGTCACCGGGCGGGCGGGCACGCTGGGGTTCGAGGGCGCCTATCACGGCACCACCTTCGCCGCCGCCTCTGCCGGGGGCGATCCGACCTTCCGGGGGCTCGGCCCGATGCGCGAGGGCGCGCGCCACGTGGCGCAGTTCGCCCCGCTGGAGGAGGTTGCCGCGGTGCTGGAGCGGCGCGAGACCGGGGCCTTCCTTGCCGAGCCGTTGCGCGCCACGCCCCGGATCGCGCCGGAGGGCTACTGGCAGGCGGTGCGCGCGCTCTGCGACCGCACCGGCACGCTGCTGATCTTCGATGAAATCCCCACCGGCCTTGGCAAGACGGGGCGGGTCTTTGCCAGCGAGCATGAGGGGGTGGTGGCGGATATCACCCTGCTGGGCAAGGCGCTCGGCGGGGGTATCCTGCCGCTGGCCGCCGTGCTGGCGGATGCACGGCTGAACGTGGCCGCCGCGCATGACCTCGGCCATTTCACCCATGAGAAGAACCCGGTGCTGGCCGCCGCCGGCCTCGCCACGCTCGACGTGCTGGAGGAAGACGCCCTGCCCGCCCGCGCCGCCCGTCTGGGCGCGCAGGCCGTGGCACAGCTGACCGCCGACCTCGCCGGGGGGCCGGGCGTGGTGGATATCCGCGGACGCGGGATGCTCTTCGGGGTGGAACTGGACGATCCGGCCCGGGCGCGGGCGATCTGCGCCGCCTGCATGGCGCGTGGGCTGGCCTTCAAGACCTCCGGGGGCATCCTGACGCTCTCCCCGCCGCTCGTCATGGAAGAGGGCGACCTGATGGCCGCCCTCGCAATCGTCGTGGAAGAGGTCCGCAGGCAGGCGGCGGGCTGACGCTGACGCTGACGCCCCGCTTATGCCCCCCTTACGCCTTGTCGAGCGCCTGAAGCACGTCGGCCACGAGGTCCTCGGTTGCCTCGATCCCCAGCGAGATCCGGACGAGACCGGGGGTGATGCCCAGTTCGACCTTCTGCTCTTCCGGCAGACGCTGGTGCGTCGTGGTGGCCGGATGGGTCAGCAGCGTCTTCGCATCGCCGAGGTTGTTCGAGATGATCCCGATCTCCAGCGCGTTGAGGAAGCGGAACGCCGCCTCCTGCCCGCCGGCGAGGTCGATGGAGACCACGGTGCCGCCCTTGCCGGTCGTCTCCAGCACGAGGCCGTGCTGCGCGTGGGACGGATGGCCCGGGTAGATCACGCGGGCAAGTTTCGGGTGCCCTACGAGGGCGGAGGCGAGCGCCTCCGCCGAGGCGACCTGCGCGCGCACGCGCAGTTCCATCGTCTCGAGGCCCTTGAGCATCACCCAGGAGGTGAAGGGGCTCATCGCCGCACCGGTATGCTTGAGGTAGGGTTCCGCCACCTTGCGGACGAACTCCTGCGTGCCGAGGATCACGCCGCCCAGCGTCCGCCCCTGCCCGTCGATGTGCTTGGTCGCGGAATAGACGACCACGTCGGCGCCCAGTTCCAGCGTGCGGGAATAGACCGGGGTGGCAAAGACGTTGTCCACCACCACCAGCGCGCCGACCGCATGGGCGAGCTTGGAGACCGCTTCCACGTCGATCACTTCCAGCGTCGGGTTCGAGACGGATTCGAAGAAGACCAGCTTGGTGTCGGGGCGCAGCGCCGCTTCCCATGCCGAGAGGTCGAGCCCATCGACCAGCGTCAGCTCCACGCCGAAGCGCGGCAGGATCTCGTCGAGGATATAGAGGCAGGAGCCGAAGAGCGCCCGCGCTGCCACCACGTGATCGCCTGCCTTCAGGGGCGCCACGAGGGCCGCGTTGACCGCCGCCATGCCGGAGGCCGTTGCAAAGGCATCCTCGGCGCCTTCCAGCGCGGCGATGCGTTCCTCGAACATGCGGGTGGTCGGGTTGCCGTAACGGGCATAGATGAACTCGTCCTCGCCCAGTTCGACGAAGCGGGCCTCGGCCTGCTCTGCGGTGTCGTAGACGAAGCCCTGCGTCAGGTAGATCGCCTCGCTCACCTCGCCATACTGCGAGCGGCGGCTGCCCGAATGGACGGCCTTGGTCTGTTTTTTCCACGCATCGGTCATTGCACTTCTCCCGGGATCGGACGGCCCGCGCCGCCCCGGCCCCAAATAAAAACCCCCAGACGCGGTCAAGCGAAAGGGGGTCCCTTTGTCCTGACCTTTTAGCGGAATGTTTAACGTGGCCCGCAATCCGGTATCAAATCGCCACGTCCCTCCCCTAGTCCCGCAAGCCCCCTGCGTCAAGACGGGCCCGCGCGGCGGATTTGCCGGCGGCGGCACGGATCGGGGGCCGCGCCCCTTGCCCCCGCCCGTCATTGCCGCATCATGTGACCCCGGATGGAGGGCGCAGGCCCGCCGCAGGCACCCACATGGGGAGAGAGCACATGACCGCACCGATCGACCTCTACTACTGGCCCACGCCGAACGGCTGGAAGATCACCATCGCGCTGGAGGAGATGGGCCTGCCCTACAGGCTCCACCTCGTGAACATCGGCAAGGGCGACCAGTTCGACCCCGAGTTCCTGAAGATCGCGCCGAACAACCGGATGCCCGCCATCATCGATCCCGAGGGCCCCGACGGTGCCCCGATCGCGATCTTCGAGAGCGGCGCGATCCTGCAGTACCTCGCCCGCAAGACCGGCCAGTTCGGCGGCCCGACCGAGCGCGACCGCATCGCGGTGGACCAGTGGCTGATGTGGCAGATGGGCGGGCTTGGGCCGATGGCCGGTCAGGCGCATCACTTCCTCAAGTATGCGCCCCTGATGGACCCGCCGCAGGAACTGCCCTACGCGCAGGACCGCTACCGCAACGAGGTCGCCCGCCTGCTGCGGGTGCTGGACACGCAACTGGGCCAGGCCGAATACGTGGCGGGGAATTTCTTCTCCATCGCGGACATGGCGATCTGGCCCTGGGCGAGCCTCTGGGAGGGTCAGCAGCAGGACATCTCGGACAAGCCGAACCTGCAACGCTGGCTGGACCTCGTCGCCGCCCGCGAGGGCGTCCAGAAGGGCCGCGCCGTGGCCGAGGACCAGCGCGGCGGCATCCGGACCAAGGAAGAGCAGAAAATCCTCTTCGGCCAGAAAGGGTAACGCCCAAGATTTTTCGAAAAATCTTGGCAAATCTCTTAGAAGAAATTTGGGGGCCGCAGCGTTGCGGCCCCCTCTTTCGTGTCCGACGGTCACGGGCCCCGCGGCTATGACCGGAAAATTCGAATTTTCCGGTCCGTTTTCTTCGAAGAAAACGGCGGGGCTGCGCCCCGGGGTCAGGACCTCGGGAGCGAACGTCCCGGCGTCCCGGACACCGGGACGCCTTCGGCTCACTTGATCAGCAGCACCGGCACCTTGCAGGAGCGGATCATCTCGGTCGTGGTCGAGCCGATGATCAGGTTGCGGATGCGGCTGTGGCCCCAGGCCCCCATGACCAGCAGATCGGCGCCCTGTTTCTCCACCAGTTCGGCCAGCGCCGTCTCGGGCTGCCCCTCGACCACCAGCGTCTCGGCCTGGTGGCCGCCCGCCGCAAGCGTCGCCTTGGCATCGCGCAGGCCTTCCGCGATCTTCGGCGTCTCGCCGCCCACGGTCACCACGAGGCAGTCGAGCCCGGCAAAGAGCGGGCTGCGCGCCACGAGGTCCACCGCCTTCATCGCCGAGGGCCCGCCGTCGTAGGCGATCACGACCTTCTTGATCGGCTTGAAGGCCCGGTTCGCCACGAAGACCGGCTTCGTCGCCGCCCGCACGATCCGTTCAAGGTTCGAGCCGAGGTGCAGCTTGGCGAAATCCGCCGCCTCGCCGCGCTTGCCGATGACGATCAGGTCGCCCTGGTCCTCCTTGGCGGTCACGGTCTCGACGATGTCGCCCTGCCGCAGGCGGCTCTCCACCGCCACGCCCTCGGCGGCCTCCTGCACCAGCGCCTGCGCATCCTCGAGGATCGCGCGGCCCTGTGCATGGGTCAGCTTGGCGCGCTGTTCGTCCAGCGTCGCCAGTTCCTCCATCAGCCGGGTGCGGGCGCCCAGCCTGATCTGCCCCGAGAGGTCGCCGCGGTCCGGCGCCTCGCGGCGGCCGAGCACGTGGTAGAGCTTCACCCCTGCCCCGCTGCGCGCGGCGATCCAGGCCGCGTGGCGGCAGACGCTTTCCGAATAGGCCGAGCCGTCGACCAGTGCGAGTATCGTTGTCATGTCAGTCCCCTCAGTGGCTCAGCATCTTGTCCATGGCGCCGGGCTTGTCGTGCTCGGCCAGGCGGTCGACGATGGTGGCGGAGGCCTTGTTCAGCCCCTTGATCTCCACCTCGGCCCCTTCCCTGCGGAATTTCAGCACGGCCATGTCCAGCGCCGCAACCGAGGAAATGTCCCAGATATGCGCATCGCTCACGTCGATGGTCAACTTCTCGGGCGCCTCGCGGAAGTCGAAGGCCTTCATGAAGTCCTCGGAGGAGGCGAAGAAGAGCTGCCCCTCGACCCGGTAGGTCCGGTGCCGCCCGTCCGCCGTGATCTCCGACGTGACCCGGAAGAGCTGTGCGATCTTCCAGGCGAAGAAGATGCCCGAGAGCAGCACGCCCACCAGCACCCCGATGGCGAGGTTGTGGGTCCAGACCACGATCACCACGGTCGCCAGCATGACGATGGAGGAGCTCTTGGGATGGGTGCGCAGGGTCTTGATCGACGACCACGAGAAGGTCCCGATCGAGACCATGATCATCACCGCCACCAGCGCCGCCATGGGGATGCGCGCCACGATGTCGCCCAGCACCACGATCAGGAACAGCAGCACGATGCCCGCCACGAAGGTCGACAGCCGCCCGCGGCCGCCCGACTTCACGTTGATCATCGACTGGCCGATCATGGCACAGCCCGCCATGCCGCCGATGAAGCCGGTGAAGAAGTTCGACACGCCCTGGCCGATGCACTCCTGGTTGCGCGAGGTGGTGGTGTCGGTCAGGTCGTCCACCAGCTGCTGGGTCATCAGGCTTTCCAGCAGGCCCACCGCCGCGATCGCGGCCGAATAGGGCAGGATGATCAGCAGCGTGTCGAGGTTGAGAGGCACGTCCGGCAGCAGGAAGACCGGGAAGGCATCGGGCAGTTCGCCCATGTCGCCCACGGTGCGCAGGTCGAAGCCGAAGGTCAGCGTGATCGCCGTCAGCACCACGATGGAGACCAGCGGCGAGGGCACCGCACGGGTCACCAGCGGGAAGAGGTAGATGATCGCAAGGCCGGCCGCGACCATCACGTAGGTCAGCGGCGGCACCCCGATCAGCTCCGGCAGCTGGGCCATGAAGATCAGGATCGCCAGCGAGTTGACGAAGCCGGTCATCACCGAGGAGGAGACGAAGCGCATGACGTAGCCCAGCTTCAGCATCCCCGCGAGGACCTGCAACACGCCGGTCAGGATGGTCGCGGCCAGCAGGTACTCCAGCCCGTGATCGCGCACGAGGCCGACCATGATCACCGCCGTGGCCGCCGTCGCGGCCGAGATCATCGCAGGCCGTCCCCCCGTGATGGCCGAGATCACGGCGATGGAGAAGGAGGCGTAGAGCCCGACCTTGGGGTCGACCCCCGCGATGATGGAGAAGGCGATGGCCTCGGGGATGAGAGCCAGTGCCACGACAAGCCCCGAGAGGATGTCGGGACGAATGGACCCCGTCCATTGCTGGCGATAGGTGGCGAAATCGATCATGTGCGTCCGGTTCGTCTGAGGGTGGATTGGGTGCGCGCAAAACCCTGCACGCAAAGGGATCCCCCGCCTTATAGGCCATCAGGACCATGGCGCAACAGGGCAGGCGCTGCATTGCAGCAATGGCGGGGGTTCCCGGCGCGGCCTGCCGGCGCAGCTGCCCTGCCCCCTCCATCGCACGCCGATGGCCCTGTCGCCGGGGGGGGGGGCCGGGGCCGTGCGACTGTCCGCTTCGACGGGTTCTTAAGCACCGGGTAACGCTTCCTTCATGCCCCCGCCGCTAGAAACGGCCATGGGGCACACAAGGACGGAATCGAGGCAGAGCGGGAGGCAAGGCAAGATGGCCAGCGGCTCAGGACCCAATTTCCTGCTTGTCGAAGATGACAGGATGGATGCGACGATCTTCCAGCGGGCGGCTTCCAAGGTCGGGCTCACCTGTCCGGTTCACGTGGCCCAAAACGGGCGCCGGGCGCTCGACAGCCTGCGGCGGCGGGTACCGGGCGGCACAATCGATGGCCCCGTCCTGATCATCCTCGACCTGAACATGCCGCTCATGGACGGCTTCGAGTTCCTGCAGGAGCTGCGCGCGGACCCCGATTTGCGCGATCATGTCGTCTTCGTCCTGACCACCTCGCGCGATCCGGCGGACGTGCAGCGCGCCTACGGCTTCAACGTCGCGGGCTACCTGACCAAGAGCAGCTCCTACGAGGCCTTCGTCGAGAAGGTCGACCTGCTGAGCCGCTATGCCGGCCTGGTGGATCTTCCGCAGGAGGCAGCGCGCGCGCGCTCCCCCGCGGGGCCGGCATGGCACGCGCCCGAGGACAGCGGCCCCGGGGCCGGGTTCTGAGCAGGACGCCCGCATGACGCTGACCGCCCGCATCCAGCTGATCGCCATCGGCAGCGTGCTGGCGACCTCGATCCTCGTGCTGGCCTTTGTCTCCTACCGGACCGACCAGCGCCTGCAGCAGAGCATCGGCGCCTCCCTCGCCGCACGGGTCGGCCACCATGCCCAGCTGGTGCAGGACACCGTCGACACGCATCTGACCCAGCTCCACGCGCTGCTGCGGGGACCCGCCGTTGCGCAATACCTTGCCACGGGGGCGCTCGGCCAGCTCACGCTGCGGCTCCATGCGCAGGCGGCGGCCTCGCCCGATCTGCTGCAGGCCCGGCTCATCGATGCCGATGGGCGGGAGCGTGTCCGCATTGACCGCACCGATGATGTCCTGCGCATCCGCCCAGCCGATGAGCTGCAGGACAAATCCGGGCGCGACTACGTGCTGCGGACCCTCGCCCTGCCGCGCGGGCAGATCTACATCTCGCGCCTCGACCTGAACCGCGAGGGCGGGGTGATCCAGGTCCCCCATGTGTCCACGCTGCGCCTTGCCGCCCCGCTCATCGATGCCAATGGCAGCCGCCGTGGCGTCCTCGTGCTGAACCTGCGCGGCACCGCCCTGCTGCCGCCGGCCCGGCTCGGCAGTGTCACCCTGCGGATGACGGACGAGACCGGCAGCTACCTCGTCCATCCGGAGGACGGGTGGCTCCACGGGCAGGAGCTGCACAGCGGTTACGACTTCATGGCCGAATTCGGGATCCCCCTCCCCGCTCCGCCCCCCCGGCGCCTTCAGTCCGTGGTCCAGTCCCGGGCAACCGCCGCACGGCCCGCGCCCCCGACCGAAGCCCTCACCCGTCGAGAGACCGTCACACCCGGCCCTCCGGTGCCTGTTGCGCGCGCCGACAAGGCTGCCGAAGGGCCCTCGCCCCCACCTTCGCCCACAAAACCGTCGCAGGCCGGCCAGACAACTCCGTCCGCCACCGCCCGCCCGGTCTCGACCGGAATCACCCTGCCCGACACCGATCACCTCGCGCCATCTGGCCCCACCACGGGTGTCGCGACGCCCCCGCCCCAATCGGCCGGGGCGCGCCCCGGCCCCGACGCGGCGGCGGCCCGGCCCGGCCCTGATTCCGGCGCCGCACCGCCAGCACCCCTCCGACCCACCTCGGAGACCAGGGAGGACGCGCCGGAGATCGAGCTTCTGACCCTCACCGCCGGCGCGCGTTCCTACGACGCGGCTGCAAGCTGGATCGTCCTTTCCCAGGGCGTCGTGCCGCGCCGCTGGCTCCTCGTCGTGGCGCTGCCGACGGAGGTCCGCCACGCCCTCGGCGGCACGGACCTCCTCCGGACCGGGGCCGTCACCGCCGGCATCGCCCTGCTGGCGGCGGGCTGCGCACTGCTGCTGATCCACGGCACGACGCGACGCCTGACCGACCTGTCCGAGATCGCGGACCGGCTCGCCGCCGGGGACCGCGGGGTCGCGATCGAGGTTCAGGGCCGCGACGAGGTCGGCCGTCTTGCCCGCGCCCTGAACCAGATGACCGCGCAACTGCACATCACCCTGTCGCGCGAAACGCGGGCCAAGAACCTGCTGCAGATCGCCAATACGGAACTCCGGCGCTCCAACGGGGAGCTTGAGGATTTCGCCCGCGCCGCCGCCCACGACCTGAAGACGCCGCTGCGCGCGCTCTGCGTCCTGCCGACATGGATCGAGGAGGACCTCGGCGCGATCCATGGTCCGCTGGCCGCGCATCTGTCGGAGATGCGGGCCCAGACCACGCGGCTGGAGGCACTCGTGGACGGGTTGCTGACCTATTCCCTGATCGGCCGCGACCGACGCGGCGCAGAAACATTCGACCCGGCCCCGGTGGTGGCCCGGATCGTCGCCACGCTCTCGCCGCCGGCCGGGTTCCGGATCGAGGCGCCCGACCTGCCCGCGACGGTGCGGATGGTGCCGACCGAGTTCGAGATCGCCCTGCGCAACCTGCTGCAGAACGCGATCCAGCATCATGACCGGCAGGACGGCCAGATCACGATCCGTCTGCTCTCCCCGCGCAACAGCATCGTTCTGGAGGTGGAGGACGACGGCCCCGGCATCCCCGAGGCCGACCGCGCGCGGCTGATGCTGCCCCTGCGCACCGGAAAGACCCGCGAAGAGGGCGGCGGCAGCGGCCTCGGCCTCGCCTTCGTGGCCAAGATCGCCGCCCGCTGGGGGGGATGTCTGGAAATCGAGGACGCCCCGAACCGCGGCACCCGTCTGCGCCTGTCGCTGCCGGCGGACCTGCAGGACCCGAAGGATCGTCATGACCCCGAGACCGGCCTTGCGGCGTGACGGCTGACAGGCCCGCCCATGGCATCAGCCCGGCGCGGGGACACTCACGGTCCAGTCGCGCCGCGACCGGACCGCGCGGAAACCCGGGCTGCCCCGCGCCCTATCAGGACGCGTCCGAGCCCTTGCCGCCCGGTTTGTCCGCGTCCCCGCCCTCTTCCTCGAGGGCGTATTCGGTGAAGACCTTGTTCTGGGTGATGAAGAACGCGAAGATCGCCGCAGTCAGGCCGAAGGTCTTGAAGTAGACCCAGCTTTCCGTGCTCATGGTGCGCCAGATCACCTCGTTCAGCACCGCGAGGCCGAGGAAGAAGGCGCAGAGCCGCCGGGTCAGCACCATCCAGCCCTCGGGCTTCAGCGGCAGCACCTCCTCCATCACCAGCGCGAGCCAGCTTTCACCGCGCAGCAGCCCGACACCAAGCGCCCCGCCGAAGAGCAGGTAGATCAGCGTCGGCTTCATCTTGAAGAAGCGGTCGTCGTTGAGCCAGACCGAGAGCCCGCCGAAGACGGTGATCAGCACCGCGGTGACAATCTGCATCTTGGAGAGGTGGCCCGTCAGCTTCCACAGGATGCCGGTGCAGATCAGCATCAGAGGAATGAAGCCCGCGGTCACGAGGATGAAACCTTCGTACTCGCGCCCGCCGATCAGGAAGGTCCGGTCCTTGAGCCAGATGTAGGCCGCGAAGAAGAGGATGATCGGCCCCAGTTCGAGGCCGGTCTTCACCAGCGGATTGATCTTCTTCGGGCCAGTTTTTCCGGCGGGGTGTTGGGCCATATCGGGCGGCTCCTGCAAATGTTCTGAACTATTTCCCTGCCATTTCGACGATTACGGCGCCAATCGCAATCATTGACATCAGCGCGATCCGTCGCGGGCCCACGGTTTCCTTCAGGATGACCCAGCCAATGACCGCCGCGAAGACGGTCGAGGTCTCGCGCAGCACCGCGGCCTCCCCCACCTTGTCGAGCCGCGTGGCCAGCATCACCGTGCCGAAGGAGCCATAGGCCACCAGTGCGCCGGGAATGCCGATCCGCACCATCTGCCCGATCGCGGGCCGGGTGCCGCTCATCCGCCGCCAGCGCCAGACCATGAGCAGCGGGAAGTCGAGCGCGGTGAGGAAGAAGAACCACGCGAGGAAGGTGAAGGGCTCCATCGCGCGGATCGCATAGGCGTCATAGGTGGTGTAGAGCGCCACCAGCCCCCCGGTCATCACCGCGAGCCAGAGCGCGGGCACCAGCGTTTCCCGGTCCACGTCGATGTGGCGCAGGTTGTAGAGCGCGAGGCCGAGGATACCGCCCATCAGCACCAGCACGCCGAGCCACTGGCCCAGCGTGAAGACCTCGCCGAAGATGAAGTAGGCGCCGATGACCGTGAAGAACGGCCCCATGCCGCGCACCACCGGGTAGACGACCGTGTAGGCGCCCTTGGAATAGGCCAGCGCCATGCCGAGCTTGTAGGCGAAGTGGATCACCATCGCGCCGACCATCAGCAGCCACTGGCTGCCCTCGGGCCAGGGCACGAGGAAGAGCGCCATGGGCGCGCTCATCACCGCAAGCGCCGTGTCGATGGCCCCGCGCGAGAGCCAGGGATCGACCTTGCCCTTCTGGAGCGAGCCAAAGATCGCATGAAGCAGCGCCGCGGAGAGCGCCAGCAGCAGCGCCGCCTGATGCCCGGCCTCGGTGCCTTCAAGCTCGTAGATCCAGTCGCTCATGGGTGCCCTTTCCGAAGCAGCGGGGACAGGGCGGGGCTGCCCGGAAAATTCGAATTTTCCGGACCGGACTTTTCGAAAAGTCCGGGGACCGTTGCGCGGGAGGCGGTCACGGACTGTCCGACATGGGGCGTGCAGCGGAGTGTCGCGCAACGTGGGGCCGGTGCGCGCGGGACTGGCGTGCGGGGCTCTGCCGCACGGGCTGTGGCCCCCCTGAGTATTTGGGGAAAGATGAAGGCGGGCCGGGTGACGGCGCGGTTCAGCTCTCCGCCCCCGTCAGAGCCCGGGCGAAGTCTTCCGGGTCGAAGGGCGCGAGGTCGTCGATCTGCTCGCCCACGCCGATCGCGTGGATCGGCAGGCCGAACTTGTCCGCCAGCGCCACGAGGACACCGCCCTTGGCGGTGCCGTCGAGCTTGGTCATGATCAGGCCCGAGACGTCGGACATCTTGCGGAAGGTCTCGACCTGGCTCAGCGCGTTCTGGCCCGTGGTGGCGTCCAGCACCAGCAGCGTGTTGTGCGGCGCGTCGGGGTCCTTCTTGCGGATCACGCGGACGATCTTGGCCAGTTCCTCCATCAGGTCGGCACGGTTCTGCAGGCGGCCCGCGGTGTCGATCATCAGAAGGTCCGCGCCTTCCTGCTCGGCCCGCACCATGGCGTCATAGGCCAGCGCGGCCGGGTCCGCGCCCTGCGCGGCCTTCATCACCGGCACGCCGGCGCGGTCGCCCCAGACCTGAAGCTGTTCCACGGCAGCCGCCCGGAAGGTGTCGCCCGCGGCGATGATCACCTTCTTGCCGGCGGCATGGAACTGCGAGGCCAGCTTGCCGATGGTCGTGGTCTTGCCGGAGCCGTTCACCCCGACCACCAGCACCACCTGCGGCTTCTTGGCGTAGAGCGGCAGCGGGCGGGCCACGGGCTCCATCACCCGGGCGATCTCCTGCGCCATGAGCGCCTTGATCTCGTTCGTGGACAGGCGCCGGCCATAGCGGCCCTCGGCCATGTTGGCCGTGACACGCAGGGCGGTGTCGACGCCCATGTCCGAGGCGATCAGCAGCTCTTCGAGCTGTTCCAGCATCTCGTCATCGAGCGTGCGGCGTAGGACCGGGGCGTCCGGCTGCGCGGCCGCCCCGCCGCCGAAGAGACGTCCGAGGACGGATTTCGGCTTGGCCGCGGCCGGAGCTGTCGCAGGGGCCGCAGGCGTGGACGCGGGCATGGGTGCGGGCGTGGGTGCGGTCCGGGCGGCCAGCTGGCTGTCCGAGGGGATCTCCGGCGCGGGCGCCGGCGTGGGCGCGGGATCGTCGTAGCGCGGCATCTCGGCGGGCGGCGCGGGTTCGGGCGCCGGTGCGGGCACGGGCGGCACTTCGACGGGCGCTTCCGGGCGGGGCTCCGGCTCCGGGCTGGGCGCGGGCCGGGGGCTGGGCTCGGGTTCGGGCGCCGGCTCTGGTTCGGAGGGCACCTCGGGCTCCGGCGCGGGGGCCGGTTCGGGATCGCGCGCAGGCGGCAGCTCCGGCGTGGGCGCGGCGGGCACCTCCTGCGGGGCCGGGGTGGGCTGCTCTTCCGGCTCGGCCGTTCCGCCCTCTGAGACGATCGCATCCAGTCCTTCCTCGAGCTTCGAGGAGGATTTGAAGAGCCGGTCCTTGAGTTTCGAGAAGAAGGCCATGTCTGCGCTCCGATGCGGGGTTTCCTTCACCTAATCCGGAACGGACCGGGATGGAAGTGTCTGCCCGCCCTTGCAGGCAAGGGGAAGACAGGCTCTATCCCGTTAGGGGGCCGTTACAGGCCCGCCAGACGGCCCCGTCCCCTGTGCCCGTGCGGCCTTGAAGCCTCGCGAACGCCGGAGTTCGCCCCCGGTTTTGCCCCAATGCGGCGGCAGTATCGTTTCCGAAAGGATGACAATGCCATGAAGTTCTTTGCATTCGCCACGCTTCTGCCGGTCGTGCTGCTGGTGCTGGCCGTCTCTCTTGGCGGTCCCTGGGGCTGGGGCGCCCTGCTCTACCTCACGCTGTTCACCGCCGCGGTGGATCATCTGGCGCCCGCGGACTGGGAGAACCGCGATCCGGCACAGGAATTCCCGGTGAGCCGGGGGCTCTCCGTCGTGCTCGGGCTGGCGCATCTGGTGCTGCTGGTGCTCGCCCTGCGGTATCTCGGTGGGCCGGGCGGGGCCGAGGGGCTCGCGGTGATCCCGGCAGCCCTGGGGACCGGCGTCTTCTTCGGGCAGGTGTCCCACCCCAATGCCCACGAGCTGATCCACCAGCCGAAACGCCGCGCCCGGCGGCTGGGGGCGCTGGTCTACACGACGATGCTCTTCGGGCATCACGCCTCGGCCCACCTGCGGGTGCATCACCCCCACGTGGCGACCGAGGACGACCCGAACACCGCCCCGCGCGGGATGAGTTTCTATCGCTATTTCCTGCGGGCCTGGCGCGGCTCCTTCCGGCGCGGCCGCGCGGCGGAACTGGCAGCACTGTCCCGTGCGGGCCGCAGCCGCTGGAAGAGCCCCTATGTCGGCTACGTCGGCGGGGCGGTCGCGATGGTCGGGCTCTCGCTGCTGCTGGCGGGCTGGGGCGGGCTCGCGGTGCTGCTGGGGCTGGCGCTCTTCGCGCAGGGGCAGATCCTGCTCTCCGACTACGTACAGCATTACGGCCTCGCCCGGGGCTGGACCGAGGCCGGCCGCCGCCGCCCCGTGGGGCCGGAGCACAGCTGGAACGCCGCCCAGGCCCTCAGCGCCGCGATGATGCTGAACGCGCCGCGCCATTCCGATCACCACGTCCATCCGGCCCGCGACTATCCCGCGTTGCAACTGGACCGCGTCGTGATGCCGGTGCTGCCCTACTCGATGCCGGTGATGGCGACCCTCGCCATGATCCCGCCGCTCTGGTTCCGGGTGATGCACCGGGAGCTGGATCGCCTTGCCGTGGAGGGCGCGGCCTGAGGGCGGGTCACGCCATCGGCAGGAGCACAGGGGAAAGACTGCCCGATCCGGGGCCGCGACGGCTGGTCTGCCTGCACGGGGCGGACAATGGCCGCGCGCTCATGCGGATTTGAATGGCCCGCCCGGGGCGGCTCTGACAGAGTGCCCCCATGACACAGAGCCTCCTCTCCCGCACCCTCCAGCCGTTGCTGCTGTCCTCGCTTCTGGCCAGTTCCGTCCTGGCCCCGGTGGCCGGGGCCGCCCAGGATGGCGCGCCGGATGGAGCACACCCCATGACCGCGGCGGAATTCGACGCCTATTCGCGGGGCAAGACCTTCTATTACGGCGCCCAGGGCGAAGCCTATGGCGTCGAGGAATACCTCGACAACCGACGGGTGCGCTGGTCCTTCCTCGACGGGAAATGTCAGGACGGGCGCTGGTACGAGGAGAACCAGATGATCTGTTTCGTCTACGAGGATTACGGCGATCCGCAATGCTGGAGCTTCTACCTCGGCGCCGGCGGGCTGATCGCCCGGTTCGAGAATGATCCGGCCCAGACGGTGCTCTACGAGGTGCAGAACAGCGACCAGCCGATGACCTGCCTCGGCCCGGAAGTGGGCGTCTGAGGCGCAAGCGCAAAAAGGGCCGTCAGCAGGGCGCGACGCCGTCCGAAGGCTTGTCCCTCAGAACAGGCTGCCCTGACCGCCGGGGCCGCCGTCGGTGTCCTTGTCGTCCCCGGGCTTGCTCTCGGGCGGAGAGGCCTTCGCCTTACGCGTCGCCGTGCCGCCCCCGATCTTCATCGTGCCGTCGGCGAACTGGATCTCCAGCCCCGCTGCGGCTTCGGCCTCGGCCTTGCGGGTCAGCACGGCGCCCGCGCTATCACGGACCACGGCATAGCCCCGGTCCAGCGTCGCCTCGTAGCCCAGCGTCAGCCGCAGCCGGTCCAGTGCCTCCAGCCGGTCGCTCAGCCCCCTGATCTGGCGCGCGCCCGCATCGGAGAGCCGCCGCCCGAGACGGTCGAGGTCCCGTGCCTGCCGGGCGATCTCGGCCTGGAGCGCCTGCGGGCGCAGCCGGTCGGCGCGGCGGCCATAGGCCTCGCGCTTCTGGGCCACGGCCCGCGAAAGCGCCGGCGCGATCCGCCCGCCGCCCTGCTCCAGCCGCCGCCGCTCGCCCTCGATCAGGCGGCGCAGCAGGGCCGGGCGCAGGGTGCCCGCCGCCTCGGAGAGCGCGACCCGGCGCAGCTGCACGCCCCGGTGCAGCGCATTGGGCAGCCGGTCGGACCAGACGTCGAGCCGCTGGCGCGGCCCCTCCAGCAGGCTGTCGACCCGTGGCAGGCCGCGCGAGAGGTCGCGCAGCCGCTGCCCGCGCAGCACCAGAGCCTGCGACCCGCCCCGGATCAGCCGGGCCTCCTGATCGGCCAGCCAGGCCATCAGCTCGGCCCGCACCGGCACGGCGATCTCGGCCGCGGCGGTCGGCGTCGGGGCGCGCCGGTCGGCGGCGTGGTCGATGAGCGTGGTATCCGTCTCGTGGCCCACGGCCGAGATCAGCGGGATCTGCGAAGCTGCCGCGGCGCGCACGACGATCTCCTCGTTGAACCCCCAGAGGTCCTCGATCGAGCCGCCGCCCCGCGCGACGATGATCACGTCGGGCCGCGGCAGCGCCCCGCCCGGCGTCATGCGGTTGAAGCCCTCGATCCCGCGGGCGACCTCGGGGGCGCAATTCTGGCCCTGCACGGCCACGGGCCAGATCAGCACCTTGCGCGGGAACCGGTCCCGCAGGCGGTGCAGGATGTCGCGGATCACCGCGCCCTGGGGCGAGGTCACGACGCCGATCACCTCGGGAAGCCAGGGCAGCGGGCGCTTGCGCTCGGGGGCGAAGAGCCCCTCGGCCTCCAGCGCCTTGCGCCGTTTCTCCAGCATGGCCATCAGGGCGCCCGCCCCTGCGGGTTCCACCGCTTCGACGTTCAGCTGGTATTTGGACTGCGGGCCGAAGGTGGTCATCCGCCCGGTGACGATGACCTCCATCCCCTCCTCGGGGCGATGCTGGAACTTGGCCACCTGCCCCTTCCACGAGACACAGGCGATGACCGAGCGGTCGTCCTTCAGGTCGAAATACATGTGGCCGGTGCGGGCGATCACCACGCGGCCCACTTCGCCGCGCACGCGGACATGCAAGAATTCGCCCTCGATCACGCGTTTCACCGCGCCCGAGATCTCCGAGACCGAGAATTCCGGCGTGTTGTCCGCCCCTTCGAAGAGATCCATCTGCCCGCTCCGCTTGTCGTCCTCCCTCCCTACCGTTCCGCCGCCGGGATGAAAACACTCCTTGCTCCGTCACGGTCTGTGTTCAGCTCCCTGTCGGGCCCTCTGTCCCTGCCTTGCCGGCGGAAATGCCCCGCGACGCGGGGCACGGGGGCTGTCTGCCCCCACCGGGCCTGCGGCCCGCCCCCGAGGATATTTTTGAACAAGAGATGACAAGGGCACGCCGACAGCGTTCTGGTGCGGAGACGCGCAGGCCGGCAAAGGCGGGCCCGTCGGGGATTGCCCCCCGGTCAGGGCGCCGCTATGTGACGGCAAACCCAAGGCGGGCCGGAACCAAGGGGAGCGGCGCTCATGAACATTCTCATTCTCGGCGGCGGTGGTCGCGAACATGCGCTGGCCTGGGCCGCGCTTCAGAACCCGAAGTGCGACAAGCTCATCGTCGCGCCCGGCAACGCCGGCATCGCGCTGATCGCCGAATGCGCAACGCTCGACATCGAGGATGGTGGCGCGGTCGTGACCTTCGCCGAGGAGAACGCCATCGACTTCGTCATCGTGGGCCCCGAGGCCCCGCTGGCGAAGGGTGTGGCCGACCGGCTGCGCGAGGCGGGCTTCCTCGTCTTCGGCCCCAGCCAGGCGGCCGCGCGGCTCGAGGCGTCCAAGGGCTTCACCAAGGAGATCTGCGACGCGGCCCAGGCCCCGACCGCGGGCTACGCGCGCTTCACCGAGGCCGAGCCCGCCAAGGCCTATATCCGCGCCGAGGGGGCGCCGATCGTGGTCAAGGCCGATGGCCTCGCCGCGGGCAAGGGCGTCATCGTGGCCATGACCGAGGCCGAGGCGCTGGACGCCATCGACGACATGTTCGGCGGCGAATTCGGCGCGGCCGGCGCGGAAGTGGTGATCGAGGAGTTCATGGAGGGCGAAGAGGCCTCCTTCTTCGTGCTCTGCGACGGCGAGACCGCCCTGCCCATCGGCACCGCGCAGGACCACAAGCGCGCCTTCGACGGCGACGAGGGCCCGAACACCGGCGGCATGGGCGCCTATTCCCCCGCCCCCGTCCTCTCCGACGAGATCGCGGAGAAGGCGCTGGAGCAGATCGTGCGCCCGACGCTGCGCGAGATGGCGAAGCGCGGCACCCCCTACCAGGGCGTGCTCTACGTCGGGTTGATGATCAAGGACGGCCAGCCGCGGCTGGTGGAATACAACGTCCGCTTCGGCGATCCGGAATGCCAGGTGCTGATGCTGCGCCTCGGCGCGCAGGCGCTGGACCTGATGCATGCCGCAGCCGATGGCCGCCTGGCCGAGGCCCGGGTGAACTGGGCCGACGATCACGCGATGACCGTGGTGCTGGCCGCCAGGGGCTATCCGGGCGCCTACGAGAAGGGCACGGAGATCCGCGGCCTCGACGCCCTGCCCGAGACCGCCTTCGAGATGTGCTTCCATGCCGGGACCAAGGCGGAGGGCGGCAAGGTGCTGGCCACGGGCGGGCGCGTTCTGAACGTCACCGCACGGGGCGCCAGCCTGCAGGAGGCCCGCGACCGCGCCTATGCCATGGCCGCGCGCATCGACTGGCCCGAGGGCTTCTACCGCAGCGACATCGGCTGGCGGATGCTGGGCTGATCCAGCCCGGGCGAAGCGCTTTCGCGTCAAATTGCGCCTGATCCGCATCTTTTGCGCGGCAGGGGGATAGAAATTCCCCGACGGAAATGAGACATCATGGAACGGGGGTGCGCGACCGCGCGACCCGACCGTCCCGCCGCGCCTCTCCCGCGCGGGGGCGGCAAGTCGCGGTGCCACGAGGGAAGGCGAGATGAGCGAAGGGCAGGAGTTCACCTACAAGCCCGCGCCGCTGAAGCGGCCGGTGACCTACAGCCTGCGTCGCGGGATGCTGATGGGCCCACTGGGCATGCGCGTCCGACTGGCCGACGTGACCCGGCTTCAACTGGTGCAGCACAAGCAGCATGGTCGCCTGATCCGCCGCATGGACGTGTTCCGGGGCCGCAACCGCGACCAGATCCCCATCACCGGCGAACAGGCGACCTCGCGCAGTGACGAGGACATGACGACCCATCTCGCGCTCGTGGGGGCGGTGGTGGATCACCTGCTGGACCATGACCCCGAAATGCCCGTGACCCTCTCCGAGACCGGGTGGTCGCGCTGGATCATGTCCGGGGTCGGCGTGCTCTGCGTGCTGATCGCGCTCGGGACCGTCGCGGTGCTGCTGAGCCGGCCCGGCGGGGTCGACGGGCTGTTCACCTACGGGCCTCTGGTGCTGGCCATGGCGGCCTTCGGCGGCGTGGTGGCGTGGAAGTATCGCCCCACGAAAGAGCCCCACATCGTCCCGCTGCGCACCCTGCCGCCGGTGCTGGCCTATCTCGCCGGTACCCTGACGGTCGAGGATGCGAGCAAGGCGCTCGGGATCAAGCGCGGGACCGAGGCGGACGAGGCACCTGCCGAAAACGCCGCCAAGACCGGGGACGCCGAGACGCCGCGGCGCCGCGTGGCGAAGAGCGGTCACAGCCTGCACTGACGTCCTCGGGGGGCTTTGCCTCTACACTGTGGGCCGGGAAGCGGGGGCGTGATCGGGTGACTTGCAGGCCTGTGATTGCCCTGCGCTGTGTCTCACCGGGGGCGCATGGCCGCGTGGCGCGGCAACGGGGCGATATCACGAAAGGCTGGGCGGATCGCGCCGCATCAATTGCAGCGCAGGGCGGCCTCCAGCGCCGCGGCGGTGTAGCGCCCGACCGGTCGGGCATCCAGCTCTTGCCCCGGCCCCTGCCCCGCCCCCGTCAGCGTGACCGCCATGATCTGACGCCAGTCCGCATCCGCCAGCACAAGCGTGACCTCGCCCGCACAGTCGCGCAGGCCGCCCTCGATCGCCGTCTCGCCGTAGCGATGGTTCGTGAGGCCTGGGCGGTCCGCCACCGGTTCCAGCCCCTGCCCCGGCAGGTAGCGCCAGACGCGCAGGATGCGGGCCAGGTGGGGGCGGTCCACGTAGGCCAGTTCCACGTGGCCATCGCCGTCGAGGTCCGCCGTGCCGAGGGGCGCGAGCCAGCGGTTGCGCTGTCCGATGGCGGGGGTGGCGGCGCGGCGCAGGGGGCCGTCGGGCGTCTGCGCCCAGACCGCGAGCCGGGCGCCGAGATCGCGGTGGCTTTCCACCACGATGACCTCCGGCGCGCCGTCGCCATCCAGATCGGCGAGCCGTGGCGCGGTGTCCTCGAAGACCAGCTCCTCCGGCAGGGTGATGGCGAGCGTCCGGCCACAGGAGGTCCGCCAGTCCATCGCGCCCCATTCATAGGGGTCGCCAAGGGCGCCGTGGGGGTAGCGGTCAGTCGGGGCCGTGTAGCTGGCCCCGACGATGTGGCAGCCCTCCTGCGCCCGTGCCACGCCGCCTGCGAGGGCGAGCGCGCCTGCGAGGAGAGCCGCCGCGCGGATCACATCTGGCGTTCCGGCATGGTGACGACGAGCCCATCCAGCGCGTCGGTCACCTTGAGCTGGCAGGTCAGCCGCGAGCGGGCGGGATCGGGCTCGAAGGCGAAGTCGAGCATGTCCTCTTCCATCTCCTCCTTGCCGGGCAGCTTCTCGACCCAGGCGGCGTCCACGTAGACGTGGCAGGTGGAGCAGGCGCAGGCCCCGCCGCAATCGGCCTCGATGCCGGGAATGCCGTTGTCGCGCGCGCCTTCCATCACCGTCAGGCCGTTGGGCACGTCCACGACGTGTTCGGTGCCGTTGTGCTCGATATAGGTGATCTTGGCCATGGCGTATCCTCTTCCGGTCTTGCCGTCATTCTCCCCTGCGTTCCTAGCCAAGCCGGACGCGGGCCGCCAGTGCTTTTGCGCGGCACGCCGGGCCTGCAGCCCTCAGGGTTTCGCGCTGCCCGCAAAGCGGTTACTCTGCCGGGCAAAGGTGCGGGCACCCTCCGCCCGAGGCAAGAAAAGCAGAGGCCCCCCGAATGCGCCACCAGCCCCCCGCGATCCCGCGGCCGCATGGCCCTTTGTCCTGGCCTTCCGATCCCGTCGTGGGGGTACCGGCGCCCCGGCCTGACGCGATCCCTGACACGATCCCTGCCGCGATCCCCGCCCTGCCCCCTGCACCTGCCCCCCTGCGCGCCGCATCGCACCGCCCGGCGAGGGGCTTGGCACGGCTGGCGGCGTTAACACTGCTCTGCGCGACGGCGGCCTGCACCGGCATCCCGGTGCCCGGGCTAGGGGAGCCGGAGGTGACGCAGGTCCGCTCCGAGGCGCCCCCGGGGGCGCCCGAGGGCAGCTGCTGGAAACGCGATTTCACCCCCGCCGTGATCGAGACCGTGACCGAGCAGGTGCTGGCCGCCCCCGAGGTCCGCGACGAGGACGGCACCGTTACGCGGCCCGCAGGCTATCGCACCGATGTGCGCCAGACCATCGTGCAGGAGCGCCGCGAGGTCTGGTTCCGCACCCCCTGCGATGACGAGCTGACGCCCGAGTTCATCGCCTCGCTGCAACGGGCCCTCGCGGCGCGGCAGGTCTATTCCGGTCCCGCCACCGGCGTGATGGACAATGCCACCCGCGCCGCGCTGCGCCGCTACCAGCGGCCCCGGGGCCTCGACAGCGGCCTGCTCTCGCTGGCGGTCGCCCGGCAGTTCGGCCTGCTGGCCGTGGAGGAGGCCCCCGAGCCGCTGGTGGGCGACGTGATCCCGGTGCTGCCGATCGAGGGCTGAGGCCCGGGCCCCTGCGCCCCCGAACGACAAACCGCCGGTACGCATGGCGCACCGGCGGCTGGTTCACTCTGAGAAAGTGAAGGGGTCTCAGTCTTCGCTGATCGGCAGGGCCACGAAGCGGGGATCGCCGTCACGGCGGACCAGCAGCATGATCAGCTTGCGGCCTGCCTCGCGGCTCTCGTCCAGACGGGTCTCGAGATCGGCCAGGGTCTCGACCTTCTCGCGGCCGGCCTCGGCGATCACGTCACCGGCGCGCATGCCCTTCTCGTAGGCGTCGGACATCTCGTCGACATCCATCACCACGAGACCGGTGGCATTGGCGTCGAGCTGGAGCTGTTCGGCCACCTCCGGGGTGAGGGCGCCAAGGGTCATGCCCATGACTTCCTTCTCGGAGGGCTCTTCGCCTTCGGCCTTCGGCTGGGCGGCGGGGATCGCCGCTTCGGCCTGTTCGCGGCGGCCGAGCGTGACGCGCAGCGTCTCGTTCTTGCCATCACGGAAGACGGTGACACGGACGGCCTTGCCCACGGCGGTGTTGCCCACCTGGCGCACGAGGCCCCGGGTGTCGTCCACGTCCTTGCCGTCGAAGCTCAGGATCACGTCGCCCTGCTTCATGCCGGCTTCGGCTGCGGGACCATCGGGCACGTCGGTGACCATGGCGCCGCGCGCTTCGGGCAGATCCATCGCCTGCGCCAGCTCGTCGGTCACGTCCTGGATGCGGACACCGAGCCACCCGCGACGGGTTTCCCCGTATTCGCGCAGCTGATCGACCACGTTGCTGACCACGTTGGAGGCCATCGAGAAGCCGATCCCGATCGAGCCGCCGGTGGGCGAGAGGATCGAGGTGTTCACGCCGATGACTTCGCCGTCCACGTTGAAGAGCGGACCGCCCGAGTTGCCGCGGTTGATGGCGGCGTCGGTCTGGATGAAGTCGTCATAGGTGCCCGACAGGGCACGGCCGCGGGCCGAGACGATCCCGGCGGAGACCGAGAAGCCCTGCCCCAGCGGGTTGCCCATGGCGAGGACCCAGTCGCCCACGCGGGCCACGTCGCTGTCGCCGAAGCTGACGAAGGGCAGCGGCGCATCGGCCGTGACCTTCAGCAGGGCGATGTCGGTGTTCGGGTCGGTGCCCACGACAGTGGCGTCCAGTTCGAGACCGTTGAAGAACTGCACCCCGATCTCGTCGGCACCTTCGATGACGTGGTTGTTGGTGACGATGTAGCCGTCCTCGGAAATCACGAAGCCGGAGCCGAGGGCGCCCGAACGGCGGGGACGGTCACGCTCCTGGTTGCGGTCACGGAACTCGCGGAAGAAATCCTCGAAGGGCGAGCCTTCGGGCAGGATGGGCGAGTCGTCCGATGCACCGGTCACCACGGTGGAGGTGGTGATATTGACGACGGCCGGGCTGAACTTGTCGACGAGGTCGGCAAAACTGTCGGGCCGGGCCGAGGCCTGCATGGCCTGCACCAGAACCAGCACGGTCGCGACCATGGCGACCCAGAGGGCCTTCATGGGACCGCTGCGATCCTGATATGGGGAGGAAACTGCCTGATGTTTCATACCCGTATTTCTCCTTTTTCCCGGAATGTACCCCCCCGGCGTCGCCGGAGGACCTGCTGTCATTTGTAATCTAGGGTGCAGAACCCGCAACTCAAAGCCTATCTCATTGTGTCAAGAGGGCGTGAGAGATCTGTAACGCAGGTGCGGCTTTCCCGCCGCTACTGGCGAGGGACCGCCGAGCGGCCCCGATATCAAACAAGAATTTTGGAAAATTCGTGGGAAAATCCTTCAAAGGATTTTCAGCGCGCCCCGCGGGGGCTGCCCGTCCGGGCCGTAGGGCACGGGGTCGCACCCCTTCTGACCACCTGATCAGCCGCCGGACATCACGCCCCGAGATGTCTCGCCGCCCAGGCGAAGACAAGGCCGACGGCCATGGCCGCCAGCCCCAGCAGGCGGCGCTGCCCCTCGTCGAGCGCGCGCAGCGCCTCCAGCAGGCGCTCCACAAGCGAAGGGGCCAGCGCATAGGCCAGCCCCTCCACGATCAGTACCAGCCCGAAGGCCAGGAACAGGTTTGCGATCATTGCCCGGCCGGCTGGGTCTCAGCCTCTGCCGGGGCCGCATCGGCCGGAGCCTCGGGCGCGGCGGTCACCGGCGCCTCTGGCTCTGCCTCAGGCTCTGTCGCAGTCTCTGCCTCGGGCGCGGCCGCAGGCGCATCAGGCGCCACGGGGGCACCGCCTTCGATCGCGGGCGCAGCGTCCGCCGGCGTCTCCACGGCAGTTGCGTCCTCGGCCGGGGCCGCCATGGGCACCGGGGCGTTGGCCGCACCATCGTCCTTGAAGTAGGTGAAGAACTCGCTGTCCGGCGACAGCACCATGGTCGAGTTCTCGCCCTTCAGGGAGGCACGGTAGGCGGACATGGAGCGGTAGAACTGGAAGAACTCCGGGTCCGCACCATAGGCTTCAGCGTAGATCCTGTTGCGCTCACCATCGGCCTGGCCGCGGACGATCTCGGCCTGACGGTTGGCATCCGAGACGATCTCGACCTGGGTCCGGTCGGCCTGTGCGCGGATACGCTGGGCCGCTTCGTTCCCGCGGGCGACGAGGTCTGCCGCTTCGCGTTCCCGTTCGGCCCGCATCCGGGCAAAGGTCGCGTCAAGGTTTTCGCGCGGCAGGTCGGTGCGCTTCAGGCGGACGTCCACGATCTCGATGCCCAGTTCCCGGGCCTCGGCCAGGGCGCCCTGACGGACACGGCCCATCAGCTCATCCCGGTTCAGGCTGAGGATCTCGTTCGAGGTGACGGAGCCGAGCACTTCGCGGGTCTGGGCACGCAGGATCGAGTCCAGACGCGATTCCGCGGCGGGAATGCCACCGGTGCCGACAGCTTGCCGGAACTGGTAGAGGTCCACGATGCGGTAGCGCGCGAAGGCATCTACCACGAGACGGCGATCGTTCAGCGGCGTGACTTCGAGCGGGTCGATGTCGCGGCTGAGGATCCGGTCGTCGTAGCGCACCACTTCCTGGATCAGCGGGATCTTGAAGGCGAGACCGGGCTCTTCCTTCGCGTCCACGATCCGGCCGAACTGGAGCACCAGCACCTTTTCGCGTTCGTCCACGATGAAGACCGAGGACAGGAAGATCACGATGGCGACGACGACGGCGGGGAGAATGACACTTGCCTTGCGCATCAGTTGCTCCCTCCTTCGGTGGTGGTTCGGCGCAGCTCGTTCAGCGGCAGGTAGGGCAGCACGCCCGAACCGCCGGTGGCGCCTTCGTCGATGATGATCTTGTCCACGTCGCCGTACACCGCTTCGAGCGTCTCGAGGTAGAGACGGCGGCGGGTCACGTCAGGCGCACGCTGGTATTCCTGAAGGACGGCGGTGAAGCGGCTTGCGTCACCCTCGGCCTCGTTGACCACCTGCGCGCGGTAGCCTTCGGATTCCTCCAGCACCTGCGCGGCTTCACCGCGGGCCCCGGCGAGAACGCGGTTGGCATAGGCGTCGGCCTGGTTGGTCAGGCGCTCGCGCTCCTGCTCGGCGGCCTGCACTTCGCGGAAGGCGTCGATGACCTGCGCGGGCGGGTCGGCCTTGTCGAAGTTGACGCGGATCACGTTCATGCCGCTGTCATAGCTGTCGAGCGAGCTCTGGATCAGGTCCTGCAGGCGGCCCGCGATCAGGCCACGGTCCCGGTTGAGGATCGGCGACAGGTCCGACTGGCCGATGATCTCGCGCATGGCGGATTCCGACACGGCCCGGATGGTCATACGCGGGTCGCGCAGGTTGAACAGGAATTTCGCCGGGTCCGAGATGTTCCAGACCACCTGGAAGTCGATGTCGACGATGTTCTCGTCGCCGGTCAGCACGAGGCCCGCGTTGGTCCCCTGCCCGCCGACGCCGATCTCCTCGTTCCGTTCGCTGGTCACCGGCACGACTTCGTAGGTCACGAAGGGCCAGGGCGCGAAGTTCAGACCGGGCTGACCGGTGGAGGAATACTTGCCGAGGAAGAGTTCGACCGACTGTTCCTCGGGCTTCACCGTGTAGAAGCTGGCAAAGGCCCAGAGCGCGACCGCACCCAGGATGCCCAGCCCGATGGTCGAGCGCGTGAACATCGGCCCCGAACCGCGGGGTCCGTTGCCGTTGCCGCCGTTGCGGCCACCGTTGTTGCCGCGGCCCCCCATGAGGACGCGCAGCTGATCCTGGCCCTTGCGGACCAGTTCGTCGATGTCCGGAATCTGTGGCCCGTCACCGTCCGGGCGCCGTCCGCCGCCGTTTCCACCACCCTGCGGGCCAGGTGGGCGTCCGCCGCCGCCGCCTCCCGAAGAGCCTCCCCCCCAGGGGCCGCCAGAATTGCCAGCCATGAACTTCCTTCCCTGATAAACATGTCTGCCCTCAACCTGTGCAGTTGAGGGCAAGGATTCAAGATTTGCGCGTCGGGTTGCGCATCGTCACGATCTCTTCCGACATCGTGGGGTGTACCGCCACGGTGCGGTCGAAATCCTCTTTCGTCGCACCCATCTTAACGGCAATCCCCGCCAGCTGGATCATTTCGCCCGCGCCCGGCGCGACAATATGACAGCCCAGCACCTTGCGGCTTTCCTGGCTGACGATCAGCTTCATCAGCACCCGGTTGGGCCGATCCGCGAACGAGGTCTGCATCGGCCGGAACGACGTGGTGTAGACCTCGATCGGCTCCAGGTCGCGGGCCGCCTCTTCCGACAGGCCCACGGTGCCGAATTCCGGCTGGGTGAAGACCGCGGTCGGGATCAGGTCGTGATCCGGGCTGACCGGGTTGCCCTTGAAGACGGTCTCGACGAAGGCCATGCCCTCGCGGATCGCGACGGGGGTCAGGTTGACCCGGTCGGTCACGTCGCCGATGGCATAGATCGAGGGCACGGTGGTCTGCGAATAGGCATCCACCACGATCTCGCCGCGACGGCCCAGCGTCACGCCCGCCTCTTCCAGCCCCATGTCCCATGTGTTCGGGTCGCGGCCGGTGGCGAAGAGCACCTTCTCGAAGACCTTCTCCTCGCCGGTGGTGGCCTTCACGCGGATGCCGCCCTCGACGGGTTCCATCGTCTCGATGTTGGTGCCCAGCGACAGGTCGATGCCGTTCTGCTGCATCTCCTCGGCGATCAGGCCGCGGGCCTCGTCGTCGAAGCCGCGCAGGATCTGCGCCCCACGGTAGAACTGCGTCACCTCGACGCCGAGCCCGTTGAAGATGCCCGCGAATTCGCTGGCGATATAGCCGCCGCCGACGATCAGGATCGACTTCGGCAGGCTGTCCATGTGGAACACGTCGTCCGAGACCATGCCAAGCTCGGCATTGGGGATCTCGGGGCGCACGGGGCGGCCGCCGGTGGCGACAAGGATGTGCTTGGCGGTGATTTCCTCGCCGGTGGAGAGCACGACCGTATGGCCGTCCTTCACCTTGGCGCGGGCATCGAAGGTCGTCACGCCGGAGCCCGCCAGCAGCTTGCGATAGACGCCTTCCAGCCGGTCCAGTTCCTTGTTGAGCCGCGTCTTGAACGTGTCCCAGTCAAAGGACATCTCGCCCACGGACCAGCCGTAGGAGGAGGCCTCTTCCGCGATGGCGGAATATTCGCTGGCGAAGACCATCAGCTTCTTGGGCACGCAACCGCGGATCACGCAGGTGCCGCCGTAACGGTCCATCTCAGCCAGCGCCACCTTGGCGCCTGCTTCACCGGCAGCCACGCGCGCCGCGCGCACCCCGCCGGAGCCGCCGCCGATGACGAAGAGGTCGTAGTCGAAAGTCATGGATGCTCCTTACTCGCCCAGATCCGAGAACAGGTTTTCCTCCTCCAGGAAATCGAGCCGGCTCTCCTCGACCGTGCCCTCGTTGATGTCGCGCACTTCGACCTTGCCGTTGCCGTGCCCGACGATCACCACGTCGCAGATATCGATGAAAAGCCCGTTTTCAACCACCCCCGGCATCTGGTTCACGGCCATCGCCAGCTGGCGGGCGTTTCCGATCCGGTTCAGGTGGAGGTCAATGATGTAGTTGCCCTCGTCCGTGATGAAGGGACGCGGGCCGTTCATGCGCAGGCTGGTCTCCCGGCCCATCACGTCGAGCGAGATCAGCATCTCCTCGATCAGCGCCTGCGTCGTCTGCCAGCCGAAGGGGATCACTTCCAGCGGCAGGGGAAAGGCGCCCAGTGTCTCCACCTCCTTGGCGACATCGGCGATGACGATCATCTGGTCGCTGGCGGTGGCCACGATCTTCTCCTGCAGCAGCGCGCCGCCGCCGCCCTTGATCAGGTTGAGGTCGCTGTCGAATTCATCGGCACCGTCGATCGTCAGGTCCAGCCACTTCGCCTCGTCGAGGGAGATCACGTCGATGCCCAGTTCCCGCGCCAGTTCCGCCGTGCGGGTGGAGGTCGGCACCCCCTTGATGCGCAGGCCGTTTTCCCGGACCAGCTCGCCCAGGCAACGGACCATCCACGCGGCGGTGGACCCGGTGCCGAGACCGACGCGCATGCCATCCTCGACATAGTCGACGGCCTTGCGGGCGGCGACGAATTTCGCCTTGTCGATCGGGGACAGTTCACCGGGCATCGGTCGACTCCAGATAAGCGCTCGCCTCCGGTTATAGGCAAGCCACCGCCGGGATGCGAGAGCGGAAATCCGCACGCAGCCCCGTCCGGGGCCCTCCTGACGCAAATGTCAGGGCAGATCGGAGGCGCGGTCTCAGGGTCGGTGCCGGGGCGGATGCCCGCACTGAAGTTCGCGCGGAGGCGTGCGACCTGCCCCCGTCCTCCTCGCGCTCTCCTGCCCGGCCCGGTTCCCATCCCCGCCCCCGTCCCCGCAGGGGACGCGCGGCCCGGGGACCGGGCCGCAAAACATCATGTGGCGCGTCAGCGCCTCCGGCAGGTCATCTCCCGCGCCCGGTCAAGAGCCAGTCAGGCCCCCTCCGACGGGCGCAGCCCCAGCCGCGCGGCGTGCCAGGCGGCCTCGGCCCGCGAGGAGATGCCCAGCTTGCGGTAGACCGCCTTGATGTAGCCCGCCACCGTGGTCTCCGCGATGCCAAGCTCGCGGGCCACCTCGGCGTTGCGCAGACCGCGGCCGATCAGCGCCAGCACCTCGCGCTCGCGCTCCGTCAACTGCTGCTCCTCGCCCGCGCTCGGGCCGGTGTAGCGGAAATGCTCCATGATGCGCCGGGCGATCGCGGGCGAGAGCGCGGGCACCCCGTCGCCGATCTGCCGGAGCTGGCGCGAGAGCACCTCGGCCGGGTTCTCCTTCAGCAGGTAGCCCTCCGCCCCCGCCGAGAGCGCGCCCACCACCGTGGCGTCATCGCCCATGACCGTGGTCACCACGCAGATCGTCCCGGGCGACTGCACCCGCATCTGACGCAGGAAGTCGAGCCCCGACCCGTCCGGCAGGCCAAGGTCGATCAGCGCAAGGTCGTAGGGCCGCCCCAGCAGCCCCCGCGCCTGCCGCAGCATCCCCGCGGTCTCGATCTCCACCCCGTCGAAGGCCGCGGCCACCAGCGCGCAGAGCCAGTCACGCGTTTCGGCGATATCCTCGAGGATCAGCACCCGTCTCATGGCCCTACTCCCCCGCATCCCGCAGGCCCTCGCGCAGGGGGGCCACGGCCTCGTTCAGCAGCACCGCCCGAAGCCGCGCACCCTGCCCGCCGGGCCCCGCACCGAAGGCGAACTGCCCGCCCCGGGCCTCCGTCCGCCCCCGCAGGTTGCGCAGCCCGTTGCCCGAGCCCCGGCGCAAAGCTGGTTCCGAAGTCTGCCCCGAAGTCTGCCCCGGCCCCGGTCCCTCCGCCTCGGCACGGGCGCGTGCCGGCCCGCGCCCGTCGTCGGTCACCTCTAGGATCACCCGGTCCAGCACCCCCTCCCCGGTCAGCGCAAGGCCGATGCGCACGGTCACCGCCGTGGCATCCGCGTGGCGCAGCACGTTGCCCGCCGCCTCGCGCAGGATCGCCCGGATCGAGTTCGCCACATGGGGCGCCACCTCCTGTGCCGGCGCCGGGGCCGCCTCCCAGCTCAGCGCGATCCCCGCCGCGCCGAGGTGGTCGGCAATCTCCGCGCGCATGTCGCCCAGCAGGTCGTCCAGCAGCACCGGCTCTCCGGCCGGGCTCGACACGATCTCGCGCAGGTCGGTCAGGGTCTGGCGGATCAGCGCGTCCTTGCGCTGCGGATCGGCGCTGTGCAGCGCGCCCAGCAACTGCACGCCGATGTTGTCGTGCATGTCGCGGTTGATGCGCCTGCGCTCCTCCTCGGCGCCCGCGTCGTAGGCCCGCAGACGCTCCACCGCCTGGGTCATCATCTGCAGGATCTGGCGCACGCGATCCACGTCACGGGGCGAGAACAGCCGCTTGCCGCGCCGGGCCCAGTGCAGCCGCAGCGGCGGCGCCTGGTCCACGCCCGGCACCTCCAGCACCGCACCGCCATCCAGCAGCCGCGCGACGGGCACCGGCCCCGGCGCCTCGGCGATGTGCAGCGGATGGAAGAGGTCGGTCAGCAGCTGGCGCATCCGCTCCGACTGGCTCTGCCCGCCGGGCGAGAGGATCACCGCGCCGATCCGGTCGAAGAGCTCCTCGGTCCGCAGCTGCGGGGTCGAGGACAACATCCGCCCCAGCCGCTCGCGCATCGGCAGGTAGAGGAAGGCCACCGCCATCAGCGCCAGCGAGAAGGCGGGCAGCTGGTCCAGCGCCACCGCCCAGATCAGCGCCGCATCGAGCAGCAGCAGGATCGCCACGCCACCGGCGTAGAACAGGATGTCATAGGCCCACCGTTCCAGCTCGAAGAGCCGGTAGCGCGCGACCCCGAGCGCGAGGCCCACGTAGATCAGCAGGAAGAGCAGGAAAGCATGCCCCTGCGACATCTGCGGCGCCAGCCCGAGCGCCTGCGGCAGGGCCACCATTCCCACGAAGCCCCCGGCCCCCAGCAAAACAGAGAGCCCGAACCAGCGCAGCGCGGCGCGGGAATGGGGATCGCCCCGGGTGGCCCAGACCTGTCCGCCGGCCGCCAGCAGGATGCAGATCATCTCGACCAGCACGGGGATGTGGATGATCATCGCCACCGGCTCCAGCGCGCGGGTCACCGCCAGCACCATCCATGTGCCGAAGACGGCGATCACCGCGCCCACGACCCAGCGTGGCAGGTAGCGGCGCGGGAACAGCAGGAAGAGGCAGATCATCGCGATGCCGAAACCGATCGAGCCCAGGGTGTTCACCGCCGAGGCCCGCGCGAAGAGCGCCTCCGGCAGGGCCAGTTCGCGGGTCGAATAGAGCGCCGCCGCACTGGCCGAGAGCGAGAGCGCCACACCGGCGAGCGCGAGGCAGACCACCCCGGGTTCGCTCCCGCGCAGCGACAGCGCCCAGCCTCCCAGGACGACCGCCGCGAAGCCCACGAAGAGCTGGGTCCAGAAAACCCACGGCAGGTCGCCCACCGGACGGTGGCCGGCGGGCTCCGCCACGAGGCGCAGGCTCTCGCCCCCGCGCCGCACCTCCAGCGCGACCGGTCCCGCGGAGAGCAGCCCGTGACGCGCGCCCTGCTCTGCGAAGAAGCCCCGCATCGCGGTGACGGTGGGCAGGGCGTCGGGTTCCTCGATCAGGTCGACGGGCCGCAACGGCAGGCGCAGCCCCGCGCCCGAACCGCCCGACACAGGCGACAGCGCTACCAGGACATCGCCCGCCACGAGGCCGGCCTGCGCGGCGGGTCCGCCTGCGGTGACATGGGCCACGGTGACGCCCTCGCCGGAGGCCGCGGCCGCCCCGGCCCGCAGGTCCACTCCAAGGTAGGGTTCACGCAGCGCGAGCCCCACCACCACAGCCGTGATCGCGCAGGCGAGCGCGACCATGGCCAGCATCGTCTGAACCGGTGACCTGAACATATTCCCCTCCCACCCGGGGCACGCGGAAACCGGACCCGAGCTGCATTAATCAATTATTTACCGCGAAGCGGCGAAATACCCGCAGATTGGCCTCGAATGCCTTTCAAAGCAACGGCTTCCGGTCCTCCCCCCGTTCAGGGGGGCGACGGTGTGGCTTGCTTACTCTCTTATCCATCCACCCGGGACGATACCCCGGTCCGAAGGAGTTTGACGCAATGACTATTCAAGGCATTTTCCGCCTCTCTGCCCTGTCGCTGGCCAGCCTCTCGGTCGCCGGCTGCCTGGGCAGCGGCTCTGGCGGCTCCGGCAGCGGCGGCGGCACCACGGCGCCGGTCACCGCCGCCGATTTCCAGGCCGAATTCGACCGGGTCTCGGGACAGGCCCCCACCAGCGACATGCCGACCCGGCTGGATGCCAGCTTCACCGGCGCGGCACGGGTCGATCTGGTCGACACCACCTCGGGCGCGAACCGGGGCGAGGCCTTCGCCGATCTCGCGCTTGACCTTGACTGGACCGATGGACAGGCCGGCACCCCCTGGTCCGGCACCGCGCAGAACGTGCGCGGTACCTTTGACGGGGCAGAATTCGCGGCCAACGGCACCATGACCGTCGCCGAGGCCGAGGCCAACAGCTTCCCCAGCACCGTCAGCCGCACGGTCCAGACCATCCCGCTGCCCACCGGCGGCAGTGTCGACGTGGCTGCGGGCGCGGCCTCGGTCAGCCTGGTCGGCAACCTCGAGGTCGACGGCAATGCCGATGACGTTCTGCTCAGCCTCGGCGGGACGTTCCTGGGCTCCGAAGGCCAGGCGATCGTCGGCCCGGCGCAGGCGGTCTGGTTCGACACGACGAACGGCTTCGGCGACATCCAGGGCGCCGGCACCTTCTACGTCGAACGCTGAGCCCAGCGCAGCGCGCGTGGACAGGGAGGTCCCCGGTTGCACCCCGAGACAGCCTGGGATCGCCCTGTCCCCGAAAATCCCTTTTGCAATGACCAATCCCTTTTCATCCCCTTCCGCCGACCGCTGCGCGTCGGAGACCGGGCAGCCCGGCTGCCCCCGGTCCCCGTCGCCTGCGGGACGGCGCGAAAGGCGGCGCAGTGGGGCGTGGCCCATCCTCGTCGCACTGTTGCTTGGCCTCCCGGCGGTCTCTGTCGCCCGCGCCCAGGACGGGGCCCCGATCCCCGATCGGGCAGAGACCGCCACCCCGTCCGGCACCGCCGCCACGACCTACGGCGCGGCGCGGGCCCTGATGCAGGCCGGCCGCACGGAGGAGGCGGAGGCCCTTCTGATGGCCTGGCGCCCCGCCAGCCGCGCCGAGGAGCATCAACGGCTCTGGGCCCTCGCCGTGCTCATGCGCGACACCGGCCGCCCGGAGGAGGCCCTGCGCTACCTCGAACCGCTGGTCGCCGCGCGGCCCGACGTGGGCGCCTTCCGCCTCGCCCTCGGCGAGGTGCTGCAGAGCCTCGGGCAGGACGAGCGTGCGGCCTTCCACCTGCGGCAGGCGGGCGGCGGCACCCTGACCGCGGATCAGCGCGACCGGGTCCAGCGCAGCCTGTCGGGCCTCGATCAGGGGCGGGTCTGGAGCGGACACCTCGCCTTCAGCCTCGAGCCGGAGAGCAACCCGTTCAAGGCCACGAGCGACCGCACGGTGGTGATCGACGGGCGGGAGTTCACCCTGCGCGACAGCGCCCGGGCCCGCGCGGCCACAGGGCTGGGGATCGAGGCCGGGCTGGCCTATGCCCCTCTCGTCGCCCCCGCCACCCGGGCGCGGCTGGCGCTCTCGTTCGATGCGACGCTCTATGACGGTTACGCCCCCAACGATGTGCAGGCCCGGGCCGAGGTCGGGCTGCTCCATGGCGCGCTGGAGAGCGGGCGCAGCAAGGCGAGCCTCAGCTACACCCGGCGCTGGATCGACGGGCGCGGCTTCTCCATGGCGCCGGGCGTGACGCTCGGCTACGCGCGGATGCTCAGCCAGCGCGGCCGGATCGAGGCCGCGGCGACGGTGGAGTGGCATGACCACGATCGTTTCACCGCGCTCGACGGGCCGCGCATGTTGCTCTTCCTCGGCTACAGCCACGCGGTGACGCCGCAACTGCTGCTGCGCGTCGGTTTGCGCGGCGAGCGGACGGCGGCAGAGGTGGCCAGCTATTCCCTGACAGCGGGTGAGCTGACACTGGGGGCGAGCTATGCCTTCCGGGGCGGGGTGATGGCCTCGTTCGACCTTGGCCTCCGCCGGGCGGACTACGATGCCCCGGCCCCGCTCTTCGGTGCGACCCGCAAGGAGGAACGCGTGACCGCCACGCTGCGCCTGCTGCACCGGCGGCTGACGCTCCGCGGCTTCGCCCCGGTGCTGGAGCTGGAGGCCGAGCGGCAGACCTCCTCGGTCGGGTTCTACGGCTACGAGAACTTCGCCGCCTCCCTCGGGCTGACGCGGGAGTTCTGACCCCCGGCGGCCGAGGCGGGCCCGACACCGCCCCCCAAGCGCGCGCCCCGAACGCGCCCTGAAAAGGGACCCCGAAACCAGAGCCCAAAATAAGGCCCCTGAAAACAGAAACGGGCCGGGCCACATGGGACCCGACCCGCCTCTGAGTGCCGAGGGAAACGGCTCAGAAAGTCAGTACCTCACAGAAATGAGGCATCAGAATGTCTTGGCCAGCGTCACCTTGAAGGTCCGCCCGGCGGCCGGCCGGGTGGAGAGATGCGGCGTGTACTCGGTGTCGAAGACATTCTCGACCCCGAAGCGCATCTCGGTTCCGCGCAGGACGCCCTCCTGCGGGCGATAGGTAGTGCGCAAGTTGTGGACGACAAATCCATCCGACGGCGAGGAGGAGCGATCCATCTCCGCGTCGGCCACGACTTCCCAGCTCACGTCCACCATCTCACCCCAGCGCTTGCCGAAGGTGACCCGCAGCTCATCCGCCGGCGTGCCGTCCCAGTAATCGTCGCTGGCCCCCGGGGTGGCATCCTCGCCATGCACGAGGTTGGCGTTCACATCCATGTAGTAGCCCGAGGCGAGGCTGTAGCCGGCCTCCAGCTCGACCCCCTGCATCCGCGCATCGGTGATGCCCGAGTAGGAGGTGATGTCCCAGATCTCGGTGTGGTAGGCATTCACCTTCAGCCGCAGCGCATCGCCCGCGGCGAAGAGCCCGTCGCGGTCATAGGAGAAGCCGAGCTCGTAGCTGCGTGCCTTCTCGGGCTGGGTCATGTAGCCGGGGGTGCCAAGGTCGTCGATGATCGGCAGGCTTTCGGTATAGGCGGCAGAGCCGAAGACCGCCCAGCCGTTGCCGAAGGCATAGCGCGCCGTCAGCCCGCCCATCAGCGCGTCGTTGTCGTAGCTGTCGTAGGCATCGCCCTCGATGGACTGGGTCTCGTAGCGCAGCGCGGGTGTCAGCAGCAGCCCGTTGCCGAAGTCGATGTCATCCACCGCGAAGACGGCAAAGCGCTTGTCGGTGCCGCCCGGCGCGGAGGAGGCCTCCAACCGCTTCTTGTGGATCAGTTCGACCCCGGTGCGCAGGCTGTGGCTCAGCCGGCCGGTGCTGAAGAGCGCCTCGTTCTTCACGGTCAGCTTGGTGGTCTCGTACTGGTTGTCGGCATTGACGATGTCGGCCAACCCGCCGGTCTGGCCGCTGACGCCCTCGCTCTCGATCTCCTGATCGGCATAGGAGAGGATGGCCGTCAGGTTGATCAGGTCGGTGTCGAGGCTGTCGTAGGAGTACTTCAGCGCCGCGGTCTTGGAATGGGTCTGCCGGTCGACATTGCCGAAGATGCCGCTGGTGAAGCCGAAGCTGTCATAGGGCACGTCCCGCTCGTCGGTCTGGGTGTCGGTGTAGGACAGCGTCAGCGTCTGGTTGTCGCCATCGCCGAAGGTCACCTTGCCCTTCACCATCCAAGAGGGCAGCTCGTAGCCCTCGGAGCCGATGTCATTGCCCGCGCCGTCCTCCTGCACGTCCATCTGGCGCCATGTGTAGTTGCCCAGGAACTCGACGTTCTTCGTCGGCTGCCACGCAAGGATGGAGGAGGACACCATCTCGTCCCCGTTGGAACCGTATTGCAGGGTCTGGCGCGCACGGAAGCCGACCTCGCCGCCGGTGAAGTCAGAGGCGTCCTTGGTGTCGAGGCGCAGCATCCCCCCGATCACGCCGGAGCCGTATTCGAAGGTGCCGGCCATGCCGCGCACCACCTCGACCTGCTTGTAGAGCTCGGGATCGGTATAGAGCTGGGTGCCGATGCGGTAGAGCTCCTCGCTCCCCACGGTGGCGCCGTCGATCATGATCAGCACCTTCTGGTCGGTGCCATAGGTGCCGTTGGCCCCGAAGCCGCGGATGTTGATGCCTGCGCCCACCGGCGTGCCGCTGTTCAGCAGGGTGACGCCGGGGACCGAATCCACCAGCTCCGAGACGGTCGAGGCCTGCCGGTCCTCCATCTCTTCCTGCTCCACCACGGTGATCGCGGTGGCGGTGTCGGTGCGCACGCCGCGCTTGCTTTGTGCGACGCTGATTTCATCGAGGACAATGGGGGCGTCACTGTCCTGCGCAGAGGCAGGCATGGCGCCAAGCACGAGGGCCGTTGCCGTGGAGCACAGCAACAGGGCCCGCATTCGGGAGGAAGCGGTCATCGGGGTCCCTTTCTGGACATGCGCGAAACATGGCTGGCGAAAGGGCTGGCACGTTCAAATTTTCGGATTGGCGACGCGCCGAGGGCAGCGCGGTCTTGCGTCGCCTACCTAACCCGATTAAATCTGTCAAGAAATCTCGCGGCACTTTTGACGCCGCCGATTCATGACTGTTGCAATCCAGCCATGCCGCCCTTCCGGCGACAGCCAGGTGCATTCCCCTCACACGCTGTCCCTGAAGGAGCCCCTCATGCAGGATCTCTCGTCCCCCTCCGCTGTCCTCTCGCCCGAGGCGATCCGCGCCGCCCGCAAGGCGCATGACAAGCTGCGCATCCGTGACCTCGCCCACCAGTTGAAGATCACCGAAGGCCAGCTGGTCGCGGCCTTCACGGGCCATGGCGTGACCCGGATCAGCGCCGATCCCGACCAGCTGGTGCCCCGCGTGGCCGAACTGGGCGAGGTCATGGCCCTGACTCGCACCGAAAGCTGCGTGCACGAGAAGATCGGCCATTACGATCATTACCGCGGCGGGCAACATGCCTCGATGGTGCTGAACGGCGAGATCGACCTGCGCATCTTCCCCAAGTTCTGGGTTCATGCCTTTGCCGTCACCCCCGAGGCGGGCCTCGGCGGTGGGCGCCCCGCGCTGATGATCTTCGATGCAGCGGGCGACGCCGTGCACAAGATCTATTCCCGCGAGGGGTCGGACGTGGCGGCCTTTGCCCGGATCGCCGCGGACCTCGCCCTGCCCGAGCAGTCGGAAGAGATGACGGTCGAGGCCCGCCGCGCCCCCGAAGCGCCGAAGTCAGACCCGGAGAAGGCCGAGAAGCTGCGCGAGTTCTGGAACAACATGACGGATTCGCACCAGTTCCTCGGGCTGGTGTCCAAGCTCAAGATGAACCGCCTCGGCGCCTACCGCGTGGCCGGTGCCCCGCTGGCGCGCCCCCTCTCGCCCCGGATCGTGCCTGACCTCTTCGAGCGGGTGGCCGAGGCGCAGGTGCCGGTGATGATCTTCGTGGGCAACAAGGGCTGCATCCAGATCCACTCCGGCCCGCTCAACACGATCAAGCCGATGGGCCCGTGGCTGAACGTGCTCGATCCCACGTTCAACCTGCACCTGCGCGCCGATCACGTGGCCGAGGTCTGGCTGGTGGAGAAACCCACCCGCCGCGGCATGGCGATCTCGGTCGAGGCCTTCGACGCCGAGGGCACGGTGATCTTCCAGATGTTCGGCCTGCGCAAACCCGATGCCGATCACTACCCCGCGTGGGAGGCCCTGCTGGCCGATCTCACCACCGAGACGGCGGAGGCGTGACCATGGGCCTGCTGCGCTCCACGGCGCTTGCCGCCTGCCTCGCCCTCGTCGGCCCGGCCCTCTGGGCCGAGCCTGCCAGCCGCATCGCCTCCATCGGCGGTTCCGTGACCGAGATCGTCTATGCCCTCGGCCAGCAGGACAGGCTGGTGGCACGGGACACCACGTCGACCTACCCGCCCGAGGCGGAGGCGCTGCCCGACGTGGGCTATATCCGCGCCCTCTCGCCCGAGGGGCTGATGTCGGTGGACCCGGACCTGATCCTGACCGAGGACGGCGCGGGCCCGCCCGAGGCGGTGGAGATGCTGCGCGCCGCCGCGATCCCCATGATCGAGGTGCCCGGCGGCCATACCGCCGAGGCGGTGCGCGCCAAGATCCTCGCCGTGGGCGCGGCGCTGGAGGTGCCCGAGGCCGCGCAGGTGCTGGCCGACAGCGTCGATGCCCAGCTGGCCGCCGCCGCCGAGGCCGCCCACGGCAGGCCCGCCAAGAAGGTGCTCTTCATCCTCTCCATGCAGGGCGGGCGTATCCTCGCCGCCGGGCGCGACACCTCGGCCGAGGGGATCATCACCCTCGCCGGGGCCGAGAATGCGCTGACCGCCTTCTCTGGCTACAAGCCGGTGACGGACGAGGCCATCGCCGCCGCCGGCCCCGATGTCATCCTGATGATGTCGCGCGGCGGGGCGGCCGACGCGGGCCATGGCACCGCCGATCAGGCGCTCGCCCACCCGGCGCTCGCCATCACCCCCGCCGGGCAATCCGGCGCGGTGGTGCGGATAGACGGCATGCTGCTCCTCGGCTTCGGCCCCCGCGTCGGCGAGGCCGTGACCGAGCTGAGCGCAGCACTCCAAAGCGCGGGGCACGACAGCTGATGGTGGCGCTCAGCGAACCCGCCGCCGCCCCGACCGGCGACCGCCGGGGCCTCGCCCGGCGCGTCACCCTGCTGCTGGTGCTCCTGCTGCTGGCGGTCAGCGCCGCCAGCCTGACGGTGGGGGCCTCGGGCATCTCGCTGCGCCAGATCGGGGGCGACCTGCTGGCCGGGCGTGAACTCTCGCTGCGCGACCGGGTCGTGCTCTTCGACATCCGCCTGCCCCGGCTGGCGATGGGGATGCTGGTGGGCGCCTCGCTCGCCGTGTCGGGCGCGGTGATGCAGGGGCTCTTCCGCAACCCGCTGGCCGATCCCGGCCTTGTGGGCGTCAGCGCGGGCGCCGGTCTGGGGGCGATCACCGCCATCGTGCTGGGGGGCGTCCTGCCCGCCGGGCTGGCGGCGACGCTGGGCCAGTACGCCGTGCCGGTGGCGGCCTTCCTCGGCGGCTGGGTCTCCACCCTGCTGCTCTATGCCATCGCCACACGTTCCGGGCGCACCTCGGTCGCCACCATGCTGCTGGCGGGCATCGCCCTCGGCGCGGTTGCGGGCGCGCTGTCCGGGGTGTTGGTCTACATGGCCGATGACACGCAGCTGCGCGACCTGACCTTCTGGGGCATGGGCTCCATCGCCGGGGCAACATGGGCCAAGGTGCTGACCGCAGCCCCGCTGATGCTGCTGGCCCTCGCGGCGGCCCCGACGCTGGCCCGCGGTCTCAACGCCCTCGCCCTTGGCGAGGCGGCGGCGGCGCATCTGGGACAGGACGTGCAGCGGCTGAAGAGCACCGCCATCCTTACCGTCGCGGGCGCCGTGGGCGCCGCGGTGGCGGTCAGCGGCGGCATCGGCTTCGTCGGCATCGTGGTGCCGCATCTGCTGCGCCTCGTCTCGGGCCCCGATCACCGGCCTCTGCTGATCAACTCCGCCCTGCTGGGCGCGGCGCTGCTGCTGGCGGCGGACGTGATCAGCCGGGTGATCATCGCCCCCGCCGAACTGCCCATCGGGATCGTCACCGCCACCCTCGGCGGGCCGTTCTTCCTGTGGATCCTGCTGCGCCGCCGCAGCCTGCTGGAGCTCTGACCATGCTGATCGCCCAAGACCTGACCCTGCGCCTCGGCCGCCGCGCGATCCTGTCGGAGGCAGGCTTCACCGCCCGCCCCGGTGCGCTGACCTCCATCGTCGGGCCCAATGGATCGGGCAAGACGACGCTGCTGCGGGCCCTGACCGGTGAACTGGCCTACGAGGGCTCGGTCATGCTGAACGGCCACGAGGTCGCGCAGACGAAGCCCTGGCGGCTGGCGGCCCTGCGGGCCGTGCTGCCGCAGGCCACGCCGCTTTCCTTCCCCTTCACCGTGGGCGAGGTGGTGCGCCTTGGCCAGCAGGGCGGCCTCGACGCGGGCGGGCCGGACCTGAGCCAGCGGGCGCTCGCCCGCGTCGGCCTCGGCGGCTTTGCCGGGCGGATGTATCAGGAGCTGTCGGGCGGCGAGCAGCAACGGGTGCAGCTGGCCCGCGTCCTCGTGCAGGTCTGGGAGCCGACGGCCCATGGCGCGGCCCGCTGGCTCTTCCTCGACGAGCCGGTCTCCTCCCTCGACATCGGGCACCAGTTGCAGGTGATGCAGATCGCCCGCGACTTCGCCGATGCGGGCGGCGGCGTGGTGGCGGTGATGCATGACCTGAACCTGACGGCGATGTTCTCGGACAGCGTGGCCCTGCTGGCTCAGGGGCGGGTGATGGCGCAGGACCGGCCCGAGGCGGTGCTGACCGACGCGCTGCTGTCCGACGCCTATGCCTGTCCGATCCGGGTCAATACGCCGCCGGTGGCGCAGACCTACCTGCTGCCCCATGCCGCCCGCGCGGCAGCGGAATAGCCAAGGACGCCCGGGGCCCGCAGCGGCCGCATTGCTGCTGTCTGCGGGCTATCACCAGCGCGCGGCCCGCAGCGCGTCCAACCCCGCGCCAATCCCGTCGAGCCGGACCTCGAACCGCACCTCCCGCCCGTCCACCTCGGGCCGGTAGCGGCCGATGAGCGGCTGGCCCTCCAGCGCCTGAAGCGCGGCAACCGGCAGCCATGCCGCCGCCTCACAATAGCTGAATTCGCAGGACTGCCACGGCAGCGACAGCGCTGTGCCCGCCGCGCTCTCCAGCCGGACCTCCGACCGCAGCGCTGCCCCCGGCGGCACCAGCAGCGAGAGCACCGCCTGCCCCCCGGGCCCCGGGAAAGCGCGCAACTCCACCGGGCGCAGCCGGTCAGACACCCAGCCGATCCGCTGGGTCAGCACGCAGTCCTCCTCCGCCGTGTCGAAGAGATCGCAGGCCACGGTCCAGGGACCGAAGCCCAGCCCCTCGACCCCGGTTTCCGGCACCGGCGGCGCGGGCGGCCGCAAGGGGCTGGCCGGGCGCGCCGGCAGTGCCGCCGAGGGCGGTGCCGCAGGCGATGCCGGACGTGCCGGTTCCGGCGGTCGGGCCTGCGCGTCCAGTGGCGCAGCCTGAAGCGCCGCGCAGAGCAGCCCGGCGAGGCCCGTGATCCACGGCGCTGCTCGACAACTCGGTCTCATGCATTTTCCCCTGACATCACGCGGAACGCGCCCGCGCCATTGAAGCATGGCAGAGGGCAGGATGACCACGGCGAAGAGAGGCAGGAAGGAGCGGGCACGCAGGCAAGGACGGAGCGGCGTCACCGCTGACCGTACGCGCCCCGCGACCGGGTCCGCGTCAAAATACACGCGGCCGAACTACGGGCGATGTCAGCGCTATCACATTCGGAAGGAGAGCCCCCGCAGAAGAAAGCCTGTTCCACACACTCACGGACACAGCATGGAGCCGACATTTGGGGAAATCTGCGGGCGCTCTCCTCCGGGGTGAAATAACTTCATCAAATTCAGGTCGTCCGGCTTAGCCGCAAGCACAGGCTAGAGCGCAGAAAATGACCTTGCGTCATACCAACGTCCGATATGGCGATCTTTTTTGGTGAACAGAGTGTTTCCCTCTTCGCAGGGGCCATTTCCCCCTTATGATAAAGGGCATCACGCGCGGTCTCGGCGTCTCTGCGTTATTTTGAACAGGTCAATTTCAGTCCCGCCGCCGAGCCGCCGTACGCGGGAGCTATTCGAGATGCGGACACCGCCGGGCACCGATCTTCTGGGTGTCATAGACGAGATTTATGCCGCCGCCGCCGGCCAGCTCGACTGGTCCGACGTGCTGGTGCATATCGCCGATCTCTGCGCGGTGGAGAATGCGGCGCTGGTGGTCGTGGACCCCGAGACCCAGTATTCCTCCGTCCTGACACCGCGCGCCGACCCGGAGGTCGTGCGCGCCTATGAGCAGGACGGCTGGTGGCGGCTGGACCCCACGGTCAAGGCCACGGCCGGGGCCGGGATCGGGCGGATCACCTCGATCGAGGACACCGGGCGCGAGACCTTCACCGGGTCCGAATTCCACAACGACTACTGGGCGAAATCCGGGCTGGGGATCGAACGCCTTGCGGCGAACCTGATGGAACAGGGGCCCAGCTTTGCCTCGATGGTGCTTCAGGCCAGCCAGCGCGCGGACGAGATCGGCACCGAGGCGGCGGGCCGCTTCGGGCTCCTGCTGCCGCACCTGGTGCGCGCGGTGGAGCTGGAGCAGCGGATGCGTCGGCTGTCGATGGAGACGCTGTTGCTGGGCGTGGGGGCCGGGCGGCCCGATGCGATCACGCTGGCGGTGGACATGGACGCCCGCCCGATCACCGACCTCGGTGCACCGCTGGACCGGGCGGGCCTGCCGCGCGGGGTGCGGCTCTCGGGCGGGCGCCTGTCCCTGCCCACTTCCGCGCTCACCACCCGGCTGGAGGGGCTGATCGCCAATTGCGCGGGCCAGCGCCGGCTGGAGCGGCCCCGGGGCGGGCGGCTCTCCTACGATCCGGATGGGCGCGGCACGGTCACCGTCGAGGCCCTGCCCTGCCCCGATCCCGGCGGCACGCCCCTGCGCCTGCACCGGGTCGCGGCGCTGCTGGTCTTCACCGATCAGGGGGCACGGATCGCGGCCCTGCGGCGGCGGATGCAGGAGGACTTCCAGCTGACCCCCGCCGAGACGACGCTGGCCATCGAGATCCTGCGCGGCGACGGCCGCGATGCCGCGGCCTCGCGGCTGGGGATCACCGTTTCGACCGCGCGCACCCACCTGACCCGGATCTTCGAGAAGACCGGCACCCGCAGGCAGGCGGAACTGGTGCGCCTCTTCGCCGCCGAGCGGGAGTGAGACGCGCATCGGCAGAGACGTGACGCGCGCGGCGACGCGGGCGCGAGGCGCGCGGCCTCAGTCCGTGGCGCCCGTGCGCTCCGAGAGGCGCGCCACCTCGGCCCGCAGGGCGCGGACCTCCTGCAACAGCAGGCGCTGGTTGTCGGCGGCGGTGCTGCGCTCGTCCTCGGCGGCGGCCTCATGTTCCTCCTGCATGGCGGAGACGATGATACCGATGAAGAGGTTCAGCACCGTGAAGGACGTGGCGATGATGAAGGGGATGAAGAAGGTCCAGGACAGCGGGTGCGCCTCCATCACCGGGCGCACGATGCCCATGGACCAGCTTTCCAGCGTCATGATCTGGAACAGCGTGTAGGCCGAGGAGGAGATGTCGCCGAACCACTCGGGGAAGCTGGCGCCGTAGAGGTTGGTCGCCATGACGGCGAAGACGTAGAACACCAGCCCCAGCAGCACCACGATCGAGCCCATGCCCGGCAGGGCCGAGATCAGCCCGCCCACCACACGGCGCAGCGAGGGCACGACCGAGATCAACCGCAGCACCCGCAGCATCCTGAGCGCCCGCAGGACCGAGAGGCTGCCGGTCGCCGGCACCAGCGCCACGCCCACCACGAAGAGGTCGAAGATGCGCCACGGGTCATGGAAAAACTTCGTACGATAGACCGCGAAACGGGCCAGCAGCTCGATGACGAAGACCGCCAGCACCAGCTTGTCCAGCGTCAGCAGCAGGTCACCCGCCACCGCCATGACCCGCGGCGAGGTCTCCAGCCCCAAGGTGATCGCGTTGATCACGATGAGGGCGGTGATCGCCCATTCGAAGGTTCGCGATTCAATGAAGGTCTTGAGAGCTGCCATGGGTCCCACCGTTGCGCAAATCGCGGTCTAGCTGGCGTGAGAGACGGGGGCTGTCAACGTCTTGAAAACCGGCGTCGGGTGACAGGGGATCCCGGGACTGTCCCTGCCCCGACGGATGCGCGGCCCCCTGCCCTGGGGACAGGCAGCTGCGGACAGGCGGTGGCATGTCCTGCCCGTGGCACGCCCGCCGCGCCGTACCTCGGGCTGCGGGTGTCCAAAGAAAGCCGTCTGACGGGGCCGTCACCCTTCAGGCATCGGGCAGAGACCGTCGCCCCGGGGCCCTTGGTCGGTGGCCTTGGCCGGCGGCCTCAGGCGAGCGCATCGGCCAGCGGCCCGCGGGCGGAGACCCTCAGTCGGCCTGCTCAGCGGGGGCGCGGACGTGCGCCATCGCCGCGCGGGCCAGCGGGCGCAGGCCCTCGGCCTCGCCCCGGGCGACCATCGCCAGCAGTTGCGCCCGCATCCGGGGCTCCCAGAAATCGTTCAGGTGATCGGCCACGTGCTCGGCCTGATCGCTGCCCGGCTGGGTCTCGAAGAAGGTGGCGATCTGGTTCGCCATGTAGATCAGCTTGTCATGCGACATCGGTGTGCTCCCCCTCCGGGCCGGGACGGGCGGCGCCCAGACGTCCGGCATTGGCGTAAAGGTCATAGGCCCCGCCGCGGGCAAAGGCCGCCAGCGTGATGCCCGCCTCCTCCGCCAGCCGCGCGGCATAGGCGGTGGGGGCAGAGACGGCGATGATCATGGGAATACCCGCCACGGCAGTCTTCTGGACCATCTCCATCGAGACCCGCGAGGTCAGCACCACCGCGCCGCCCCGCCCGTCGAGGCCGCGCCGCGCCATGGCGCCGATCAGCTTGTCGAGCGCGTTGTGGCGGCCCACGTCCTCGCGCGCCAGAACGATCCCCTGCCCCGGCAGCATCAGCCCGGCGGCATGAAGGCCCCGGGACAGATCGTGCAGCGGCTGGTGATCTCGCAGCGCCTCGGTCGCCCCGCCGATCTCCGCCTCGGTGAAGCGCAGGGCCGCATCGGGCACCACGGGCAGCGCGCGGCAGGCCTCCTCCAGCGAGTCGATCCCGCAAAGCCCACAGCCCACCGGCCCCACCATGGCCCGGCGCCGGGCCGAGAGCGCATCCGCCCGGTCGCCCGCCAGCCACATCTGCGCCTCGATGCCCTGATCGTGGTGCAGGATGTCGAGGCTCTCGATCTGGCCGATCTCCGCGACGATCCCCTCGGAGAGGGTGAAGCCCACGGCGAAATCCTCCAGATCGGCGGGGCTGGCCATCATCACCGCCTGCGTCGTGCCCTGATAGCTCAGCGCCACCGGCACCTCGTCGGGCAACAGCCGGGTCACGGCGCGGACCTGCCCGTCGCGCCGGGCGAGGCCCGCCCGGCTTTCGTGGACGCGCGGACCTGTACCAAGGGGGCCCGTACCAAGGGGCCCTGTGCGAAGGGGCCCCATGTCACTCTGCCGCCGGCAGGATGCGACGCGCGCGGCGGGCCTGCGCCTCGTAGTCCTCCTGCCAGTCCGTGGGCCCGTTCGAGGGCGAGACCTGTACCGCCGTCACCTTGTATTCCGGGCAGTTGGTGGCCCAGTCGGAGTAATCCGTGGTGATCACGTTGGCCTGCGTCGTCGGGTGGTGGAACGTGGTATAGACCACGCCCGGGCTGACCCGGTCCGTCAGCGTGGCCTTCAGCGCCGTCTCGCCAGAACGCGAGGCCAGCTTGACCCAGTCGCCTTCCTTCACGCCGCGCACTTCCGCGTCGTGGGGGTGGATCTCCAGCTCGTCCTGATCGTGCCAGACGGTGTTCTCCGTGCGCCGGGTCTGGGCGCCGACGTTGTACTGGCTGAGGATACGCCCCGTGGTCAGCAGCAGCGGGAAGCGTGGGCCGGTCTTCTCGTCCGTGGCCACGTATTCGGTGACGATAAACCGCCCCTTGCCGCGCACGAAGCCATCGACGTGCATCAGCGGCGTGCCCTCGGGGTGCGCCTCGTTGCAGGGCCACTGGACCGAGCCCTTCTCCTCCAGCAGGTCATAGGTGACCCCGGCAAAGCTGGGGGTCGTCGCGGCGATCTCCTCCATGATCTGCGCCGGGTGGGTGTAGTGCCAGCCCGCGCCCATGGCATTGGCCAGCATCTGCGTCACCTCCCAGTCGGCATAGCCGTTGAGCGGCGCCATGACCTTGCGCACGCGGTTGATGCGACGCTCGGCATTGGTGAAGGTCCCGTCCTTTTCGAGGAAGGTCGAGCCGGGCAGAAAGACATGGGCGTAGTTTGCCGTCTCGTTCAGGAAAAGGTCATGGACGATGACGCATTCCATCGCGGCAAGGCCCTTGGCCACGTGCTTGGTGTCCGGGTCCGATTGCAGGATGTCCTCGCCCTGACAGTAGAGCCCCTTGAAGGTCCCCTCCACGGCGGCATCCAGCATGTTGGGAATGCGCAGGCCCGGCTCCGCGTCGATCTCGACACCCCAGACCTCTTCGAAGACCGCGCGGACCTCGGGGTGTTTCACATGGCGATAGCCCGGCAGTTCGTGCGGGAACGACCCCATGTCGCAGGACCCCTGCACGTTGTTCTGGCCGCGCAGCGGGTTCACGCCCACGCCCTTGCGCCCGATGTTGCCGGTCAGCATGGCGAGGTTGGCGATGCCGATGACCGTGGTGGAACCCTGAGAATGTTCGGTGACGCCGAGGCCGTAGTAGATGGCCCCGTTGCCCCCGGTCGCGAAGGTCCGGGCCGCCGCGCGCAGGTCCTCGGCGGGCACGCCGGTCAGCAGTTCCACCGCCTCGGGCGCATGGCGCGGGTTCGAGACGAACTCGGCATATTCCTGGAACTCGTCCCAGTCACAGCGTTCCTGGATGAAGCTCTGATCGAAGAGCCCCTCGGTCACGATCACATGGGCCAGCGCCGTGACCACGGCCACGTTGGTGCCGGGCCGCAGGGCGAGGTGGTGCGCCGCCTCCACATGGGCGGTCTTCACGAGGTCGATCCGGCGCGGGTCGACGACGATCAGCTTGGCGCCCTGCCGCAGCCGCTTCTTCAGCCGCGAGGCAAAGACCGGGTGGCCGTCGGTGGGGTTGGCGCCGATGACGATGACGACGTCGGTGTCCTCGACACTGTCGAAATCCTGCGTGCCCGCCGAGGTGCCGAAGGTCTGGCCGAGGCCATAGCCGGTGGGCGAATGGCACACGCGAGCGCAGGTGTCGGTGTTGTTGTTGCCAAAGACCGCGCGGGTCAGCTTCTGCACGAGGTAGGTTTCCTCGTTGGTGCAGCGGCTGGAGGTGATGACACCCACGGATTTCCGGCCGTAGGTCTCCTGAAGCCCGCGCATCCTGGTGGCGGCAAACTTCAACGCCTCGTCCCAGGACACCTCGCGCCACGGCTCCTCGATCGTGTCGCGGATCATCGGGTTCAGGATGCGGTCCTTGTGCTTGGCGTAGCCATAGGCAAAGCGGCCCTTGACGCAGGAATGGCCCCGGTTCGCCTTGCCGTGCTTGTAGGGCACCATGCGGACCAGTTCGTCGCCGTTCAGCTCTGCCTTGAAGGAGCAGCCGACGCCGCAATAGGCGCAGGTCGTGATGACCGAGCGGTCGGGCGTGCCCATCTCGATGACGGATGTCTCCTGCAGGGTTGCGGTCGGGCAGGCCTGCACGCAGGCCCCACAGCTGACGCAGTCGGAGGCGAGGAAGTCATCCCCCGGCGCGCCCGCCTTGACCCGGCTGTCAAAGCCCCGTCCCTCGATGGTCAGGGCAAAGGTGCCCTGCACCTCTTCGCAGGCCCGGACACAGCGGTTGCAGACGATGCATTTCGCGGGGTCGTAGGTGAAATAGGGGTTGCTGTCGTCCTTGGGCGTCCAGTCCGGGTTCGCCGCGCCGCTGGTGTCGCGGGGCGTGAAGTGGTTCGCCAGCGGCGCCCCTTCCGGCGCCTGGTAGCGCACGTCGCGCAGGCCGACCATGCCCGCCATGTCCTGCAATTCGCAGTCGCCATTGGCCGAACAGGTGAGGCAATCCAGCGGGTGATCGGAGATATAGAGCTCCATCACCCCCTTGCGGAGCTTCTTCACCTTGGGCGTCTGGGTGTGGACCTTCATGTGCTGCGCCACCGGCGTGGTGCAGGAGGCCGGCGTGCCACGCCGCCCCTCGATCTCCACCACGCACAAACGGCAAGACCCGAAAGCCTCGAGGCTGTCGGTGGCGCAGAGTTTCGGGATCTTGATCCCCGCCTCCATCGCCGCCCGCATGACGGAGGTGCCCTCGGGCACTGTGACCTCGAACCCATCCACGCTCAGCGTGACGGTCTTGGTGGAGCGGGAGAGCGGGGTGCCCATGTCCCAGTCCTTGGGGGGGATAATGAAATCCTTCATGGCCGCGCCTCCTCGCCTTTCATCTTTCCGAAAATACTCCCGGGGGTGCGGGGGCTGGCCCCCGCTGCGCATCCAGCGGCCCCACGGAACGACACCTGCATCGATGCGCCGCCCATCTCACTCCGCCGCTTTCTTCGAGCGCGCGAAATCGTCGGGAAACCCCGTCAGCGCGGACATCACCGGCATGGGCGTCAGCCCGCCAAGCGCACAGAGCGAGCCATCCTTCATGGTCTCGCAGAGGTCCTCCAGCAGGTCGACCGCCGCCGCGTCGCCGCCCGCGATCCGGTCCAGCGTCTCGACCCCGCGCACCGCGCCGATCCGGCAGGGCGTGCACTTGCCGCAGCTCTCCACCGCGCAGAATTCCATCGCGAACCGCGCCATGCCCAGCATGTCCGCGGTGTCGTCGAAGACCACGAGGCCGGCGTGGCCGATCAGCCCGCCCTGCCCGTCGAATTCCTCGTAGCCGAAGGGCGTGGCGAACTTGGACACCGGCATGTAGGCCCCCAGAGGGCCGCCCACCTGCACCGCCTTCACCGGACGGCCCGTGGCCGTGCCGCCGGCCACATCCTCGACCAGCTCACCCAGCGACATGCCGAAGGCGGTCTCGAAAAGCCCGCCGTATTTCACGTTGCCCGCGATCTGCACCGGGATCGTGCCCCGCGACCGGCCCAGGCCGAAGTCGCGGTAGAAGGCCCCGCCCCTGGCAAAGATCACCGGCACGGTCGCCAGCGAGATCAGGTTGTTGACCACGGTGGGCCGGCCCATGAAGCCTTCCAGCGCGGGCAGCGGCGGCTTGGCGCGGACCACGCCACGCTTGCCTTCCAGCGAGTTCAGCAGAGAGGTCTCCTCGCCGCAGACATAGGCGCCCGCGCCCACCCGCAGCTCAAGATCGAAGCGGCGACCGGAGCCCAGCACATCCCCCAGCAGACCCGCCCGGTAGGCCACGTCGAGCGCCCGCCGCGTCATCTCGACCGCGTCGGGATATTCCGAGCGCAGGTAGATGTAGCCCTTCGTCGCGCCGACGCCGAGGCCCGCGATCACCATGCCCTCGAAGAGGCAGAAGGGATCGCCCTCAAGGATCATCCGGTCGGCGAAGGTGCCGCTGTCGCCCTCGTCGGCATTGCAGACGATGTATTTCTGGTTCGCATGGGCCAGCCGCACGGTGTCCCACTTGATGCCGGTCGGGAACCCCGCGCCGCCGCGCCCGCGCAGCCCGCTTTCCTTGACCTCGTCGACGATTGCCTCGCCGGTCATCTCCAGCGCGCGGCGCAGACCGGCAAGGCCGCCATGGGCCTCGTACGCCGCCATCGACAGCGGATCGGTCAGCCCGCAGCGGGCGAAGGTCAGGCGGGTCTGGCGGGCGAAGAAGGGGATCTCCTCCACCGGGCCGAGCGCCTTGGGATGGGCACCGAAGCCCGCGTCGAAGAGCGCGGGCACATCCGCCGCCGTGACGGGGCCGAAGCCGGTGCGGCCCTCGGCGCGCTCGACTTCCAGCAGCGGCTCCAGCCAGATCATGCCGCGGGTGCCGTTGCGGATCACCTCGACATCGAGGCCCCGCGCCGCCGCCTCGCGCGCGACCGCCGCGGCCACCTCATCGGCGCCAACGGCCTTGGCCGCGCTGTCTCCGGGGACATAGATCTTCATGCCCGCACCTCCGCGATCAGCGCGTCGCAGGCGGCGTCATCCAGCCGCCCGCGCACCTTGTTGTCCACCATGGCGGCGGGCGCACAGGCGCAGAGGCCAAGGCAATAGACCGGCTCCACCGTGACCTTCCCGTCCGGCGTGGCGCCGTGCCAGTCGAGGCCCAGCTTCGCCAGCAGCCGGTCGGCCAGCGCCGCGCCGCCCATGGACTGGCAGGCCTCGGCCCGGCAGATCTTCAGCACGTGGCGGCCCGCCGGTGCGCTGCGGAAATCGTGGTAGAAGGACATGACCCCGTGCACTTCCGCCCGGGTCAGGTTCAGCGCCTCGGCGATGCGCGACAGCGCCGCCTGCGGGACATGGCCATAGGCCTCCTGCAGCGCGTGGAAGATCGGCAGAAGCGGCCCCTCCAGATGCAGCTGCGCAGCAATGAGCGCGTCGATCTCGGCCTCGGCCGGGGCGACGGAGGGGGCTGGTGTCGATGTCATTGGCGTCCTCCCGTAGTGATCGGGGTCTGGCACACCGTGGCATACGATATCAATATCAGCTTTCCGTCATTCGATAGGCATCACCTATCGCGCATCACACCTCCGCCTGTTTGCGCGCGGCAGAGAGCAGCGCCTCCAGCACCGGGGTATGAGGCTCGCGCCATGGCGCGATGAGGCCGACGGAGGGCGCATTACTCTGCCGGATCGGGATCGAGACCACGTCGCGCCCGGCAGCGAGGAAGCGGGCCATCTGGGCAGGCAGCACCGTGGCCCATCCGCCCTCCTCCACATGGGTCATCAGGACGACGGTGGAATTGCTCTCGACGCCCGCTTCGGGATCGACGCCGGCCTTGTGCAGCATCAGGTTGATGATCCGCCGGTTCTGCATGTCGGGCGTCAGCAGGCAGAGCCGCTGATCGGCAAGGTCAGCCCAGTCGAGCGTCGCCCGCCCGGCCAGCGCCGTGCCGCGCCGCACCACGAGGTGATAGCTCTCGCGGTAAAGCGGGATCGCCGTCATCCGCCCCAGCGGTTCATTGTCGAGGTAGGTGATCCCCGCATCGGCCTCGAGGTTCTCGATCATCGTGAGGATCTGGTCGGAACTGCGGGAATAGACCGAGAGCGAGACCCCCGGGTGATCGGCGGAAAACCGGTGGGTCAGATGGGCCGCGGTGGTGAGCGCGGTAGGGATCACCGCAAGGCGAAGCGCCCCGGAGAGGCCCGCGTGCACGGCGCGCATCTCCTCCCGGAAGGTGCGGGCATCGCCGACGATGCGCCGGGACCAGTAAAGCGCACGCTGCCCTTCCGGCGTCAGCCCCAGATAGCGCGAGCCGCGCCAGACCAGCTGCACGCCAAGCTGCGCCTCAAGCTGCTTGATCCCGGTGGAGAGGCTGGGCTGGGTGATCCCGAGGCTTTCGGCCGCGCGGCCGAAGTGCTCCTCCCGGGCGAGTGCAATGAGCATTTCCAGCTTTTCGATCATGGGATCCCCCTTGGCCGTATCTGGCCCGGTTGCGGGGGCAAGGGCAAGCGGTGGGGCCTCCTCGACTTATCCGGCCCTGCCGCGCCCGAACCGAGGGGTGGGCGCACTGCGCCCGCCCCGTGGGGGCGGTTCGGGCGCGCCCGTGCAAAGCACGGGCAGACGCGGGACGGTGAAGGTAGCGAGAAAGAGCGCAAAGTGGGATCGCGCGATATCCCGAGCTTTGCGAACTTTGCGCAAGCGAGAGACGCAGCGTGGTTAGCAACGCCACCTCACTCTACCCGCCCCGCCGTCACGCCGCCTTGGCCACCGCCACCTGATCCGCCTCGGCCTCCAGCGCCGGGTAACGGATCAGCAGGGTGACGCCGCGCGCCACGAAGGAGATCAGGAAGGCCGCCCAGAGGCCGTGGTTGCCGAAAGGCGGCACCAGTGCCACCGCCGCCACCACATAGACCACGAAGCTCACCGCCATCATGTTGCGCATGTCGCGCGAGCGGGTCGCGCCGATGAAGATCCCGTCCAGCATCCACGCCCCCACGCCCAGCACCGGCACGGCGACCATCCACGGCAGGTAGGTCCGCGCGGCCAGCTGCACCTCGGGCGCCTTGGTGATCACGTCGATCAGCCAGCCGCCCGCGAGCGCGAAGAAGAGCGCCAGCAGCACGCAGATCGCGATGCTCCAGCCGCTGGTCAGCAGCGCCCCGCGCCGCAGGCCCGCGCGGTCTCCACGCCCCATGGCCTGCCCGACGAAGGCCTCGGCCGCGAAGGCGAAACCGTCGAGGGCGAAGGCGGTGATCTCGAGGAACTGCAACAGCACCTGGTTCGCCGCCAGTTGCACGTCGCCGAAATCGGCGGCGAGGAACATGAAGGAGAGGAAGGTGGCCTTCAGCAGCAGAGAGCGCACGAGGATGTCGGCGTTCACCACGCCCATCCGGATCAGCGCCACCCGGTCGAAGACCCGCCCCCAGTCGCGCCACGCCGGATCGCGGAACGCCGCCCGGCAGAGGTAGAGCGCCAGCGCCAGACCGCTCCACTCGGCGATGAAGGTGGCGGTCGCCACGCCCTCGACACCCCAGCCGAGCCCCAGCACGAACCAGAGGTCGAGCGCGATGTTCACGGTGTTCATCAGCAACTGCACCGCCAGCACCGCCATCGTGCGCTCCTGCGCGATGAGCCAGCCGGTCAGACCGTAGAGCCCGATCGCCGCCGGGGCCGACCAGATGCGGATGCCCATGTAGGCGCGCGACATCTCTTCCACCTCGGCGCTCGCCGGGGCCAGCCCGAGGGCGCCCGCGAAGATCGGCCATTGCAGCGCGACGATCACCGCCCCCGCCCCCAGCCCGAACATCAGTGAGCGGGTCAGCAGGGCCGCGACCTCGCCCCGGTCGCCCTGCCCCGCCGCGCGGGCGGTCATGCCCGTGGTGCCCATGCGCAGGAAGCCGAAGATCCAGTAGATCGCCGAGAGGATGACCGCGCCGAGGCCCACGGCCGCGATCGGCTGCGCCTCGGCGATCTGGCCGACGACGCCGGTATCCACCGCGCCGAGGATTGGCACGGTGACGTTGGAAAGCACGATCGGAACCGCGATCCGCAGCACCCGGCGGTGAGTGAGGGCCTCGGGCCCGGTGGTGTCGGTCACGGTGGTGTCGGTCACGGTCTGGCCTGCGTTATGCCATGGGGCCCTGCGGCATCACGAAATGCCCGATGGCCTGCGCGTGGGGCCGCTGCCGGTTGTCCTGCCAGGCCTCGACCCGTACCGAGGCATAGCGCCGGCCGGAGCGGGTGATCTCGGCCCGGGCATAGGCGTCACGCGGCAGGCCCGAGCGCAGGAAATCGGTGGCGAAGTCGATGGTCTTGGGCAGTTTCGGGCACCAGCCCTCGCCCAGCGCGGCGGCATCGACCGCCCCGGTTTCCACCTGCTCCCAGAGCATCCCCCAGCTGAGCCCGATCAGTGCGGTGATCTCGAGGAAGCCCGCCGTGGCCCCGCCATGAAGCGCGGGCAGCATCGGGTTGCCGACCAGGTCGCGGCGATAGGGCAGGATCGCGGTCAGCTCATCCCCCCGGCGGTCGAAGGTGACACCGAGGAAGGAGATGAAGGGCACGGAGCCCAGGAGCGCGGCCAGCGCCGCATCGCGGCGCTGCTTGACGACCTGCACGGGTTCGGGGGGACGCCGGTTCATGCCTTGCCCTCCTGCGCGGAGCGTTCGACCGTGAAGGCCCCGGTGGCGGTGGCCACGGGCGTGTCCCCCTCCCCGTCCGTCGCGGTGGCGCGCACGAAGGCGACCGAGCGGGTGACGTGGTAGCATTCCGCCCGCGCGGTGATCGCGCAGCCCGGCTTGGCCGCGCGCATGTAATCGATCCGCAGGTCGATCGTCGCCGTCCCCATCGAGGCCTCGGGGTGGGAGAAGACGGCCGCGCCGCAGGTGGTGTCCATCAGCGCCGACACCGCGCCGCCGTGGATCACGCCACTTTCGGGATCGCCCACGAGGCGCGAGTCGTAGGGCATCGTCATCACGGCGACGCCTGCGGTCAGATCGTCGAAGCGCATGTTCAGGGCCGCCACGTAGGGGAGCTCTTTCGCGAAATGCTCCTTGACGAAATCCAGGTCTGGTTTGTTCATCGCGCCCTCGATCCTTTGGCCCGTATATGATTGGAAAAGCCCGGAGCTTTCAAGCCAGCCCAAACGGACAGCTGCGGCCCTGACGGTGGTTGCCCTTGCGACCAGAGGGTCCTAACCTCCGGCCCACGCAAGGATCCCCCCGGATCCGCTCTCCCGTGACTTTATCGAGTAGACAGCCATGAGCGAAACGACCCTGAGCTTCAAGGAAATGTGCGAGCGGTTCGAGGTGACGCCGCGGACCCTGCGCTACTACGAGTATATCGAGCTGCTCTCACCGGAGCGTCAGGGCCGCTCGCGCTACTACGGGCCCAAGGAAATCGCCCGGATGACGCTGATCCTGCGCGGCCGCAAGTTCGGCTTCGCGCTGGAGGACATCCGCCAGTGGCTCCAGATCTACGAGAAGGACGGGACCGAGGTGCAGATGCGCAACTGGGTCGAGATGGCCGACAAGCAGCTCCTCGAACTGGCCGAACAGCGCCGCCAGCTGGACGAGGCCATGGCCGAGCTGAAGGACCTGCGCGACGGCGTGGCGAAGGACCTCGATTCGGGCACCTGAGTCGGGCACCTGACCGCGGACAATCCTGTCCACAGGGTCCCGAAGAGCCCCCGAAAAGCTGCCCCGAAGGCAATTGTTACAGACGCTATTGAGCGTCTGTTCCTTTATGTGATTTCCCTGTGAAATAAAGCACTTCAAACCGCGCCAAAACGAAACGAAATTTCCTTTACCCGGCGTCACTTTTCATGATCTTACGTCACCGCGAAAGTGACGTGACGTTTGTGTTACGTCAACTTCGTTTCCCATTGTAACCGTGGGTCAAGAAATGTTTTTACCGCCTGATCAAAAATCAGGATGGGTTAACCATGACCGAACGAACGGAGACAATGACGATCCGCGAGATGTGCGACGCCTTCGAGGTGACGCCGCGCACCCTGCGGTTCTACGAGGCCAAGGAACTGCTGTTCCCGATCCGCGAAGGCCAGAAGCGGCTGTTTACCCGGCGTGACCGGGCCCGGCTGAAACTGATCCTGCGTGGCAAGCGTTTTGGCTTCAGCCTCGAGGAGATCCGCCAGCTTCTTAACCTCTATGACAAGGGTGACCAACAGCTGACCCAGCTGGAGCGCACCTATGAGGTTGCCCAGAAGCGCATGGAAGAAATGGAAAAGCAACGCGATGAGCTGAACAAGGCCATCGAGGAGCTGTCCGAACAGATGCGGTGGGGGGAACAGATGATCACCTCGCTGCGCACGCCCAAGAAGGTGGCCGAATAACCAACCCGGCCGCCTCGCCCATCGAAGTCTAGGGAGAGAGACATGCCGAGTTACACCGCCCCCGTGAAGGATTTCCAATTCGTCCTTCACGACGTGCTGAAAGCCTCTGAAAGCGCCATCCCCGGCTATGACGAGCTGGACCGCGATTTTACCTCTGCCATCCTCGAAGAGGCCGGCAAGATCGCGTCGGAAGTGTTGGCGCCGCTGAATCCGGTGGGGGATCAGCAGGGCTGTCGTCTTGAGAACGGCGTGGTGCACACGCCGGAAGGGTTCAAGGCGGCATTCGATCAGCTCCGCGAGGGCGGCTGGACCGGTCTGGACTGCGATCCCGACTTCGGTGGGCAGGGAATGCCCTACGTGATGGGCGTGGCGACAGGTGAGATGTTCACCGCCGCCAACATGGCATTCACCATGTACCAGGGCCTGACCCACGGGGCCTATTCCGCGATCCACATCCACGGCACCGACCAGCAGAAGCAGACCTATCTGCCCAAGATGGTCTCCTGCGAGTGGACCGGCACCATGAACCTGACGGAGCCGCATTGCGGCACCGACCTTGGGCTGATGCGCACCAAGGCCGAGCCGCAGGAGGATGGCAGCTACAGGATTTCCGGCCAGAAGATCTTCATCTCCGCCGGTGATCACGACATGTCCGACAACGTGATCCACCTCGTGCTGGCGAAAATTCCCGGCGGCCCGGACGGGATCAAGGGTGTGTCGCTCTTCATCGTGCCCAAGGTCCTCGTGAACGAGGATGGCAGCCTCGGCGCGCGCAACGGCGTCAGCGTCGGCAAGCTGGAAGAGAAGATGGGCATTCACGGCAATGCCACCTGCGTCATGAACTACGACGAGGCCACCGGCTACCTGCTGGGGACCGAACACAAGGGCATGCGCGCGATGTTCACCATGATGAACGAAGCCCGTCTCGGCGTCGGCATGCAGGGCCTCGCCGTTTCCGAAGCGGCCTACCAGAACGCCGTGATCTACGCCAAGGACCGGCTGCAGGGGCGTGCCGTCACCGGCACCGAGAACCCCGACGGCCCCGCCGATCCGATCATCGTGCATCCCGACATCCGCCGCGCGCTGATGGACCAGAAGAGCTTCGTCGAAGGCGCGCGTGCCTTCGCGCTCTGGGGCGCGCAGATGATCGACCAGGCGCGCCGCTCCGAGGATGCGGCGGCCGAGGGCGTGATCTCGCTGCTGACCCCCGTGCTGAAGGGCTTCCTCACGGACGAGGGCTTTGCCTGCACCGTGCAGGCCCAGCAGGTCTATGGCGGCCACGGCTACATTGAGGAATGGGGCATGTCGCAGTTCACCCGCGACGCCCGTATCGCCATGATCTACGAGGGCGCCAACGGCATTCAGGCGCTGGACCTCGTCGGGCGCAAGCTGGCTGCCGAGGGCGGCAAGCCCGCCATGGCGCTCTTCGAGATGATCAAGACCTTCTGCAAGGAGAACGCCGACGACGAGGAGATCGCCAAGCAGTTCATCGAACCGCTCAAGACCGCCTCGAAGCAGCTTCAGGAAGCGGCGATGTACTTCATGCAGAACGGCATGAAGAACCCGAACCACGCGCTTGCGGGCTCCACCGACTTCCTGCACCTCTTCGGCCATGTCTGCCTTGGCTACATGTGGTCGAAAATGGCGATTGCCGCCAAGGAAGCGCTCGCCTCCGGGACCGGGGACGCTGCGTTCTACGAGACGAAGATCGCGACGGGGCGCTATTACATGTCCCGTCGCCTGCCTGCGACGGCCATGCACCTGCAGCGCATCCTTTCGGGTGCCGATCCGGTCATGGCGCTGGACGCGGCCAACTTCTGAGCCGGGATCAACCCGCGCCATAGGAACCGACAGGGGGTTCGGCCCCCACTCACGGCGGAGCCGCGCGCCACGCGCGGGGCTCCGAAGCGCCCGGACCGCCCCTATTTTCAGGCGGTCCGGGTGCGGCCAACAGCGCGGGCCCCGGCCCGAGGAGGAGGAGCAGAGATGCCCAAACGCTTCCGCCTGACGCGGCGCATCCCCGTCGCCATGACCGAAGACGGCTATCGCCGGCTGAAGAAATTCGCCCGCGACGCCGGCCTCGACGAGGGAGAGTCGCTCTCTTTCCTGTTCGAAAACTTTGACTCCGTCACCGATGAGGACAACCTCACGCACAGGCTTCGGCTGTTCAATTCGGAACTGGACGCGCGCAAGCGCTGATCCCAAGGGGAGAGAAAGATGACGATCAAACTCTATTGCTTCGGCGAGAGCGGAAATGCCTACAAGGCGGCCCTGCCGCTGGAGCTCTCGGGCCTCGACTGGGCGCCCGAGAAGGTGGACTTCTTCGGCGGCGCGCACCGCTCGAAGGATTACACCGCCATGAACGTGATGGGCGAGGTCCCGGTGCTGGTGGACGGCGACGTGACCCTGTCGCAGTCCGGCGTGATCCAGATGTACATCACCGAGAAGACCGGCAAGTTCGGCGGCGCCACCCCGGAAGAGGCCCGCAACGTGATGAAGTGGGTGTTCTTCGACAACCACAAGATGTCGTCGCAATGCGGGATGCTGCGCTTCCAGATGAACTTCCTGCCCGAGGCGAACCGCTCGGCCGAGGTGATCGGCTTCATCGCCGCGCGGCTGAAGGCCGCCTTCAAGGTGCTCGACGCCGGGCTGGAGGGGCGCGACTGGCTGGTGGGCGACGGGCCGACCCACGCGGATTTCTCGAACTGCGGCTACCTGTTCTACCCGGAGCCCTTCACCTTCGAGCGCAAGGACTGGCCGAACATCGACCGCTGGCTGTCGAACATCGAGAGCCTGCCGGGGTGGAAACACCCCTACGACCTGATGCCGGGGCGCCCGTCTGATCGGGGGCTTTGAACGGGGGCTTTGAATCGGGCCCCTGATTGAAGCCTCTGACGAGGGGGCCTGAAAGGGGGCTCCGACCGGAAGCGTCGCGCGGGGCCCGCAGAGGGGCCCGCGTTGCGGGCGGGTACGGGGGCTGTCTGCCCCCCTTGGCCCTGACGGGCCAATTCCCCCCGAGGATACTTGAGAAACGGAAATGGGATGGGGGAGGACCTGTCCCGGCGGGGTGGAGGCCCCGCCACTGGACCGGAAAGGATGAGGACACCATGACCGACGCCTATATCTACGACGCCGTGCGCAGCCCGCGCGGCAAGGGGCGCCCCGACGGGTCGCTGCACGAGGTGACCGCGGTCGCGCTCGGCAAGCAGATGCTGAACGCGCTGAAGGACCGTAACGGGCTGGAGGGCCACGCGGTCGAGGACGTGATCTGGGGCAACGCGACCCAGGCCTTCGAACAGGGCGGCTGCCTGGCGCGGACCACCGTGCTGGCGTCCGATCTGGACGAGAGCATTCCCGGCCTGTCGATCAACCGCTTCTGCGCCAGTGGCATGGAGGCGGTGAACCTCGCTGCCAACCAGGTGCGCGGCGGGGCCGGCCAGGCCTATATCGCGGGCGGCGTGGAATGCATGAGCCGGGTGGCCATGGGATCCGACGGGGCCGCCGTGGCGGTCGACCCGACCGTGGCGATGGAGCGGTATTTCGTGCCGCAGGGCATTTCCGCGGACATCATCGCGACGGAATACGGCATCAGCCGGGACGACGCCGATGCGCTCGCCGTGCGTTCGCAGGCGCTGGCGGCGAAGGCCTGGGAGGAGAAGCGCTTCGACAGGTCTATCGTGACGATCCGCGACGTGAACGGCCTGCCGATCCTCGCCCATGACGAATACATGCGCCCCGGCACTGACATGCAGGCGCTTGGCGGGCTGAAGCCGGCCTTCAAGGAGATGGGCGAGGTGATGCCCGGGTTCGACAAGGTGGCGATGCTGAAGTACCCGCATCTGGAGAAGATCAACCACATCCACCACGCCGGAAACTCCTCGGGCATCGTGGACGGGGCGGCGGGCGTGCTCGTCGGCTCGAAGGAATTCGGCGAGGCCTTTGGCCTCAAGCCGCGGGCCCGCATCCGGGCGACGGCGAAGATCGGCACCGATCCGACCATCATGCTGACCGGCCCGGTACCGGTGACCGAGAAGATCCTCGCCGAGAGCGGCATGGGCATCGGCGACATCGACCTCTTCGAGGTGAACGAGGCGTTTTCCGCCGTGGTGCTGCGCTTCATCCAGGCCTTCGGCGTGGACATGGACCGGGTGAACAGCTGCGGGGGCGCGATTGCCATGGGCCACCCGCTGGGGGCCTCGGGCGCGATCATCATCGGCACGCTGCTGGACGAGTTGGAGCGCACCGACAAGGAGGTCGGACTGGCGACGCTCTGCGTGGCCTCCGGCATGGGTGCCGCCACGATCATCGAACGCGTGTAAGGGAGGGGACAATGACCGATTTCACGATGGAGAAAGGCGCCGACGGCGTCGCCGTGATCACCTGGGACGTCCCGGGCAAGAGCATGAACGTCCTGTCGATGGAGGGCGCGGCCACCCTCGACGGGTTCATCGACGACGCGCTCGCCGATGAGGCGGTGAAGGGCATCGTCATCACCTCCGCCAAGGACACGTTCGCGGCCGGAATGGACCTGAACATCCTGGCCGACTTCCAGAAGAACGGGGCCGAGGGCGTGTTCGAAGGGATCATGTCGCTGCACAGGATCCTGCGGAAGATCGAGCGCGCGGGCATGGACCCCAAGTCCCTGAAGGGCGGCAAGCCGATCGCGGCCGCCCTGCCCGGCACCGGCCTCGGTATCGGGTTCGAACTGCCGCTGGCCTGCCACCGCATCTTTGTGGCCGACAACCCCAAGGCCAAGTTCGGCCTGCCCGAGATCAAGGTCGGCATATTCCCCGGCGCGGGCGGCACCACCCGCGTCGTGCGCAAGCTGGGCGTCATGGCCGCGGCCCCCTTCCTGCTGCAGGGCCAGCTGGTGGACCCGAAGAAGGCCAAGGGCGCCGGTCTGGTGGATGAGATCGCCGCCGATCCGGTGGCGGCCGCCAAGGCGTGGGTGCTGGGCGCCAAGGACGCGGATATCGTCAAGCCGTGGGACGCCAAGGGCTACAAGATGCCCGGCGGCGCGCCCTATCACCCGGCGGGCTTCCAGACCATGGTGGGCGCCAATGCGATGATCATGGCCGAGACCTGGGGCGCCTACCCCGCGCCCAAGGCGATGCTCTCGGCAATCTACGAGGGCGCGCAGGTGCCATTCGACACTGCGCTCAAGATCGAGGCGCGCTGGTTCACCCATATCATCATGAACCCCTCGTCGGGCGCGATGATCCGGTCGCTCTTCCTCAACAAGGAAGCGCTGGAAAAGGGCGCGAACCGGCCCGAGGCGCCGGATCAGCGCGTCAAGAAGCTGGGCGTCATGGGCGCGGGCATGATGGGCGCGGGCATTGCCCTCGTTTCGGCGCAGGCCGGGATCGAGGTGGTGCTGATCGACCAGAAGCAGGAGGCCGCGGACAAGGGCAAAGCCTATACCGAAGCCTATCTCGACAAGGGCATCGCCCGGAAGAAGACCACGCCCGAGCAGAAGGAAGCCGTCCTGTCGCGCATCACCGCGACCACGGATTACGACACGCTGAAGGACGCGGACCTGATCATCGAGGCAGTCTTCGAGGACCCGGGCGTCAAGGCCGAAGTCACCAGGAACGTCGAGGCGGTGATCCCCGAGGAATGCATCTTTGCCTCCAACACCTCGACCCTGCCGATCTCGGGGCTGGCCAAGGCTTCCTCGCGGCCCGAGCAGTTCATCGGCATCCACTTCTTCTCGCCGGTCGAGAAGATGCTGCTGGTGGAGATCATCAAGGGCAAGCAGACCGGCGACCGGGCCGTGGCCAAGGCGCTCGACTACGTGCGTCAGATCCGCAAGACGCCGATTGTCGTGAACGACGCGCGGTTCTTCTATGCCAACCGCTGCATCATCCCCTACCTCAACGAGGGCGCGCGGATGGTCAGCGAAGGCATCAGCCCGGCGCTGGTGGAACATGCCGCCCGGATGCTGGGGATGCCCGTGGGCCCGCTGCAACTGATCGACGAGACCTCCATCGACCTCGCCGTGAAGATCGCCAAGGCGACCAAGCAGGCCATGGGCGACGCCTATCCGGCCGATGCCAAGGGTGTCGATGACCTGATGTTCTGGCTCTATGACGAGGGCCGTCTGGGGCGGAAGTCCAAGGCGGGCTTCTATGCCTACGACGAAAAGGGCAAGCGCACCGGTCTCTGGGAGGGTCTGGCGGCGAAATACCCGCTGGCGGAGGACCAGCCCGACGTGATCGAGGTACAGCACCGCCTGATGTTCGCGCAGGTGCTGGAAGCGGTCCGCGCGCTGGAGGAAGGCGTGCTGGAGGACATCCGCGAGGGCGACGTGGGCGCGATCCTCGGCTGGGGCTTCGCGCCGTGGTCGGGCGGTCCGTTCAGCTGGCTCGACATCGTGGGCACGCCGTTTGCGGCGGAGACCTGCGACCGGCTGGCCGAGACCTATGGCCCGCGTTTCACCACGCCCGCGCTGCTGCGCGAGATGGCCGAGGGGAACGAGAGCTTCTACAAGCGCTTCGGCCCGCAGGCCAAGGCGGCCTGAGCCACCGGTCCTGCCGCTGTCCGGCACCGGTCGGGCGGCGGTCGGGCCCCGGTTGGGCCCCGGTTGGGCGGCGTCTCTTGCAGGGTGACGACAAAAGCAAAGGCGCGGGGCCGTAGGGACCCGCGCCTTTCTCCCCTCTCCTCCCCGAGGGGGGAAGGGGCGGCGGCGCAACCGGGCTGCGGGCGACCATCCACTCCCTTCCGTTCAGCCCGCCGCATCCGCCGGGCTGAAACCTGTCAGCTCTCCGCGCGGCGACTGGCGAGCCGCTTGTGCCACTGGGTGACCAGTTCGTCGCGGATGCTCTCCACCATGACGCCATCGGTTTCCCCCGACAGCAGGCGATAGGCCGGCGCCGCGTCGAAGGCGCGATGCACCATGTCCCCGGCTGCCGGGCAGACACACATGGCGCCCGAGGCGGCAAAGAGGATCTCGTCATTGTCGAATTGCAGCATGTAAACCTTCACCGGCGTGTCGGGCAGCACGCGCTCGATCCCGCAGATGCCTTCCAGCAGGTGCACGGGCATCAGCGCGAAGGGATCACCGTAGTGCGCCTCCGAGATATCGCTTTCGACCATGACGCCCTGTTGCGGCAGCGCCAGCAGTTCCTCGCTGTTGCCGATGGCCCCGGCGGGCACATGCAGCGGGCAGAACCGATCCGGGCACCCATGGCTGCCGGACCAGAGCGGATCGGCATAGACCGCGCGCACCGTCTGCAGGCCGTTGTCGAAGGTCAGCACCGCGTCACCGGCGCGGATCGTCTCGATCCGCTGCCAGCCGACGGCGGTGGCCACCCGCGTGCCTTCGGCCAGTCCCGTGGTGACCCCGGTCACCTCTTCCGCCGCGGCGGGGCCGGTGGTCAGGAAGTCCTCGTTCCGCGACCGTTCGTGTCCCCGCATCCATCCCTGCAGCATTGTTCGTCCCTACGTCTGTCCTTTGTCCGGGGCGTCCTGCCCCACCTCTCCCGGATTTCCCCTGCCGGGGGAGACGGGTCATCCATTGCGACCTATTGCGGCAGGATCATGGCAGCCGGCCGAATAGGGGAATATTGATGTAGCAATTTACGCAATCCCGCCTGTGAGGCAGGGATTGCCCACGTTCCTCGCCCAATCAGCTGGCGTTTCCGCCGCGCGGAAACCGCCCTTTGGCGGTCCGTTCGCTCTGCGGGCGAATCTCCCTGTGGTTGTCAGAAGCGATAGCCGAAGCGGGCGATGTCTTCCGCGCAATGCCGCCCCAGAAGGCCCGCGTCTTCCGGCGTATAGTAGCGCCGGTAGTCCGCATCCCGCTCCGAGGCATTGGCCCGGGGCAGTTCCAGCTCGAAGCCCAGATGGTCCCAAAGCCGCTGCGCATCGGCCTCCAGATGCTCGATCCGGATATAGAGCGAGGCCCGCTCGAAGCCGTCCGGCCCGCGCATGTAGGCCCGCGCCGGGGTGTCGGCGAAGCCGCGCGCAATGACCGGGTGGCGCAGGAAGGCGGGGAAGGAGAGCGTCTGCGCCAGCGTCACCGCCGGGTGGTCGAAGCTCTGGCCCTGCAACCAGTGATAGTAGCTCACCGCCCGGTCCCAGGGGTTCCGCACGAGGGTGAAGGTGAAGAACCGCGCGATCTCCGCGTCACTCGCCAGGCCGCGAATGTCCGAGAGGGTCGAGTGTTTCCAGAGCCGCCCGGCCGCTGCCTGCCCCTTCACCCGGTGCCGGCGCTTCCTGGCCTTGGGCGTGTCGCCCAGCAGGATATCATCCTTCATCGCCCGGTCTTCCAGCGCCAGCGCCATGGCCGTACCGCCGGTCTTGGGGATGTGGATGAAGATATAGCGGCGGCCGCGCGACAGGATCATGGGGCGGACGCTAGCCGATCCCCCGCGCCCGATCCAGAGCCCCGTGCGCGCCGGAGGTCCCCGCCAGCCCCCTGCCCCGTCACGATAATCCCATGGGCGGAACGTTGCGACCCTGCGTCAGGCTGGCCCTTGTGACAGGCCGCGCGGCGGCATACCGTGCCATCCGAGGACACAAGGAGGAGAGGCCCATGGGCTGGCTGAAGGACGAGACGGGACTTGAACGGACACAAGCGAACCACGTACCGCTGACCCCGCTGTCCTGGCTGATCCGTGCGCGGGACATCTGGCCGAACCACCTGGCCGTCGTCTATGGCCCCCACCGCAAGACCTATGCCGAATACCACGCCCGCGTGACGCGGCTGGCCTCGGCGCTTGCAAAGGCGGGGGTGGAGCCGGGCGACGTGGTCTCGACCCTGCTGCCCAACATCCCGGCCCAGGCCGAGGCCCATTTCGGCGTGCCCGCCTGCGGCGCGGTGCTGAACACGATCAACACCCGGCTCGAGGCGGACACGCTGTCCTACATCCTCGACCACGCGGACACCAAGGTGGTGCTCTGCGACCCGCAGTTCATCCCGGTCCTTGTCGCCGCGATGGAGGACATGGAGAACGAACCGCCCCTCGTGATCGAGGTGGCCGATCCCCATGCCGGCGTGAACGCCTACGGCGACTACATGGAATACGAGGCCTTCCTCGACACCGGCGATCCCGATTTCGACTGGATCCTGCCCGAGGATGAATGGGAGAGCATCGCGCTCAACTACACCTCCGGCACCACCGGGCGGCCCAAGGGCGTGGTCTACCACCACCGCGGCGCCTATCTGAACGCCATGGGGCAGGTGATCTCGTGGCGGATGGTGCTGCACCCGCGCTACCTGACGATCGTGCCGCTGTTCCACTGCAACGGCTGGTGCCACACTTGGTTGATGCCGCTCCTCGGCGGGACCGAGATCTGCTGCCGCGACATCACGCCGAAGGCGATCTTCGACGCCATCGCGGACGAGAAGGCCACCCATTTCGGCGGCGCGCCCATCGTGCTGAACCTGCTGGTGAATGCGCCCGAAGACCAGAAGCGCGCCTTCGATCACGTGGTCGAGGTCTTCACCGCCGGTGCCCCGCCTGCCCCCGCCACGCTGGCCGCGATCGAGCCCATGGGCTTCAACGTCACGCAGGTCTACGGCCTGACAGAAACCTATGGTCCGGCCACCGAATGCTACTGGGACGACAGCCGCTGGTCCGGCCTCGAGGGCGAGGCCCGCGCGGCGATCAAGGCCCGCCAGGGCGTGCCGATGCCCGGCTGCGAAGAGGTGGTCGTGCTTGACGAGGGCCTGGCCCCGGTGCCCCGCGACGGCGCCACGGCGGGCGAGATCATGATGCGTGGCAACGGCGTGATGAAGGGCTACCTCAAGAACCCGCGCGCCACGCGCGAGGCCTTCAAGGGCGGCTATTTCCACTCCGGCGACATCGCCGTGCAGCATGACGACAGCTGGATCCAGATCTCCGACCGGGCCAAGGACATCATCATCTCGGGCGGCGAGAACATCTCCTCGGTCGAGGTCGAGGGCGTGCTCATGGGCCACCCCGACGTGATGCTCTGCGCCGTGGTGGCCAAGCCGGACGAGAAATGGGGCGAGGTGCCCTGCGCCTTCGTGGAAATGAAGGAGGGCCATTCCGCTGGCGAGGAAGAGCTGATCGCCTTCGCCCGCGCGCGCCTTGCGGGCTTCAAGACCCCCAAGAAGGTGGTCTTTGCCGAGCTGCCCAAGACCTCCACCGGCAAGATCCAGAAGTTCGAACTTCGCAAGCTCGCCAAGGACCTCTGACCCGGCGCTGAACAGACCAAGGGGGGCACACCACCCCCCTTCATCTTTCCCCAAATACTCCGGGGGAATTGGCCCCGCAGGGGCCAAGGGGGCAGCGCCCCACCCCGGATTTTTCGAAAAACCCGGTCCGGACAATGCGCATTGTCCGATCTCCGGTTGCGTCCAGCCCCCCGCTCCCGGCTGCCCCCCAAAATTCTTCGAAGAATTTTGGCAAGAATTTTCGAAAATTCTTGCTCGCCCCCCCCCCGAGAACCTGCCCCCGGTCAGGCGGGCAGCTCGCTCCGCCACGGCGGGTTCGCCCCCGCCCGCGAGACGGTGACCGAGGCCGCCGCGATCCCCAGGCTCAGCGCCGCCTCCAGCGCCGCGTCCGAGGCGCCGCGCACCGCATCGCGCCCGCGCAGGCCCTGCGCCTGAAGGCTCGCCAGCACGCCCGCGTTGAACGTGTCGCCCGCGCCCACGGTGTCCGCGACGGTCACCGCCCGGGCGGGCACATGCAACGTGCCGCGCGCGGTCACGGCCTCGGCCCCCTCCGCGCCCCGGGTCAGGCAGAGCACCGCAGGCCCCTGCGCAAGGATGTCCCCGGGCGCCGCATCGGGCCCCGCCAGCCAGAGCAGGTCCTCGTCCGACAGTTTCACGATGTCCGCCACCGCCATCATCCGCGCCAGCCGGGCGCGGTAGGCGGCCTCGTCGGCGATGAAGCCGGGGCGAATGTTGGGATCGAGGAAAATCGGCACCCCCTTGGCCACCAGCGAGAGACAGAGCGCCTCGAAAGCCGCGCCGCAGGGCTCCGCCATCAGCGAGATGCCCCCGAAAACCGCCATCTCGGGCAGCGGATCGGGCGCGGTCAACTCGGCCCCGGTGAGGTCGTTCATCGCCGTGCCGCGCATGTAGAAGGCATAGCTGGCCTGCCCGCCGCTGAGGGTCACCATGGCCAGCGTCGTCGGACGGTTCACCCGCGGCGACGGCGCGCAGTCCACGCCCGAGGCGCCGGCGACCTCCTCCAGCAGGGCCCCGAAGGCATCGGTGGAGAGCCCTGTGGCCAGCGACACCTGCGCCCCCAACCGGCCGAGGGCGACCGCGGTATTGTAGACCGCGCCCCCCGCCCGGGGCACGTAACCCGTTTCCCCGGCGGTGGTTTCCGCCGGGATCATGTCGATCAAAGCCTCGCCCGCGCAGAGGATCATGGGCCCCTCCCTCGATGTTTGCGCTATCGTCCTGTTGCGGCGCGCATAAAGGCTTCGCCCCCGCGCTGTCCAGAGGTTTCCTGCACGTCACGCGCAGCAGCCATGCCCTCCGCAGCCTTGACAGGGTCGGCCCTGCGCGGGGACATTGGACGCCGCCGCGGGGTCTCCTGCGTCAAGGAGGAGGACCACCATGGACATGCCCGACCGCGCGACCAAGCGGCTTGACGATGCGGCGCGGGCGGCGTGGCTCTACTACATCGCGGGCAAGACGCAGGACGAGGTCGCGGGCATCCTCGGCGTCTCGCGCCAGTCGGCGCAGCGGATGGTCTCGCTCGCCATGTCCTCGGGCCTCGTGAAGGTACGGATCGACCATCCCATCGGCCAGTGCATGTCGCTGGCCGCGGCGCTCAGCGAACGCTTCGGCCTCTCGCTCTGCGAGGTGGTGCCCAGCCTGCCGGGCAGCGACGCCTCGCTGCCGGTGGCCCATGCCACGGCGGATGTGATCGAACGCTGGCTCCTGCGGCCCGAGGCCGGCGTCATGGGGCTGGGGACCGGGCGCACCCTGCGCGCGGCGATCGAGGCCCTGCCCCGGATCGACTGCCCGCAGCACCGGATCGTCTCGCTCACCGGGAACATCGCGCCCGACGGCTCCACGGCCTTCTACAACGTGCTCTTCTCGATCTCCGACAAGGTCACCGCGCCGACCTACCCGCTGCCGATGCCGGTCATCGCGGCCAGCGCCGCGGAACGCGACATGCTGCTGACCCAGAAGACCATCGCCGCCGCCCGCGACCTTGCCGCGCGGGCCGACCTTGCCGTGGTCGGCGTGGGCCAGATGGACGCCGCCGCGCCGCTGCTGCTGGACGGGTTCATCACCCGGGCCGAGCTGGACGAGTTGCGCGCCGCCGGTGCCGTGGGCGAGATCCTCGGCTGGGCCTTCGATGCCAAGGGCAAGGTGATCCCCGGCCTGATGAACGACCGCGTCTCGGCAGCCGATCTCTGGGCGGGCGGGGCCGAGGGGCGCCAGATCCTCGGCGTGGCGGGCGGCGCCGGCAAGTTGCCTGCAATCCGGGGCGCGCTGGAGGGCGGCCTGCTCAACGGGCTCGTCACCGACGAGGAGACGGCCACCGCCCTGCTGGCCTGACCATCGGCACGATCCGCGGGGACTGGCCCTGTCGGCCTGAGCATGTTTGCCGGACCATATGGGCTGGCCCCTGCCGCTCCCCCCCTGCTGGCCCGACCGGCCCGCGTTGATTCGCCAGTCAACAACCGGCACGCCCCCGGGATGCCGCGCTGCGGCACGAAAACCACCGCCAGACCCCTGCGAAATCCCGGGACTTTCCCCATCTGGGCGACAAGCGCCGACGCTGCGCCGCGGCACAACCCCGCCTGCCACACGGCGATTAAACAACGTTTAATCAATATCTTAAAAAGATACATCCGCAGTTCTGCACTGCGGCTAGGCGCTTGGCTGTTGACTTGGCACGGCTCAATGTGAACATTTGCCCAAGCAATTAGCCATTGCTCAAATGCTTCGGGAGGAGTTCCATGAACAAGCTGACCCGCGCCCTCATGGGCGCCACTGCCACCTGCGCTCTGGCCGCGGCGGCCCATGCCGAGACGATCACCATCGCCACCGTGAACAACGGCGACATGATCCGGATGCAGGGCCTGACCGAGGACTTCACCGCGTCCCATCCGGATATCGACCTGGAGTGGGTGACGCTGGAGGAGAACGTCCTGCGCCAGCGCGTCACCACCGACATCGCCACCAAGGGCGGCCAGTACGACGTGATGACCATCGGCAACTACGAGGTGCCGATCTGGGCGAAACAGGGCTGGCTCGTCCCCCTGACCGACATGGGCGACGACTACGACGCCGATGACCTGCTGCCCGCCATCGCAGGCGGCCTCTCGGTCGACGGCACGCTCTACGCCGCGCCCTTCTATGGCGAAAGCGCCATGGTCATGTACCGCAAGGACCTGGTCGAGAAGGCCGGCGTGACGATCTCCGACGCCCCGACCTGGGCCGAGATCAAGGCCGCCGCCGAGGCCATGACCGACAAGGACGCCGGCATCTACGGCATCTGCCTGCGCGGCAAGGCCGGCTGGGGCGAGAACATGGCCTTCATCACCGCCATGGCGAACTCCTACGGCGCGCGCTGGTTCGACATGGACTGGAAGCCCGAGTTCACCGGCCCGGAATGGACCGCGGCCCTGACCGACTACCTCGACCTGATGACCAACTACGGCCCGCCGGGTGCCTCCTCGAACGGTTTCAACGAGAACCTCGCGCTGTTCCAGCAGGGCAAGTGCGGCATGTGGATCGACGCCACCGTGGCGGCCTCCTTCGTGACCGACCCGAAGGATTCGACCGTGGCCGACAGCGTGGGCTTCGCCCAGTTCCCGGCACAGGACGGCATGGACAACCGCGGCCACTGGCTGTGGTCGTGGAACCTTGCCGTGCCCGCGGGCACCAAGAACGAGGAGGCTGCCAAGGCCTTCGTGGCCTGGGCGACCTCCAAGCACTACACCGAGATCGTGGCCGAGGAAGAAGGCTGGCGCGCGGCGCCTCCGGGCACCCGCACCTCGCTCTATGAAAACGCCGATTACCAGGCCGCCGCGCCCTTCGCGGAAATGACGCTGAACTCGATCAACGCGGTCGACACCTCGGCGCCTTCGGTCAAGGAAATCCCCTACTCCGGTGCACAGTTCGTCTCGATCCCCGAATTCCAGGGCATCGGCACCGCGGTGGGTCAGCAATTCTCGGCGGCCCTCGCCGGGACCGTGTCGGGCGAACAGGCCCTGCAAAGCGCACAGGCTCTGACCGAGCGTGAGATGCGCAAGAGCGGTTACATCAAGTAAGCGCCGCCTTGCGGGGGCCAGCACCCACTCCACCGTGAGCCGGGCCCCCGCAATTCGTTAGTCCCTTTCAAACACCCCGGGGCCGGTCGCCCGCGCGCGACCGGCCCCGTCCTTCCCCGCCTTGCAGGAGGTCCCGATGGCGACCGCCCACTCCAAAACCGCAGCCCGCCTGATGATCTCGCCCGCAGTTCTTCTGCTCCTGGGCTGGATGCTCGTGCCGCTCGGCATGACGATCTACTTCTCGCTGCTGCGCTACAACCTGCTGATGCCGGGGATGGAGAGCTTTACCGGGCTCGACAACTACCGCTATTTCCTGACCGATCCGGCCTTCTACGCCGCCTTCAAGAACACGCTGCTGCTGGTGGGCGGGGTCCTCCTGATCACCACCATCGGCGGGGTGCTGCTGGCGCTGCTGCTGGATCAGGACTTCTGGGGCCAGGGCATCGTGCGCATCCTGACGATCGCGCCCTTCTTCGTCATGCCGACCGTCTCGGCGCTGGTGTGGAAGAACATGTTCATGAACCCCGTGAACGGCCTCTTCGCCTATCTCTTCCAGGCCCTCGGGCTGGAGCCCTTCGACTGGCTGGGCCAGGCGCCGCTCTTCTCCATCGTCTGGATGGTCAGCTGGACCTGGCTGCCCTTCGCCACGCTGATCCTGCTGACCGCGCTGCAGTCGCTCGACCGCGAGCAGATCGAGGCGGCCGAGATGGACGGCGCAGGCGCGCTTGCCCGCTTCTTCTACATCACCGTGCCGCACCTCAGCCGCGCCGCCACCGTGGTCGTGCTGATCGAGACGATCTTCCTGCTCTCGGTCTTTGCCGAGATCCTCGTCACCACCAACGGCGGGCCGGGCTATGCCTCGACCAACATCACCTACCTCGTCTACGCGCAGTCGCTGCTGCAGTTCGACGTGGGCGGGGGCGCTGCGGGCGGCATCGTCGCGGTGGTGCTGGCCAATATCGTCGCGATCTTCCTGATGCGGATGATCGGCAAGAACCTGGACGCATGATCATGCAGGCGCCTTCCATGACTTCTCTGACGATGACTTCTCTGACGATCCATATCGCCGGGATCGGCTTCCTGTCGGCTACGCTGGGCAGACCCGCGGACCTCCTCCGCGCGACTGCCGCCGCAGGGGCACAGGCCCGGCAAAACGGGGGCGCTGCTGCGCCGTCTGCTGGGGAAGACCCGGCGCAGTCCGGAACGCAGCCGACATACCAGTCGGCAAGGGCCCTGCCCCGTTCCGCGGCGTCCCCCGTCCAATTCTCGCTGATCGAGGGAGACCGCTGATGTCCCGCCGCAGCTCGACCCGCCGCAAGGCGCTGATGACCGTCCTGGCCTGGGCCGTGGGGCTTCTGCTCTTCTTCCCGATCCTGTGGACCGTCCTGACCTCCTTCAAGACCGAGGCCGTGGCGATCGCCGATCCGCCGGTCTGGTTCAACTTCGACTGGACGCTGGAGAACTACGCCACCGTGCAGGAGCGCTCCAACTACGGGCGGCATTTCTGGAACTCGGTCGTGATCTCGGTCGGCTCCACCCTGCTGGGCGTGATCATCGCCGTGCCCGCCGCATGGGCCATGGCCTTCGTGCCCGGCAAGCGGACCCGTGACGTGCTGATGTGGATGCTCTCGACCAAGATGCTGCCGCCCGTGGGCGTGCTGATCCCGATCTACCTGATCTTCCGCAGCCTCGGTCTGCTCGACACCCGCATCGGCCTCGTGATCGTGCTGATGCTGATCAACCTGCCGATCATCGTCTGGATGCTCTACACCTACTTCAAGGAAATCCCCGGCGAGATCCTCGAGGCCAGCCGCATGGACGGCGCGGGCCTGCGCGAGGAAATCCTCTACGTTCTGACGCCGATGGCGGTGCCGGGCATCGCCTCGACCCTGCTGCTGAACGTCATCCTTGCTTGGAACGAGGCCTTCTGGACGCTGAATCTGACCGCCGCCAAGGCGGCGCCGCTGACGGCCTTCATCGCCTCCTATTCCTCGCCCGAGGGGCTCTTCTACGCCAAGCTCTCGGCCGCCTCCACCATGGCCATCGCGCCGATCATGATCCTTGGCTGGTTCAGCCAGAAACAGCTGGTCCGGGGCCTGACCTTCGGCGCCGTGAAATAAGGACACCTGTCATGGGCAGCATCACTCTTTCCCAGATCACCAAGACCTTCGGTCCCAAGGAAGTCATCCCGCCGCTGGACCTTCAGATCAACGAAGGCGAATTCGTCGTCTTCGTCGGTCCCTCGGGCTGCGGCAAGTCCACCCTGCTGCGGCTGATCGCGGGCCTTGAGGACGTGACCTCGGGCCAGATCAGCATCAACGGCGAGGATGTCACCTTCGCCGCCCCCGCCAAGCGTGGCCTTGCGATGGTGTTCCAGTCCTACGCGCTCTACCCGCACATGTCGGTGAAGAAGAACATCGCCTTCCCGCTGAAGATGGCCAAGAAGAGCCAGTCCGAGATCGACGAGAAGGTCACCAACGCCGCCAAGGTGCTGAACCTGACCGAGTACCTCGACCACCGGCCCGGCCAGCTGTCGGGCGGTCAGCGCCAGCGGGTCGCCATCGGGCGGGCCATCGTGCGGGAACCTGCGGCCTTCCTCTTCGACGAGCCGCTGTCGAACCTCGACGCCGCGCTGCGCGTCAACATGCGCGCCGAGATCAGCGAGCTGCACCGCACGCTGGACACCACGATGATCTACGTCACCCACGATCAGGTCGAGGCCATGACCATGGCCGACAAGATCGTGGTGCTTCAGGCGGGCAAGATCGAACAGGTCGGCGCCCCGCTGGAGCTCTATGAGACGCCGCGCAACAAGTTCGTGGCCGGTTTCATCGGCAGCCCGCGGATGAACTTCATCGAAGGCCCCGAGGCGGCCCAGCATGACGCCCACACCATCGGCATCCGGCCCGAGCATCTGACCATCTCGACCGAGAGCGGCGCATGGCAGGGCAAGGTCGGTCTGGCCGAACACCTCGGCTCGGACACCTTCCTGCGGGTCGATGCGGGCTCGCTGGGGGAACTGACCGTGCGCGCCATCGGTGACGTGAAGGTCAAGTACGGCGACACCGTCTTCCTCAGCCCCGATCCCTCCAAGATCCACCGTTTCGATGCCGGGGGGCTGGCGCTGCGCTGACGCGTACCCGCCCCCGCTACAGACCTCGCCCAAAGACCCCGTCCAAGGACCCCTTCCATGGCACCCGAGCTTTCCCTCTCCACTCTCCCCGACCTGCCAGTCGCGGTCGCCCGTCCGGGCTATGCCCGCGAGGACCTGACCGCCGGCATCCTGCATTTCGGCGTCGGCAACTTCCACCGGGCGCATCAGGCGGTCTATCTCGACCGGCTGTTCACCCAAGGCGAAGGCCGCGACTTCGCCATCGTCGGCGCGGGCGTCATGCCGGGTGATGCCAAGGCGCGTGAGATCCTCAAGGCGCAGGACTACCTGACCACCGTGGTGGAGCAGGAGGCGACGCTGTCGACCGCCCGCGTCACCGGCGCGATGATCGACTACATCGCGCCCGGCGATATCGACCGGCTCACCGCCACCATGGCCGATCCCGCGATCCGCATCGTGTCGCTGACGATCACCGAGGGCGGCTATTTCCTCGACAGCGACGACAACTTCGACCCGACACATCCGGCCATCGTGGCCGATGCCGCCGCGCCGGATGCGCCCAAGACGGTCTTCGGCCTGCTCCTGAAGGGGCTGCGCGCGCGCCGCGACGCGGGCCATGCGCCTTTCACCATCATGTGCTGCGACAACATCCCCCACAACGGCTCGGTGACCAAGCGCACGCTGACCGGGCTGGCACGCCTCTCGGACCCGGCGCTTGCGGATTGGGTGGCGGACAGCGTCGCCTTCCCGAACGGGATGGTGGACCGGATCACCCCCGCCACCTCGGACCGGGAACGCGGCATCGCGCGCGACGAATTCGGCGTGGCCGACCAATGGCCGGTCTTCTGCGAGAATTTCATCCAGTGGGTGCTGGAGGACGACTTCCCCGCAGGCCGCCCGCCGTTGGAGCAGGCCGGCGTTCAGTTCGTCCCCGACGTGACGCCCTACGAGCTGATGAAGCTGCGCATCCTGAACGGCGGCCACGCGGTCATCGCCTACCCCGGCGGGCTGATGGACATCCACTTCGTCCACGAGGCGATGGAACATCCGCTGATCCGCGCCTTCCTCGACAAGATCGAGCGCGAAGAGATCATCCCCGGCGTGCCGCCGGTGCCCGATACGGATACCTCGGCCTATTACGACCTGATCGCCTCGCGCTTCGCCAACCCCAAGATCGGCGACACGATCCGCAGGCTGTGCCTCGACGGCTCCAACCGGCAGCCCAAGTTCATCATCCCCTCCATCGCGGATGCGCTGAAGCGGAAGGGCAAGATCACCGGGCTGGCGCTGGAAAGCGCGCTCTGGTGCCGCTACTGCGCCGGGGTCTCCGACAGCGGGGCCGAGATCGCGCCGAACGATCCCAACTGGGACCGGCTGCAACCGGTGGCGAAAGAGGCCAGGGACCGTCCGCAGGCCTGGCTGGAGATGCGCGACATCTACGGCGATCTGGGCAGCGATCCGGTCTTTGCCGCCGCCTTCGCCAATGCGCTGACCGCGCTCTGGTCCGAGGGCACCGCCGCGGTGCTGACCCGCTATGTCGAGGACACCCTCTGACATGGCATGGCCGGGGCTGGTGATCTTCGATTGTGACGGCGTCCTCGTCGACAGCGAGCCGATCTCGACCGAGGTCCTCGCAGAGGTGCTGGCCGAGGCCGGATGCCCCGTCGACGCCGCCACGATCTATGATCGCTTCCTCGGCCGGTCGCTGACCAGCACCCTGCAGGTGCTGCGCGACGATTTCGCCATGGAGCTGACCGAGGCGCACCTCGCGCAGATGCGCGAGAAGCTCTATGCCCGGTTCCGCACCGACCTGCGCCCGATCGAGGGCATGGCAGAGGCGATCCGCGCCCTGCCCTGCAAGGTCTGCGTCGCCTCCTCGTCGCAGCCCGAACGCATCCGCCTCTCGCTGGAGCTGACCGGGCTGGCGCCGCTTTTCGGGCCGCATGTCTTCTCGGCCACGATGGTGGAACGGGGCAAACCCTTCCCCGATCTCTTCCTGCACGCCGCGCGTGAAATGGGCGTTGCGCCCGAAGCCTGCGCCGTGGTCGAGGACAGCCTCGCCGGGGTGAGCGCGGCACAGGCGGCGGGCATGCCCGTCTTCGCCTTCACCGGCGGGGGCCATGCCGGGCCCGCGCGGCTGGCCGACCGCATCCGCCCGCTGGGCCCCGCCGCCCTGCTGGACAAGATGCGTGACTTGCCCGACAGTCTGCAGGCGCAGTTCTGATCCGGGAGCCCCAAATGGATCGCTATGTCTGTGCCGTCGATGTCGGGACGCGCTCTGCTCGGGCGGCTGTTTTCACGACGGACGGAACGGCCCTCTCCCACCATGTCCGCCCCATCGCGCTCTGGGAAAAACCCGGCGGCGGCGGCGAACATGCCTCCGATGACATCTGGCGCGCGGTCTGCGCGGCGGTCCGCGACGCGGTGACCGGTGCGCGGGTGGCCCCGGAGGCGATCTGCGCCATCGGTTTCGACGCCACCTGCTCGCTGGTCTTGCACGACCGGGACGGCGCGCCGCTGCCGCTTGGCGACGAGGGGCAGGACACCATCGCGTGGTTCGATCACCGCGCCGTGGCGCAGGCCGCGCGCTGCACCGCCTCCGGTCACCGGGTGCTGGACCATATCGGCGGCGCCATGTCGCCCGAGATGCAGGTCCCCAAGCTGATGTGGCTGAAGCAGGCGCGCCCCGATCTGTGGTCCCGCCTCGGCGCGGCCCGGGACCTGACCGATTTCCTCACGTGGCGGGCCAGCGGCAGCAATGCCCGGTCGCTCTGCACGCTGACGGCGAAATGGACCTACCTCGCCCATGACGGCGGCTGGCAGGCGGATTTCCTCGACGCCATGGGCCTCGAAGACATGCGCGCCCGGGCCGCCCTGCCCGACCTTGGCACGCCAGTGGGCGCCCCCCTCGGGCCGCTCACTGCACAGGCGGCGGCAGAGCTGGGGCTGAGCGAGACCTGCCAGGTGGCCACGGGCATGATCGACGCCTTCGCCGGGGCGCTCGGGGTGCTGGGCGGCCAGCCTGCGGGCTCGGGCGATCTGGCGCTGATTGCCGGGACGTCCTCCTGCATCATGGCGCTGACGCCCGAGCCGTGGCAGGCGCCCGGCATCTGGGGCCCCTACCACGAGGCGATCCTGCCCGGCGCATGGGTGGCCGAGGGCGGACAATCCGCCACCGGCGCCCTGCTGGACCACGTCCTGCGGGTCTTTGCCCCCGAAAAAACCCCCGACAAGGCCACCACGATCTCGGCCCACAACCGGGTCATGGCGCAGCTGACCGAGGCGCTGGAGCGCGAGGGCGCCGCCTTCGCCCGCGACCTGCACGTGCTGCCCGATTTCAACGGCAACCGGACGCCGCTGGCCGACCCGCTGCTGCGCGGCGTGCTCTCGGGCCTGTCTCTGGACACCACGGGGCACGAACTGCTCCGCGTCTACTGGCGCGCCTCCGTGGCCATCGCCCTCGGCCTGCGCCAGATCATCGAGCAGATGGAGGGCGCGGGCACGCCCGTGCGCCGGCTGATGATCACCGGCGGGCACACCCGGTCGCCCCTGCTGCTGCAACTCTATGCCGATGTGACGGGCCGCGAGGTGCACCTGCGCGACGCGCCTGACGGGGTCCTCCTCGGCAGTGCCATCGCCGCCGCCATGGCCGGCGGGCTGGCGCCCGATCTCTCCACCGCGGCACAGGCCATGCAGGGCCACTGCCGCAGCCTCTCGCCCGATCCGGGGCGGCAGGCGATCTACGACCGCGATTATGCCATCTTCCGGCGGATGCAGGCGCATCGGGCGGAGCTGGCGCAGATGAATTGAGACCTCCCATGTATCTTGGCATCGACCTCGGAACCTCGGGCGTGAAGGCGCTCCTGATCGACGACACGCAGCGCGCCGTCGCCTCGCGCACCGCGCCGCTCGACGTTTCCCGCCCCCATGACGGCTGGTCGGAGCAGGACCCCGCCGCATGGATCGCCGCCTGCGAGGCCGCGCTGGACGCGTTGAAGGCCGAGGCCCCTGCAGCACTTGCCGCCGTGACCGGCATCGGCCTCTCGGGCCAGATGCACGGGGCCACGCTGGTGGATGCGGCGGATGAGGTGCTGCGCCCCTGCATCCTGTGGAACGACACCCGCGCCCACGTCGAGGCGGCCGCGCTGGACGCCGATCCGCTGTTCCGCAAGGTCTCGGGCAACCTCGTCTTCCCCGGGTTCACCGCGCCCAAGCTGGTCTGGCTGAAGGCCCATGAGCCCGAGGTCTTCGGACACGTCGCCAAGGTGCTGCTGCCCAAGGATTACCTGCGGCTCTGGCTCACCGGCGAGCATGTCTCGGAGATGTCGGACGCCTCGGGCACCAGCTGGCTCGACGTGGGCGCGCGGGACTGGTCGGACGACCTGCTGGCCGCCAGCGGCATGGACCGCGCCCAGATGCCCGCGCTGGTCGAGGGCTCCGCCCCCTTCGGCGGGCTCAGGGCCGAGCTGGCGGGCCGCTGGGGCATGAGCCCCGGCACCGTGGTGGCGGGCGGCGCGGGTGACAATGCGGCAGCAGGTGTCGGCACCGGGATCGTGACGCCGGGCCATGGCTTCGTGTCACTGGGCACCTCGGGGGTGATCTTCGCCGCCTCCGACGGCTTTGCCCCCCTGCCCGAGAGCGCGGTCCATGCCTTCTGCCACGCCCTGCCGGACAGCTGGCACCAGATGGGCGTGATCCTCTCGGCCGCCTCCGCGATCACGTGGTACGCGGGGCTTGTCGGCCAGTCGCCCGAAGCGCTGACCGGGGACCTCGGCGGCGCGCTTCAGGCCCCCGGGCCGGTGACCTTCCTGCCCTATCTTTCGGGCGAGCGGACGCCGCACAACGATGCCGCCCTGCGCGGATCGTTCCACGGGCTGTCGCATTCCGCCGATCGCGCCGCGCTGACCCGCGCGGTGCTGGAGGGCGTGACCTTTGCCCTTGCCGACAACCAGCGGGCCCTGCGGCAGGCCGGAACCGAGCTGACCTCGCTCACCGCCGTGGGAGGCGGCAGCCGGTCGCGCTACTGGCTCGAGATGATCGCCACGGTGCTGGACCTGCCGGTCGAGATCCCGGCGGACGGCGACTACGGCGCGGCTTTCGGGGCCGCGCGGCTGGGGGCCATGGCGGCGGGACGGTCGGTCGAGGAGGTCTGCACCCGGCCCGCGACGGCAGAGGTGATCGCCCCCGTGGCAGCGGTGCAGCCGGCGTTTGCGGAGGCCTTGGAGCGGTTCCGCGGGTTGCGGTGAAAGCACGTTGAGCCTCAAGAGCGGGTCGGTTGGGCACAGGCATGCCGCTTGCGAGCGCACTCAAGGTGCTTTCCATGTGCCAGCGTCCTTGCGTTCTGGTGTGTAAGAGCCGCCGCCCAACGAAGATCCGAGCTGCAAGAACTAACACAACCGCCAGTCGACGAGGGCAGCGCCGTCCCGCGGGGTGGCGCCAAAGCGCCGGTCGCCATTGGTGCGCCATTGGTCCGAGCGCCAATGGCGACGGGGGGGCGGGTCGGCGCTGCCCGGCCTATCGGCCGGGCGGGTGATAGATGGATGGCGCACCGCGATCTGACGCTGATCCAGGCGCGTGGAGAGCCGACAGGTTCGCACACACCGCAAACCTTGATTACCACCGCAGCCATGCGGCATTTGGCAATCGCTGCACCTTACGCGGCGCGGCAGAGGAACGGGGACATCGCGACGCAGCTCCCCCGGCGCATCCACCACCGACCTCGCCGAGATCGCCTTCCCCCAGTCATCCCCCCAACGTCGTCCCATCCGCCGAAAGCGTCGTTCCCGGCCTTGCACCCCCAGCCCTGATCTGCGCGTGATGGGCCCAACTGCTCCCCGGAGGCCCCGCATGTTCCTCTCCGTCTTCGACGTCTTCAAGATCGGCGTCGGCCCCTCTTCCTCGCACACCATGGGCCCCATGGTCGCCGCCGCGCGCTTCCTCGACCGGCTGCGCGCCGCGCCCTTCAGCGCGAAGGGCCTCAAGGTGCGGCTGCACGGCTCGCTCGCCTTCACCGGCAAGGGCCACGCCACCGACCGGGCCTCGATCCTCGGCCTCGCGGGGTTCACGCCGCTGGCCTATGACGCGGAAGAGGCGGAGAAGGCCCTCGCCCTCATCAACGAGACCCGCGAGGTCCGGCCCGAGGGTCTGGGCGTGCTCGCCTTCGATCCCAACAGCGATCTGGTCTTCGATTTCGGCCCCGCCCTGCCCGGCCACGCCAATGGTATGGTGCTGATGGCCACCGATGCGCAGGGCGACGTCATCCTTCAGGAGACCTATTATTCCATCGGCGGCGGCTTCGTCATGACCGAGGCCGAACTGGCCGCCGGCAAGGACACCGACGAGGGCGCACCGGTGCCCTACCCGTTCAAGTCCGCCGCCGAGATGCTGGAGATGTCGGCCCATTCCGGCCTGACCATCGCCCAGATGAAACGCGCCAACGAGGTCGCCCGGGGGGCGCGCGACCTCGACGCCGGTATCCAGCGGGTCTGGCAAGTGATGCGCGACTGCATCAACCGCGGCTTCGAGGGCGAGGGCATCCTGCCCGGCGGGTTGGGCGTGAAGCGCCGTGCGCGCGGCATCCACGAGTCGCTGCTGGCCGAGCGCGGCATGAATCTCTCGGCGCCCCATGTGGTGAACGACTGGCTCTCGGCCTATGCCATGGCGGTGAACGAGGAAAACGCCGCCGGCGGGCAGGTCGTGACCGCCCCCACCAACGGCGCGGCGGGCGTGGTGCCCGCGGTGATCCGCTACTGGCTGGACCACGTCCCCGGCGCGACCGAGGCCCGCGTGCCCGAGTTCCTGCTGACCGCGGCGGCCATCGGCGGGCTGGTGAAGTTCAACGCCTCGATCTCGGGCGCCGAGGCGGGCTGTCAGGCCGAGGTCGGCTCGGCCGCGGCCATGGCGGCGGCGGGCTTCTGCGCCGTACTGGGCGGCTCGCCCGCGCAGATCGAGAACGCGGCGGAGATCGCGCTGGAGCATCACCTCGGCATGACCTGCGATCCGGTGAAGGGTCTGGTGCAGGTGCCCTGCATCGAGCGCAACGGGCTGGGGGCGATCAAGGCGGTCTCCGCGGCGAGCCTCTCGATGCGCGGCGATGGCACGCATTTCGTCCCGCTGGATGCGGCGATCGAGACCATGCGCCAGACCGGTCAGGACATGCACGAGAAGTACAAGGAGACCTCGCTGGGCGGTCTCGCGGTGAACGTGCCGAACTGCTGAACCACTGAGCCACTGAGCCACTGAACGCGCGGCCCCTCATGCCGCCAACAGGGCAATCCCCCACGAAGGGCGGCGCCTGCCTGGGGAGGCGCAAAGCGCCTGCCGGGGGGCAGGCAGGCGCTGCCCGGCCTGAGGCCGGGCGGGCGGCATCTGGAAAGCTCAGCGTGGTTGGTGAGGCTGGAGGTGTCACGGCCCGTCGCCTCTGCCGCAGTCAGTATCGCGAGGCGCCGGAAACCCGTCGTCAGGGAGGCTCGCAAACCTTGAAACCCGCCGCCGGCGGTCCCCGCAAAGAGTGAAACCCGCCGTCAGGGGTCAGCGTCCCTGACGGCGGCTCCTCCCCTATCCTGCCCCTATCCTGCCCCTATCCCGCAGGGAACATCAGCTCCAGCCGCTCGCGCCAGAGCTTGCCCGTGGTCCAGCCTTCGAGGTCATGGCCCGACAGCTCTTCCCACGGCTTGCACTGCACGCAGCCCCAGACCAGCGCCACGTTGCACGAGACCGAGGGGATCAGCCCCTCCTCCGCCCCGGCGATCATCGGGTTGAGCGTGGCCATGCCGGTCCCCAGCATGAGCACCGCATCGGCGCCGCTGCGCGACAGCTCGCGGTAGGCCTGCAGGACCCCCGGGCCGGTCATGGCATAGATCGGGTGGAAAGCCTCGGTCTCCAGCGCGGGGCCGGACTTGGCCACCACCTCGAAGCCGAAGCTCTCCCAGTAGGGCGTGGACTTCTCGTTCAGGCTCTCGGGGTACGGCGTCAGCAGGGCGATCTTCTTCGCCCCCATCTCGCGCAGCGCCGCGACCGAGGCGAGCGCTGCCGTCAGGAACGGCAGCCCACGGGCAGTCTGGACCTCATCGACACGCTTGGCCTCTTCCGCGCCGCCGATCAGGTAGGAGGCCCCGGTGCAGGCCGCGGCCAGCACGTCGACCGGCGCGTTGGCGAACTGGCCCGAGGTCTCGGTGAACTTGGTGGTGTAGTCCACCAGCCGCTTCTCGATCGTGTCCTTGTCCGAGGTCAGCCGCGCGTTCAGCATCGACCAGTGCGCAGGCAGCAGGGACCAGAGCTCGGGCTCGACCGTCGTGTTGGCCTGCGGGGTCAGGACCCCGATGGTGCCCGCGTTGCCATATTCTCTCACAGCCATCCCATTGCTCCCGGAAGCCAGAGGCTGAGCGCCGGGAAGGTGATCAGGACCACCAGACGCGCGACGTCAGCGAAGATGAAGGGCACCACGCCCCGGAAGATCGTGCTGAGCGGCAGATCCTTGGCCATGCCGTGCAGGACGAAGACGTTGATCCCGATGGGCGGGGTGATCATGCCCAGCTCGATCACCACGATGTTGACCACGCCCCACCAGACCGGATCGTAGCCGAGGCCGAGGATCAGCGGGTAGACGAAGGGCAGCGTCAGCACCATGGCGGCGATCGTGTCAAAGATCGCGCCGAGGATCAGGTAGAAGACCATCAGCAGCATCAGCACGAGGAAGGGCGGCAGGCCGAGGCCCTGGATCCAGTCCACCGTTGCCGCGGGCAGGCCCGACAGCGTGGCGAAGTAGGAAAAGACCGAGGCGCCGATGATCATGACGAAGATCATACCGGTGTTGGCTGCCGTGTCGCCAAGCGCCGCGAGGAAGTTCTTCACCGTCAGGCGGCGCCGGAAGATCGCCAGCAGCAGCGCGACGGAGGCCCCGACGGAGGCGGCTTCGGACACGGTGAAGATGCCCGAGTAGATCCCGCCCGAAACCATGACCGCCAGCAGGACCACGGCCCAGCTCTGGATCGTGACCCGGCGGCGTTCGGCCCAGGGGGCCTTCTCGCCCACGGGCGCGGCCTCGGGGTTGCGGCGCACGACGATGAAGACGGCGATGAAGTAGAAGACCACGGCGATGACCCCCGGCACGATGGCCGCGAGGAAGAGCGCGATGATCGAGTTTTCGGTCAGGATGCCGTAGAGGATCATCACCACCGAGGGCGGCACGATCATCCCAAGCGTCCCGCCGGCGGCGATGGAGCCCGCGGCCAGCGACTTGGCATAGCCGCGCTCCAGCATCTCGGGCAGCGCGATGCGCGCCATGGTCGCCGCCGTCGCCACGGAGGAGCCGCAGATCGCGCCGAAGCCGGCGCAGGCCCCGACGGTGGCAAAGACGAGGCCGCCACGCAGGTGGCCGAGGTAGACATAGGCGAGCTTGTAGAGTTCGCGCGAGAGGCCGCCCACATGGGCGAAGTTGCCCATCAGCAGGAACATGGCGATCACGGCATAGCCCTCGGAGGACATGGCCGAGGAGGGCTCGGTCGCCAGCAGGGTCAGTGCGGGGCCGAAGCCGATGATCAGGCCGCAGCCCACCACGCCGGTCAGCCCCATGGCGATGCCCACGGGCACCTGCAGGACGATCAGCGCGAACATGGCAGCCAGCCCGAGCAGGCCGGTCACGAATGGATCGGAAAACATGAGGGCTTATCCTTCGAAATCGGCAAGGTCTTCTTCGCCATCGCGCAGGGCGGCGATGTCGGGCGTGTCACCGCGCAGCGCGGCCTTGATCCACGACCATGCGACGTAGACCTGCACCGGCACGCAGACCGCCATGATCGCCGTGACGACGTACCAGTAGGGCGCCAGCGGCAGGCCGATGGTGCGGGTCGTGCGCCCGCCGCTTTCGAACTGGCCGGTGAGGCGGATGAACTGCCAGGTCAGCAGGCCGAAGAAGGCCAGCGTCAGCAACGCGCCGAAAGCTTCCAACGCGGCGTGCAGGCGCGGTCCGCCCAGCGTGCCGAAGACCCGGACGGTGACGTTGGTCTGGCGCAGCAGACCGGCCGGGAAACAGCTTGCGATGACGATGGGGAAGACGACCTCCCCATAGTCCGAGAAGCCCGAGATCCGGGGCAGCCACAGGTAGCGTGCCGCCCCGTCCCAGGTGATGAGAAGCGCCATGACCACGAGCCCGGAAAAGCCGATGACGGCCGCGTTCTGGGTGATCCGGTCGATCTTCTGAGCGGTGTTCATGACGCCCTCTCTCAGCTTTCGCCGCGCATGTCGGCCAGCAGCTTGACCGCCGCGTCATAGACCGCCTGCCCGTTGGGGGTGCTGGCGATCCACTCGTCGTGGATCGGCTTGGCGGCCTCTTCGTACTTGGCAAGTTCTTCGTCGCTCAACTCCATGATCGCGATCCGGCCCTCGGCCTTGACCTCTTCACGGATCGCGGCCCCGGCAGAGGCATAGGCCTCACCACCGGCCTCGGCGAAGGCCATGCCGCCGTGCTTCATGACGATCTCCTGCAGTTCGGGCGAGAGGCCTTCCCACTTGCGCTCGTTCATCAGCAGCAGGAAGGGGATCGCGCCGGCAGGCGCTTCGATCGCCTGATCGACCAGCGGCAGCGACTTGAAGGTCTTCATACCGGTCCAGCCCTGGATCGCGCCATCGACCGTCCCGCGCGAGATGCCCTCGTTGAACTCGGCCGAGCTGAGCGTCTGGGGCGCCGCGCCGAGGCTTTCCAGCCACTTGGCCTGGATCGCACCAGCCGAGCGGACCTTGAGGTTGGCGAGCCCGTCGAGGCTGTCGACCGTGGTCTTCATGAAGATCGCGTTGGGTTCGGCGGCGAAGAAGCCGACGACATGGACGCCGTCAAACCCGGTCAGCAGGCCCATCTCGTTCAGCTTCCAGCCCACGGCCGAGGCTTCCTGCGCGGTGCGGAAGAAGAAGGGCAGCTCGAAGAGGCCCATTTCCGGGAACTGGCCCGCGGTGTAGCCGGGCAGCACCCAGGTCACGTCGGCCACGCCGTTCTGCACCAGTTCGAACTGCTTGAACGGGTCCTTGCCCAGCGTGCCGCCCCAGAAGGGCTGCATCTTGACCGTGTCGCCCGCCTCGGCCTGAACGGCTTCGAGCCAGGGCTTGATGACCTTGGCCACGCCGGTGGATTGCTCGGGCACGAAGGCACCGACCTTGATCATGTCGGCGGCGACGACGGGCGTGGACATGGCCGCGACCGCAAGGGCGACGGAGCCCGCGAAGGTTTTGAAGTAAGACATTGTTTCGTTTCCCTGTTGGTTATTTATGAGGTCTTCCGATCAACCCGGCCTCAGGCCCCGAAGCGCCGCAGCGCCGGCGGGGCCGTCGGAATGGTCGTGGTCTTTTCTTCCGTGTAGAACGCCTCGCAGGAGGCGCCGCCCTCGCGGCCCACGCCGGAGGTCTTGTAGCCGCCGAAGGGTGCGCGCAGCTCGCGCATCATCGGCGTGTTGACCCAGACCACGCCGGAGCGCAGGCGCGGGGTCGTTGCCATGACCGTCGGCAGGTGATCCGACCAGACATAGCTGACCAGCCCGAAGGCCGTGTCATTGGCGATCGCCACGGCCTCGTCCGCCGTGTCGAAGGGAATGAAGGTGGCGAAGGGGCCAAAGATCTCGTCCTGCGCGCAGCGGTCAGCGTTGGAATGCGCCAGCACCGCCGTGGGCGAGATGAAGTAACCCTCGCCCAGGTCCTCGCGCCGCGTGCCGCCCACCAGCAGTTGCCCGCCGTCCTCGCGCGCCTTGTCGACGAAGCCCAGCACCCGGTTCATATGCGCCAGCGAGGCCAGCGGCCCGACCTCGGTGTCATCGGCAAGCGGATCACCCACGCGGACCTTGGCCGCCCGTTCCCGGAACCGGCCCACGAAATCGTCAAAGACCGTGCGTTCGAGCAGCACGCGCGAGCCCGCGAGGCACTGCTGGCCGTTGTTGGAGAAGATGCCCTGAAGCGCGCCGTCCAGCGCCCGGTCCTGATCGGCCGAGGCGAAGATGATATTGGCCGACTTGCCGCCCAGTTCCATCGTGCAGGGCACGAGGTTGCGCCCGGCGGAGGACATGATCGCCCGGCCCGTTTCCGTCCCGCCGGTGAAGCTGACGAGATCGACCCCGGGATGGGCCACCAGCGCGGCCCCGGTGACGGTGCCGCGCCCGTTGACGATGTTCAGCACGCCCTCGGGCAGCACCTCCTGCAACAGTTCGACCAGCCGGGCCAGCGCCATCGGCGTCTGCTCGGACGGTTTCAACACGGCCGTGTTCCCGAAGGCGAGGGCTGCGGCGATCTTCATCGTGGCCAGCGCCACCGGCGCGTTCCACGGCGCGATCAGGGCAGCGACGCCCACCGGCTCGCGGGTGACCGTGGTCAGGTAGCCTTCGGTCTGGGTGTAGCTCTGCCCCGCCGACTGGCTGATGTATTCGGCGAAGAAGCGGAAGTTGTAGGCCGCGCGGACCATGTGGCGGGCGCGCAGTTCCTTCAGGACGAGGCCGGTGGCCGCGCATTCCAGCCGTGCCAGTTCGTCCACGTTGGCAAGGATCGTCTCGCGGCAGGCCTCCAGCGCCTCGATCCGCTTGGCCGTGCTCAGGCCAGGCCAGGGGCCCTTGTCGAAGGCGGCGCGGGCGGCTTCGACCGCACAGGCGACTGCGGTCTCGTCATCCTCGGTCAGCGTGGCGATCTGCGCGCCGGTGGCCGGGTAGAAGACCGGCAGGTCGATGCCGCCCCCAAGGCTGGCCGTCCCGTTGACGAGGCCGGTGATGCGTTCGGGCGGCTGGATGGGAAGATCGAAGCTCATGTCAGGTCTTTCATGGCATGTAGGCGCCGCCGTTGATGTGCAGGATCTGGCCCGTGATGTAGCCAGCCGCATCCGACAGCAGGAAGAGAATGGGTTGGGTGATGTCCGCGGGCTGCGCGATGCGGCCCATGGGAATGTTGGCGCCGTAGGCCGTGGTATCGAACCGGCTGGGCGCGTCCTCATCCGAGCGGCCCGTGCCGCCGGTGAGGAAGGCGGTTTCCACCGCCGAGGGCGCGACGCAGTTGACCCGCACCTCGGGCGCCAGTTCCAGCGCCAGTTGCCTGGTCAGCATGGCGACGCCCGCCTTGGACAGCGCATAGGGCCCGTAGCCCGGGCGCGCGAAATGGCCAAGGCCCGAGCCGGTCATCACCAGCGCGCCCCCCGGCGCGATATGGGGCACCAGCGCCTTCGCCGCGAGGAAGGCCGAGTGCAGGTTGCCCTCCATCGCCGCGGCCCAGTCGGAGGCCGCGTGATCCATCACCGGCAGCGCCTCGGTCACGTAGCCGCAGAGGTTCACCACCCCGGCCAGTTTCGGCAGCTGCGCGGCGGCGGCGGCGAGGCTGTCCTCGCTAGTGGCATCGACGGCGATGCAGGTCACGCCCTCCAGCGGATGCGCCTCGATCGAGCGCGGCAGGTCCAGCACGATCGGCGTATAGCCCGCCGCCTGCGCGTCGTGCACCAGTTGGCGCCCGATCCCGCCGCAGCCGCCAAGGATGGCCAGTGCGCGGGTCATGCCAGCTCTGCCATGCGGCGCAGCCCGCTGATCATGGAGGAGCGCAGCAGGAACTCCCGCGCCTTCGTCGGGTCGGCCGAAATGCCCTGCAGCCGGCGCAGGTGGTTGATACGCTCTTCCGGGTCGGTGGTGTTCATGCGGCGGCGGTTTTCATCCGCCTGTGCAAGGATGTCATCCCGGGCGATGGGTCGGCGCTGCGCCTCGTAGAGGTCAAGCAGCGCGTCGCTTTCGCCCCCCGCCACCGCGGCCAGTTTCTCGGCGAGGTTGAAGGCATCGTGTACGCCGCCGTTCAGCCCCATGCCGCCCTTCGGGCTGTTGAGGTGCGCCGCATCCCCGCAAAGGAACATCATCCCCTTGCGATAGGTCGAGGCGACGCGACGGTGGACGCGGTAGACGCGCTTCTCCTCGATGTCGATATCCCCGGCCTCGGGCACCACGGCGCGGGTCTGGGCGCGGATGGACTCGTCGGAGAGCGCGTCCTCGACCTCCTGTCCCTCCTGCGGGTGCAGGGAGACGCGCCAGAGATCGGGCAGCCGCAGGAGCGAGTAGGTGCCGCCCGGCTTCCAGATGTAGTTCACGCCCGACAGACCTTCGAGGTGCTCTTCGAACGGGAAATGCGTGGTCACTAGGATCGTGCTTTCGGGATAGGTCGTGCCCTCGAACCCGGCGCCGACGGCCTTGCGCACGAGGCTGCGCGCCCCGTCGCAGCCCACGATGGCCCAGCCACGATACTCTTCGCCATTGGCCGTCAGCCGCACGCCCGAGGCATCCTGCGACACCTCCGTCACCTCGGCACCGAACTGCACCGTGCCTTCGGGCAGCAGGGCGTGGACGGCGCGGCTCAGCTCGGCCTGACGGCATTGCAGGCGATAGGGGTGATCGGTGTCGTCCTTCAGCACGGCAAGATCGAACTCGGCCTTTTCGCCGGTGGACTGCATGCGGATCTGCCAGGTCGGCGTGATGCGCCCCTTGTCGATCAGCTTTTGCGTGATTCCGGCAGGGGCCAGCATGTCCAGCGTCGGCGGATGGAAGGTGGAGGCACGGAGCTGGTCGGAAATCTCGGCATCTGCCTCGAAAACCTTCACGTCGAGCCCGGCCTCGACCAGACGCCATGCAAGGGTCAGCCCCACCGGCCCTGCGCCCACGATCAGGATTGTCTTCTGCGCCAAGGGCCTCTTTCCTCTATTTTTCGGGCATCCGGCAGGGCCGGCGCCCGTTTGTCATAATGTTATGCCAATAAGCCATTTCATTTGGCCTATAGATATATCATTATGTCAACGATAAAGATGACACCGGCAGACAGCTTCAGCAGGGACAGATCGTGACAGCCCAAAATAGCGCCACCCTCGATCCGGGCTCTCCGGTCCCGCTTTACCAGCAGCTCTACCTCCTGCTGCGCAGCCAGATACATGGCGGCGCCCTGCGGCCCGGCGACAAGATCATGGGCGAGGCAGAGCTCTGCGAGGCCTATGACGTGTCGCGGATCACGGCCAAGCGGGCGCTCAACGAACTGGCCGATACCGGGCTGGTGATCCGCAAGCGCGGCAGCGGTACGCGGGTGACCGACCGGCTGCCGCCGCAACCGCTGAAGGCCAGTATCGACGGCCTGCTGGAAAAGGTCGGCGAGATGGGGCGCAACACTTCCGTGCGCGTCCTCTCCTCGGCCCTGATGCCCGCCCCGCCTGAAATCCGCGCGGCGCTGAACCTGCCCGAGGGCGCGCGAGCGCTGCAATCGCGCCGCGTCCGCTCGCTGAACGATCAGAGCGTCTCCTTCCTCGAGGCCTGGATCCCCGAAGAGGTGGCCGAGGGCGCCGCGCTGGAGGCCGAAAGCCCGACGCCGATGCTGCTGCAGCTGGAGCGCGCGGGCATTTCCGTCAGCTCGGCCACCCAGACGATCACCGCCACGCTGGCCGATGCGCTCAGTGCCGCCGCGCTGGACGTGCCGATGGGCGCCCCGCTCATCGACACGCGGCGCGTCGTCTTCGATGCACAGGACCGCGCGGTGGAATTCATCCGGGTGCTCTACCGGCCCGAGCTCTACCAGATCGAAGTGGCGATGCGCCGGGTGCAGGGCGACAACGGCGCCGCCTGGGTGCCCCGCCCCACCGGACGCCCGGAGGGACGCCCCGACCGCCCGGGCGCGCCCGCGGCAAAGGCCCCCAAGACGCCATAACCGGTCCGCGCCAGGGGCGTCGCGTCTTCCGGGCGCAGCGCCACAACGCGCGGCCACGAAAAACGCCTCTCCCAACAAGGACCCCGACCATGAGCCACCCCATCGACCCGGCCCGCACCGCCGTGCTGACCATCGATCTGCAGAACGATTTCCTCCATCCCGAGGGCGCCTATGGCCGCGGCGGTCAGAGCGCGCCCGAGATCGCCGCCCTGCCGGACAAGGTGAAACCGGTGATCGACGCGCTGCGGGCCAAGGGGGGCAGCTATGTCTCGGCCCAGTTCACGCTGGTGCCGCACCACGGGCGCGAGCCGCTGATCGCCCCGCACCTGAAGGAATTGCGCCCCTTCCTCGGCCGGGGCGATTTCGAGCCGGGCAGCTTTGGCCATGACCTCGTCGACAGCCTCAAGCCCGCCGATTTCACGGTGGAGAAGATCAACTACTCCGCCTTCTACCAGACCCGGCTGGAATACGTGCTGAAGGCCATCGGGGTGGACACTCTGATCGTTGGCGGGATCGTCACCAACGGCGGCGTCGCCTCGACCCTGCGCGACGCGCACCTGCGCGGCATCCACACGGTGCTGCTCTCGGACGGCTGCGCGGCCTTCTCGCAGAAGGTCCATGACGCGACGCTGGTCTCGCTGGGGTCGGTCACCGACGTGATGACCTGCGCCGAGGCGGTGGAGAAGATCGCCGCCGCCTGACACCGCCGGCGAAGGCCCGGGCCCTGCGCGGGGCCCCGGCCCGCCGCGGGAAAGGCCAGAGACCGGCCCGCCGGGCCGACCGCCCTGCCCCCAGGATGCGGATTGCCAAAACCCCGCGCCCTGCCTAGCGTCCCGGCCATGAGCCAAACCCCCACCCAGACCGAAGACCGCCCGCTGCTCGGCATCCTGCTGATGCTGGGCTTCTGCATCACTGCGCCGCTCGGCGATGCGCTTGCCAAGATCCTCGGGGCCTATGCGCCGCTCTGGCCGCTGGTCTTCCTGCGGTTCTTCCTGCAGGCGGTCTTCCTCACGCCCGTGGTGCTGATCACCGGGCGCGACTGGCGCTACCGGGAGCGGCTGCTGAAGCTCTCGGTGATCCGGACCCTGCTACATATCGCGGGCATCACCATGATGTTCATCGCGCTGCGCTACATGCCGCTGGCCGATACGATCGCGATTGCCTTCGTCATGCCCTTCATCCTGCTGCTGCTCGGCAAGGTCTTCCTGAACGAGGAAGTCGGCCCGCGCCGCCTGATCGCCTGCGCCGTGGGCTTTGCCGGCACGCTGCTGGTGATCCAGCCCAGCTTTGCCGAGGTCGGGCTGATCGCCCTGCTGCCGCTGGGGGTGGCGGTAAGCTTTGCGCTCTTCATGCTGGTGACCCGGCAGGTGGCGAAACAGACGGATGCCGTGACGCTGCAGGTCGTCTCGGGCTGGATTGCCTGCCTCGTGACGCTGCCGCCGGTGCTGGCAGGCAACCTCTTCGGGATCGAGGCGCTTGCGATGCCGATGCCCGAGGCGGGAACCGCCGGGCTGATCCTGCTGCTGGGTCTGCTGGGCACCGGCGGGCACCTGCTGATGACCGGCTCGCTGAAATTCGCCCCCGCGGCGACGCTGGCGCCGATGCAGTATCTCGAGATCCCGATGGCCACGCTCTACGGGCTGATCCTGTTCAGCGACCTGCCGGATGGGCTGGCGGCCCTCGGGATCGCGATCACCGTGGGGGCCGGTCTCTACGTCATCTGGCGGGAGCGGGCCATCGCGCGGACGCGGCCATCAGCGCCCGCGCCGATCCCGCCAGCGCCGCCCGCGGCCTGATCAGCAGCATCAGCGGCGCGTCGACCTCGATCACCACGCGGTCCGCCGTCACCCGGTTCGAGGTGCCACCGCGCCCGGCGGGCGTCATGGCAATGCCGTCGATGGGCCACTCCAGCCCCTCGGAGCGGCCCATTACCGGCCCCAGTGGAAACAGTGACAGGAACTCGCCCGGCGTCGCCTGCAGCTCGATCCGCGGCGGCATCAGGCAGACGCAGTCCTCGGGCCCGGCCAGCAGGCAGCGCCGGTCCGCGTGGCGCGCCAGCACGGTAAACGCGGCCAGCTGGTGATCCATCCGCGCGCCGTGGAATCCGGCGCCGATGATCAGCGGCGCAGCGATGCTGCGCAGCGCCTTGTCGAAGTCCGTGGTCTCCTGCTCGGTGATTCCGTGAATCGATCCCGGCGGAATTGCGGCACGTCCGGCGGCACTTAGACTGTCCATGTCGCCGATGACCGCCTGCGGCACGATCCCGTGGGCCAGCGCCACATCGGCCCCGCCATCGGCGGCCGCCACGCGGCCACAGAGCGCCAGAACAGCGTTAACCACTTCTTTTTCGGCACCGGCGCCGCCGAAAAGGGCGACGGGCCGGTCAGAGGTCACGATCACGTTGGGCATGGCCCTTCCTGCCCTCAATGGACTCGAAACACAATATCGTCACAAAATGACACCGGATGCACCATAGATTCGGGCAGGTTGGACAGCATTGTCCTCGCTATCGAAACCGGACGTAGAAGTCGCGGATTGTTCCAAGAAACGCATTAGAAGCGAGATTGAACAGTGGTAGAGTCGAACAAGATCCTCACGGTGTCCTATGGCACGTTCTCTTGCACCCTCGAGGGGTTTGACGACGCCTTCGACATGATGAAGTCCATCGCGGAATACTTCCGCGATCTGGCGGCCGATGACCGCTACTTCGGTGCCGAACCCCCGACCCCCGACCCCGAGCTGATCGCCCGCATCGCGGCCCGTGACGGCCACCGCGTCGAGGCCCGCGCCCAGGAAGGCGGCATCCTGCTGCGTCCGGGTCTGGCCGCCGCACCTGCCGCCGCCGCCGCTCCCATGGCGCAGGCCGTGGCCGAGGATGTCGCGGAAGAGGCCGTTCAGGCGGCGCCCGTCAAATCCGCCCCCGTCCAATCTACCCCCGCCCAATCTGCCCCCGCAACGCCGGTCGCCGAAGCCCCCGAGGCCGAGGAAGAGGCCGCAGAGGTCGCCGTCGAGGAGATCGCAGAGGTCGAGATCCCGCTGCAGGATGCCCCCGTGGTTGCCGAGGCGGAGGAGCTGGAGGCCGAGGCGCCCGAAGTGGCAGAGCTTGAAGCGACCGACCTTGAAGCGGACGTGGCCGAGGACACCGCCGAAGAGGACAGCCTGCTGAGCGCCGCCATCGAGGACGCGCTGAACGAGAGCACCGACAACCTCTGGGATGACGCCCTGGCCCATCCCGCGGAGGAGGACACCGACGCCGACGAAGAGGCCGTCCTGTCCTACTTCGACGACGAGGATGATGCCGAGGAAGAAAACCTCCTCGCCGAGGCCGTGGCCGACACGCCCGCCGCCCCCGCCATGGACAATTCCGTCGCCGCCAAGCTGCAGCGCATCCGCGCCGTCGTCTCGCGCCAGCCGGCCGAGATCGTCGACGCAGACGCCTTCTTCGAGGACGAGGACGCCGGGGTCGAGACCGCCGAGATCGACATCGCCGCGCTGCACGCTGTCGAGGAGACGGACTTCGTCGCCGAAGACGAGGCCGATGACGCGGAGATGGCGTTCGACGCGGAGGACGAAGACGAGGACACCCTTGTCGAGGACGCCTTCGACGCCGAGGCCTACGAAGAGGTCGAAGCCGAGGCGGACTACGAGGAAGACGTGGCCTTTGCCGAGGAGGCCCCCGCACCGGCGGAAGAGCCCGCGACCGGTTGGGCCCGCGTGATGAAGGTCAAGCGCTCCGATCTGGAAGGCGGCCCGCGCCCCGCCGCCCGCTCGCTCGCCTCCGTGGTGAAGGACGACGCCGCGACGCCCCTGCGCGCCCCGGCTGCCGCTGCCCCTGTGGCCGCAGCAGCTGACGAGATCGAAGAGACCGAGATCGAGATGACCGCCATGCCGGACACCCTCGACATGGTCGATGAGCCCGAAGCCGTCGAGGTCGAGATGGTCGAGGCGCCCGACACCTTCGAGGATGCAGCAGAGATCGACGACGCCTCCGACGCCATCGAGATGTCTGACGCTGCCCCTGCGCTTGAGCTGGACGAGAGCTTCGAGGAGGAGGCCTACGAGGCCGCCTACGCCGAGGACGACACCTACGAGGCCGAGGATTTCGACGGCTACGACGCCGACGAGAGCTCACTGTCCTCCGAGGATGAGGCGGACCTGCGGGCGGCCCTGCGCGACATCCACGAGGACTCGATCAGCGCCACCGCCGAGGCGGATGACCTGACCGCGCATGACGCGGATGACCTCTCCGACGAGAAGGACGATCTGGTCGCCGAGGACGAGGCCGAAGCGGCAGAGCACGAGGCGGACGCGATCACCGCAGAGGCCTTCGACGAGGCAGAGGCCGTCTCCGCGGAAGAGGAGACCTTCGAGGAGGAGGCGCCCTACGTTCTGGAACCCGCAGCCCTCGCCGAGGCGCGCGTCGAGGAGGACGCCACCGCAGAGGAGGCCTTTGAGGACGAGAGCCTCGCAGAGGATGAGGCCGCCGATGAGGTCGCCTATGAGGCCGACGACGAAACGGTCGCGGAGGTCGACGTTGCGGAAGAGGACGAGGCTGCTGTCGAAGAAGCTGCCCCGGTGTCCCCGCGCCGCCCGGTTCTGGCCCGCCGCGCCCGCCTGAACGAAGCCGCCACCGAAGGCGACATGGACCGTATCCTCGCCGAGACCAACAACCAGCTGGGCGAGAGCGAAGGCAACCGTCGCCGCAGCGCGATCGCCCACCTGCGCGCCGCCGTGGCCGCGACCCGCGCCGAGAAGCAGGCCGGTTCCGAGCTTGGCGCCGCGCCCAAGAAGACCGATGCCTACCGCGAGGACCTGGCCCAGGTCGTGCGCCCCCGCCGCGCCCGCCCCTCCGGCCAGACGCCCACGCGCCGCGCCGAGGATCGCCCCGCGCCGCTGAAGCTGGTGGCCGAGCAGCGCATCGACACCACCGACGTCAGCCAGATGGCCCCGGTGCGTCCGCGCCGCGTGACCATGGCCGACCTCGCCCGCCGGGTCGAGGATGACAACGAGGCAGAGCCCCGCGGCGATGTCGCCGCAAGCGCCGCCGAGGCCGGCTCCTTCTCGGAGTTCGCCGAGAGCATGGGCGCCGTGGCCCTGCCCGACGTGCTGGAGGCCGCGGCGTCCTACCTCTCCTTCGTGGAAGGGCGCGATCAGTTCTCGCGGCCGCAGCTGATGACCAAGGTCCGCCAGCTGGAGATGGAAGGCTTCTCGCGCGAGGACGGGCTGCGCTCCTTCGGACAGCTGCTGCGCGAAGGCAAGATTCGGAAGGTCAAGGGCGGCCGGTTCACGGTCTCCGACCGGATCAGCTTCCGCCCCGACCAACGCGCCGCGGGCTGATCTGCCCGCAGGCCCCGGGCCCGCTCAGGTCCCGGACACGGTTCCCAGACACGAAAGGGCGCGTCCTGCCGGGCGCGCCCTTTCGTTTGGGGTCTCCCCGGGGCCCGGTCCCGGGCTCCAGCCGATGCGGGGGCACGGCCAGTCACGTGGTTGTCTCGCGCAGAGGGGCAGAGCCCCGCTGACCGCAGGGTGCTCAGGGCTCAGCCGAAGACCGGTGCGCGCCCGGCCATGTTCGCGGCGACCACCTCGCGCTGATCCTTGCCACCGATGAGGCCGACCTGCGCGCGGCTCTCCTCAAGCAGCACTTCCTCCATCCCGGCCCCGCCCTCGGCGTGGCCGATCAGCGCCTTGGCCGCGCGGATCGCGGAGGGGCTGCGCCCGGCGATGCCCGTGGCCATGGTGCGGGCGGCGGCCAGCGGATCCTCGGCCAGTTCGGTCACCAACCCCATGGCGAGGCCCTGCTCTGCGCTCACCGGATCGGCGGTGTAGGTCAGACGGCGGATCACGTCCGAGCGGCAGAGCCGCGGCAGCAGGACCATGCCGCCCATGTCGGGCACGAGGCCCCATTTCATCTCCATCACCGCGAGCTTGCAGGCGGGATGGGCGATGCGGATGTCCGCGCCGAGCGCCAGCTGGAAGCCCGCCCCGAAGGCCACGCCCTGCAGCGCCGCGATCACCGGCACCGGCATCTCGTGCCAGACCATCGCCACCCGCTGCATCAGGTTCGAGGCGCCATGGCTGCGCGGCATCAGCCAGTCGGAGCTGTCCCGCATCAGCGCCGCCCCGAAGGAGGCCACGTCGAGCCCGGCACAGAAGGCCCGCCCCTCGCCCGAGAGCACCACGGCGCGGATGTCGCCCCGCGGCAGCAGCGCCTCGCCGGCCTCGACGATGGCCTCCGCCATGGCGTTGTCGACGGCATTCATCTTGTCGCCCCGGGTCAGGGTGACATGGGCGACGTGATCGGTGATCTCGACGGAAACGCGGGGCATCTGGGTCCTCCTCCTGATGGCGCCTGGTGGCCGGAGCCTGTCACGCGCCCCGCCGGGCGGTCCACCGGGACGTGACGGCAGAACGGTTTGTTGCAGAATGTGAACATAGCAGGGGAAGAATCTGCTTGCCCGGAACGGAGCTTCGGGCGTATCGCGCCTGCCATGTCTGGACCCCGCTATACCGATCTGGTCTCCGCCCTACCCGCCTCCGTGCCCTTCGTCGGCCCCGAGGAGATGGAACGCCTGCGCGGAGCGCCCTTCACCGCCCGTCTGGGCGCGAACGAGAACGTCTTCGGCCCCTCGCCCAAGGCGATTGCCGCGATGCAGGCGACCTCGGGCGAGATCTGGATGTACGGCGATCCGCTGTCCTGGGAGCTACGGCAGGCGCTGGCCGCGCACCATGGGTGCGGGGTCGAGAACATCGTCGTGGGCGAAGGCATCGACGCGCTGCTGGGATACCTCGTGCGGCTGCTGGTGGGCCCGGGCGACATGGTGGTGACCTCGCAGGGTGCCTATCCGACCTTCAACTACCACGTCACCGGCTTTGGCGGGACGCTGGAGATGGTGCCCTACCTGGGCGACAGCGAGGACCTGCGCGCCCTGATCGCACGCGGCGCCGAGGTGAAGGCCAAGCTGGTCTATTTCGCCAACCCCGACAACCCGATGGGCAGCTACCTGCCCGGCGCGGAGATTGCCGAGGCACTGGCCGCCCTGCCCGAGGACACGCTGCTGATCCTCGACGAGGCCTATGGCGAATTCGCCCCCGAGGACGCCGCCCTGCCCCTGCCGATCGACGATCCGCGGGTGATCCGGATGCGCACCTTCTCCAAGGCCTATGGCATGGCAGGCGCCCGGGTGGGCTATGCCCTCGGCGCAGCGGAGCTGATCCGCAGCTTCGACAAGATCCGCAACCACTTCGGCATGAACCGCGCCGCGCAGGCCGGGGCCCTCGCGGCCCTGCAGGATGCCGAGCGGCTGGCGCAGACCCGCGCCGCCGTCGCCACGTCGCGGGAGCGGATCGGCGAGATCGCGGCCGCGAACGGGCTAAGCGCCCTGCCCTCGGCCACAAACTTCGTCGCCGTGGACTGCGGCGCGGACGGGGCCTTTGCCAAGGCCGTGCTGGACGCGCTGGTGGCGCAGGGGGTCTTCGTGCGGATGCCCTTCGTGGCGCCGCAGAACCGCTGCATCCGGATTTCCTGTGGCACGCCCGCCCAGATGGACCTGCTGGCCGAGGCCCTGCCCGGCGCGCTGGACACCGCGCGCCATGCGCGGACCGCAGAACGGACCTGAGCAATCAGCGCAGCCCCGGCGCTTGATCCGGGGCCGTCTGCGGGCTTCAATCGGGCTCTCCCCGCGAAAGTCCGGCCATGCACGATTCCTACCCCGATTCCTCTCACGTCTCCGCCCCCGATTACACCACCGCGACCCTCTGGATGGGGTTCATCAACCTGCTCTGGATTCTCGGCGTCATCTCTGCGCTCTGGGGCCTGCCGGGGCTGCTGCTGGCCGGGCTGGGGCTGAACCACCTCATCACCCTGCTGGACCGCCGCCGGTCCGCGCGCGGCTGAGGCCTGCGACACCAAGAATTTTCGAAAATTCTTCGGAAAATTCTTCGGAAAATTCTTTGAAGACTTTTCTGCGCCTCGGGTGAGTGGGGCGCACCCTCGCGGGTGTCTCCGGAAAATGCGCATTTTCCGGTCCGGAATTTTGCAAAATTCCGGGGGGCTCTGCCCCCTTGCGCCGCGGGCGGCGCAATTCCCCCGGAGTATTTCGGGAAAGATGAAGGGGGGCGGCGTGCCCCCTCTCTGCGTTTAGCCGGCGGCGATGACCTTGGCGGCGGCGCTCAGCGCGCCTGTGCCGTGGGGGATGTCGAGCGCGGTGAGACCGGCCTCGATCGTGCCCAGCGTGCCCAGCATGACATGGGCGTTCAGGTGCCCCATGTGGCCGATGCGGAAGAAGCCCGCCGCCTCGGCGCTGCCGCGCGGTGCCATGCCCAGACCGATGCCCAGCGTCAGGCCCGCCTCCTCCGCGCACCATTTGCGCAGCCGTTCTCCATTGTCACCGCCGAGCGACAGTGCCGTCACCGCGCGGGACCGGTGCGCGGGATCCGCCACGTTCATGGCAAGCGGGCCACCCTGGCCCCAGGCATCGCAGGCGGCCCAGAGGGCGCGGGCAAGGCTGTCGTGGCGGGCCCAGACATTCTCGATCCCCTCGCCATGCATGATGTCGAGCGCGGCGCGCAGGCCGAAGAGGTGGTGGGTGGGCGAGGTGCCGCCAAAGTATTCGGCCACGTAGGACGGCTCGGAGCGCGGTTTCCAGTCCCAGTAGAGCGACACGCGCTCGACCGTCTCGCGCGCTGCCTTGGCCTTGGGGCCGAAGAAGACGAAGCCGAGCCCCGGGGGCACCATCAGGCCCTTCTGGGACCCGGTGATCGCGATATCCACGCCCCAGGCGTCCATCTCGAAGCGGTCGCAGCCCATGGAGGCAATGCAATCGGCCATCAGCAGCGCCGGGTGGCCGGCGGCGTCGATGGCGGCGCGGACCGAGGGCACATCGTTCAGGATCGAGGTGGCGGTGTCTACGTGGTTCACCAGCACGGCCTTGATCTCGTGGTTGGTGTCTGCGCGCAGCGCGTCCTCGATCTTCTGGGCATCGAGCGGAGACTTGAGCCCGAAGTCGAGCACCTGCACATCGGCCCCCACGCCCGCGGCCTGCCCGGCCCAGCCGTGACCAAAGCGCCCGGTGGCCGCCACCAGAACCTTGTCACCGGGGTTGATGACATTGCAGAGCGAGGCCTCCCAGACCGCGTGACCGTTGCCGATATAGATCGTCGCCGCATGTTCCGTGCGCGCCACCTTGCGCAGGTCGGGGATCAGCCCTTCGACGAGAGTGACGATATCACCTTCGTAGATATTGGGCGCGGCACGGTGCATGGCCTGCAGCACCGCATCGGGCATGATCGAGGGGCCCGGAATGGCAAGATGCGTGCGGCCGTTGGCAAGAGACATTTCAACCTCGTGGAAATCATGGAGCGCGGACACCATTAGCCCGATGAAGCGCCGCGTCAATCGCCCGCGCCATGCTTGCCATGCAGGGAAGCCTTGCTTAGATGGTTGCGGCCCTTCAGCGGGCAGAAGCAGCCACGGGACTCCACATGAACCCCTTCGCCAGATTGCAACGCTGGGAGAAGGAGCTGCGACGCTCCTACAACACCGACCTGTCGACGCCGGAAAACCGCCGCAGGGCAGAGATCTACAACCTCTGGTTCGATCATGCCGTCCTGCGCTGCGTCTGGACCAACTTCTTCCAGATTTCACCGGGCGTCTGGCGGTCGAACCACCCGACGCGGAAGCGGTTCGCGAAGATGAAGGCCATGGGGATCCGTACGGTGCTGAACCTGCGCGGCTCCGGCACCCAGGCGCATTACCTGACCGAGGCCGAAACCTGCGAGCAGCTCGGCCTGAAGCTCATTTCCACCCGGCTCTATGCCCGCAAGGCCGCCTCCCGCACCGAGCTGCTGGCCCTGATCGCCGCGCTCCGGGAGATCGAGCCGCCCTTCGTGATGCATTGCAAATCGGGCGCCGACCGCGCAGGCTTTGCGTCGGCGGTCTACCTCATGGTGGTCGAGGGCCGCCCCGTGGAAGAGGCGCGCCGGATGCTGTCGGTGAAATACGTCCACTTCCGCTGGACCAAGACCGGCGTGCTGGACCACATCCTCGACCTCTACGCCGCGCGCAACGCGCATCGCGCGATCAGCTTCGAGGAGTGGGTCGCCACCGAATATGATCAGGAGGCAGCTCAGGCCTCCTTCGAGAAAGCGCCGAAGAAGCTGTTCTGATGGCCGAGACCGAAACACCCCCGCCTGCCCCGCCCGCCGGGAAGACACCGGACAGGACGCCAGCGCCGCCTGCCTCCACGGCCTCCGCAGCGCCGCCAACCCTTGCGGTGGACCATGGCAAGGGGCTGCTGACGTGGCTCTGGCAGGGCTACCTGCGCCACCACATCCTGCTGCTCGTTCTCGCGGTGATCTTCATGGGGCTGGAGGGCTCCATGCTGGGCGCGCTCAGCTGGATGATGAAGCCGATGTTCGACGAGGTCTTCCTCGACGGGAACACCGGTGCGATGACCGGCGTGGCACTGGCGATCCTCGCGATCTTCCTGACCCGGGCCGTGGCCTCGGTCGCGCAGAAGGGCCTGCTGGCGACGATCTCGCAGAAATCCTCGGCCAAGATGCGGCGCGATCTGCTCGACGGGCTGATGACGCAGGACGGCTCCTTCCATCAGAGCCACCCGCCCGGCTTCCTGATCCAGCGGGTGCAGAGCGACGTGCAGCAGATCAACAACGTCTGGTCCTCGGTGCTGACCGGGGCGGGACGTGACGCGGTGGCGCTGGTGATCCTGATGGGCGTGGCCGTCTCGGTCGACTGGCGCTGGACCCTGATCGCCTGCATCGGCGCGCCGGTCATGGTGGCCCCCTCGGCGGTGGTGCAGAAGTTCGTGCGCCGCCGGGCGCGGGAGGCGCGCGATCTGGGTGCCAAGCTGGCCACCCGGCTGGACGAGGTGTTCCACGGCATCGTGCCGGTGAAGCTGAACCGGCTGGAACGCTACCAGTCCGAACGCTACGGCGCGCTGACCGACCAGCTGGTGCGGGCCGAGGTGCGCGCCACGCTTGGGGCCGCCTCGATCCCCGGGCTGATCGACATCATGGCCGGCGTCGGCTTCGTCGGCGTGCTGATCTTCGGCGGCGGAGAGATCATCGCGGGCGAGAAGACCGTGGGCCAGTTCATGTCCTTCTTCACCGCCATCGGCTTTGCCTTCGAGCCGCTGCGGCGCCTCGGGGCCGTCAGCGGCCAGTGGCAGGTGGCCGCCGCCGCCATGGAGCGGCTGCGCGAACTGCTGGAGACCAAGCCCTCCATCGTCTCGCCCGCCAAGCCGGTGCCCGCCCCCACGGGCGTGCCGGGCGTGGTGCTGGATGACGTTCGCCTCTCCTACGGCGAGACGGAGGTGCTGCGCGGCGCGAGCTTTACCGCCGAACCGGGCCAGACCACGGCGTTGGTCGGGGCCTCGGGCGCGGGGAAATCGACGATCTTCAACCTGCTGACGCGGCTGGTGGACCCGGCCTCGGGCAAGGTGGAGCTGGGCGGCGTGCCGGTTTCGGCGATGGCACTCGGCGATCTGCGTGACCGCTTCTCGGTCGTATCGCAGGATGCCGCGCTCTTCGACGAGACTCTGCGCGAGAATATCCTGCTGGGACGCACCGATATCTCGGAGGCCCGGCTGAAGGAGGTGCTGGAGGCCGCCCACGTGGCCGATTTCGTGGCCAATCTTCCGCTCGGGTTGGAAACGCCGGTGGGGCCGCGCGGCTCGGCGCTGTCCGGCGGACAACGGCAGCGGGTGGCGATCGCGCGGGCGCTGCTGCGCGACACGCCGGTGCTGCTGCTGGACGAGGCGACCTCGGCGCTGGATGCGCAGAGCGAGGCCGTGGTGCAGGGCGCGCTGGAGAAGCTGGCCAAGGGCCGGACGACGCTGGTGATCGCGCACCGCCTTTCGACCGTGCGCAGTGCGGACAAGATCGTGGTCATGGACCGCGGGCAGGTGGTGGATCAGGGCCGCCACGAGGAGTTGCTGGCGCGCGGTGGCATCTATGCCAAGCTGCATGACCTGCAGTTCCGCACCGACGGGCCCTCCGCGGATGCCATGGCCCGGGACAAGGCCGCACGGGCGCGGGCCGCGAAGGAGGCAGCGGGCGACCGGGCCGAGGCAGGGTTCTGGCGCCGGCTGGCGACGGGCGTCTTCGGACGGCGCGGCTGATCGGAGGCGGTCAGCCCGTCACGCGGATCTCCGCAGGCAGGCTGCCCGTGCCCCGCACCCGGCGAAAGAGCCCGGCCATGGGATCGCCACCGCCGGGCACGCCGGCCTTTTCGACCACGCGACGCGGCGCCAGCAGGCCCTGAAGCGGCACGGCGCGGCCGGACAGGCCACTGCGCAGGTTGATGAGTGATGCGGAAAGCCGCACCCTCAGGCCCGGCGCGTCCTGCACCATGCGGAAATGCACGGGCCGCTGCCCGGCCGAGAGGTGATCGGCCACCGGTACCGTCCAGCCCCGCGCCAGCCGCGTCTCAGGCCGCAGGAGGAGCAGCCATTGCCCCTTGGCCTGCGCCACCGCATCGCCAAGCGCCTTCGGCCCGAGCACGGCCTCGCCGCCCATGGCGTCGGCAATCCGAAGGCTGTCGTCCTCGCTCCCCATGTCGGCCACCAGAAGCTCGCGCAGCAGGCCTTCCTCCAGCCCCTCCATGAGCGCTGCACAGCAGCCCGGCAGGCTGCGGGCACTGTTGGCCACGGGAATGATGACACTGATGGCTGCTGGCATGGTCGGCCCCTGTTGTCCCTGCGCCCCAACCCTATATTACGGTGCCAAGCAGGAAAGGAAGACGACATGACGCGCAGCATCCTCCGCTTCACCGGCCCCGAGACCCGGGACTTCCTTCAGGGGCTGGTCACCAATGACATCGCGGGGCTCGACCGGGGCGCGGTCTATGCCGCGCTGCTGACGCCGCAGGGCAAGTACCTCGCGGATTTCTTCCTCGTGGCGCAGGGCGAGGCCGTTCTGCTGGACGTGGACAGCGCACTGGCCCCCGGGCTGCTGCAACGGCTGAAGATGTACAAGCTGCGCGCCAAGGTCGAGATCGAGGAGACCGACCTGCAGGTGAAACGCGGCACCGGCCCGGCGCCCGAGGGCGCGGTGGCCGATCCCCGGCACGACGCGCTCGGCTGGCGGCTCTACGGTGCCGAGGGCGGCGATGACGGCAGCGACTGGGACGCGATCCGCGTGGCCCATTGCATCCCCGAGACCGGGATCGAACTGACGCCGGAGAGCTATATCCTCGAAAACGGTTTCGAGCGGCTGCACGGCGTCGACTTCCGCAAGGGCTGCTACGTGGGTCAGGAGGTCACCGCGCGGATGAAGCACAAGACGGAACTGCGCAAGGGCCTCGCCCTGGTGACCGTCGAGGGCCCGGCCGAGCCGGGGACCGAGATTACCGCGGGCGAGAAGGTCGCGGGCGTCCTGATGACCCGTTCGGGCGACCGCGCCATCGCCTGGCTGCGCTTCGACCGGGCCGAAGGCGAGATGCGGGCGGGCGATGCGACGGTCGCGAAGGCCGAGTGAGGCCCGCAGCCCCTCCCCCATCGGTCACGTCTGCGTGACATGAAAAAGGCCGGGTCGCAGGGACCCGGCCTTTTCGATTCCCGTGACGCAGCGTCAGGCGCGCTCGGAATATTCCATGGTTTCGGTGTTGACGATGATGTCCTCGTCCTGACCGATGAAGGGGGGCACCATGACCTTCACGCCGTTGTCGAGGGTCGCGGGCTTGAAGGAGTTGGCAGCGGTCTGCCCCTTCACCACCGGCTCGGTCTCGACAATCTTGCAGGTGACCTTCTGCGGCAGGGACGCGTTGAGCGCCTCACTGTCGTAGAATTCCACCACGATGGTCATGCCGTCCTGCAGGAACGGGCGACGCTCGCCCAGAAGATCTGCAGGAAGTTCAATCTGTTCATAGGTTTCCGTGTCCATGAACACCAGCATCCCGTCGGTTTCGTAGAGGAATTGCTGGTCTTTCTGCTCGAGGCGCACGCGCTCGACCTTGTCCGCGGACCGGAAGCGTTCGTTCAGCTTCGAGCCGTTGCGCAGGTTCTTCATCTCGACCTGCGCGAAGGCGCCGCCCTTGCCGGGCTTCACGTGGTCGACCTTCACTGCGGCCCAGAGGCCGCCATTATGCTCCAGCACGTTGCCGGGGCGAATCTCATTGCCGTTGATCTTGGGCATGCCGGATACCGCTGCTCTGGTTGATAGAAAATTCGTGCCTCCTATATATCCGGGCAGAGCCACTGGCAAGGAGACCGGAGATATGCGACGCCCCTCCCGTGCCATGCAAATAAAGCATGACGGACTTGCGTCAGGACGCTATCCGAATCGCATCTAATTCGCCATAAAGCGCGTCGCCCCAGAAGCACAAGAGCAAAAACAAAAGGACGAATCATGAAAGATTTCGTTGACGGCACGGCCTTCAATAATGAACAGGGCAACCGTGCTCGTAAACTGTTCGCAGCCGTTGTACTGGCTGCACTCGACGACGCCATCGCGGATGACAAGAAATACGGCAACGGTCCGGAGCAGATCGCTCGTTGGGCCCGGTCGCGCGATGGTCGGGAAGTTCTAAGCTGCGCCGGTATCGATCCGAACGAACGGGTCGTGTCCGGTCTGATGGAATTCGTGTCCAAGGGTGTCCGCACCTCCGTCGCCCTCTCGCGCGAGGAAAGCGAACGCCGGCACGCCGCCGAGCAGGCCGAAGCGGCCTGATCCGAACAGACGAAGAGCCCTCCAACAAAGACGCGCCCCCAAGCGGGGCGCGTTTTTTCTTGGCCGGCACGCCCTCCCGGGTTGCCCCTGCGCGTGTCCCCGAGATTGCCCCCCCAAATTGCCCCTTAAATTGCCATTGCACCGCGCCCCCTGCCCCGCCAAGACGGGCGGCAGGAGGATTGCCATGGCCCGCGCACTCATGATCCAGGGAACCGGCTCCAACGCCGGCAAGTCGATGATCGTCGCGGGGCTCGCCCGGGCCTTCGCGAACCGTGGGCTGCGGGTGCGTCCCTTCAAGCCGCAGAACATGTCAAACAACGCCGCCGTGACCCCCGAGGGCGGCGAGATCGGCCGCGCACAGGCGCTGCAGGCCCGGGCGGCGCGGGTCGCGCCCCATGTCGACATGAACCCCGTCCTCCTGAAACCCGAGAGCGAGACCGGCGCGCAGATCGTCCTGCGCGGGCAGCGTCTGGCCCATTGGGAGGCGCGGGAGTTCACCGGCAGGCGGCAGAGCCTGCTTCCGCAGGTGCTGGAGAGCTTTCACCGGCTCGCGGCACAGGCCGACCTCGTGGTGGTCGAGGGCGCGGGCAGCCCGGCAGAGGTGAACCTGCGCGCGGGTGACATCGCGAACATGGGCTTTGCCCGGGCCGCCGGGGTGCCGGTGATCCTCATGGGGGACATCGACCGGGGTGGCGTCATCGCGCAGCTGGTGGGCACCCAGACGGTTCTGGCACCCGAGGACGCGGCGATGATCGCGGGCTTCGCGGTGAACAAGTTCCGGGGCGATCCGCGGCTCTTCGATGGCGGGCTGCGGGTGGTGGAAGAGGCGACGGGCTGGCCCTCCCTCGGCGTCGTCCCGTGGTTCGAGCCGGCCTGGAGGCTGCCGGCGGAGGATGTGCTGGACCTCGTCCAGCGGCCGGGCGGCGCGGTGAAGATCGCCGTGCCCTGCCTGCCCCGGATCGCCAACTTCGATGATCTCGACCCGCTGGTGGCGGAGCCCGGGGTGGAGGTGCAGCTGATCCGCCGGGGCCAGCCCCTGCCCGGCGATGCAGCGCTCGTGCTGATCCCCGGCAGCAAGTCCACCATAGCCGATCTCGCCGCCTTCCGGGCCGAGGGCTGGGACATCGACCTTGCAGCCCATGTGCGGCGCGGCGGGCATGTGCTGGGGCTCTGTGGCGGCTACCAGATGCTCGGGCGGCAGGTCTCGGACCCGGAGGGGCTGGAGGGCGCGCCGTCCAGCGTCGAGGGGCTGGGTCTGCTTGATGTGGAGACCGTCATGCGGCCGGCCAAGCGGCTGGGGTTGGTGCAGGCGCACCATCCCGAGAGCGACACGGCGCTCGATGGCTACGAGATTCACCTCGGCGAGACCACGGGCCCCGATTGCGGGCGGGCGTGGCTTTCGGTCGGCGCACGGGCCGAGGGAGCCAGCAGCGCCTCGGGCCAGGTGCGCGGCAGCTACTTGCACGGGCTCTTTGCCGCCGATGGCTTCCGCGCGGCCTACCTCGCCGGGATCGGTGCCGCGTCGCAGCCGGGCTACGAGACCGGGGTGGAGGACACGTTGGATGCGCTCGCCGCGCATCTGGAGGCGCATCTGGACCTCGACCACCTCTGGACCCTCGCGCGGGAGATGCCGACCGGCTGAAGACGCACGCTGCGCCAGCGAGACCGCACGCGAAGGCCGGAATGCCCCATCGCCGCGCGACCGGAAGACAGGAGGAGGTCTCCCCGCTGACAGCGGGAGACCGACGCGGCGGCAAGGTCTACGCAACTGGGGACGGTGCGTGGTCAGGCAAACGGTGGCCCGGAACAAACCGCGCGGCTCGAGCTGGCTCTGGCGAAGCTAAAGCGAAATGCTCAGACCGGCTGAGCACCGGGCTGGCCACGAGGGGCTGGCTGGGCGTGTGCGGTCTGGATCGGCCCGGATCGCATCGTACCGGATAGCACCGGGCCAGAGCCACAACCGATGCAAAGCCACAGTTGGGCGGGCCCCGGCGTAGCCGGGCGCCCTGCTTAAAGATCGCCTCGCCTACAGATAAGGTCCGGTCAGATCAGGTCCTGCGAGATCAGCGCACGGTGGATCTCGCGGCGCACCAGCTTGCGCACATTGCGGGTGATCCGCTCGCCGAGCGCGCCCTGAAGCTCCTGCCGGACGATTTCGCTCACCAACTCCCGCAGTTCCTCGCGGTCGATGGCACCGCTCAGCAGGGGCGCGGCGTCAGGGGCCTCTGCCACCTCGCGTGAAACGGGGGCGTGGGCGTGGTCCAGCCCCCCTTCCACCGCATCGACGGTGGCGCTGTAGGCCGCGGCAAAGGCCGCGGCGGCGGCCTGATCCCCGATCGCGCGGGTCAGCCCGTCGTCGGCGTCCTGCCAGTCATCCTCGCTGTCGAGCGCCTCCGCGGAGCCCTGCGCCATGGCCGCCTCGGGGATCACGTCTTCCCAGGCGTCGTCCTCTGCCTCGGTCTCGTCCTCGACCTCTGCATCCCATTGGACGATCTCGGCCTCGAAGACAGTCTCCTCGGTGACCTCGATGAAGGGCGCCTCGACCTCGTCGGCCTCATCCTCGGCCGCCCGCTTCGCCGCGGCCTCGCGGGCCGCTTCTGCCAGCACTTCGTCCGGATCGAACTGGCCGCTCCACGGCAGCACATCCTCTTCGGCGCCCTCTTCGGTGCCGTCGGGCTCCCACTCGTCGTCCCGATGGGCGATCGCGGCTTCGAGCTCGGCAATCCGGGACTCGAGCGAGCCGTCGCGCACCGGGGCACGTGCGGCGACCGAAAGCACCTCGGCGGCGCTGTCATCATCTTCGCGCAGGGCGGTGTTGCCGTCCCAGAAATCCTCGTAGCCGTCTGCCCCGTAGTCGTCGGCGTAGTCTTCCTCGGCCACGTAGCTGTCGGCCTCGGCGGAATGGTCTTCCAGCTCCGCCTCGACGGCTTGTGCGGCCTCTGGTTGCCCGGGCTCAGGCTGAACGACCTCAGGCTGGACGGGCGCGGCGCGGCGCGCGGCCTGCGGCACGGAGGCGAGCGGCGCCACGGTGGCCGACAGACGGCGCAGTTCTTCCTGCGCCCGCTGCAGCGGGTCCTTTGCCTCTGTCACCTTGTCCTGCGTCACGGCATCGAGCGCCGAGCGCGCGGCACTGAGCAGCGACATGATATCGGTGACCACCGCCTCTTCGGCAGCATGGGCCGACTGTGCGTCGTCGGCACCATCTGCATCCGGTTCGGCGCTCAGATCGGATGCGACAGGTGCAGGCTCCGGCTTGGCCGAGGGCGCCTTGGCGGCGGCCTCCCCGCCGAGACGGGGGAACAGCGGCGCCCGGCGGCGCCCGGCCTCGGGCGTCTGGCGACGGGCCGGTTCGGCAGCCTCGGGCGCAGAGGACGCAGTCTGGCTGGCGGCAAGCGCGGCTGCGATATCCTCGGCAATATGATCGGCCAGCTGGTCCGCAGAGAAGGCGAAGTGATCCCGGTCGAAGTCGTCCGCATCCTCCTCGGGCGCGGCCACTTTGACACTGTCCTCGGTGTCTGCTTCCGCTTCGGCAAGGGCCGCTTCGAGATCGAAGTCCCCGGCCTCCTCGCCCTCGTCTTCGGCCTGATCCTCGACCCGCAGGGAGGGCGTCAGGAGAAGCCTGTCAGGGGCCTGCTGCGCGCCGGCGGCGACACCCGCTGTGCTTGTAGCGGCGGCCTCCGATTCGCGCCTGGCGGTTTTCGCGGCGGCGGACATCCCCGCCTCTGCCCGGTTGTTTTCGGACACAAGCTTACGGATGGAGGACAGTACGTCCTCAATCTGAAGATTCGTTACGGGATCGGGCATAATTCTCGCACTGCTTTGGGCCTCGCGGTCGAGTGTACCGCGAGGCCCCAGTTCACACAACGGATAGGCGCTGTTTTACTGTTTTCCGATCGAGCGAAGCACGCGATCGAGGCTCCGGCCCTGCGCGGAGATCGCGGCGGGGGCGCCCTTGACCATGTTGTAATAGTCGGTCGGATCGTAGAGCGTGACCGGCAGGTTCAGGTCCTTGGCAGTCAGTTTGCCCATGGCGGAGAGCAGGGCATAGCCGGCGAGACGCTGGTTCACCTCGGCCGAGATCTGGTTGGCGCGGGCATCCAGAAGGTCCTGCTCGGAGTCGAGCACTTCCAGCGTGGTCCGTGCGCCGAGCGAAGCTTCCTCGCGGACACCTTCGAAGGCGACCTGCGCGGCGCGCACCGCCTCGGCACTGGCCGAGCGGGAGGAGGCCGTCACGGAGATCTGCGCATAGGCAGAGCCGGCGGATTCGCGGATGTCGTCGCTGACCTGCAGCAGGTTCGCGCGGGCCGCGTCACGGCTCTGCATCGCCTGACGCTGCAGCGAGGCGATCTGGCCGCCGTAGTAGATCGGGCCCGAAACGCTCAGACCGATGGTCGCCGAGTTCGACTTCGCATCGCTGTCGAGGCTGCGCGAGGCCCCCAGCGAGCCGTTCAGCGAGACGGTGGGCGCAACCGAACGGCGCGCGATCTCGACCTGAAGCTCGGCGATGGTGACGGACTTCTGCGCCTGGATCAGCGAGGGGTGCGCCGCGAGGGCCACCTGCACCGCCTGGTCGGAGGAGTTGGGCAGCATCGGCGCGGCATTCACGTTGGCGAGGTTGCCGGGCGCATGGCCGACCACGTTGATGTAGGTCAGGCGGGCGTCGGTCAGGTCGCCCTGAGCGAGGGTCAGCGAGGCGCGGGCCTGTGCGAGGTAGGATTCGGCCTGTGCCACGTCGGTACGGGTCACCTCGCCCACGTCGAACCGGTCCCGTGCGGCGCGCAGTTCCTCGCCCAGCACGCGAACGTTGTTCTGGCGCAGCTTCACGATTTCCTGGTTCAGCTGGACGTTCAGATAGGCGGTGATCGCGTTCAGCAGCACCGACTGTTCCACCGCGATCAGCGACTGACGGGTCGAGAGCACGGTTTCCTTGGCCACGTCGACGCCCAGACGGGTCTGGCCGGAATCGAAGACCAGCAACTGCGCGGAGAGACCGATCGAGGCCGAGCTCGAGTTGTTGTTCACCATGCGGTAGCTGGTAGAGGCTGTCGCCGATTCCGACGCCGTGTGGGTCACGTCCGCCGACCAGCCGATGATCGGGCGCAGCTGCGCCAGCGATTGCGCCACATCCTCGTCCGCAGCCCGCAGCAACGCGCGGTTCTGTTCCAGAAGCCCCGAGGTCTCGTAGGCGCTGACCAGGGCATCGGTCAGCGTTTCCGCACTTGCCGGGGAGAGGCCCAGGAGCCCGATGCCCGCCGCAAGTGCGATCCCTTTGGTCTTGCCTGCCAGTGCTTTCATGCTCGTCCCTCATGTCCCTTTGCGGCCATCGAGGCCGAGGTCACTTTTTGTTATCCTGCCGTCAGCCCTCGCGGGCTGTATTCACTTACAACGTGAAAGCTGCGTGACGCTCGAAGCCCGGCAGCACCGGCGCACCGGCGTTGAAGGCAAAGCGCCAGCTCATCTGTCCGTCGATCTTGTAACCCACCTTGACGGTGCCGAGCGCGCCTTCGGCGAAGAGCACGGCCATGCGGCCGCCTTCCTTCAGCTGATCGGTCAGCGCCTCAGGCAGCACCTCGACCGCGCCTTCCAGCACGATCACGTCGTAGGGGCCGTGTTCCGGCGCGCCGGCGGTCAGATCGCCCGCCTGAACCACCACGCTGTCCGCGCCGACGTCCGAGAGGGTCGCCTGCGCGTCGCCCAGCATCTCTTCGCTGTCCACGGCAATCACCGCTTCGGCGAGGCGCGACATGACGGCGGCGGAGTAGCCCTGCGCGCAGCCGAGGTCGAGCACCAGTTCATCGGGCTGGATGTCGAGCGCGTCGAGCATCTTGGCGAGGGTGCGGGGCTCCAGCATCACGCGCGAACCGCCGAGGTCGATATTGTCGCCAAGGTAGGCGGCCTCGCGTTTCTCGCCCGGCACGAAGGCCTCCCGCGGGATCGCGAGCATCGCGTCGATAATCGGGAACTTGGTCACATCCGCAGGGCGAACCTGTGCATCGACCATCATTGTGCGGCGGGCGGCGAAGTCGGTCATACTAAACTCGTGAGTTCGGAAAACTTGAGTGGGGTTTTGCCACAATTGCCTGCGCCCGGCAACGGCTGAGCGGGCGGTTTTTCCGACGCTGGGTCACGGGGGTCACGGTCTGCCCTGAAAATGGCCAAAAACAAGTGAATTGGCCCGTAAATCTTCACTTTCGGGAAAGGATCGCGGGGGTCCGACGCCTCAGCCTGCGGTTGCCTCCAGCAGCCATGCGGGCGGCTGCGGATGCGCCGTTGCGGGGGCCATGGGACGCGCACGCCGGGTGCGCAGGAAGGCGCGCGACACCATCCCGAGGCTCACGTTCAGCGCCCACCGGCTCGAAATGCGGTTCTCCAGCCCGGTGGTGAAGAGCTTGCGGATCAACTCGTCGCGCCGCGCCTCCGAGGTGATCTCGAAGGACAGGCGCAGCTCGGCATCCTCCTGACGCACGACACGGGCAGCGACCGGGCCGACGCCGGGGATTCGAAGCTCGACCCACCGCAGGTTGTGCCCGATCTTGTCCAGTTCCAGCAGCGTCACCCCCGCCGCCGAGAGAGAGAGCCAGTCGATCCGCGCGGCGACCGCATTGCTCGGACGGTTCCCGACCTTGCAGGGCATCTCGACGAAGAAGCGCTCCTCGCTGTGGGGCCGCCCGGTGGAGACTGCCACCACCTGCACGACCAGCAGCACCATCATCGCGTAGCCGGCCCAAAAGGCCATCAGCGGCAGCTGCTCCACGCTGTCGAGGATACGGGTGTTGATATTGGCGTTGAAGCTGAAGCCGAGTGCGGTCAACAGCATCAGGACAGCGGGCGCGAAAATCATCACCCGGTCGATTGCCCCGTCCGCCGCGGCGCTGCCCTTGGGCGTCACCTTGAAGGCATGGCCATGGGGCTGGATCAGCGTGGTGATCACGGTGGGCAGGATGCGCGGGGCCTGAAGCGCGGCGTGCACCGTGGAGGCCAGAGGGAAGAACCCCTCCGGCGCCACAAGACGCAGCGTTCCCAGCGTCGCGAGGATCACCGGAAGCTGGAAGTTCACCAACTCGCGCACCGGGATCATCGGCATCGGCGACCAGCCGGTCCAGAGACAGATTGCCGGGACGGTCAGCGTCGCCAGCACCATCATCGGCTGCAGCATCCAGTGCAGCGGCAGGAAGAACAGCCGGTGGTGCAGCGCCAGCCCGGGCCCGAGAGGCCCCTGCCGGAGGAAGAGGATCTGGATCGCCCCGCGCGCCCACCGCGCCCGCTGCACGTACATCGCCGAGAGCGACTCCGGCGCCAGCCCGATGGCGAGCCGTTCGTTCAGGTAGCGCGTGACGTAGCCCTTGCGCAGCAGCGCGAGGGTCAGCAGCATGTCCTCGGTGATGGAGCCGGAGGGCAGCCCGCCGCCCACCGCCTCGATCGCCGCGCGCCGGGTGATCGAGTTCGAGCCGCAGCAGAAGGCCGCATCCCAGCCGTCACGTCCGGCCATGATCGTCCCGAAGAAGAACCGCTGATCGTCCGGCAGCGTGTGGCGCATCCGCAGGTTCGTCTGCATCGGATCGGCGTTGTAGAAGGAGTGCGGGATCTGCACGATCCCCACCTTGGGATCCTCGAAGAGCCCCATGGCACGGTAGAGGAAGTTGTGCTGCGGAACGAAGTCCGCGTCCAGCACCATGAAATACTCGCCATCGGTGCGCTTGATCGCGGCGTTGATGTTGCCGGCCTTGGCATGGGCATTGTCGGCGCGGGTGAAGTAATCCGCCCCCTTGGCGGCGCAGAAATCGCGCAGCCAGTCCCGCTTGCCATCGTCGAGCACCACCACCCGCAACCGATCCGCCGGCCAGTCCAGCGCCAGCGCCCCGACGATGGTCTTCTCCAGCACCTCCAGCTCCTCGTTGTAGGTGGCGATGAAGACATCAACAGTCGGCAACTCTGCCGCAGGCGTCGCGCGCAGGCGCGCCTCGCCCGCGTCGGCGGCCGCGGAATTGTCACGTCGGCGCGAAAGCATGGCGAAGAGCAGCGCGGTATCAAACCAGATCACCATCTCGAGCGCGAAGAGCCCCCAGGCAAAGGCCGCCTCGCCCAGCGGGGTCCCCGCGACCGGCAAGGTCTCGGTCACGCGCCAGACGAGGTAGCGCAGGACCAGAAGGGCCACCGCCACCAGAAGCAGCGTCACCGCACCGTTGCGCAGGCCCGGCCCGCTGAGCCAGCGCCGCGGCACGGCCAGAAGCACCGCCGCGACCAGCGCGAGGGGGATCAGGTGTTCGGGCATTCCGGCCGCTCCGTCAGTTGGTGACGGGCGCGTCCGGCGCCCCGTCGCTGCGGCTGTCGAGGGCCACCGCCTCGGGGAAGAGGCCCGTCACGTCCTTCACGCGGTCGAGGATCCCGGCTACCAGCGTCTCGGACTTGCCGCGGAACCGCACCTCGGCGGACCGGCCCACATCGCAGAAGCCACGGGCCACGGTCACCTGCGACACATCCACCGCCGGCATCCGCACGATCACGCGCAGCCCTTCGCGGTTGTCGAGCCGCGGCTGTGCCGCCTGCATCTTCAGGTTCGGACGCGCGCCGCCGCCATAGACGGCGGAAATCTCGGCCTCGAAAGTCTCGTCGGAGCCCTTCAACTGCACCGACACCGGGGTGCCGGGCGTGATCGCCTCGAAGTAGCGCTCGGGCAGGATGAATTCGAGGAAGCGGCGCGAACAGTCCAGCATCTGGACCACCTGTTCCCCGGTGGCAACCGCGGCGGTCTTCTGCCCGGAGGATTCCCAGATCACGCCCTCGGCGGCCGCGACCGGGCGGAACCGCTCGTTGCGCAGCTTTTCGACCTGCAGGGCGTCGATCTCGCGCTTGAGCGCGGCCAGCCGCGTCTGACGCGACAGCAGCTGCGCATCGAGATCCGCATCCCGCACCGCCAGCTCGTCGATCCGGTAGTCCACCCGCTCGATATCATTGGTGGAGAGGTCGATGACGTCGCCCCCGGCGAGGTACTCGCGCTCGATCTCCATCCGCGAGATCACCGCCTGCTGACGGGCCAGCGCCGCCCGGGCCTCGGCCAGATCGGCCAGGGCCTCGATCACGTCGCTCTCGGCGATGTTCCCACGCTCCTGCAGCCGTTCGGCCCGGTTGGCAATCGCCTCGGCCCGGCTCACGGCACTCTCGGCGCTCGCCACATCCGCCTGCGCCTCCTGCAGGCGCACCTCGTACCAGGCGACCCGCGCCTCGATCTGCGACACGCGGCGCGCCTCAAGGTCCTCCGAGAGCACGCGCAGCCGGTTCCTCTGCATCTGCAGGGCCATGATTTCGCCCGAAATCGTCTCCACCTCGCTGTTGAGCGCCCGGACGCCGCTGCTCTGATTCCGGTCTTCCCGGAGTTCGACGATCACGTCGCCCTTCCGGACCGCGCGTGCGGGGCCGAGGCTGGGCATGTCGACCACACCGTCGAAGGGCGCATTCACCGAAACCAGTGGTGCGTTCACGATGGCATTGGTGGAGATGTAGTCCGTCAGGTGAGGCACGACGGCAGTCGCGACAGAGGCGACGAGCACGGCGGCGGCGGACACTCTCAAGACGGTCAGGGGCATGGCGGTTTCTCCGCGGCTGAGGATACGCTGGTCAGGGGTTTCAGACTGCCGGGTCGGGCCGCAGCCCTCGGCACGCCGTTGTGCCCCCGTCGAAACCGAAGCTAGCGCCCAATCGGGGCGAAATTATGGTTTGGAAACGAATTGTTCACGCTTCTCCACAGGCTGGCGTTCCGGCAGAGGTCCGGCCCTACCGAGCCCCCCGGCCGCCCCACCCCGGGCCCTCCTTCGCGCGCGCCCACCGCTCGCAGACATCCGCCCTGCCCCACGTCACGCATCGAGCCTCTTGCACCCACGTCCACCTTCGGCTAAACGCCGAGCACACACCACGGATGGCGAGTTGGCGGAGTGGTGACGCAGCGGATTGCAAATCCGTGTACACCGGTTCGATTCCGGTACTCGCCTCCAATATGACGCCGACCCCACTCTGTCGGGCTCGGTGCATCTGCTCACAGTTTCCCGAACACTAACGCCCGTCTCGCGGACCGTTACGCGTCCGCCATCAGCCGCGCTGCAGGACCGCCGCGAAGAAACCGTCCGTCCCGTGGCGCGCGGGCGTCAGGGACAGGTAGCTGTCATGGGCCGATCCGGTGACCTGTGGCGCGACTTCCCGCAGCGGCACCACGCGAAACTCGGGATGCGCTGCGAGGAAGGTCGAAACGCAGTCCTCGTTCTCTTCCGTCAACATCGAGCAAGTGGCGTAGACGAGCCGGCCACCGGGTTTCACCAGGCGGGCGGCGCTGGTCAGGATACGGCCCTGCAGCGCCACGAGAGTCGCTAGCCCCTGATCGTCCTCGGGGCGCCAGCGGGCATCGGGGTTGCGGCGCCATGTGCCGGTGCCGCTGCAGGGCGCATCGACCAGAACGCGATCGAAACTGACCTTGTGGCGCTTGACCCAGCGGTCCGTCTCGCTGGCCAGCAGGCGGGTTTCGGCATTGTGCACCCCGGCGCGGCGGAACCGCTCGGAGGCACGCTTGAGTCGGCCCTCGTTGACGTCGCAGGCGATAATCCGGCCCTTGTTGGCCATCTGGGCCGCGATGGCGAGGGTCTTGCCCCCGGCCCCGGCACAGAAGTCGACCACGCGGTCGCCCGGGCCGGCGCCGACCAGCAGCGCCACCAGTTGCGACCCTTCATCCTGGATCTCGAGCTCGCCGCTCTTCAGCGGAGCCAGCCGCCCCAGCGACAGGCGCTGGTTGAGCCGGATCCCCTGCGGCGCCAGTTCCGAAGGCGCGGCCGGCAGGTCGAGCGTCTTCAGCGCGCGCAGCATGACCGGGCGGGTCGCCTTGAGCGTATTGACCCGCAGGTCGAGCGCGGGCTGCGTCAGCAGGGCGGCCATCTCGACACCGAAATCCGCACCGAACCGGCGGCGCAACGGTTCGACCGCCCAGCCCGGGCATTCGACGCGCACCTCTTCGGGCATGTCGGGATGCTCGATCTCGCTGCCCTGTAGCTTGACCAGAAGCGTCTGCTCGGCACGGGTCAGGGGCGCGGGCGCATGGGCCCCGCCGGAGCAGAGGCGCTTCACCTGTTCGGGGCTTCGGCCCTCTGCCAGGGCCAGCCAGGCCAGAAGGCGGTTGCGCGACGTATCCTCGCGCCCGTGCCGGTCCAGCCACCAGGCCAGCCGTGCCCGATGCCGCATGAGGGCATAGAGGCGGTCGAGGATGGCCCCCCGGTCGTCATCGTCCATCTTGCGACGGCCGCGGACCCAGGCGGAGATCACGGCATCCGCCGGGCGGGCGAGGCGATCGATGTCGCTCAGGAGGTCGAGGGTGTCGAGAAGGCGGGCAGCAGGGGTCACGGGCAGACAATCGGGCTGAAGGGTTGCAGCTGCGACCGGGGCGGCACGCCTGGCCACGGCCTGCCCCTTGGGGCCAGCCACCAGAGGCCCCGCGGCCACGGGGCGTGTTTACTCAGAGCCCCCGTCTTTGGAAACCGGGATTTTCCGGCGCGCAGCGGGGCGAGGTCGCCCGCCCGCGGACCGCACCGGTGCCTGCGCTCACCAGTAGGGGTGATAATACTCGCCCGCGCGAACCCCGACATAGAGCGGCCCGCAGCTCTGGCCGATGTTCAGGCCGGTGCGCACACCGCCGGTGCCCAGACCGATGTTGAGATTTGCATTCGGGCGCGGATTGCAGCGTTCGCAGCCGGCCAGTGCCGTGCCCGCAAGGGCAAGAACAATGAAAAGACGCATGGGGTTACTTCCCTCGCTGGGGACAAAAGGAGCTTTGGACAACGGGAGCAGCCTAGGCTGGGCGGCCCCGGTGAAGCAAGGCTCTCAGGCGCGAGGGCCGGAGAAGGCGGCCCTCGCGGCGCGCAGGTCCGCTGCGCTCTGCCCGTCCCACCCCGATACCCCAAAGCGATCCCCCTGCCTGATCCGGCAGCAGCGCTTGCGCCGCGCCGGATCGGCACGCAACGTCCCGCCTTCCCTTGCGGCACTTTGATCTGGATCCTGTTCCGGCCCGGGGGGCAGAGTAGTCTCGACGGGTCGGCATCTGGCAGGAGCGGGACAGGATTACATGGAAAGCACAGCACAGGAGGGCGCCCGGGTCGTGGCCATCCGGGGAGCGGTGCTCGACATCGCCTTCCCGCCCGGTACCCTGCCCCCGATCAACGACGCGGTGGAGATCGAGACCGCCGCAGGCCCCAGCTTCATGGCCGAGGTGCAGGCCCACCTCGACAGCCGCACGGCCCGCGCCATCGCCCTGCGCCCCACCAACGGGTTGCGTCGGGGTGCCGCGGTGCGGGCGCTCGGCGGTCCGGTCGTGGTGCCGGTGGGCGATGCCGTCCTCGGCCGTCTGCTCGACATCACGGGCACCGTGGGCGACACCGGCGCCCCCCTGCCCGAGGACACGCCGCGCCGCCCAATCCACGCGGCACCGCCTCCGCTCTCCGCCCAGTCGGGCGGGCATGAGATCTTCCGCACCGGCATCAAGGTCGTGGACCTGCTGGCGCCGCTCTCGCAGGGCGGCAAGGCGGCGATGTTCGGGGGCGCCGGCGTGGGCAAGACCGTACTGGTGATGGAGCTGATCCACGCCATGGTGGCGCGCTACGAGGGGATTTCCGTCTTCTGCGGCGTGGGCGAACGCTCCCGCGAGGGGCACGAGATGCTCTCGGACATGACCGGCGCCGGGGTGCTGGACCGGACCGTGCTGGTCTACGGCCAGATGAACGAACCGCCGGGCGCCCGCTGGCGGGTCCCGATGACCGCCCTCGCCATCGCGGAACACTTCCGGGACGAGCAGCAGCGCAACGTCCTGCTGCTGATGGACAACGTCTTTCGCTTCGTGCAGGCCGGGGCCGAGGTCTCGGGGCTACTGGGCCGCATGGCCAGCCGCGTGGGCTATCAGCCGACACTGGCGACCGAGGTGGCCGAACTGCAGGAGCGGATCGCCGGGCGCGGCAACGCGGCAATCACCGCGATCCAGGCGGTCTATGTGCCCGCGGACGATTTCACCGATCCCGCCGTGACCACCATCGCTTCCCACGTGGACAGCACCGTGGTGCTCAGCCGCGCCATGGCGGCCGACGGCATGTATCCCGCCGTCGATCCGATCGCCTCCACCTCCATCCTGCTGGACCCCGCCGTCATGGGCGAGGACCATGTGGCCGTCGCCAACCAGGTGCGGCGCACGATCGAACACTACCGCGAGTTGCAGGACGTGATCTCGCTCCTCGGGGTCGAGGAGCTGGGCCGCGAGGACCGGCAGGCCGTGGCCCGGGCCCGCCGCCTGCAGCGGTTCCTGACCCAGCCCTTCGCCGTGACCGAGGCCTTCACCGGGATCGAGGGCCGCTCGGTCTCGATCGCCGACACGATCGCGGGCTGCAAGGCGATCCTCGCCGGCGAGGCGGACGACTGGGAGGAGAGCTCGCTTTACATGATCGGCACCTTCGAGGAGGCGCGCGCCAAGGAAGCTGCGGCGCGCGACCAGCAGGCGGTCGCATGAGCCGGGTGCTGCACCTGCGGATCACCACGCCGATGGCGGTGCTCGTGGACAGCACCACGGTCCGCGGGCTGCGCGCCGAGGACGAGAGCGGCGCCTTCGGCATCCTGCCCGGGCACGAGGACTACCTGACCGCCCTGCCCGCCTCCGTCCTGCGGTGGCACGAGGCCGGGGGGGCGACACGCTACTGCGCCCTGCGCGCGGGCGTGCTGACCGTGACACAGGGGAGCCTCTCGCCGGCCTCCGCGACGGAGGGGCGCCTGACGGAGGGGCCCGTGACGCAGGGGACCATCGCAGAGGGGGCCGTGGCAGAGGGCACACTGCCGGGAGGGACCGTGACAGTGGGAACCGTGGTGTCCGTCTCCTGCCGCGAGGGCATCCTCGGCGACAATCTGGACGACCTCGTGGCGCGGATCGCCGCCTTCCGCAGGCAGGAGACCGACGCGGACCGCAGTGCCCGGATCGAACAGGCCCGGCTCCACTCCCGCGCCGTGCGCCAGATCATCCGCTACCTCCGCCCGGACCGGCCCGGCGCCTTCGACCATCCGCCACAGGTGTCGGGCGGCAGCGGGGGGCACCGATGACCCCGCCGTCCGGAGATCGCCCCGAGGACACGCCCGGCGCGCCGGAGGCCACCCCGTCCCCCTCCGGGCAGGATGCGCCACCGCCCCTCGCGAACCCCTACACCCCGCAGACCGACACCGACCGCACCGCCGGGGCGGCCCGCCGATCCGCCGAACGGGAGCAGATGGCCCGCGACGCCCCCGAACCCTCGGTCGGCAGCCGGCTGGGGCAGATCGGCATCCTCGGCTGGGCCATCGTGACGCCGATCCTCCTGGGCGTCGTGCTGGGCCGGCTGGCGGACCGGACCTTCGACACCGGCGTGTTCTTCACCGCGCCGGCGATCTTCATCGGCGCAGCCATCGGCCTGCATGCCGCCTGGAAATGGATGCACCAGCAATGACCAGCCTCCTCGCCGCCCATCCGGTGCCAGCCGCCATCGCGGCACTCGTCGCGGGGCTGCTGCTCGGGCTCGTGCATTTCGGCACCCTGCGCCGGGTGACCGAGCTCTACCTCTCGGGCGGTGCGCTCTGGCGGCCACTCGCGCTGCAGCTGGCGCGCCTCGCGGTGCTGGCGGCGGCCCTTGTCCTCTGCGCCCTCGCAGGCGCCCTGCCCCTGCTGGCAGGCGCGCTCGGCCTGCTGCTCGGTCGGGCCATCGTCCTGCGCCGCACCCGCGAGGCCCGCTGATGGACTCCCCGCTCAGCCTCGACACGCTCTTCCACCTCGGCCCGGTCGGGATCACCGCGCCGGTGGTGGTGACATGGGCCATCATGGCCGGGCTGGGGCTGCTCAGCTTCCTCTCCACCCGCAGGCTCTCGCTCAGGCCGGGGCGCACCCAAACCGTGCTGGAACTCTTCGTCACCGTGATCGACGATCAGGTCCGCGACACGATGCAACGCGATCCCGCGCCCTACCGCGCCCTGATCGGCACGATCTTCGCCTACGTCCTCGTCGCGAACTGGAGCGCCCTGCTGCCCGGGATCGAACCGCCCACCGCGCATCTGGAAACCGATGCGGCGCTCGCGGTCATCGTGCTGGCCGCGACCATCTTCTACGGCATACGCGGGCGCGGGCTGAAGGGCTACCTCGGCACCTTCGCGGAGCCGTCCTGGGTGATGATCCCGCTCAACCTGATCGAGCAGATCACCCGCAGCTTCTCCCTCGTCGTGCGCCTCTTCGGCAATGTCATGAGCGGCGTCTTCGTGGTCGGCATCGTGCTGTCGCTGGCCGGGCTCTTCGTCCCGATCCCGCTGATGGCGCTCGACCTGCTGACCGGTGCCGTTCAGGCCTACATCTTCGCGGTGCTGGCCACCGTCTTCATCGGCGCGGCGGCGGGCGAGGATGCCCCGCAAGCGCCCCCCTCCTCCCAGACCGACAAGAAGGACCCCCAGCCATGACCGACAACCTGATCGAAGTCGTCTCGATCCTCGCGGCGGCGCTCGCCGTCAGCTTCGGCGCCATCGGCCCCGCCCTCGCCGAGGGCCGCGCCGTGGCCGCCGCCATGGATGCCATCGCCCGCCAGCCCGAAGCGGCGGGCACCCTCAGCCGGACGCTCTTCGTCGGCCTCGCGATGATCGAGACGATGGCGATCTACACGCTCGTGATCGCGCTGCTGGTGCTTTTCGCCAACCCCTTCGTCTGATCGCGCCATGAGCTTCGACTGGTGGACCTTCGCCCTGCAGACCGTGAACGCGCTGGTGCTCATCTGGCTGCTGGCGCGGTTCCTGTTCCGCCCGGTGAGCCGCATCCTCGCGGAGCGGCAGGCCGCCGCCCATGTCGCCCTCGACGAGGCCGAGGCCGCCCGGGATGCCGCCACCCGGGCCCTCGCGGAGGCGCAGGAGGTGCGCGACGCCACCGCCGCCGATCGTGCCGCACGGATCGCGGCCGCGCAGGAGGAGGCCGCGCGGCAGAAGCAGGCCCTGCTGGCCGCAGCGGAGGCCGAGGCGCGTGCCGCCCGCACCCGGGCCGAGGCCGACCTCGCCCGCAGGCGCGCGCAGGAGGCGCATCACTGGCACGCCGAGGCCGGGGATCTGGCCGTGGAGATGGCCGCCCGCCTGCTGTCGCGCCTGCCCGGCGGGGTGCACTCCGCCGCCTTCCTCGACGGGCTGATCAGCGCGCTGGACGACCTGCCCGGGCCAAGCCGCGCCCGCATCGGCACCGAGGGTCCGGTGATCCTGCGCGCCGCGCAGCCGCTGAGCGAACCGGAAGAGGCCGAGGCCCGCGCCCGGCTCACTACCGCACTGGGGCGCCCGGTCGAGCTGCGCGTCGAGACCGACCCCGCCCTCGTGGCCGGGCTCGAACTGCACACCCCCCACGCCATTGTCCGCAACACCTTCCGCGCCGATCTAGACCGGATCGCGGCGGGACTCGCCGAGGAAAACGCCCATGAGCAGTGATCAGGACAGCGCCGCAGGCTGGCGCGACCGCAGCCGCGCCGCCGTGGCACAGGCCCGGCTCGCCCCCGAGGCGCTCTCGGTCGGGCGGGTCGAGCGGGTGGCAGACGGTATCGCGCAGGTCTCGGGCCTGCCGGACGTGGCGCTTGGCGCACTGCTGCGCTTCGAGGGCGGGCAGATGGGCTTTGCCCACAGCCTCGGGGCCGAGGAGATCGACGCCGTGATCTGCGACGCCGCCTCCGCCATCGAGGCGGGCGCACGGGTGATCGACACCGGCGGCGTGCTGGAGGTCCCGGTGGGCGAGGCGCTGCTGGGCCGGGTGATCGACCCGCTGGGCCGCCCGCTGGACAGCGGCCCTGCCCCCGACACCCGCGAGACCCTGCCGGTCGAACGCCCGGCGCCCACGATCATCGACCGCGACGAGGTGACCGAACCGGTGGAGACCGGCGTGCTGGTGGTGGACAGCCTCTTCTCCCTCGGACGCGGGCAGCGCGAACTCATCGTCGGCGACCGCGCCACGGGCAAGACCGCGCTCGCGGTGGATGCCATCGTCAACCAGCGCGACACCGACGTGATCTGCGTCTACGTCGCCGTGGGCCAGCCCGCCTCGGCGGTGCAGCGGGTGATCGAGGCCGTGCGCAGCCACGGCGCCATCGAGCGGTGCATCTTCGTCGTCGGCAGCGCCGCGGCCAGCCCCGGCCTGCAATGGATCGCGCCCTTCGCGGGCATGTCCATCGCCGAGCATTTCCGCGACCGGGGCCAGCACGCGCTGATCGTCATCGACGACCTGACCCGCCATGCCGCCACGCACCGGGAACTGGCGCTGCTGACCCGTGAGCCCCCGGGCCGCGAGGCCTATCCGGGCGATATCTTCTACCTCCACGCGCGGCTTCTGGAACGCGCCGCCAAGCTGTCGCAGGCGCGGGGCGGCGGTTCCCTCACCGCGCTGCCGATCGCCGAGACCGATGCCGGCAACCTCTCGGCCTATATCCCGACCAACCTGATCTCGATCACCGACGGGCAGATCGTGCTGGACACCAGCCTCTTCGCCGCCAACCACCGGCCCGCCGTGGACGTGGGCCTCTCGGTCAGCCGCGTCGGCGGCAAGGCGCAATGGCCCGCGCTGCGTCAGGTCTCCGGCCGGGTCCGGCTCGACTATGCGCAGTTCCAGGAATTGGAGATGTTCACCCGGTTCGGCGGCGTCACCAACGCCCGGGTGCAGAAGCAGATCGCGCAGGGCGAACGCATCCGGGCGCTGCTGACGCAGGCGCGCTTTGCCGGCATGACGATGGTCGAACAGGTCGCCCTGCTGGCGGCCCATGCAGACGGGGCGCTCGACAGCGTGACACCGGCGCAGATCCCCGCGCTGCGGGCCCGCCTGCGCCGCTGGCTCGACGGCCATGCCGAAGACGCCGTGACCGCCCTGCGCAAGACCGGCCAACTGCCGCCCGAGACCCGCAAGGCCCTGACGGAGGCCGTCGCCGCCCTCGTCCGGGACATGGCGCGCGACAGGGCCGGGGACAGGACTGCGGATACGACAGGGGCCCCCGCCGAGGACAGCGCCAGCGCTGGTACGGAGGCCGGGGCCGACACCGGAGCCGCGCCGTGACCGGCCGCCTCTCGGAGGTCGAGGCCCGGATCAGCACCGTGCACAAACTGGGGTCCGTGATCGGCGCCATGCGCGGCATCGCCACCGCCCGGGTGCAGGACGCCAACCAGCACGTGACGGCGATCCGGGCCTATGCCCAGACCATCGGCGACGCCATCGCGGAAGCCATGGCCCTGCTGCCCGACCCCGGGCGCGATGGGCAGGGTGCGGCGCCGGCCAGCCACCACGCGGTGATCCTGTTGACCGCCGAGCAGGGATTTGCCGGGACCTACAACGAGCAGGTCTTCGACGCCGCGGCCCCGCTATTGGAGGGCACACCCGACCTGTTCCTCGTGGGCGATCGCGGGGCGCTTGTCGCCGCGGAACGCCACCATGCGCTGCATTGGACCGACACGATGATCGCCCATCCCGCGCAGGCCGTCTCACTGGTAACCGGCCTGACCGATGCGCTCTTCGCCATGCTCGCCGAGGCCGAGACCCCGCGCGTCAGCGTCGTCCATGCCACGCCCGTGGGCGCGGGCAGTTTCGAGGTCATCACCAAGCGTCTCGTGCCCTTCGACTACGCCCGCTTCCCCCGTGCGCCCCACGGCGCCGCGCCGCGCCTCACCCTGCCCGCCGAGCAACTGCTGGCCCGGCTGGTCGAGGAGTACATCGTTGCCGAACTGGTCGAGGCGGTAATGCTGGCCTTCGCCGCCGAGAACGTCGCGCGGATGCACGCGATGATCGCCGCCCATGACAATGTCACCCAGACCCTCGACAGCCTCGTGGCCCAGTCCCGTCGCCTGCGACAGGAAGAGATCACCGAAGAGATCGTGGAGCTTGCCGCCGGGCACCGACAGGGTTGAACCGCGTCGCTGACACGCTCGGCCGACGCGCCCCGCCACCGCGAGACCCCGCCGTCACTTTCCGTCTCGGCTCCCGGCCCTCTCCCTGACCGGGTCGCCCGTTTACCTGACTTGCGCGACGGCATCTCTCCTGAAATCCTCGCTGAACCTGATGCGACCTATCATGGCCTCCTAGCCCTAAAATCAGCAAAGGAGGCGTCCAGCATACACGGGGCAACGCAAACCTCTGTCGCATTGCAGCCTCCCTCTCCCCTATCCTGGCCCTCCTTCCACCAAAGCTCTCGCGTTCTCAGTCCTCAGTCCTCAGTCCTCAGTCCTCAGTCCTCAGTCCTCAGTCCTCAGTCCTCAGTCCTCAGTGAAGGAACGCGCGTCGCACGAACCGTTCAATAGTTCTTTGACCTCAGGCACGATGCACATGCACCGTCCGACTGCTTGCGCGGCCCCCTTCGCAGGCGCTCGCGCCAGCCCCCTGCCTCTGAGACACCACCTGGTTCAGGCCACGCTGGCGTCCGGCGTAGGCGGCGTCTCCTCCCAATGCGACGGGCCCGTCGCGGGCGGGGCGACCGTGAAGCGCTCCACCACGCCCGAGAGTTGCTGCGCCTCCTGTTCCAGCGCGGCACAGGCCGCAGTGGTCTCTTCGAACATCGCGACGTTCTTCTGGGTCGCGTTATCCAGCTGACCCACGGCGGTGTTGATCTCTCCGATGCCGATGGATTGCTCGCCGGCCGAGGTGGCGATGTGACCTACATGATCCGAGATCTCGGCGACCGAGGCGACGATGGTCTCGAGCGCCTGACCGACCTGCCCCACCGAACTGACACCGCTGGCGATCTGTGCCGTGGACTCGCCGATGATGCGGTTGATCTCGCTCGCGGCCTCCGAGGCCCGCTGCGCCAGGGCGCGGACCTCCTGCGCCACGACGGCAAAGCCCCGGCCCGCATCGCCGGCGCGGGCGGCCTCGACCCCGGCGTTGAGCGCCAGCAGGTTGGTCTGGAAGGCGATGTCGTCGATCACGGCGGTGATCCGGCTGATCTGCTTCGACGACCCCTCGATATTGCCCAAGGCTCGCGCCCCCGATCAGCGACAGCGTCTGGCGCGCCTCCGCGATACTGCCCGCGATGGCGGAGGCCGCGCCGCGGATCGCGCCGCGGGCCTGCGCGTTTGACCGGGCGATCAGGTCGCGGATCGTGGTGACCGCCGCGGTCGCGGTCTCGGCCGCCTCCGTGGCCGCAGCCTGCGCCTCCAACACGGCGGACCGCAGGGGGGCGAGCCCCGTCTGGGCATCCGCGAGGGCCACCATGGCGGCGATCGCGGCCTGCAACTCGGGCGCTTCCTCCGCGCCCAGCGCCTGCAGGTGGTCTGCCTCGACCCGCAGGGCGGCCTGTCGCCGCGCCAACTCTCCCGGGTCGCGGGCCAGCACAGCCTGAAGCGCGAGGGCGAAGACGCCCTTTGCCGCCGTGTCGAGCGTGCCGATCTCCATGATCCGCGTCACCTGCTCCTCCAGCAGGCGGCGGATCGCGGCGGAATTGCCGTCCTTCGTGTCCTCGGTCCGGATCTCCAGCTCGAAGGTGATGTTGTCCAGGCTGCTGGCCAATTCCGTCTCGGCCCCGCGCCGCAGTTCGAGCAGCGTGTCGAGATCCGGCTTGCGCGCCAGCGAAACAGGTTCGAAGGCAGTGGCCATCCCGTCACGGGCGGCCAGAACCGCCACCGCGACGGAGGCGGTTTCCGGATCGCGGGTCAGCGCCTCTGCCAGACCCTTGAGCGCCTGGCCGGAGGAAAGCGCGAGATCGCGCAGGATGGAGAGGGTCGCGGGGTCCGTGGTACGCGCCGCCGCAAGGGCGAGGCCACTGACGAGGTTGATCTCGGCCCGGCTGTGCAGCGCGGCCGAGAGCAGCGCCACGTCGCGCCCGACAAGCGTTGAAAGCCGCGTGTCGACCCCTTCGACCGTGCTCTCGCCGCTCAGCGACAGGGAAAAATAGGCATCATCCGCGACCGTCGCCAGGGCCGCGGAGAGGTCCGTGTCGATCTCTGCCGCACGGGAGACGGCCTGCGCGATCTCGGCCCCGCGCTCGAACTGGACGCGGCGGGCGGCGGACAAGGCGCGCAGGGCGGAGGTGACGCGGGTCAGTTCCGGCGCAAGGGCCCGGCCCGTGTCACCCTCCAGCGCCGCGATCCGTGTCTCGGCCTCCGCGAAGTGGGTTTCCCCGTCGCCGGAGGCAGAGGAGAGCGCGGCCAGGTCTGGTGCCGCGAGGATATCCTTGAGGACCTTGCTGAGGGCCTCTGCCGACTCCGCCACGGCTGCGCGCTGTTCCATCTGCGGCAGCCGCGCTTCGGTCAACTGGTCCACCTCCGTGGCGATGGCCTGAAAGACCGTCCAGCCGACGAGCACCGCCGCAGCGGTCATACCCGTCATCGCGCCAAGCAGCAGGACAAGTCGCGCCAGCACGCTGCCGAAGACGTCAGGCCAGCCCGACGCCCCCCGCCCGAGGTCCGTCCCGGACCCGTCCACTGCGGCAGTCATGCGCGGTTCCCCGGCATCGCCTGTACGCCTCCACATGCCGCCGCCATGTCCTCAGCCCCCCTGCCCGACAGGCACCGGGGTGAAGCTGCCGTCCGCGTTGATCTGCGTGAGGAAAACCACCTCCGAGCCCTGATTGTCCCCGGCCCCATAGGTCAGGGTGAAACCGCCGAGATCGAGCGTCCCAAGGCGGGCCAGCGCGGAAAGATAGGTTGCGCGGGTCAGCTCCGGCCCTGCCGCCCGCAGCGCTTCGATGGCCACCCGTCCGGTGATGTAGCCTTCGAGCGAGACGAAGCCCGGGGCGGCAGAGGCGTCCGAGGCCGTCAGCGCGGCCTGATAGTCGGCGACCAGCGGCAGGCTGGCGTCCCAGGGGAAGGGCACCACCTGGCTGATGATCACGCCCTCGCCCTCTGTACCCAGATCGGCGGCCAGCGCATCGGAGCCCACGAATGAGATGTTCACGAAGACCGGGTCCATCTTCATCTTGTGCGAAAGACGGATGAACTCCGCGATCGGCTTGTAGGCTCCGACCATGACCACCGCCTGCGGGTCAGCCTTGCGGATTTCCAGCAGCGCGGTCTTCACCGCCACGGTGTTCCGGGTGTAGGTGCCCTGCGCCACCAGCGACATGCCGCGGGCGTCCATGGCGGCGCTGACGCCCTCCAGCCCGACGCGACCAAAACCGTCGTCCTGATAGAGGATCGCGATCCGCTCCAGCCCCAGCCCCCCGACAAGGTGGTCGATCCAGACCGCCGTCTCTGCCCCGTAGGTGGCGCGGATATTGATCACGTTGGTGAGCGCCGGATCGCGGAGGAAGCCCGCGCCGGTGAACGGGCCGATGAAGGGCAGCCCGGCCGCGGTGGCCAGCGGCTGGGTCGCCTGCGAGGTCGGCGTGCCCACCGGGCCGATCAGGCCGATATGGGCATCCCCGGCGATGATGCCGCGCTCCTCCGTCATGGAGCGGTCAGGCTCGTACCCGTCATCGACGGTGTCCAGCACGAGGGTCCGGCCATGGATACCGCCGCCCCGGTTCGCTTCGGCAAAGGCGGCCTCGATCCCCGTGCGCATCCCCTGCCCCAGCGCCGCGGCGGGCCCGTCGAAGGCCGCGACCTGCGCGAAGGTGACCGTGGTATCGGTGATGCCCTGATCCGCCCGGGCGGGCGTCAGGGACCACAGGGCGAGGAGGCAGGCCGCCCCCAGAAGATGCTGTAGCATGGCAGGGTCCTTCCGATGTGTCCGTCGGAAGAAGCCATGTCACGGAAGACCTTTCCAAAGACTTAGGCGCCACCCAAATCCCCGGAAAACCCGCCAACATCCCTAATGAAACCTTGCGCCCTCGGGCCTGCGCCCGGCGGAGCCGCTGGCCCCTGCGGGGCGCGGGCCCTCCCGCCGGACGGAAGGGCCCTTGTCCTGTGGCGTGGCTCAGTAGCCGCGCTTGAGGTCGACCTGCCCCTCGGGCGGCTGGCCGGCCACGTAGGCGTCGAGGCCCTTGAGCACCTTCTCCACGAAGAGCGGCATGATCGTGTCGCCGGACCACGAGACGTGCGGCGTCAGCAGCACCTGCGGATGGGTGTAGAGCGGATCGCCCTCCACCGGCGGCTCGGGCCATGTCACGTCAAGGGTGGCAAAGGCCTCCGGGTCGCTGTCGAGCCAGCCGCGCAGGTCGGCCTCGTTGATCAGCGCGCCGCGGGCGACGTTGATCAGGTGCAGCCCCTTGGCGGCCTTGGCCAGCATCGCGGCGTTGACGATCTCGCGGGTCTCGTCGGTCAGCGGGGCGGAGATCACGAGGTGATCGCACTGGCCGATCATCTCGTCCAGCGAGGTGACATAGCGCATGCCCGCGGGCGCATCGGCGGGCGGCGCCGAGCGACGGCAGACCACCACGTCCATCTCGAAGGCGAGCGCGCGCTTGACGATCTCCTGCCCGATGGCGCCATAGCCGAAGATGCCGAGCGTCTTGCCGTTGACCCGGCCCGGGAAGGCCTTCTGGTCCCAGGTGTCGCGGCTGGTGGCAGAGACTTTCACCAGTGGCTTCTCCCGCAGGAGGATGGCGGCGAGGGTGAATTCGGCGATCGCGCGGGCGGTCATGCCGCGGCCGTTGGTGACCATGCGCCCTTCCAGCAGCCACGGCGGATAGCGGTCCACCCCGACCGAGAAGGTCTGTACCCACTTCAGGTTCGGCAGGCCATGGGCGGGCGCATCGCTATCCTCCCAGCACTGGCGCCATTCCGCGAGGGCTCGGGTCAGGACGATCTCCACGTCCTCGGGCAGGTCACCCGGGGTCTTGGGCTCGAAATCATCCAGAACACGGGGCTGGCTCGGGTGCGCCTTGAGGGCTTCGCTCACCTCGGGGCCGATGTGGTTGACGATGACCGGGCCGCTCATGCGCGGGCCCCGCGTGCGATGTCGTTGAGGGTCGCCATCGGTGTCTCCTTGTCGTTTCGGCGCCCCGTCTAGGCCGGAGCGGCGCGAAGGGAAAGACCGCGCCGTCGTTTCGCGCGGCCCCAGGCCGGTCAGCGGGGCCCTTACGGCGTAAATGCGCGGTTCCGCCCAGAAAGCGGGCACCGTTTGCGGGGCGGCACGCTCCGGGCGCGGTCGTGGACCCGGTGCCGGATCGGTGCAGGCGGGATGCAGGCGCGATCTGGCGCGCTCGAAACCGTCGAGACAGACCCATGGTGGGCCCGCCATCCCCCCGCCGCCGCACTGAAGAGGGACGCCGCGGCGCCTTTCCTGCCGCGACCGAGGTGGCGAAATATCAGGCGCCCGTCCCGGCCAGCCCCCGCCGCCGGGGGATCGACGCAAGACGCGGGCTTGCAGCCCGCCGCGCGGCCTCCTAAGTCGGAACCACCCGGACGAACGTCCCGGGAACGCCCCGGGAGGACGAGAGCCATGACCCAGAAAACGCTGCTTCTGACCGGTGCAAGCCGCGGTATCGGCCATGCGACCGTGAAGGTCTTCCAGGCCGCGGGCTGGCGCGTGCTGACCGTATCGCGCACCGCCTTCGACGCCCGCTGCCCGTGGCATGCCGGGTCCACCGATCATTTCGAGGGCGATCTCTCCGATGCGGGGGCCCGCGCCGATCTCGTGGCCCGGGTGCGCGACAGCCTCGGCCCCGACGGGCTTCATGCCATCGTCAACAACGCCGGGATCTCGCCCAAGGGCGAGGGCGGCGCGCGGCTCGGCATTGCCGACAGCAGCGATGAGATCTGGCACCAGGTGCTTGGCGTCAACCTGCTGGGCCCGGCGGCGCTGATGCGCGACCTGCTGCCCGAGCTGGCACAGGCCAAGGGCGCCGTGGTCAACGTGGGGTCGATCGTCGGCAAGCAGGTCCACCCCTATGCCGGGGCCGCCTACGCCTGCTCCAAGGCCGCGCTCGAGGCGCTGACCCGGGAAGCGGCCGCGGAGCTCGGCCCGCGCGGCGTGCGGGTCAACATGGTCACCCCCGGCGAGATCGAGACCGAGATCCTCTCGCCCGGCACCGAGAAGATGGCCGACGTGATCCCGCTGCGCCGCCTCGGCAAACCCGACGAGGTCGCGCGGGTCGTGCTCTTCCTGTGTTCCGAGCAGGCATCTTACGTGAATGGCGCCTCGGTGGATGTAAACGGTGGTCAGCACGCCTGACCGGAGGGCGCCATCCGGCCGCGCGAAGGGTCGTTCGGGCATCTCGCCCCCACCCTGCTTGCCCCCGACCAGACACGCCGCGCCTGTCCCGCCCGGCATCGCGCCAAAGCACACCCCCAGGACGTCCGGATCAGGGCAAACCGGCTCATATGTCATCCCCTGTGACGGCGCGGTCAGCCACGGCGCGTCACAGCCGCGTGTGGGCGCGCCTTTCGGTTGATCGCGCCGCGGCCCAGCCTATCCTGAGGACGACGGTGCCGCCCCGACCCGCGATCTTCCGGCGCCTGCCCTTCCTCAGCACGGAGGCTCCGCATGACCCGTTTCCCCCTGAGCCTGTCATCGCAGGTCCGACGTCTGTCCACCGCGATCTGCCTGGCCGCCACCCTGCTGCTGGTGCAGCCCCTTCCAGGCCACACCCGCGAGGTCGAGTTCGGACCCGGGCTGCGCTCCATCGATTTCGACAAGGTCTTCGACCGGTCGAATGCCACGCGCGCCAAGATGTGGGACGATCTCTATGCCGCGGGCCTGCGGGGCGTGGTCCTGTCGCAGGGGATGGTCTCTCCGCGGGCGCCGGATCACAGCAGCCGCCCCGATGGCACCTACCTCGCCGGTCCGGCACTGAAGCAGGTCCGGGAGACGATGAACCGCGGGCCGGGCACGGCGGACGATTTCCACGTCACCTATGTTGCGGGCTACGGGCTTGGCGGCACCGGCTGCGGGCCCGGTGACGATCCGGCAACCCTCGGCCGGGAGGCCGCGGACTGGGAATTCGAGACCGCGCTGAAACGGCTGCTCGACGCGGGCATCCCGATCCGGAGGATCGACGTGGACGGCCCCTTCCTGCGCCTGATCACCAACTCCAGAAAGGCGTTCAGCTGCGCCGTCGGACAGGCCCGCAGCGGCTATTCGGGACGGCAGACCGCCACGGCGGTGCATGCCTACATGAAGCGCCTGCGCGACAGGGTCGATGCCCACAAGACAACGACCGCCAGCGGGCTCTCGGTCCGGATGGGATTGCTGTTCAACCTGCCGAACTGGGCGCTCGGCGGTCGGCCCGCGCTGAAATCGGCCGGGGCGACGGGCGACCTGATCGAAGACGTGCTCCTGCCCTTCGGGCGGATCATGGCGGAGGACAGGGACCGGAGGCCGCTGTCCCTCGCGAGCACCGTGATCGACTATCCCTACCCCTATGTCCTCGCCGATCCGGCGGCCTTCAAGGCCAAGACCGCCGCGCTGCTCGACGCCCTGCGGGACCTGCCCGACACGGCCCCCACCCTGACCTTCATCACCAACACCGATTACGGGCTGGCGGGTTCCGGAAACGATCCGAGGCAGGCCGGCTACGAGGGCACGGTGCCCTGCGTCTGGCGGGACAACTGGAAGATTTCGGGCGGCAGCCTGCCCTACCTGCCCTACGAGAACGCCGCCGGTCAGACGATGCCCGCCGATTGCGTTGCACAGCAGAATGACGCGGACAGTCGCTACCGCGAGGAATCGGTGAAGTTCGCCGAGATGCTCGACAGCGGCGCCTGGCGCGGGCGCAGTGTCGCGGCATCGGACATCGCGGCCTACCGCTTCACGTCCTGGCACGAAATGCCGGTCAGTTCGATTTCGATGATGAACCGGGTGCTCCGGTTCATGACCTACGGGGAGTGAGCGCGGCAAGTCGGGCCCGGGCGCGTCTCGCCCCTGCCCCGCCTGACCTCAGTCGCTGGCCCCATGGGCGCGATGCATATGGGGATGCGCATGGCTGTGACGGTGGGAATGGATCTCGGCTGGGACCAGCCGCCCCTCTTCCAGCAGCATCCCGCGGGTCGCCATCCGGGTCACGAAGCCATCGTCATGGGAGACGAGGATCATCGCCCCGGCAAAGCCGCTCAACGCGGCCTCGAACCGCGCGCCATTGGCGGCGTCGACCCCGTTGGTGGGCTCGTCGAGGAGGATGACATCGGGCGCCATGGCAAAGAGCCCGGCAAGGCAGACGAGGCGTTTCTCCCCGCCCGAGAGCTTGTGGGTCAGGCGCTCTGCCAGATGGAGAAGCCCCAGACCCTCCAGCGCCGCGCGGGCGGTGGCCTCCGCCTCGGCCCGGCTCTGACCGAGGTTCAGGGGCCCGAAGGCCACGTCCTCCAGCACGGTCGGACAGAAGAGCTGATCATCGCTGTCCTGAAACAGGAAGCCGATCCGGCGGCGGGCCACGCGGAACTCCGCCTCTCGGCGGCAGGGGCTGCCGAAGAGCGTCAGCCTGCCGCCCGCCAGAGGCTCCAGCCCCACGAGGGCCCGCAACAGCGTGGTCTTGCCCGCGCCGTTCGGGCCGACGATGGCCAGCCGCTCGCCCGGGGCGAGCGCAAGGCCGGCCTCCCGCAGCACCGGGCGGCCATCGCGGTGAACGGTCAGCGCATCGGCGTCGACAAGCAGGGTCATGACAGGTCCCATATCAGAAGGCAGAGCGCCGCGCCGAGGATCAGCGCGCCCCGGAGCCAATCCCCGCGCGGCACCGGCGGCAGGTCGATGACGGGCACGCGGCCGGAATAGCCGCGCAGGCGCATCGCCTCCTCCACCCGGTCGGCACGGGCCATGGCGCGCAGCAGGACCATGCCGATCAGGTTGCCATAGCTGCGCCACGTGTGCAGCGTCGAGCGCGGTGCGAAGGACCGCATCCGCATCGCCTCCTGCAGGCGCGCCGCCTCGGACCGGATCAGGCCGAGATACCGCACCGCCCCGAGCAGCAGCCGCACGAGGCTCTCGGGACAGCGCAGGCCGCGCAGCGCCTGTCCCAGACGCACCGGCTCCACCCGGGCGAAGGCCACGGTCAGCACCAGCATCGCCGCGGTCACCTTCGCCGCCACCAGCAGCGCCCGCGCAAGGCCCTCGTGGCTGGCGCTCAGCCCCCAGAGCTCCAGCACGGGCGTGCCGGGCATGGTCAGCGGCAACGTGATCAGCAGCAGCACGAGGAAGGCCTCCAGATGCAGAAGCCTGCGCCATGGAAAGGGCGCGGGATCGGCCAGCACCAGAAGGGCCGCCGCGCAGAGCCAGACCAGCCCTGCCCCCGGATGGGTCAGCGAGGACAGGAGGATCAGCACGCCGAGCACCGCCACGAGGCGCAGGCGCAGATCGGCAGGCAGGATCACGACCGCCGCCCCCGGGCCCAGAGGGCGATCCCCGCGATGCCGAAGATCAGGCACAGCCCCGAGATGACATCGGTCAGGCGCATCCGCGCATCCATCGCCTCGATCCGCTCCAGCAGCGGCGCAACCTCTTGGGCGACGGCGGTCCGGGTCATTGTCCGGATCATTTCAGGCGTGACCTCGGCTGTGGGCGAAGCGCCCGCGGGCTCAGGCGCGGCCTCGGCCTGCAACGGCGGTGCCGCCGCGCCGAACCGCTCCGGCCCGAAGGCGCGCGAGGCGATATGCCCCTCGCCGGAGTTGATCGTGACGGTGACCGTGCCCTCGACCGGCACAGGCACGGGGAAGGCAAAGCCCCCCGCGCTGTCGGTCTGGCCCTGCGCGATGTCGCGCCCGGCCATGGTGGCGGTCCAGGTCACCGCCTGCGGGCGCCCGCCGCCGACGAAGAAGCCGTAGCCCGTGACCTCCGCCCCCTCGACGGTGGCGAAGACCCGCAGGCTGTGCGCCAGCACCGGGCCCGCAAGGCCCAGCACCAGCAGGAGCGCCGTCAGCAGGCGCCTCATGCGACCGGCTCCCCTGCCGCGAGCCGCGGCAGCAGGAGTTCCGGCGCGGCGCGGGCGAGGAAGGTCAGCACCATGCCACAGATCAGCGCCTCGCCCGCCGCCAGCGGCAGGTAGGTCACCAGCAGGATCCGCGCCGCCGGAACATAGGCCGAGGACGACAGCCAGAGCGCCAGCGCCACCATGGCCCCGGTCCCGAAGACGGCCACCGCCGCCCCGATGCCCCCGATCACCCCCGCCGTCGCCGGCCTGCCGGCGCCGCGCACCGCGCCCCCGATCAGCAGCGCCACGAGGTAGCCCGGCAGGGCGATGTTGAGCGTGTTCACCCCCAGCGTCGTCAGTCCGCCAAAGCCGAACATCACCGATTGCAGTATCAGCGCCACCAGCACCGCCGGGAAGACCCCCGGCCCCAGCATCAGCGCCATCAGCGTCGAGAGCAGCACGTGCACGCTGGAGGGGCCCACCGGCACCGACACCAGCGAGGCGGTGAAGAAGGCCGCCGAGAGGATCGCCACCCGCGGGATCGCCCGGTCGTCCAGCCGGCGCAGCCCGGCCGCAACACCGGCCGCGGCCAGCGTGCTGCCGCCGATCAGCACCGGCAGCGAGAGGAGACCATCGGGGATATGGGCCATGCTACTGCACCGGCTTCGCGTTGACCCAGATCAGCGCGCCTTCCTCGACCGGCACCGCCTCGCCGTCGGGCGAGGTCATGGACGCGTCGCCTTCGATCAGCGCGGCAAAGCCCCACCAGCCGGAGACCGGCATGGCATAGGAGAAGGTGCCATTGGCATCGGCCTTGATCACCTGCGTGATGTAGGCGTCGCTCGGGGCTGTGATGCCGTGGTCGTTGATGAACTCGACCTCGACCTCCGCGAAGGGCACCGGCGCACCGCCCTTGGTCACCACGCCGGTGAAGAGGTTCCCGGTCCAGAGCCCGGTGGGCTGGCTCAGCGGCACGATCTCGACCGGGAAGCCCAGGCTGGCGTCCCAGCCCTCGCCCGAGGCGTAGCTGTCCACCACCACCTTGGCGTAATGCACGATGTACTTCCCCTCCGCGGGCTCCCAGTAGGGCGCAGGCTCGATGTAGAAGAGCGCAGCCCCCGGGGCCTCCAGCCCATGGGTGAGCCTGTAGGCCATGGCCCCGTCCTGCGGCGCCTCGACCAGATCGCCCAGCAGGTCCGTCCTCTCGCCGTTCTGCAACACCCCCACGGCCACCGGCCGCGCCATGGGCATGACCGGCCCGCCCTCGAAGGGATGGGTGAAGACGAGGTCCAGCGTCACCTCGCCCCCGTCGGGCAGCACGTCGGTCGAGGGGATGATCTCCTGGAAATGCGCGCGGGCCGGTCCCGTTACGGCGCAGATGAGCGTGCAGGCGGCAAGGGCGCGGGCGACAGGTGTCATCGGGGGACCTCTTCAGCGTCAGTATGATTCATTTCGGAAAAAATCATACGAGCGCCATCGCTGCAATTTGGATTTGCAGATCTGGCCCCGGCCTGACGTCCCTCGCGTGGCGCGCGCCCATCCACTGACCAAACCTGCACCATCCACGGACCGGCCACCGGCCAAACTCGGGATTGAATTCCACCGTCGCGCCGGTAACTCTCGGTCCATGCCCGGAAAGGAGGCGTTCATGAAGCGCATCACGATCACCCTGTCGGATGACATCGCCGGCGCCCTCGATCACTACATGCAGGACAGCGGCGCGCAGAACCGGTCCGAGGCGATCCGCGACCTCGTGCGGCGCGCCATGCTGCAACGCCCCGACGGCCCGTCGGAGGCCCCCTGCCTCGGCGTGGTATCCTATACCGTCGACCAGACCACCCGGAACCTCGGCGCACGGCTGGCGCAACGCCGGCTCGACGCCCACGACCGCCATGTGGCGGCGCTCTCCGTGCCGCTGGACCACTCGACCGCGCTGGAAATCGAAGTCCTGCGCGGCCGGCTGGGCGAGATCAGCTCCACGGCAGAGGCGCTGTTCCTCGAACGCGGCGTCGCGCATGGGGCGCTCTCCCTCGTGCCCGTGGCCGAGAGCCACGCGACCCATGTCCACGACCATGGCGACGACCGCCACCCGCACCGCCATATCGAGGTCCAGTCGAGCTTCGCGGGGGCGAAGACCGGCGAGTAACGGGTGGCATGGAGGGCACCGTCGCGGCGTCGGCGGCAGTCCCGCGTGGACATGTCTCGCTCGTCGCGAGGCCGGATGCCCTCGCCGGGCGTCACGAGGTCCGCAGAGGTCTGGTCTTTTCAGCTAGCACCTATCGGCTCAAGAAAAGCCAGCGCCCATGATCGAGAAGAAGCTTGATCTCATGCAGCCAAATGATGAAGCTTCGTCAATCATCCACGCCGTCATTCGGCGGATTACCCATTAATTCCTGAATTTAGTTCAAATCAGTTTTTGTCCCCGCGGAGTAGTGTCCGACGGCGGGAAAAAGGAGCGACAACATGAGTGGAACCGCAGCCACGACGACGACCATTGCACGTACCGGAAATGCCTTTGTCGACGGGGTTATGACGGGGACTCGCTGGGCTGATCCGATCGTCTACTTCTCATTTCCAACGAGCAATACGGTTTATAGCTACTCCACCAACACATACCTGCCCAACAACTTCAATACGGTTTCGACAGCGCAACAAACCGCCATTCGCCGCGCACTGGAGGGGGACGCCAGCATCTCCGGTACCTTGGGCTTTTCGGTCGAAGGGTTCACGCAGCTGGGGCTTGTAGAAAACGTGATAGCCAGTTCGACTGTGCCAGAGCATATTCGGATTGCCGAAACCACATCGACCCTAGTCAACACAGCGCGAGTGTCCGATTTTCCGGGAAACTACTTGACCTCTGAGGTCGATGACAACGGAGATGTATGGTTTGGCGTCGCCTACGCCGGCTCGCTTTCCGACCTTCGCACACCCCAGGCTGGAAATTACGCTTGGCTCACTCATATCCATGAACTTGGGCACGCACTCGGACTGAAGCACGGTCACAACGTGGGCGGAACCGGCGGCGACACGGCGCTGCCTGCAGATAGGGATTCGATGGAATACTCTATCATGACGTATCGGTCATACGTCGGAGACCCGTTAAACGGCGGATATAGCAACGAACAGTGGGGGTTCGCTCAAACCTGGATGATGGCGGATATCGCCGCCCTTCAGGAAATGTACGGTGCGGACTACACGACAAATGCAGGAGATACAGTATACTCTTGGAATCCCGGTTCCGGCAACACTGTCGTGGACGGCTTGATATCGATCGCCCCGGGTGCCAATCGAATTTTCGCGACGATCTGGGACGGCGGGGGAATCGATACCTACGACCTGAGCGCCTATACGACCGGTGTTTCAGTCAACCTTACTCCCGGTGAGCATTCTGTTTTCAGTTCCGATCAACTTGCCTCACTCGGCGACAGCAACTACTCGCGCGGCAACATATTCAACGCCTTGCTACATGATGGCGATACACGGTCCCTGATCGAGAACGCGATCGGTGGCAGCGGAAATGATAGCCTGGTCGGGAATGAGGCAGCAAACGAGCTCTATGGCAATGAAGGGAACGATACGCTTGGTGGCGGGACGGGCGTTGATTCCCTCTATGGCGGCGCGAATGACGACGTGCTTTTTCCCGATGCTCCGATCGAGAATGGCGAAACTTATGCAGGCCAGGCGGGGAGCGACACGCTCAACCTATCCGGGCTCACCGAGGATCATGTCCTTTATCTGACGGCAGGAACGCTTGCAAGCGGGGCGGCCGTTGCAGCAGTTTCGTCAATTGAGACCGTGGTTTCTGGTAGTGGCGCGGACATACTTGAAGGAAACTTCCAGAGCAACCGACTCGAAGGTGGCAATGGGGACGATACCTTAAGAGGGAATGGCGGCGTCGACACGCTCCTCGGCGGTGAAGGAGATGACAATCTCGGTTTCAATGGCGGGACGCTATCCCCCGATAACGTTTTTGATGGAGGAGCGGGGACTGATGTGTTCGACATCTCCGCTTTCCTCTCAGTGTCCGTCGTCAGATGATTTGGGACACGAGGGCCTGATCGAGAACGGAGGGCCTGGCTCGTTGTGGTTTCAGTCTATGCCGCGGTCTGGCGATGCAGCAAGCGGCGCTTCTCGATGGTTTTGGCTTTGATCTCCTTTCGTGTTTTCAGAATAGCTTCGGCCCTGCCGAGATAGACGTCGGCGGGCGCGAGGTTGCCCAGGCTCTCGTGGTAGCGGTGCTGGTTGTAGTGGTCGATGAAGTCGCCGATCGCCTGCTCCAGAGCGCCCGGCAGGAAATAGTTCTCGAGCAAGATGCGGTTCTTGAGGGTCTGGTGCCAGCGTTCGATCTTGCCCTGTGTCTGAGGGTGCCGAGGAGCACCGCGGACATGATCCATCCCCTCGCCGGCAAGCCAGTCGGCCAGTTCCCCGGAGATGTAACTGCTGCCATTGTCGCTCAGCAGCCGAGGCCGGTGGGCGACTGTGGCCTGGTCGCAACCCGAGGCGACTAAGGCATCTTCCAGCGTTGCGGTCACGTCCGACGCCTTCATCGTGGTGCAGAGCCGCCACGCGATGACGTAGCGGCTGTAATCATCGAGGATGGTCGAGAGGTAGAACCAGCCGTCGTGCCGAAGGCACGCCTCCGGCGTGACCGATGACCTTCAGGTAGGTGAAGTCGGTCTGCCAGAGCTGGTTCGGCCGGACCGTCTTCTCGTGGAACTCCTCTGCCGCCTTGATCACCACGAAGGCCGGGCTGGTGATTAGGTCATGCGCCTTCAGAACCCTGTAGACGCTGGCTTCCGACACGAAGTAACGCTGAGTGTCGGTGAAGCGGGCGGCGAGCTCCCGGGGTGACAGCTCGGGCTGCTCGAGGGCCAGATCGACGACCTGCTTGCGCACCTTGTCTGGGATCCGGTTCCAGACCCGCGCAGGGCGCGAGGGCCGGTCTGCGAGCCCGGCGGCGCCAAGCGACAAATAGCGGTCATACCAGCGGTAGAAGGTCGTACGCGGGATGCCCAGCATGTCCAGCGTCCGCTTCGCCGGCAGGTGCGATTGCTCCACCTGCCGGATGATCTCGAGCTTCTCGGAGGCGGGATATCTCATTCCTCGTCGCCCCCATCCTCGACCGCCTCGCTGCGATAGAGCCGCACGATGTTCGAAAGGAACTCGGTCTGTTCGGGCAGGAAGTCCCGGTGCGCGCGGTCGATCTGGCGATAGAGCGACCGGGCATCGAGGAAGAGCACGCTGCCCCCCCGATCCGCCCCGCGCTTCGCTTTGTCAAAGAACCACAGCGTGCAGGGCAATGTGACAGTGTAGAACATGTTCGGCCCGACCGAGACGATGACATCCACGCTGCCGTCCTCGACCAGCTTCTGCCGGATCAACTGCTCACTCCCCCGCGCATCGCCCGCCGAGTTCGCCATGACGAAGCCCGCGCGTCCCTGATCGTTCAGCGCGGAATGGAACAACTGAATCCAAAGGTAGTTCGCGTTGTCGGGCTTAGGGATGCCGAAGGGAAAGCGCCAGTCGCCCTCCAGGTCTTCCTTGCGGACGCCGGAGACGTTGAAGGGCGGGTTGGCCATGACAAAATCGAAGCCGCCCTCGGCAAAGACGCGGGGGAACAGTTCGCGCAGGTCGGTCGCGTAGGTGTTGGCCTCGCGGACATCGCCCGACAGGCCGTGGACGGCGAGGTTCATCTTGTTGAGGTTGACCGTCATCCCAGTACTCGGCGCGAAGATAGGCCCGGCGCACATCGTTGGTTTCAACATGGCCCAGCGCGCGCTCGATGGCGTCCGCGTTCCAGAGCCCAGATTCATTGGCGAGCGTGCTGAAAGTTGCGCGAAAGCCGTGGCTAGTCATCTCTTCTTTGCTGAAACCCATCCGTCGAATTGCGACGTTGAGCGTGTTCTCGGAAATCGGTTTCCGCAGCGAACGGACCGAAGGGAACACTAGCGGAGACTTTCCACTAATGCGCCGAAGCTCTTTCAGCAGGGCAACCGCTCGGTTCGGCAGCGGAACTCGGTGCGGCCTGCGCATCTTCATCCGCTCGGCGGGTATGCGCCAGACGGCTTCCCCAAAGTCGAACTCCGTCCACTCAGCCTTTCGCAACTCGCCCGGGCGAGGCGCGAGTAGCGCGAGGAGCTGAAGCGCTGTCTTGGTGGTCGGTTGCCCATCAAAAGCATCTATAGATCGCAATAGGGTGCCAAGGCCTCCGCGGTTGGTGATAGCAGCGCGGGAGGCAACCTTCGGCGCGATCAGCGCACCTTTGAGCGAGTAAGTCGGGTCAACCGATGCTCTGCCGGTCGCAATGGCGTAGCGGTAGATCGAGCCGATCAGCGAGCGCAACCGCCGCGTGGTTTCATATTTTCCGGTCGCCTCAAGTTCGCGAAGCAACGCTAAAATCTCGGGTGCTTCAATCTCGCTGATGGGTCGGTTTGCGAAATGGTTCTTGGAAAAGTCGAGAAGCCATTTGGTCTTCTTGAGCGTCATTGCCGCCCGACCTTCCTTCTCCAGCTTCGCCAGATACTCCTGACTGATCGCTTCAAATGTGTTTGCCCGTTCCAGCTGGGCTTCGCGTCGCGCGGCGCGTTTCGCATGGCTTGGGTCGATGCCGTCGAGCAGCTTAGCCTTCGCCTCGTCACGTTTCAGCCGGGCCTTCTTGAGTCCAGTGACAGGGTAAGGGCCAAATGAGAGGAGCTTCTCGCGCCCATCGTACCGGTACTTGAGCCGCCAGAGCTTCGAGCCTTGGGGCGTAATCTGGAGGTGCAGCCCGCCACCATCGAAGAGCTTGTAAGGGCTATCCGAAGGCTTGGCGTTTCGGATCGCGCTGTCTGTAAGGGTCATGGGAACCTCCCGTCGAAACCGGATACCCCCAAAAATACCCCCAAACAAATCTGCTGTCACGAACTGATGCTGAACGTCTTCGGACAAGAGTCTCAACAAACAGGGGGATTCCACCCCTTGAGCGAACTACTCTGTGCTGTCTCGGATGTTTAAGTGGTGCCCGGGGGCGGAATCGAACCACCGACACGAGGATTTTCAATCCACTGCTCTACCCCTGAGCTACCCGGGCACGGGGAGCGGCTGAGCCGCTCGGGTTGCGGCGTTTTATGGCAGCGCCGCGGAGGTGTCCAGAGGGTTTCGGCAAAATATTTGCCTGCCCCTACGGCGTCTTCAGTGAGGTTTCCCGCGGGTCCCGAAACCGGGCTCGGCGCCCTCTTCGCCGAGGCCTTTTTCCAGCGCGTCCAGCGCCTCCTCGATGTCTTCCGGATCGGTCGAGGGCACCGAATAGCCGCCCTTCAGCCAGCGTCCGAGGTCGACGTCCGCGCAATGGCGCGAACAGAAGGGACGATACTTCGCATCCACGTCCTTGCCGCAGATCGGGCAGCTCATGCGGTTCCCCCTGCCAGCGGCAGGCGGGCGCGCTTGCGCTGCAGTTCGTAGTTGCCCAGCGGCGTCCAGCCGGAGAGGTTGGTCTCCACGTCGTCAGCCCGGAAGGCGGCGCGCAGGCTGCCCTCGAAGCCGCGGCGGTCTTTCTTGGGCATCGGCGCGGGATCGAGGATCACCACCCCGCCCAGCCCCCGCAGGCGCAGTTGGCGCGGCAGTTCGCGAGCGGCAGCCGTATTGGCCTTGAGGCCCGCGGCGGGGCTCGTGTCGCCCCCGGTGTTCACGTCGACAGCGACGAAGGCCTTGGTGGGTTCGACCACCATGGTGCCGCCACCGGGCAGGGGCACCTCCGCCTCGGACAGGGCTTCGATCGCACCGGCCACGTCGTCCCGCTCCAGCGCATCGGCGCCTTCGGTGACCTGGGCGGGTTCGGACCAGTCGCGCCAGGCCAGCGCATGGGGGCCATCGCCTTCCACCAGCAACTCCGGCGCGCCCTCGACATCGGCCAGCACCTGTGTCGCCAGCGCGGCCATGGCGAGGATGTCCTCGATGACCTCCTCGGCGGAGGCCTCGGCACAGGCAGAGCGCAGGATCAGCCCCGCCCCCTCCGGCGCGCCGGCCTCGGCCCAGGTCTCATGGGCGGTGGCCAGCAGATCGTCGCGAATCTCCTCGTCGCGGATCGCGCGCGAGACGTTGAGGCCCGGGGCCTCGGGCGTGACGATCGCATAGCGGCTCTTGAAGAGCACCCGCTGGGTCACCGGGATCGCCTTGCCGGGTTCCGCATAGCCGGTGACCTGCACCAGCAGCGGCACGCCGGGGGCGAGGCCCTTCACCTGCCGCAGGAAGGCGGACCCATCGGGGGTGGCGAGGAACATGCCCCCCTGCCCCTTCACCGGCCGGTCGGTCCGGGCCCGGTAGATGGAGCCGGGGCGCGGCGCATCCCCGTCGATCAGCAGGTCCTCGAGCCGCCCGTCGCGCATCAGCGCGGCGGCCTCGCGGCCCTGCCATTCTCCCAGCAGAATCTCTGCACCCTTCATGTCGCGTCCTTCCAGATCGGCAGGCCTGCCGCCTGCAACAGCGCCGCGGTCTCGGCCAATGGCAGGCCCACCACGGCAGTGAACGAGCCTGAAATCCAGGGGATCAGGGCACCTGCAGGCCCCTGTATCCCGTATCCGCCTGCCTTGCCCTGCCAGTCGCCGCTGGCCACATAGCCCGCGATCTCGGCCTCGGAGAGGCGTTTCATCTGCACGGTGGTGACCACGTCACGCTCCCACAGGCGGCCCTCGCAGGTCACCGCCACGGCGGTGATCACCTTGTGGCGCCGCCCGGACATGAGCCGAAGGAAGCCCTCGGCCTCGCCCGCATCGACCGGCTTGCCGAGGATACGGCGGCCAAGCGCCACGGTGGTATCCGCACAGAGCACCACTTCGCCCGCGCCCGCGGGCACGGCCTGCGCCTTCTCCCGGGCCATGCGCGCGCAATAGGGGCGCGGCAGCTCGGCCTTCAGGGGCGTCTCGTCGATGTCAGGGGGGCGGATGGCGTCGGGCGTGAGGCCCAGCTGCGCCAGCAATTCCAGCCGGCGCGGGCTTCCGGAGCCGAGGATGAGTTTCATGGCACTCCCCGCCAGAAGGCCACCGCCGGAACGGTGGCGGTCGAAAAGAAACCGGCGCGCCCCGGACAGGGGCGCGCGCGGGATGTTACTTGAAGCGGTAGTTGATCCGACCTTTGGTCAGATCGTAGGGGGTCATTTCGACCTGCACCTTGTCGCCGGCCAGAACCCGGATGCGGTTTTTCCGCATCTTGCCTGCCGTATGCGCGATGATCTCATGGCCGTTCTCGAGCTCGACCCGGAATGTCGCGTTGGGCAGGAGTTCCTTCACGACGCCGGGGAATTCGAGAATGTCTTCCTTGGCCATGGGGTCTCCTTTAAGTGGCGCCCCCTTCGGGGACGGATGCGCCTAAATGGTCCCAATGCGCGCGATTTTCAAGGGGGATTCAGCGCAAGGCGATGACTTCGGGCGAAATGTGATCTGCGGGCTGCTCGTCCCAGTCCCGAAGGTTGCGCACATGGCCGTTGGCACGGACCTCCGCAACCTGTGCCAGATCGACCTCCGCGTAGGTCCAGCCGGGCTGCCCCAGTCGCCCCTCCGCAAGCACGCCATTGGGCGGAAACCCCGCGTCCGGCGGGCCGAAAATCCCGCCCATGCCGGTGTTTGCCTCCACCGCGGGCACCTTGGGATAGGCCCCCACGGTCGAGGCCATGGCCACCACGCATTGCCCTTCCAGCGCCCGCGCCTGGCTGCCGATCCGCACCCGCCAATAGCCTTCCTCGGCCTCGGTGCAGGACGGCACCAGCAGCAGCTCCGCCTCCCGCTGGGCCCGCGCCAGCAGCGGAAACTCGCTGTCATAGCAGATATTGATCGCCAGCTTGCCGAGGGCGGTGTCAAAGACCTTCAGCGGCCCCTGCCCCACGACACCCCAGGGATCGCGCTCCCAGAGCGTCATGATCACCTTGTCCTGGAACTCCACCGCGCCCGAGGGCGCCACCAGGTGCGCCCGGTTCACCAGGACCTCGCCGTCGAAGACCGGCCCCGAGGCCGCCACGATATACACCCCGTGCCGCGCCGCCAAACGCTGCGCCACGGCCACCGCGTCGCCCATGCGCCGCGCCACCTCGCGGGTTGCCACGTCCAGGTCCGTCGCCGCGTCACCTGCCAGCGAGGCCAGTTCCATCGCGCCGTACTCCGGGAAGAGCAGCAGTTCCGCGCCCTCACCCGCAGCCTCGGCCACCCAGGCCTCCTGCTTGGCCACATAGGCCTCCCAGCTCTCGAACCAGTCCAGCGGATAGGCCGCCGCCGCGATCTTCACCATGGCTTCACCATCTTTCGCTCCAAAATATCCTCGGGGGGAGTGTGCCGCAGGCACATGGGGGGCAGACAGCCCCCCTCCCCGCCCGCCGCAGGCGCACTCTGCCGAAAAGGCTCAGAGCGCCCGCATCCAGACCTGCAAATCCTTGCCAGTCTGCTCGGCCGCGCCCACGTCGGTCCAGTGGTAGCGCGCCACTGCCCCCTCGACCGGCGCATAACCGCGCCCGCGCCAGAAGACATCCAGCGGACGATACCCCTCGGGCCGCGCCGGGTGATCCGAGGGCCGCACCACCGAACAGAAGGCCGACCAGCGCCGCCCCAGGGCGCGGGCATGGGCTTCGCGCAGGTCGAAGAAGGCATGGCCCAGCCCCTGACCCCGGTACTCCGGCAGCAGGACGGATTCGGCGCAATAGAAGACCTCGCCCGCTTTCTCTGTCCGCCCCGCGAAGGCGGCGGCAAAATCCGCGTCCGCCTCCTCCATCCCCATGCCGGTGGCGACACCGACGACCCGGCCCGCGTCGAGCGCCGCCACGACAACCGCCGTTTCGGTGGTATAGACGTCGAGGTAGCGCCGCTCGTAGTCGAGGTCGCCCTCGTAGAGATAGGGCCAGTCCCGGAAGACGGCGATTCGCAGCCGCGCCACGTCGTCGAGCGCGGCGCCAAGCGCCTCTCCGGTCAGGACCCGCGTCTCGATCACGCCGAAACCTGCGCAATCCAGTCCGCGAGGTTGTAGTAGGTCGTCACCCGGGCGATCTTGCCATCCTTCAGGTCGAAGAAGGACCCGCCCGGCAGGCGGTAGGTCTGCCCCTTCGCCTCCGGCAGGCCCGCATCGGTCACGAGGTAGGTGCCGTTCACGATGAACTCCGCCGCGCCACGGGTGGCGTCCGGGTTGGCGAAGATCACCATGTCGGTCAGCTCTTCGCGGTAGCAGCGCTCCATGTGGGCGCAGAATTCGGCAAAGAGCGCCTTGCCCACGCGCACCTGGCCCTCGTTGACGTGATGCGCCACGTCCTCGGTCAGACAGGCCAGCATTCCCTCGGTATCGCCCGCGTTGAAGGCGGCGAAATAGGCACGGATCGTGTCGTTCATTCTGTCCTCTGAACTGGCTTTGAAGGTGGCAGGAAGGCGGGCCGGGGCGGTCAGCCCTGGCGGGCGGGGCCCCAGCGTTCGGTCAGGTGCCGCAGGATCTGGTCGCGGCTCTGGCGATAGGCGTTGAGCTTGGTCTCGCGGGTCTCGCCCAGGCCGGTCGGGTCCATGATCGGCCAGTAATCCACCGTCAGGTGGAAGAACCGCGTCAGCTCCAGTGCACGGTGCTGGCTGGCGGGGGACAGCGCCACGATATGATCGAAGGAGGACAGGTCGTCCCCCAGCTGCTGCATCTCGTCGAAGGAACGCGAGCGGTGCCGCTCCAGCTCCACCCCGATCTCCTTGCAGACCGTGATCGCGAAACCGTCGATTTCCAGGTCGTTGTGGACGCCCGCGGACTGGACGTAGACGCCGGGGCCGTAGAGCTTCTTCATGATGCCCTCCGCCATGGGCGAGCGCACGGCATTGTGGTCGCAGCAGAAGAGAACCGAATGCGGCAGCTTGTCGGGCACCCGTCAGCCCCCGAAGTGCAGGACGCAGATCAGGGTGAAGAGACGGCGCGCCGTGTCGTTGTCGACCTCGGCCTTGCCCTCCAGGCGCTCGATCAGGACCCGGGCACCTTCGTTGTGAATGCCGCGCCGGGCCATGTCGATGGTCTCGATCTGCGCGGGCGGCAGGTTCTTCACGGCGTCGAAGTAGCTTTTGCAGATGGCGAAGTAATCCTTCACCACCTGCCGGAAGGGCCCCAGCGACAGCAGGAACTGCGCCGCGGGCTGTTCATCCTCGGTCTTGATGTCGAAGACCAGCCTGCGCTCGCGGATCGACAGGCCGACGTGGTAGGGCCCGGCGGGCACCTCGCGTTCGTCCCGTTTCGGCAGGGTGAAGCTGTTCTCCTCCAGGAGGTCGAACATCGCCACCTTGCGCTCCTGCTCGATCTCCGGTGTCGGAGGCGGCAGGTTGCTGTCATCCAGCTCGATCAGGCTGATCCGGGACATCGCTCATTCCTCATTCAGATGGTCCAGACGGGCACGCACCGACAGGCCGTGAGCCTCCAGGCTCTCCGACTGTGCCAGCGTTTCCGCAGCGGGGCCAATGGCTTTCAGCGCCGCCGGGGTCATTTCTGCCAGAGTGGTGCGTTTGAGGAAGTCCAGAACCGACAGACCGGAGGAAAAACGCGCCGAGCGTGCCGTGGGCAACACGTGGTTGGGGCCGCCGACGTAGTCGCCGATCGCCTCGGGCGTCCAGCCGCCAAGGAAGATGGCACCGGCGTGGACGGTCTTTTCCGCCAGCCCGCGCGGATCGGCGACGCAGAGTTCGAGGTGCTCGGGCGCCACGCGGTTCGACAGCTCTGCCGCCTCGTCTAGGTCACGCACCACGATCACCGCGCCGTAGTCGGCCCAGCTGGCGCCCGCGATCTCGCGCCGCTCCAGCGTCTTGAGGCGGTTGTCCACCGCCTCGGCCACCTTGCGGCCAAAGGCGGCATCGTCGGTGATCAGGATGGATTGCGCCACGGGGTCGTGTTCCGCCTGGCTCAGCAGGTCCAGCGCCAGCCAGTCGGGATTGTTGTCCGCATCCGCGATGACGAGGATCTCGGAGGGGCCCGCGATCATGTCGATGCCCACCTTGCCGAAGACACGACGCTTGGCGGCGGCGACGAAGGCGTTGCCGGGGCCGGTGATCTTGTCCACCGGCGCGATCGTGTCGGTGCCATAGGCCAGTGCCGCCACCGCCTGCGCCCCGCCCACGCGATAGACCTCGTCGGCCCCCGCGATGCGCGCGGCCAGCAGGACCAGCGGGTTCACCACGCCGCCGGGCGTGGGCACGCACATGGCGAGACGCTCGACACCCGCCACCTTGGCGGGGATCGCGTTCATCAGCACGGAGGAGGGATAGGAGGCCAGACCGCCCGGCACGTAGATGCCGGCCGCCGACACCGGCGTCCAGCGCCAGCCCAGCGTCGCCCCGTCCGGATCGGTCCAGAGCGCGTCCTCGGGCATCTGGCGGACGTGGTAGGCGCGGATGCGCTGCGCCGCGCGTTCCAGCGCCTCGCGTTCACCAGCGGGCACCTTGGCGATCTCGGCATCGATCTCCTCGGCGGAGAAGGCCATGGTTTCGGGGGTCAGCTCAAGCCGGTCGAACTTCGCCGTCAGCTCCAGCACCGCGGCATCGCCCCGGGCGCGCACGTCGGCGATGATCCCGGCCACCACATGATCGACATCCGGGCTGTCCTCGCGCTTGGCCGACAGCAGGGCGGCAAAGCGGGCTTCGAAATCCGGCTCGGTCGTGTCGAGAAACTGGGGCATTGGGCAACTCCTTGGTTGCCCATCCCATAATACCTGTGTCCGGCACCCTCAAGCGGCAGCGTTTCAAGGCCCGCCTGAGGCCCGCGCCCGCAGGCGCGTCACTCGTGGCTCGGCACCTTGCCCGAGGGCGCGCGGTAGGGCCGGGTCACGTCCTTCAGGCTGACATCCAGCGCCTCGACCGTCAGCCGCAGCGCGCCGTCGCCCGCGAAGGTCAGCAGCACCGCGCCCGAGGGCGGCTCCGCGTCGGCCTCGAAGCCGATGGAGAGCAGAGAGAGAACCATCTCGCGGTCCTTGGGGTCGATGCCCTGGCTCGCAACCTTCAGCACGTTCTCGATGACGAGGAGCGAGCGCACCCGCTCGGGCCCGTGACGCTCCATCCCGCGATCTTCCCACCGGAAGCGGTTCACCAGCAGCGCCAGCCGCCGCTCCTTGGGCCGCCAGGACACGTCCTTGGCCTCAAGCACCGCGTCCTGCGTCAGGGCGGCGATGACCTTGAGGTCCTCGCCATCCTCCGCTCCGAGGTTCAGCGGGCGTTCGCGCCCATCTTCGAAACGTGCGTCTTCGGTCATGAGCCCTGGATCCTTTCGATCTTTGCGCCGACCGCCGAGAGCTTCTCCTCGACCCGCTCATAGCCGCGGTCGAGGTGGTAGACGCGGTTCACCTGCGTTTCCCCCTCTGCTGCCAGACCGGCCAGAATCAGCGAGACCGAGGCCCGCAGGTCGGTCGCCATCACCGGCGCGCCCTTCAGCCGCTCGACGCCGGTCACCTTGGCGGTGCCGCCGTGCACGTCGATCTTGGCCCCCATGCGCATCAGCTCCGGTGCGTGCATGAAGCGGTTCTCGAAGATCTTCTCCTCCAGCACCGACGTGCCTTCGGCGGTGCAGAGCAGCGCCATCATCTGCGCCTGAAGGTCGGTCGGGAAGCCCGGGAACGGTTCGGTCATCACGTCCACGGCGCGGATACGGCCGTTCTTGCAAGCGACGACCAGACCGGTCGGCGTCTCCGTGACCGAGATACCGGCCGCATCCAGCTTCTCGCAGAAGGCGCCGACGAGGTCGATGCGCCCGCCCAGCAACTCCACCTCGCCACCCGCGATGGCGGGGGCCAGCATGTAGGTGCCCAGTTCGATCCGGTCGGTGACGACCGGGTGGGTCGCGCCATGCAGGCGCTCGACACCCTGAATGGTGAGGGTCGAGGTCCCCTCCCCCTCGATCTGGGCGCCCATCTTGCGCAGGCAGTGGGCCAGATCGACGATCTCGGGCTCGCGGGCCGCGTTCTTGAGCACCGTGGTGCCCTTGGCCAGCGTCGCGGCCATCAGCGCGTTTTCCGTCGCTCCGACCGAGACGATGGGGAATTCATAGGTGCCGCCCTTCAGCCCGCCGGGGGCCTTGGCAAAGACATAGCCCTCGCGCAGGTCCAGCTCCGCGCCCATGGCCTCCAGCGCCTTGAGGTGCAGGTCCACGGGCCGCGCGCCGATGGCACAGCCGCCGGGCAGCGAGACGATCGCCTCGCCATAGCGCGCCAGCAGCGGCCCCAGCACGAGGATCGAGGCGCGCATCTTGCGCACGATGTCGTATTCCGCCTTGTGGCTGGTCAGGTCGTGGCTCGACAGGGCCAGCACCTTGCCGTCCTGCAACGCCGAGACTTCCGCCCCCAGCGACTGCAGCAGCAGGGTCATCGTCTTGATGTCCGACAGCCGCGGCGCGTTGGTCAGCGTCAGCGGTTCATCGCTGAGCAGCGTCGCCGGCATCAGGGTCAGGCAGGCGTTCTTGGCCCCCGCAATGGGAATCTGCCCGTTCAGTGCACCGTTGCCGGTGACGAGAATCGAATCCATCCGCTCTCAGTCCTCTTCGCGTGTGCCGGTGTCGCCGGCTTGTTCTGTCCGTTTCTCTTCGCCAGTGGCGTCAGCGGCTTGCCGGGCACGGGCCTGCGCCTTGCGGCGGCCCATGTTGGCTTTCAGCGCGGCTTTCAGCCTGTCCTGACGGTCCTGGCCCTTCAGCCGAGAGGTACGGGATTTGTCGGTCATGCCCCTTCTCTACTTCAGACGCAAAAAAGGGTCCAGATTGCGCTTGCGCCCCGCGTCGAATGCGTCTAATCAGCCGCCCACAGCCTGACGGGCACGCCCGCAGCTGACCGCACCGCCCGGCGATGGGCCCCTCGGATCGCGACACAAGCGCCGACGCGAGGGAAGGCGGGAAACGACAGAAAGGGTCTTGCCAGTGCCCGGTTCGGACGGTACTCACCGCCGCCAGAAACTGGAACATAGTGCTGCTGTAGCTCAGTGGTAGAGCACTCCCTTGGTAAGGGAGAGGTCGACAGTTCAATCCTGTCCAGCAGCACCATACAACTTCCTGAATTAATTCGGAAATACGCCAGCGCGCCGAAGTACCAACCGGCCAGCCATGCAAGAACAAGCAGGCAACACGCGGCGAGAAACCACCTGAATTCGTACAAATCCCGTACAGGCGAAAAATTACCGCACCCGCTGCACCGCCGCCGTCAGATCATCCGTCGCACGGCGCCTGACCTCCTCCAGCCCCGCCTCCAGCGTCTCTGCGTAGCCATGCGATGAATAGCCCCGCGTTTCTTAGACGCCTTTTTGTCTCAGTTTTTGCTGCCGCTCGAAGTCGACGGGCGACAGCATTCCGTTGAGCGCGTGCTTGCGCTTCGGGTTGTAGAACATCTCGATGTAGTCGAACACATCCCGCTTGGCCTCTTCTCGGGTGCGGTAGGTCCTTCGCCTGACCCGCTCACGCTTCAGCAAGTTGAAGAAGCTCTCCGCCACCGCGTTATCGTGACAATTGCCGCGCCGGCTCATGGAGTGCTCGAGATCGTGGGCCTTCAGAAAAGTGGCCCAGTCGATACTCGTGAACTGGCTGCCCTGATCCAAGGTGTTGTTGACCACGACCGAGGGCTTGCCACCAGCCGCTCAGCCACCTCCCTGACCGGGTAGCCCCTCTCCGTGATCTGCGCCACGGCGTCTCTCTTGAAATCGTCGCTGAACTTGCTGCTGCTCATCATGGCCTCCTTGCCTCAAAATTAGCGAAGAAGGCGTCCACGATACACGGGGCTATTCAGTCCGCGCTCTCGAGATCACTGGGCGCCACATCGGTGATGCCCCGGTGCTACCCGACCTGCTCGGTCAGATCGCGGCGGACGAACGGATCGGCAGCGTCACCGCCGACGGTGCGTACGACATACGCAAATGCCACGACGGCATAGCCGACAGCGGCGCCCATGCCGTCATGCCGCCCCATAAGAACGCGAAGCCCTGGAAGACCATCACCGCCGGAGCCGAGGCGCAAAACGAGCCCCTGCGCGCGGCGAAATACCTGGGCCGCGCGCTCTGGCGGCGATGGGGCGAATACCACCGCCGAAGCCGCGTCGAGACAAAGATGCACCGTGAAAAGTTGCCGGGGCAGCGCCTTATGGCGCGGGGCTTCGACCGTCAGGTCGCTAAGCTCCAGGTCCGCATCGCCGTCCTGAGCGGAGACACCGCGCTCGGCATACCCGTCACGGAAGCTGTGGGACAAGTCCCTCCAGGTAAAAGGAAACCTCGGACATCACCTGATTTGTGCACCAGAGTCGGCCCTTAACCTAAGCCCCATTGCCTTCGAGCAAAAGGCCCAGGAAGTGAGCTAAAGTCACCCCACCAAACCCGGGCAAGTCCACTCAAGCCTTGACGCTCACTTGTGCGCCAGCGCACAATCAAAACCCAATCAAGAAACCCAAACGCAAAATGCCCACCAAATGCTTGAAGAGACAGAGAACCACGACCTGCCAGACGACGTGAGGATATCAGCCGCCGCGCTGAAAGACAATTCGCTCGGGGCATATCCCCGCGCTCTGTTTGAGTCATCAGCCGAGTATACGGTGGCAGCGGCAGACCCCATAGAATCGCTTGAACGCGAGGCCGACGAATGGGCGCTGTCCATGGGTCGCCTTCTCACCGCCGTTGAGGCATCCAGCATCCCGAGCGTGAACGGGTCGCTGGATGCCTTGATGGATTGGATCAAGACCAACCATCCCAAGGGACCGGCCACGAAAGGCAAGGGTGAACCGTGAAACTCAAGATTCTAGGCACATCGAACGGTATTATCGCCGGCGGCTACGCGGACGCTCTCAAGGGCATAGACGGCGTTGACGTGGTGCAAAACCTGTCGATCGGATCTAGCCATCCCACCGTCATCCCCTTCGCGCTACTTGAGGATGATCCTAAAGCCGACTGCGATGCCTTCGTGCTTGATATGTGTGTTAACGAGCAGCGCGCCGACGCAAAGGGCCTATTCAACGTTGGAATCTCCGAACCGATGCTGACCCACTTTCGCGACCACTGCGCGCGCTCTGGCGCCGCACCGGTCGTTTTGCTGCTACCCAACCTCAACCCTGAAGGGGAGTTGAACCGAGGCTCCGTTGATCGGTGGCGCGAGATTTGCGCCAAGATGGGGGTGGACTACATCGACGTAGCCGCGCTGGCAGCTAACCACGGCCCGGCCAAAGACCTATGGCGCGACGGGAACCACCCTACGGTGGAGTTCTCGGCACTAATTGCGGAGGAAATCATTTCCGCCTGCCGCGCCCTTGATGCAGTTCCATCGCCATCTTCTACAGCAAGCCCCATCCATGTGATTAACTGCGACGTAGGAGAGAAAATCGAACGGTCCACCAGTCTCACCACCAAGGCTTTTTCGCGACTCATGGAAGATGAGACGGTCCAGATCGCGCTGGGTGATGGCAGCGACTTTGAGGTGCTGGGCGTGTCCCTCAACATGGCGCAGACCCACGCGGCCCTAGAATTTCGAGGCAGCAACAAGATCGTTCAGCGGTTCGATAATGGCTTCTTTGATGTGAAACGCCCGCTTTGGTTTGTCTCTTGGGGGCTGGTGTCCCCGGTGAGATCCGCGAACGGCAGTGTTTCCGTCCGGGTGATCCGCCCCCGGAACTCGAAAAGCCAGCTCAAGAATGACCACATCAAGGGGTCTCTGCCCGTGACCGATGATCTCCGGGTAGTGATGGAAATCGGCGGTTTTGTCGTCCGTAGATTACAACCCCAGAACACAAAAGGCCCCGCCGGTTAGGGCGAGGCCAGAGAAGGAGAGAAAAATGGAAGATTTTCGGCGCGTTTGCATCTAAAAATGGCGATTGCCGCGACCATATCTCAGCCGATGATGGAAAGATCAAGGTGCACCTCGTTGAGGTGGAAGGACGCGGGACGCCCAACCTGATGTTGCAAATGCCTGCTGGTAACATGGTTGAGCGCGGCCCGCGTCACGAGTGACCCTAACATGGTAGCCGAAGCCGCCTTTTCCACCCGCTCGAAGGCTTCCCCTGCCGCAGCCACACAGGTGACGCCATCCGGGCAGGTAACGATGGTCGTCCATGCCCCCGGTGTTGAGGTTGACGAACATCTCGACCACGGCACCGTTCCCCATCCCCACAAACTAGCCGGCCTAACCGAAGTCTTTGCCAAGCGTTTCCAGCTCAAAAAGGGACGCGCGGCGCAGCTGGGGTTGGCCTGTGCGGACACGACGAAGAACACTGCAGCAGCGGCGAGAAGGATAGCTTTCATGGCTCATACTTCGGGCCGCTATGATGGTCCCGCCGAGACCTGCGGCCAAGGGAATGGCGCCGGTCTTGGGAGCGTTCGATAGGGCCCTAGGGTCAGGGCCCGCTGATTTCAGGTCTATCGCGTGATTCACGACTCGAGAACGAGCGGTGAACATGCCTGATCTCTTCTGGCTGACCGACGCGCAGATGGCGCGGTTGGAGCCCCATTTCCCGAAGCCCACGGCAAGCCTCGTGTCGATGACATCCGTGCCTTGAGTGGAATTATATCCATCAATCGCAATGCCTTACGTTGGCGCGATGCACCGTAAGAGTATGGTCCGCACAAGACGCTTTATAGTCGTTGAAAGCGATGGAGTGACAAGGGCATCTTTGCGCAGATGATGGCTGGCCTGACCGCTCAGCACGGTGAGAAAAAGACAGTGATGATCGACACCACCTATCTGAAGGCCCATCGCGCCGCGTCACCGCGCCTTCTCCGAAGCCTTCGGACGCGATGACGTGTCAGCGGCCAACCTGCATGCTCTCCGCAAGCGGAAGGGCTGGAAGACCGGCCGCACCGGGCACTTCGCCAAGGGCGGCGAGCCGCACAACAAGGGAAAGCCGTTCAACCCGCCAGGCAGCGAGAAGGGCCGCTTCAAGAAGGGCAACACGCCCCACACCTACAAGGGCGCCGGACATGAGCGGATCGACAGCAAGGACGGCTACGTCATCCTTATCCTGGATGAGCCGAACCCATGGACGGGAGGCACGACCAGACCGGTGCACAAGCATCGCTACCTCTGGGAGAAGGCCAACGGCCCCGTGCCGGATGGCCACCGCCTCAAGAGCCTGGACGGCGACAAGACCAACTGCGATCCATCGAATTGGGAGGCCATCCCGATGGCGCTCGCCCCACGGCTCAATGGCCGCTTCGGGCGAGGCTACGACGACGCGCCGGCGGAACTGAAGCCGACGATCATGGCAACGGCGAAGCTGGAGCATGCGCTGCGCGAGAAGAAGAAGGGCACGGCATGAACCGGCCGGCGGCAAAGCGCCCGGAATGGAGGGAGTGATGACCGGATCAGAGATCCTTGACAGCGCCCGGACGCCGGAGGAATGGGCTACGAAGTTCAGCGAGCGCGGCATCACCGTATCAGCGAGAACCCTGCGAGCACTGGCGCGCAAGCTCGATGCTTGCCACATCATCGGACACGGCGGCATGCTCATTACACCCGACCAACTGGACAAGATTCTGGAGGCGCGCTCATGCCGCTCACACCGTACAAACGCGGCACCGTCTGGTGGGTCAAAGGTCGTATCGAATTTGAAGGACGCCCCATCTCGGACTATCTCCGGATCAGCACTGGCGCATCTTCAGAAACAGGCGCGCAAGCATTCATAGTCGAGACCACGACACGAGCGATCCGAACTCACATAATCGGGGAAGAGCGGTCCTTCACCTGGGACGACGCGATCCTGCTTTACGACGCCAAGACAGCAGATGCCGGGTTCCTACTGAAGGTCCACCCCCACCTAACGGGCCAGTTGATCAGCGACATCGCCCCGCAACTGGTCCGAGACCTCTGCCCGAAGATTTACCCCGACGCCTCGACCGACACCTGGAAGCGGCAGGTGATCACGCCGGTGAGCGCAGTTATCAACAACGCGCACGACCTCGGCAAGTGCCCCCCGATCCGCATCAAAGGCTTCACCTCAGCGCAACGCGTCGCTCAGGACGAGAAGCGAGGAAAGCAGAGCCGCCCGAGAAAGGTCGCCGGGGACTGGGAATGGATCGACAGCCTTCGCGGCTCGGCCAATCCCTACATCATCGCCGGTGTGGAGTTCATGTTCGAGACCGGCGCACGCATCGGCCAGCTTGTCGCCATCCGCCCGAAAGACCTGGACTTGAAGAACAGGCGCGTCTGGATCATCGCCCAGAAGGGCCACCCCGCCCAATGGGTGACCATTAGCGCCGAGATGATGGTAACGCTCGCCAACCTGCCGCCGCGACAGCCACACAATCGCAAGACCGACAAGCTGCTGCCGTATCGCGTGTTTGGGTATGGTGACCGAAGCGGCTTCACGTCCGCCCTGCGCACCGCGTGCAAGAAGGCTGACGTCGATTACCGGTCCCCGCATGCCGCCGGCCGCCACGGCTTCTACACCGAGCTGCGCGTCCGCCAAGGCGTTGACCCCATCACAGCGGCAGCAATGGGACGGTGGGCGAAGGCCGATCTTCCGGACTCGGTCTACGCTCACGTCGAGGCGGATGAGGCCGCAGTACGCGCCGCGATCCGTACAAATCGCGTACAGCGTGAAAACAGAGGCAAGGTCACCGCATTGAAAACAGGTAGGAAATCAAAAATTTAGGACCTCCTTGGTAAGGGAGAGGTCGACAGTTCAATCCTGTCCAGCAGCACCATTCCACTCCCCCCGATGAAAGATCATCTAGCCGGCAACGCGGCGAGCGCATGCGGTTTCCGTGGCGTGCCTGCCTTCCGGTCTGCGGATGCCAGCCGCGCCCCTCAGTCGCAGCTGCGCAGGACGGCACCGCCCAGGCGATGCGCGGCGCGGGCGTCGACCTCGGCCAGGCTGTGAACGACGAAGAGGCGCGGACGGCTTTCGCAAATCCGGACGGCCCTGACATTCGCCTTGCGAAACGCGGCCTGCAGCGCCCTGACGGCCTTGCACGGCTGATCGAACTGGCCCAGGTCATCGACCGGCCTGCCCGACGGGTCGATCAGTTCGACCGAGACAGTTCCACGCTCCAGTGCGCAGAACTCCAGGATCTGCCCTACGGGAATGACATCCAGCTCATCCGGAAGGCTTGGCGCTCGCAGGCACCGGACCAGCACAAAGGCTGCAACTGCGGCTACCCCCGCCGCGCATATGAAATACAGCATTCAAAACGTCTCAACCAAAACGGCCCTTGCTTCATATCCCCTGAAGCACCGGCCCGGCCCCCACACTTTGACGCCCCCCGCATTTCCCTTGGCAAAATGACTAGGGCCGAGGTGCGACGTCCAGCAAGTCTACCGCAAAGAGGCGTTCCTATCCTAAAGAATAGCGCCTCGCGCGTGAATTTTATGTGACGCGGGCCGCCCGGCCTGCACCTACACACGCCGTTCCGGTCCGGCCGCGCGGCCCCGCTTCCGGGACCGCGGGCCAATCACGGCCTCAGACCATGCGCAGGATGGTCAGCGCCATGGCCTGTGCGCGGGGCACCATGGTGCCGATGTCGAGGAACTCCTCGGGCGAATGGCCCTTGCCGCCGCGCGGGCCCGTGGCGCAGAGCGTCGGCGTCCCGGTGTAGGAGGCAATGCCGCTGTCCGCGCAGGAGCGGGTGAATTCCGCCTGCGTGGTCTGGCCAAGGTCATGGGCCGATTTCAGGTAGGCCGCGGTCAGGTCGGCGCTGCCGTCGGTCTGGAGCATGGGCAGGAAGGCCCCGAGCCGCTCGAAGGTGGCGCTGACGCCGTCCTCGCGGCAGGTCAGTGCGATCTCCTTGATCGCGGCCTCGGCCTGCTCGTATTCCTCCTTGGTGGCATAGCGCAGGTCGATCTGGCACTCCGCGTAGGGCGCGATGGTGTTGACCGACTGCCCGCCCGAGACGAGGCCCACGTTCACGTTGATGTCCCAGCTGTCCTGCTCCGGCAGCGCGTGCCAGGCCAGCGTCTTGCGGGCCAGTTCGTCGATGGCGCTGCGGCCATCCTTGGGATTCTGGCCCGCATGGGCCGCGCGACCGGTGATCGTGACCTTGTAGAAGGCCCCGCCGCGGCGGCCATTCACCACGTTCCCGCTGACCCGGCCGGGTTCCGAGTTGAAGACCGCGCGGGCATCCGCGGCCGCGGCCTCGATCACCGGGGCCGAGGCGGGCGAGCCGATTTCCTCGTCCGGGGTGAAGAGCGCATGCAGCGGCACCGGGCTTTCGCCGGTGGCGGCAAAGGCGGCCATGACGAAAGCGTTCATCACGAGGCCTGCCTTCATGTCGGCGCAGCCGGGGCCCGAGGCGATGCCGTCCTCGACCGTGAAGGGCCGTTTCGCGGCTTCGCCGGTGGGGAAGACTGTGTCCATGTGGCCCATCATCAGCACCGGGCGGTTGCCGGTGCCGGAGGCGAGACGGGCGTGCAGCGCGTCGCCGCCCGGGCCGAGGGTCGTGGTGGAGGTGGTCAGCCCCTTCTCGGTCAGGAAGGCCTCGATCTGGTCCTTGACCCGGTTCACGCCCTCGCGGTCATGGGAATTGCTGTCCGTGTTCACGAGCGCCTCGAGCAGCGCATGCATGTCGGCCTCGTGCGCGGCCAGCCAGTCGAGCGTCTTCTGGGTCATCTGAGGGGTCTTTCCTGTTGCGAAACTGTCGGGCCGGAGACTGCACGGGTTATTGTCGGATGTACAATTGAAAGCGGCAGAGGCGCCGGCGGGCGCCCCGGGTTTGAGGGCAGTGCACAGGAAGTGGCAGCGCCTGTCGGGGAGCGCGACGGACATGGCATCGCGGGGCCCTTCGCCGATGGGCCAGTAGGGCCAGCGTTACCCACGATGTCAGGGCACCACCAAGCCACGGCGGCCCCTCAACACATCTGCCGCGAGCCCGCGACTGACATCTCTTCAACCCAGCCCTCCCCCCCACAGAGCGCCACCCGCGCGGGACAAGGCCGCAGGCCGCCGCGCATCGCAGGCAGGCCCCCACGCGGCGGCGATTTGGTGAGGCTGGGCGGTCCCTCGATGGAACACGATAAGTGCGGCTGAGATAAACTGCCCGCCAGAGAGGGCTGGATCGCCCCCGCGCGCGCCGTCGATGCGCGGCTTTGCGTGGTGCGGCGAAGAATTTGGGGCGTTAAGCGCAGCGATGGCCTCGAGCCGTGAGGGAACGATCCATCAGAGAAAGGCGTCCCCCGCCCCCTCGCAGACTTTGAACCGGACAGGCCTGCCCCCTCACAGGCCACAACACCGATTGCCCCGCCGCCCCAAAAGAAAACCGGCCCGCGAGGGGCCGGTGTCCTGATCTTGGTGAGCCCCGAGGGGCCGGTGCGGGCCTCAGACCCGGCCGATGCCGTGGGCGCGGTAGATCGCAGCCACTTTCTCGACCGCCTGTTCGGGCGGCAGTTCCTCGCTCTCGCCGGTACGGCGGCAGGCCAGTTCGACCACGCCGTTCTTCAGGCCGCGCGGGCCCACGGTGATGCGCCACGGCAGGCCGATCAGGTCCATGGAGGCGAACTTGCCACCCGCCCGCTCGGTCGTGTCGTCGTAGAGCACCTCCAGCCCCAGCGCGCCGAAGCTGTCGTAGAGCGCGTCACAGGCGGCATCCGCCTCGGCGTCGCCCTGCTTGAGGTTCACGATACCCACGTGGAAGGGCGTGACGCCCTCGGGCCAGATGATGCCCTTCTCGTCGTGGCTCGCCTCGATGATCGCGCCCAGCAGACGGCTGACGCCAATCCCGTGGGAGCCCATGTGCACCGGCACCGGCTTGCCGTCGGGGCCCTGAACCGTGGCGCCCATCGGCTCGGAGTACTTGGTGCCGAAGTAGAAGATCTGCCCCACTTCGATGCCACGGGCGGTGCGGCGGCGCTCTTCGGGGATCTGCTCGAAGGCGGCGGCGTCGTGGGTCTCGTCCGTGCGGGCATAGAGCGAGGTAAACTCCTCCATCACCGCGCGGCACTCCTCGACGCTGTCATAGTTGATCTCGCGGTCGCCGAGACGGATGTCGGTGACGGCGCTGTCGTAGAAGACCTCCGACTCGCCCGTTTCCGCCAGCACGAGGAATTCGTGGGTGTCATCGCCGCCAATCGGGCCCGAATCCGCGCGCATCGGGATCGCCTGAAGGCCCATCCGCTCGTAGGTGCGCACGTAGGAGACGAGGTGCCGGTTGTAGGCGTGCAGCGCGTCTTCCCTGGTCAGGTCGAAGTTGTAGCCGTCCTTCATCAGGAACTCGCGGCCGCGCATCACGCCGAAACGGGGGCGGACCTCGTCGCGGAATTTCCACTGGATGTGGTACAGCGTCAGCGGCAGGTTCTTGTAGCTGTTGACGTGGCTGCGGAAGATGTCGGTGATCATCTCCTCGTTGGTCGGGCCGAAGAGCATGTCGCGGTCATGCCGGTCGCGGATGCGCAGCATCTCGGGGCCGTAGGCGTCGTAACGGCCGGATTCGCGCCAGAGGTCGGCCGACTGCAGCGTCGGCATCAGCATCGGGATATGGCCCGCGCGCTGCTGCTCCTCGTGGACGATCTTCTCGATGTTGCGCAGCACCTTGAAGCCGAGCGGCAGCCAGGAATAGATGCCTGCGGCCTGTTGCTTGATCATCCCGGCCCGCAGCATCAGGCGGTGGCTGACGATCTGCGCCTCCGAGGGCGTCTCCTTGAGGACGGGCAGGAAATAACGGCTCAGACGCATCTTGGACCCTTTGTGGCTTGGCGTGTTCACGTGGCTCCGCGTTGTGCGGCAAGTGAGACCGCTTGGCAAGGGAGGGGATCCCGTGCAAAACCGGGCTTTTAGGTTGAATCCGCCGCCCCCTGCCCCAAGATACCGGGGAAACAAGGAGAATCCGCCATGGGCCTGCCCGTCCGGGACCAGATGAAATACTGGGGTGTCGCCGCGGCGGTCTTCGTGCTGGCCCTGTGGTGGCTGGGCGACGTGATCCTGCCCTTCGTGCTGGGCGCCGCCGTCGCCTATTTCCTCGATCCGGTCGCGGACCGGCTGGAGGCTGCGGGGCTGAGCCGCGTCATGGCGACGGTGACGATCACGCTGGCCGCGATCCTGATCTTCGTGCTGATGGCGCTTCTCGTCATCCCGACCCTGATCGATCAGGCGATTTCGCTCTTCGACATGGCGCCCAAGCTCTTCGACGATCTCCAGACCTTCATCGAGACACGTTTCCCGGACCTGCTGCGGCAGGATTCGATCGTGCACCAGTCGCTCACCAGCATCGGTGAGACGATCCAGTCCAAGGGCGGAGAGTTGCTGAACACCGCCCTGACCTCGGTGGGCTCGCTGATCAACATCATCATGCTCTTCGTCATCGTGCCGGTGGTGGCCTTCTACCTCCTGCTCGACTGGGACCGGATGGTGGCCGACATCGACGGGCTGCTGCCGCGCGACCACGCGCCCACGATCCGCAAGCTGGCCCGCCAGATCGACGGCACGCTGGCCGCCTTCATCCGCGGCATGGGCACCGTCTGCCTGATCCTTGGCACCTTCTACGCCGCGGCGCTGATGCTGGTGGGGCTCCAGTTCGGCCTCGTCGTGGGGGCCTTCGCGGGGCTGGTCACCTTCATTCCCTACGTGGGCTCGCTCACCGGCGGCGCGCTCGCCATCGGGCTGGCGCTGTTCCAGTTCTGGGGCGAATGGGTCCAGATCGCGCTGGTCGCGGGCATCTTCGTCACCGGCCAGATCGTCGAGGGCAACTTCCTGACGCCCAAGCTGGTGGGCAATTCCGTCGGCCTGCACCCGGTCTGGCTGATCTTCGCGCTCTCGGTCTTCGGCTCGCTCTTCGGCTTTGTCGGCATGCTGGTCGCGGTGCCGCTGGCCGCCGCCCTCGGCGTGCTGGCGCGCTTCATGATCGACCAGTACAAGGACAGCCGCCTCTACCGGGGCCTCGATCAGGACGACGAGGCTGCCTGAGATGGAGCGGCAGATGAGCCTGAACCTGCCCGTGCGCACCGCAAGGGCACCGGAGGACTTCTTTACCGCCCCCTCGAATGCCATGGCCAAGGCGCTGGTGGACCTGTGGCCGCACTGGCCCGGCTCCAAGCTGGCCCTCGTGGGGCCGCGCGGCGCCGGCAAGACCCACCTCGCCCACGTCTGGGCCGCCCGCTCCGGCGCGACGATCCTGCCGGCCGATGGCCTGTCGCGCGCCGATGTGCCCATGCTGGCCCGCGGCCCCGTGGCGGTGGAGGACGTGCCCGGCATCGCGGGCGACCGCGACGCGGAGGCCGCGCTCTTCCATCTCCACAACCTCGTCCTTGCCGAGGGGCACACGCTGCTGGTCACCGGCACCGGCACGCCCGCCCGCTGGGGCCTGACCCTGCCCGACCTGCAAAGCCGGATGCAGGGCACGCAGGCCGCGGTGATCGAGGCGCCGGACGACGCGCTGCTCCAGATGATCCTGGTCAAGCTCTTCGCCGACCGGCAACTCTCGCCGCCGCCGAACCTGCTGCCCTACCTGCTGCGCCGCATGGACCGCTCCTTCGAGAGCGCGCGGCGCGTGGTCTCGGGGCTGGATGCCTATTCGCTGGCCCGGCAACGCCCCGTCACCCGCGGCTTGGCCAAGGAGTTTCTGGACAGGGGCGAGTTGCAGGGCGCATGATTTCGCTCTAACGACAGTCAATTCCGACATGTTTCCGTTACAGCGTTAGACCATATCAGCCCCATGATTTCCGCAGACTTCCTGAACGACCCGCTCCCCGCCCCCGTCGACCTGCCCGAGCTTGTCCGCGAGGGCCCGGGACGGTTCTATAACCGTGAACTGTCGTGGCTGGGCTTCAACTGGCGGGTGCTGGAAGAGGCCGAGAACCCCCGCGTGCCGCTGCTGGAACGGCTGCGCTTCCTGTCGATCTCGGCCAACAACCTCGACGAATTCTACACCGTCCGCGTGGCGGGCCTGCGCGAACTGGCGAAAGAGGGCAACACCACCCCCGCGCAGGACGGGCTGACGCCGGTGGAACAGCTCAAGCTGATCAACGAGGACGCGCGCCAGCTGATGGAGCGCCAGCAGAAGGTGCTGGGGGTTCTGCGCGGGCTGATGCAGGAGGCCGGGATTACCGTCGTTCTGCGCGACGGGCTGACCCAGGGCGATCGCGACTACCTCGACAACATCTTCCTGATGAAGGTCTTCCCGGTGCTCTCGCCGCTGGCGATCGACCCGGCGCACCCCTTCCCCTTCATCCCGAACACCGGCTTTGCCCTCGCCCTTGCGCTGGAGCGCAAGAAGGACCGCCGCCCGCTGATGGCGCTGCTGCCGATCCCGCACCAGATCGACCGCTTCGTGCCCCTGCCCTCCGAAGGGGGGCAGAACCGTTTCCTGCCGCTGGAGGAGCTGCTGCTCGAGAACATCGAGCAGCTCTTCCCCGGCTACCGGACCACGGGCCATTGCGCCTTCCGCGTGCTGCGCGACAGCGACCTCGAGGTCGAGGAGGAGGCCGAGGACCTCGTGCGCGAGTTCGAGACCGCCCTGAAGCGCCGCCGCCGCGGCGAGGTGGTGCGGCTCAAGATCTCGGCCAACGCGCCGGATGCGCTGAAGTCCATGATCATGCGCGAGCTCCACGTCCACGAGGACGAGGTGGTCGAGGTCGACGGCATGATCGGCATCGCCATGCTCTCGGAGCTGGTGCTCGACAGCCGGCCCGACCTGCTGTGGCCCTCCTTCGCGCCGCGGGTGCCGGAACGGGTGCAGGACCACGACGGCGACATGTTCGCGGCGATCCGCCAGAAGGACATGCTGCTGCACCACCCCTACGAGACCTTCGACATGGTGGTCCGCTTCCTGCGGCAGGCCGCCAGCGACCCGGACGTGGTGGCGATCAAGCAGACGCTCTACCGGACCTCCAAGAACTCCCCCATCGTCGAGGCGCTCTGCGAGGCGGCGGAAGAGGGCAAGTCGGTCACGGCGCTGGTGGAACTGAAGGCCCGTTTCGACGAGGCCGCCAACATCCGCCAGTCACGCCGGCTGGAACGCTCGGGCGCCCACGTGGTCTATGGCTTCGTCGACTGGAAGACCCACGCCAAGGTCTCGACCGTGGTGCGCCGCGAGGGCGACAACCTCGTGACCTACACCCACTACGGCACGGGCAACTACCACCCGATCACCGCGCGGATCTACACCGACCTCAGCTTCTTCACCTGTGACGCGGCGCTTGGCCGGGATGCGACGAAGATGTTCAACTACCTCTCCGGCTACGTGCTGCCCGAGAAGCTGGAGAACATCTCGATCTCGCCCCACTGGATGAAGGACGACCTGATCGAGATGATCGAGGCCGAGGCCGAAAATGCCCGCGCCGGCCGTCCGGCCGTGATCTGGGCCAAGATGAACTCGCTGATCGAACCCAAGATCATCGACGCGCTTTATGCCGCCTCCCAGGCGGGGGTCGAGATCGACCTCGTGATCCGGGGCATCTGCGGGCTGCGCCCCGGCATCAAGGGGCTGAGCGAGAACATCCGGGTGAAATCCATCGTCGGACGCTTCCTCGAACATTCGCGGATCGTGTGCTTCGGCAACGGCCACGGGCTGCCGCATCAGAAGGCGCGGGTGTTCTTCTCCTCCGCCGACTGGATGAGCCGGAACCTGAACCGCCGGGTCGAAACGCTGGTGGAGGTGACCAATCCCACTGTGAAAGCGCAGATCACGAGCCAGATCATGGCCGCAAACCTGCACGATCAGGCACAGAGCTGGGTCATGCAGCCGGACGGGAAATTCCTGCGGGCGGAGCTGCCCGAGCATGCCTTCGCCTTCAACTGCCACCGCTTCTTCATGGAAAACCCCTCGCTCTCGGGCCGGGGCTCGGCAGGGGCCTCCGACGTGCCACAGCTGACACACGAGCGGAACTGACACGGCTGCGTGACGGTTGACCGGGAGAGGCCGCGCCCCGCATAAGGGTCTGGCCTGACGTGGGTTAGAAGACGGAAAGAACCATGGACGCCAACAACGAACCCGCCGCACATGCCGGTGAGCCGGATTGGGGCCCCTTCGGTCGGCCGCTCTTCAACGATGCCGCCGCGCGCGCGCTCAGCCGCGTGGGCGTGGTGGACGTGGGCTCGAACTCCGTCCGCCTCGTGGTCTTCGACGGGGCGGCCCGCTCGCCGGCCTATTTCTACAATGAAAAGATCATGTGCGCCCTCGGCGCGGGCCTGTCCGACACCGGACGGCTGAACCCCGAGGGCCGCCGCCGCGCGCTTGCCGCGATCCACCGGTTCCAGCTGCTGGCCCGCGGCATGGGGGCCACGCCCCTGACCGCCGTCGCCACCGCTGCCGTGCGCGAGGCCGAGGACGGCGCCGATTTCGTGGCCGAGGTCGAGAAGCAGACCGGCGTCCGCGTCCATGTCATCGACGGCAAACAGGAGGCGCGGCTTTCGGCGCAGGGCGTCCTGCTGGGCTGGCCCGGGGCCTACGGGCTGATCTGCGACATCGGCGGCTCCTCCATGGAACTGGCCGAGATCGCGGGCGGAGAAGTGGGCCGGGCCGAAACCTCGGCGCTCGGGCCACTGAAGCTGGCCGACGTGAAGGGCGGCAAGAAGGGCCGCCGCGCCCACATCAAGGCCGAGATCGCCAAGCTTCAGGAAGCGCTCGGCGCACAGCGCAACCGGATGTTCCTCGTCGGTGGCTCGTGGCGGGCGATCGCGCGGATCGACATGGAGCGGCAGGGCTACCCGATGCACGTCCTGCACGAGTACCGGATGACCGCGACCTCGGTCCGCGAGACGGTCAAATTCATCGAGGAAAGCGACACCTCCGACCTGCGCAGCCGCTGCGGGATTTCCTCGGCGCGGATGTCCCTCGTGCCGCTGGCGGCCGAGGTGCTGCTGGAGGTCGTGCGCGCCTTCCGGCCCCATGACATCGCGATTTCCTCCTACGGGATCCGCGAGGGGCTGCTTTACGGCCAGATGCCGCAGGCGCTGCGCGACCGCGACCCGCTGATCGAGGCCGCGCGGTTCTCCGACAACAAGGACAGCCGCATCCCCGGCTTCGGGCGGGTGCTCTATACCTTCATCAAGCCACTCTTCAACGGTGCCAAGCCCGAGAAGCAGCGCCTCGTGAAGGCCGCCTGCCTGATGCATGACGTAAACTGGCGTGCCCATCCCGACTACCGGGCCGAGGTCTGCTTCGAGACCGCCACCCGTGCCAACCTCGGCGGCATGAACCACCCCGAACGGGTCTTCCTCGGCGTGGCCCTGCTGCACCGCTACAAGAACAAGCGCTCGGGCACCCATTTCGAGAACCTCTACGACTTCCTCGACGAGAAGGAGTTGCTGCAGGCGGAGGTTCTGGGCAAGGCGATGCGCTTCGGCGCGATGCTGTGGCTGGAGAAGGACGCCGATCCGGGCGAGCTGGTCTGGCAGCCCAAGAAGCGGCACCTGACGCTGAAGCTCAGCCGCGCGGCCTGGCCGCTCTTCGGGGAAGTGGCGCAGGCGCGTTTTGCCTCGCTGGCCTCCTCGCTGAACGCGACGACGCAGATCGACGTGCGGGACTGAGCCCGCAGGTCAGTGCGGAGGACAGCGGTAGGCCGGAGGGGACGCCCCTGTCGACGCAGCGGTCGGTCTTCACCGTGTCGGCGTCTTGTCGCCGCGCAATAGCAGATCAGAGGTCGATCGGCCCGCTTTCCGTCTCGGCCTCCGCCTCGGGCTCTTCGCCCGGCTGGCGCTTGCGCAGGATGATGTCGCCGTTCGGCAGCACCTCGGGCTTGTGGTACTGGCTGAAGTCCTTGATGTCGCCCATCAGGTCACGGAATGCCGGGCCCATCTCCTCCATGAAGGACTTCATGCCCGGCCCTACGTCGCGGGCCCAATCCTCGAGCCCCTCGATGGCGGGCGCCATCTCGTCGCGCAGGCCCCGGAAGAAGAGCTGCGCCCCCCGCCCCATAAGGCCCGCGCCGTCCTCGGCCTCTTCCATCTCGGGCGTCGGATCGGGTTCGACGATCTCGGCCGCGCCGGGACCGGGCAGCAGGGCAAGACCCATGACAAGGGACAGCGGAAGCGTCAGGCGATGTCTCATGGGCTCAATATAGGCCCGCCCCCTGCCCGCGCATAGACCCTAGAGGTCGATATCCAGCGTGACCGGGAAGTGATCCGACGCCATGAGCAAGGCATCGCGCAGCTCCGGCTTGGACCAGCAGCCGGGATCGTCGAAGGGATGCCAGATCCGCCACTTCGGATGTTTCGCCGTGAGCGTGGGCGAGATCATGATGTAGTCGAGCAGCGCCTGCAGGTAGCGGTGCTCGCTCTCGATCCAGAACCGGGCCGAGGTCGGCGCGGCATTCAGCTTCGCGGCGAGTGCCCGGCGGGCATTGGGATCGAATATCTGCAACTCCCCCGGCAGCCCCATCAGGATTTCGACCGAGGAGCGCCCGAAGAGATGTTCGAATTCATCAAGGCCGGGACCATCGTTGAGGTCCCCCATCAGCATCAGCGGCGTGCCCTCGGCCAGATGGGCCGCGATCCGCTGGCGCAGCCAGATCGCCTGCGCCAGCTGCTTGCGCCGGTTCGCGATCGAGAGCCGCATGACATCGTCCTCGCTCACCGCGCCATGGGGCGCCTTGGACTTCAGGTGCGCCCCGATCATGCGGAACTCGAACCCGCCCATCGTGCGCACCGCCAGTTCCAGCGGCGGCTTGGAAAACCGCACGAGGTCCTCCGTCGCGTCGATGTCGAGGTCGATCCGGAACACCCCGTCGAAGCGCGGCGCCTCGCTCGCGCCCTTCTTGCCCGTGGGGTCGCCCTGCGGATCGTGGCACACGTCCATCAGGTAGGGATCGTAGAGCAGCGCGATTTCCTGCTGCGTGTCGTTGGGAAAGCCGATGATCGCCGACTTCGCCCGCAGATCGAAGGCCCGGGCGAAGGTCTCCAGCGCGGGGACGGAGGCCCGGCGGGAGTTCTGGTCCGGGGCCTCGATCACCATGATCGCATCGGCATCGAGCGCGCTGAACACGAGGCCGAGCGCCTCGATCTGCTGCGCGCGGGTGATGTCATGCCGGGCGGACCAGCGATCATCCATCAAGAGCCCACCCTGATCGTCGAAGAGCGCGTTGAACCACTCGACGTTGTAGGTGGCGATCCGCATCAGGCCGGCTGTCGGCTGGCCTGTATCTCTTCCCAGGCGCGGTTGATGTCGACCATGCGCTTCTCGGCCATCTTGATGGCCTCCTCGGGCACGCCGCGGGCGATCATCTGGTCCGGGTGGCTCTCGCGCACCGCGCGACGCCACGCCTTGCGGGCATCGGCCATGGTGGCGCCCGGCTCCAGCCCCAGCACCGCATAGGGATCGCAGCAGCGCGCGACACCGGGCGCGAAGCGTTCGCGCAGCACCCGGAACTCTGCATCCGGCAGGCCGAAAATGCGCGACACGCTGAGCAGGAATTCGTCCTCCAGCGGGTTGTAGTGCCCGTCTGCCACGGCGATGTGGAAGAGCCCCTCCATCAGGTCCAGCAACGTGCCGCGCTGGTCGCGGAACATCTCGGCGATACGGCGGGCATAGACCTCGTAGCCCGCCACGTCCTGCCGGGCGAGGTTGAAGACACGGGCCGCGTCGGCCTCGTCCTCGCGGGCGATCTGGAACACCTCGCGGAAGGCCGTGACCTCGTCGCGGGTGACCATGCCATCGGCCTTGGCCATCTTGGCCGAGAGCGCGATGACCGCGATGGTGAAGGCGACCGAGCGTTCGGGCGGGGTGCGCAGACGGTCGAAAACCTCGCTCAGGGGTTCCCCCCCGGCCAGGGCCTTCAGCGCTTCCTTGATGCGGGACCAGACAGACATGGCACCATCCTATCGGCTGCGATCCCCGCTGTCAGTGCGGCATCGCAGAATGTGTCAAGGAGTCACAAGATTTTTTGCATCAGAACAAGGTCGAGCCAGCGGTCGAACTTGCGCCCCGATTGCGGCATCCGCCCGACGTGGTCATAGCCAAGCGCCGCGTGGAAGGCGATGCCGATCTCGTTCTCGCCGCTGACGCCGGCCACCATCGTATGGGCCCCGGCGGCGCGGGCGTGGTCCTCGACCGCCGCCATCAGCGCACGGCCCACGCCCCGGCCCCGCGCCTGCGGGCCGAGGATGATCGTATGCTCCATCGCGTGCACATAGCCGTCGCCGCCGCGGAACTGGTCGTAGGTCGCAAAGCCCAGCATGGCGCCTGCCTCTTCGGCCACGAAGAACTCCCGGCCGCGGGCGCGGCGGCCCTCGACATACTCGACCAGCGTCGCGGGCGTCTTCAGCTCGCTGGCGAAGGTGATCGTGGTTTCGCGGATGACCGGCGTCCAGATCGCGAGGATCGCATCGGTGTCGGCAGGCAGGGCGGCGGGGCGCAGGGTGATCGTCATGGCGGGCCTCGGTGGTTTGCCCCTTCCTCCGCCCAAGGCGCGCCAAGGGCAAGGGCGAACCGCGCGGAAAGCCCCGGGCGGTCCCGCCAACGGCCCCGCGATGCCAGCCGGGTGCCGCACGGGCGGGCAGCACGGGGACAGGCGGCCGGCCACGGACCGGCCCGCGCAAACTCGACTGTGCAGGGCTGCACGAAGGACGTGGCAGGAAATCCGCGGCCCGATGCTTGACCTTGGCCCGGATCCGCACGAAGTCGTGGCAGGCACCGCGCAGAGAGGCGCGCAGCCAGAGGAAGGACGAGATGACCGAGCAGACCGACCCGATCCGGACAGAGGTCTACCGCGAAGGCATGGCCCGCATGGGGGCGGCCATCACGGTGCTGACCACCGATGGCCCGGCGGGCAAGCACGGGATGACCGCCTCTGCCGTCTGTTCGGTGACCGACACGCCCCCCACCCTGCTGATCTGCGTGAACCGCACGTCGCGCAGCCACGACATCATCCAGCAGAACGGCGTCGTGGCGGTCAACGTGCTGGCCGGGCGGCATCAGGCCCTGTCCACCGCCTTCGCGGGCAAGGGCGACGCCGACCGGTTCGACACCGGCGACTGGCGCTCGCTGGCCACCGGCGCCCCGGTGCTGGCCGATGCCTCGGTCGCCTTCGACTGCAAGATCACCGACAGCAGCCCCGTCGGCTCCCACACCGTCTTCTTCTGCGAGGTGCAGGCGATGGAGCTGGCCGAAGGTCAGGCCGAGACGCTGATCTGGTTCGGCCGCGATTTTCACGCGCTCAAGGCACTCTGAGGCGTGCCGGGCGCGGGATCAGAGATCGCCCAGCCGGTGAAACACCCGCTCCGTCAGGCCGTTGAGCAGCTGACGCTCCTCCACCGTGAGGTCCGAGAAGGCCGCCTCGAAGACACTGTCCGCGATCGCCCGCGCCTCGCGCCGCTTGGCGTCCCCCTTGGCGGTCAGCGCGACCTCGGTCACGCGGCCATCCGTGGGCCGCGACCGCGTCGTCACCAGCCCGTCCGCCACCATGCGCTGAATGATCTTCGTCGCCGTGTTCAGCTTGATGATGCAGACATCGGCAATCTCGGAGACACTCAGATGCTCGTCCTCGTAGAGCGACATGAGCACCCGCCAGCGGGGCACGTCCAGCCCCATGGGCTTGAGCCGCTTCTCCAACGCCATGAAATAGCGGGCGGATGTGCGGGTGATCCAGTAGAAAGGCCACTCGGTCTTGCGGAATTGCCCTTCCATTCCAGTCGCGTCGTCTGGCAGGCTAGTCATTATGCCTCTTTTCTTGTCCAAGATTTCCGCTTCTTTAGGCAACGCGGCCCTGCGATGCGAGAGTGTCTTGGCGGTTATATGCAAATAAGAAGAATGTTCATGTGAATTCCGGAGCTTTCACTCCGCACGACCTCAACAACAGGGAAAGAAAAATGTTCCTCAAACGACTGATGCTGTCGACCGCGGCCGCCGTGACGCTGGCCGGCTCTGCCATGGCCCAGACCACGCTGACCGTGGCCAACTGGCTGCCGCCCTCGCATCCGCTGGTGTCCGAGGTGATCGTGCCCATGACCGAGCAGATCAAGGAAGCCACCGGCGGCGAGGTCGTGGCGAACATCCTGCCCGCGCCCCTCGGGCCGCCGCCGGCGCATTTCGATTTCGCCGTCAACGGCGTGGCCGACATCACCTTCGGCGTGCAGGGCTATTCGCCGGGCCGCTTCAAGACCACCAATCTTGTCGAGCTGCCCTTCCTCGGCGAAAGTGCCGAGGCGATCTCGGTCGCCTACTGGCGCGTCTTCGACGAGATGCTTAAGGACGCGGGCGAATATGACCAGGTCAAGGTTCTCGCCGTCTTCACCCACGGTCCTGGCGAGATCTTCCTGAAGGGCGGCGACGTCAGCGCGCCCGACGTGATGCAGGGCCAGAAAATCCGCGTCGGCGGCGGTATCGTCCACGAAATCGCAAGCGCCCTCGGCGCCGTGCCGGTGGAAGGCCCCTCCTCCAAGACCTACGAACTGCTCAGCCAGGGCGTCGCGGACGGGATCTTCTTCCCCTACGAGTCGGTGAACTTCTTCGGCCTGATCCCGCAGCTGACCGATGCGATCTCGGTGCCGAACGGGCTCTACAACACCTCGTTCTACATCGTCATGAACAAGGCCAAGTGGGACAGCCTGCCGGCCGAGGTACAGGCCCAGATCGACGGCGTGACCGGCGAGGCCCTGGCCCGGATGGCCGGCCAGATGTGGGACCGTCAGGATGCCAAGGGCCTTGCGGCCATGGACGGCAAGATCACCGTGACCCCGGCCACCGAGGCGCAGGTCTCCAGCTGGGAAGAGCAGCTCGCCCCCATCGTTCAGGCCAAGCTGGACGAAGCGGCCGAGACCGGCATCGACGCGCAGGCCGCGCTCGAGCTCTTCAAGGCCGAGATCGCCAAGGAGAGCGAATGAGCCCCCACGCGGCGGAACATTTCGCGAAAGACCCGGAGACGGCAACGTCTCCGGCCCCCGGCTCCGTCGTCCGCGCCTCCTGGCCGCGCCGCGTGCTTGCGGTGCTCTGCGGGGTGATCCTGCTGGTGATGATGGGGCTGACCGTCGTGGACGTGATCGGCCGCTATGTCTTCAACAGTCCGCTGGTCGGCGCCACCGAACTGACCGAGCTGCTGCTGGCGGCGGTGGTCTTCATCGGACTGCCCGCCGTGTCGCTGGACGATGAACATGTCACCGTGGACCTGCTGACCTCGCGCCTGCCGGACTGGGTGCAGCCCTGGCGCAAGCTGGTGCTGGCGCTGGTCACCTCCGCCGTGCTGGCGGTGGTGGGCTGGCGGCTGTGGGTCTACGGATCGCAGATCGCCAGCTACAACGGCGTGACGAATTCCCTGCGCCTGCCGGTCGCGCCCGTGACCTGGCTCTGTGCGCTTTGTACCTTCGTGGCGGTTGCCGTCACGCTCTACGTGGCCCTGCGCGACGTTCTGCGCCGCTGAGACTTCCCCCGAGGATGCCGATGTCGTTTCTTTCTTCCTGGCCCCTGGGCATGGTCGCCCTCTTCGGGCTGCTGCTGGTGGGCCTGCCGATTTCCATCGCGCTGACGCTGATCGGGGTGCTGGGCACCGTCTCCATCATCGGCTGGACGCCCGCGCTGTCCCTGCTGGGCACCACCTTCTTCGACCAGGGTCGGAACTACTCGCTCTCGGTGCTGCCGCTCTTCCTGCTGATGGGCAACTTCGTGGTGCAATCGGGAATCGCGCGCGACCTCTACGACGCGGCCCATGCCTGGCTGCGCCACCGCCGCGGCGGGCTGGCACTGGCGACCGTGATCGCCTGCGGCGGCTTCTCCTCGGTCTGCGGGTCGTCGATGGCGACGGCGGCGACGATGACGCGGATCTCCCTGCCCTCGATGCGGCGCTTCGGCTATCCCGATGACCTCTCCACCGCCTCAATCGCGGCGGGCGGCACGCTGGGCATCCTGATCCCGCCCTCGGTGATCCTCGTCTTCTACGGGATCATGACCCAGCAGGACATCGGCAAGCTCTTCCTCGCGGGGATCGTGCCTGGCCTGCTCGGCATTCTCGGCTACACGCTGGCCGTTGCGCTCTCGATCCGGCTGCGCGGGATCGAGCTGGTGGCCGAACCCAAGCTGCCGCTGGCCGAGCGCTTCCGCGCCCTGCGCGGCACGCTGGGGGCCATCGTGCTCTTCGTCTTCGTCATGGGCGGCATCTACCTCGGCGTCTTCACCCCCACCGAAAGCGCGGGCATGGGGGCGGCGGGCGCCCTGCTGCTGACCATGCTGTCGGGCAAGTTCTCCCTCGCCACCACCTTCGCCACGCTCTTCGACGCGGCCAAGACCACGGCGATGATGTTCTTCATCCTCTTCGGCGCGCTGACCTTCACCAACTACGTGAACCTCAGCGGCATGACGCAGGACATGCAGCAGTTCGTGACCTATTTCGGCGACACGCCGCTGCATGTGATCCTGACGATCCTCGTGATCTACCTGCTGCTCGGCTGCGTGCTGGAGGGGCTGTCGATGATCATGCTGACGGTGCCGATCTTCTACCCGGTCGTGGCGGCACAGGGCTTCGACCTGATCTGGTTCGGCGTCTTCGTCGTGGTGATCACCGAGATCAGCTACATCACCCCGCCGGTGGGCATGAACGCCTTCGTCCTGCGCTCAGTCGTGAAGGACGTGGAGCTGCGCACGATCTTCCGCGGGCTGCTGCCCTTCGTGGCGATGGACATCGTCCGCGTAGCGCTGATCATCGCCTTCCCGGTGCTGGTGCTGGCCCTGCCGAACTCCATGTAAGCCTTCCCGACGGTATCGGCCTGCGATACGCTCGACCCGACAGGAGAGACGCGCATGTCCGAGACCGGAGAGATCGACGAAAGGCTGTTCCTGCGCTCCGTGGCGCGGGCCTTTGCCGTGCTGGAGGTCTGGAGCGCCGAGCCGCGCGCCCTGTCGCTGGGCGAGATCGCCAAGGCCGCGGGCATCGACAAGAGCGCGGCGCAGCGCATCTGCCAGACGCTGGTGGGTCTGGGTTATCTCGAACGCGCGCCGGGCGGGCTGGTGCCGGGCAAGCGCGCGCTGGACCGGGCCTTCGACTACCTGCGGATCACGCCCCTGATCGAACGCGCCGCCCCGGTGCTGGCCACCCTGCGCGAGACCTGCGGCGAGCGGGTGGACCTGAGCCTCTTCGACGGCACGACGATCCTCTATGCCCTGCGCCTGCAATCGCGGCGCGAGGCCTTCTTTGCCACCCTGCCCGGGCGGCGGTTGCCGGCCTTCTGCACCTCCGGCGGGCGGGCCTGCATGGCGCTGATGAGCGATGCGGCGGTCGAACGGCTGCTCGCCCGGTCGGACCTGGTGGCGCGGACCCGCAAGACGCTGACCGATCCGGCCGCGGTACTGGAGAAGGTCCGCGAGGCGCGCGAGCAGGGCTATGCCTGCGTCATGGAGGAAACGCTTCTGGGCGAGGTGGTGGTGGCCGCCCCGGTCACGGACAGCGCGGGCCGCCCGGTGGCTGCGGTGCATATCGCGGGGACGCTGGCGGAGTGGTCCGAGGCGGAGTACCGGCGCCGCTTCGCGCCCCACGCGATCGCCGCGGCGGATGCGCTGTCGGGCTAAGATCCCAACCGCTGCCGTCACCCACCCACACCATCCGTCCTTCTCCAGCCCGCGCTCTGCGCGGGCCGCGCCCGACCCTCCCCCCCCCCGGGGAGGGCGCCTTGCGCCGCCCCGAGTGTCGGGCGCGAGGCAGGTGGAGAGGGTGTCGCACTTCGTGCACCCGCGCGGCCCCAACTCCCCCACCCGGCCGCGCTGCGTATCCGCAAACCAAGCATTCCAACTGGCGCGCCCCGTCCCCCGACCGCCTGCCACCAGCCCGCGCTGCGCGGGCCGCGCCCGACCCTCCCCCACGGGGAGGGCGCCTTGCGCCTCTCCGAGTGTCGGGCGCGAGGCAGGTGGAGAGGGTGCAGTACCAGACACAGGAAAGGGCCGCCTGCGCGCGCAGACGGCCCCTCGTCCTGTCATGTGCCCCAGATCACCCTGCGGGCGTCAGTGTCACCACCGCTTCCGTCGCCGCATCCACAGCCGCGGCGGTATAGAGCAGCGGACGATAGCCACCGGTCAGCCATTCGGTCTTCATGTCGGTGTAATGCGGCGAGCGCGGATCGCCCGACTGCCCCGGCAGGTTCACGAAGACCGAGTTGTCCCAGTCGCCCACGTCCATGACGATCCGGCAGGACGGCCCGGTGAAGGTCTGGAAATCGCCCGCCCGGTAGACCGCCATGTTCGGGGTCGAGCCGGAGCCGCCAAGGGGCATCGCGGGGATCGACCAGCCCTCGGCCTCGGGATAGGCGCCTGCGAGCGCGTGGGGCAGCGGCAGCGTGTGGAGATCGCCCCAGGCCCAGCCCGCCGCATCGACACCGAAGCGTGTCTTGCAGTCCGCCCAGCCGGAGGCGAGGCTTTCCGCCAGCAGCCGGTCGCGGGTCGCGGCCCCGCCGTCGAACCAGTCGGCCGGCGTTTCGAGGATCGCCAGCACCGTCTGCGGTGCGCCGGTGCCGACGAGGCCGATGGCCTTGTCGCCGGCGCCGAACTCCCGCGCGATGGCCGGCACCAGATGCTTGGCCATCCAGTACTCGTAGAAGAGCCCCGGCGCACTGTCCGCCGTCAGGTGGCAATCCCAGCCTGCCAGCAGTGCCGCCGCCTCCGCCGCCGGGCCGTCGAAGCTCAGCCCTTCCAGCACGGCCTTGCAGCGGCGCGCGGGGTCCGAGAAGACATCGTTCTGCAACTTGCAGGCGGCCTCGATCGTATGGGCGTCGTCTTCGTCCAGCACCGAGTGGATGCGGGCCGCACGGCTGCCGTCTGTCCACTCGAAGGTCACCATATGGGCGTCGTGATCCCAGTCGTCAGGGGTGCGCTTCTCGTTTGCCGTGGCGACATAACCGCGTGCGGGGTTCACGGAATGCGGCAGCTGTTCGACCGTCAGTTTGCCTGCCCATTCATAGCGCCCGTCGCCCGGCATCGGCAGCAAGCCGTTCCAGTTCGGACGGATCGGGGTCACGCCGAGGGTCTGCCAGCCGATCTTGCCGGTGAGGTCCGCGTAGATGTGGTTGACCGAGGGCGTACCCCAGCCCTGCACCGCCTGCATGTAGCTGTCATGATCCCGCGCCCGCATGATCCCCAGCGAGGCCATGTAGGGCGCAGAGCCCGGTTCGCTCCACGCGGTCTTGATGCCATAGGCGCGGGTGCCGTCGCGGCTGATCACCGGGCCGTGGCAGGTGTAATGCAGCTCGCGGGTCTGGTCGGAGGCGCCCTTCACGGGGATCACCTCGGTCACCACTTCCATCTCGGCCCAACCGTCCTTGTAGCGGTAGCGCAGCGGATTCTCGGGATCGAGGTCATAGACCATGATGTCTTCCTGATCCGCACCAAAGATCGTCAGCGCAAAGGCGATGGCGTCGTTGTGGCCGATCATCACGCCGGGGACCGAGGGCTCACCCATGCCGATTACGTCGATGCCCGGCGCGGTCAGATGCACCACGTAGCGCAGCGAGGGCAGCGCGTGGGTGCGGTGCGGGTCGGTCGCCATGATCGGGCGGCCCGTCGCCGTGCGGTCGCCCGAGATGACCCAGTTGTTGGAGCCTTCGCTTTCCGCTGCCAGCACCACGTCACCAAGGGGGGTGACCTGCGTCCAGCGCTCGGCCTCCTCCAGCGGGGCATTCAGGCGCTCCTCGGAGAAGCGCACCGGGCCGCAGGCCAGTTTGAAATCGTTCAGCACGGACAGCGGCAGCGATCCCGGCGGCACACTGTCGTCATAGGCGGGGGCGACGGGCGGGTTCAGCTCGGTCCGCAGGCGGTCGACCTTGGCGTCGGCCTGCCCCATCAGATGGTTGCGCACCAGTTCGGACAGCACGTTGCGGGTCAGCGTGTGGGTCCGGATACGGACCACGTCCGCCGCCTGCCAGTGCGACGGCTGGGTCCCGGCCAGCGCGAACTCGGGCGGCATCACGGCGCGGCCTGCGATGGCCTCGTCGACATAGGCATTGATGCCCCGCACGAAGGCCTCGCAGATCTCCTCGGCATCGTGGGCGTAGGCGTCCCATTCCGGCTGCATGTCGCCGCGATAGAGGAAGAGCCGCGCGCCGCGGTCCTGCTCGATGTAGCCGGGGCCGAAATCCTGCGACAGCAGCCCGAGGCCCCGCTTGCGCCAGAGGTCGATCTGCCACAGCCGGTCACGGGCCGCGTTGAAGCCCTGCGCGAAGAAGAGATCGCCCTTGGAGCCCGCGCGGATGTGGGCGACGCCGTGTTCGTCCACCTTGATCTCGACCGGGCCGTCGAGGCCCTGAAGCGAATGGTCTGTCGAAGTGTCGTGCGGCATGTGCGTCCCCATGGATGGCCCCGCGCGGGGCAGAAATCAGACCCGTATCGCCTGACGATACGAATGCATTGATTTTTGCGCGAAGTGGGCCGCGAGTCCAGAACCCCTGTCAGGAAACCGCGCTTTGGATGGGCCAGCCCCTAACCCTGCCCGCGAAGCCCTGCCCCCAAAACGGCACCGCCCCGCGGGCCGGGCGGCACGCGGGGCGGCAGAGAGAGAGCCGGGGGGCTCAATAGTGCGATTGCGGCGGCGGGGGTGGCGGCGGCGGCGGCGTGCTGCGGGCGGCGCGCCCGGCGCTGAGCCCCTGCAGGAAGGCCCCCATCAGCCCGGGCATCGCGGCCATGGGCGCGGCCACCGGCGCGGGCGGCACCGGCACGCGCGGACGGCGCATGGCAAAGCCGAGGAACACGAGGCCGAGCCCGAAATAGACGCAGCCGATGACCGTTGCGGCGATCAGCGTGTCATAGGTGGTGGCCAGCAGGATCCATCCCGCCACGGTGAGAAAGGCCAGCCCCACAAGCATGAGGACCAGCCCAACGGCCCCGAGGGCCGATTTCTTCAGCGCCACACCGAGGCGCCATTGGACGTAACCGAACATCCGGTCTTACGAGCGGCGCGTCAGCAGCCCGACGAGGAAGCCGACGCCGGCCGCCAGACCAAGCGCCATGGCAGGGTTCTCGCGCACGGAGGCTTCGGCCGAGGAATAGGCCGACTTCAGCTGCGCTTCGGCGTCGGTCAGCTGCTGCTGCGCGCGGGCCTGTGCAGTGGCTGCCGTCTCGGAGGCGGCGTCCCGCAGGTTGGCACCCTGCGCGCGACCGTAGTCTCCCATGGCCTTCGTCAGGCCGGCCACATCGGCGCGCAGCGCTTCGAGCTGGGCCTGGATTTCTTCGGTGGAAGCTTCGGTCTTGGTGTTCTCGACAGCGCGAACCATGATGTGCTCCTAGCAGTATGTGTTCCGTCTTCCTGTAGCAAACGCGGGATCCCGCTCATGGTTCCAGAACTTTCTGCATCTGCGACGGGCCGCCGCATGAAAAAGTGCAGTGCCGCCAGATCACCCGCCGAGCGCCGGAGACAAGCCTCATTCTTGCCCGAATGGCAGACTAAGAAACAAAGCTGACCAAAACACCGTCATCATTTCGAGGCACCGCCCGTCATGCCCAAGCTGAAATCTCTGACCGTCCCGGCCATTGCCGTGATCCTGACGTCACTCGGTACGACGCCCCTGCTCGCCCGGGGCAGTGGCGGTGGCGGCGGTGGCGGCGGGTCCGAGGAATTCACCTACTCGGGCACCACGCATACGGTCTACTGGCTGGGCGCGGCCTGGTTCCCGATCCTCACCCATGTCGCCAGCGGCGACCGGATCGAGTTCAACAACCTCACCGGTTATTCGCTGAGCGTCCGGGCCAGCAACGGCTCCTGGAGCGTCAGCACCGTCTACGGCTATTCGAGCCAGACGCTGGATGTGACCAGCAGCCGCTACACCACCTTCTACGGCAGCAGCAGCAACTACTCGTCCTACGGGTACATGAGCTATGGCAGCCTCGATGACGAGGTGGATTACACCTACACGAGCAGCGACCTGCTTCAGCCGAACTGAGGCAGGCCCCGCCCTCAGCGGCTGCGCGTGAAGGCCTGCCGGGCGATGTCGACCCGCGCTTCCATCATCGAGATATCCTTCATCAGCGCGTGACGCGCCGTGCGGTCGCCCTCGCCGCGCAGTTCCTCGCGCAGCTTGGCCAGTTCGCGCGAGAGGCTGACGAATTCCGGCGTCGCGCCCTGTTCCTTCGCGATCCGGTTCAGCAGGGCATTCTCCGGGTCATCGCAGGCCGGCAGCGGTTTGCCCGCACCGGGCAGGTTGTCGAAGGCGCCCTCGGCCTCGGCCTGGGCGATCCGGGCATTGATCAGGTCGATCAGGGGGTGATCCATCTCAAGCGCTCCTTGTCGCTGGCCTCAATATAGGCGTCCCCGCCCTGCGGGAGAACGCCCTGCGACATCGAAACATCCTAAATAGCCCCCCTGCGACGGAACGTTCCGACCACGGCGTAGAACCCTTCGTGACACGCCAACGAGGAACCAGCCATGTCCGCCACCCTGAACCTGCGCAAATGGGCCACGCCCCTGACCGCCGCCACCTTCCTGATCGTCGCCGTGACCGGCGTCGTACTCTTCTTCCACACCGGAGGCACCCTGTCGCGGGTGGCGCACGAGTGGATCGGCTTTGCCGTCATGGCGGCCGCGGGTTTCCACATCGCGATGAACTGGCGCCCGCTGAAGGGCTATTTCCGCAAGCCTCTGGCGGTCGGCATCCTTGGCGCAGGCGTGCTGGCCACGGTGATCACCTCGGTCAACCTCACCGGGGCGCAGGCGACGGGGGTGAACCCCGGCATGATGTTCCGCGCGCTGCAGGAGGCCCCGCTGTCGGCGGTGGCGCAGGTGGTGGGCAAGACGCCCGAAACCCTCGTCGCGGCGCTTCAGGCCCGCGGCTTTGCCGCTTCGCCCGAGACCTCGATCGCGCAGATGACCGGAAACGACCGCGCGCTGAACGGACAGGCGCTGCAGGTCGCCTTCGCGCGCGACTGATCCCGCCCCTCAAGGCAGGGACCGCGCCGAAGGAGACGCCCCGCCCGGTTGAGGGACCGGGCGGGGCGCATGTCTCTTGTGGAGCGCATCGCGCCCGATGATCCGTGACCCGGGCAGAAGCGCCCGCTGCTCAAACGTCCGGGCGGTCACGCCCGGGGGTCAACGGTCCGGGCGGTCACGCCCGATGATCAGACGTTCGGGCGGTCACGCCCGGGAGGGATGCCCACGGAACGCCGCCGCCCGATCCGCGGCTCACTTCGTCTTGATGCGGCCGTCGGTGTAGGGCTGGTAAGGCGCGTTCACCGCCAGGTATTCGGCCGTGACATCGGCCAGGTCAGGGCCGAAGTCGTAGACGTTCATCGCGTTGATGAACATCTTGTAGCCGTCACCGCCGCCCCGCATGTAGTTGTTCGACACCACGCCATAGACCTTCTCGGGGTCCAGCGCCTCGCCACCCACGGTCACCTCGACCACGCGGCTGCCCGGCTCGGCGGCGGGATCATAGGTGAAGGCCATCCCGGCGATCTGCGGGAAGCGGCCTGCGCCTTCCTCGATCTGGCTGACGCCGTTCTCCAGCGCCTCCTTCAGGGTCATGCCCTTCACCTGGAAGGTCGCCAGCGTGTTCTGGAACGGCAGCACCGTCAGAACCTCGCCCATGGTGACCTCACCCGCGTCGATGGAGGCCCGAAGGCCGCCGCCGTTGGCAATCGCCACGTCGATGCCCTGATCCTTCACCCGGTCCAGCATGGCGTCGGCCACGAGGTTGCCCATGGTGCATTCCTGCGCCCGGCAGGAGCCGCGCTCGCCGTCGATGGCCTCGGCGGTCTCGGCGACGACCTTGTTGCGGATTTCCTCCAGCGGGGCTGCGGCCTCGGCGATGCGCGACTTGACCGCCTCGTCCTCGGTCACGGCGGCATCCATGATCAGCGGCTGGCCCGAGGCCTCGATGAGCGTGCCCTCGTCGTCGAAGGTGACGTTCAGCTCGCCCAGGAACTTGCCGTAGGCATAGGCCGAGACGATGGCCGTATCACCCACCATGGTCGGATAGGGGCCCTCGGCGCCATCCATGTCACCCAGCAGGGTGTTGGTGTGGCCGCCCACGATGACGTCCACGCCGGTGGTCTTCTCGGCCACGGTCTTGTCGACACCATAGCCCGAGTGGCTGAGCACGATGATCTTGTTCACGCCCTCGGCGGTGAGCTTGTCGACCTCGTGCTGCACGGCATCGGAGGGATCGGTGAAGATCACGTTCTTGCCGGGGCTGGCCAGTTCGTCGGTGTCCTGCGGCGTCAGGCCGATGAGGCCGATCTTCTCGCCCGCCTTCTCGATGACGGTGGATTTCATCAGCACGTCGGCCAGCAGCGGCTCGCCCGAGACATCGGCGTTGGACATCAGCACGGGGAAATCGACGGCATCCATGAAGCCGCGCAGAACCTCGGGGCCGTCGTCGAATTCGTGGTTGCCCACGGTCATCGCGTCGTAGCCCATCTTGTTCATCATCTCGGCGGCGAGCTTGCCCTTGTAATAGGTGTAGAACAGCGTGCCCTGGAACTGGTCGCCGCCATCCACGAGGATCGAATTGTCGGAGCCGGCGCGCGCCGCCTCGATCGCGGTCAGGAGGCGGGCGGAACCACCGAAGCATTTGCCCTCGGTGTTGTCCTCGGCCGAGCAGCCCGAGTCATATTTGGAAATCGGTTCGAAACGGGCGTGGAAATCGTTCGTGTGCAGAATGGTCAGGTTGTAATCTGCCATTGCTGCGCCGGCGCTGAGAGCCAGCACGGCGGCGCTCGTCAGAAGACGGACAGGCATCACTATATCCCTTCGATAACGGTATGATGTGCCGGAATGCTGCCCCGGCCCCGGGCATGAGTCAAAACCGATCTCTGAGTCACCTTCATGACGAAGCGGCAGGCTGCTCACCGCCGCTTAAGCTGTCATCAAACTGTCACACACCTGTTACATTCGGGTCGCGGATCCAGCCCTGAAGCAGGCCGCGCGCCATGACATGGCCGTCCTGCCCCACCCGCCCGGTCAGCAGGCGCACCCACATGAGCGAGATGATCGCATCGCTCAGGGCCTCGGCCTCGGCCCCTGCGCGCAGTTCGCCACGTCCGATGGCACGTTCGACCACCTTGATCAGCTGTACCTGCCGCTCCCGACGATAGGTGTTCAGCGCCTCGGCCACGCCCGGGTCGCCCTGCGCCTCGGCGATGATCTGGGCAAAGACGATGCCGCCGCTGGCCTGCCAGTGGCGCTGCACGAGGTCGTAGAAGATGCCGATGTCGTCGAGCAGGCTGCCGGTGTCGGGATAGTCGATCTCGCCCTTCATCCGGTTGTAGACCGCCAGCAGCAGCGCGCCCCGGCTGGGCCACCAGCGGTAGAGCGTCGCCTTGGAGGCCCGGGCCCGTCTCGCCACCGCCTCCATCGTCAGGCCGCGCGCGCCCTTCTCCCGCAGCAGGACCTCTGCCGCCGCAAGCACCGCCGCCTCCGTCTCGGGATTGCGGCGCGCGCCGATGGAATGCCGGCTGGTCTGGCGCCGCGCCGGGCCCCCGCTCTCGTCCGCCTTGGTCATCGTCCCCCCTTTACAAAACGAAACGCATCGTACATATAACCTGTACGCCCCGTTTCGATAGGAGTTTTCGCATGTCCTCCCCCACCGGTAAAGCCCCTTCCCGCATCCGCCTCTCGCTCTTTGTCTTCCTTGTCGTCTACCCGCTGGTGACGACGCTGCTTTACGTTGCCGGGCCCCTGACGCCCGATTGGCAGATGTGGCAGCGCACGCTGATCATCGTCCCGATGGTCGTGCTCTCGATGGTCTACGTGATCATCCCGCGCATTCACCGCCACTGCCACCGCTGGCTGTAACACCCTGTTCGGGTGCCCGTTTTCCGGATCAGAAAACGGGCACCCGCCCTCGCCTTGCGCCCTCGCCGCGCAAGGTGGATTGACCTTGCGGCGGGGGGCTGGCATGGCTCGCCTCATGCTGATCTACAAGATTTTCCGTGCCGCCGAATGGCAGGCGCTCGAAGCTGCGGGAGAGACCGAGGGCGCGCCCGTCGACCTCGCCGACGGCTTCATCCACTTTTCCACCGCCACGCAGGCCGCCGAGACCGCGGCCAAGCATTTCGCCGGGGCCGATGGGCTGATCCTCGCCGCGGTGGAGGCCGATGCGCTTGGCGACGCGCTGAAGTGGGAGGTCTCGCGCGGCGGGGCCGATTTCCCGCATCTCTACCGCAGGCTGAAGCTGTCGGACGTCGCGTGGCACGCGCCGCTGCCGCTGGTCGACGGCGCGCATGTCTTTCCGGAGGCGATGCAATGAACCCGCTGGAAAGCCTCGGCCTTGGCGTCATGCAACGGATGGATCCGGAACGCGCGCACAAGCTGGCCCTGCTGGCGCTGCGCACCGGGGCCGTGCCGCTTTCCGGCCTCGTGACCTCGCCGCGCCTGCGCACGCAGGTGGCGGGGCTGAGCCTTGCCAATCCCGTGGGCCTCGCCGCCGGGTTCGACAAGAACGCCGAGGCGCTCTCGCCCCTGTCCCGCGCGGCCTTCGGCTTCCTCGAGGTCGGCGCCGTGACGCCCCGGCCCCAGCCCGGCAACCCCAAGCCCCGGCTCTTCCGCCTGACCGAGGACAATGCGGTCATCAACCGCTTCGGCTTCAACAACGAGGGCATGGAGGTGGTCGGCACCCGCCTGGCGCAGCGCCCCCGCGATGCGGTGATCGGCCTGAACCTCGGCGCGAACAAGGACAGCGAGGACCGGCCCGGCGACTTCGTGAAGGTGCTGGAGCATTGCGCGGCGCATCTCGACTTCGCCACGGTCAACGTCTCCTCGCCCAACACCGAGAAGTTGCGTGACCTTCAGGGCAAGGCCGCCCTCTCGGCGCTGCTGGCGCGGGTGCTGGAGGCGCGAGATGCCCTGCCCCGCCCGATCCCGATCTTCCTGAAGATCGCCCCCGATCTGAGCACCGAGGAACTGGCCGACGTGGCCGAGGTCGCCCTGAGCGCGCCGGTGGACGCGGTGATCGCCACCAACACCACCCTGCGCCGCGACGGGCTGCTGAGCCGCCACAAGGATCAGGCCGGTGGCCTCTCCGGCGCGCCGCTCTTCGACCTCTCGACCCGGCAACTGGCCCGTCTGGCCAAGCTGACCGAGGGCCGTGTGCCCCTGATCGGCGTCGGCGGCATCAGCTCGGCTGGCGAGGCCTATGCCAAGATCCGCGCGGGCGCCTCGGCGGTGCAGCTCTACTCGGCGCTGGCCTATCGCGGCCTGTCGCTGGCGGGTGACATCGCCCGGGGCCTCGACCGGCTGCTGGAACAGGACGGCTTTGCCACCGTGGCCGAGGCCGTGGGCACCGGCATCGAGGACTGGCTGTGACGGTCATCTGGCACAACCCGCGCTGCACCAAGTCGCGCGAGACGCTGGCCCTGCTGGAGGCGCGCGGCATCACCCCCGAGGTGCGCCGCTACCTCGACGACCCGCCCACACTCGACGAGTTGAGGGCGGCACGGGAGGCGCTTGGCCTGCCGGCGGAGCAGATGATCCGCCGCAAGGAGGCGCTTTTCAAGGAACTCAACCTGGCCGGTGCCGATGAGGAGGCGCTGCTGGCTGCAATGGCGGAACACCCCAAGCTGATCGAACGGCCGGTGGTGTTCCAGAACGGGCGGGCCGCCTTGGGGCGTCCGCCGGAAGAGGTGTTGCGCCTCTTCGATTGACCGGCCCCACGCTACCGGGCCTGACGGAGCCTCCTCGCCGTGATCGACATCCTGCTGCTTATCGTTCCCCTCTACGCCTTGATCGTGCTGGGGTTCGGGATCGTGAAGACCAACTACTTCCCCGGCGAACACATGGGCGCGGTCAGCCAGTTCGTCGTCCGCGTCAGCCTGCCGGTGCTGATCTTCTCGGCGGTGGTCAAGGGCGCCAGCGGCGGCGGCATGAGCCCGGTCTTCATCCTCGCCTACGCCATCGGCTCGCTGATCTCGATGGCGGTGCTGTTCACGGTCATGCGGCTGTGGCTCAAGCAGCCCCCGAACCAGGCGATGATCATGACACTGGGGGCCGCTGTCTCGAACACGTCCTTCCTTGGCATCCCGATCTCGTCGGCGGTCTTTGGGGATGCGGCCGCCCCGGTCGTCGCCTCGATCCTCATCGTCGAGAACCTCGTGGTGCTGCCCGTGGCGCTGATCGTGTCGGACTACCTGCATTCCCACGGCTCGGGCTTTGCGGCTGCCGCGGCCCAGATCGGCAAGGGGCTGGCGACCAACCCGCTGGTGATCGCCCTCGCCAGCGGCCTGCTGGTCGTGGCGCTTGGGGTCCGGATCCCGACGCCGCTCCAGACCTCGATCGACATGCTGGCCTCTGTCGCGCCCGGTGCGGCGCTGGTGATCGTGGGCGGGACCATCGCCATGTACGAGGTCCATGGCGTCTGGCGGCGGGTGTCGGTGCTGACGCTGGTCAAGCTGGTGGTGCACCCCGCAGCCGCCGCCCTGATGCTGGGCCTGCTGCCCGGCATCGATCCCGAGATGCGGCGCATCGGCATCGTCTTTGCCGCCCTGCCGATGCTGACGATCTTTCCGATCCTCGCCCGGCGCCATGGGGCCGAGATGCCCGCCGCCTCGGCCGTGGTGGTGGCCACCGCGCTGTCTTTCATCACGGTCAGCGCCGTGATCTGGATGGTGACGCATTGACGCCGGAACCACCCGCGCCGTGGCATCGTGACGGCGCGCCCCGACAGTCGCCTTCGTCGCACGCCCTTTGTCAGGCCCGTCTCAGCCGCGGAAGGCCGTCACCGCCCCGCGCGCAGCCTGCATCAGGAACCCCTGATCGGTGCCGAGGATGAAGAGGCTGGCCCCGATCTCGCGCCATTGCCCGGCCTGTCCGGGCTGGCCGAGGAACAGCCCCGTCGCCGCCCCCTGCGCCGAGATCACCTTGCGGCACATCTCCTGAACGGCAGGTGCGGCGGGATCGGTCTCCCCCGCGGAGACGGCCAGGTCCACAGGCCCCACCAGCAGCGCATCGACGCCGGGGACAGAGGCGATCCAGCCTGCGTTCTCCACCGCCGCCGGATCCTCGATCTGGCAGATCAGCACCGCTTCCTTCTGCTGCTGCGCGTGGTGGCGCGCGATTCCCCGCGCGCCATAGCCCGCCCCCGCCGTCGAGGGCGAGAAGCCGAGCTCGCCGTCGGGCGCAAAGCGCATCGCCCGCACGAGGGCGCGTGCGTGATCCGCGTCGCGCACCTGCGGCACCATCACGCCCGCCGCGCCCGCATCCAGCGCGGTGGCGATCCACGGCACCTCGCAGGGCACCCGGACCAGCGCCGCGATGCCGGCCGCCCGCGCGGCCATCAGCATCAGCGCCAGCGTGCCCCGGTCGTAGGGCGCGTGCTCCGCGTCGAGGATCAGGCAGTCGAAGCCCGCCTGCCCGAGGATTTCCACCGTCGCCGGGTCCTGCGATTTCACGAAGGTCCCGGTCAGCGGATCGCCCGCGCGCAGGCGGCGGGCAAAGGCCTCACGCGGGTCCATAGCCACCGCCCCCGGGGGTGATCATGAAGACCTCGTCATCCGGCTGCATCTCGCGCTTGCGGGTGTCCTCGACGCTTTCGCCGTTGATCTGGAACACGCCCGGCTTGCCGTCGCAGCCCCCGAGCAAGCCCTCGGGCCCCGACTTCAGCCGCGACGGGATCGTGTTCAGCAGCCAGGGCCGCCCGGTGCGCATCCTGTAGCCGATCCGCTGGCCATCGCCGCCGGGCTGCCGCCCTGCCCCGCCCGAGCCATGTTCCAGTTCCTTGCAGGTAAAGGCGATGGGATAGGTCGCCTCCAGCACCTCCACCGGCACGGCCGAGACGCCGGTGGGATAGCACACCGCCGAGATGCCGGGCTTGGACGCCCGCGCGCCCATGCCGCCCGAATAGTTAAACATGGAGGAGGTGAAAGGCCGCCCCTCCTTGTCCTTGCCTTGAATCTGCACCGTCCAGACCGCGCCCGAGCCTTCGGCCACCACGCTGTCGGGGATCACCTGCGCGAGCGCCTTGAGGATCGGGAAGGGCACGTACATGCCGACCACGTGGCGCGCGTTCACCGGCGAGGGATACTTGGCGTTCACCACGCACTCCTCGGGCAGCTTCAGCCGGATCGGCGCCAGCGAACCCGCGTTGTTCGGCAGGTCCGGGTTCAGCGACGAGCGCACGGCAAAGGTCGCATAGGCGTGGGTATAGGCGGGCACGACGTTGATCCCCATGGAGGACGGCGGCGAGGAGCCTTCGAAATCCACCACGATCTCGCCCTTGTCCGCATCCACGGTGACGGCGGTCTTGAGGGTGATCGTCTGCCCCCCCGGCACATCGAAGGTAGAGGCACCGTGATAGGTGCCGCCGGGCAGCTTGCGGATCGCGTCCCGCGTGGCCTTTTCGGACCGGTCGATGATCTCTTCGGACAGGTCTGCAATATCGTCGAGGCCATAGCGGTCACACAGCGCGTTCAGCCGGTCCGACGCGATGATGCCCGAGGACACCTGCGCGCCCAGATCGCCCATCAGCGCATCGGGCGTGCGCACGTTGCGGCGGATGATCTGGAACAGCGTCTCGTTCGGCTTGCCCGCCTCGTAGAGCTTCATCGTGGGGATCCAGAGCCCCTCCTCGTGGATGTCCCGCGCGCCGGACCCGATGCCATAGCCGCCGATATCCGCGTGGTGGATGGTGGACCCGGCATAGCCGATGATCCGCTCGCCCCGGAAAATCGGCGAGAGCACGGTGATGTCGAAGAAGTGACCCGCCGACATCCACGGGTCGTTGGTGATCAAGACATCACCCGGCTTCAGGCTGTCGCGGTCGCAGTTTTCCAGCAGGTTGCGCGCGGCGGCGGCAAGGGAGTTGATGTGCCCCGGAGTGCCGGTCACGGCCTGCGCCACCATGCGCGCCTGTTCGTCGAAGAGACCGTTGGCCAGATCGCCCGCCTCGCGGACGATGGGGGAAAAGGCGATGCGCTGCAACGCGCGGGCCTGTTCGCTGACGATCCCGATCAGGTTGGACCAGAGGATCTGAAGTTCGACGCCATCCATGCTCATGCTGCTTCTCCCGTCTTCTCGGCCACGAGGCTGCCGCTCTCGTGGCGTGTCACGACCCAGCCGCCGAGGACAAAGATCGTCGTTTCGCGTTCTTCGATGATGACCGGACCGGCGATGCGGTCCGTTTCGCTGATGGCGCGGCGCTGCCAGACCGGCACCTCCTGCGCCTCGCCCTTGATGTGAACGGGGCGCGTCTCCTCGCCCCGGTCCCCGTCAAGGCCCGCCTGGCCGGGATCGCGTTTCGGCTGGCGGCCCGAGGCGGTGACCAGCCAGTTGACGATCTCGATCTCCATCCCGTCGAGCTTGAGGCCGTACTGCTTGTCGTATTCTGCCTCGAAGATGTCCTTGATCGCCTGCGCGTCGCGCATCTTGCGCGGGTCTGCGGGCAGGTCGATCCGTACCTCGGACTGCTGCCCGAGGTAGCGCATCTCGGCCGCGAAGGTGAAGGTGAACTCCTCCTCGCGGATACCGGCCTCGGCCAGTGCGGTGGAGCCCTCAACGATCATGCTGTCCAGCACCTTATCCACGCCGCACCAGTCGATCGTGTCCAGCGTCGCCACATGACTGCGCACGAGGTCGATCTGCGCCGGCGTCACCAGCGTGCCAAAGGCCGACAGGACCGAGGCCAGCGGCGGATAGATCACCTTGGGGCTTTCCGTCAGTTCGGCCACCATGCAGGCATGCACCGGCCCCGCCCCGCCAAAGGCCAAAAGCGGCTGCCCGCGATAGTCGATGCCCCGTTCGGTGGCGTGGGTCCGGGTCGCGGCGGCCATCTGTTCGCAGACGACCTCGAAGACGCCCCAGGCTGCTTTTTCGCGGCTCAGGCCCAGCGTCTCGCCAAGGCGATCATAGGCGGCCTCGGCCCCCGAGAGGTTCAGCTTCATGTCCCCGCCAAGGAAGCGGTCGGCATTCAGGATGCCCAGCACGAGGTCGGCATCGGTCACGCAGGGGTCTTCGCCGCCCCGGCCATAGCAGACCGGCCCGGGCATGGAGCCCGCGGATTCCGGCCCGATCTTGAGCAGGCCCAGGTCGTTCACCCAGGCGATGGAGCCGCCCCCGGCCCCGATCTCGATCATGTCGATGGAAGGCACGGTGATCGGCATGCCCGAGCCGGGCTTGAACCGATAGCGGCGGTCGACCTCGAAGGTGCCGGTGACCAGCGGCTCATGGTTCTGCACCATGCAGGCCTTGGCCGTGGTCCCGCCCATGTCGAAGCTGATGAGGTCGGGGATCCCGAAGATGCGGCTGAAGTAGCAGGCCACCAGAGCCCCCGCCGCCGGGCCGCTTTCGATCATCCGAACCGGCATGGTCGAGGCGCGTTCCGCCCCGATCACCCCGCCATTGGACAGCATGATCAGCGGCTGCTGCTTGAAGCCGCGGTCCTTCAGCTCGGCAATCAGCGCGGTCAGGTAGGGCCGCGTGATCGGCACCGTGTAGGCGTTGATCGCCGTGGTGGAGGCGCGCAGGTATTCCCGCATCTGCGGCGCGATGACGGAGGAGATCGAGACATAGATGTCCGGCGCTTCCTCGGCGAAGATGCGGCGCACCTCTTCCTCGTTCTTCCCGTTGCGATAGGCGTTCAGCAGGCAGACCGCGACCGACACGATGCCCTTGGCCCGGCAATCGGCGATGACCTTGAGGACCTCGTCGCGGTCCACGGGCGTGCCCACCGTGCCGTCGGCAAAGGTGCGTTCCTTCAGGGTAAAGGTCCGCTCCGCCGGGATCAGCGGCTCGGCGAATTCGATCTGCGGATCGTACATGTCATAGCGGTGTTCCTCGCGGATATAGAGGATGTCGCGGAACCCTTCGGTCAGGATCAGGCCGACCGGCGGGCCCTTCCGCTCGATCAGCGCGTTGGTCACCACGGTCGTGGCATGGACCACCACGTCGTCCACGTCGGTGGGTGCGATGCCCGCATGGCCGGTGACCAGCTCCACCCCGCGGAAGAAGCCTTCCAGAAGATTGTTGTGCGTGGTCAGGGTCTTGTCGACGAAGCTGCGGCCATCATCGGCCAGCAGAACGGCATCAGTGAAGGTGCCGCCGATGTCGATGGCGAGGGAATATCGGGTCATACGGGGTACTCCATGCATCCAAGATCGGCCGAGATCTCGCGGGCCGCGCGCGTGACGGCAGCCACGAAGGCCTCCGCCGGTTCCGGGGTGAGGTGCTGCACCGAGCCGACGATGGTCACCGTCGCCACGAAGCGTCCCTCGATGTCGAAGATCGGGGCCGAGACGGCGTTCACGCCCGGCAGGGTTTCCTGAGGGGCCACGGCCCAGCCGCTGCGCCGCGCCTCGGCCACCTGCGAGGCAAGCGGTTCCGGCAGATCGCGGCCCGCCACGGCGGACCAGAAGGCGAGCGCCAGCTTGCCCTGCGCCGAGGTCTCCAGCGGCAGGACCGCGCCGGGCTTGGTGACGATCTGCACCGGCGTCTCGACCCGGAAAATATCGAGGACGCGCATGCCGCTCGCCTCGGGGATCGAGAGGGTGACGGTCTGCTGCACCTGCGTGCGCAGCGCCTGCATGATCGGGCGCGCGGCAGCGGTCAGCTGGGTGCCGTCGGCAATCGCCTGCCCGAGGTGGAAGAGCTTCAGCGTCAGCCGGTAGCGCTCCGTCTCGGGGTCCTGCCGGACATAGCCCAGCGTCACCAGCGTTTGCAGGTAGCGGTAGATCCGCGCCCGCGGCATCCCGAGGCCGTTGGCAAGGTCCGTCACCCGCGCGGGTTCGGCCACCCGGGCCATTTCCTCGAGGATGGCAAAAGCCGCCACGGTGGACTGGTTCGTCGTGTTGGAGTTGGAAATATCGCCCATGTTATCCTCCTAGAAGCGCGGGCAGGCTGAGGGTCAGCGCCGGGACGAAGGCCACCAGCAGCAGCGTGATCAGGCAGATCGCGATCATGGGCAGGATCGCCAGCGCGACCTTCTCCAGCGGCTGTTTCCCGATGGCCGACACGATGAAGAGGCACAGCCCCACCGGCGGCGTGATCATCCCGATCATCAGGTTCAGCACGACCATGATCCCGAACTGCACCGCGTCGATGCCAAGCAGCGGGAAGATCTCGTTCAGGATCGGCATTGCCAGCACCAGTGCGGCCAGCGGTTCCAAAAACAGGCCCAGCACCAGCAGCACGAGGTTCAGGAGCAGGATCAGAACCCAGGGCTCCTCGCTCACCCCGCGCAGGGCGGCGGCAATGGCGCGCGGGATGTTCTCAATCCCAAGGATGAAGGCGGTCATCGAGGCCATGGCCACGATCAGCATCACCCCCGCCGTCATGGTCGCCGTGTCATAGAAGGCCTGCGCGATCTTGGCCGCGCTGAGGGTGCGATACAGCAGCCCGCCGATGATCAGCGCATAGAGCGCGGCCACCGCGGCGGCTTCGGTCGGGGTAAAGACCCCGCTGCGGATGCCACCCACGATGATCACGGGCAGCAGCAGCGCGGGCAGCGCCTTGATGGCCAGCCCCTTGCGTTCCTGCGCCGGGATCGCCTCGGGCAGCGGGTGGTCCTCGACCTTGGCGCGCCACAGGGCATAGCAGATCAGCAGGGCGCAGAGCGCGAAGGCCGGCACGATGCCCGCGAGGAACAGGTCGGAGATCGAGGTGCCCGTAAGCACGCCATAGAGGATCAGCGACAGCGAGGGGGGCACCAGCGGCCCGAGGATCGAGCCCGTTGCGGTCAGTGCCGCCGCATAGGCCGCCTTGTAGCCGTCGCGCACCATGGCCGGGATCATGATCGAGCCGATGGCCGAGGCCTCGGCCGTGGCCGCCCCCGACACGCCCGAGAACATCATCGAGGCGACCACGTTCACCACGGCCAGCCCGCCCTTCACGCGCCCCACCAGCATCTGCGCAAAGCGCACGATCTGGCGCGTCAGTTCTGCCGAATTCATCAGGTTTCCGGCCAGAATGAAGAAGGGGATCGTCAGCAGGACGAAATTGTCGATGCCGGCGATCATCTTCTGCGGGAAGCCGATCATCAGCTGCCAGCGGTCGAAGGCCAGAAGGTAGACCACCGAGGACAGCCCCAGCGAGAAGGCGATGGGAATGCCCAGCACCATCGCGCCCACGAAGATCACGAGGTAGAGGGTCATTCGACAAGCCCCTCCTGCCCGCGCTCCAGCACCTGGCCCAGCGTCTCGCCCCGCGGGATCGCCGCAAGGCAGAGGACGAGGTCCCCCAGCAGCCGCAGCGCCAGCAGGCCCATGCCCACCGGCAGCGCGATATAGACCCAGAAGGTGCCGGGCGCCTGCGGGGCATTCTCGCCGAAGATATCCTCGAGGATGAAGCGCATCGCGGGGATCACCGCCCGCCCCGCCCGCTCGGCATAGAGCCAGCCGTACCAGACCAGCAGCAGGCACAGCCCCATGGAAAGCGCCGCGCAGAGTGCGGCCAGCAGGAGCGCGGGCACCCGCGGCAGGGCATTGGCCAGGAAGGTGAGCGAGGCGACCTCGCCCCGCTCGAAGGCCAGCACGGCGGCCAGGAACGACAGCCAGATCAGCATGTAGCGGCACATCTCCTCGGCCCAGAGGAGCGAGGCATTGAACCCGTAGCGCAGCACGACCTGCACGATCATCAGCGTCAGCAGCGCGCCGACCAGCGTGACCAGAAGCCAACGCAGGGCCATGCGGAACGGCCTCTGGATGGACATATGGGTCATTCTTCCTCCTTCAGGCGCTCGGGCGCCGGGTCTTGCAGGCGCGGGGCGCCGGGGTGCAGGGCACCGGGGGACAGGCCGCGCGGGCCCGTCCCCGCGCAGCGCTCGCGGGACGGTCTGTTGAAACTCTGGATGGCGCGGGCAGCCGGGCCGCCCGCGCGACGGATCAGGTCAGGAGAAGTCCTTCTCCTGGTAGGCCGTCAGGTGCAGGTAGTCGGCCCGTGCGGGCGCGAAGACGTCGAGGTTGATCGCAACCTCCTCGCCCAGCGCCTCGCCGGCATGGACCACGTCGGGGGGGATGCGCACGACCTCGCCCGCCCCCACCTCGACAACGTCCTCGCCGATCTCGAAGCGCACGCGCCCCTGCAGGATATAGGCGAGCTGCTCGAAGGGGTGGGAATGGGGTTTCTTCTCCATGCCCGGCTCCAGCCAGTTCATGACCATGATGGCCCCGTCGCCCCGGAACGCGGTCCGGGACACCCCCGGGCGCACGTCCTCGCGGGGCAGTTCGGTCCAGCGGTAGACATTCGTGCTCATCCCTGCCCCCTCACTTCTCGGACCGGAAGGCCGCCACGAACTCGCCGATCAGCGGGTCCTTGGCGGTCCAGTCCTCGACGACCGAGGCAGTCGCCGCCTGCATCTTGTCGAGGTCCGAGAGCTCCGACACCGTCACGCCGTTCTCCTCCAGGTAGGCGCGGGTATCGGCCTCCTGGCTGGCGGCGAGGGCATAGGCCTCGGTGGTGGCTTCCTTGCCCGCGGCCTCCACCGCGGCCTTCTGGTCGTCGCTCAGCTTGTCCCAGGTCATGCCGGACAGCATGATCACCCCGGGCCAGAAGTAATGGCCGGTCATGGTCACGTTCTTGGCCGCGTCATAGAGGCTTTCCGACTGGATCGAGGAGAGGTTGATCTCCACCGCGTCGATCGTGCCGGTCTCCAGCGCCGAATAGACCTCGCCATAGGCCATGCCGATCGGGTTGACGCCGATGCCCTCCCAGATCGCCTTGTGCAGCGGGATCGGCACGATCCGGGTCTTCAGCCCGGCAAAGCCGGCAGTCTCGGTGACCGCCTCGCCCCGGGTCAGGAAGTGCCGCTGCCCCGCCTCGACGAAGCCCACGCCCTTGATCGCGCTGTCCTCCAGCGTCGCCAGAAGCGTGTCGCCCAGGTCCGAGGTCAGCACCTCCGAGAGCTGCGCGTAGCTGTCCACCACGAAGGGCAGCTGCAGCGCGTCGAAGCCCGCGGTGCCCAGCACCAGCGGCAAGGTCGCCGAAGACACCAGCGCCCCGTCGATGAGCCCGATCTGGAGCCCCTCCAGCAGCTGCTTGTCGTCGCCCAGCTGGCGGTCGCCATAGACCTCTACCTTGACCGCGCCATCGGTCTTCTCCGCCACCTTTTCCGCAAAGATTTCCAGACCCTGCTGGAAGATATGTTTCGACGAGGCGGCATGCCCCATCTTGATCGTCACCTCCTGCGCCATCCCCGCAACCGGCAAGGCACAGGCAAGCACAGCCGTCAGACTGAACAGTTTCATGAAGGGCCTCCTCCCCTTTATGTCAAAGCGCGTTGTTTCACTCCTCAAAACACGCTATACAATAATGAAACACCGCGAATCAGATTCTGTCAACGATCCGCTTGTGCCATTTGCACCACCCCTACATCCCATTGATAAAAAACAAAAAAGACAGGCCCACCTGGGTGGCCCGGCCACTCTCCATCTCTTGCTCGAAAATATCCTCGGGGGTGAATTGCGGGTCGCAGACCCGCAAGAAGGGGCAGACAGCCCCCTCTCCCCGCCCGCCGCAGGCGCAATCGCGTCCCGCCGCAGGCGCAACCTCGTCCCGCCGAACGCAGCTCAGACGCTCTCCGCGTCCATCGCCCTCAGTTCGGTCTTCAGCACCTTGCCGTAGTTGTTCTTCGGCAGGGCAGGCAGGAACACATAGGCCTTGGGCCGCTTGAACCGCGCGATCCGCTCAAGGCAGAGCGCATCCAGCGCCCCGGGCTCCGCCGCGCCCACCACGTAGGCCACCACGACCTCGCCCCACTCCGGATCGGGCCGCCCGATGACCGAGACCTCGGTGACCGCCGGATGCTCCAGCAGCGCCTCCTCGATCTCGCGGGGGTAGATGTTCGTGCCGCCCGAGATGATCACGTCCTTCGAACGGTCGTGCAGCGTCAGGTAGCCCGCACCGTCCAGCGCCCCCATGTCCCCGGTCCAGAGCCAGCCGCCCTTCAGCGTCTCGGCCGAGGCCTCGGCCCGGCGCCAGTAGCCCCGCATCACCGGCGCGCCCTGCACGAGGATCTCGCCCACCTCGCCCGGCGGCAGGTCGCGCCCCTCGGCATCGGCCACCCGCACCCGCACGGTGCTCTGCGCCCGCCCGACGGAACCCAGCCTTGCACGCCAGTCCGGGCGGCTCCTGTCCGCCACCTCCTCCCGGCCCAGCACGGTGATCGCCATTGGGCATTCGCCCTGCCCGTAGATCTGCACGAAGCGCGGCCCCATCAGCTCCACCGCCTCGGTGATATCGGCCACGTACATCGGCCCGCCGCCGTAGACGATGGTCTTGAGCCCCTCGCCCCGGCTGCCCTGCGCCTGCGCCGCGTCCACCAGCCGCCGCACCATCGTGGGGGCTGCGAACATCGAGACATTGCCCAGATCCGCCGCCAGTTCCAGGACCTCGCCCGCGTCGAACCCGCCCGAGGGCGGAATGACATGGCGCGCGCCCATCATCACATGCATGAAGTTGTAGAGCCCGGCCCCGTGGGACATCGGCGCGGCATAGAGCGCCGCATCCTCCACCGTCACCGCGTCCACGTCCGCGAAATAGCCCAAGGCCATCGCCTCCAGATGCCGCGCCTCCAGCATGACGCCCTTGGGCTTGCCGGTGGTGCCGGAGGTGTAGAAGAGCCAGATCAACTCCTCCGCCGCCGTGGCATGGGGCAGCGCCTGCGGCGGCCCGGCCTCCAGCGCCTGCCACTGCGCCCCGCCGATGGCGACGACCGCGCTGCCCGGGCACAGCGCCTCCAGCCCCGCCGCATGTCCTGCGTCACACAGGACCAGCGCCGCGCCCGCATCCTCCACGATGAAGGCCGCCTCGCGCGGGTGCAGCTTGGCATTCACCGGCACCGCCACGGCGCCCCGCCACCAGATGCCGTAAAGCGCGATCAGGTACTCGGGGCAGTTCTTGGCAAAGACCGCCACCCGGTCACCCGGCCCGATCCCGCGCGCCGCAAGCCCCCCGGCCACGGCCGCCGCCCGGACAGCGAAGGCGCCGTAATCCGCGACGACCTCCCGCCCCGCCAGCAGCGCCGGGCGCGCGGGATCGCGCGCGGCACTGCGGGCCAGCCATTCGGCCGGGTTCATGCCTTGCCCCCGACCCTTTCGAGGATCGAGACGTAGTTCGCCACGCCCGAGCCGCCCATGTTGAAGACACAGCCCAGTTCGGCCCCGGGCAGCTGCATCTCGCCCGCCTGCCCCGCCAGCTGCCGCGCGGCCAGCACATGCATCGAGACCCCGGTGGCCCCCACCGGATGCCCCTTGGCCTTCAGCCCGCCCGAGACGTTCACCGGCAGGGCGCCCCCCTTCAGCACGGTGCCCTCCTCGATGGCGCGCGCGCCCTGCCCCTTGGGCGCCAGCCCCATGGCCTCGTAGCTGAGCAGCTCGGCGATGGTGAAGCAATCATGCACCTCGGCGAAAGACAGGTCGTTCACGCCCACACCCGCGGCCGCATAGGCGCGGCGGAAGGCCTCGGCCGGGCCGGGGAAGTCCAGCAACTCGCGCCGGGACATGGGCAGGTAGTCGTTCACCTGCACCGCTGCGCGGAACCCGATGGCGTGGTCGAACTCCTCGGCCATGTCGTCGGCCACGAGGATCAACGCCGCCGCCCCGTCCGAGATCAGGGAGCAATCGCTCATCCGCAAGGGCGGCGCGATCATCGGGTTCTTCTCACTCACCGTGTTGCAGAACTCCTCGCCCAGGTCCTTGCGCAGGTGGGCCAGCGGGTTCGCAAGCGCATTGCGGTGGTTCTTGGCGGCGATCCTGGCCAGCGTCGTGGAATGATCGCCGTAGCGCTGGAAATAGCTCTCCGCGAAGCGGGCGAAGATCATCGGGAAGCTCTGCCCGTCATCCTCCTTGGCATAGCCCGCCTGCATCAGCGCATCGGTCACGCCGGCGGTGTCCAGCGCGGTCATCTTCTCCGCCCCGATCACCAGCGCCACCTTCGCATCACCGGCCCGGATCGCGTTGCGCGCCGCATGGAGCGCGGCCGAGCCGCTGGCGCAGGCATTCTCGCAGCGGGTCGCGGGGGTGAAGCGCAACGCGTCATCCACCTGAAGCGCCAGCGAGGAGGCGAAGCCGTCGCGCACCATGCCGGCGTTGAAATGCCCCAGCCAGATCCCGTCGATCTGCGCGGCCTCGATCCCGGCGCTCTCGATCGCTTCCGTCACGGCGAGGCCGATCAGCCCCTCCAGGTCTTCCTCGCGGCGGCCGAAGGGGGTGTGCCCCCAGCCGACGATGCAGGCGTCCTTGGTGTCCATCTTGTCTCCTCCACTTGCTGACGGTCATAGTAGACCCGAGGGGCCGCCAAGGCCCATTGGGAAAACTACGCGGTTTCGGAGGAGGTGCTGCGTGACCGACCGGCTGGAGGCGATGCGCCTCGCCTTCGACCTCGCCCCCGTGGGCCTTGCCGTGACACGGCACCGGGAGATCGAGACCTGCAACGGGGAATTCGCCGCGATCTTCGGCTATGCGCCCGCCGACCTCGCGGGGAAGTCGCTGTCGCGGCTCTATCCCTCTGCCGAGGAATACCGCCGCATCGGCGAGATCGGACAGGCCGAGATGCGCGAGACCGGGCGCTACGGCGACACCCGGATCATGCGCCGCCGCGACGGCGGCCACTTCTGGTGCCGGGTCGAGGGCCGCTCGCTCACGCCCGGCGATCCCTTCGCCCGCGCGGTCTGGTGCATGACGGATATCTCGGAGAGCCGTCCGCTCGTGCAGCTGACCCGCCGGGAGCGGCAGGTGGCGATGCTGCTGACCGAGGGGCGGACCTCGAAGGACATCGCCCGGTTGCTGGCGATCTCGCCGCGCACGGTCGAGGCGCACCGGGCGAAGCTGAACGAGAAGATGGGGACGAAGAACACCGCCGAATGCGTGGCGCGCCTGAGCGGGCTGCCCGAGATCGGCACCGGAGGCTGAGAGTTTCTAGCCTCCGGCGGGGATATTTGGGAAACGGAAAGGAAGGCCCCGGGGCTTCATCTTTCCCCAAATACTCACATCCGACGCCGCCTCAGCCCATGCGTTCAGAGGCATAGCCGCCCGGCGAGGCCGGGAAGACGATGGTCTTGTTGCCGTTCAGGAAGACGCGGTGGTGGATGTGCGCGTGGATCGCGCGGGCCAGCACCTGGGCCTCCACGTCGCGGCCGAGGCTGACGTAGTCCGAGGGCGATTGCGCATGGGTGACGCGCACGGTGTCCTGCTCGATGATCGGACCCTCGTCGAGGTCGGCGGTCACGTAGTGGGACGTCGCGCCGATCAGCTTCACGCCGCGCTCGTAGGCCTGCTTGTAGGGGTTGGCGCCCTTGAAGGAGGGCAGGAAGGAGTGGTGGATGTTGATGATCCGCCCCGACATCTTCTGGCACATCTCGTCCGAGAGGATCTGCATGTAGCGGGCCAGTACGATCAGCTCGGCGCCGGTTTCGCGGACCACGTCCATGATCGCGGATTCGGCCTGCGGCTTGTTCTCCTTCGTCACCTTGATGCAGTGGAAGGGAATGTCATGGTTCACCACGACCTTCTGGTAGTCCATGTGGTTCGAGATCACCGCCACGATGTCGATCGGCAGTGCCCCGATGCGCCAACGGTAGAGCAGGTCGTTCAGGCAGTGGCCGAAGCGCGAAACCATGATGATGACCTTCATCTTCTCCGACTGGTCATGGAAGGCGAAGGTCATGCCGAAGTCTTCCGCCAGCGGGGCGAAGGCGGCCTCGAGATCGGGCTGGGTGGCGCCGGTCTCGCTGGCGAAGGTGACGCGCATGAAGAACTGGCCGGTCTCCTGATCGTCGAACTGGTGGCTGTCGGAAATGTTGCAGCCATGTTCGGCGAGGAAGCCCGAGATACCGGCGACGATGCCGCGGCGGCTTTCGCATTGGACGGTCAGGGCGATGCTGGTCATGGAGGGTCCTCGTGAACTGGCGGTGTTGCAGGCAATGTGCCGGATTGCGGGCCTGCGTCAGCGCCGGAAACGACATTCCCGGAAGACGTTGCGACCCGCGCCCTTCCCTTGGCCCTTGCCGCCCCCCTGCGCAAGGGGCAGGATGCCCCGATGTTGCGCGCGCTCGATACACCCGTCGGCCGTCTCGTGCTGGAGGCACGGGAGGGCGCGATCACCCGGCTGGGCTGGGACAGCCTGCCCGAGAGCGCGGGCGATGACGCCGATGCAGCCCTGCTGGAGGAGGCCGCCGGCCAGCTTTCGGCCTACTTCGAGGGCAGGCGGGAGGGCTTCGACCTGCCGCTGAGTGTGGCGGGATCGGCGCTGCAACAGGCGGTCTGCGCCGAGATGGCGGCGATCCCCTTCGGTGAGACCCGGACCTATGGCGATCTGGCGAAACGGCTGGGACGGCCCGCACAGGCCATCGGGCAGGCCTGTGGCGGCAACCCGATCCCGGTGATCATCCCCTGCCACAGGGTTCTGGGGGCCAGCGGGTTGGGCGGGTTTTCCGGCGCGGGCGGGATCGAGACCAAGGTCGCGCTGCTGCGCCACGAAGGGGCCGCCGGGCTCCTGATCTGAGGGCCACCCTGCCCCGGGCCGCACCGCGAAACGGCCGCCCCCGGGGGCGGCCGTCAAAGAGTTCAGGCAGGGCCTGCCGCGTCACTCGTTGATGACGAGCTGCGGCTTGGAGGCAGGCTTGCGCGCGTTGGCGTCGATGAACTCCAGCACCAGCGGGCGGATGTTGTTGCGCCACGACGAGCCGGCGAAGATGCCGTAGTGGCCCGCGCCCGGTTCGAGGTGTTCGCTCTTCTTGCTGTCCGGCACGCCGGTCATCAGCTTAAGCGCGGCGACGCACTGGCCGGGGGCCGAGATATCGTCCTTCTCGCCCTCGACGGTCTTCACGGCGACGGTGGTGATCGCGCCGATGTCGACCTTCTTGCCGTTCACGGTGAACTCGTTCTTGGCGATCTCGCAGTTCTTGAAGATCCGCTCCACCGTCGAGAGGTAGAATTCCGCCGTCATGTCCATCACCGCGAGATACTCGTCGTAGAAGCGGTTGTGGTGATCGTGGTCCGAGGCCTCGCCGCGGGCGACGCGGAAGATCTGGTCCACGAAGGCCGAGGCGTGGCGGTCGGCGTTCATGGCGATGAAGGACGTCAGCTGAAGCAGGCCCGGATAGACCTTGCGGCCGACGCCGTCATACTTGAAGCCGACTTGCTGGATCATCGTCTCTTCGAGCTGGCCCATGGTCACGCGGTTGCCGAAGTCGGTCACCTCGGTCGGGGTGGCGTCCGGGTCGATCGGGCCGCCGATCAGCGTCATGGTCGCGGGCTGCGCCTCGGGCGCGTCCTCGGCAAGGTAGGCAACGGCGGCCAGCGTCAGCGGGGCCGGCTGGCAGATCGCGATGACGTTGGTATCGGGGCCAAGCTCCTTCATGAAGTCGACGAGGTAGAGGGTGTAATCCTCGACGTCGAACTTGCCCTCGGAGACGGGAATGTCGCGCGCGTTGTGCCAGTCGGTCACGTAGAGCTCGCAATCGGGCAGGAGGCTCATCACCGTGGAGCGGCAAAGCGTCGCGTAGTGGCCGGACATCGGCGCGACGAGCAGGATTTTCCGCTTTTTCTCTTCACGTCCCTGCACCCGGAAATGGATCAGGTCACCGAAGGGCCGCTTGAGCACTGTCTCGACCGAGACGACGTGATCGCGCCCGTCTGCACAGGTTACGGTGTAGATGCCCCAGCTCGGCTTGGTCACCATCCGCTTGTAGGATCGTTCCATCACCTCGCCCCACGCCCCGAAGAGTTTCAGCGCCGGGTTCGGGATCGCGGCGAAGGCGGGATAAGACGTAATCGAAGAGGCGGAGGAGGCCATCCACTGGTTCGTGTTGCGAATGGTCTCCATAAGGTCGTAGGTTGCCATAAAGCGCATAATGCGTCTCCTTGTTCGGGCAAGCCCCGCGCTGTCAGCGGTGCTCCCCCGAGCTGGCGCCGCGACTGCGTTTGCTGCATGGCAGAAAAATAGGGGGGATTTGGCACTATGGCAACCGATCACTCGTCCGAGGGTAAAGGCGACGTCCCGTCGGATACCGTTGAACGGATCGACGAAAACCTCGCCAAGGTGGAGGCGCTTACGCAGCGGCTGTTCACCGCCGTGGCCAATCGCGACCAGCCCAACCCGGGGCTAAACGCCCCGGACACCGCGCTTTTCGCAGATGCAGCAAACGCCTATTGGGCCCAGTCGATGGAGAACCCGGCGCGCATCTTCGAGCACCAGCTGGAGTTCTGGGGGCAGTCCGTAAAACATTTTCTTGAGGCCCAGCAAACGCTGGCCAAGGGCAAATTCGAGGCTCCGCCCGACTCGACTCCCGAGGATCGGCGGTTTTCCAACCCGCTCTGGAAGACCCATCCCTACTTCAACTTCATCAAGCAGCAGTACATGCTGAACGCTCAGGCAATCTCCCGGGCGGTCGAAGACGCCGAGGATCTCGACCCGATCGAGAAGCGCCGCCTGCAGTACTTCGCGCGCCAGATCATCGACATGATGGCGCCGACCAACTTCCTCGCCACCAACCCCGACGCGTTGGAACGCGCGATCGAGACCGAGGGCGAGTCGCTGGTGAAGGGATACGAGAACCTCGTCAGCGACATCGAGGCCAACAAGGGCCAGTTCGTCGTGAAGCTGGCCGACGACAAGGCCTTCAAGATGGGCGAGAACATCGCCTCCACCAAGGGCGAGGTCGTCTATCGCAACCGGATGATGGAGCTGATCCAGTACACGCCGACCACCGAACAGGTGCACGCGATCCCGCTGGTGATCTTCCCGCCGTGGATCAACAAGTTCTACATCCTCGACCTGAAGGCGCAGAACAGCCTGATCAAGTACATCACCGATCAGGGCTTCACGCTCTTCGTGGTGTCCTGGATCAACCCGGACGAAAGCTACCGGGACGTCGGGATGGAGGAGTATATAGAAGAGGGCTTCCTCACCGCGATCAACGAGGCCAAGGCGATCACCGGGCAGAAGCAGGTGAACGTGGTGGGCTACTGCATCGCGGGCACGACCACGAGCCTGATGTTGTCGCTGATGAAGAAGCGCGGCGACAAGTCGGTGAAGTCGGCGACCTTCTTCACCACGCTGACCGACTTCTCGGAACAGGGGGAGTTCACGCCCTTCCTGCAGAACGATTTCGTCGATGCCATCGAGGCGGAAGTCAGGGAGAAAGGTATCCTGCGCAGCCATATCATGTCGCGCACCTTCTCCTTCCTGCGCTCCAACGACCTGATCTATGGCCCGGCGATCCGCAGCTACATGCTGGGCGAGGCCCCGCCCGCCTTCGACCTGCTGCACTGGAACGGGGACGGCACCAACCTGCCGGCCAAGATGGCGATCCAGTACCTGCGCCAGCTCTGCCAGGGCAACGAGTTCACCACCACGGGGATCGAGCTCTTCGGCGAGACGCTGCATATCAGTGACATCTCGGTGCCGACCTTCTCGGTCACCTGCGAGCGCGATCACATCGCGGCGTGGAAGGACAGCTACCGCGGCTACCGGATGACCAAGTCGCGCGACCGGACCTTCATCGTCTCCGAATCGGGGCATGTCGCGGGGATCGTGAACCCGCCCTCGAAGAAGAAATACGGCCACTACACCAACGACGACCTCTCGCAGGAGGCCGATGGCTGGCTGGCCGGGGCGACTTACAACGAGGGCTCCTGGTGGCCGCGCTGGTCCGAGTGGCTGGCCAAGAAATCGGGAAAAATGGTTGCCGCAAGGGAACCTGGCGATGAAAACCACCCGCCGATCGGGCCCGCGCCGGGCAAGTATGTCACCCTGACGGCGGCGGGCTGAGGCCCCCGGGCCCTGTAAATATTCTGCGACGCAGCAAGAAAGACTTGATTTTCTGCGCCGCAGCATTCATATTCCTCTCAACAGCGAATGACCCCCGGGACCGCCCGCCCGGACAGCGAAGAGAGGAAAGACCAATGGCTAAGACCCAAGATTTCACCACCATGATGAAAGACATGATGGGGGCCTTCCCCGTGGACATGTCGGTCATGGACGACGCCTTCAAAACCCAAGCATCGCTGGGTGAGAAAATGTCGGCAGTGGCTCTGGAAGCCGCCGACAAGTCGGCCGAAGTTTCGACCAAGTGGACCAAGGACACCCTGACCAAGCTGGCAGACCTGTCCAAGGCCAAGTCGGAGCCCGCAGACTACGCCAAAGCGATGACCGATTTCGCCTCGGCCCAAGCCGAAGCAACCTCGGAATACATGTCGGCCTTTGCAGAAATCGCAAAGAAGCTGCAGTCGGAAACCGTCGAACTGATGATGGCAGCCGGCAAGGACATGACCGAGGAAGCCTCGGCCGCCGTTCAGAAGGCGACCAAGGACGTGACGACCGCAGCCAAGAAAGCGGCAGCGAAGTAAGTCGCGACAGCACTCCGGCTTTCCGCTCCATACGGATGCGAAGGGCCGGAACGCTCTCGGCGCCCCGGTAGCTCCTCCCCCTTGATCAGGGGCGCCAGATGATTGGGCGGGCCATGTGCCCGCCCTTTCTTTTTTATCTAAGCTGACTTAAGCTTTGCTGCAGTGCTGCATTTGGGAGGGATTTCCGTGGCAGATACCAGCAAGCCTCTTTTGATCAAGCGTTACGCCTCGCGCCGTCTCTACAATACGGAGACGTCTGATTACGTCACGCTCGAAGATATCGCGGGCTTCATTCGCGAGGGCCGCGAAGTCCAGATCGTCGACCTGAAATCCGGCGACGACCTGACCCGGCAATACCTTCTGCAAATCGTGGCCGAGCATGAGAGCCGTGGCGAGAACGTCCTGCCGCTCGCCGTGCTGACCGATCTCGTGCGCAGCTACACCACCCAGGCGCAATCGGTGGTGCCCCAGTTCCTCGCCGCCTCCTTCGAGATGCTGCGCGACGGACAGTCCAAGATGATCGAGATGAATCCGATGGCGGCCAAGATGCCCGGGTTCGAGGCCATGCAGGCGCAGCAGGAGGCCTTCCTGAAGGCCATGACCAGCGGCTTCGCCCAGAACTGGTCCGGCCCCGGCCGCGAGGACGAGAAGACCGAGGAGAAGGACGACCTCTCCGCGATCAAGAAACAGCTCGCCGAGTTGCAGAAGAAACTGTCCGACATGGACGAGTAACCCCGAGAGGGATTGCCCATGACCGCGCCCGCCGGACGGATCACCCTGTGGGGGATCGAGGTCTTCGTGGCCACGGTCGAGGAGCGGTCGATCTCGGTCGCGGCACGACGGCTGGGGGCCAGCCCCTCGGCCGTCAGCCAGCAGCTGACCAACCTCGAGGCCGCGCTCGGGGTCACGCTGATGATCCGCTCCGCGCGGCCGCTGGAGCTGACCCCCGAGGGCGAGGTCTTTCGCCGACGGGCACAGTCGATCCTGAACGAGGCCGCTCAGGCCCGCGCGGAACTGGCACAGGCCGGGCGCTTTCGCCTGACCCGGCTGCGGCTGGGGATGATCGAGGACCTGGAGGCCGACGTCACCCCTGCCCTGCTGACCCGTATGGCCGACCGGCTGACCGGCTGCCAGTTCCTGCTGGAGACCGGGGCCAGCCACTACCTGCATGACCAGATGGAATCCGAGGCGCTCGATCTGGTGGTCGCGGCCGAGATGGGCGGGACCGAGGACTGGGCCGAGCGGCATCCGCTGCTGACCGAGGGCTTCGTCGTGGCCGCCGCCCGGGGTGCGCTCGACACGCAGGCGCCGCTGCTGCCGCAGCTTCAGGCGCGCCCGCTCGTGCTCTACACCACGCGGCATTACATGGGGCGGCTGATCCAGACCCATCTGGCGCAGCAGAACCTCACGCTCTCGCACCGGTTCGAGCTGGACAGCTACCACGCCATCCTCGCCATCGTCTCGCGCGGTGCGGGCTGGACGATCCTGCCGCCGCTGGCCCTGATGCGCGCCCGACGGCTGATGCCCGATCTCGAGGTCCACCCCCTGCCCTTCGCGCCGCTCTCGCGCCGCATCGTCCTCTCGGCCCGCAAGGGCGTTCTGGGGGATCTGCCCGCGGAGCTGGCCGCCGAGACCCGCGCCCTGCTCCAGAGCGAGGTCCTGGCCCCCGCGCTTGCCGCCCACCCGGTGCTGGCCGGCAGCGTGACCCTGCATGGCGCCGCCGAGGGAACGGCTGACGGCGGGGCGAGGATGGACAAAGCCTCCGCGCGCGCCGATGATCCCGCCACCCCGAAGGCGATCACGGAGAAGAGCCCCTCATGACCATCCATATCGGCGCAGAACCGCAGGACATCGCCGAAACCGTCCTGATGCCCGGCGACCCCTACCGCGCCCGCTGGGCCGCGGAGACCTTCCTCGACGACGTGAAGCTGGTGAACGAGGTCCGCGGCATGCTGGGCTACACCGGCACGTGGAAGGGCAACCGGGTGACGATCCAGGGCTCCGGCATGGGGATGCCCTCGCTCTCGATCTATGCCAACGAACTGATCCGCGACCTCGGCGCCAAGACCCTGATCCGCATCGGCTCCTGCGGGGCGATGCAGGAGGCGGTGCAGTTGCGCGACGTGATCCTCGCCATGACGGCCAGCACGATGTCGACCCCGTCGAAGGGCTTCTTCAAGGAGCTGAACTTCGCCCCCTGCGCGGATTACGGTCTGTTGCAGGCGGCCTGGGCCGCGGCGCAGGCCAAGGGCACGCGGGTCCACGCGGGCGGGATCTACTCGGCCGATGTCTTCTATGACGAACGCCCCGACCTGAACGAGCAGATGACCCGGCATGGCATCCTCGCCGTGGAGATGGAGGCCGCCGAGCTCTACACCGTCGCCGCGCGCTTCGGCTGCCGGGCGCTTGCCGTGCTGACCGTCTCGGACCACCTGCTGCGCCACGAGGCGCTGCCCTCGGCGGACCGGCAGTCGAGCTTTGGCGAGATGGTGGAAATCGCGCTGGAGGCGGCCTTCGCCTGAGCCCGGCGGCGCCGCCTCTGCGGCGCCCTGTCTGGGGGCCGGGAAAGGGAGCAGATAAGGGGGCTGTCTGCCCCCCTTGGCCCCTGCGGGGCCAATTCCCCCCGAGGATATTTGCGAAACGGAAACCAGAGCGGGCGTCCGTTTGGCAGGCGGTGCAGCTGCGTCAGGTGCCGTGGGTGCCATCGTAGCCATTGCGCGCGGGGCTGGACCAGCCGGCGAGGCTGGCGGGATCGGGGGTGAATACCTCGACCAGCAACGGGTGGCAGGGGGCGGTGTCGGAGGAATGTTCCGCGCTGCAGTCCCCGCCCGCGCAGGCGGAGAGCGCACCCAGCAGGTCGATCTCGGCGAAGAACTCGAGGTAGTCGCCGGGGCGCACGGGGCTGGCCTTCATGAAGTAGCGCCCCTCCGGGGTGAAGCCCGTACACATGAAGACATTGAGCACGTCGTGGGTGGTCACCTCGGCCTCCGCAAGGGGCAGGCCCCGCGCGGCGGCCAGGGCGCGGGTCAAGTTGGACTGGCAGCAGTGGTGGTAGTGCTGGCCGGTCAGCAGGTGGTTGGTATGGGGATCGCAGCGGGTGCCGATCACGTCGTGCACCCGGCCGCCGTGAGGATCGGTGCCGTACCAGTCCAGCGTATCGGCGGTGATCGTCGCCATCGGGCGCAGGTGCGGGAAGCGCGACCAGAGCCGGTCGCCGACCGTCAGGTGGGTGCCATGCAGGGCGCGGGTCTTGCCGGAGTAGAACCCCTCAGAGAGGTCATGGGCATTCCAGAGGTTGAGGTCGCCCACCTGCGGGCCACCGGTGCAGGTGATCCGGAAGAAGCTGCCCGCCGGCACCTCGAAGCTGCCGCCGTCGCGGGCGGGCACGAGGGTTTCGGCCGCCTTCGTGGCCGTGGCGCGGGCCCGGGCATAGAGCGGCAGGTCCGGCTGCGGCAGGCTGTCGGTGGGATAGCAGATCACCGGCGCGATGGCGCGGCGCAGCTCGGCATCGAGGGGGGCATGGGTCTGGGTCATGGCGGAAAGATGTCGCGCAGCGCCTGTGCGATCAAGCAGATTGCGACATCGGCGCCGGGCGCGCAGGCTGGGGCCGCGCGATCAGGAGAACGAGCATGGACAGCGGACGGATCGAACTGGAAGAGACCGGCAGCAAGGGGCGCTACCTCTACCGCGACGGCGGCCACGAGGCGGAGATGACCTATTCCCGCGCCAGCGCGCGGCTGATCATCCTCGACCACACCGGGGTGCCCGATGCCTTCCGCGGGCAGGGCATCGGGCTGGCGCTGGTGACACGGGCGGTGGAGGACGCACGGGCCGGCGGCTGGAAGATCCTGCCGCTCTGCCCCTTCGCGGCGGCGCAGTTCCGGCGTCACCCCGAATGGGCGGACGTGCGCGACGGCGGCTGACCGCCCGCCCCGTCACGGCAGGCGCGGCGCGCGGGGAAACCTGCTATGCTGGCCCGGCGGCGTGCCTGTCGCGACCGGGAGGAGAGCCGGACATGACCCTGACCCTGCACGAGCCCTACAGGCTCGCCACCGCCGAGGATGCGGCCCAGCTGGCCGACCTCGTGTTCTTTGCCGGCGAGGGGCTGCCCCTCGTCGTCTGGCAGGGGCTGGCAGGCCCCGTCGAGGACCCCTGGGAGGTCGGCCGACGGCGGCAGGCCGCCAAGGCCGCGGCGGGCGAGATCATCGTGGCGGATCACGACGGGCATGCGGTTGCGGGCCTCACCGGCTATGTCATCGGCCCCGATCCCGAGCCGATCCCCGACGACATGCCCGCGCTCTTCCGCCCCTTGCAGGAGTTGGAGAACCTCGCCCCGGACAGCTGGTACGTGAACGTGCTGGCGACCTACCCGGGCCATCGTGGCCGGGGGTTGGGCAGCGGCCTTCTGGGGGTCGCCGAGGATTGGGCCCGGGCGGAGGGACTGGGGCTGATGAGCCTGATCGTAGCGGACAGCAACACCGGGGCGCGGCGGCTCTATGACCGGCACGGATATGGCGAGGTGGCGCGGCGGCCCTGCGAGAAAGATGGCTGGGAGAGCGAGGTGGCGGAGTGGATCCTGATCACCAAGCCGCTTGGCGCGGGATGAGGGGACAGGCTGCGGCCTGATGACCCCGCCGGGAAGCCCTCGCCGTGGGAGGCAATGGACCTGCCGGAGGGAGGTCCCTGCCCCCTGAACACGGCGTCTGCGCGCCCCTGCAAGCCCCAGCCCTGAACCCCTGCGTCTGAGCCTGCGCGGCTGGACAGGGCAGAGATCTGGTCGGGGATTTGGACGGTAATTTAGACAGGCGCTCTGACGGCGGATCGAGGGGCCGATCAGGGCGTCGGCGTGGGCCCCTGCGGGAGGTAATCCTCCAGCGCGACCGGCTGCACCGGCCCCTCCATCAGCACCTCCCAATACGCGCGGACCAGCGACCAGATCGCCGCGTCGTGGACGAGGTGGTGGGTCAGCAGGCCCAAGGGCTCCTCGGCATCGGCGCGGCCCGTGCGGCGGTCCTCCAGCAAGCGCAGCGTCTGGGCGGCGAAGGCCTCGGGCGCGACGGCGCTGCGGGTGCCGCGCCAGTCGATCGGGTCGAGATGGGTGTTGAGCTGCAACAGGCCGGGCGCCGCCTCGACCGCCGCGCGCGGGCGGAAGGTCGAGAGGCCGCGATAGCCGATCTGCGCCAAACCCGGCGCCATGTCCGCCCCGATCCGGTTCCACGGCGGCACGAAGACCGGCAGCAGCCTGCCCCCGAGGCGGGCACGCAGCGTGGCCAGGCCCTGATGCGCCTCGACCAGCCGGTCGGAGAGCGGGCGGGTGTCGCCGAACTCGGCCTTCTTGCGGTCGGCGGGAGCATGGTTTGCATGGTGCAACCCGTGCACGAGGGCGCGGAACGGCCCCTCCGCCACGGCGGGGGCCAGCGTCGGTTCCAGCCCGGCGGGGATCACGGCGAGGTCGATCCGCAGGCCGAAGGCGCGCGCCTCCTGCGCCAGTTGGTCGAGCTCAGGCGTGGCGGCCACCGCGTCGTCATCGCGCCACCAGACCGGCAGCACGCGGCCCTCCTCGCCCCAGAGCGCCAGTTCGCGACGCACACCGGACCAGAGGCTCATGACGTTTCTCCCATCTGCGTGACGATCCGCAGGCTCTCCCCCACCCCGTCGAGGGCGAAGCCGCCGCGCGGGCGGGGCGTGTCGGCCATCACGTGTCGGACGGAGGCGACGAGCGCCGCGGGCGTGACCTCTGCCGCGCGCAGCACCGTGACGCCGGGCAGTTGCGCGAGGCCCTCGGCCCGCAGGCCCTGCTCGGTTTCGCTGCCCGCGTCGAAGGGCACCAGCACGGCGGGCACGCCGGTCAGGATCAGGTCCATCGCGGTGTTGTAGCCCGCGAGGCTGACGGAGGCCCCGGCCCGGGCCAGCAGGGTGCGGAAGTCGGGCCGGGCGGGCTCCACCCGCAGGTTGGCCGGGGCGTCCTGCGCGAGGGCCGCGCAGACCTGCCCCGCATCCGCGCCACCGACCAGCAGGCGCCAGTCGAGATCGGGGGCAAGGCGCGCGGCGGGGACGGCGGCCTCGAAGACTGGGCGGCCGACGCTGCCGCCACCCGCGCTCACGAGCACCTCGCGGCCGCGCGCCTGCGGCGCGGGGGCCTCGGCCCCGGCCACGACGAAGCCGGTGTAGCGCAGCTTGGCCTCCACCTCGGGCGTGATGGGCCAGCTGAGCGAGAGCGGCACGATGGCCGGGTCGGAATGCACCAGCACTGCGTAGTAGAGCTCCCTCAGCAGGGCGGCGATGCGGTCGGCCTTCTTCTGGCTCGATGGCGGGGCAAGGATGTCCCGGATCGAGCAGAGCACCCGGACCGCCGGATTGGCCTGCCGGGCGGCCGCGATCAGGGCGCGGAATTCCGCGGCGAGGATGCGGCGGCCGAAGGGGAAGAGTTCGGTAATCACCGCGTCCGGGGCAAGGGTACGGGCGGCCTCCTCCATCGCCACCCCGCGGCGCGCGAGGTAGTCGGCATCGGCAGGGCCGTCGGGCGTCAGCAGACGGGTGAAATCCGTCCCGTCGGAGCGGACGGGCGGCAGCTGCACCACCTCCAGCCCGTCGAGGGCGATATGGGCCGCGGGCATCCCGCCGCTGACGAGGACGACGCGATGCCCGGCCCCGGCGAAGCCCCGCGCGAGGGCGGCAGCGCGGGTCAGATGCCCGGCGCCGAGCAGGTGGGTGACGGCGATCAGGATCTTCATGCGCGGGCCTCCAGCCGCACCACCGGCGGCGTTCCGGGGCGCAGCACGCCCGCCTCGTAGTCCACCACGAAGAGCCGGTTGCGCTTCACCGCGAAGGGTGCTGCGCCGGAGAAGTCCCAGCCGTGCGCAAGCGCCAGCAGCACCCGCATCACGCCGATATGGGTGACGAGCACCGCGTCTCCGGTCAGCCTGTCCAGCCAGGGCAGCAGGCGGGCACGCAGGTCTGCGGGGCTCTCCCCGGCGGGCGGGCGGTAGTGCCAGCCCCAGTCCTCGATATGGCGATAGCGCGGGGTGGTCGCGGCCTCCAGCAGGTCTGCGCCGCGCTGTCCTTCCCACTCGCCCCAACTCATCTCGCGCAGCGCGGGGGCTATCTGCGGCGCATGGCCCGCGACCAGTTCCGCGGTCTCGACCGCGCGGTGCAGCGGGCTGGCGTAGAGCGTCGCAGCATCCCATCCGGCGGGCAGGCGTTGGGCCGCCAGCTGCGCCCGCGCGTCCGGGTCGAGCGGGATGTCGGAGGCGCCCTGTATCCGCCCGGCGCGGTTCCACTCCGTATGCCCGTGGCGCAGCAGGCCGAGCCGGATCATGCGCCCGCCTCCCCTTGCATCACCGGCAGCGCCGCGCGGATCGCCGCGCGGGCGGCAGGCAGCAGATGGCGGGCGGCGACTTCATCACGGGCTGCCTCGGCCCGGGCCGCGCGATCCGGTTCATGCCCCAGCCATGCGGCGATGCGCCCGGCAAAGGCGGCGGCATCGCCCGCGGGCACCAGACCCGCCTCGCGCACGATTTCCCGCAGGCCGGGGCGGTCCTCTGCGATCACCGGGACACCGGCCGCCATGGCTTCGAGATAGGCCATGCCGAAGGCCTCGTTGACCCCCGGCCAGACGTAGACCGCCGCCTCGGAAAGCGCCGCGGCGACACCCTCGGGCGGCAGGGCGCCAAGGAACCGCACCCGCGCGCCGAAGGGGGCGAGCAGCGCCCGCACCTCCGCCTCTGCCGCGCCGCTGCCGATCACGTCGAGGCTCCACGCCCCGGGCACAAGGGCAAGCGCCGCGGCCAGCTGGCGATAGGAGGCCAGCTTGTCGCCCGCACGCATCATCGCCACGGTGATCAGCCGCCCCGGCACCGGGCGGGCCGCCGGTGGCAGCGCCTCGCGGTTCAGGAAGGGCGGCAGCAGCACCAGCGCCTGCCCTGGGGGCTGCGCCGCGGCGAGCGCCTCGCGATCCCGGGCCGTCAGGCAGTAGATCACCTGCGCCCGGTCGCAGGCCCTGCCCGCCGCCTGTTCGAAGCCCGCCCAGGGTCCCGCCAGCCGCTTGTCGGCGCGGCTCGCCTCGAAGAGGACATAGGGAATGCCGAGCGCCTCGGAGACGACGGGGCCCAGCAGGTCGGGCGCCTTGTAGTAGTTGTGATAGGTGGCCCAGAGGCGCCAGCCCTCGGCCCGGCCCCGCTGGATCAGGCGGGCGGCCTCTGCCTCCGCCTCCACCCGCAGCCGGTCCTGCGCGGCGGGATCGCCCTGCCCTTCGTAGCTGCGGAATTCCGACACCAGCGCCGTGCCGCCCTGCCCCAGCCCCGCAAGCGCAGCCAGCAGACCGCGCGCCATTTCCCGGTCGCCCGAGGGCACCGGGTGGCGCGGCGATTTCATCGGCGCATAGAAGGCGATCGCAGTCATGGGCGGCTGTCCGGCGCGGCCTCCCGCACCGCCGCTGCATGGCCTTGCCCTCGCTCCTGCCCCGTCATGGCGGCGAGGCGCGTGTAGAGATCCGCGATCCCCGGCGCCATGGAGAACTCCGCCTTGAGCCGCGCATAGGCGGCCTCGGCATAGGCCCGGCGCTTGTCGGGGTGGGCGATCATCTCCTGCAGCGCGGCGGCGAGCGCCTCGGGCGCGTCATCGCTGAGCACCCCATGGACGCCGGTGTCGATGAACTCGGGGATGGCGGAGACGGGCGTCGAGAGGATCGGCAGCATCTGCGAGGCGGCCTCCATCAACACGTTGGGCAGGCCGTCGCGGTCACCGTCCTCGGCAATCCGGCTCGGCAGGGCAAAGATGTCGGCCTGCCGCATCGCCTCGATCACGAAGGGCTGGTTCTGCGCCCCGTGCCAGACGATCCGGTCGCCGATCCCGGCGGCCTCGGCCTGCGCCTGCAACGTCTCCTTCAGCGCACCGCCGCCGATGTGGTGCCACTCCCACTCCGCGTCCTTCAGCAACGCAAGCGCGGCAATCAGCCGGTCGAAGCCCTTCTTCTCCACCAACCGTCCGACGGAGAGGATGCGGCAGGGGCCGGTCGCGGCCCAGTCCCGCTCCGGCGGCGCGGGGAAGCGCGCGAAGTCGAGCCCGTGGTAGATCAGCCGCACGCGGGCCGGATCGTCGGCCAGCCCGGCGAGGTGCTCTGCCCCCACGCCGGTGCAGGTGGCGAGGAACTCCGCCCCCGCCGTGTCGGCGGTCAACTTCTCGCGCTTCTCCCACTCGGGCGAGGTCCAGATGTCCTTGGCATGGGCCGACACGGCCCAGGGCAGCCCGCGCATCACCGCCGCGTAGCGGGTGACAGAGGCGGGCGTATGAAGGAAATGGGCATAGAGCGCCCGGGTCCCCGGCGGCAGTTCCCGCGCCATGACGCAGGCCTGCCCGAAACGACGCACCCGGTTGCGGGTGGGATCGCGGCGCAGGTCCGCCAGCCACAGCCGCAACGCCCGACCGAAGCCCGGCATGACCAGCGCGGCGCCAAGCCCGCGCAGCACCCGCCCGGGTTCCTGATGCAGGTATTCCGGCAGGTAGCGCAGCGCGCCGGTGATCCGGTCATGCAGCGGGTGGGTCTTGGTGTCCGTCGGGTGGCGCAGCGACCAGATGTCGAAGGCCAGCCCGGCCTCCTGCAACGCCACCAGTTCCTGCGCGATGAAGGTCTCGGACAGGCGCGGCCAGCCCTTCACGACAACGGCGAGGCGCGGCCCCTCCGGCCCCTCCGGCGTCGTGCCGTGGGCCTCTTCGTGGGTCGTATCCTTCATGGCGCCGCCTTTGCCAGTTGCGGCAGCAGCACGCCGGTGCGCCGCGTCACTTCCTCCAGCCCGCCGAGCAGGCCCTCGTAATGCCCCGCCGAGGGCGGCGGCTGGGTCGCCAGCCCGCGGATCGCCGCGATCATCGCCTCGGGCGTGAAACCGTCGCGGTGCTCGTCCAGCATCCGGATCAGCGAGAGCGCCTCGGCCCGGCTGGCGCGGATGTACTGCTCCATCCGGGGGAAGGTGCGCGGCACGACGACCGCCGGTTTGTCAAAGGACAGGATCTCGCAGAAAGTGTTGTAGCCACCCATGGCGATCACCCCCTGCGCCCCGGCATAGAGGCTTTCGATCTGGCTCTCGAAGCCGACCGTACGCACCCGTCCGTCAAGCCGCGCGATGCGCCGCTCGAAATCCTCGCGCACGGGACCGGACAGGAACGGCCCGTAGACCAGAGCCGCGCGGGGTTCCAGCGTCGGGTCCTGCTCATAGGCCGAGATCACCATGTCCACGAGGTTCGCGCCATCGCCGCCCCCGCCGGTGGTGACGAGGATATAGGGATCGCCCTCCTGCGCGGCCACCGGCACGGTGTCGCGGCGCAGGTAGCCGGTCCAGTGCATCCGCGCCCGGCAGGCGGGCGAGAGCGGCAGCGCCTCGGTCGGGTCGTAGATGTCCTGCAGCCCGTAGATCCAGATCTCGTGGTAGAACTTTTCCGTCGCCTCGGTCGCGCCCTTGCGGGCCCATTCGGCGCGCAGCGTCTCGGGACTGTCGAGGACATCGCGCAGCCCGAGCACGAGCTTGCACTGGGTGTTCTCCTGCAGCCACTCGAGCGCGGGCAGAAGCTCGCCGCGGAAGCCCGTGGGCTCCTTGTCGACGATCAGCAGGTCGGGGCGATAACTCTCCGTCACCGAGCGGATGATGCCCGAGCGCAGCTCCGTCGCCTGATCGATGTCGAGGCCCGCGGTCTGCGAGACATATTGCCCCGCGCTGTTCTTGGTCACGCCGGGCAGGCGCACGTGATCGACCCCGGCCGGGAAGGTGAACCGCCCCGCCACCGGCGACCCCGTCAGGATGATCGAGGAAATCGAGGGATAGGTCTCGGTGATCGCCGTCGCCAGCGCCCGCGAACGCCGCAGGTGGCCGAGGCCGAAGGTGTCATGGCTGTAGAACAACACGCGCGGCGCCTCGCCCGCGCCCTCGGCAAAGGCAGTCAGGCGGTCCGCGATCTTCAAGTCCCTCAATACCAACGCCGCTGTCCTCAAAGTCGGAGTTCTGCCTCGGACCTATCAAAAAGGCCCTTTACGTCGTACACAAGCCCCTTGTCGCCGAGCAGCGCCCGCACGCCCTGCGACCCGAGCGCGCGGAACTCGGAATGGGCAACCGCGAGGACAACCGCGTCGAACGGCCCCTCGGGCAGCGCGTCGAGCGCCTCGATCCCGTAGGACTCGCGGATCGCCTCGACACTGGCGCGGGGGTCATAGACCTCCGCCGTGACCGAGAACTCCTGCAACTCGTCGACGATGTCCGCCACGCGGGTGTTGCGGATGTCGGCGCAGTCTTCCTTGAAGGTGAAGCCCAGCACCAGCACCCGGGCCTCCCCCGGGCGCATCCCGCGCGCCAGCATCTCCTTCACGAGGCTGCGCGCCACGTGACGGCCCATGCGGTCGTTGATGCGCCGCCCCGAGAGGATCACCTCCGGGTGGTAGCCGAGGCTCTCGGCGGCATAGGTCAGGTAATAGGGATCGACGCCGATGCAGTGGCCGCCCACGAGGCCGGGCCGGAACGGCAGGAAGTTCCACTTGGTCCCCGCCGCCTCCAGAACCTCCAGCGTGTCGAGCCCCATGCGCGAGAAGATCAGCGAGAATTCGTTGACCAGCGCGATGTTCAGGTCGCGCTGCGTGTTCTCGATGATCTTGGCCGCCTCGGCGGTGCGGATCGAGGAGGCCCGGTAGAGCCCGCCGCGCGCGACGGGGGTATAGAGCGCCTCCATCCGGTCGAGGGTCGGGGCATCCTGCGCGGCGATGATCTTGACGACCTTCTCCAGCGAATGTTCCGCGTCGCCCGGGTTGATCCGTTCGGGCGAATAACCCAGCACGAAATCGGTACCGCTGCGCAGGCCCGAGCCCGCTTCCAGTTCGGCGCCGCAGACATCCTCGGTCACGCCCGGGTAGACGGTGCTTTCCACCACCACCAGATCGCCCCGCGACAGGTTCGGCGCGATCGCGGCGCAGGCGGCGCGGATCGGGCCCAGATCGGGCACCTTGGCCTCGGTCACCGGGGTCGGCACGGCGATGATGTAGATGCTGGCCGCGGACAGGTCCGCCGCATCGTCGGTGAACCGCATGGCGGCGGCCTTCAGCGTGGCGCTGCTGACCTCGCCATTGGGATCGATGCCCTCCCGGAGGCTGTCGATATGGCTGCGTTTCACGTCGAAGCCCACGACAGGCGCGCCGGCCCGGGCCAGAGCCGCCGCAAGCGGCAGACCGACATACCCCATGCCGATCACTGCGATTGTATCACTCACACTGACCATCATTCATTGCTTCGTTTGTCTGTGTCACCGGCCGCATCTGGCACGACCATTTGTCCCCGGCTGCGTCCCGCGCAGCCTCTCTGTCCCGGCCACGTCCAAGGCGGCGGGGCCGCGCGTCAGGCCCTGTCAGGCCGGGCGCCGGTAGAGAAAACTGCGATCCCGGATCGCGCCCTCGGGCAGCGGAAGCGGCTCGAGGGTGTCGAAATACATCGGGTCGTTCGCGATCACGATCCCGCCCGGCGCCACCAGCGGCTCGATCAGCGGAGAGATCGCACGCGAGAACTTGAGGTTCTCCTGTGCGTTGCCCGCGCCGAGATCGGAATGCACCAGCCGCGCCGTCGCCCCGAAGCGCGCGAAGGCCTGCGGCAGCGTCTCCGTCACCTCGCCGAGGATCAGCATCTCGTCCTCGGGGATCGACAGGGGATTGGCCGCCACGGCGCGCTCGAAGACATAGATCGTCTCGGGCCCGGCCTTTTCCCGCAGGTGATCGTAGGTGCGCCCGTTGCCGAGGCCAAGCTCGAGGATCGGGCCGCCCAGACCGGCGGTTTCCGCGAGGGCGAAGTCGATGCTGGCCCGCTGGGACACCATCCGTTCGATAAATCTGTCCAGACGGCTCATGGCATGTCCTTCTCGCCCTGTCACAACTGGCGCAGTCTATGCACTTTCTGCAGGGGCAGAAAACCCCCGCCCCCCGGCATTTTCTGCCCTGCGGCAGGCATGCCCCCGCTTTCGCCGCGTCAAGTGGCCTGCGCGCATCAGGTTGCGGGCCCCGCGCCCGCCCCCGCGGGGAGGGCCGCGTGGTTTCCCGGGAAACACGGCACGGACGGGTCCGAATGCCGCGGCAGCAGCATTATGAAGGACCCCGCGGCAGGGCGCATAGCGGCCACGCGTCCCCCCGGAAAGGCCGTGATTCATCTTGCCAGTGCGCGGAAAACCTGCTCCGCTTCTTCCATGATGACCGCCATTCCGGACGCCCCCCAGACCGCCCCGATCCTCGAGGTCAGGGAGCTTACAATCGGCTTCGCGCCGGGCAAGAACGTGCTGCATGACGTCAACTTCTCGGTCCAGCCCGGACGTACGCTGGCGCTGGTGGGGGAAAGCGGGTCCGGCAAGACGCTGTCCTGCCGCGCGATCCTCAAGTTGCTGCCCGGGGTGGCCCAGGTGCGCTCCGGCACGATCGTCTACCGGGATGGCCGGGACGAGGTCGAGCCGCTGAAGCTGACACCGCGGGCCCTGCGGGCGTTCCGCGGCAATGATGTGTCGATGATCTTCCAGCAGCCGATGCACGCCTTCTCGATGATGCATACCGCCGGCGATCAGGTGGGGGAGGTCCTGCGCCTGCACAGCGACCTGTCCCCGCGCGAGGTCCGCGCCAAGGTGCTGGAAACCTTCGAAACCGTAGGGTTCACCGATCCCGAGCGGGTCTACCGGTCCTACCCGTTCGAGCTGTCGGGCGGGATGCGCCAGCGGGCGATGATCGCCATGGCGACGATCAACAGGCCCAGGCTGATCATCGCGGACGAGCCGACCACCGCGCTCGACGTGACGACGCAGGCAATGGTGCTCGGCCTGCTGAAGCGGCTTCAGGCCGAAACCGGCGCGGCGCTGGTCCTCGTCACCCATGACCTTGGCGTCGTCGCCAACATGGCCGATGACGTGACCGTCATGAAGAAGGGCCGCGTGGTGGAGAGCGGGCCTGCCGCGCTCGTCCTCGGCAGCCCGTGGCATTCCTACACCCGGCGCCTGATCGCGGCCGCCCCCGAGATCCCGTCCGAACCGGAGGCGCCCGCGGAGACCGCCGTTCCGACTCAGGACGCCCCGCTGCTGGAGATGCGCAACGTCTCGCGCAGCTTCATGCTGCGCAGCAAGCTTCCCTGGGCCCGCAAGGAGACCTTCGCGGCGGTGAGTGATTTCAACCTGACCGTGCCGCGCGGCGCCACCGTCGCCATCGCGGGCGAAAGCGGATCGGGCAAGACCACCTGCGCCCGGATCGCCCTCGGCGCCCTGGCGCCCGATCCCGGCGGGACCGTGACCTACCGCCCCCGCACCGGCGATCCGATCGCCGTGCATACCCTGACGGCCGAGAACCGGATGCCCTTCCAGCGGCTGGCGCAGATGGTCTTCCAGGACCCCTATTCCACCCTCAACCCCCGGATGCGCATCCGCGAGGCACTCTGCGAACCGATGGAGATCCACGGCCTCGGCACCCCGGCCGAGCGGCTGGCGCGGGCCGAGGAGGTCCTCGGCTGGGTCGGCCTGTCCGGCGACATGCTGGGGCGCTATCCGCACGCCTTCTCCGGCGGTCAGCGGCAGCGGCTGTCGATTGCCCGCGCCCTGATGATCGGCCCCGAGTTCCTCGTCTGTGACGAGCCGACCTCGGCGCTCGACGTCTCGGTGCAGGCGCAGGTGCTGGACCTGCTGGCGGATCTGCAGCAGAGGCTGGGGCTGTCCTATCTCTTCATCTCCCATGACCTCGCGGTGATCGCGCAGATTGCGGACGAGGTGGCCGTGATGCGGCAGGGGGTGATCGTGGAACAGGGGCCGCCGGCGATGCTGTTCAACAATCCCCGCCATCCCTATACCTGCGCCCTGATCGCCGCCCAGCCGGAGCCCGACCTGCAGCGCCCCATCGACCTTGACGCCGTGGCGCGCGGTGCCGGCGATCCAGCCAATTGGCCGGCGGCCTATCGCCTCGACAACAACGCCCTACCGCCGCTGCGCGCGGTGGAGGGCCCCCACCGGGTCCGAGCCCATGCCTGACGTCCATCTCTGCCAGCCTGCCCTGACGCGTCCTCTTTCTCCGGCCGGATCGTTCCGCGCCACGCTGCGCGCCGCGGCCCTTGCCCTGCTGGCGGGCCTGCCGCTTCCCGCCACCGCCCAGTCCGGCCTGCCCGCGCGGCTGGTGCCGGTGCCCGCCTTCGCCGAGAAGGTCGCCGACGGCAGCCTGCCCCCGCTGGCAGAGCGCCTGCCCGCAGAGCCGCTGGTGGTCGACCTGCCCGCCATGGGCAAGGAGACCGGCCAGTACGGCGGGACGCTCACCACGCTGATCGGGCGCCGCAAGGACACCCGGCAGATGACGGTCTACGGATATGCCCGGCTGATGGGCTATGACGAAAACTACGAGCTTCAGCCCGACATCCTGAAAAGCGTCGAGGTGGAGGACGGCCGCCGCTTCACCCTGCACCTGCGCAAGGGGCACAAGTGGTCGGACGGGGCGCCCTTCACCTCCGAGGATTTCCGCTATTACTGGGAAGACGTGGTCAACAACCCCGACCTGACGCCCGCGGGACCAGAGCCCTTCCTGCGTCCGCAGGGCGAGTTGCCCACCGTCACCTTCCCGGATGCCGAAACGGTCGTCTACGACTGGCCGGTGCGCAATCCGCGCTTCCTCCAGACGCTGGCGCAGGCCCGTCCGCCGTTCATCTATCGCCCGGCGCACTACCTGAAGACCTACCACGCCCGCTACACCGATCCCGCCTCGCTGCAGGCGGAGATGGCAACCTACAAGGTCGCCAGCTGGGCCGCGCTGCACAACAAGTTCGACAACATGTACGAATGCGACAACCCGGGCCTGCCCAGCCTTCAGCCTTGGGTGCTGGCAACCGAGGGCGGCAAGTCGCGCTTCGTCTTCGAGCGGAACCCCTACTACCACCGGGTCGACGCCACCGGGCAGCAACTGCCCTACCTCGACGCGGTCGAGATGCTGGTGGCGAGCGGCGGCCTCGTGGCGACCAAGGCCAACGCGGGGGAAACCCAGTTGCAGGCCCGCGGGCTGTCGTTCAAGGACATCGCCGTCCTCAAGAAGGGCGAGATGGACGGCGGCAACTACGCCACCCGCCTGTGGGAGAACGGCACCGCCTCGCAGATCGCGATCCATCCGAACCTGAACTACGCCGATCCGGCCTTCCGGAGCCTGTTCCGGGACGTGCGCTTCCGCCGGGCGCTGTCGCTCGGGATCGACCGGCACATGGTCAACCGGGCGCTCTACTTCGGTCTCGCCGCCGAGGGCGGGATGACCGTGCTGCCGCAGAGCCCCTTCTACAGGCCCGAGAACCTGACCAAGTGGGCGACCTACGATCCGGCGGAGGCCAACGCCCTGCTGGACGAGATCGGCCTGACCGACCGCACGCCCTACGGCATCCGCCTGCTGCCTGACGGCCGCCCGCTGCGCATCGTGATCGAGACCGCGGGCGAGCGCTCCGAGGTGGAGGACGCGCTCCAGATCCTCACGGACACCTGGCGCGACATCGGGGTGGAGCTGGTGCAGCGCCCGCTGGACCGGGACATCCTGCGCAACCGTGTCTTCGCCGGGCTGACCATGGCCGCGGTCTGGTACGGCTGGGACAACGGGCTGCCGCAGCCCGATACGCCCCCGGATTTCGCCGTGCCGCAGCAGCAGGAATTCTTCAGCTGGCCGATGTGGGGCCAGTACTTCCAGACCCATGGCGAGGCCGGAGAAGCCCCCGACCTGCCCGCGGCGCAGCGCCTGATGGAGCTGGCCGACATCTGGGAGGCCGCGTCCACCCGCGAGGCCCGGGCCGCCGCCTGGCAGGAGATCGTCGACATCCATGCCGACCAGCTCTTTGCCATCGGGCTGATCACCCGGGCGCCGCAGCCCATCGTGGTGAACCAGGACCTGCACAACGTGCCGGTCGAGGGTCTCTGGGCCTGGGACCCGGGGGCGCATTTCGGCGTCTACCATCCCGACAGCTTCTTCTTCGCACCCGGCGCCGCGGGGGCAATGAATTGAAACTGCTGCTCTACATCGGGTCGCGTACGGCCTCCATGCTGATGACGCTCCTGGTGGTCTCGGCGCTGATCTTCCTGATCATCAACCTGCCGCCGGGCGACTACCTGACCAACCAGCTGGCGGAGCTGCGCGCCACCGGCCAGGAGGCCGGCATCGCCAAGGCCGAGTTCCTGCGCCACGAATACGCGCTCGACCAGCCGCTGTGGCGGCAATACCTGATCTGGCTCGGAGCGGCGCCCGGCCCGCATGGGTTCAACGGGCTGTTGCAGGGCCAGTTCGGCTGGTCCTTCGAATTCTCCGCCCCGGTCAGCGAGATCGTCGGCGAGGCGCTCTGGCTGACCATCCTGCTGAACGTCGCGACCCTCGTCTTCGTCTACGTGATGGCGCTGACCCTCGGCGTCATTGCCGCGGTGAAGGCCCGGTCGTGGATCGACTACTCCACCGCCTTCATCGGCTACCTCGGGCTGGCCACGCCGAACTTCCTGCTGGCGCTGATCCTGTTCTACTACGGCCACAAGTACCTCGACCTGCCGATCGGCGGGTTGATGGCGCCCGAGTTCGAGAACGAACCCATGAGCGTCGAGAAGGCCCGCTCGATCCTGGTCCACCTGATCATCCCGACCTTCGTGGTGGGCACCTCCGGGGCGGCGGCGATGATGCAGAGGCTGCGCGCCTCGCTCCTCGATGAACTGTCCCGGCCCTACGTGGAGACGGCGATCGCCAAGGGGATGCCGCCGGCGCGGATGCTGGTGAAATACCCGCTGCGCGCCGCGCTCAATCCCTTCGTCGCGGATATCGGCACGCTGCTGCCGGCGATGATCTCCGGCTCGGTCCTCGTGTCGGTCGTCCTCGGCCTGCAGACCATCGGCCCGGCCCTGCTGACCGCGCTCAAGACGCAGGACCTGTTCCTCTCGGCCTTCATCCTCGTCTTCGTGGCCTTCCTGACGCTGGTGGGCACGCTGATCTCGGACGTGCTGCTGGCCCTGCTGGACCCGCGCATCCGCATCGGGGAGAAACGCAAGTGATCCGCCTCGAAGACGGCCGCTACGTCGCGCCCGAAGACGACAGCCCCGAGGAAGCGGCCACCCTCGCCGACACGCCGGAGGCCCGCCTCTCGCTCAGCCGCCTGACACTGCGCCGGTTCGCGCAGCACCGTCTGGGGCTGATCTCGGCGCTGTTCCTGTTGACCTGCTACCTGCTGCTGCCGCTGGTGGGCTTCATCGCCCCCTATGGCCCGAACACCCGCGACGCGGAGCACATCTTTGCCCCGCCGCAGCTTGTCCGGGTCTTCGACGAGGGCGGGCTTACTGCGCCCTATATCTACCCGCTGCGCGGCGAGGCCAACCTGGCCGAGTATCGCTGGGACTACACCCCCGACCGGGCGGCGCCCCAGACACTGCAGTGGTTCTGCCCCGGCGATCCCTACAGCCTTGCCGGGCTGATCCCCTCGACGACCCACCTCTTCTGCGCCCCCGAGGGCAAGACCGTCTTCCTCTGGGGCTCCGACCGGCTGGGGCGCGATGTCTTCTCGCGCATCCTCTACGGGGCGCAGCTCTCGCTGACCGTGGGCCTCGTGGGCATCGCGATCTCGATGGGGCTCGGCATCTTCTTCGGCTCCATCGCGGGCTATTTCGGCGGCGGCCTCGACTACGCGATCCAGCGCCTGATCGAGATCCTGCGCTCGATCCCGGAACTGCCGCTCTGGCTGGCGCTCTCGGCGGCGGTGCCCTCGCACTGGGGGCCGGTCTCGGTCTTCTTCGCGATCTCGATCATCCTCGGGCTGCTGGACTGGCCGGGGCTGGCGCGGGCCGTGCGGGCCAAGTTCTTCTCGCTGCGCGAGGAGGACTTCGTGCAGGCCGCGGAGATGATGGGCGCCAAGCCCTCCCGCATCATCCGGCGTCACCTGCTGCCGAACTTCCGCAGCCACCTGATCGCCTCCGCGGCGCTGTCGATCCCCTCGATGATCCTGGGCGAAACCGCGCTCTCCTTCCTCGGCCTCGGCCTGCGCGCCCCCGCGGTCAGCTGGGGCGTGATGCTGAACGACGCGCAGCACCTCTCCTCGATCGAGATCTACCCGTGGACCGCGCTGCCGATGCTGCCGATCATCATCGTCGTCCTCGCCTTCTCCTTCATGGGGGACGGTCTGCGCGACGCGCTCGACCCGCACCGGAGCTGAGCCCCCGGGGCGTCACGGCCCCAGCATCACCCCCGGCATCGGCCGCAGCATCGCCCCCTGCCCCTGCCCCGCAGGCGCTTCGCCTTGCATCCCCCGGGCGCAGCGTATAGCCCGATGGCCGTCAGTCGTCCGGAGGTCTCATGCGCACTGTCCTCGTCACCGGGTCCGCCGGCTTCATCGGCTATCACATCAGCCGCCGCCTGCTCGACGAGGGCTTCCGTGTCGTGGGCGTGGATGCCCATACCGACATGGGCGATGCGGAGCTGAAACGCGACCGCGAGGCGCAGCTGCTGGCGCATCCCAACTATCGCGGCCTGCGCGCCAAGATCGAGGCGCCGGACCTGCTGCGGGACCTCTTTGCCAGCGAGCGCCCGGCGATCGTCGTGCACCTTGCCGCGCAGGCGGGCGTGCGCCAGTCGATCGACAACCCGCGCTCCTACCTCGATGCGAACATCATCGGCACCTACGAGCTGCTGGAGGCCGCCCGGGCCCATCCGCCCAAGCACATGCTGCTGGCCTCCTCCTCCTCGGTCTACGGCGCCAATGCCGCGATCCCCTATACCGAGAGTGAGCGCACGGACACGCAGATGTCCTTCTACGCCGCGACCAAGAAGGCGACCGAGAACATGGCGCATTCCTATGCCCATCTCTTCGGCCTGCCGACGACCATGTTCCGCTTCTTCACCGTCTACGGACCCTGGGGGCGACCCAACATGGCGATGTCGATCTTCACCCGGGCGATCCTGCGCGGGGAGCCGATCGACGTGTTCAACAACGGCGAGATGCGGCGCGACTTCACCTATATCGCGGACCTCTGCGAGGCATTGCGCCGGCTGATCGACCTGCCCCCCGCCGTGCCGCAGGACGCCGCCGAGGCCGAGGAATTCGGCCTGTCACCCGTGGCGCCCTTCCGGGTGCTGAACATCGGGCATTCGGCCCCGGTGCCGCTGACCGATTTCATTGCCGCGATCGAACGGGCCACCGGGCGCACGGCGAAACGGAACCTGATGCCGATCCAGCCCGGCGACGTGCCGGTGACATGGGCGGATTCGACCCTGCTGCACCGGCTCACCGGCTATCGCCCCGACACCGACGTGCCCGAGGGCGTCAGCGCCTTCGTCGAATGGTACCGCGGCTACTACGGCCTCTGAGGCCGCTGATCACGACGTCTGCGCCTGCGGACGGCACTCAGCGGTCGTCGCCCGGGGGCATGCCGCCCTCCTCGCCGTCCTCGTCCATGTCGAGCGCCGCACCGGCAATCTTGCGCTTCTGCTCCTCGGTGAGCGGCGCGCTCTTGTCCGAGCGCTCGTCGGCGATATGCACCGTGACCTCGCGGTTGGCGAAGCGGATGCCCTCGCGGGCGAAGAGCTCGCGGATCTCCTGGTAGACGCGCTTGCGCACGATCCACTGGTCGCCCGGCTTGGTCATGAACTTGACCCGCAGGATCATCGCGGAATCCTGCATCTCGATCACGCCCTGCGATTTCAGCGGCTGCAGGAAGCAGGGCCCCAGATCCGGATCCTCCAGCAGGTCCAGCCCCAGTTTCTTGACCAGCTTGCGCACCTTCTCGACATCGGTGTCGTAGGTCAGGCGCAGCTTCAGCTTCATGATCACCCAGTCGCGGGAATAGTTGGTGAGCGACTTGATCTCGCCATAGGGGATCGTGTGCAGCGCGCCGAGGTGATGGCGCAGCTGGAACGACCGGACCGAGACGTTCTCGACCGTGCCCTTCACGTCGCCCACGTCGATATACTCGCCCTTGCGGAAGGCGTCGTCGATCAGGAAGAAGGCCCCCGAGAAGATGTCACGGACGAGCGCCTGCGCCCCGAAGCCGACCGCCAGGCCGACGATCCCGGCACCGGCGAAGAGCGGGCTGACGTTGATCCCCACCTCCATCAGCACGATGAGCAGGATCGACACGGCAATCACGATCAGGATGAAGTTGCGGAACAGCGGCAGAAGCGTGCCCAGTCGGCTGGCGCTGCCATGGCCGCCCTCGTCCCCCAGTTCCGCATCTCCCCCTTCGGGCTGTTCCTCGGCGATCTTGCTGTCGATCCAGACCCGGAAGGTCTGGTAGACGATATAGCCGATGAAGAGGATCACCGAGATGTCCATCAGCCGCTCGAACCTCTGGGTCCGGGTGAAATCGGTGTTCACGCCCCAGATCACGAGGCAGGCCCAGATGCCGCCCACGAGGGCGATGATCCCCGCCACGCGGTAGGCCAGCCCCTCGAAGGTCTGCACGGCATACTGCCGGCGGATGGTCGCGGCGGCGGCGGCGGCCTCTGCCGGGCCCGTCACCTCGACCTCGACGCCGTCGATGACCGTGGTGGTCTTCTCGTCCGCGGCGGCGGCCTCGGCCGCCTCGTTCAGGCGGCGGATTTCCCGCGCCCGGGCCGCGTAGCGTTCGATGAAATAGGCGAAGGTGGCGAAGACGATCAGCGCCGTCAGCACGGTGGCATAGGCCCCCGACACCAAGGGCACCGAAGTCGCCTCGCCGCGCACGGAATAGATCGCCCCCTTCACCAGCGAGAGCACGATGTAGCCAAGGGCCAGCGGCGCCCAGAGGTAGGAGGCCCACTTGATGTTCTTGCTGACCGCGTGGACCGGCCGCCCGCCCCGGATCGCCTCGGTGATCGGGCGCAGGTTCGCGAAGATCAGCACGATGTTGTAGATGCTCACGATGCCGGTCGAGATCATCACCATGACAAGGTGGATGTCCTCGTTCAGGCCCAGTTCCAGCACCCAGATCGCCAGCATCTGCGTGAAGATCGTCAGGAAGGCCCCGATGGTCAACCAGTAGAACAGACGCCGGGCATCACGGTCCGAGAAATACGGGATGCGATACTGGCTCAGGAAGGGCGAGAGCACCATCCGCCACAGCAACGAGACCATGCGGAACAGGAAATAGGCCACGAAGATGACGGTGACGGTGAACTGCGCCGCCGTATCCTCGGCCCGGCCGAAGAGCAGCACGCCCGCCACGAAGCCCACGAGCATCGAGACCGCAGTGCCGAGCGCCCCCATGAAGAAGCGGAAGACGAGGAAGGGCATCTTCTCGAGGTAGCCCTCGGGCCGGTCCCGGACCCGCGACACCACGAGCCGCTTTGCCAGCCGCCGCACGAAGACCCGGTGTTCGAAGATCGTGCCCAGAACCAGCACGATGCTGGACAGCAGGAAGATCCGCACAAAGGCCCAGAGCGTGCCATCGGGCGAGGATGCCCGCAGGATGTAGAGCACCTCGTTGTAGGCGACGGGCAGCGCGCCCAGCCGTTCGCCGACGGTCTTCCAGAAGGCATTGGCCCCCGCCTGCGCATCCATCAGCATGGAGCCCATCTCGTCCGGGTTGCGGGCACGGCCCATGCCGCCGCCCTGCCCCGGTACGCGGGTCGTCGGCGTGATCGCCTCGCCCTTCTCCATCACCGAGACCTCGCCGTTCTCGTCGATCAGGATGACCTTGACGCCGCCGGTGCCGCTCTCGGCGTCGGTTTCCGCGCCGCGCGTGGCATCGAGGATCAGCTGGGCCTGCGCTTCGGCCGGCGTCGGGCCGAGCGCCAAGGCAAGACAAAGGGCCAGCAGGCCCGCAACACACCGCATGATCACTCGACACTTCCTCCGAACCGGACCCGGGACCGGTGGCAAGCCCGCGCCAGAGGCCGGGCTGCGCTACCGTTCCGGCAGCCTAGCAAGCGTGGTGCGCCGGTCAATCTCCTGACGTCAGGGAGTTTTCGCTGCGTGTCGTCAGGACACAGGCCGCGCGCGGGCCCGTTGCCGTCTCTCCACGGCGCCTGTCGCGGGCTAGCGGATTGGCTGCGTGGCCCGGGACGGTCCCATCAGCGAATGCAGCAGGTCGAACTTCACCCGGTTCACGCTCAGCTGCCGGAAGAAGGTGATCAGCACGCTGGTCGGCCCCTGAAGACGGCCAAGCGCGGCCACCGCGGCCACCAGCGTGCCCACGTCGCTGCGCCCCTCCAGCACCAGCCAGCCCCCCAGCAGGATCACCGTCACCGTGGCGACGCCGCTGATGGTGCTCAGCAGGAACTTGGTCGAGAGCTTCCAGACGAAGATCTTCTGCCGGAAGCCGTAGATCCGGTCGAAATCCGCCGTCACCGCCTCCTCGACATCCTCCAGCAACTCCGCGGTCAGCTTGTCGGTGGCCCCGCGCAGAGTGCAGACACGCTCGCCCACCAGCCGGTTCACCTGCCGCTGGGTGAAGACCACGATCAGCACCTGCGGCAGCACCATGGCCAGCGCCACCAGACCCAGCCGGGGCTGGGTCGCCGTGACGAAGCCGATCACGCTGACCAGCGTGCCGATCTGCATCACCGGTTCCGAGAAGGCGCCGCCGATGAAACTGCCCAGTTCCTCCGCCTCCGCCGAGATCGCGGTGGACAGCGTGCCGGCCGAGACATGGTGCGGATCGGCCTCGTGCTCGCTGGCGGAATGCAGCAGGCGCTTGCGGATCGTGCGGATCACGTCCTCGCCAAGGATGCCCGAGCTGTAGCCCAGCACCCACTTGAGCCCGAGGCTGAGCAGGATCACCGACATCATGCCGGCACCGTTCAGCAGCAGCCGGTCCGCCGTGCCGGTGCCGTCGGTCAGCATGTTGATGATGTCCTGCTGGAACTTCAGCGGCGCCGCCGCGAGGCCCGCGATCAGGAAGGAGACGATGATCAGGAATATCTGGCGCGGGCCGGTCAGCCGCCAGATCAGGGAATAAAGCCGAAGCATCGCGCCGTCCTGCTGCCCCGCGGGCAATCATCATGTCTGAGTGCAGGACAATCTGGCGGGTGTTCCCGCCCGCGTAAAGCCCTGTCGTGACGCGGGCGGGCGCAGTCGCCCCTCGCCCGCGAAAACGCAAATCGGGCGCGGAGGCCCCTCAACCTCCGCGCCCGGCCTGCTAGGTCTGGTCGCATCGCAGGGTCGGACCGTGTGTGCGCGGCCCGGCCCCCGGCGATTGATCCCGCCGGGGTTCCCTGTCCTGCTTTTTGTCAGATGACGACCACGTCCAGCGGCGGGAAGCCGTTGAAGCCGACCGAGGCATAGGAGGACGTGTAGGCCCCGCAGTTGCGGATGAGGAAGCGATCCCCGGCCTTCAGCGTCAGCGGCAGTTCCACCGGGCGCTTCTCGTAAAGCACGTCGGCGCTGTCGCAGGAGGGACCGGCAAGGATGCAGGCCCCCATCGGATCACCGTCGCGATCCGTGGTGAACTGGTAGCGGATCGCCTCTTCCATCGTCTCGGCGAGCCCCGAGAACTTGCCGATGTCGAGGTAGACCCAGCGGTGCAGGTCGTTGTCCGACTTGCGCGAGACCAGCAGCACCTCGGCGGCGATCATGCCGGCCTCGGCCACGAGGCCACGGCCCGGCTCTGCCATCACGTCGGGCACGTCGCCGAAGCGTTCGGTGATGAGCGACATCACCTTGGCGGCATAGGGCGTCGGGCCTTCGATCTCCTCGCCGTAGTAGGCGGGGAAACCGCCGCCGATGTTCAGCAGCGTGAGGTCATGACCGGCGGCGCGGGCGGCGTGCCAGACGGCGGCCACCTGGTCGAGCGTGGTGGTCCACATGGTGGCGCGCTTGGTCTGCGAGCCGACGTGGAACGACAGGCCGACCGGCTTGAGGCCGAGGCCGCGCGCCATGTCCATCAGGCCGATGGCCTTCTCGCGGGTGCAGCCGAACTTGCGCGACAGCGGCCAGTCGGCCTCCGACGCATCGACGATCAGACGGATGTAGACCGAGGCGCCGGGGGCATGGGCCGCGATCTTCTCCAGCTCCTCTTCGGCGTCAGCGGCAAAGAGGGTCACACCGGCGTGGAAGGCGAATTCGATATCGCGCGGCTTCTTCACGGTGTTGCCGAAGGAGATGTGGTCCGGACGGGCGCCGAGCGAGAGGCAGAGTTCGATCTCGGCACGCGAGGCGGCATCGAAGCCCGAGCCGACCTCGACCAGGCGCTCCACGATCTCGCGGGTCGGGTTGGCCTTGACGGCGTAGTGGATGCGGGCACGGCCGAGGCCTGCCTTGAGCGCGTGGTACTGATCGGCCACGCGATCCACGTCGAGCACCAGCGTCGGGCGGTCGAAGGTGGTCGAACGGATGAAGGTTTCGACGCGCGATGCGTGCACGGGAGTGCGGGCCGAGAATTCGGCGACGTAAGCGTTCATGGTCATCTCCAATAGACCCGGCCATATATGACCGCTCAGTTCCAAGGGAGACGTTACCGTCGCTACGTAAACCGCAGGGCTGAAGCCCTCTCGCCAGAGGCGCGTGCGTTGGCGTCTTGAGCGGGCATATCGGGCTTTTGCCGATTCACTTCAAGAGGGTATTTTCATCCGCGATACGATTTTTTCCGCTCCCGACCTGCCGCAGGGGCACCCCTTTTAGCACAGGGCCGTTATCGCTCACATTCCAGCCTGCCTCAGGCCTCGGGCTGACTGCAGACCTTTGGCGGTTTTCCATCCGCGGTCCGCATCTCCGCCCCGCAGTGGATGCAGTGGAAAAGCGCACCTTCGTCGGTGTCGCGGGTGCGGTCGGCGCGCCAGCGGCAATCGCGGGTCTCGCGCTTGGCGTAGATGGCCAGCAGCACGAAAACCACGGGGATGAGGATCACGAAGAGCATCGCGCCCCCTTTCCGGCAGCGTCCCCGGAGCGACCCGGGTGCGGGCAGGCGAGATCATGTGGGGGCAGCGTCGTCATGCCCCGGATCTGACATGCTGCATTGCAGCGGGCAAGGCGCTTAGGCGAGGATTCTGCCCCAGCCCGGACAACTCGGCGTGAAGCCCGCGACGCGGCAGGCCTCGAGGAAGGTCACGGCGATCGAGTCGACGATGGGCAGGCCCAGCTCGTCCTCCATCTCCGCCACCAGTGCCGTGGCCGGGAAGTTGGTGCAGACCACCGCGATGCAGTCGCCCCCCTTCTCGGCCGCGTCGCGCAGCAGCGCGCGCATCCGGTCGGCGGGCGTGTTGCCGATCTCGACGTTGCGGGCGATGCCGAGGTAGGCCGCCTTGGGCACGCAGTAGCCCTGCCGCTGGTACTCGGCCACGATCTGCTCCGACACGTCGGCGGTATAGGGCAGCGCAAGGGCGATGTCCTTGAAGCCGAAGCGGCGGTAGGTCTCGTAGAAGCCCAGCGTCGCGGTGGTGGCGGGCACGCCGGTCGCCTCGGTCAGCGCCTCGCAGAGCAGCTGATCCGTCTCCACCCCCCGCCAGCTGGCCGAGGTGCCGTTCCAGACCAGAGCGTTCAACGGCGCATCCGCCAGCAGCCGGGCCGCCGCCACCATGGGCGCATTCTGGAAATGCGCGTTGGAGGCCTCGTTCAGGGCCAGCGTCTGCACCTCCGTCCGGCTGAAATGCTGCGAGACGCGATCCGCCACCGGCATGTTCATCGCGTAGGTCAGCGGCTCGGCCCAGGTGTTCGAGGAGGGCATGATATGGCCCACGCGCAGCAGCGTGGCAGGATCGGGATAAGGATAGGGAAGCGTCATGGGGGGCTCTCTGGCTGGTCAGGCGCCGGGTTCGGGCTGACAGAGGGCGGGGGCACCGTCGGCCATGCCGCCCGCGTAGAAGAGAAGCGGCGCGCCGGGCCGCTGGGTGAGCGCCTCGACCTCGCCGATGAAGATCAGGTGATCGCCCGCCGTCACGATCTGGTCCGTCCGGCAGGTGAGCTGCGCAAGGGCACCGGGGATCAGCGGCAGCTGCGCCGCATCCCCCGCGATGGCCCGGGCCGGACCTTCGAGGGCGAGGCCATGGAACGGATCGTCGTGACCGCGCGCGAAATGGCGGGCGAGGTGCTCCTGTTCCGCCGCCAGCACGTTGACGGCAAAACGCCCGGCCCGCTCGAAGACGGCACGGGCGCGGGAGCGCAGGCGCAGCGACCAGAGCACCAGCGGCGGCTCCACCGAGACGGAAGAGAAGCTGTTCGCGGTCAGCCCCGCGCGGGTGGTCCCGTCGGTGGTGGTGATGATCGTCACGCCGGTGGCAAAGCGCGAACAGGCGGTGCGGAATTCCTTCGGGGCGATCGCGCTCATCGCGGCCCCTCCCCCACCATGCGGGTGAAGCCGAGGTCGGGTTGTGCGCGCCCCTCCACATGGGCCACGATCAGCGGCTCCATCCGGGCAGAGAGCGCGCGGGCCTCGGCGGTGGCCGCATGCCACGCGGGCAGCTTGTTCTCGATACGAGCGCGCAGGTCGGCCATGTCGATCGTCGTCAGCCGGCCCTCGCGCATCACCACGCGGCCCGCCGCGATCACATCGGTGACCGAGGCGCCGTTCTCGGCCGTCACCAGCTGCGCCACCGGGTCGGTCAGCGGTAGGAAGTTCACCGAGCCGAGGTCGAGCAGAACGAGGTCCGCATCCTCTCCGGCGGCGATCCGGCCCGCGTTGGTCAGGCCCAGCACATCGGCCCCGCCCTCGGTGCCCAGCCGGAAGGCCTCGGCACAGGAGAGCCAGTCGGCACGTGGCGTACCCCAGACCCGCGAGGCGTCGGAGGCAAGGCGCATCGCCTCGAACATGTTGAGCGCGTCGGAGGAATTGGCCCCGTCCGTCGCCAGCCCCACCCGCATCTCGCGGTCCAGCATCTGCCCCAGCGGCGCGATGCCGGTGCCCAGCCGGAAATTCGAGGCCGGGATATGGGCCACCGCCGCCCCGGCCCCAGCCAGCCGGTCGAGGTCATCGCCGTCGAGCCAGATGGCATGGGCCGCCACGAAGGACGGCCCCAGCACGCCGAGGTCGTCGAGATGCGCAATGGGCGAGACGCCGTAGACCTGCCGCGCGACCTCGGCCTGAAGGCGCGATTCCGCGATATGCATGTGCAGCGGGATGTCATGGCCCGCCGCAAGCTCGGCGCAGCCGGTGATCAGCCGGTCGGAACACTGGTGCGGGATCGTGGGCGCCACGGCACAGGAAATCCCCTCCGGCAGCGGCTCGGCAAGGATCTCCTTCAGGCGGGCCAACATGTCCTCGGCCTGCGGCGGCGGGCCGGTGAGTTCGGCCTGAAGGTCGGCGGGCAGCGCCTGCATCAGGCCGGGAATGGACTCCACGAAGCTGCGGTCGGCCACCATGGGCGCCAGCACCGCGCGCATGCCCGCATCGGCATAGGCCCGCGCCACGGCCGCCATATGCGCGGGCTCCAGCCCCGGCAGCAGGTAGACGAGGTCGAAACAGGCGGTGCAGCCCTTCGACAGCATGTCCGCCGCGCCGAGCAGTGTGGAGAGATAGACCGTCTCCTCGTCCCGCGCGCCGCCCATCCACGGGCCGTTCGTCAGCGAGGCCTCCAGCGTCCAGCGGTCCGCCGCGCCCTTGGCGAGGTTGGCATGGCCGTGGGTGTGGCTGTTCACGAGGCCGGGCATGACGATCCGGTCGCTGGCGTCGATCACCTGCGCCTCGGGCGCGTCGATGTCGGGGGCCACCCGCAGTATGCGGCCATGGGCGATCAGGATGTCGGCACGGCGCGGGGCCTCGCCCGCCGTGCAGACCAGCCCGCCCCGGACAAGAAGCGCACTCATGCCGCGCCCTCCGGCGGGTGATGCGCGGCCCAGTGGCGGGCAACCTCCCCGCGCGAGGCGAACCAGACGTCCTCGTGCGAAAGGGCATGGTCGAGGAACCGCCGGATCGCATCGAAGCGCGCAGGCTGGCCGCTGATCCGATTGTGCAGGCTGATCGTCATCAGGCGCGGGATACGCGCGCTTTCCGCATGCAGCACCCGGAAGGCCGACGAGAGGTGGTCGAGGAAATCCTCCGCAGTGCCCAGCTTGCCGGACGGCAGGCGGTTGTCGTTGAGCGTGAAGGTATGGGGCACCACCAGCCGGTCCGTGCCCTCGCAGTCCACCCAGTAGGGCAGATCGTCGGCATAGCTGTCCGCATCGTAGAGGATCGAGGGATGCCCCATCAGCAGGCGGCGGGTGTGGATCGAGGGGGCATAGCGGCTCTGCCAGCCGGAAGGCGCGCGGCCCATGATCTCCGTCAGCCCGTCAATGGCACGGGCGATGGTGGCGGCCTCCTCGGCCTCCTCCATCAGGAAGTGACGGGCGAACCGGTCGCCGTGACAGCAGATATCATAGCCCGCCTCGGCAATGGCCTCCGCCGCCTCCGGGTTGCGGCGCATGGCCTGCGCACAGAGCCCCATGGTCGGCGGCACGCCGGTCTCGCGGAACATCTCGTAGAGCCGCCAGAACCCCACGCGCGAGCCGTATTCGAAGAGACTCTCCGCCACGAGGTCGCGGGTGCCGGAGGGCACCTCGCCGGGGATGCCATCGGTCAGGGCCAGTTCGGTCGCCGGGTCGCCGTCGGGGATCGAGGGTTCTGCCCCCTCCTCGAAGTTCACCACCACCACCAGCGCCAGCCGTTTGCCGCCCGGCCAATGGGTCACCGGCGGGTGCTGTCCGTAGCCCGCGAAGTCGCGCACGGGCCCGCTCATGCGGCAAGGCCCTTCGCCCAATGCGTCGCCATGGCCAGCAGGCGCTCGTCCCCGCGCGGCCCGGCGATGAAGCTGAGGCCCACGGGCACGCCCTCCACCGTGGTGGCGGGCAGGTTCAGCTGCGGCAGGCGGCAGAGGCTGGCGACGCAGGTCAGGGCCAGCGTCTTCTCGCGGAACTCGATCAGCGCCTCCAGCGGGGCCTGCCGCACCGGGGGCAGGTCATGGGCGGTGGGGATCATGATCACGCCATCCTCGCCCAGCAGGTCCGTCAGGTAGGCGGTCAGCGCCTCGCGCTGCGGGATCGCGGCGGCGATCGCCTCGGCGGGGATGGATTTCGCCAGCGCCATGCGCTCGGCGATGCTTTCGCTCACCCGGCGGCCCGGCACCTCGGACCAGTCGCCAAGGGTCGCCCAGAGGTCGCCCAGTTGCAGCGGTCGGAAGGTCGCCAGCCAGTGCTGGATGCCCTGTTGGTAGAGCGTCACCTCCGCCTCGGGCCCCAGTGCGCGGGCCTTGGGCAGCAGGGCCGCGCCGATGTCGGCGCGGGGAATGTCGAAGGCATCGCGCGCCAGCAGCAGACGGGTGCCCGTCGCCTCGGCGATCTCTCCGAAATAGGCGGTGCCCACGCGTTTGAGCACCTCCGCCTCGCGGGCGAACCAGCCCACGGTGTCGAAGCTGGGCGCCATCGCCATGACGCCCGCCGTACTGATCCGGCCATGGGTCGTGCGCAGGCCCATGACCCCGCAGAAGCTGGCCGGCACGCGCACCGACCCGCCGGTGTCCGAGCCCAGTGCGAAATCGCACAGCCCCGCCGCCACCGCCGAAACGGAGCCCGAGGAGGAGCCCCCCGGCACCCGGTCGGGCGCGGCGGGGTTCACGGGCGTGCCGAAGAACTCGTTGGTGCCGAACATGCCGCAGGCAACCTCGTCGGTGTGGGTCTTGCCGATGCATTCCGCCCCCTGCGCCAGCACGGCGAGGACCGAGGGCGCGGTGGCCACCGCAGGCGTGCCCTCCAGCCGGTCGGGATTGCCGCAGGCGGTAACGGTGCCCGCGATGTCGAAGAGATCCTTCACCGCGAAGCTGAGGTCCGAGAGGGTCCCGCTCTGCGTCATGCGGAAGGGCGCGGGCCCATGGTCGACGAAGGCCTGCTGGCGGATGTGGTCGATGTCCTTCATGGCCTCACTCCGCCGCGGAACTCAGGGCATTCTCGCCCGGCAGCCCATAGGTGCCCATGAAGCCGTCGACGAAATCCTTCACCTCGCCCCAGTCGAAGAAGCGGTAGGAATTGCCCCGGGTCACGAAGGTCGCGCCGGAATAGAACATTTCGTACTGCAGATGGCGCGAGCCGAATTCGGACCCAACCGCGTCCCAGGCCAGTTTCATCAGCTTCACCCGCTCCTCGCTGTTGGCGATGGGGGACCGCTGGGTCTTGCCGATGATCGCCGCCGTCTCGGGGTTCTCGAAGTCGGCATAGGACGACGGCACCATGATCATGCCCCCGCCCGAGAGCACGCGGATCTGCTCCACCACCTCCGGGTAGGTCGTCTGGGCGATCACCTGCGCGGTGCACAGGATCGACCGGTCGGGCACATAGTAGCCGTTGTAGTGCTCGCCCTGCGCCTCCATGGCGATGATCAGCGCGTCGATGTTGGAGACCTTGGCCGCCAGATGCCCCATCGTCTCGCGCACCTGCGGGAAGTTGATGATGTTGTTCAGTTCCGCGATCTTGCGCGCAAGGCCGAGGAGGAACTTCAGCTTCACCTTGAGGCGGATCATGCACTGGTAGTTCTGCATGACGTGGGCGCGGGTGTCATGCCACTGCGCCTGCGCCATCTTCAGGTCCTTGTGCACGAAGACCCGGTCCCACGGCACCTTCACATCGTCGAAATGCACCACCGCGTCATTCTCGTCGAAGCGCGAGGACAGCGGGTAGTCGAAGGTCGATGTCGCCTCGGCCTCGTAGGAGCGGCGGGACAGCATGCGCAGGCCCTTGGTGCCGATCGGCAGGGCGCAGGTGAAGGCATAGGCCTCGTCCCCAGCCTGGATCGCCTGGAAGCCCGAGACCATGATCTCGTTCGCCAGCACGCCCGAGGTGGCCAGCATCTTGGCGCCGCGAATGGTGATGCCCTCGCTGTCCTCGTCCACGATGGAGGCCACGAGATGCGGATCGGCCTGTCCGCCAGCGGTCTTGTTCTTGTCCGCCTGCGGGTTGATGATCACGTAGGACAGGAAGTGATCGTTGTCGCGGATGTAGTCGAAGTAGCTTTCCAGCGCGCCTGCCCGCTTCGGATCGTTCTCCCTGTAGACGTCCAGCCCCATGCGGAAGCCCACGAAGGTCGAGGCGACATGATCGGGCGAGCGGCCCAGCATGCCGCAGGTCTGGGCGGACCAGAGTTCGATGGACTTGCGCCGCTCGACCAGCTCCGCAGGGCTGCGCGGCAGCATCCACGACTTGTTCACCCGCTCGCCGGTCTTGGGCGAGGCAAAGGTCATCGCCTCGATATTCTCGGGCGCGGCCTGGTAGTCGTAGAGCTGCGCGGCCGAGGCGCAGGCATTGCGGAAGGCGGGCGAGGTGGTGACGTCCTCCACCTTCTTCCCGTCGATGAAGATGCTCCGCCCGTCGCGCAGCGAGGCAAGGTGGGACGCGCCGTCCTTCGTCATGTCGGATACTCCGAGAGCTGGGTCTGAGACCGGCGCCGGATCCGATGACCCCTTGCAGCCTGCCGTCACGTATCTGTCTGAAACCCGGTGGCCGGCGGCTGCCCATCTTAGGGTCAGACCTGTGCCGGTCCCGTCTCTTGCGCTCACGCTATCGGCGGGGCGCGGCGGAGGTCAAGCCAGCGCCCCACCCGCCCTGGAATGGAAAAAGGCGCCGCCCAAGGAATGGGCAGCGCCTGTTGTGACGTCAAACGGCGGCGCGGCCTTACTGGTAGGCGCCGATGGCCTGTTCGATCTCGATCTTCGTGGCGCCGCGGCCCAGCAGCGCCGAGAGCAGCAGCCGCGCCTTCACGCCCGACAGGGCGCCCGCGAGGATCGCCCCGTTCTTGACGAAGGTCACGGCGCCGCCGTCCTCGCCATAGATCGCGCCGGTCTGGCCTTCGGCGCAGCGCGAGCAGATCAGCACGGGCACGCCCTTCTCGGTCAGACGCTTCACCGCCGCGCCCCAGCCCCGCGGGCCATTGCCGCGTCCGAAGGCGTCGATCACCACGCCCCGGGTGCCGCGTTCCGCGAACCAGTCGAGGATGTCGGGCGTCATGCCGAGGGCGAGGCGCACGTAATCCACGCGCTCCTCCGGCTGCTGGTCGGCGGCCAGTGCCACCCGGTGACGATGGGCGGGCTTGCGGTAGATGTGCACGCGGCCCTGATCCACCTCGCCCAGCTTGCCGAGGCCCGGCGAGCGGAAGGTATCGGTGCGCGAGGCGTGGACCTTGGTCACCGTGGCGGCGGCGTGGATGTCGCCCTCGAAGAGGATCACCGCCCCCAGTCCCATGGCGCGGTCGCTGGCGGCCACCCGCAGGGCGTCGGCAATATTGCGCGGCCCGTCGGTGTCGGGATCGCCCGCGTGGCGCTGCGCCCCCGTGAAGACCACCGGCTTTTCGCCCCCCACCAGCGTCTCGGCGAGGAAGACGCTTTCCTCCATCGTGTCGGTGCCATGGGTGACGATCACCCCGTGCACCTCCGAGCGTCCGACCGCCTCCGAGATCGCGCGGCAGATCGCGGTCACGTCGGGGATCGTCAGCGCGCCGGAGCCCACGGAGGGGAAGTTCACCAGCTCCACCTCGATGCCCTCGGGGCGTTCGTGCAGCATCTCCATCAGGGCGGCGCCGTCCATCGCCGCGGACACGGGACCGCCGGGGGATTGGGCCTTGCTGGCGATGGTGCCGCCGGTCGAAATCCAGACCACGCGTTTCATGATGTCGTCTCCTGTCTTTGGCCGATCTTCTGGAACAGATCGAAGGATCGACGCAAGAGGGAAGGCTCGATCCCCTCCATGATGAAAACAAGGCGCGAACGGCGGTCCTGATCGGGCCAGTCTGTCATGTGGTGCGGCGGGTGGACCAGCCGCTGTACCCCGTGGATGGCGACCGGGCGCTCTTCGCCCTTCAGGTTCAGGATACCCTTCACCCGCAGGATGCGGTCCCCGTGCCGATTGAGCAAGAGGGTCAGCCAGACACCGAAGGCGGTCCAGTCGATCTCCTCCTCGAAGACCATGGTGGTGGAGGTCAAGCCCGCGCCATGGTCATGGTGCGTCTCCAGCGGCGGCACCTGCCGGCCCTCGCGGGCGGCCAACGCGATCTCGGCCACCGGATCGGTGCGGGCATCCAGCATCCGGGCCGTGGGGTTCAGCGCGGCCAGTTGCAGCGGCAGGCCGGGCGCGGGGGCGAGGTCCGTCTTGGTCAGCGCCAGCACATCCGCCGCCGCGATCTGGCGCAGCGCCTCGCGCCGGGTGGCGCCCGAAAGCATGGCAGGCGCGTTCACCGCGTCCACGGTGGTGATGACGCCCCCGGCCCGGACCTGGCTCTGCAGCACCGGATGAGCGCGCAGGGTCGAGAGCACGGGCCAGGGGTCCGCCAGCCCCGTCGTCTCGATCACGATCCGGTCGAAGGCGGCCCGCCCCTGCCCCCGCAGCGCGATCAGGTCGAGGATGGATTGCGCCACCTCGCCCCGCACCGTGCAGCAGATGCAGCCGGACTTCATCAGCATCACCGTCTCGTCGATCCGCTCCAGCAGGTGATGATCCAGCGCCACCTCGCCATATTCGTTGACCAACACGGCGGTGCCCGCCATGGCGGGATCCCCCAGCATCCGCTGCAACAGCGTCGTCTTGCCGGAGCCGAGGAAACCGGTCAGCAGGGTGACGGGGATCATCGCAAGCTCAGCCTTCGAGGCGGTCGAGATAGGCGGGATCGAGCGGGTCTATCTCGCGCCCGGCCAGCGTCTCTGCCTCGGCCCAGAGGTGATTGAGCCCCTCGAAGATCGCCGTCTTGCCGGTGGGGCCGCGCAGCACGTAAGAGCGTTTCTGCCAGTCCCCGAAGGTGATCCGCAAAGGCGCCAGCGCCCGGTTCACCACCCGCGCGCGGGCGGCGGCCTCGGCCCGGTGGGCCTGTGGCGAGGTCAGGCGCGAATAGACGCCCTCCCGCGCCACGGCGGCCGTCCAGTGGTCGTCACAGCCGAGGATGCCGCAGAGCGCGCACATCAGCCCTTCCGCGGACAGCGCTTGGCGAAATCGTCGGCCATCTCTTCCATGGTGACGAAGCGCACGCCCTCGTGGCTCTTGATGTGCTTGATCAGCCGTTCCAGCATCATCAGCACCTGCGGCCGCCCCGCGACATCCGGGTGGATGGTGATCGGGAAGACGGCATAATCCATCTCGCGGTAGACCCAGTCGAACTGGTCGGTCCAGAGCTGCTCGATATCGCGCGGATTGACGAAGCCGTGGCTGTTGGGCGAGCCCTTGATGAACATCATCGGCGGCAGGTCGTCGAGGTACCACGAGGCCGGGATCTCGATCAGGTCGGTCTCCTCGCCGCGCTCCAGCGGTTTCATCCAGGTTTCGGGCTGCGCGGTGTAGTCGATCTTGGTCCATGTGTCGCCGACCCGCACGTAGTAGGGCGTGTGGTCGTCATGCATCAGCGAGTGGTCGTACTTGATGCCCTTCTTCAGCAGCAGTTCGTTGGTGACGTTCGAGAACTCCCACCACGGCGCGACGTAGCCGCGCGGCGACTTGCCCGAGACCTCGGTGATCAGGGCGATGCACTTGTCGAGGACGGCCTCTTCCTGCTCGGGCGTCATGGCGATCGGGTTCTCGTGGCTGTAGCCATGCATCCCGATCTCGTGGCCCGCGGCGACCACGGCGGCGGTCTGCTCCGGGAAGGTCTCGACCGAATGGCCGGGGATGAACCAGGTGGTCTTGATCCCCTCGCGCTCGAAGAGCTTCAGCAGGCGCGGCACGCCCACCTCACCGGCAAAGAGCCCGCGCGAGATGTCGTCCGGGCTGTCCTCGCCACCGTAGGAGCCGAGCCAGCCCGCCACCGCGTCGACGTCGACGCCGAACCCTACCAGTATCTCCTTCGCCATTGGTCGTTCTCCCCTTTCAGGTGTCTCTGTTTCAGGTGTCAGCCATATCCGTGTCGAAGAGGTCCGCCGCGCTGAAGGCGCCCTCGATCAGCCCGTCCTCGCGCGTGTAGCGGATGATCGTGTCCAGCGTATCGCGGTTCCGGGCCAGCCCGGTGGACCAGTAATCCTTGCCCAGCTTGCGCTCGGTCATGGTCAGATGCTCCAGCGCCCAGGGCAGCATGACGCTGAGCGCGGCACTGTCATAGAGCCGGGCGCGCGCCTCCTCCTGCGCCTTGGTGAAGGCATCGAAGAGCGCGCGGGTCAGACCGGGGTTTGCCGCGGCGATCTCGCGTTTCACGCAGAGCACATGCATCGGGGGATAGATGCCCGTCATCTCGTAATAGGCCATGTCGGCGGCCATGGGATCGTCGAAGAGCCGGGTCACGCTGCCCCCCTCGACATAGGTCGAGGGCGCGCGGGCGGTGTAGAGCGCGTCGATCTCGCCCCGCGCCAGCATCCCGGCAAGACCGCCCTCGGCATGGGAATGCTCGATCTGGAAGCCGTCGGGATAGAACTGCGGGTGTTCGTCCCCGGTGCGGGCCTCTTCCAGCCCGTTGGTGACATAGATCGGCGCTGTGCGCGGCAGGTCGTAGTAATCCTGGAACATCCCGCGCAGCCAGACGGCGGCGGCCATGTCCCAGACGGGGATGCCGATGCGCTTGCCCGCGAGGTCCGCAGGCTTGCTGATCCCGGCATCGCGGTGGGTGAAGACGCAGGACAGGCGGAAATGGCGCGAGGGGAAGACCGGCACGGCGAGGTAGCGCCGCGCCCCTTCCATGTCGCGCAGGTAGGTGCCCAGCGGGAATTCGCAGGCGTCGTATGCGTGGTCCGACAGCTGCTTGTTGAAGAGCGCCTGCACCCCGTGGACGTTCCACGTGGCCTCGACCCCCTCGATGGGCACGGTGCCATCCAAGAGCGGGCCCATGCGGTCGCTTTCACTGACGCCGAAGGTGAGTTTGATCGTCATGTCATTCCCTTAGTTCGAGAAACCCGAGCGGTGGGCCCAGCCGGTCATCCGCTTCTCGATCCAGGCCATCACGAGGTACATCGCGATGCCCATGAACCCGAGGACGAAGAGACCGGCAAAGATCAGCGGCACCTGGAACTGTGCCTGCGCCATCATCATGAACTTGCCGATACCATGGTTCGAGGCGACGCTTTCCGACAGGACCGATCCCACGAAGGCCAGCGTGATGGCGATCTTCAGCGAGCCGAAGAAATAGGGCAGCGCGCGCGGGATGCCGACCTTGCGCATGATGTCCAGCTTGGAGGCGCCCAGCGCCTTGAGCACGTCTTCCAGCTCGCTCTCGATGGTGGCGAGGCCGGTGGCCACGTTCACCACGATCGGGAAGAAGGAGATCAGGAAGGCCGTCAGTGCCGCCGGCACCGCGCCGATGCCGAACCACAGCACCAGGATCGGTACCACCGCGACCTTGGGGATGGCGTTGAAGGCCACCATCAGCGGATAGAGCCCGGCATAGATCGTGGCCGAGTAGCCCACCAGCAGCCCCAGCGCGAGGCCGAAGACCACCGCGAGGCCGAAGCCCACCATCGTGGTGACCAGCGTATAGGTGCTCTCGCGCAGGATCGCGGGCCAGTATTCCACGATGGCCGCGAAGATGGTCGACGGCTTCGGCAGCAGGTAGCCGGGGATGTTGAAGACGATGACGGTGAGTTCCCAGAGCGCCAGCACGATGATCAGCGAGGCAATGGGCGAGATGCGGAGGAAGAGGCTCTGTCGGTTCATTTGCGCGCCGTCACGATATGTTCGCGCAGCTCGTGCACGAGGGACTGGAACTCTGCCGTGTAGGTCAGTTCGAGGTCGCGCGGGCGCTCCAGCTCGATCCGCCGCTCGGCGAGGATGCGGCCGGGACGGGCCGACATGGCAAAGACGCGGTCGGCGAGAAAGACCGCCTCGCGCAGGTCATGGGTGACGAGGATCACGGTCACGCCGGTCTCGGCATGAAGGTCGCGGATCACGCACCACAGTTCCTCGCGGGTGAAGGCATCAAGCGCGCCGAAGGGTTCGTCCAGCATCAGCAGCTTGGGCTGGTGGATCAGCGCGCGGCACAAGGCGGCGCGCATCTGCATCCCGCCCGACAGTTCCCACGGGTGCTTGTCGCCCGCGCCCTTCAGGCCCACGCGCTCCAGCAGGGCCTCGGCCCGCTCGCGGTATTCCTTCTTCTTGGCGCGGAACTGCTGCCGGTGCGGGGGCACGATTTCCAGCGGCAGCAGGATATTCTCTATCGTTGTGCGCCACGGCAGCAGGTTCGGCGCCTGGAACGCCATGCCCGCCATGCGCACCGGTTTCGTCACGCGCTCGCCCGCCACGGTGATCGTGCCGGCGCGGGGGAACTGAAGCCCGGTGGTCAGTTTCATGAAGGTGGACTTGCCACAGCCCGAAGGCCCGACGACGGCGGCGAACTCCCCTTCGCCGATGGAGACATGCAGGTCCTGGACCGCCAGCGGCCCCTCGGCGCCATAGCCGTGATCCACACCGTCGAATTCGATAAATGGTTGCACCCTGTCCCCCTCTAGTCGGTGCCGGTCTTGCATCGGGGGGCCGACATGCGGCCCCCCGAGAGGTCTTGCGTCCCGCTGCGGGATTATTCGACGGCCAGGTCCTCGTCCGAGGGCAGGAAGGAGCTGTCGAAGATCGCTGCCGCCTCCGGGGTGGCCTGGAAGTCGTAGGTCAGGCCCAGCTGTTCGATGGAATGCGTCAGGCGGTCCATGTCGACCTTGCCAAAGCCGTTGGCCTTCACTTCATCGGTGACGATGTTGTTTTCCAGCGCATAGGTCAGGCGCTCCAGTTCCATGTCCTTCTTGGCGACCGGGTTGCGCGACAGCACGGATTCGAGCGAGGCCTCGGGATCGGCCACCACGTCCTTCAGACCCTTGGTGAAGGCGCGCAGGAAGCCCTTCACCGCGTCCGGGTTCTCCTCGGCAAAGGCCGGGGTGACCATGATGGTGTTGCCGTAGAGATCGACACCGTAGTCCGACATCAAGAAGACGCTCACGTCCTCGGGGTCTTCCACGTTGCGGCGCACCGAGAGGTAGGTCGAGAAGGCGAAGCCGGTGATGGCGTCCACCTGGCCCGAGACCAGCATCGGCTCACGCACCGGGAAGCCGACGTTCTCGATGGTGACCTTGGAGGCGTCGATGTCGTTCTCTGCCACGAAGATCGGCCACTGGGCATAGGCCCCGTCCGGGGCGGGTGCGCCCAGCGTCTTGCCCTCGAGGTCCTTGGGCGTGGTCACGCCAAGGCTCTTGCGACCCACCACCGAGAAGGGCGGGTTGTTGTAGAGCATGTAGACCGCCTTGATCGGGGTCGCCGGGTTGGCATCGAGGAACTTGATCAGCGAGTTGATGTCGCCGAAGGCCATGTCATAGGTGCCCGAGGCCAGTCGGTTCAACGGCTCGACCGAGCCGGCGCCGGTGTCGATGGTGACGTCGAGGCCCTCTTCCTTGAAGTAGCCCTTGTCCAGTGCGACGAGGAAGGGCGCGGCAGGTCCTTCGAAGTTCCAGTCCAGCGAGAACTTGATCGGCGTCTGGGCCGAGGCCATTCCGGCACTCAGGGCAAGCCCAAGGCCAACCGCCGCACCGGCAGCGGTGCGAACGGCGCGGGAAAGGCGCGAAATCATCATCTTGTTTGTCTCCATGTTGTCTTTGACATCAGTCGTTTGCCGTCCGGGATTGTGCCCCCCGGTCCGGATGCAGGCGAGGACATCCCCGCCCCTGCATGAATCAACCAGACACGCGCGAGACGAGAACGTCCAGCAATTCCGGTAGGGCAAGCGGCGTGGCATTGGCACCGCCGCGCGAATAGACACCGCCGACCTTCGACTCGTCCGTTCCCAGCCGCTCCGCCAGCCGGCGGATCGCGTCCTTGCACTGGTCGGTCGTGGGCAGCGCCTCGATCTTGAGCCCCTCGGGCAGGTGGTCGTTCGCCCCCACGAGGTCGAGCCGCGCGTCGCCCACCTTGCGATAGGCGGGCACGTTGTGGGCGCTGCGCTCCTCGCGGCCCAGCACGAAGGACCGGTGCGTCAGCCCCGGCGCGACCCAGGCGATCCGGTCGGTATAACAGCCGCCGATGCGCTTCAGGCTGTCGGCGAGGATCCGCGCCATTTCGTTGTGCATCAGCACATAGGCCCGCTTCTCCTCCTCGCCCCATTTCCAGCGCGTGGCCGAAACCCGCGTCGCGGTCGAATCGGCCCGCCAGGGCGCCACCGCGTTGCCGCGTTTCTCGAAGAGGCCGGGATCGTCATAGGCGGTCGCGGGCGACGGGCGATCCTCGTACTCCGCGATGTTCTCGTAGGGTACCAGCGCCATCGGCTCCGAGATCACGGCGCGGTGGATCACCGTCCCCTTGCCGTTCGACAGGACCGAGAGGTTCAGCACGTCGCGCGGAAACGGCGGCTCCAGCCGGTCCTGCAGTTCCTCGGGCAGATAGCTCTGCCCCACCGGCGCGAAGCCTTCGGCCAGCAGGCGGCTGTTGATCGCCTGGTGCTCGGAGGAGAAGGGATAGGGCTTGGTCTTGGTGCAGGGCATCATCAGCAGCACCCGCTTCTCGGCCTGCGGCAGCGCGGGCTCGTAACGGTGCAGGATGTAGTCGATCCACTGGGCGATGCGCGGATGTTCGAGGCTGTCGACATTGTCCTGCGGCGAGTAGAGGCACAGCGTCGGGTCGAGCTCGAAGGGCTTCTGGATCTTCTCGCGGCTCTCGGTGATCCGGGTCTCGCGGTCATCGGTGGTGACGGTGTTCAGCATCTGCGGTCCTCCCCGGCCAGCGCTCGGGTCTCGCCCCGGGCTGCGGCCTCGTTCAGTTCGGGTTCATCATAGGCCTCGAGCGCGGCAAGATGGGCCTCCGCATCCTCGAGGAACAATCGCTCGGTCAGGCCGCGCACCAGTCGCTCGGCCCCGAATTTCAGCGCCGAGATCCCGGCAGAGCCCGCCAGGCTCGGCATGGCGGCGAAGGTGTAGCAATGCACCCGGCTGACCCAGGGAGCGCTGCCCGGCACCTTCTCCTGCAGGGCGAAATCGCGGCCCAGGTAGGGGAAGCTCTCCAGCACCGGATCATCCTCCCCTGCCGGCGCCTCGAAGCGGTCGCCCCAGAGCGCCACATGGGGCGCCATCCGCGCCAGCTCGGGCCGGGCGGCGAAATCGACCCGCAGGCCGGTGCCGACGATTAGGAAATCCGCCTCCACCACGCCTTTCGGCGTCTCGATGGCAATCCCGCCGGGCCCCTCGCGGAGCGACAGGAAGGGGCAGCCCAGGTGCACCCGGAACCCGTCATACATGGCACACCGGTCATAGGTCGGCTGTGGCGGCGGCTGGTTCATGGTGAAGATGCGCCGCATGAAGCGCCATTTCAGCGCATCCGGCAGTTCGCCGAAATGGCGCAGGAAGCCCGCGAACTCCATCCAGCGGTAGGGATTTACGGCGGGCAACCGGCTGCGCCGCGCGAAGAGGTCGACCGACGCCGCCCCCGCCGCCAGTGCCTCCGCCGCATTGTCGAAGGCCGAGGCTCCGGCCCCCAGCACCGCCACCCGGCGGCCCCTGAGGGCGGCAAAGTCGATGGGTTCTGAGGTATGGGCATACAGCCCGCGCGGCAGCGCCGCCGCGATCATGTCCGGCACGGTCCAGACGCCCGCGCCCTCGATCCCGCTGGCCAGCACGACGGACCGGGTGAGGATCTTCGCCACCCCCCGCGCATCGCGGGTCGTAACCTCCAGCAGGTCGTCACTGACGGGCGCGATATCCTCCACGCTGATCCCGTTGCGGATCGGCAGGTCCAGCACTGAGCGCAGCCAGAGCAGGTAGTCATGCCAGAGCATCCGGGGGATCTTCTCGACCCCGTCCCAGCTTCCGGCGCCGAACCGCGCCTCGTACCAGGCCTGCGGCAGCAGCGAGGGTACGCCGAGGTCGGGGCCGATCACGTGTTTCGGGGTGCGCAGCGTCTCCATCCGTGCAAAGCGCCGCCAGACCCCCTCCGCCCCCGCCGGATTGCGATCCAGCACCTCGACATTCTGCACCGCCTCGCGGGCCAGTCCGAAGGCGATCGTCATGCCGCTCTGCCCGCCGCCCACGATGACCACGTCCCGCACGGGCCGGCCACCCACCGTCCGCGCTGGCACCCACGCCCGCGCAGGATAGCTCAGCCGCGCGAGGTCTTCGCGCGCCCGTGCGGTCAGGGCATCCAGATGGGCAGAGGACATGGACGGGCTCCGGAAACGGGGTTCTGAAGGATCGCGCCGGGTTTCCCCGGTGGTGCGGTGCTTGACCCGATCTTACGGTTCTCAAAGCGTCCCACCCACTAAAGCCAGCCCGATGCACCCAGCCAAGCCCCTCCCACTCTCCAGGCCGGCTTCCGAACCCGACCGCCTGAAAAATCGCCAGACATCCACCTCCCGCTCAATTTGCAGGCGACCCATTGATCTTTCGCTTCGAAGTATCCTCGGGGGGAGTCGCGGCACGCGACGGGGGGCAGACAGCCCCCCTCCCCGCCCGCCGCAGGCGCAGGCCTGACCCGCCGCAGGCGCTCTCCCAGTCCGCCGCAGGCGCCGCCCCGAAGCGCCCCTCACAAACGAAAAAACCCTGCCAAACGGCAGGGCTTTTCGAAACCGGGAAACGGGCGCGCTCAGGCGGCGTTCGCGTAGTCCACGTAGGCGTCTTCGGCAGGTGCGTCGTCCTGCGCGGTCACGGCCGGCGCTTCCGGGGTGTAGTAGGCAAAGGCATCTTCCAGAATGGCCAGAGCCTCGGCGGGGGTGTAGTTCTGTGCGTCCATATCGGGTGCCTCAGGTCTATCATCGGCCCCCTCCCTGACCGGGAATATGCGGCAGGATCCGCGCCCTGACATCGGCCAATCTCTCAAAGCCGTTATGCTGCAGGTGCAAAGGTATCTCGCAGATGCAGAAAAGCCCCGCGATTGCGGGGCTTTACCTTGTTTTCCAAGGGGACCTGCGCGGATCAGACCGCGCGTTCCACCATCATCTGCTTGATCGACGCGATCGCTTTTGCCGGGTTCAGACCCTTCGGGCAGGTCTTCGCGCAGTTCATGATCGTGTGGCAGCGGTAGAGCTTGAAGGGGTCTTCAAGTTCGTCCAGACGCTCGCCGGTGGCCTCGTCGCGGCTGTCGATGATCCAGCGGTAGGCGTGGAGCAGCGCGGCCGGGCCGAGGTAGCGGTCGGAATTCCACCAGTAGGACGGGCAGGCCGTCGAACAGGAGGCGCACATCACGCACTCGTAGAGACCGTCGAGTTTCTTGCGATCCTCGATCGACTGTTTCCACTCCTTGGCGGGGCGGTTGGTCTTGGTCTCGAGCCAGGGCATGATCGAGGCATGCTGCGCGTAGAAATGCGTCAGGTCGGGGATCAGGTCCTTGACCACCGCCATGTGCGGCAGCGGGTAGATCCGCACGTCGCCCTTGATCTCGTCGAGACCGTAGATGCAGGCCAGCGTGTTGATCCCGTCGATGTTCATCGCGCAGGAGCCGCAGATCCCCTCCCGGCAGGAGCGCCGGAAGGTGAGCGTCGGGTCGATCTCGTTCTTGATCTTGATCAGCGCGTCCAGCACCATCGGGCCGCACTTGTCCATGTCGAGGAAGTAGGTGTCGACACGGGGGTTTTCACCGTCGTCCGGGCTCCAGCGATAGACCTGGAACTTGCGGACATTGGTGGCACCCTCGGGCTTGGGCCAGGTCTTGCCGGTCTTCAGCTTCGAGTTCTTGGGGAGCGAGAATTGTACCATATCGTCCTCCTTAGAACGTCCGCGCCTTGGGCGCGATTTTCTTGAGCGAGATGCCGCCCTCGTCTTCGGTGGTCAGCGGGTCGACGATCACCGGCCGGTAGGTCAGCTTCACGTCTGCACCATCGACATGGGCCACCGAGTGGATGCGCCAGTTCTCGTCGTCGCGGGTGGCATAGTCCTCGTGGGCGTGCGCCCCGCGGCTTTCCTTGCGCGCCTCTGCCCCAACGATGGTGGCCATCGCGTTCGGCATGAGGTTGGTGAGTTCCAGCGTTTCCATCAGGTCCGAGTTCCAGATCAGCGACCGGTCCGTCACGGAGACGTCGGGCAGCTTCTTGGCGATCTCGGTCATCTTGGTGACGCCTTCCTTCAGCGTCTTGTCGGTCCGGAACACCGCCGCGTCGGCCTGCATGGTGCGCTGCATCTCCAGCCGCAGTTCTGCGGTCGTGACGCCACCCTTGGCGTTGCGGAAGTAATCGAACCGGTCGAAGGCCTTGTCGATCGACGCCTTGTTGAGCGTCGGGTTCGGCTTGGACGGATCGACGATCTGGCCGGCACGGATCGAGGCGGCCCGGCCGAAGACCACGAGGTCGATCAGCGAGTTCGAGCCGAGACGGTTCGCGCCGTGCACCGAGGCACAGCCCGCCTCGCCCGCGGCCATCAGGCCGGGCACGACCCCGGTGGGGTTCTCTGCGGTCGGGTTCAGCACCTCACCCCAGTAGTTGGTCGGGATACCGCCCATGTTGTAGTGCACGGTCGGCAGAACCGGGATCGGCTCCTTGGTCACGTCCACGCCGGCGAAGATCTTCGCGCTCTCGGAGATGCCCGGCAGACGCTCGGCGAGCGCCTCGGCAGGCAGGTGCGAGAGGTTCAGGTGGATGTGGTCGCCATGCTCGCCCACGCCGCGGCCTTCGCGGATCTCCATGGTCATGGAGCGCGAGACGTAGTCGCGGGGCGCCAGGTCCTTGTACTGGGGCGCATAGCGCTCCATGAACCGTTCGCCTTCGGAGTTGGTCAGGTACCCGCCTTCGCCGCGCGCGCCCTCGGTGATGAGGCAGCCCGAACCGTAGATGCCGGTCGGGTGGAACTGGACGAATTCCATGTCCTGCAGCGCGAGGCCCGCACGGGCCACCATGCCGCCGCCGTCACCGGTGCAGGTGTGCGCCGAGGTGGCCGAGAAGTAGGCCCGGCCGTAACCGCCGGTGGCCAGAACGACCATCTTGGCCGAGAAGACGTGCATCGTGCCGTCGTCGAGCTTCCAACAGACCACACCCTGGCAGACGCCGTCGTCCGACATGACCAGGTCGATCGCGAAATACTCGATGTAGAACTCTGCGTTGTTCTTCAGCGACTGGCCGTAGAGCGTGTGCAGGATGGCGTGGCCGGTCCGGTCCGCCGCGGCGCAGGTGCGCTGCACGGGCGGGCCTTCACCGAATTCGGTGGTGTGACCGCCGAAGGGACGCTGGTAGATCTTGCCTTCTTCGGTCCGGCTGAAGGGCACACCGTAGTGCTCCAGCTCGTAGACCGCCTTGGGCGCCTCGCGGGCGAGGTATTCCATCGCGTCGGTGTCGCCGAGCCAGTCGGAGCCCTTCACGGTGTCGTACATGTGCCACTGCCAGTTGTCGGGGCCCATGTTGGACAGCGACGCGGCAATGCCGCCCTGTGCGGCGACGGTGTGGGATCGAGTCGGGAAGACCTTGGTCACGCAGGCCGTACGCAGGCCCTGTTCGGCCATGCCGAGGGTCGCGCGCAGCCCTGCACCGCCAGCCCCGACGACCACGACGTCATATTCATGCGTCTCGTATTGGTAAGCTGCCGTCATGTTTTCTTTTCCTTCAACCCGCGAATTAGAGTGCCAGTTTGACCAGCGCGAAGAGCACCGCGACGATCATGGCGTAGGAAAACGCCTGCACGGCGACGAGCAGCAGTTTGCCCGGCGTGCCGTGGACGTAGTCGATGATGGCCTCGTCTGCTTCGCCCTTGCAGTGCAGGATCACCACGATCGCGGTCAGCGCGGTGATGATCGCCGGACAGGGGCGCCCGAAGTAGGCGAGGACCTCTTCGTAGCTGCCGCCAAGGCCCGCGCCGAAGGTGAAGACGAAGAGCGGCACGAGCACGACCATCACGGCCGAGCTGATCATCGCTTTCCAGTGGTGTTCGGTCCCGGTCCGGCCGGAGCCCAGACCCTGTGCGCGCTTGCGGTCAGTCAGAAATCGCATGAGCTGTCTCCTTACACCACGATGATCGTGAAGAGCGTCAGAACGGTGGCGCCGATGAACATGCCCCAGCCCATTTTCTCCGACACCGGAATTTCGATGCAATAGCCCAGATCCCAGATCACGTGCCGCAGGCGGCCCAGCATGTGGTACCAGATGGCCCAGGTCGCCAGCAGCATCAGCAGGTCACCGAACCAGCTGGTCAGCAGGCCGTCCGCGACCGCGAAGGCCTCGGGCGAGCTGGCCGCAGCAAGGAACCAGCAGACCAGCAGGAAAGCGAAGCCAAGCGTCGCGATGCCGGTGATGCGGACCATGATGGACGAGATCGACGTCATCTGGGGGCGGTAGTACTGCCCGAGCATGAAAGGGGAGAGTGGGCGATTGCCACGGTTCACATCAGCCATGAGATGTCCTTTCCGTATTTCCCTCGGGCATCGGTTTACGCAGAAGCGCCCCCGCTTGTCATCCTCTCCGGGGGTCGCAGTCCCAAGAATTTGACAGTGGCACATAAATAATTTTCGAGTTGTGATCACAGATTTTATTTGTGTGATCACAAAATGTGCAACAAATCCGAGAGCGTGAATTCCGAGTGATTTGCTAGGTTTTACGCGTTGATTCTTGTTGTCATTTGAACGGCTGGCGGCCTTTCCCGCAAGCGTCGGGCGCGTTCCGGGCGGTCCTTGACCGCTGGCGGGCGGCCCGTCGCCGCCCTAGCCGTGGTGTTTCGTGCCGTCGCGCAGGCGGTGGCCCGGGGCCCCGTCTACAGGGCCCGCCCGCCGATCCTCAGACCGGGATCAGGGCCCAGTAGTCGAGGTCCAGCAGCACCTCGGGCAGGTACTTTCCGTCCTCGCCCTTCAGCGCACCGGCAGGGGCGCCGGTGGTCGCCACCAGCCGCAGGCGCAGGGCGCCGACGCCGGGGGCCGGGGTCTCGGCCTTGTCCAGCACCTCGGACCACGCCTTGACGGTCAGCCCGGAAAAACAGGGGTTTGCATGGGCCCCGCCGTTCAGCCCGACGATCATCTGCGCATTCGCCAGCCCGTTGAAGGACAGCGCCCGCGCCATCGAGATGATGTGCCCGCCATAGATCAGCCGCTGCCCGTCGGGCCGGAAAGTCGCGTCGAAATGCACCTTGGCCGTGTTCTGCCAGAGGCGCGTGGCGATCATGTGCTCGGCCTCCTCGATGGTGACGCCATCGACGTGGTCGATCACCTCGCCTACCGCGTAATCGCCCCAGCGGTGCGGCTCACCGGCCAGCGTGAAATCGTAGCCGGTGAAGTCTAGCCCCTCGGGGATCACGAGGTCCTCCGCCGCCAGAACCGGCTTCAACTCCGGCAGCACCGTCTCGGGCGCGGGCGCGTCGAGGTCGCCTTTGCGCACCATGACCCAGCGGACGTAGTCCATCACGGTCTCGCCGTGCTGGTTCAGACCGGAGGTGCGGACATAGACCACGCCGGACTTGCCGTTTGAGTTCTGCTTGAGCCCGATCACCTCGGAGCGGGAGCGCAGCGTGTCGCCGGGCCAGACCGGTTTCAGCCAGCGGCCCTCGGCATAGCCGAGGTTCGCCACCGCGTTGAGCGAGACATCCGGCACGGTCTTGCCGAAGACCACGTGGAAGGCCGCGAGGTCATCCAGCGGCGAGGCCGGCAGGCCGCAGGCCTGCGCGAAGGCGTCGGAGGAATAGAGCGCGTGGCGCGCCGGGTAGAGGGCATGATAGAGCGCCCGCTCCCCCTGCCCGACGGTGCGCGGCACCGCGTGGTCGATGACCTGACCGACGGCGTAATCCTCGAAGAAACGTCCCGGATTGGTCTTGCTCATCACAGCTGCCCCAGCTTGGTGTCGGGGGTGTATTCCGCGTCGACCTCCTTGGTCACCGCCTGCGCACAGCGCATCACGCCCGCCGCGGCGTCGAAGGCATAGGAGGGATCGCCATAAAGCTCCCAGCCCTTGGACAGGGCTTCGGAAACCTTGTGGCAGAAGGCGGAGGTGTCGACTTCGGTCAGGAGACGATAGGCTTTCATGAGATTATCCCGGGAAAGGTGACGGGCCGATCCAGCCGTGGATCAGCGTGATGACGACAAAGGCCACGATCGTCGCGGCCAGGGTGATGAGGTCGCGCTTGGGCGACCCTGCGGCGGGGCGCTCCCATGGGCCGGCACGGTTGATCAGCACGATCTCGGCCACGGCCCAGAGAAGCATGGAGCCGAAGAGCAGGATCGAGGCCAGATCGCCGTTCACCATCAGGTGCGCGATCCCCCAGAGGATCACCGCGCTCAGCTGGGGATGCCGGAACCTGGCCTTCAGCGCGCCCTTCGATTCGCTGATCGCGAAGGCGAAAACTGCCAGCAGCATCAGCAGGTTGTTGATGTGGGTGAAGAAGGCAGGCGGGTACCAGACATTGACGAAGGGCGCCCAGCGATAGCCGAGGATCATGCAGATCAGCCCCAGCCCGACACCGATGGCGACGGGGCCGCGCCCCTTCGCGCCCATCGCCGCCCGCTTCTCGGGGGCGATGCGCTTGAAGAGATGGGCGAGGACCCAGAGAAGTATACCAAGGATGAGGAGGATCATGAGGAGCACCTGCTGCCAGAGGGGTTGCGGCGGGGCTCAGCCCGCGCTCGCCCCCACCCTGACGGTCTCAGCCCAGCTGTGCAATCGCCTCGGCCTTGGCCAGAGTCTTGCGGGCGGTTTCCACGTGCAGGTTCTCGACGATCTTGCCATCCACCACGGCCACGCCCTGCCCGGCCTTCTCGGTCTCCTCGAAGGCGGCGATCTGGCGTTTCGCCAGGTCCACCTCGGCGTCGGAGGGGGCGAAGGCGGCATTGGTCACCTCGACCTGCGCCGGGTGGATCAGGGTCTTGCCGTCGAAGCCGAGGTCGCGGCCCTGGTCGCATTCGATGCGCAGGCCTTCCTCGTCCTTGAACTGGTTGTAGACCCCATCCACCGCGATCACCCCGTGGGCGCGCGCGGCCAGCAGCATCTGCTGCAGCGCGAACATCATCGGCAAGCGATCCGCCCGGCCGCGGCAGTTGAGCTCCTTGGCGAGGTCGTTGGTCCCCGCGACGAAGCCGGTCAGCTGCGGATGGGCCGCGATCTCCAGCGCGTTCAGCACGCCGAGCGGCGTCTCGATCATCGCCCAGATCGCCGTTTCGGTACCGAGGATGTCCGAAAGTGCCTGGATGTCGGCGGCGGAATTCACCTTGGGCAGCAGGAAGGCATCCGCCCCGCTGTCCTTCAGCGTGGCCACGTCGTCTGCGCCCCAGTCGGTGTCCAGACCGTTGATCCGGATGATCTTGGCCTTGGCGCCATAGCCCCCCTCGGCCAGCGCCGCCTTCAGCGTCTCGCGCGCCTCGGCCTTGGCATCGGGCGTCACCGCATCCTCGAGATCGAAGATGATCGCATCCACCGGCAGCGACCGCGCCTTGTCGAGCGCCCGCTCCTTCGAGCCGGGGATGTAGAGCACGGAGCGATAGGGACGGGTCGTGGCGTCAAGTGTCATCGGGTTCCTCCTGGGATCGCCATGTCTCGGCAATAATCTTGCGCGGGTTTGGCACTTTTTAACTCAATTGTTCAAGAGAAATTCTGCCGCAGCGCAGAGAAATTCGACGGCAGGCGCAGCAACGCCCCCGACATTAACCTTGTCTTCGTCCCTTGTCAGGCAGGCTGACAGGGAATGGAGGGCCCCGTCGCCCGCCCGGCCCCCGGAACCATCGCGGCCCGGCCCTCCCCATCGAGGAGGCAGGTCGTCGCCACGGAGCGGGGCTGACCGGACGTCCGCCTGCTCCTGCAAGGGCCCGCATTTCAGGACCGGAAAGGACTGACGATGAAACTCTGTACTCCCGGCGGGCTCGGCGCCTGTCTCCTACTTCTCACGGCAGCGCCTGCCGCGGCGCAGGCGGGCAACTGCGCCCCCCGCGACAGGGTGCTCGACCGTCTGGCCACGACCTACGGAGAGACGCGCCGCGCGATCGGCCTCGGCTCCAACAACGGGGTAATGGAGGTCTTTGCGTCCGACGACAGCGGGACCTGGACCATCACGGTGACGATGACCTCCGGGCTCACCTGCCTCGTGGCGAGCGGCGAATCCTACGAGACGCTGGCAGAGGCGCTGCCCGTGCAGGACGAGGACACCTAGGGGCCGCCCTAGGCCAGAGCGACCCAGATCAGCCGGATGCCGGTGAAGGTCAGCAGCGTGTAGGTGATGCCGAAGAAGAGCGTCTCGGATACCACCTTGTGGGCCTTGATCCCGATCACCACGCCCACCATCGCAACCGGGGCGAGGATCAGATCGGCCGTCAGCGTCGACAGGCTGAAGACCCCGGCCCCGGCGTAGAAGCCCACTTTCATCAGGTTGACCGCCCAGAAAAGCAGCACTGTCGTCGCCTGGTAGGTCATCTTGTCGAGACCGCGGGACAGCAGGTAGACCGCCGCCGGCGGGCCGCCCGCGTGACTGATGAAGGACGTGAAGCCCACCGCCATCCCCGCGGCCCCGGCGAAGCCCCTGTGCGGCTGGTCGATCCGCGCCAGCCGGATCAGCCCCGCCCCCTGCGCCAGACGCCAGGCCACGAAGGCGATGCAGATCACCCCGATCAGCAGGCGGAACACATCTGGATCGGCGTGTTTCATCAGCAGCGCCCCCAGCAGCACACCGGGCAGAGCGCCCATGAGCATTGGGGCCGCGTCGGGCCAGCTCCAGCGCCGCCAGTAGCCCGGCAGCGCAGTCACATCCATCAGCATCAAGAGCGGCAGCATCAGCCCCAGCGCCACCGGCGGCGGCAGGTAGAGCGCCAGAATCGCTAAGGCCGCGAAGGCTGCACCACCCCCGAATCCCCCCTTCGACATGCCGGAAAAGATCACCGCGGGAACCGCGAAGGCGAAAAAGGCCGGGGTCAGATCGAGCATGAAAAAAGCGGGCCTCCGGACGGCAGGTTTCAGGGCAATAGCGCGGATCTAGCGCTAACGGCGGAGGTGGTCTAGGGCGGTTCCTGCCGTAACGTCCGCGTGAAACCCTTGCGCACCAAGGGGGAAGGGACTACGCCTTGCCGCGATTTTCAACCGGACCGGAGATGAAATCCAATGGCCAGACCCAAGATTGCTCTGATCGGCGCAGGTCAGATCGGTGGCACGCTCGCTCACCTCGCTGCACTGAAGGAACTGGGCGACGTCGTTCTGTTCGACATCGCTGAAGGGACCCCCGAAGGCAAAGCACTCGACATCGCCGAGTCCGGCCCCTCCGAGGGCTTCGACGCGTCGCTGATGGGCACGCAGTCCTACGAGGACATCGCAGGCGCAGACGTCTGCATCGTGACCGCCGGCGTGCCGCGCAAGCCCGGCATGAGCCGCGACGACCTGCTGGGCATCAACCTGAAGGTCATGAAGTCCGTCGGTGAAGGCATCGGCAAATACGCCCCCGACGCCTTCGTCATCTGCATCACCAACCCGCTCGACGCGATGGTCTGGGCCCTGCAGAAGTTCTCGGGCCTGCCGGCCTCGAAGGTCTGCGGCATGGCCGGTGTCCTCGACTCCGCCCGCTTCCGTCACTTCCTGTCGGTCGAGTTCGGCGTGTCGATGAAGGACGTCACCGCCTTCGTGCTCGGCGGCCACGGCGACACCATGGTTCCCTCGGTCCGTTACTCGACCGTCGGCGGCATCCCCCTGCCCGACCTCGTCGACATGGGCTGGACCACCCAGGACAAGCTGGACGCCATCGTGCAGCGCACCCGGGACGGCGGCGCAGAGATCGTCGGCCTGCTGAAGACCGGTTCCGCCTTCTACGCGCCCGCGACCTCGGCCATCGAAATGGCTGAATCCTACCTGAAAGACCAAAAGCGCGTCCTGCCCTGCGCCGCCTACTGCGACGGCGAGCTGGGTGTGAAGGACATGTACGTGGGCGTGCCCACCGTGATCGGCGCCGGCGGCATCGAGAAGATCATCGAGATCAAGCTGACCAAGGAAGAGCAGGCCATGTTCGACAAGTCCGTCGACGCGGTCAAAGGCCTGGTCGACGCTTGCAAGGGCATCGACGGTTCGCTGGCGTAAGCCTCGACCACAGTCCGAATGGAAAAGGCGCCGGTTGTCCGGCGCCTTTTTCCGTGCGCTTCGCCTGCCGCGACCGCCATGCATGCCCCGGGTGGGTGCCACGGCCAAATCCGATGGTGACAGCGCGGCCTTCATTTGCGAGGGTCTTGGCGACTTTCGAAGACGCTGCGCCGCGGGTCGCCCCCGGAGAGAGGAGAGAGGCATGGAGGAAAGGTTCGCACAGGTTCTCAGACGCCTGGGCAGCCGCGCGCCCGGCCCTTCCACTATGCCGAACTGCGCCCGGACTGGACCGGGCTGCCCATCGGCGAGAAGGTCCAGTCGGGCCACGCCTTCCTCGACGCGGTCCGCGCCGGCCAGTTGCCCGGGGTGACCGACACGGGCGAGAAGGACGGTGCCGGGCGGGTTTACCACTGGGCCGGATCAGGGGCGGCGACGGGCGACTCGGGGCAGACATCGGGAACCGACTCGCCCCGCTAGGGTGATTTGCCCACCTTTTCGACACAGGCACTCACGCCGGAGTGAGGCGCCACGGCATTTGTGATCACACCATTTTCGCGTGTGATCACAAACCCGGAAAAATCGGCGAAATTCCCCGGTACTGCGGAAAAAACCGTTCATCCCCCGTCAAGGATGTGGCTATACCGGGTGCAATCGTAGCAACGAGGGACGGAGTTCATGAACATCCATGAATATCAGGCGAAGGCGCTGCTTCGCGAATACGGTGCGCCGGTGTCCGACGGGCGTGCAGTACTGAAAGCGGAGGAGGCCAAGACGGCCGCAGGCGAGCTCGACGGCCCGCTCTGGGTGGTCAAGGCGCAGATCCACGCCGGCGGCCGCGGCAAGGGCCACTTCAAGGAAGCCGACGCTGGCGAAAAGGGCGGTGTCCGCCTTGCCAAGTCGGTGGAAGAAGCCGCCGAGGAAGCCAAGAAGATGCTCGGCCGCACGCTGGTGACGCACCAGACCGGTCCGGCGGGCAAGCAGGTCAACCGCATCTACATCGAAGCGGGTTCGGACATCGAGCGTGAGCTGTACCTCGCGCTGCTGGTGGACCGTCAGACCTCCTCCGTGTCCGTCGTCTGCTCCACCGAGGGCGGCATGGACATCGAGGAAGTCGCCGCGTCGACCCCGGAGAAAATCCTCTCCTTCTCGATCAACACCGCGACCGGCTACCAGCCGTTCCACGGCCGCAAGGTCGCCTTCTCGCTGGGCCTCGAAGGCCAGGCGATGAAGCAGTGCGTGAAGCTGATCGGCCAGCTGTACAAGGCCTTCATGGACAAGGACATGGAGCAGCTGGAAATCAACCCGCTGATCGTCATGCCCGATGGCAACCTCAAGGTGCTGGACGCCAAGGTCGGCTTCGACGGCAACGCGATCTACCGCCACGCCGACATCGCCGCCCTGCGCGACGAGACCGAGGAAGACGCCAAGGAACTGGCGGCCTCCAAGTACGACCTGAACTACATCGCGCTCGACGGTGAGATCGGCTGCATGGTGAACGGCGCAGGCCTCGCCATGGCGACGATGGACATCATCAAGCTCTACGGTGCAGAGCCCGCGAACTTCCTCGACGTTGGTGGCGGCGCCACCAAGGAGAAAGTGACCGAAGCGTTCAAGATCATCACCTCGGACCCGAACGTGAAGGGCATCCTGGTGAACATCTTCGGCGGCATCATGCGCTGCGACGTCATCGCCGAGGGCGTGATCGCCGCGGTGAAAGAGGTCGGCCTGCAGGTTCCGCTGGTCGTGCGCCTCGAAGGCACCAACGTCGAGCTCGGCAAGGAGATCATCTCCAACTCCGGCCTCAACGTGATCGCGGCAGACAACCTGTCCGACGGCGCCGAAAAAATCGTCAAAGCAGTGAAAGGCTGAAACCATGGCAGTTCTCGTTGATGAAAACACCAAGGTGATCTGCCAGGGCTTCACCGGCTCGCAAGGCACCTTCCACTCCGAACAGGCAATCGCCTATGGCACCCAGATGGTCGGCGGCGTGACCCCCGGCAAGGGCGGCATGGAGCACCTGGGCCTGCCCGTCTTCGACGGCGTGGCCGAGGCGGTCGAGAAGACCGGCGCGAATGCCACCGTGATCTACGTTCCGCCGCCCTTCGCGGCCGACTCGATCCTGGAAGCGATCGACGCGGAAATCCCGCTCATCGTCTGCATCACCGAGGGTATCCCGGTGCTGGACATGATGAAGGTGAAAGCCGCGCTGCGCACCTCGAACTCGCGCCTGATCGGCCCGAACTGCCCCGGTGTCATCACCCCCGGCGCCTGCAAGATCGGCATCATGCCCGGCCACATCCACAAGCGTGGATCGGTCGGCGTCGTGTCGCGCTCGGGCACCCTGACCTACGAGGCGGTCAAGCAGACCTCCGACATCGGTCTGGGCCAGTCCTCGGCAGTCGGCATCGGCGGTGACCCGATCAAGGGCACCGAGCACCTCGAAGTGCTGGAAATGTTCCTCAAGGACCCGGAAACCGAGTCGATCATCATGATCGGCGAGATCGGTGGCTCGGCCGAAGAGGAAGCCGCACAGTTCCTCGCGGACGAGAAGAAGAAGGGCCGCTGGAAGCCGACCGCCGGTTTCATCGCGGGCCGCACCGCCCCTCCGGGCCGCCGCATGGGCCACGCCGGCGCCATCGTCGCCGGTGGCAAGGGTGACGCGGAATCGAAGATCGAGGCCATGAAGTCGGCCGGGATCGTCGTTGCCGACAGCCCCGCCACTCTGGGCGAAGCCGTGATGAAAGCCATCAAGGGCTGACCTCTCGCGTCCCGGCCCCATATTGTGGCCGGGACACCCCACGCACGACCCGATCCGGGACCGCCGGGCCGGGAGATCCGCAACGAAGCGAAGCAAAGCCAAGGTCATGGGTTTTTCTGACGCCATCAGAACCTGCCTGCGCAAGTATGTGACGTTCTCCGGACGCGCCTCGCGGCCGGAGTATTGGTATTTCTTTCTCTTCACGCTGCTGCTGGGCCTCGCTGCCAGCATCATCGACAAGGCCGTCTTCGGCGTCTCACCCGACAGCGACGGCCCCGCCAGCGTCCTGGCGTCGCTTTTCGTCTTCCTCCCGATGCTTTCCGCAGGGTTCCGGCGGATGCACGACACCGGCCGCTCCGGTCTCTACCTCTTCTACCCGCTGATCGCCCTCGTGGGCGTGATCAGCTTTGCCACCATGATGGGCGCCGCCGATGCGCTCTCGACCGGCAATTTCGAAGGCCTGTTCACCGGCCTCCTCGGCATCGTCATGATCTTTGCCGTGATCGTCCTCATCCTGTCACCGCTGATCGTCCTGTGGTGGCTCACCCGCCCGTCGCAACCCGGCGCCAATCAATATGGCGCCAATCCCAAAGAGGTCTCCTCATGACCGAGCAGTCTCCAAACGACATTTTCCATGCTTCCAGCTTCATGCAGGGGCAGAACGCCGAATACCTCGAACAACTCTATGCCCGCTATGCCAACGACCCCGCGTCGGTGGACGAAGCTTGGCAGGCCTTCTTCAGCTCGCTCGGTGACGACGGGACCGATGTGAAGAAAGAGGCCGCCGGCGCCTCCTGGGATCGCGCCGACTGGCCGCCGACGCCCAATGACGACCTGACCGCCGCGCTCGACGGGATGTGGCCCGCCCCCGCGGAAGCCAAGGACGCCGGCAAGAAGATCAAGGAAAAGGCCGCCGCCAAGGGTGTCGAGGTCTCCGACGACGCTGTGAAACGCGCCGTGCTGGATTCGATCCGCGCCCTGATGATCATCCGGGCCTACCGGATCCGCGGCCACCTGATCGCCGACATCGACCCGCTGGGGATGCGCGACAAGACCCCCCACCCCGAGCTCGACCCGAAGTCCTACGGCTTCACCGATGCCGACATGGATCGCCCGATCTTCATCGACAACGTGCTGGGTCTGCAGATCGCCACGATGCGCCAGATCATGGACATCGTGAAGCGCACCTATTGCGGCACCTTCGCCCTGCAGTACATGCACATCTCGGATCCCGAGCAGTCGGCATGGCTGAAGGAGCGCATCGAGGGCTACGGCAAGGAAATCACCTTCACCCGTGAAGGCCGCCGCGCCATCCTGAACAAGCTGGTCGAGGCCGAAGGCTTCGAGAAGTTCCTGCACGTCAAGTACATGGGCACCAAGCGCTTCGGCCTCGACGGCGGCGAGGCCCTGATCCCGGCGATGGAGCAGATCATCAAGCGGGGCGGCAACCTCGGCGCCAAGGAAGTCGTGGTCGGGATGCCTCACCGCGGCCGCCTCTCGGTGCTGGCCAACGTGATGAGCAAGCCCTACCGCGCGATCTTCAACGAATTCCAGGGCGGCTCCTTCAAGCCCGAGGACGTGGACGGCTCCGGCGACGTCAAATACCACCTCGGCGCCTCCTCCGACCGCGAGTTCGACGGCAACTCCGTCCACCTGTCGCTGACGGCGAACCCCTCGCACCTCGAGGCGGTGAACCCGGTGGTCCTCGGCAAGGCCCGCGCCAAGCAGGCCCAGTTGAACGACGCTGATCGCACCGCGGTGATCCCGATCCTGCTGCACGGTGACGCGGCCTTCGCCGGTCAGGGCGTCGTGGCAGAATGCTTCGGCCTCTCCGGCCTCGTCGGGCATCGCACCGGCGGCACGATCCACATCGTCGTGAACAACCAGATCGGCTTCACCACCGCGCCGCACTTCTCGCGCTCCTCGCCCTACCCCACCGACAACGCCCTGGTGGTCGAGGCGCCGATCTTCCACGTGAACGGGGACGATCCGGAAGCCGTGGTGCACGCCGCCAAGGTGGCCACCGAGTTCCGTCAGAAGTTCCACAAGGACGTGGTCATCGACATCTTCTGCTATCGCCGCTTCGGTCACAACGAAGGCGATGAACCGATGTTCACCAACCCGATCATGTACAAGAACATCAAGGGTCATAAGACGACCCTTTCGCTCTACACTGATCGCCTCGTGAAGGACGGGCTCATCCCCGAGGGCGAGATCGAGGACATGAAGGCCGCGTTCCAGGCCCACCTCAACGAGGAGTTCGAGGCCGGCAAGGAATACAAGCCCAACAAGGCTGACTGGCTGGACGGCAAGTGGTCGGGCCTCGACCGCGAGAAGGACGAGTACCAGCGTGGCGAAACCGCCATCGCGCCCGAGACCATGCAGGACATCGGCAAGTCGCTGACCTCCGCGCCCGCCGGCTACCCGCTGCACCGCACGGTGGAGCGTCTGCTGGATGCCAAGTCCAAGATGTTCGAAACCGGCGAAGGCTTCGACTGGGCCACCGGTGAGGCACTGGCCTTCGGCTCGCTGCTGACCGAGGGCTACCCGGTTCGCCTGGCCGGCCAGGACTCGACCCGCGGCACCTTCTCGCAGCGCCACTCGGCCCTGATCAACCAGGAGACGGAAGAGCGTTACTACCCGCTCAACAACATCCGCGAGGGTCAGGCCCGCTACGAGGTCATCGACTCGATGCTGTCGGAGTACGCGGTGCTGGGCTTCGAATACGGCTACTCGCTGGCCGAACCCAACGCGCTGGTGATGTGGGAAGCCCAGTTCGGCGACTTCGCCAACGGCGCGCAGATCATGTTCGACCAGTTCATCTCGTCGGGTGAATCGAAGTGGCTGCGGATGTCGGGCCTCGTGATGCTCCTGCCCCACGGCTACGAAGGCCAGGGCCCGGAACACTCCTCGGCCCGCCTTGAGCGCTTCCTGCAGATGTGCGGCCAGGACAACTGGATCGTCGCCAACTGCTCGACGCCGGCGAACTACTTCCACATCCTGCGCCGCCAGCTGCACCGCGACTTCCGCAAGCCGCTGGTGCTGATGACGCCGAAGTCGCTGCTGCGCCACAAGCTGGCGGTCAGCAAGGCCGAGGACTTCACCACCGGCTCCAGCTTCCACCGCGTGCTCTGGGATGACGCCCAATACGGCAACTCGGAGACCAAGCTGGCCGCGGACGACAAGATCAAGCGCGTCGTCATGTGCTCGGGCAAGGTCTACTACGACCTGCTGGAAGAGCGTGACGCCCGTGGGATCGACGACGTCTACCTGCTGCGGATCGAACAGTTCTATCCCTTCCCGGCGATCTCGCTGGTCAAGGAGCTGGAACGCTTCAAGGGCGCCGAGATGGTCTGGTGCCAGGAAGAGCCCAAGAACCAGGGCGCCTGGACCTTCATCGAGCCCAACATCGAATGGGTGCTGGGCCGCATCGACGCCAAGCACAAGCGGCCCGTCTACGCCGGCCGCGCCGCCTCGGCTTCGCCCGCAACGGGCCTGGCCGCACAGCACAAAGCACAGCAAGCAGCGCTCGTTGACGACGCGCTGACAGTCAAAGGGAACTAAGACGCATGACGACCGAAATTCGTGTCCCCACCCTGGGTGAAAGCGTCACCGAAGCGACGGTGGCCACCTGGTTCAAGAAACCCGGTGATGCCGTGGCCGTGGACGAGATGCTCTGCGAGCTGGAAACCGACAAGGTGACCGTCGAGGTCCCCTCCCCCGCCGCGGGCGTGCTGGCCGACATCGTCGCCGCCGAAGGCGAGACCGTGGGCGTCGACGCCCTGCTGGGCAACATCTCGGAAGAAGGCAACGCCGGCCCCGAGGAAGTGAAGCCCAAGGCCGAAGAGAAAGCCGCAGCGGCCCCCGCCGCCGCCGGTGGTGCCTCGGTCGACGTCATGGTCCCCACGCTGGGTGAATCCGTGACCGAAGCCACCGTGGCGACCTGGTTCAAGAAGGTCGGCGACACCGTCGCCCAGGACGAGATGCTCTGCGAACTGGAGACCGACAAGGTCTCCGTCGAAGTGCCCTCGCCCGCAGCCGGCACCCTGACCGAGATCGTGGCGCCCGAAGGCACCACCGTCGACGCCACCGCCAAACTGGCCGTGATCTCCTCGGGCGAAGGTGCCGCCGCCGCGGCCCCCGCCGCTGCTGCCGCTCCGGCCGCCACCACGTCCGCGCCGGCATCGTCGGGCAAGGACGTCGAGGACGCGCCCTCGGCCAAGAAGGCCATGGCAGAGGCCGGCCTCTCGGCTGGTCAGGTCTCGGGCTCCGGCCGTGACGGTCGCATCATGAAGGAAGACGTGGCCAAGGCCATCGCCGCCGGCACCTCCGCCGCCGCAGCGCCCGCCCCGGCCGCCGCACCGCGCGCGCCCGTCGCCGCCGACGACGCGGCCCGCGAAGAGCGCGTCAAGATGACCCGCCTGCGTCAGACCATCGCCCGCCGTCTGAAGGACAGCCAGAACACCGCGGCCATGCTGACCACCTACAACGAGGTGGACATGACCGAGGTCATGGCGCTGCGCAACGAGTACAAGGACCTGTTCCTGAAGAAACACGGCGTGAAGCTCGGCTTCATGTCCTTCTTCACCAAGGCCTGCTGCCACGCGCTGAAAGAGGTCCCCGAGGTCAACGCCGAGATCGACGGCACCGACATCGTGTACAAGAACTTCGTGCACATGGGCATCGCCGCGGGCACGCCCACCGGTCTCGTCGTGCCCGTCATCCGTGACGCCGATGCCATGTCGTTTGCCGACATCGAGAAGGCCATCGCCGAGAAGGGCGCCCGCGCCCGGGACGGCAAGCTCTCCATGGCGGAAATGCAGGGCGGCACCTTCACGATCTCGAACGGCGGCGTATACGGCTCGCTGATGTCCTCGCCGATCCTGAACCCCCCGCAGTCCGGTATCCTCGGCATGCACAAGATCCAGGACCGTCCGATGGCCATCAACGGCAAGGTGGAAATCCGCCCGATGATGTACCTCGCCCTGTCCTACGACCACCGCATCGTCGACGGCAAAGGCGCCGTGACCTTCCTCGTGCGCGTCAAGGAAGCGCTGGAAGATCCCCGTCGCCTGCTGATGGACCTGTAAGATCATGACGGGGCCCGGCAGAACGGCGTCTCCGTCCGGTGGCAGGCTTCCTGCCGTCGGCGGAGGGGCGTGTCGCCGGGCCCCGCTTCTTTCTGCCTGCGCCCGACCGGCCGCAGCGCCCGTTTTCCGCTCTTGCCTTCATGGACTTCCGGATCAGGTGAAGACCTTTACGGAGGACCTCACATGACACCCGAACTCCTCGCCCTCGCCCTCGTGGCTGTCGAACACGCCGTGCTCGTCTTCTGGTCGCAGAAGCTGCTGACCCGCGATGTCGGGATGGAGGGCAACGCCGGCCCGCGCGACGACCTGCCGCCGCTGGCCGAGGACACGATGCGCCTGCGCCGCGCACTTGCCAACCATACCGAGAATTTCCCGCTCTTCATCGGGGCCGTGGTCTGCGTGCTGCTCTCCGACAGCGCCAGCTGGTTCACCGCGCTCTGTGCCGCGATCTACGTCGTGGCCCGCGGGCTCTACATCCCGGCCTACAAGTACGGCTGGGCGCCCTGGCGCTCGATGATCTTCTCCGCAGGCTTCTTCGCAACGGCGGCGATGTATGTCGCCGCGGTGCTCTGAGGCCGCGATGGAACCGCATCTCACAATTCTCGCCCTCGCGGCCCTGCTTCAGGTCGGCCAGATCGTCCTGATGGCGGTGCCCGCGAACCTTGAGTTGGGTACGAAGACCACCACGGGCCCGCGCGATCCGCAGGATGCGCCGCAGGGCAATCCCTATCTGCTGATGTCGCGCCGTACGGGCCGCCTGCACCGGGCGATGAACAACCACTTCGAGGCGCTGATCCTCTTCACCATCGCCACGCTCGTCGTGGTGCTGGGCGAGGCGGCCAGCCCCCTCACCGTCACCATGGGCTGGCTCTACCTCGCCGCCCGGGTGCTCTATATTCCGGCCTATGCCTTCGGCTGGGCCCCCTGGAGGTCCTACCTCTGGGCGCTCGGCCTTCTGGCCACCGTCATCATGCTGGTGGCGGCCCTCTTCTAGGGCCCTCATCTTTCCCGAAATACTCCGGGGGGCCGCGCCATGCGCGGCGGGGGCAGCGCCCCCTCCCCGGCCCAGACCAGACCGATCCGGCGCAGAGGCGCCGCAAAGACAAAGGAGACCTCTCATGGCCCAATACGACGTCATCGTCATCGGCGCAGGCCCCGGCGGCTATGTCGCTGCCATCCGCTGCGCGCAGCTCGGCCTCAAGACCGCCGTTGTCGAAGGCCGCGAGACCCTCGGCGGCACCTGCCTGAACGTGGGCTGCATCCCCTCCAAGGCGCTGCTGCACGCCACGCACCAGTTGCACGAGGCAGAGCACAACTTCGCCACCATGGGCCTGAAGGGCAAATCCCCCTCCGTCGACTGGCCGACCATGCAGGAGTACAAGCAGTCGGTCGTGGACGGGAACACCAAGGGCATCGAGTTCCTGTTCAAGAAAAACAAGATCGACTGGCTGAAGGGCTGGGGCTCTATCCCTGCCGCCGGCAAGGTCAAGGTCGGTGAGGAAACCCACGAGGCCAAGAACATCATCGTGGCCTCCGGCTCCGTGCCCTCCGCCCTGCCCGGGATCACCGTGGACAACGAGGCCGGCCTCGTGGTGGACAGCACCGGCGCGCTCGCGCTGCCGAAGATCCCAAAGAAGATGATCGTGGTCGGCGCCGGTGTGATCGGCCTCGAACTGGGCTCGGTCTACAAGCGCCTCGGCGCCGAGGTGACGGTGGTCGAATTCCTCGACAACATCACCCCCGGCATGGACGGCGAGGTGCAGAAGAACCTGCAGAAGATCCTCAAGAAGCAGGGCATGGAGTTCATCCTGGGCGCCGCCGTGCAATCGGTCGAGACCACCAAGACCAAGGCCAAGCTGACCTACAAGCTGCGCAAGGACGAGAGCGAGCACACGCTCGACGCCGATTGCGTGCTCGTGGCGACCGGCCGCAAGGCCTATACCGACGGCCTCGGCCTGGCCGACCTCGGTGTCGAGATGACCGACCGCGGTCAGGTCAAGACCGACGCCCACTGGGCCACCAACGTGAAGGGCATCTATGCCATCGGTGACGCGATCACCGGCCCGATGCTCGCCCACAAGGCCGAGGACGAAGGCATGGCCGTCGCCGAGGTCATCGCGGGCAAGCATGGCCACGTGAACTACTCGGTCATCCCCGGCGTGATCTACACCCACCCCGAGGTCGCCTCCGTCGGCGCCACCGAGGAGAGCCTGAAGGCCGAGGGCCGCGCCTACAAGGTCGGCAAGTTCCCCTTCATGGGCAACGCCCGCGCCAAAGCCGTCTTCGCCTCCGAGGGCTTCGTGAAGATCATCGCGGACAAGGACACCGACCGCGTGCTCGGCGCCCACATCATCGGGCCGGCAGCCGGCGACATGATCCACGAGATCTGCGTGGCGATGGAATTCGGCGCCTCGGCGCAGGACGTCGCCCTGACCTGCCACGCCCACCCGACCTACTCGGAAGCGGTGCGCGAAGCAGCACTCGCCTGTGGCGACGGCGCGATCCACGTCTGATCGCCTGCCCCGGGGGCGTCTCCGGCACCAAGGGTCTGAAGGGCCGCCCGCACAGGGCGGCCCTTTTTCGTGGCGGACAACGATCCGTTCGTTCACCCGCTACGTCGGTTCCCGCCCCTACCGGCTCGGCAACCGGGTCACGTCCTGTCCCCCTGCACCGGGTCATGCGCGGGCTGCCCCGCGCCGCGTCTTGCCCGTGCCGCCCCTACACGTGGCCCCTCGCGCTCCCCTGCACAGGGTCATGCGCAAACCGCCCCTGCACCGTCCCCCACGGGTACCGCACCATGCCCACCGCCATGTCGCGCGAAAGTCTTCGCCTCCCCCGGCAAATGTCCTAGCTTCCGGGGAACGCCGTCCTGTCGCCCTGCAGGCCCGCCTGTGGCGCCCCAGCCAAAAGCCCGATGCCTGATCCACTCGTCTCCGTCCTGATCCCCGCCTACCACGCCGCGGCGACGCTGCCCGCCGCGCTGCGCTCCATCGCCACCTGCGGCCTGCCCCCGGAGGCGGTGGAGATCGTCCTCGCCCCCGACGACGGGCAGGCCTATGGCGACCTGCTGTCCCAGACGCCGGGCTTGCGCTGCCTGCCCCCCGGCCCGGTGGCCAGCGGGCCGGGCGCCACGCGCAACCGCGCCCGCGCCGCCGCACGGGGCGCGTGGCACGCCTTCCTCGATGCGGATGACACATGGGCGCCCGGCTACCTCGCCGCGCTCCTGCCGCTGGCACAGGCCCATGGCGCCGCCTTCGGGCGGACGCGCATCCTGCGCGGCACGGCGCCCGCGCTGGACCTGCCGGGCACCGCCCGCGCGGAGATCACGCTGGAGACTTTCGGCACCACGGGGGCAAGCTTTCACCCGGTGATGGCCGCCGCCCTCGCCCGGCCCTTCCCGGACCTGCCCGCGCAGGACGTGGCCCATGCGGTGGACCTGCTGGCCCGCCTCGGCGGCAGCGCCCCGCTGGGCGAGGCGACCTACGAGTTGCACCTGCGCTGCGACAGTACGACCGCGCAGGAGGATTTCTCCGCCCGGGTCGCCGCGGCCTATGCCGCCTACGCGCGCGCCTTCGAGGCCTCGGACCTGCCGCCGGAGATGGCGCACCGCGCGGCGCGGGTGTTCCGGGACAAGGCCGCGCTGAATGCGGCCTACGCGGCCGAGGGACAGGGGCGCGCCTTCTATGATTTCGTGGCGGATCGGCTGGCGCGCACCTGGTGAGGCTCCAGCCGGAATTTTCGAAAATTCCGGTCCGTTTTCTTCGAAGAAAACGGGCAAGGCCCGCTGCCGGGCACACCCCTCAGACAGGGACCTATAAGAATTTTAAGGAAAATTCTTCGCAAAAGTCTTGTTTCAAGACTTTTGGGGGGCTCTGCCCCCGCCGCCCGAGGGGCGGCTCCCCCGGAGTATTTCGGGAAAGATGATGTTACCAGAGGCTCTTGGCCGCGCGCTCGGGCCAGCTGCGGTCATAGTCCGCGCCGCCGACCTCGCCACTGGTCATCTCGGCGAGGATCTGGCCCACCGTGGGCAGCCCCGCACTTTCGTCGCCGGCGGTCCAGAGTCGGGCGCGCATCAGGGCGCGGGCACACTGGCTGTAGATCTCCTCGATCGAGATCACGATCACCGTGCGGGGCTGCTTGCCCTTGAACTCGAACCGCGCCAGCAGCGCGGGATCGGCGGTGATCCTCGCGGTGCCGTTGACCCGCACCGCGTTGTTGGAGCCGGGCACGAGGAACATCAGCGACAGCCGCGGGTCGCGCACGATGTTGCGCAGCGTGTCGATCCGGTCGTTGCCCTTCCAGTCCGGCAGCGCCAGCGTCGTCTCGTCCAGCTCGGTCACCACGGGGCCGTCGTCGCCGCGCGGGCTGCCGTCGGTGCCCTCGGGCCCAACGGTGGAAACGACGCAGAAGCGGCTCGCCATGATCCACTGGCGGTAGAGGGGCGTCATCCGGTCCGCCACCTTGCGCATGGCCGCCGCGCCGGGCGTGCCGTAGTGCGCCTCCAGCGCCTCGATGCTGTCAATGAACTCCATCGGTCCGTCCTTCCGCTGCATCCATGAGCCGGTCCGAGGCCGTCTCGATCCGGTCTTCCAGCGTTGCCATGAACTCGGCCCGGGGCAGGCCCGGGGGCAGCGTCTCGAGGAATTCCACCACCGCGAGCCCCGGCTTGCGCAGCATTCCCCGGCGCGGCCAGAAGAGGCCCACGTTGGTGGCGGCGGGCACGCAGGGCTGGCCGGTTTCGTGGTAGAGCACTGCGGTACCGGTCTTGTAGGGCATCTTGACCCGGGGCGCGACGCGGGTGCCCTGCGGGTAGATCACCAGCTGCCCGGCGGGCGCGGTGCCCGAGGTCACCTCCTGCACCATCTTGCGCATCGCCGCGGCCCGCTTGCCCCGTTTCACCGGCACGCAGCCGATGCGCTGCGCGTACCAGCCGAGGATCGGGGCAAAGCGCAGCTCGTCCTTCATGATGAACTTGGGGCGGCGCAGCTCGCTGCACAGGATGATGATGTCGAAGAAGCTCTGGTGCTTGGAGGCGATCAGCACCTCCGCATGGGGCACCGGCCCGCGCAGTTCCGAGTGCAGCCCGCAGATCACCCGCGCCGTCCAGCGGACATAGCGGCAATAGGTGTTCACGCCCCTGTAGGCGCCGGTGCGGCTGAAGAGCGCCCAGGGCCCGAAGACAAGCGCCGCCACCACCATGGCGAGGTACATCTGCACCACGAAGATCACCGAGCGGATGTATTGCATCAGGCGAGGTCCTTCAGCGTACGGTTGGCCGCGCTGCGGGTGGCCCAGAAGGCCACGGCGGCGGCCACCGGGGGCACCACAAGCGGCCAGAGCCATTGCAGACCCTGGAAGCCGAGGCCGGTGAGGAAGCCGCCCTCGTCCTGCGCCGCGGGCAGCGCCAGGATGGCGAGACAGCCCGCGATCATCCCGATCCCCGCGCCGACGAGGGCCCGGATCGTGAAGCGGCGCACGAAGGCGCGGGCGATGAAGACGTCGCGCGCGCCCACGAGGCGCAGCACGGTGATGACCTGCGCATTGGCGGCAAGGGCGGCATTGGCGGCCAGGGTGATCACCGCCCCCATCGCCCCGCCGATCAGCAGGATCGACAGCCAGCCGAGCGCGCGCAACCGTTCCGCCGCCCGCACGAGGGGCCGCCGCCAGCGGCTGTGATCGTCGAGCACGGCGCCCGGCACCTCGGCCTGAAGGCGCAGGCGCAGGCCCGCGGCATCGAAGCCCTGGGGCTCTTCCACGATCTCGATCAGCTGCGGGATCGGCAGCTCGTCCACCGGCAGGTCGGGCCCAAACCACGGCGCCAGCAGGGCGCGCTGCTCGTCCGAGCCGAGCGCACGGGCCGTGGCGACCCCCTCGGTCGTCTCCAGCACCCGCAGGGCGGCCTGGGTCTGGGCCTCGATCTGGTCTTCGGGGGCCGAGATCCGCAGCGTGGCGGAGCGCGCCAGCTCCGCGCCCCAGTCATGGGCCAGCCGCCCCGTCGCCAGCGACAGTGCCAGGGCAAAGACCGCGAGGAAGGCCATGACCGCCGAGGCAAAGAGCGTCAGCGAGGCGGTGAATCCCGTGGGCGGCACCACGCGGTCCGCCGGGCCCTCGCCCGACATCAGCGTGTTGAAACGGTCGCGCAGCGCCTTCACAGGTCCGCCCCCGCCAGTTGCAGCCGCCGGTTCACGATCCGCAGCACGCGGGCCTGCACCTGGCTCTTGGTGGAGCGGATGATGCCGAGGTCGTGGGTGGCGATCATGATGGTCTTGCCCATGCGGTTCAGCTCGATCAGCAGGGTCATCAGGCGCTGCGACATCTCGTAGTCGACGTTGCCCGTGGGCTCATCCGCGAGGATCACGTCCGGCGACATGATCACTGCGCGGGCCAGGGCCGCACGCTGCCGCTCGCCGCCCGACAGCTCCGGCGGCAGGGCCTTGGCGCGGTGGCTGAGCCCGCACCAGCCCAGCAGGTCCTTGAGGTTGGTCTGCTCCTGCAGCGTGTCCCGGCCCGAGACGATCAGCGGCAGGGCCACGTTCTCGGCCAGCGGCAGGTGGTCGAGGAACTGGCAGTCCTGGTGCACCACGCCGATCCGGCGCCGGGTCATGGCGACATCGTCGCGGGTCATGTCGCGCACGTCGCGGCCGAAGAGCTGCGCATGGCCCGCGGTCGGCGTCAGCGCGCCGTAGCAGAGCCGCAGGAAGGTCGTCTTGCCGCTGCCCGAGGGCCCGGTGAGGAAGTGGAACGATCCGGGCGACAGCTTCAGCGAGACCTCGCTCAGCAGTTCGCCCCCGCCATAGCTATAGGCCACGTTTTCCAGTTCGATCACGGCTTGCCCCTCTTCGGGCCCGGCGGACCCGCGTGATGCCGCGGCTGCATGGTGCCGCGATGATGCTTCCTTTTGCACGAGAGCGGCGCCGGTTTCAATCTCCGGGGTCCCGTCGGCGGCCCCCGGGCCACGGCTTTGATCCGGCGTGCAAACCCGCCTGTCTTTGGGACTTTTTTCCGCCGCCCGGAGACCATATGCTAGGCGGAACGGAGCGAGGCATCCGAGGGAAACGAAAGGGATAACATGCGGCTGGTCTGCCCGAACTGCGGCGCGCAATACGAGGTGCCCGACGAGGTGATCCCCGAGGCCGGGCGCGATGTGCAGTGTTCCGCCTGCGGCGACACCTGGTTCCAGCATCACCCGTCCCATGCGCCTGCCCTCGAGGCGGACGAGGCTGCGCTCGCCCCCGAGGCAGCGCCCGTCGCCGCCTCAGGCCACATCCCCGAGGACACAACCGGGGCCAAGGGCGCAACCGTGCCAGAGGAAGCCGCAAACCCCGTCCATGCGGAGGACGCGGCAGACGACACAGCGGGGGACGCCGACACGACGCCTGTCCGCGAGACCGCGGAGGCCGACGACGGCTTCGACGATTTCCCGGCGCCGGCCCATGATCCCGACCGTGACATCATCGAGGACGACGAGCCCGAGGATGCGATCATCCCGCCCGCCGTTCCCGCCCGGTCGCGCCGGCTGGACCCCGGCGTTCAGAACGTGCTGCGCGAGGAGGCGGAGCACGAGGCCCGCCGCCGGGCCGCCGAACAGCAGACCGGGCTCGAAAGCCAGCCGGACCTCGGGCTCACGCAGCCCTCCGAGGACCCCAAGGACCGGGCCGAGACCGCGCGCCGCCGCATGGCACAGGTGAAGGGCGAGACGACGCCCCGCGCCACCGCCTCCCCTGCCGCCATCGAGGATGCTGCCACTGCCGAGGCCACCTCGCGCCGCGACCTGCTGCCGGACATCGAGGAGATCAACTCGACCCTGCGCAGCAAGGGCGAGCGCCGCGCCGCCAGCACGCCCGCCGCCGATGCCGACACCGCCCGCGAACAGCGCCGCGGCTTCCGGATCGGCTTTGGCCTGACGCTGATGGTGACGGCACTGGCGATCATCGTCTACGTCAATGCGGACAAGCTCGCCCTGCGCTATCCGCCCGTCGCGCCGACGTTGCAGAGCTATCAGACCAACGTGAACGAAGGCCGCCGCTGGCTCGACACCAAGGTGGCGAACCTGCTGGCCTGGCTGGAGTCCGACGGCGCCTGAGCCCTCCAGCCGCCGCGCCCGCCCTCTCCTGATCCACGGCCAGCGTCCTGCTGGCCGTCTTCGTCTCCGCCCCTGCGCACGAAACGGCTCGGCTCGGCTCGGCTCGGCTCGGCTCGGCTCGGCTCGGCTCGGCTCGGCTCGGCTCGGCTCGGCTCGGCTCGGCTCGGCTCGGCTCGGCTCGGCTCGGCTCGGCTCGGCTCGGCTCGGCTCGGCTCGGCTCGGCTCGGCTCGGCTCGGACAGCGGTGCTGCGAAGGCAGCCGCCGCGCAAGCGCCTTTCACCGGATCAGACCGCCCTTGACGAGAAAGGCCCCGCCGCCAAGGCAGGGCCTTACAGAGAGCTTTCCCTTGGGCCTCTCAGCGACCGGTCAGACGTAGGGGCTCAGAACCGGTCCAGCAGGCGGCGCAGGTAGTCGAGTTCCTCCTGCGGGCGATCCCCCTCTCCGGAGCGGCGGCGGATCTCGTCGAGGAGATCGCGGGCGCGGCGGTAGACGTCTTCGCCCTGCAACATCTCTTCCTGATTGCCCAGCGACCCGTTCGAGCCGGCGTTGCGGCCCAGCGGATCGTTCTGTTCACCACCCGCATTGCCCTGTGCCTGACCCTGCTGGCCGCGCATCTGGCGTTCCTCTTCGGCCACGGCCTCGCCGAGGTTGCGCATCCCCTCGCGGAGCGCCTCCATCGCCTCGGACTGGCGGTCGATCGCCTCGGCCAGATCGTCCTGCCGGAGGGCTTCCTCGGCGCCTTCCATGGCCCGTTCGGCCTGTTCCAGCGCCTCGCGGGCCGCGTCACCGGCTTCGGAGCCCGCGCCGGGCAGGTTGCCGCGCTGGCGGTTCAACTCGTCGCGCAGGGCGCGCTGCCGCTCGGCGAGGTTCTCGCGCGGGTCGCCGCTCTGACCGTCACCCTGGCCCTGCCCGGGCTGGGCCTGCTGGCCGCCCTGTCCCTGCTGCTGGCCGGGTTGCTGGCCCTGCTGGCCGCCCTGCCCCTGCTGGCCGGGCGCCTGCGGCAGGCCGTCGTCGTTCTGGCCCATCTGGCCCTGACCCTGCTGGCCCTGTTGCCCCTGCTGGCCTTGCTGACCCTGGTTGAACTGCCGCTGCAGGTCCTGGAAGGCATGGTCCGAGAGGCCCTGCTGATCGCGCAGCGTTTCCGCGAGCCCCTCCATGGCCTGCTGGCCGGGGCTCTGCTGGCCGCCGCCCTCGCCCTGGGTGACGCGCATGTTCTCCATCATCTGCTGGAGTTCCTGCAGCGCCTGCTGGGCCTCGGCCATGCGGCCTTCTTCCATCAGCTCCTGGATGCGGTCCATCATGCGCTGCAGGTCATCCTGCGTCATGCGCATGGCGTTCTCGGACATCTGCTGGTTCTGCTGGCCGTCCTGGTTTTCCTGCTGGGCCTGCCGCGACAGCTGGCGCAGGTAATCCTGCGTGGCATCGCGCAGCTCCTGCATCAGGCGGGCGATCTCCTCCTCCGAGGCACCGCGCTTCATCGCTTCGGTCAGCTGTTCCTGGGCGCGCTGCATCCGCTCCATGGCGTCGCCGATGTCGCCCTCCTCGAGCAGCAGGGCGAGGTCCCACAGGGCCTCGGCGATCTCGTCGCGCTGCGGATCGGTCAGGCGGGCGTACTGCGTGATCGTGTCGAGGCGGCGCAGCACGTGACGGTAGCGCAGGTAGGTCGTCTCGTCATCGAAGAGCCCCTCCGGCTGCCACGAGATCGCGCGCATCACCTGCACGATGTCGCGGGCGCTGTCGCGGTTCCAGAGCAGGTCACGGCGCTGCTCGATCACCGCGGCGGCGAGCGGATCGAAGAAGGTGCGCGCGGCAAGCCGCATGGCCTGCCGTTCCGAGATGCCCGTCTGGCCGGCGGCGTCCTCGGCCTCCAGCTGCACCACGACCGGAAGATTGGCCCAGGGATGCTTGGAGAAATTCTCGATCAGCGTCTCCTCGAATTCGGCCCGGTTGCCGGCGATCGGCAGGGGCAGCGGCAGTTCGATGACGGTCTCGTCCTCCGGCTCGGGCGCGAGGCCATAGCGGCGGTCGATATTGGCCATGTCGAGCGCGATCAGCGCACGCCCCCCGATGACGCCGTAGTCGTCCATGGCCTTGAACGGCAGGGTCATCTCGCCCTCGGCCGAGGCCTCGGCCAGCGAGGTGACACCGATCTGCGGCGGCAGGTCGGGGATCACGGCGATCTTCCACGCCCGGCCGCCCGGGCCCTCGATGGCAATGGCACCGTCCTGCGAGATGGTGAAGTCCTGGCTCAGCGCCGCGCCCTCCTCGCCCGTGGCCTCCACCGGGCGGCCCGAGACCGCCTCGTTGACCACCAGTTCGCCCGGGGCGCCGTAGAGCCGCAGGGTGACGCGGCTGCCCGTGACGGCGGTGAGCTGTCCGGGCTGGATATCGTTCAGGTAGAGCACCGGCAGGCCGGTATAGGCGGGCGGCTCAAGCCAGCCCTCCCACGAGGGACCGGCGGCCAGTGCGGCCCCGCCGGTGCCCGGCGTCATCTGGGTGACCGAGGACACCCGCCAGACCGAGCCGAAGATCAGCGCGGTGACAAAGCCCATCAGCGCAATGTAGCGCAGGCCGAAGGGATCGCGGGTGGACATGCGCAGGTCGGGCTTCACCGCATGGGCGCCTTCGGCGGCGCGGGCCATGCGGGTCTGGTGTGCGGCCCAGATCGCGGCAGAGGCCGCGTCCTCGCCACCGATGGCCTGCGCATCGCGCAGCGCCTGCAGCGGACGGCCCTTCAGCGAGGCATCGAGCCGCGCCTCGGCCTCGGCGGCGGAGGGGAAATGGAAGCGCCGGACCCCGCGCCAGAGGAACCAGACCACCGCCACGAGGGCGATCACGGCCACGGCCCAGACAAGCTCCAGCGGGGCGATGTCCTGCAGGCCCAGCATCAGCGCCCCGGCCACGGCGATCACCACGGACCACAGCGGCCAGAAGGCGCGGGTCAGGCGTTCGGCCAGCATACCGGCGCGGGTGAGCAGAAGGGCGGGCGCCAGCTGGCGCAGGGTCTGGGTCAGCGGTGTCTGTTCAGGCATCTTCCGGTCCAGCGGCCTGACACGGGCATCGCGTCAGAGCCATTCCGGAAGGGTATCGCGATTTATGATTTCCTCAAAGCTCGGTCGCTCACGGATGACAGCGAAGTGATCATCTTTAACAAGAACTTCAGGGACCAGCGGCCGGGTGTTGTACTCGCTCGCCATCACCGCGCCATAGGCCCCGGCGGAGCGGAAGGCGACGAGGTCGCCCGCCGCGAGCGTCGTCAGGCTGCGCTGCTTGGCAAAGGTGTCGCCGCTTTCGCAGACCGGGCCCACCACGTCATAGGCGGCCTGTTCGGCGCCGGCCTCGGGCTCGACCACGGGGACGATGTCGTGGTGCGCCTCGTACATGGCCGGGCGGATCAGGTCGTTCATGGCGGCGTCGAGGATGAGGAAATCGCGGCCCTCGCCCTGCTTGAGGTAGATCACCTCGGAGACGAGGATACCGGCGTTGCCCGCCACGAGCCGGCCCGGTTCGATCTCGATCTCGCAGCCCTTGTCGCCCAGTACCTCCTTGATGAGGTTGCCATATTCGACGGGCAGCGGGGGCGCCTCGTTGCCGCGGGTGTAGGGAATCCCGAGGCCCCCGCCAAGGTCGAGGCGGCGGATGTCATGGCCGTCCGCGCGCAGCCGGTCCACCAACTCGCCCACCTTGGTGAAGGCGAGGCGGTAGGGCTCCAGATCAGTCAGCTGCGAGCCGATGTGCACGTCGATGCCCACGACCTCCAGCCCCGGCAGGGCGGCGGCGGTGGCATAGACCTCGGACGCGCGGGAGATCGGGATGCCGAACTTGTTCTCGGACTTTCCGGTGGCGATCTTGGCGTGGGTCTTTGCATCCACGTCGGGATTCACGCGCACGGCAATCGGCGCGATCACGCCCATCTCCGAGGCGACCTCCGAGAGTGCCTGCATTTCGGGCTCCGACTCGACGTTGAACTGGCGGATGCCGCCCTCGAGCGCCGCGCGCATCTCCTCGCGGGTCTTGCCCACACCGGAGAAGACGATCCGGTCACCCGGCACGCCCGCCGCCTTGGCCCGCGCGTATTCCCCGCCCGAGACCACGTCCATGCCCGCGCCGAGCTGCGCCAGCGTCTTGAGGATCGCCTGGTTGCTGGCGGCCTTCATGGCGTAGCAGACCACGTGGGGCATGCCATCGAGCGCCTCGTCGAAGAGGCGGAAGTGCCGGGTCAGCGTGGCGGTGGAATAGATGTAGACCGGGGTGCCGACCTTGGCCGCGATCTCGGCCACGGGCACGTCCTCTGCGTAAAGCTGTCCATCGCGGTAGAGAAAATGATCCATGGTCGCTCCCGGTAGATATGGCCTGCAGGTCAGGGCTTGCAGCGGTCTACACGGGGTGGCGGCGCGGCGCAATTGGCGCTTGTGCGCAAGGGCGGGACCCGGGGAAGACCCGGGGGCCAGCCCCCGGACCCCCGGGATATTTCGGAACAGTGGATGAGGGGGACGGCGGGGTGCGCGGCGGCGGGGGCTCGGGCTGTCAGATGGGCCCGTCAGATGGGGCCGTCAGATGGGGCCGTCAAATCGGGCGCGTGCGCAGGAAGAGGTAGAGCGGCAGGCCGCAGCTGACGCCGATCAGGAAGGTCGCGGGGATCGCGATCAGGGCGGTGAAGTTGCGGCGCACCGCGACCTCGGCCAAGATCCAGAGTGTCAGCGCCACGGCGGCGATGATCAGGTCCCACATCAGCCCGGTGCTGGCGGCATTGGCGGTCCAGCCCGCGGTGAGGCCCGCGAGGCTGAGACCGTGTTCGGCAATCCACCCGGCGAAGTGGATCATGGGATGGACCGCGCCCCAGAGGGCGAGGCCGAGGTAGGCCAGCCGGAGCGGGCTCATCGCCGGGTGACGACGCCGAAGCGGGCATTGCCCGACACCGTGACACCGCTGCGGGTGTCGGCGCCGAGCTCGATGTCCATGCCGTTGGCCGAGGTCGGGCGGATGATCTGCTCGCGCTCCTTCGGGGGGCCGTTCACGCCGCAGGCCGCCACGACGGCGAGCGCCGCGAGGGCGGGGATGAGACGGAGAGTGGGGCGAGTCATGACAATGTGTCCTTCCAGCGGGCGATCTGTTCGCGCACCCGCGCGGGCGCGGTGCCGCCGTAAGACATACGCGATGCGACCGAATTGTGCACGCCCAGGACGGTAAACACTTCGTCGGTGATGGCGCCGTGGACCTCCTGCATCTCGGCCAGCGAGAGATCGGGCAGGTCACAGCCCTTCGCTTCCGCCTTGGCGACGAGGGAGCCGGTGACATGGTGCGCATCGCGGAACGGCATGCCGAGGGCGCGGACCAGCCAGTCGGCGAGATCGGTCGCGGTGGAGAAACCCGCGCCGGCGGCGGCTTCCAGGGCCGGGCGGTTGGCGGTCATGTCGCCGACCATGCCGGTCATGGCGGCGAGCGCCAGCATCAGGTTGTCGGCGGCGTCGAAGACCTGTTCCTTGTCCTCCTGCATGTCCTTGGAATAGGCCAGCGGAAGCCCCTTCATCACCATGGTCAGCGCGACATTGGCCCCGAAGATCCGCCCGATCTTGGCGCGGATCAGCTCGGCCGCGTCGGGGTTCTTCTTCTGCGGCATGATCGAGGAGCCGGTCGAGAACCGGTCCGAGAGCACGACGAAGCGGAACTGCGCGGAGGACCAGATCACCAGCTCCTCGGCCATCCGGCTGAGGTGCATGGCGCAGATCGAGGCGCAGGACAGGAATTCCAGCGCGAAGTCGCGATCCGAGACCGCGTCGAGCGAGTTCGCCGCCGGGCGGTCGAAGCCGAGCGCCTCGGCCGTCATGTGGCGGTCGATCGGGAAGGAAGTGCCGGCCAGGGCCGCCGCACCGAGGGGCGATTCGTTCATCCGCGCGCGCGCGTCGGTGAAGCGCGAGAGGTCGCGGGAGAACATCTCGACATAGGCCATCATGTGGTGGCCCCAGGTCACGGGCTGCGCGGTCTGCAGGTGGGTGAAGCCGGGCATGACCCAGTCGGCGCCGGCCTCGGCCTGTGCGAGGAGCGCCTGCATCAGCGCCTTGAGCCCCTCGATGGCCGCGTCGACCTGGTCGCGGGTCCAGAGGCGGAAGTCGGTCGCCACCTGGTCGTTGCGCGAGCGCCCGGTGTGGAGCCGCCCGGCGGGTTCGCCGATGACCTCCTTCAGGCGGGCCTCGACGTTCATGTGGATGTCTTCGAGCGCGGTGGAGAAGGTGAAATCGCCCGCCTCGATCTCTGACAAGATCGTGAGAAGGCCTTCCCGGATCGCCTCGGCATCTTTATCGCTGATGATGCCCTGCGCCGCGAGCATCGCGGCATGGGCCCGCGAACCGGCGATGTCCTGCGCGGCCATGCGCTTGTCGAACCCGATCGAGGCGTTGATCGCCTCCATGATCGCATCGGGCCCGGCGGCGAAACGGCCGCCCCACATCTGGTTCGAGGTTTTCTGGGTCATGAGGTCCGCCTTCGGAGGAAAGATGGTCACGCTGCATCGGAGATGGCAGGAGAAAGTCAATAACGTCTCGTTCAGGGCGGTTCTTTATACGGCTCTGGCGCTCGGCGCAAATGCTGCCCTGCTGGGCCCCCTGCCCGCCATGGCCGCGCCCGAGAGGGGCGCGCTGGAGGCGCTGCGCGAAGGCTCCCTGAAGGGGCTGTCCTTCCATGCGGAGCCGAAGCCGGTGCCCGTGGAGGTGCTGGAGGACGGTGCCTCGCTGGAGGACTACCGGGGCAAGTACGTGCTGCTGAACTTCTGGGCCATCTGGTGCGCGCCCTGCCGCGAGGAGATGCCGACGCTGGCGGCCCTGAATGAGGAATTCGGGGGCGAGGACTTCGCGGTGGTGACACTGGCCTCGGGGCCCAATGCGCCGCCCGCGATCAAGAAGTTCTTCGGCGAGATCGGTGTGGAGGGCTTGCCGGTGCTGCGCGACCCCCGGTCCAAGACCGCGCGGGGCGTGGGGGTGATGGGCCTGCCGGTGACCATGATCCTCGACCCCGAGGGACGCGAGATCGCCCGGCTGACGGGGCCCGCCGACTGGCATTCGGAGAGCGCGCGGGCGATCGTCTCGGCGCTGATCGAGGGTGAGTGAGCGGTGTGGCTGACCGGGTGGTCAGGGCCATGTCCACGAAGCATCCGGCCTTGGTCCGGCTCGGCGGCCGGTTCACGCGGTGAGGTCTCGCCCGTGGCTGCGCATTCGCGGGCCGGCTGGGTGAGCGAACAAGAATTTTAAGGAAAATTCTTGGGAAAAGTCTTTCTGAAAGACTTTTCCGGGGGGCTGCCTGCCCCCCCTGGCCCCTGGCGGGGCCAGTCCCCCCGGGGATATTTTCGAGCGAAAGATGGTCAGTAGAAGCTCTGCGGATCGATGTCGACCGCGAGGCGCATGTCCCTGGGCAGGCGCGCGGGGGCGAGCCATTTCGTGATCGCCTGTTGCAGGGGCGCGCCCTTGGGGGCCTTCACCAGCAGGCGGACACGGTGGCGGCCGCGGATGCGGGCGATGGGAGCGGCGGCGGGGCCGAAGAGCTGGGCGCCGATCTCGCGCAGGGCGTCGTCGTGGCGGGCCAGAGTGGTGCCGAACTGGAACGGCGCCTGCGGATCGGGGGAGGAGAGGATGATGCCCGCGAGGCGTCCGTAGGGCGGCATGCCCGCGGCGCGGCGCTGGTCGGCCTCGGCGCGCCAGAAGCTCTCCTCGTCCCCATCGAGGATCGCACGGATCACCGGGTGCTCGGGCTGGTAGGTTTGCAGGAGCGCCGCGCCCTTGCGCTCGGACCGCCCCGCCCGGCCCGCAACCTGCCGCATCAGTTGGAAGGTGCGCTCCGCCGCGCGCAGGTCGGAGCCCTGAAGCCCGAGGTCCGCGTCAATGACCCCCACCAGCGTGAGCAGCGGGAAGTTGTGCCCCTTGGCCACCAGCTGGGTGCCGATGATGATGTCGGCCCCGCCCTGGGCGATGGCCTCGATCCCCGCCTTCAGCGCGCGGGCCGAGCCGAAGAGGTCTGACGACAGCGTGGCGATGCGGGCGTCGGGGAAGAGTTCGGCCGCTTCCTCGGCGAGGCGTTCGACGCCGGGGCCGATGGGGGCGAGCGTGCCTTCCGCCTCGCAGGAGGGGCATTTTTCCGGCATCGGGCGGCTTTCGCCGCACTGGTGGCAGACGAGGCGCTTGAGGAAGCGGTGCTCCACCATGGAGGCGGAGCAATGCTCGCATTCGATCTGCTCGCCGCAGGCCCGGCAGAGGGTCACCGGCGCATAGCCGCGGCGGTTGAGGAAGAGGAGCGCCTGCTCGCCCTTCTCCATCCGCTGGCGGACCTCGCCCTGCAGCGAGGGCGAGATCCACTTGCCGGAGCTCATCGCCTCGGAGCGCATGTCGATCGCGTCCATGTCGGGCAGGATCGCGGGACCGAAGCGGTCGGTCATGTCGATGCGTTCGTACTTGCCTGCCTCGGCATTGGCCCAGCTTTCGAGGCTGGGCGTGGCGGAGGCCAGCACGACCCGCGCCCCGCAGATCGCGGCCCGCAGCACCGCCATGTCGCGGGCGTTGTAGAGCGAGCCGTCCTCCTGCTTGTAGGAATTGTCGTGTTCCTCGTCGACGACGATCAGGCCAAGGTCGCGGTACGGCAGGAAGAGCGCGGAGCGCGCGCCGACCACCAGCTGCGCGCCGCCCTGCCCGACCATCTTCCACGCCCGGCGCCGTTCGGTCATCGTCACGCCGGAGTGCCATTCGGCGGGACGGGCGCCGAAGCGGGCCTCGACCCGGGTCAGGAACTCTGCCGTCAGGGCGATCTCGGGCAGCAGCACGAGGGCCTGCCGGCCGAGCTTGAGGCATTCGGCCACCGCTTCGAGGTAAACCTCGGTCTTGCCGGAGCCTGTGACGCCGCGCAGCAGCGTGGTGCCGTAGCTCTCGGACTGGAGGCCCGCGCGCAGCCGGGTGGCGGCGTTCTCCTGATCCCCGGTCAGCGGCTTGCCGGAGCGGTCGAGATCGAGCGCGGGATAGGGCGCGTCGCGGGGTGTGGCCTCTTCCAGCACGGCGCCCTGGGTGACGAGGCCCTTGACGACGGAGGAGGAGGTGCCGGCCATGTCGGCCAGTTCCTTCAGCGTGAAGGCAAGCCCGCCGTAGTCCTCGAGCACCGCCAGCACGCGGGCGCGGGCATCGGTCATCCGGTCCGGCGTCTGGTCGCCGAGGCGATAGACCTTCTGCATCGAAGGCGGATCAGACAGGCCCGGCACCCGGGTCGCCAGCCGCAGCATCGAGTCGATCGGCGTCAGCGTGTATTCCCCGGCGCGGATCAGGAATTCGCGCAGTTCGTCCCGCATCGGAGCGACGTTCAGGACGCGGGTCACGGGACGGATCTTGGCATAGTCGAAATCGCCCCGCCCCGGGCCCCAGACCACGCCCAGCACCTGCCGCGGTCCCAGCGGCACCTGCACGTAGGCACCCTGTGCGCAGCCGCCCTCGGGCGCGCGGTAATCCAGCGTGCGGTCGAGCGGTTGCGTCGTCAGCACGTTGACGAGCGCGCCTTCGGCATAGAATTCGGGCTGGTCCACCTGTCGCTCCCGGGCGGTGAGGGGGTTTCGGGAGGCCACACTATGCGCTAAAGCCGGGGCGAGAAAGTCAAACCCGGCGGAGGGGCTGTCATGAAATTCTTTGTCGATACCGCGGATGTGGATGCGATCCGTGAACTGAACGATCTGGGCATGGTGGACGGTGTGACCACCAACCCCTCGCTGATCCTGAAATCGGGGCGCGACATCCTCGAGGTGACCAAGGAGATCTGCGGCATCGTGGACGGCCCGGTCAGCGCCGAGGTCGTGGCACTGGAGGCGGACGCGATGATCGCCGAGGGCCGCAAGCTGGCCGAGATCGCGGAAAACATCACCGTGAAGGTGCCGCTGACCTGGGCCGGTCTGAAGACCTGCAAGGTGCTCTCGGACGAGGGCCGGATGGTCAACGTGACGCTGTGCTTCTCGGCCAACCAGGCGCTGCTGGCGGCCAAGGCGGGCGCGACCTTCATCTCGCCCTTCATCGGGCGGCTGGATGACATCAACCTCGACGGCATGGACCTGATCCAGGACATCCGCACGATCTACGACAACTTCGGCTTCGAGACGCAGATCCTCGCGGCCTCGATCCGGACCGTGAACCACGTGACGCAAAGCGCGCTGATCGGTGCCGACGTGATCACCGCGCCGCCCTCCGTGATCAAGTCGCTGGCCAGCCACCCGCTGACCGACAAGGGTCTCGACGCCTTCATGAAGGACTGGGCGAAGACCGGTCAGTCGATCCTGTAAGACGGGTCGACTTGAGGTTTGAAGGGCCGCACCTTGGGTGCGGCCCTTTTTCGTTGGGTCGCTCACGGGGCTGAGGACCAAGGGTGTGCTTTAGATAAGTCTGGTCTGGCTCCGGCTTGCCCAGATGTATTGCGCCACGCCCAATCCTGCCGCGGAATCAAACCCCACCGGCTTTAGCAAAGGGCAGCGCCGTCCCGCGGGGTGGCGCGAAAGCGCCGCCCCAGGGGGGCGGGTCGGCGCTGCCCGGCCTCTCGGCCGGGCGGGATACTTCGAGGGGACCGAGCAAGGGCGCTTTGTCGAGAGCCTCGTTGTTTCGACAGGGCCAGAGACATGGATATGCCGATTGACCGGCGGGTGGGCGGACTGATCGTCGAAATGGTCTCGCAGCGCAGGCCGCCTTGGGTGCCGCCCCTCCCCTATCCAGACATCAACCCCTCCGCCAACGCGTGACTCCTTCGCACCACCCATGGGCGCATTTCCGCCCTTCCGGTCCAGAAAAGGGAAGCATTGACGGAATCGCTCTGCTATTCTTCAGAAAAAGACGAAACGAGCGGTCCATGAGCAGCAGCCAACCCAAGATCGAAGACGAATTGCGCGCGAAGATCATCGCGGAGCCCGATGTCATTCTCGATGATCAGGACGTCATGCGCGCCCTCGTCGCCGCCAATGAAAAGGCCATGGGCGGCAATATCATCGACCTGCGCGGCATCGCCATGGAGCGGCTCGAGGCGCGGCTCGACCGGCTGGAGGACACCCACCGCTCGGTCATCGCGGCGGCTTACGAGAACCTCGCCGGCACCAACCAGGTTCACCGCGCCCTGCTGCGCATGCTGGACCCGATGGAATTCGAGACCTTCCTGCGCGGCCTCGGCGGCGAAGTGGCCGAGATCCTCGGCGTCGACCAGATCCACCTCGTGCTGGAAAGCGTGCAGACCGACGACGATCCGGTGGTGAACCGGCTCGGCAACGTGCTGCGCGTGGTGCAGGTCGGCTTCGTGGGCGATTACATCGAGGGCGGGCGCAATGTCCCCGCCCGTCAGGTCACCCTGCGCCAGATCCAGGCCGGCAACCCCGAGATCTACGGCGACATGGCCGATTTCGTGCGCTCCGAGGCCTGCCTGCGGCTCGACTTCGGGCGCGGCCGCCTGCCGGGCATGCTGGTCATGGGCTCCGAGGACCCGCACCAGTTCACGCCGCAGCAGGGGACGGACCTGCTTTCCTTCTTCGCCGGTGTCTTCGAACGGACCATGCGCCGCTGGCTGAACTGATGGCGCTGATCTCGCCCGCCGCCCGTGACGCGCTGCAAGGCTGGATCGATGCGGAGCGCGCGCTGAAGGGCGCGGCCGAGAACACGATCACCGCCTATCAGCGCGACGTGGCGGAGTTCCTCGCCTTCATGGGGGATCACAAGGGCGCTGCACAGGGCATCGGCCCGCTGATGCAGGTGACCGTCTCGGACATGCGCAGCTGGATGGCCTTCACCCGGGGCCATGGCATCGGCGCGCGCTCGATGGCGCGCAAGCTCTCCTCGGTCAAGACCTTCTACCGCTACCTCGCGGAGCGCGAGGACTTCGATCCGACCGCCGTGCTGTCGGCCCGCGCCCCGAAGTACCAGCGCAAGCTGCCCCGCCCCCTGCCCGAGGACGCCGCCCGCGACATGATCGAGACGGTCGGCATGCAAAGCGAGGACCGCTGGATCTCGGCCCGCGACATGGCGGTGGTGACGCTGCTCTACGGATGCGGGCTGCGGATCTCCGAGGCGCTTTCGCTCACCGGGGACGTGCTGCCGCTGGGGCGCAGCCTGCGGATCACCGGCAAGGGCGGCAAGGAGCGGATCGTGCCCCTGCTGGCGGCCGCCCGCGAGGCGGTGGACCACTACGTGACGCTCTGCCCCTTCCCGGCGGAGCCCGGCCAGCCGCTCTTTCGCGGCACCCGCGGCGGGGCGCTGAACCCGCGGGCGATCCAGAAGGCGATGGAACGGTCGCGGGCGCAACTGGGCCTGCCCGCCTCGGCCACGCCGCACGCCATGCGCCACAGCTTTGCCACCCACCTGCTGAACGCGGGCGGAGACCTGCGTGCGATCCAGGAATTGCTGGGCCATGCCAGCCTCTCGACCACGCAGGCCTATACCGGCGTGGACGCCGCGCGGCTGATGGAGGTCTACCGCGCCGCCCACCCGCGCGCCCAATCGCAGGACAGCTGATCACGGGCGTTGCAACGTGCGGCATGATGCTTCATGACGAGCAGATGACATTGCATGCCAAAGCCCTCTCCGTCCATCTTCTCACTGCAACCGGCGCCGTCTTTGCCATGCTGGCCATGCTGGCCGCCGTGGACGGGAAATGGTCGCTCATGTTCCTGTGGCTGGTCGTCGCCTTCTTCGTCGACGGGATCGACGGGCCGCTGGCACGCAAGTACGACGTCAAGAAGAACGCGGCCACCTTCGATGGGGTGCTGCTGGACCTGATCATCGACTACCTGACCTATGTCTTTATCCCGGCCTTCGCGCTCTTCAAGAGCGACCTGCTGCCGGGCTGGACGGGCTGGATCGCGATCATCGTCATCACCTTCGCCTCGGCCATGTATTTCGCGGACACGCGGATGAAGACCAAGGACAACTCCTTCTCGGGCTTCCCGGGCTGCTGGAACATGCTGGTGCTGGTACTCTTTGCCTGGGCGCCGAACTTCTGGGTGATCCTCAGCATCGTGACGGTGCTGGCGGTGGCGATGTTCCTGCCGCTGAAGTTCATCCACCCGGTGCGTACCGCCCGTTGGCGCAAGCTCTCGCTGCCGATCGCGCTGATCTGGACCTTCTTTGCTGGCTGGGCCGCATGGGTCGACTTCCACCCCGAAAGCTGGGCCCACTACGGGCTGCTGCTGACGTCGATCTACCTGCTCTTTGCCGGGATCGCGCAGCAGATCATCCCCGAGCGGCGCTGACCGAGGGGTCGGATCTGAGTATTTCGGGAAAGATGAAGGAGGGGGCTGCGGCCCCCTTTGTCGTCTCGCGGGTTCAGATCGACATCTTCTTGAACAGCGCCTCGGGGATGGCGCGGATCACCGCCATGACGAGGCGCCAGACCGGCTTGACGTAGACCACGTCGCGCTGCTTGGCGACGGCGGTGAAGATCGCCTGCCCGAGCGCATCGGGCGTGGCGGTCAGCGCGGGCGGCAGGTCCATGCCCTCGGTCATCCGGGTCGCCACGAAGCCGGGCTTCACCGTCACCACGTGGACGCCCTTGCCGGTCATCCGGTTGCGCAGCCCCGAGAGGTAGGCCGTGAACCCCGCCTTGGCGCTGCCGTAGATGTAGTTCGACGCCCGCCCCCGGTCGCCCGCGACGGAGGAGATGCCGACGATCGTGCTGGTGCCCGATCCCTCCATCCGGTTGGCGGCATGGGCCAGAAGGCTGGCGGGACCCTCGAAATTCGCGCGCATCACAGCGGTGGCGGAGGCGACATCGGCCTCGTCCCTTGCCTGATCGCCGAGCGCGCCCACGGCGCAGACGACCACCTGCGGAAAGGGGCTGAGCCTGTCGTAGAAGGCGGCGTGGCTGTCGAGGTCGGTGGCGTCCATCTCGTGACAGGTCGCGGCGACCCCGTGGCGCAGGGCTATGTCCTTGGCCTCGGCCTCCAGCGTCGTGGCGTCGCGGGCGGCCAGTTGCACGTCCCAGCCCGCGGCCGCGAAGGCGCGGGCCGTGGCCAGCCCGATGTCGGACCGCCCGCCGAGGACGAGGAGGGTTCCGTTGCTCATATGCCGATCCTTTCCGACTGCCCGGAGGCGAAGCGATAGCGCGGCCCGGTCTCGCGCATCTCGACGAAGGCGCCGACCCGCGGGTCGCTGGCGCGCAATGTATCCGACCGCAGCCGGCTGTCCTTGGCGAGGTAGAACCGCCCGCCGTGATCCACGGTGATCGCGTCCAGCCGCTCCAGCAGCTGCAGCGCCTTGGGCGAGATGGGGAAGTCGAGCGCCAGCGTGTAGCCCTCCATCGGGAAGGAGAAGCGGCTTTCCTGCGCGCCCAGCCGTTTCAGCACCGCGAGGAAGGAGCCCTGCCCCGAGGCGGAGATCGCCTTGAGCAGTGCCTCCAGCCCCGGCCGGGCGGTCGCCAGCGGCAGCACGCACTGGAACTGCGCGAAACCGGGACGGCCGTAGATGCGGTTCCACTCGGCAATGGTGTCGAGCGGGTAGAAGTAGCTGTCCCAGTCCACGAGGCTCTCGCCCGCATTGCGCAGGCCCGCCCGCCAATAGAGCGCGTTGAAGGCCTTGAGCGTGAAGCGGTTGAGCGCAAAGGCGGGCGCATCCATCGGCACCTTCAGCCGCCGCCGGCGCGGAATGTCGAAGGGGGCTGCGCTCTGTGCCTCTGTCAGGTCCTCTGGCGTGGCGTGATCGCCCAGCATGACCAGCGACCGGCCCAGGCTGGCCCCCTGCCCCAGGCAGTCGAACCACGCCACCGCATAGGTGCCGGTGTCGCGCTCGAAGACCTCCATCGCGGTGGCGAGATCGGGGGCGGGCACCATCTGCTGGCGGATCCAGCCGGTGGAGACCGGGCGCAGCCGCAGGCCCGCCCGCAGGATCACCCCGGTCAGCCCCATGCCGCCGACGGTCCATTCGAAAAGGTCATCGCCCGGCTCGGCGCGCACCACGCTGCCGTCCTGCTGCATCACCTCGACCCAGTCGAGACAGCTGCGGAAGGCCCCGTCGCGGCGGTGGTTCTTGCCGTGCACATCCGCCGCGATGGCCCCGCCGAGGGTGACGAACTTGGTGCCCGGCGTGACCCACGGAAACCAGCCGCGCGGCAGGAAGGCCTCGATCAGGTCGGCCAGCAGGACGCCGGCCTCCGCCGCCACCTGCCCGGTCTCGGGATCGAAGGCGAGGAGACGGTTGAAATGGCGCATCTCGATCGTGCCGCGGCTCTGGGTGGCGGCATCGCCATAGGCGCGCCCGTTGCCCCGCGCGATCACCGGGCCGGTGGCGATGGCGGCGCGCAGGGCGGCCTCGTCCCGGGGGGCGGTCACCGCGCAGTCGACGCGGGGGAAGCGGCCCCAGCCGGAGAGTTCGCGCCTCATGCCAGCCTCCGGTCGGGGGTGAAGACATAGGCCCGGTCGAGCCGGTATTTCACCACGTAGCCGATGGCGAGACCGAGGATCGCCCCCGCCTCCCGCGCTGTGTCGGTCGCGAAGAGGTACCAGAAGAGGCTTTCCAACCCCCAGAAGATCGCCGTCGTGGCGACGCCCATGAGGGTGTAGAGCGAGAACCGTTTCGAATGCGCCGCCAGCCCCGTAGCGCGGTCGACGAAGATGTAGCGCTTGTCGAGGGCGTATTTCACCACCAGCCCGACGCCGGTGCCGGTGACCAGCGCCGCCCAGTAGCCCCAGGGCCCGGTCAGCCCCAGCACCACGCGCTGCGCGGCAAGGTTCGCCAGCGTCGCCAGCACCGCGAAGGCGGCATAGACCGCGACCAGCCGCAGCCCGCTCACAACTGTGCCCCGGCGATGAAGAAGACGAGGCAGGCAAGGAAGGAGACCTGGCTCACCCGGTCGGTGGCGGCGAAGACGACCGGATCGTCATGCATCCGCCCCCGGTGCGTCAGCATCACCATGCGGCTGATCCAGTAGAGCAACACCGCGCAGATGCCCCAGAGCGCCTGCGGCGCGGGGTAGAGCGCGGTGACATTGGGCGCGTTGACGTAGAGCGTCATCACCAGCACCGCCACGTAGCCCGAGGCGAGCGCCATCATGGTCACGATCTCGAGGTCGCCCACCTCGTATCCGCGGCCCGCCGCCTTCTCGCCGCCCGCCATCAGCGTGTCGCGCAGCTCTGCCTGACGTTTCACCGCGGCGAGGGAGAAGAAGAAGAAGGTCGAGAAGGCCAGCAGCCAGACCGAGAGCGGAATGTCCGCCGCCGCCCCGCCCGCGACGATGCGCAGGGTATAGAGCCCGGCCAGCACGCAGATGTCGATCACCGCGCGCCGCTTGAGCCACATGGAATAGGCCATGGTGGTGACGAAATAGACCAGCATCACCGCGAGGAAGAGCGGGCCCAGCAGCAGCGCGATCAGAAGGGCCGCGCCGAAGAGCGCGGGCATCAGCGCCATGCCCCGGCGCAGCGGCAGATCGCCCGAGGCGAAGGGTCTGCGGCGCTTGCGCGGATGCGCCCGGTCGGCGGAGAGGTCGAGCAGGTCGTTCAGCACGTAGACGCCCGAGGCGGTCAGGCTGAAGCAGGCGAAAGCCAGCAGCGTCTGCGTCAGCGTCGTGAGGGACAGCGCATGGGACGCCAGCAACGGCAGGAAGATCAGCACGTTCTTCAGCCACTGGTGCGGGCGCATCGCCTTCAGCGCCAGACGCGCGCCGGGCTGCGGCGGGTCGATGTGGTGCACGGGCCCGCCCTGCGTGACGACGCGCGCCCGCAGGCCCGGATCGGCGCCGACGGTCACCGCTTCGCGCGCACCCGCCCAGACCGGCAGGTCCGCCGGCGCATCGCCGATGTAATCATAGGCCCCTGCCCCAAAATGATCCGCGAGGAAGGCCGCCTTGGCCGGGCCCTTGAGATTGTTGGTGCCGTCCGAACCATGGACCTCGTCGAAGAGGCCGAGGTGATCGGCAATGGCCTGCGCCACCTGCGCATCCGCCGCCGTCACCAGCGCCGTGCGCCCGCCCGCCGCCCGATGCGCGCGCAGACGCTCCAGCACCGGCTCCACGTAGGGCAAGGTGGCGGGGTCGATGTCGACGCGACCGGCGAGATAGGCCTTGAGCGCGGCGCGGCCCCGCGCCAGCGCCCCGATCGCCCCGAAGAAACTGCGCCAGTCGACCGAGAGCGCGGCCCAGAAGGTCTCGTCCAGCATGTCGGAGCGGATCAGCGTGCCGTCCAGATCGCATACCAAAACCACCGGCGGAATCCCTTCCGCCGCGCGGGTCTCCTCCACGGGAGACATCGCGGGTGTCGTCGCGCTCATGTCCGGCTCCTGCTCTCGCCATGCGGGCCCGGTCTATGTGCCGATTGTGGCCCTGCCTTGACAGGATAGACGAGCCCGCCGGGTCAAACAACGAAAACGGGCCCCGAAAGGCCCGTTTTGCTTTCCTTTTTCAGCACTTTCGCCGGGATCAGCCGCGGCGGGCGGCGATCAGGCGCAGGGCCTCGGCCACGGCGGCCTCAATCTCCATCTCGGAAGTGTCGAGCACGACGGCATCCTCGGCGGGCCGCAGCGGGGCCGTGTCACGCGCGCTGTCGCGGGCATCCCGCTCGCGCAGGTCGGCCAGCACCTCCTCCTCGGTCACCGCGTGGCCGCCCGCGATCAACTCGCGGTAGCGGCGCCCGGCGCGGACCGCGTCGGAGGCGGTGACGAACAGCTTCACCTCGGCCTCGGGGCAGATCACCGTGCCGATGTCGCGCCCGTCCAGAACGGCCCCGCCCGCACGGCGGGCAAAGGCGCGCTGGAAATCCACCAGCGCCGCGCGCACCTCGGGGATCGAGGCCACGCGCGAGGCGGCCTGTGCCACGGCGGGGGTCCGCAGGTCGGTCGCGGCGAGGTCCTCGGCGGTCAGCTTCTCCGCTGCCTCCAGCGGGGCCTCCCCCAGCGTGACGCGCTTGCCGGTGGCGCGGTAGAGCAGCCCGGTGTCCAGATGCGCCACGCCGAGGCGCTCTGCCACGGCCTTGGAGATCGTGCCCTTGCCCGCGGCAGCAGGCCCGTCGATGGCGATGGTGAAAGGGGTCAGGTCGGTCACGATTGTCTCCACTTGTCGAAGGCCTCTCCCGCCGACATCAGCGCGCCGGGCAGGAGCGCCAGCGCCGTCAGCAGGTAGAGCACCAGCTTGATCCGCGTCAGCACCGAGGCCGGGCCCACAATGCCGGAGCTCAGCTCCGCCGGGCCCATCTCCAGCATATGCGCCAGCGCGGCATTCTCGAGGTAATCCGCCCCCACCGCCGCGATGGCAAGGCAGATCACCGCGCGGCGGACCGGGCGGGCATAGAAGGCCCGTGCCGCGAGCGCCGCCGCGGTAAAGATGGCCGCTGGCAGGAACAGGTCCAGCGTCAGCTGCACGTTGCGGTAGAAGGAAATGCCCTCGGGCCCGAGGGCCCGAAGGTAGATCCGCGCATCCGCGGTGTCATAGCGCCCGAGGCGCATGTCGAAGGGGCGCAGCGTGACGCCCTCCACCACCGGCGAGAGATGCGGCACCGTCCAGAAGACATTGGCCGCCGCGAGCAGCGCCAGCACCACCAGCGCCTCTCCGAGGAAGCGGATGCGGTTCCAGCGCAGCAAGTCTCAGCCCGCGGTGTCGATCTTGGCGCCCAGCTGGGTCATCAGCGGGCCGAAGATCGGGAAGGAGGTGGCGATCGCCGTGCCGTCATCCACCGTGACCGGGGCCTTGGAGGCCATGCCGAGGCAGAGGAAGGACATGGCGATGCGGTGGTCGAGGAAGGTCTCGCAGGTGGCACCGCCGGGGACGTTGCCCGCGCCCATGCCCTCGACGCTCCACCAGTCGGGGCCCTCCTTGACCTGCACACCGCAGGCGCGCAGGCCGCGGGCCATGGCGTCGATCCGGTCGCTTTCCTTGACCCGCAGTTCCTTGACGCCGGTCATCTCGGTCACGCCGGTGGCGCAGGCGGCCACGACGGAGAGGACGGGGTATTCGTCGATCATCGAGGCGGCGCGTTCGGGGGGCACCGAGATGCCCGTCATGTTCGGTGAGTAACGTGCGCGCAGGTCGGCGACGGGCTCGCCGCCCTCTTCGCGCGGGTTCTCGTAGGTCAGGTCTGCGCCCATGTCGCGCAGCGTCTCGAAGAGGCCGGCGCGGGTGGGGTTCAGCCCGATGTTGGGCACCAGCACGTCCGAGCCGGGCACGATCAGCGCGGCACAGACCGGGAAGGCGGCCGAGGAGGGATCGCGCGGCACGACGATGGTCTGGCCGGTCAGTTCCGGCTGGCCGGTGAGGGTGATGACGCGGCCTTCCTCGGTCACCTCGGTGGTGATCTCGGCGCCGAAGCCCGCCAGCATCCGCTCGGTATGGTCGCGGGTGGCCTCCTTCTCGATCACCACGGTCTGGCCGGGGGCGTTCAGCGCCGCCAGCAGCACCGCGGATTTCACCTGCGCCGAGGGCACCGGCACCACGTAGCGCACCGGCATCGGATCGGCCGCGCCCTGGATCGTCATCGGCAGCCGCCCGCCCGAGCGGCCCATGGCCTGCGCCCCGAAGAGCGCCAGCGGATCGGTCACCCGCGCCATGGGGCGCTTGTTGAGGCTGGCGTCCCCGGTGAAGGTGGCCGTCACCGGCGAGGTCGCCATGGCGCCCATGATCAGCCGCACCCCGGTGCCGGAATTGCCGCAGTCGATCACATGGTCGGGCTCGGCAAAGCCGCCGACGCCCACGCCCTGGATGATCCATTCGCCTGCCTCGGTGCGCTCGACCTGCGCGCCGAAGGCCTGCATCGCCTTGGCGGTGTCCAGAACGTCCTGCCCTTCCAGCAGGCCGGTCACCCGGGTCTCGCCCACCGAGAGCGCGCCGAGGATCAGCGAGCGGTGGCTGATGGACTTGTCGCCCGGCACATGGGCCTCGCCCGAAAGCGGGCCGGAGGCGTGCGAGGTCATCGGGATCTTGGGACCGTGGCCGGACATGGAAGGCGCCTTTCTGTCGTTCCGGGTGGTGATAGCGCAGCCTCGCCGGGCCGTCTACGCCGCTGTGGAGCGCCCGCCCCTGCCGGTCGCGCGGAAAAGTCTTCGCAAGACTTTTCACAAGAATTTTTCTTAAGATTCTTGGGCGCGGGCGGAGGGCGGGTGACCGGGTGGAGGGGCTGTCCGTTTTCTTCGAAGAAAACGGGGCGGAATTTTCGAAAATTCCGGGTCGGGGGGATCGGTTGTGACAGATCTCGGAGGGCGGTGCGGAGGAAAGGCGGCAGGGGGCTGTCTGCCCCCGGGCGCTGCGCGCCCTCCCCCGAGGATACTTCGGAACAGTGGATGGGCTGTGCCGGACAGCAGAAGGGGCCCCGTGGGGCCCCTTCCGGATCATCTGACCATTCAGTTGAACTTGTTGTCGCGCGGGAAGCCGCGGGGGGCCATGCGGCCCGAGGAGGCACGCTTGCCGGCCCATTCCGCGAGGTCGGTTTCCGTGCGGGTGCGGCCCGCGGGATCGTGCCAGCTGAGGCCGTCGGCCAGCGTGAAGGTCGTGGCGTCAGAGAGGCCGCCGTCGCGGTAGGCCTGCAGGCGCACGCCCTTGCCGCGGCCCATCTCGGGCAGTTCGGCGACGGGGAAGACCAGCACCTTGCGGTTCTCGCCGACACAGGCGACCGTGTCGCCCGAGACCGGCTTGCAGAGCAGCGCACGGACCTTGTCCTTCACGTTCAGCACCTGCTTGCCGGACCGGGTCTGGGCGATCACGTCCTCTTCCGGCACCACGAAGCCGTCCCCGGCGGTGGAGGCCACCAGCAGGCGGCGTCCCGGGACATGGGCGAACATGTCCACGATCTCGGCCTCGTTGGGCAGGTCGACCATCAGGCGCAGGGGCTCGCCCATGCCGCGGCCGCCGGGCAGGTTCGCCGCGGAGACCGTGTAGAAGCGCCCGTTGGAGCCGAAGACCAGCAGCCTGTCGGTCGTTTCGGCGTGGAAGGCGAAGCGTGGGCCGTCGCCGTCCTTGAACTTCATCTCCTGGTCGAGGGCGATATGGCCCTTCATGGCGCGGATCCAGCCCATCTGCGAGCAGACCACGGTGATCGGCTCGCGGTCGATCATCGCCTCCAGCGGGACCTCCTCGACCTCCACCGCCTCGGAGAGGACGGTGCGGCGCGCGCCGAGCGGCGTGTTACGGCCGAAGGTCTTCTTCACCTCGCGCATCTGGTCCGAGATCCGGGCCCATTGCACGTCCTCGTTTTCCAGCAGGTCCTCGAGGGTGGCGCGTTCGGCCATGAGCGCGTCGCGCTCGCGGATCAGCTCCATCTCCTCGAGACGGCGCAGCGACCGCAGGCGCATGTTGAGGATCGCCTCGGCCTGCACCTCGGTGAGGCCGTAGTCCTCCTCCGGCACCGAGCCGCCGGCGAGGGGCGAGACGTAATCCGCCTCGGAGGTGGCGCGGGCCACCTTGCGGTCCCAGTCCTCGGCCATCAGGGCGCGCTTGGGATCCTCGTCGTAGCGGATGATGTCGATCACCCGGTCGAGGTTCAGGAAGGCGATGATGAAGCCTTCCAGCACTTCGAGCCGGTGGTCGATCTTCTCCAGCCGGTGCTGCGAACGGCGCAGCAGCACGTCGCGGCGATGGTCGAGGAAGGCGCGCAGCACCTCCTTGAGCGAGCAGACCTTGGGCGTCAGCCCGTCGATCAGCACGTTCATGTTGAGCGAGAACTTCACCTCGAGGTCGGAGTTCCGGAACAGCATGGACATCAGGACCTCGGGGTCCACGGTCCGCGTGCGCGGTTCCAGCACCATGCGGATGTCGTCGGCGCTCTCGTCCCGGATGTCGGCGAGGATCGGGATCTTCTTGGTCTGGATCAGCTCGGCGATCTTCTCGATCAGCTTCGACTTCTGGACCTGGTAGGGGATCTCGGTGACGACGATCTGCCACTGGCCGCGACCGAGGTCCTCGACCTCCCACTTGGAGCGCAGCCGGAACGAGCCGCGCCCGGTGCGGTAGGCCTGTGCGATCGACTCGGGCGGCTCCACCAGCGTGCCGCCGGTGGGGAAGTCGGGCCCCGGAATGAAGTTCAGCAGCGTGTCGTCGCGCGCATCCGGCGTCTTGATCAGATGCAGGCAGGCATCGCAGAGCTCGGCGATGTTGTGCGGCGGGATGTTCGTGGCCATCCCCACGGCGATCCCGGAGGAGCCGTTCGCCAGCAGGTTCGGGAAGGCGGCGGGCAGCACCACCGGCTCTTCCAGCGTGCCGTCGTAGTTGCCGCGGAAGTCGACCGCGTTCTCGGTCAGGCCTTCCATCATCATCTCGGCCACGGCGGTCAGGCGGGCCTCGGTGTACCGGCTGGCCGCCGGGTTGTCGCCGTCGATGTTGCCGAAGTTGCCCTGCCCGTCCACCAGCGGATAGCGGACGTTGAAGTCCTGCGCGAGGCGCGCCATGGCGTCGTAGATCGCCGCGTCGCCGTGCGGGTGGTAGTTCCCCATCACGTCGCCGGAGATCTTGGAGGACTTCCGGAAGCGGCTCGTCGGACTGAGCCGAAGTTCGCGCATCGCGTAGAGAATCCGCCGATGCACCGGCTTGAGCCCGTCACGCGCGTCAGGCAGCGCCCTGTTCATGATCGTGGACAGGGCATAGGTCAGGTAGCGTTCCCCGATGGCCCGGCGCAGCGGCTCGGCCAAATCTCGGGGGCTCATGTTGGGGTCATCGACGGTATCGCTCATAGATAATGTGATACCTGTGCCTGTGAGAGTCGTAAAGCCGACAGATCACGCGCCGGTCACATGGGCAGTATTGCCGACTGCCCCCACGGACAGAATCGCGGTAGGATGGAACCTATTCAATTTCAAGTCGTTCTCCCCACAGCTGCCGCCACGGAGACACGTTATGTATAAATTCATTCTTGCCACGCTCTTCTTCCTGTCCTGGGCATTCTATGAGCTGAGCGGGGGCGAGGACTTCGTTCCCGGCGCCCAGCTGGCCGGCTCCGAGGTCTCCACCACGGCCCTACCGCAGGCTGAACCCCAGCCGTCTGGCGGCCTGATCGCCGCCGCGCAGGCCGCTGATTCCTCCGCCCAGGTGATGCCGGCCGTCGCCTCCGCGAACGAGGCGATGCTGGCCCCTGCCCCGGCCGTGATCAACCGCAGCGACGCCGCCAAGGCACCGACCAAGGTGCTGGCCGAGGTGATAGAGGCCCCCAAGCGCGACATTCTCACCAAGCTCGACCCCTCGGTCGCGGACCTGCCGCGGGCCACGGTGTCGGAGGTGGTCTTCAACGACATGGGCATCGGGTCTGCCCTGCGCCCCGAGGGCGAGGACGCCGCCGCGCAGCCTGCTGCCGCCGCCCGCGACATCCGCACCGTCAGCGGCAACCGCGTGAACCTGCGCATGGGCCCGGGCACCAACTACAATGTCCTGACCTCGCTGACCCGTGGCGACGAGGTCGAGGTGCTGCAACAGCCCGGCAACGGCTGGGTTAAGCTGAAGTCCGTGAAGGGCAACAGCATCGGCTGGATGGCCGAGTACCTCGTCAGCGCCGCGGACTGACACCCGCACAGAGCGCGTTCCGGTAGCGTGTTCCGGTTCTGGGCCCTGCCAAAAGGCTGGGCCTTTTTTCGATCCCTGCCCTGCCTGATCCGCTGCCGGCTCCCCTGCCCGATCCGCTGGCTGGACGCGGTTTCGCGCCACGCTTTGCGCCCCTACAAAGGCCCGCCCCATTGCCCCTGCGCCGCGCAGCGGGCATCACGGCGGCATGACACGTTCGATCCTGATCACCGGATGCTCCTCGGGCATCGGATATGATGCCGCCCATGGGCTCAAGGCCCGGGGCTGGCGCGTCTTCGCCTCCTGCCGCCGGGAGGAGGACTGCGCCCGCCTGCGCGCCGAGGGGCTGGAAAGCCCGCAGCTCGACTACGCCGACAGCGCCTCGATCGCCGCGGCCCTCGACACGGTGCTGGAGGCCACCGGCGGCACGCTGGATGCGCTCTACAACAACGGGGCCTTCGCCCTGCCGGGCGCCAACGAGGACCTGCCCCGCGACGGGTTGCGCAGCGTCTTCGAGGCCAACCTCTTCGGCCCGCACGAATTGACGACACGGGTGATCCCGGTGATGCGGCGGCAGGGCCATGGGCGGATCGTCAACTGCTCCTCCGTGCTGGGTCTGGTGACGGCGCCGTGGCGCTCGGCATATGTCTCATCGAAATTCGCGATGGAAGGGCTGACCGATACCCTGCGGGTCGAGATGCGCGACACGCCGATCAAGGTCATCCTGCTGGAGCCGGGGCCGATCACCTCGCGCATCCGGGCCAACTCGATCCCGCATTTCGAGAAGTGGATCGACTGGGAGGCCTCCCCCCGGGCCGAGCAATACCGCGCCAAGCTGCTGAAACGGCTCTATGAAGAGCGCGGGCCCGACCGGTTCGAACTGCCGGCCTCTGCCGTGACCGAGGTGCTGGCCCGCGCGCTGGAGGCGCCGCGCCCGAAGGCGCGGTACTACGTCACCTTCCCGACACACGCGATGGGAACGCTGCGCCGGCTGCTGCCGACGCGGGCGTTGGACTGGCTGCTCGCAAAGGGCTAGGGTGCGCCCATGGGAGGGCCTGCGCCGATCTGGCGGCTGTGCCTCCGCGCGTCTTCATGCGAAGGGGCGCAGACGTTCAACAGGGAGAGGCGCATGGCCCGGGACCCGCTTTTCATCCTTATCGTCATCGCGCTCGCGGTGGTGGTGGGCATTCTCTTCACCGGCATCGGCGGCTTCGTCACCGGCAAGAATGACGGGAAGAAATCCAACAAACTGATGCAGGCGCGGGTGATCGCGCAATTCGTGGCCGTGGCGGTGATCGTTCTCATCGTCTGGCTGCGCAGCAAGGGATAACGTTTTGGTCGTACTGAACAGGATCTACACCCGCGGCGGCGACGCCGGGGACACCGCGCTTGGCGATGGCAGCCGGGTGCCGAAACCCTCGGTCCGGGTCGAGGCCTATGGCACTGTGGACGAGACGAATGCCACCGTCGGCATGGCCCGCCTTCACGCCGAGGGTGAGATGGACAAGGCTCTGGAACGGATCTCGAACGACCTCTTCGATCTCGGCGCGGACCTCTGCCGCCCGAACATGGAGAAGGACGGCGAGGCGGAGTACACGCCCCTGCGCGCCGTCCAGAGCCAGGTCGACCGGCTGGAGGCCGAGATCGACGCGATGAACGCCAACCTCTCGCCGCTGCGCAGCTTCGTCCTGCCGGGGGGCTCGGCGCTGGCCGCGCATCTGCACCTGTGCCGGACCGTCTGCCGCCGGGCCGAACGCCTGACCGTGGCGCTGATGGCGGACGAGGGCTGCAATCCGGTGGCGGTGAAGTACCTCAACCGCCTGTCGGACTGGTTCTTCGTCGCCAGCCGCGTCGCCAATGACAACGGGGCGCAGGACGTGCTCTGGGTGCCCGGTGCGAACCGCTGAGGATGGCGGAACTCGACCTTGCCGACGAGGCGCTGCTGCGCGAGATGGAAATCCTCCGCGCGGAGCAGCGTGAACAGATCGCCTATGGCCGCTCCCTGCCCGTCCGCGCGACCACCGTCGCGGGCGTGGCACTTCCGGTCACCGTTGGGTTCGTCAGCGGCGCGGTAAAGAACAACACCACCGCCGGCGTGCCGCGGATGGTGACCGACGGGGCCACGACGCTGGAGCGGCTCTTCGGCGCGCTCGGCACCGCCGCGCCGCTGATCACCTTCATCACGCTGGCGGTGGCGCTGATCTGCCTGTCCTACCTCGTGATCTACTGCGGCAGCTTCAAGCAGACCTTCCTGCTGGCGCGCTACATGCGCGAACACCTCGCCCCGGCGATCAACCACCGGGCCGCGAGCGCGGGCAACGGCGCGCCCGATCTCTACCATTGGGAGGGCTGGCTGCTGGACCACCGCAACCGCCGCGACCGGGGCCGCCACGTGGGCGATGCCAACCTGATGGCAGAGCCGGTGATCATCGCGGCCATCGTGGCGACCTACCTTGCCGTGGCGGTTGTCGCCTCGTGGAGCGGCGGGTTCCTCGTGCCCTTCGTCTGCATCGTGGCCAGCCTCGCGGTGATCGGCGCGGCCTATTGCCTGATCCAGTGCCGCAACGTGGTGCGGGACGCCGCCTGCGCGGCACAGACCCCAAGGACCAAGGCGCCCAAGAGCTAGCCCCCGTCCAGTTCGTCCCCGTCCGGGTAACGGGCCAACACCTCGTGCACGGCCCGGTCCGACAGCCGGGTCGACTGCACGAAGGCCACGTGATCGACCACGAAGGGCGTGCCCCGGAAGGCCGCGTTGCGGGCGAGGAAAAGATCCAGCGCCATGGCCTCGTCCGGGCCCATCCGCTTGCGGAACCGCGCGGCGGTGACATGGGGCCGGAAGCGCCGCCGCTCGGTCTCGACGCCCGCACGGCGCACCGCGCCCGCCACCTGCCGCTGAAGGGCCGTCAGCGCGGCGCTCTCCCCCACCCCGGCCCAGAGAACGAAGGGGCTGTCGCCAAAGGTGCCGAAACTCTCCAGAGCCAGCGGAAAGGGATCAAAGGCAAGGCCCTCCATCTCCTCGTGGACCGCCTCGGCCGCGTCCTCGGTCTGGTCGCCGAGGAAGGAGAGAGTGATGTGGTAGGTCTCGGGCAGCATCAGCCGCCCGGCGCCGAGGTCACTCATCACGCGGTCCAGTTCGTCCTGCGCCGCCTCCGGCAGCTGAAGCGCGAGGAAGAGCCTCACGCCGCCCCGCCGAAGAGATGCTTCACCAGCCGCAGCACGGCAAGCAGTGCCAGCGAGGGCAGCACGATCATCCGCAGCAGGAAGATGCCGGTGATGGTCAGCGAGGCATCGAGCAGGTCATCGGCATTGTCCCAGAAGCTCTGCGCCGCGTTGGTGTAGGCGGTGATCGCCTCGCGCCAGCTGCGCTCCTCCGCCAGATCGGCGGTGCCGATCAGCTGCTCTGCCTCGCCGCCGATCCGCTCCAGCACCGCGTGGGACTGCGCCCAGGCCTCGGCGGTCAGGACCTCGCCACCCCAGATGCCCAGCACGAAGGCCAGCGGCACGCCGATCGCCATGGCAAAGCCCAAGCCCCCGCAGCCGCCACAGGCGCGCCGGAACGGCCCCGGCGCCCGGTGCCAGCCGCCCGTCGCCTCGCAGGTCGACCGCCCCAGCAGGCCAAGCGCCAGCAGCAGGAAGCCCACCGCCGCCACCGGCCCCATGGACATGGAGAGAACGCCCGTCAGCACCGCCACGGCAAAGACGAGGCCCGAGACCCGCTCGACCGTGTCATCCACCGGCTCCAGCCACTTCAGCGGCTGCACGTTGGCCGAGACCCCCAGCGTCGCGCCCACCTCGACCTCCTGTGCGAAGGAGAGCGCGGCATTGATCGCGCGCAGCGAGATATAGGTCGCGCCGCTGGCCACGGCGATGTCGCGCTGGAAGGCCTGCGCCTGCGTGGTCAGCGGGTTCACCTTGGGCGAGACGGCGAGGAAAAGACAAAGGGCCGCTGCAAGCAGCGACCCGAAGCCCGAGAAAAATCGGTTCATGATGCCTTCACAGGATACCGGGAACGACCTGATCCGGCGGGCGGTGGCCGTCGGCGAAGGTCTTGATGTTGATGATCACCTTCTCGCCCATCTCCATCCGCCCCTCGACGGTGGCCGAGCCCATGTGCGGCAGCAGGACGACGTTGGGCAGGGTCTTCAGCTCGGGGTTGGTGACCCGGCCGTTCTCGAAGACGTCGAGGCCCGCGCCCGCGATCTCACCGGCCAGAAGCATCCGGGTCAGGGCGTTCTGGTCGATCACCTCGCCGCGGGAGGTGTTCACGATCACCGCCTCGGGCTTCATCAGCTTGAGACGGCGGGCGTTCATCAGGTGGAAGGTCGAGGGCGTGTGCGGGCAATTGATCGACAGAACGTCCATCCGCGCGACCATCTGGTCGAGGCTCTCCCAGTAGGTCGCGGAGAGCGCGCGCTCTGTCTCTTCGCGCAGGCGGCGGCGGTTGTGGTAATGGACCTGCATCCCGAAGGCATTGGCGCGGCGCGCCACGGCCTGCCCGATGCGGCCCATCCCGAGGATGCCGATCCGGCGGCCCGCGATGCGCCCGCCCAGCATGGAGTTCGGCGACCAGCCCTCCCACTCGCCGCCCTGCATCAGGGCCAGTCCCTCGGGGATGCGGCGGGTGACGGCAAGCACAAGCGCCATGGTCATGTCGGCGGTGTCCTCGGTCACCACGCCGGGCGTGTAGGACACGAGGATGCCGCGCTGCCGGCAGGTGGCCACGTCGATGTGATCGACGCCCGCGCCGTAGTTGGCGATCAGCCGCAGGTTGGGCCCGGCCTGCGCCAGCAGACCGCTGTCGATCGTGTCACGCAGGTTCGGCACCAGCACGTCGGCGGTTTTCACTGCCTGCACAAGCTCTTCGCGGGTCATCGGACGATCCTCCGGACCCAGCTGCACGTCGAAGAGCTCCTTCATCCGGGCTTCGACACGCTCGGGCAAGCGTCGCGTAACGACAACACTCAGACGTTCAGATGGCATTCCGCCCCTCCCACAAGCTTCCAATCGGCGCACGTTACGGGCAAAGTGGCGCAGAACAGCACGGGGCACAAGAACCCCGGCAGAGGCAAAGCAAGATTATTTCGAGCAGGAAGAAGGACAGGCCGTCCCATGCGCTTCTCACGATCCGGCGCGCTTGCGCTTGGCATCGTCCTGTCGCTCTCCGGCGGCATGGGCGAGGCGAATACCGATGCCCCCGAGACCGCCCAGACGGCCCCCGCAACGGAGGCCGCGCCGCTCGACAGCATCCGCCCCCCGATGCGCCCGGCGGACCTGACCGGCCCCGATGCCGGCGAGCGGGGCGAGGACCTTGCACTGCGCGTCCCCGATCCGCAGCTGATCCCCGAGGCCGGCCCGCGCCATGACCAGCCCGAGCGCGGCCCGGTCACCAACTTGCCGATGCCGCGCTACGTCTCGATGAAGGCCAGCAAGGGCAATGCCCGCCGCGGCCCCTCGCGCACCCACAAGATCGACTGGGTCTATGTCCGCAAGGACCAGCCGCTCGAGATCACGGCGGAATTCGGCCACTGGCGCCGGGTCCGTGACCACGAGGGCCTCGGCGGCTGGGTGCATTACTCGCTGCTCTCCGGCGTGCGTACCGTGCTGGTGGAGGCCGACGAGATCCCGCTGCACAGCCGCGCCAACGACGGCGCCCCGCTGGTGGCCAAGCTGCAGCGCGGGGTGGTGGCCAAGCTGGGCGACTGCTCGCTCGAATGGTGCCGCCTGTCGGTTTCGGGCTACAAGGGCTGGGCCCACAAGGACGGGCTCTGGGGCGTGGACGCAGACGAGGTCCGCGACTGATCGCCTGAACGCGGTACCTGACCGGGGCGCCCGACCGAAGGGCCCGGAACCGGCGCTGCCGTCGACACGGCCTGCGACGAGGGCTTGACGCCCCCGCGCATCCGCAGTCCCGCCTATTGTCTGGCATCACAGCGCGTGCTTTCCTCGGGCCAGGTGATTTGAGCCCAAGGAATTGTCCCCCATGCCGATGCGCTTTCCGCATCCGCGGTGGCTGCCGTTGCTGGTCCTGCTGCTGCTTTGCCCCGCGCCGCCGCTTTCCGCGCAGGAGAGCGACCAGCCCTCCGGCACCATCACGGTCACCGACAGCGCTGACCAGGATGCCGCCATCGCCGTGCGCATCCGCGACATCCTGCACGAGCTGGAGAGCTATGACGACGTCACCGTGACCGTCAGTTCGGGCATCGTCACCCTGCGCGGCAGCGTGCTGGATGCGGCCGACCTAGCGCGGCTGAACGTTCTGGCGGCGCGGGTGGAGGGCGTGGTGGCGATCCGCAACGAGGTTATCGAGACGACGGACGTGATCCGCAGGCTCGACCCCGCGGTGCAGCGGATGCGCGACCGGGCGTGGCAGACCATCGCCTACCTGCCGCTGCTGGCGGTGGCGGCGCTGGCCTTCCTGCTGGTGCTCGGCGCGGGGCTGCTGCTGGCGCGGATGCGCCAGCCCTGGGACCGGATCGCGCCCAATGCCTTCATCGCGGACATCTATCGCCAGATCCTGCGCCTCGCCTTCACCATCGCGGGGATCGTCGTGGCGCTCGACATCCTCGGGGCGACGGCCCTGCTGTCGACCATCCTCGGCGCGGCGGGGATCATCGGGCTGGCGATCTCGTTTGCCGTGAAGGACACAGTCGAGAACTTCATCGCCTCGATCATGCTCTCCATGCGCCAGCCGTTCCGGCCCAACGACTCGGTGGAGATCAACGGCGACGAGGGCAAGGTCATCCGCCTGACCAGCCGGGCAACGATCCTGCTGTCCTACGACGGCAACCAGATCCGCATTCCCAACGCCACCGTCTTCAAGAGCCGGATCGTCAACTATTCCACCAACCTCGAACGGCGGTTCAGCTTCGACCTCGGCGTCGCACCGGAGACCGACCTCGCCCACGCCCGGGCCCTCGCGGAGGAGACGCTGGCCGCCCTGCCCTACACGCTGGCCACGCCCGCCCCCACGGCCTTTGTCCACGAGGCCGGCGACAGCACGGTCACCCTGCGGATGCAGGGCTGGGTCGACCAGACGCAGACCGGCCTGCTCGCCGCCCGCGGCGAGGCGATCCGCCAGCTGATGCTCGTTTTCGCGGCCGAGGGAATCGCCATGCCCGAACCCGGCTTCCGCCTGAGCGGCGCAGGCCTTGTCGTCCCCTCCGGCGCCCCGACCGAAGCCCCGCCCGGCGCACAGGCCGGCGCACAGTCCGGCACACGGGCAGAGCGCCTCCCGCCCCGCGACACGCCCCGCCCGGATGCGGTGCGCACCGCGGACATCCCGGACCTCGACGCCGGCACGGACCAGGCGCTGGAACGGATCGTGGAGCATGAACGGGCCGATGCGGCAGGCAAGAATCTCCTCACCCGCGACGCGCCCTCCGAGTGACGCAGGGGCCTTCCCCTGCGGCACGACGGTGGTGACCCGAGGGCACCCGACGCCCGGCGCAAAAATCGTCTCCGGCGGGTGATTTTTTTCCGGAATGGGGCTTGAACCGCCCGCAAGCTCAGAGTAATCAGCGCCCCACAGTTGGGGTGTAGCCAAGTGGTAAGGCAACTGTTTTTGGTACAGTGTACCGTAGGTTCGAATCCTACCACCCCAGCCATTTTTCCTTGAGAACTGAAAATCGACCGCGTCAGCGGTGCAGGGTTTTCGCACCGGGAACGGTCGTCCGCCTCATGTGAGCGGAAGAGTTCCACAGATGTATCGAACTCCGCGATCTTGGAGGTGACATGTGAGGGCCGCGGGACTTGGCAGCGCCTCGCAGGCACCCGAACCGAGATCACAGTCACCTGGCTGAGCGCGCGCCCAGGATCAGGGCGCGCCTCTCTCCTCAACGCCTCCGCCACGTCCCGCGAGACGTGCCTATCCCATCCAGTGCAGAGGCGGTGACCTCCGTGCCTGCGGCCTGTGAGAGCGCCCCTTCTGAACCCGCGTGCCAGATGAAGCACCGCCACGGTCACGGCGGCCGAGCGGGCCACTTTGGCCAGCGCTCCTCCGAAACCGACCCGGTTGGCCCACCAGTAGGGAGAGTGTCGTGGCCGCGGCACCGGGGCGCCGCATGTTCCCTTGCGCGCATGAGAAAGGGGCCGGAGAACTCTCCGGCCCCTTTCCTGTCGCCCCGCGTCGGAGGTCAGTCGCAGGACGTGCCTCAGACGAGGAGGTCGTACTCCGACCCGTTGATCATCACGTTCAGCGAAGTCAGGTCGGCGCCGTCCACCAGCGCAAAGAGGGTCTGGCCCGTGGTCAGGTCACTGACGAAGAGCTCGTCCGTGCCCGCGTCGCCTGCGCCCGAGTTGGCGAAGTTGACCCCGAGGTTGTCGACGGTCTGGCCCGCGGTGAAGAGCAGCACGTCCCCTTCCGAGGCGTCGTAATCGCCGATCCAGTCAGTGCCGTGGCCTTCGGCTCCCGCGTGGAAGAACCGATCCGCCCCGGCGCCGCCATACAACTCATCATGGCCGAAGCCACCGTTGATGAAGTCATCGCCGGTCCCGCCGAACAGGAAGTCGGCGAGGGCGCCGCCGCTGACGACATCATTGCCTTCGTTGCCAGCCAGCGTGTCGGACCCGGCCCCGCCGGAGATCATGTCGTTGCCGGAGCCACCCCAGGCGGCGTCGTTCCCGGCGCCCCCTTCGATGGTGTCATTCCCGGCACCGCCATAGAACATGTCCGCCGTGTCGCTGTCTCCGCCACCGCTGAACAGGAAGTCGTCACCGGTGCCGCCCATGATCGTGTCGGACCCGCCGCCACCGCCGATGTTGTCGTTGCCCGCATCGCCGAAGAGACGGTCGTTGCCGCCCGCGCCGCGCAGGATGTCGTTGCCGTCACCGCCATAGGCGACATCGGCCATCATGCCCGAGTTGGTGTTGCCAAGGCCCTGGTCACCATCGCCCCAGCTGCCGGTGTGGATTTCATCGTTGCCGGCACCGCCGAAGATCGTGTCAGAGCCATCGGCCATCTGGTCGAAGGTCTCGCCGGTGTGGGCCGAGACGCGGCTGTCGTCGTCCCCGGTGATCAGGTCATCGCCGTCACCGCCACGGATCAGGTCGTCGCCTGCGCCGCCCGCGCTGCCGTTGTCATAGTCTTCGATGGGCAGGGCCCCCGAAGCACCCCAGTCCGACCGGGTGGGCGTGTTCTCGTCACCGCTGCCGGCTTCGATCGTGTCATTGCCCATGCCACCCGAGACGAAGTCCATGCCGGCGTTGCCAAAGAGGCTGTCGTCGCCCATGCCACCGGCGATGGTGTCGTGGCCGCCGCCGCCGCCGATGTTGTCATTGCCCGCGTCGCCGGACAGCCAGTCGTTGCCGCCCGCACCCCGCAGGATGTCATCGCCGTCGCCGCCATAGGCGGTGTCGTCCATCATGCCGGTGTGGGTGTTGCCGAAGCCATCATCGCCATCGGCCCAGCTGCCGGTGTGGATTTCATCGTTGCCGGCACCGCCATAGATCGTGTCGGAGCCATCGGCGCCGGCATCGAAGGTCTCGCCCGTGACGGTGGAGACGCGGCTTTCGTCGTCGCCGGTGATGATGTCATCGCCTGCGCCACCGACCAGCATGTCGTTGCCCGCGCCACCGGCGTAGCCATTGTCATATTCGCTCAGCGGCAGGGCACCCGAGGCACCGCTGTCGGCACCGTTTTCCATGTTGGTGTCGTCACCGGCCATCACCGTGTCGTCACCCCAGCCGCCGTCGATGACATCCATGCCGCCGTTGCCAGTCAGCATGTCACGCCCGGCAAGGCCTGCGATCACGTCGTCACCGGCGCCACCTTCGATGACGTCGTCACCTTCGGTGCCCGAGACGTCGTTGCCGTCATCGCCCAGCATGACCTCCACGCCGAGGCTGGCCTGCATCGTGCCGAGCACCTCAAGCGCCTCGTCCAGGCGGGCGATCTCGATGCTGCCGGCTGCCGCGGGCAGGATCGGAACGAAACCATCCTGGCTGCCGTCGATTTCGCCGCCGGTGCCTTCACCGATCCCCGGCTGGACGTTCACGCCATGCAGGACGATCTCGCGCAGGGCCAGCGGCATGATGTCGGCACCGTCGTAGTCAGCGCCGGTCACCGGGCTGCCGAACAGGCTGGCATCGTTGACGTTGAAGCTGCGAATGTAGGTGAAGCTGCCGTCGGCCTCGGTGGTGGGCAGGCCGTCATCGGCCCCCATGGACAGCAGGACGTCGCCATAGCTCGGCACGCCTTCCAGCACTTCGACCATGCCGTCGCCGTCAGCGTCACTGGCAATGGTCGGCGCCATCGAATCGATCGGGTTGCCGTCCTCGTCAAAGAGGCCGTGGATGTGCTGGGGCACCGGCGCGCCGGCCTCCATGCCGGTCACACGCACCGCAACGGTGAGAAGCTGCGTGCCGTCCTCCTGCGGCTCGCCGAGCGCCAGCACGGCATTGCCGAGCACGCCCGAATTATTCAGGGCTGCAAAGTCGACCGTGTAGGTCGATGCGGCGCCCGAAAGCGACGCGCGAAACTCTTCAAAAGACTGTTCCAAATAGGCCACAACAATTTCCTCCGTTGGTTGCGTCCGAAGTCACGTAGCGTTAAAGGGTCGAGTTTCAGACGTCTCCGGTCACGACGGCGTGAGGACCGCGTGAGTAAAAAACATTCAATTTCAAAGGCTTGTTTACAGACTGTCCGTTTAAATCTGTAAGGTGCTGAATTTGAAACAATGTTTTGAAATGTATCTTTAAGTGCGGATTTCGTGAATAATTCCCAGAGGGCCAAACAGGAACTGAAAAAAATTTCGCCCAACAGCCGATTTTTTTCCGGCGCAGGTGAAACTCGCCCCCGATCCGCGCCGCCGCCTCGGTTTCAACGGGCACTTCGCGGCACCATTTCGGCGCATTTTTACCCGGCCCGCCTATTGCGGCGCGGGGCAGCGGCGCGGCCAATGGCGGTCGGCTGCTCGGCCCCGGCACCAGACATGGAGAACGGGCCGCCCGGTCGGACGGCCCCCGGTCCTGTCGCGAAAGGTCCGGCCCCGGACAGGCGGCAGGGCCGGAGCGACCGTGCGATCGCCCCTCGCCCGGTGGCAGCCATCCGCGCCAATGGCCCCCGCCGCCTGCGCAAGGTCGCGATTTCCCCGCCCTGCCTTGCAATTCCCCCTGTATCCATCCCATAAGCGCAACAAATCGCCACTCCGCCCGGCGTCTGAGAACCAAAAGCAACGGGAGGGAGCGGGTGCGCGATTGTTTGTTGCCCCGGGCGCTGCCCCATTGCGCCCCTCAGACCCGTTTGGGAGGATACATGACCTACTACGTGAAAGCGGCCGCCCTGGCCGCCCTGACGCTTGCCGGCTCGGCCCTGCCGCTGGCCGCCGAGATCAAGCCCGTGACCCTGCGCCTCGCGCATGTGGTGAACGAGCAGGACGCCTACCACGCTGCCGCCGTAAAGTTCCAGGAACTGGTCGGCGAAGCCTCCGACGGGGCGATCACCGTCGAGATCTTCCCCAACGCCACGCTGGGCGACGAGCGCACGCTGCTGGAAGGCATGCAGATCGGCACCGTGGACATGGGCCTGATCACCAACGGGCCGGTCTCCAACTTCCTCGAGGAGATGGCCGTCTTCGAACTGCCCTTCCTCTTCCCCTCCCCCGAGAAGGCCTATGAAGTCCTCGACGGCGAGATCGGCCAGGAACTGCTGGACCGGCTGTCGGAAGTGAACCTCAAGGGCCTCGCCTATGCCGAACGCGGCTTCCGCAACCTGACGAACTCCAAGAAGGCCGTGACGACGCCGGAGGACCTGAAGGGCCTGCGCATCCGCGTCATGGAAAACCCCGTCTACATCGACACCTTCCGCGAACTCGGCGCCGACGCCATCCCGATGGCCTGGACCGAAGCGCTGACCGCGATGCAGCAGGGCACCATCGACGGGCAGGAAAACCCGGTGAACGTGGTCTACTCCTTCAAGCTGAACGAGACCCAGACCAACATGACCCTGACGCGCCACACCTATGCGCCCGCGGTCTTCGTCATGGGCATGCCGAAGTGGGGCCAGCTCTCGGAAGAGGTGCAGCAGATCGTGACCGACGCCGCCCGCGAAGCGGCCCAGTACGAGCGTGACCTGAACGCCGAAGCCGCCGCCGAGCAGCTGACCGCGCTGAAGGACGCCGGCATGACCGTGGAAGAGAACCCCGACCTCTCCGCCTTCTCCGCCGCCATCGCTCCGGTCTACGAGAAGTACGGCGCCAAGTTCGGCGACTACCTGCCGCGCATCCAGGAGGCGCTGAAGTAAGATGCTCAAGGGGCTGGCGTGGATCGACCGGATGGTCGGCACGGTGCTGAAACCCGTCGTCTTCGCCGGCATGGCCGGGCTGACGGCGGTGATCACGCTGCAGATCGTGTCGCGTCTCTTCTTCACCTCCGTCAGCTGGACGGAGGAAGTGGCGCGCTTCCTGCTGATCTGGATCACCTTCATCGGTGCCACGCTGGCCTGGCAGCAGGGACGGCACATCGCCGTCACCCTGCTCCGGGACAACCTGCCCCCCATGCTGCGCCGGATCACCTCCGGCGTGGCGATCCTCGTGGCGATCGTGTTCCTTCTGACGCTGGCCAGGATCGGCTGGCAGTACATGAACATGCAGAGCTTCCAGAAGTCGCCCTCGCTGCGGCTCAAGATGACTTACGTCTATGCCGTCATGCCCGCCGCCGCCCTCGTGATGGCCGGGCTTTCCGGGATCGACCTGATCCGCCTGATCGCCGGCCTGCCGCTGCGCGAGGCCCACGTGGAGATGGACGAGACGCTGGAACATGACCTTGCCCCGGAGGACCGCACATGAGCCTCGTTCTCGCCGGTCTCTTCGTTCTCTTCCTCCTGCTGGGCCTGCCGGTCGCCATCGTGATCGGCGCGGCCACCATGACGGCGCTGAACCTCTCGGGCATGCCGCTGATGGTGGTGCCGCAGCAGATGTTCTCGGGCATCAACTCCTTCGCGCTCGTCGCCGTGCCGATGTTCGTCCTCGCGGGCGATATCATGGCACAGGGGGAGATCTCGAAACGCCTCGTGGCCTTCGCCGACAGCCTCTTCGGCTTCATCAAGGGCGGCCTCTCCATCGTCTCGGTGCTGGCGGGGATGTTCTTTGCCGCGATCTCGGGCTCGGGGGCGGCCACCACGGCGGCCGTGGGCGCCAGCCTCGTGCCGGAACTCAAGCGCAAGGGCTATGACCCCGCCTCCGCCGCCTCGCTCATCGCCGCCTCGGGCACCATCGGCGTGGTCATCCCGCCCTCGGTCCCGATGATCATCTACGCGGTGATCGCGCAGGAAAGCGTGCGCGCCCTCTTCCTCAACGGCTTCATCCCCGGGGTTGCCATGGGCATCGGCCTGATCGCCGTGGCCCTGTGGCAGGGGCACAAGCGCGCCTACCCGCGCGGCACGGCGCTGAACCTGCGCACCATCGGGCGGACGTTCCTCTCCGCCAGCTGGGGCCTGATGGCGCCCGTGATCATCCTCGGCGGCATCTTCTCGGGGCAGTTCACCCCCTCCGAGGCCGCCGTCGTCGCGGTGAACTACGCGATCCTCGTCTCGCTCTTCATCTACCGCGACATGTCGCTGAAGCAGCTGTACCAGATCATGATCCGCGCAGGTGTCACAACTGCCGTGATCATGTTCGTCATCGCCGCCTCCTCGGTCCTCAGCTGGACCCTGTCGAGCTGGCAGGTGCCGAACCAGATCGCCGAATACGCGCTGTCGCTCTCGTCGAACACCTACGTGCTGCTGCTGATCATCATGGTGGTGATCCTGCTGGCCGGCGTCTTCCTCGAAACGGCCTCGGCGCTGATCATCCTGACGCCGATGCTGCTGCCGCTGGCGGCACAGCTGGGGCTGGGGACGGTGCACTTCGGCATCATCATCGTGGTGGGCCTCGCCATCGGCATGGTCACGCCCCCGGTGGCGATCAACCTCTTCGTCGCCTCCACCACCTCGGGCCTGCCGATCGAGCGGATCACCCGCGCCGTGCTGCCCTATCTGGCGGTGCTGGTGCTGGTCTACCTGCTGATCGCCTTCGTGCCGCTGGCCTTCTTACCCCGCGCGGGGGCGTGATTCGCGCCCCCTGCCCGGCCAGATGCCCATCTTGCGTGCATATTTGAGAAAAAGTTTCGCGGCCCCCTGAGGGGCCGTTTTACGTTCTCACGGGTGCGCTCCGCGCGTGAAATCCGCCCTCGGCTTGATGCCTCCGGGGTCAATTCCACAACGCTCAACTGGATGTAACAGGTCTGTGACGACCTGCCCCGCGCAGTGCCTCGCACCGTGGCGGGCCTCTGGCCGTGCGCGGCCGATGCTGCGCTGCCGCAACCCACACGGGTGTTGACAGACGGCCCTGCCGTTCCGTCAACTGGTTACAGACGCGAACAAGGTTCACATACATGAACAACCAAGTCAAGTCCGCCGCAAGGGTCCTCGACGTGCTGGAGCTGCTCTCCCGCCAGCCGGAACCGATGCGCCTGAACGAGCTTGTGGCCCGGCTGGGCTTTCCCAAGTCCTCGGCCTACGGGCTGCTTACGACCCTCGTGGCGCGTGGCTACGTCAAGAAGGACAGCGCCGACCGCTATGCCATCGTCGAAACCTTCCGGCAGGGCTTCGGCTGGGTCGGCGGGCTGGAGGGCTTCCTGACCTCCGTCGCGGCCCCGGTGGTGGAAGAGATGCGCGACCTGCTGGACGAGACGGTCTTCGTCTGCGTCCGCACCCCGGAACAGAACGCCCGGCTGGTCACCAAGGCCGTCAGCCGCCAGCCGATCCGCTACGACGCCTCGGACCAATCCTCGCTGCCGGGCTACGGCACGGTGATGGGCCGGGTCCTGCTGGCCTTCCAGCCGGATGAGGTGATCGACGACTACTTCGCCCGGACCGAGCTGCGCGCCTTCAACGACCGGACCCCCACGGACGAGGCCACGATCCGCGCGGCCCTCGCCCAGATCCGCGCCGACGGCTTCGGCACCATCGTCGACGAATACGCCACCGGCGGGGCCGGCATCGCCGCCCCGATCCGCAACGCGGAAGGCAACGTCGTGGCCGTGATCGACGTGGCCACCGTGACCGCCCGCTACGAACAGCGCCGGGACGAGATGCTGGCCGCCGTGCTGGAGGGCGCCGCCCGTATCAGCACGCGGCTCGGCTATCGGCCCGCCCCCGAAGACAACCAGACACTGACACCACAAGGAGACGCGTGATGGGTTATCGCGTGGGCGTGGACATCGGCGGCACCTTTGCCGACTTCTGCGCATTCGACGAAACGGCGGGCAGCATGGGCACCGTCAAGGTTCTGACCACCCCCGACAAGCCGGGACAGGAGGTCATCGACGGCCTGAAGGCGCTGGAAGACCGCTTTGGCATCGCGCCCGGCGATATCTCGTATTTCACCCATGGCACTACCGTGGGCATCAACTCGATCATCATGCGCAAGGGCATCCGCCTTGCCATGTTCACCACCGAGAACTTCTGCGACGTGCTGGAACTGGCGCGCCTCAAGATGCCCGATCCCTACCACCTGCTGTCCTCCCGGCCCGAGCCGCTGGTGACCCGCGACCTCGTCTTCGGCGTGGCGGAACGGATGCTGGCCGACGGCACCGTCGACAGCCCGCTGGACGAGGACAGCCTGCGCGCCGCCGTCGCGGCGGCCAAGGCACGGGGCGCCGAGGGCGTGGTGATCTCCTTCCTGCACAGCTACCGCAACCCCGCGCATGAGCAGCAGGCCAAACGCCTGATCGCCGAAATCGCACCCGAGTTGCATGTCTTCACCTCGCACGAGGTGCGCCCGATCATCCGGGAATACGAACGCTCCTCCACCGCCGTGATCCATGGCTATGTGCAGCCCCGCGTCTCCCAGTACCTCGGCGCGCTGCAAGAGGCCCTGTCCGGCATCGGCGTGACGCCCGAGCCGATGATCACCAAGTCGAACGGCGGCATCATGTCGGTCGAGGTCGGCAAGACCGCCTGCGTCGAGATGCTGCTGTCGGGTACGGCGGCGGGCGTCATGGGCGCGGCCTTCGTGGCCCGCGAGGCCGGCGAAGACAAGGTGCTGAGCCTCGACATCGGCGGCACCTCGGCGGATGTGGCGATCATCACCGGCGGCCAGCCAGGCTATGGCATGAACGAGGTCGTGGGCGATTTCCCGATCTTCGTGCCCACGGTCTCGGTCACCTCCATCGGCGAGGGCGGCGGCTCCATCGCGCGGATCGACGCGGCGGGGATGCTGACCGTTGGCCCTGACAGCGCGGGCTCCACCCCCGGGCCTGCGGCCTATGGCCGGGGCGGCACGCAGGCGACGATCACCGATGCCTTCGTGACGCTGGGCCTGCTGGACCTTTCGGCGCTTGGCTATGGCATGGTCTCGGTCGACCGCGACAAGGCCGTCGAGGTGATCCAGCCGCTGGCCGACAGCCTTGGCAGCACGCTGGAGGAAACCGCCGAGGGCATCGTGGGCATCGCCGTCTCGGGCATGTTCCGCGAGGTGTCCAAGCTGTGTTCGCGCCGTGGCATCGACGTGAGCGAGTTCTCCCTGCTGGCCTTCGGCGGCGGCGGCCCGATGATGGCCTGCTTCCTTGCCCGCGACCTCGGCATGAAACGCGTGATCGTGCCCCCCTCCCCCGGCGTCCTTTCGGCGCTCGGCGGGCTGACGGCGGACGTGCGCAACGACTTCACCGAAACCGCCTACTACGACCTCGCCCCCGCCAATGCCCCGCGCATGGGCGAGACCATCGCCCGGCTGACCGAAAAGGCCCGCCGCTGGATGGTCGAGGCGCAGCATTACGAGGGCACGCCCGTCTTCCACGCCTCGGGCGAGATGCGCTACCGCGGGCAAAGCTTCGAGATCGAGGTGCCCATCGACCCTGCCACGCTGGCCAAGGGCGACATCACCCCGGTGGCCGAGGCCTTCCACGCCGAGCACCGCCGCCTCTATGGCCATGCCGACCCCGAGGCGCCGATCCAGATCATCGCGATCAACCTCGTGGTGACCGGCCATTCGGCCACGCCGACCCTGCCGCGCAGCACGCCCCAGCCGAAGACGGTGACGGCGCAGGCCAGCATGTCGGCCTGGCTGGACGGCGCGCGCCGCGAGGTGCCGCTTTTCAAGCGGACCGACCTGACGCCCGGTGCCACCTTCGTCAGCCCCTGCGTCATCGCGCAGGACGACACCACCACCATCGTGCCCGCCGGCTTCAGCGGCGAGGTCGATGGCCATGGCAACCTGATCCTCACCCTCGCGGAGACCGCCGATGCGCACTGATCCCGTCACCCTCAAAGTGCTGGAGAACCACGCGCAGGCCGTGGCCGAAAGCATGGCCTTCACCCTTTTCCGCACCGCGCATTCGACCTTCGTGAAAGAGACCGAGGATTTCACCACCGGCCTCGTCACGCCCTCGGGCATGACCTTCGCCAGCCCGCGCGACCTTGGCGCCACGTGGTTCATCGGCCTTGATTACAAGGGCGCGCTGGAGATGATCGACGACTACGAGGAGGGCGACATCTGCGTGACGAACGACCCCTACTCGGGCTTCGTCTGCACCCATACGCCGGACATGCACATCTGGAAGCCGATCTTCTGGGAGGGCGAGATCATCGCCTTTGCCGTCGGCCATATCCACAACACCGACATGGGCGGCGCGGTGCCCGCCTCGCTGTCGCGGGCCAATACCGAGGTCCATCAGGAGGGCATCCGCTTCCGCCCCACCAAGCTGATCAGCCGCGGCGTGATGAACGAACAGCTGATCGAGACGATGATGCTGAACGTCCGCATGCCCGATCAGAACCGGGGCGACCTGAACGCGCAGATCGCCGCCGTGAACACCGGCGAAGCCAAGATGCACGAGATGATCCGGAAGTTCGGCGTCGAGACCGTGAAGAACGGCATCGAGGACCTGCTAGACGTGGGCGAGGCGCGGGCGCGTGCCGTGATCTCGGGCCTGCCCGACGGCGACCACCGCTTTGTCGATTACCTTGACGAGGACGGGCCGGGCGGCGTGCCGGTGCGGCTGGAACTGACGCTGAAGGTGCGCGGGGACGAGGTCATCATGGACTTCACCGGCTCCGACCCACAGCTGAAATCCGCGCTCAACATGCCCACCGGGGGCAACCCCCGGCACATCCTGCTGATGGTGGGCTACAACTACTGTCTCTACACGCTCGACCCGTCGATCCCGCTGAACGGCGGCATCCTCAGGGCAGCGACCTGCGTCGTGCCCGAGGGCACGGTGCTCAATCCCCAGTACCCTGCTGCAGTCGGGATGCGCTCGCTCACCTGCGGGCGGCTGCAGGGGGTCATCATGGGGGCGTTCCACGCCGCCGCCCCGGACCGTCTGCCCGTGGGCGCGGCGGGCGGCGGCGGGATCGTGAACGTCAAGACCTTCGACGCCGCCAGCGGCAAGCTCTCCATGGCCTCGATCGACCCGGTGACGGGCGGCGCGGGCGGCTCGGCGCTTGGCGATGGCACCGACGGCTCCGGGGCCAACTCGGCCTTCCTCAAGAACACCCCGGTCGAAATCAACGAGGTCGAGGTGCCGATCAAGTTCCGACGCTATGGCCTCGTGCCCGACAGCGGCGGCCCCGGCACCGCGCGGGGCGGCATGGCGACAGAGCTGGAGGTGGAGGTCTTCACCCCCGACACCGTCATCACCGCGCGCAACCGCGACCGCACGATCTTTGCCGCATGGGGCGGCTCGGGCGGGCTGCCCGGCGCGCCCTCGCTCTTCACCCGCGTGACGCCCAAAGGCGAGGAGATCAACCTCGGCAATACCGATGTCGTGACCATGGGGCCGGGCGACGTGTTCAACCTGACCTCGGGCGGCGGCGCGGGCTACGGCGATCCCTTCGCGCGCCCGGTGGATCTGGTGGTGCGCGACGTGCTGCGCGGCTCGGTCACGCCCGAGAAGGCCAAGGCCAGCTATGGCGTCGTCGTGGATCGCGAGGGCGTGCTGGACGAGGCCGCAACCAAGGCCCTGCGCGATGCCCATGTGGCCCCCGCCCCCACGACCTTCAGCTACAACGAAAGCCGCCGCGCCTACGAGGCGATCTGGACCGATGCCAATTATGCCGCGCTGACGCAGGCGCTGACCATGATGCCGGTGCACTGGCGCCACTTCGTCAAACGCGAGGTCTTCGACCGGATCGAGGCCCTGCCCGAAACCGCCCGCAAGGGCGACGGCAGCGAGGTCTGGGAGGCCGTGGAGGCCGTGAAAACCCGCGTGCCCGGCCTCGCCCGGTCGATGCAGGTGCAGGAGGCGGCGGAATGATCAGCTTCGACTTCTCCGGCCAGACCGTCCTCGTGACCGGGGCCGCCCGCGGCATCGGGGCGGGCATCGCCGCTGAATTCGCAGCGGCAGGGGCCCGCGTCGTGGCCGCCGATATCCTTGGCGACGAACTGGCCGCCTTTGCCGCCGCCCATCCGGGCGTCGAGACGGAGGTGATCGACCTTGGCGATTTCGAGGCGGTCAAGGCGCGCTTCGGCGATCTGGCCCCCGACGTGGTGGTGAATTCCGCCGGCGGCGTGCGCGGCAACACCAAGAAACCGCTGGAAGAGGTCACGGATGAAGAATGGATGTCGATCTATGACGGCAACGTCATGTCGGCCTTCAACCTGATCCGCGCCGTGATCCCGGCCATGAAGGCGCGCGGTTCGGGCCGGATCGTGACGATCTCTTCGGGTGCGGGGCTGAAACCCAGCCTGACCGGCATCCAGTCCTACTGCTCGGCCAAGCACGGGCTGATCGGCCTGACCCGCCAGATGGCGCTGGAGCTGGGGCCCTTCGGGATCACCGTGAACTCCGTCGCGCCGGGCTTCCTGCGCACCTCGCCCGACTATGAAAAGCAATGGGCGGGCTACGGCGAGGAGGGCCAGAAACGCATGGTCGAGAACATTGCCATGCGCCGTCTGGGCGAACCCGCCGACATCGCCGCTGCCTGCGCCTTCCTCGCCTCGGACCGGGCGGGGTTCATCACCGGGCAGGTGCTGCCCGTATCCGGCCACCCCTTCCCCTAAGGACCTGAGATCATGAGCATATCCGAAAACCCCTGGGAATGGCCCGAAGAGGTCTGGCGCGGCAAGGTCGATCGCGTGCGCGCCGGTGAAAGCCTCAAGCCCGCCACCTGGCCCGGTGGCGCGAAATGCGCCGTCGCCATGTCCTTCGACGTGGACCACGAGACGAATGAGCTGCGCGACGGTGGCCAGTCCATCGGCGCCATGAGCCGGGGCCAGTACGGCAACCGTCAGGGCATCCCCCGCGTGATGGAGATCATCCGCCGCCACGACATCAAGGCCAGCTTCTATGTCCCCGCCGTGGTGGCGCAGCTCTACCCCGAGGAGACCCGCATGTTCGTGGCCGAGGGCCACGAGGTCGGCATCCACGGCTGGATCCACGAACGCAACTCGGTCCTGCCCGAGCCGGTGGAGCGCGACCTGCAAATGCGCTCCGCCGATATGCTGGAAAAGATCAGCGGCGCGCGCCCGGTGGGCATCCGCACGCCGTCGTGGGATTTCTCGCAGGCCACGCTGGAAATCACCCGCGACATGGGGCTGGCCTATGACAGCTCGCTCATGGCGGACGTGGATTGCTACCGCCTGCTGCTCGATGGCGCGGACACCGGCGTGGTGGAACTGCCCGTCGAATGGATCCGCGACGACGCCGTCTATTTCAACATGAACCGTTTCTCGGCGCTGCGGCCCTACACCCCGCCCGAGGCCGTCTTCGACATCTTCTCGAAGGAGTTCGAAGCCGCCTACGCCGAGGGCGGGCTGTTCCAGCTCACGATGCATCCGCACATCACCGGCTACCGGTCGCGGGTCTGGATCTTCGAAGAGCTGATCAAGCTGGCAAAGGCAAAGGGCGACGTCTGGTTCGCCACCCATGCCGAGATCGTGGACTGGGTGAAGGCCAACGGCTGACCCCCGCCCCGTCATCCCCACGCGGCCCCGCACGGGCCCTTGCCGTTCCGGTCCCTCCCCGGTGCGGCCAAAACGAAGAAAACACTGCAACATCAACCAACAGAGAGATACGTCATGAAACATTCCGTTCTGGCGCTGTGCTCGGCACTTGCGCTGATGACGCCGACCCTTGGTGTGGCACAGGACCGTTACGTCCATGCCAACAACTCCGCCTATGACACGCTCGATCCGCACACCGTGCGCGATGTGGCCCGCGTGGCCTCGCGGCTCAACTTCTACGACGGGCTGTACCGCTGGGTGGACAATCCCCCGCAGCTGATCCCGTGGCTGGCCACCGATCACTCGGTCTCAGAGGACGGGCTGACCTGGACCTTCAACCTGCGCGACGACGTGACCTTCCACGACGGCACCAAGATGACCGCCGAGGATGTCGTCTATTCCTTCGAGCGGATGCTGGAGCTGAAGCGTGGCGCGGGCTCGCTCTTCCTGCCGATGATCGACCCGGGCCAGACCGTGGCCGTGGACGACACCACCGTCGCCTTCACCCTCAAGGAACCCTCCGCGATCTTCGCGGCGCTGGTGCCCGATATCCTCGTGGTGAACTCGACGCTGGTGCAGGAAAACGAGGTCGATGGCGACTGGGGCCAGGCCTACATGATCGACCACGTCGCGGGCTCGGGCTCGTACATGCTGCAACGCTATGACCCGGCGCGCGGCTTCATCGGCGAACGCTTTGCCGATCACTTTGCCGGCTGGGGCGAGAAGTACTTCGACGAGATCGAGTTCCGCACCGTGCTGGAGACGAACACCCGGATCCAGGGCCTGATGCGCGGCGACTACCAGGGCCTCGACGGCTACCTTGCGCCCGACCAGGTGGAACGCCTGCGCGCCGACGAAGATGTGCAGATCATGGAAGAAGAATCCATGCGCGTCTTCCACATCGCGATGCACAACGGCCGCGCGCCCCTGGACGACAAGAACTTCCGCATGGCGATGGTGCATGCCTTCGACTACGACGGCTACATCAACGAGATCATGCAGGGCACCGTCGCCCGCAACCCCACGATCATGCCGGGCAACCTCTGGGGCGCACCGGACGTGCCGGGCTACGACTACGACCTCGAAAAGGCGCAGGAATACCTCGACGCCTACAAGGCCGAACATGGCGACGACATCCGCACGATCAAGATCGGCACGCTGGCCGGCTTCTCGGAAACCGAACAGGCCGCGGCGCTGATGCAGAACGGGCTCTCGCAGCTCGGCATCGAGGTCGAGATCGAGAGCTCGCCCTGGCCGGTGATCTCCTCGGCGATGCAGAACCCCGACACGATGCCCGACATGGTGCCCTACTGGAAGTCGACCTACTACGTCGATCCGAACAACTGGGTGGGTGAGCTCTATGCCTCGCGCTATGCGCCGACGCGGAACGTCTCGGACTATCACAACGACGCGGTGGACGAGAAGCTGGAGCAGGCCCTGATCATCACCGATCAGGACGCGCGCGCGCAGCTCTACGCCGACGCCACCACGCAGATCTACGAGGATGCCGCCGGGATCTGGATCTACAACACCAAGTGGTTCGGCCCCTATGCCTCCAACGTGAAGAACGTCCGCTTCTGCCCGGTCGGCAACGGCCAGGACATGCGGTGGGCCTACCTCGAGGAGTGATCCCCTCTGACGCCCCCCTCTGACGGCCCCCTCCGGGGGGCCTGACCGGGGCGCCGCGGCCTCTCTCCCCGTCACGGCGCCTCGCCCTCTTCACCCAGCAAGACCTTCCCAGCCCGATCGGAGCTTCCTCCATGCGCAGACTGGAAATCATCCTGTCCCGCCTCGTCTGGTTCATTCCTACCCTCTTCGGCCTCGTCTTCGTGGTCTTCTTCATCTCCAACGTGATCCCGACCGACCCGGCGCGGATCATTGCGGGCGAGAACGCGACCGAGGTACAGGTACAGGCGCTGCGCGCCGAGATGGGCCTCGACCAGCCGCTTCACGTCCAGTTCGGCCGCTATGTCGCCGACCTCGCCACAGGGGACCTCGGCAAGAGCCTCTATACCCAGCGGGCGATTTCCGAGGACCTGCTGCACCGGCTGCCCGCCACGCTGGAGTTGACCATGGCCGCCATGGTCCTCGCCATCGGCCTTGGCGTGCCGCTCGGCGTCATCTCGGCGGTGAAGCGCAATTCCATGATCGACCAGACCCTCAGGGTGCTCTCGGTCTCGGGCCTCGCCGTGGCCAGCTTCTGGCTGGCGATGGAGCTTCAGATGTACTTCTCGACCAAGCTGGGCTGGACGCCGCTCAACGGCCGGATCGCCGGCTGGGGACCGGAGGAGATCACCGGCTTCTACCTGCTCGACTCGCTGCTCACCGGGGACTGGGCGTCGTTCTGGGACACGCTGCACCACATGCTGCTGCCCGCGATCACGCTGGCCCTTCCAGCCGCCGCCACGCTGGTGCGCTTCACCCGCGCGGGCGTGCTGGAAGTGATCAACTCCAACTTCGTGCTCTACGAACGCGCCATGGGCTTTCCCACCACGCTGATCACGTGGAAATACGTGCTGCGCAACGCGCTGATCTCCACCGTGACCCAGATCGGCCTGATCTTCGGCTCGCTCTTTGCGGGCGCCGTGGTGGTCGAGGCGGTCTTTGACTGGCCGGGCCTTGGCACCTACGCGGTGCAGTCGATCCTGCAATCGGACACCAAGGCGATCCTCGGCTTCTCGATCATCGTCGGCGTCGTCTTCATCGGCGTGAACCTCCTCGTCGACATCATCCACACCTTCATCGACCCGAGGACCCTGAAATGACCGCTCTGAAACGGCTTCTGGCGGACCGGGCCGCGACCATCGGGGCCGCCCTCATCCTCGGCCTGATCCTCGTCGCGATCTTTGCGCCCGTGCTGGCCCCCTACCCCGAGGACGTCACCGCCTTCCACCTGACGGAACGGCTGCAACCGCCCTCGGCCGACCACCTCTTCGGCACCGACAGGATGGGCTCCGACGTCTTCTCGCGCATCCTCTTCGGGGCGCGGATCACCATCACCATCGCGGTCATCGCCGTGGGCGTCTCGGTCGGGATCGGCGTGCCCATCGGGCTGATCGCGGGCTACTACGGCGGCTTCCCGGGCGGGTTCCTGATGCGGACCTCGGACATCTTCCTCGCCGTGCCCCAGATCGTGCTGGCCATCGCCATCGCGCAGACCCTCGGGCCCTCGGTCGAGAACGTCATCCTCGCACTGTCGCTGACCTACTGGCCGTTCTGGGCCCGCCTCGTCTACGCCGAGACGAAGTCGCTCAAGGCGCAGACCTTCGTCGAGGCGGCGCTCGCGCTTGGCGCTTCGGACTGGCGGGTGATGGTGCTGCACATCCTGCCCAACACCGCCTCCGCGATCATCGTGCGGACCTCGATCGGCATGGGGGCCACGATCCTCACCGCCGCCGCCCTCGGCTTCCTCGGCCTTGGCGCGCCGCCGCCGACACCCGAATGGGGCCGGACCATTTCCGAGGCGCGCGAGTTCCTGCCGGAAGCCTGGTGGTACGCCGCCGCCCCCGGCCTTGCGATCTTCCTTGTCGTCATGGGCTTTAACCTGCTGGGCGATGGCCTGCGCGACATCCTCGACCCGAAACTGAGAAAGGGAAGCCGATGACCGATGCGCTCCTGACCGTCGAGGGCCTGTCTCTCGGGTTCCGCGGGGATGGCGGCTTTGCCCATATCCTCGACGGCGCCAACATGACCATGAAGCGGGGCGAGATCATGGGCCTCGTGGGCGAAAGCGGCTGCGGCAAGACCACGCTGGCCAGTGCCATCCTCGGCGTGCTGCCGCGCCACGCGCTGGAGATCCGTGGCGGGCGCATCCGCTTCGACGGCATCGACATGCTGGATGCCGCGCAGGGCGCGCAGCAGCAGGCCGTCCGGGGCCGCCGGGTGACCTTCATCCCGCAGGATCCCTTCACCTCGCTGAACCCGGTCTTCACCATCGGCCAGCAGATCGAGGAATTGATGAAGTGGAAATCACCGCGCCGCCCCGTGGGGCCCTCGCGTGCGCCGACCCTGCTGACGCCCTATCCCCGCGCCCGGCGCAAGGCGGACCGCGAGAAGATCATGGAGATGCTGAACCTCGTTCAGCTGCCCCGGCCTGAACAGCTGCTGAAGAAGTACCCGCACGAGGTCTCGGGCGGACAGCGGCAACGGCTGATGATCGCCATGGCCCTGCTACCCGAGCCTGACCTGATCATCGCGGACGAGCCGACCACCGCGCTCGACGTGACGATTCAGGCACAGATCCTCGGCCTGCTGCGCAATCTCGCCAACGACCGGGGGGTGGCGGTGATGCTGACGACCCATGACCTCGGCTCGGCCTATGAGATCTGCGACCGGATCACCGTGATGTACGCCGGTCAAGACGTCGAGGCCGCCCCGGTGGCTGAATTCTTCAACCGCCCGACGCATCCCTACACCGCCAAGCTGCTGGCCTCGCTGCCCGAGGGCGGCGGCGGCATGACCGGCATCCCCGGCGAGTTGCCCAGCTTCTACGCGCCGCCGCCCGGCTGCCGGTTCCAGACCCGCTGCGACCGGGCGACCGAGGCCTGCCGCATCCGTCCCGCGCCCGACTTGGCCGGGCCGGCCCATGTGGTGCGCTGCGCCCATCCGCTGTTCCAGACCACCCCCGCCGCCCCGCTCAAGGAGGTGCAGGCATGACAGACGCCCCGATCCTGACCGTGTCGGACCTGACGGTCCGCTTCCCGATCCGCGGCCCCTTCGCCCGCAAGCTGGGCGAGATCAAGGCCCTCGACGGGATCGGCTTCGACCTCGCGCAGGGGGAAATCCTTGGCCTCGTGGGGGAATCCGGCTGCGGCAAGTCCACGCTCGGCAAGACGCTGATGGGCATTCAGGCGCCCACCTCCGGCTCCATCACCTTCGAGGGCAAGGAGATCGCGGGCCGTACCCCGCGCGAGGCGCGCGCCCTGCGCCGCCGCCTGCAATATGCCTATCAGGATCCGGGCGCCTCGCTCGATCCGCGCTGGAAGATCGGCAAATCGCTGGAAGAGCCGCTGATCATTCACACCGACCTGCCCCGCAAGGAGCGGCTGGCCAAGGTGCGCGAGATCCTGACCTCGGTCGGCCTGCCGGCCGGTCACGCGGACCTTTTCCCGCATGAGATCTCGGGCGGGCAGCAGCGCCGGGTGGGCCTTGCCCGCATCCTGATGCTGAACCCCGAGGTCGTGATCCTCGACGAGCCGACCGCGGGCCTCGACGTCTCGGTGCAGGCGACGGTGCTGCGGCTCTTCCGCGACCTGCGCGAGACCTTCGACCTGACCTACATCTTCATCTCGCACGACCTCTCGGTGGTGCGGCTCATGTGTCACCGGGTGGCGGTGATGTACCTTGGCAGGATCGTCGAGGTGGGCCCGGTGGAGGAGCTGATGGACAGCCCCAAGCACCCCTATACGCAGTCCCTGTTGGCCGCGATCCCCAAGGTCAACGGCCCCCGCGTGACCGAAAACTTCTGGCTTGAGGGCGAACCGGCGGATGCCTCGAACCTGCCGGCAGGCTGCCGGTTCCAGGGCCGCTGCCCCCATGTGAAACCGATCTGCCGGCAGGAAGACCCCGCCGACCGCACCGTGGGCGCCCAGACCGTCGCCTGCCATTTCGCGGGCGAGGTCTTCCCGCCCGTCCCCACTCCGAAGGAAAGTACCCCCGCATGAGCAAGACAGCCATCGTCACCGGCGGCGGTCGCGGCATTGGCCGCGGCTGCGCCCATGAACTGGCCCGGCAGGGCTGTGACATCGTTCTGGCCGACCTGGTCCCCGAGGACCTCGCCAACACCAAGGCCGAGATCGAGGCCATGGGCCGGAGCTGCCGCACCTATGTGGCCGACGTGGCCGATTTTGCCCGCGCGCAGGAGATCGTGGCCGAGGTCGAGGCCCAGACCGGCCCCATCGCCGTGCTGGTCAACAACGCGGGCAAGTCGAACACCGACGGCATCTGCGAGATCACCGAGGAGAGCTTTGACCGCACCATCGCGATCAACCTCAAGGGCGCCTTCAACTGGACCCGGGCCGTGGCACCGGGGATGATGCAGGCGCAGGCCGGGCGCATCGTCATGATGTCCTCGATCAACGCCTATACCGGCGGGGTGACGTCGGCTGTCTCGAAATTCGCCTACACCACTGCCAAAGCTGGACTTTTGGGCATGACCAAGGCCTTGGCCAAGGAAATGGCCCCCCATGTTCTGGTCAATGCCGTCTGCCCCGGTATCATCGAAACCGAACGGTCCAACGACCTGATCCGCGCCCGCAAGGACGAACTGCAATCCGGGATCTCCCTCCAGCGGACCGGGACGCCCGCCGACGTGGCACAGGTCGTGGCCTTTCTTGCCCTGAGCGAACCCTGTTTCGTGACCGGCGAAGACATCAAGATCGACGGTTTCCAATGGGTGATCTGACCCGCCGCCGGTGAGCGCACCTGAAGGAGCCGCCATGACAGACGTCCGCACCGCCACCGCCCCCTCGTGGGTGCCCATCGTGGTGACCGTCACCCTTGTGCAGGCGGTGCTGGCCCTGATGATCCGGGTGCTGCCCCTGCTGGGGATGCCCCTGACACAGGCCAGCGGCGTCCCGCCCGAGGCAGTGGGACAGCTGTCCTCGGCGGCGGCCTTCGGCTCCATGTGCTTCTTCCTCTGGGGGCCGACGGCGCTGGTGCACTTCTCCTCGCTGCAACAGTTGCAACTGGGGTGCGTCACCTCGGCGGCGGCTCTGCTCTTCTGCCTCTTCAACCGGTGGGAGGCGATGCTGCTGGCCAGTTTCGTCATCGGGCTGGGCTATGGCACCGCCACGCCCGCGGGCGCGGACCTGCTGATGAAGGTGGTGCCCAAGGCCCGGCGCGCGACGATCTTCTCGGTCAAGCAGGCGGGCGTGCCGCTTGGCGGTCTGGCCGCCGGGCTGCTGCTGCCCTTCGTGGCGCTGCATTTCGGTGGCGTACCGGCGGCGATGATCACGGCCTGCGTGCTCGCGCTCGGCTCTGCCGCGGCACTCGCGCTCTGGAAGGGCGCGATGGACGACAGCCCGCCGCCGACCCGCGCCCTGCCCTTCCGCGACCTCGCGCTTGCGCCGGTGCGGCTGATCGCCCTGCTGATGCGCGACCGCCAGCTGCGGCTGCTGACAGCGGCGGGCTTCTGCCTCGGCGTGGCGCAGGGCATCCTGATGGCCTTCTATGCCGTCTTCCTGTCCGACCACGCGGGCTGGTCGCTGGCCGCCGCCGGGGCGGGTTTCGCCCTGTTGCAGGGCGCGGGCGTCGCCGGTCGGATCACCATGGGCTGGCTCTCGGACCGGATCGGCGATCCGGTGCGCGCGCTCTCGGGGCTGTGCTTCGTCTCGGGCCTCACCATGGCGCTGCTGGCCACCATCGGCCCGAACAGCCCGGTGGCCTGGATCGTCCTGCTCTCGGTTCTGGCCGGGATCACGGTGATCTCGTGGAACGGGGTCTTCCTGACCGGGCTGGCCGAAACCGCCCCCGAGGGCCGCGTGGGAGAGATCACCGCCGCGGGGACCTTCGTCCTCTTCAGCGGCTATGTCCTCTGCCCCGTGCTGATCCAGACCGTGTTCGCCGCCACCGAAGGCTATGCCACCGGGCTGGTGATTTCGGGGCTCGCCCCCGTTCTCGCCGGCACCGCCCTGATGATCGGCGCCCGCCGGCGCCGCGATGACAAGACGAAAGGCTGACCATGAGCAACTTCTCCAAGACCCAGAAAATCCACAAGGACGTCATCTGGACCGAGGGCGGCGTGGTCGCCTCGCAGCACCGCAAGGCGGCCGAGGTGGGCGCCGCCGTGCTGGCGGCCGGCGGCGATGCCATCGACGCGGCGGTCGCCACCTCCTTTGCCGTGGGCGTGGTGGAGCCGTGGATGTCCGGGCCCATGGGCGGCGGCATGATGACCCTCTGGCGCGCCGACGAGGAGCGCGCCGAGACGATCGAGTTCGGGATGCGTTCGCCCGCGGGCCTCAAACTGGAGGACTACCCGCTGGAGCCCGGCGCCAAGGCCGGCGATCTCTTCCCCTGGACCCGCGTGACGGGGGACCGCAACGTCTATGGCGCCACCGCCGTCGCGGTGCCCGGCACCGTCGCGGGGATGGAGCTGGCCCATGGCAAATACGGGCGCAAGGCCTGGGCCGAGCTGCTGGCCCCCGCCGTGGCCCTCGCCGGTGAGGGGATGCTGATCGACTGGTACGCCTCGCTGATGATCGCCTCCGCCACCCGGCAGCTGGCGCAGGACAAGGACGCCGCCGATCTCTTCCTCGTGGACGGGCAGTGGCCCAATATCGCGGGCTGGACCGCCCTGTCGGATGCGCGGCTGAACCAGACCGCCCATGCCGCCACGCTGCAACGGCTGGCCGAGCATGGCGCGCGGGACTTCTACGAGGGCGAGGTCGCCCGGATGCTGGTCGAGGACGTGCAGGCCAAGGGCGGATCGCTGGCGCTGGAGGACCTTGCCGCCTACCGCGCCGTGGCCTCCGAGCCGCGTACGATCCACTACCGCGACGCGGTGATCCATGCGCCCTCGGGCCTCTCGGCCGGGGCCGAACTGGTCAAGGCGCTGGAGGCGATGGAGGCGGGCTTCACCCCCGGTGACACCCCCTCGCCCGAGAGCTATGCCGTGATGGCGGCCTCGCTCGGCGCGGCCTACCGCGACCGGCTGGAGCATGGCGGCGACTCCGGCGAAAGCCCGCAGGCCCCCGCCTGCACCACCACCTTCAGCGTGGTGGACCGGCACGGCAACATGGTGAACGTGACCCAGACCCTGCTGTCGATGTTCGGCAGCCACGTCGTGTCGCCCCAGACCGGGATGCTGCTGAACAACGGGATCATGTGGTTCGACCCCGAACCGGGCAAGCCGAACTCGCTGGCGCCGGGCAAGCGCTGCCTGATGAATGTCTGCCCCACGGTGGGTCAGGCGGGCGACCGGATGTTCGCCATCGGCGCCTCGGGCGGGCGGAAGATCCTGCCTGCCGTGACGAATCTGACCAGCTTCATCGCGGATTTCGGCATGGATCTCGAAGAGGCGATCCACACGCCCCGCATCGACGCCTCGGGCGCCAGCGGCACCGTGGTGGACGAGGACCTGCCCGGCGCGGTGGGTGAGGCGCTGGCGGCGCTCGGCCCGGTGAAGAAGGCCAAGCGCACGGTGCATCCCTATGCCTTCGCGGTGCCTGCGGGCGTGATGCGCAAGGCGGGCCGGAACTGCGGCGCGACCGAGATCATGACCCCCTGGGGCGATGCGATCCGCGAAGAGGAGGTGTGAGGGCTGGGGCCTGTGTTCCCAGTTTGATGCACACGGGGGTACGGAGGTACGGGGCCGATAGGCGAACAACGCTGGCCCGGTGCAGTTCCTGTGTTTCAAGCGACCGCGCGGCGTCTCCTCTTTCCCCGCGCTCTCCACTGAAGTTCCGCCCGGCCGTGAGGCCGGGCAGCGCCGACCCGCCCCCCGTCGCCATTGGGGCTCGAACCAATGGCGCACCAATGGCGACCGGCGCTATTGCGCCACCCCGCGGGACGGCGCTGCCCTGCGTGGTGGATCGAAAGGTCCTGCCCCATGTTGTGCGGGGCCCACGGGGGCCCGCCCCCCCCGCGGGACCGCGCTGCCCTGCGTGGTGGATCGAGAGGTGGTGCGCGGTCCTAAGTCAGATGTGGGCGCGCTCCGTTCCGATCAGAGCATATGCTGACAACGCTGCGGCAGTCCCCCGCCCCAACAACTCCGCAAAACGAAAAAAGCCGGGCCGCCTCACGCGCCCGGCTCTCCTCATCGCTCACAAGACGTCACTCCGCCTTCGCCGCCTCGGCTTCCGCCTCTGCGACCGCCAGCCGCGCCATTTCCATCACCGCCTCGCGGCTCGAGGCCATGGCGAGGAACCGGCCCTTGTGGCAGAACTTCGCGCCCTTCACGCCCGAGGCCTCTTCCAGCGCCGCATCGGTCAGACCGGCCCATGCGGCGGGCAGGTCCGCGCGCAGCTCGAAGCCCTCGTCGCCCAGCCGGATGCCGCCCAGAGACCAGTCGTCGCCGCGCGGGTTCACCACGAAGAGCAGGTGATCCGCCCCCGCCTTCTCGACGCCGGCGCGGAACGGCATGCCCATGGGCAGTTCGAGGATGCGCCCCTCGCCCGCCGCCTCGATCGAGGCCATGACCATCGACTCGGCCCGCCGCTTGGCGGCCTTGCGGGCGATGGAGGCCTCGACGAAGGAGCGGGCCACCGCGAGCGCCGCGTGGAAGGCCGCGTCATCGGCGCCCGGCGTCGTGTCGTCGAAGACCGGTTTCAGGCTTTCCAGCAGCACCGGCAGGGTCAGCGCGGACAGCGGCCCCGCGACGCCCGCGCTCAGCGCGCCGTTGTCCATCAGGTCGACCGGCAGGACGAAGCCCCGGTCGAAGGAGGCGTGCACGCCGTCGATGTCCTCCTCCGGCACGGCGAGCGCGCGCAGGTAGTCGCGGCCGAAGTGCAGCCAGACGAGGCCGAAGGAGCTGTAGGGCTGGCCATCCTCGCGCAGCGGCGCCTCGCGCTGGTGGTGGTCGAAGATGCCCGCTTCCGCGTCATAGGCCAGACCGACGTCATAGATGATCCGCCCCTCTGCCGGGGTGATCCACGCGGCATCGCGGGTGCGCAGGATGCGCGCCTCCGGATGCAGCCGGGTCAGGATGACCGAGGACAGCAGCTCGTCGGCATGGAAACCGCCGGAGTGGGTGACAAGATGGGTGATGGACATGAAAGCTTCCCGGATGCGATGCGACCCACGGGCCCTAGCATTCCCGGCGGCGCTGCGAAAGCACCCGATCCGGGGGACATGCAGACCTCACGCCCCGGGACCCGCCTCCGGCAGCTGCGCGGCCCAGCCCGCGATCGCCGCGCAGGCCGCGGCGAGGTGGTCCTGCTGGGTCAGGCCGGTCAGCCTCTTGCGCGGTTTCAGGTCGTGCTCGCCGTCCTCGAACCACGTCACGGCAATCTGCGGCGACAGGGCATAGCCGGCGACCTCCTCGCGGGTGCCGAAGGGATCGCGGGTGCCCTGACAGATCAGGGTCGGCACCGCGAGGTCCTCAAGATGCGCGACGCGCAGCTTTTCGGGCTTGCCGGTCGGGTGGAACGGATAGCCGAGACAGAGCAGCCCGGCGACCCGGCCCTGCGCATGCAGGTCACCGGCGATCAGGCTTGCCACGCGGCCGCCCATGGACTTGCCCCCGATGATCAGCGGCCCCTCAGGGGCAAGCGCGTCGATGGCGGCGCGGAATTCCTCCTGCAGCAGGTCCACCTTGGGCGGCGGGCGCTTTGATCCGCCGGTCCGGCGGCTGGACATGTAGGCGAACTCGAACCGCGCCACCCGCAGGCAGCGGGCGGCCAGACCGTCCGCCACCGCGGTCATGAAGGGCGTGTCCATCGCCGCCCCCGCCCCATGGGCCAGCAGCACGGTGGTCCGCCCCGGGCCCGCACCGTCGATCCGGAAGTCAGGCCCCGTGCCAGACTCCGCGTCGGGGCCGGTGTGGGGCGCAGTGTCCGCTGCGGTATCCCGCCCGGTCATCAGCCCCGGGGCCCCGGCACCAGCCGGCCGTCCTCGAGGTAGAGCTGCCGGTCCATCCGGGCGGCAAGATCAAGGTTGTGGGTCGCGATCAGCGCCGAGAGGCCGGTATCGCGCACCAGCGTCATCAGCGCGTCGAACACCCGGTCCGAGGTGGCGGGGTCGAGGTTCCCGGTGGGCTCATCCGCCAGCAGCAGGCGCGGCGCATTGGCGAGCGCCCGGCAGAAGGCCACCCGCTGCTGTTCCCCGCCCGAAAGCGCCGCGGGGCGGTGATCCGCCCGCGCCGCCACGCCCACGCTTTCCAGCAGGCCGCGCGCGCGCTCCTGCGCCAGGCGGGGTGCGGTGCCATTGGCCAGCTGCGGCAGGGTCACGTTCTCCTGCGCCGTGAACTCGGGCAGCAGGTGGTGGAACTGGTAGACGAAGCCCACGTCCTGCCGCCGCGCCGTGGTGCGGCGCCGGTCGGAGAGGCCGGTCATCTCCTCGCCGCCGATCTTGACAGACCCGGCATCCGCCGTGTCCAGCAGCCCCGCGATATGCAGCAGCGTCGACTTGCCCGAGCCCGAGGGCGCCACGAGCGCGACCACCTCGCCCGGTTGCAGCACGAGGTCGACGCCGCGCAGCACCGCGATCTCGTTCGGCTGGCCGGTGTTGTAGGTCTTCTCGATCCCTGTCAGTTCCAGAACCGGTTCACTCATAGCGCAGGGCCTCCACGGGGTTCATCCGGGCGGCGCGGCGCGCGGGGAAGATGGTGACGATGAAGGACAGCCCCAGCGACAGGCCAACGGCCGAGAGCACGTCGTTCAGCTCCAGCTTGGCGGGCACCTGGTAGATGCCGCGGATCGCCGGATCCCAGACCCCGCCCCCCGCGATGTAGTTCACCACGGTGAAGATCTGGTCGATGTAGATCGCGAAGAGGCAGCCCAGCACGACGCCCACCGCGGTGCCGATCAGCCCGGTGAAGGCGCCGCAGATGAAGAAGACCCGCAGGACCGAGCCCTCGGTCAGACCCATGGTACGCAGGATGCCGATGTCGCGGCCCTTGTTCTTCACCAGCATGATCAGGCCCGAAACGATGTTCATCGCCGCGATCAGCACGAGGATCGACATGAGGATGAACATCACGTTGTCCTCCACGTCGAGGGCACGGAGGAAGCCGCCCTGCGCATCGCGCCACGTCCAGAGCAGCGCCTTGTCCCCGGCCGCGGCCAGGAGCGCGGTGTCGAGCTTGTCGACGGTCTCGGGGTCGTCGACCATGACCTCCAGCTCATCGGCCACGCCGTCGCGGTTGAAGAAGGTCTGCGCCTCGGCGAAGGGCATGTAGACCCGCGTCCGATCGATGTCGTAGCGCCCGGCGGTGAAGATGTAGGTGACCTCGTAGACCTTGGTCCGGGGCGAGGTGCCGAAGGCCGTCTTGACCCCGTCGGGCGAAATCAGCTTGACCTTGCCGCCCACGTCCACGCCCAGTTCCCGCGCCACGCCCGAGCCGATCGCGATCCCCTCGCCGAAGCGGGAGAAGTCGCCGCGCGCCTCCAGCGGCTCGGCAATACGCGGCACGGTCGAGAGGTTTTCGGGCGTGATGCCGAAGACCTCGACGCCCGCGTTGCGGCCTCGCACGTTGGCCATCACCTGGCTGCGCACGAGGGGGGCAACGCGGCTGACGCCGGGCACGGCGCGGACGCGCTCGGCCATCTCCTCGTAGTCAGGCAGGGTGCGGTCGACATAGCCGCTCTCGGTGCGGACCCCGGCGGAATAGACTGTCACATGGGCGTTCGCGCCCAGGATCGTATCGACGAATTCCTCGCGGAAGCCAGAGCGCACTGCCAGCGTGGCGATCAGGGCCCAGACGGCCAGCGTGATCCCGATCAGCGAGATCCATGTCATCACGCTAACACCCCCTTCCGAGCGCCGGGCCCGCAGGTAGCGCCAGGCGATCAGCCATTCGAAGGGGGCGAAGGGGGAAACTCTGCTCTGCATCTGGTCCGTGGCTCCGCCGGGTCTGGTGCTTGATCCGGGCGGAAGGTGTCGTCTGCGCACGGGAAGGTCAAGCGCGGGCGGGGCCTTGCAGCCTCAAACCGGCGTCATCGGCGCGGGCCCGCTTCGCGCGGTCCTGCACAGAATAGGTCCGGAATTGCGGAATGGTGCGGCAGACGCGGGGCCCCTACCTTTGCGTCAACACAGGCCGGGACCCTACGGCGAAACGACACGGCCGCGCCCCACGAAGGCGCGCGGGCCCACCCGAGAAAGGACAAGACGATGACTTCCTATACCGCCCCTGCCGGCGCCCGCGTCGGCCACGTCCACCTCAAGGTCTCCGACCTCGACCGCGCGATTGCCTTTTACGGCGACGTGCTGGGGTTCGAACTGCAACAGCGCTACGGCGCCAAGGCCGCCTTCCTGTCGGCCGGGGGCTACCACCACCACATCGGCCTGAACACCTGGCACAGCGAGGGCAGCGAACCGGCGCCGGAGCACTACCCGGGCCTCTTCCACTCCGCCTTCCTCTACCCCACGCGCCGCGACCTCGCGAATGTGCTGAAACAGCTGCGGGCCAAGGGCGTCGCCCTCGACGGTGCCTCGGACCACGGGGTGAGCGAGGCGCTCTACCTCCGCGATCCCGATGGCAACGGGGTGGAGCTCTACTGGGACCGGCCGCAGGCAGACTGGCCCCGGGACGAGGCCGGTGACCTGGTGATGTTCACCCGGCGCCTCGATCTGGACGCGCTTCTGGCCGAGGCTGACTGAAGCCGGGTGGGTTGCGGCCAGACGGCGACCAGACGACGGCCAGACCCCGGCTCGACGCGCCGGTGCGCCCGCCGCCTGCCATGAAACGTTCATCTTGCCGTTACCGGGCCGCCACCGATCCGTCACGAAGAGCCCCTAGCGTGCCGGTGGCCCGCATGCCTCTGCACCGCCCTGCCTGCCCCGCGCTCGTGTCCCCAGCACAAATACGGCAAGGCCCGCAGGTGCTTGCCGGTGATTTCCGGCCACCGCGTCCGGTGGCCCCCGGTCATTCTTGCTGCCGATTTCATCATCGAACGCCCCCGGCCCCGCGCCGGGGGCAATTCGGCCTCCCGCCCGGGGGGCCTTCCCCCTGCCGCCGCCTCTTGTCATAAGGGGCGCGCGACAAGAAGGAGCAAGACGATGGCAGCCGGAACCGGTATCCGCACCTACTACAACGGCACCTGGCACGAAGGCGACGTGCGCGTCCTCGGCGCAAGCGATCACGCGATGTGGCAGGGCTCCAGCGTCTTCGACGGGGCGCGGCTCTTCGACGGTCTGACCCCGGACCTCGCCAAGCACTGCGCCCGGGTGAACCGCTCGGCCGAGTCGATGTGGATCAAGCCCACCGTCGCCCCCGAGGAGATGGTCGAGATCGCGCTGGAAGGCCTGCGCGCCTATCCGAAGGGCGCCGCCGTCTACATCCGCCCGATGTACTGGGCCACCGATGGTGACGAGACCGTTCTGGTGCCCAAGCACACCGAGGATGCCACCGGCTTTGCCATCGCGCTGGAGGAGATCCCCATGGCCCCGGCCGAGGCCGCCACGACCCTGTGCAAGACCTCCTTCCGCCGCCCCGTGCTGGCCGATGCGGTCTGCAACGCCAAGGCCGGTGCGCTCTACCCCAACAACGGGCGGATGCTGCGCGAGGCCCGCGCCCGCGGCTTTGCCAATGCCCTTGTGACCGATGCCATGGGCAACGTGGCCGAAAGCGCCACCGCCAACGTCTTCATGGTGCGCGACGGCGAGGTCTTCACCCCGATCGCCAACGGCACCTTCCTGTCGGGCATCACCCGCGCACGGCATATCGAGAACCTGCGTGCCGATGGCTTCACGGTGACCGAGACCGTCCTGTCCTATGCCGATTTCGAAGCGGCGGACGAGGTCTTCCTCTCGGGCAACCTGAACAAGGTGACCCCGGTCAGTGCCTTCGAGGATCGCCAGTACCAGATCGGCCCGGTGACCAAGCGCGCGCGGGAGCTCTACTGGGACTGGGCGCAGGGTGACCTGAAGGTCTGATCCACGCCCCCGACCGAATGACAGCGGCCCGCGTCTCGCCAGACGCGGGCCGTTTGCGTTTCCCCGGACCTGAGCTTCAGCCCTGAAGCGGATCGCCCGAGACGCGCACGAGGCGGGTCAGATCGCCCAGCCTCTCCTGCTGGCGGCCCTCACCATCGAAGTTCGCGGGCGAGAGCCAGACGTCGTAGGCCTCCTTCAGCGCGGGCCACTGGTCATCGGTGATGGCGAACCACGCGGTGTCACGGCTGCGACCCTTGACGATCAGGTGCTTGCGGAAGGTGCCCTCGTAGCTGAACCCCAGCCGCTGCGCCGCCCGGCGCGAGGGCATGTTCAGCGCATCGCATTTCCACTCATAGCGGCGATAGCCCGCATCGAAGGCCCATTGCATCATCAGCGCCATCGCCTCGGTCGCGGCGCGGGTGCGTTGCAGGGCGGGCGCATAGTGGATGTTGCCGACCTCGATGGACCCGGCCTCGGGCGCGATCCGCAGGTAGGAGGTGACGCCGACGCAGGCTTTCGTCTCAAGCTCCCAGAGCGCGAAGAACTTCGGATCGGTCCCGTCTTCGACCCCGTGCATCCAGCGGTGATAGGCAGCGGCGGAATGGAACGGACCATAGCCCATGTAGTCCCAGATCCAGTCCTGCCCGTCGAACTGGTCATGCAGCAGCGCCGCGTGACGCTCGGCCTGCAGCGGTTCCAGCCGGACGCAGCGGCCCTCCAGCACAAGGTCGGCGGGCGGGGCGAGCGGCACCTGCCAGCCCTCGACGACGGGCCCGCGGGGGCGGTCCTCACGCATTCTCGGCATCCTTCTCTACGGTCTCTCGGGGCCGTCGGGCCTCCGGGTTAGTCTGTCGGGGCCCTCCGGCCCCGGATTTCGCGCCACCTTATCAGCGCCGCAACCGGGCGGAAGAGGCGCCCTCCACCGCGCCCGCAAAAGACGCGATCCCCGGCGCAAATCCTCCCCAATGCCGCCACAATGCGCGCCGATAAGCAGGCTGTCAGATTTAAAGAGGATAATGTTATGAAGCAATTTGGCAGCAACGGCCGTCGCCTTCCCCGTATTGGGATCGACACCGTCATCCTTGCTGCCGGAGCACTCTCGCTGATCTACGCCATCGTGCTGCTCAGCCAGACCTGACCCGGAGCAAGGCCGGCCCGTTCAGAAGACACCGCGGGCAGAATGCCCACGCCGCGCCCTTTATCCGGAACCGAACGCCCCCCTCCTCCGTTGCCCGACAGACAGCAACCGACAGGAGGGGCCCATGCCGTCCATCTACGACGCCATCAAGGAAGACCACGACCGCCATCGCGAGTGGCTGAACACGATCGCCGAAACCTCGGGCGACAGTGACACCCGCCGCGAGGCCTGGGATGCCTTCTACAACGACATCAAGTCCCACTCGGCCGCGGAGGAAGAGACCTTCTACTCCAAGCTGATGGAGGACACCTGGGGCCAGGACGCCGCCCGCCACTCGGTCCATGAGCATGCCGAGATGGACGAGATCCTCGAAGAGCTGCGCGAGATGGACATGTCCTCGCCCGGCTGGCTGACCCGCTTCAAGACCCTCAAGCACGACTACGAACACCATATGGAAGAGGAGGAAGACGAGGTCTTCACCCGCGCCAAGAAGGTGATCGGGGCCGAGCACAATGACGCCTTCGGCAAGAAATTCCTCGACCACAAGGCGACCGAGGAGAAGCTCGTCGAGAAGAAACGCGAAGACGCGCTGCACGACGATTGAGCCATGTCCGACTGGCGCCTCCGGCCTGAACCGGCCGGGGGTGTGCCGTCGCGCGGGGCCGCGCCCCACCGCGCCGGACTTTTCCACTGCTTTTTCGCGCAATCGCGCGTCACGGACGTCCAAGCCGGTTGCCGTGACCGGCGTGTTCCCCTATCGTTCCCGGATGACAGCTTCCCCAAGGCCGGGCTATATCTAGGACATGTCCAGCACCCCCTCTCAAGATTTGCGCGACTTCCTTGGCAAGGATCGGTTCGCCTGCGTCATGGCCGATCCGCCGTGGCGGTTCGCCAACCGGACCGGCAAGGTCGCTCCGGAACACAAGCGGCTGTCGCGCTATCCCACGATGACGCTGGAGGACATCTGTGCCCTGCCGGTCGAGGAGTATCTCGAGGACCGGGCGCATTGCTACATGTGGGTGCCCAATGCCCTGCTGCCCGAAGGGCTTCAGGTGCTCTCCGCCTGGGGGTTCGAGTACAAGTCCAACATAGTCTGGCACAAGATCCGCAAGGACGGCGGCTCGGACGGGCGCGGCGTGGGCTTCTACTTCCGCAACGTGACCGAGCTTCTGCTCTTCGGCACCCGGGGCAAGAACGCCCGCACCCTGCCACCGGGCCGCAGCCAGGTGAACATGCTCCAGACCCGCAAGCGCGAACATTCGCGCAAGCCGGACGAACAGTACGAGCTGATCGAGAGCTGCTCCTGGGGCCCCTACCTCGAACTCTTCGGCCGGGGCGTGCGCGACGGCTGGACGGTCTGGGGCAACCAGGCGGATGCGGATTACAAGCCGAACTGGAAGACCTATTCCTACAACTCGGGCGTGGCGGCGGAATAAACCCGCCCGCGCCGGAGGGCCTCGCGCCGCCCTGCGGGGCGCATGACCCGCGCGTGTTTCAATGCCCCCGCCTCGGCCCCCGCCTCGAGGCCTCCCTCGCAGGGTCCCGTCAGTCCCGTCGGAAAACCCCGCCTTGACGCCCGCCGCGGAGCGCGCGCCTCAGAAGAGCCGCGGCTCCTCCTCCGGGGCCTCCGCGGCCTCGCGCACCGTGCCCTCCGGCAGGCCGATCAGCAGCAGCGGACAGGGATTGCCCACGCCGCGGGCCACCCGGGCCTCCAGTTTGGACCAGTGGGTCGAGGACGGCCCGTACTTGTCCATCACGAAGAACCGCGCAAAGGCCGTGGCGAAGTCATCGCCCTGCGCCTGCGCCTTGGCGACGAAATTGCGCTGCCGGGCGGTGCGCTCCTTCATGCCGTAGGCCAGCAGCCCCTCCTCCGAGGAGATGCCCGCCCGCTTGAGGAAGCCCTCCACCGTGCCCGCCATGGCGGCCTGAAGCGCCGCCCCCCGGGTCACGATGATCCCGACCGAGATGATCGACTGCGCGTGCAGCCGCTGGAAGTTCTCGAGATCCCGGTCAAAGAACGGGTCCTTGTTGTTCCACTCGATCTCCAGCGCCAGCAGCCCCTTGGGCCCGCGGCGAATATGGTCGATCTCGTGGCTGGTGCCATCGCCGACGGGCACGCCGTCCACCGTGGTCTCGATCCGGAAGTTGTGTTTGGCCCACCCGGCAGAGGACAGCTCGCGCCGCATCCGCTGGGTCGATTTCGCCTCGCCCCCGCCCGAGGCGATCAGCTCCGCCGCCGGGATCGACACCCGCATCAGGGCGCCGATCAGCTCCGCCGTCTCGGTGGGGAAATCCACGCTGAGGATCGCCTCGGCGTGGTTCTTGGTCAGAACATCGAACCCGGCATCCCGGAGGGCATCGAACATGGGCTGTCCCCGCGCGTGGTGCAAATCCTGTGAAAAAGGCCGACCCGCGAAATCGGGGCCGGCCTTGAGAGCTTAATCCTCATCTGGCGCAGGACGCCACGGCGCGGATCATTCCTGCGGGATGACCCGCAGGTTCAGTTCCATCAGCTGCTCCGGCGTCGGCTCGGAGGGCGCGCCCATCATCAGGTCCTCGGCCCGCTGGTTCATCGGGAAGAGGATCACCTCACGGATGTTCTGCTCCTCGGCCAGCAGCATGACGACGCGGTCGATGCCGGTGGCGCAGCCGCCGTGCGGGGGGGCGCCGTACTGGAAGGCGTTGACCATGCCGCCGAAGCGCTTGATCACTTCCTCGTTCGGGTAGCCCGCCAGTTCGAAGGCCTTGAACATGATCTCCGGCTTGTGGTTCCGGATCGCGCCCGAGACCAGCTCGTAACCGTTGCAGGCGAGGTCGTACTGGAAGCCCTTGACCTCCAGCGGATCGCCCTGCAGCGCCTCCATGCCACCCTGCGGCATCGAGAAGGGGTTGTGCTCGAAGTCCAGCTTGCCGGTTTCCTCGTCCTTCTCGTAGATCGGGAAGTCCACGATCCAGGCAAAGGCGAACCGGTTCAGATCGGTCAGGCCCAGCTCTTCGCCGATGACGGTCCGGGCCTTGCCCGCGACGGTCTGGAAGGACTTCGGCTTGCCGCCGAGGAAGAAGGCCGCGTCGCCCACGCCGAGGCCCAGTTGCTGGCGGATCGCCTCGGTGCGCTCGGGGCCGATGTTCTTGGCCAGCGGACCGGCGGCTTCCATGCCGTCGGCGCCGTCACGCCAGAAGATGTAGCCCATGCCCGGCAGACCTTCCTTCTGGGCGAAGGCGTTCATGCGGTCACAGAACTTGCGGCTGCCGCCCTTGGGGGCGGGGATGGCGCGGATCTCGGTGCCTTCCTGCTCCAGCAGCTTGGCGAAGATGGCAAAGCCGGAGCCTGCGAAATGCTCGCTCACGACCTGCATCTTGATCGGGTTGCGCAGGTCGGGCTTGTCAGTTCCGTACCAGAGCGCGGCATCGGCATAGGAAATCTGCGGCCAGCTCTCGGGGGCGTCGACGGTCTTGTCGCCGCCGAACTCCTCGAAGACGCCCGCCAGAACCGGCGAGATCGTGTCGAAAACGTCCTGCTGGGTGACGAAGCTCATTTCCATGTCGAGCTGGTAGAAGTCGGTCGGCGAACGGTCGGCGCGCGGGTCCTCGTCGCGGAAGCAGGGCGCGATCTGGAAATACTTGTCGAAGCCCGAGACCATCAGCAGCTGCTTGAACTGCTGCGGCGCCTGCGGCAGCGCGTAGAACTTGCCCGGGTGCAGACGCGAGGGCACGAGGAAGTCGCGCGCGCCTTCCGGCGAGGAGGCGGTGATGATCGGCGTCTGGTACTCGCGGAAGCCCTTGTCCCACATCCGCTTGCGGATCGAGGCGACGACGTCCGAGCGCAGGGTCATGTTCTTCTGCATCACCTCGCGGCGCAGGTCGAGGTAGCGATAGCGCAGCCGGGTCTCTTCCGGGTACTCCTGATCGCCGAAGACCATCAGCGGCAGTTCCTTCGCGGCGCCCAGCACCTCGATGTCGCGGACGAACACCTCGACCTCGCCGGTGGGCAGCTTGGGGTTCACGAGGTCCTCGGCACGGGCTTTCACCTCGCCGTCGATCCGGATGCACCACTCCGAGCGCACCTTCTCCACCTCGGCGAAGACCGGGCTGTCGGGATCGCAGAGGACCTGCGTGGTGCCGTAGTGGTCGCGCAGGTCGATGAAGAGGATGCCGCCGTGATCGCGCACCCGGTGCACCCAGCCCGAAAGGCGGACGGTCTCGCCCACGTTGGCTTTGGTCAGAGCGGCGCAGGTATGGCTGCGAAAGGCGTGCATGGTCTCTTCCTTCGGGATGGCGCGAAACGCGGTTCGGAACAGGGGCCGATACACATGGATGCGCGCGGAAAGTCAAGGATTGGCCCTGCGGGCCAAGCCTCCGGCGGGGATATTTGCGGCAAGAAAAGGTATGGGACCCTGCCTCGGAGGGCGCGGGGACGCCGAAATCGTTTTCTTGCGTCAACGCTCCCCGCCGGAGGCCGCCCGGTCCCTCCGCAGGAGGGGCCGGGCAAAACATCGTGTGCGCCGCAGGCGCGCCGTCGGGTCAGACCCGCCTGCCCCGCGTGGGCGGCGGGCCGGTCCGGGGCAGCCCTCAGAGCTGCTCCATCACCTCGTCGGAGGCTTCGAAGTTCGCGGTGACGCGCTGCACGTCATCGTCATCCTCGAGCGCATCGATCAGCTTCATCAGCTTCTGCATGCCTTCGAGGTCCATGTCCGTGGTGGTGGTCGGCTTCCAGATCAGCTTGGTCGAATCCGATTCGCCCAGCTGTTCCTCCAGCGCGTTGGCCACCGCCGCGAGGTCGGTGTCCGCGCAGTAGACCACGTGCCCGTCCTCGGAGCTTTCCACGTCCTCGGCGCCGGCCTCAATGGCCGCCATCATGACGTCATCGGCATCGCCCACGCTGGCGGGGTAGACCACCTCGCCCTTGCGTTCGAACATGAAGCCGACCGAGCCGGTCTCGCCGAGGTTGCCGCCGTTCTTGGAGAAGGTCGAGCGCACGTTCGAGGCGGTCCGGTTGCGGTTGTCGGTCATCGCCTCGACGATGATCGCCACGCCGTTGGGGCCATAGCCCTCGTAGCGGATTTCCTCGTAGTCGTCGCCGTCGCCCGCCTGCGATTTCTTGATCGCCCGTTCGATCACGTCCTTGGGGACCGAGCTCGACTTGGCTTCCTTCACCGCGAGGCGCAGGCGCGGGTTCTTGTCAGGATCGGGGTCGCCCATCTTGGCGGCCACGGTGATCTCTTTCGAGAGCTTGGAAAAGAGCTTCGACCGGGCGGCGTCCTGCCGCCCCTTGCGGTGCTGGATGTTCGCCCACTTAGAATGGCCCGCCATGGCTGCCCTCCGTCGTCTGTTAGATCTGGTATCAGGATTGTCGTGCAGTTCGCGCGTCCATATCCCATGCGGGGGCCGGCCTGCAATATCCCGCGGGGGTCCGCCGCCCGGGAAGCGCAGGAAACCGGGGATATTCCGCCCTGAAACCACCTGCAGCACGGCTCGGCACCGGTCCTGCCCCCTCGATTGGCCGGGCGACCTGTACCGGACCTAGCGCGCCGCCGCCCGTCTCGACGCCGCCCGGAAGCCCCCTGGACGGGGCCCGCGGGTCTTCCGCCGCCGACGGGGCCACGGGACCGCGGCCCTTGCCCGGCGCCCGGGCCGCGCTACGCTCTGGATGCCGTGCCGCGGGATACGGCTTCACTTTCAGGGCGCCCATGACCTACGAACAGACCACGCTTTTCGCCATCTTCTTCGCCGTCTTCGCCCTGCTGCTCTGGGGCCGCTGGCGCTATGACCTCGTGGCCTTCACCGCGCTCATGGCGGGGGTCGCCCTTGGCGTGGTGCCGGAGGAGGACGCCTTCACCGGCTTCGGCCACGAGGCGACCATCGTCGTGGCCCTCGTCCTCGTGGTCTCGGCCGGGCTGGTGCGCTCCGGCGCGGTCTACCTGATCACCCGGACGCTGGTGGACAGCTCCCGGCGGCTCGGCACCCATATCGCGATCATGGGCGGGATCGGCGGGGTTCTCTCGGCCTTCATGAACAACGTCGCCGCCCTCGCGCTGCTGATGCCAGTGGACATCCAGACCGCGCACAAGGCGGGCCGCTCCCCGGGGCTCAGCCTGATGCCGCTGTCCTTCGCCACGATCCTCGGCGGCATGGCCACGCTGATCGGCACGCCCCCCAACATCATCATCGCCTCCTACCGCGAGAAGGCGCTCGGCGAGTCCTTCCGGATGTTCGACTTCGCCCCGGTGGGCGGGCTCACCGCGCTGGCCGGGCTGGCCTTCGTGGCGCTGATCGGCTGGCGCCTGATCCCGACCCGCGAGGACGCGAGTGCCGCGGGCAGCGGCGACCTCAAGCCCTACGTGGCCGAGCTGACGATCCCCGAGGGCAACAAGCAGATCGGCAAGCGCGTGGCCGAGCTGACCGAGATCGCCGACAAGGCCGACGTGGCCATCATCGGCCTGATCCGCAACGACCGGCGGCTCTACGGCAACGCGCGCCACAACCTGCTTCAGGCAGGCGACGCGCTGGTGCTGGAGGCCACGCCCGGCGCGCTGGAGGAATTCCGCTCCGCGCTTGCGCTGACCTTCTCGGACGAGAAGCGCGAGGAGCTGCTGCGTGCCGATGGCGAGGGGCTCGACATGCTGGAGGTCGTGGTCCCCGCCGAGGCGCGGATCAACGGGCGCACCGCGCAGGAGATCGGGCTGAGCTGGCGCCAGCGGGCCGTCCTGCTGGGCATCTCGCGGCAGGGTCGCCGCATCACCGAACAGGTCCGCAAGACCGAGGTGCAGCCGGGCGACATCCTGCTGTTGCTGGTACCCAAGGACACCGGCCCCGACGTGATCGACTGGCTGGGCTGCCTCACGCTGGCCAGCCGGGGCCTCGCCGTGACGCAGGACCGCATGACGTGGGCGGCCATCGGGCTTTTCGCCGGGGCGGTGGCGATTGCCAGCTTCGGCCTGTTGAGCCTGCCCATTGCGCTTGGCCTCGTGGTGATCAGCTACCTTCTGCTGCGCATCGTGCCGATCAACGAACTCTACGATCACATCGAATGGCCGGTCGTGGTCCTGCTGGGCTCGATGATCCCGCTCGGCTCGGCGCTGGAGGCCTCCGGCGGCACGCAGCTCATCGCCGGTTGGCTGGTGCAGCTGACGCAGGGCTGGCCCGCATGGGCGATCCTGACCGCGCTGATGCTGGTGACGATGACGCTGTCGGACGTGCTGAACAACACCGCCACGACCATCGTCGCGGCCCCGATCGGCATCCAGATGGCGCAGGCACTGGATGTCTCGGCCGATCCCTTCCTGATGGCTGTGGCGGTGGCGGCCTCCTCGGCCTTCCTGACGCCGATCGGGCACAAGAACAACACGTTGATCCTCGGCCCCGGGGGCTATCACTTCGGGGATTACTGGCGCATCGGCCTGCCGCTGGAGATCCTCGTGGTGGCGGTCTCGATCCCGACGATCCTGCTGGTCTGGGGGTTCTGAGCCCTCAGAGCGGCCAGAACACCGGGATCAGCGCCGAGACGATGACCCCCATGGAGAGGTTGAGCGGAATGCCGACCTTCAGGAAGTCCGAGAACTTGTAGCCGCCCGGGCCGTAGACCAGCGTGTTGGTCTGGTAGCCGATGGGCGTGGCGAAGGAGGCGGAGGCCGCGATCATCACCGCCATCACCAGCGGGCGCGGGTCGATGCCCATGGCCTGCGCGAGGCCGATGGCAATGGGCGTCACCACCACGGCGACGGCGTTGTTCGACACCAGTTCCGTCAGCACGGAGGTCAGCAGGTAGATCGCCCAGATCACCACCACGCCGGGCAGGTTCTGCAACAGGGGCGCGATCGCGCTCACGATGAGCTCCACGGCCCCGGAGGCCTCCAGCGCCGCGCCGATGGCCAGCATCGAGAAGATCAGCGCCAGCAGCCGGCCATCGACGAAGGAGAAGGCCTCGTCCGCGTCGATGCAGCGGGTCAGCAGCACGGCGGCCACGGCGAAGACGGCCAGCATCAGGATCGGCGCCACGCCGACGGCGGCAAGGCCTACGATCATGAAGAGCGAGAGGATCGCGATCGGCGCATGGCCGCGGCGGAAGGCCCGGACGTCCGGCTTGGAGACGTCGACCATGTTCATCTCCTGGCTCAGGCGGCGGATGTCGTCCGGCGCGCCTTCCAGCAGCAGCGTGTCGCCCACCCGCACCACGAGGTCGTCGAGCTGCCGGCCGATGTTCTGGTTCCGGCGGTGCACGGCCAGCGGATAGACCCCGAAGCGCCGGCGCAGCCGCATGGAGCCCAGCGTCCGCCCCACCATCTTGCAGTCCGGCGCGATCAGCACCTCCACGGTGGTGGTCTCGATCGCGGCCACCTGGTCAACGCGCTTGAGCCCCTTGTTGCGCTGCAGGCTCAGCAGTTCCGTGATCCGGCTGCGCAGCACGACACGGTCGCCGACCTGCAGGATCACGCCCTGCAGGTTGCGCCGCAGCGAGTCGTCGCCCCGGATCACGTCGATCAGCCGCACGCCCTCGCGCTTGAACAGCTGGACCGAGGTCACCTCGCGACCGATCAGGTTCGATTCCGGCGGGATGACCGCCTCGGTGAAGAACTTCATCTTCGACTTGTCGGACAGCAGGCTGGCCATGCTGTCCCGGTTCGGCAGCAGCCATCGGCCGACGGTCAGCAGGTAGACCATGCCCCAGGCCACGACGATCAGGCCGATGGGCGTCACCTCGAAGATCGAGAAGGGCGCGAGGCCCTGCGCCCGCGCAACGCCGTCCACCAGCAGGTTGGTCGAGGTGCCGATCAGGGTCAGCGTGCCGCCCATGATCGCGCCGTAGCTGAGCGGGATCAGCAGTTTGGACGCCATGATGCCGAGCTTGCGGGACAGTTGCACGAAGACCGGGATCATGACCACCACCACCGGCGTGTTCGACACCACGGCCGAGGCCGCCACGACGAAGGTCATCATCGCCGCGATGGCAAGGCGCGGATGGGTTTCGGCGTATTTCTCGGCGGTCCGGGTGAAGGCATCCAGCGCGCCGGTCCGCACGAGGGCGCCCATCACGATGAACATCGCCGCGATGGTCCATGGCGCGGGATTCGACAGAACGTCCACCGCCGCGTCATAGGGCAGCACGCCCGTGAGCAGCAGGACGCAGACCCCGGCAAGCGCCACGACCTCGGTGGGATAGATTTCCCGCACGAAAAGAACGAACATCGCGCCCACGACCAGCAGCGCGAGGATCGCCTCGCCGTTCTGCGACATCTCGAACAGGTTCATGTCAGACTCCGGCTCCCCTCAGACGGTTCTATTGGGCGAGCCCCCTGTCTTTCAAGCGACCTTTTCAGTGCCGGAAGCATGCAACCTGCGGAGGACGCGGACAAAACGCGGCACGGGGAGGTCTTTGCAGGGGTCGGATGTCGGGCCGCGCAGCGGCCGCCGGCCCCGGAGAGACGGGGCCATGGCCGGGCGCGCGCCCGGCCGGCAGTCCCTGTCACGGCCCGGATTGTTCCAGCCGCCCGCCCTGCCGCACCATGCAGATGCGCGTGGCCTGACCGGTGCGGTCGTCGGTCTCGACATAGACACCCGACAGCGTGGCCTCGCCCGCCGCGGGGGTGAACCGGGACTTGGGCATCCCGGTGATGAAACGCCGCAGGGGTTCGGCCTTCTCCATCCCGATGACGCTGTCGTAGTCGCCGCACATGCCCGCGTCCGACAGCAGCGCCGTGCCGCCGGGCAGGATCTGCGCATCCGCCGTGGGGACATGGGTGTGGGTGCCCACCACGAGGCTCGCCTTGCCGTCGCAGTAGTGGCCCATGGCCATCTTCTCGGAGGTCGCCTCGCAGTGCACGTCCACGATCGAGGCCTGCACCAGCCCGCCGCGCGGGTGGGTCTTCAGCACCGTCTCCATGGCCGAGAAGGGATCGTCGAAGGGCCGCTTCATGAAGACCTGCCCCAGCACCTGTGTCACCAGCACCTTGCGCCCGCCCCGCGCCTCGAAGACGCGGAAGCCCTTGCCGGGGGCGCCCTTGGCGTAGTTCAGGGGCCGGATGATGCGCGGCTCCTTCTCGATGTACTGCAGCATGTCCTTCTGGTCGAAGGCATGGTCGCCCAGCGTCAGGCAGTCCGCGCCCGCGTCCAGAAGCAGCTTGGCGTGGTCCCCGGTCAACCCGGCCCCGTTCGAGGCGTTCTCGCCGTTGACCACCACGAAGTCGAGCCGCCAGTCCTCGCGCAGCTTGGGCAGTCTCTCGACCACCGCGGCGCGGCCGGCCCGGCCCATCACGTCACCTAGAAATAGAAGTCTCATGGCACAGCGTTACGTCGCAGAACCGCCCGGGGCAAGAGCCTCGCGGCCGCTGCCATCGCGTCGCGGGTGCCGTGACCGGCCCGCGACGGCCATGACGGGCATGGAGGCCATCGCCTCACCCGCCCTCTGCCGCCACATGGCGGCGTTCCAGCTGCACCCGGCCCTCGGTGTCACTTTCGAGGATGAACAGATCGCCGTAGTCGACCGGCGGCGGATCCGGCTGCGCCAACGTATCCCAGATCACGGCGAGGTTGTTCTTGTTGCCGACCCAGACCACGCTCCGGCCCGCGCCCCGTCGGATCAGCTCGGCCGTGGGGTCCTCGACGCTGAGGGTCTCAAGCGGCAGCCCGCGGGCCGCGGCCAGCGGGGCGGCCGTCTGCTCGTTGCGGTGAATGCCGGGGGTATAGATCGCATCGACGGGAAGCCCCTCCAGCGCGGTCACCAGCGCGCGGGCCCGGGCCTCACCCTTGTCGGTCAGGACCTCGCCCGCACGGTCGGCGTGGCGCAACACGATGAGCCGGCTGTCGGGCGCCATCCGTTCCCGCCCGGACAGGGCGCAGCCTGCCGCCCCGACTAGCCCGAACCCCGCGGCCATGCGGATGATCCTCCGGCGAGATACCATCGCCCCCTCCCTCGCAACACCGGGGCCACGGCCCCTTTCAAGGCTCGAGGGTAACGCAGGGGCCGCGCGAAAATCCAGTCCTTAGACCCTGATCCGCCGTGGACCGGGGCGGGGCCGCGATCCCCTGCTGTGCCAGACCGCGCGAGGCCGAGGCGGACGGGCACCGGGTCACGCCAACGCAAAACGGGCCGGGAAACCCCGGCCCGTTGCGTCGCCCCGAGGGGGGCGTGATTACTTCAGCGCCTCATCGGTGATGTCGAGCGTGTAGGCGCCTTCCGGGGCCTTCGAGATGACAGGGTCCGAACCGCCGGCCAGCAGCGTGTCGACGGTCCGCTGGTAGTCGTCCACGTCCAGCGCGCCGGTGGAGCCCGCGGTCAGCTTGGCGATCTCGCTCATCATGCGGACCTGGTGCGCTTCGGTCTGGGCGCCGGTCTCATCGTAGTCCAGCACGATCTCTGCCGCGTCGGTCGGGTTTTCCTCGGCCCATTTCCAGCCCTTCATGGAGGCGCGCACGAAGCGGACCATCTTGTCCTTGAAGGCCGGGTCCGAGAGGTTGTCTTCCAGCACGTACATGCCGTCTTCCAGCGTGGCGACGCCCTGATCCTCGTACTTGAAGGTCACCAGTTCATCCTCGGAGACGCCCGCGTCCAGAACCTGGCCATACTCGTTGTAGGTCATGGTCGAGATGCAGTCCGCCTGACGCTGGATCAGCGGATCGACGTTGAAGCCCTGCTTCAGCACGGTCACGCCGTCATCGCCGCCGTCGGTCGAGATGCCTTCCTGGCTCATCCACGACAGGAAGGGATATTCGTTGCCGAAGAACCAGACGCCGATGGTCTTGCCCTTGAAGTCCTGCGGGCCGGTGATGCCGGTGTCCTTCCAGCAGGTCAGCATCAGGCCGGAGGATTTGAACGGCTGCGCGATGTTCACCACCGGCAGGCCCTTTTCACGGGCGGCCAGGGCGGAGGGCATCCAGTTCAGCATCACGTCGGCCCCGCCGCCTGCCAGCACCTGCGGCGGCGCGATGTCGGGGCCGCCGGGCAGGATCGTCACGTCGAGGTCTTCCTCTTCGTAATAGCCCTTCTCCAGCGCCACGTAGTAGCCCGCGAACTGGGCCTGGGTGACCCACTGCAGCTGCAGCTTCACCTCGTCGGCGGCGAAGGCCATGCCCGGCGCGGCCAGGGCGAGCGCCGTCGCGGCACCGGTCAGAAACGTCTTCATCATGTTACTCCCATGGTTGGTCTAGTCCCCCGCTCTTGCGGGGTGTCGTTACCCTCTTTGCGAGGGATGCCAGAAGGTGACCCGCTTCTCGATCAGGGCCACGGTCCCGTAGAAGGCAGAGCCGGCAATGGCGGCCACCACGATCTCGGCCCAGACCATGTCGAGCGCGAGCTGCCCCACGGATGTTGAGATGCGGAAGCCCATGCCCACAATGGGCGATCCGAAGAATTCCGCCACGATGGCGCCGATAAGCGCCAGCGTCGATGAGATTTTCAGCCCGTTGAAGAGGAAGGGCATGGCCGCCGGAAGGCGCAGCTTGAAGAAGCCCTGCCAGTAGGAGGCGGCATAGGTCTTCATCAGGTCGCGCTGCATGGCCGAGGTCTCGTTCAGCCCGGCGACGATGTTCACCAGCATCGGGAAGAAGACCATGACGACGACCACCGCCGCCTTGGACTGCCAGTCGAACCCGTACCACATCACGAGGATCGGCGCGGTGCCCACGATCGGCAGCGCCGCCACGAAGGAGCCCACCGGCAGCAGCCCGCGGCGCAGGAAATCGCTCCGGTCCACGAGGATCGCCGTGGCAAAGGCCGCAAGGCAGCCGATGACATAGCCCGAGAGCGCGCCCTTCACGAAGGTCTGCACGAAATCGGCCCAGAGGGTCGGGATCTCGCTCAGGAACCGCGCGGCGATGACGCTGGGGGCGGGCAGGATCACAAGCGGGATGTCGAGGCCCCGCACCAGCAATTCCCAGACCGCCAGCAGGGTCAGCCCGAAGATCACCGGCACCGCCAGTTTCACGCCCGCGCTCTCCGCGCCCGGGCCGTTGGCCAGTTTCACGTTCAGCGCCCAGGCGAGCGCCCAGAGGAGGAGAGCTGCAATCACCAGGGTCATCGGCCCAGCCCCATCCGTTTCAGCGTGCCCCTCTCGAGGCCCGAGATCACCGCCACCAGGAGCGCCGCTAGGATCGCCGTGGCAAAGAGCGCCGACCAGATCTGGATCGTCTGCCCGTAGTAGCTGCCCGTCAGCAGCCGCGCACCGAGGCCCCGCACCGCGCCGGTGGGCAGTTCGCCCACGATGGCCCCCACGAGGCTCGCCGCGATGCCGATCTTCAGCGAGGCGAAGAAATAGGGCACCGAGGCCGGCAGCCGCAGCTTCCAGAACACCGCGCCCTTGCTGGCGGAATAGGTCTTGAGCAGGTCGAGTTGCATCTGGTCCGGGCTGCGCAGCCCCTTCACCATGCCCACGACCACCGGGAAGAACGACAGGTAGGCCGAGATGAAGGCCTTGGGCAGCAGCCCCTGGATGCCGACCGAGTTCAGCACCACGATGATCATCGGCGCGATGGCGAGGATCGGGATGGTCTGGCTGGCAATGGCCCAGGGCATCACGGACATGTCCATCGCCCGGCTGTGGACGATCCCCACCGCCAGCACGATGCCCCCGACCGTACCGATGGCAAACCCCAGAAGCGTGGCCGACAGCGTGACCCAGCCGTGGAAGACAAGGCTGCGCTTGGAGGTGATCTTCTTGTCGATCACCGTATCGTAGAGCTCCACCAGCACCTGGTGCGGGGCGGGCAGCCGTGGCTTGTCCTGTGCCAGCGTGTCGCCCCATTGATCCGGATTGCGCAGCGCCAGCCCGATGGCCGAGAGGTCACGCCGCGCGGCGGCCCCCTCGGGCTCGACGACGGCGCCCTCACGCTCGGCCATGGTCAGGGCGAACTTGATGTTCATCGGCACGCAGGCCGCGTACCAGAGCGCGATGATCACCGCCACGACGGTGAGAACGGGAACGATGGAGCGCATCAGACAGCCCCCGCGGCGCAGGTAGCCCACCGGGCTTCATCTTTCCCCAAGTACTCACTGCGCTGCGCCCGAGGCAGGGCCTGCGCAGTGAGTATTTTTAGAAAGATGAAAGGATTGTCGCGTTTCATGGGCGGGCGGTACAGGCTGGAGAGCCGATGACCGTGAAAGGTGAAGGCGGAGCCCGCCTCCCCACCCAAAGCGCGGGGCGGCACCGGGGTGCGCCGGGCTACCGGCACACTTCGGGCCGCAGCGGGTGCGACAGCGCGGGCGCTGTTTCCCCTTTGGCGCGTGGAGCAGGCAGATGGCCCAGAGACGCAGCAGGTCGCACTCGGAGCGAAGCGATCAGTCATAGGCATGCCCCGCGCGCAGGCCCTCGCGGACGCGGTGGGCGATTTCGAGGAATTCCGGCGTATCGCGGATGTCGAGCGGGCGTTCCTTCGGCAGTGGGCTCTCGATCACGTCGGTGATCCGGCCCGGGCGCGGCGACATGACCACGATCTTGGTGGAGAGGTAGACCGCCTCAGGGATCGAATGGGTGACGAAGCCGATGGTCTTGCCGGTGCGGGCCCAGAGCTTCAGCAGTTCCTCGTTGAGGTGATCGCGGACGATCTCGTCCAGCGCGCCGAAGGGCTCGTCCATCAGCAGGATGTCGGCGTCGAAGGCCAGCGCCCGGGCGATCGAGGCCCGCTGCTGCATCCCGCCCGACAGCTGCCACGGAAACTTGCCGCCGAAGCCCGCGAGGTCGACGAGGTCGAGGACCCGCGCGACGCGCTCCTCCTGCTCGGCCTTGGAGAAGCCCATGATCTCCAGCGGCAGCTTGATGTTCTTGGCGATGGTCCGCCACGGGTAGAGCCCCGCCGCCTGGAAGACATAGCCGTAGGCGCGCTTGCGCCGGGCCTCGTCCGGGGTCATCCCGTTCACCGTCAGGCTGCCGCCCGTGGGCGTCTCCAGCGCCGCCACGCAGCGCAGGAAGGTGGTCTTGCCGCAGCCCGAAGGCCCGATGAAACTGACGAAATCCCCCTGGTCGATGGAAAGGGTCACGTCCCGCAGCGCCTGCACCGGCCCGTCGGCGGTCTGGAACGTGAGGTCGAGATGTTTCGCTTCTATGACAGTGGCTTGGCTCACGCCTGTCTCCCTTGTGCCGGCAATGCCCCTGCGGGTCTGGCCGGTCGGTTCTTGCCGGGCCCGTGCTGGCGGACCCGGATATTGCACTGCGTCCGGCTCAGATACCGGCGGGAATGTTCAGCGGATCGCGCTGGACCGAGCGGGGCGAGTTCAGCTCCTTCCACTTCGACAGCGCCTTGTGCGCCGAGGGGAAGGCCGGGCGCGGCACGAAGCGGCCCCGGCCCGGTTGCGGTTGCGAGTTCTGGCCCCAGGCCCAGATCACCTCGCCCCGCGAGAGGGTGAAGCGCGCCTGCGCCGAGACCTCCATGCCCTCGAAGACGTTGTAATCGAGGATCGAATGGTGGTTCGAGGCCGAGATCGTCTTGGTGATCTTGGGGTCCCAGACCACGATATCCGCATCCGCGCCTTCGACGATGGCGCCCTTCTTGGGATAGATGTTCAGGATCTTCGCCACGTTGGTCGAGGTGACGGCGACGAATTCCTCGGGCGTCAGGCGTCCGGTCTCGACGCCCCGGGTCCAGAGCACGGCGAGGCGCTCTTCCAGCCCGTTGGTGCCATTGGGGATCTTGGTGAAATCGTCGAGCCCCATCATCTTCTGCTTCGAGGAGAAGGCCGCGTGGTCGGTGGCCACCACCTGCAGCGAGCCGGACTGGAGGCCTGCCCAGAGACCGTCCTGATGCTCCTTGCCGCGGAACGGCGGCGACATCACCCGGCGGGCAGAATGCAGCCAGTCCTCGCTCAGGTACTCGTCCTCATCCAGCGTCAGGAACTGCGCCAGCGGCTCGCCGTAGACGCGCATCCCCTTCTGGCGCGCGCGCCGGATCGCCTCATGCGCCTGTTCGCAGGAGACATGCACGATATAGAGCGGCACGCCCGCCGCATCGGCGATGGTGATCGCCCGGTTCGCGGCCTCGCCCTCGAACTCGGCGGGGCGCGAGCGCGCGTGCCATTCCGGCCCAGTCTTGCCCTCGGCGAGGAACTTCTTCTGCATCAGGTCCACGAGGTCGCCGTTCTCGGCATGGACCATGGGCAGCGCCCCCAGTTCCTTGCAGCGCGCGAAGGAGGCGAACATCTCGTCGTCCTCGATCATCAGGGCGCCCTTGTAGGCCATGAAGTGCTTGAAGGAGTTCACGCCCGCGTCCACGGCATCCTTCATCTCGGCAAAGATCTGTTCGTTCCAGCCGGTGATCGCCATGTGATAGCCAATGTCGGAGCAGATCTGCGGCGCCGACTTGCGGTGCCATTCCTGGATCGCGTTCTTGATCGACCCGTCCTCGCCCGGCAGGCAGAAGTCGATCAGCATCGTGGTCCCGCCGACGGCGGCGGCCCAGGTGCCGGTCTCGAAGGTCTCCGCCGCCGTGGTGCCCATGAAGGGCATCTCGAGGTGGGTATGCGGGTCGATCCCGCCCGGGATCACGTAGGCGCCCGAGGCGTCGATATATTCGTCGCCCTTCAGGTCTTCGCCAATCTCCTTGATGGTCTCGCCCTCGATCAGCACGTCCGCTGCGCGCTGCCGGTCCGCGGTCAGGACGATGCCGCCCTTGATCACCTTGCTCATCTCTTGTCTCCCTGATGTCCGCCGGGGCGTTTGCCGCCCCTGTCATCCACTGTTCCCAAATATCCCGGGGGGCCGCCGTCAGGCGGCGGGGGCAGAGCCCCCTCCCCCGAGGCCTCAGGCGGTGATCTCCGCCGTCTCGACCACCGCGTGCAGCAGCACGTCGGCGCCCGCCGCGGCCCATTCCTTGCTGATCTCCTCGGCCTCGTTGTGGCTGAGCCCGCCCACGCAGGGGCACATGATCATCGTCGCCGGCGCCACCTTGGCGGCCCAGCAGGCATCGTGCCCGGCGCCGGAAATGATATCCATGTGACTGTGGCCCAGCGTTTCCGCGGCACTGCGCACCCGCGAGACGAGTTCGGGCGCGAAGGTCACCGGGTCGAAATGGCCGACCGGCTCGATCGCGCAGCCGACGCCCAGTTCCTCGCAGATCGCCGCCCCGCGGGTTTCGATCTCGGCCCGCATCCGGTCCAGCTTGGCCTGGTCGGGGGTGCGGATGTCGACGGTGAAGACCACCTTGCCCGGCAGCACGTTGCGCGAGTTCGGGGTGAATTTCATCTGGCCGACACCGCCCACGGCGCCGGGCTGGGCGGCCATGGCCACTTCCTGCACCATCTCGAGGATCCGCCCCATGGCGAGACCCGCGTTCACCCGCATCTCCATCGGGGTCGAGCCGGTGTGCGCTTCCTTCCCGGTCAGGGTGAACTCCAGCCACCACAGGCCCTGGCAATGTGTCACGACGCCGATGGATTTCTCCTCTGCCTCGAGGATCGGCCCCTGTTCGATGTGGTATTCGAAATAGGCGTGCATCTTGCGCGCCCCGACCTCTTCGTCACCGACCCAGCCGATGCGCTTCAGCTCGTCACCATAGGACGCGCCTTCGAGGTCGGTGCGGCCATAGGCATAATCCATGTCGATCTCACCGGCGAAAACGCCCGAGGCCATCATCGCCGGGGCAAAACGTGCCCCTTCCTCGTTCGCCCAGTTGGTGATGACGATCGGATGCTTGGTCTGGACTTCCATGTCGTTGAGCGTGCGCACCAGTTCCAACGCGGCCAGCACCCCCAGAACGCCATCGTATTTCCCGCCCGTGGGCTGGGTGTCGAGGTGGCTGCCCACGTAGACCGGCAGCGCGTCGGGGTCGGTGCCGGGGCGCGTCATGAACATGGTGCCCATCTTGTCGACGCCCATGGTGCAGCCCGCGGCCTCGCACCATGTCTGGAACAGGGCGCGGCCCTCGGCGTCCTCGTCGGTCAGGGTCTGGCGGTTGTTGCCGCCCGCGACACCGGGGCCGATCTTCGCCATCTCCATGAGGCTGTCCCACAGCCTGTCCGCATTGATCCTGAAATTCTCACCGGGGGCTGGCATGATCGTCCTTCCTGTCGTTCCGGCCGGTCGTCCCCAAAGGTACGCCGGCCTGTCGCATTTGACCAAACGGTCAAAGTCACGCTATCAAAGGGCAGTAGCCAGTCAAGAAAATCGCCGCCGCGCCGGACGGAACGGTCCGCCACCGGGGCAAGTGATCAATTTGTGATCAGTCTGGACAAGCCCCTCCCCGCCCGGAACAATTGCCCACATTAAGATTAGAAGACGAGACAAGTTTTCATGAACCAAACCGCCGGCACCACGCGTATCCAGCGGCGCAATACAGCGGCCATCACCGAAGCTGCCCTGGAAGTGTTTTCCGCCAATGGGTTCCGCGGCGCGACCGTCGACCAGATCGCCAAGGCGGCGGGCCTGTCGAAGCCCAACCTGCTGTATTATTTCCCCTCCAAGGAGGCGATCCACCAGCACCTTCTGGCCACGCTGATGGACACATGGCTCGACCCGCTGCGCGAGATGGACCCGGAGGGCGATCCACTGGAGGAAATCCTCGCCTATATCCGCCGCAAACTGGAGGCGAGCCGCGATTTCCCCCGCGAATCACGTCTTTTCGCCAATGAGATCGTGCAGGGCGCGCCCCATATCCTGCCCACGCTAGAGGGCGAACTGAAGGATCTGGTGGACGAAAAAGCCAAGGTTTTGAGCAGATGGATGGAGGAAGGGCGCATTCAGCGGGTCCATCCCTACCACCTGATCTTCTCGATCTGGTCGCTTACGCAGCACTACGCGGATTTCGACGTGCAGGTGCGTGCGGTGCTCGGCAGCGGCGACACCGACCCCTTCCCCGAGGCCGAAGACTACGTGATCACGCTCTTCACCCGGATGCTGGCGCTTAAACCCTAGGCAAAGGGATCGTCGGGGTAGCCCACTCCCGCAAGGTAAAGTCCGTGCGGCGGACACACCGGGCCGCAGCGGCTGCGGTCCGCCGCCTCAAGCGCGTCCTTCACCCGCTCCGGCGCCCATGAGCCCGCGCCGACACGCTCCAACGTGCCCACGATGGAACGGACTTGGTTGTGCAGGAAGCTGCGCGCCCGCAGGCGGAAATGCAGTTCGGGCCCGCACTGGCCCTCGACCTCCTCGATGGTGATCTCGTCCAGCGTCTTCACCGGGCTGGCAGACTGGCAGATGGAACTGCGGAAGGTGGTGAAATCGTGATGCCCGATCAGGTGGGCCGCGCCCGCGCGCATCGCCTCGGCATCCAGTTGCTGCGCCACCTGCCACACCAGCCCGTCGATCAGCGTGGCCGGCGCGCGGCGCATCAGCAGCCGGAAGAAATAGCGCCGCTCCATGGCCGAGAAACGGGCGTGCCAGTCCTCCGCCACCTCGGCGCAGGCCACGATGGCCACCGGCGAAGGCTTCAGGTGATAGTTCAGCGCCCCGGCCAGCTTGAACGGGTCCCAGTCCTTCTGCAGGTCGCAATGGGCCACCTGCCCCGTGGCATGGACGCCCGCGTCGGTCCGCCCGGCGGCGGCAATCGTGTGCGGCCCCGGCTCCAGCTTCGCAAGCGCGGCCTCGATCGCCCCCTGCACCGAGGGCTGGTCGGCCTGCCTCTGCCATCCGGCAAAGGGCGCACCGTGGTATTCGACTTTCAGGGCATATCTGGGCATGGCGCCCGATAGCGCGAAGCGGCCCTGCCCGGCAAGGGCCATGGCCCCCTGCGCCCCTCCCCGCCCCGGCCCCGCGCCCCTGCTGCGGGTCCTGACACTGGTCACACGCCCCGTGCGCCCCTATCTTGAGGTCAATGGACAGGACGGCAGGGTACGGCAAGTGGTGATCGGGGCAATGGCCGAGGGCGTGAGCCGCTCGGTCGAGGCAGTGGGCGACCGGGTCTCGGAGACCTTTTTCGAGCCGGTGATCCGGCTGGGGGTCACGGGGCTTGCGCGCTCCGGCAAGACCGTCTTCATCACCTCGCTGGTGGCCAACCTGCTGGACCGCGGGCGGATGCCGCAGCTGGCCGCAGCGGGTGACGGGCGCATCGCCGCCGCTTACCTGCAACCACAGCCCGACGACACGCTGCCTCGCTTCGACTACGAGGCCCACATGGCCGCCCTGACGGGCGCCGAGCCGCACTGGCCAGACAGCACCCGCACCGTCAGCCAGCTGCGCCTCTCCCTGAAGGTGCGCCCCACCGGCCTGCTCGGCGGCCTGTCCGGGCCGCGCACCGTGCATCTCGACATCGTGGATTATCCCGGCGAATGGCTGCTCGACCTCGGCCTGCTGGAGAAATCCTATGCGGAGTGGTCGCAGGAGGCGCTGGACCGGATCGCCTCCCGCCCCGCGGCCGAGGCCTTCCTTGCGCAGGCCGCCCGGATGTCGGGCCGACGCGACTGGGAGGAGGCCGATGCGCAGGCCCTCGCCCGCGGGTTCACCACTTACCTTGAAGGCGCGCGCAAGGCCGGGTTCTCCGACCTGACGCCGGGCCGGTTCCTGCTGCCGGGCGAGATGGAGGGCTCTCCGGTCCTGACCTTCGCGCCGCTGCCGCCCGAAAGCGACGCCCCCCGCCGCGGGCTCTGGCGCGAGATGGAGCGGCGCTACGAGGCCTACAAGTCCAAGGTGGTGAAGCCCTTCTTCCGCGATCACTTCGCCCGGATCGACCGGCAGGTGGTGCTGGTCGATGCGCTCGGCGCGATCCACAAGGGGCCGCAGGCGGTCGAGGACCTGCGCCGCACCATGTCCGACATCCTCGGGGCCTTCCGGCCCGGGCGGAACGCCTTCCTGACCCGCATCCTCATGGGCAAGCGGGTGGAGAAGATCCTCTTCGCCGCCACCAAGGCCGATCACCTGCACCATTCCCAGCATGGCCGCCTGACCGGGATCATGCAGGCGCTGGTCCGCGATGCCGCCGACCGTGCGAATTTCGCGGGCGCGAAGACACATGCCATGGCCATCGCCGCCCTGCGCGCCACGGTGGAAGAGACGATGACCCACGAGGGCGAAAGCCTCGACTGCGTGCGCGGGCGACTTATGGAGACCGGCAAGCTGGCCGCGCTCTATCCCGGCGACCTGCCGGACGACCCGGCGCGCCTGCTGAACCCGGCGCGGGCCGGCGAGGCGCAGTGGCTCGACGGGGATTACCAGATCATGGGCTTTGCCCCGGCGCCCCTGCGGCTGAAACCCGGCGAGGGACCGCCGCACATCCGCCTCGACCAGGCGGCGCAATTCCTGATCGGGGACCGGCTGTGACCCGCCCCGCGCGGCCGAAAGGCCCGCCCGAGGCCCTGCGGGCCGGTGCGCCGCGCCGCGCGCGGGTCTGGCATACGCCCGCGCTGACGCGGGTGCTGTGGTCCTTCACCCGCGCGACGCCCTGGCTGCCGCAGGTGCGCAGCCGCCGGACCGACCTGCGCGTCATGCATCGCATCGTGCGCGACGGCTGGGTGCGCCATATCCGCGACCGCCGCGGCGTGGTCGCCTTCATCGCACGGCAGGGCGAGGTGATCCACGCGCTCTACGTCCATCCCCGCGCCCGCCGCCGGGGTCTGGGCGGGCGCCTGCTGGAGGAGGCCAAGCGCGAGAGCGACCGGCTGATCCTCTGGACGTTGGAGGCCAATGCCGCCGCGCGCGCCTTCTACACCGCCCAAGGCTTTACCGAGGCCGGACGCGGCATGGGCGAGGGCAACGACGAGGCCCTGCCCGACATCAAGATGGTCTGGACGAGGGAGGCGCAGGAATGAGCCCCGACACGCGTGACGACAAGAGCGACGACGACAGGTCCCCGCGCGGGCCCCGCCGCGGGCCACGGCTTTTCGAACTGGACGAGGGCGAGGCCCGGCCCGGACCCGACAGCGCACCGCCGGTCCCCGATCCCGTGGCCCCCGCCCCCGAGGGCCGCGCGATGCAGACCGTCGCCACGCTGGCCGCACGCCGCCCCTCGCGGCTGGCGCGGTGGTTCTGGTCGCTGCTGGTCACGCTGATCGGTGTGGTGATCTCGGTCGCGGCCTGGAGCTTCGTCACCGGGCTGATCGCGCAGGTGCCCCTGCTGGGGCTCGCGGTGGCAGTGCTCTTTGCCGCCTTCGTGCTGGTGCTGCTGGCGATCGCCGTCAAGGAGATCGCCGCCTTCTCGCGCCTCGCGCGGATGGACCGGCTGCACGAGGAGGCCGTGGCCACGCTGGCCGAGGCCGACCTCGGCCGCGCCCGCAAGCTGGTGAAGCAGCTCGAGGGGGTCTATGGCCACGGGCCCGAGCTGACCCTCGCACGCGAGACCCTCGCCCGGCAGGGGCCGGAGCAGTTCGATGCCGCCGCCCTGCTGGGCCTGACCGAGGCACAGCTGATGGCCCCGCTCGACGCTGCCGCCCGGCGCGAGGTGGAGGCCGCGGCCCGGCAGGTCGCCACGGTGACCGCGCTGCTGCCGCTGGCACTGGCCGACGTGGTCACGGCGCTGACCGCGAACCTGCGGATGATCCGGCGCATTGCCGAGATCTATGGCGGGCGGTCGGGCACGCTGGGCTCGCTCCGGCTGACGCGGGCGGTGATGACACACCTAGTGGCCACCGGCGCCGTGGCGGTGGGCGATGACCTGATCGGCTCGGTCGCGGGCGGGCACCTGCTGACGAAACTGTCGCGCCGCTTCGGCGAGGGCGTGGTGAACGGGGCGCTGACCGCCCGCGTGGGCATCGCCGCCATGGAGGTCTGCCGCCCCCTGCCTTTCGACCGGCTGCGCAAGCCGCGGGTGACGAACGTGCTGCAACGGGCGCTGACCGGGCTCTTCGACCGGGAGACCTGAGGCGGGCGAGGCCACGGCTGGGCCCCCGGAAAATTCGAATTTTCCGGACCGGACTTTTGCAAAAGTCCGTGCGGGCTGTCTGCGACAGCCCGGCGGGGGCGCTGCCCCCGCCCGCCTGCGGCGGGCGCCCCCGGAGTACTTGGGGAAAGATGAGGTGCTGCGGCCATGCCCCCCGCTGGGTGCTGGACCATCGCAGGGGCTTTGCCTATAAGGCGCCCATGACACGGATACCGGCGCTGATCATTCGAATTAGTCGCCCGGCGCTCTGAGACCTCGGAGCGGCCGGGACAAGGCGCATGGGCTGCCGCGCCGCCCTCATCCTCATTTTCCCAATTCGACGAAGGACAGACCATCCATGTCCGCCGAGACGCCTGACTACAAGACCACGCTGAACCTCCCCGAAACCGACTTTCCGATGCGCGCAGGGCTTCCCAAGCGCGAGCCGGAATGGCTGGCCCGCTGGGAGAAGATCGGCGTATACGACCGCCTGCGCGAGAAGGAGGGCCGCACGCCCTTCACGCTGCATGACGGCCCGCCCTATGCCAACGGCCACCTGCACATCGGCCACGCGCTGAACAAGACGATCAAGGACATGATCGTCCGCTCGCACCAGATGATGGGCCATGACGCGCGCTATGTTCCCGGCTGGGACTGCCACGGCCTGCCGATCGAGTGGAAGATCGAGGAGCAGTACCGCGCCAAGGGCAAGAACAAGGACGAGGTGAACATCGTCGACTTCCGGCAGGAATGCCGCAAGTTCGCCGAGGGCTGGGTCGAGATCCAGCGCGAGGAGTTCAAGCGTCTCGGGATCACCGGCAACTGGGACGATCCCTACCTGACCATGGACTTCCATGCCGAGCGGGTGATCGCCGAGGAGTTCATGAAGTTCCTCATGAACGGCACGCTCTACCAGGGCTCGAAACCCGTGATGTGGTCGCCGGTCGAGAAGACCGCGCTGGCCGAGGCGGAGATCGAGTACCACGATCACCAGAGCCACACGATCTGGGTGCCGTTCGAGGTGGTCTCCGGTCCGCTCTCGGGCGCGAAGGCCGTGATCTGGACCACAACGCCCTGGACCATCCCGTCCAACAAGGCCGTCGCCTACAACCCCAAGATCGCCTATGGCCTCTACGAGGTCACGGGCACGCCCGAGGAATGCTGGTGCGCCGTGGGCGACCGCTACCTGCTGGCCGATGCGCTGGCAGAGGAGACCCTCGGCAAGGCGCGGCTCGAGCAGGGCATGTGGACCCGTGTGGGCGACGTGGCGGTCGAGGACCTTGCCGCCTCGGTCATGAAACACCCCTTCGCCGGTCTCGACGGCGCGGACGGCTACTGGGACTACGAGGTCCCGATGATCGACGGCGACCACGTGACCGACGACGCCGGGACGGGCTTCGTCCATACCGCGCCCAGCCACGGGGCCGACGACTACGAATGCTTCGTCAAACGCAACTGGATCGACCGGATGACCCACAACGTGGGCGAGGAATCCGAGTTCCTGCCCCATGTGCCGTTCTTCGCGGGCCTTCAGGTCTTTGACCGCAAGGGCAAGGAAGGCAAGGCGAACACCACCGTGATCGCCAAGCTGGTCGAGGCCGGCGGCATCATCGCGCGCGGCCGGGTCAAGCACTCCTACCCGCACTCCTGGCGCTCCAAGGCGCCGGTCATCTTCCGCAACACGCCGCAGTGGTTCGCCGCGATCGACCGTGACGTGAACGACGGGCAGGACCAGAACGGCAAGACGATCCGCCAGCGGGCGCTGACCTGCATCGACCAGGTGAAGTGGACCCCGCAGTCGGGCCGCAACCGCCTCTATTCGATGATGGAAAGCCGCCCCGACTGGGTGCTCTCGCGCCAGCGGGCCTGGGGTGTGCCGCTGACCTGCTTCGTCCGGAAGGACAGGCTGCCGACCGACCCGGACTTCCTGCTGCGCGATCCGGCCGTGAACGCCCGCATCGCCGAGGCCTTCGAGGTGGAGGGCGCGGATTGCTGGTACGAGGACGGCGCCAAGGCCCGCTTCATCGGCGACGCCGCCGATCCCGAGGCCTACGAGCAGGTCTATGACGTGCTGGACGTGTGGTTCGACAGTGGCTCGACCCACAGCTTCGTGCTGCGCGACCGTCCCGACGGGACCGAGGACGGCATCGCGGATGTCTACATGGAAGGCACCGACCAGCACCGCGGCTGGTTCCACTCCTCCCTGCTGCAATCGGTGGGCACCACCGGCCGCGCGCCCTATCGCAACGTGGTCACCCATGGGTTCACGCTGGACGAGAAGGGCAACAAGATGTCCAAGTCGCTCGGCAACACGATCGTCCCCGAGGAGGTCGTGAAGCAATACGGTGCGGACATCCTGCGGCTCTGGGTGGCGCAGGCCGATTACACCGCCGACCAGCGGATCGGCCCGGAGATCCTGAAAGGGACCGCCGACAGCTACCGCCGGCTGCGCAACACCATGCGCTTCATGCTCGGCTCGCTCAGCGACTTCCGCGAGGAGGACCGCGTGGCGCCCGCCGACATGCCGGAACTGGAACGCTGGGTGCTGCACCGCCTGTCGGAGCTCGACGAGGTCGTGCGCCAGGGGTATCGCAGCTTCGACTTCCAGGGCGTGTTCCAGGCGGTGTTCAACTTCTGCACCGTGGAGCTTTCGGCCTTCTACTTCGACGTGCGCAAGGACGTGCTCTACTGCGACGGCGAGACGACGCGCGCCCATGCGGCCCGCACCGTGCTGGACCTGCTGTTCCACCGCCTGACCACCTGGCTGGCGCCGGTGCTGGTCTTCACGATGGAGGACGTCTGGCTGTCCCGCTTCCCGGGCGAGGACAACTCGGTCCACCTGCAGGACATGCCCGAGAGCCCCGCCGACTGGCGCGACGATGCGCTGGCGGCGAAATGGGCCAAGGTCCGCGCCGCCCGCCGCGTGGTGACCGCCGCGCTGGAGGTGCAGCGCACCGACAAGGTCATCGGCGCCTCGCTGGAGGCCGCCCCGGTGGTCCACATCGAGGATGCAGAGATGCTGGCGGCGCTGAAGTCGGTGTCCTTCGAGGATATCTGCATCACCTCCGACCTGTCGCTGACCGGCGACGCGGCCCCGGCCGAGGCCTTCCGTCTCTCCGAGGTGCCGGGCGTCGGCGTGGTCTTCGAGAAGGCCGAGGGCGAGAAATGCCAGCGGTGCTGGAAGATCCTGCCGGACGTGGGGACCCACGCCCACGCCCATGTCTGCAAGCGCTGCGACGAGGCACTTGGCTGACAGGACCGGTGATCAGGGCCAGTGGCCGGGACCGGTGACTGGGCCTATGATCAGGGCCCTCGCACAAGCCTGATGAGACGAGTTCGAAAACCCCGCTTCGGCGGGGTTTTTCTTTGTGCCCATGTGCCGTCCCCTTCCAACGGCCCGAATTGCCACGAAGGGCAGTGCCGTCCCGCGGGGTGGCGCATAGCGCCGGTCGCCATTGGTGCGCCATTGGTCCGAGCACCAATGGCGACGGGGGGCGGGACGGCGCTGCCCGGCCTGAGGCCGGGCGGGGCCTTCAGAGGGGACGGCTCGCTGACCGGCAACGCTGGCGAGAGGGGGCGCGGCGAAGCGAAGTCGGCCCAATAACAAGAACGCATCACACACCCGGCGGGCCGCCTCACCCGCGCATGGTCTCGGGGTCTCGGGGTCTCGGGGTCTCGGGGTCTCGGGGTCTCGGGGTCTCGGGGTCTCGGGGTCTCGGGGTCTCGGGGTCTCGGGGTCTCGGGGTCTCGGGGTCTCGGGGTCTCGGGGTCTCGGGGTCTCGGGGTCTCGGGGAGAGATGTCGCTCGACGCCCGGGGCGTCCAGAGCCAGATTGCGCGTCCTCCCTCCCCAACGGCAAACCTCCGCCCACCGCCTCGCATCCCTGCGGCGGCCCGCCGCAGCGGGACGGAATGTCGCTTTGCGCGACGCGGCAGAAACCCCCATTTCCCCCACATCTTCTCATTCCGGAGCCCTCAATGACCGACGCCTCCCGCCCGGCCCCCCGTGGCCTCGTCTATTCGATCCCCGTCATCGGCTGGTTCGCCCGTGACCTCGCCCGCGACTTCAAGGGCAATGCGCCCTACCTGCTCGTCATCCTCGCCACGCTGCTGATCCTCGCGATCAAGACCTGGGGCCTCGTCGCCCTCGGGCTCACCGCGCTCGCGATGGTGCCGGTGATGTTCACGATCCTGATCCTGATCACCGTCGGCAAGTAGCCCGCGCCGCTTTGCCGCTTTCCCCTCCCCGCCCCGCGCCCTAGATAGGGGCCAGGCCGCCCCGCATGGGGGCGGGGCCACCTGCGCCCGCATCGGGGCGCCAAGCGGAGGCAGCGCCGATGGACCAGCGTTACGACATCCTCATCTCCGGCGGCGGCGTCGCGGGCCTGACCGCGGCCTGCGTCATGGGCGCGGCCGGGTTCTCCGTGCTCTGCGTCGATCCCGCCCCACCCGTCACCGATGGCGGGGCCGAGGGCGCGGACCTGCGCACCACCGCCTTCCTGCAACCGGCCCGCTCCCTGTTGGAGGAGGCGGGCCTCTGGACGCGGCTCGATCCCCATGCGGCGGCGCTGCAGATCATGCGCATCGTGGACGCGGGCGGGACCGAGCCCACGGCCCGCCTCGTGCGCGACTTCGAGGCCTCGGATCTGGGCGACCTGCCCTTTGGCTGGAACCTGCCCAACTGGCTGCTGCGGCGCGAGATGCTGGCCCGGATCGAGGAGCTCGCCAACGTCACCTTCCGCCCCGGCACGGGGACAGAGAGCCTGCTGACCCGCGAGACGGAAGCCTTCGTGCGCCTGACCGACGGCAGCCGCATCCGCACGAAGCTGGTGCTGGCCGCGGACGGGCGCAACTCGCCCATGCGGCAGGCGGCAGGCATCGGCGCGAAGACGATCCGCTACGGGCAGAAGGCCCTCGCCTTCGCCGTGTCGCATCCCGTCCCGCATGAGAATGTCTCGACCGAGGTGCACCGCTCCGGCGGGCCCTTCACGCTGGTCCCCCTGCCCGACCGCGACGGCGGCCCCTGTTCGGCCATCGTCTGGATGGAGGACGGGGCCGAGGTCGACCGGCTGGCACAGCTGCCCGTCGAGGCGTTCGAGGCCGCGATGATGGAGCGCTCCACCGGGATTCTCGGGCCGCTGACCCTGCTGACGCGGCGCTCGGTCTGGCCGATCATCTCTCAGGTCGCGGATCGCATGTCGGGCCAGCGGGTCGCCCTGATGGCCGAGGCCGCCCACGTCGTGCCGCCCATCGGGGCGCAGGGGCTGAACATGAGCCTCGGCGACCTGCGCTGCCTGCGCGACCTTGCGGTGGCGCGCCCGGCGGGTCTGGGCGACCGGCAGATGATGGAGGACTACCACCGCGCCCGCCATGGCGAGGTAACGCTGCGGGCCGCCGGCATCGACATGCTGAACCGCGCCTCGCAAATCCACGCGCAGCCCCTGCGCGACCTGCGCGCTGCAACGCTGGGGGCGCTCTATGGCGCGGCCCCTGTGCGGCGGATGCTGATGCAGATGGGTCTTGGTGCAAAAGGCTGAGGGTCTCCCCTCAGCCTCTTTTCACGTCTTCGACAGAACGGTCCGGCAAGGTGCCGGGGATCACTCCGCGGCGATGCCGTCGGTGAACTGCAGCCGCGCGAGGCGGGCATAGAGACCGTCCTGCGTGACCAGTTGATCGTGCGAGCCCTGTGCCACGATGCGGCCCTCTTCCATCACCACGATGCGGTCGGCCTTCTTCACCGTCGCGAGGCGGTGCGCCACGATCAGCGTGGTGCGGTCCTTCGACAGTTCGTCCACCGCGTGCTGCACCAGCCGCTCGCTCTCGGCATCCAGCGCCGAGGTCGCCTCGTCCAGCAGCAGCACCGGGGCGTCGCGCAGGATCGCTCGCGCGATGGCGATGCGCTGCTTCTGCCCGCCCGAGAGCATGACGCCCCGTTCGCCCACCGGGCTGTCGTAGCCCTGCGGCAGGGCCACGATGAAGTCATGGGCCGCGGCAGCGCGCGCGGCGGCCTCGACCTCGGCATCCGAGGCACCGGGGCGACCGAAGCGGATGTTCTCCCGCGCGGAGGCTGCAAAGATCACCGGGTCCTGCGGCACCAGCGCCAGCGACTGGCGCAGTTCGTGGCGGGTGATCTCGGAAATATCCGTGCCATCCAGGGTGATGCGGCCTGCCGCCGGGTCGTAGAAGCGCAGGATCATCTGGATGATCGTCGACTTGCCCGCCCCCGAGGGGCCGACGAAGGCCACCGTCTCGCCGGGCTGGATCGTCAGGTCGATGTCCTCCAGCGCCGATTGCGTCGGGCGCGAGGGATAGCGGAAGCTGACGCTCTCGAACCTCAGACCGCCGCGCACCGGCGCGGGCAACGCGACAGGGCTCACCGGATCGGTAACACTGTCCTGCGCCCGCAGCAGTTCCACCAGACGTTCGGTCGCACCGGCGGCGCGCTGCAGCTCGCCCCAGATCTCGGAAAGCGCGCCGACCGCGCCCGCGACCATGACCGCATAGATCACGAATTGCACCAGCGCGCCGGAGGACATGGTGCCCGCCCGCACGTCATGGGCCCCGATCCAGAGCACGCCGACGACGCCGGTGAAGATCAGGAAGATCACGATCACCGTCATCAACGCCCGGGTCGAGATGCGGCGGCGGGCGGCGTCGAAGCTCTGCTCCGTCACCGTGTCGAAGGCCGCGCGCGAGGGCGCCTCGTGGGTGAAGGCCTGCACCGTCTGCACCGACAGAAGCGCCTCGGAGGCATTGCCGGAGGATTGCGCGATCCAGTCCTGGTTCTCGCGGCTGAGCGCCCGCAGGCGGCGGCCGAGCACGAGGATCGGCACGATCACCAGCGGGACGATCAGCAGCACCAGCCCGGTCAGCTTGGCCGAGGTGAAGAGCATCAGCACCATGCCGCCCGCAAAGATCAGCATGTTGCGCAGCGCAATCGAGACAGAGGAGCCGATGACCGACTGGATCAGCGTCGTGTCCGTCGTGATCCGGCTCAGGACCTCGCCGGTCATGTGGCTTTCGTAGAAGGTGGGGCTCATGCCGATGACACGGCCGAAGACGGCCTTGCGGATATCGGCCACCACCCGCTCGCCAAGACGGGTGACAAGCGCATAGCGCAGCCCGGTGCCAAGCGCGAGAAGTGCGGCGATGCCGATGGCCGCGCCGAAGTAGATGTCGAGGATCTGGGTCTCGCCCGCGCCGAAGTTGTCGATCACCCGGCGCACGGCCATGGGCAGGATCAGCGAGACACAGGCTGTGAGCACAAGGGCGAGGATCGCGCCGGCCATCAGCCGGCGATAGGGGGCGATGTAGGGCCAGAGCTCGCGCAGGGCGCCCACGTTGCGGGACTTGTCCCGGTCGGCTGCGGCCGGGTCCACGGGTCTGCGCGCCATATTCACTGTCTCCCCTGCTTCACGGAACAGGAGGACGCCCCCGCCCGCCTGTGCGCGGCTGTCATGCAGGGCGGGGCCACGCGGGTCAAGGGGACAGCATGCCGCTCACGCGGGTTTGCCCGGCCGCCACATGGCCCAGCCGTGGCCCAACAGATGCAAAGAGCCCGGCCCGCTATGCGGACCGGGCCCTGCACGCCGTCCGGGCGCGGCGTCCGGGTCGTCAGAGGCCGGGAGCGCCCGCGGGGCGCACGACCTGCTGTCGCGTGCGGTTAGCGCACGACTTACGATCGCGTGCGGTTAGCGCACGACTTGCGATCGCGTGCGGTTAGCGCACGACTTGCGATCGCGTGCGGTTAGCGCACGACCTGCACCACCGTGCGGTCAGCGGGATTCACGATCGCCGGCACGCCGTTCATGTAGACGTAGGAGTAATCGCTCTCCGGCACGGGCTGGAGCTGGACTTCCTGCGGCACGCCTGCGCCCACGACCACTTCACCGTTCAGGTAGACCGGCTGGGTCGGGTTCTGGCGCACGTAGGTCGTCACCTCGTCACCGGGCTGCGAGGCGGAGCCCGCAACGGCACCCGCGATGGCGGCACCCGCGACGCCGATCGGGCCGGCGGCCAGCGAGGCGGCAAGGGCACCGGCTGCGGCACCGCCGACCAGCGCGCCCTCTTCCTTGGTGCCGTCCTTCTCGACGGTCTGGATGTCGAGTGCCTGACGGTTGTCATAGACCACGACCGGGTCCGGCGTGCCGCTCATCGACGCGGTCAGGTAGGGGCTGTAGGCCCAGCCTTCCTGGCCGTTGTAGCTGACCTCGCACCATTCGCCGGTGCCGTAGCATTCGGTGATCGACACGGGGGACTGGTTCGGGATCACGCCGATGACGGCGGATTGCGACGAGGGGCCTGCGCGCAGGTTCAGATCGGTGACGGCAGTCGCATCGGTGGCTGCGAAGGCTGCGGTGGTCGTCGCCAGAACGCCGGCGGTGGTGAGGGTAACGAGTTTACCGAACATGGGTGTCTCCTCTTCAGACAAGTCTTCGTTGGCTGGCCGGGGCCTCCTCGCCGCCGGCATCGTGAGGGGAGAACGGCGGCCGGCGCGGTCTGTTCCCCCCTTTTCTGGCGGGACCGGGGCTCAGGCGATTAGGCGCTGAGAGGGAGCGCAGAAACAGGCGGGAGCGCGCGCAGGCGAATTTTGCGTGGAACTTTAGGAGGTTCAGCGGCGCGGTCTGATGCGGCACGTCCCGACGTGGTCGTTACGGCGGGCCGCCCGGTACGATGGCCACAGGCCGTGCGACACAGCCCGGGCAGGACACGGTGAGCAGAGCGCGCCGGGCGGACCGGCTTCTGGAGCAGGTCCCCGCGAAAGGGGCCGCCACCCAAGGGCACTCCTTCAAGCCAAAAGGGCCGCCCGGTCTCCCGGACGGCCCTTTCGGTGTCTCTCTTCGCCGCTCAGCGCACGCTGCCCAGCGAGCTTTCCAGCAGGTGCTGCGTGTAGGCGTGGCCCGCGCTCAGCTTGCGCATGTTCTCCACGTCCAGTTCCTCGACGATCTCGCCGAACTGCATCACCGCGATCCGCTCGCACATGTGCCCGATCACGCCGAGGTCGTGCGACACCATCAGGTGGGTCAGCCCGAACTCCGCCCGCAGGTCGGTCAGCAGGTTCAGGATCTCCGCCTGCACCGAGACGTCGAGCGCCGAGGTCGGTTCGTCCAGCAGCAGGATGCGCGGCTCGGACGCCAGCGCCCGCGCGATGGCCACCCGCTGCCGCTGCCCGCCGGACAGCTGGTGCGGATAGCGGAAGCGGAACCCGCCGCCGAGGCCCACCTGCTCCAGCAGGCGGTTCACCCGGTCGTTCACGTCCTTGAAGCCATGGAGCTTGAGCACTTCGCTCAGCACCTGGTCCACGGTCATGCGCGGATGCAGCGAGGCGTAGGGGTCCTGGAAGACCATCTGTACGGTCTTGTAGAAGGCCCCGTCCCGCTTGCGGCCCAGCACCTTGCCGTCGACCTCCATCCGGCCGTCCCAGTCATCCACGAGGCCGACCAGCGTGCGCAGCACGGTGGACTTGCCGGACCCGGATTCGCCCACCAGACCGAAGCTCTCGCCCTTGGCGATCTTGAGAGAGACGTTCTTGACCGCGTGGTTGCGGTCGTCGCCTTCGCCGAACCAGACGTTCAGCGCGTTGATGTCGATCGCACTCATAGCAGGGCACTCACCGATGGGGCTTCGCGCCAGGCCGGATCGCGCGTCAGCACCTCCAGCCGCGGGCGGGGATGGACGAGATCGGGCACCGAGTTCAGCAGGCCCTGGGTATAGGGATGCTTGGCCTCGTGCAGCTTGGAAGCCTCGCAGACCTCCACGATCCGCCCGGCATACATGATCACGACACGGTCGCAGAACTTGGAGACGAGGTTCAGGTCATGGCTGATGAAGATCAGCCCCATGCCCCGGTCCTTCACCAGCTTGTCCATGATCTCGAGCACCTGAAGCTGGACCGAGACGTCCAGCGCCGAGGTGGGTTCGTCCGCGATCAGGATCTCGGGGTTCGGGATCAGCATCATGGCGATCATGATCCGCTGCCCCATGCCGCCCGACACCTCGTGCGGGTAGAGCCCCATGACCCGCTCGGGATCGCGGATCGCCACGGCGTCCAGCATCTCCAGCGCGCGCTTGCGGGCCTCCACCTGAGAGACCTTCTCGTGGGTGCGCAGGGCCTCGATGATCTGCTGGCCCACGCTCATCACCGGGTTCAGCGAATACTTCGGATCCTGCATGATCATCGAGATATGGCGGCCCCGGATCTTGCGCATCGCCTTGTCGGAAGCGCCTAGCAGGTCGGTGCCGTTCATCTCCATCCGGTCGGCCTCGACCCGGCCGGGCTTGCGGATCAGCTGCAGCACGGCCCGCCCCGTCATGGACTTGCCCGAACCGGACTCGCCCACGATGCCGAGGCGCTCGCGCCCCAGCGAGAAGGAGATGCCGCGCACCGCGTCGAAGACGCCGTTGCGGGTCGGGAATTTCACCCAGAGGTTTTCAACGTCCAGAAGATGGCTCATCGTCCGGCCTCCTTCGGGTCCAGCACGTCGCGCAGCCCGTCACCCAGAAGGTTGAAGGCCAGCGAGATCGAGAAGATGGCGAGACCGGGGATCGTGGCGACCCACCAGTAGTCGAGGATGTACTTGCGTCCCTCGGCGATCATGGCGCCCCATTCCGGGCTCGGCGGCTGTGCGCCGAGGCCGAGGAAGCCGAGGCCCGCCGCGGTCAGGATGATGCCCGCCATGTCCAGCGTGACCCGGATCACCAGCGAGGAGATGCAGAGCGGCCAGATGTGGCGCATGATGATCCGCACCGGACCTGCCCCCTGAAGGCGTACCGCGTGGATGAAGTCCGAGTTGCGGATGGTCAGCGTCTCGGCCCGGGCGATCCGCGCATAGGGTGGCCAGGCGGTGATCGAGATCGCCAGCACGGCGTTCTCGATCCCGGCCCCGAGCGCGGCCACGAAGGCGAGCGCCAGGATCAGCCGCGGGAAGGCGAGGAAGATGTCGGTGAACCGCATCAGGGTCACGTCCACCCAGCCGCCGGCATAGCCCGCGATGGTGCCCACGATCAGCCCCAGCAGCGGCGCCACGAGGGCCACCAGCAGCACGATGTAGATCGAGATCCGGGCCCCGAAGAGCAGCCGCGAGTAGATGTCTCGGCCCAGGCTGTCGGTGCCGAAGATATGGCCGTCCGCGCCCGGCGGCTGAAGCCGGTTGCCGAGGTTCTGCACGAAGGGATCATGCGTCGCCAGCAGCGGTGCGAAGACCGCGCAGAGGATGATGAAGAGCAGGATGACCAGCCCGACCATCGCCAGCGTGTTGGACCGGAAGCGGAGCCAGCCGTTGAACCAGGCCGCCGCCCGCGCCTGCGCGCGAGAGGCGGGCACATCCGCCGTCAGCCAGGCACGCCAGCCGAGGGTCTCTTGGGGTTTTGCTGTGGGCAGTGTCATTTCGCCCTCGGATCGAAGAAGCGGTACAGCAGGTCGGAGAAGATGTTCAGCGCCACGAAGACCGTGCCGATGACCACCGTGCCGCCCAGCACCGAGTTCATGTCATTGGAAAGCAGCGAGGTGGTGATGTAGCTGCCGATGCCGGGCCATGCGAAGATGATCTCGGTCAGGACCGAGCCTTCGAGCAGGTTGGCATAGGCCAGCGCGATCACCGTGATCAGCTGAATGGCGATGTTGCGGAAGGCGTGTTTCCAGACCACGTCCCATTCGCTCAGGCCCTTGACCCGCGCGGTGGTGACGTATTCGGCGTTCAGCTGTTCCAGCATGAAGGAGCGTGTCATCCGGCTTATGTAGGCCAGCGAGTAGTAGCCCAGCAGGCAGGCCGGCAGGATGATATGCGAGAGCGCGTCCTTGAAGACGGTCCAGTCGCCCGCGATCAGCGCATCGATCAGCAGCAGGCCGGTCCGGTCGGGCACGAGGCCCTGGTAGAAGACCCCCAGACGGCCCGGTCCCGCGACCCAGCCGAGGATGCCGTAGAAGATCAGCAGGCCCATCATGCCAAGCCAGAAGATCGGCATGGAATACCCGATGAGGCCGACGAAGCGCGAGATCTGGTCGATCCAGCTGCCGCGGTAGACTGCGGCCAGCACGCCCAGCGGAACGCCGAGGACGACGCCGATCAGCGTGCCCAGCGTGGCCAGTTCCAGCGTGGCGGGGAAGACGCGGGCGATGTCCTCGCTCACGTCCTTGCCGGTGCGGATCGAGGTGCCGAAGTCGCCCTGCAGCACGTCGGTCACGTAGATGCCGAACTGCACCAGCAGCGGCTTGTCGAGCCCGAGCGCGAGGTAGGCCTCGTCGTATTGCGCCTGTGTGGCCCGCTCGCCGATGACGGCGAGAACCGGGTCGATCGGCATGACGCGCCCGATCATGAATGTCACGAAAAGAAGACCGAGCAGCGTGATCGCCACGGTCGCGAACGTGGTCAGCGTCTTGCGGAGCCACGAGGGGACGGGCAGCCTGCGCTGCCCGCCCGTCTGGGATGTTGTCTGTGCCACTGTCTCTGCGACTTACTTCGTGATGACCCAGTAGGAGACGGCGGTGGTTGCCCCACCGGCCACGAAGTTCTCCACGTTGGCGGCCATGGCGTTCTGTTCGATCTGCTGGAACATCATGCCGAAGGGGCTGACCTGCTGGAACTCCTTCTGAAGCTCGAGATACATCTCTTTCCGCTTCTCGGTGTCGTTCTCGACCACGGCGGCGAGGGTCTCTTCGCTCATCTCGGGGATGCCCCAGGCGTTACGCCATGCCAGCAGGCCGGTTGCGCCCGCTTCATCCGCGTTGTCGGGGTTGTAGGCGAAGGTGCCGGCGTTGGTGTTGGGGTCGGGATAGTCCGGGCCCCAGGCGCCGACGTAGATGTCATGCTCGCGCGCACGGTAGCGGTCGAGGGTCTGGGCGCCGGTGCCGACGATCAGTTCCACGTTGATGCCGATCTGGCCCCAGGTGTTCTGAAGCGACTGCGCGATGTCGATCCGCTCCTGCGCTTCGCGCACCGAGATCTTCAGGTCGAACCCATCGGGATAGCCGCTTTCGGCCATCAGCGATTTCGCCTTCTCGATGTCGAAGCTGAAGGGCTTGTCTTCCAGCGCGCCGAGGAAGGTCAGCGGCAGGAAGGCCTGGTGCACGGTGTACTGCCCCTTGAGGAAGCTGTCGGCCATGCCCTTGTAATCGACAGCGAGTTTCATCGCCTCGAGGACCTTGGGATCGGTCAGCGCCTCGACCTTCTGGTTCGCGGACCAGTACATCAGGCGGCCGCGCAGCTCGTCCACGACCTTGACGTCGGCGTTGCCTTCGAGGCCGGCCACGTCTTCGGGCGAGAGGTTGCGCGCGATGTCGATGTCACCGCGTTCCAGCTGCAGACGCTGGGTGGCGGATTCCTGGATGTGCTGCACGATCACCCGTTTCATCGCCGGCTCGTCGCCGCCGTAGTTCGGGTTCAGGTCCATCATGACCGACTCGTTCGGCTTCCAGTCCATGACCTTGTACGGGCCCGAGCCGGCGGTATTGGTGCGCAGCCACGCGTTGCCCATGTCGCCGTCGGTCTCGTTCGCCATGACGGTTTCGCTGTCGACGATGCCGCCGATGGTGGCGGTCAGGCAGTTGAGCACGAAGGACAGCGCGTATTGCTTGTCGAGCGTGATGACGAGGGTCTTGTCATCGGTCGCCTTGATCGTGTCCTCGACGTTGTCGGCGGTGAAGCCGAACTGGGTCAGGATGAACGAGGGCGTCTTGTTCAGCAGCACCGCGCGGCGCAGCGAGAATTCCGCGTCCTTGGCCGTCACCGGGTTGCCGGAGGCGAAGACATGGCCCTCCGACATGGTGAAGGTGATGGTCTTGCCGTCCTCGGAGACCTCCCAGCTGGCGGCCAGCTGCGGCGCATAGCCCGCGTCGAGGTCGAGCGGGTCGAAGTTCACCAGTTTCTCGTAGACGTTGCGCGACACGTCGGCGCCCGCGAACTCGAAGCTTTCCGCCGGGTCGAAGGTCTTGATGTCGTCGATCCGGTTCGCGATCACCAGCATGTTCGGCGGCGTTTCCGCGAAGGCGGGCATCGCGACGCTGCCGAGCAGCGTGGCGACCAGCGCCGCCTTGCCGAAGGTGGTAAACGTTTTCATTGGTACTCTCCCTGTGGTTTGTCGGGTTTTGGTGAAACCTTTACGGTTTTCTCATGCGCCCCAGGTTTTCCTGAGAACGCGCATCCAGTTGCCGTAGCAAAGCTTGTCTATCAGCGCCGCGTCGACCCCGTGGGCCCGCATCGCTTCGCGCAGGGCGGGCAGCCCCGCGATATCCTTGATCCCCTCCGGAATGGTGGCGCCGTCGAAGTCCGAGCCCATGCCGACACGGTCCTCGCCCAGCATTTTGATCAGATGGTCAAGATGCTGCATCATCACGTCAAGGGAAAAGTCGCCATCCATCTGGCCATCCGGCCGCAGGAAGCCCGAGGCGAAGTTGATGCCCACCATGCCGTCGCTTTCCGCGATGACCGAAAGCTGCCGGTCCGTGAGGTTGCGGGCATGGGGGCAGATCGCCCAGGCGTTGGAGTGAGTCGCCACCAGCGGCGCATCCGACAGGGCCGCCACGTCGTCGAAGCCCTTCTCGTTCATATGCGACAGGTCCAGCATGATGCCGAGCGTGTTGCACTCCTTCACCAGCGCCTTGCCGGCCTCGGTCAACCCGCCGCCGATGTCCGGCGAGGACGGGTAGCGGAAGGGCACGCCCTCGGCGAAGATCGTCGGGCGGCTCCAGACCGGGCCCAGCGACCGCAGGCCGCGGGCATGAAGCTGGTGCAGCGCCTCCATGTCGGGGCCGATCGCCTCGGCGCCCTCGATGTGGCGCACGCAGGCCATGGCATCGCCCGGCAGCGCGGCTTCCAGTTCGGCCACCGTGGTGCAGGTCTTGATGACCCCCGCCGCTTCCAGTTCGTCGAAGTGATCGAACCCCTTCAGCGTTTCCTTGAGCGCCATCTGCTGGTCCAGCATCGCGGGCAGCGGCAGGTCGTATTCCGCCGCGCGCATCGCGTCCTTCGCCAGCGAGTTGTCGGCGGGGCTGGGCACGAAGATCGCGAAGAACCCGCCGGCAAAGCCGCCCACGCGGCTGCGCGGCAGGTCGATGTGGCCGTCTTCGAGGCCTTCGGCGACCTGTGCGGCGGTGACCTTGCCGGTCAGCAAGCGCAGGACGAGATCATTGTGGCCGTCGAAGATGAGGGGCTGGGTGGCGTCGGTGGGCATTTTGTTCAGACTTTCGCGTGGTGGGGGAATGTGGCACCGGCCTTTTGACCGATGCAAAGATGACGTCGCGGCTGCGGTCGTCGTGACGTTCAGGCAAAACCCGTTGTCAGGCCGGAGCCGCCGGCAAACCGGGCCCGGACGCGCCGGGACAGGCGCGGCGCACCCCGCCCGGAGGCGTTTTCGCGGCCGGCGGGGCGCGACGAACCGGTCGGGTCTCCCGGTCCGCAGCAGATACGGAGGGGCCGGTGATGTGGTCTGCCATAGGGGTCTCCTGCGCAGGGGCGTCCTGCCCCGACCGGACAGGGGATCGGGGCGCGGGCGCGGGACTCGCTGCGGGCCAGCCTATCGGCGCGGGATGCCTTGCCAAGGGGGCGGGGCGGAAAAAACATGCGACAGGCATGTACCTGCGACCGATCCGGGCAGGCGTTTCCCTCTCGCCCCCTGCCCCGCAACCGGATAGAAGGCCCCATGACCCAGACCGCCACCGCCCCGACCGATTACAAGATCTTCCTTTCCTGCCCGCCGGGGCTGGAGGCGCTCCTGCTCGACGAGGTGCGCGAGGCGGGGTTCAAGGGCGCCACGCAGCTGCCCGGCGGCGTCACCTGCCGGGGCGGCTGGCCCGAGGTCTGGCGCGCCAACCTCGAGCTGCGCGGCGCCAGCCGCGTGCTGGTGCGGATCGGTGAGTTCCGCGCCTTCCACCTTGCCCAGCTCGACAAGCGGTCGCGGAAATTCCCGTGGGCGGACGTGCTGCGCGCCGATGTGCCGCTGCGGGTGGAGACGACGACGCAGAAGTCCAAGATCTACCACGCCGGGGCCGCGACCCAGCGGATCGAGACCGCGCTGAAGGAAAGCCTCGGCGCCACGATCTCTCCCGAGGCGTCGCTGGTGCTGAAGGTGCGGATCGACGACAACCTCGTGACCTTCAGCGTCGACACCTCCGGCGAGGGGCTGCACAAGCGCGGCCACAAGACGGCGGTGGTGAAGGCCCCCATGCGCGAGACGATGGCCGCCCTGCTGCTGCGCGGCTGCGGCTATACCGGGGACGAGCCGGTGCTGGACCCGATGTGCGGATCGGGCACCTTCCCGATCGAGGCGGCGGAAATCGCGCTCGGGCTTCAGCCCGGCCGCGCCCGGCGCTTCGCCTTCGAGGACCTCGCCACCTATGACGCCGCCGCCTGCGAGGCCCTGCGCCGCAGCGGCCCCGCGCGCGACACGGCGCAGGTCTTCTACGGCTCCGACCGGGATCAGGGCGCGGTGCGGGCCTCCACCGCCAATGCAGAGCGCGCGGGCGTGGCCGGGATCACCCGGTTCCATTGCGCGCCCCTCAGCGAGGTGCAGCGCCCCGAGGGCCCGCCGGGCCTCGTCATGATCAACCCGCCCTACGGCACGCGGATCGGCAACCGGAAGATGCTCTTCGCACTCCACGGCGCCATGGGCACGGTGCTCAAGGAACGCTTCAGCGGCTGGCGCGTGGGCATCGTGACCTCGGACGCGGGGCTGGCCAAGGCCACCGCCCTGCCCTTCCTGCCCACGCAGGCGCCGATTGCCCATGGCGGGCTGAAGGTCACGCTGTTCCGCACCGATCCCCTGCCCTGATGCTTGCCTGATCCGGGCGTCATACGGCCCGACTTGGCCACGTCTCAGCCCTACCGTTCAGCACTCCACCCCCGCCGCGTCCCGTGACGCGGCGTCACGGTTCCGACGGAATACGCCCCGCCCTGCGTGTCACGTCACGATGGAACCGGAACGCGGGGAAAGGCTGCCGGATGCCCAAATATCTGAAAATCGCGATCGTGCTGCTGCTTCTCGGGGGCGGCGGCTATGCCGTCTGGAGCCAGTTTTTCAAGCCTGAGCCGCCGGTACAGCTGACCACCGCGCCCGTCGCCCGGGGCACCGTCGAGGAAACCGTCCTTGCCTCCGGGATCATCGAGGCGCAGCAGCTGATCTCGGTCGGGGCGCGGGTCTCCGGTCAGGTCGAGACGCTGGCCGTGACCTTGGGCCAGCAGGTGCAGGAAGGCGACCTGATCGCCCAGATCGACAATCAGGACCAGCAGAACGACGTGCTTCAGGCCAAGGCGGACCTCGCCCAGATCGAGGCCCAGATCGCCGCGAACGAAGCCAACCTGCGCAAGGCGCAGCTGCTGCTGGAGCGGGCCGAAAAGCTGCAGGCCCAGAATTATACCTCGCAGGTGGACGTGGAGAGCGCGACCGCCGACGTGCAGGTCTACAAGGCCGATCTGGCCGCGCTCGCCGCCCAGAAGGACAAGGCCGAGGTCACCGTCTCCACCGCGCAGATCGCACTGGACCGCACCCGGATCACCGCGCCGATCACTGGCACCGTCGTCGCCATCGTGGTGAACGAGGGCCAGACGGTGAACGCCAACACAGATGCACCGACGATCGTGAAGCTGGCCAACCTCGACCAGATGGTCGTGAAGGCCGAGATCTCGGAGGCCGACGTGGTCCATGTGCGCGCCGGTCAGGAGGTGCGCTTCACCATCCTCGGCGAGCCGGAGCAGCAGTTCACCGCCACCGTGCGCGACGTGGAACCCGCACCTTCCGAGATCAAGGACAGCGACACGATCTCGACCGACGAGGCGATCTACTACAACGGGCTCTTCGACGTGGAGAACCCGGATCATACCCTGCGGATCGGGATGACGACGCAAGTCTCCATCGTGCTGGACCGCGCCGAGGGCGCGCTGACCCTGCCCGCCGCCGCGCTGAAGGGCTCGGCCCGCAGCGGCTATACGGTGCAGGTGGTGGACCCGGCAACCGGCGCACCGCGCAGCGTGGCGGTCGAGGTCGGGCTGAACAACAAGGTCACGGCGCAGATCACCTCCGGCCTCTCCGAGGGCGACCGCGTGGTGACCGGCGCGGCCGTGGCAGCGGCCAGCAGCACATCGTCGAGCCGCGGGGGCCCGCGCCCGATGGGGTTCTGACATGACCGATCCGCTGATTTCCGTCCGCGGCATCACCCGCAGCTTCCAGGCGGGATCGGAGACGATCACCGTGCTGCGCGACGTGGACCTCGACATTCATCCCGGCGAACTGGTGGCGATCATCGGGGCCTCCGGCTCGGGCAAGTCGACGCTGATGAACATCCTCGGCTGTCTCGACCGGGCCACCAGCGGCACCTACCACTTCGACGGGCAGGACGTATCCCGGCTGGAGCCCGACGAACTGGCCCGGCTGCGGCGCGAGCATTTCGGCTTCATCTTCCAGCGCTATCAACTGCTGCCCGATCTCGACGCCGTGGGCAACGTGGAGGTGCCCGCGATCTACGCCGGCGAGACCCGCGCCAGCCGCCGTGACCGCGCCGCCGACCTGCTGGCGCAACTGGGGCTGGAAAGCCGCCTCGACCACCGCCCCTCGGAGCTGTCGGGCGGCCAGCAGCAGCGAGTGTCCGTCGCGCGGGCGCTGATGAACGGCGGCGAGGTGATCCTCGCGGACGAGCCCACCGGCGCGCTCGACACCAAGTCGAGCGCCGAACTCATCGCCCTGCTGCTGGACCTGAACGCCCGCGGCCACACGATCGTCATGGTGACCCACGACCCCGAGGTCGCCGCCCACGCCCACCGGGTGATCGAGATCAGCGACGGGCGCATCACCGCGGACACCCGCAAGCAGGGCGACGCCCCGGCCCAGCCCGAGCGCCTGCCCCGAAGGCCCCGGACGAGCGGCCCGATGGCCGGGCTGCTGCGCCTGAAGGAGGCCGCGACCATGTCGCTGCGCGCCATGCTGGCGCATCGGCTGCGCAGCTTCCTGACCATGCTGGGGATCATCATCGGCATCGCCTCGGTGGTGCTGGTGGTTGCGCTCGGCACCGGGAGCCAGGAGAAGATCCTCGAGGACATCTCCTCGCTCGGCACCAACACGATCACCGTGCGGGCGGGCAGTGGCTTCGGCGCGCGGGGGGCCAGCCGGATCAAGACGCTGGTGCCGGCGGATGCGGATGCGCTGAGCCTTCAGGACTATGCGCTCGGCGTCTCGCCTGCGGTCTCCTCCTCGGCCTCGGTGATCTACGGCAATACCGAGGCCACGGCCACGATCAACGGCGTCAGCGGCGACTACTTCGACGTGCATTCCTACCAGACCGTCACCGGCAGCGTCTTCGACGCCGCGCTGGTGACCGACCGGGCACAGGTCGCGGTGATCGACGAGGACACACGCGACACCTTCTTCGCAAGCGGGCAGGACCCTATCGGCGAGGTGCTCCTGCTGGGCCGGGTGCCGGTGCGGGTGATCGGGGTGGTGCGCTCCTCCGGGGCCAGTTTCGGCCCCTCCTCGCTGAACGTCTGGGTGCCCTATACCACCTCGATGTCGCGGATCACCGGACAGGACAACGTGGACAGCATCGGCGTCCGGGTCTCGGACGACTACGACATGGCCACCGCAGAGGCGCAGATCGAGGCGCTGATGTTGCAGCGGCACGGGACCAAGGACTTCTTCCTGCAGAACTCCGACACGATCCGCGCGACGATCACCTCCACCACCCAGACCATGACGCTGCTGGTGGCGATGATCGCCGTGATCTCGCTGATCGTGGGCGGCATCGGGGTGATGAACATCATGCTGGTCTCGGTGACCGAACGGACGAAAGAGATCGGCGTGCGGATCGCCATCGGCGCGCGGCGCTCGGACATCGTGAGCCAGTTCCTGATCGAGGCGGTTCTGGTCTGCCTCGTGGGCGGGGTGCTGGGGGTACTGGCCGCGCTTGCGGGCGGTGCGCTGGTGAGCGAGCTCAACGCCGACCTGCGGCTCAGCTTCTCTCTGGTGGCGATGCTGGCGGCCTTCCTCTCCTCGACGCTGATCGGGGTGACCTTCGGCTTCCTGCCCGCCCGCTCGGCCGCGCAACTCGACCCGGTGGAGGCGCTGAGCCGCGAGTGAGGTGCCCGCCGTTTTCTGCGCAGAAAACGGTCCGGAAAATGCGCATTTTCCGGTCAGGGGCGCGGGCCGCCCGCCCGGGGCGCGGAAAATTCTTCGAAGAATTTTCCCAAGATTTTTCGAAAATTCTTGGATGCCGAATGGAGAGGGAAACGCAAAAGGCCCCGGTTTCCCGGGGCCTTTTCCCAGTCCGTGAGGCGTGCCTCAGACGGCTTCCAGCGCGATGGCGATGCCCTGGCCCACGCCGATGCACATGCAGGCCAGCGCCCGCTTGCCGCCGTTCAGCTTCATCTCGAGCGCGGCGGTGCCGGTGATCCGGGCGCCCGACATGCCGAGCGGGTGGCCAAGCGCGATGGCGCCGCCGTTGGGGTTCACCCGGGCATCATCGTCGGCCACGCCGAGGTCGCGCAGCGTGGCAAGACCTTGGGACGCGAAGGCCTCGTTCAGCTCGATCACGTCGAAGTCGTCGATCTTCAGGCCGAGGCGCGCCATCAGCTTCTTCGAGGCAGGCGCGGGACCGAAGCCCATGATGCGCGGCGCGACACCGGCGGTGGCCCCGCCGAGGACGCGGGCGATCGGGGTCAGCCCGTGGCTCTTGATCGCGGCTTCCGAGGCGAGGATCAGCGCAGCCGCGCCATCGTTCACGCCCGAGGCGTTGCCCGCCGTCACCGACCCGCCTTCGCGGAAGGGTGTCGGCAGCTTGGCCAGCTTCTCCAGCGTGGTCTCGCGCGGATGCTCATCCGTGGTGAAGACGATCGGGTCCTTCTTGCGCTGCGGGATGGTCACCGGGGTGATCTCCTTGGCCAGACGGCCCGAGGCGATGGCCGCGGCGGCCTTCTGCTGCGAGCGCAGGGCAAAGGCGTCCTGGTCCTCGCGCGAGATGTTGAAGTCCTCGGCCACGTTCTCGCCCGTCTCGGGCATCGAATCCACGCCGTACTGCTTCTTCATCAGCGGGTTGACGAAGCGCCAGCCGATCGTGGTGTCGAAGACCTCGTTCGAGCGGCTGAAGGCGGTGGTGGCCTTGGGCATCACGAAGGGCGCGCGGGTCATGCTTTCGACGCCGCCGGCCACGATCAGCTCGGCCTCGCCGGCCTTGATCGCGCGGGCGCCGGTGATGATCGCATCCATGCCGGAGCCGCAGAGCCGGTTGATCGTGCCGCCGGGCACGCTCTCGGGCAGGCCCGCCAGCAGCGAGGACATGCGCGCCACGTTGCGGTTGTCTTCGCCGGCCTGGTTGGCGCAGCCGAAGAGCACCTCGTCGACAGCGGTCCAGTCGAAGTCATGGGCCGCCATCAGGGCCTTGAGCGGGACCGCCCCAAGGTCATCGGCCCGCACCGGGGCCAGCGTGCCGCCGAAGCGGCCGATGGGGGTGCGGGTATAGGCGCAAATGTAAACGTCGGTCATCTCTACTCCTCCTCAGAGTTCCGGCACGACGAGGTCACCGACCTCGCCCTGGGTCTTCAGCTCGGCCCCGGTGACGGCCTGCAGCTCGTCGAAGCTGATCTGCGGCAGCTTCTCGCGCAGGACGAAATGGCCGTCCTCGATGTCGACCACGGCGAGCGAGGTGTAGACCCGGGTCACGCATTGCACGCCGGTCAGCGGGAAGGTGCAGGTCTCGACCAGCTTGGGATCGCCGTTCTTGGTGACGTGATCGGTGATCACCGCCACGCGCCGGGCCCCGTGCACGAGGTCCATGGCCCCGCCCACGGCGGGCACGCCCTTGTTGCCCACGCGCCAGTTGGCGAGGTCACCGGTCTGGGCCACCTGCAGCGCGCCGAGGATCGCCACGTCGAGGTGGCCACCGCGCACCATCGAGAAGCTGTCGGCATGGTGGAAGAAGGCAGCGCCCGGCTTCAGCGTCACGGCCTTCTTGCCGGCGTTGATCAGGTCCCAGTCCTCTTCGCCCGGTTTCGGCGCGGGACCGAAGCCCAGCACACCGTTCTCGGAGTGGAACACCGGCTCGCGGCCCTCGACGGTGAATTGCGCCACCTTCTCGGGGAAGCCGATGCCGAGGTTCACGTAGGCGCCGTCCTCGATGTCCTGCGCGGCGCGCCAGGCGATCTGGTCGTTGGAAAGTTTGATATCGTCCATCATGCGTAGGTCGCTCCCGAACGGATCAGCTGTTCTTCCTGCTGCGGGTTCGGCACTTCGACGACGCGGTTGACGAAGATGCCGGGGGTGATCACCTGCTCGGCGTCGATCCCGCCGACCGGCACGATCTTGGACACCTGCGCGATGGTGGTGGTCGCCGCCATGCACATGATCGGGTTGAAGTTCCGCGCGGCCAGCCGGTAGGTCAGGTTGCCCATGGCTTCGCCCAGCTCGGCCTTGACCAGCGCATAGTCGGCCTTGAGCCAGCGTTCCTGCACATAGGGCCGCCCGTCGAACTCGTGGACCGGTTTGCCCTCGGCCAGCTCGGTCCCGTAGGAGGTCGGCGTGTAGAAGGCCGGGATCCCTGCGCCCGCGGCGCGGATACGCTCGGCCAGCGTGCCCTGCGGCACCAGCTCCAGCTCGATCTCGCCGGCGAGGTAGCGCTCGGTGAAGGCGCGCGGGTCCGACGACTTGGGGAAGGAGCAGATCATCTTCCGCACCATGCCGGCGTCGATCATCGCGGCGATCCCGATCCGGCCGGTGCCTGCGTTGTTGTTGATCACGGTCAGGTCCTTGGGACCGGCGTCGATCAGGGCGTGGATCAGCTCTACCGGCGCGCCGGAGCCGCCGAAGCCGCCGATCATGACCGTGGCGCCGTCGGGGATATCCGCGACGGTCTCCGCCAGGGTGGCGAGTGTCTTGTCCATGGCATTCTCCTCTGTCGCGGCCGCCCGGAAGGCCGCCGCAGCGGCATGTTGCTAGCCGCGTCGCAGCGCCATGACCATCGCTCCCGTGCGCATATTGACATTTGTTCATACTGCGGCTTCGTTTGTGCGCATGGTGAACAAGTCGACCGATTTCATCGCCTCGCTGGCGAAAGGGCTGCAGGTGATCGAGTGTTTCAGCGCCGATCACCCCCGGCTGTCCATCTCGGAGGCGGCCGAGTCGACGGGGCTCGACCGGGCCACGGCGCGGCGATGCCTGCTGACGCTGCACCGGCTGGGCTATGCGGATTACGACGGCAAGTTCTTCCAGCTGACACCCCGGGTGATGCGGCTGGGGATGGGGGCGCTGGCCGCCCTGCCCCTGCCCCATATCGTGCAGCCGTGGCTGGACCAGCTTTCGGACCAGATCGGACAATCCACCTCGGTCTCGATCCTCGACGAGACGGAGATCGTCTACCTCGCCCGTGCGGCGCAGCGCCGGGTGATGTCGATCGGCCTGATGCCCGGCTCGCGCCTGCCCGCCCATTGCACCTCGATGGGGCGCATCCTGCTGGCCGCCCTGCCCGAGGAGGAGGCCCGCGCGGTGATCGAACGCTCCGACCTCAGCCCGCGCACGCCGCGCTCGCTCAGCGACCCGGAAGAGATCATGGCCCGGCTGGCGCAGGTCCGCGCCGAGGGCTATGCCGTCATCGACCAGGAGATCGAACTGGGCCTGCGGTCGCTGGCGATCCCGCTCTACAACAGCGCGGGCCGGGTCGTGGCGGCGCTGAACACCGGCTTTGCCGCCACCCAGGACGGGCCCGAGACGGTGGTGGCGGAGTTCCTGCCGCCGCTGCTGAAGGTGCAGGCGGGGCTGCGGCGCGTACTGCCCTGAGCCAAGGCGGCCCGCAGTAGCCCCCTGCCTCGGACGGACGCCCTTCCTGCGGAACGCCCGGAAGAGACAGCGAAGATACCGGGACGCCCCGAACTGCTTCAGCAGGCAGCAACCCGCCCCGGAAAGCGGCAGCCCGCGGGCCCGCCGCAGACTTACGCCGCGTTGCGGCATTTTTCTTTACGCGTTTGTCACCGCCGCGCGCGACACAGGGGCTGTCAGTTGCCAGTCCGGAGGTCCCCCATGTTCTCGCTCGCAGGCCGCAAGGCGCTCATCGTCGGTATCGCAAACGACCAGTCGGTCGCCTGGGGCTGCGCCAAGGCGCTGAAGGAGGCCGGCGCCGAGCTGGCCGTGACCTACCTGAACGCCAAGGCCGAGCCCCATGTCCGCCCCCTGGCCGAGGCCCTGGGCGCCAAGGTCATCGCCCCGCTCGACGTGACCGAAGAGGCCCAGATCGACGCGCTCTTCGATACGCTGACGGCGGAGTGGGGACAGCTCGACATCCTGCTGCATTCCATCGCCTACTGCCCGAAGGAGGACCTCCACGGCCGTGTCACCGATTGCTCGCGCGCGGGCTTCCAGACCGCGATGGACATCTCCGTGGGCTCCTTCCTGCATCTCGTGCGCAAGTCCGAGCCGCTGATGACCGCGGGCGGCAGCTGTATGACGGTCAGCTATTACGGGGCCGAGAAGGTGGTGGAGAACTACAACGTCATGGGCCCGGTGAAGGCCGCGCTGGAATCCGTCACCAAGTACATGGCCGCCGAACTGGGCGAAAAGGGCATCCGGGTGAACGCCCTCTCCCCCGGCCCGCTGAAGACCCGCGCGGCCAGCGGCATCGGCCATTTCGACGACCTGCTGGCGCAGAACGCCGAGAAGGTGCCGATGCACCACCTCGCCACGCTGGACGACGTGGGGGCCTATGCGGCCTTCCTCGCCTCGGACGGGGCCAAGACGATCACCGGCGACGTGCATTACATCGACGGCGGCTATCACATCGTCGGCTGACCCGACGCCGCGCGACCATCGCACGCAACGACAAACGGCCCGGACCAGCGAGGTCCGGGCCGTCCTTGTTCAGACCGATGGTGTCAGACCGTGAGGGCCCGGATGCCCGCGATCATCACCTCCGTGAAGGTGTCGAAACTGTCGTCCATGGGCTTGGTCGCGCCGTTTTCCCACCGCAGGATGAAACTGCGGTTCTCCATCCGCGACCGCATGGCGTGCAGATGCGGATGCCGCTCGGCGTCGATCCCGCCGAGGACCTCCTTCATGCGGCTGTCCCAGCCCGCGTCCGACTGCGCGGGCACGAGGGCGAACTCCTGCGTCACGAAGCCGACCATGCCGCCCATCACGCTGTTGTAGGCCTGCACCATCCGATGCTCCGGCACGCCCGCCTCTTCCAGCCGGGTCAGCAGGGCCTCGATCATGTCGAGGTTGCCGGAGACATTGGAGATCAGCTGCCCGCCGATCAGCGGCGCCACGTTCGGATGCCGCGCAATGGCCGCCCGGAAGCGGTGCATGTAGTCCCGCAGCCAGTCTTCCCAATGCGGCGCATGCGCCGGCACCACGTCCGAGAGCACCTCGGCCACCACGGCGCGCACGAGGTCGTGCCGCTTGGGATAATGCCAGTAGAGCGCCATGGGCGTCACGCCCAGACCCTTGGCCAGCTGCCGCATCGAGAAGGCCTCCAGCCCGTCGCTGTCGATCACCTCGATCGCCTTCGCCAGCACCTTTTCCGGTGATAGTTCTGCACGCCCGGCGCGTTTGCGCATCCCGTCGTGCCCGGCGTCGCCGACGCCCGTCCCCGTTCCATCCGCCATGGAGCTCCCCCTTCATGGTCGTATTTTCCCCAAGTCTACAGGGTATGGCCGCAATTGATGCAAGTCTAGCGCCATGTGTCGCGCTATGGCGTCAAAGGGGATTGCCAGAACAATATACGCCGTATAGCGATGAGGGATCGCCCTGTTTTTCCAGTGAGAGGTCCCGGTATGACAGCATCCCTGCCCAACAGCGCCCTTGGCCGCGCCTTCAGTGCTGCACAGGCGTGCTACGAGGACACCCGCGCCACCAGCCATGCGCGACTGGAGCAGGCCCGCGCGGTGATGCCCGGGGGCAATACCCGCTCCTCGCTCTGGTCCGGCCCCTTCCCGCTCTGCATCGCCTCCGGGGAGGGCTGCCGGCTGACCGATGTGGACGGCCACAGCTTCGTCGATTTCCTCGGTGAGTTCACGGCCGGCATCTTCGGCCATTCCTCGCCCCTGCTGGCACAGGCGGTGGCCGAGGCCCATGACAAGGGCATCAGCCTCTCCTCCCACAGCGAGGCCGAGATCGGGCTGGCGGAGCGTCTGGTGGCGCGCTTCCCCTCGATGGAGCTGCTGCGCTTCTGCAATTCGGGGACCGAGGCCAACCTGATGGCCGTGGCCCTCGCCAAGGCCGTGACCGGGCGGGGCCGCATCGTGGTCTTCGACGGCGGCTACCACGGCGGGCTGATGAGCTTCGGCGGCGGCGGGTCGCCCGTGAACGCCCCCCATGACTGGCTGGTGCTGCCTTTCAACAACGTCGCCGCGCTGGAGGCTGCTTTCGAGGGGGGGCCGGAGATCGCCGCTCTGGTGGTGGAGCCGATGCTGGGCGCGGGCGGCTGCATTCCCGCCACACGGGCGTTTCTCGAAGCGGCGCGGCGCCTGACGGCCGAGGCCGGGGCGGTGCTGATCTTCGACGAGGTGCAGACCGCGCGGATGGCGCTTGGCGGGATGCAGGACCGGCTGAGAATCACCCCGGACCTGACGGTCATCGGCAAGTTCTTCGGCGGCGGGCTGGCCTTCGGCGCCTTCGGCGGGCGACGGGATCTGATGGCCCGCTTCGATCCCGCGCAGCCCGGCGCCCTGCCCCACGCGGGCACCTTCAACAACAACACGCTGACCATGTCGGCGGGGATCGCCGCCTGCGACCACCTGCTGACGGGTGAGGCGCTGGAGGCCCTCTTCAACCGGGGCGAGGCCTTCCGCACCGCCCTGTCAGAGCTTTTCACGCGCCATGCAGCGCCATACCGTGTCTCGGGCCTCGGCTCGATCATGAACATCCACGGCGTCGCGGCCCTGCCCGAACGCGCCGAGATGCTGCGCCGGCTGCTCCAGTTCGAGATGCTGGAGGCGGGCTACTACTTCGCCGCGCGCGGGCTCATTGCGCTCTCGCTGCCGCTGGGTCAGGAAGAGACGCAGGGATTTCTTGCGGCGGCAGAGGCCTTCCTGCTGAGCCACCGCGACATGCTGACAGAGGAGGCCTGAGATGGCGCTGACCCGTTCCGACCTGACCGGCAAGGTCCAGACCGTCACCGGGCTGATCGACCCCGACGACCTCGGGCAGGTGCTGATGCACGAGCATCTCTTCATCGACCTGACGCCGCCGCATCTGGCGCAGGAAGACATGCGGCACGAGCCGCTCGACATCTGCAACTGCTTCCGGGCGCGCTACGGGCAGGAGTTCTTCTCGGACGAGTTCCGGATCGAGAGCGAGGACATCGTCGTCGCCGAATTGACGGAGATGAAGAAGGCAGGCGGGCGCACCGTGGTGGATCTGACCGTCGGCGGCCTCGGCCCCCGGCCTGCCATGCTGCGCTCCGTGTCGGAGCGCACCGGGCTGCCGATCGTCATGGGCTCGGGCCACTATGTGAACGCCTACCAGGACGCGGCCAATGCCGACCGGTCGGCCGAGAGCTTCGCGGAGGAGATCACCGGCCAGATCCTCGATCGCGCCTGGGGCGACAGTGCCCGGGCGGGCATCATCGGCGAGATCGGCTGCCAGACACCCTGGACCGGTCAGGAGAAGCTGGTGATGGAGGGCGCGCTTGCGGCGCAGGCGGCCACCGGGGCCGCGCTCAACGTCCACCCGGGGCGGATGAAGGATCAGCCGCAGGAGGTGGCCGCCTTCTGCGCCGCGCGGGGCGCGCCGATGGGCCGCGTGATCCTCAGCCATATCGACCGGACGATCTTCGACGAGGACACGCTCTTCCGTCTCGCCGATACAGGCGTGGTGATCGAATACGATCTCTTCGGCTGGGAGACGACCTACTACTGGCCCAACCCGGACATCGACCTGCCCAACGACGGCGTGCGCCTGAAATGGCTGCGCAAGCTGATCGCGCGCGGGCACCTCGACCAGATCCTGATCAGCCACGACATCTGCACCAAGGGGCGGCTGGAGCGGTTCGGCGGGCATGGTTTCCAGCATATCTTTGCCAACGTCCTGCCGCTGATGCGGCGGCGCGGCTTCACCGAGGCGGAGATCACCCGGATCATGGTCGATACGCCGCGCAGGCTGCTGACCTTCGCCTGAGCCCGGCACGGGCAGGCGTCGGTTGTCATCGGACGACATGCGGCCAAGACGCAAAAGGCCGCCCCGGGGGGCGGCCTTTCTGTTTGTCTCGACCTGTCGGGCCTGGAACTGGGCCCGCAGTCAGGCCCGGATCACACCTTGCCCTTCGCCGAGGCGAAGATGCAGAGCAGCGTGATCAGCGCGGCGGCCAGCAGGTAGTAGCCGACGTAGGCCATGCCGTAGTTCGACTGCAGGTAGGTCGCGATGTAGGGCGCCAGCGAGGCCCCGAAGATCCCCGCGAAGTTGAAGGTGATCGACGAGCCGGTGTAGCGCACATGGGTCGGGAAGGGCGCGGCAAGCGCGGTCCCGATCAGGCCGTAGGTCAGGCCCATGAGCAGCATCGCCAGCGTCACGAAGGCAAAGATGCGGCCTTCGTTGTCGGTCATCAGCACCGGCACGAGGAAGGAGAAGAGCGCGATCAGGATCGTGGTCACGGTCAGCACCTGACGACGGCCGAAGCGATCTGCCAGCTTGCCCGCCACCGGGATGAAGAGACCGAAGACGATCGCCCCCCAGAGCTGGATTTCCAGCGCGTCGAGGAAGGGAATGCCCACGACCTTGACGTTGTAGGACAGCAGGTAGGCGGTGCCGATGTAGAACAGTACGAAAGTCGCCAGCGCCACGAAGGTCCCCAGCACGAGGCTGACCTTGTGGTTCTTGAACACCTCGACCACGGGCACGGAGACCCGCTCTTCCTTCTCGATGGCCTTCTGGAAGTCCGGCGTTTCGGTGATCGACAGACGCACCCACATGCCGACCACGATCAGCACGATCGAGGACAGGAAGGGCACGCGCCAGCCCCAGGACAGCAGGTCTTCCTGCGGCATGAAGTGCAGCAGGATCCAGAACATGCCGGAGGACAGGAAGAGGCCCACGGGCGCGCCGAGCTGCGGGAACATCCCGTACCAGCTGCGCTTGCCCTCGGGGGCGTTTTCGGTCGCCATCAGCACGGCGCCGCCCCACTCCCCGCCGAGGCCGAAGCCCTGGCCGAAGCGGCAGAGCGCCAGCAGCAGCGGCGCGACGACGCCGATGGTTTCGTAGGTCGGCAGCAGGCCGATCACCACGGTCGAGATGCCCATCGTCAGCAGGGCCGCGACCAGCGTGGCCTTGCGGCCGATGCGGTCGCCGTAGTGGCCAAAGACGATCGCGCCGAAGGGACGGGCGAAGAAGGCGATGGAGAAGGTCGCGAAGGAGGCCAGAAGCGCGGTCATCGGATCGCTGTTGGGGAAGAACAGCGACGGGAAGACCAGCACGGCGGCGGTCGCGTAGACGTAGAAATCGAAGAATTCGATGGTGGTGCCGATGAGGCTGGCCAGCAGGACGCGGGCCGGGGAGTTGGACGGCGTCGCGGTCCTTGCCGCACCAGCGGGCACCTCGAGGGTGGTACCGTTGGGCATGGGAGGGATTCCAGTTTCGTTAAAGTCGTATCCATTGCGGAAACACGGCTCGTTAACGCAAGGTTGGAACGCCTGTAACCCGTATAGCGCATGAAAATTGCCGTCGCATAACGGGGTTGCGCAAAACGCCGCAGCCTGCACGGGGCATGGGGCGGCATTTCGCGGGGCGGGGGCTGTTCCGGGTGGATCGGGGCGGCCAACAGCTGGGAGGCAAGCCCAACGCCTGCCTCCCGCTCTGCCGGGCCCCGGCGCTTCCGCGCGGCGGCTCAGCGGTTGTCGGGCTGGCTGCGCACTGCGCGCCGGCCCCGGTCCGAGATCCGGTAAGGCTGCGCGTTGGTCGAGGCGATCAGCCTCTTGCGCCGCAGCTTGCCGAAGACCTCGAGCGTGAAATCCGCGAGGACGAAACCGTCGCGGGTGAAGCAGAGGACGGCGGCAATGCGTGCACCCTCGCGTTCATGGCGGATGCAGCCGCCCTGTGCCAGCACGTGAAGCACGCGCTGTTCCTGTCGTGATATGTTCATGATGGTTGCCTGTGTCAGACGCGATGGGGGCACGGGCACACCCGGCCTCGCCGGGGCGCTGTGCGGCTGGCGTTCCCGGTCTTTCCGGAAACTCAGCGGGTCTGAACAAGCTCCAACATCTACAATTCCATGCAGGCCGCGCCCCGATGGCGGGCGCCGGCGGTGTCTGGTGCCAAGATGGGCAGCCCCCCTGCCCCGGTCAAGCGCGGCAGCTGGCCGCAGGGCGGATCGCGGCCCGCCCCGCGGCGCGCGCCCCCCGGCATCAGGCCTCAGGCCTCCCAGGTCACCTGCCCGCCGCAGAGGGTCAGCTGGGCACTGGCCTTGGTGATCTCCTCGGGGTCCAGCGCCTCGAGGTCGTGGGAGAGCATCACAACGTCTGCCAGCATCCCGGGCTTCAGCTGCCCCAGCCGATCCTCCTGGAACCCGACCCAGGCGTTGTCGGCGGTGTAGCTTTTCAGCGTGTCGAAGAGCGACTGGCGCTGGTCCTTCCACGGCGCGGGCATCGCAAGCGGCGCGACGGCGGCCTTGATCGTGCGCATCACGTCCACCGGGATCACCGGCCAGTCGGTCGAGAAGCAGACCCGCGCGCCGCTCTCGCGGATGTCCTGCCACGCGAAGGCCAGCGGGATCTGATCCGCGTGCAGCCGCTCATCCAGACCGTGGGGCGGGAAGTAGCCCCCGCGCGGCGCATGGCCGGGCTGGATCGAGGCCACGACACCCAGTTCCGCGAAGCGCGGCAGGTCGTCGGGACGCAGCGTCTCGACATGTTCGATGCGGTGGCGGCTGTCTCGCACCCCGTTGGCCGCCTGCGCGGCCTCATAGGCATCGAGGGTCTGGCGCACGGCCCGGTCACCGATGGCATGGACCGCGATCTGGAAGCCCGCCGCATCGGCCCGGGCAATCGCCGCGTTGAAGTGATCGGTCTCGAAGATCGCGTCGCCGATGCTCTCGCTGTTCGGATAGGGCCGCAGCATCAGCGCGGTGCCGCTCTCCACCACGCCATCCATGAAGAACTTCACCCGGTTGCACCAGACACGGTCACCGGTGAAACGGCGGCGCATTTCCGCGGCCTCCTCGAACCGGTCGAGGGGATCGAAATTCTTGTAGTGGAACGGGATCTCGGTCCGGCAGAGCAGCCGCCCGTCGGCGTCGAGATCCTGCAGCAACTCGGCAGTGTAGAAATTGCCGTCCATGTTGTGCAGCCCGGTGATCCCCTGACGGGCGCAGTGTTTCAGCCCGCGCGCCAGCACGTCGCGGTCCATCGCGCGTTCCGCCGGGCCCGCGCCCTCGGGGTCCGCGCCGGTCACCATGCCCATCAGCTCCCGCCCGCCATAGCGGGTGCAGCGCAGCACCGGCCCGAAGGCCCCGGATTCGCGCAGCTCGCCGGCGGCAAGTCCGTCCGCGCCCATGACGATTTCCGAGCCCTTCTCGACCGCACCGCCCTGCAGGACGCCCCCCATCTCCAGCGCCTTCGTATTGGCCCACATGGTGTGATGATCCGGGGCGAAGATGGCGAAGGGCCGGTCGGGCAGCACCCGGTCGAGATCGTGGCGCGTGGTCTGATGCCCCGCCCCGAAGATCGCGTACTCGGCCATGATGGCAAAGACGACCTCGCCCGCCGGGCAGGTTTCGGCATAGGCGCGGACCTTCTCGGTCACCGCGTCGAAGCCCGTCACGCCGAAGAGGTCGAGGTAGTCGAGCTCGGCCGAGCCGCCGAAGAGGTGCACATGGCTGTCGATGATGCCGGGCAGCACCGTCGCCTGCCCCGCGTCCACGATCCGGGTGCCGCGCCCGGCCAGCATGCGGATCGCGTCGGTCGTGCCGACGGCCATGATGCGGCCATCCGCGATGGCGAGCGCCTCGGCCATGGGGCGCGCCGGGTCGAAGGTCATGAGGCGGCCGTTGGCAATGATCAGGTCGGGGGTCTGCATGGGGCGCTCCGTCAAGGTAGGGGCAGACGAGACGGGGCGCAGGACCGTGGCCCTGCGCCCCCAGATACATCAGAAGATCACTTCTGCAGTTCGGTCCAGATGGCGGTGTAGATCTTCTGCACCTCGGGCGGACAGACGATCGACACGACACCGGCGGCCTTCAGCTCGTCCGGCACCACCACCTCGGGCGCGGCGGACATGACCTCGTCCATGTATTGCTCCGACCCGGCGATGCCGTTGGCATAGCGGGCGAAGTTCGACAGCATGGCCGCGTTTTCGGGGTCCATGATGAAGTTCAGGAACAGCTTGGCGTTCTCCACGTTCTGCGCGTCGGCGAGGATCGCGGCGTTGTCCATCCAGATCGGGTAGCCGGTCTGGGGATAGCCGAAGGCGATGTCCTCGTTCTGGAGCCGCGCCCGCAGCGAGGCACCGTTCCAGTTCACGCCCGCGGCGAGGTCGCCCTTGGCGTATTTCTCGATGTTGCCGTAGTCCATGGAGAGCCAGGATTTCTTGGCCTCGACGAGGGTGTCGCGCACCTTCATCAGCACCTCCTTGTCGCCGGTGCACTGCTCCCCACCAAGCGCGAAGATGGCGAGACGCATCACGTCCATCATCTCGGGGACGACGTTGATCTTGCCCTTCAGCTCTTCCGGCGGGTTCAGGATCAGGTCGGCGGTGTTGATGTCGCCGCCATAGACCGCGGTGTTCACGGTGATGCCGACGGTGCCCCATTGCCACGGAACGGTGTACTTGCGGCCCGGATCGAAGGGCACGTCGACCCACTGCGGGTCCATGTTCTTGAAGTTCTCCATCTCGCTCGGCATGGACTCCATCAGCAGACCTTCCTCGATGAAGATCGGCACATAGGTCCCCGAGGGCACGACGATGTCGAAGCCGTGGCCACCGGCCTTGATCTTGGCCAGCGCGGTGTCGTTGCTGTCGTAGTCGGTGATCGTGACCTTGACGTCGAATTCCTTCTCGAACTTCTCGATCATCTCGGGGCTGGTGTAATTGCCCCAGTTGTAGAGGTTCAGCACCCCTTCGGCATGGGCCGGAACGGTCAGGCCGATGGCGGCGGCAGTGGACAGAAGCAGCGTCCGTTTCATGTGGTTACTCCCAGTTGGATGGTTGGACCGGATCATTTTCGCGTCCGGCTGAGGAAGAAGAAGGCCACCACCAGAATGATGGAGGCGGCAAGCAACGCGGTGGAAATCGCGTTGACCTCGGGCGTGATGTTCCGCCGCAGCTGGCCCAGCATGTAGGTCGGCAGGGTGTCCTGCCCGGCGGATTTCACGAATTCGGTGATCACCACGTCATCCAGCGAGATGACGAAGGCCAGCATGGCACCGGCGAGGATGCCCGGGAACAGCTGCGGCAGGGTGATGCGGCGGAAGGTCTGCCACGGCGTCGCGTAGAGGTCCGAGGCCGCCTGTTCCAGCGTCAGGTCCATGCCCTGCAGCCGCGCCCGGATCGGCATGTAGGCGAAGGGAATGCAGAAGGCCGCGTGGGCGAGGATCAGGTACCACAACCCGGTGTAGCCGGTCTGGACCTTGATCATGGCAAAGAAGATCAGCAGCGACACGGCGGTCACGATCTCGGGCACCATGAGGGGCTGGTTGATCAGGGCAAAGACCGCCCCCTGCCCGCGCCACGGCTTGACCCGCGTGGTGGCCAGCGCCGCCAGCACCGCCGCCGTGGTCGCCAGCGCCGAGGCCGCCGAGGCGATGACGACCGAGCGGATGGTGGCCGCCTGCACGGCCTCGTTTTCCCACGCGCTTGCGTACCAGCGCAGCGAGAAGCCCTCCCACAGCGCGATGGAGGAGCCGGCGTTGAAGGAATAGACCACCAGCAGGATGATCGGCAGGTAAAGCAGCACGAAGCAGAGGATGGCGAGGGGCGTGAACCCGGTCTGCTTGCGGATGTCGAAGGGTTTAGCCATGGCTCTTCTCCCCGTCCTGACCGGCGGCACGCACGTAGAAGAGCAGCGCCACCATGACGATCGCCAGCAGCGTCAGCGACAGCGCGGCCCCCAGCGGCCAGTTGCGGCCCTGTCCGAACTGCAGCTCGATCAGGTTGCCCAGCATCAGGTTCTTGCCGCCGCCCAGCACGCGGGGCGTCACATAGGCCCCGAGGCAGGGCACGAAGACGAGGATCGAGCCCGCGATGACGCCCGGCTTCACCAGCGGGACGATCACCTTGGAGAGGACCTTCCACCGGGTCGCGTAGAGGTCATAGCCCGCCTCGACCAGCGAGAAGTCGAACCGCTCCATCGAGGCGTAGATCGGCAGGACCATCAACGGCAGGTAGACATAGACCATGCCCAGCATGATCGAGAACTCGGTGAAGAGCATCTGGATCGGCGCGTCGATGATCCCCAGCCACAGCAGCAGCGTGTTCACCGTGCCCTCGGCCCGGATCAGTTCCATGATCGCGAAGGTGCGGATCAGCAGGTTGGTCCAGAACGGGATCATGATCAGCAGCATCCATGCATCCCGGCTGCGCTTGGGCCGCGTCGCGATGAAATAGGCCGTCGGGAAGCCGAAGACGAAGGCGGCCACCGTGGTCATCAGCGACAGCTTGAGCGAGCGCCAGAAGATCGACAGGTGGGCATCGGCGAAGGTCAGCTCCTCGGTGAAGAAGTCCCGCTCCATCACCACGGAGAACCACGCGTTCCACGAGAAGTCTGGCTTCACCCCGCCGTAGTCGCCCGGCGTGAGGAAGGAATAGACCACGACGATCAGCAGCGGGCCTGCGGCGGCGAAGATCAGGATCAGCAGCGCCGGACTGAGCAGAAGCCAGCGGTTGCGGCGTTCCGTGGCGCGGCGGGCGGCGGACAGGTCGCTCATGGCCTCAATCCTTCAGCAGCTGGCCGACGCCGGGGGCGAGGTGGATGCCCACCCGGTCGCCCTGCGTGAAGGCATGGGCCATGTCCGGCGTGTTCTGCTGGCGCAGGGTGAACGCCGCGCCATCGGCCAGCGTGACGTGGTAATGGGTATCGGTGCCGAAATAGACCACCTGCGACAGCAGCCCCTCCATCACCCCCTGCCCCGCCGGGACGAGGCGCGCATGTTCCGGCCGGGTCGCCAGCGTGGCCGCGCCCATGCCGGTGCCCGCCTCGGCGGCCCCGCGCGCCGTGGTCTCGGCCCCTCCGGCAAGGCGCACGCGGGCGGCGTCGCCGGTGATCTCCAGCACCTCGACGTCGAGGAAGTTCGTATCCCCGATGAAATCCGCCACGAAGCGTTCGGCCGGCTGGTCGTAGATGTCACGCGCGCCGCCGATCTGCCGGATCTCACCCGCGTTCATCACGGCGATCCGGTCGGACATGGTCAGCGCCTCTTCCTGATCGTGGGTGACGAAGACGAAGGTGATCCCGGTTTCGGTCTGCAGGCGCTTCAGCTCCAGTTGCATGTCCTTGCGCAGCTTGAAGTCGAGTGCCGAGAGCGGCTCGTCCAGCAGCAGCACCTGTGGACGCGGGGCCAGCGCCCGGGCCAGCGCCACCCGCTGCTGTTGCCCGCCCGAGATCTGGCCGGTCTGGCGGTCCGCCATGGGCGTCATCCGCACCAGTTCCAGCATCTCCTCGACGGTGGCCTTCACCTCGCGCTTGGGCTTGCCCAGCATCTCGAGGCCGAAGGCGATGTTCTGCGCGACGGTCATGTGCGGGAAGAGCGCGTAATTCTGGAACACCGTGTTCACCGGGCGCTTGTAGGGCGGGCTTTGCAGGATGTCCTTGCCACCCAGCCGGATCGACCCGCTGGAGGGATCGACGAAACCCGCGATGGTGCGCAGAAGCGTGGTCTTGCCGCAGCCCGAGGGCCCCAGCAGGGTGAAGAACTCGTTATCCTTGATCGTGACCGACACGTCGTCGAGGGCGCGGAAGGCGCTCTTGCCTTCGCCGTAAATCTTGGTGACGTTTTCGATCTCGATCATCGGCACATGTCCTTTCCGGTCTCTGCTCGGGTCCCAGCCCTGGTCCCGGATCGGGCCCCGACTCTGGCTCCGGCACTGGTTCCAACGGCGGGTCCGCCGCCGCGCGCGACAGGCGCGCAATCCGGCCCCGCCTGTCCCAATGGAGGGCCGCCACGGGCCCGCTCCTGCCGGCATTGCGGCAAACTCCCGACACAAAATCAACGATTAACAATTCCTTGACAGCTCACCGGAGGTAGTTTGCCTACAAATGACCTAGGCCCAGCGGGCCCGGAGCCTGAACAGGCGGATCGTGACGCTGCGGCGCGGGCCCGGGCGCAGCGCCCAAAAATCGGGCAATGAGCCGATATCCCGGGGGGCCCATGCCGCCGCCCCTCCATTTTACACCATATGGGGGAATTGCTCTGTCCGCTGGCTGCGGCCTAGCTTGCCCCTGCGTGCGGGGCCGCCCTGCCCCCGGATCAAGGAGAGCTCCCATGACGACCGACCTCTGGAAATGGACCGCAGCCGAGCTTGCGGACGGGATCGCCGCTGGCCGCATCACCAGCGTCGAGGCGACGGAAAGCGCACTGGCCCGCATGGCGCAGGTGAACCCGGCGCTGAATGCCGTGGTCGACCCGCTGGAGGAGCAGGCCATGGAGGCCGCCCGCGCGGCCGATGCCACCCTGCGCACCTCGGGCCCCAGCGGCCCGCTGCACGGCGTGCCGGTCACGGTGAAGATCAACGTCGATTACGGCGGGCGGGCCACCACCAACGGGGTCGTGGCGCAGAAGGACAATATCGCCGCCTCCGACGGGTCGGTGGTGCAGAACATGAAGGCCGCGGGCGCGGTGATCCTAGGGCGGACCAATACGCCCTGCTATTCCATGCGCGCCTTTACCAACAACGACCTGCACGGCGCGACCTACAACCCGCATGACAAGGCGCTGACCCCCGGCGGCTCCTCCGGCGGGGCGGGGTCGGCCACGGCGGCGGGGATCGGCGCCATCGGCCATGGCAACGACATCGGCGGCTCGGTCCGCTACCCGGCCTATGCCTGCGGGGTCTACGGCCTGCGCCCCACCTCGGGCCTGCTGGCCGCCACCTCGCCCAGCGTGCCGCACCGGATGATCGTCTCGCAGATGGCCTCGGTGCAGGGGCCGCTGGCGCGCTCGATCGAGGATATCCGCCTCGGCGCGCTCGCCCTCTCGGGCCATGATCCGCGCGACATCTGGCAGGTGCCCGCAGGCGACATCTTCGGCCCCCTGGGCCACGCGCCCTGCAAGGTCGCCATGCTGGCCGAAACCGACGAGGCCCCGGTCGACCCCGAGGTCAGCGCCGCGATCCGGCAGGCCGGCGCGATCCTCGCCGATGCGGGCTACACCGTGGAAGAGGTCACCCCGCCCTCCTTTGCCGAACTGATGGACTACTGGCGCCTGATCCTCGGCAACGAGATGCGCGCGGGCCTTCAGGGGCTGATGATGGACAACGGCGACTGGAAGATGAAGAAATCCATCGACCTGCTGCTCGAAGGGGTGCCCGAACTCGACAGCCGCGACGCCTTCCTCAAGGCGCTGACCAGGCGCTCCGCCCTGCTGGTGGACTGGCAGATGTTCTTCCAGAAATTCCCTCTGGTGCTGACCGCCACCACATGGGCGAAACCGATGATCGACGATTACGATGTCTCGGAGGACGCGGATGCCGCGTGGTTCTACGGCATCTGTGCGCCGCTTTCGGGCACGCCGATCATCGGGCTGCCGGGGCTCTCCGTGCCGGTCGGCTCCGCGCCCGGCAAGCCGATGGGGGTGCAGCTGCTCTCCGACCGGTTCCAGGACAAGCGCCTGCTGGAGGCCGGCGCCGTGCTGGAACGCGCCATCGGGGCCATCGCGCCGATCGATCCGATCGGGTTCTGAACCCACAGGGCCGGTCCTGCCGGATCACTTCGGCAGGATAACTCTGGCAGGATAACCCTGGCAGGATAACCCTGGCCGGATCACTTCGGCAGGATCACCTGTTCCTGCGGGTTGTCGTACTTGGACTTGTGGTCCGGCTCCACGTGGATCGTCACCTTGGTGTCGCCGATCTGGCGCTCCAGCTCCCTTTCGATCCGGTCGCAGATCTCATGCGCCTTGAAGACCGACATGGTCCCCGGCACGACAAGGTGGAAGTCGATGAAGGTCACCGGCCCGGCGTGGCGGGTGCGCAGGTCGTGGGCCTCCATCGCGCCGTTCGATTCCGCCGCGATGATGTCGCGCAGCTTGGACAGCATCTCCTCCGGCACGGCCTCGTCCATCAGGCCGCTGAGGCTCTCCTGGATCACCTTGGCACCGGACCACAGGATGTTCAGCGCCACGAGGATCGCCATGATCGGGTCAAGCATCCAGATCCCCGTCGACACCGCCAGCAGCAGGCCGATGGCCACGCCGAAGGAGGTCACCACGTCGGTCATCAGGTGCTTGCCGTCGGCCACCAGCGCCGGGCTCTTCTGGCGCCGCCCGCGGGTGATCAGCATCCAGGCCCAGAACCCGTTCGCCGCCGTCGCAAGCAGGTTGATCGCAAGGCCGCCGAAGGGCGTGTCCAGCACGCGCGGCTCCTGGATACCATGCCAGGCCTCGCGCAGGATCAGCAGCGCGGCGATGACGATCATCACCCCCTCGAAGACGGCGGCAAAGAACTCCGCCTTGTGGTGGCCGTAGGGGTGGTTGTCATCGGCGGGCCGCGCGGCGACCCGGATCGCAACCAGCGCCGCGATGGCCGTGGCCACGTTTACCGTGCTCTCCAGCGCGTCAGAGAGCAGCGCGACGGACCCGGTCATCCAATAGGCAATCGACTTCAGGAGAAGGACGGCCACCCCGACCACCAGCGAGCCGATGGCGAGTTTCATCGTGTTGGTCATGGGGCGGTCCTCTTGGCTTGGGCGCGCAACATAGCCCCGATCCAGGATCACGCAAGCCCTTGTTTTTATTAATAAGAATGACTTGCAAAGGCAGCGCGCGCCGCACTGCAACCCCTTGCCACACAATGAAAATCGCCGCAGCGCAGCACGCCCTGGCCAGCACCTCCCTGACCCGCGTGGTCCCCTTCCGCCGTCAGGCGGGCGACTCACCCTGCCCCGGGTGCCTGCCCGGGCGTCACGCCCCGGCGTCACGGAAGCGTCACAGCCCCTGCCTAGGAGAGGGACGCCCCCCTGCGCCGCGCCCACCCTCGCCCGCCCACCCGGACCCGGCCTTGACGTTTGCCCGCCCGCGCGGATGCTGGTCCGGGCCGGGGCAGAGAATTCCCGGCAGGGCGCGTGGCGTGGAGGACGCGGCCCGCCCGTCGTTCCGAAGGACAGAAGATGACCCGTTTCCTGCACATCACCGACCTGCATGTCTCCGCCCCGGAGACCGACGACCCCGAGCGCCACGGCGACACCGAGGCGGTCCTGCGCCGGCTGGTGGAGATCGCCAACCGCCTGCACCCGGCGCCCGACCTCGTCATCGCCTCTGGCGACCTGACCAACGTGGGCGACGAGGCGAGCTATCGCCACGTGCAGCGCATTCTCGAAGGGCTCGACATGCCGGTGGTGCTGACCCTGGGCAACCACGACCGGCGCGGCCCGTTCCACGCGGTCTTCGAGGGCTACGCCACCGCCCCGGACGGCCCGGTGGACCATGAGGCGGTGCACGCGGGGCTGCATGTCATCGCGCTGGACACCTCGGTGCCCGGCAAGGTGGGTGGCGCACTGGACGAGGCGCAGTTCGCCGTCCTCGAACGCGCGCTCGGGCGGCACCTCGACCTGCCGAAGATCCTCGTCCTGCACCACCCGCCCAAGACGATCCCCGGCAACGGCGGCCTGCCCTGGGCCACGCTGAGCGCCGAGGACAGCGCACGCCTCCAGACCCTGATCGCGGACCGGCAGGTGCTCTGCATCCTCTCCGGTCACGTGCATTACAACCGGATGAGCCTCTGGCACGGGGTGCCGGTGGTGATCACCAGCGGCCACCAGTCGACGGTGGACCTGACCCGGACCGATGCGCTCTCGGTGGTGGAGGGCAGTAGCTTCGCCATCTGCGACCTGCAGGAGGCCGGGCTTCAGGTGACCTTCGTCCCGCTGGAGGAACCCCGCCCGATCAAGGAAATCCCCATGGAACGCCTGCGGGCTTTTTCCTGAGGCGCGGCCTGCCCTTCCGTCGATAGCCCGCGCCGGACACGACAAAGCCCCGGGAGGTGTCCCCCGGGGCTTCATCTTTCCGAAAATACTCACGGCGTCACGCCCGACAGGGGCGCGAAGCCTGCCGCTCAGGCGAACCCGAAGAAACCGTCGGCCTCCGAGAGTTTCGGCGCGGCCTTGAGGGCTGCGATGTCCACCTTGGGCATCCCGAACTCGGCATCATCCTTGAAGAGCGCCTCGATCTCGGCGGCCACGGCCAGCACGCCGAGGTCGTCGCCGCGCTTGCCGACGATCTGCAGGCCGAAGGGCATGCCCGCCTCGTCGCGGCCCACGGGGATGGTGATCGCCGGATGGCCCGCCACGGTCGAGGCATAGGCCAGCGACAGCCAGTGGTAGTAGCTCTCGGTCTTCTGGCCGTCGATCTCCTCGGGGTAGAGCTCGCGCCAGTTGCGCGGCGAGATGGTGACGGCGGGCGAGAGCACGTAGTCGGTGGTCTCGAAGAAGGCCTGCCAGCGGCGGTAGAAGGCCCCCTGCTGGGTCAGTGCCTGCGCTACGTCGAGACCGGAATACCCCAGCCCCTCTTCCCAGTTGGCGGTCACGTTCGGGCCCATCTGGTCGGCGTGATGCTTCATCCGGTCCTCGTGACCGGCCATCATCATCACGGCGCGCAGCACGGCAAAGATCCGGTCGCAATCGGTGCAGTCCGGCGTGCCCTCGTCCAGCTGCCCGAGATAGGGCGCGAGGCCCTTGCAGGTCTTCTGGAAGGCCCGGCGCACGATGTTCTCGGTCAGGGTGAAGCCGTAGTCCTCGGTCATCGCGAACTTCAGCGTCGTCAGGTCGACCCGCGGCAGGTTGGTGAAGGCCATCGGGTCCCAGGGCGTCTTGCCGCCGGAGACATAGGTGTAGGGATCATCGCGGTCGGGCCGCGCCAGCACCGCCAGCATCAGAGCCGCATCGGCCACGGTGCGGGCCATCGGGCCCGAGGTCGGCAGCGGGATCAGCGCCGGGCCGCGGGTATTGCCGGGCACCACGCCGGGGGTCGGGCGATAGCCCACGACGCCACAGAAGGCGGCCGGGTTGCGGAGCGAGCCGCCGGTATCCGAGCCGGTGCAGAGCGGTGCCATGCCGGTGGCCAGTGCCACGGCAGACCCGCCCGAGGAGCCGGCGCAGCTCTTGGTCAGGTCATGCGGGTTGGCGGTGACCCCGTAGACCGCGTTGCGGGTGTTGGCCCCGGCCGAGAACTCGGGGTTGTTGGTCTTGCCCAGCACCCCTGCCCCGGCGGCGCGCATGGCGGCCACGATGGCGTCGTCCTTGGTGGCGACATTGTCCTTGTAGATGGTCGAGCCGAGGGTCGTCTTGAGGCCCGTCACGTCGATCATGTCCTTCACGCCGAAGGGCAGCCCCTCGACGAGGCCCAGCGTCTCGCCCTTGGCGACCCGCGCCTCGGAGGCCTTGGCCTCGGCCAGCGTGCGCTCGAAGTCGTAGTCCACAAGCGCGTTGACGGCCGGGTTCACCGCCTCGGTCCGCGCGATGCAGGCCTCGGCCAGTTCCACCGGCGAAAGCTTGCGGCGGGCAATCAGGCTGCGGGCCTCGATCGCGCTGAGGTCCGCGGGATCGGTGGCCAGTTTCGGCGTATCGGTCATCTCGTCTTCTCCTGTCATCCGGCCCGACCCGCAGGTCAGAGCCCCAATCGTGCCGGGCGCAGAACCGGATGGGCGGTCTGTCCCGTCAGCATGTCGTCCGCCAGCAGTTCGGCGGTGGTCGGCCCCAGCGTGAAGCCCTGATGCCCGTGGCCGGTGTTCAGCCACAGGCCCCTGTGTTTCGAAAGCGCCCCAACGACCGGCAGCATGTCCGGCATGCAGGGCCGGTCGCCGTGCCAGGGCTGGGCCTCGACCCGTCGGCCAAGGTCGATGAACTCACGGGTCTGGGCCTCGACCTTGGCCAGTTGCACAGGGTTCGGCGCGGCGCCTTCCCGCACCACCTGCGCCCCGGTCAGCAGGCGGGTGCCCATGCGCGTGGGGATCAGCACGCCGGTGCGATCCGCATCGGCAAAGATCATGTCGAGCGCGGTGCCGCCCTTGAAATGCAGGTGATACCCGCGCTTGCGTACCATGCGCAGGCGATACCCCAGCGGCGCGATCAGGCGCGGCGTCCAGGGCCCGGCGGCGAGCACCAGGTCGCCGGCCTCATGGGTCCCGGCAGAGCCATGGACGCGCCAGCCGGCCCCGATCGGGGCGATGGCGGAGATCTCGGATTTCTCGACCTTGCCGCCGCGACGGGTGAAGAGATCGGCATAGGCCTGCACGAGCGCACCGGGATCGGTGCAGGAGATCGCATCCTGCCATTCGATCGCCCCGGCGTAGCGGCGGGTCAGCGCGGGCTCCTCGGCGGCCAGTTCGTCGCCGCTCAGCACCCGCAGCTTCAGGCCCCAGCGATCGGCCACCGCCTGCGCCTCCGCCCGGCCCCCGTCGAACCCGTCCTTGCTGCCGAAGCCGGTACGGTACCCCTTGTGGCGAATGATGTCGGAGGCGCCCGACGCCTCGATCAGCCCGTGGTGGTCCGCGGGCGAGCGCGCGGTGATCGCGTGGTAGGTCTTCGACAGCTCCATGTGGCGCGCGGGCTGCGAGTGCCACCAGTAGGCGAAGAGCGCGCGGGCCTGCGACGGCAGCGCGTCGAAGGTCCAGTGAATGTTGTTGTCGCGCCGCAGCGCGACGTTCCACAGCGCGGAGAGGTCCCGCGGCATCGGATAGGGTTCGGCGGCCTCACCGTGGATGAGGCCGCCGTTGCCATAGCTGGTCTCGCGCCCGGGCGCCTTGCGGTCGATCAGGAGCACATCGCGACCGCGGGCCTGCAGGGCCAGTGCGGTCGACACGCCGATCATGCCGGCGCCGAGAACGATGACGTCAGCCATGGGCGGGGATCACTTCCCCTCGGCGATGACGGTGATTTCCACCAGCGCCTCGGGCAGCATCAGCTCGATGCCGACGGTCGTGCGCGAGGGCTTGGGATCGCCGAAGTAGGAGGCATAGACCTCGTTGAACGCGCCGAAGTCGGAGGGGTTCACGAGGTAGCAGGTGGCGGTGACCACGTCGTCGAGGCTCAGGCCTTCACCGGCCAGCGTGGCCTTGATGTTTTCCAGGCACTGCTTGGTCTGACCGGCAACGCCGCCTTCGGCCAGAAGGCCGGGCGCGGAGAAGCCGAGCTCACCCGAGAGGTAGTAGGTGTTGCCGAGCTTGCGGACCTTGGAAAGAGGGACAGACATTGATTTTCCTTTCACTGTCGTAAGTTGGGGCGCAGCCAAGGCCGCGCCCCGAGGGGATTTGGTTGGACGGGCGGGAACCGGCAAGCGCGTGACACTGCCCCCGACCGGGGGCGCTGTGTCAGGCCCCCGCCCGTTCCAATGCGGCGATGTCGGGAACTTCCCACCCCTGGCCCGGCATCGCGGCAAGCAGTTTCTTGGTGTACTCGTTCTGCGGGTTCGAGAAGACCTGGTCCGAGTTGCCCCGTTCCACGATCTGGCCCTTGTTCATCACCACGATGTTGTCGCTGACCTGGGCCGCGACGCGCAGGTCGTGGGTGATGAAGAGCATGGTCAGGCCCATCTCTTCCTTGATCTCGGCCAGCAGGTTCAGAACTTCCTTCTGCACCGACACGTCCAGCGCCGAGACGCTTTCATCCGCGATCAGGATTTCCGGCTCCACCATCAGGGCGCGGGCAATGCAGATCCGCTGACGCTGGCCCCCCGAGAACTGGTTCGGATAGCGGTGCAGCGCGTCCTGCTCCATCCGCACGATGCGCAGCAGCTCGCGGGCCTTCTGCATCGCCACCTTGCGGGGCACGCCGAAGTTCACCGGCCCCTCGACCAGCTGGTCGCCAATCGTGCGGCGCGGGTTGAGCGAGCCGTAGGGGTCCTGGAAGATGATCTGGATCTTCTTGCGCCAGTCATGGAGCTGCCCGCGCGGAATGCGTGAGAATTCCTTGCCGCCGATCCAGACCGCGCCATCGTCGATGTCGGTCAGGCGGATCAGGCAGCGCACCAGCGTGGACTTGCCCGACCCGGATTCGCCCACGATGCCCAGGGTCTCCCCCTTGCGGATCGCGAGGTTCACGTCCTGCACCGCCTTCACGGTGCGGGCCGGCGCAAAGAGCGTGCGCGCGGTGTGGAAGGTCTTTTCCAGCGCGACGACCTTCATCACCACCTCGTTGCCCTCGATCGAGGGCGGGGCCTCGCGGGTGCGGCGCGGCACCGCGTCGATCAGCTGACGGGTGTAGGGGTGCTTGGGCCGGTTCAGGACCTCGTCCGCCGTCCCCTGCTCCACCACGAGGCCCTTCTGCATCACGACCACGCGGTCGGCGATCTCGGCCACGACGTCGAAGTCGTGGGTCACGAACATGATGCCGGCCGAATGCGTCTCCTTCAGCTGCTTGAAGAGGCTGAGGATCTGCGCCTGCGTCGTCACGTCGAGCGCGGTAGTCGGCTCGTCCGCGATCAGCAGTGCCGGGTCCATGGCAAGGGCGATGGCAATGACGATCCGCTGACGCTGACCGCCCGAGAGCTGGTGCGGGAAGGAATGGTAGATCCGCTCCGGCTCGGGCAGGTGCACCTCGTCCAGCAGCTTGATCGTGCGCGCGCGGCGCTCCGACTTCGACATGCTGGAATGGGTGGCAAAGACCTCCTCGATCTGGTCCCCCACCGTATAGCAGGGGTTTAGGGCCGACATCGGCTCTTGGAAGATCATCGCCATGCGGTTGCCGCGCAGCTTGGAGTGCTGCCTGTCCGACAGCTTGAGCACGTCGGTGCCCTCGAAGAGCACCTCGCCCTGCGAGGGTTTCAGCACCCGGGGCAGCAGCCCCATGGTGGTGAAGGAGGTAATCGACTTGCCCGAACCGGATTCGCCCACGATGCAGACGATCTCATTGCGCTTCACGTCGAGGTTCAGGTTTTCCACCGCATGGGGCCGGTCGCCGCCTTCCGGCAGGTCGATGGTCAGATTGCGGATCGAGAGGACGGTGTCTTGCGTGTCGCTCATGGATCAGTTCCTTCCCTCGGGGGACGAGATATCGCGGATACCGTCGCCGAAGACGTTGATGGCAAAGACGAGCACGAAGAGGCACAGACCCGGGATCGTGATCAGCCAGCTTTCGAAGAGCAGCATCTCCTTGCCTTCCGAGATCATCAGACCCCAGGACGGCGTGGGCGGCTGAACGCCGAGGCCAAGGAAGGACAGGCCCGCTTCCAGCATGATGGCCGAGGCCATCTCGAGCGAGGCGATCACGACCAGCTGGCTGGTGACGTTGGGCAGGATGTCCTTGCGCAGGATGCGCGGCATCCGGGCGCCCAGCACTTCCGCCGCCGAGACGTACTCCATGTTGCGCAGCTGCATGGTGGCGGCGCGGATCACGACGGCGAAGCGGTCCCAGAGCAGCAGGCCCAGCGTCACGGTCACCACGGTGATCGAGCCACCGAAGAGCGACACGCAGGCCAGCGCCACGAGGATCGCGGGCAGCGCGAGGCGGACGTTGATCAGGAACTGGACGACCTGGTCGATACGGCCGCCGAAGTAGCCGGCCAGCAGGCCCATGGTGGTGCCGATGATCCCCGACATCAGCGTGGCCAGCAGGCCAACACCGAGCGAGACCCGGGCCCCGTAGAGCAGACGCGAAAGCATGTCGCGGCCAAGCGCGTCGGTGCCCAGCAGGTGGGTGCTGTCACCGCCCATGAAGGCGGGACGGACCATGCGGGCGAGCAGGTTCTGCTTGTAGGGGTCATGGGGCGCCAGAAGCGGCGCAAAGATCGCGATCAGCACGATCAGCAGCAGGATGCCGCCCGACACCATGAGGTTGCGGTTCTTGAGCGCGCGCTTCATCAGCGCCTGACGCGGAGTGATTTCTTTCTTCTGGGTCACGGTCTTGCCTTCAGAGGCAGAAGTATCGGTGGTGGACATGGATCAGCCGCTCCGCAGACGGGGGTCGAGCCAGGCGTTCAGCACGTCGGCCAGGAAGGTGAAGACGATGTAGAACATCGAGAAGATCAGGATCAGCGCCTGCATCGTCGACAGATCGTTGCGCGAGATCGACTGCCAGGCGAGGAAGCCTGCGCCATGCAGCGCGAAGACCGTCTCGGTCACGATGGAGCCGCCGAGCATGAAGCCCATCTGCACCGCCGCCAGCGAAACCACGGGAATGACCGCGTTGCGCAGCGCGTGCTTGAACAGCACCTTGCGCGGCCGCAGGCCCTTGGCCTTGGCGGTCCGGATGTAGTCGGAGGACAGCACGTCGATCATGCCCGCGCGGGTCAGTCGCATCAGGGCGGGCGTGGCGTAGTAGCCAAGCACGATCGTCGGCATGATGAAGCTTTGCCAACTGTCGGAGCCGGAGGCCGGCAGCCATCCGAGGTTGATCGAGAACAGGACGATCAGCAGCAGGCCGAACCAGAAGCTGGGGATCGCCTCCCCCACCACCGCGATGAACACGGCCACCCGGTCGAGCAGGGAGTTCGGCTTGATCGCCGAAAGCACCCCCATCGGAAGCGATATCAGCAGCGCGAAACTGATCGCGCAGAGGCCGAGGGTCACCGTGGTGCCAAGCCGGCTGAAGATCATGTCCGACACGGGCATGTTGTAATAGTAGCTGATGCCGAAATCGCCGCGCACGGCGTTGCCCAGCCAGTCGAGGTACTGCACGGGGATCGGACGGTCGAAGCCGTATTGTTCCCGGATGACGGCGATTTCCTCGTCGGTTGCGGTCTCGCCGGCCAGGGCGATCGCAGGATCGCCGGCCATGTAGACCAGCCCGAAGCTGATAATGGAAACCGTCAGCGCCACCATGGCGGCCATAACGAGTTTTGTCAGGATAAACCGGACCATCTGTCCCTCTGCCTTCCCTTTTCTAGGGTCTTATTATGTGCAACACCGGGCCGCGCTGACGCGGCCCGGCATCGGTGGTGCGATTACTTCCAGCTCATGTCGTAGAAGCGGACGACTTCGTCTTCGGTCGGGACGAAGTCCAGCTCGTCGGACAGGGCGTAGTTGATCGAGTAGGTCCAGAGCGGCAGCCAGTAGGCTTCGTCTGCGATCTTCTTCAGCGCCTTGGAGTATGCAGCCTTGCGGACTTCCGGGTCGACCGAGGAGTCGCCTTCGTCCAGCCACTGTTTGACCTCTTCGTCACGGGCGTCATCCCGGCTCTCGAACTTGAAGAAGCGCGAAGTGATGGCCGAAACGTCGGTGATCGAGCCCGAACCCCAGGTCAGGAAGGTGATCGGGATCTCGCCCTTGCCATGCGCTTCCGCGGTTGCGGCGTACTGCATGTAGGTCAGCTCGGTCTTGATGCCCACTTCGGCCAGCATGTTCAGCATGGCCTCGGTGATCGGACGGTCGCGGTAGGCGTAGAACTTGGTCGTGAAACCATCCGGGTAGCCCGCTGCGGCCAGCAGTTCCTTGGCCTTCTCGGGGTTGTACTCGTACTTCGTCACGTCGGTTTCACAGCCGAACTGAACCGGGTTACAGGCCGAGTCGATGACCGTGTTGGCCTCCGACAGAAGCGCCTGCTTGATGGCCTGGCGGTCGATGGCATAGGACACCGCCTGACGGACTTCCTTCTTGGTGAAGGGGCCTTCGGGATCGGTCCGGCCTGCCGCGTCCATGGTGATATAGCCGATGCGCACGGCGCCCGCATTGATGATCTCGGCGCGGCCCGAGGACTGCAGCTTCTGCGCCTGGTCTTCCGGGATGTTCCACAGGAAGTCCGCGTTGCCACCGATCATCTCGGCGAGCTGGGTGTTCACGTCAGGGATCGTGCGGACGTTGATCGTGCCGATCTGCGCCTTGTGCTTGGGCCCCTCGAAGTAGTTCGGGTTTGCCTTCAGAACGTAGCCCTTGCCCGGATCGATGCTGTCGAACATGTAGGGGCCGGTGCCAACGGGCTTCTCGGCGAACTTCGACGAGCCGACTTCGGCGTAGTACTCGTTCGGGTAGATGTAGTTCGACATGGCGAGGTAGGCCATGGCGGCCGGGAACGGTGCCTTGGCGTGGAAGATGACGGTGTAGTCATCCACCTTCTCCACGGACTCGATCCAGTTGAAGCCCGGACGGCCCTTGGCGACGCCATCAGGGCCACCGAAATGCTCGAAGGTGAAGACCACGTCATCGGCGTTGAAGGCTTCGCCGTTGTGGAAGGTCACGCCCTCGCGCAGGACGACCTTGAGGGTCACGTCGTCCGTCCATTCCCATTCGGTGGCGAGGTTGCCGACGTATTCACCGGTTTCGGTGTCGCGGTAGAACAGCGTGTCGAAGGCTTGGAAACCGGCGATCACCGCGGAACGCGCAGTCGAGTAGTACAGATCCGGATTGTCGAGATCTCGCATAAACACGATTTCAGCCGTGTCGTTTGCCTTGTCCGCGTAGGAGGCGGTCGCCGGCAGTGCAAGTGCGATGGCCCCTGCTGAGAGGAAACGCTTCAGGCTCATAATGTCATCCCTGTCGGTTTGTTTTTGATGCGTGAGAGTGAACCTTACCGGCCCGCTCGGGATCAATGCTTCTTCCATGGGATCGCCGGATTACATACAATTCCCCGCAAAAGTATGCGAGGGAACCTGTCCATGTCCGCGGTTGATGAAAAAATGAGCACATCAGAGCAGGTCTGCGACCAGTTGGAGCAGCTCATTGCCGCTGGTGGCTTCGAAGATGGCGAACGGCTCGACGAGAATCGGCTGGCACAGAAATTCAACACCTCCCGCACCCCAGTGCGCGAAGCCTTCCGCCTGCTTTCAGCCCGCGGCCACGTTGAAATCAGGCGCAACCGGGGGGCATTCGTGCGCCTGCCGAAATTCAGCGAAGTAGTTGAAATGTTTGAGGTAATGTCAGAGATGGAGGCCTGGTGCGCCCGCCTTGCCGCGCTCCGCGCGACCCGCGCCCAGCTGATCCTGATGGAGGACCACCTCGTGCGCTGCGAAACCGCTTTCCGCGCAGCGGACGTTGCCACCTACTACACGGAAAACGCGGCCTTTCATGCGCTGATCTACGAAGCTTCCGGCAACGCATTTCTTGCACAAGAAACGCGCAAATTGCAGGAGCGGCTTGCCTCATACAGACGCATTCAGCTGGGACACGATGGCCGGATGGTCAAATCCATGACCGAACACCGGGCGATTCTGGATGCGTTGATTGACCATGACCCGGATCGCGCCAGCAAACTCATCCGTCGCCACGTCCAGGTTCAGAGCGAGTTCTACGAAGCGTTCCGCCAAGCCCGTTCCTGACAGCAAGCCCCCCATTTCGGGCGGGTCAAAGGGGGCGACTGCTCAATCAATAGGCGGAATTATACAACGTTTTCCGCATCTTGTCCATTGTACAATAAGAGTTTTTCGCGCCAGCGAAAGACATCCGGGCGCCTGCGCGCCCGACTGCGAGGGCTCAACCGAGCCCGGTGATCTGCGCCACGATGGCGTCGTGATCCGAGAGCGGCGTGCCATTGGGGTCGAGCGAGCTGCGGATCTCCACCGCCTCCAGCGTGACACCGCGCGCAAGGAACCAGTCCAGCTTCATCGCCCGGTCGGGCCAGCGGGTGATGAGCGAGGGCCGCGTGGTCATCTGCTCTTCCGGCCCGCCATGGACAATGAACCCCGAGTCCCGGGCCACGTCGAAGAGTTCCTCGTCCCGCCACGTGCCGTCGCTGTGGTTCCCGGTGTTCAGGTCGCCCCCGATCAGCACCGGCACCCCCGGAAAGGCGTCATCGAGCGAGGCAATCAGCCCGGCGATCTGGTCGCGCCGGTGCCCCTGCCCCGCCGCGCTTTCCAGATGGGTAGAGACCGCGAGCAGCGGCCCGGCGGAGGTTTCCACCACCGCGCCCACGGCCACCCGTTCGCCCAGACGGGGCTGCTCGGCGTCGGTGAACCACTGGCGATGGCCGGAGAGCCGCAGCGCGAAGGGCCGCACCAGCGTGGTCCGCGCCGCCACCGCATTGCCGTGGAAGCCCGACAGGTTGTGGTCGTCGTCGCAGAACTCATGCTCGATGGGCGAGCCGAGCCCCATTTCGAGGAACTCCAGCGCGTAGGCGTAGGCATAGCCATTGGCCTCGGCCACGGCGGCGGTGGTATTGCGCTGCTTGGTCCGCGCCATGCCGCTGTCCATCTCGGAGAGCAGCAGCAGATCGCAATCCGCCACCTTCAGCGCCGAAGCCTCCGGGAAGAGGCAACGCTCAAGGTTCCACGCCCCCACGGTGACGGGCAGCGCCAGCGGCGCCGAGGGCGCGCTGCCGCCGGCCTCAAGCGTCTGGAAACAGGGCAGGTCGGCGATCAGGGCGTCATGGGTCGGCACGTCGCGGGTGACGCCCGAGAGGTCCGGCAGGGGCGGCGCCTGAAGCTCCGCCACGGTGTTGGTGATCACTGGACAAGCTCCGCCGCGCGGGTGCGGGTCTCGATCCGCCGCCCGGTGGTGGTGTCGAAGAGATGCAGCGCCTCGGGCGCGGCGCCCACGTGCAGCGCGTCCCCGATGGGCAGACCCGGCGCCATGGCCACGGCCAGCGTCTGGCCGTCCACGTGGCCATGCACCACCCGGCCCGAGCCCAGTTCCTCCACATGCTCCACCTTCAGGGCAACGCCCTGCGAGGCGGGCGCGGAGCGCAGGTCCTCGGCCCGGATGCCCAGCGTGACCGGCCCCTCGGCGCGACCGGCGGGCCCCATGGCGGCGCCGCCGAGCCAGACCTGCCCGCCCTCGACGCGGGCGTCGAGCAGATTCATGGCGGGCGAGCCGATGAAGCTGGCCACGAAGGTCGAGGCCGGGCGGTGATACACCTCCAGCGGCTTGCCGATCTGCTCCACCTTGCCGCCGTTCAGCACCACGAGGCGGTCGGCCAGCGTCATGGCCTCCAGCTGGTCGTGGGTCACGTAGAGCGAGGTGGTCCCGATCCGGCGCTGCAGCTTGCGGATTTCCATCCGCATCGAGACGCGCAGCTTGGCGTCGAGGTTCGAGAGCGGTTCATCGAAGAGGAAGGCGGCAGGCTGGCGCACGATGGCCCGGCCCATGGCCACCCGCTGGCGCTGACCGCCCGAAAGGGCGCGCGGCTTGCGGTCGAGATAGGGCTGAAGCTCCAGCATCCGGGCCGCCTCGGCCACGCGGGTCTCGATCTCGGCCTTGGGGGTGCGCCGGTTCTTCAGGCCATAGGCCATGTTCTCTTTCACCGTCATATGCGGGTAGAGCGCGTAGTTCTGGAACACCATGGCGATGTCGCGATCCGCCGGGTCGAGCCGATTGACCACGCGGCCGGCGATGTCGATCTCGCCGTCGGTGATCTCTTCGAGACCGGCCACCATGCGCAGCAGGGTGGACTTGCCACAGCCCGAGGGGCCGACGAGGACGATGAACTCGCCCTCGGCCACGTCGAGGGTCACGTCAGAGACGGCGGTCACGCCACCGGCGTAGGTCTTGCCCACGGATTTGAAGGAAATCTGTCCCATCACTTGTCGCTTTCCGTCAGGCCCTTGATGAACATGCGCTGGAACACCAGCACCACCACGAGGGGCGGCACCATGGCCAGCACGGCAAGGGCAAAGGCTTCGTTGTAGTCGGGGATCTGGCTGCCGACCCAGACCTGAAGGATCGTCTTGATCCCGCGCATCAGGGTGAAGAAGCTCTCGTCCGTGGTCATGAGCATCGGCCAGAGGTACTGGTTCCAGCCATAGATGAACATGATGATGAAGATGGCCGCCATCATGGTGCGCGACAGCGGCACGAGGATGTCGATGAAGAATTTCACCGGCCCGGCCCCGTCGATGCGCGCGGCCTCCAGCAGTTCGTCCGGCACGGACTTGAAGAACTGGCGGAAGAAGAAGGTGCCCGTGGCCGAGGCCAGCAGCGGCACGATCAGGCCCTGGTATGTGTTCAGCAGCTTCAGCTCGGACATGACCTGATAGGAGGGCATGATCCGCACCTCCAGCGGCAGCAGCAGCGTGGTGAAGATCACCCAGAAGATCGGCGTGGCAAAGCGGAAGCGGAAGTAGACCAGCGCATAGGCCGCCATCATCGAGAGCACGATCTTGCCCACGGCAAAGCCGACGCCGAGGATCATGGAGTTCATCAGCATGGTCAGGCCGGTCACCTCGCCGGTGAAGCCGCCGCGCTGGGTCAGGACCTTGGTATAGGTCTCGGCCCCGTTGCTGCCGGGCGTCACGTAAAGCCCGTTGGAATGGATGTCGATCGCGGTGTGGGTCGAAGAGGCGAAGGCCATCACCACCGGCATGCACAGGAAGAGCGCGCCGAGGATCAGGATCAGGTGGTCGAAGGGTTTTAGTCTCTGCATGATGTCACCCGTAGTGCACGCGGCGTTCGAGGAAGCGGAACTGCGCCACGGTCAGCGCGGCCACCACGACCATCAGGATCACCGACTGGGCGGAGGAGCCGCCGATGTCGTTGCCTTTGAACCCGTCGAGGTAAACCTTGTAGACCAGCGTCATCGGGTTGTTCGCCGGCTTGTCCTTCACCATCACGTCGATGATCGCGAAGGTGTCGAAGAGCGAATAGGTGATGTTGATGATCAGCAGGAAGAAGGCCGTCGGTGCCAGCAGCGGCAGCACGATGTCCTTGAACCGCCGCCAGCCCGAGCGCGCGTCGATCAGCGCCGCCTCGCGGACCGAGACGGGGACCGATTGCAGGCCCGACAGGAAGAAGATGAAGTTGTAGGGGATCTGCTTCCACACCGCGACGAGGATCAGCGCAAAGGCGGTGTCGTTGTAGTTGATGCCCACCTTCATCTCGTAGCCGAACCATGCGGCCATCTCGGTGAAGGGGCCCATGTGCATGTCGAAGAACATCATCCCGATCAGCCCCGACACCGGCGGCGCGATGGCATAGACCGCGATCAGCGCCGTCTTGTAGGCAGAGGCCCCGCGGATGACCTTGTCCGCCTTCACCGCCAGCAGCAGCCCGATGGACAGCGACAACGCGGTGACCATCACGGCGAAGAAGGCCGTGAAGCCCGCGATCCGGCGGTATTCCCGCGAGGAGATCGCATCGGTGTAATTGTCCATCCCCACGAAGGTGGAGCCGAAGCCGAAGGGATCCTCGAGGTAGAAGGAGGAGGTCACCGCCTGCACGGAGGGCCAGTAGAAGAAGATCGCCACGATCAGCAGCTGCGGCAGCACGAAGAGCCACGGCGTCAGCGGGCGGTCGAACTGGACCCGCTTGGCGGGATTGCGGGAGGAGCCCTCCCAGAAGCCGCGCAGCCGCGCCATCAGGCCCGGGCTCGGCGGCAATGTCATCGGAGTGTCGGTCACGGGGCAGCGCCTTTGCGTCTGGCCGCGTCGCGCGGCCCTTTCGGAATGCCGGAAGGGCCCCGGTGCGGTCACCGGAGCCCTCCCTCGTGTGAGATCGTCAGATCAGCCGCTGGTCTTGGCGAAACGGGCCAGCAGGGCGTCGCCCTCTTGCTGGATCGTGTCGAAGGCGGCCTTGGGGGTGGTCTCACCCGAGAAGATGCGGTTGAACTCGCGTTCCATCACCGAGCGGATCTGCGGGTAGAAGCCCAGGCGGTAGCCCTTGGACCATTCGCCGCCCGGCAGCATCAGCTGCTTGATGCCAACCTCGGCAACCGGCTTCTCGTCGTAGTAGCCTTCTTCCTTGGCCAGCTCGTAGGCGGCCTCGGTGATCGGCACGTAGCCAGTGTTCTCGTGCCAGTAGACCTGCACTTCCGGCGAGGTCAGGAAGGAGAAGAACTGCGCGGTGCAGGCGTTCTCTTCGTCCGACTTGCCCGCCATGGCGAAGAGGGCTGCGCCGCCGATGAACGACTGGGTGCCGGCGCCTTCGATCGAGCCCCAGTAGGGCATGAAATCGGCGGTGAAGGGCATCTGGGCCGACTTCTGCAGGCCACCGAAGGAGCCCGAAGAGCCGATCCACATGGCAACCTTGCCTTCTTCGAAGGGCTTGAGGTTGTCACCCCAGCCTGCGCCGTAGAAGCCGTACAGGCCATCGTCGGCCCAGGCCTTCAGCTTGTCGAACATCATCACGGTGTTCTCGTCGTTGACGATCAGCTGGGTGCCGTCGACGCCGTCATAGCCGTTGTTGTTCGTGGCGAACTGCTGGTTGTTCCGCGACTTGAAGTTCTCGACCATCATCCAGGTCAGCTGCGAGGCGGTCATCGGGATGTAACCGGCGTCTTTCAGCTTGGGCGCGATGGCCTCGAAGTCTTCCCAGGTCTTGGGCGCTTCGACACCGGCCTTCTCGAAGGCTTCGGTGTTCATGTACATGATCGGCGCGGAGGAGTTGAAGGGCATGCCCACGAACTTGCCTTCGCTGTCGGCGTAGAAGTTCCGCACGCCGGCGATGAAGGCATCACGGCTGAACTCTTCGCCCGCGTTGAGGATCAGGTCCTCGGCGGGGATCACGGCGCCGGGGGCGTTCATGATGGTGGCAGCGCCGGCATCGAAGACCTGCACGATGTTGGGCTGCTCGCCCGAGCGGAAGGCCGCGATCGAGGAGGACAGCGCCTCTTCGTAGGTGCCGCGCGACAGCGGGGTCAGCTTGCAGGCATCCTGCGCGTCGTTGAACTGCTGGGAGATCTCGTTGATGACCTCACCGTTGCGGCCGCCCATCCCGTGCCACCAGCTGATGTCGGTCTGAGCCATGGCCGAGCCGGCGATGGTCGAGAATGCGATCGTGGAAACCGTCGCGAATTTGAGCATGATTGCCTCCTGAAAAGATTGTCGGAGGTATCAGCGCGTTCGGTGATGCATGGATGACGCTTGGGTGACAGTTTTGTAAACCACCCCTGCGTAAGGAAAATATGTGCGGCTACACCTTGCCGTTTGCCGAAAGCATGATCGCCACGGGCCGCGTCGGCGGGATTTCGGCCAGCACGATGATCAGCGTCGCGGTCAGCGGAACCGCCAGCATCGCGCCCGAAAGCCCCCAGAGCGCACTCCAGAACGCCAGGGCCAGCAGCACCACGAAGGGCGAGAGGTTGAAGGCCCGGCTCATCATCATCGGCTCGAGGTAGGAGGCCACGCCGATCTGCGCCGTGGTCAGCAGGATCGCCAGCGCGCCCGCCCAGCCGAAGCTGCCGAACTGCGCGAGGCTCAGCAGCACCGGGAAGATCACCCCGATCATCGAGCCGATGTAGGGGATGTAGTTCAGCAGCCCGATCAGGATCGCCCAGAAGAGCGCGAACTCCAGCCCGAAGAGATACATGATCACGAAGCAGAGCACGCCGAGGATGATGTTCACCACGGTCTTCACCGACAGGTATTCACCGACCCGCGCATTGATCCGCGCCAGGATCGCCAGCGCCCGCTTGCCCTTCTCCTGATCGTTCAGCGCCAGCAGCAACTTCGAGGCCATACGCCCCCGTTCGGCCATGAAGAAGAAGGAGTAGAGCACCACGAGGAAGAGCATCCCGCTGAGGCCCTGCACCGAGTAAATCACCGGGGTGACCCATTGCTGCAGGCTGATCTGCCCCAGCGTCGCATCGCGGATCGTCTCCCACGTGGGTTCGTCATCCACACCGAGGATACGCGCGGTGCGGGTGACGAGCGCGTTCAGGTTGCTCTCGTAGCGCGGCAGGACCGAGGCGACCTGGCTCAGCGTGCTGACGAGGTAGGTGATCACCAGCCCCACGATGGCCGCGAAGAGCAGCAGCACCAGCGCCCGGCGCAGTGGCGCAGACAGCCGCCCCATCAGCGGCACCCGTTGCAGGCGGCTTGCGGCGGAGGTGACGATGTAGAGGGCGATCATGGCCAGCATCACCGGCAGCAGCACCGCCTTGCCGATGTGGAGAAGCCAGCCGAGCATGAGCACGAGCGCCGTGATATACGTGAAATTCCTCAGCTCGACATTCATGCTGCCTGCGGTTCCCCCCTTATCGGACGGGGAACACCTTACCGATCCGGGGCGCACAGGAAAGGGAAGAGCAGATCTCCGCCGATCCGCTCGCGCAAAGATGATCGTTCTGACAGCATCGCGACAGGATCGGCCTGACGCAAGCCGGCATCACGTCACCCCGGGCGCCGCTCATGGCAGGACGGCCGTCTCCGAGATCAGCCCCTCGGCCCGCAGATCGGACCAGAGCGCGGCGGGCGGCACGGCATCCAGCGCGGCGATGTTGCGGGTCACCTCCTGCGGATGCACGGCGCCCAGCACCACGCTCGCCACCGCCGGATGGCCGAGGGCGAAGTGCAGCGCCGCCACCGGCAGCGGCGTGCCGTGGGCCGCGCAGACGGCCTCGATCCGCGCCACCTGCGACATGATCTCCTCCGGCGCCGGGTCGTAGTTGTAGCGCGCGCCCGCCACCGCCCCGGTGGCGAGGATGCCGGAGTTGAAGACCCCGCCGAGGATCACGCCGACCCCCTGCGCCGCCGCCAGCGGCAGCAGCGTCGCGGCAGCGGGCTGTTCCAGCAGCGAATAACGCCCCGCCAGCAGCAGCACGTCGAAATCGCCCGCTCGCAGGAAACGCTCGGCAAAGACGTGATCATCCAGCCCCAGCCCGATCGCGCCCACCACGCCCTCGGCCTTCAGCCGCTCCAGCGCGGGCACCGCACCTTGCATGGCCTCGGCAAAACGCGCCTCGGCACCCTCGACCCCGTGGGTCCAGTCGTCGACATCGTGGATCAGCGCGAGATCCAGCCGGTCCGTCCCCAGCCGCAGCAGCGATTGCTCCACCGCGCGCAGGGTGCCGTCGTGGCTGTAGTCGAAGACGGCCCGGTGCGGCAGACCGCCGGTAAAGCCCCGCGCGGGCCCCGCCCCGCGTTGCGGCACCATGTAGCGCCCGACCTTGGAGGACAGCACGATCCGCCCCCGGTCCATCCCGCGCAGGGCGGTGCCCAGCCGGTGCTCTGCCAGCCCGTTGCCATAGTGCGGCGCCACGTCGAAGAGCGTGACGCCCGCCGCATGGGCGGCCGCCACCGTGTCGAGACACTGGCGCTCGTCCAGCCGGTCGAAGAAATCCCCCAGCGGCGCACAGCCGAAGCCGATCCGTGAGACCGTCAGCCCCGTCCGCCCAAGCGGCGCGGAGGGCAGCCCTGCGACCGGCGCGCTCATCCCCTGCCCCCGATCGAAACACTCCCGTTCGAAACACCGGGGACAAGCGCCCGGCAGAGCGTCACCGCCCCCATCCCTCCGAGGGGCCGCGGGATCATGCCCGGGGCCGGAACTGCAGGTAGAAGGCGTAGCGCTGCGGCAGGACGAAATCCGGCTTCTCGATGTCCAGCGCCAGCGCCGCGCGGTGGGCGAAGTTGCTGTCCGCCAGCATCTCCTTGCCCAGCGCACAGAGGTCCGCCCGACCCTGCGCCACGATCTCCTCGGCCTGCGCGGGATCGGTGATCCCGCCCACGGCCATGGTCGCGATGCCCGCCTCGGCGCGGATGCGTTCGGCGAAGCCCACCTGGAAGCCGGGGCCTTCCTTGATCTGGCCGGGATTGGTGCGCAGCAGCACGCCCCCGCCGGAACAGTCCATCACGTCGACGCCCACGGCTTTCAGCCGCCTGGCCAGTTCGACGGTATCCTCCAGCTGGATGCCCTCATCCCCCAGCCGGTCGATGCAGGAGGCCCGGTAGAAGAGCGGCATCTCCTCCGGCAGCGCCGCGCGCACGGCGGCGGCGATCTCCAGCGGCAGGCGCATCCGGTTCTCAGCGCTGCCGCCATAGGCGTCGTCGCGCGTGTTCGAGACCGGCGAGACGAAGGAGTGGATCAGGTAGCCATGGGCGCCGTGCAGCTCGACGAAGTCGAAGCCCGCCGCCACGGCGCGTTTCGCGGCCTCGGCGAAGGCGGTGACGATGCCGGCGATCTCCTCGACCGTCAGCGCATGGGGCGCGGGGCGTTCGCCGTCGTAGGAGATGGCCGAAGGCGCCTCGCAGGTCCAGCCCTGCGGATCGCCCTCCGGCAGGCCGCGCCCGCCGTCCCACGGCGTCGCGGACGAGCCCTTGCGCCCGGCATGGCCCAGTTGCAGCCCGATGGCCGCACCCTGCCGCTTGAAGCTCTCCACGATCTTCGACAGGCCGCCCACATGCTCATCGGACCAGATGCCCAGACAGCCGGGCGTGATCCGCCCCTGCGGCAGCACCCCGGTGCTTTCCACGACGCAGCCGCCCACCCCGCCGAGGGCGAGGCGCGCATAGTGCTCGAAGTGCCAGTCCGTCGCGTGGCCGTCCACGGCCGCGTATTGGCACATGGGCGAAACGACGATGCGGTTCTTGAAGGTCACGCCCCGCGTGGTGAAGGGCATGAAGAGGGCAGAGGATGTATCAGTCATGCAGATCTGTTATCAGATCTCGTCCAGCAGGGAAGGATCGAACATGTCCCGGGGCGCCTCCATTCCGATCTTCGCCAGCGAGGCGATGGAGGCGTCTATCCAGGCATCATCCATGGAGAAGACACCGCCCGGGTGATCCATCAGCGGGATCTGGATATTGGCGTGGAACTTGGTCGCCTCGGGGGTATAGCCGTTGCCCTTGTACCAGGTCTCTTCGAACATCTTGCCGTATTTCTCGGGATCGGCGAATTCGTCCTCCCAGCCCTTCCGGCTGGCACGGAGGAAGCCCACCACCGTCTCGCGGTTTTCGGCGAGGTACTCCTCGTTCACGGTGACGAGGTCCTGCCCGAAGGCCATGCCCGCGTCGGAGAAGAGGATGAAGGAGGTCTTCTTGCCCGAGGTCTGCTCGACGATGAAGGGCAGCGAGGTCATGAAGTCGATGACCGCATCCACCTGCCCCGTGGCCAGCGGCGTGGGGTCGAAGGTGTAGGGCACGATGGTGACGTCGCTCTTGGCCACGCCGTTCAGTTCCAGCAGCACCTCGAAGGGGCCTGCGTTCAGCGGCGGGCAGGCGACGGTCTTGCCGACGAGGTCCTGCACCGTCTTGATGCCGGTCTCCTCGAGGCTGATGATGCTGTCCGGGCTCTTCTGGAACTGCGCTCCCACGACCTTGAACCTGGCGCCCTTGTTGACGATCGCCTCAGCGCATTCGATGGTCGAGGTCAGGGCGATATCCGCCTTGCCGGTCAGCAGCGAGGCCTGCGGGATCACGTCGGGCCCGCCGGGCAGGTAATTGATCTCGAGCCCCTCCTCCGCGTAGTAGCCCTCCTGCATGGCGATGTAGTAGCCGCTGAACTCCGGGTCGTTGATCCAGATCGACTGGAACGAGACCTCGGTCAGGTCGGCGGCACGGGCGGGGCGGATCAGCCCGCCATAGGGCGCAGCCGCAAGGCCGGCGAGCGCGGTGCGCGTGAAGGCGCGGCGGGACATCATGGATTTCATCGGGTCTCTCCCTGTGACGGATGGCGCCGTGCTCTCCCGGTTCCGACGGGTGGCCTGCGCATTCTCCGGGCTGATTAGGAAAGCCGCCGGGGGCCAAGTCAACAAAACCGCGAGAGGCGGGACAGGGGCCGCCCCGGGTGGTTCGGGCCGGCCTGATGCACGATCGCGTCCTCCCGAAACAACGGGCGCGGGCGGCAAGCCGGTGCGCCTCGGACAACGGGCGCCCCCGCGCGGAGAGCCCGGGACAACATATGCTAACACGCTGACTTACATTTATTTTTCAGAAGCTCGCTCAACGCGCCTCCCCACCCTTCACTGTCCAGGGCGCGCGCAGCGGCCCTCCTTCCGCAGGCAATCACCGCTTTCCGGCCCGCGCTGCCCGGTCCCCACGCGCCCGCCAAACCCACGCACGGACAGGCATATTTTTGCGCCACGCCGGACCAGTGCCCCAACTGGCGTCTGATCAAGCAACAGGCTTCACTTTTCCCATGCGCGGCCAGCCTGCCTTCCCTCGCCCCGATTGCCCTGCACTGCGGGCGATGGCAGGCTGGCGGCGCGTCTCAGGCAAAGGACGATCCATGACTCCCAGCAGCGACCGGCAGGCCCCGCTCCGCATCCTGATCGGGACGCTCGCGCTCTTCGCGCTGTGGGAATACGTCGGCCATACGACCGAGTGGGGCCGCTTCATCCTGCCGCCGCCGGACCGCATTCTTGCGCAGTTCTGGACGGACCGGGAGCTCTACTGGCTCCACGGTCTAAGCACCCTGCGCTCGGCCGGGCTGGGGTTCCTGATCGGGACCGCCGCTGCCCTGCTGGCGGCCTTCGTCTTCTGCCTCTCCCCCGCGCTGGAGCTGGCGTTCCGGGGCCTCAACATCGCGATCTTCGCCATGCCCGCCATCGTCATCGGCCCGCTGCTGGTGATCTTCTTTCAGGGCAACTGGCCGCAGATCATCCTTGCCGCGCTGATGGTCTATTTCCCCGCCATGTCGACCTGCCTGCTGGGGCTGAAGGAGGTGGACCCGCGGCTGGCCGACCTTGTCGCCGTCTATGGCGGGGGGCCGGGCAAGCTGATGCGCCACGTACGGCTGCGCGGGGCCCTGCCCTCGCTGCTGGCCGGGTTGCGGGTGGCCGCCCCCCTCGCCGTGCTGGGGGCGGTGCTGGGGGAGTTCGGCTCCGGCGCCCGCTGGGGCTTCGGCACCTTCCTCCTTGCCGCCCTGCCGCAGGGCATTCCCGCGCGGCTCTGGGGTATCGGCATCGCCACCTCGCTGATCGCGCTTGCAGGCTTCGTGGCCTTCCTGCTGCCCGCGCGGCGGCTGGCGTCCTCGACCTCCGCCGTCACCATGGCCGCCGCTCGCCCCACCCTGCCCAGCCCCGGCGACCGCTGGCGGGTCTGGGCGCTGGCGCTCGTGGCCGCCGTCCTGCCCTTCGTGCTCTGGTCCCTCGGCTTGTGGCTCACGGGGATCAACCCGATCGTCGCACCCGGCCCGCTGCGCACGCTGGACTTCGTGCTCGACGGCGGCTGGCGCGATCTCTTCGCTGCCCTCGGCCAGACCCTGCCCATGGCGGGGCTGGGACTGCTGGCGGGGCTGGGCTTCGCCTTTGTCCTCGCGGCGCTCTCGATCCTCGCGCCGACGCTGGCGCGGGCGCTTCTGCCGGTGGCGATGGTGTTGCAGAACATGCCGCTGGTGGCGCTCGTCCCCTTCGTGGTGCTGATGTTCGGGCGCGGAGTCACCGCCTCGGTCTTCATGGCGGTGCTGGTCGTCTTCTTTCCGGCCTACGTGCTGCTGAACCAGGGCTTCTCGACCATTCCGCGGGCGGCCAATGACCTCGTGCAGGTCTATGGCGGCGGGAGGATGAAGCAGCTGGTGCATGTCGCCATTCCCTATTCGATCAGCTATCTCTTTGCCGCCGCCCGGCTGGTGGCGCCGCAGGCGCTGCTGGGGGTCATGGTGGCGGAGTGGCTGTTGTCGGGGATCGGCTTGGGGAACCTTCTGAACATGGCGCGCGCACGGCTGGACTACGAGATGGTCTGGGCCGGAGCGGTGGTCTCGATCGTGATCTCGGTCGCGGTCTACGAGATCGTGGGCGCGCTGGAACGCCGGGTGCGCGTGTGATCGGCGCGCGGCTGCATCACGCCTCGCTCAGCGTGGCGGCGCTGGACCCGGCGGTGGCCTTCTTCGAGACGGTCTTCGGCTACGCCGTCGAGGTCCGCGAGGACGGCATGACCGACATCGCCGTGATGGCAGGCGAGGCCGGGCTGAGCTGCGATTTCGTCCAGATGCGCGGGCCGGCGGGCGGCGTGGTGCTGGAGGTGATCTGCTTTCACCGCGCGGGCGGGGCGATGGCCGCGGACGCCGCGCCATGGCGGCCCGGCGCGGGGCATGTGGCCTTCCACGTGGCGGATTTCGACGCGGCTTTACGGGCGTGCGCGGAGGCCGGGGCCGAGGTCATCGGCGCGCCAATCGACTGGCCCGGCGGCCGCGCGGCCTATTTGAAGGTGCCGGGCGGGGCCTTCGTCGAGATCGAGTGGTTGAAGGGCCAAGGCTGACGCGGGACAGCCGCCCCCTCCGGCAAAGTGCAGCAAAGTCCCCTCTGCCCGCCCCAAGCCCCTCGCTCTCTGCAAATCACCGACAGGACGCCCCGCGTCCGGGCCGCGCCCGCCCTGCCCCAGGGGCGGGTGCGCTCTGCGCACCGGGGCTGTCGCCCTCTCGGGGCTCAAAGGCTCCCCCGGAGCCTTTGCGAGACGCCCTCCGACCCCAGTGCGGGCGCGGCCCTCGGGTTTCGCGGGAGCTCAGCACCTAGCCTCGCATGCACTGCAATGCCAGTTCAGATTGATCTACGGCCTAGGGGCGGCCCTATCTCTCGGGCTTGGCTTGGGTGCAGGCATAACCTGAGCCCCTCACCCCCCCGCCACCTCCGGGTGCAGCTTGTGCATCAGCGCCTCGCAGAGCGCGTGAAACTCCGGCGCGGCGAAAAGCTCCGGCCCGCGGGGCTGTGCGAAGGGCACCTTCACCACCTCCGCGATCCGGCCCGGCTTGGCGGCCATCACCACGATCTCGTCCGCGAGGAAGACCGCCTCGTCGATCCCGTGGGTCACCAGCAGCGTCGTGGTCCGCTGCGCGGCCCAGATCCGCTGCAACTCGATGTTCATCGTCCGACGCAGGATCTGGTCGAGCGCCCCGAAAGGCTCGTCCAGAAGCAGGACCGAGGGCTGCGTCACCAGCGCCCGCGCGATCGCCACCCGTTGCCGCATCCCGCCCGAGAGTTGCGACGGCAGCGCCTCCTCGTAGCCCGCGAGGCCGACAAGGGCGATCATCTCGCGGATCCGGGCGTCCTCGGGCTTCACCTTGCGGCCCAGCACCTGCAACGGGAAGGCCACGTTGGCATAGACCGAGCGCCACGGCAGCAGGGCCGCGTCCTGAAATGCGATGCCAAGCCCGCCCTCGGCGCGGAAGACCTCGGGCTGCTTGCCCCGGATGCGCAGACCGCCGCCCGCGTCGGGCGTCTCGAGCCCCGCGATCATCCGCAACAGGGTAGACTTGCCGCATCCCGATGGCCCGATCAGCGCCACGAAGGAGCCGCGCGCGACCTTCAGGTTCACCGGCGCCACCGCCTGCAACGGACCCTGCGGCGTGGCGAAGGTCTTGCCCGCGTTCTCGATCACCAGATCGGCGGGGCTGACTTCAATGGGTCCGGCGTCAAGGAGCCCGGCGTCATCGAGACGGCCCTCGCGGGGGCTAACCTCATCGGGCAGAGCCTCATCGCGCCTGACCTCATCGGGCCCGTGGTCGGCTGGCGCCTTGGCCAAGCTCAGCCCTCCACCGGGCGCGCACCCAGCACGGCCTTCACTTCGAGGAAATCGCGCATCCCGAATTCGCCCAGCTCGCGCCCGTTGCCGGACTGCTTGTAGCCGCCGAAGGGCGCGTTGAAATCGAAGGGCGGGTTGTTGAGGAAGATGCGCCCCGCCCGCAGCCGGTCGGCAAGCGCATTGGCCCGGCCCACGTCGCGGGAATAGATATAGCCCGCAAGGCCATAGTCGCTGTCATTGGCGATCTCGACGGCCTCGTCCTCGTCCGCATAGGTCAGCACCGAGAGCACGGGGCCGAAAATCTCCTGCCGGGCGATCTCCATGTCGTTGGTCACATCCGCAAAGATCGTGGGCCGGACATAGAAGCCGCGGTTCAGCCCCTCGGGCTTGCCGAGGCCCCCCAGCACCAGCGTCGCACCCGCGTCGATCCCCTTGCCGATCATCGCCTGCACCCGGTCGTATTGCGCGACATTGCTGACCGGCCCCATGGTTGTCGTGGCCTCGGTCGGATCGCCGACGACGACATTGGCGGCCCCGGCCACCAGCCGCGCCAGCATCTCGTCCTTCAGCGCCTCGGGCACCAGCATCCGGCTGGGGGCGATGCAGCTTTGACCCGAGTTGATGAAGATCCGCGCCAGCCCGTCCGTCACGGCCAGGTCGAGGTCCGCATCCGCCAGCACGATATTGGCGGATTTGCCGCCCAGTTCCTGATGCACCCGCTTGACCGTGGGGGCCGCGTCGATGGCCACCTGCACGCCCGCCCGGGTCGAGCCGGTGAAGGAGACCATGTCGATGCCCGGGTGCTTCGAGATCGCGGAGCCCACGTCCGGCCCGGTGCCATTCACGAGGTTGAAGACCCCCGGCGGCACGCCCGCCTCCTCCAGCACCTCGGCCAGCAGCAGCGCCGAGAGCGGCGAGATCTCGGACGGCTTCAGCACCACGGTACAGCCCGCCGCCAGTGCCGGGGCCAGCTTGGTCACGATCTGGTTCAGAGGCCAGTTCCACGGCGTGATCAGCCCCACGACGCCGATCGGCTCCAGCCGCAGGCGCGAGGTCTCGGCCATGCCCTGCCCCTCGGGGGCAAAGTCGAACCCGTCGAGGATGTTCGCCGCCTCGCGGAAATAGGTGATCGAGGCGCCGGTCTGCATCCACATGGAGAGATCGCGGGGGGAGCCCATCTCCATGGTGACGAGGGCGGCCAGTTCCTCCTGCCGGGCCTCGAAGACATCGGCGATCCGGCGCAGCAGCATGGCGCGGCCCCGCTTGCAGGTGGCGGCGAAGGCCGGGAAGGCCCTCCGCGCGGCGGCGACGGCGCGGTCCACGTCCTCTGGCGTGCCGGCGCCGACGCGGGCGACAACCTCCTCGGTGGCGGGGTTCACGACGGGGATGGACTGCGGGCCGGTGGGGGCAACCCACAGGCCGTCGATATAGAAGAGAGCTTTGTCGGGCATTCGGGTCCGGTCTCGGAAGTTCAGATCACGCCAAAGGCCTTGGCCGTGGCATCAAGCGCCTCCCGGGCGATGTCGAACACCTCGTCCAGCTGGGACTCGGTGATGATCAGGGGCGGCATGAGGCTCATCGTATCGCCATTGGCCCGGAAGGCCAGACCGCGTTTGCCCGCCTCCTCGGAACAGAAGGCCCCGATCCTCGCCTCGTAGGGGTAGGCCGCGCGGGTTGTCTTGTCGCGGACGATCTCCATCCCGCCCATCAGGCCCACGTGGCGGATGTCCCCGATCAGCGGATGATCGGCGAAACTCTCCATTTTCGCGGCGAAATAGGGCGCCAGCGTCTGGCCCGCCCGGCTGACGATGCCCTCCGCCTCGAGGATGCGGATGTTTTCCAGCGCGGCGGCGCAGCTGGCCGGGTGGCCCGAGTAGGTGTAGCCATGCGCCCATTCGCCGCCCCGGTCGATCAGCACATCCGCGACCCGGTCCGACAGGACACAGGCCGAGAGCGGCATGTAGCCCGAGGTGATCGCCTTGCCGAGCTGCATCAGGTCGGGCTGGATGCCGTAGTAGTCCGCGCCAAACCACTGCCCGGTGCGGCCAAAGCCCATCACCACCTCGTCGAGGACGAGGAGCACGTCGTACTTGCGACAGATGCGCTGGATCTCGGGCCAGTAGGTCATCGGCGGGCAGATCGCCCCGCCCGCGGATTGGGCAGGCTCCGCCACGAAGGCCGCGACATTCTCGGGGCCGAGTTCGAGGATCTTCTCCTCAAGCCAGCTGGCGGCGAGGCGGCCGAAGTCCTCCTCCGTCATGTCCGGGCCGTTGCGATACTGGTAGGCCGTCCTGATCCGGTGGACCGAAGGCAGCGGGATGTCTCCCCCGGCCCCGTGCATCGGCAGGATGCCGGTCAGCGAGGCCGCCATGTGGGTCGAGCCGTGGTAGGCCAGTTCGCGGGCGATCAGCAGGCGCTTCTCCGGCTGGCCCTTCAGGTCCCAGTAGCGGCGCACGGCGCGCACGGCGGTCTCGTTCGCCTCGGAGCCGGAGCACTGGAAGAAGACGTGGTTCAGGTCGCCCGGCAGCATCTGCGAGAGCTTCTGCGCCAGCAGCACCGCCGCCGGGTGGGTCGTGTTGAAGAACGACTGGCAGTAGGAGAGATCCTGCATCTCGGCCGCGACGGCCTGCACGATCTCGGTCCGGCCATAGCCAAGGTTCACGTTGCCGAGCCCGGAGAGCCCGTCGATCATCCGGTTGCCGTCGCTGTCCCACACATGGATGCCCTCGGCGTGCATCGCCACGCGGGCGCCGGTCTGGCGCAAGGCGGCATGGTCGGTGGAGGGATGCATGTAATGGGCGCGGTCGAGAACCTGCCATTCCTGCGTGTTGCGCTGCGGGCTGTTCATGGGGTCATCCGGATTGCACCGCCCGGTAAGCGCCGGTGCTTCGGACGGATGCGGCAGTGTCCCATCGGCACCGGCGGGGGGCCAGATGGCGGGCTGGGACGGGACCGCGGCAAAACTTGTCCGCCCGTGCGGGGGATGTCTGGCGGGGGGCCCGCGGGCTGTGTGCAACAGGGACATCCAGCAGCCCCCGGGAGCGGCCACGGCACCTGTCCTCACCGCACCAGAGTGCCCACATCAAAATGACGTCCCGCCCGGCCGCAGGCCGGGCAGCGCCGACCCGCCCCCCTGGGGCGGCGCTTATGCGCCACCCCGCGGGACGGCGCTGCCCTCCGTGTGGGTCACAAGCGTTGCACCAGACAGGTCAGCTCATGCCCGCCCCCTCACACCGCCTCCAGAAACGCCCGCGCAGCCGCGCCATGCTCTTCGCGCAGCCGCATCAGATCCACGCCCACCGGCTGGCCATCCACGACCCGCCAGTCGCCGCCCACCATCACCCGGTCCGCCGTATGCGCCCCGCAGAGCACCAGCGCCGCCAGCGGGTCCCCCGCCCCGGAGAAGCGCAATTCGTCCAGCGTGAAGAGCGCCAGATCCGCCTGATACCCCACCGCGATCTTGCCGATATCCCTGCGCCCGAGGCAGTGCGCCGAGCCCTCGCTTGCCCAGCGCAGCACATCGTGATGGGTCACCGCCGCCGCGCCATAGGTCAGCCGCCCCAGCAGCAGCGCCTGCCGCACGCCTTCCATCATGTTGGAATTGTCGTTGGAGGCAGAGCCATCCACGCCCAGCCCCACCACGGCGCCAGCGGCCTCCAGGTCCTTCGTCCGGCACTGCCCCGAGGCCAGCAGCATGTTGGAGGTCGGACAATGGCAGACCCCCATCCGATGCCGCCCTATCCTCTCGATTTCGCCCGCGTCGAAGTGGATGCCATGGGCCAGCCAGACCCGGTCCGACAGCCAGCCGACCTCTTCGAGGTAATCGAGCGGACGGCAGCCGAAATGGTGCAGGCAGAAGTCGTCCTCGTCATGGGTCTCGCCCAGATGGGTGTGCAGGCGGCAATCGTGTGTCTCGGCCAGCAGGGCCGTGTCCTTCATCAGCTGTTTCGTCACGTTGAAGGGCGCGCAGGGCGCCAGCGCCACCGTGGTCATCGCCCCGTGAGAGGTATCGTGGTAGCGCCCCAGCACCCGTTCGCAGTCCGACAGCACCGTGTCGTAGTCCTGCATCAGGCGCTCATCCGCGATGCCACCCGACTTGGTGCCAAGGTTGATCGCCCCCCGCGTCAGCGCCACCCGCATCCCCAGCGTCGCCGCTTCCTCGGCCTCGATATCCACGGCATCGGGCATGTCGGCGGCAAAGACGAAGAGGTGATCCGAGGCGGTGGTGCAGCCCGACATCAGCAGCTCGGTCAGCGCCAGCCGTACCGCAAGGCGGAACCTATCCCGGTTCAGGTGCTGCCCCCAGAGCGGATAGAGCGCCTTGAGCCAGGGAAAGAGCTCCTTGTTGATCGCCTCCGGGTGGGCGCGGGTCAGGGTCTGGAAGAAATGGTGATGGGTGTTCACGAGGCCCGGCAGGATGACATGGCGCGACGCGTCAAAGACCTCGTCCACGGGCGCGGCGGGCCCCTGCGCGCCGACCAGTTCGGCGATCCGCCCGTCCTCGACCACCAGCCCGCCCGGGGCGGCATCGGCCAGCATGGCCAGCGGCGACTTGATCCAGAGGCGCATGGGGAGCTCCGTTCAGTGGGGCGGTCAGGACAGACCGGCGAGACCTGCCCCGGACCGCCGCGTTTCCAGCGGATTAGACAGCCCGCCCGGCGCCACAGCCAGAGCCGGAACATGGCCGCCCCTGCGGGAAAGGTTGACCGTCAGCGGAGGGGCTCGGCCACCCCGCGCGCCCGGGCGAGCGCCCGCTGCAGGGCGCGGCGCTCCTGCCGCTCAGTGCAGCTGGCTCTTGCGGAATGCCCGCGGGGAAATCCCGTAGCGGGCCCGGAACGCCCGGCTGAAGTGCGAGAAATCCTTGAACCCCCGCTTCAGGGCAATGGTGGTGATCGGCAGCCCCTGCTGCAGCGGATCGCAGAGATCGGCGCGGATGCGGTCCAGCCGTTGCAGCTTGATCCACTGAGCCACCTGATGCGGTTCGCCCTCGAAAAGCTCGTACAGCGAGCGCAGAGAGATCTGCTGGGCCTGCGCGATGGCGGCGGGGGTCAGGTCCGGATCGTCGAGCTGGGCGAGGACATGGGATTTCACCCGCCCCAGCTGCGCCTGCCGCCCGGCCGAGAGCGGCACACCCTCCCCCAGACCGGAAAGCGCGGTGGCCAGCAGGTCGATTACATGGGCCTCGATCCGCCCGGCAAAGGCCTGTGCCTGCCCCTCCTGCCCCAGATCGCAGAGCGTGGTGGCAAAGTCATAGAGGAAGCGGCCCGGCAGGGTTTCCGCGGGGATCGGGCGCGCGATCAGCAGGTCGATCCCCGGCACCCGGTCGCGCAGCGCCTGCCGCGGCACCTTGAGCGAGAGCTGCCGGTAATGCCCCTCGAAGAGCATGCGGTAGGGCTGCCGGCTGTCATAGAGCAGCATGGTGCGCGGGCGGGCGATCACGTCGCGCCCGCCCTGCGCGAAGGCGGTGGTACCCTCGACCTGCAGGTTCACCTCGTACCAGTCGTCGCCACTGGCGATCTGCGCCTCGGTGCGCGACACCTCGATATCGGTCGAGACGATATCCGCCAGCGTAACGCGCCCGAACTCCTGCCACGAGATGCGACCATAGAAGCCCTCGCCGCTGGCCCGCCGCACCTGTGTCGGCGGGAACAGCGTGCTGGTGGCATGGCGCCAGAACTCCAGCCGTTCACCGGGCGCGATGCCCTCGGTGCGCAGCAGGTTCCAGCCATGGGCCGGGCGGGCCCCGGCGGCACTGAGGGCCTCGGTCATACAGGTCTCCGATCCGGCCCGGGAGTGGGGCCGGCAGTCATGTCGTCCGTGAGTGATGCTGTACGCGAGGGGCCATCGAAATGCGGGCCCCCGCGGTGCGTTCCGGCGCCAGACGCTTTCGTCCCTTGCAGCCGGCCTTGTCCCTTCAGCGTAGGAACCCGGTTTCGACCCTGTCAAGCAAGCCGGCACGGAGCCCGGCCCCCGCCGCCGCGTCACGCTGAAAATTTGACCGCTGACCAGAGAGAGGCCGCCGGTACGGCCACTGCACCAGGGGGCAGGCAGCCCTGCCGGCGCGCGCGGTGGCCATGCCTGCGCCCGCACCTTCCTCAAGTCCCCGATCCGCACCCGGCCCACATGTTCCCGGCCCTTGTCCCTGTGCCCGTGGCGGGTATCCTCGCCCCCGACAGGAGACACCAATGACCGAGATCCACGGCAGTTGCCACTGCGGCCAGGTCCGCTTCCGCCTCGCCCGCGCCCCGCAAGAGGCGCGCACCTGCAACTGTTCGCTCTGCCGGCGCCGCAACGCCATCATGGCGACGGTCCCCATCGAGGAACTGACGCTCGACACCCCGTGGGAGGCGCTCAGCGAGTATCGGTGGAACACCGGCGTCGCGCGGCACTTCTTCTGCCCGACCTGCGGCATCTACACCTTCCACCAGCGCCGCTCGGACCCGACGCAATACGGGGTGAACGCCACCTGCCTCGAAGACTTCGACATCGCCACGCTGGAAATCAGCCACGGCACCGGCGGCCCCACGATGTCGGTGACCGAGGAGGCCCACAGGCAGGGCCGCAGCGGGCCGGTCCTGTCGGAATGAGCGTCCCGCCGGTCCGCGGTCACGTAACCCGTACCCGGACGCCCTGTCCCGCTCGGTCACGCAGCCATCCGACGGCAAATGGCGCGGGCGAGATGACCGTCAGGTCCGACAGGCTCAGGACCGCCTGAACGAAAAAGGACGCCCGAAGGCGTCCCTTGTCTTGTTCTCGCTCTTGTCTTGATCGGACCCTGTCCCGCGCCCTGTCATGCCCCTGATCCGGACCGACAGCCCGCACTTGGCTGGCAAATGGCTGGCAAGCGAGCGGTCACAGGCCGTCTCTCAGGCGGTGAGGCGCCCCTTGACCTGCGGACCCACGGACCCGAAGTCGATCTGGCCGGTGTACTTGGACTTGAGCGAGCCCATCACCTTGCCCATGTCGCGGATCGAATCCGCGCCGGTTTCCTTGATCGCGCATTCGATCGCCTTGGCGACTTCCTCGTCGCTGAGCTGGCGCGGCAGGAATTCCTCTATCACCTCGATCTCCGAGCGCTCCTGCTCGGCGAGGTCGATGCGACCGCCTTCCTCGTAGACCCGGGCGCTTTCCTGACGCTGGCGGGACATCTTGCCGAGGATCGCGAGAACCTCTGCATCCCCGACCCCGTCCTCGTTGCCGTCGCCGCGGGCCTCTATATCCTTGTCCTTGATGGCAGCGTTGATCAGTCTCAGAGTGGAGAGCCTGTCTGCTGCCCGATCGCGCATAGCCTGTTTCAGGGCCGAATTGACCCGTTCACGCAGTTCCATACATCCCATCCCCATGGCAAAATCGGAAGCCCCACCCTACTCGAAAGGCATGGCTCCGGCAACCAATTGCGGCAGCGCAGCACGGCAGCGGGGCCGCGGACCCGTCAAAAGCCGGCCGCAAGCAGGCCGCGAAAGCCCCGCAAAACATGGGTTATCAAGGGCTTGCCCCCGGTCAACCCGTGCAGCCGCGCGCCCTTACACGCCGCAATGCAGCAGGGTCAAGTTCCAGCCGCGCCTCCCCTTGACCCTCCGGGCACTGTTGCATAGTTTCGCGCCAATTTGCCGCCCCTCACCATCGCCGGAGAATCTCCATGCCCCATACTTATGGAAAGAAGCCGACTGCCTGCCTCGCACTGGCGGACGGGACCATCTTTTACGGCAAGGGCTTCGGCGCGACCGGAGAGACCCAGGCCGAGCTCTGCTTCAACACCGCTATGACCGGCTATCAGGAGATCATGACCGATCCCTCCTATGCCGGGCAGATCGTGACCTTCACCTTCCCGCACATCGGCAACGTCGGCGTCAACGCCGAGGATGACGAGACCGCCGATCCGGTGGCCGCGGGCATGGTGGTGAAATGGGACCCGACCGAGCCGTCGAACTGGCGCGCCGCCGAACGCCTGAGCGACTGGCTCGCCAGCCGCGGCCGGATCGCCATCGGGTCCATCGACACCCGCCGCCTGACCCGGGCGATCCGCCAGCAGGGCGCGCCCCATGCCGCCCTCGCCCATGATCCCGAAGGCAACTTCGACATCGCCGGCCTCGTGGCCCGCGCCCGGGGCTTCGCCGGCCTCGAAGGCATGGACCTCGCCAAGGAGGTCACCTGTGCCCAGTCCTACCGCTGGGACGAGACCCGCTGGGCCTGGCCCGACGGCTTCGGCAAGCAGGAGGCCCCGCGCCACAAGGTCGTCGCCATCGACTACGGCGCCAAGCGCAACATCCTGCGCTGCCTCGCCTCCGCCGGCTGCGACGTGACCGTGCTGCCCGCCACCGCGACCGCCGAGGACGTGCTGGCCCACAATCCCGACGGGCTCTTCCTGTCGAACGGCCCCGGTGACCCCGCCGCGACCGGCGTCTACGCCGTGCCTATGATCCAGGACGTGATGGCCAAGACCCAGATCCCCGTCTTCGGCATCTGCCTCGGCCACCAGATGCTGGCCCTCGCGCTCGGTGCCAAGACGGTCAAGATGAACCACGGCCACCACGGGGCGAACCACCCGGTGAAGGACCTCGAAACCGGCAAGGTCGAGATCACCTCGATGAACCACGGCTTCGCGGTCGACAGCCAGACCCTGCCCGAGGGGCTGAAAGAGACCCATGTCTCGCTCTTCGACGGCTCCAACTGCGGCATTCGCATGACCGACCGGCCGGTCTTCTCGGTGCAGTACCACCCCGAGGCCAGCCCGGGCCCGCAGGACAGCTTCTACCTGTTCGAGCGGTTCGCCGCCTCGATGGACAACGCGAAGGTCAGCTGACCTCGAATTTCGCCCAGATTTTCGCCCAATGCTGCCGGGCGCGCGTTAACCAGAAGCCCCCATATTTGGGGGCTTCTTCGCGTTCGGCCTCCACGCGCGGTACAGGACGCTCCCTCGGACCTCTGACCCGGATCGGCCATTAAGGCCTCCTTTACCATCCGTTTGCGTTTAATTAGCCAAGACAGCGCCTGATCCTCTGCGGTTCATCTGCGGAGACGGGTCATGGCACCGACCGAATTAAAGCTGATAGAGACAGGTCGCGGCGCTGCGCAGCTGCATTCGTTCAGCCGGCGCCTGATCACTGAGGGCGGGCTCACGGCCTCCGACGTGATCCGTGTCCGCCAGAAGCTGACATGGCAGAGGTCCGATTTCCAGACATTGCTACTGCGCGAGACCGCCCTCCCCGAAACCAAGCTGCTTGAGATCACCGCGGCGCACTACGGGCTAACGCTCTGGCGACCGGACTCGGGCTGCGTGACGGACCTGCCGGAACTGCCGGTCCGATTATGCCTCAAACACTGTTTCATGCCGTATCTGGAAACCGAAGGCGCGCTCGTCCTCGTCACGCCAGACCCCGACCGCTTGCTTCGCATGGGCTGCGACCTGCCCGCCAGTTGCCGCAGCCTGCCGCTGCGCATCGGGGCGCGGCAGGCGATACGGGAGGCCCTGTCCAGGCACCATCGCGGGGCACTGACCGACGCCATGAGCACCCGCACGCCAGCCGAGTTGAGTTGCCGGACATGGCAGGACAAGGGCCGTCGCCGCAAGTTCTATGCCATCGGAATGCCCGCAGTGCTGCTGGCGGGCCTCGGCATCCTGCCTGGGGCGCTCTTCACCGCACTCACAGTCTGGGCGCTCTTCACGCTGGTGCTGGCCGCCGGGCTGCGGGCCTCGGCTCTGATCGCCTGGGCCATCGCGGCACGGCGCGCCCCGGACGACCCGCTGCTCAACTGCGATCCCGCGTTAACAGCGGTTCCGCAAGATGCGAAACTGCCGATGATCTCGATCCTCGTGCCGCTGTTCCGGGAGGCCATGATCGCGGAGACCCTTCTCATTCGGCTTCAGAAACTCGACTACCCCCGCGGACTGCTCGAGATCGTACTTGTTCTCGAGGAAGATGATACCCTCACCCGCGAGACCGCGGCACGGACCGCCCTGCCACCGTGGTTCCGGCAGGTCGTGGTGCCGCGCGGATCGCCCCAGACGAAACCGCGCGCCATGAACTATGCTCTCGACTTCTGCGAGGGCGAGATCATCGGCATCTACGACGCAGAAGATGCCCCCGACCCAGATCAGTTGATGAAAGTCGCCCTGCACTTTCAGGCCGCCGCGCCGCAGGTTGCCTGCCTGCAGGGGGCGCTCGACTACTACAACCCGCGCCAGAACTGGATGGCGCGCTGCTTTACCATCGAATATGCGACGTGGTTCCGGCTGATCCTGCCCGGCTTCGCGAGGCTGGGCCTTGGTCTCCCCCTCGGGGGGACGACGCTTTTCATCCGCAGGCAGGTGTTGGAGGAGATCGGCGCGTGGGATGCGCATAACGTGACCGAGGATGCAGACCTCGGGTACCGGCTGTACCGACGTGGCTACAAAACCGAGATCCTGCAGAGCACCACGCGGGAAGAGGCAAACTGCTTCCCGATCCGCTGGATCAAGCAGCGCTCACGATGGCTCAAGGGCTACATGGTGACCTATCTCGTCCACATGCGCCAACCGGCGCGGCTCCACCGCGAACTGGGGACTTGGCCGTTCCTTGGATTCAACGCGCACTTCGTCAGCGCGCTGTCCCAATTCCTCCTGGCGCCGGTGTTCTGGTGCATGTGGTTCATCCCCTTCGGCCTGTCACATCCTCTGCAACGTATGACGGACGAGGGTCTCTTTCAGGTCTTCGTCTACAGCTTCTTCACGTTCGAGGCCTTCTTTGCCCTCGTCAGCCTGATCGCCGTCTCGGGCCCGGCCCACCGGCACCTGGCCCCGTGGGTGCCCAGCCTGATGCTCTATTTCCCGCTGGGATGTCTCGCGGCCTACAAGGCGCTCTTCGAACTGGTGGTCATGCCCTTCTACTGGGACAAGACCCAGCACGGCCATTCCGCGCCGCGCCCGGCGCTCAGTTTCCGGTCGTCCCGATCTCGCCGCTGTCGATCTTCAGACGGGTGATGAAGGCCTTGGAGATGTGATCGCGCAGCGCGGCGGAGGCCTTGGCCTCGTCCCGCTCCGAGATCGCCTGCACGATGGCCTCATGCTCCGCCAGAGCGGTGGCATCGCGCCCCTCGGCGGCCAGCGAAGTTGTCGCCAGCAGGGCCATGGTCCGGTGCACGAGGTCGAGCTGCTGCACGAGGTAGCGATTGTGCGAGGCGAGGTGCAGCTGCTTGTGGAACCGCTTGTTGGCCCGCGACAGCGCCTTGGGATCGCCGATCAGGGTGCGGTCCTCGTCGACCATGTCGAAGAGCACGCGGATCTCCTCGGGCGAGGCATGGCGCGCGGCGAGACCGGCGGCCAGCCCCTCGAGCTCGGCCCGCACGGCATAGAGCTCGGCCAGCTGCGAATGATCCAGCGAGGCCACGATCAGCGAACGCCCGTCCCGGGTCAGCAGCGACTGGGTCTCAAGCCGTTGCAACGCCTCGCGGATCGGCGTGCGCGACACGCCGAAACGCTCTGCCAGCTCGCTTTCCACCAGCCGGTCGCCCGGGCGGTAGAGCCCCACGTCGATCGCCTCGAGGATGAGCGTATAGGCATCCTTCTGAGCCGGCTTCATGGGGCGTTTCTCTCTGATCGTTCCGTCCATCGGGGCACGTTAGTGCGCCGCCGCGTCAGGGGCAAGGCGACAGCTTGTCCAGCCCCGCGCCCGGGCGTATGGTCCGGCCCATGGCAAAAGATGCATTCACCCACGTCACGACCTGGGTTTTCGACCTCGACAACACGCTCTATCCCCCCGCCGCCCGGCTCTTTGACCAGATATCGGCGCGGATGACGCAATACGTGATGGACGCGCTGAAGGTCGATGCCGCCGAGGCCGACCGCCTGCGCAAGCTCTACTGGCGCGAGCACGGCACCACGCTGGCCGGGCTGATGCGCCTGCATGACGTGGACCCCGGGCCCTACCTGACCCATGTGCACGAGATCGACATGAGCCACCTCGAGGTGGACGTGCAGCTGGCCGAGGGCATCCGCGCCCTGCCCGGCCGCAAGATCGTCTACACCAACGGCTGCGCGCCCTATGCCGAGCGGGTCATCGCGGCCCGCGGGCTGAACGGGCTTTTCGATGCGGTCTACGGCGTGGAACATGCCGATTTCCTGCCCAAGCCCGAGGCCGGCGCCTTTGCCAAGGTCTTCGAGCTGGACGGGGTCCAGACCGAGACGGCGGCGATGTTCGAGGACGACCCCCGCAACCTCGCCGTGCCCCACGGGCTGGGGATGCGCACCGTCTATGTCGCAGAGGAGCCGATGGAGGCGGAACATATCCACTTCCACACCGATGACCTCGCGGGCTTCCTGCACCGGCTGACCTGAGCGAACCGCGACCGGGATCGGAGCCCCATCCCCCGGTTATGGCAGCCTGTCACAGCAGCCGGTCATCGCAGCCAGTCGGCAACGACCTGTCACGTCAAAGGGCGGCCCGCGTCTCGCGCAGGCCGCCCTTCTCTTGTCCCGTCGCCATTGCAAGGCGTCTTCCTCCCGGTCCTACCCGTTTTCTTCGAAGAAAACGGACCGGAAAATGCGCATTTTCCGGACAGGGCCGCCACTGGGGTGGCCCTGCCGGGCGAGGCTCAGCCGCGGGCTTCGCGGATCAGCTTCAGGATGTCCTGCGCCGCCTGCGGGATGTTGGTGCCGGGGCCGAAGATCGCCTTCACGCCGGCTTTCTTGAGGAAGTCGTAATCCTGCTGCGGGATCACCCCACCGCAGATCACGAGGATATCCTCGGCGCCCTTCTCCTTCAGCGCGGCAATCAGCTGCGGAGCCAGCGTCTTGTGGCCAGCCGCCTGCGACGAGATGCCGACCACGTGCACGTCGTTGTCGATGGCATCCTGCGCGGCCTCGTCCGGGGTCTGGAACAGCGGGCCCACGTCCACGTCGAAACCGATGTCGGCAAAGGCCGTGGCGATGACCTTGGCCCCTCGGTCGTGGCCGTCCTGCCCCATCTTCACCACCAGCATCCGCGGGCGGCGGCCTTCGACCTCGGCGAAGTCCTCGACCGCCTTCTGGATCGCGGCAAAGCCCTCGTCGCCCTCGTAGGCGGCCCCGTAAACCCCGGCGAGGGTCTTCACCTCGGCCCGGTGACGTCCGAATTCCTTCTCCATCGCCATGCTGATCTCTCCAACGGTGGCGCGGGCGCGCGCGGCTTCGACCGCGGCCTCCAGCAGGTTGCCTCCCTCGCGCGCGCGGCGCGTCAACTCGTCCAGCGCCGCATCGCAGGCCGCCTGATCGCGGGTGTCGCGGATCGAGGTCAGCCGGGCGATCTGGCTTTCGCGGACCTTCACGTTGTCCACGTCGAGGATGTCGATCGGGTCTTCCTTGTCCTTACGGTACTTGTTGACCCCGACGATCACCTCCTGTCCCCGGTCGATCATCGCCTGCCGGGTCGCCGCGGTCTCCTCGATCCGCAGCTTGGGCATGCCCGAGGCCACGGCCTTGGTCATGCCGCCCATCTCCTCGACCTCCTGCATGAGGGCCCAGGCCTTCTCGATCAGCTCGGCGGTCAGGCTCTCGACGTAGTAGGAGCCTGCCAGCGGATCCACCACGTTGGTGATCCCGGTCTCTTCCTGCAGGATGAGCTGGGTATTCCGCGCGATCCGGGCCGAGAAGTCCGTCGGCAGGGCGATGGCCTCGTCCAGCGCGTTGGTGTGCAGCGACTGGGTGCCACCGAGGACCGCCGACAGCGCCTCGTACGCCGTGCGGATGACGTTGTTGTAGGGGTCCTGCTCCTGCAAGCTCACGCCCGAGGTCTGGCAGTGGGTGCGCAGCATCTTGGAGCGTTCGGACTTGGCGTCGAACTCCGTCATGACGCGGTGCCAGAGCGTCCGTGCCGCGCGCAGCTTGGCGGCCTCCATGAAGAAGTTCATGCCGATGGCGAAGAAGAATGACAGCCGGCCCGCGAACTTGTCCACGTCCATGCCGGCCTCGATCGCGGCCTTCACGTATTCGCGCCCGTCCGCCAGCGTATAGGCCAGCTCCTGCACGAGGTTCGCGCCCGCTTCCTGCATGTGGTAGCCGGAAATCGAGATCGAGTTGAACCTGGGCATCTCGTTCGAGGTGTACTCGATGATGTCCGAGATGATCCGCATCGAGGGTTCGGGCGGATAGATGTAGGTGTTGCGGACCATGAACTCCTTGAGGATGTCGTTCTGGATCGTGCCCGCCAGCAGCGCCTTGTCGTGGCCCTGCTCCTCACCGGTGACGATGAAGGAGGCCAGGATCGGGATCACCGCGCCGTTCATGGTCATCGAGACCGAGACCTGATCGAGCGGGATGCCGTCGAAGAGGATCTTCATGTCCTCGACACTGTCGATCGCCACGCCGGCCTTGCCCACGTCGCCCACCACGCGGGGGTGGTCGCTGTCATAGCCGCGGTGCGTCGCGAGGTCGAAGGCGACCGAGACGCCCTGCTGACCGGCGGCGAGGTTGCGGCGGTAGAAGGCGTTCGATTCCTCCGCCGTGGAGAAGCCCGCATATTGCCGGATCGTCCAGGGCCGGCCCGCGTACATCGTCGCCTTCACCCCGCGGGTGAAGGGGCCGAAGCCCGGCATCGTGCCCATGTGCGGCAGCTCGGCCGTGTCCTCGGCGGTATAGATCGGCTGAACCGGAATTCCTTCCAGCGTGTCCCAGACGAGGCTGTCGGGGCTTTTGCCCTTCAGCTCCTTCTCGGCCAGGTTACGCCACGCGTCCTTCGTCTGTGCCATGTGCTTGTCCTCTTGTCTCTCGCCGCGCGGCGGATGTTGTCCCCGCCTGCCGCGCCTCCTTCTGTCTGACCAGGAATGTCCCGGCCCAATCCTCCTGCACCAGCCGCGCAAGGCCGTCGGCCCCGGCGCGCAACCAGTCGAGATCCTGCCTGTAGGCGGCCTCCAGCGCCGCCCGCTGGCTGTCGTCGAAGAGCCGCCAAGGCCCCTGCCCCCCGGGCAGCCGCGCCGGATCGGCACCGCGATCCCTCAGCGCGCCGCGCAGGGCGGGCAGGTCGGGGCGGCGGTGCAGCCACTCCCGCGCATGGGTCAGCGGCGGCAGCACGGCATGGCATGCCATGTGCCACAGGCGTGTTTCCGGCAGCCCGGCATAGGTCTCATGCGGCAGCACCAGTACCTCGGCCCCGCCAGCCGCCACCGCGATATCCGTGATCACCGCGCGCCAGCCGCGCGGCTGGGTTACCAGCCGGTCCAGCAGGGCGGCGTCGGGCAGGCGGTGGCCCCGCATCACCGCGAAGGCGAGGCAGGATTCCCAGTACGGCGCCTGCGCCCGGATCGACAGCGCGATACGCCGGGGCCGGCACCCGAAGGCAGCGACGTGGCGCGCGATCCGCTCGCCCGCGTCACGGTAGAGCGTGGCCTCGCGCAGGTTGGCGCGGGGCGCGCCCAGCATGTTCTCGTCGGAGACGATCAGCCACCGGACACCATCACGCCGCGCAGCCTCGAGGTTGAGGGCGATCCGCCCCCGCGCCCGCGCGGCCCCCGGCCCGCCGTTGACACCCGCCAGCAGCCCGCGCCGGGTCCGCGGCGGGCCCCAGACACCGATGCCATGGCCCGCCAGCTGCGCGGCATTGCCTGCCAGATAGGCCTGAAACGTGGTGGAAGCGGTGCGATGCGCCCCCGCGTGCAGGATGATCTCCATTCCTCTGCGCCCCTTCTGCTGCCGCGCCCGGAGGGCGACGGTCCGTCCCCGCAACCCTGCGCGGGGAGACGTGAGAAGAGGCTTAACCTGCGGATTTGTCGCAATGTCACAAAGGATTTTCGTAGTATTTTCGTGGTCTGCGCTTATATCCGGACGGACAGGAGGGGCCATGACATCAGTGAAGACATGCCTAAGCGCCCTGTTGCTCGTGCTTGCGCCGCTCGGTGCCGCCGCGCAGCAGGCGACCAGCGTTCCCGACGCGGCGGCGCCGGACGCGCCCGTGGAAACCCCAGTGGAAGAGAGCGTGTTCTGGACCGGCGAGACACCGGACCTCGACAGCTTCCTCTGGGAAAAACGCCCCGTGGTGGTCTTTGCCGACACGCCCAATGACCCGCAGTACCGGCGCCAGATCGAGAACCTCCAAGAGCGCCCGGCCGAACTGCTGGACCGCGATGTCATCGTGCTGACCGATACCGATCCCGCCGCCAGCGGCCCGCTGCGGCGCAAGCTGCGCCCGCGCGGGTTCAACGTGGTGCTGATCGACAAGAACGGGCAGGTCACGCTGCGCAAGCCGCAGCCGCTGACCGTGCGCGAGCTGTCCGCCACCATCGACAAGACGCCGCTGCGGCGGCAGGAACTGCAGGAACGGCGGCTGCTGCAATAGGATTGCAGCGCCCCCGGACCCGCGAGTTCAGGGCCAGCCAGTTCAGGACAAGCCAGTTCAGGACCGGCCATTCCGGGCCGTCCGGCCCACGGGGCACAGGGCCCCGCAGGCGGTATGACGGCCCCGAAGATCACTCGAATTCCATGATCACGTCGTCGACCGCGAGGCTTGCGCCCGCAGCCGCGTTGATCTTGGTCACCACGGCCTTCTTCTCGGCGCGCAGGATGTTCTCCATCTTCATCGCCTCGATGGTGCAGAGCGGCTGGCCTTCCTGCACCTCCTGCCCCTCTTCCACGTCGATCTTCACGACGAGGCCCGGCATCGGGCAGAGCAGCATCTTGGAGGTGTCGGGCGGCAGCTTCTCGGGCATCAGCCGGGCCAGTTCGGCCTGACGCGGCGTGCGCACGTGGACCTTCATGTCGGCCCCGCGCATCCGCACCGCGAACCCGCCCGAGATGTAGGAGACCTTCATCACCAGCGGCGCGCCTTCGACCGTCATCTCGGCCAGCTGGTCGCCCGGGGTCCAGTCGCCGGCCACCCGCAGCGCGGTGCCGTCGTCGAAGGTCACCGTCGCGCCGTCGGGCGAGGCATCGACCTTCACGTCGAAGCTGGCGCCCTGAAGCGCGACGTTCCAGTCGTCGCCCACCTGACGCTCGTGGTTGCCCATCCGGCCCGAGATGCGGGTCTTGCGGATCTCGGCCACGCGGTTCATCGCGGCACAGGCGGCGGCCACGCGCTTCAGCTCGGCCTCCGGTAGGGTCACGCCGTCAAAGCCCTCGGGGTATTCCTCGGCGATGAAGGCCGTGGTCATGTCGCCGGAGACGAACTTCGGATGGTCCATCACGGCGGCGAGGAACGGCAGGTTGTGCCCGATGCCCTCGACCTCGAACCGATCGAGCGCGATGCGCATCGCCTCGATCGCCGCCTCGCGGGTCGGCGCCCAGGTGCAGAGCTTGGCGATCATCGGGTCGTAGTACATTGAGATCTCGCCGCCCTCGTAGACGCCGGTGTCATTGCGCACGGCCGTGTCGCCCGCGGGCGCATCGCCCTGCCACTTGCCGTTCACCAGGAGCGGGCCGGCGGCCTGCTCCTCGGGCGGACGGTAGCGGGTCAGGCGACCGATGGAGGGCAGGAAGTTGCGATAAGGGTCCTCGGCATAGAGCCGGTTCTCGATCGCCCAGCCGGTCAGGGTGACGTCGTCCTGCGTGATGGTCAGCGGCTCGCCGCCCGCGACGCGGATCATCTGCTCGACAAGGTCGACACCGGTGATCAGCTCGGTCACGGGGTGTTCCACCTGAAGGCGGGTGTTCATCTCGAGGAAGTAGAAGTTCTTGGACCCGTCGACGATGAATTCGACCGTCCCGGCAGAGGCATAGCCCACGGCCTTGGCCAGTGCGACGGCCTGTTCGCCCATCGCCTTGCGGGTCTCCTCGTCGAGGAAGGGAGAGGGTGCCTCTTCGACGACCTTCTGGTTCCGGCGCTGGATCGAGCATTCCCGCTCGCCCAGGTAGATGCCGTTGCCGTGGCTGTCGCAGAGCACCTGGATCTCGATGTGGCGCGGCTGGGTGACGAACTTCTCGATGAAGATCCGGTCATCGCCGAAGGAGTTCGCGGCCTCGTTCTTGGAGGACTGGAAGCCTTCGCGTGCCTCGGTGTCGTTCCACGCGATCCGCATGCCCTTGCCCCCGCCGCCGGCGGAGGCCTTGATCATCACCGGATAGCCGATCTCGCCGGAGATCTTCACCGCCTCCTCGGCGTCCTCGATCAGCCCCATGTAGCCGGGCACGGTGGAGACACCGGCCTCCTGCGCGATCTTCTTCGAGGTGATCTTGTCGCCCATGGCCTCGATGGCCTTGACCGGCGGGCCCACGAAGGCCACGCCCGCGGCCTCCAGCGCCTGCGCGAACTTGGGGTTCTCCGACAGGAAGCCGTAGCCCGGGTGCACCGCCTGCGCGCCGCTCTTCTTGATCGCCTCCATGATCTTGTCGATCACGATATAGGACTGGTTCGCCTGGGGCGGGCCGATGTGGATGGCTTCGTCGGCCATGGCAACGTGCAAGGCGTTGCGGTCGGCGTCGGAATAGACGGCCACGGTGCTGATGCCCATCTTGCGCGCGGTCTTGATGACGCGGCAGGCGATCTCGCCCCGGTTGGCGATCAGGATTTTGTCGAACATGTCATGCCCCTTCCCGGTCTTGGTTCGTGTCCCGGCCCGGCGCCACTGCGCCCGGCGTGGTGTGTCCTGCCCTCCGGAGACCCGGCCAGCGGGCACCCGTTAGACGCGAAAACGCCACCGCGGCAGGCACCGCGATGGCGTTCGGATTTTGTCGTGCAGGACCGGGTTCCGACCGGGGGGCCGGAGCGCGATCAGTTGCAGCGATGCGGATACTGGTTGCAGTAGGCGACGTTGGCCGCAGCACCGACGAGGGCGCCGGTTGCCAGGCTGCCACCCGCGACGGCCGAGCCTGCACCGCCGACACCGGCGCCGAGGACGGCTTGTTCACCGAGCGTGTCGCCACAGGCTGCGAGGCCGCCCAGAAGTGCGGTTGCCAGGATCCATTTCTTGCTGTTCTTGAGCATCGTATCTCACCCCAAATGTTTGCGTATCTGGGGGATAGAACACGCGAACGCACCGCCGGTTCCATAGCTTTGATCACGACGCGGCGGGAAACCGCCGCAGCCCGGCGGGCCACCGGCGTGAAGCCGCCACGTGACGTGGCAGGAGCGGAGTACCCGCGCGGGATGTCCGGGAAAAAGGCGGGCGGCCGGTTGTTGGGGGAACCGGGCCGCCCATAAGGGGAAGGGTAACGGTATAGACACGCCGCTGGACGCAGGTCCTGATCGGACAAGGAAAACCGCCCTGCAGCATTCTTGATGCTGCCCGTCAGAATCGCTCCCGCCAAGATTGAAATGCGGGGCGCAACTGCGTGGGCCATTCCTTGCCGGAAAAGGGGGGTCAGCGGCAGATTCACGCCTATTCCTCCCCGTCTTCGTCGTCGCCCCAGTCGTCATCCTCCTCGTCGTCCCAGTCTTCGGCGTCATCCGCGAAGACATCGGGGAAGGACCGGCGCGCCACGGCTTCGTCGATGACGAGCAGCGCATCGTAGCTCTTGGGATCGAAGGGATCCTCCACGGCCACGACCTCGCGGCCGAAGAGCCACGACAGGCGACCGGCGTCGAGGTTGCCGCGCTCGAAAGGCTCGGCGCCGAAATGCTCCCAGAGCGCCGCCATGAAGCCTGCATCCGCACGGCGATCGGCGGCCTTGCGGTCACGATACCGTTCCCGTTTGGTGATCGGGGTCACGCCCTTGGGGTTGGCGCGGCGGATGGTGAACTGGAAATCCGTACCGGGCAGACGGCCCGGGAAGCCACGATGCTTGATCATGCTGCACCTCCAGACATCAGGAGGGCGGAGATCGGCAGACCGGAAACCAGTCGCGCACGGGCCTGCTTGATCGGGTCCGGCCGCAGGGCCGGACCCGGTGTCTTCACACGCGGCTTACTTGTACTTGCCGGTGTAGACGGGTTCCATCGAGATCGGCTCGGGCTGGACCACGACGTATTCTTCCTCCGGCTGGGCACAGGCGCCTGCGACGGCGACCAGACCGAGAACGAGGATGCTCTTGATGCTCTTGGACATCCAATACTCCTGCTTCGTTGCTGGGGCGGGTAGTCCGCGGCCTCTGGGGCCCGGAACCCCGACCACGGGTTTGAGGTCACATGATCGCGACCTTCCGACAACATAGCGGAGTTCGGGCAAATTTCATATCCGGCACACAGCGTGCCTGCGGCCTGTGGTGGTAAAGCATCATCCCGCCGGGGGGCCCGGCAGGGTCTCTCAATATGTGGTGCGGTCATCAGAACATCTCCCAGATGCAGCGGCCTTCTTCGAGGCGGAACGCCTCGAAATACTGCGTCACATCGGGCGCCGAAACACCGAAATCAACCGCGTCGGAAGCAAGCGAGATGATCGCCTGTCCGGGCAGGTCCCCCTGCCCCGCCGCCCAGGGCAGAACCTGCCCCTCGCAGAGCGCGGCAAAGTCGCCTTCGACCCGGTCATAGGCGGCATCGGTCAGCCCGTCCGCCACGTATCTGAACCGGACGACGCCCCCCTCCGAGGCGTCGTCCAGCCTGATCTCCTGCAGATGCAGGGTCAGACCGGAGGGAACGGTCGGGGCGTCCTCCTGCCCCGCGACCGGTGCCGTCGCCCAAAAGAGGGCCCCTCCGAGAACGGCAGATGTCATGGCGGCCCTAAGCATCGGACCGCTCCCCGTCACGGCGTCCACGACCGGCGTGGCGCACCCACCGCGCGCGATGCGCGGGGCTGGCCAGCAGCGCGGCAACCGCCTGCTCGGCCGCGGCGCGTCCGAACGCCCCGTCGACCCGCCCGCCGGCGGTGACCCGCAGGCCCTCGCCCGTATCCTCGACCCGCACCACCGGCGAAAAGCCGCGCAGATGCTGCAGCGCGCGCCACAGGTCCTGCCGGACCTGGTGCGCGATCGCGGTCTTCGACCCGCCCGGCAGACGCGTTTCCGCCTGCAGGTCGAAGCGCGCGGGCAGTTGGCGCGCCAGTGTCAGCGCGCCGTCCTGCCGCAGGATATGCCAACGGGTCCGGGACATGGGATCAGAGCGGGATGTTGTCGTGTTTCTTCCAGGGGTTCTGCAGCTTCTTGCCACGCAGGCTGGCAAAGGCCCGCGCCACGCGCCGCCGGGTCGAGCGGGGCTGGATCACCTCGTCGATGAAGCCCTTCTCGGCCGCGACGAAGGGGTTGGCAAAGCGGTCTTCGTAGTCCTGCGTGCGGCGCGCGATCTTCTCGGCATCGCCCAGTTCGGAGCGATAGAGGATCTCGGTCGCGCCCTTGGCGCCCATCACCGCGATCTCGGCGGTGGGCCAGGCGTAGTTGAAATCGCCGCGCAGGTGTTTGGAGGCCATCACGTCATAGGCGCCGCCATAGGCCTTGCGGGTGATCACGGTCACCTTGGGCACCGTCGCCTCGCCATAGGCGAAGAGCAGCTTGGCCCCGTGCTTGATGACGCCGCCGTATTCCTGACCGGTGCCCGGCAGGAAGCCCGGCACGTCGACGAAGGTCAGGATCGGGATCTCGAAGGCATCGCAGAAGCGCACGAAGCGTGCCGCCTTGCGGGAGCTGTCGATGTCGAGGCAGCCCGCCAGCACCATCGGCTGGTTGGCGACGATCCCCACCGTCTGACCTTCAAGGCGGATGAAGCCGGTGATGATGTTCTTGGCGTAGTCTTCCTGGATCTCGTAGAAATCGCCCTCGTCCGCGACCTTCAGGATCAGTTCCTTCATGTCGTAGGGGGTGTTGGCGTTGTCCGGGATCAGCGTGTCGAGGCTGGCCTCGATCCGGTCCACTTCATCGAAGAAGGGACGCACCGGCGGCTTCTCGCGGTTGTTGAGCGGCAGGAAGTCCACGAGGCGGCGCACTTCGGCCAGCGCCTCGACGTCGTTCTCGAAGGCGCCGTCCGCGACCGAGGATTTCTTGGTGTGGGTCGACGCCCCGCCCAGCTCCTCGGCGGTGACGACCTCGTTGGTCACGGTCTTCACCACGTCGGGGCCGGTGACGAACATGTAGGAGCTGTCCTTCACCATGAAGATGAAGTCGGTCATGGCGGGCGAATAGACCGCGCCGCCGGCACAGGGGCCCATGATGACGGAAATCTGCGGCACCACGCCCGAGGCGAGCACGTTGCGCTGGAAGACCTCGGCATAGCCCGCGAGCGAGGCGACGCCTTCCTGGATGCGGGCCCCGCCCGAGTCGTTCAGGCCGATGACCGGCGCGCCGTTCTGCACGGCCATATCCATGATCTTGCAGATCTTCTGGGCGTGGGTTTCCGACAGCGACCCACCGAAGACGGTGAAATCCTGGCTGAAGACATAGACCATGCGGCCGTTGATCGTGCCCCAGCCGGTGATGACACCGTCGCCGTAGGGGCGATCCTTCTCCATGTCGAAGTCGGTGCAGCGATGGGCCACGAACATGTCGAATTCCTCGAAACTGTCCGCATCCAGCAGCAGCTCGATCCGCTCGCGCGCGGTCAGCTTGCCCTTGGCATGCTGCGCCGCGATGCGCCGTTCGCCGCCACCCAGCCGCGCAATCTTGCGGCGATCGTCGAGTTCCTGAAGAATATCCTTCATGATGGGTCCCCATGGCTCTAGTGCGATTTTCCGGGACCATAGTGGAGCAGCGCGCGCGCTCAAAGAAGAATCCGGCATATTTGCAAATCATTGGCAATGCGGCTTTTGCAAATTGCAAAGATGCAAAGTCGGCCCGTGCCCGCGCCTACAGGGGATAGACAAGACGCCAGCCGCGCCATACGAGAATTGCATGACAGACGCATCTAAATCGCGGTACCTCGACCGGCGTTCAGCGCCGCATATCTCGACCCTGATCCTGATGGCCGGGGCCTCGGCCATGGCGATCAACCTCTTCCTGCCGTCGCTGCCCGCGATGGCGGTGCATTTCGGGGCTGAGTATTCCGTGATGCAACTGGCGGTGGCGCTCTTCCTCGCCACCAATGCGGTGATGCAGATCTTCATCGGCCCGCTTTCGGACAAGTTTGGGCGCCGCCCGGTGGCCCTTGGCGGGATCGCGCTCTTCTGCCTTGCGACGGCGGGCTGCCTTGCGGCGCCGAACATCACGGTCTTCCTGATCTTCCGCATGATGCAGGCCACCATCGCCGCCTCGCTGGTGCTGTCCCGTGCCGTGGTGGGCGACATCTACTCCCGCGACAAGGCCGCCTCGATGTTGGGCTATGTCACCATGGGCATGTCGCTGGTGCCGATGCTCTCGCCGATGATCGGCGGCTTCCTCGATCAGACCTTCGGCTGGCAGGCCTGTTTCTGGGCCCTGCTGCTGATGGGGCTGGGACTCTTCACCGTGGTCTACCTCGATCTCGGGGAGACCAAGGAAAGCAGCGGACTGACCCTCGTCCAGCAGTTCCGCGAATACCCCGAACTGCTGACCTCGCCGCGGTTCTGGGGCTATTGCATGGCCTCCGCGCTCTCGGCCGGGGCGTTCTTCGCCTACCTCGGCGGCGCGCCCTACATCGGGACCGAGATGTATCACCTGACGCCCGCGGTCTTCGGCATGTTCACCGGGGCCCCGGCCATCGGCTACTTCGTCGGCAACTTCACCACCGCGCGGATGGCAGCGAAGGTGGGGGTGAACCTGCTGATCATCTGGGGCTCGGTCATCATGGCCTGCGGCCTTGCAGGGTCGATCCTGCTGCACGCGATCGGGCTGGGCGGGCCCTTCGTCTTCTTCGGGGCGATGATCTTTGTCGGCATGGGCAACGGGCTGACCATGCCCAATGCCACCTCCGGGATGCTCTCGGTCCGGCCGCACCTTGCAGGCACGGCCTCCGGCCTCGGCGGGACGATCATGATCGGCGGCGGCGCGATGCTCTCGATCCTCGCGGGCGTGCTGCTGCAGGGGGCCGAGGCGCCCTTCCCCCTGCTCTGGCTCCAGATGGGCTGTGGCCTCGCGGGGCTGGTGGCGATCTACCTCGTGATCCGGCGCGAAAAGAGCCTTGCCGCCGCCGGCCTGTGACCGCGGCTACGACGGCAGCTACAACGGCGGGCGCGACAGCCATTGCGACCGCAGGCAGGCCGTCAAAACAGCTTGTTAACCACAGTTTGCAAAGCTAGCGTCTCCGGCACCCGGGGCGCAGCAAATCTGCAAAGCCATCCCCGGACGACAGGACGCGGCACCACCCGCGGCGGAGGGGACAGGACATGGCGCAGAAACTCTATGCCGGGGCCAAGCTGCGCGAGACGCGGCAGCGGCTGGGGCTGACCCAGAAGGATTTCGCCGCCAAGCTCGGCGTCTCGCTGCCCTACCTGAACCAGATGGAGAACAACAACCGGCCCGTCAGCACCTCGGTCGTGCTGTCGCTGGCGCAGGAGTTCGGCTTCGACGTGACAGAGCTGTCGACCGGCGACAGCGAGCGGCTGGTCAGCGACATGCGCGAGGCCATGGCCGATCCCGTGCTGGCCGAGGTCGCCCCGCCGCTGGCGGACCTGCGGCTGACCGCATCCAACGCGCCCGCCCTCGCCCGGGCTTTCCTCGAACTGCACCGCGCCTATCGCCAGACCCATGAACGCCTCGCCTCGCTGGACGAGGCGCTTGGCCGCGACGATGCCCGCAGCCAGACCTCGCCCTGGGACGAGGTGCGCGATTTCTTCCACTACTGCGACAACTACATTGACGCGGTGGACCGCGCGGCGGAACGCTTTGCCAACCCAACGGGGCCGGAACACAATATCCGCGTCCGCGCCGTCACCGCGCTCGGCGCGCGGGGCATCACGGTGGACTTCGCCGAAACGCCGGTGCTGCGCCGCTTCGACGTCGAGGCGGGCGTGCTGACCCTCTCGCACCGCGCAGCGCCCGAGACGCAGACCTTCCAACTGCTCTTGCAGGTGGCGCTGCTCGAACAGGACAAGCTGCTGGAGGCCACGCTGGACCTCGCCCGCTTCCAGTCCTCCGAAAGCCGCGCCATCGCCAAGATCGGGCTGGCGAACTACTTCGCCGGGGCGGCGCTGATGCCCTATACCGCCTTCCTCCATGCCGCGCAGGAGGTGCGCCACGACCTGGAGCTGCTGGCGACGCGCTTCGGGGCCTCCATCGAACAGGTGGCGCACCGGCTCTCGACGATGCAGCGGCCGGGGGCGAAGGGCATTCCCTTCTTCTTCGTGCGGGTCGATCAGGCGGGCACGATCACCAAGCGCCATTCGGCCACGCGGCTGCAGTTCGCGCGCTTCGGCGGGGCCTGCCCGCTCTGGAACGTGCACCGCGCCTTCGAGACGCCGGGCCGCTTCCTGCGCCAGCTGGCGGAGACGCCGGACGGGGTGCGCTACATCAACCTCGCGCGGGACGTGTCGAAATCGGGGGGGAGTTTCGGGGCACCGGTGCGCCGCTTCGCCATCGCGCTCGGCTGCGAGGTGGCCCATGCGCCGGCGCTCGTCTACGCGGATGACCTCGACCTGAACAAGCCCAAGGCCTTCGAACCGATCGGGATTTCCTGCCGGATCTGCGAGCGGGTGCATTGCCACCAACGGTCGGTGCCGCCGCTGGAGCGGCGGCTGACCATTGATGTGAACACGCGGGACGTGCTGCCCTACGACGTGGGCTGATCAGCCCGCGGGCTGGGCGGCCTTCAGGAGGGCGAAAAGCCCGTCCTTCAGGGCGCTCCGCTGCTTGCGCAACTCGATGATGGCGAGGTCATCCATCGGCGTCACGTTGGTTTCGGCCAGGTGGATCTTGTCGTTCGCCTCGGCGTATTCGGCCAGCAGCCGCGCGAAATGCGTGTCCTGCGTCTTCAGTGCCGTGATCGTGGCGGCATATTCCGGGAAGTCGTCATGAAGTTGGTGCGGAGCCTTGGACATTGGCGTTCCCTTTCCTGTTGCTTTGAGGAGAGGCTAGACCCATGTCGCAGACCCTTCTTTGACAGGGATCAAGTCACGCCGCCCCGCCCTGCGACAAAGCGGCCCGCCCCGTCGGGATGCGATCGCTCAGAGCTTGGTCGCGGGCGCGGGCGGGGTCACCCGGCGCTTCAGCCGGCTCTCGCGCCAGGTGATGAAGGACACCGCCGAGATGATCACCACACCGCCGAAGACCACCCAGGGGTCGATCGGCTCGCCAAAGACCAGCACGCCCAGCAGAACCGCCCAGACCAGCTGCAGGAAGGTGACCGGCTGGGTCACCGTGATCGGCGCCTCGCGGAAGGCCAGCGTCATCAGGTAGTGCCCGGCCGTCGCCACGCAGGCCACGAAGGCCAGCACCGCCCATTGCTCGCCCGTGGGCGCCTGCCAGACCGGGATCGCCGCCGGGGCCAGCCCGATGGTCACGGTCAGGGACATCAGCGCAACCACCGGCACGGGGCCGATATCGTCGGTCATCACCTTGGCGACCGAGTAGGAGACCGCGAAGAGCATCGCCGCCACCAGCATCGACAGATGGCCGGGCCCGATCTCGCGCAGGCCGGGACGCAGGATGATGCAGGCCCCGATCAGACCCACGACCACGGCCACGATCCGGCGGACGGCCAGCCGCTCGCCCATGAAGAGCGCGGCCCCGATGGTCACGAGGATCGGCGTCAGGTAGCCAAGCGCCGTCACATCGGCCAGCGGGATGCGGGCCATGGAGTAGAACCACAGGATCACGCCCGCCGAATGCACCACACCGCGCAGTCCCGCCATGCCCCACTGGCGCCGGGTCAGCTGTTGCCGTGCCAGCACGTAGAGCGCCGGGATCGTCAGGATGATGCCGAAGGCGTAGCGGATGAAGGCGCCCTGCGCGGCCGGCAGGCCGGTCCCGATGTAGCGCACGCCCGCCGTCACACCGACGAAGAGCAACCCGGCCATGACCATGTAGGCCACGCCAAGGACCGGGCGCTGCTCCGGTTTCGCCTTCGGCGCCGGGGGCACGGGACTGACCGCTGCGCGGCGAGAGGTCTTTGACATACGCATATCCATGACATCTGCATACAGTAACGCCCGATTCCGACAACCCCCCAGAGTTGAAAATGAAACGGACGAAGCCAGACTGAAGTGCGGCCCGGGACACCGGCAAGGCCGCGAACGGGCGGGCTCAGAACTGCCCGCGCAGGAGGCTGAAGGCGACGCTCCACATGACCAGCCCCACGAGGACGTCGAGCACCCGCCACGCCACCGGCCGCGCAAAGAGCGGCGCCAGCAGGCGCGCACCGTAACCCAGCGAGAAGAAGAAGACGAGCGAGGCGCTCATCCCGCCCGCGGCGAAGCCCAGCTTGTCATAGGGCGCCGAGACGGCCCCCATCAGCACCAGCGTATCGAGGTACACATGCGGATTGCCCCAGGTGAGCAGCAGGCAGGTGGCCAGCGCCCGGCCAAGGCTCTGCCCGCCCTGCCCCGCGGCCTCCAGCACCTCGCCGCCGCGCCACGCGTTGCGGAAGGCCATGGCACCGTAAACCAGCAGGAAGGCCGCCCCGCCCCATGTCATCACCGGCTCCAGCCAGAAAACCCGGGCCGTCAGCGCGCCGAAGCCCGCCACGCCGGCGCCGATCAGCAGGGCATCGGAGAGGCTGCAGACAAGGCAGATCCAGAAGACATGCTCGCGCCGCAGCCCTTGCCGCAGCACGAAGGCGTTCTGCGCCCCGATCGCCACGATGAGCGAGAGGCCCAGCCCGAACCCTGCCAGATATGCCTGCATCCCTGCCTGCTCCTTGCGCACACCCGACCGCTGCCTGCGGCCCCGGAGGGCCTTCCTATCCCGCACGGTGGTGCGACCCAAGCCTTGTTTTTCAGGGCCCCACCCGGAATGTGCCCCGGCGCATAGATCCGGGGCATGTGCCATATCGCCAGCTTTTATTGGTCAGCCTCCGCGCGGCGTGCTTCGCTCACCCGGAACGGACGCCTGCGTCCCGGGACCGGGCGCGCGGCCCATGGGCCCGGCAGGATCGACACAACAGAAAAACAGGGATCAAGACAGATGGATGCAGCGCAGGACATGCGGCAGGGGATCGACGAGGCGCGGCTGTGGTCCGACCTAATGACCATGGGTGCCATCGGCGGCACGGCGGGTGGCGGCTCCATGCGGCCCGCGCTGTCGGATGCGGACCGGGAAGGCCGCGCGCTCTTCCGCCACTGGGCGCAGGAGGCCGGGCTGGAGCTGCGCACCGACCGGATCGGCAACATCTTCGCCCGCCGCCCGGGAACAGACCCGACGGCAAAGCCGGTGATGATCGGCAGCCACCTCGACACCCAGATGCCCGGCGGCAAGTTCGACGGCGTGCTGGGAGTTCTGGCCGGGCTGGAGGTCTGCCGCGCGCTGACCCGCGCCGGGGTCGAGACGACGCGCCCGATCGAGGTGGTGAACTGGACCAACGAGGAAGGCGCCCGCTTCCAGCCCGGCGTCATGGGCTCGGCCGTGCATGCCGGCACGCTGGCGCTGGAGGAGGCGCTGGCCCGCACCGACCCGCAGGGCCGCGTGCTGGGGGCGGAGCTGGAGCGCACCGGTCAGGCGGGCGACGCCGCGGTACCCGGAGACGCGCCCGAGGCCTATTACGAGCTGCACATCGAACAGGGGCCCGAGCTGGAGGCCGAGGGGCTGGACGTGGCCATGGTCACCCGGTCCTCGGCCATGTGTTCCGGCTATGCCACGATCAACGGCCAGAACGGCCATACGCAGACGCTGGCCATGCCGCTGCGCCGCAATGCCCTCGTCGCCGCCGCGCAGATGATCCTCGCCATCGAGGCGATCGGTGCCTCGGTCGCCCCCGAGGGGATGGTCAGCGCCTCCGTGGTGGAGAACTGGCCCAACAACCGGGTGAACATCCCGCACCTGACCAAGCTCAGCTGGGCGGTCGTCCACATGGACCCGGCGGGCCGCGACGAGATCGTGGCGCGGATCGAGGCCGAGGTCGCCCGGATCACCGCGGAGACCGGGCTCGACATCGCGCTGGAGCACAAGCACTACCGCGAGCCCTGCATCTTCGACGCCGACCTGATCGCGGCGGGCGCGGCGAAGGCGGCGGAGATGGGCCTTGCCTGCAAGACCATGCCCACGCTGACGGCCCATGACGCGCTGACCCTGTCGTCGCGCTGCCCCACGGCTCTGATCTTCGTGCCCTGCCGGGGCGGCGTCTCCCACAGCGAGGCGGAATGGTGCACGGCACAGCAGGCCGCCAAGGGGGCGGAGCTGCTTCTGGCGATGGTCCGCGACGCGGCGGCCTGAGCCCCGGCAGATGCCTCGGGATTGCCCGTTCCGACGGGCAATCCGCCTGAAATTCCCGCAGCCGCGGCGCAGTTTGCCCGCGGCCCTCACAGGCGCTTGACCTTCAAGGCGGCGCCTGATCGGTGGACTTTCCCCCGGGGCGGCCCTAGGCTGAGACACCGGCCGGGCCACCTGACATGAGGATCATGATGCGGGACGTTGGGTTTTCCCACCTCGACTGGAATCTGCTGCGCACCTTCGTGACGATCGCGCAGTCGAATTCCATCACCGATGCCGCGCAGCGGCTGCACCTGACGCAGCCGGCAGTGTCTGTCAGCCTCAAACGGCTGGAAGAGCAGGTCGGCCACCGGCTCATCGAACGCTCCTCGACCATGTTCGAGCTGACCTCCGCCGGGCGCAGCCTGCTGGCGGAGGCGCTGGAGATCACCGCCGCGGTGTCGCGTCTGCCCGCCAGCCTCGGCGCCGCCGAGAAGGTGCTGACCGGCGAGGCGACCATCGTCATGGCCTCGCACATCACCTGTGACGAGTTTGACGCCGGGCTCGAGGCCTTCCACCGCCGCCATCCGCAGGTCCGCCTGACACTGCAGGTCGAAGCCTCCCGGGAGGCGCTTGCCATGGTGGCCGCGCGCAAGGCCGAGATGGCGATCTGCCTGATCGGCGAGCGCAACCCGCAGCTGGAGTACAACTTCCTCTTCCAGGAACACTTCGGCCTCTACTGCGGGCCGACGCACCCCTTCTATGGCCGGAGTGACCTGACCATGGCCGATCTGGCCGGGCAGGACAGCGTCGGCTACCTGACCGAACGCAGTGATCAGGCGATGCGGGAACTGGCCGCGCTGCGCCTGCGCACCGGGCTGAACCCCGTGGTTGTGGGCACCTCCCACAACCTCGAAGAGGTCAAGCGCATGGTGATCGCGGGATTCGGCATCGGCCCCCTGCCCGTGCACTGCGTCGAAGCCGACGTTCTGGCCGGGCGACTCTGGCGCCTGCCGCCCTTCGAAAGCACCCCGCGGGCCGAGATCTACTTCGTCACCCATCCGCCGTCGCTGCGCAGTCGCATAGAAAATGAACTGCACCGCGCCTTCGCGGAACAGGCGGACAAGCGCCCGCCCGAGGCGCGCGTCTACGGACAGCACAGCCCGCTGCAGCGATAAAATTCAGCATTGTAAGGGAATTATGACGACCCCGCGCCGCGGGCCGGGGGCGCATATCCCCGTGTCATGGGCCTGCATAGCAGGGGGTAATGCGATCTATTCGTGATTATAATTCGACATAGTGGAACGCGCTTCGCAGTCTTGAAAGCAGGACGACAGATGTCCTGAAACCTCTGGCGCCTCCCACCGGGACGCGCTCACCCAGACAAGGCCGGACACACGGCCACTTCAACAGGAAGGTCTACAAGATGCTTTCAACGACCGCGATGCGACGCGCGGCGATCGCTGCCGCTTGCTCGATTGCTGCCACCTCCGGCATGGCCCAGGAAACGCCCGTCAAGGGCGGCCGGCTTGACCTCGTGGTGCAGCCCGAACCCACCAGCCTGATGATCGGCATCACCACCAACGGGCCCAGCCTGCTGGTCGGCGGTTCGATCTACGAAGGCCTGCTGCGCTACGACGAGAACCTCGAGCCGATGCCCTCGCTGGCCAAGAGCTGGGAGATCTCCGAGGACGGCCTGACCTACACGTTCCACCTGCAGGAAGGCGTGACCTTCTCCGACGGTGAGCCCTTCACCTCCAAAGATGTCGTCTTCACCATGAAGGACTTCCTCATGGAGACGAAGTCCAAGTGGCGCGCCATCATGGAGCCGGTCGCCGACGTGACCGCGCCCGACGACATGACCGTCGTCGTGACCATGAAAGAGCCCTTCGGCCCCTTCATCCGCTCGCTCAGCTACAACGTGGCCCCGATGGTCCCCGCCCACGTCTACGAGGGCACGGAATACGCGACCAACCCGGCCAACGACACCCCGATCGGCACCGGCCCCTACGTTCTGGCCGAGTGGAAGCGCGGCTCCTACATCGAGCTGGACGCGAACCCGAACTACTGGCGCGAGGGCCTGCCCTACCTTGATGACGTCGTCTATCACGTCGTGCCCGATGCCGCTTCGCGCGCCACGGCCTTCGAGACCCGCGTCGTCTCCGTGCTGCCCGGCGGCTCGGTCGAGAACTTCGACATCCCGCGTCTGGCCGCCGAAGAAGGCGTCTGCACCACCGAGAAGGGCTGGGAATACAACGCGCCCCTGTCGTGGATGTGGATCAACAACCGCACCGCACCGATGGACAACAAGAAGTTCCGTCAGGCGATCATGTACGCGATGAACCGCGAGATGATGCTGAAGGTGCTGTGGAACGGCTATGGCAAGGTTGCCACCGGCCCGATCACCTCGACCATCCCGTTCTACGACGCGGTCGAGCCGACCTACGAGTACAACCCCGAGAAGGCCAAGGAGCTGCTCGAAGAGATCGGCTACGACGGCAAGGAACTGCGCCTGCTGCCGCTGCCCTACGGCGAAACCTGGCAGCGTTGGGCCGAGGTCGTGAAACAGAACCTCAAGGCCGTCGGCATCCCGGTCGAGATCGAATCCACCGACGTTGCCGGCTGGAACCAGAAGACCTCGCAGTGGGATTATGACCTCGCCTTCACCTACCTCTACGAGAACGGTGACCCGGCAATCGGCGTGGCGCGGAACTACATCACCAGCCAGATCGCGCTCGGCAACCCGTTCAACAACGTCGAGGGCTACTCGAACCCGAAGGTTGACGAACTCTTTGCCAAGGCGGCGACTGCCCCCTCCGACGAGGAGCGTCAGGCAGCCTACACCGAGGTGCAGAAAATCCTGCAGGAAGACGTGCCGGTCGCATGGCTGACCGAGCTCAGCTTCCCGACCCTCTACGACTGCTCGGTGCAGGGCCTCGTCGCGACGGCCAACGGCATCGGCAACTCGCTCGGCGAGACCTGGATCAAGAAGTAACCCTTCCTGATCGTTTTCTCCCCAGCCGGGTGCGTGCCCTCCACGCATCCGGCTCCCTCACTACCCCCGACCACGGGACCTGACCCATGCTCCGATTCATCCTGGGACGGATGGTCAAGATCGCTCTGATCCTCCTGGCCATTACCATCCTGAACTTCTGCCTGATTCACATGGCGCCGGGCGATCCCGCGCTTGTCATGGCCGGGGAAGCCGGCGATGCCGACCCGAAATTCATCGAAGACCTGCGCGCCCAATTCGGCCTCGACAAGCCGTTCATCGTGCAGCTCTGGACTTATGTCAGCCATTTCGCCACCGGCGACCTCGGCTTCTCCTATCGCCAGCAGATGCCGGTCAGCGAACTGATCCTCGACCGCCTGCCCGCGACCCTGCTGCTGTCGATCTCGGCCTTCCTGATCTCCCTCATCCTCGGCGTCGTGGCCGGCGTCATCGCCGCTGCCCGTCAGGGCAAGGCCTCCGACAGCATCATCTCGACCATCGCGCTACTGTTCTACGCCACGCCGCTGTTCTGGATGGCGCTGATGGCGGTGCTGCTCTTCTCGGTCCAGCTGGGCTGGATGCCTGCCTTCGGCTACGAGACCGCGGCCTCCGACATGACGGGCCTTGCCCGGATGCTGGACATCGCGCACCACCTGATCCTGCCGTCGGTCGTGCTGGGCCTCTTCTTCATGGCGACCTACGTGCGGATCACCCGCGCCTCCATGCTGGAAGTGAACCGCCTCGACTTCGTCAAGACGGCCCGCGCCAAGGGTCTGAAACCCTCGGTCATCCAGCGCCGCCACGTGCTGCGCAACGCGATCCTGCCCGTCGTCACCCTTGCCGGTCTTCATGCCGGCCAGCTTGTCGGTGGCGCGGTCCTCATCGAGACCGTCTTCGCATGGCCCGGCATCGGCCGGCTGATGTTCGAAGCGCTTCAGAGCCGTGACTACAACGTCCTGCTCGGCGTCTTCACCGTCTCGGCCGCGCTCGTGCTGATGTTCAACCTGATCACGGACTTCACCTACCGTATCGTCGACCCGAGGATCCGCCTGAAATGAGCAACTTCTGGACAACCTTCAAAGGCAACAAGGGCGCCGTCGTCGGTCTCGTCATCCTCGCGATCGTCCTGCTGGCCAGCATCTTTGCCCCGATGCTCTACACCACCTCGCCTTGGGACATGGTCAACATGCCCTTCATGGCGCCCGGCGTGGACAGCTCCGTGCCGCTCGGCACCGATACGCTGGGCCGCGACATCGCCTCGGGCCTTGCCCACGGCGCCTACATCTCGCTGCTGGTGGGCTTCGTCTCGACCATCGTCAGCCTCTGCATCGGCATCCCCCTGGGCGCCGCGGCAGGCTACTTCGGCGGCTGGGTGGATGACGTGCTGATGCGGATCACCGAGTTCTTCCAGGTGATCCCCTCCTTCGCCTTCGCCATCGTGCTGGTCGCGATCTTCGAGCCCTCGATCACCTCCATGATCGTCGCCATCGCCGTCGTCAGCTGGCCCCCCGTGGCCCGTCTGCTGCGCGGCGAGGTGATGTCGCTGAAACACCGCGAGTTCATCGAGGCGGCCGAGCTGTCGGGCCAGTCGGGCTTCACGATCATCACCCGTCAGATCCTGCCCAACACGATCTCTCCGGTGATCGTTCTGGCCTCGATGATGGTCGCCACTGCGATCCTGACCGAAAGCGCGCTCTCCTTCATGGGCCTTGGCGATCCGAACGTGATGAGCTGGGGCTACATCATCGGCGCTGGCCGGACCGTGCTGCAACAGGCGTGGTGGATCAGCTTCTTCCCCGGTGTTGCGATCCTGCTGACCGTGCTTGCCTTCAACCTGATCGGCGAGGGGCTGAACGACGCCCTGAACCCGCGCCTTGCCAAACGGAGGGGCTGAGATGACCGATCCGATCGTTCGTATCGAAAACCTGAAGATCGCGCTGCCCGAAGGGGCGGACCGGCCCTACGCCGTGGACACCTGCAGCTTCGACCTCTTCCCGGGCAAGATCCTCTGCGTGGTGGGCGAGTCCGGGTCGGGCAAGTCCATGTCGGCCAACGCGCTGATGGGTCTGCTGCCCGAGGGCGTCCATGTCTCCGACGGGCGTATCCGCCTGGGCGACCGCGACCTTGTCGGCCTGACCGACGAGGAAATGCGCGACCTGCGCGGCCGCCGCGTCGCGATGATCTTCCAGGAGCCGCTGTCGGCCCTCAACCCGCTGATGCGGATCGAGGACCAGATCGCCGAGGTCTTCGAGGCCCATGGCCTGCTGAAACCTGCCGAGCGCAAGAAGCGCGCCGTGGAGCTGCTGACCGAGGTCGGGCTGCCCGATCCGGCCCGCGCCGCACGGGCCTATCCGCACCAGCTTTCGGGCGGGCAGCGGCAACGTGTGGTCATCGCCATGGCGCTCGCGCTGGAGCCGGAAGTGCTGGTGGCGGACGAGCCGACCACCGCGCTCGACGTGACGACGCAGGCGCAGATCCTCGAACTGATCCGCACCCTCCAGGTCGAGCGGAACATGGCCGTGATGTTCATCACCCATGACTTCGGCGTCGTGGCCGAGATCGCGGACCATGTCACCGTGATGCAGCTTGGCAAGATCGTCGAGGAAGGCCCCGCAGCCACGGTGCTGTCCAACCCGCAGCACCCCTATACCCGCAAGCTGATCGACGCGATCCCCAAGCTGCGCGCCGGGCGCGCCGCCGCCCCCGCGCGCGAGCCGCTGATGGAAGTGAAGGGCGTCTCCAAGACCTACCGCTCCGGCGGTGGCCTCTTCCGCCCGGTGCGCGAAGTGCACGCCGTGAAGGACATCAACCTGACCATCGGCCGGGGGGAAACCATCGGCATCGTGGGCGAAAGCGGCTCGGGCAAGTCCTCCTTCGGGCGCTGCCTCGTGCGGCTTCAGGACACCGACGAGGGCCAGATCCTGCTGGGCGATCAGGACATCACCAAGGCGCAGGGCAAGGACCTTCAGGAACTGCGCGCCAAGGTCCAGATGATCTTCCAGGACCCCTACAGCTCGCTCAATCCGCGCATCCGGGTGGGCCGCACCATCGCGGACGGCCCCATCGCCCACGGCACCCCCGTGGCGCAGGCCATGGCCGAGGCGGATGCCCTGCTGGAACGGGTGGGTCTGCCCGGCGCCGGCAAACGCTATCCGCACGAGTTCTCGGGCGGTCAGCGGCAGCGGATCGGCATTGCCCGTGCGCTTGCGCTCAAGCCGCAGGTGATCGTCGCGGACGAGGCCGTCTCGGCGCTCGACGTGTCGATCCAGGCGCAGGCGCTGGAGCTTCTCGACGAACTCAAGCGCGAGCTCGACCTCTCGCTGGTCTTCATCACCCACGACCTGCGCGTCGCAGCCCAGATCTGTGACCGCGTGATGGTGATGCAGAAGGGCGAATGCGTCGAGATCGGCCCGGGTTCGCAGGTCTTCGACAACCCCAGCCACCCCTACACCCGGTCCCTCATCGAGGCGATCCCGGGCAAGGACTGGGACGCCGAGGCGGCCTGAGGGCCGTCCCGCGACAGGTATATCAGCATACCCCGCCCGCAGGACGGGCGGGGACACCACCAGTGAAGGAACTCTCCCATGGATGCGAAGGTCAAACCCGCACCGAATTCGCCCGAGGCGCGCGACATCGCCTACCACATGCACCCCTCCGTCGACCTGAAGCGCTATGAGGACGAGGGCGGCCTGATCATCGAGAAGGGCAAGGGGATCTACGTCTACGACAACGCCGGCAACAAGTACATCGAAGGCCTTGCCGGTCTGTGGTCCGTGGCCGTGGGCTTCGACGAGGAGCGCCTCGCCGACGTGGCCTACCAGCAGATGCGCAAGCTGCCCTATTACCACAACTTCAACTACAAGGCCGTGGGCCCCGCCGTGGACCTCGCCGAGAAGCTGGTGGAGATCTCGCCCGAGCACATCAAGAAGGTGCACTTCACCTCCTCCGGCTCGGAAGCGAACGACCTGATCGTCAAGATGATCTGGTACCGCTCGAACGCGCTGAACAAGCCCGAGAAGAAGAAGATCATCGGCCGCAAGAAGGCCTACCACGGCGTGACCATCGCAGCCGGTTCCGTCACCGGCCTCGCGCCGAACCACACCAGCTTCGACCTGCCGCTGGATCGCATGATCCACACCGAAACCCCGGACTACCCCCGCGATCACCTCGAGGGCGAGACCGAGGAGCAGTTCTCGGCCCGCATGGCACAGGCGCTCGAAGACCTGATCCTCGCCGAAGGCCCCGAGACCATCGCCGCCATGTTCGGTGAGCCGGTCATGGGCGCGGGCGGCGTGATCGTTCCGCCGAAGGGCTACTGGGACGGCATCCAGGCCGTGCTGAAGAAATACGACATCCTGCTGGTGGCGGACGAGGTCATCTGCGGCTTTGGCCGGACCGGCAAGATGTTCGCCTGCGAGACCTACGGCATCAAGCCCGACGTCATCACCACCTCGAAGCAGCTGTCCTCCTCCTACATGCCGCTTTCGGCCATCCTGATGAGCCAGGAGTTCTACGCGCCGATCGCCGAGGAAAGCCACCGTCTGGGCGTCTTCGGCCACGGCTTCACCGCCTCGGGCCACCCCGTCGCCACCGCCGTGGGCCTTGAGAACGTCAAGATCATCGAAGAGCGGGACCTCGTCGGCAATGCCGCGCGGATGGAGAAACCCTTCCTCGCGCGTCTCAAGAAGCTGGAAGACCACGGCCAGACCCTCTGGTCGCGCGGCGTGGGCCTGATCGGCGCGATCGAGCTCAAGCCGGGCGAGAAGCCGGGCCTGATGGGGCCGAAGGCGCAGGCACACCTGCTCAAGCAGGGCGTCATCTGCCGCGCCATCGGCGACGCGCTGTGCTTCTGCCCGCCGCTGATCATCACCGAAGAGCAGATCAACGACATGTTCGACGCAGTCGAGCGCGCGCTGGACGATCTGGCCGCCGAGCTGGCTGAGGAGGCCTGAGACCCATGGCCGACGTGATGGAAAAGACCGATCTGGGCGAAATGAGCGCCACCGAGCTGACCGCGGCCTATGCCGCGGGCACGGCCTCGCCGGTCGAGGCGGTGCAGGCGGCGCTGGCACGGATCGAGACGTTCGACGGGGCAGTCAACGCCTTCGTCACCGTGGTTGCGGACGAGGCGATCGCCGAGGCCCGCGCCTCGGAGGCACGCTGGAAGGCGGGCAAGCCGCTGTCGCCCATCGACGGGGTGCCGGCGACGATCAAGGAACTGACCCGCGTGAAGGGCATCCCCTTCCGCAAGGGGTCGATCCTCGGCGAGACGGAACCCTCCGAGACCGATCTGGAGATCGTGGTGAAACTGCGCGAGGCCGGCACGCCGATCCTCGGCACCACCACCTCGCCGGAATTCGGCTGGAAGGGTCTGACCCACGGCCCCGTGGGCGGCAACACCGTGAACCCCTGGGACACCACGCGGGCCTCGGGCGGTTCCTCGGGCGGCGCGGCCGTCGCGGCGGCGCTGAACATGGGCGTGCTGCACGAAGGCTCCGACGGGGCGGGCTCGATCCGCATTCCGTCGTCCTTCTGCGGCGTCTTCGGCATCAAGCCGACCTTCGGCTGGGTGCCCTCCACCGGCCCCACCGGCCTCGCTGAGCTGGCCCACCGCGGCCCGCTGACCCGCAAGGTCGAGGACTCGGGCCTCTTCCTGAACGCGGTCGCCGGTCCCTCGGTCAACGCGCTCTACGGTCGCTCGCCCGCACAGGTGCCGGACTTTGCCGCGGCCTGCCGCAAGGGGCCCGAGGGCATCAAGGGCATGCGCATCGGCTATGCCCGCACGCTGGCCGGCGCACCGGTCGACCCGCAGGTCGCCGCTGCCGTGGACCGCGCGGCAGAGCGCATGGCTGCCATGGGCGCCATCGTCGAGGAGGCCGATCCCGGCTTCGCCTCGCCGCAGAAGGCGCTGCTGGACCTCTGGTACGCCGCGCAGGCCTGGGCCGTCGAACAGGCGAACCCGACGCCCGAGCAGCGCGAGAAAATGGACCCCGGCTTCCTCTCGATCACCGAGCAGGGGCGCCTGCTGTCGGCCCGCGATTTCATCTCCGCCGATCAGGTCCGCGCGCAGCTCAAGGTCACGATGGCGAAGTTCCACCAGACCTACGACGCGCTCATGCTGCCGACGATGCCGCTGGTGGCCTTCGAGGCCGGTGTGGACGTACCGCGGGACTCGGGCATGACCGAGTGGACCGACTGGTCGCCCTTCACCTATCCGTTCAACATGACGGAGCAGCCCGCCGTGTCGGTGAACTGCGGCTTCGATGCGGACGGCCTGCCGATCGGCCTGCAGTTCGTGGGCCGCTGGTTCGAGGACGAGACCGTTCTGGCCCTCGCCGCCGCCTACCAGGCCATGCACCCCGAGGCCTTCCCCTCGGCCCCGCGCGGCTGAGGCCTCAAGGCAACAGGCCGGGCCCCGTCACGGGCCCGGCCGACAGCGAAAGCAGAAAAGAATGACTGAACGCGATGCAGCGTTGACCCGGGCGCTGGAGCTGGCCGGGCAAGGTGGTCTTGCCACCGATTTCACCCGGCTGACCGCCGAGGAGGCCGCAGGCATCTGCCGCGATCTCTACGGGATGGAGGGCCCGCTCGACCGGCTTGACACCGAGAAGGACGATACCTTCCGCCTGACCACGGATCAGGGCCGCTTCATCCTCAAGGTGGCCAATCCCGACGAGGCCGAGAGCGAGCTGGACCTGCAACTCGCCGCCCTGCGACACCTTGAAGAGACCGGCTTCCCCATCGACGTGCCCCGCGCCGTACCGCTGCAAGCGGGCGGTTACATCGCGCGGCTTGCCGGTTCCGACCGGCTGGTGCGGATGATGACCTATGTCGAGGGCGAGATGGTCGAGGATGCCGGGCTGGACGCCAACCAGCGGTATCACTACGGCCGTGCCCTTGCCGAGCTGCGCCTGGCGCTCGCCGCCTTCTCGCATCCCGCGCAGGGCCGCGTGCTGGCCTGGGATGTGCGTCACGCGGGCATCCTGCGCCCGCTGCTGACCCAGATCGACACCACGCCCGAGCGCGTCGCCCTGGCCGAGGCGGTCTTTGACCGGCTGGCCGCGCTGCAACCGCGCATCGACGCGCTGCCCCGGCAGGTGGTGCACAACGATTTCCGCGGCAACAACCTCGTCGGCGATCCCGCCACGCCGCAGTTCATCACCGGCATCATCGACTTCGGCGACGTGGTGGAAACCGCGGTGGCCATCGACCTCTCCACCGCCGTGATGAACCAGATGCTGCGGGATTTCCCGCCCGAGGCCGACATCTTCGCCCCCTCCCGCGCGGTGGTGGAGGGCTATGCTGCCCACGCCCCCATCGGCGAGGAAGAGCTGGCCATGGTGCCGCACCTCGTCATGGCCCGCGTGCTGCTGCGCGCGGTGATGAACGAATGGCGCGCTGCCCTGATGCCGAACAACCGCGAGTACATCCTGCGCAATTCCGGGCCCAGCTGGGGACAGCTGGCATGGTTCATCGCGCGCCCGGTCGAGGAGATCTCGGCCCTTCTCCTGCCCTGCCCCACCTGAAGGACATAGCCATGAACACCCAGAGCGCCCCCTCCGGCGGCAAGATGGTCAACAGCTTCGACCCCGGCACGACCCGCGACCTCGACCCCGTCCTCGCGGACCGGATCGAGCGGCGGCAGCGTCTGCTGGGACCGGCCTATCGCCTATTCTACAAGGAGCCGCTGACCGTGGCCCGGGGCGAGGGCGCGCTGCTCTTCGATCCCGAGGGCAACGATTACCTCGACGCCTACAACAACGTGGTGTCGCTGGGCCATTCGCACCCCCGCGTGGTAGAGGCGATCACCAAACAGCTGGGCGTGCTCTGCACCCATACCCGCTATGTGCAGGAAAGCATCCTGACGCTGGCCGAGACGATGCTGCCCTCCTTCGGCGGCACGATCGCGCGGGACGGGCACATGATGTTCACCTGCACCGGCTCGGAGGCGAATGACCTCGCCACGCGGATCGCGATGCACAAGACCGGCAAGCGCGGCGTGATCGTGACCGCCGAGGCCTATCACGGCAACTCGCACCTGACGGCGGGCTATTCTCCCTCGCTGGGGGGCAAGTCGCCACTGGGAACCTGGGTGCGCCGCGTGGCCGGGCCGGACAGCTATCGCCATGACCCCGCCACGCTGGGACAGAAGATGGCCGCCGAGGTGAAGGCGCAGATCCTCGAACTGGAACGCCATGGCGACGGGATCGCCTGTTTCATTGCGGATGGGCTCTTCTCCTCGGACGGGATCTATTCCCATCCCACCGACCTGCTGGCCCCGGTGGCCGCGGTGGTGCGCGAACACGGCGGTCTCTACATCGCGGACGAGGTCCAGTCGGGCTTTGCCCGCTCGGGCGAGGCGATGTGGGGCTATCAGCGCCACGGGCTCGACCCCGATATCGTGACGATGGGCAAGCCCATGGGCAACGGCTACCCGGTGGCGGGCATGGCGATCCGGCACGAGGTGATCGAGGGCTTCGGCGCCGACACGCGCTACTTCAACACCTTCGGCGGCAACACCGTGGCAGTGGCCGCGGCGCAGGCGGTCTTCGACACGATCCGCGACGAGAAGTTGCAGGAGAACTCGCTGAAGATGGGCACGCTGATGCGCGAGGGGCTGGAGGCGATCGCCAAGAAGGATGGCCGCATCGGCGACGTGCGCGGCGCGGGCCTCTACGTGGCCTGCGAATTCGTGACCGACCACGCGGCCAAGACGCCCGACGCGGCGACCGCCGGGGCCTGCGTCAACGGGATGCGCGAGGAGCGGGTGCTGATCTCGGCCACGGGGCCGGATGCGAACATCCTCAAGATCCGCCCGCCGCTGATCTTCACCGAGGCGCATGTCGACCGGTTGCTGAGCACGGTCGAGAAGGTCCTCTCCAAGATCTGAGGGGCCGGGGCCGGCCGCCGGCCCCCTCCCCAGCCGCTGCCCGTCGCGTTGGCGCTCAACGAGAAAGCCCCGGCACATGTGCCGGGGCTTTCCTTATTGCCGGGCCCCACGTCGCAGGGCCCCGTCATCGCGGGAATGGGCTCAGAACTTGCCGATCGACCAGAAGAAGGTCTCGCCCGAGCTGTCGTCCACGCCGTCGTTGTCGGTGGAGACGAAGACCTCGCCCGCCGCATCCACGGCCAGCCCCTCGACCTTGTCGACGACATAGCCGCCCCAGCCCTTCAGGTCGGGGATCAGGTCGCGGACCTCTTCCTTGCTGACCACGGGCAGTTCCCCGTCGAGCGGTGCAGGCACCATCTCGGCGGCGGGGATGCGGTAGATCTTCTTGGTCACGGCGGCGGCGCCGATCTGGTTGTCGCGCTCGACCACGTAGAAGTAATCGCCGTGGGCCGTGATCTCGGACAGGCCGGTCCAGCCGGTCGCGGGGGCGGCCTTCTCGTAGAGCACGGCGCCCCACTCCCCGGTCTCGATGTTGTAGGAGACGAGCTTGACGTGGTTCTTCTCGTCATCGGCCCATTCGCGCTGCACGGCCATCCAGAGCGTGTCGCCGACGCGGGTCACCCCTTCGAAGCCGAAGCGCTTCTCCACCGCCAGCAGGCTGGCAGGCAGGGCGATCTCCTTCTTGATCTCGCCCTTGGCGTTCACGTTGTAGAGCGCATGGGGCACCAGACGGTCGGTGCGGCCCTCGGAGGCGACCCAGAAGCCGCCCTTGCCGTCCAGCGTGATGCCTTCCATGTCCAGCTTCTGCGCCGGTTGACCGCCGCGGGTAACGCGCAGCGCACGGGTGATCTTGGCGGGCGTCGACGTGGCGTCGATGGTGAAGATCGTGGGCTGGTAGCCATAGAAGCTGTCGTTCACGGCGTAGAGGATGCCGGGCTGCTCCGCGTCGCCCACCATGCCGGAGATCGCGCCCCAGCCGGTCAGCTCGTCCATGCCTTCCGAGGTCAGGGTCGGATAGGCCGCCGGTGCGTCCTGATATTCGAAGAGCATGACATGGGCGCGCACGCCGCCATCCTCGATCAGGTCGCTCTCGTTGGCGGACACCAGCAGGTTGCGCGCGGGGATGGCGACGTAGCCTTCCGGCCCGATGCCCGAGGGCAGCACCTGCTTGAGCACCGGAGCGGCGGGATCGGTCACGTCGTAGACGCCCACGGCCGAACCGCGCTCGGAGCCCACGAAGACCATCGGCGTGCCGCCGAAGGTGGCGGTCTCGATGCTTTCGGGCTCCACGCCCTTGGCGTCGGAACGCTTGTCCGGGTAGTGGCCGATCATGATCAGCGCCTGCTCGAAGGAGGTGCCGGATTCATAGACCTCGGTGCCGTCCTTGGCAAAGATCGTCCAGCCACGCGAACCGCCGTCCATGTCGCCCTCGTTGGCGATGGCGAAGTGATCGTCGTCGATCCATTTCACCGCGTCGGGTTCGCGTTTGCGGCCCGGCTGGCTCTCGTCGAAGATCAGCGCGGCGCGTTCGTCGGTGGCGTCGATGCCCTCGAGATCCACGGCCCCGGCAGAGAAATGCGCGGTCACCTCACCGTCCTTCGAGACGATGACGAGGTGGTTGTTCTCCTGCAGCGTGATCACCGTCTCGCCGAGGCTGTTGATGTCGACGAACTCGGGCTCGGGGTCTTCGGGGGCGATCTCGGTCAGGCCGGTCAGGTCGACCTTGTTCAGCGTGTCGCAGGCGATCGCGCCGTCGGTCAGCTGGACCATGGCGAGGTAGCCCGCCGGCATCTGACCCACGCGGCCGTCGCCGAGGTCTTCGTCGCGCTCGTTCTCGATGGCGACGGAGACAAAGCTGCCGTCCTTGGCCACGGCGACCGAATCGGGCTGACCGCCAAGGTCGCATTCGCCCAGAACCTCGCCGATGGCGACGTTCAGCGCGACCAGCTTGCCCGAGGGATTGGTGAAGCTCTCGGAGGTGTTGACGCCGATGTAGGCGGTTTCACCGATGACACCAACCGAGGTCGGCTCGCCGCCCATCTCCACGTTGCCCATCGGCTGCGGATTGGCAGGATCGGTGATGTCGATCCGGCCCACGCTTTCCAGCGGGCTGTCGGTGTAGATCAGCGTCATGCCGTCCGCGGTGGCGGCAATGATCTCGGCGCTGGTCTCGCGGGTGCGATCCTCACCCTCGGCCATGTTGTCCGGGGTCGCGAAGGAGGCGATGCGGTTGAAGTTCATCTCGGCCTGAGCCGCGCCTGCGCAGAGCGCGAGGACAGAGGCAGCCGTCAAAAGAGACTTGGACATGGAAACTCCCCATAGGTTCTGCGGAAGGCACTGCGCCCTGTTTGCAAAAGTTGGATGACGGTTTCGTGACGACGCCGTGAAGTCCGGTGCGCCGGGGGGCGCGAGGCCATGGACGAAGCCGCGGCTTTGGGCCATGACTTTGGGGAAGGGCGCGGCTAAGGTGCCGTGGCAACGCCAAAAGAGCGTGAAAGGCAGGGCATGACGGCATCGGAGACGAGGGAGGCGCGCGGCACGAGGCTGCTGAACCGGTTCCATGCCCGCCTGTCGGGTCTGGCCCGTCCCGCGACCGCCTTCACCTCCCAGCCCGAGCCCCGCACCATCGGCTCCTTTGCCCGCGGACGGCAGCTGGTGGCGGGCAACTACCTCTTTGCCGGGCACCTCGTGGAGCAGAGCAGCGCGCCGCTCTGGGACCTGCCGGCGCCCGACCCGGCCTTCCTGAACGAGATCCACGGCTTCTCATGGCTCGACGACCTCGCGGCGGTGGGCGATCAGAGCACCCGCGCCAAGGCGCAGGAATGGCTCTGGCTCTGGATCGACCGCTACGGGCGCGGCGGCGGGCCGGGCTGGACACCGGACCTCGCCGGTCGGCGGCTGATCCGCTGGATCAACCACGCGCTCTTCGTGATGCGCGGCCAGGACAAGGCGGCCTCGGACGCCTTCTTCCGCTCGCTGGCGCGGCAGACCATCTTCCTCTCGCGCCGCTGGAAGGGCGCGGCCCCCGGCCTGCCCCGGTTCGAGGCGCTGACCGGCATGGTCTATGCCGGCCTCGCCCTGCAGGGGATGGAAAAGCATGTCGGCCCCGCCGCCCGCGCCTTGGCGCGGGAATGCGCCACCCAGATCGACGCGCAGGGCGGCCTGCCGACCCGCAACCCCGAGGAGCTGCTGGAGGTCTTCACTCTGCTGTCCTGGGCCGCCTCCGCGCTGACGGACACCGGGCAGACGCCCGGGCAGGAGCATCTGGGCGCGATCGAACGCATCGCCCCCACCCTGCGCACCCTGCGCCACGCGGACGGCAGCCTGGCCCGGTTCCACGGCGGCGGACGTGGCGCGGAGGGGCGGCTCGACCATGCGCTTGCGGCCTCGGGGGTGAAGACCCGGCACCCGGACGGGCTCTCGATGGGCTATGCCCGGCTCTCCGCCGGGCGCACCTCGGTCATCGTGGACGCCGCCGCCCCGCCCGAGGGCAAGGCCAGCATGAACGCCCATGCCTCGACACTGGCCTTCGAACTGACCTCGGGCCGCCGTCCCGTGGTGGTGAACTGTGGCTCGGGCATCAGCTTCGGGCTGGACTGGCGCCGCGCCGGGCGGGCCACGCCCTCGCATTCGACGCTGGCGCTGGAGGGGCTCTCCTCCGCCCGGCTGGGCCCGGCCACCGCCAAGGGCGAGCCGCTGATCGACGGGCCGAGGAAAGTGCCGATCCGCATGTCGCAGGCCCCCGACGGGCTGCGTTTCCAAGGTGGACACGACGGCTACCTGCGCTCGCACGGCCTGACCCACGCCCGCACGCTGGAGCTGACCTTCGACGGGCGCGGCATGGCGGGCGAGGACCTGATGCTGGCGATCGAGGACCGCGAGAAGAAGCGGTTCGACAAGGCGATGGATTCGTCCAGCCTCGCGGGAATCCCATACCAGATCCGCTTTCACCTGCATCCGGACGTCGAAGCGCAGATCGACATGGGGGGGGCTGCGGTCTCGCTGGCGCTGAAATCGGGGGAATTGTGGGTCTTCCGGCACGACGGCAAGGCCGAATTGCGCCTCGACCCCTCGGTTTATCTCGAAAAGAACCGTTTGAAGCCCCGCGCGACCAAACAAATCGTTCTATCCTCCCGCGCGATGCTTTATGCGACCCGCATCCGCTGGTCGCTGGCCAAGGCGCAGGACACCCCTATATCCATCCGGGACCTGCACCGGGACGACGGCGACGCCGGAAGCTGACGCAACATAACTGGACCGACCCGATGACCGACCTTTACCCCGTGCGCCGCGCGCTCCTTTCCGTATCCGACAAGACCGGACTGATCGACCTGGCCCGCGAGCTGGCCGCGATGGACATCGAGCTTCTGTCCACCGGCGGCACGGCCAAGGCGATGCGCGCCGAGGGTCTGACGGTCAAGGACGTGTCCGAGATCACCAACTTCCCCGAGATGATGGACGGCCGCGTGAAGACGCTGCACCCCAACGTCCACGGCGGCCTGCTGGCCCTGCGCGATGACGAGGCGCATGTGGCGGCGATGAACCAGCACGGGATCGAAGGCATCGACCTGCTGGTCGTGAACCTCTACCCGTTCGAGGAAACCGTCGCCAAGGGTGCCGACTACGACACCTGCATCGAGAACATCGACATCGGCGGCCCCGCGATGATCCGCGCCGCGGCCAAGAACCACAAGTTCGTCAACGTCGTCACCGACGTCGAGGACTACGCCACGCTGATCGAGGAACTGAAGGCCAACGGCGGCAAGACCCGCCTCGGCTACCGCAAGCAGCTGGCGCTGACCGCCTATGCCCGCACCGGCGCCTATGACGCCGCCGTCTCGACCTGGCTGGCGGGCGCACTGGAACAGACCTCGCCCCGCCGCCGGGCCTTCGCCGGCACGCTGGCGCAAAACCTGCGCTATGGCGAAAACCCGCACCAGCGTGCGGCCTTCTACACAGACGGCTCCAACCGTCCGGGCGTGGCGACCGCCAAGCAGCTGCAGGGCAAGGAACTGTCCTACAACAACATCAACGACACCGATGCGGCCTTCGAGCTGGTGTCGGAATTCCTGCCCGAGAACGGCCCGGCCTGCGCGATCATCAAGCACGCCAACCCCTGCGGCGTCGCCAAGGCGGCCACGCTGAAGGAAGCCTACCAGCGGGCCTTCGACTGCGACCGCACCTCGGCCTTCGGCGGCATCATCGCGCTGAACCACCGCCTCGACCGCGAGACGGCGGAAGAGATCAGCCAGATCTTCACCGAGGTGGTCATCGCCCCCGGCGTCCATGACGACGCGCTGGATATCTTCGCCAAGAAGAAAAACCTGCGCCTGCTGGTCACCCCGGGCCTTGCCAACCCCGCCGAGGCCGCGCTGGCCTACAAGCAGGTGTCCGGCGGTCTGCTGGTGCAGGACAAGGACAACGGCTTCATCTCCGAGGACGACCTGAAGGTCGTGACCAAGCGCGCCCCCACCGAGCAGGAGATGAAGGACCTGCTCTTCGCGTGGAAAGTCGCCAAGCACGTCAAGTCGAACGCGATCGTCTACGTCAAGGACGGCGCCACCGTGGGCGTGGGCGCGGGCCAGATGTCGCGCGTCGACAGCTGCCGCATCGCCGCCCGCAAGAGCCAGGACATGGCCGAGGCGCTGGAGCTTTCCACGCCGCTGACGCAGGGCTCGGTCGTGGCATCGGATGCGTTCTTCCCCTTCGCCGACGGCCTGCTGACCGCGGCCGAGGCCGGCGCCACCGCGGTGATCCAGCCCGGCGGCTCGATGCGCGATGACGAGGTGATCAAGGCCGCGGACGAGGCCGGCCTCGCCATGGTCATGACCGGCATGCGCCACTTCCGGCACTGATCCCGGACAAGATGAACACGCGGGGCGGCCTGTCTCGGGCCGCCCCGCCCTTTTCAACGACAGCGAAAGAGGTCACGCCTCGATGCGGATGCGCATTCTCTTCTGGTCGGCTTTCTGGACCTTCCTCATCGACCAGGTCAGCAAGTACGTGGTGGTGCACATGATGGACCTCCGGACCCTGGGCGAGATCGATGTTCTGCCGCCTCTGCTGAACTTCCGCATGGCGTGGAACTACGGCATCAACTTCGGCCTCTTCTCGCAGAGCGCCGACCTTGGCCGCTGGGTGCTGATCGGGCTGGCGCTGGTGATCTGCGTGGCGGTCTTCCTGTGGACGCGCAAGGAACGCCCGGGCCGCTGGGGCATGATCGCCGCCGGCCTGCTGATCGGCGGGGCGCTGGGGAATGTCGTCGACCGGCTGCTCTACGGCGCGGTGGCGGACTTCCTGAACATGTCCTGCTGCGGGATCGAGAACCCCTATGCCTTCAACGTGGCCGACATCACGATCTTCATCGGCGCGCTGGCGCTGGTGCTGCTGCCGGCCCGGAAAAAGGGCGCGTGACCTCGGTCGCGTGATCCGTTACACAGGGCGAAAGTGAGCAAGGGGGACCCGATGCACCTGACGCGCGGCATGCTTCTGATTTCGGTTCTGGCTCTCGCGGCCTGCTCCGGCACGCCCGAGGGCGTGACCCAGCTGCGGTCCTTCAAGAACTCGTCGGACGGCCCCGAGGAATTTGCGATCCTGCCCGGCAAGGAACTGCAGCAGCCCGAGAGCTATGCCAGCCTGCCGACGCCGACCCCCGGCGGCAGCAACCGCACGGACCAGACCCCCAATGCCGACGCCGTGGCCGCCCTCGGCGGCAGCCGCGCCACGCTGGCCCAGCAGGGCGTGCCCTCGGACGAAGGCCAGCTCGTCGCGCATGCGACGCGCAACGGCGTGCAGCCGGACATCCGCCAGACACTGGCGCAGGAAGACCAGAACTTCCGCGAGCGCAAACAGCGGTTCACCAAGATCCGCCTGTTCCACGTGGACCGCTATTACCAGGCCTACGGGGACGAGTCCCTGAACGGCCGTGGCACCGCCTGGCAATGGCGTACCGCCGGCGCGGAAACGCCCACCAGCCCGCCGGCCGAGTAACCCCCGGCCGAGCCCCCATGACCGTGTGGTCCGGCGCAGTCTTCACCGTGGCAGCGTGAACCGGGCAGGTCCCGTGCAGGGCGCGCCTTGAAGCGCGCGCGCTTTCGCCGGGCAGACGGCAACAGTCCAAGCCCCGACAGCCCACGCCGAGACAGCCCAAGCCGAGACAGTGCGGCGCTCCCCGGAAAATTCGAATTTTCCGGTCCGTTTTCTTCGAAGAAAACGGGCAGCGGTTCGGGCTGTGCGTGTCCGTGCGGGCCGGGGGCTGTCCTTGCGCGGCAGAGGGGGCGCTGCCCCCGCCACGCCTGCGGCGTGTCCCCCCGGGATATTTGGGAACAGTGGATGAAGGCGGCGGGGCGCCGGTCTCCGGCTGTCACATCCCCGTCAGGTGTCTTGCAGGGTTGGGCCACTGGCGTATCTTGCTGGGCGAGCCCATGGGGAAAGGAACTTTCATGCAACGTGTAATCGGGCCCCTGCTGGCGCTGGGGCTGGGAGCCGCGCTTCCCGTTGCCGCCGGCGCGGCGGAACCGGGGCTGAACGACCTGGTGACGGATTTCACCCTGTCGAACGGCATGGAGGTGGTGGTGATCGAGGATCACCGCGCGCCGGTGGTGCAGCAGATGGTCTGGTACCGCAACGGCGCCGCCGACGAGACGCCCGGCGTCTCCGGCGTGGCGCATTTCCTGGAACACCTGATGTTCAAGGCCACCAAGACCATGGCCTCGGGCGAATTGTCCAAGACCGTGGCCGAGAACGGCGGGACCGACAATGCCTTCACCGGGCAGGACTACACCGCCTATTTCCAGCGCGTCGCCGCCGACCGGCTGGAACTGATGATGAAGATGGAGAGTGACCGGATGGTCAACCTGAACCTCTCCGAGGACGACATCGCCACCGAGCGGCAGGTGATCATCGAGGAGCGCAACCAGCGCACCGAGAGCAACCCGCAGGCGCTCTACCGCGAGCAGGCGATGGCGGCGCAGTACCTGAACTCTCCCTACGGCATCCCGGTGATCGGCTGGCGTCACGAGATGGAGGCCCTGAGCCGGCAGGACGCGCTCGACTACTACAAGACCTACTACGCGCCGAACAACGCGATCCTCGTGGTGTCGGGCGACGTGACCCCCGAGGGCGTGAAGGAGCTGGCCGAGAAGTACTATGGCGTGCTGCCGGCCACTCCCGACCTGCCGGAGCGCGTGCGCCCGCAGGAGCCGCCCCAGACCGCCGAGCGCCGCCTGACCTATCGCGACGCGCGCATCGCGCAGCCCTATGTCAGCCGCACCTACCTTGCCCCCGAGCGGGACGCGGGCGAGCAGACCGAGGCCGCCGCGCTGACGCTGCTGGCGGAGCTTCTGGGCGGCGGGCAGACCTCCTACCTGACGCAAAAGCTGCAGTACGACAGCCAGACCGCGGTCTATGCCTCGGCCTACTACGACGGCACCTCGCTCGATGACACGCTCTTCGGGGTCTACATCGTACCCTCGCAGGGGGTCTCCCTCGAGGAGGGCGAGGCGGCGCTGGACCAGGCTTTGGCCGATTTCATGGAAGACGGCGTCGACACCGAGGAACTGGACCGGATCAAGATGCAGATCCGCGCCTCGCAGATCTATGCCCGCGACGACGTGGATGCCCTCGCCCGGCGCTACGGCTCGGCGCTGACACAGGGGTTGACGGTGCAGGACGTGCAGGACTGGCCGCAGATCCTGCAGGACGTGACCGAGGACGACATCATGGCTGCCGCGCGGGAGGTCCTGAACCGGGATCGCGCCGTCACCGGCTGGCTGACCGGCGAAGAGGTGACCCAATGACCATGCTGTTCCGCCTGATGGCCCCGATCGCCCTCTCGCTTGCGGCCCTGCCGCTGCGGGCCGAGGTGAACATCCAGGAGGTGACCTCGGACGGGGGCATCACCGCCTGGCTGGTGGAGGATCACTCGATCCCCTTCACCGCGCTGGAGCTCCGCTTCCGGGGCGGCGCCTCGCTGGACGAACCCGGCAAGCGCGGCGCGACCTACCTGATGAGCGGCCTGCTCGAGGAAGGCTCCGGCGACATGGACGCGCAGGATTTCACCCGCGCGCGGGAGAACCTCGCCGCCTCCTTCAGCTACGACGTGAGCGATGACACGCTCTCCGTCTCGGCCAAGTTCCTGACCGAGAACCGGGACGAGGCGATCGACCTGCTGCACCAGTCCCTGACCGAGCCGCGCTTCGACGAGGATGCGATCACCCGGGTGCGGGCGCAGGTGCTCTCGATCATCCGCTCCAACGCGCAGGACCCGAATGACATCGCCGGCGAGGCCTTTGCCCGGCAGACCTACGGGATGCACCCCTACGGCACCGCCATGGAGGGGACCGAGGAGAGCGTCAGCGCCCTGACCCGCGAGGACCTGATCCATGCCCAGCACAATGCCCTCGCGCAGGACCGGCTCTATGTCGGTGCCGTGGGCGACATCACCCCGGACGAGCTGAAGACCCTGCTCGACGACCTGCTGGGGGATCTGCCCACCGCCGGCGCCCCCCTGCCCGGTCCGGCCAACCCGGCCTTCGACGGGCAGGTGCGTCAGGTGCCGTTCAACACGCCGCAGTCGGTCGTGCTCTTCGGCCAGCCCGGCATGGGGCAGGACGATCCGGACTTCTTCGCCGCCTACCTGCTGAACACGATCCTCGGCGGCGGCGGCTTCGAAAGCCGCCTGATGAAGGAGGTGCGCGTCAAGCGCGGCCTGACCTACGGCGTCTACTCCTACCTCGTGGACCGCGACCAGGCAAAGGTCTGGATGGGCTCGCTCGCCTCCGCGAACAACCGCGTGGCCGAGGCCGTGGGCCTCGTGCGGGACGAGTGGCGCAAGGCCCGCGAAGAGGGCGTGACAGAGGAGGAGCTTTCCGCGGCCAAGAAGTACCTGACCGGCGCCTACCCGCTGCGCTTCGACGGCAACGGGCCGATCGCGAACATCCTCGTGGGGATGCAGATGTCGGGGATGCCGATCGACTACATCGCCACCCGCAACGCCAAGGTGGAGGCCGTGACGCTGGACGACGTGAACCGCGTGGCGCGCGAGCTGATGGACCCCGAGAAGCTGAGCTTCGTCGTGGTCGGCCAGCCCGAGGGGCTGGACGATGCGCCGGTGATCGCGCCCGCCACTACAGATGCGGAGGCAGAGACCGAAACCACGCCCGACGCAGTGCCGCTCGAGACCTCGAACTGAGCCGCGGATCACGGGATCGGACGGGGCCGCCGGAGCATTCGGCGGCCCCTTTTTCATGGCCCTCCCCCTTGGGACGGACAAGCCGTGCCCGGCGCCGGTGACCGGCACGCCCCTGCGGCGCGGCAGGCTGCGAAGGGCGCTCTGACAGGGCCTCACAGCTACGCGATTTTTTGCCAATCGCCCTTTCGCCTGTGGCGGAATTCGAGCTAATATTGCACTGTCGAGTGCAAAATGGCCCGATGCCGGAACAGGCGGTTGAACGCGGGCGGGGCCGATTGAGGCGCCCTCAGGGGCAAGGACAGCTTGGAGGCTGGACATATGAAATCACGAATTGCGTTCGCCGTGGCCGGCTACATCGCCCTGGCCGCTTCGGGTGCAGTTGCGCAGCAGGTCAGCGACAATCAAGTCGCCGAGCGCACGGACTGGAGTGTCTTCGAAGGCAGCGAACCCCGCGAATGCTGGGCCGTTTCGGCGCCGAAGGAGACGGTGAACACCAAGGACGGCCGGACCGTCTCGGTGCGCCGCGGGGACATCCTGCTGATGGCCTTCTTCCGCCCCGGCGCGGAAGTGGCTGGCCAGATCACCTTCACCGGCGGCTACCCGTTCCGCGATGGCTCGACCGTGAACCTGAACGTCGACGGCACCGAGTTCGAGCTCTTCACCGAGGGCGAGTGGGCCTGGCCCGCCTCCCCCTCCGAGGACAGCAAGATCCTGACCGCGATGAAGCGTGGCTCCTCTGCCGTCGTCACCGGCGTTTCGGGCCGCGGCACCGCGACCAAGGACACCTTCTCGCTTCTGGGCTTCACCGCGATGGTCGAAGAAGCCGAGAAACGCTGCACCAACTGATCCGGCCCGGGGCTTGCCCCGGCCACTGCAAACCGGGCCAGCACGGCCCCCGACAGCGCCGCGCGAACGGCGCTGTTTCCTTTTGCCCGCGAATCCGCTATTTATCTGCGCTTCGACGGGCCCTATATGCCCTATCGCCCTGATATCTGCCTGACAGACCGGACCTTTCCGATGCCCAATGACGCCACCGCGCCCATCACGCAGGATGTGATGACCATCCCGCGCAAGCTGCCCGAAACCGGCAAGCTGAACCTCGTCGGCCTGACGCGGGACGCGATGCGCGCGGCCCTGATCGAGGCGGGCACGCCCGAGAAGCAGATCAAGATGCGGCTCAACCAGGTCTGGCAGTGGGTCTATCACTGGGGCGTGCGTGACTTCGCGGAGATGACGAACCTCTCCAAGGATTACCGCGCCCTGCTGGCGGAGACCTTCACCATCGACCTGCCCGAGATAGTGTCGAAGCAGGTCTCGGCCGATGGCACGCGCAAGTACCTCGTCCGGATCGCCGGCGGTCATGAGGTCGAGGTGGTCTATATCCCCGAAAGCGACCGGGGCACGCTGTGCATTTCCTCGCAGGTGGGCTGCACGCTGACCTGCTCCTTCTGCCACACCGGCACCCAGAAGCTGGTCCGCAACCTGACCGCGGGCGAAATCGTGGGCCAGATCATGCTGGCGCGCGACGACCTGAACGAATGGCCCAAGCCCGGCGAGCCGAAGGACGAGACCCGCCTGCTGTCCAACATCGTGCTGATGGGCATGGGCGAGCCGCTCTACAACTTCGACAACGTGCGCGACGCGATGAAGATCGCCATGGATGGCGAGGGCATCGCCCTGTCGCGCCGCCGCATCACGCTGTCGACCTCCGGCGTCGTGCCCGAGATCGCGAAGACCGCGGAAGAGATCGGCTGCCTGCTGGCGGTCTCCTTCCACGCGACCACCGACGAGGTGCGCAACAAGCTGGTGCCGATCAACAAGCGCTGGAACATCGAGACGCTGATCGCCGCGCTGAAGGAATATCCGCGCCTTTCCAACAGCGAGCGGATCACGTTCGAATACGTGATGCTGAAGGACGTGAACGACACGGATGCCGACGCGCGCCGCCTCGTGAACCTGATCAAGGGCATCCCGGCCAAGATCAACCTGATCCCCTTCAACGAATGGCCCGGCGCCCCCTACGAGCGGTCGGACTGGTCGCGGATCGAGGCCTTTGCCGACATCGTCCACAAGGCGGGCTATGCCTCGCCGATCCGCACCCCGCGGGGCGAGGACATCATGGCCGCCTGCGGGCAGCTGAAATCGGCCACGGAACGCGCCCGCAAGTCGCGCGCCCAGATCGAGGCGGAAGCCTCGCAGGGCTGACAGAACGGGCAAAACCGGTCAGAAAGGGAACCGACGCAACGATCACGAGGTTGAGACACCGATGACCGAGCGCACGACCCTGAACCGCTTTACCCCCCTTCCCCGGCCTCAGACGCCGGAGGGCGATCCGCGCCTCTGCGGCGTGGAGATCGAATTCACCGGCCTGACCGAGAGTGAGACCGCGCGCCTGCTGGCCCGCGAACTGGGTGGCAAGGCCCGCTGCACCGACGAGACCGACTGGGAAATCACCGGCTCCAAGCTGGGCAAGATCGAGATCTATCTCGACACCGCCCTGCGCAAGTCAGCCTCGCGCACCGTGCGGGTCGCCGGCATGGAGCTGGGCCGCGAGGTGATCCCGGTCGAGATCGTGACCGAGCCGCTGGACCTCGCCGGGCTGGAGGCGCTGGACGCGCTGCGGGGCCCGATGCGCCGCGAGGGGGCGCAGGGCTCCTCGGCCCATGTCTTCTATGGCTTCGGCCTGCACCTGAATATCCAGATCGCCTCGGAGGATGCGGCGGGGATCACCCGGCCGCTGCTGGCCTATGCGCTGATCGAGGACTGGATGCGCCGCGCCCTGCCGATCGACGACAGCCGCAAGGTGCTGCCCTTCACCGCGCCCTATCCCACCCGCCTGGTGGCCGACCTTGCCCGCCTCGGGCCGGACGCCACGCCCGACAGGGTGCAGGGCACCTACCTCGAGCATCTGCAGAGCCGGAACTTCGGCCTCGACATGTTGCCGATCTTCGCGTGGCGCGATCCGCAGACGGTGGAGCGGGCGCTGGGGCCGGACCATGGCACCGGTGCACGGCCCGCGTTCCACTTCCGCCTGCCCGATTGCCGGATCGACGATCCGCGCTGGTCCTTCGCGGATGAATGGAACCGCTGGCTGCTGGTGGAACGGATCGCCGAGGACACGGTCCTCCTCCAACGGCTGGCGAACGCGTGGCTCGGCAGCCACGGGCCGATCACGTTGAGCCGCCAGAACTGGGCCCGGCGCTGCGGTGCGCTGCTGCATGAAAGCGGGCTGGAGCTGCCGCGATGACCTCAACCGATGGGCGGCCCCTGATCGGGGTCACCACCTCCGCCCGGTCGGGCTGGCGGATCTTTCCGCTCGTGGCGCTGAACATCTGGCTGGCCGGCGGTCAGGCGGTCCGCTGGGGTGCGGGACGGCCCGCCCACGTGGGCCTCGTGGACGGGATCGTCATCGGGGGCGGCGACGATATCTCGCCCGATCTCTACGGCGGTGCCCTCGTGGCCTCGGCCCGTTTCGATGCCGCCCGCGATGCGCTGGAGCGGCGGCTGGTCGAGGAGGCACAGGCCGCGTTCAAGCCGGTGCTCGGCATCTGCCGGGGCAGCCAGATGCTGAACGTCGCCCTCGGCGGCACGCTGGAACAGGACGCCTATGGCCGCTACATGGACAGCCGGCACATCCGCACCATCCTGCCCCGCAAGCGCGTGCAGATACAGCCCGACACGCAGCTGTCGCTGATCGCGGGCGAGGCACCGATGAAGGTCAACGCCCTGCACACGCAGGCGGTGGATTGCCTCGGCGAAGGGCTGCGCGTGGCGGCCCGGGACGAGGGCGGGATGATCCAGGCCATCGAACGGGCGGCGCCGCCCTTCGCCGTGGGCGTACAATGGCACCCGGAACATCTCTTCTATGCCAATCGCCAGCGCGCGCTGTTCCGCGCGCTGGTGACCGCCGCCCGCACCGGCCGCGCCGCGCCCGAGGGCGAGCCGGGCGCGCAGCTCGACGCCGTGGCGGAGGCCCTGCGCCCGCTGTGAGACTGTCCGATTGCGCCGGTCCGGGGCGTCAGGCCCCGGCGTGCCATGTCAGTCGCGGGCGCCGAAGATGGCAGAGCCCACGCGCACATGGGTGGCCCCGAAGCTGATCGCCTTCTCGAAATCGCCGCTCATTCCCATGGAGAGACCGGCCAGCCCGTTGCGTTCGGCGATCTTGGCCAGCAGGGCGAAGTGGAGCGCGGCCTCCTCCTCCACCGGGGGGATGCACATCAGGCCCTGCACCGGCAGGTCGAGCCCGCGGCACTCCGCCACGAAGGCATCGGCGTCGGCGGGCAGGATGCCGGCCTTCTGCGGCTCCTCGCCGGTGTTCACCTGGATGTAGAGCTCGGGACAGCTGCCGGTCTCCTGCGCCAGACGGGCCAGCGTCGTGGCCAGCTTGGGCCGGTCCACCGAATGGATCGCCTGCGCCAGTTCCATCGCCTGCCGCGCCTTGTTGGTCTGGAGCGGGCCGATGATGTGCAGCTCGATCCCGTCGTAGGTCTCGCGGAACATCGGCCACTTGCCGGCGGCCTCCTGCACGCGGTTCTCGCCGAAGACCCGCTGGCCTTCCTTCAGAACCTCCTCGACGCGGTCGTCGGGCTGCATCTTGGACACGGCGATCAGGGTGACATCGCCCGCGGGGCGGCCGGCGTCGGCCTCGGCCTTGGCGATACGGGTGCGGATCTCGGACAGGGACATGGACGGGCCTCTTGCAGTTCTGCGCCAAGGAACAACATGGCGCCCGAAATGAAAAGACCCGGAAACGAAAACACCCGGACGCGGGTCCGGGCGGCACGCCGGCGGAGAGGGCCGAGCGCGGAAAAGAAGAAGGGCGGTTCCTTGCGGAACCGCCCCCTTGTACCGAGTAACCCGGCTTCTAAGAATTAGAAGCTGAAGGTCACGCCGAGGTCGGCCTCGGTGTAACGGTCGCCGAGCGAACGGCTGTACTTGTCGAAGACGCCGGCCTTCAGAGCAGCGCCGCCGCCCAGGTCGTGTGCAACGTCTGCGCCGTATGCCCACTCTTCTGCGTCGTCGTCGTAGCCCAGGAAGCCACGGACTTTGGTTGCTGCGCCGACGTCGGTGCCGCCGTACACGGACCAGAAGCCGTAGTCGTCGTAGCCGGTGTAGCCAGCCGAGAAGTCAAACATGCCGACGGTGCCGCCAGCAGTCAGGATCCACTCGGGTGCGCCCAGTGCGTCGTCGTAGTCCGACAGGCCCAGAGCGAAGGTGTAGCCGCCGGTTTCGTACGAGATCACGCCGTCCACGTCGTCGGTGTTGACGTCGTAGGAGATGTGGCCGGTGAAGCCAGCCATCGAGTAGATCAGCGCAACGCCGGTGTTCGACGAACCGCGCGAGGAGTACGCGCTGATGCCGGCCGGGCCTTCGAAGTTCTGCAGACCGATGGTGGTGTTGAACGAAGCGCCGGGCATGTTATCGAATGCCCAGTCAACGTTGCCAACCTGCAGGGTCAGGCCGCCGGTCTTGATGAACATCTGAGCCGCGTTTGCGGTCGAGTCCAGGGTCACGTCGCCCGATTCTTGCGAACGGATACGCATCTTGCCGCCGAAGACCAGACCGTTGTCGGCAGTGGTGGTGCCGGTGAAGGTCAGCTGGAAGCGCTGCTCGATGTAGGTCTCGTCAGCACGCGACTCGTCGTAGACAACACCGAAACGGCCATAGCCTGCGATGCTGGTTTCTGCTGCGGCGGCGCCGGCGGTCAGGGCCAGGGCAGTCGACGCGAAGAGAATCTTTTTCATGTGTTTCCCTCGGTTTCTCAGAGTGCCCCAATCGGAGAATCCGGATTGGGTATGCAGCGTCTTTCGCTCTTTTCACCCTTTCATTGCAAGTCTGCCGCCGAGGGGGGGACAAACCGGCGCCGCAATTGGTGCAAAGGTGCCACAGTTTCCGCAGCCCCCGGCCAGCGACGGCCTGCTCTGGGTCAGACGGGCGGACAGATGCAACGGCAGCCGCCGCGAGGATCAGGCAGGGCAGGCGGCAGGATGCGGACGCCATGTGGCGCGGCGCACCGATGCGGCCCGCGCCCGCCCGGCCCGGATCGACGGGCGAAGAGGACCCGCCCAAGGCTGGCCGGGAGGGCCCCGGCTGGCGTCCACCCGGGCCGGGTGCCCTGCCTGACTGGGCAGGCAAGCTGTCCCGCCGCCCGGATCGCATGGAGCGAGTCTATAGTAGCCGGGGCGCCGGCACAGGTTTCGGGATCGGCCACTCCCCCTGCGGCGCAGCAGCGGTCACGGCTGGTTCAGGGCCCGCGGCGGCGGGGGAAAGGCGCTTGCCCCGCGTTCCCGGCTTCGGTACATCGGTGCAGACGACTGGAACGGGATCCTCGCATGAACCTGACGCGCACCACCGCTGTTCTGGGCCTGACGGCCACGATTTTCCTGACCGGCTGCGGCGTTGGCAGCGCCCCGACCGCGGAGAATGACGCGACCATGGAGCGGATCCGCACCACCGGCGCCAACCCCGAAGGTCTGGGCGGCAGCACCATCTGGGATCTCTTCCGGCAGCGCGACGACGGCACCACCGTGGCGGTCAATCGCTACCTCTGGAATGCCTCCCTCGACGTGCTGAGCTTCCTGCCGGTCGAGTCCGTCGACCCCTTCACAGGGGTGATCACCACCGGCTATGGCGTGCCCCCGGGCGGCGGTCAGGCCTACCGCGCGACGATCCTCGTCAGCGACCCGGCTCTCGAGGCGCGCTCGCTGCACGTGGCACTGATGGATCGCTCCGGTCGGCAGGTCGCCACCTCCACGCAGCGTGCGGTCGAGGATGCGATCCTGACCCGCGCCCGCCAGCTGCGCGTGGCCGACGGCAAACGGTGAGCCGGCGCACCACGCCGCTCCGGACATGACAAGGCGCCCCGCAGGGCGCCTTTTTCATGCCGTCTCCCCGCCCGGGTTCAGAGCGGATGCCCGGCCAATGTGGCCACCCAGTCCATCTGCCGCGGCAGGCCATGCCGCTTGAGGTCATAGCCGCCCACGACCACCTCGCGCGCCGCTGCCCCGAGCCTCTGGCGCAGGCCTTCGTCCTCCAGCAGCTCCTCCACCCGGTCCACCAGCCCGGCACCGTCGAAGAAATCGACCAGCAGCCCGGTCTCGCCGTCGGTCAGGACCTCCTGCACCGGCGCGGTCGCACTGGCCACGAGGGCGCCACCGACGCTCATCGTCTCGAGCATCGACCAGCTGAGCACGAAGGGATAAGTCAGGTAGATATGCGCCCGGCTGAGCTGCAACATCGCGACGAACCGGTCATAGGGAATGCGGCCGAGGAAATGCACCCGGGCCCAGTCGGCATCGGAAATCTGCCCGCGGACCTCGTCGATGTAGATCTGCTTCCACGTCTTGCCCGCGGGGGGCTGCGCGCCGTAGCTCACGCCGTCGCCGCCGACCACGAGGATCTCTGCCCCCGGGCGCCGCCGCAGAAGCTCCGGCAGGGCCCGCATGAAGACATGGTAGCCGCGGTAGGGTTCGAGGTTGCGGTTCACGAAGGTGATCACCTCGTCCTCGCGGCTCAGCACGCGGCCCCCCGGCAGGGTAAAGGTCGCGCTCGGTCGGGGCTGAAGGGCATCGGTGTCGATACCGTCATGGATCACGCTGATCTTGTCGCGGAATTCCGGCGGGAAGGTATCCGCCTGGAAGGCGGTCGGGCTGATGCCTGCATCGGCAAAGGGAAACTGCAGGTGATTGTTCAGGTTCTTCAGGCGCAGGCGCAGCTTGTCCGCCTCGGGGTCCTTGCTGGTGAACTCGGGATCGAACTGCGTGTGCGGATACTCGGCCAGGTGATAGAGCTCGCAGTAGAGCCCCAGTCGCGCGCCGGGCCAGACGTCCTTGAGGAACATCGACTCGCCCCAGCCGGGATGGGCGAGGATCACATCGGGCGTATAGCCGGTCTCGCGCAGGGCACGGGCCGCGCGGAAACAGGCCTCGCCCCGGGTCACCTTGCTGTCGAAATCCAGCACCCAGGGGTGGGTCTGCTGCTTCGCCTTCGTCCCGATCTTGTAGGGAATGACCCGCACGCCGTTCCAGACCACCGGCTTCTCGACCCGCAGCGTGAGCGCCGTCACCTCGTGGCCGGCCCGCACCAGGGCCGGGGCGAGATGCTTGTACTGCCCCGGAAAGTTCTGGTGGATCACCAATATCTTCATTCTGCCCGCCCTTGCACCGTTCCTGCCTCTGGTCCCCGTTATACCGGTCCGAGACCGCCGGGGAAGACCCGCCAATGCCGCAATTCCACGGGATATCCTCTGGACCCGCCCGGCGCGGGCGCATATCACGCCTCCCAAGCATTCAAACCGCAGGGGACGCCGCATGTCGCGCTATTCCGCCGCCGAAATCGAAGCCAAGTGGCAAGAGGCCTGGGACAAGGCCGGCATCTTCCGCGCCGAAGTGGCGCAGGACAAACCGAAGTACTACGTGCTCGAGATGTTCCCCTACCCGTCGGGGCGCATCCACATGGGCCACGTGCGCAACTACACGATGGGCGACGTCGTGGCGCGCTACAAGTCCTCCACCGGGCACAACGTGCTGCACCCGATGGGCTGGGACGCCTTCGGGATGCCCGCCGAGAACGCCGCAATGGCCTCGGGCGGTCACCCCAAGGAGTGGACCTACAACAACATCGCCGACATGCGCGGCCAGATGAAGCCGCTGGGCCTGTCGATCGACTGGTCGCGTGAATTCGCCACCTGCGATCCGGAGTACTACGGCCAGCAGCAGGCGCTCTTCCTCGACTTCCTCGACAAGGGCCTCGTCTACCGCAAGAACGCCGTGGTGAACTGGGATCCGGTCGACATGACCGTGCTGGCGAACGAGCAGGTCGAGAACGGGCGCGGCTGGCGCTCGGGCGCACTGGTCGAACGGCGCGAGCTGACCCAGTGGTTCTTCAAGATCTCCGACTTCTCCGAGGACCTGCTCGAGGCGCTCGACGGGCTCGACGACTGGCCCGCCAAGGTCAAGCTGATGCAGGCCAACTGGATCGGCAAGTCGCGCGGCCTGCAATTCTCCTTCGGCCTCGTCGAGGGCGAGGAAGAGCTCGGCCATGACCGGGTCGAGGTCTATACCACCCGCCCCGACACCCTGCTGGGCGCCTCCTTCGTCGGCATCTCGGCCGATCACCCGCTGGCCAAGGAACTGGCCGCGAAGGACGAGAAGATCGCCGCCTTCTGCGAGGAATGCCGCAAGGGCGGCACCACCGAAGAGGCGATCGAGACCGCCGAGAAGCTGGGCTATGACACCGGCCTCAAGGCCCGCCATCCCTTTGACAACGCATGGGAACTTCCGGTCTACATCGCGAACTTCATCCTGATGGACTACGGCACGGGCGCGATCTTCGGCTGCCCGGCCCATGACCCGCGCGACTACGAGTTCGCCTCGAAGTACGAGCTGCCCATCGTCACCACCTTCGAACCGGTCGAGGGCGAGTATCCGGCGGGCGAGGCCTTCGTGCCGCTGAAGTCCGAGAAGGTCCGCTACGTGCGCGGCTTCGCGGGCGAAGAAATCCAGACCGGCGAACAGGGCGTCGATGCCGCCATCGACTTCTGCGAGGCCAACGGCGTGGGCCGCGGCGTGACCAAGTTCCGCCTGCGCGACTGGGGCCTGTCCCGTCAGCGCTACTGGGGCTGCCCGATCCCGGTCGTGCATTGCGCCGACTGCGGCGTCGTGCCCGAGAAGAAGGAAAACCTGCCGATCAGGCTGCCCGACGATGTCACCTTCGACACGCCCGGCAACCCGCTGGACCGGCACCCGACGTGGCGCGACTGCAGCTGCCCGACCTGCGGCAAGCCCGCCCGTCGCGAGACCGACACGATGGACACCTTCGTGGACAGCTCGTGGTACTACGCGCGCTTCACCTCGCCGCGCGCCGATGTGCCCATCGACATGACCGAGGCCGCCTACTGGATGAACGTCGACCAGTACATCGGCGGCATCGAGCACGCGATCCTGCACCTGCTCTACTCGCGCTTCTTCGCCCGGGCGATGCACATCTGCGGGCACCTGCCCTCCACCGCGCAGGAGCCGTTCAACGCGCTCTTCACGCAGGGCATGGTGACCCATGAGATCTACCAGACCAAGGACGCCAACGACCGCCCCGTCTATCACTTCCCCGAGGATGTGACCGACGGCAAGCTGGCCGATGGCACCGAGGTGGAGATCATCCCCTCGGCCAAGATGTCGAAGTCGAAGAAGAACGTGGTCGACCCCGTCTCGATCATCTCTGCCTACGGCGCGGATACCGCGCGCTGGTTCGTGCTCTCCGACAGCCCGCCGGAACGGGACGTGGAATGGACCGCCGCCGGCGCCGAGGCTGCGCACCGGCACCTCTCGCGGGTCTACCGCATCGCGGCCGAGATCGACGCTGCGGCGCCTGCGGATGCGACCGAGGACGAGGCCCTGCTGCGCGAGATGCACAAGGCCGTGCGCGACGTGACGCTGGGGATCGAGAGCTTCGGCTTCAACGCCTCCATCGCGCGGCTCTATGCCTTCACAAACGCGCTCGGCAAGTCCAAGGCCGGGGGCGCGGCCAAGCGCGAGGCGGCGCTGGTTCTGGCCCAGCTGATGTCGCCGATGACCCCGCACCTCGCGGAAGAGGTCTGGTCCCTGCTGGGCGGCGAGGGCCTGATCGCAGACGCGCCCTGGCCGCAGGCCGACGAGGCGATGCTGGTCGAGGACACGGTCACCCTGCCGATCCAGGTGAACGGCAAGCGCCGGGGCGAAATCACCGTGCCGCGCGACATGCCGAAGGACGAGGTTGAAAAGCTGGCGATGTCCAGCAAAGCTGTGATCCGGACGCTGGACGGGGCCCAGCCCAAGAAGATCATCGTCGTCCCCGGACGGATCGTGAATGTCGTTGTCTGACCGACGCCGGTTTCTGACCCTGCTCGCAGCCGCGGGCGCATCCGTGGGCGGCCTTGCCGCCTGCGGCTTCACCCCCGCCTATGCGCCGCAGGGCGGGGCCACCCGGCTGGTGAACCGGATGCAGATCGAGGCGCCGCGCGACGGCGACGCCTATGACGTCGTCAGCCACCTTGAGACGCTCTTCGGCCGGTCGGGCAACCCGGATTATTTCCTCGACCTGACCCTGCGGGTAGACGAGGAGCGCATGGCGATCACCGATTCGAACATCGCGACCCGGATCAACGTGACCGGCGCGGCCATGTTCACCCTGACGGCCGTGGCCACGGGGGACGTGATCACCTCGGGCGAGGTCTCCAGCTTCACCGGCTATTCCGCCACCGGCTCCACCGTGGCGACGCAATCCGCCGCAATGGACGCCCGCGAACGGCTGATGACCATCCTCGCCGACCGGATCGCCACCCGGCTCTACGCCATCGCCCCCGATTTACCCGCCGACCCGTCGGCGGTCTGAGCCGATGAAACTCTCGCCTCGCGACGCCCCGCGCTACTTCGCCCGGCCCGATCCCGAGGCCACGGGCCTGCTGATCTACGGGCCCGACGCCATGCGCGTGGCCCTGAAGCGGCAGGAGGTCATCGCGGCCCTGATCGGCCACGAGGGCGAGGCCGAGATGCGCCTAACCCGGATGCAGGGCGGCGACCTGCGCAAGGACCCGGCGCAGCTTATCGACGCGATCAAGGCGCAGGGGTTCTTCCCCGGCCCGCGCGTGGCCTTCGTGGAAGAGGCGAACGAGACCGCCGCCCCCGCGATCCTCACCGCGCTGGAGGACTGGCGCCCCGGCGACGCGCAGATCGTGATCACCGCCGGCCAGCTGAAGCCCACCTCCAAGATCCGCAAGGCCTTCGAGAACCACCGCTCGGCCTATTGCGCCGCGATCTACGACAACCCGCCCACGCAGGAGGAGATCGAGGCCGACCTGAAGCGCGCGGGCCTCAAGACCCTGCCGCCCGAGGCGTTGCGCGATCTTTCCGACCTCGCCAAGACGCTCGATCCCGGCGACTTCCGCCAGACGCTGGAGAAGCTCGCGCTCTACAAGTTCCGCGACGATACGCCGGTCACCGCGCAGGACATCGCCGAGGTCGCCCCGCGCTCGATCGAGGCGGCCCTCGACGATGCGCTCGACGTGGTGGCCGAGGGCCGCGCCAGGGACCTCGGCATGGTGCTGCGCCGCCTGCAGGGTCAGGGCGTGGCGCCGGTGACGCTCTGCATCGGGGCGATGCGCCATTTCCGCACGCTCTACACCGTCTCCTCCGCGCCCGGCGGCCCGCAGGAGGGCATCGGCCGGCTGCGCCCGCCGGTCTTCGGACCGCGCCGCGACAAGGTGCTGCGACAGGCACAGGGCTGGGACCCGCAGCGCCTGGAACAGGCGATCACCCTGCTCACGGACACCGACCTCGCCCTGCGCTCCGCCGGGCAGAGCGCCCCGCAGCAGGCCCTCGTGGAGCGTGCGCTGATCCGGCTCTCCATGCTGGCGCGCCGCTAGGGCTCATCCGCCTCCCCTTTACGCGCTGCCGCTTTTCGGCTCTGCTGACGCCATGGGCCGGTGGAGGAGCCGTGCCCGAGGAGGAGGACAGACATGTACACGCTGATCGGCAGCCCGATGAACCGCACCTTCCGCGTCCTGTGGGCGCTGGAGGAACTGGAGCAGCCCTACACCCGCCAGATCGAACAGCCGCGCTCCGCCGCGGTCTGTGCCCTCTCGCCCCTCGGCAAGGTGCCGATCCTTCTGGTGGATGACGAGCCGGTGACGGATTCCGTCGCAATCCTGACCTATCTCGCGGATCGCCACGGCGGCCTGACCCATCCGGCAGGCACGCTGGCCCGCGCCCGGCAGGACGCGCTGACCCACCAGGTGCTGGACGAGATCGAAGCGCTGATCTGGACCGCCGCCCGCCATACCTTCATCCTGCCCGAGGAGCGCCGCGTGCCCGACATCAAGCCCGCGCTGCGATGGGAGTACGAGAAGAACCTCACCAGCCTCGCCACGCGCCTCGCGGATCAGCCCTACCTCGCGGGCGAGGAGATGACCGTGCCCGACATCCTGGCACTGCATTGCCTGAACTGGGCCGCCGCCGCCCGCTTCCCGGAACCGCCCGCGCCGCTGGCCGCCTATGCCGCCCGCCTGCGCGCCCGCCCCGGCTACAAGCGCGCGGTCACCTCGGAAAAGACGGCCCAGGCCGCCTGACCAGCGCCGCCTCCCCCCGCCTAAGCACCGCCCCGATAAAGAAGGCCCCGCCACATCGCGCGCCGGGGCCCTTCATTTCCGTTGCAGAAATATCCTCGGGGGGGCCGCGCCAGCGGCGGGGGGGCAGACAGCCCCCCTCCAGCATGTCCCCAAGCGCACAGGCCCCGGCACCCACCCAAGAATCTTCGAAAATTGTTGGGAAAATTCTTTGAAGAATTTTCCGCGCCCGGCCGGAACGACCTGCAGCCCCTCGGCCCTGCCCGTTTTCTTCGAAGAAAACGGACCGGAAAATGTGCATTTTCCGGACTGGGCCTCAGGCGCAGGCGCGCGCTGCGGCAAGGCCGGCCCAGCGACCGGTCGCAAGGCAGGCGGTCAGCAGGTAGCCTCCGGTAGGGGCCTCCCAGTCCAGCATCTCGCCGCAGGCAAAGACGCCCGGCCGCGCCACGACGCCAAGCTCCGCATCCAGCCCCTCGAACCGCAGCCCGCCCGCGACGGAGATCGCCTCGTCCATCGGCCGCGGACCCGCGAGCGGCAGGGGCAGCGCCTTGATCGCGCCCGCCACGTCCTCCGACAGGGGACGTGCGCATTCCATCAGAAGCGCCCGTTTCGCCGGGTCGAACTTCAGCGCCTTGCGCAGGTGGCTGGCCAGTGAATCCCCGCGCCTGCGGCGTGACAGCCGGGCCCGCACCTCCTCGAGGCCCAGGTCGGGCGCGAGGTCCAGCAGCAACGGCACGCCCTCCCTCAGACGGTCGGCCAGGGCATAGACCGCCCCGCCCTCGATGCCCCGGGCCGAGATCACGAATTCGCCACGGCTCACCCGGTCCCCGGCGCGCAGCGCCACGGCCTTCACCGGGCGGCCGAACTGGGGTGCCATCTTCTCGGTCCAGTCCACGAGGAAACCGCAGTTCGCCGGCTGGAAGGGCGCCACCGGCCCGGTCCACGCCGCCCAGCCCCCGTCGGAGCCGAGCCGCGCCCAGCTGGCCCCGCCGCAGGCCAGCACCACCGCGTCGGGCGTCACCTCCCGCGGCCCCTCGGGCGTGTCGAAGCGCAGGGCGCGCGGGCTGTCGCCCCAGCCGGTCCAGCGCCAGCGCCGGTGCAGCACCACCCCCAGCCCGTCGAGCCGCGCAAGCCAGGCCCGCAGCAGCGGCGAGGCCTTCATCACCTTCGGGAAGACCCGCCCGGTGGAGCCGGTGAAGAGCGCCTGTCCCAGCCCGTCGGCCCAGTCCTGCACGTCGCGCGGACCGAAGGCCTCCAGCATCGGGCGCAGCACGGGCGCCGCCCCGCCATAGGCTGCGAGGACCCGGTCGAAGGGTTCGTCCTTGGTCAGGTTCAGCCCGGACTTGCCGGCCATCAGGAACTTGCGCGCAGGCGAGGGCATCGCCTCGGCCAGCACGACCCGATGGCCCTGCCCCGCCGCGGCCTCTGCCGCCATCAGCCCCGCGGGGCCCGCACCGATCACCCAGATCTCAGCCACGTCTTGCCTTTCCCGGCCCCTCGGCCAGATTAGCCCCATGACGGAGGACAGCGACGCCAGCCCGATCTGCCCGCTCTGCCTGCGGCCCATTCCGCCGCAGGCGCGCCAGAGCCTGCATCACCTCGTGCCGCGGCTGAAGGGCGGCACCCACGGGCCCAAGGTGCTGCTGCACCAGATCTGTCACACGACGATCCACAAGACCTTCACCGAGGCCGAACTGGCCCGCGATCTGAACACGCCCGAGGCGCTGCGCGCCCACCCCGATCTGCAGGGGTTCCTGCGCTGGATCGCCAGGCGCCCGCCGGAGTTTCACGCCCGCACGGCCGGCCCGCGGAGGGGGCGCCGTTAGCGGCACAGGGCCTTGATCCCGGCCGTGACCTTCGGATCGGCGGCCAGCACGTCCGCGGACATCTCCCGCGCCGCCGCCAGAACGTCACCCTCGACGATCCGGTCGATCAGCCCGAAGGCATAGGCCTCCTCCGCCGTCAGCTTCTGCGCGCCCATGAGGATCAGTTTGGTCCGCGCAGGCCCGATCAGCTGCGCCATGCGGACCGGGTCCGAGGGCTGCGGCAGGAAGCCGAGCTTGATCGCGGGGTAGAAGACTTTCGCCCCCGGCACCGCGAGGCGCAGGTCGCAGGCCAGCGCCATCCCCATGGCCCCGCCCGCCAGCGTGCCGTTCAGCGCCGCGATGGTGAGGCCGGGCAGCGCCGCCACCCCACCCGAGAGACGCTCCCAGACCGGATCGGTCGCCAGCCCCGCACGGGCCTCGTCGAGGTCGGCGCCTGCGGAGAAGACCTTGCCCGTTCCGGTGATCACCAGCACCTGTGCCTCGGCCGCCGCGGTGGCGATATCCGCCAACTCGGTCAGCATCTCCCGCGTGAGGGAGTTTGCCTTCTCCGGCCGGTCGATGGTCAGGGTCCAGAAGCCGCCGTCCTTCTCAAGGCGGATCATGCGATGAGCCCCACGGTGCGGCGGACCTCCTCCTCCCGCAGGCTGATCTCCTCGCCGAGGTAACCATCGGCGGCGGGGGTGCACATCCACATCAGCGTCTTGGCGGGCCACTCGGGGGGCACGTGATCCTCCCAGTCGAGCTGACTCACCGGGTTCACGCCGCTGGCCTTGATGTCGCGCTGCATCTGCGTCGCCACCGTGCCGGGCGAGAGGCCCATGATGCGCAGGCCCTTGTCCGCGTTTTCGAGGTGCGCCGCGCGGGTCAGCATCGCCGTGCCCGCCTTGGAGGTGCAATAGGCGCTCCAGCCTTCCAGCGGGCGGTGGGCCGCGCCGGAACTGATGGTGATCACCGTGCCGCCGCCCTGCGCCAGCATCACCGGCATCGCCGCGCGCATCCCGTTGAAGACGCCCTTGGTGTTCACGTCGAGAACGTGGCCCCATTCCTCGGGGTCGGCCTCGATCAGCGGCGCGATGGGCTTCAGGGCCCCGGCGTTGTTGATCAGGATGTCGAGCTTGCCGAAGGCCTGCAGGCAGGCGTTCACCGCGGCCTCGACCTCCCAGTAACGCGAGATGTCGCAGGGCACGGCGATGGCATCGGGGCCGATCTCGCCGGCGATCCGGGCGATCTCGTCCCGGCCGCGGGCCAGCAGGGCAACCTTGGCGCCGGCCTCGGCAAAGAGCCGGGCGGCGGCCTCGCCGATGCCACGGCTCGCACCGGTGATCATCACGACCTTGCCTTCGAACTGCGTCATCTGCTCCTCCTTCGCGCTGCGGATCGGGTCTTTGGTAGCTTGGAGAGAAGGTAGGGTCCAGAGCCCGGGCGGCGAGGGGGATGTGGCGACGCGCCGGATGATCAAGGGCGCTGCAACGCGGGGGCGAGGGAGGGTCTGAGCGGGAAAGAGGACGCGGATGGGTCTGACGGTTCGCCGTCACGTCGCTTGACCTGCGTCCGCACACGCCACTCACGCGCATCTGCCCGGCGGGCAGCCGGGCGCCACGGCCTTGGATGGCGCGCACCCGACAGGTCCCTTCCATGCCCCTATCCGGCACCCACGCAGGGCAGCGCCGGCCCACGGGGTGGCGCAATAGCGCCGGTCGCCATTGGTGCGCCATTGGTTCGAGCCCCAATGGCGACGGGGGGCGGGTCGGCGCTGCCCGGCCTATCGGCCGGGCGGGACATGTCGAGAGGATGGCGCCTAAGGTTCATCCAGAGGCAAGGGGCGCGCCGGGGCATTTACCAGCCATCCAGCAAGCAAACCGCGCGCCACCCCCCTCCTGCCCGGAACCGCCCCCCTGCCCGCTCTCACGGCACACTCCCACAGCACCGCCCCAGAGACGCAGCGCCGCGGGACGCCCCTCCCTTGCCCGTCCACCGCGCATCCGGTAGGGGAAATCAATGCCGCAAGGCCGAAAGGACCCCCCTATGACGCAAGCGCTTTCCGATCTCACGCAGGCCCTCCTCGCCGCGGCCAAGGCCGCGGGCGCCGATGCCGCCGACGCCATGGCGCGGTCCGGCACCGCTCTCGCCGTCGACATGCGGGGCGGTACGCTGGAACATGCCGAACGGTCGGAAGCCACCGAAATCGGCCTGCGCGTCCTGATCGGCCAGCGGCAGGCCTGCGTCTCGGCCTCGGACACGCGCCCCGACACGCTGGAGGCCATGGCCACCCGTGCCGTCGCCATGGCGAAGGAAGCCCCCGAGGACCCCTATGTCGGCCTCGCCGATCCCGACCAGCTGTCCGCCCGGCGCGACGCCGAAGGCCTCGAACTGGCCGATGATGCGCCCGAGCCCGCGCCCGAAACCCTTCAGGATGACGCCGCCCGGGCCGAGGCCGCCGCCATGGAAGTCGCGGGCGTCACCAAGATCGACAGTGCCTCCGCAGGCTATGGCCGGACCGAGATTTTCATCGCCGCCACCAACGGGTTCGCCGGGGGCTACAGCCGCACGCAGCGCTCGCTCTACTGCTCGGCCATCGCGGGAGACGGCGCGGGTATGCAGCGCGACGGGGACGGCGACGGGCGGCTGATCCAGTCCGACCTGCGCAGCCCCGAGGACATCGGCCGCAGCGCCGGTGAACGCGCCGCCGCCATGCTGAACGCCCGCCGTCCCGCCACGGGCCGCTACCCGGTGCTCTACGACGAGCGCATCGCGGGCTCGCTCATCGCCCATCTGCTGGGCGCCGTGAACGGACAGGCCATCGCCCGCGGCGCCTCCTTCCTGCGCGATGCGCTCGGGGAGGTTGTGCTGCCGGAGAGCCTGTCGCTGGTGGAAGACCCGCTGCGCAAGCGGACCTCCGGTTCGCGCCCCTTCGATGCCGAGGGGCTGCCCACGGCCCGGCGCACCATCGTCGAGAACGGCCGCCTGACCGGCTGGACGCTCGATCTGGCCACGGCGCGCAAGCTGGGCCTGTCCTCCACGGGCAACGCGGCGCGTGGCCTCTCGGCCCCACCCTCGCCCAGCACGTGGAACTTGGAACTGACCCAGGGCAGCGTGACCCGCGAGGAGCTGATCCGGCAGATGGGCACCGGGCTGCTGGTGACCTCGATGATCGGCTCCACCATCAACGCCAACACGGGCGAATATTCCCGCGGCGCCTCTGGCTTCTGGATCGAGAACGGCGAGATCGCCTACCCGGTGCAGGAATGCACCATCGCAGGCAACCTGCGCGACATGCTCAAGCGGATCGTGCCTGCGAACGACGCGCGGGCGCACCTGTCGCGGGTCGTGCCCTCGCTGCTGGTCGAGGGGCTGACGATTGCAGGCACCTGACCCCACCGCCCGGGATCTCGCCGACCTGACCCTGCTGGCCGAGGCCGCGCGGGAGGCAGGCCGGGTGGCCCTGCAATACACCGGCCCCACGGCGCGGGCCTGGGACAAGCCCGGCAACCTCGGCCCCGTGACCGAGGCCGACATGGCCGTGAACGAGATGCTGGAGCGCGAGCTGCGCGGGGCGCGTCCCGACTACGGCTGGCTCTCGGAAGAGAGCACCGACAGCGAGGCGCGGCTGCACCGCGACCGCGTCTTCATCGTCGATCCGATCGACGGCACCCGCAGCTTCATCGAGGGCTCCGGCTCCTGGGCGCATTCGCTGGCCGTGGCGGAGCGTGGCGAGGTGGTGGCCGCCGTCGTCTACCTGCCGGTGAAGGGCAAGCTCTATGCCGCCGCCCGGGGCCAGGGTGCGCGGATCAACAACCGGCCGATGCGCGCCTCGGAGCGCGACTCGCTGGACGGGGCCACGCTGCTGGCCGCGAAACCGGCCTGGGATCCGCAGCACTGGCGCGGGGCCGTGCCGCAGTTGATCCGCCACTACCGGCCCTCGTTGGCCTACCGGCTGTCGCTGGTGGCCGAGGGACGCTTCGATGCGATGCTCACGCTGCGCGACAGCTGGGAATGGGACATCGCCGCGGGCGACCTGATCCTGCGCGAAGCCGGCGCCACCACCTCGGACCGGCGCGGAGGCACGCTGCGCTTCAACAATCCGCATCCGCAGGTGAAGGGCGTCGTGGCCTCCGCCCCCGGCCTGCACGCCGCCCTCCTGTCGGCGCTGACGCCCTGATCGGTCACTGGCTGACGCCTGGCGGACGGCGCCGGGGCGCGAGACGCCACTGGCCCGCAGCCAAGAATTTTCGAAACTTCTTGGGAAAATTCTTCGAAGAATTTTCAGCGTCCGGGGCAAAGGACGTCCGCCCCCTGTTTCACACCCTGCCGCAACGGCAGCGCACGGGAAATTTCCCAAGAATCCCGCGCCTCTCGCCTGTGAAGGCCTCGGCGTGCCTTGCGCCCCCGGCCCGGACGGATATTTTGGCGCCAGAAGCGCCACGCGGGCGGGGAGGCCGCAGATCGCTTGATCCCGGGCCAGCCCCGCGCGGACTGCGCCTACTCTGCCGGAAAGGAAGTGCCATGACCCAACGCCTGCATCTGGTTTTCGGGGGCGAACTCGTCGACCCGTCGAAGAACGTCTTCAAGGACGTCGAGAACCTCCACATCGTCGGCATGTACCCGAACTACGCCGCCGCCTACGACGCCTGGAAGGCCGAGGCACAGCGCACGGTCGACGACGCCCACACCCGCTACTACATCGCCCACCTGCACCGGCTGCGCGACGAGGAGATGGCTGCCTCTTCGACCGAAGAGCTGGGTAACTGATCCAGCATGAGCCGCTCCGTCAGTCTGGCTGCCTACATGGCGCTGGCGGGGCGTGGCCTCCGCGAGGGCTACGATCCCGGTCCTGACCGGCCCGAGGGGCCTGTCATCTGGGGCCATGCCGCCCGCGGGCGCAGCCTGCCCGCGCTCGCGGAACTCGGCCAGCGCCTGATCGCACAGCGCCCGGACCTCTCGATGGTCCTTACCGCGGCCGAGGGCATCCGGCCCCCGGCCCGGCTCAAACCCGGGCTGATCTGGGCCCCCGCCCCGCCCGAGAACACCGAGGCGATCACCCGCTTCCTGAGCCACTGGCGCCCCAGTGTCGGGCTCTGGACCAGTGGCCACCTGCGGCCAGCGCTGATCACCCATGCCGGCAAGACCGGCCTGCCGCTGATCCTCGTGGATGCGGAGGAAGATGCCTTCGACGAGCTTCGCTGGCGCTGGCTTCCCGCCATGGGCCGCTCGGTCATGGCGCCGTTCCATGCCATGCTGACCGCCTCGGAGGGGGCTGCGCGGCGGCTGCGCCGGCTCGGCGTCGATCCGGCGCGGATCGCGATCACCGGCCCGATGCTGGAGGGCGGCACCGCCCTGCCCTGCGACATGGGCGAACGCGAGTCGCTGGCGCGTGAACTGGGCACCCGGCCGGTCTGGCTGGCCGCCCGCATCCAGCCGGACGAGCTGGAAACCGTGACCCGCGCCCACCGGCAGGCCAACCGCTATGCCCACCGCCTGCTGCTGATCGTCGTGCCCGACGACGAGGACGAGGGACCGGCGCTGGCGGCACAGCTGCGGCGCGAGGGCTGGCGCCTCGGGGTCTGGTCCGAGGGCGACGTGCTGCGCGAGGACACCCAGATCCTGCTGGCCGACACCCGGGGCGAGATGGGGCTCTGGTACCGGCTGGCGCCGATCACCTTCATGGGCTCCTCGCTGACGCCGGGCCACGGCGGGCGCAACCCGTTCGAGCCGGCGGCGCTCGGCTCCGCCATCCTCTACGGCCCCAATGTCAGCCGTCACCTCGACGCCTATTCCCGCCTGGCGCAGGCTATGGGCGCGCGTATCGTGCGCGACGCCGACACGCTCTCGGCCGCCGTCTCGCAGCTCACCGCGCCCGACCGGGCCGCGGCCATGGCCCATGCGGCCTGGACCGTGGCCACCGAGGGCGCCGAAGTCACTGACCGGGTCCTCGACCTGGTGCAGGACCTGATGGACCTGCGGCCGGAGGCATGATGCACGCACCGCGATTCTGGTTCACCCCGCCCGCACGGCCCGACTGGCGCGCCCGCCTGCTGGCGCCGCTGGGACAGCTCTATGCCGGGGCGACGGCGCGCCGCCTGGCGCAGGGGCCCGGCATCGCCCCGGGCGTGCCGGTGATCTGCATCGGCAACCTCAACGCGGGCGGCACCGGCAAGACCCCGACGGCCATCGACATGCTGATGCGCCTGCAGGCCCGCGGCATCCGCGCCCATGCGGTCAGCCGCGGCCATGGCGGCACCCTAGAAGGGCCGGTGCAGGTCGACCTGCAGCGCCACAGCGCGGCAGAGACCGGCGACGAGCCGCAGCTGCTGGCCGCCTTCGCCCCCACGTGGATCGCGAGGGACCGCGCCGCGGGTGCCGCCGCCGCCGTGGCAGAGGGCGCGCAGGCCATCGTGCTGGACGACGGGTTCCAGAACCCGACCCTGCACAAGGACCTCTCGCTCATCGTGGTGGATGCGGCGCGCGGCTTCGGCAACGGGCGCTGCCTGCCGGCAGGCCCCCTGCGGGAGCCGGTGACCAAGGGCCTGGCCCGCGCCGACCTGCTGCTGTCGATCGGGCCCGATGCCGCGCAGGAGAGCTTTGCCCGGGCCTGGGGCGACAGCATTGCCCTGCCGCACCTGACCGGCGCCCTCGCCCCGCTGGAGACCGGCATGGACTGGGCCGGGCAGCGCGTCCTCGCCTTTGCGGGCATCGGCCATCCCGAGAAGTTCTTTGCCACGCTGCGCGCGCTCGGCGCCGATCTCGTGGCGACCCATGCGCTTGGCGATCATCAGGCCTTCGGGTCCGCGCTGCTGACCCGGCTGGAACGGGACGCTGCCCGCCTCGGGGCGCAGATGGTGACGACCGAGAAGGATGCCGTGCGCCTGCCCCCGGCCATGCGGTCGCAGGTGCTGTCGCTTCCGGTGCGGCTCAGCCTCGCGGATGACACTGCGCTGGAGGCCGCGCTCGACCGGATCTTCGCCGCCGGCTGACCTGCCCGCCGCGAGGCAGGCCGGGCGGCAGGTACTACCAGGGGGCCGCCGTCAGCGCCCCGGCAGGGTGCCCCGCTGCGGCGCATTCACCGGTCGCGGCAACGTCTGAATCTGAGGCTCAACCGGCGGCCAAATCAGCGGCCCGGAATGCGCGACCGCTTGGTCCCGGCACCGTCCCAATTGTCCATCGCCTCCAGCGCCTCCTCGGCGGTCTCGACGAAGCGGAAGAGCTTGAGATCCTCCTGCGAGATCGTGCCCGCATCGGCCAGCGCCTGCCAGTTCACCACCTCTTCCCAGAAGGAGCGCCCGAAGAGCAGCACCGGCACCTGTTCCATCCGCCCGGTCTGGATCAGCACGAGGCTCTCGAAGAGTTCGTCCAGCGTGCCGAAGCCGCCGGGGAAGACGCAGATCGCCTTGGCGCGCATCAGGAAATGCATCTTGCGGATGGCGAAGTAGTGGAAGTTGAACGTCAGCTCGGGCGTCACGTATTCGTTCGGCTCCTGCTCGTGCGGCAGCACGATGGAGAGGCCGATGGAACAGCCCCCCGCCTCGGCCGCGCCGCGGTTGCCGGCCTCCATCACGCCCGGTCCGCCGCCGGTGCAGATCACGTCATGCTGGCAGCCGCCCGCCAGCGAGCGTTCCGTCACCATGCGGGCAAAGCGGCGCGCCTCCTCGTACTGGCCCGAGAGTTCCGCCAGCCGCGGGGTCCGGGCCTCGCCGGCCTTCTCGGGGCGCGGGATGCGGGCCCCTCCGAAGAGCACGATGGTCGATTCCACCTTGCGCTCGTCGAGGATCATCTGGGGCTTGAGCAGTTCCAGCTGCAGGCGCACGGGGCGCAATTCGTCGCGCAGCAGGAAGTCCTCGTCGGCATAGGCCAGCCGGTAGGACGGGCTCCGGGTCTGCTCGGTGCCGCGTGCCTCCTGCGCGGCCTCGTAGTCGGAACCGGCATCACGGAACCGGCTGTGGCGGTCGTCACTCATCCGCTCTCTCCTTCTTTGCCTTCAACCTAGCCCGGCGCGGGACGCTCGGCCAGTTCCACCTGCTTTCCCCTGCGCAATTGCACCCTTCCCCCGATCTGCTATGACCGTCGCCAAGCAAAAGACATGCAGACGAGGAGCACCATGGATACCAAGGGTCTGGAAACCGCCATCGAAGCCGCGTGGGACGCGCGCGACACGATCACCTCCGCCACCACCGGCGAAACCCGCGAGGCCATCGAGGACACGCTGAACGCGCTCGACAGCGGTCAGCTCCGCGTGGCCGAGAAGCAGGCCGACGGCAACTGGCAGGTGAACCAGTGGGCCAAGAAGGCCGTGCTCCTCGGCTTCCGGATCAAGGACATGGAACTGCAGGACGGCGGCCCGCAGGGCTCCGGCTGGTGGGACAAGGTCGACAGCAAGTTCAAGGGCTGGGGCGACAACCAGTGGAAGGCCGCGGGCTTCCGCGCCGTGCCCAACTGCGTCGTGCGCAAATCGGCTTACATCGCGCCCGGCGCGGTGCTGATGCCCTCCTTCGTGAACCTCGGCGCCTATGTCGACAGCGGCACCATGGTCGACACCTGGGCCACCGTCGGCTCCTGCGCGCAGATCGGCAAGAACTGCCACATCTCGGGCGGCGCGGGCATCGGCGGCGTGCTGGAGCCCCTGCAGGCCGGCCCCGTCATCATCGAGGACAACTGCTTTGTCGGCGCGCGCTCGGAAGTGGCCGAAGGCGTGATCGTGCGCGAGGGCTCGGTCCTCGGCATGGGCGTGTTCCTCGGCCAGTCGACCAAGATCGTCGACCGCGAGACCGGCACCGTCTCCTACGGCGAAGTGCCGCCCTACTCGGTGGTCGTCGCGGGCACCATGCCCTCGAAGAACGGCGTGAACCTCTACTGCGCCGTCATCGTGAAGCGCGTGGACGAGCGGACCCGCTCCAAGACCGGCGTGAACGAGCTGCTGCGCGACTGATCGCGTCGCGAAGCGTATCGCAGACAGTATCGACAGGGGCGTGGCGCAGGCCGCGCCCCTTTTTCGTGGGCCCCTTTTTCGTGGGCCCTCGGGCCTTGCGCGATGGGGCTGCATGGCGGGCCTTGTGCTGGCCGACGCACACCTGCGGGAACCTGACGCCCCCTTTCCCCGTTGTCCCGGCAACCAAACGGAAAGGATACGAGATGCAAGGACTGGGCTGGATTGCCGCCATCATCGTCGGCGCCCTCGCGGGCTGGATCGCAGAGAAACTGATGCGGGCCGATCACGGGCTGCTGACCAATATCGTGCTGGGGATCATCGGCGCGGTGGTGCTGAACTTCCTGTTGCTCGCCATCGTCGGCAGCACCCTCGGCGGCATTGTCGGCCAGCTGATCATCGGGATCATCGGCGCCTGCCTGCTGATCGCCGGGTACCGGATGCTGCGCAGGGCCTGAGAGGGGCCTGAGCCTCCGCGGAGCCCGGGGCCCCGCCTCAAAGCTCGACACAAGACACGAAGCGGGGCGCCCCACGGCGTCCCGTTTTCGCGTTCCGCCCTGCCCGCCCCCTTTACAGCCGCCCGCAATTCTGAGACCTCCGGAAGACAGCCACTCCCGGCCCCGCCTTTGCGGGGTCCAGTCATGGGAAAAGAGGGTAAAAGAATGTCCGGCGAGACCAAGAAACCCAAGAAGCCCTCCCGTCAGCAGGTCTATACGCTGCTGGTGCAGGTCGGCCGCCGCGACGGCGACGGGCTGCCGGAGAAGGCCACTGGCGCCGGGCTGCTCTGCTATGCCTCCGGCGTGGACGAGGCCGAGGCGGTGCGCGAAACGGTGGCGGTGCTGAAACAGGCCGACCTGAACCCGCTCGACGTCACCGGCTATGGCACGCTCGACGACCGGATCGCGCAGAATCACGAGATCGACGCGGACGAGCGTGAGTTGATGCAGCGCGCGCTGGACGAGAACGCGGTGATCGTGGCGCAGATGACGCCCTTCTACCACGGCGAGGAATCGATGGAGGACGAGGACGAGGCGCCGAACTGAGCGCCCGGCGTCCCTGCCCTCTGGCCGCCCCCTCCCGGACGCATTGCCCGGGTCCGCCTCTCCGGCAGGGCCTGACGGCGTCACCTGGCCCCTGACAGTCCACGCCATCTGTTGAACCGCGCCCGAGAGACGTCCCGGCAAGGGGCCCCAAACGGCCCCACAGCCATCTCTGCACCTGTCGACCTGCGCCAGCCGCCTCCGGCCCGTTCAGTCGGCGCGCCAGACCACCGGCTCAGGCCACACGCTGCGCCGCCAGCGTGACCGCCTCGTGCCGGTCCAGCACCCGTTTCGCCACCGATCCGTGATCCGGCAGCCGTCCGCGCGGCACGCCCGCCAGCAGGCTCGCCGACCACAGGCCCTTGCGCATCCGCATCCGCCCGATGGCGAGGCTCTCGAGCCCGATCCCGGCGCCCTCCAGGGCCTCGCGGGCGGGCAGCAGCACCTGCCAGTAGCGCATCACCGCCTGCGTCGGCGCCGGCAGGGCGGCCGCGCCATGCAGCATGTGCCGCGCCTCCACCAGCACACTTTCGCAGCCAAAAAGGTAATCCACCGCGGCGCCCGCGCTTTCGAGCCGCTGGCCCGCCCCCACCACGAGGTCGCGCTGGAGCCCGAGGTAGGGCCGGCGCAGCACGAGGGGCCGGAACCGGCCGCGCGCTGGCACCGTGTGAGAGAAGAGCCCCAGCACCGGCGCCACCCCGCCCTGCGCCGTGCGCACGAGGTCGCCCAGCTTCAGCCGGTCCAGCTGCCGCAGCTGGCCATCGGCCATCTCCACCGGGACGATCCCGGTCAGCAGCGGCATCGGCCCCACCGGCTCCACCCGGTCGGAGAGCGCGGCCCAGTCGGTCCGCCCGCCCAGCGCATGGCCGCGCACCCCCGCCACCTCCTCGGCCAGCGCCAGCGTCGGCAGCGGCGGCGGCCCCGCGAGGTCCACGCAGAGCGCGGGCATGTCCCGGTCCGGGCGCTCGACCCAGAGCCGCCCCATCCGCGCCGGCGCATGCCAGAGATAGCTCAGCCGCAGCAGCTCCTCGCGGTCGGCGTCGGGCAGGGCCGCCTCGGCCTCCCAGACGCGCTGCTCCTGCGTCAGCCGCAGCGAGACCCGGGCCCCGGGCAACAGCCGGATCTCGAGCCCGCCCGACCACGGACGCTTGTGTTTCACGGTGAAGAGACGCGCGCCCCCGCTGCCCGGCCGATAGAGGGCCTCCAGCACGAGGCTGCCCGAGGTCAGCAGCTGCGGCGCATCCGCCCGCAAGAGGGGGCCATCCTGCCCCTCGTCCAGCGGTGAAACGGCCAACCAGCCCATATGCCCTCGTCCTGCAACAGATATGGCGGTCTGCGCCGCCTCTTCCCCTATATACTGCGAAATCCCCAACCGGAAACAGACACTTGGCCGGAATACATCCCATTTCCCCATGGGAAACCCTGCCTTTGCACCGCCGCTGGCCGCTTGACAGCGTCGCGCAATTGTCATGGTCTCCGCCCCGCCCGCCCCGCCTGCGGGTGCCACCCGAAGGAGAGGCATGATGCCCGTTGCTGCGCCCACCGAAACCGATCCCGTCGCCCTGACCCAGGCGCTGATCCGCTGCCCCTCGGTCACCCCCGAGGAAGGCGGCGCGCTGACCCTGCTCGAGGGCATGCTGACCGAGGCCGGCTTCACCTGCACCCGGGTCGACCGCAACGGCACGTCCAACCTCTTCGCCCGCTGGGGCCTGAAGGGCGCGAACCGCAGCTTCGGCTTCAATGGCCACACCGACGTGGTCCCCGTGGGGGACGCGGCCGCCTGGACCCACGGGCCCTTCTCCGGGGACATCGACGCGGACGGCGTGCTCTGGGGCCGCGGTGCGACCGACATGAAATCCGGCGTCGCCGCCTTCGTGGCCGCCGCCATCGATTTCGTCCGGACGACGCCTCCCGACGGCGCGGTGATCCTCACGCTGACGGGCGACGAGGAAGGCCCGGCGCTCGACGGCACCACGGCGCTGCTTGACTGGATGCAGGACAATGGCGAGGCGATGACCGACTGCCTCGTGGGCGAGCCGACCTGCCCCGAGGTGATGGGCGACATGATGAAGATCGGCCGCCGTGGCTCGCTGAACGCGCATTTCACCGTGACCGGCAAGCAGGGCCATTCCGCCTATCCGCACCGGGCGCTGAACCCGCTGCCCGCCATGGCACGGCTGATGGACCGCCTCGCCTCCGAAACGCTGGACGAGGGCACCGACCACTTCGATGCCTCCACCCTCGCCGTGGTGACCATCGACACCGGCAACCCGGCCACCAACGTGATCCCGGCGCAGTGCCGCTCGACGGTGAACCTGCGGTTCAACGACACCCACACCGGCGCCAGCCTCTCGGCCTGGATGCAGCGCGAGGCCCAGCAGATCGCCACTGCCTTCGGCGTGAAGGTGGACATGGAGGTCAAGATCTCCGGCGAGGCCTTCCTGACCCCGCCGGGCCCGCTCTCGGAGCTGATCGCGAAATCCGTCACCGCCGAGACCGGCGTCACCCCCGAGCTTTCCACCTCCGGCGGCACCTCGGACGCGCGCTTCGTCCAGCACCATTGCCCGGTGGTGGAATTCGGCCTCGTCGGCAAGACGATGCACCAGGTCGACGAACGGATCGAGACCGAGCAGATCACCCAGCTCAGGCGGATCTACAGCCGCATCCTCAGCGACTACTTCGCCTGAGCCGAAGGGGCGGGCCGCCTGATCCCGTCTGCCGCCCTTCATCTTTCCCCAAGCACTCACGGGGGGATTGGCCCGCGCCCCGCGGGCCAAGGGGGGCAGACAGCCCCGGCCCTGCCCGGGCCGGGCAGGGCCCACGCCCGCAGGGGCGTGACTGTCAGGCCGCGCCCCGCGCGGCCGGGCATCGCGTCGCCGCAGGCGACCATCAGGTCATGCGGCCCACTTGATGCGGCCCACGTGATGCGCCCCACGCGCCCCCGGCTCCGGCCCAGATCGCCCCGAGCCCCCGGCGGTGCCGGCCTCCCGCCCGTGCGCGCCCTCTTCCGCGCCTCTGCGCCCCGTGCTACCGCTGGCGCATGACAGATATCCCCAGCAAGGCCGAGATCCTCAAGTTCATCTCGGACAACCCGACCCAGACGGCCAAGCGCGACATCGCCAAGGCCTTCGGCATCAAGGGCGCCGCCCGGATCGACCTCAAGCGCCTGCTGAAGGAGCTCGAGGACGAAGGCCTGCTGGAGAAGCGCAAGAAGACCTACCGCGATCCCGACAGGCTGCCGCCGGTCTCCGTCCTCCTCGTGGGCGAGACGACAGATGACGGCGACCTCACCGCCCGCCCGCTGGAGTGGGAAGGCGAGGGACCGGAGCCCGAGATCCACGTGCTCCTGCGCAACTCCGACCCGGCGCTCGGGCCCGGCGACCGCATCCTCGCCCGCCTCACCCTGCTGGAGGAGGACGAGCGCATCGGCGATCACCAGTATGACGCGCGCCTGATCCGCAAGATCGGCACCAACCCGCGCCGGATCCTCGGCATCTTCCGCAAGACCGCCGAGGGCGGGCGCATCGTGCCCATCGACAAGGGCGCCGACCTCGAATGGCTGGTGCCGGCCGGCGCGATCCACGGCGCGAAGGACGGCGAGCTGATCGAGGCCGAACAGGCCGGGCCGCGCTCCCGCATGGGGCTGCCGCGGGCCCGTGTCGTGGCCCGCCTCGGCGACCCCACCGCGCCGCGCGCCGTCTCGCTCATCGCGATCCACCAGCACGGCATCCCCGATGCCTTCCCCGACCGCGTCGTGGAGGAGGCCGATGGCATGAAACCCGCGGGCCTCAAGGGGCGCGAGGACCTGCGCGAGATGCCCTTCGTCACCATCGATCCCTCCGATGCGCGTGACCATGACGACGCCTGCTATGTCGAGGCGGACAGCGCCGAGGACAACCGCGACGGCTGGGTGATCTGGGTCGCGATCGCCGACGTGGCCCATTACGTGCAGACCGGCTCCGCCCTCGACCGCGAGGCGCGCAAGCGCGGCAACTCGACCTATTTCCCCGACCGCGTCGTGCCGATGCTGCCCGACCGCCTCTCCGGCGATCTCTGCTCGCTCCACGAGGGCGTACCGCGCGCCGCCCTTGCCGTGCGCATGCGGATCACCGCGCAGGGGCACAAGATCGGCCATGATTTCCACCGGGTGCTGATCCGCTCCGCCGCCTCGCTGCACTACGCCGAGGTGCAGGCCGCCATGGACGGCCAGACCAACGACCGCACCGGCCCGCTGCTCGAGGATGTCATCAAGCCGCTCTACGGCGCCTATGCCGCCCTGCGCAGCGCCCGGCAGGACCGTCAGCCGCTCGACCTCGACCTGCCGGAACGCCGCATCGTGCTGAGCGAGGAGGGCGAGGTCACCTCGGTCAACTTCCGCGACCGCCTCGACGCGCACCGGCTGATCGAGGAGTTCATGATCCTCGCCAACGTGGCCGCCGCCGAGACGCTGATCGCCAAGAAGTCCCCCCTGCTGTTCCGCGTCCACGAGGAACCGCCGGCGGAGAAACTGGAGGCGCTGCGCGAAACCGCGCAGGCGGCAGGCTTCAACCTCGCCAAGGGTCAGGTGATCCGCACCCGGCACCTGAACGACCTGCTGAACGCCGCCGCCGGCACCGAACAGGCCGAGCTGATCAACATGTCGACCCTGCGGTCCATGACGCAGGCCTATTACTCGCCGGTGAACTTCGGTCACTTCGGGCTGGCACTGGCGAATTACGCGCATTTCACCTCGCCGATCCGGCGCTATTCCGACCTGATCGTGCACCGGGCGCTGATCTCCTCGCACAAGTGGGGCGATGACGGGCTGAAGGAAGAGGACGTGGAGCGGCTGGAAGACACCGCCGCCCATATTTCCGAGACCGAGCGCCGCTCGATGATGGCCGAGCGGGACACGACCGACCGCTACCTCGCCGCCTATCTCTCGGAACGGGTGGGCAGCGAGTTCCCGGGCCGGATCTCGGGCGTGGCGCGCTTCGGCGCCTTCGTCCGGCTGGACGAGACCGGCGCCGACGGTCTGATCCCGATCCGCTCGCTCGGGCGCGAGTACTTCCACCACGACCGCGAGGAGATGACCCTGATGGGCGCCGACAGCGGCGTGGTGATCACACCCGGCCAGAGGGTCATGGTCAAGCTGGTGCAGGCCGCCCCCGTCACCGGGGGGCTGGAACTGGAACTGCTGACCCTCGAGGACAAGGAGATGCCCGGCGGCGGCGGATCGCAGGGCCGCAAGGGCGGCTTCAAGCCCGGCCGCAAGCGCCCCGGCACCTCGCCCAAGCGCAAGCTGGCCAAGGCGAAGAAGAAGACCGCCAAGACCAAGCGCAAGGTCACCCGCACCCGGCGCAGCTGATCCCGGGCGGCGGCCTCTCAGGGGCCGCCGCCTCCGAGACCCCTCGCCGGCGCGCCACAAGAATTTTCGAAAATTCTTGGGAAAATTCTTCGAAGAATTTTTTGCGCCCGGCCGAACGGCGCCGACAGGCCCGCGGCCGGGGGTGGCCCTGCCTCCTGCGCGGCGCTGTGGGGCGGTTTTCCGCGTCTCCCCGCCGCCTCGTGCCACGATCCTTCCGATTCACACTGTTTCCGGGTAGGATACGGAAAACGTCATGAAGGCGAGCAGGCACCCGATGAAACGCATTTTCCCGGCCGTACTGATTTCTTTGCCCATGGTCTCGCTGCCCGTGGTGGCAGTGAGCGCAACCGGATCGGTCGAGACGATGACCGCCACCGGATCGGTGGAGCGGTCCCTGCGGCCCATGGCGCGTCCCGCCATGATCAGCCCGCCCGCGGGTGTCGAGTTGGACCTCGTCGCCGCGACAGTGGCACAGGTGACGGCGGCACTGGCCGACGTCGAGAGCGCCCCGCGCAGCTCGCCGACGCCCCCGGCGACCGCCCCGAGCCTCGCGCCACAGCCCGCGGTGGCCGCGATCGGCGAAGACAGCGGCAGCCCCGCCCGCAGCCTGCGGCCCCGCATCCGTCCCGCCTCGCTCAGCCTCGCGACGCCGGCAGCGCCCCCGGCGGAACAGGCCACGCCACAGCCGGTCTCGAACCCCGCGGGCTTCGACCGCTGGGTGCAGGGCTTCCGGCCGCGCGCGCTGTCGCAGGGCATTTCGCCCGCCACCTTCGATCGCGCCTTTGCCCGGGCCGAGTTCCTGCCCAAGGTGATCGAGCTTGACCGCAGCCAGTCGGAATTCACCAAGACCATCGGGGATTACCTCTCCACCGCCGTTTCGGACACCCGCGTCAGCAATGGCCGTGCCGCGGTGGCACGGCACAAGGACGCTCTGACCCGGATCGAGGCCCAGTACGGCGTCGACCGGGACATCGTGGCGGCCGTCTGGGGGATGGAGACGAACTTCGGCTCCTACCGGGGCGGCAACGGCGTCGTCTCCTCGCTGGCCACGCTGGCCTTCGAGGGACGTCGCGCCAGCTTCTTCGAGACGCAGCTGGTCGACGCGCTGAAGATCCTCGACGCGGGCGACACCACGCCGGAACGGATGAAGGGCAGCTGGGCCGGGGCCATGGGGCACACCCAGTTCATGCCCTCCTCCTACCTCGAATACGCCGTGGACTTCACCGGCGACGGACGCCGCGACATCTGGGACGACAACCCCAGTGACGCGCTTGCCTCCACCGCCAACTACCTCGCCAAGTTCGGCTGGATCGCAGGCCAGCCCTGGGGCGTGGAAGTGCGCTTGCCCGCGGGCTTCGACTATGCCCAGGCCGACGGGCGCAAGAAGATGCCCTCCGACTGGGCGGCGCTCGGCGTGCGCAACGTGGCAGGCGACCCGGTGCCCGACTTCGGGTCGGCCCGCATCCTGCTGCCTGCGGGGGCCAATGGCGTGGCCTTCCTCGTGTTCAAGAATTTCGACGTGATCCGCCGCTACAACCCCTCGGATGCCTATGCGCTCGGCGTCGGGCACCTCGGCGACCGGATCGGCGGCGCGGGGCCCTTCGTGGCCGCTTGGCCGCAGGACGAACGCGGGCTGAAACGGGACGAACGCAAGGAATTGCAGGCCCTTCTGGGCCGCAAGGGCCACGGCGCGGGCACGCCCGACGGCATCATCGGGCCCAATACGCAGGCCGCGATCCGCTCCTTCCAGTCGAGCGTCGGGCTCGTGCCCGATGGCTATGCCTCGCTGACACTGCTGGAACGGCTGCGGCGCTGAAAGCGCCCCTGCCCCGAGCAGACGCCCGAACAGACGAAAGCCGCCCCTGGGGGCGGCTTTTTCGTTGCGTCGGAAGGCCCGGTCTCAGTCAGGCCCGGTCTCAGTTCAGCTGGAAGTGCAGCGGATAGGAGCCATCCTCGAACGGACCGAAGAGATCGGGGATGTCCGGATGGTCCACCGGCTCGCCCGAGTAGTCCGCGACGAGGTTCTGCTCCGAGACATAGGCCACGTAGTAGCTCTGCTCGTTCTCGGCCAGCAGGTGATAGAACGGCTGTTCCTTGGACGGACGGCTTTCCTCGGGAATGGCGGCATACCATTCCTCGGTGTTGTTGAACTGAGGATCGACGTCGAAAATCACACCACGAAATGGGTGTTTCCGATGGCGTACCACCTGTCCCAGGGAATATTTCGCGCGTGTTGTCATCATAATCTTGCAGCCCATTAACCCCATTACTACCGTGAAGCGCGGGTGGTTGTCCAACCGCCATCAAAAAACCGAAAGAAACAGTTTGTGAACCTTGTTCTGACAGTCCTCCAGACCGTCGCTCCCGTCTTCCTGCTCGCAGCCTTCGGATACGTCTGGGTCAAATCGGGACATGAGTATCGAATCAACTTCGTCACCAAGCTGACGATGACAGTGTCGGTGCCCTGCCTGATCTTCGTGGCACTGATGGAGACCGAGATCGACCCCGCCGCCCTCACGGCGCTCTCGCTGGCCTCCGTGGTGCTCTACGCGGTGCTCACGCTGGCCGCCGCCGCGGCGGTCCACGTGCTGAAACTGCCGCAGCGCACCTGGCTGGCGCCGCTGGTCTTTTCGAACACAGGCAACGTGGGCCTGCCGATCGCGCTCTTCGCCTTCGGGCAGGTGGGCCTCGGCTATGCGGTGGTGGTTTTCGCGGTCATGGCGATCTGGTCCTTCACCTTCGGCATCTGGGTCGTCTCGGGCGGCGGCAAGCCCTGGCACGCGGCGAAGGAGCCGCTGCTCTGGGGCACGATCCTGGGCGGTGTCTTCCTCTGGCAGGGCTGGACCCTGCCCGAGTTCATGACCAACACGCTGCGGCTGACCGGCCAGATGGCGATCCCGCTCATGCTGATCACGCTCGGGGTGGCGCTCGCCCGGCTCACCACCAAGGGGATGACCCGCGCCGTGGTGATGGCGATCGCCAAGTACATCCTCTGCTTCGCCGTGGCCTGGGTCACGGGGCGGGCCTTCGGCCTCAACGACATCGCCTTTGCCTGTCTCGTGCTGCAAGCCGCCATGCCCGTCGCGGTGACCTCCTACATGCTGGCCGAGAAATACGGCGCGGATGCGGAAAGCGTGGCGGCGCTGGTGGTGGCCTCGACCCTGCTCTCGGTCCTTGCCCTGCCGCTGATTCTGGCCGCCGTGATTTGACGCCGGGTCTGATCCAGATCTGATCCAGGCGCTGATCCTCCATCAGCCCCGCATCAGCCCTGGGCCCGCCTGCGGCGCCATTTCCGCCCGTGGCCCGTAGCGAGATCCGAAGGCGTGCAAAGCTGCCACGCCTTCGGCCGGCCCTTGCGACCCTGCGGAAATGTGATTTCCCCATCGGCGCCTTTCCGCTAAAATCCCTTCAAAACAAAACAAGACATAGCGAGAGGCAGATGAGCAGAACTCTTCGCGCGCTTTTCATCGTGATGCTGGTGGCATCCTGCGGTGGCGGTCGGTATTCCGCGCCGAACAATCTCGATGACGCCTGCAGCATCGTGCAGGAGCGCCCCAAGTACTTCCGCGCCTTCAAGGGCGCCGAACGCCGTTACGGCGTTCCGGTCTCCGTGCAGATGGCCATCATGCACCAGGAGAGCAAATTCATCGGCAATGCCCGCACCCCGCACAAGTACGCCCTCGGGATCATTCCCATGGGGCGGCAGAGCTCGGCCTATGGCTACAGCCAGGCGCTCGACGGGACGTGGGATGACTACAAGCGCGCCTCCGGCAACCGCCGGGCCAAGCGCGACGACATCCGCGACGCGACCGATTTCATGGGCTGGTACATGAACGAGACCACCAAGAAGGTGGGCGTGCCGATCTGGGACGCGCGCAACCAGTACCTCGCCTACCACGAGGGCCGCGCGGGCTACACCCGTGGCAACCACAACTCCAAGCCCTGGCTGATCGCGGTCGCCAACAACGTGCAGGAACGCTCGCGCAAGTACGAGGCGCAGCTCAACAACTGCGGCTGGCGCTACCGCTGATCCCGGTCAGGACCCGGCCAAGCGTTCCGGCAAGTCGTCCCCCGACCAGACAGCAAAAAGGGCCCCTGCGGGGGCCCTTCGCACGTCCGCCGGTCTGCGGCCTCAGCGGTTCCGGTCGCCCTGCGGCCGCACCATGTCCGCCAGGAACATCTGGTCCGAGAGCCGCACGCCGGTCTCCAGCCCGCCGAGCACGACCGTGGTGGTTTCCCCGGCATCATTGCGGATCACCCACTGGCGCAGTTCCACCGGGGCCCCGGTGAAGACGAGACGGATATCACCATACTCCGGATGGTCGGGGTCCTGCGCGGTCACCGTGGTGGAGGTGCCATCGCTCTCGTGGTTGGTCACCATCCGGGCCCGGCCAAGATCCACGTTGTCATCGAGGATGATCGACAGCGGCGTGCGCGACAGCGGATAGGTCTCCCCCTGCCCGCCCTTGCTGTCGAAGACGCTCACCGCGCCCGCGCCCGCGATCACCAGCGCCTCGTTCGGCGGATCGTATTCGAACCGCACCCGCCCGGGCCGCTTGATGTAGAGCTTCCCGGTCGAGATCGAGCCGTCGTCGTTGATCTGGGTAAAGGGGGCCTGCGCGGTCTTGATCCCGTTCAGGTAGGTGGAAATCTCGCCCAGGGGCACCGGCGCGGCCATCAGCCGCCCTGCACCGAGGACGAAGGGTGTGGCCAGCGCACCGGCGATGAGATCTCTGCGTTTCATGAGGTCAATCTACTCCCGCCCTCGTTCACGAACCAGAGGACAAACGCACACATCTGCGTAGGGTTCCCCGCCCCGCCCCTTCCCGGCCCCGCCCTCCCTTTCATCTTTCAGCAAGTACTCCGGGGGGAATTGGCCCGGCACGGGCCAAGGGGGGCAGCGCCCCCAACCGGATCGGAGCGCGCCAGCGATCCGATCCCCCTGATGAAACGAAACGGGGCGCCCCCTGGGCGCCCCTCATTCTGATGACGTCTGGCAGATCAGTCCCGGCAGACCATCACTGCTCGGGCACGAGGATCTCGCGCTTGCCGACGTGGTTCGCCGGGCTCACCAGCCCCTCTTCCTCCATCTGCTCCACGAGGCGGGCCGCCTTGTTGTAGCCGATGGCCAGCTTGCGCTGGATGTAGGAGGTGGAGCACTTGCGGTCCTTGATCACCACGGCCACCGCCTGATCGTAGAGCGCATCCTCGCCGTCGGTGTTGCCGCCGGTGGAGAGGCCCAGCACCGCGTCGATGTCGTCGGCCTTCTCCTCGTCCGGGCCCTCGACCACGCCACCGATGTAGGACGGCGGGCCATAGGCCTTGAGGTGGTTCACGATCTCCTCGACCTCTTCATCCGAGACGAAGGGCCCGTGGCAGCGGGTGATCCGCGCGCCGCCCGCCATGTAGAGCATGTCGCCCATGCCGAGCAGCTGCTCCGCACCCATCTCGCCGAGGATCGTGCGGCTGTCGATCTTCGAGGTCACCTGGAAGGAAATCCGGGTCGGGAAGTTCGCCTTGATCGTGCCGGTGATGACGTCGACCGAGGGTCGCTGCGTCGCCATGATCAGGTGGATGCCGGAGGCCCGAGCCATCTGCGCCAGACGCTGGATGCAGGCCTCGATCTCCTTGCCCGCGACCATCATCAGGTCGGCCATCTCGTCGACGATGACGACGATGTAGGGCATCTTCTCGGGCCGGATCTCCTCGGTCTCGAAGACCGGATCGCCGGTCTCGTCGTCGAAGCCGGTCTGCACCGTGCGCGAGAACATCTCGCCCTTGGCCAGCGCGTCCTGCACCCGGCCGTTGTAGCCGTCAATGTTGCGGACGCCCATCTTGGACATCTTGCGATAGCGCTCTTCCATCTCGCCCACGACCCACTTCAGGGCCACCACGGCCTTCTTGGGGTCGGTGACGACCGGCGAGAGCAGGTGCGGGATGCCGTCGTAGACGGAGAGTTCCAGCATCTTGGGGTCGATCATGATCAGGCGGCACTCGTCCGGGGTCAGCCGGTAGAGCAGCGACAGGATCATCGTGTTGATCGCGACCGATTTACCCGAGCCGGTGGTCCCCGCGATCAGCAGGTGGGGCATCTTGGCAAGGTTGGCCACCACGGCACCGCCGCCGATGTCCTTGCCGAGGGCGAGGGGCAGCTTCATGTTCTTGTCGTCGAAGTCGCGGCTGGCGAGGATCTCGCGCAGGACCACCTTCTCGCGGTTCTCGTTCGGCAGTTCGATCCCGATGACCGACCGGCCCGGCACTGTGGAAACCCGCGCGGAGAGCGCCGACATGGAGCGCGCGATGTCATCGGCCAGACCGATCACGCGGCTCGCCTTGAGGCCCGGCGCCGGCTCCAGTTCGTACATGGTGACCACGGGGCCGGGACGGACCGAGACGATCTCGCCCTTCACGCCGTAGTCATCGAGCACGTTCTCCAGCATCCGCGCGTTCTCCTCGAGCGCCTCGTCGGAGAGGACGTGCCGCTGGATGTTCGCGGGGTTGGCCAGCAGGTTGAGCGGCGGCAGCTCGTATTCGATCACCGGCTCTTCGAACTGCAGCTTGGGGTTGGCCTCTGCCTCGGCGCGGGCCGAGGGTTTCGAGGCCTTCATGGTGGCGGAATGCACCACGCGACGGGCGGGTTCGCCGGTGGGGATCACCGGGCGCGGCGCATCGGCGCGCGGGGCGACCTTCGGGCCCTCGTCGTCGTAGGCATCGGCCCCTGGGGTTATCGCCGCAGCGTCGCCCCGGGTTTCCCCGGCGATCTCGTCACGGGGGGCATCGGCGCGCGGGCTGACGCGGGCCATGGAGGGCTCGGCACGGCGCGGGGCGGGCTCGGGCATCTCGTGGGGGACACCGTCCCAGAAGGCCTCGACCGTCTCGTCGTAGTCGTCCCACTCGGTGCCGATCGCGGCCTCGTCATAGCCGGCGTCGAAGGATTGCTCGACCTCGGCATAGGTCATCGGGGCCTCTTCCACCGGACGGGCGGGGGCCACGGGCTGGCGCGGCTGGGGCGCCGCGGCACGCGGGCTGGGGGCGGGTGCGGGGGCGGGGGCGGGCGCGACGGGGCGCTCGGCTGCGGGGGCCTGCGGTGCGGCCATGCGTGGCTCGGCCCGCAGGGTCGGCGTCTCGACCGGCGCGGCGGGCGCCGGCGGCGCGGCGCGCGAGGCGGTCAGCGGCGGTTCCGGCGGCAGGGCGACCGGGGCGGCGGTCAGCGGCGGCTCGACCCGCGAGGGCTGCGACCGTTCGCTCACGATCAGCGGCCCGGGGCGGCGGCCCCGGCCCTTGGTCAGGGGCATGTTGGCGGGGGCGGTGTGGCCCGCAACCCGGCGCGCGCGGCTGCGGACGATGTCCGCGATCTTGGCTTTGATCCGGTCGTCTCCGGTCATGTCGTCACTCATCTGGCCCTCGGCGGCCCCCGGGTAGGCGGGATCGACCCACTCCGGCTCGGGCATTTCGTCTTCGGTGCTGCGCCGTTTCAGCCCCGGCAGCGGCAGGCGGCTGAGGAAGCCCCCGCGCGGGGCCTCCTCCTCTTCGGGCGCCGCGTCGAGGACGTATTCCTCCGGCTCGGCATAGGGTTCATAGGCAGCCTCCTGCCCGTGATAGACCGGCGCCTCGTAGGCAGGCGCCTCGGGCGGGACCGGCACGGCGCGGCGCACGACGGGGGCCGAGCGGCGCGGCGCGGGAGCAGGCGCAGGCACCGGCTCCTCGTAGTCCTCGTAGTCCTCGTAGACCGCGTATTCCTCGTCCTCGGCGGCCTGTTGGGCCCAGAGGCGGCGTTCCTCGGCGGCGGCGGCGCGGCGGGCGCGACGCTCGACCCCCTTCTGTTGCAGGGTCTGGGCGGATTTCACCGCGCCCACGGCGCCGTGGCCCAGCAGTTTCAGCAGGTTGGCATAGAGCAGGATGACGCCCACCAGCAGGAAGCGCCCGATACGGCGCAGTTCCTCGCCGGTGAAGCCCAGCACGAAAATGCCAAGCGCCACCATGCCCGCGCCCAGCATCAGCGACAGCAGCTTGAGGCCCAGCGAGGCCGCGATCGGCGCGACGCCCAGAACCGTGGCCAGCACCGTATCGCCGAAGAGACCGCCCATGCCGAAGTTGTGGGTCCAGCCCGGGCCGGGCACCAGCGAGGCGGCATAGACCGCCAGCAGCGCCACCCAGATCGGCGAGAAGATCAGCCGCGACAGCGCGCGCTCTTCACCGCGATGCAGCGCGAGGCGCAGGCCCCAGCCGAGCAGCAGCGCCGAGATGCCCCAGCTGCCCCAGCCCACGATCATGAAGACCGGCGCCGCGATCGACGCCCCGATCTGGCCCAGCCAGTTCTGCACCGGCGCATCGGTGGCCGACATCCACGAGGGATCGTTCGGATCGTAGGACCCGATCATCATGGCCGCCATCAGACCGAGGGCAATCAAGGCCAGCCCGCCCAGCTCCTTGCCGCGCCGCTCTATGGCGGCCTGCATGTTGCTGTCGAAAAGCGGATCGCGTCCTCTGGTCTGGAAGGCCATGTTCCTCGTTCCTCACATGTAAAGACAATCGCGCAGCGTGATCAGCGCCGGCGTCATCTCGTCTATTGGGGCCACCATGGCGACCCGGATGTATCCCTGGCCGGGGTTGTCCCCGTCCACGTCGCGGCTGAGATAGGCGCCGGGCAGGACCCGCACGCCGGTCTCGGTCCAGAGCTTGACGGCGGCCTGTTCGCCGTCTTCCACCGGAAGCCACAGGAAGAAGCCCGCGTCAGGGCCCTTGTATCCCGGCACGCCGTCAAAGACCGCGTCCGCCGCATCGTATTTCGCCTGATAGAGCGCGCGGTTCTCTTCCACGTGGGTCTCGTCGGACCAGACCCGCTCGGCCACGCGCTGCAGCGGCAGCGGCAGCGGCGCGCCGGAATAGGCCCGCAGCTGGCGCACCCGTTTCATCGTCTCGACCCCGCCCGCCACGAAGCCCGAGCGCAGGCCCGGCAGGTTCGAGCGTTTCGAGAGCGACTGGAAGATCACCACCCGCTCCGGGTCGGCCCCGATCTCGGCTGCGACTTCCAGCGCGCCCGGGGGCGGCGTGTCGCGGTAGAGCTCGGAATAGCATTCGTCGGCGAAGATCTGGAAATCGTACTTCTCGGCCAGTGCCAGCAGCTCGCGCCAGTAGCCCTTGTCGGCCACCGCGCCCTGCGGGTTCGACGGCGAGCAGACATAGGCCGCGGTGGTGCGGTTCAGCACCTCCTCGGGCAGCGCGCCGTAGTCCGGCAGGTAGTTGTTCTGTCGCGTCGCGGGCACGAAGACCGGCTGCGAGCCCACGGACATCGCCGCGATCATGTAGACCTGGTAGAACGGGTTCGGCAGCAGGATCGCCGGTGTCTGGCCGTTCTTCTCCTCGGGGCAGACCGCCATCGCGATGTTGTAGAGCCCCTCGCGGGTGCCGTTGAGCGGCATCACCTGCTTGGTTGCATCCAGCGTCACGCCATAGCGACGGGTCACCCAGTCGCCGATCGCCTGCTGAAGTTGCGGCGAGCCGTCGTTGGGCGGGTAGGAGCCGAAGCCTGCCATATTCTCCGCGATGACCTCCGGCACGAAGGCCGGGAAGGCGTGCTTGGGCTCGCCAATGGTCATATGCACGACGTCGCCGCCCGCGGGACGGGAATCAAGCAACGTCCGCAGACGCGGAAACGCATACTCCGGAAGGTTCGAAAACCGCTCAGGAAACATCTATACTGCCTCGAATTCGGGATCATTTTCGCCCCGTTTGGCTGCGAAGGTAACGCATGCCGGGGGCATTCGTCCAGCGCCGCCCGTGTGGGCGGCGCCGATTTGTGTCTTTTAGGTCAGGGCCTTTTCGGCCACTGCGCCAATCCGCAGCAGCGCCTCTTCGCCCATCGCGCGGCCCATCAGCATGACCCCGCAGGAGGGCGTGCCGGTGGGCAGGGTCAGCGCCGAAAGCCCCATCATGTTGCCCACGCGGGTGTTGCGCAGCGCCAGCAGGTTCTCGGTCACGTAATAGGCGTCATCCTCCATCAGGCGCTGCGCGTCCGGCGGCAGGATCGGCGCGGTCGGCGCCAGCACGGCGTCGAAGCCGGCCATGCGCGCGGCCCACTCCGCACGGGTCTGTTCCAGCACCTGCCACGCGGCGACGTAATCCGCGGCCAGCGCCGTGGCGCCCGCCCGGAAGCGTTCGAGGATGCGGTCGAACATCACGTCCGGATTGGCCTCGATCACCTCGCGCCAGAGGCCATAGGCCTCGGCGGTGAAGAGCAGCCCGGAGAGCGCCATCGCGCGGTCCACCTCCGGTGCGGCCACCTCGACCAGTTCGGCCCCCGCGGCGCGCAGCTTCTCCAGCGCGGTCTCGTAGGCGGCCTTGGGCTCGGGGCGCAGGTCATCGAGGACGCAGTTGGTCAGCACCGCCATGCGCACGCCCTTCAGCGAGGCCCCGGCGAGGTCGGCGGGCTTGCCGCCCTCGATCGCCGCCAGCAGCAGCCCCGCATCCTCGACCGAGCGGCAGAGCGGCCCGATGGTGTCGAACTTCAGGCAGAGCGGCACGACCCCCTTCAGGGTGATCCGCCCGGCGGTCGTCTTGAGCCCCACGAGGTCCTGCCACGCCGAGGGGATGCGGACCGAGCCGCCGGTGTCCGAGCCGATGCCCGCCGCCGCAAGCCCGAAGGCCACCGAGGCCGCGGCGCCGGAGGAGGAGCCGCCCGGCACCGCCCTGGGGTCGTTCACGTTGGGCGAGGTCGCGGTCGTCGGGTTCAGCCCCAGCCCAGAGAAGGCCAGTTCCGACATATGCGTCTTGCCGAGGCAGACGAGGCCCTGTGCCGTGGCATTGGCCAGCACCGGCGCGTCGACCTCGGGCACCCGGCCCTTCAGCAGGCGCGAGCCGGCCTCGGTCGCCACGCCGGCCGAATCGAACAGGTCCTTCCAGCTGATCGGCACCCCGTCCAGCGGCGAAAGGCGCAGGCCCGCGCGGGCGCGCTCTGCCGCGGCGCCGGCCTCGGCCAGGGCGCGGTCATGGGTGACGACCGTGTAGATCCGGTCGCGGTCGGGATGGGCGTCGATGGCGTCCAGATAGGTCTTGGTCAGCGCCACCGGGTCGATGGCGCCGCTGCCGATGCCGCGGCCGAGATCGGCGGCAGTCATCCATAGCCAGTCCTGCATGCGGGTACTCCTTGCGTCGCCGGGACGGTAGCGCCAGCGGGACGCATGGACAATCCCGCCCGGGGGCGCATATTGCGCCGCATGGAACATGATGCCGATATCCTGATCACCGGGGGCGGGCTGAACGGCCCCGCCCTCGCGCTGGCCCTCGTGCGGGCCGGCTTCCGTGTCACGCTGGTGGATGCGCTGCCGGCGCAGGCGCAGGGGGCCGATGACTTCGACGGGCGCTCCTATGCGCTTGCCCTCGCCTCGGTCCGGCTGCTGACGGCCATCGGCGTCTGGGACAAGGTCGGTGACAAGGCCCAGCCGATGCTGGACATCAAGGTCACCGACGGCCGCGCCGGCGAAGGGCCCGCGCCCTTCTGGATGCATTTCGACCACCGCGAGATCGAGGAAGGCCCGATGGGCCAGATGCTCGAGGACCGCTACCTGCGCCGCGCCTTCGCCGAGGCGATGGAGGCCGCCCCCGGCCTGACCGTTCTGCACGGCGAGACGGTGATCGCGCAGGACCCGGGCGTCGATGGCGTCACCGTCACGCTGGCCTCGGGGCAGAGCCTCTCGGCCAAGCTTCTGGTGGGCTGCGACGGGCGAAGCAGCGGCACCGCCGCGCGGGCGGGCATCAAGCGCACCGGCTGGGACTACGGCCAGACCGCGCTGGTCTGTGCCATCGCCCACGAGCTGCCCCACGAGGGCGTGGCGCACCAGTTCTTCATGCCCCCCGGCCCGCTGGCGATCCTGCCCCTGCCCGGCAACCGCTCCTCCATCGTCTGGAGCGAGCGGCACGGCGCGGCCAAGGCGATCAACGCGCTGACGGACGAGGATTACCTCGCCGTGCTGCGGCCCCGGTTCGGCGATTTCCTCGGCCAGATCAGCCTCGCGGGCAAACGCTTCTCCTATCCCCTCGGCCTGTCGCTGGCGCAGAGCTTCATCGCGCCCCGGGTGGCGCTGATCGGCGATGCGGCCCACGGGATGCACCCGATCGCGGGCCAGGGGCTGAACGCGGGCCTGCGCGACATCGGCGCGCTGGCGCAGGTGCTGGACGAGGCCCAGCAGCGCGGCGAGGACATCGGCGCCGAGACGGTGCTGATGCGGTATCAGGAATGGCGGCGCTTCGACACGGCGACGCTGGCAATGGCCACCGACCTGTCGAACCGGCTCTTCTCGAACGACAACCCGCTGCTGCGGCTGGCGCGCGACGCCGGGATGGGGGCGATCAACGCCCTGCCGCCCCTGCGCCGGGGCTTCATCCGCGAAGCCGCGGGGTTGACCGGCGAGTTGCCCGCGCTGATGCGCTGATCCGGCGGCGGCGCCTCTACATTGCTGCCCCCCTGCGGCGGCCCGGCACCGGGCTGTGGCCCCCGGCCCCGTCGTCTTGCCCCGGTAAATCGGCCCAGTAAATCGGCCCGGTCCGTGGGCCGGTCCTTGGGCCCAGTGCCCTGTTCCAGTCTCCGCCCGTTTCCCTGCCCGTCCCCGCCCCGTCGCTGCACCGTCCCCGCACCGGCGCCTCTGCCCCCTCCCCCGGGGGCAGTGCAGTTGACCCCGCCGCGCCCCGCCTTACCATGCAGGGATCAATTCGCGGCCAAGGAGGCCCGCCCCAGATGTCGCCGTCCGCCCTGCCAGAGCAGGACCTTCACGACCTGATCGCCTGCCCGACCTGCGACGCGGTCTACCACATTGTGCCCCCCGAGAAGGGACAGCGCGCCGTCTGTGCCCGCTGCCACACGGTGCTGATCGCGCCGCGCCGGCGGGCGGGAGAGCAGCTGATCGCCATCGCGCTCTCCATCGTGATCCTCGTGGTGGCGGCGACGCTGTTTCCCTTCCTCTCGATCAACGTGGGTGGGCTGGGGCACGCGGCCTCGGTGCTGGATGCGGCGCTGGCCTTCTCGTCCTCGCCGCTGCTGGTGCTGCTGTCGCTGACCGTCACGGCCCTGATCATCTTCGTGCCCGTGCTGCGGGCGCTGCTGCTGATCTACGTGCTGACGCCCATTGTCCGCGACCGCCCGCCCGCAGATCACGCGATCCGCGCCTTCCGGCTGTCAGAAGCGTTGCGTCCATGGTCCATGGCGGAAATTTTCGCCATCGGCTGTGCCGTGGCACTGGTCAAGATCGCGGATCTGGCGCAGGTCCACCTTGGCCCCGCCTTCTGGATGTTCAGCGCCCTGATGGTGCTGGTGGTGCTGCAGGACAGCTTCATGTGCAGGTACACGGTATGGAAATCGCTGGAAAAGTGAGGACCGCCCGCGAGATGGGTCTGGTGGCCTGCGCGCGCTGCACCCGCGTGTGGCCGCGCGGCACGTCCCGCTGTACCCGCTGCGGGCACAAGCTGCACTCCCGCGACCGGCTGGCGCTGCAGAAGGTCTGGGCGTGGTGGGTCGTGGGGCTGATGTGCTACATCCCCGCCAACCTCTACCCGATGCTGCGCACCCGGATGCTGGCCACCACCTCCGAGGACACGATCATCGCGGGCGCGGTCGAGCTGGCCCATCACGGCAGCTACGGCATCGCGCTGGTGATCCTCGTGGCCTCGGTCCTGATCCCGGTGGGCAAGTTCCTGATCATCGCGGGGCTGGCCTTCTCCGTGCGCCACGGCTCCGCGCTCAGCCCGGAACGGCGGCACCAGCTCTACGAGCTCGTGGAATACATCGGCCGCTGGTCGATGATCGACGTCTTCGTCGTGGCCATCCTGTCGTCGCTGGTGCAGCTGGGAACACTGGCCGCGATCCAGCCCGGTATCGCCAGCCTCTTCTTCGCGCTCTCGGTGATCTTCACCATGCTGTCGGCCCAGAGCTTCGACAGCCGGCTGATCTTCGACGCCGATCCGCCGGTGGAGCCCCCCCTGCCGGGCCTCTCCTCGCTGCCGCCCGTCGCACATGGCGCCTTGGCACATGGCACCGACACCGCTACACATTCTGGCCCCCGCGGGCCCCAAGACCTCACAGAAAGTCCCACACCTTGACCGAGACGACCCCGCCCGACGTGCCGGTACAACCCGCCCGCCGCAGCCTGATCGAACGCATTTCCATCGTCTGGGTGGTGCCCCTGACAGCCCTCGTGATCGCGCTTGCCGTGGCATGGCACAGCTATGCCGACCAGGGCCCGCTGATCGAGATCAGCTTTGACAGCGCCGCCGGCGTGAAGGCCAACGAGACCGAGCTGCGCTACCGCGACGTGCCCGTGGGGCTGGTCGAGAAGGTCTCCTTCTCGGATGCGCTGGAGCGTGTGGTGGTCTCGGTCCGGCTCGACAAGGACATCGCCGATTACGTCGATGACAGCGCCGAATTCTGGGTCGTGCGCCCCGAGGTTAACACGCAGGGCGTGACCGGGCTCGACACCGTGCTGTCGGGCGTCTTCATCCAGGGCATCTGGGACAGCAGCGCGGAGGGGCTGAAGCCCGCGTTCGAGGGCCGCACCGAGGCGCCGCTAAACCGCGAGGGCCGCGAGGGGCTGCGCATCCGCCTGCGGGCCGCGAACGATGCCGGGCTCTCGGAACAGGTGCCGATCGTCTATCGCGGCATCGAGGTGGGTCAGGTCGGCCGCGCCATGGTCTCCGCCGATGGCGCCACGGTCGAGGCCGAGGCCATCATCTACGCGCCCCATGACCGGCTGATCTCCTCCTCGACGCGGTTCTGGGACACCTCCGGCTTCAGCTTCTCGCTCGGGCCGGGCGGGGCCGAGATCGACTTCTCCTCGGTCTCCTCCCTGATCCGGGGCGGTGTGACCTTCCAGACCGTCGTCTCGGGCGGGGAACCGGCCTCGGGCGGCGACATCTTCACCGTCTACCCGGACGAGGGCGCGGCGCGCTCCTCGCTCTTCGGGGACAACGACGGCTCGGGCCGGGCGCTCAACGTCACCGCCATCTTCGAGGAGAACGTCGCCGGTCTCTCGGTCGATGCCCCCGTCGATCTGGGCGGGGTCCGCGTCGGGCGCGTCACCGCGCTGAACGGCATCGTGGACCGCGACCGCTTTGGCGACAACCGCGTGCGCCTCGCGGCCGAACTCCGCATCCGTCCCTCCAAGCTGGGCCTGGAGAGGGGCGCGACGCCGGATGAGGCGCTCGACTTCCTGCGCGATCAGGTGGCGCAGGGGATGCGTGCCCGGCTGGTGACCGCCTCGATCTTCACCGGTGGCCTCAAGGTCGAACTGTTGACCGTCGAGAATGCCGCGCCCGCCGAAATCCGCACCGAGGACGGGGCGAACCCGGTGATCCCCACCACCGCGAGCGAGATCGCCGATGTCACGGCCACCGCGGAGGGCGTCTTCGAGCGGATCAACGCCCTGCCCGTCGAGGAGCTGATGCAGAGCGCCATCGGCGTCATGGACAATGTCAGCCGCCTCGTGGGCAGCGAGGACATCCGCGCGGTGCCCGGCGAGGTGCGCGGCCTGCTGGGCGAGGCCCGCGGCTTCGTCGGCAACGAGGACCTGCAGGCTCTGCCCGGCGAGCTCTCGCAGACCGTCGCGCAGCTGCGCCAGCTGACCGCGCAGCTCAACGAACAGGACGTGGTGGGCCGGCTGGTGGCCGCGGTCGACACGATCAACACCACGGTCGGCAGCTTCGGCGCCGCCGCCGAGGGGGTCCAGCCGCTGATGGATCGCCTGAACGCCATCGCCGCCAAGGCCGAACAGGTGCCGCTTGATCAGCTCGCCACCGATCTGGACGCGCTGCTGCAAAGCGCCGATGCCCTGATCGACACCGATGCCGCCCGCGCCCTGCCGGCCGATCTCTCCGCCGCGCTGGACGAATTGCGCCAGCTGGTCGGCGAGATGCGCGAAGGCGGGCTGGTCGAGAACGCGAACCAGACGCTGGCCTCGGCCCGTCAGGCCGCCGACAACATCGCCAGCGCGGCCGAGGACCTGCCCGCGCTGCTGGACCGCACGCAGGCCCTGCTGACGCAGGCCGGCAGCACGCTGCGCACCTATGACGGGCGCGACGGCGTGGGCCGCGACGTGACCCGCGCGCTGCGCGAGGTCGAACGCGCCGCCGCCGCCGTGGACTCGCTGTCCCGTGCCATCGAACGCAATCCCAATTCGCTGCTCTTCGGGAGATGACCTGATGCGTATTCTCGCCCCCCTCCTCGCGCCCCTTCTCGGCGCCGCCCTGCTGGCCGGCTGCACCTCCACCGCGGAGCGCTTTGCCGTGCCCGCGCCCGCCGCCCCGATGGAACGCCAGTCCATCGCCTACCGCTCGGTCGAGCTGCGCGAGGTCTCGCTTCCGACCTATGCCGCCTCCGAGGAGATCTACATGCGCGACGCCTCTGGCGCGCTGACCTCCTCGCCCTCGCTGCTGTGGGCCGATGACCCGGCGCGCGCCATGACGCTGGAAATGGCCCGGTTGATGGGGCAGGCCACCGGCGCCCGCGTGGCGCCCGAGCCCTGGCCCTTCCGCGACCGCGCGGGCGCCATCGTCGAGGTGCGTGTCGAGGAGATGCAGCCCGGGACCGACGGCAGTTTCCGCCTCTCGGGCCAGTATTTCGTGGCCTCCGACAGCGGCACCCGCGACCGGTCGGGCACCTTCGCCCTCGTGCAGAGCTTCGATCCCGCAGGGGGTGCGAGCGCCGTGGCCGCAGCCCGCGGGGCCGCCGTGCGCGACCTCACGGCCCAGATCGCCCGCGACGGGTTGCGCTGATCTCGCGATGATCCTGGCATCCGGCGCGGTCCACCGCGCCGGTACGCCGCCTGGGCCTCAGCCCAGGTATTGTGCCGCCGGGGCCTCAGCCCAGGTAATGCGCTGCCTGGTCCTCAGCCCAGGTCCTGCGCCGCCTGCCCCAGCAGAGCCAGCCCGGCATCGATGCGATCTGCCTCGATGTAGGAAATCCCCAGCCGCAGGAACCGCCCCTGCCCTTCCGCATCGGTGAAGCTGTCGCCCGGCTCGGCCAGCACGCCCTTCTCCATGGCGCGGCGCACCAGCTCTCCCGCCTCTAGCCCCGCCGGCAGCTCCAGCCAGACCGAGGAGCCCCCGGTCGAAGGCGCGCGCCGGAACTCCGGCAGATGCCGCGCGCAGCCCTCGGTCACGATGTCGAACCGCTGTTGCAGCGCGCTGCGCAGGTTGCGGATCAGGGTCAGGTAGTGCCCCTCCGCCAGGAAGATCCCCGCCGTCCGCTGGTTGTTCAGCGGGGCCGAGCGGTGGATCATGCGACGCAGCCAGCGCGCCTCCTGCACCAGCGCCGCATCGGCCACCATGAAGCCCAGCCGGACCCCGGGGGCCAGCACCTTGGACATGGTCCCGAGGTAGGCCACCCGCCCGTCACGGTCCTGCGATTTCAGCGTCAACCCGTCATCGGAAAAGGCGGTTTCGCCCTCGTAGTCATCCTCCACGATGATCGTGCCGTCACGCCGTGCCCGGTCGAGGATATCGACCCGCCGCGCCGGCGACATGGTCACCATCGAGGGACAGTGATGCGCGGGCGTCAGCACCGCGAGGTCGAGCTTGCCCGCCTGGTCCAGCCGCGCGCCCTCGTCGTCCACCGGCAGGTCGACCATCTCGCAGCCCTCCGAGCCGAAGATGAAGCGCGAATCCGGATAGCCGGGGTTCTCGCACCCCACCCGCGTGCCGGGCCGGGCCAGCAGGCGCGCCAGCAGGTAGAGCCCCTCCTGCGCGCCAAGCGTGATCAGGATCTCCTCCGAGCGGGCAAAGATCCCCCGCTGCGGCAGGATCTGGCTGCGGATCTGCTCCACCAGCAGCGGATCGTCCTCCACCGCGCGGTCCGCCGTCCACCAGTCGATCGCCGCCCGGCCAAGGGCGTCGCGCGAACAGGCCCGCCAGGTGTTGATCGGGAAGAGCCGCGGGTCCACCTGCCCGTAGACGAAGGGATAGGCATAGTCCTGCCAGTTCGCGGGCTTCTGGAAATGGCGCATCATCGAGGGCCTGAGCCGCAGCCGTGCCGACCAGTCGATGCCCGCCTGAGGTCGGCTTGGCTCCGCCGCCTCGCGCAACTCGCGCTCCGCCACGAAATACCCCTGCCGCGGCACGCTCTCGAGGTAGCCGCGCGCCACCAGTTCCTCGTAGACCGCCGTCACCGTGTTGCGCGCGATCCCCAGGCGCCCCGCCAATTGCCGCGAGGGCGGCATCTTCTGGCCCGGTGTCATCTCGCCGCCATGGATCGCCTCGACGATCGACCGGCGCAGCTGCGCCTGGATCGGCTCGTCGCTTTCGCGGGTGATGGCAGTCAGAAGGGACATGTTTCCTTGGGGTCCGAGGGGGGGCTGAGAGGGCTCCGGCGTCTGCTCCTGATCCTCAGAAAGCGCCCTCTTGGCAAGCCGCTATCTCGGGCCCCTCTGCGTCACGCGGCAATCTGCCCATGTTTTACGCGGGTTTTGTACGGCCGTGGCCCAATGGCTTCCCCCTGTCTGGCACTGGTTCGGCGCGGATCGCGCGCGTTCTCTGGGGCCAGAGAGACCCATTCCAACCGGAGATTCGCATATGTTGGACAACGACATTTCCCGCGTGGTCGCGGCGGACCGCGCCCATGTCTGGCACCACCTGACCCAGCACAAGCCCTTCGAGACCGGCGAGCCGCGGGTCATCGTCGAGGGCAAGGGCTTGCGCGTCTGGGACCAGGCGGGCCGCGAATTCCTCGACGCGGTCTCCGGCGGCGTCTGGACGGTCAACGTCGGCTACGGCCGCGAGAGTATCGCCGACGCGGTTCGCGACCAGCTGGTGAAGCTGAACTACTTCGCCGGCTCCGCGGGCTCGATCCCCGGCGCGCTCTTCTCGGAGAAGCTGATCTCCAAGATGCCCGGCATGAGCCGCGTCTACTACTGCAACTCCGGCTCGGAGGCCAACGAGAAGGCCTTCAAGATGGTCCGCCAGATCGCCCACAAGCGCTACGGCGGCGAAAAGCACAAGATCCTCTTCCGCGAGCGCGACTACCACGGCACCACCATCGGCGCCCTCTCCGCCGGCGGCCAGCCCGAGCGCAACGCCCAATACGGCCCCTTCGCGCCGGGCTTCATCGAGGTGCCGCACTGCCTCGAGTACCGCGCCCATGACCAGGGCTGGGGGGACCTCTCCGGCGAGGCCTACGGCCGCCGCGCCGCCGATGCCATCGAGGAGGTCATCCTGCGCGAGGGCCCCGAGACCGTGGGCGCCCTCTGCCTCGAGCCGATAACCGCCGGCGGCGGCGTGATCGTGCCGCCGAAGGGCTACTGGGAGCGCGTGCAGGAGATCTGCCGCAAGTACGACATCCTGCTGCACATCGACGAGGTGGTCTGCGGCCTGGGCCGCACCGGCACCTGGTTCGGTTACCAGCAGTTCGGCATCGAGCCGGACTTCGTGACCATGGCCAAGGGCGTCGCCTCCGGCTACGCGGCCATCGCCTGCTGCGTCACCACCGAGAAGGTCTTCGACCTCTTCAAGGACGATGCCGCCGATCCGCTGAACTACTTCCGCGACATTTCGACCTTCGGCGGCTGCACCGCCGGCCCCGCCGCGGCGCTCGAGAACATGCGCATCATCGAGGAGGAGAACCTGCTCGAGAACACCCAGAAGATGGGCGAGCGCCTCACCGCCAACCTCCTCGCCCTGCAGGAGAAACACGCGGTGATCGGCGAGGTCCGCGGCCTCGGCCTGTTCCAGGGGGTCGAACTCGTCTCCGACCGCACCACGAAGGAGCCGGTGCCCGAGACGCAGGCCCAGCAGGTGGTGGCCGAATGCGGCGCCCAGGGGGTGATCATCGGCGTCACCAACCGCTCGCTGCCGGGCCTCAACACCACGCTCTGCCTCAGCCCCGCGCTGATCGCCACCGCCGCCGACATCGACCAGATCACCGCTGCCATCGACGTGGCGCTCACGAAAACCTTCGGCTGACCCGGCCCACACCGACACGACAAAGGCCGGGGCAGGTCCCCGGCCTTTTCCATTCGGCCCTTTTCCATTCGGCCCTTTTCCATACGGCCTATCCCATTTCCGTTTCCCAAATATCCTCGGGGGGAATTGGCCCGCAGGGCCAAGGGGGGCAGACAGCCCCCAACCCCGCCCGCCGCAGGCGCCCCCGCCGACCGGCCCGAAGGGCCGATCCGCGGGGCCTCCCCCGGTCAGGCCCTGCCCCGCCTCCGAAACCGGCACCGCGGCGCCTGCGCGGCACCTTCCCCCGCGCCCCTCTTGCCACGCCGCCCCATTGCGCCTTTCCTGTGCCCGACATCAGACGCCGGAGGACCCATGTCGCCCAAGACCCCCGATCTCGAGACCCTGCGCCGCCTCTATTCAAACGAGGAGACCGGCGTCTTTCACGACCCGCGACTGAAGGCTGCCGCCGATGGCGTGTTCCAGACTGGCGGGCGGCGCAAGTGGCCCTTCGCCGACATCTCGACCCTGCTCGATGCGCCCTACCGCCCCGAGGTGATGGAGGCGCTGCTGGCGGGCGCGCCGGTGGAGGACCTCGACGTGGCGCTCGTGGGCGTGCCGATGGATCTCGGGGTGACCAATCGGGCGGGTGCGCGGCGCGGGCCCAAGGCGGTGCGCGACATCGAGCGGGTCGGCCCGTGGAACCGTGTGCTGGACGTGGTGCCCGGGCAGGTTCTGAAGGTGGCAGACATCGGCGATGTGCCGATGCAGAGCCGCTACTCCCTCGACCAGTGCCACGCGGATATCGAGGATGTCTTCACAAGGCTCTGCGCGGCCGGCATCACGCCGCTCACCGTGGGCGGGGACCATTCGATCTCGCGCCCGATCCTGGCCGCGCTGGCCAAGGAACACGGGCCGCTCGGCATGGTGCATATCGATGCCCATGCGGATACCTCGGGCGTCTACGAGGGGGCGAAATTCCACCACGGCGGTCCCTTCCGGCAGGCGGTGCTGGAGGGCAGCCTCGATCCCGCGCGCACGATCCAGATCGGCGTGCGCGGCGGCTCGGACTTCCTGTGGGAGTTCTCGCACGCCTCGGGCATGACCGTGCTCTACGCCGAGGAGGTGATGGAGATGGGCATTCCCGCGGTTCTGGCCCGCGCGCTGGAGGTCGTGGGTGAAGGGCCGACCTATGTCAGCTTCGACGTGGACAGTCTCGACCCCGCCTTCGCCCCCGGCACCGGCACGCCCGAGATCGGCGGGCTCGCCCCGCGCGAGGTGCAGGCGCTGATCCGCGGGCTGAAGGGGATCGACATGAAGGGCGGCGACGTGGTCGAAGTGGCGCCCTCCTACGATCCCACCAACGTCACCGCACAGGCCGGGGCGCAGATGCTCTTCGAGATGCTGAGCGTGCTGGCCGCCGGCCGCTGATCCGGCGGGTGGACCGGACCGGTCGGGCTCCGGCCTGACCGCAACCTGAGCCCGGGCCTCCCCCGGCCGGACTGCCGGGGACGGGCCGGGGCCCACGCCATCGGGTCTCGCCCGGAGCGCCGGGATCGGCTATCGAGGGGCACCGCAAGAAGGAGCCCCGCGATGACCCAGACGATCCTGCTGCTGAACGGCCCGAACCTGAACCTGCTGGGCCAGCGCCAGCCCGAGATCTACGGCCATGAGACCCTCGAGGACGTGGCGCGGATCGCCCGCGACGCCATGGCGCCCGGCTTCGACCTGCGTGCCGAACAGTCGAATCACGAGGGCCAGCTGATCGACTGGATCCACGAGGCCCGGCACGGCGCCTGCGGCATCGTGATGAACCCCGGCGCCTTCACCCATACCTCGGTCGCGATCCTCGATGCGCTGAACGCCTTCGAGGGACCGGTGATGGAGGTGCATATCTCCAACGTCCACAAGCGCGAGAGCTTCCGGCACCATTCCTACGTCTCGCTGCGCGCCGAGGGCGTGATCGCGGGCCTCGGCGTGGAAGGCTACGCCGCCGCCGTGCGCCGGATCTGCCAGCTCGTCACGGCCTGAGCCAAGCGCCCAAGAATTTTAAGAAAAATTCTTGGGAAAATTCTTCCTGAAGAATTTTCGCCCGGGGCCGCGCGGGTGGTGCTCCGTGGTCAGGCCGCTGGACCGGGCCATGGCTGCGGCGCTCTCCGGAAAATTCGAATTTTCCGAACCGGAATTTTGCAAAATTCCGTGGGGGGCTCTGCCCCCCTTGCGCGGCTGAGCCGCGCAAGTCCCCCGGAGTATTTGGGGAAAGATGAAGGACATGACGCAGGGCTGAACGACAGGACCCGGCTGCACGCCGGGTGTCTGGCCCCGTGGCAGCTGTCCCTTGCCGTGCCTGGCCCCGCGCCGGACCAGATGTCAGGCGTCGAGGGCGCGCGCCTCTTCCACCAGCATGACCGGGATGCCGTTGCGGATCGGGAAGGCCAGGCCCGCCTTGCGGCTGATCAGTTCCTGCGCCTCGGCATCGTATTCCAGCGTGGTGTGGCTTTCGGGGCAGACAAGGGCCTCCAGCATGCGGCGGTCGAAGAGCGGCGCAGCAGGTGCTGTTTCGGTGCCGGACATGGCGGCGGTCTTGGTCATTGCATGATCTCCGTGTCGTCGCCCCCGCGGAGCGCGTATTCGATGAGCGTCACCAGCGTTTCGCGCCGGGTGGACAGGGACGGCGCCTCGAGCAGCGCCTGCTTGTCTTCGGGGGCGAAGGTCAGCAGCATCGAGAGCGAGTTGATCAGCAGCTCGTCCTCTGCCTCCTTCAGCGTGTCCCAGTCGGTGTCGAGGTTGCGCGCCTCGAAATAGCGCGACAGCTTGTCGAAGAACGTCTTGCGGTCGAAGCCCGGATCGCGGTCCGGCGCCCCGAGGTCCCGGTCGAAGCCGGCCCAGTCCACATCGGCGCGGCGATAGGGGGCGAAGCCCTCGATCTCCTGCCGGATGCGGAACCGCGAGATCCCCGTCAGCGTGATCATGTAGCGCCCGTCCTCGGTCTCGGAGAACTGTGTCACCCGCCCGGCGCACCCGATCTGGTGCAGACCGTCGTCCTCGCGTCCCGGAACCTCGTTCGGCTGGATCATCGCGATCAGCCGCTGCGGGGTCTTCAGGACGTCCTCGAACATCTGCAGGTAGCGCGGTTCGAAGAGGTGAAGGGGCAGCCGCGACCGAGGCAGCAGCAGCGCCCCGGTCAGCGGAAAGATCGGAACCACGTCGGGAAGATCGGCATATCGCATCATGAAGGGTGAGCTAGGCCGATCCCCGTCTCAGGCAAATATCATCGAGCTGAGTTTCCGGCGTCCGCTCAACACGATGGGGTCTTTCGGGGACAGCGCATCGAAGATCGTGAAGAGCTGCGTCTTGGCGGCAGCCTCGTTCCACTCGCGGTCGCGGCGGAAGAGCTCCAGCAGCTGGTCGACGGCTTCCTGCACCTTGCCGTTGGCATAGAGCGCCTGTGCGAGGTCGAACCGGGCCTGAAGGTCCGCGGGATCGGCCTCGACCCTGGCGGTCAGTTCCCCCACGGGGCCTGCACCCGCGGCCTGTTTCTTCAGCTCCAGCTGGGCATGGACCGCTTCCAGTTCGGGCGCCTTCGAGATCTCGACCGGGGCCCCGTTCAGGACCGCTTCGGCCTGCTCCAGATCGTCGAGCGCGATATGGGCCTTCACGAGGCCCGCGTAGGAGGCCGCGTTCATCGGGTCTTCCTGCAGGATCGCGGCAAAGGTCTGGGCCGCGTCCGCGATGGCGCCCTGCTCCAGCATTTCCTCGGCGGCGGCCACGGCCTCGGCGAGACCGCCGTCTTCGCCGTCTCCCGCGAGCGCCGCGATCTTGTCCACGAAGGCCTGCACCTCGGACCCGGGCAGCGCGCCCTGGAAGCCGTCCACCGGCTGGCCCTGGAAGAAGGCATAGACCGTCGGGATCGACTGGACCCGCATCTGGCCCGCGATCATCTGGTTCTCGTCCACATTGACCTTGGCCATCTTCACCTTGCCGCCCGCGGCGTTCACCGCGGCCTCAAGCTGGGGGCCAAGCTGCTTGCAGGGCCCGCACCAGGGGGCCCAGAAATCGACGATCACCGGGACCTGCTGCGAGGCCTCGACAACCTCGGCCATGAAATTGGCCTCGGTCACGTCGGTGACGTAGGTTTCGTTCTGTGCGGCGTCGTTCTGACCGAATTCAAGCATCGTCCGCTCCTCGTATCTGGTTGGCCCCTATATGCGTCCCGTCTGACCGGAAATCAAAGGGGGATCGTCAATTTGCCGTCCCGGTGCGCCCCGGCGTTGTCCCGGGGGACCGGGCGTGTCTCAGAGATCGAAGGTCGCCAGCACCGGACAGTGGTCCGAGGGTTTCTCCCAGCCGCGGGCCTCGCGCAGGATCGCGCTGGAATGCGCCGCGTTCGAGATGTCCGGCGTGGCCCAGACGTGATCGAGGCGGCGGCCCTTGTCGGCGGCGTCCCAGTCCGGCGAGCGGTAGGACCACCACGAGTAGAGGTTGCCCTGCGGGATGTCCTGCCGGGTGATGTCCACCCATTTTCCCGCCTCCTGCGTCTCGGCCAGGGCCTCGACCTCGACCGGCGTGTGGCTCACCACCTTCAGCAGTTTCTTGTGATCCCAGACATCATCCTCACGCGGGGCGATGTTCAGGTCGCCCACGAGGATCGCCTTCTCCGGTGCGCTGTCGCGGAACCAGTCGCGCATGCCCGTCAGGTAGTCGAGCTTCTGGCCGAATTTCTCGTTGATCTCGCGGTCGGGTTTGTCACCGCCCGCGGGGACATAGAAGTTGTGGATCGTCACGCCGTTCTCCAGCCGCCCGGCGATGTGACGGGCGTGGCCGAGGCTCGCGAAATCCATGTCGCCCCTGTCCTCGATCGGCAGTTTCGACAGGATCGCCACGCCGTTGTAGCCCTTCTGGCCCCGGGCGATCATGTGCTCGTAGCCGGCGGCGCGGAAGGCCTCGACGGGGATCTTGTCCACCGGGGACTTGCACTCCTGCAGGCAGAGCACGTCGGGACCGGAATGGGCGAGAAACTGCAGCACCAGCGGCTCGCGCAAGCGGACCGAGTTGATGTTCCAGGTGGCGAGGGTGAAGGACATGGCGGGCCTGCTCAGCTGTCTGCGGGGTCGGAATCCGGGGTAGCATCCGCCTGACCGGAAGGAAAGCCGCGCGGCGCTTAACCGCCCGGTAGGAGATTGGCGCTATCCGGAACGGGAAGGAGATGCCCGTGCCCGATCTTCGCGTGATGCTTGCCGCCCTCACCCTCTGCCTCGCCGGTCCGGTGCTGGCGCTCGTGTCGCTGCCGCCCGTGCGGGAGGGGCCGGTCCTCGTGATCGCCCTGCCCTGGCTGGACCGGGGCGCGGCGATCCTGCGCGCGGGCGGGCATGAGGTGGGGGTCCTACAAGGCGCGCTCGCGTCCCTGGCGCAGGGCGACGATCCCGGCTTTGCCGGGCGGTTGCGCCGCGCGGGCGGATATCTGGTGGTGGACGGCCGCGCCGTCGCCGCCCTGTGCGGAGGTGGCGCATGACCACGACGAGTTCCGAGTTTCTCACGGCGCAGGCCCGCGCGACGCAGCGTGTCGCATGGGCTGCCGCCGCCCTTGCCCCGGTCGGCCCCGTGGCCGCCTTGCTGGTGGGCAACGCGCCGCTGCCGATCCTGCTCTTCGCCCTTCTGGCGGGCGGGCTCGCGCTCTACGGCGCACGGGCGGGCGGGGCCACCGGGCGACAGCTGGTGGCGCTCGGCCTCGTGGCGCAGGCGATGGCCTTCACCGCCGCGCTCGCCGGGCACCTCTGGCAGCTCGACAGTCACATGCTCTTCTTCGCCCTGCTGGCGATCACCATGGCCATGGCCGATGCCTCGGTCATCATCGTCGCCGCCGGGGTCATCGCGGTGCACCACCTCGCCCTCGTGCTTGTGCTGCCCGCGCTGGTCTACCCGGTGCAGGACAGCCTGTGGGAGAACCTTGAGCGCGTCGCCCTGCACGGCACGATCGTCGTCATGGAGGCGACGGTGCTCTACCTCGCGATCCAGCAGCGCTACGCCCTCGATGCGCGCGCGGCGGAGGCCGATGCCGCCTCCCGCGCCGCAACGCTGCGCGAGGCCGAGCAGACCGCGCTGGAGGCGGAGCGCCAGCAGATGGTCGTCGATGGTCTCGGGCGGGCGCTGCAACGGCTGGCGCAGCGCGATCTGTCGGTCGCGATCGACACCCCCTTCGACGCGACCCACGAGAGCCTGCGCAAGGACTTCAACCACGCCACGGAGGAGCTGCGCGAAACGGTGCTGCAGGTGATCCGCAACGCCTCTGCCGTTTCCGACGATACCGACGCGATCGCCACGGCCTCCAACAACCTCGCGCAGAGGACGGAACGACAGGCGGCCTCGCTTCAGGAAACAGCGACCGCGATCAAGGAGATTTCCCTGAACGTCCACAGCACCGCCACCGCGGCCCGCGACGCGGCAGAGGCCGCAGGCGAGGCGCAGGCGCGCTCAGCCGCCTCGGACGAGGTGGTCCAACGGACGGTTTCGGCCATGGCGGCGATCAAGTCGTCCTCTCTGGAGATCACCAACATCATCCAGGTGATCGAGGATATCGCCTTCCAGACCAACCTGCTGGCCCTCAATGCCGGGGTCGAGGCCGCGCGCGCCGGCGAGGCCGGGCGCGGCTTCTCCGTCGTGGCGACCGAGGTGCGCGCCCTGGCCGCACGCTCCTCCACCTCGGCGCGGGAAATCGGCGAGCTGATCTCCACCTCCTCGGATCATGTGAAGAGCGGCGTGGCGCTGGTGAACGAGATGGGGGGCGCGCTGAAGCGGATCGCTGAATCCGTCTCCAACGTGGCCGCGCTCGTGTCCCAGATCGCGGAGAGCGCGAACGAGCAGTCCAGTTCCATCGCGCTGATCGATGAGACCATGAAGGAGCTCGACCAGGTGACCCAGCAGAACGCCGCCATGTTCGAGGAGACCAACGCCGCCTCCACCGCGCTGAGCCGCGAGGCAGAGCAGTTGTCGAACCTGATGCAGAGGTTCCGGACCGGCGAGGCCCCTGCCCGCGCTATGGCCCGGGCGCCCCTCCCGGTGCGGGCGATACCGGCCCCCGCGACACGGCGCGTCGTGAACAGCCCCGCGCCCGTGGCGGATGACAGCTGGAGCGAGTTCTGACCTCGGAAGCGACAGATATTCCGTCGCGGCAGCGGGCCGACGGTGGCAGCGGCTCCAGGCCGACCGAGCTCCGGCAGAGGCGGAGCCAAGTCGGAACACTTCGGCCAAGATGAAGAGATTCGCGGAAGGCGCGCACACTTTTTACGTGTATCCATCCCGACACCCGGTCCGCCCGGGCAGCAAAGCCAGCCAAAAGCGGTGCCAAACCCCCAATAAAAAAAGACCCGGGCACAGGGGCCCGGGCTCAGTCCAACAGGGAGGTTGCATGTCATGACCCGGACATGCGCGGGAACTCAATTACGTGACGTTGACATATATCTAGCACATTCACGTTCAACCTGTCAGGTCCGGATTTCCTGACCCTCTGGTAAAAATGTCACGCGACCAGCCGATAGCCGCCGCTCTCCGTCACCAGCAGCCGCGCGTTGGAGGGATCGGGTTCGATCTTCTGACGCAGACGATAGATGTGGGTCTCCAGAGTGTGGGTCGTCACCCCGGCGTTGTAGCCCCAGACCTCGTGCAGCAGCACGTCGCGGGCGACGACGCCCTCGGTCGCGCGGTAGAGGAACTTGAGGATGTTGGTTTCCTTCTCGGTCAGCCGGATCTTGCGGTCATCCTCGGTCACAAGCAGCTTCATGGCGGGCTTGAAGGTATACGGCCCAAGCTGGAAGACGGCGTCTTCGCTCTGCTCGTGCTGGCGCAGCTGCGCGCGGATGCGGGCCAGCAGCACGGGGAACTTGAACGGCTTGGTGATGTAGTCGTTCGCGCCCGAGTCGAGGCCCAGGATCGTGTCCGCATCACTGTCATGGCCGGTGAGCATCAGGATCGGCGACTTCACCCCCTGCTTGCGCATCAGCCGGCAGAGCTCGCGCCCGTCGGTATCCGGCAGGCCCACGTCGAGGATCACCAGGTCGAAGAGCCCCTCGCGCACCTTCTGCATGGCCTCACTGCCCGATCCCGCCTCGAAGACATCGAAATCCTCGGTCATCACGAGTTGCTCGGAGAGGGCCTCGCGCAGGTCCTCGTCGTCATCCACCAGCAGGATCTTCTTGAGTTGGGGCATCGGAGTCATCCTTGTTTCGTCTTGAGCGACAGATGTTTGCGCACCCTGCCGGGGACAAGAATTGTGATAGTGCTCTCACGCGGACGTGTCCCTGCGCCGGTGAATGTTTCAAATTCTCCGGCAAGTCGCTACATGGAGGCGAAGCAAAGGACCCCGCCCATGTCATTCCGGCCCGATCTCATCGACCTGCTGTCCCGTGCCCGGGGCGACCTGCGGCTTGGCCTCGGCGTGGTGCTGGCCGGGGCGGAGCGCTGCCACCTCATGCTGGCGATCGAAACCCTGAGCCCGGACCGGCTGGCGGCCCTGCGCGCCCTTGGCGGGCGCCCCGAGATCGCGCTGACCGTCCGGCGCGCCGAGACTCTGAAGGCGCGGGTCTACGATGGCGATGTCGCCCGCCTGCCCCTGCCCGACGAGGCGGACCTTGCCTGGCTGGTGGGCCTTGCCGACCCCGCGGACGACCTGATGCGCCCGATGAAGGGCCCGCTGCGCGCCCTGCGCGAGGGCGATGCGGCAGCGGCGCGGCTGGCGCTGAAGCTGGCCAAGACCGCCCGGCTGCTGCCGGCGGCCCTGCTGCTGGAGATCCCCGAGGGCCACCGCTTCGCCGCCGAGACCGGCCTGACCCTGATCGACGCGCCCCGCGCGACGGAGCTCCTGACGCGGTTCTCGCCCCTGCACCCGGTGGTCAATGCCCGCGTGCCCATGGAGGCCGCAGAGGCCGGGCGGCTGCATGTCTTCCGCCCCGAGGATGGCGGCCCGGAACATTATGCCGTCGAGATCGGCCGCCCGCCGCGGGATGAACCGGTGCTGGCGCGGCTGCATTCCGCCTGTTTCACCGGCGACGTGCTGGGCTCGCTGAAATGCGACTGCGGGCCCCAGCTGCACGGCGCGCTGACCCAGATGGGCGAGGCGGGTGCAGGCGTTCTGCTCTACCTCAACCAGGAGGGGCGCGGGATCGGGCTGGCGAACAAGATGCGCGCCTATTCGCTGCAGGACCAGGGGTTCGACACGGTGGAGGCGAACCATCGCCTCGGCTTCGAGGATGACGAGCGCGACTTCCGCCTTGGCGCGGCGCTGCTGACGCAGATGGGGTTCCGCGCGGCCCGGCTGCTGACCAACAACCCGGCCAAGATCGCCATGCTGGAGAAGAACGGCATCGCCGTGACCGAACGCGTCCCGCTGCAGGTCGGACGCAACCGCCACAACGCGGCCTACCTGGCGACCAAGGCCCGCAAATCGGGACATCTGCTGTGACGACATGGATCCTCGGCCATCGCGGTCTGCTGGTAGAGGGGCGTTGGCTGCCCTGCACGATCGGGCGGGGTGGCAAGACCTCGGACAAGCGCGAGGGCGACATGGCGAGCCCGCGCGGGCTCTGGACGGTGACGGGCCTGCTGTATCGTCCCGATCGGATGGCGTGCCCGGCCCCCTGGGCACAGCCGATCCTGCCTGGCGACCTCTGGTCCGACGATCCGGCACGGGCGGAGTACAATTGTCCCGTGCGCGCCCCCTATGCGGGCTCGCACGAGGAGCTGCGCCGGGCAGACCCGCTCTATGACCTCGTGATGATCACGGACTGGAACGCGGAGGCCGTGCCGGGCAAGGGCTCGGCGATCTTCCTCCACCAGTGGCGCCGGCCGGGCTATCCGACCGCGGGGTGCCTCGCCTTCCGGCGGGACCGCGCGCGGTGGCTGGCGGAACGGGCGCGGCCGGGGACGCTGATCAGGGTCGGATGACGGCGCGGCCCCGGGGAGGACGGAGGCCTCCGGCGGGGATATTTTCCAGCGAAAGATGAGAGGGCGCCGCATGTCGGACAGGGCGGCACGGGACGCGGGGCCGGGGCGCCTCCGGCGGGGATATTTGGGAACAGTGGATGCGGGGGGCGCCGCGAGACAGGAAGGCCGCGCCCGGGGCGCGGCCTTTGGGGTGTCAAGTTGCGGGCCGCTCAGACGAGGCCGGCCCCCTTGAAGAGCGCCATGACATCGGTCTCGGGGCGCGCACCGTAGTGGGAGATGACCTCGGCCGCGGCGATGCAGCCCATGCGGCCCGCGGTTTCCAGCGAGGCGCCGGTCGCGAGACCGTAGAGGAAGCCCGCCGCGAACTGGTCGCCTGCGCCGGTGGTGTCCACGGGGGTGATCGGCGTCACGGGCACGACGACTTCCTCGTCGCCGCGGGCCAGCAGCACATCGTGGCCGGAGCGGGTGCAGACCATCAGGCCCACCTCGGAGACGGCCTTTTCCACCACGGTGCCGAGGTCATCGCTTTCGTAGAGCGAGAGCCACTCCTCCTCGTTGCCGATGACGAAGTCGAGTTCCTGCACCAGCTTGCGGAAGTCGGCGCGGTGCCGGTCGACGCAGAAGGGATCGGAGAGCGAGATACCCGCCATGCCGCCCGCGTCGCGGCAGGCGCGGGCCGCCTTGGTGAAGGCCGCCTTGCCCTTGTCCTTGTCGTAGAGATAGCCCTCGAGGAAGAGCAGCTTGGCGGCGGCGGGGACGGCCTCGTCCACGTCGTCGGGGCCGACCTCGGAGGAGATGCCGAGATAGGTGTTCATCGAGCGCTCGCCGTCCGGACTGACGAAGATCATCGAGCGCGAGGTGGGCAGGTCGCCGCCCGCCACGGGGGCATTGACGAAATCGGTGCCCTCCTTGGTCATGCTCTCGGCGTAGTAGGCGCCAAGATCGTCATCGCGCACACGGCCGATGAAGGCGGTCTTCAGCCCGAGCGCCCCGGCGCCCGCGACGGAGTTGGCGAGCGAGCCGCCGGGGGCCTGCCAGCGGTTCTCCATCGCGTCGTAGAGGGCTTCGCCGCGCTCTGCCTCGACCAGTTGCATGATGCCCTTCTGGATGCCCATGCGGTCCAGGAAGGCGTCATCGCTCTGGCTGATCACGTCGACGATGGCATTGCCGATGCCGACCAGGTCGTACTTCGTCATGTCAGGTTCTTATCCTCGTAGTCACAGAGATCGCGGATCAGGCAGGTGCCGCAGAGCGGCTTGCGTGCCTTGCAGACGTAGCGGCCGTGCAGGATCATCCAATGGTGCGCATGGAGCTGGAAATCGGCGGGAATGTTGTCCTCGATCGCCCGTTCCACGGCGACCACATCCTTGCCCGGCGCGATGCCGGAGCGGTTGCCGAGGCGGAAGATATGGGTATCCACCGCCTGCGCCGGATAGTGCCACCACATGTTCAGCACCACGTTGGCCGTCTTGCGGCCCACCCCCGGCAGCGATTGCAGCGCCGCGCGGGAATTGGGGACCTCGCCGCCGTAGTCCTCGACGAGGATACGGCTGAGCTTGATCACGTTCTTCGCCTTCTGGCGGAAGAGGCCGATGGTCTTGATATGTTCGACGAGGCCCTCTTCACCGAGGGCCAGCATCTTCTCGGGCGTGTCCGCGATCGGAAAAAGCGCCCGGGTGGCCTTGTTCACCCCTGCATCGGTGGCCTGCGCCGACAGCGCGACCGCCACCACGAGGGTATAGGCATTTGTATGGTCCAGTTCCCCCTTGGGTTCGGGCTCCGCCGCGTGGAAGCGGGTGAAGATCTCGCGGATCACCTGGTAGGGGAGTTGCTTGGCCATCGGGGGTTCTATGCCCTGTCGGGGGCGCACGGGCAAGGCGGGGCGCGGTTTTGCCGCCGCCCCTGCCCTGCCTGCGGGCCGGTTGCCTATTCTGCCGCCATGGGCAGTGCTGGTGGCGCACGGTCTGCCAGAACGGGGAAACGTGCAAGCCGCCTTTCACCGCGCCGGGGTGCGACGTCCGGACGCCGGGTCTTCGCGACGCCATCCGGCGCGCCCTCGGACCTGCGGGCGGGAGACGGAAAAAGGCCCGCGTGGGGGGCGCGGGCCTTACGAAACCATCAGGGGTGGCGCGGCGCGCTCACTCCGATTTGTAGGTCGGGTGGAACAGCCCGGCGGGCGAGAGCGTGAAGATATCGCACCCATCCGCCGTGACGCCCAGCGAATGCTCGTACTGGGCCGAGAGCGACTTGTCGCGGGTCACCGCGGTCCAGTCGTCGGCAAGCACCTTGGTGTCGGGGCGGCCGAGGTTCACCATCGGCTCGATGGTGAAGAACATGCCTTCCTCCAGCACGGCCCCGGTGCCCGGGCGGCCGTAGTGCAGCACGTTGGGCGGCGCGTGGAACACCTGCCCAAGGCCGTGACCGCAGAAGTCGCGCACGACGGACATGCGCTGTGCCTCGACATAGGTCTGGATCGCGTGGCCGATGTCGCCGAAGGTCCGGCCCGGCTTCACCGTCTCGATGCCGATCATCAGCGCGTCATGGGTCACCTGCAGCAGGCGCTCGGACTTGCGCGAGAGCTTGCCGGCCACGTACATGCGGCTGCTGTCGCCGTACCAGCCATCGACGATCACCGTGACATCGATGTTCAGGATGTCGCCATCCTTCAGCTTCTTGTCCCCCGGGATCCCGTGGCAGACCACGTGGTTCACCGAGATGCAGGAGGCGTGCTGGTAGCCCTTGTAGCCGATCGTGGCCGACACCACGCCGGGGCGCGCGTCGATCATCTCGGTGATCTTGCGGTCGATCTCGCCGGTGGTCTGGCCCGGGAAGATGAACTCGGGCAGCGCATCGAGGATTTCGGCCGCGATCCGGCCTGCCCTGTGCATGCCTGCGAAATCCGCCTCTTCGTGGATGCGGATGCCGTCCCGTGTCATGCGTCCTGAATGCTTGGTTTCCAACGTCGTACTCCGTTCAATTCCCTTATATATAAACCAGCAAAGCCCCATGTTAAAGGGCTCCGGCATAGCGTCGCTGCAGGGCAGCATCGCGAAGAGGTCAACAAGGGGTCAACTCTGTGCGAAGGGCAGCGGCCGGTTCAGCCGCACCGCCTCGGGGGTGATCGTGCAATCGAGGGCCATGAACTCGACCCCGGCCGCGGCGGCGACCTGCGCGGCGGCGGCATAGGCCGGGTCGATGTCGGCGGCAAGGGTGACCCGCGTGGCATCGGTGCGCTGCACGAGGTAGAGCATCACGGCCCGCTGCCCGCCCTGCGCCACCAGCGCCAGTTCCTCGAGGTGCTTGCGGCCCCGCGCGGTCACGCTGTCGGGGAACTCCGCCAGACCGGGCTGGCGGCTCAGGGTGACGGATTTCACCTCGACATAGGCATCGGGGCGGTCGGCGCCCTGGAGCAGGAAGTCGATGCGGCTGTTCTGTCCGTATTTCTGCTCGGGCCGGACGGTATCGTAGCCGGTGAGGCCCGGCACGTCGCCCGCCATCAGCGCGGCCTTCAGCGCCCGGTTCGGCAGGGCCGTATCGACGCCGGTGAAATGGCCCGCGCCATGGTCCACCAACTTCCACGCCCATTTCAGCTTGCGCTTGGGATCGTCGTTCGGCTCGACCCAGATGCGCATGCCTTCCTCGGCGAGGCCCAGCATCGAGCCGGGGTTGGCGCAATGGGCCGTCACCTCGCGCCCGTCGTCGAGCCGGATGTCGGCCAGGAACCGCTTGTAGCGGCGGATCAGGGTGGCGGGCACGAGAGGGGTTTGAAAGCGCATGACCGGGGCCTATACCCTTCTCAAGTCCCACTCAAGGAGACGGAAATGTCCAAGAACCCCACCGCCGCCATGCTGGTCATCGGAGACGAGATCCTCTCGGGCCGCACCCGCGACAGCAACATGCATCACCTCGCGCAGGAGCTCACCAAGATGGGCATCGACTTCTGCGAGGCCCGGTTCGTCCGGGACGAGGCGGAGGACATCATCGGCAACGTCATGGCGCTGTCGGATGCCTATGACCATGTCTTCACCTCGGGCGGCATCGGCCCGACCCATGACGACATCACCGCCGATTGCATCGCCCGGGCCTTCCACCGCCACATCGACGTGCGCGACGACGCCCGCGAACTGCTGGAGGCGCATTACGCCCGCTCCGGTGCCGAGGTGACCGAGGCGCGGCTGCGCATGGCCCGCATCCCCGACGGCGCGCGCCTGATCGAGAACCCGGTCTCCGTCGCGCCCGGTTTCACGGTCGAGAACGTGCATGTCATGGCCGGCGTGCCGGCGGTCTTCGAGGCCATGGTCGCCTCGGTCCTGCCGACGCTCACCGGCGGCCAGCCGCTCCTGTCCCAGAGCCTGCGCATCCAGCGCGGCGAGGGCGAGATCGCGGGCCCGCTGCGCACGCTGGCGGAGGAATATCCCGACCTGTCCATCGGCTCCTACCCGTTCCAGCAGAACGGGGCCTATGGCGCGAATATCGTGATCCGCGGGCAGGACGGTGCACAGGTCGGCGCGGCAATGGCGAAACTGTCGGACATGTTCCCGCAATGAGCACCCTGCTCGACGGCTGGCCGGGCGCCACGGCACCCGACGCGGAGGAGGCCGCCCTGCTGGCGGCCCTCAACGCCACCTGGCCTGCCGCGCGGCTCTGGTCCTGCGCGGGCTTCACGCTGCGCGACGGGGCGGGCGGCGGCAAGCGGGTCTCGGCTGCCACCGCCGGGCCGGACGCCACTTCCGAGGGGATCGCCGCGGTCGAGGCCGAGATGTCGGCCGCGGGCCAGCGTCCGCTTTTCATGATCCGCAAGGGTGATGCCGCGCTGGACGCGGCGCTGGAGGCGCGCGGCTACGGCATCGTCGATCCGACCTATATCTACAGCGCCCCGATCGACCGCGTGGCCTCCGCCCCGCGGCCCGAGACCGACGCCCGCACCATCACCATCTGGGAGCCTTTGGCCCTGATGGAGGAGATATGGGCCGAGGGCGGGATCGGACCGGACCGGCTGGCGGTAATGCACCGCGTCCGGGGCACCAAGACCGGGCTTCTGGGCCGTCTGGGCAACGAGCCGGGCGCGGCGGGCTTCGTCGGCCTCCATGACGGCATCGCCATGCTGCACGCGCTGGAGGTGCTGCCCACCCGCCGCCGGGGCGGCATGGGCCGGGCGGCCACCATCGACGGCGCGGCATGGGCGGCGAAACAGGGCGCGACCACCTTCGCCCTGCTGTGCACGCGCGGGAACGCGCCTGCGAATGCGCTCTATACCCGGCTCGGCATGGACGTGGTGGGGCAGTACCACTACCGTCAGGCACCTGCCGCGGAGGGCTGAGATGACCGAGAGACTGACCGCGCTCGACCTTGCACCGGTCGAGCCGCTGCCGGACCGGACGGCGAAATATCTGGCTATCTGCGAGGAGAAGCTGGGCCTCGTGCCCAACGTCCTGCGGGTGCACACGGTCGACATCGCGCAGTTCGACGCCTTCGCGGCGATGTACAACACGCTGATGCTGGGCGAGAGCCGCCTGACCAAGCTGGAGCGCGAGATGATCGCGGTCACCGTCTCCTCGATCAACCGCTGCTTCTACTGCCTGACCGCCCATGGCGCCGCCGTGCGCGAGCTGTCGGGCAATCCCGTGCTGGGGGAGCAGCTGGTGATGAACTGGCGCACCGCCGAGGTGACGCCGCAGCAGATGGCGATGCTGCGCTTTGCCGCCAAGCTGACCGAAACGCCAGACCGGATCGAGGAGCCCGACCGTCAGGCGCTGCGCGATGCGGGCTTCGGCGACCGCGACATCTGGGACATCGCCAACGTGGCGGGTTTCTTCAACATGACGAACCGGGTCGCCGCCGCGACCGAGATGGCGCCGAATGCCGAGTATCATTCGCAGGCCCGCTGAGCGGCGGCTGCGCCCGCTGGCGCTGCTGCTGGCCCTCGCCCTGCCGGGCGCGGCCACGGCGCAGGCGCTGACCCTGCCCGCCAATGCCCGCCAGATCGCCGCCGATCAGGAGCGTGACCGCAGCTATGCCCTGCCCATCGGGCCCTGGGCCGATCACGCCGTGCCGATGCAATCGCTCGAAGGCGACGTCACCCGCGAGGTCTGGCGCGTCGAGGCCCGGGGGGAAACCGTGCTGCAACTGATCGCCCCCCTGCGGGACCAGTTGCAGGCTGCGGGCTACGAGGTGCTGCTCGACTGTGCCGACCGTCAGTGCGGCGGCTTCGACTTCCGCTTTGCGCTGGAGGTCGCGCCCGCGCCGGACATGTATGTCGATCTCTTCGATTTCCACGTGCTGACCGCACAGCGGGCGCTGCCCGGGGCCGCGGCGGGTGCCGCCAGCCCCGGCGATACGGAGCATGTGCAGGTGCTCGCCTCCCGCTCGGGCTTCACCGGCTACCTCCAGATCGACCGGATCACCCCCGCGGGCGAAGCCCCGCCCCCGCCGGATGTCCCGGCCACCGCGGGCGGCACCGGCGACGCGCTGATCACCCGGCTGGAAGAGGCCGGGCACGTGGTCCTGGCGGATCTGAACTTCGCCACCGGCGCCTCGGATCTCAGCGAAGGGGCCTATGCCTCGCTCGACACGCTGGCGGCCTACCTCGCCGCCGATCCCGCGCGGCAGGTGGCCCTCGTGGGACACACCGACAGCGAGGGCGCGCTGGAGACCAACATCGCCCTGTCGCAGCGCCGCGCGGCCTCGGTCCGGGACCGGCTGGTGAACACCCATGGCACCGCCCCCGGGCAGGTCAGCGCCGAGGGCGTGGGCTTCCTCGCGCCGCTGGCCCCGAACACGACGCAGGCGGGCCGCGAGAGCAACCGCCGGGTCGAGGCGGTGCTGCTCTCCCCCGGCACTGCGGCGCAATAGGCGGTCAGAGGGCGATCGTGCCCTCGACGGTCGTGACGGCGGCGCCGCCGACATAGACCTTGCCCCCCGAGACGGAGACCGCCACCGCGCCGGCCCGCCCGACGCAGCGGCCCTGCGCGGCCACGTAGCTGTCCCCTTCCGCCAGCGTCCCGATGTCCATGCGGAACGCCGCGACCGAGCCGTTGCCGCTGCCACAGACCGGGTCTTCGGCAATGCCGTCCCCGGGGGCGAAGCTGCGGGTCTCGATCTGGGCGGGCCCCTCGGCATGACGGCCGAAGACCGTGACACCGGTCACCCCCATCTCGGTCTCGAAAACGGCGGAGGCCGCGAGGTCGGGCGTCAGGGCGATCACCGTTTCGGCGTCCACCAACTCCGCCACGATCCAGCGCGGGCCGACGTCGACCATGGCAGGCGCGGTCCCGGCGGCATAGGGCTGGCCGAGGATGCCCGTCAGCCGCGTGGCTTCGGCCTCCGACAGCGGGGTGATCTGCGCCTCGGGCATCTCGAGTTGCAGGCGACGGTCCGCGCCCTCCCCCTCCAGCGTGATCGGCACGAGGCCGGTGGCGCATTCCTGAACCAGCCGCCCGTCTCGCGGCGTGACAAGCCCGGCCTCCACCAGCGCATGGGCCGATCCCAGCGTGGGATGCCCGGCGAAGGGCAGCTCGCTGCGCGGGGTGAAGATCCGCAGGCGGTAGTCCGCGCCCGCGGTCTCGGGCGTCAGGTGGAAGGTCGTCTCGGAGAGGTTGGTCCAGGCGGCGATGGCCTGCATCTGCGCATCGCTCAGCCCGTCGGCCTGCATCACGACGGCGACGGGATTGCCCATGAAAGGCGTGGCGGTGAAGACATCGACGATCTTGAAGGGGCGCATGGCGGGCTCCTGCGTGGGGATGGCGTGATCCGGCCACGATAGCGGGCCAGGGCGCCGGGGGAAGTGTGCCGTTGCACAGAGACCGCCACGACATGGGCCCGAAACCGGGCCTGACCGCGCGTAGGAGGGACGCAGGAAGCGCATGCCACGAAAAAAATCCCCGGGACCACGAGGGACCCGGGGGCAGTAGCCTTCACAGGCACGGGGAAGATCGGGGGTGCCACCGCGCGGGCGACACCAATCGGGTTACCAGTTGACCGGGCCCTTCTCGGCGAAGGAGCGGACAAGGAAATCGATGAAGGCGCGGACCTTGGGCTGGGTGAACCGGCCCGGCGGATAGACCGCGTAGATGCCCTGCAGTTCCAGCGGCAGGTCGGGGATCGCATCCTCCACCAGCCCCTGCCGCATCGCGTCGGCGTAGAGGAAACTGGGCAGGTAGGCGATGCCGAGGCCCGAGATCGCGGCGTTCAGCAGCGACTGGCCATCGTTCACCGAGAGCCACCCGGCGGTGCGCACCTGTCGCTTCTCGCCCGAGGGGGCGGTCAGCTTCCAGACGTTGCCGGAGGACTGGCTGGAGTAATGCAGCAGCTTGTGTTCGTTCAGATCGTCGATCCGCGCGGGCCGCCCGTATTTCTCGAAATAGGAGGGCGAGGCGATCATCCGCTTGGAGGTTTCGGTCAGCTTGCGGGCCCGCAGGGTGCTGTCTTCCAGCTCCCCGATGCGGATCGCCATGTCGAACCCTTCCGAGATCAGCTCCACGTAGCGGTTGTTCAGCACCATGTTCACGGTGATGTCCGGGAATTCCGCGAGGAACTCTCCGAGCACCGGGCTCAGATGATTGACGCCGAAGTCGGTGGCCACCGAGATGCGCAGCAGCCCCGAGGGATCGCTCTGCATCGAGGTCACCAGCGCGTCGGCCTCTCCGGCATCGTTCAGCACCCGGCGGGCCCGATCGTAATAGGCCAGCCCGATCTCCGTCGGCGACACGCGGCGCGTGGTCCGGTTCAGCAGGCGGGCGCCCAATCGCGCCTCCAGCGAGGAGACGTGTTTGGACACGGCGGATTTCGAGATACCCATTTTCTTGGCCGCATCCGTGAAACCGCCCTGGTCTACCACGGTGGCGAATGCTTCCATCTCTGTCAGACGGTCCATGTGTCACCTACCTCGTTACTTCTTGGCCTCAGGTTATCGGGGTCAATTCAGGCAGGAACGGGGCACCGGACAGACAATATCGGGGTTTTGTCTGGGATCGTTGAAGGCACGGCAACAGGAAAACAACACGTTTCCAAGGGGCGCCATGACGTTGCCATGAGGCTGGCCTGCCTCCTGCGTTTGGCGCAGGGCGCATGTTGACCTATGGTTAACCAACACACCCCAGCGACGGACGGAATCAGCGATGACCGAGTACGACGCCTTTGCCCGCTTCGAGCACGAGGGCTGGTCCGACGACGGGACCGCCCGCAGCTATACCGACGGATTCGCCCGCGCCTCGGCGATGTGCGTGCCGGCGCTGGTCGGCGGTCTGGGGCTGGAGCCGGGCATGGAGGCGCTGGACCTCTGCTGCGGGCCCGGCATCGTCACCGCGGGGCTGCTGGCGACAGGGGCCGATGTCACGGCGCTGGATTTCTCGCCGGCCATGGTCGAACTGGCCCGCACGCGGGTGCCCGATGCCGCCGTCCTGCAAGGCGATGCGGCGGACCTGCCCTTCGGCCCTGACAGCTTCGACGCGGTGACCATCGGCTTCGGGATGCCGCATCTGCCCGATCCCCCCGCCGTGCTGGCCGAGGCGCACCGCGTCCTGCGCCGGGCCGGGCGCATCGCCTTTTCCACGTGGGAGCCGCCGGCGCACTCCTTCGGCTTCCGCACGGTGACCGAGGCACTGCGCCAGCATGGAGACCCGGCGGTCGGGCTGCCCCCCGCGCCAGACGCCAATGCCTATGCCGATCCCGCCATCGCCTTTCCGGCGTTGCTGGCGGCGGGCTTTGTCGAGCCCGCGGCGGAGCCGGTGGACAGTCACTGGCGCCTGCAGGCGCCCGAGGATTTCTACGACCTCTTCCATGGCGGAACCGTGCGGATGGGGGTGCTCATGCGGCGCCAGCCCGCCGACCACGCCGCGGCGATCCGGCAGTACATGGCTGCGGAGGTGCGCACGCACTGCACGCAGGATGACGCGGGTCGCTGGATCGTGCCCCTGCCCGCCATGGTGATCTCGGCCCGGGCCTGACGGCGGCGGCGCGCATCTGCGTCAGGTGTCGCCTGTTTTAGGCCCCCTCAGCGTCAGGAACTGTCAGGTTTTGGGGGGGCCTGAGCCGGAACTGCCCCGCACACCAGCCCCCCGGCCCGTAGGCACAGCGCCTCAGGCGGTTTCCTTGCAGTGACGGCGGAACGCCCGCTTGAGCATGTCGAGTTCCTCGCGCAGCAGCGCCACCTCGGCCTGCAGCGTATCGGCAAGAGCCTCCCCCGCCAGCACCGCGAAATCGCCGAGCGCCGCTCCGCTCCCCGCCTCGGTGATGGTGACGGTATGGACCCCGTCGCCGATCGCCTCCACCGGAACCGGTACGCGCACCAGCCATTCGCCCGCCGCCTCGCCCGCGGTGACCGAGACGCCCTCGACGGTACGGCCCGCGTGCTGCGCCTCGACCCGGGGCACGGTGCCGCCGGGGGCCATCAGGACACCCTGCCACACGCCTTCCGACAGGCGGGTCTTGGTGAGGGTCAGATCGCTCATCGGCGTGCTCCTTAGATCTCGGCCCGGGGACGGCGGCTGAAGGTCAGGTCCCGGATCACGACCTGGTTCATCTGCGGGTTCTCGAAGATCAGGTCGACCCAGACCTTCTCGATCCGCTTCTCGTTGATGTTCGAATAGGCAAGGTCGAACTCCACCACGGCCGCAGTCTGCTCCAGCGAGATCTCCCGCACGAACTGTTCCGTGTTGGGGCCGTGGCGGACGTTGAGCCGGGCGAAGATCTCCAGCGGGGCCTCGACCTCGATGATGCTGTCGAGACGGATCAGGTGGCGGCGCTGCAGGCCCTGTGCCACCTCGCCCGGCAGGTCCAGCACGATGGAGAGGAAGGAGCCGTCGAAGCCGAAGACATCCATCCGCAGCCCGTAGGGCGCCAGATCGGCCTCGCGCTGGTTGCGCAGCTGGCGCAGGGTCAGCTCGGAGTGGCGGCAGTCATGGAACAGCGTCACCTCGCCGCCCAGCGCGCTCTTGGTTCGGGCCGAGGACCGCCCCGGCACCGGCAGCGGCGTGCGCCACAACTCGGGCCGCCAGGACCAGTCGGTGTTGTGCGGCAGCAGGATCGCGGAGGAGCCGATGCGCGGCAGCGCCAGCCGGTCCTCGGCCACGCGCAGGAAGCGCTCGATCTCGCCGCGCAGGGCCCGGGCCTTGGAGCGGCTGGCGCGCAGCGCCTCCAGCGGCAGAGTCGCCGCCTCGTCCGCACGGCTGCGCCAGAAGGCCAGTTCCCGCCCGGCCAGCATGTTCCTCAGAAGACTGCCCTGTTTGCCCATCGTGTCCCGATCGTTCCTGCCGCGCTGTGTAGGGCCGTGCCGGCCTGTGCCCTGTTGCCTCGGGCCGTCCTGCCCGCCCCTGATGCCCCCGGCAGTGCGCCGTCTGCGGGCGCGTCCCGGAAGGGACCGCGGAATCATAACCCGAATTTGGTTAACGGGACAAATCAAGGATTGCGGTCAAAGCTTTGAGCCCGGAATTGAGGCCCGCGATTTGAGACCGTTATTTGGAGCCGGCAATCAGGTCCGTCCGCGGCGCTTCGCCTGACCGCCCGCGCTGACGGATGCCGCCTGCCCTGCGCCGGGGGCGGCCTCCGCATCGGGGATCGTGTCGGGCAGCGCGTCCGAAATCGCCGCGCGGGTTTCCGAGCTTTCGATCTCGGCCGCCTCCTCCGGCGTGTCCGTGTGGCGCGCGATGGTCTCGGGGGTGGGGCTGGCGTTGCGGATGCCCGCGGCCAGGTCGATCAGCAGGTCCCGCCCACCGGAGATCACCACGTCGCTGTCCACGGGCCCGTAGAGCGCGAGCCCCACGAGGTGATCGTTCATCAGCATCATGGCGCGCCAGTGCCGCGGATCGGCGTTGGGCACCATCTGATCGCCCCCGGCGGCCAGTTGCACCACATGCACGCCCGTGGTCTCGCCCGTCCAGAGCGGCTTGGCCGGGGCGAAGCTGGCGGCGAGGTCCGCGGTGGTGGGCATCTCGGCCCCTGCGGACCGCGGCAGGACCGACACGGTCATGATGACCGGCGCGACGGATTGCCCCTGCTGGCCCGCGCTCAGCACCCGGCAGGAGGCGAGCAGGGCAAAGCCCCCGTTGCGGGTGGCACGCAGGCTGCGGGCGTCGATGCAATAGCCGACCGGCGGCGAGACCTGGACCACGCCGCTGGCCATGCCGGCCTCCTGCAGTACCTCGCGCGGGCGGGTCTCGGAGGAGGACAGGAATCCGACCTGGCTGCCGCCCTGCTGCGGCGCCTCGAGACAGCCGGACAACGCCGCGACGGCGCCCAGCAGGAGGCCAGGTTTCAGGGCGGCGGCAGCGCCGCGGGTCAGGGTTCGGGTCCAGTCAGACATGGCGCAGCGCCTCGCTTCCGGAAGAGTTCAGATCACGTCTGCGCGATGGATCATCCCGCAGCACATGGGCAAACAACGCCGTTCGGCCCCCTTCGGGTTCCCCGGCACAGAGGGCACCGCCCCCGCTCAGCCCCCGGAGAGCACCGCTCCCTATCGCCGCAAGCGGAGCGGAACCGGGGTGCGGCGGGCGGTGGGACAGGGTCATCGGGGTCTCCTTTGCAGGGGAAGCCCCCGCCGAAAAGATGCCAAGAGGCCGGAAAGTTGCCAAGGGGATAGAGGAGCCCCCACCCCCGTACAAGCCCGCAGGCCGGCTGAGGGCCGCCCAGCCCCCACCTTAGCCCCCCGCAGGCCCGCACGTGCGCGATTGCGGGGCCCCGGGGGCATCGCTAGGGTGCGCGACATGTCCTATGCCGCCCAAGACGTCCTCTCCGCCCCCGCGCAACGCCGCCCGGCCCTGTGGCGGGTGATTCTGGGCACCCTGCTGATCGGCGGGCTCTACATGGCGTTCATGACGGGCTGGTTCTTCGCGCAGTCCCACTGGGGCCTGCCGATGATGTTCGACGGCGAGGGGCGGACACCCACCGGGCTGACGCTGCTGCTGTGGTCCTTCCTTTGCCTGCTGCTGGCGATCAGCATCGTGGTGCCCGTGCTGCACCGGCGCAGCCCCTGGGGCCTGCTGGGCCCGCGTGACAGGTTCCTGCGGGGCTTCGGACGCACCTTCCTCGCCGCCGTGATCATCGGTATCCCGCTGGCGCTGATCCCCCTGCCCGGCGGGCTGGAGCCCGAGCCCAACCTTCCGCTCGACCGCTGGCTGCGGCTGATGCCGCTGGCGCTCGGCGGGGTCTTCGTCCAGATCCTCGCCGAGGAGCTCATGTTTCGCGGCTACATGCAGGGTCAGCTGGCCGCGCGGTTCTCTTCCCCCCTCGTGTGGATGGTGGTGCCGGCGCTGATCTTCGGCCTGTTGCACCTGAACCCGAACGAGGGCGGCGCGAACATGCTGCTGCTCATCGCCTCGCCCACGCTTTTCGGCCTGATCGCGGCGGACCTGACGGCGCGCGACGGCTCGCTCGGCCCGGCAGTGGCGCTGCATTTCCTCAACAACGTCTCGGCCCTGACGGTCCTGTCGCTGGAGGGGCCGATGTCGGGCCTCTCGCTCTACACGCTGCCGATCTCGGCCGGCGATCCCGCCCTGCGCATCCAGATCCCGATCGAGCTTGCCTCGCTCGTGGTGCTCTGGGGTGCGGCGCGCCTCGCGATCCGGCGGCGCTGAGCGCATGTCCGGCTACACTCCGCACGAGGGCTACATCGCGCCGGCCCGTCACGACACGGCGCTGATCAAGATCGTCGTCGCCTTCCTCGCGGTGGAATTCCTCTTCACCCTCGGGATCACCGCGCTCGACTACGGGCTGATGCAGATCGCCCCCGGGGCGGCGCTGGCAATGTGGGACGGCAGCACCCCGGTGGCGCTGAGCCTGCAACTCACCAGCTTCTCGATCATGGGCGGGGCTGTCGTCCTCGTGACACGCGGGCTCTATCAGCGCGGCTTCGGCAGCCTGATCGGCCCGATGCACACCGCCGCGCGGGACCTGTTGCGCGTCTTCCTCGCCGCGGGGCTCGTCTTTCTCGCGGTGGAGCTTCTGCCGCCGTGGTACGGTTTCGAGCCCGAGACCGAGTTCCGCGCCTTGCCGGGCTGGCTCGCCGCCCTGCCCCTCGGACTGGCGGCGCTGCTGGTGCAGACCGGCTCGGAGGAGCTGTTCTACCGCGGGCTGCTGCAACAACAGATCGCCGCGCGCTTCGCCCATCCCGCGGCGTGGCTTCTGCTGCCCAATGCCGTCTTCGCCCTCGCCCATTACGAGAACGGGATCGACCCCACCGATGCCGCGCAGTACGTGATCTGGGCCTTCGCCTTCGGCGTCGCGGCCTCGGACCTCACGGCGCGCACCGGCTCGCTGGGGGCGGCGATCGGCTTCCACCTCGCGAACAACGCCTATTCCTTCCTCTTCTTCGGCGAACAAGGCGCCCCCGATTCCGGCCTCGCCTACGTGCTGCTGCCCGCCTGGGTGCCCGAGGAGAGCCTCGCCGGGCCCATCATCTCGATCTCGCTGGTCATCGAACTGGGGATCGTCGGCCTGTGCTGGCTGGCGGCGCGCCTTGCTCTGAGGCGTTGATTGCAATTCCCCGTGCCGCCGCTTATCTGGGGGCAGAGCGAACAGCAGAGGGCCAGAAGCATGAACTGGATCACCAACTACGTGCGGCCGCGGATCAACTCGATCTTTTCCCGGCGCGAGGTTCCCGAGAACCTGTGGTCCAAGTGCGACAGCTGTGGCACCATGCTGTTCCACCGCGAACTGTCGGACAACCTGAACGTCTGCACCTCCTGCGGCCATCACATGCCGATCAGCCCGCGCGAACGTTTCAAGGCGCTCTTCGATGGCGGCATCTTCTCCGAGGTGAAGGTCCCCGATCCCATCGCGGACCCGCTGCAGTTCCGCGACCAGAAGCGCTACCCGGACCGCATGAAGGCCGCGCAGAAGAAAACCGGCGAGCATGAGGCCATGCTGGTGGCCGAGGGCGAGATCGGGCGCACGCCCATCGTCGCCGCCGCGCAGGACTTCAGCTTCATGGGCGGCTCCATGGGGATGTACGTCGGCAACGCCATCATCGCGGGTGTCGAACGCGCGGTGAAGCTGAAACGGCCCTTCGTGCTCTTCTCCGCCGCCGGTGGCGCGCGGATGCAGGAAGGCATCCTCTCGCTCATGCAGATGCCGCGCACCACGGTCGCGATCCAGATGCTGAAAGAGGCCGACCTGCCCTATATCGTCGTGCTGACCGACCCGACCACGGGCGGCGTCACGGCCAGCTATGCCATGCTGGGCGATGTCCACATCGCAGAGCCCAACGCCCTGATCTGCTTTGCCGGCCCGCGCGTCATCGAACAGACCATCCGCGAGAAACTGCCCGAGGGCTTCCAGCGGTCCGAGTACCTCTTGGACCACGGGATGCTGGACCGCGTGACCAGCCGCCTCGACATGCGCGACGAGTTGATCACCATCACCCGGATGCTGCTGAAAGAGCCGCCCGCGGTGAAGGGCGACCTGCCCGCACCGGACGAGAGCGAGACCGCAGCGCCCGCGTCCGAAGCGGCCCCGGTCACGCCCGTGGCCCCGGAAACCGCCAAGGTCGAGAAGCCCGAGCCGGAGAAAAAAGCCGAGAAACCGGCCAAGGGCAAATCCAAGTGACAGCCGCGGGGTCTGTGCAGGGGTCGGATGTCATCCTTGACCGGATGATGGCCCTGCACCCCAAGATCATCGACCTGACGCTGGACCGGGTCTGGCGGCTGCTCCATGCGCTCGACGATCCGCAGGACAAGCTGCCGCCGGTGATCCACCTCGCGGGCACCAACGGGAAGGGCTCGACCCAGGCGATGCTCCGGGCCGGGCTGGAGGGCGCGGGCAAGCGGGTCCACGCCTATACCTCGCCGCATCTCGCACGGTTCCACGAACGCATCCGTCTGGCCGGTGAGCTGATCTCCGAAGAGGCGCTGACCGCGCTGCTGGACGAATGCTACCGCGCCAATGACGGCGAGACGATCACCTACTTCGAGATCACGACCTGCGCCGCGCTGCTGGCCTTTGCCCGCACGCCGGCGGAGTACACGCTGCTCGAAGTGGGCCTTGGCGGACGTCTGGACGCGACCAACGTGATCGAGGCCCCTGCCCTGACCGTCATCACGCCGATCTCCCTCGACCACCAGCAGTTCCTTGGCGACACGCTGGCCGAGATCGCGGGCGAGAAGGCCGGCATCCTCAAGCGGGGCGTGCCCTGCGTGGTCGGCCCCCAACCCGACGAGGTGCTGGAAGTGATCGAGGCCCGCGCCGCGCGTCTCGGCGCGCCGTTGCTGGTGCATGGCCAGCACTGGACGGCCTGGGAAGAGCGCGGCCGGCTGATCTATCAGGACGAGAACGGCCTGCTGGACCTGCCGCTGCCGAACCTGCCCGGCGCGCACCAGATCGGCAACGCGGGCATGGCCATCGCCGGACTGCGCCACCTCGGCTTTGATGAGGCGGCCTGCGAGGCAGCGGTGACCACGGCCTTCTGGCCCGCCCGGATGCAGCGCCTGCGCAGCGGCCCGCTGGTGGAGAGCGCCCCGGGGATCGAGCTCTGGCTCGACGGCGGGCACAACCCTGCGGCCGGTGACGCGCTTGCCTCGCATCTGGCCAGCCTGCCTGCCCGGCCGACCTACCTGATCTGCGGCATGCTCAACACCAAGGACATCGCGGGCTTCCTGCGGCCGCTGGCGCCCCACGCCGTTTCCCTCGACGCGGTGTCGATCCCCGGCGAGGCTGCAACCCTGCCCGCCGAGACCACGGCCGAGGTGGCCCGCAGTGTCGGCATGACCGCCCACGCGGACGCGGACGTGGCCGGTGCCCTTGCCCGGATCGCCGCCGAAGCGCCCGAGGCGCGGGTGCTGATCTGCGGCTCGCTTTACCTTGCGGGGCGGATCCTGCGGGAGAACGGTTAAAGCCGGTTTAAGCTGCCCATGGAAACCGTGCCCTCAGGGTCACGCTTCTGGCCGACCCAAGGGGAAATTCCTCCGATCCGGAGCAAATGCCCAGAAAGCGAATCACGCCGCCTTGACCGATTCGCGATGATTCGCCTATTGTTGCCCTAATACCTCAGGCATCTCGTCTTTTCTGCAACTCCCGCCCGGCACGGCAGCGCCCGGCAGGAGACTGGAACAGGCGTTGCGGGCAAGGACAGAACGGGCACAAAATAAAGGGGACCGGCCAACGGTCCCCATTTTTGTATCCAGTCGCTGCCGTGGCCTTCAGGTCACTCTTCCGCGCCCCAGTCCTTGTCCTGCATCTCGCGCAGGCGGCTGGCGGTCCGTTCGAACTCGAAAACCCCCTCGCCCTCGATATAGAGCGACTCGGGCTCATCCGCGGCAGAGCAGATGAAGCGCACATTGGCCTCATAGAGCGCGTCGATCAGCGTGACGAACCGCTTCGCCTCGTTGAAGTTAGACCGGCCAAGGCGCGGGATGTCCTCGAGGATCAGCACCTTGCAGGTCTCGGCAATGGCGAGGTAATCCGCCGCGCCCAGCATCTTGCCGCAGAAATCGTAGAACCGGGCCCGGCCGACGCCATTGGCGAAGCGCGGGATCTCCACCGGGCGCTTCTGCACCGTCAGCACCAGAGGTTCGCCCGCGGCACCGCCGGTCAGATCGTCCCAGATCGCGTTCAGCTGTCCGCGCGCCTCCGCATTGGCGGGCGCGAAATAGACCTGCCCGCCGGCCAGCCGGTGCTGACGGTAGTCGCGCGGGCTTTCCAGCTCATGCACGACCATGCGGGACTTGATCTCCTCGATGAAGGGCAGGAACAGCTGGCGGTTCAGCCCATCCTTGTAGAGGTCGTCGGGCACGCGGTTCGACGTGGTCACCACCACGATGCCACGATCGAAGAGCATCTCGAACAGGCGGCCCACGATCATCGCATCGGTGATGTCGGTGATCTGCATCTCGTCGAAGGCCAGTACGCGCAGGTCGGCGGCCACCTTCTCGGCCACGGGGGCCAGCGCGTCCTCGACCTTGGCCGCGCGTGCGGCGGTCATGCCGGCGTGGATTTCCTGCATGAAGGCGTGGAAATGAACCCGGCGCACGGGCACCGAGAGGCTTTCCACGAAGAGGTCCATCAGCATCGACTTGCCGCGTCCGACCCCGCCCCAGAGGTAGAGCCCCTTGGGCGCGTCGAGGGCCTTCCTGCGCCCGAAGAAGCCGCGTTTCACCGGCTGGTTCAGGGCGTTGTCGATGCGGTCGAACTCCGGCAGGACAGCTTCCTGCGCGGGGTCCGGCTTGATCTCGCCCCGCGCGACGCGGGCACGATAGAGGTCAGACACATTGCTCATGCGCCCGACATAGCGCGGGCCTCGGGGCATGGAAAGAGACCCCGCGCCGACGCGGACAGAAACGTCCGTGATCCTGACCATTCCAAAGGCTGAATTGACCCGCCCTGCGCTTTGAGCAACATGTGCCGGCGCGAACGGAGGAGAATATGGACAGCAAAGCCCCCCTTTTCACGCCGGTGCTCATCGCCGGCTGCGTCATCATTGTCCTCAGCTTCGCGATCCGCGCATCCTTCGGCGTGTTCCAGATCCCGATTGCCGAGGAATTCGGCTGGCTCCGGTCCGAATTCTCCCTCGCCATCGCGATCCAGAACCTCGCCTGGGGCATCGGGCAGCCGCTCTTCGGCGCCTTCGCCGAGAAGCTGGGCGACCGGGCGGCCATCGTGGCCGGTGCGATCCTCTACGCGGCGGGGCTCGTGCTCTCCTCCATGGCGGTCACGCCCGAGGCGCACCAGATGCTGGAAATCCTCGTGGGCTTCGGCGTCGCGGGCACGGGCTTCGGCGTGATCCTCGCCGTGGTCGGCCGCGCCGCCTCGGACGAGAACCGCTCCATGTCGTTGGCGATTGCCACGGCAGCGGGCAGCGCGGGACAGGTCTTCGGCGCGCCCACGGCGGAATGGCTGCTGGGGATGATGCCCTGGCAGCAGGTCTTCCTCGTCTTCGCCGTTGTGATCCTCGCAACGCTCGCGGTGCTGCCGATGATGCGCAGCCCCAAGCCGGTCTCGCGCGGGGAGCTGGAGGAGACCATGGGCCAGATCCTGCGGCGCGCCTTCCGCGATCCCTCGTTCTCGCTGATCTTCATCGGCTTCTTCTCCTGCGGCTACCAGCTGGCCTTCATCACCGCGCATTTCCCCGCCATGGTGACCGAGATGTGCGGGCCGATCCTCGACGGGAGCCTGCTGTCCGCCATCGGGATCACCTCGACCTCGGCGCTGGGGGCGATCGCGATCTCCTTCATCGGGCTCTTCAACATCATGGGGACGCTGCTGGCGGGATACCTCGGCAAGACGCTGCCCAAGAAGTACCTGCTGGCGGGGATCTACACCCTGCGCACCATCGTGGCGGCGGCCTTCATCCTGATGCCGATCACCCCGACCTCGGTGCTGATCTTCTCGGCGCTCATGGGGGCGCTCTGGCTGGCGACCGTGCCGCTGACCTCTGGCCTGATCGCGCATATCTACGGGCTGCGCTACATGGGCACGCTCTATGGGATCGTCTTCTTCAGCCACCAGCTCGGCGGCTTCATGGGCGTCTGGCTGGGCGGCAAGATGTATGACGTCTATGGCGACTACACGCTGGTGTGGTGGATCGGCGTTGCGGTCGGGGCGCTGTCGGCCGTCGTCCACCTGCCGGTGAAGGAAAACCGAGTGCCGGTCGCGGCCTGAGGCCTCTGGCCTGAGCTTTCGGGCCTGAGCTTTCGGGCCGGAGTCGTGGGGCCCGCGCCCCGCGATCCCTGAGGCGGACGTGTGAGGGCCGCGCCGGGGCGCCCCTCAGAGGGCCTCGTCGAAGTCCCGGATGGCCTGCGCCACCTCGCTGGCGTGGGTCAGCGGCAGCCAGTGGCTGGCGCCGGGCACCTCCACATGCACGACCGAGCGGTTCCAATGCGCCAGCGTGCCCATGCATTCCAGCGGAATCACGATATCCGATCCGCCCCAGACGGCGAGCACCGGCAGGTTGGTGCGTTGCAGCTGGTTGTGCTCAGGGCGCATCTCGTCCCGCAGAATGCCGCGCAGGCTGGCCAGCAGGGATTGCATGTAGCCTGCGTAGTTCAGCTGATCCCGGTGATCCTGCGCCGCATGGGCGCAGGTCCCGTCCATCAGCTTGAGTGCCTTGGCCGCGCCCTTGTGGACACCGGGGTAAAGCGCGAGCATCAGCCAGTCCGATGGCAGATGGGAATCACGCGACCGTTTCAGCATCCCCTGCGGGAAGGCCCCCATGCCGGCGGGTGCCAGCAGGACCAGCTGATCCAGACGCTCGGGCCAGCGGGCGGCAAAGGCCGCGGCAATGGCCCCGCCCATGGAATAGCCCACCAGCGTGAAAGGCCGCGTGATGCCCTGATCGTTCAACAGGTCGTTGAGCTGGGTCAGGAAGAAGTCCCGCCCCTCGGGTCCATCAACCCGGTCGGAATAGCCGCGCCCGTAGAGATCGTACATCAGCACCCGGTAGCCCATCCGCGCCAGTTCCGGCGCGAGGTGGTCCCATGTGCTGAGCGGGGTCGAGAAGCCATGCACCAGCACCGCGACAGGGGCCTTGGTGGGGTTCGCCTCGGGCATGACCCACTGGAAATGGGTGACGCCCTGCGAGAGCCGCACGAAATCCCCCGGCGCATCCCGCCGCGCGGTCGCATCCATCGGCTTGCGCCGGCGATCGAGCGCGATGGGAAGATAGAGCAGCAACGCCAGAAGCAGGGCGAGGAGAAGAAGGATCAGGGCCAGCGTCATGCCGCCTCCCTCGATGGGTCACGGGCAGGGGACGCCCCGCCGGCGGACGGGCACAGGATCGGGACGGTCCCGGGATCGCAAGGGACGACGACACGCATGGAGGCCTCGTTTCCGGCTTGGGAGGGATCGGGCGGCGGACCGCCTCAGGATTTCATCGCGGCGCGCAGTTCGCGCTCCAGCGCGTCCAGAAAACGGGAGCGGTCGGCCTTTGTAAAGCCCTTGCCCCCGCCCTGCCGGAACGGGTCCGCCGCGCGCAGGTCGGCCATCAGGTCGCGCATGGCGAGTTGCTGGCCGATGTTCGCCGGGGTGAAGGCCTCCCCATTGTGGCGCAGGACGCGGGCGCCGCCCTCGATGCAGCGCGAGGCAAGCGGGATGTCCCCGGTCACGACCACGTCGCCCGGCCCCGCCCGCTCGGCGATCCACATGTCGGCCTCGTCGGGACCGGCGGCCACGATCACCGTCTCGACCAGCGGGTTCGGCGACGGGCGCAGCCCGCCGTTCGAGACCACCAGCATCGGCACCTTGTGGCGCGTGGCGACCCGCTCTGCCTCGGCTTTCACCGGGCAGGCATCGGCGTCAATGTAGAGCTTCGTCATCGGCCCGCGCCCTGCCTCAGGACCAGAGCGCTTCGGCGTGGAAGTCCACGTGGGACTCCATGAAGGTCGAGATGAAGAAATACGAGTGGTCATAGCCCTTCTGGAGCCGGAACTCGCCCTGCTGGCGACGCGCCGCGGCGGCCTGCATCAGGGTTTCCGGGCGCAGCAGGTCAATGAACTGGTCCGAGGTGCCGGTGTCCACCAGCATCGGCCCGTCGAAGCCGGTTTCGGCCATCAGCAGCGAGGCGTCATGGGGCTCCCAGGCCGCGCGATCCTCGCCGAGGTAGGCGGAGAGCTGCTTCTTGCCCCAGTCGGATTTCACGGGGTTGCAGATCGGCGCGAAGGCCGAGACGGAGCGGAAGCGGCCCGGCAGGGACATGGCCAGCGTCAGCGCGCCGTGCCCGCCCATGGAGTGGCCGGTGATGGACTGGCGTTCGGCGTCGAGGGCGAAGGTCTCGAACAGCAGTTCGGGCAGTTCGTCGGCCACGTAATCCCACATCCGGAAGTGCGGAGCCCAGGGTTCCTCGGTCGCGTTCACGTAGAAGCCCGCACCCTTGCCGAGGTCATAGGCCTCGTCATCGGCCACGCCCTCGCCGCGGGGCGAGGTGTCGGGGAAGACCAGCGCGATGCCCTGCTGCGCGGCCCAGGCCTGTGCGCCGGCCTTCACCATGGCGTTCTCGTGGGTGCAGGTCAGCCCCGAGAGGAACCAGAGCAGCGGCACGGGGCCGTCGGCGGCTTCTTCCGGCAGGAAGAGCCCGAAGGTCATGTCGCAGGCGCAGGAGGAGGAGGCATGGCGATAGACGCCCTGAAGGCCACCGAAGCAGCGGTTCTCGGAGAGGGTTTCCATGGGCAGGTCCTTTCGCGTGGGCGTGGTTGCGCAAGCCATGACCCGGGGCGGGGGGCCGGGTCAAGCGGGTCGTGTCCTGCCGGGGTGGAAGGGCGGGCGTCCCGGGGTGGTGTGGGGGGCTGTCTGCCCCCCGGGGCCTGCGGCCCCTCCCCCGGAGGATATTTGGGAACAGTGGATGATCAGCCGGAGCCGATGAGGACACCGGCCGCGAAGACGAGCGCCCCGCCGAGCACGACCTGGAAGGCGGCGCGGAAGAAGGGCGTGTCCATGTAGCGGTTCTGGATCCAGGCAATCGCCCAAAGCTCGAAGAACACGACGACGAAGGCGGTGATCGTCGCGGTCCAGAAATCCGGGATCAGGTAGGGCAGCGCATGGCCAAGACCGCCAAGCGCGGTCATCACGCCGGAGGCGATGCCGCGCTTGAAGGGCGACCCCCGGCCCGACAGTTGCCCGTCGTCCGAGGCGGCCTCGGTAAAGCCCATGGAGATGCCCGCCCCGATCGAGGCGGCGAGGCCGACGAGGAAGGTTTCCCAGGTGTTCTGGGTCGCGAAGGCCGCGGCGAAGATCGGCGCCAGCGTGGAGACCGAGCCGTCCATCAGCCCCGCGAGGCCCGGCTGCACCCATGTCAGCACGAACTGGCGATGGGCCGTGGCCTTCTCCGCCTCCCGGCTGTCTGCGTCGAGATGCTCGGCCTCGAGGTGATGCGCCGTTTCGCGGTGGCCTGCCTCCGCCGCGGCGAGATCGCCGAGGAGCTTGCGGGTTTCCGTGTCCGTGCTGCGCTTGGCCGCGGCATGATAGAAGCGCTCGGCGTCCTGCTCCATCGCCTCGGCCTCGGCGCGGATGCGCTCGATCCCGAGGTTCTCCACCAGCCAGACCGGGCGTCGGGCATAATAGCCTGCCACGTGTTCCCGCCGGATCAGCGGGATGACCTTGCCGAAGCGCTCTTCGTGGCGCGCGATCAGGCGCCGGCGGTGCACGTCCTCCTCGTCGGCCATGCCGTCGAACATCGCCGCCGTATCGGGATATTCCGCCCGCAGCCGTTCGGCATAGGTGCGATAGATGCGGCCATCATCCTCTTCCGAGGAAATGGCCAGGGCGAGAACTTCCTGTTCGCTGAGATCGTTGAAATGCCGTCTGGGGCGGAAGAGGGCCATGGCTGTCTCCTTGCGCGTCTGAGCGGACCCTACGCCCCTGACCGGCACCCGCAAGAGGACATCCCGTCGCTTGCCCGAACTGAACGGGACAGTTTATACTCGGTCCGGGGAATACAAGAGTGAGACGGGAATGACCGAAACCGCGGTGCGGAAGGGGCGCAAGTACGATCAGGTGATCGAGGGCGCCCGCCAGATCTTCATGGCGGACGGGTTCGACCGGGCCAGCGTCGACGATATCGCGCGCGAAGCCGGTGTCAGCAAGGCGACGCTCTACAGCTATTTCCCGGACAAGCGGTTGCTCTTCCTGCAGGTGGCCAAGGCCGAATGCCTGCGGATGGCCGAGGATGCCGAAGGTCTGGTCCACGAGGACATGCCGGTGCGCGAGGTGCTCGATTTCGCGGCGCAGCGCATGGTGCGTTTCTTCACCTCCGACCTGTCGGTCGCGGTCTTCCGGGTCTGTGTCAGCGAGTCGGAACGCTTCCCCGAGCTGGCACGCGACTTCTACGAATCCGGCCCGCTCACCGCGCGGGCGCGCCTCGGCGCCTACCTGCAGCGGGCGGTGTCGCGCGGCGATCTGGTGATCGAGGATTGCGACTTCGCGGCGGAGCAATTCGCCCAACTTTGCAAGACAGGGGTCTTCATGCGCCGGCTTTTCGGGATCGACGACGCGGTATCGCCGGATCTCGCCACCCGCACGGCGCGGGAGGCGGTCGAGACCTTCATGGCGCGCTACGGCGCCTGAGGATCAATTGAGCGGGAAAGACACGCCGAACTGGATGGTTTCCATGCCTGGGTTCCACTCCTCGATATCCGCGTTGGAGCGGTGGTCGTAGGAGACACCGTAGCGCACCCCGTTGCGCGCCTCGTAGCCCAGTTCGACGCCGGAGCGGAACTCGATCGCATGGCCCAGATCGGGCCCGTCGCCCTGCGCGTAGAGGCCGGGCATCAGCGAGAGCCGCAGATAGGCGCGATCGGCGAAGAAGTTCTTCGTCCAGGCCGCGCCGATCCCGACCCAGGCATCGCCATCCATCGTCATCGAGGCGCCGACGATCGGCTGAAACGGGCCATAGGCCACCGGGAAGTCGTACTTCACGTAGAACTCGTTATCGATCGAGTTCTCCTGGTACTGCACGTCCCCGAAGGAGAGGCCGAGACGGGCCTGCTCGCCGCTGCGGGCAAAGCAGCCCGCGTCACCGCAATGGTTGAACCCCATGTCGGTAAGACCCGCCACGAGAAAGAGTACTGCCAGTGTTCCGTCCATCTGAACCTCCGTCGCTTGCAGACCGGGGTATCCCGGCAGGGCGGGATTGTCATCAGTCCATTCGGCAAGCGTGGTGTTTCCGAGAGGGGTCGAGGCGCCTTCGATCGGCCCCGCAACGCCCCTTCAGGGAAGGCGCCACGCCTGGGTCCTTGCATCTCCGTCCCCTACCGGCGCGCCCCCTCGAGCGTCCCTGCGCGCTGTTAGAGCTGCACGGTTCCCAGGGTTGGGCGGGGCGATATCCGGTGGCTTCCGACGCTAGTTTTTTTATCGTGTTCTCGCATGCAAAACGCCCGACGCTTTGTGGCGTCGGGCGTTTTGTGTATTTTGTCATACGTATTGAGAGATATGTGGCTCTTTACTAGGTCTGGCGGCGATCTACTCTCCCACGTCTTGAGACGCAGTACCATTGACGCGACAGCGCTTAACGGCCGAGTTCGGGATGGGATCGGGTGTTTCGCTTGTGCTATGACCACCAGACCGAGGAAAGAGCCTGTTGTCCAAGTCAGTATTTATTTGTGTATGCTTCTGATTTGTCAGTAGTGCTTTGCTTCTCTTTTTTTGAGTAGCAAGTCTGGTTTCTACTGGATCAAATCAAGCCTATCGGGCCATTAGTACCGGTCAACTGAATGCATTACTGCACTTACATCTCCGGCCTATCGACGTGGTGGTCTACCACGGCCCTCAGGGATACCTTGTTTTGAGGGGGGCTTCCCGCTTAGATGCCTTCAGCGGTTATCCTGTCCGGACATAGCTACCCTGCACTGCCGTTGGCACGACAACAGGTCCACCAGTGGTCCGTTCACCCCGGTCCTCTCGTACTAGGGGCAACTCCTCTCAAGTATCCTACACCCACGGCAGATAGGGACCGAACTGTCTCACGACGTTCTAAACCCAGCTCACGTACCTCTTTAAACGGCGAACAGCCGTACCCTTGGGACCTGCTCCAGCCCCAGGATGAGATGAGCCGACATCGAGGTGCCAAACACTGCCGTCGATATGGACTCTTGGGCAGTATCAGCCTGTTATCCCCGGCGTACCTTTTATCCGTTGAGCGATGGCCCTCCCACTTGGGACCACCGGATCACTATGGCCGTCTTTCGACTCTGCTCGACTTGTCAGTCTTGCAGTCAGGCTGGCTTCTGCCATTGCACTCAACGAGCGATTTCCGACCGCTCTGAGCCAACCTTCGCGCGCCTCCGTTACGCTTTAGGAGGCGACCGCCCCAGTCAAACTACCCGCCACACAGGGTCCCGGAACCCGATAAGGGATCGCGGTTAGACATCAAGCAAAGCAAGGGTGGTATCTCAAGGGAGGCTCCACGGGGACTGGCGTCCCTGCTTCGAAGCCTACCACCTATCCTGCACATGCTTGGCCTGATGCCAGTGTGAAGCTGTAGTAAAGGTGCACGGGGTCTTTCCGTCTAACCGCGGGAAGCCTGCATCTTGACAGGCAATTCAATTTCGCTGAGTCGATGTTGGAGACAGCGGGGAAGTCGTTACGCCATTCGTGCAGGTCGGAACTTACCCGACAAGGAATTTCGCTACCTTAGGACCGTTATAGTTACGGCCGCCGTTTACCGGGGCTTCAATTCGGAGCTTGCACCCCTCCTTTTAACCTTCCGGCACCGGGCAGGCGTCAGACCCTATACGTCGTCTTGCGACTTCGCAGAGCCCTGTGTTTTTAGTAAACAGTCGCCACCCCCTGGTTTGTGCCCCCAGCCTCCAGTTGCCTGGAAACCGGGCTCCCTTCTCGCGAACTTACGGGAGTATTTTGCCGAGTTCCTTCAACATCGTTCTCTCAAGCGCCTTGGTATTCTCTACCAGTCCACCTGTGTCGGTTTAGGGTACGATCTCATAGTGAGGCTATTTCCAGGAACTGCTAAGCGGCCCCTCCAATCCGATAAGGAGGAACAACCTTCGCAATCCGTCACCATCACATGGCCCAGGAATATTAACCTGGTTCCCATCGACTACGCCTTTCGGCCTCGCCTTAGGGGTCGGCTTACCCTGCTCAGATTAGCTTTAAGCAGGAACCCTTGGACTTTCGGCGAGAGTGTCTCTCACACTCTTTGTCGCTACTCATGTCATCATTCTCGCTAGTGATCTCTCCACCGGATGCCTTACAGCCCGGCTTCATCGAAAGCACTCTATCCTGCGCTACCGCTTCGCTACTTGAGCGCAATGTCTTGCGCCTTCGTACTTCAGCGGCAGAAGAGGACGAGTGCTATGTCACACTACGCTCCGCTACCATGCACTATGTGCATCCTCAGCTTCGGCTCATGGCTTGAGCCCCGTTACATCTTCGCCGCAGGACAACTTATTTAGACCAGTGAGCTGTTACGCTATCTTTAAAGGATGGCTGCTTCTAAGCCAACCTCCTGGTTGTTTTGGTCGTCCCACCTGCTTTCCCACTTAGCCATGAATTGGGGGCCTTAGCTGGAGGTCAGGGTTGTTTCCCTCTCCACTACGGGCGTTAGCACCCGCAGTGTGTCTGCCATCTAGTACTCCCGGGTATTCGGAGTTTGGTTAGGATCAGTAAGCCTGTGGGGCCCCATTACCCATCCAGTGCTCTACCCCCCGGGGTATTCGGATGACGCTCTACCTAAATAGATTTCGCGGAGAACCAGCTATCTCCGAGTTTGATTGGCCTTTCACCCTAGGCACAACTCATCCCGACCTTTTTCAACAGGTGTGGGTTCGGACCTCCAGTAAGTGTTACCTTACCTTCATCCTGGTCATGCCTAGATCACTCGGTTTCGGGTCTGATCCCACGAACTCGACGCCCTATTAAGACTCGCTTTCGCTGCGCCTACACCTATCGGCTTAAGCTTGCACGTGAGACCAAGTCGATGACCCATTATACAAAAGGTACGCCGTCAGCTCTCGAGGAGCCTCCGACTGATTGTAGGCGTCCGGTTTCAGGTACTGTTTCACTCCCCTCGTCGGGGTGCTTTTCACCTTTCCCTCACGGTACTGGTTCGCTATCGGTCAGTAAGGAGTACTTAGCCTTCGAGGGTGGTCCCCCGATCTTCAGACAGGATTTCACGTGTCCCGCCCTACTTAATACGTCCCATCGAGCTTCCTGTACGGGGCTGTCACCCGCTATGGCCATGCTTCCCAACATGTTCCAGTCACTCTCAAGGCTCGGCTGGTCCCCGTTCGCTCGCCGCTACTGAGGGAGTATCAATTGATTTCCTTTCCTCCGGGTACTTAGATGTTTCAGTTCCCCGGGTTTGCTCTTAAAACCCTATGTGTTCAGGTAATAAGTACCTGTTTCAGCAAGATATTGAATGGCCGAAGCCAACAATATCAAACTGTCAGGTGGGTTGCCCCATTCGGAGATTCATGGATCAAAGCCTATTCTCAGCTCCCCATGACTTATCGCAGAGTATCACGTCCTTCATCGCCTCTTACTGCCAAGGCATCCACCAAACGCCCTTCTCGCGCTTGATCTGATCCAGAAGAAGCCAGACTGACGTCCGGCGCGATGCAGATGCGGGCTGGTTCGTCCGCAGCATCTCTGTTCTGATCAGAAGTCATACATTTTCCCGCCTGGACTGACGTCCAGACATTGGCAAACTGCCACCCGAGGGCGACATTTGCCTGGTTAGTGTACTTGACTTGGACAACGGTTACTTCTTTTCGAAGAGGTGAACACCTGGACTGCCGGCTAGACAGTCGGGATGCTTGCCGAGGGCGCCTCAACGCGTTGGTCCGCCTACTTGCGGCAACGAGTAACGTTGATTGATATCTCTCTATACGATGTCAAACTTCCGAAGAAGTTGCTGTGTCCGATTGGACGGTAAAGCCGTGCACTCACGGCTTGACGGTCAAATCGGGTTCAGGCGAGGGGTGCATACTGCGCGGCGCTCTCGTGACATTCGACGGTGTCGAATGCACTGCACTGCGCTTGGGGAGGGGTGTTTCCCGACCTTCGCTTCGCGAAGGCAGGTTGGTGGAGCCTAGGAGGATCGAACTCCTGACCTCCTGAATGCAAATCAGGCGCTCTCCCAGCTGAGCTAAGGCCCCAAGTATTTGCCGTGGCAAATCTAACCAGAGGGCTCTCGTGACATTCGACTGCGTCGAATGCACTGTCGCCTCCGCCTCCAAATCTGC
>NZ_CM142898.1:2277500-2287500 GCF_054919315.1 Pseudooceanicola profundus | reverse complement strand
TTTTCCGCCCCGATCATCCGAGTCGGGGCGAAATGTCGAATCGGGGCCCGCGATTCGGGCCGGTGAGTCGCACAGGACGACTCGCCGGCCTGCATACGGAGGCGGTCCGGACGAGATTCGCACCCGCCCTCGCCCGCGGGCCTCAATCGAGTCGGCGCACCATGAGCTGATTCCCCGCGCCGCGCTTGGTCTCGAAGATCTTCAGCTCGCCGATGAGGTCCGAGAACTTGCGCTTGCCATAGGTCCGCGTGTCGAAGTCCGGGTTGTCCGCGGTCACGTACTGGCCGAGCTGCCCCATCGGATACCACTCGTCATCCTGTTCGATCTTGTCCATGGCACGCAGGATCAGCGGCACTGCCTCCAGCGGCTTGCGCTTGCCCGGCCCCGGCTCCGAGCCCTTGCTCGGGCTCGGCTCGTCAACGATGTTCTCGATCAGCACGAAGCGGTTGCAGACGTTGCGCAGGCTTTCGGGCGCCTTGGCCTCGCCGATCCCGATCACGTCGAGCCCCTGCTCTCGGATGCGGTTGGCAAGGGCGGTGAAGTCGCTGTCGGAGGAGACCAGCACGAAGCCGTCGAAACGGCCGGTGTGCAGGATATCCATCGCGTCGATCACCAGGCCGATGTCGCTGGCGTTCTTGCCCTTGGTGTTGGCGGTCTCCTGATGACCGACGAGGCCGAGGCTGCGCACCTGCTCCGTCCAGGGGCGCAGACGCTCCGCGCCCCAGTCGCCGTAGACCCGGCGCAACGCCGGTTCGCCGTAAGAGGTCACCTCCTTGAGGATCGCAGCGGCGTGGCGGGCGGGGATGTTGTCGGCGTCGATCAGGACGGCATAGAGCGGACGGCTTTCTGGCATGAGCTTTCTCGTTATTGGCCTCCCGTTCAATCTGGCAGGTCAATGGCGGGGGTCAAGTGCGTGACCGGTCTTGTGTAGGAGTCTCGCCGGTGCTTGACGTCACGCCCCGGGGCGGTTTCGCTGAGGGCGGCGCGCCCGGGTGCGCCGACGATGCGAAAGGGACGCGACCATGACCACGATCCTCGGCCTGTCCGGCAGCCTGCGGGCGAAATCCTACAACGCGGCCCTGCTCCGCGCGGCGATCGAGCTCTGCCCCGAGGGCGCGACGATCCTGCCGGGAACCATCACCGGCGTGCCGCTCTACAATGCCGACGAAGAAGCCGCAGACGGCGCGCCGCCCGCGGTGGTGACCCTGCGGGAGCAGTTGGCGGCGGCGGATGCGCTGTTGATGGTGACGCCCGAGTACAACAACGGCGTGCCGGGCGTCTTCAAGAATGCGATCGACTGGATGTCGAGCGGAGAGGGCGCGGCGCTCTTCCGGGGCAAGCCCGTCGGCGTGATCGGCACCTCGCCCGGCGGCTTCGGGACAATGCTGAGCCAGGCGCACTGGCTGCAGGTGCTTCGGGCGCTTGCCACCCGTCCCTACCAGGAGGGGCGGCTGATGGTGTCGAAGGCAGGAGCGGTCTTCGATGAAAACGGCGCCCTCACCGATGCGAAGGTGCGGGACCAGTTGCGCGGGTACCTCGACGGCTTCGTGCAGGCGATCCGCTAGGGGCACAGCAGGGGTGGACACCGCCCCCGCTGCACGCCGATCAGATCGGTCAGCCGCGCGCTTCGGCCTGCAGCACCTTCTCGATGCGGGCGACGTCCTCGGGATTGTTGAGTTCCCAGAACAGGCGCCCCCGGGCATCGACCTCGACGCATTTCAGCTTGGCACCGTTTTCGAGGAAGCGCAGCTGCTCCAGCCCTTCGAGCTTCTCCAGCACGCCCTCGGCCCAGGTGCCATAGGCCGCGAGGGCGCGGGGACGGTACGCATAGACCCCGACGTGGTGGAAGACGGGCACCTGCCCCGCATCGAAGCTCTTGCCGCCGGTATAGGGGATCACTTCCTTGGAGAAATAGAGCGCGTTCCTGTCCGTATCGAAGACCGCGGTGGTGCCCCCGACCCGGTCGTTCTTGCGGTCCTCGAGGAACATCGCCAGCGTTTCCGGATCGCAGCGCAGGACGGGCGTGGCGGCGTCGAGGCTTTCATCCTCCTGCATCGCGCGGACCAGATCGCTGAGGAACCAAGGCGGTGTCAGCGGTGCGTCGCCCTGCAGGTTCACCACCAGTTCGGGGCTCAGCCCGCCGCGCGTCAGGGCGTCGGCGCAGCGTTCGGTCCCGTTGCGGCAGTCCTCGGAGGTCATGATGACCTCGGCGCCAAAGGCGCGGGCCGCGTCCGCGATGCGGTCGTCATCGGTCGCAACGAAGACGGCGTCGGCCTCCGGCACGGACATGGCCGCCTCCCAGCTGCGCTGGATCAGGCTCTTGGTGCCATCGGGGCCGGTGAGCGTGGCCAGAGGTTTTCCCGGATACCGGGTCGAGGCATAGCGGGCGGGGATCAGGATGACAGTCTTCATGGGTAACCTCGAACAGGATTAGGCAACGCCTGCGCGCAGGCAGTCGTGCAGGCGCAGGAGCCCCAGCGGGTGCATCTCGGCATCGACCACGAAGAGCGCCGTGATCTTCTTTTCGTTCATCAGGTGGACCGCCTCGGAGGCCAGGGCCCCGGCGTCGATCGTCTTGGGGCTGGTGGTGGCCACGTCCCCGACGTCGCTGTCGAACAGCGTTTCGAGATGGCGACGCAGGTCGCCGTCGGTGATGATCCCGGTGAGCCGGCCCGCGGCCGTGCCGTCCTCGGTCATCCCCAGCACGCCGAAGCCCTTGCCGGACATGGCGACGAGGGCCTCGCGCATCGGCGCATCCGCTGTCACCAGCGGCAGATCGGATGCAGGGGTCATCAGCGCCTCGACCCGCAGCAGCTGTGCGCCCAGCTTTCCGCCGGGGTGGAAGACCTGGAAATCGGCCTTGCCGAACCCGCGGCCCTGCATCAGCGCCACGGCAAGCGCATCGCCAAGCGCCAGCGTCGCGGTGGTGGAGGTCGTCGGGGCGATCCCCATCGGACAGGCCTCGGCGGCATCGGGCAACGGCAGGACGATGTCGGCCGCGCTGCCAAGGGTGCTCTCCGGGCGGCGCGTGATGGCAATGAGGGGGATCGCGAAACGACCGGCATAGGTGACGAGATCGGCCAGCTCCGTCGTCTCGCCGGAATTCGAGATCACGATGCAGGCGTCCGCCTTGGTGATCATGCCGAGGTCCCCGTGACTTGCCTCGGTCGGGTGGACGAATTGCGCCGGCGTCCCGGTCGAGGCAAAGGTCGCGGCAATCTTGCGGGCGATATGGCCTGACTTGCCGACGCCCGAAACGATCACACGTCCGGTGACGGCCCGCAGGATCGCGATCGCCTCGCGATGCGCCTCGCCGAGGGACCCGGCCATCAGCGACAGGGCATCGGCCTCGACCTTCAGGACACGACCCATTTCGGCCAGATCATCGTTGTGCAGGGCGTCAGTCGCTGTCATCGGGTTTCTCCTTCGTTGCATGCGATCTACCCCCGAAGACGACAGGCGGGCAAGTGTTGGTCTCACCCCCGGCCCCGTCAGCGGACGCGCGCCTTCGTACCCAGTACCGCCGATGCGCGGGCCGCCGCGCCTTCCCGGCGCCCCGCCTGTCCGGTGCCCGCCCTGCCCCGGTGATGTCAGAACCGGGGGGCCAGTTGTGAAAAGGGGCGCCGTGAAGCGCCCCTTCGGATGTCGAATGTGCCTGCCCGTTACGGGATCAGCCGCGCGATGATCAGGTCCGCGGCCTGCTCCGGGGTCATCTCGGTGGTGTCGATGCGCAGCTCGGCCCCCTCAGGCGCCTCGTAGGGGCTGTCGATCCCGGTGAAGTTCTTCAGCTGCCCGGCGCGCGCCTTGGCATAGAGCCCCTTTACGTCGCGGCTTTCGGCCACTTCCAGCGGGGTGTCCACGAAGACCTCGACGAATTCACCCGGCTGCATCATCTGGCGCACCATCTCGCGTTCCGAGCGGAAGGGCGAGATGAAGGCGGTGATCACGATCAGCCCCGCATCGGTCATCAGCTTGGCGACCTCGCCGACGCGCCGGATATTCTCGATCCGGTCGGCCTCGGTGAAGCCGAGGTCCTTGTTCAGACCGTGCCGCACGTTGTCACCATCCAGCAGGAAGGTGTGGCGGTTCATCCGCGCCAGCTTCTTTTCGACGATATTGGCGATCGTCGACTTGCCCGAACCGGAGAGGCCGGTCAGCCAGATCACCGCGGGCTTCTGGTTCTTCATCGCCGCGTGATCATCGCGGGTGATGTCCGTGGCCTGCCAGTGGATGTTCTGGGCCCGCCGCAGGGCAAAGTTGATCATCCCCGCCGCGACCGTCTGGTTGGTCATCTTGTCGATCAGGATGAACCCGCCGAGGTCGTGGTTCTCGCCATAGGGCGCAAAGGGGATCTCGCGGTCCGTGGTGACATTGGCCACGCCGATGGCATTCAGGTCCAGCGTCTTGGCGGCCATATGCTCCTGCGTGTTGACGTTCACCTCGTACTTGGGGTGCTGCACGGTGGCCGAGACGGTCTGGGTGCCGATCTTGAGCCAGTAGGCCCGGCCCGGCACCATCTCGTGTTCGTCCATCCAGATGACCGTGCTTTCGAACTGGTCGGCCACCTCGAGCGGCGCCTGCGCCGCCACGATGACCTGCCCGCGGGAGCAGTCGATCTCGTCTTCCAGCGTCAGGGTCACCGCCTCGCCGGCCACGGCCATGGCGCGATCGCCGTCGAAGGTGACCACGCGGGCCACCTTGGAGGTCTTGCCCGAGGGCAGCACGCGCACCGGGTCCCCGGGCTGCACCCGCCCCGAGGCGATCAGCCCGGCAAAGCCGCGGAAGTCGAGGTTGGGCCGGTTCACCCATTGCACGGGCATCCGGAATGGCGCCTCCTGCGGCTCCTTGGTGCTGTCGATCTCGACGGTTTCGAGATGCGGCAGCAGCGCGGTGCCGCTGTACCAGGGCGTGTTCTCGGAGGGCGCGGTGATATTGTCGCCCATGTGGCCCGAGATCGGGATCGGCACGAAAGCCTCGATGCCGATCGACTGGGCGAAGGTGGTGTAATCAGCCACGATCTCGTCAAAGACCTCCTGGCTGTAGTCCACCAGGTCCATCTTGTTCACGGCCAGCACGATGTTCTTGATGCCCAGCAGATGCACCAGGTAGCTGTGCCGCTTGGTCTGGGTCAGCACGCCCTTGCGCGCGTCGATCAGGATCACGGCCAGGTCGGCGGTGGAGGCGCCGGTGACCATGTTGCGGGTGTACTGCTCGTGGCCCGGCGTGTCGGCGACGATGAACTTGCGCTTCTCCGTGGTGAAGAAGCGGTAGGCCACGTCGATGGTGATGCCCTGCTCGCGCTCGGCGGCCAGCCCGTCCACCAGCAGGGCGAAGTCGATGCCCTCGCCCTGGGTGCCGACGCGCTTGCTGTCAGCCTCCAGCGTGGCGAGCTGGTCCTCGAAGATCATCTTGCTGTCGTAGAGCAGCCGGCCGATCAGCGTGGACTTGCCGTCATCCACCGAACCGCAGGTGATAAAACGCAGCATGGTCTTGTGCTGGTGCGTCTCGAGGTAGGCGTCGATGTCCTCGGCGATCAGCGCGTCGGTCTTGTAGATCGTGTCTTTGTCTTGGGTCGTCATGGGGTGTCCCCTGGAAACTGGTTGGGCCATCCACCGCGGGTCGCGGGACGGCGGAAAAAGCTCAGAAGTAGCCTTCCTGCTTCTTCTTCTCCATCGAGGCGGCCTGATCGTGGTCGATCGCGCGGCCCTGGCGTTCGGAAGTGGTGGTCAGCAGGGTTTCCTGGATCACCTCCGGCAGGGTCTTGGCGGTACTTTCCACGGCGCCGGTCAGCGGGTAGCAGCCCAGCGTCCGGAAGCGGATCGAGCGCATGACGGGCTTTTCGCCGTCTTTCAGCGGGAAGCGATCGTCGTCCACCATCAGCAGCATGCCGTCCCGCTCGACCGTGGGGCGTTCCTCGGCCATGTAGAGCGGCACGATCTCGATGCCCTCGAGGTGGATGTACTGCCAGATGTCCAGTTCGGTCCAGTTCGAGATCGGGAAGACCCGCATGGACTCGCCCTTGTTCTTGCGTGCGTTGTAGAGCCGCCAGAGTTCGGGGCGCTGGTTCTTCGGATCCCAGCGGTGCGAGGCGGTGCGGAAGGAGAAGACCCGCTCCTTGGCCCGCGATTTCTCCTCGTCCCGGCGTGCGCCGCCAAAGGCCGCATCGAACCCGTATTTGTCCAGCGCCTGCTTCAGCCCCTCGGTCTTCCACATGTCAGTGTGGAGCGAGCCGTGGTCGAAGGGGTTGATGCCCTTCTCCTTGGCCTCCGGGTTCTGGTAGACGATCAGCTCCATCCCCGCATCGGCGGCGGCCTTGTCGCGCAGCTTGTACATGTCCTGGAACTTCCAGGTGGTGTCGACATGCATCAGCGGGAAGGGCGGCGGCGCCGGGTAGAAGGCCTTCTTGGCCAGGTGCAGCATGACGGCGCTGTCCTTGCCCACGGAATAGAGCATGACGGGGTTCTGGGCTTCGGCGGCCACCTCGCGCAGGATGTGGATGCTCTCCGCTTCCAGGCGCTGCAGGTGGGTCAGGGACTTCAGGCTCATAAGGTATCCTGTGGAAATCGAGTATTGATCGACAGGTAAACCTGTGCTCTCCCTTTGACACCTCCCATATGGTAGGTACCTGTTGAGGGGCGGGACCCAAGGCCCCAATTCAGCCCTCCGTTCATACGCCACGAGGACCGGAACGCGCATGCCAAGCGAAGCGGAGATCCTGAATGCGCTCTACACCGCAGCCAGCGCCCCCTCCGGGACGCCCGGGTGGCCCGCGTTTCTTGCACTGCTGGCCGAACAGACCGGCGCCGGCAGCGCCGCGCTGCGCCTCGACCGGCAGGGCGTGCGGGAACAGGACTGGCATTGGCACGATCCAAAAGTCGAGCCGCCTGCCCGCCCCGCGCCCGACCAGCCTCGGATGCGCTTCCACCGGATATACGGACAGGGTGACCTCCCCAGCCTGACGGCCCCCGCACGAGATCCCCTGCGCGCCGTCAAGACACAGTTGAGGCCCGGCCCGGACCAGGGCAACAGCGCCCTGTTGATCCTACAGCGCAAGGGCGACGACTTCCGCGCCACGGCGGCGGTGCACCTCTCCACCTTGATCCCGCACCTAGGCCCGGCCCTGGAAACCTGGGAGAGACTCGCCGAGGAACGCGCCCGCGCCGGCCGATACCGCGCCATCGCAAGGCACCTCGGCGGGGGATGGGTCCTCTTTTCGCCAAACGGGACTGTCCTCGAAATGGACCCCGCGCTGCGCGCCCCCCTCGAGGCGATAGCCGGAATTCGCGTCGGACCGGACGGCCGTCTGCTGGTCCGCGACACGCTGCTGGCACAGGAGTTGAAAAAGGCGCTCTCTTCCTCAAAAACCCTATCCGGCCCCGACACCCTCACGCCGAAGGCACATCTGCTGCGACTCTCCGAGCAGCCCCTGATGGAGATGATGATCCGCGATGATCCAACGGCTCCTGACGGGCAGCCCCGCAGGATCGGATATCTCCGTAGCGCGCCCATGGCTGAAGCGCTTCCTCTCGCCTCAACCGCAAGGCACCTTGGCCTGAGCCCGAGCGAGGCCAAACTCGCCTGCCTGATCTGCGACGGTCACAGCCTCGCTGAGGCTGCCCACCGCCTCTCCTGGACGATCGACACCACGCGTACGACGTCGAAGCGGATCTTTGCTCGCATGGACGTCACGGGCCAGGCCGGCGTGATGAGAAAGATGCTGACCAGTGCGCTCTGGTTCGACGACGCGGAGCGCTCAGGGTCCTGAACTGCAGTTCGTCCTCGCACGAGATCCCTTTGGCCGCGGCACAGAAATCTGATTGTGCAAAGGTTCTGTAACGCAAAACGCCCGACGCTTTGTGGCGTCGGGCGTTTTGTGTATTTTGTCATACGTATTGAGAGATATGTGGCTCTTTACTAGGTCTGGCGGCGATCTACTCTCCCACGTCTTGAGACGCAGTACCATTGACGCGACAGCGCTTAACGGCCGAGTTCGGGATGGGATCGGGTGTTTCGCTTGTGCTATGACCACCAGACCGAGGAAAGAGCCTGTTGTCCAAGTCAGTATTTATTTGTGTATGCTTCTGATTTGTCAGTAGTGCTTTGCTTCTCTTTTTTTGAGTAGCAAGTCTGGTTTCTACTGGATCAAATCAAGCCTATCGGGCCATTAGTACCGGTCAACTGAATGCATTACTGCACTTACATCTCCGGCCTATCGACGTGGTGGTCTACCACGGCCCTCAGGGATACCTTGTTTTGAGGGGGGCTTCCCGCTTAGATGCCTTCAGCGGTTATCCTGTCCGGACATAGCTACCCTGCACTGCCGTTGGCACGACAACAGGTCCACCAGTGGTCCGTTCACCCCGGTCCTCTCGTACTAGGGGCAACTCCTCTCAAGTATCCTACACCCACGGCAGATAGGGACCGAACTGTCTCACGACGTTCTAAACCCAGCTCACGTACCTCTTTAAACGGCGAACAGCCGTACCCTTGGGACCTGCTCCAGCCCCAGGATGAGATGAGCCGACATCGAGGTGCCAAACACTGCCGTCGATATGGACTCTTGGGCAGTATCAGCCTGTTATCCCCGGCGTACCTTTTATCCGTTGAGCGATGGCCCTCCCACTTGGGACCACCGGATCACTATGGCCGTCTTTCGACTCTGCTCGACTTGTCAGTCTTGCAGTCAGGCTGGCTTCTGCCATTGCACTCAACGAGCGATTTCCGACCGCTCTGAGCCAACCTTCGCGCGCCTCCGTTACGCTTTAGGAGGCGACCGCCCCAGTCAAACTACCCGCCACACAGGGTCCCGGAACCCGATAAGGGATCGCGGTTAGACATCAAGCAAAGCAAGGGTGGTATCTCAAGGGAGGCTCCACGGGGACTGGCGTCCCTGCTTCGAAGCCTACCACCTATCCTGCACATGCTTGGCCTGATGCCAGTGTGAAGCTGTAGTAAAGGTGCACGGGGTCTTTCCGTCTAACCGCGGGAAGCCTGCATCTTGACAGGCAATTCAATTTCGCTGAGTCGATGTTGGAGACAGCGGGGAAGTCGTTACGCCATTCGTGCAGGTCGGAACTTACCCGACAAGGAATTTCGCTACCTTAGGACCGTTATAGTTACGGCCGCCGTTTACCGGGGCTTCAATTCGGAGCTTGCACCCCTCCTTTTAACCTTCCGGCACCGGGCAGGCGTCAGACCCTATACGTCGTCTTGCGACTTCGCAGAGCCCTGTGTTTTTAGTAAACAGTCGCCACCCCCTGGTTTGTGCCCCCAGCCTCCAGTTGCCTGGAAACCGGGCTCCCTTCTCGCGAACTTACGGGAGTATTTTGCCGAGTTCCTTCAACATCGTTCTCTCAAGCGCCTTGGTATTCTCTACCAGTCCACCTGTGTCGGTTTAGGGTACGATCTCATAGTGAGGCTATTTCCAGGAACTGCTAAGCGGCCCCTCCAATCCGATAAGGAGGAACAACCTTCGCAATCCGTCACCATCACATGGCCCAGGAATATTAACCTGGTTCCCATCGACTACGCCTTTCGGCCTCGCCTTAGGGGTCGGCTTACCCTGCTCAGATTAGCTTTAAGCAGGAACCCTTGGACTTTCGGCGAGAGTGTCTCTCACACTCTTTGTCGCTACTCATGTCATCATTCTCGCTAGTGATCTCTCCACCGGATGCCTTACAGCCCGGCTTCATCGAAAGCACTCTATCCTGCGCTACCGCTTCGCTACTTGAGCGCAATGTCTTGCGCCTTCGTACTTCAGCGGCAGAAGAGGACGAGTGCTATGTCACACTACGCTCCGCTACCATGCACTATGTGCATCCTCAGCTTCGGCTCATGGCTTGAGCCCCGTTACATCTTCGCCGCAGGACAACTTATTTAGACCAGTGAGCTGTTACGCTATCTTTAAAGGATGGCTGCTTCTAAGCCAACCTCCTGGTTGTTTTGGTCGTCCCACCTGCTTTCCCACTTAGCCATGAATTGGGGGCCTTAGCTGGAGGTC